>CAVXZH010000005.1:162500-1609444 GCA_963766435.1 uncultured cyanobacterium
AACAAATTTACTGCAAATTATTCAACATCGGCTATCTATAGAAGAACAAAATAGATTATCTTATTTACGTCAGCAAAATGAAGTTGGGGAAATTACAGAGCCAGAGCATCAGGAATTACTTGTATATGTTGACCGCATTGAACAACAAGATGCTGAACGAGCACAAGCATTAATTCAATTAGCTCAACTTCGTCAGGTTGATTTAAACGTGCTGGTTAATGAGTTTTTACCTATAGATATTAACTTACCCTGATGTCAGAGCGAGTTCCCGAATCAATTAGACGTGTTGTTGCCGCTCGTGGTCGTGGTTACTGTGAGTATTGTCGAAGTCCGGCAAAATTTGCCACAGAGAGTTTTACAGTCGAACATATAAAACCACGGAAAGCAGGTGGTGAAACTATAATCAAGCTATAGAAGCAATATTATGCATTTTAGAAGATTGTTTAGAACGTTATGCGATTTTTCCAGGTTCAAACGGAAGACGTAAGTTATTTGAATGGTGGTTATTAGATGTTGTAGCACCAAGTTGGAATTTATTACCTCCTAATTATCTTTATATGGTAGAAGGGCTGGAAAATCAAGAATAAATTCAATTACTCCAGACTCGGTTATCGGAGTTAAAACGAATAAGTTCAGAAGCCAGGATTTCTGGTATAGGCAACCAAATTGCTGCACCTCCACCCACAAACTTATTCTAACCAGAGGGAATTTCTGTTGGTGTGTTTTGATTTGCAACCGAAGGTGTATGATTAGTGGTATCTTCAGAATTATGGGTTTGTATTTCTGTCGGTATTGAAGTTGCAACTGGTTGATTGACTTGAGGTTGGAACAGATGATTATCTCTCCAACCAAATTTAGCAATTACTAATAATGCTGCACCAATTAATGTACCAATAGCTTTATAGTTCTACTGCTTTAGATTCATCTAACATCAATACTTTTAAGACTTTGAGGATGTTATTTTGGCTGATTTCAAAGGTCTTACCAAAACCTCCTTCCCCCAACTGACGAAATACTCGATATCTTCCTTGTAATAGCAATTCCGAACCACAAGCTTGACAAAAGAGAAGATTGTCACCATTTTGTGGATTTGCACAGTGGGGGTTGATGCACAGGATCATATTGTTTGCTGATAACAGCCTTATCTGATATTCTATCTTGATTTACTGGTAATACTATACTAATTTTATTACCTTGAGGAATAATCTGATAATTCAGGAATATAGGTTTAGCTAGTTGAATTGGCTAAAAGACAAAAAGCTTAACTGAACTGCATGGACAGATAACCTGATTATTCAGAAAGGTGCATGATTTGATGATTTAATTGAATTCTTGAATTAATTGCTCAGGACTGAGAATGCGTGGTGTAGAAACAGGAAAATCTTGAAGATCACTGGTAATAATTACATCTAATTGATTTGATACAGCCGTTGAGTATTGAATAGCATCTTCAAAATCTCTAAAATTGGCTGTGAGAGCCATTCTAATTACAGCCTGGTCTACCGTAGCAATTTGACAGAATGTTACTAACTGACGTAAATAAGTAAGTGTCCAATCTCGACGTGCAACTAATTAAAAAATCTTTGCTCAAATAGACTAAATCTATATAAATTCTGCTAAACTCAGAGAAGTTGAGTTAAGTAGGTGTTGATGCAACATGTCACCCCCAAGGAAGCAGCGAAAATCCTTGGTGTCCATGTCTCCAGCCTTAGAAGGTGGGAAAATGAAGGCAAGCTTAGGGCAATCCGTACACCAGGCGGTCAGAGGCGATTTGTCCTCGATGAAGTTGAAAAAATCGGGGGAATGCCCAAGACAATTAGAACTGTTGGCTACGGACGAGTCTCGACTCATGGACAACAAGATGATCTACTACGACAACTTGAGCACTTACGCGCAAGATGTCCAGAGGCAGAAATCATTTCAGAAGTTGGCAGTGGACTCAATTTTAGACGGAAAAAATTCCTCGCCATTCTGGAAGGAATCATCGATGGTGATATCCAACGTCTTATCGTTGCCCATCCTGACCGACTCGTTAGATTCGGGTACGAATTGGTTAAGTGGTTATGCGAAAAATTTGAGTGTGAACTCGTGGTTCTCAATGACCGCAAACTCTCTCCCGAAGCCGAACTTGTACAAGATATGTTGTCCATCATCCATTGTTTCTCTTCACGGTTATACGGACTTAGAAAATACAAATCAAAACTCAAAGAAGACTTACAAACAGAAAACCCGGCATTCGCGCTCGAAATCGACCAAGCCGCAACCCAACAGTGTACAGAAAATCAGACTATATCCGAGTCAGGAACTACATAAAGTCTGGAAACGCTGGTTGGCTCAATACCGTTATTATTACAATGAAAGTATCAGCTTACTTCGTTGTTTAGATGGAATTGAGAAATGTTCAGCCGAGTCATTGGACAAAATATTACAGCAACTAGAGAACATTCCCGATTGGGTGAAAACCATCCCCGGACATCAAAGACAAGAAGCCTGTTTTGAAGCGTATGATGCTTTTCATCGCGCCAAAAAAGATGGGGGAGGGAAGAGGCAGGGGGGCAGGGTGCAGGGTGCAGGGGGGAGAGGAAGAGGCAGGGGAGCAGGGGAGAGGGAAGAGGGAAGAGGGAAGAGGGAAGAGACAGGTACAAATATTCTCCCCCTTGCCCCCTGCCCCCTGCCCCCTGCCTCTTCTGGGCAAGGGAGATATCGGACGCATTCAAAGATTGTGTCAGCACCTTGACCATTTAATCAGTCGTTCCACCAAAACCTCATGTCGTCAACGTAGAAAGATGCGTATTGCTGCTAACCGAGTTAGAGAAAGAATCCAAAATTTGATTAAGGATTTACATAATAAAGCTGTTAACTTGTTAGTTAATTCGTATAAAGTCATATTTCTACCCACATTTGATTCCAGTCAAATGGTGTTCAAGAAACGGAGTGGTAAGAAACGTAGAATTAACAGTAAGTCAGTCCGGCAAATGTTAACTCTTTCTCATTACCGATTTGAGAAACATCTTCAACAATCGGCATTAAAGAAAGGTGTAATTGTCGTTTTATGTAATGAGTCTTACACCTCTAAAACTTGTGGTGCTTGCGGTCATATTCATCAAAAATTAGGTGGGAATAAAGTTTTTAAATGCCCACATTGCGGAACTCAAATTTCTCGCGATGTCAACGGCGCACGTAATATTTTATTACGTGCTTTGCAAGCAACTGCCTTCACCGTGACGCATGATTCTATTGTGCTTTCCGATGTATCGGAATTGACGGATGCCATAGTTAATCACCTTTAATCGTTTTGATTAGCTTAAAAGTTGCACCTCTGGCTTTACGAATGATATAATAAAAATCGCTAAAAGTTAAAGCTGAGATATAACCTTGAATTTGCTCTTGTTCAATTAGGGATAAAACTTGTTCACTGGCATCCCAAAAAGGCTCTCTTTCTAGAGCATCATCAATAATGATATTAGTATCTAGCAAGATTTTCACAAGTTGTGTTTCTCCTTTAAATATTCCCATTTAGCTTGATCTAGATCAAGCTAAATGGGACTGGTGGAGCATTTTCAAATAAACTCCTTACCATCCCTACGGTGTACATACAAGTGAGTAAGGGCGTATTGCAATACGCCCCTACTTCTGTGTACATCGTAGCCTTACCATCTCGGAAAGGAGGGTAGGGTATCAAGATAAGTCTAAATTAACGACGCAAATTCAAAGTTGTTGCTGTCAAACCTAGACTTTCTTCAAACAGTGCTTCGCGTCCCCAGCGTTGCACTTGCTGACTTAATAAAACTTCGGCTTTTTGTTCTGAAAGTGAACTTACCTGTTGGAATAAACCAGCAGCTTGAGCACCACCATGAGTTTCCATCCGCATACAACCACCCGTTTCTGAGCAGATGACTGTACCACAATCAGCTTGAATATTCGTGGAACTTAAACGCAAAGCAATCAAGTCACCAATAATATCGCCAACTTCAGCCACGGGAACTCCAGCTAATTCAGCTTCTACCTGGCTTTGATTCTGGGTCACAAAGCGAATCCGAATTATGTCATAATCTCCAGTTTCTTTTTCATAAGAAACTGGTGTCCATAATAATCGACTTGCTAACCAACCTAAAAACAATAAGGCTTGTGTAGGGTTGCCTTTTTCATAATCAATCGTTACCCGATTAATTTCTTTGAGTGCAGCACGACGATGTGGTGGGTCATAAGCTTCAGCTGTTAATTCTTGCCATGCAGCTAGACGACGCCAGTTGAGGTCAGCTAAGGGTACACTAGCTTCTACTAATGCTTGTAAGCTGAGTAAATCATTCTCTGGTTCGTTAAAGTTGCAAGAATCAACAATGACATTATTACAGACTGCTGCTAATCTCTTGAAGAGAGAATTTTGAGGATCTGGTGTCGCTTTCCACCACAGGAATTTAGGTAAACCACCAATTAATAAGGCGGGAATCATCCCCCCTATACGTTCTAAGGCGCTAGCTGTACCACTGAGAGTTATATATTCACAGCACACCAGTGTACTAGAAGATTGCTTTTGGATAGGGCAATAAGCTGATACTTGTGCCTTGACTCCTTCATCTTCTCCAGCAATAGGAAATAAAGCAATGATTCGACAAGGGTTGCGAATCGCAATTTCATCGGCAATGGTGGGACTAGATGAGCCATAGCTGATGCTAGCAGCAACATTTTCGCCGATGTTTGGGCCACGCTGACGTTTAACGATTTCTTCCCGTAATCGAGCTAGGAGTTCTGGTGTCGCCATCCCATGTTCGGGAAACCCATATTTAATTTGGGCTGCTCGAATTGCTGTTTCTGTTTGTGGGCCTAAAATTCCATCAATGGAGCCTGTGTAAAATCCTAGAGCTGCTAACAGATACTGAGTTGCTTCTGGTTCATAAACTACCAAAGTAAATGTAGTTGCTCTGGTGGCGGCGGGTAGTCCACCATCTTCGCCATTAATGCCGTAACTTTGCCAAATTTGATGTAATTCCGCTTCTATTTCCGTTAGCGAAACATCCTTTGGTTGTTGCAGTGAGAAAATTGTTGGTGTTTGGGAAGTCATAGTCAATTTTGGATTTTGGATTTTGGATTTTAGAGTCTGCGCCAGCGCCGACCATCTTGGTTAATCAAGAATTCAGCTTCTGTTGGTTCCCATGTCCCGGCTTCGTACTGGGGTATAGTTGTTGGGTCTGCGGGTGCGTCCCAAACGGAAAGAGCTGGTGTAACTAATTGCCAAGCTGCTTCTACTTCATCAGCACGGGTAAATAATGTTTGGTCGCCCATCATACAATCTAGGAATAAGCGATCATAAGCGTCAGAAGTGGCTTGGATACCAAAAGAACCATAACTAAAGTCCATATCCACGGAACGAGTTCGGAATTCTGCACCTGGCATTTTCACATCAAAACGTAAGGAAATTCCCTCATTGGGCTGAATCCGCATGGCTAAAATGTTGGCGCTCGTCTGTTTGGCGGCAGATTGAAACATTTGCGAAGGAACTTCTCGGAAGTGAATCAATATCTCACTAACTTTCTTGGGCATCCGTTTCCCAGTTCGCAAGTAGAAAGGTACACCTTGCCAACGCCAGTTGTCTACCAAAAACTTCATCCCGACAAAGGTAGGTGTGGTGGAGTTGGGATTAACTCCAGGTTCCACTCGATATCCTGGTACTGATTGTCCTTTCATCCAGCCAGCACTATACTGTCCCCGTATTGCTGACCGGGATAAATTGTGAACATCAGCCAATCTTGTGGCTTGAAGAACTTTTACTTTCTCTGTGCGGATACTATCAGCATCCATTGAGTTGGGTGCTTCCATTGCTGTGAGACAGAAAAGTTGCATCAAGTGGTTTTGCAACATATCCCGTAATGCACCGGCGCTTTCATAATATCCCGCCCGGTCTTCTACACCTACTGTTTCAGCTACCGTAATCTGTACGTGGTCAACAAATTGCCGATTCCACAAGGGTTCAAAAATGGCATTCGCAAAGCGAAATACCAACAGGTTTTGCACTGTTTCTTTACCCAAATAGTGGTCAATCCGGTAAACTTGGTTTTCTTTACAATATTTCTGGACAATCAAGTTCAAGCTTTGCGCTGAAGCTAAGTCTCTACCAAAGGGTTTTTCGATGACTAGACGATGTTTGTAGGCATCTTCTAGCATCCCCGCTGACCCTAGTTGTTTAATGGCTTCAGGAAAGAAATTGGGGGCGACGGAGAGGTAGAACATTCGGTTCCCTCTTGTTCCCCGTTTCTCGTCTAGTTCACCTAATAAGGTTTTTAGTTTTTGGTAGCTCTCCGGTTTGTCTATGTCTCCTGGACAGTAGAATAAACCTTGCGAAAAATCTTGCCAAAGTTCTCCTAGTTCCACATTAGAATGAGCTTCTTCCATGCCTTTTTGCATCTGTTCACGGAAGTATTCATGAGTCCATTCTCTACGTGCTACACCCACAATAGTAGTTTCTGCGGGAATGCGCCGTTCCCGTCGCAATTTGTACAGGGCTGGCACTAGTTTGCGCCAGGTCAAATCTCCAGAAGCGCCAAAGATAACGATAATCTGTGGTTCGGGCATCCCTTGCTGTTGTAAACCAACGCGTAGGGGATTTTCTAGCAGACTGGGCATAACAATTTTGGTTGATGGATGAGGATTTTGAATGATGGGAGTGAGCATTGAGCATTGGGTGTTGGGTGTTGAAGATGATTCACCTTTTGCTCCCATCACCCATACCTCAGATGCTTCATTCCCTATACAGGGGACAATACCTTGATTTTGCTTTCTAAAGAGTTCATCAAGGATTGAAATGGCTTCACAAATTTATCGATGCCTTCAATGAGTAGTTCTGTCATCACGATGTTTAGATCAATGTTGATGTCAGGTTCCTTCAGGCTTTCGATTAGTTGGTAAGCCTCTTGTACACCTGTTTCCAGACGATTGGCTGGATGACAGTGATCAGCACAAGCTTGAATAGTTGCAGGTGGCAGTGTGTTAACTGTATCTGCGCCAATTAATTCATCGACATACATGACATCACTGTAGTTGGGGTCTTTAGTGCCTGTGCTAGCCCAGAGTAGGCGTTGCACTTTTGCCCCTTTGGCTTTGAGCTTTTGGTAGCGATCGCTGGCGATGATCTGCTGATATTCTTGATAGGCGATTTTGGCATTGGCGATCGCGACTTTCCCCTTAATCGCTAAAAGTCTGGCTTCTTGTGTGATGTCATCAACACCTCTAGCCAATTTAGCATTGATTTTGGCATCAATATTAGTATCAATCCGACTGAGGAAAAAGCTAGCGACGGAAGCAATTTTACTGATGTCTTTACCTTGATGCAACCGCTTTTCTAAACCCCGAATATAGGCTTGGGCTGTGTGGATGTAACTGGTGACTGAAAATAGCAGGGTGATGTTGACGTTGATTCCTTCGGCAATGGCCTGCTCTACAGCCGGTAATCCTGCCTCGGTTCCCGGAATTTTAATCATCACATTTTCCCGGCCAATTTCTTGGAAATAACGACGAGCAGTCGTTATGGTTGCCTGAGTATCATCAGCAATAGTTGGGGGTACTTCGATACTGACATAACCATCCACTTTATCTGTGGCTTCATAAACAGGGCGTAAAATATCACAGGCACTGCGAATATCTGCAAAAATCAGGGCTTCGTAAATTTTGGCTATTGGTAATCCAGCCCGAAGGTGAGCGGCAATATCAGCATCATAAATCGCATTCCCGGCGATCGCTTTTTCAAAAATAGCTGGGTTGGAAGTAATACCAGAGATACCTTGATTGTCCACCAGGTCTTGAAGTTCTCCTGATGCAATCAAGTCGCGGGTCAAATTATCAATCCAGATACTTTGACCATATGGTTTAATCTCTAATAAATGATTGGTAGCCATAGCTGTTTGCTCTTTAACTCCGATGAAGATGTTTTTTCGTCAAACTGAAGAATTGTCATCACTTGATCGTGACTATTGAATTTTGGCTATTACCAATCATGTACCGCATCGACCAAGTGAAATAATTTACAGGTTCCACCTGACGATGCTACTTCCACATTTCCTACTACTAGACGGATTTCTGATACCTCTCCACGATGCCAACACTAAATAATCCCATTTTTAAGCTGTCAAGTAGAACAAGCGAGCAGCAAAAGCATTTCCCTGTTCCCTATTCCCTGTTCCCTCTCTAGCTAATGACCGTTTTGAATAAAAGACTCTACCTTTGCCACATCCTCTTTACTACCAATAATTAAAGGTGTGCGTTGATGTAATTGTTTTGGCACCACCTGTAAAATATCCACTAATCCGGTAGTAGCACGTCCTCCTGCTTGTTCAATCAAAAATGCTAGTGGAGCAGATTCGTATAATAGACGTAATTTACCTTCCGGTTTTTGGATGGTACCTGGATAAAGAAATACACCACCTTGGACAAGAATTCTGTGTATATCACTCACCATAGCGCCACTATAACGAGCACTATACCCTTCAGTGCGGTGAACATAGCGGATATATTCGCGAATTGATTCTTCCCATTGCCAAAAGTTGCCTTCGTTGACGCTGTACACAGAACCGTGGTTAGGAATGCGGATATTTTCTTCGGTGAGAATAAATTCTCCGAGACTAGGATCAAGGGTAAAAGAATGCACACCTTTACCGATGCTATAAACTAGCATCGTACTGGGCCCATAAAGAATGTAACCAGCAGCCAGTTGTTTGCGTCCATTTGCTAGTAGGTCAGTAGCTTTACCATCATTGTCATCACCTTCTTGCTGGCGAATAGAAAAGATGGAACCTAAACCAAGATTAGTGTCGGTATTAGATGAACCATCAATGGGGTCATACAACAAGGTATAACGACCAATGGGACAGTTTTCGGGAATATAGTAAGGTTCTTCCATCTCCTCCGAAGCTAGACGGCAAACTAAACCGCTTTGCTTGAACACGGAGATGAACACTTCATTAGCGTAGACATCCATCTTTTTGACGGATTCACCTTGAACATTCACATCTCCTGTAAATCCGAGTACACCTTCCATTAACCCAGCATGACTCAGACGACGAGCGATTAATTTACCAGCTAAGGCAATGCGATTCATCAACGCACTTAAATCTTGTGCATCAGGAGAAAAACTGTTAAGTTGTTGTAAAACATGACGTGATAATGTTGTACAATCATGGTCTAGGGCTTTATCTGTGATTTGTGACTTAGAAAAATCTAAAGATTCTGGCGGTTTAGCCATAATGAGTGCTTCCTACTGGTGGTTACTCTCTCTATCTTAGAAAGGTAATTTGATAACTTAAATATGATTTTAGATAAACTAAAGAAATGGGGAACAGGGAATAGGGAAGTTTTCCTGTTCCCTCTAGGATTAATCTATGGAAATTTGCTGTCGTTGCTATTAGCTTTACCATTCTGGACTTCAGTGATGGGAGTAATATAACTAGTGGTACCAGTTTGTGTATTTAGCCAGCTTTTCACAGGATCATCTGCCAAATTTAGCCTAAGTATACCAGAACAGAATCCACCGACAAATGAGACTGGGTGCTGAATAAATTCTTTGAATAGGGGTGATAATTCATCAATAAACATAATTAAGTCTCCTGACAGGGTTCTAAAAAATTATTACTTCTTCAATAATCGTAACCTGAATCACCCAATTTGAGGGCAACGAAAATAAATGTTGACTCGCGACTCCTGCTATATTTATGTAGAAGATTTGACAGTTAAAAATAATAGAGTCGAATTGATCATAAAACTCAGTCTACAATCTTGTTTTTACTCCTGACTCCTAACGTATTCAAAAATCGGTAAAATTTGCTAGTCGTGTCTAATCCAGCAAAAACTTTTCCTCTTTGGGGATTTGTCTCATTATTAACTAACAGCATACTTATGTTGGCAGTCCTTCTGTTGATTTGGCGACAGCAGAACTGGACTGGTGTTTCAATGGGGTCTTCAAATCAAGTTAACCTCAAAAGTTCATCTTCATCGGCTAAAGCAGAATTAGGCCCCGTCATCAACTTAGTTACCTGCAATGGCTAGATATTCTCAAACAAGAAGCTAAAGTCACAGCCCAAAAAACTCCTCAGCACTTAACTATATTAGCTGGAGATTCCTTGAGCTTATGGTTTCCGCCAGAGTTATTACCTGAAGGTAAATATTGGCTCAATCAGGGAATCTCTGGAGAAACCAGTCATGGGCTATTAAAAAGATTAGATTTATTTGACCAGACCCAGCCAGAAACAATTTTGGTGATGATTGGTATTAATGATCTGATCCAGGGAGTCAGTGATGAAATAGTTTTAGATGATCAGCGGCAAATTCTGACTTATCTACGTAAGATTCATCCCCAAACCCAAATTATTTTGCAGTCAATTTTACCACATGGGGGAGAGGAATCTACTTGGGAAGGGCGAGATAAATTACTAGTTATTCCTAATCAGCGCATTAGTCGGTTAAATAAACGATTGCAAAGTATAGCGACCAAAAAGAGTGTCAAATATCTTGATTTGTACCCTCTATTTAGCAATCAGCAAGGCAATCTCCGTCGCGAATTGACTACCGATGGCTTACACTTAAGTTATCAAGGCTATATAGTTTGGCGCACCGCATTACAAATTTATGGCTCTGGGGAATGGCAATCCAGGACTTTGGCAGCGGAAAATAAATAATAGTTATAAGATGACAAAACCACTATGGATACAAAAGCCTTTAAACGTAGCCTCCAACATTCAGGAAATTACAATCGCAAGGGGTTTGGTCATCAGGCTGAAGTCTCTACTCAGTTACAGTCTGAATATCAAAGCAACTTAATTCAACAGATTCGGGATGCTAATTACAGCCTCAAGCAGGGTAATGTGACGATTAGATTAGCCCAAGCCTTTGGGTTTTGCTGGGGTGTAGAACGTGCTGTCGCGATCGCTTACGAAACACGTCAGCATTTTCCTACAGAACATATCTGGATTACTAACGAAATTATTCACAATCCTTCTGTGAATCAACGCATACAGGAGATGGAAATAGAATTTGTCCCCGTCACCGCTAACCAAAAGGACTTTTCGGTAGTTGATACTGGTGATGTAGTAATTCTACCTGCCTTTGGTGCGAGTGTTCAAGAGATGCAGATTCTCCATGACAAAGGCTGCCAAATTGTTGATACTACTTGCCCCTGGGTATCTAAAGTTTGGAATACCGTAGAGAAACACAAAAAAATTGATTACACTTCCATCATTCACGGTAAATATAAGCACGAAGAAACGGTGGCGACTAGTTCCTTTGCGGGGAAATATCTAATTGTACTGAATTTAACCGAAGCGGAATATGTAGCTAACTATATTCTCAATGGTGGCAATCGCCAAGAATTTCTAGCTAAATTTGCGAAAGCTTGTTCGGTGGGATTTGATCCAGATCAAGATTTAGAACGGGTAGGAATTGCGAACCAAACCACGATGCTCAAAGGTGAAACCGAACAAATTGGTAAAATATTTGAGCGTACCATGATGCAGAAATACAAACCGACAGAGTTAAATCAGCATTTTCAAAGCTTCAATACCATTTGTGATGCAACCCAAGAACGACAAGATGCCATGTTGGATTTAGTGCAACAGAATTTAGACTTAATGATAGTCATTGGTGGTTTTAATTCATCTAACACTACTCAATTACAACAAATTGCTTTTGAGCGAGGTATCCCTTCATATCATATAGATGTAGTTGAGCGGATTAAATCCAGTCATAGTATTGAACATCGGCAATTAAAAGGGGATTTAATCGTGACAGAGAATTGGCTACCTGCGGGAGAAATAGTCGTGGGTATTACATCTGGTGCTTCCACACCAGATAAAGTAGTAGAAGATGTAATTGAGCGAATTTTTGGGCTGAAGAACAAAACTACAATGGTTTAGGATTTTTTCTTATCAGCTTTCAGCATATTTGCACACATACCCTAGATAGATGCTCTTTTAAAACAAGAATGAGTAAATTGATTTGGGATGTTGTTATGCACTGGATTTATATCAAGGTTTGGCTGACCGCCAAACCTTTTTTATCAAGAAGTCGGAAGCAGTCAAGTTAAAACAAGAAAGTACTCCGAATCACCCCAATAGTTACCGAATCATTGCTTGATGTATGTTCAGGTTCAATCAGATGAATGATTCCTGGTGTAACGTAAATGTTATCTGTGACTCGGAAACGATAAAACGCTTCAATGTGGGTAGTCGTTCCTGGTTGTCCACCAGATTTACCTGTACCACCATTAATCAAATCAGGGACATTATTTCCTCCGGGTAGGTTACTACTAGTAATTTTTGGAGGTTGTCCCACATAAAGTCCACCCATATTTCCCCTCCCAAATAAATCAGGGAAATTTAGATACACCATGTAATTTATCGTTTCTACAGTTCCGGATAGCCCAGGAATTGCGGAAGTTGTATAACCACCCCATCCTCCTAAAGTAACGCGGGGTGTAATTCGCCAATTTACAGAAGCACCAATCGCATCAGTTTGTAAGGGTCTTCCCGTGACCAGAGAACCATCTTGAGATTTTGCTCCAGTTAAGCAATCATTACCCACGTAGGTTTGTATACAGCCGTTAGAAGAATACTGATTAACGTAGTACAGAGACAGATCAATAGTTTTGGCTGGAGATGTGACTAATTGCACACCCGTGGTGGTATTACCATCAAATAAACCACTACGCTTACCAGGATTTTCCGGTTCGTAACTAGAATACAAAGCTTCCAAAGTAGTATTTTTGGCAAGTTCCCAAGCAACATGGATACCAGCGTGACCAAAGCCCATATTAATAATTGGGTTCCTTTGTGCAAACCGAGATAATCCACCTAGGGTCGACTGCCAGATCTACTAACTTCTCGGAAATTGCCAATCATATCCATACCGGCTGCACCCACCGTCACACCTAATTTATCACTTACCTGCCAGTGATATTTGAGGTCACTTATTTTTAGTTGGGGAGCATAATATTCATTACCCATGATCACAAAAGTATTCACATGACCAAGAGCAGTAATATCTTTGCCTGGACCGAATCTGGGTGATGTAGTTCCTGTAAAATTAGTGATACTGCTGACTAAGTAATTACGTGGGGAAAATTGACTAATAAAATCTAACCTTACATACGAGGTGATATTAGGATTTGTGCCCTGATCCTTTGTATCTTTAACTCCATCTCTGGGATTAATATCACCACGATTACTATTTCGGCCTTGAACATCAACTACAACTGTGCCATTGAATTTAGTCGTTGGTGAAAATTGATTAGCAGCTATTTGGGCAACACGAGTTTCTAATTTATCAACTCGACCACGCAAAGATGCTAATTCAGGAGCAAAATCTGCTTGTAATTTTTGTAATTTCTGTAAATCTTCTTTGCTGCGTAAATCACCCCCGGATGCAGCAATTAACTCATTGACTCTACTTAAACAAGCATTCAAACCCGCCGCAAATTCGTACCGACTTAAACTGCGATTACCTTTGTATGTGCTGTCTGAATAACCTGCAATACAACCATAACGTTCTACTAATGACTGTAAAGCCTGAAACGCCCAATCCGTAGATTGTACATCCTTGAGTTGAGAAACCGATGTGACTTGCGCCATCGGATCACTAGTACGTTGTCTAGACTGATTCTTAGATGTTGGGTGTCCATCCTGGAGTTGAGAAACTGATGTTACTTGTACCAATGAATCATTTTTACTGGGTAGAAACTGATTGATTGGGGATATAGGAGCAGAGGAAGCATTGGCATCTATATTATTTTGTGCATCAATATTGGTGTGAGTCTGACTATTCGCAGTGTTTTTATACTCTTGAGCTATAGCTTTTCCGACAACTCCATTGACAAGCCCAAAAATTAAGCAGATAAGCATCTGACTTTTGACTTGACTAAAATCAACCAATGTATTTTTCAAATTTTACCTCTTTTACCCCGATAAACACTTAACAAGATAGTTTATTCCTAATTTCCTTTTTCTCACAAGATCAACTTCGGAAATTTTATACAAAGTTAAAATTAACAATTTTAAGATTTATTTGATGATTACGAGTATCAAATAGAAATAACAAGCTAGAAATATTTATACTAACAAAGCAGTAATCAACCAAAATTCGCAGATTTATGGCAACTTCTTGGTATTGGGAGTATAAAAGAAATACATTAGCCTCGTTGATAGGTAACTTTTATGCCTCAACCCTCACACAAGCTGACGTCAAAAATTACCAAACCTAATCAGCCTGGTGCAGGTATCATCAAACCTATCACCAAAAAATCTCCCCAAAAATCCCGATGGGGGGCTTGGTTGTCCTCAACCCTGGTATTTATATTACTGTTGGGTAGTGCTGGCTTAATGATGACTTTTGTTTGGATTAGTATATTATTTATCTTTAATCCATCTCAGTTGATTTGGGTGAATAAAATTTTACCCCAATGGGCACAAATTCCTTTAGGTAAATATGAACATCCCCATACGCTGTCAGAAATTCAACTTAGTCTCCATCAAGAAGCACAAATAGCTGGAGAAATTCTCTCATTAGACGATGGGTTACAAAATTCGTTTTTATTACCCGTATTTCAAGATACTACTAACTGTCAATTAGATTGTCGCCGACTTGTAGAATTGAGGGTTTATCAGCGATCGCCTGATGTGGAGTTACAGTCAAAATCAGAAAAATATTACTTTTTAGTATCACAATTATCCATTACTGGATTAGATGAATCCTTTGTAGATGCGCCGTTAACTGATGATATATCTGAGCCAGAAAGTCGTAATGATTTAATACCTTTACCTTTAACAGAAGTTAAACGTTTTGAAGAACAAACACCATCATCTGGAGTTTGGTTCTATTTACGGGGTGAGCGTGAACGAGGGTCTAATCATATCGCTTATGGTCAAGTTATTCAGTACAATCCTCAAAATAGTAGTCTTCAACCAATGCTATCTTGGACAAGTCCGAATGGACAACCGCCTAAATGGCAACAAATACATGGTAGTGATATCCAAGAATTAGTTATTGATCAAACAATTGGCTTAAAACCGAAATTAAAAGTTTATCAACTCAACAGATCCTTTCTTTTAGAAGAAATAGCTCTGAAACCACCAGCTATTGAAAATTCTGCTTATAAAGATGCTTTATTACTGGCTCGGAGTGAATTGTGGACACCAGCTTTGGTAAAGTTAAAATCTTTTCAAAAACAGCGAAAAGATGTGTTACCTACCGCAGCCCAAGCTCAAATCGAATTAATCCGTTTGCACTCTGAGTTAACTAGAACACAAGCAAATAAACATTGGGCTAGTCCTAGTCAACAAATATTTGTGAACTTAATTGATGGTCGCTGGGGAAAAGCTCTACAAATATTGGAGATGGCACCAGATAATGACCAAGAAATTGCAACTTTATTAAAAGTGAATAGTGCCAGTTTATGGAGTCGAATAGCAGTAGCTTTACGAGTTAATCCTCATCAACCAGAAGTACAAGCTTGGTCATCGCTGATTTTAGCAGTTTTTCAAGGACAAGAAAGTGCCAATTCCTGGCTACTAGCACAGCCAAAAATCCCGAAAGAAACTGTTGTTTACACACAAAGCTTGTTAAAAAAACTTAATGGTCAAATCAGCAAGTCTCCAAGTTCATCGATTCACCCTAGTCGCATTGTTGGTACTGCTCAACCAATTGGGAAGATTAATAGTACTCAGTGGTGGCTGCCAAATCCCAAACATCAGCTAAAACTTACAGACCAGCAAATTTGGTATCAAGTTGATGTAAGTTCATTTCACAATGGTCAGAACTGGTTAAATTCGCCTTTTCATAGCTTGCGCTTACCTAATGTTAACAAGATACAATTTCTTTGGGATACCTTGGGACTCAATCCTGATCCTACAATCCAGATTATAGTTTGGTTAGCTGATGGTGAACAGCAAATAATCACTGCTAATATTCAAGGTGTACAATTGCAAGCTGGGGTTTTACGTCTGTTAGTAAGTGGTGAAAAAATTCCTCCCACGTCAATGGTTACTCCTGGGCCTAGACCTTTAGCTTTGACTAATGCATCTCTGGAATGGTTAGAACCATCTGCTATTACTATCCTAGAACTAAATCAACAAAATCCTCAGATCGTAGAATCTATATTACCAAGTGTGTGGCATTCTTTACAGAAATCAGGTCATCTCCCTGGTGGTGCTGTTCCTAGCTTTCCGCAAATGCTGGAACAGATGGGTAATTGGCCTGTACAAACCGTGGATTTAACCAATCATAATCAAACAGACTTAGTATTAACGATTTCTGAGGATGCCATAGCATCTTTACAGTCGGGAAAATTTAGAAAATTAAATCACCACAAAACTCAAAATTTAACTTTGATATTCTCTGATAAAAATCAGCTAATTTACAATGACCTGGAGACAAAACCTTTCCAAAGATTAACAGCGATCGCCAAGCCAACAAACGAATCATCTCTGGCAATACTTGTGGAAACAGCTAATGGTTATAGCTTAAAGCGATGGTCAAAGAAAAATCACCGCTTTGAGTAGAAAAATTTTGGTTAGGAGGCGGGATTCAGGATTAAGGATTCAGGAGAAATAAAGAACAAAGAACAAATTAGGAGACAGAATTGTGGAAATTTGTTTTAATTTCTTACTGGTATATTCTTGTATTAAATTTTCAAATTCTCTCTATTTGTACTTATTCTGACCCCTGACTCCTGTATCCTGACTCCTGTTTTTAAATTTTAAATTTTAAATTTTGTCCGGTTACTTTCGGCTAGTTACTTCTAACCTTTGATTTTTTAAGTTTTGTAGCTCTTGCAAGAGAGAATCTACTTCGGCTTGTAAATTTGTTAACTTTGCTTGCTGATCATCTTGATAGTAGGCTTTTGTTAACTTGCTAACCCAGCTAGTCTGGGATTCGTAATCAGAAACACTAGAAGAAGAAACACTAGATGCATATGTAGGCATAGCGATTAAATCCATAATTTAACTCACACCAATAGGTATATTATACTAAAGCATCTTTAAGATTTATTAAATCTTCCGAGAAATTAGATTAAATAGTCTTATCGTTTATCGCTGTAATCATAACTGACATCGGGGGTAGGAAGAGGCAGGGGGGCAGGGAGCGGGGTGCAGGGGGGAGATGGAAGAGGCAGGGGGGCAGGGAGCGGGGTGCAGGGGGGAGATGGAAGAGGCAGGGGGGCAGGGAGCAGGGTGCAGGGGGGAGATGGAAGAGGCAGGGGGGCAGGGAGCGGGGTGCAGGGGGAGAAACGGAGATGGGGAGAATATATTTTAAATTCTCTTTCCCCCTGCCCCCTGCCCCCTGCCCCCTGCCCCCTGCCCCCTGCCCCCTGCCCCCTGCCCCCTGCCCCCTGCCCCCTGCCTCTTCCGGTCTTTAGTAAATAACCTACACTTATGAGGTATGATAGGTGGGGAATTGTGGCCAACAATGTTAAAAAATTTTAAATACTGTGACTTTGAGCTTGTCTGTAGCTAAATCTCATCACCAACCCTGGCCTGGACTGATAGAAGCCTATCGTCAATACTTACCAGTTGATGAAAATACCCCAGTGGTAACACTTTTAGAAGGTAATACACCCTTAATACCAGTACCAGCTATCGCTGAACGTATTGGTAGACAGGTAAAAGTATTTGTAAAATACGATGGTCTTAATCCTACTGGTAGCTTTAAAGATCGGGGGATGACAATGGCAATTTCTAAGGCGCAAGGAAGCAGGCGCGAAAGCAGTAATTTGTGCTAGTACAGGTAATACTTCAGCAGCAGCAGCAGCTTATGCTAGACGTGGAGGCATGAATGCTTTTGTGTTAATTCCCGATGGTTATGTGGCTTTAGGCAAGTTAGCTCAAGCACTACTATATGGGGCAGAAGTACTGGCGATTCAAGGTAATTTTGACCAGGCTCTAGATATAGTCCGGAAAATGGCAGTGAATTATCCAGTAACTTTGGTAAATTCGGTGAATCCTTACCGTTTAGAAGGTCAAAAAACAGGTGCTTTTGAAGTTGTGGATGCCCTCGGTAATGCTCCCGATTGGCTATGCATCCCCGTTGGTAATGCGGGAAATATTACTGCCTATTGGATGGGTTTTTGTCAATATCATCAAGTCGGTAAATGCGATCGCCTCCCCCGGATGATGGGTTTTCAAGCTGCTGGTGCGGCACCTTTAGTACATGGTCACCCAGTCCCCCATCCCGAAACCATAGCGACAGCGATTCGGATTGGTAATCCCGCTAGTTGGGATCTGGCGATCGCAGCGCAAACAGCTAGTCAGGGAAGCTTTAAATCTGTAACTGATCAAGAAATTCTGGACGCTTATCGACTTTTGGCATCATCCGAAGGTATTTTCTGCGAACCTGCTAGTGCGGCTTCGGTAGCAGGGCTTTTACAAGTAAAAGACCAAGTTCCCACAGGTGCCACAGTAGTTTGTGTTCTGACTGGAAATGGTTTAAAAGACCCAGATACAGCGATTAAACACAGCCATAGTCAGTTTAAAAAAGGTATTCCTGCCCACATTGATGCAGTTGCTGAGGCTATGGGGCTAACAGCTGTTAAATAATTTATTATCACCTTTGTGATCACCAGTCCTCATTCCTGACTCCTGCTATATTTTTGCATCAAATCTTTGATTTGAGATGCTACTAAGGGATGAGGATCTTTTTGTAAGCGGGGCAGAATTTCTCGGAAGACGCGATGTGAAACTACATTTAAATACGAGATTGCTGCTTCCCGCACAAATCCAGTAGGGTGACTAAGGGTTGTTAAAATTTCATCTGACTTGAGGGGGATATGAGCCTCCTGGGCAAAATGAAAACAGCAAGCCAAGCACCAATCAGAAAGCAACTTACGCTGCATCAATAAGCTCTGGAGGCGATCGCTAATAGACATTTTCTGATATGCCACAAGTTTAGATTCAATCAGATGTTGGAGCTTATCTTGTTCAGATTGCTGATCTAAAACAGTCAGTAATAGTGGTTTGCAAGATAAATATACAGTATGGTCTAATATCTCTAGACCCCTAGCTAAATTTGTTACCGATGGAGAGCGGAGATTAAAAGCCGCAGCCTGCATTTTTTCGGGAGGATAAAGTAACTTTAATAAAAGTAATAATCGTTCCTTGATATTCATTTCTAATTCTAAAAACGAGCGTTGTAGCAATTCACTGACCATCAATAACTTGTCATTTACTTGAGTAATGGCCAGGGAATCTACTATTTGCAAGTCTAGATAGGCAGCATAAATCTCACCTAAACATCTTAATTCTTGCTCAATCAGAGTTTCTACTCTATTCTCAAAAAACCGATCTACTGAATTATTATTTCCTGGTTGGAAATTGATTTTTAATAAACTGCGAATAATATGATCCCTAGTATTACCCCAAGATTGTTCCAACTGTAACCATAAAACCTCCCTAGCTTCCAAAGTACCAATTTGAGCAATGGTACGCCAAGCATACATTCTCACCACTTCTGGTTTATAATTATCCGTAGCCAGTTCCAAAAGCATCTTCAGAGCTTCATTTTCCAGGCGGATTAAGGCATGCATCGCTGTAGCACGGGTTGATTTATAAAATAATGCCGCTAATAACGCCGAATAATACTCTTCTAAATGAGTAGCGGCAATCATTTCTAAAACCGCACAACGCACCCGCAAAGACGCATCTTGTAATAAATTAGGGATATGAATTCGCAGAGCCTGTAAATAAATTGCTTCTCGGAGAGCTTTAACACCATTCATCCGTTCCTGCTCTTGTTTATGAGTCAGCATCCGCCGCATAGTTTTAGTCGCTGCTGCCTTTTGCATGGGTGTACCCTGACGTAACAACAAAGCAGCTGCGGTAGCCCGGATTAAAGAATTTTGTTGGGGGTGCAGGTATGGTTCTAGCAAGGTTAAATCAGAATCTGGCTCGGCTAGCCAAACATAGCGTAGAGCCAAAGCAAAAACTTCTGGTTCAATCGTTCCTGAAGGCTGTTCTAATAAATAACGTACTTGTTTTACATATAAAGGATTTGCACCTGCCATGAGCATGACTTCTAAACTTTGGCACTGCAAATCTGGGGTTAATTTAATTAATAGTGGTGCTAAAACCTCTCCTGCACCAGGAAGGTCTATTTGTGCTAAAAGTTCTAAGCAAGAACGTTTATCAGCCTCACTTCCCGTTTCGGCTAAAGCTTTGACAACCCCTTTTTTAATATCACGCAATCCGACATTAGAAGCACTTAGCTGTCCCCGTTCTGCACTTAAAACTAAGAGGTCAACATAGCGTAATCGCAATTCCCAAACTACTTTCAGACAGGCACCAGCAATAATGATGGTTTCAGCCATGAATACCCATTTATGTAGTCCGGTGGGTAGAAATTCTGTAGAAATAAACAAAGTGCCAAAAATTACTAATCCTGTCAAACCTGAGGCGATCGCCTCAGCTGTACCCCCAGATAATGCCTGCATTCGACTACGAATTCGCTCTGGGATGGGTTGATAAAGCGCCAGTCACTACTAATAATAAAAGTGTAGCGGAGCAGTTCATCACAGAATTTGAGACTAATCAAACCCCAGAAAAAGCTTTGGTTTTGAATAGTCGGGAATAAATTGAGTAAGACAATTACACCGGGTAAGTACAAATCCCACCGTGATTGGTAATAATGCAGCGGTGACAAATACCCCAATCCTTTCAATTAGTCGGCTAGAAAAAAACCACTGGGTAACTAACTCACATAATCCCACAATCCCACTAAATAGACCCAAGAAACTAGCTAGTTGTTGTTCACTCAAAGTTGACATTTAGTTCCCGCAAATACTGAAAATCTATTAATAAGGCGATGACTTGTAATAGGGCCACAAAAGCAAATAACTGCCAAGCGTAGCGTTGAAGTGGTGCTTGTAGACGACGGTGACGGGAGGCTTGTTCTTCAGGAATAATCCGTTGTGGAGTATCGGGGAAAGCGGCTCGATACAGATAGCTTAAATACAATAAAATTCCCGCCCCTAAAATCATGACTATACAGGAAATCAAAACCACTTTATTTAGGGTCATGAATTGCAACAGCCAAGGTAGACTAAAACCACTCAGAACATCAGCTACTAATAAACCACTACTTACTATTGGATAAGTCCGCTTGATTTCCCGAATATTAAATAATTGATTAGCGACAATAGAAGTATTTAGATCATTAACTACATAAAAGCATCAGCCCATATTTTTAGTAGAAAAATCACGATCATCGCAATGGAGGGAAACTGAACTTGCATTTCCCAACGTAATAAAATTAATAAAAATAAAGGTGTTACCATTAAAGGAATAATGGCGACAATTACCCAACGCAAGGGGAAAATCTTTTGTAACCAAGAATATAAAAATACCAAGTTACTACCAAGAACTGCACTAGCAATATAAATCCAAGGTAATTGAGTAGCCCCATATTGTTCTAAGAACAGGGCGATAGTGCTGTCTTCTGCCCACCGTAATCCTACAGATACAGTCATATAAAAGGCAAACATCATCCAAGTGCGTTCACCTTCTTCTGGACGGAGATTCACCCACTGAAGTAATCGTGACAAATGACCTTTATTTGTAGTTACCCAGTGATTTTTCAATTCCATGCAATTTTCTTCTGGATGCTTGTGTTCACAGATTTAATGATTAGTAAAAATAATAACATTTAACTAAATAATTTCCAAGCTTTAAAAGCGAGTAATTGGTCTTGAATGAAGGAAATCATTTTATGTACATACAGCAAAAGTCCTGAACAACTGAGTATTATACTTCCCACTCAGAAATCAGGACTATCAGATGTATATGAAATTTAACAACTTTTGCTGCTTCCGGGGGGGAGGAGGCAGGGGGGCAGGGAGCGGGGTGCAGGGGGGAGAGGGAAGAGGCAGGGGGGCAGGGAGCGGGGTGCAGGGGGGAGATAGGAGGCAGGGGGGCAGGGAGCGGGGTGCAGGGGGGCAGATAGGAGGCAGGGGGGAGATGGAGAGATAGGAGATGGGGAGATGGGGAGAAAGTGTATTTTAATTCTCTTTCCCCCTGCCCCCTGCTCCTTGTCCTCTTCTCCCTCTGCCCCCTGCCCCCTGCTCCTTGTCCTCTTTTCCCCCTGCCCCCTGCCCCCTGCCCCCTGCCCCCTGCCCCCTGCCCCCTGCCTCTTACCTCCCTCTGCCTATTTTTTCGGAGATATGAGCATCATCATATTGCGCCCTTCTTTTTTGGGTGCTTGCTGCACTTCACCAAAAGGCTCTAAATCAGTTGCCATTCGCTTAAGCAAGTTCTTCTGCTAAATCACTGTGTTGAATTTCCCGACCTCGGAACATCACAGTTGCTTTCACTTTATCACCATCTTTCAGAAAGCGTTCTGCTTGCTTAACACGCACATTGTAGTCATGTTCTTCTATTTTATAGCGCATTTTCACTTCCTTGACATCGGCCGTGTGCTGCTTTTTCCGGGCTTCCCGCGCCTTTTTCTCCTGCTCAAACTTATATTTCCCATAGTCCATAATTCGACAGACCGGCGGGTCAGCTTTGTCACTGAGTAGCACTAGGTCTAGTTCCTTTTCTTCAGCCAGTTGTATTGCTTCTTGGGGAGGCATGATTCCTAGCTGGGCACCATCAGTGTCAATGACCCGAATTTTCGGGAAGCGAATCCGTTCGTTAATTTGGGGCAGATCGCGAGTTCTTTTTTTCTCAATCACAGGCATTATGATTTTTGGCAGCTCTTTACTTAAGAATTTGGCTTGGACTGGATTGGTTTAGGATGAAAATCACTCAAACTAAAATATTGAGTCTATAATTCTAGGGTAACTAATCCATAGAGTAGTTGCATCATTATATTTGAAACTTTACCCACATATGGGGAAAATTTCGTCAATAGTTTATCTGAATGACGCTGTTCGGGTAATACTAACTATTGTGACAATTGTTTGTCAATATGCTAAAGGTAAGATTAGAGGGTATGTCTCAACCATGAGGAACATTGTTTACATATATTAATTACCAAAATTCTATTTCTCTAATTATAGCCTTTTTGGGTTATATTTACTACTATTCTATATAAAAGTTTACGTAAAAAAGTGGCAGATTATGACTATTAGAGGCCTATACAGTTCATTATAACACTCATAGGAGCAAATTTGAGTACAGCAGTAAATTGGCAGGAACGGGTAGGAAATCAAAGAGACTGGGTTTGGCGAGGTTGGCAAACTCGTTATACTTATGTTCGTCCTCCTGAAATCAACTTACAAACCAAGCCACTGATCTTATTGCACGGATTTGGTGCTTCCATTGGGCATTGGCGGCATAATATAGAAGTACTAGGTCAATATCATACAGTTTATGCCTTGGATATGCTAGGTTTTGGTGCTTCTACAAAAGCCCCAGCTAATTACAGCATCCAACTATGGACAGAGCAAGTTTATGACTTTTGGCAAACTTTTATTGGGGAACCAGTCATATTAGTGGGTAACTCTAATGGTTCATTAATCTCCTTGACCGCCGCAGCGACTTATCCCCAAATGGTAGAGGGGATAGTGATGATGAGTTTACCCGACCCCTCTTTAGAACAAGAAGCGATTCCCGTCTTTTTACAACCTATTGTCACCACAATTAAAAATCTTGTGGCTTCTCGGTTGATCCTAGAACCACTGTTTCATTTTGTCCGTCGTCCTGATGTTTTGCGGCGTTGGGCTGGTTTAGCCTATGCTAATCCAGAAGCTGTTACTGATGAACTCATCGATATTTTAGCCGGACCACCCAGGATAGGGGGTCTGCTCGTGCTTTTAAGCCCTCTTCAAAGCCGCTATAGGGATTAACTTTAGCCCTAGTGTCAAGAATATTATTACCTAATTTAACTATCCCGATGCTGTTAATTTGGGGGCAAAAAGATAGATTTGTGCCCCCTGGTTTAGCTGGACGATTTGCCTCATACAATGAAAAATTGGAATTGCTGAATTTAGAGGAAGTGGGACATTGCCCCCATGATGAATCACCAGCACAAGTAAATCAGATTATTTTAGATTGGATTGACAGAATTCTGGTTTCTGGAAACTCAAGAGAGTGACTTTTAAGTTTACAATAAAATTCAAACCGATAATCAAGTGTGGTAGTACGTCTATAGCCAGAGGTTGATACTCTCTATTGCTGAAGACGCAGAAATATTATATGAAACATACTCTTTCAGTACTTGTAGAAGATGAAGCGGGGGTTCTTTCCCGTATTGCTAGTTTATTTGCTCGTCGGGGTTTTAATATTGAAAGTCTTGCGGTGGACCTGCCGAACAAGGTGGAGTTTCCCGAATTACAATGGTTGTACCTGGTGACGATCGCGTAATTGAACAACTTACCAAGCAACTATACAAGTTAGTTAATGTCCTCAAGGTACAGGATATTACGGAAACTCCTTGTGTAGAGAGGGAATTGATGCTTTTAAAAGTGAATGCTACTACAGCAATCGTTCTGAAGTGATTGAATTATCTCAGATTTTTCGAGCGCGAGTTGTGGATGTGGCGGAAGATTCTCTCACTTTAGAAGTTGTGGGTGATCCTGGTAAAATGGTAGCAATTGTCCAAGTGCTACAAAAATTTGGGCTCAGGGAAATCGCTCGTACTGGTAAAATTTCTTTGACTCGTGAATCCGGTGTGAATACTGAGTTACTAAAATCTTTGGAAGCAAAGGTTTATTAATCCAGGATATACAAGCCATCTAGTATTTTATTTCAGCAGCCCTACAAATCAAACTAATTTCATGCTAAATCCGTGGAGCAGGCCGGAAAGCCTGCCCTGGCTTGAATAGCAGGCTTTCCGGCCTGCTCCACTTGTCTTCAAGATTAACTCTTCGGCTTTATATAGGCGATCGCTTGTTTCCAAATTGTTGTTTGCTGGCTATTCTCATCCATAATGCACATACATTGTGGGTCTTGCCAGAAAACTCGACCAAGCAGCAAATCCCCTGTTAGCAGTTTAATCTCTACAGGTGTAGCTTGTTTAATCAGGTTTTGGACTTGACGAATACTAGGGAGGGAGGTATCGAATTCAATTCCTGTCATTTTACTAGCATCTGAATGCACAATAGGAAATGTTGAATGAGTATTCCATTCTTATAATTCATTTGAGGCAAAATGGCAATCGAATTTACTAAGTATCATGGACTAGGTAATGATTTCATCCTGATTGATAATCGGGCTTCGTCTGTGCCTAGACTGACACCAGAACAAGCTATTCAGTTATGCGATCGCCATTTTGGGATTGGTGCAGATGGTGTAATTTTTGCTCTACCGGGAGAAAATGATGCAGATTATAGTATGCGGATTTTTAATTCCGATGGTTCAGAACCAGAAATGTGTGGTAACGGTATTCGCTGTTTAGCTGGATTTCTAGCTGATTTAGAAGGAATATCCCGTCAGAAAGACCATTATCGCATTCATACTTTAGCGGGGATCATCACCCCCCAATTAATGCTGGATGGTCAAATTAGAGTGGATATGGGTTTACCACGGTTACTAGCTGGGGAAATTCCCACGACTTTAGCAGATGCTAACAGCAAAGTTATTAACCAGTCTTTAGAAGTAGCAGGACAAAATTGGGATGTGACTTGTGTGAGTATGGGAAATCCTCACTGCATTACTTTTGTGGATGACATCACCGCGATTGACTTAGAAAAAATCGGTACGACAGTTTGAACATCACCCAGTTTTTCCCCAACGGATTAACACAGAATTTATTCAAGTGGTAAGTCGGGATTATCTAAAAATGAGAGTTTGGGAAAGGGGTGCAGGAATTACTTTAGCTTGTGGAACTGGTGCTTGTGCGGTTTTGGTCGCTGGGGTGTTAACCGAGAAATGCGATCGCCTAGCTACGATAGAATTACCTGGTCAGCGATTGGAAATTGAATGGTCAGAAATTGACCAACGGGTTTATATGACAGCAGCCGAACGAGTATTTACTGGTAAGTTATAGTTTCTTTGATACGTATGCAGGCAGGCATTTTGCCTACCTGCAATGAGAAACAAATAAAATTGGTATGCAAATACATGGTTGAATTGCAGATAAAAAATACACATACAATTAGGAAGTGTCCATGAATCGAGTTAGTTATCTGACAATTTATTTACTAATTATAGTATCTGTATTATCTGTAGTAAATATTGTGATGCTAATTAATTCTCAATGGTATGAATGTTCTAGACAAGAAGAACAAGCTAAAATAGATAGAGAAAAAGAATCAAATAATCAGAGAACAATATCAGCAAAGAATTAAAGAATATGATCAGGCTATACAAAGCTTAAAAAAAAGTACACAATCAACAACAAAATTTATAAACCAGTTGCGTCTTCAAAACGGTTTAAAGCCTTGTAAAATAGAGAATGATGTTATAATGTGTCCTGATAAATAAATTAAATACTTATTGCTTTAGTACTAATTAACAGTATTGAATAGGGAACAGCCAAGACTATTCCCTATTTCCGGCGCTGATTAGTTAGGAAATACCAACTAACTTAGCACTTAAATCCCACATCCGTTGGGCTTTTTCATTATCACTGGCTTCGGGAGAAACCTGCTGAACAAAAGATTTACGATCTTTCTTTTGTCTATTTCCCCAACTCCAATAAATTCCAGATTGACCATATTCAGGATCAGCTACCACTTCTGCAACTCTGTCACCAGATAATTCCTCAGAAATAAATCCTCCAGTGATATACTTTTGGAAAAGTGGGAAGAGTTTTTGAAACAGAGGATAGTGATTACGGAATAGAGCGGTTGTAGCCACACATCCGGGATAGAGAGAACTAAAAGTTATGCCTGTGGACTGATGATAACGGCGATGCAGTTCCCGCATAGTTAACACATTACAAACTTTGCTATCTTTATAAGCTTTGACAGGTTCAAACTTTTTCCCGTCAATCATTGATACGGGCGCTTTAAAACCATCCGCAAAGCCTTTAAGTTCACCCAGGTCTGGACGTGGGGGAATTTTACCACCCAATTCCTTGGGATTGTGAGTTACAGTTCCTAAAATAACTAACCTGGATAGTTCAAGAGGATTTTCGCAAATCATCTAGGAATAAGTTACACAAAAGAAAATGTCCCAAGTGGTTAGTAGCCACAGTCAACTCAAATCCTTCTGGGCTATACAATGGCTCTTTAATCAAAGGCATATAGATAGCGGCATTACATACCAAAGCATCTAAGCTTCTACCTGTAGCGCGAAAGTCTCTGACAAACTGCCGCACGCTTTCTAGGGAGGCTACATCAAGATGCATGATAGTATACTTATCCGCCGACATTCCCACACTTTTAGCAGCAGCTTCTGCTTTTGCTAAATCCCGACATGCCATAACTACATGCCATTTTTCTCTTTGAGCCATAGCTCTTGCTGCTTGTAAACCAACTCCAGAAGAAGCACCTGTGATTACGACTGTTAATTTCCGATATTGATCCATTTTCTTTAAACTTAGGTCAGTGTTTATGTGATCTTATACTAAGCTCACTACTATCTTATATTTAAATACACTTCAATGAGCAGATATTTTCTCAGCATCACTTATCCCAACGGAGAAAATCTAACTTTCCAAAGGTAAGGTGAACCAGAAATTTAACCCGTCTTGATGATTGCTAATCACACCAATTTCCCCCCCATGAGCTTGAATTATTTGCCGACACAGATACATTTTTAAGCCAATTCCTGTGGAACAAGTACTTTGGGGGTCGCGCACATGCAAATCAAAAAGGCATTCGCATTCTAATTTGCTCATGACTAGACCATGATCTTGAATTTGGGTGTGAATCATTCCCCCCTCTACTTTAGCTGTAATAGTTAAGTTCAATCCGGGGGGATTGTGTTGTAAACTATGAGTAAATAAATTTGCTAATACTTTTTGTAAGCGACTGATATCTACCATCACTAATGGTAAATCATCGCTGCATAAATTTGTTAAAGTTGCTTGATTTTGATGCAGTAGAGGTTGTAATTCTGTCAGAATTACCATTAATAAACTGCTGAATTTTACTAATTGTCGATGCAGCGTTATTCCTTCTTTTTCGTTAGCATGAATTTCTAGCAATGAGTCTAGCATTGTTAATTGACGGTCATTACCTTGAATCATCCGTTCAATAATTGAGCGAGAGATGGGAATGGGAATTTTCGATTTTGGACATTTACTATTACTATGATTCAGTAAATGCTTGAGTACCATGAGATTACCCATGACTGAAGTGCGTAAATCATGGGTAACTGTGTGTAATACTACATCTTTGACTTGATGGAGTTCTTTTAACTCCTGCATTTTTTGCTGTAATTGATTTGTACGTTCTTCTACTTGATGTTCTAAATTATTGTTAAGTATTTCCAGTTCCTGGTAAATGCGACTTTGCTGAATCGCGATTGCTAATTGAGCTGACATTTGTTGTACTAAATCTATTTCCATTGGTTGCCATATCCGCTTATTAGCACATTGATTGGCAATCAATGCTCCTAAAAATTCATTACCTAAAATAATTGGTACAGCCAAAATCGCTTTGACCTGGAATTGTTGATAGAGATGCATGATTTTGGCAGAAATTTGTACTTGTGTGATATCTTCCACCACTCGCAAATGTTGATTTCCTAATGCTGTTTTGAATTCTTGCACATAAGTTTGATCCAGGGTAGACCCATCTAAAACTGAGGGATATTCAGGGTTAACTGATTCAGCAATAGCTTTAGTTCCTCTGTGATTATTAAGACTAACAAAAACTCTATCTACTTGTAAAAATTGCCTGATTTCTGTAACCGTATTTTGGAGAATATCTTCGATTTTCAAGGAAGACCGAATTCTGACTAAAGTATCTTTTAATATGCGATCGCGTTGAGCCGCAAGACGAATTTGTGCTTCTACCTGCTTCCGTTCTGTAATATCACGATGTACAGCTAATAAACAAGGAATGCCATTTAAATCAATAATTTCTGCGGAAAGTAAAACGATAATTATTTCCCCAGATAGATGGCGAAATGACATTTCTAAATTAGTAACTACTTTTTGGGTTTTTAATTGTTGTAATAATATTTGTCTAGTACTTTTGTCTATCCAAATATTTAACTCCAAAGCAGTCCGACCTAACACTTGTTCTCGTTGATAACCAGAAAGTCTGACAAAACTATCATTAACCTCTAAAAATCGTCCTTCCTCCAGTGTACTAATAGTCATGGAATCAGGACTACAACTGAAGGCAGTAGAGAACTTTTGGGCTAGATTTTGCAAAGCAATTTCTGCTTGTTTCCGTTCTGTGATATCTCTAACAATAGCTAAAACTTCATCTTTACCACTTACTACCAACCGAGCTTCATAATCTCGCATTCCCGCCCAAGGTGTTAATAACTGATATTCACAAGTTTGTAAAATGCCAGTATCCAAAGTTTTAGCGATCGCCTCTTGACAGATATCAGCAACATCGCTAGGTAATAAATCATGTAAATTTTTCCCTAATACCTCTGCTTTAGGAAGAATGAGATTTACTCCATCTTCTTTTAAATCAAGATATTTACCATCCCGACTAATCCGAAACATCAAATCGGGAATAGCAGCTAAAATTGCTTGATAACGAGATTCGGTTGCCGATAATTTTGCTTCAGCTTGTTTACTTTCACTAATATCTATAATTAAACCATACCAAATTATATCGCCGTTAGGTTGTGTTTCTAGTTGAGAATTACCTTGAATCCATTTAAGTTTACCACTTGGGGTAATCATGCGACCAGACCAGCACCAAGGTACAATCTCAGATGTAGAAATGGCCATAGATGCTCGAAAAGTTAATCTATCCTGCTCATAAATTAATCCATGTAGAAGGTGGAAATCTGCTTGGACTGCTTCTGGTGCTAATTCACACAATTCCCAACAGCCAGGACTGATATAGACTACCGACTCAGAACCATCTGGCTGTTGTCGGATTTGGAAAATCATCCCTGGTAAATTAACAGTGATTTTAGAGAGCAGGGTAATTACCTGTTGTTGACAATCTACAGTTTCCACCACTCTTCAACCTTTGGATAAACGAGTGAAAATATTGGAATTAAAAACAATCATAGCGAACTTCTTAGTAATTATACTGTGATTATCACCACTAAAATCCATAAAATCAGCTTATGCATTCAGAGTATATCTAGTTTCTAAAAGCGTATTCACCCAATCGGGTGAACCACTTGGATGACTATTATCGGGAAGAATCTCGCGGGATTCTTCAGTGTCACGCAGAAATTCCTTGCCAATCTCTTATAGCTTCAGTAGATTTAACTAAATGCATACCTGCATCAGCAAAGCGTTGGAAGGTAGCATTGGCCTGATCAGTAAAATCCACTATACCTGGCACAACTACTGGTGAAGTGCAATCTTCCAACAGATAGACTTTTTGAGCAAGTTGGGGGTCTTGAGCGAGAATGGAAGTTAATAAATCATCAATTGTCCAAGCCACACAATGACTTTTAGCTTGTCCACCAATAATCACGACATCAAAATCTAGCAATTTTTGGATTAAACGAGTATTTTTTGCCGCGATGGGATGGTTATTATCATCATCCAGTACCTCTGGACGCAAGACAGAATAGTTTTCGGTGAGGGGATTACCACCTTTAATTTCTATATTAGTTTGACTATTGCGAGCGATCGCCTGAAAAAAACAAGCTTCCTCAAAAGCTGAGACTAAAGCATGACCAATTCCACCCAACATAGAATGATAAGGCCAAATGGTGAGGGGATATTTACCATTATCGCTCAGACGTTTGACATAGTGGAGGGCAAAAGATTGTAGTTCGGCGTAATTTTTGCCTAGACTATAAACTATATCCGGATTGACTTTCCATTTACCCTGTTCTACCTCGGTGAAGGAAATCATGGTCATGGGTGCAGGATATTCCCCAGCATCATTAATCCAAAATACCGAATGAAAGATTTGTGTGGCTGTGTGGGTATCCAGAGTGGGAACAATTTCCGTAATCAAATGTAAATTACGATAAATGAATTCACATAGTCTTATGTTGTCATCTATAGCACCTCTACCAGAACGACCACCGACGAATAATTCAAAATCGGAAATACAAAAAGTATTTTGCACGTCTATTGCCAACAAACAGATGCGGGTTTTATCATCAGCAGCAGGTGGTATTTGGTATTGTTTTGCCCAATTTCTGGCTTGAATAGCTCTTTCTTGGTAAGAAACACGCCAAACTTCACCCACCTGATGGGGATTAAAGAAACTGGGAATTGGTAATTGAGTGATATTTTCCGTAGTCATAATTATATTTTTTTCAGGAGTGACATGATTTTATCAATTTTGGGAGGCGATCGCTAGTACAGCCCTAAACGGAAAAAATCTGATCAGGTGTTAATTTTAAATTAGGAGAAAGGGATGATTTAATTTCTTCATTTTCTGTGAATTCAGTCACCTCATAAAAACCATTTACTAAAAACAATACCGAAACCTTTGCTAATTCTGAATCTATAATCCAATATTCAGGAATTTCTATCACAGCATATTCAGAACGTTTATAACGATAATCATCATCGGGATTTCCCGGACTGACAATTTCTACTACTAATAAAGGAGGCGTTTCCAAAACTGCGGATGTCATTTTTCGGATTTCTTGACATTGTTCTTCAGCTAAAATCATGACATCAGGAATCCTGGATTTATTGTGAGCAGTTCTCACTCCTACTGTACCAGGAATCACTTGCCATGATTTTTGAATTTTCTTAATTTCTGATTTAAAAAAATCATAAATAAAATTAATAATTAAAGCATGAAATCCACTAGCAGGAGGCATAATTTTTAATTCCCCATTCACTAATTCATATTTATTATCTGTATAGTTTTGGTAATCACAATAATTAAGATATTCTGGAAACGAGTAAGTTATGGTGATTAATTTAGCCATAATTTCAGTTTCTTTTACATCAATAAAAGGATAATTAACTAGGTCAAAAAATAAATATTCGTTCGTAGTTGCGCTTTAGCACCCTCAACCTTAAACGTAAGTGAGTTTCATCTATTTTACCTAAAATCACATAGTTAGTATTATTCTCATTAATTTACTTAACCAAAAGATACATCTTCATAAATACCTTCTAATAAACAGTAAAAATTTATACTGGTTAATTGGACTTCTTCATTATTTCTATAACTATAGAGTACCCATCTATTTTCATCATTGCGACGAAAACAATCAATTCTCCGACGGGTTTGACTGATTAAAACATATTCTTGTAAAGTGTCTAATTCTTGATAATCAGTGAATTTATCCCCTCTATCAAAAGCTTCTGTGGTTGGAGATAAAACTTCAACAATTAAACTGGGATAGCGTTTAAAATATTCAAACTGTCTATCCCGTTCATCACAAGTTACCATAATATCGGGATAATAATAAATATTCAAAGATTCAATTCTCGCTTTCATATCAGCGACGTAAACACGACACCCTGTTCCTCGAATATGATTTCTGAGCAAAGTGAGCAAATTACCAGTAATTGTTACATGAGCATCACTTGCACCAGCCATTGCATAAATTTGACCTTGGATATACTCGTGTTTAATAGGACTAGATTTTTCTGATTCTAAGTATGCTTCTGGAGAAATATAGGGGTTAGATTTGCTGACAGTCATATAATTATTTTGAGTTACTTTTAATTTAAACTAATTGCTAGATGTAATAACTTTTTTTTCTGCTGGATTTACAGCATATTGCAGATAAATAAGGTACACATAAATTTTAAAACTCTTGTGTGTGGAGCAGGTATCTTGCCTGCCTTTGTGTACTTAAAATGTATATTTTAATCACTTTTTTTGTGCGGTTTAAATTTTTCCATGAGTTTTGATAATTCTTCTTCAATTAATTCACTTTCATTTAATTTATCGGGTCTTCGGTAGTTGTTATGCTAAATCATTAATTAATCAGGGAACAGGGAACAGGGAACAGGGAACAGGGAACAGGGAAAATAAATAAAATCATGAAATCTTTGCCCAGTAAGGATTTCAATTTTTATTAAGAAACATCAATCATGGTTAAAAGTGGGAATAATAGTCTCTTTTCCCTGATTTTCTTATTCCTATCTTCACTGTTCCCCGTTCCCTGTTCCCTGTTCCCTCTTTCAAATTGATAATTTAGCATAACAGGTACGGAAGAACCAATTTATCAAAAACATCAGTGACTTTCTTGACAGCCATAGCTGCTGAAATGGGAAGTTTGTTCAGATTTATTTTCTGCGTTCTTCTTTTGTCGGATATCTGAATTCAAGCACAAAATCTCTTTGTTTAATTTCATCGAATTGTTTTACTAAACTTCTTAAATCTTCCCCATAACCTCAGAGGATGTTTGAAAAGTCAAAATAAAGATCAAAATCGTCATTCTGAGCGACAGGGAAAAATCTCGCGGGATTCTTCCCTAGCGGGGAAGAGGTTATGAAAAACAAACAGAAAGAATTAGGTTTAGGAAGTAATAGAAAACAGAGTTTAGTGGGTAGGGTAGGAGTATCGCTACTCCCTTCCCCCCGAAAAAACCGGACAAGCAAGTTACCAAGCATCCGGCTTTGGCAAATCCAATGCTCATCAGAAGATCTGAATAATTTCCAGAAAGACTGTATAGTATTGATAGTATTGCAACTACCACCTCTGATTGCCTTAATGTTCTTTGGCGTTCGTCCCCTAAGCTACACTTCTGAGCGCGAAGCGCTTTATCCATTTAGGTAGTTTTTCCTTGGGTTACGTTCACAAATTTTCATTGCATCTAACTTTTCCCCAAAGATTCGGTTTCTAATTGCAGAGAAAACAAGGGACTCACCCGCCATACGTCAGCACTCTTTCAAGTTGGTCATTCGACCTATTTGCTCAGTTATTTATTCCTGTTGTCTTTCGACGTGGCAACTTTAGCTTTTTATGGCATCTCACACCCACTGGGGGATTAAAGTAGGATTACTCCATCTCTACTAATCACATTGGAAATAGTGAGTAGACCTCATTGGGGTTACTTCATATCACACGTTTGAGTTGCAACCGGGTCGGGTTCTCTCTATACACCGGGGGTATTATGGTGTCTGAATATTCCGAGGACAGGGCGGAATATCATCACAGTTTTCTGTGTTTTTGCCCCATTTACCGTGTCAGTCGTTTTCGGTAATTCCGCATCACGGTGCCTCGTCAAGAGTTCATTCTCATTAACCCTTCTGGTTTTACCCTAGCGCTTTCTCCACATTACGACTCGCTGAGGTCGCGCACTTCACCCTCTAGCTTTGAAACACCACAGTTACCCGTGATGCCCCTTCGGGCGGGTACTGGTTCAGACATTAACCAGGAGTATTTCTGAGGTACTCACTCAATTCGTGCAACTGATAGTCGCACCCGTCCCCTTGCGGGGAAGAGGTAGTGAAAAACAACGTGACGAACATGGTCGGTGGACTTCTGGAAAATCTGGTTCGTTTCCGTCCCCTTGCGGGGAAGAGGTAGTGAAAAACCCTAGACCTTGGAAACACTTGTCATATTTAGTTTTCAAGGTACGGCTGCACACAGCTACTTAGATAAAAGCGTTATTCGCAACCTAAGTATTGAGATTTCCAATCTTGAATGCCATTAAATCGCTGTTATCTTGAATTTAACAGAAAAATGCTAACAAGTCAAGGTGAAAAAATCAATTTTTCTCCATTTTACAAGCTCTTGCTTCCTTAGCTTCTCGAATACTCGCTGCGACATCATTCACCCCTTTCTTTACATTTGTTTACAAATACCCAAATCCTTACCCTGAACGTGTTTTTTGCCACTTCAAGCCTCCTCGACTCCCAAATCAAACTTTACAAAATTACATAATCTGGTCGTTCATCAGCAGGTTCCCCACCATATACTCTTGTTTTCTATTTGGGAACGCTAAGAGCATCCCGCAAGATTCTTCCCTCTCGCTCAGAATGACAAAAAAGCAATAATTTTTCTTCTTTTCTTTTTTGCGTCTTAGAGGGTGTTTGAAAAATTATGATCAGGTGTAATTTATCATTCTGCGCTACAGTAAATAATCCCGTGAGATCCTTCCCTCCGGTCAGGATGACAATATTACTTCCAGCGCAACTACGAACCTATCTACGTGATAACTTAAATAATGCTAGTAATGTACATTCCCACACTAAACGCGGTTGAGCGTAACAAAGTAGGTTTTTTCGGGTTTTTTCCAATTCGCTAATAATATCTGATTCCTGCAATTGTTGCCAATAAGATTGCTGGAGATAATCAACTAACCAAAGTTGTGCTTCTGTGTCTAAATCCTTATCTATTTTCTTCGCTAACTCCAAAGCTTGACGGTAAGATGTCGGTAATTTGATTACCTGTTGGAGTAATTCGGGCGCAATGGTTTGTAATTGTTGATAAGATGCGATCGCCTGACCGGGACTACCAGCTGCTAAGTTCAATACAGCCGGATGTTGTAAAATTTCTTCATTACCTGTTTGCTTAAGTATCTGAGCGACAGAATTTAGATCCAAACGATAAAAAGGAATCTTTTGACAGCGAGAGACTAAAGTGGGTAAGACAGCTTCGGGAGAAGGTGCAATTAAAATTAAAGTTGCTTTTCCTGGTTCTTCTAAAGTTTTTAGTAAAGCATTAGCTGCGGCTTCTGCCATTGTTTCCGCCTGTTCTAACACTACTACATTTCGCGAAGCTTCCAGGGGTGGACGACCTAGAAATTCGGTAATTTCCCGAATTTGCTCTAGACGAATCACCGGTGGTGCTTTCCGCTTCACTCCTTTTTCTGCGGCTTCAGCGGTTGTTAAACGCTGTCCTTGATGTTGGTATGTTGGTTGTACCCACAATAAAGAGGGATGATTCCCTTGACGGACACGATTTTGTAAGGTGGGAATGGATGAGGGTCCGACAGAACTAGAAAATAATAATTCCACAAAGCATCGTGCTGTTAGACTTCTACCTATACCATCAGTCCCGACAAACATATAAGCTGGTGCGATCCGGTTTTGTTTGACGGCTTCGGTTAGTAATTCTACAGCTTGCTTTTGTCCCACTATGGGCGCAAAGAAGTCAAAAGTCATTTTTTAATTGTTTTAATTATAAGGTAGATGCCTCAATTGAAAAAGCGATCGCCCAAAATTTTCTGAATCTGTTGTTGGACATTTTCTGGACTCAAATTACCATCTACCCTAACAATCTGTCCTGGGATAGATGCGGCTAGTTCTGTATATCCTTGTTGGACTCGACGGTGAAAAGCGATAGTTTCTTGCTCAATGCGGTCTAAAATAGCTTCACTTCCCCGCTTCCTGGCTAATCCTACTTCTACATCTACATCTAACCAGATAGTTAAGTCACTAGTTAAACCACCTGTAGCCATATGATTGAGTTGATTAATTATACTCATACTCAATCCTCTACCATAACCCTGATAAGCAATGGTAGAGTCAGTATAGCGATCGCAAAGAATAAATTTTCCTGTAGCTAGATTAGGCTTGAGTTCTCGCTCGACATGCTCGGATCTATCAGCAGCATATAATAGTAATTCTGTGATTTCCGCAATAGGTCTTTGGGCTGATTTTTCCAATAATAAACGCCGCAAATGCAAACCCAAATCTGTACCTCCTGGTTCACGAGTTACGAGTACACAAATGTTTAAACTTTGTAACCATTGACAACAAAGTTCCATCTGAGTAGTTTTCCCACAACCTTCAACCCCTTCAAAAACAATAAATTTGCCATCCATGCTGGTTAATATTTGTGTGAGTCTACTTGTTTAGAGTACCACCAATATAACTCAGTATTTGACTTAATTGAATAAATTGGGAAACTTAAATAATAGAACAAACTAACCTATCTAAAATCAATCCGAATGTCTTCTTCCCCCAATAGAGTTCTAAAGCAATCTTCATACCAACAATTACCAAGAACCATAAGTGCTTGGGAAACATTGGGTTTTGGTCTTACAGGTCATCTCAGCTGGACTTCTATTGTCCCCAGTATTCATGCAGCTTTGGGAGAACAAGCGATTTTCGTTTGGGTTCCAGCTGCGATGGTAGGAATGTTACTAAACTACCAAGTTAAGCGTCTGGGTGCCCATTTAATTGATGTATCAGGAGGCACTCCTAACTATACATCTCGACTCTGGCAAAAGTATCCCCTCATTTCTCGCTATGGAGCAATTGGATATTTCTTGGCTTGGATTTCATTTATAATACTCAATAGCGTTATTCTCACAGACATTATTAATAATAATTTGAATGTGTTAGGTATTACCTGTCCACAATTACTATTAAAAATTAGTTTTACCTTACTACCCTTTGTCGTAGCGTTTAGCGGGACTCGCGCCTTAAGTATCTTACATCTATTTTTTGCTATACCATCTTTTCTGATCCTGTTAGCTTTCTGTGGTCAAGGACTAGGATATTTAGCTTTTGCTGATGATAGTCCTGGTTTTTTCCCCAATAGTTGGTCAGCTTTCAATTTTGTCGATTGGGCTAAGTGGTTTTATTTTGTTACTTATGCAGCTTATGGTTGTGAAACTAGTTCATCTTTTGTAGCTGATAGTCATAATCCTCAAAAAACTTTAAAGTTTTTTGGTATTACTACTTGGTTTATGCCACTAGTGTTTATTGGTGGTTCCTGGGTGATTATGCGTTTAGCTACGATTGAGGGTTTAGAGGATAATACTTTTTTGAATTTTGCTGTAGCTTCCACACCATTTTGGGGGCAATTTGCCTCGATAGTCACCACTTTTTTACTGACTGGTTGTTGTCTGGTCGGTTCTGCGACATCATTATCTAATTGTCCCCGAATTATTTATCAGTTGGCTGTAGACAAACATCTCGCACCAGTTTTTTCCCTAGTTTCATCTCGTGGAGTTTTTGGTTCTGGTTTGGTTTTGAGTTTTTTCCTGTGTTTAGTTTATTTGGTGTGGGGAGATGTATCTCATATTGTCGTGATTGGGAGTGCGGGGTGGTTTATATCATTTATGTTAATGCATTTAGGATTGTGGAGACAAAGACATAAACCTGAAGTTTTTGGTGGAAAAATTAGCTTAGGTATATTTCTATGTGAATGTGTCATCTTAATCGTGGGTGGCTATGCTTGGGGTTGGCAAGATTTTCTGATTGGCTTATTAGCTCCCTTTGGTGTCTTAGCAATTGATGCTGTAGTCCGTTATCTACCTCTACCTATTTTCCGTCCTAATTGGTGGAACAGGCTATATCAATCACAACGGTATACTGTAGTGAAAAACTCATTAATGTTAAATGTGGGAATGCTGATTCTACTATTATGTAGTGCTGTTTTAATCGGTTGTTTTTTTGTTTGGCAATTACATCTGAACCCGATTATGACTAGTAAAAATCTCGTGGTAGTGCTACTCATGATTGTAGCATCTTTTGGCGTGGCGATCGCCTGTTGGACAAGTTTACCGCAAATAGTAGCACTACAAGAAGCCAGAGAATCAGCTGAACAGTTATTTAACATTGCTCAAGATGGTATTGTCGTAGTGGATGAACAAGGTTTGATTCGTCAAACGAACCCTGCAACTCAATATTTCTTTGGTATTGACCAATCACAGTTATTAGGAGAGCTTCTACAAAAATGGCTCCCTGAATTACCTGAATATCCACAAGAATGGTTAAAAATCAGTGAACACAAAATACTTAATCACCAGGAAATTAAAACTTTGGAAGTTTCTATTTCGGAACGATACCAACAAGAATTTCCTGAATTTTTAGTCATCCTCCACGATATCACTCAACGTAAACAAGTGGAGGAAATGTTACGAGAATCAGAAGCAAAATTGCGTCAAGAAGCCCAAATTTTAGCTAGTCAATTAATCCAAAGTGAAAAAATGTCTAGTTTAGGACAATTAGTAGCTGGTGTAGCTCATGAAATCAATAACCCCATTAGTTTTATTTATGGTAATCTCACCCCTGCTCATGAATATATTGATAATTTAATTAGACTATTACAACTTTATCAACAGCACTATCCTCAGCCGAATCTAGAGATTATAGCAGAAATTGAAGCGATAGATTTAAATTTTGTCATAGCAGATTTACCCAAATTATTGACTTCGATGGAAGTTGGTGCTAATAGAATTAGAGATATTGTCTTATCTCTGCGAAATTTTTCCCGTTTAGATGAAGCTGAATTTAAAGCAGTCAATATTCATGAAGGTATTGATAATACACTAATGATTCTGGGTAGTCGTTTCAAAAATAGCAGTAATTCTGCTGTTATTGATATCATTAAAGAATACGGTAATCTACCTCTAGTAGAATGTTATCCAGGACAACTCAATCAGGTATTTATGAATATTATTGCCAATGCTATTGATGCTTTGGAAACATCCCCAACTCAGCAACCCCAGATTCACATTCAAACCCAACTCACCGATGATCAATATATAATCATTAGGATTGCTGATAATGGTTCTGGTATTCCTGAAAATATTCAAAAGCAAATATTTGAACCTTTTTTCACCACCAAAACCGTTGGTAAAGGAACAGGATTAGGTTTGTCTATCAGTTACCAGATTATTACTCAAAAACATCAGGGTAAATTAAATTGCATTTCTACTTTTGGTCAGGGGACTGAATTTTTGATTACTATTCCCCTTTATCAAGGTAGCAAGGAACAAGGAAAAAGTTTAAAAGTCTTGTAATATACAGCGAGAGGCTTTTACTAGTGTGTTAATTCTGTATAAAATTTCAGCAAAATAGTTCACTATTTTTAGTCGGGTCGCAGGCATCTTGCCTGCCTGACCTCAATGGCGGGCAAGATGCCCGCTCCACCCTGATTCCTGACTCCTTGCTATATTAGGTTCCAATCATGCTAAATCAACCCTCGAAAATCTCTAGATGGCTGAAAATTCGCCAATATATATTGCATAAAAAAATGCATGGTTTAGCCAGGGCTTATCCTGGATCTATTCATAATTGGACTGCGGCTTCAATTGTAGTTATAGCTACATCTTTAACGGGTGTCGTTGGTATTACTAGTTACCAAGTAGTCCGGAGTTTGATTCTAGAGGAACTTGAGGAAAAAGCCTTGCTGCAAGTTCGTAAAGGAACTGACAATATAGATCAATGGTTAATAACTCGTTCTTCCGAAATCCAAACTATTGCCAATACAGATAAAGTTCGTTCTCTAAATTGGTCATTAATGGAACCATATTTACAATCTGAAGTAAAGCGAATTAATGAATTTGATTTTCTGTCCATCATGTATCGTAATGGCAGTTTTTATAATACCAGAACTGGTCAGGGTAAGACAAATAATAAAGATAGGAGATTTATTCAAAATGCATTAGCAGGGAATTTCAATATTTCTGACCCCTTTACTAGTCGGATTCAGGGAATTTCTTTAATCGCAATTTCCGCACCAATTAGAGCGAATGATCGTACTTCTGAGCCACCGATTGGGGTATTTAGTGGCATTCTCTCCCTCACTCGTCTGCAAGAGGTAGTTAATAAATTACACTACGGCAAAAATAGTTATGCTTTTGCACTCAACTCCCAAGGACAAGCAATTATTCATCCTAATGCTGCTTTGATGTCAACTACTGATCAACCTGCTCCCACTTTTTTGAACTCAACTGATTCACAGTTAGCAGCGATTGCTTTGCAGATGGTGAATAAACACCAAGGAATTGAACTTGTTCCCATTGATGGCACTCAAAAATATGTTGCTATTGCTCCTCTCCATCAGGTAAATTGGTCAATAGCTTTAGTTATACCTCCCGAAAACATAGAATCCCAATTAGGGTATCTGAATTTACTGGCTACTATCTTAACCATATTATTATTAATTGGTTCAGTGATTGCTTGGCGACAAATACGATTATCGGAAAAGGCAAAAACCCAAGTTATATTGCTCAGTCAACAACATAAAACACTCCAAAAACAAGCTCAAGAACTAGAGAAAACTTTACAAGAATTACAACAAACCCAAACTCAGTTAATTCAAACCGAAAAAATGTCTAGTTTAGGTCATTTAGTTGCGGGAATCGCTCATGAAATCAACAATCCAATCAGCTTTATTTATAGTAATATTATTCCGGCTCAGGACTATATTCAAGATATATTTAAATTGCTAAAACTTTATCAACAACATTATCCTAATCCAGCTACAGAAATTCAAGAAGAAACAGAAATTATTGAACTAGATTTTTTGACCCAAGATTTACCAAGGTTGCTAAATTCAATGCAAGTTGGTGCTGATAGAATTAAACAAATTGTGCAATCTCTGCGAAACTTCTCCCGCTTAGATGAGTCAGATATGAAGGAAGTAAATATTCATGAAGGTATTGATAGCACATTATTGATTCTAGAAAATCGTCTTCAATCTCAAACTAAACCTCCAAAAATTGCTATTATCAAAAAATATAGCGCTTTACCACCAGTAGAATGCTATGCTGGACAACTCAATCAGGTATTTATGAATATTCTGATTAATGCCATTGATGCTTTAGAAGAGTCAATTGTCAATCATCAGACAATTGAACACCCCCAAATTTTTATTCAAACTGAACTGACAACTGACCAACAAGTAACTATTACAATTGCTAATAATGGACCTGATATCCCCGAAAATATACAGAAAAAATTGTTTGACCCTTTCTTTACTACTAAAAAGATAGGTAAAGGAACTGGGTTGGGTTTATTTACTAGTTATCAAATTATTACCCAAAAGCATCATGGTCAATTAAATTGTATTTCTGCTCCCAATCAACTTACAGAATTTGTGATTACAATTCCCTTAAAACCAGGAAATTGAGAGTAAAGTTTGTGTAATAATTCAGGTTTCTTGAAAATTAGTGGACTTGAGTTGAAAATTTTCATCAAAATCTGCCAAAGCCGGATAAGCAATCGCCGGAATTTGATTAATCGTCAATAATCGCTGTGCATATTCCTGCAAATAACCCTGACGACGTTCATCACTAATTCGACTAGCACTCCAAACAATAAAAGGTGATATAACATCAAATCCGACAAAGCGGAAGATACCATGATTAATCGGATAAAGAATTGTATGAATATCGCCATTTATGCCGATTTCATTATACATTGTTATTGAACGCACCTGTAGTCAGAGATAACATGGCTTTTTTACCTTGAAAAGCCCCATTATCGTACCATTTACCACCACCGTAAACACGACCCATTACAAAAACTTTATCTACCCATCCTTTCAGAATTGCTGGTAGTCCAAACCACCAAAGTGGAAATTGGAAAATTAGCACATCACACCAATCCAGTTTTTCTAATTCAGCTTGAATATCTAAGGCAAAACCATCAATTTCACTGGCATATTTTTCTTCTACTTGCTGTTTGAAGTAATCGGGGTCTTTTTGACTAGTAAAATTGCGTCGGTCACTGACTGGATCGAACTGCATCGCGTAGAGGTCGGAAACGATTACCTCATGTCCTGCGGCTGTGAGGACTTCTTGAGCTTGATATGTTAATGCACTATTAAAACTTTGCGGTTCAGCGTGAGCATGGACGATGAAATATTTCATTTGCTTAAATTTCCTAAAAAATCAAGTATAACTGAACTTACCACATCAGGTAACTCAATTAAACATCCATGACTTCCACCTTCAAAAACGGAAAGTTTAGCATTGGGAATGCCTTGTGCTAGTTGTTCAGAGAATGTTACTGGAGTGAGAATATCCTGTTGACAAACCCAAACCAAAGTTGGACAATGAATATTTACTAGGCGTTCTCTAGTGTTATTGTTGAGAATAGCACGACTTTGATGATAAACTCCATGAATTGTGGGTTGCCAGGGATAATTGATTCCCCATGCAATTAACTGATTTATCACTTTCGGCATCGCATAAAAATTATGGCTAAATATCCAAGGTAGTACTATTTTATAATAAAGTTCCATCTCTACTTTGCCATAAATATCACCCCAACTTTCAATTACATGATGGAAGTGCGTATCACCTTGTGACCAAGTAGACAGTAATATCAAACTTAAAGTTTTTTCTGGATATGCGATTGCAAATTCTTGAGCAATTTGTCCTCCCATGGAATGCCCAACTATATGTACTTTATCAATACCAATTTTTTCTAGCAGTTGGGCTGCATCATTAGCCATCTGCTGAATAGTATAAGGATAATCAGGAGCAGAAGTTTGTCCTGCACCCCGATTATCTAAATAAATGACCTGATATTCCTGGGTAAGTGATGGTAGCAGTAATGACCAACTTGAATGATTGTTAGATAAACCAGAAATTAATAATAAAGGCTCACCAGTTCCTTTGATTTCGTAAAATAATTCAATATCATTAATTGGAAGTTTCATATCTCAAATTTAACTTTTGTTTTACTAACCAAAGAGAGAGACAAGCAATAGCTAAACTTCCGACCATGAAAGCAGCCACACCTAACAGCCCCAATGAAATTTGCTGGTTATCTACGATATCCTTATCCTTACTCATAGATAACCTCTATTGCCGCCTGGACTCAATAGCAGGCAAGATGCCTGCTCCACGTAGCATGAATTTAGTTTGATTTGTAGTGCTACGAAATAACACACTACCTGCCAACAGTATTTGCTGATTGATTGAATAATAATTCCCGTGATTTTTCCAAATCCACGGTTTGATTTTTAAAAGATTCCGCTTTTTCATAAGCGCGAATTGTGGCTGGACGGGCTTGAATTATTTCAAACCACCGCTTTAGATGTGGGAAGTTTTCTAAATTTTGACTTTGGCGTTGATAAGGTACAATCCAAGGATAAATGGCGATATCTGCTATGGAATAATCCCCTGCCACAAATTCTCGATCTGCTAATCGCTGATTTAGTACTGCATATAGACGTCCGGTTTCATTGACATAGCGGTTAATAGCATATTCAATCTTTTCGGGAGCATATTGACTAAAGTGATGATTTTGCCCTGCCATTGGCCCAATCCTCCCATTTGCCAAAATAGCCATTGCAGGACTTCTACTCGTCCACGCAAGTCATGAGGGATTAATTGCCCGGTTTTTTCGGCTAAATACAGCAAAATTGCCCCAGATTCAAATACAGAAATTGGTTCCCCCCCGGTTGTAGGTGTTTGATCAACAATTGCGGGAATGCGGTTATTAGGAGCAATCTGTAAAAATTCCGGCTTGAATTGATCTCCAGCACCAATATTGACAGGAATGATTGTATATGGTATTTCCACTTCTTCCAAGAAGATAGTGATTTTATGTCCGTTGGGAGTTGTCCAATAGTAAAGTTCAATCATGATTTTTCTCGGATGTTGGATATTCGGATATGGTTCTGATGTCGGAAGCAGGGAATGAAATTTCGTTCATCACCCCACCTCCCCACCTCCCCATCACCCCATTCCCCTATCTCTTATACATAATAAGGATTATCTAATCTATCTACAGAAACATTGTAGGAAAGAGGTAAGCGACCAGGATTCAATCTTGGTTCTGCTGCATAGCCAACGGGGACTAAAACCGCGATCGCTAAATCTGGATTATTTTCAGCACCAATCACAGCTTTTACTTGGTCTTCCACCCAACCATTCATAAAGCAGGTGGATAATCCCAAGCTTTCTGCTGCTAAAACCAAATGAGTAGCAGCAATAATGGCATCTTTAATCGCATATTCCCGTCGTTTGTCTCCTAATCCAGCTTGGAATTGGGGAATAGAACTTCTAAAATAGTTAACTGTACCCTCATTCCAAGCACCAGTTTCCAATCCCTTTTCTAAAATTGGGGTTAAATCTTGTTCACCTACGGTGGGGTCAGCCGCAAAAACAAAGGTGACAGGTGCTTGTAGAATTTGCTTTTGATTCCAAGATGCTGCGGTTAAAGCTGCCTTTTGTGCTTCATCTTGAACCAGAATAATTCGCCAACCTTGCATATTAAAACTACTGGGTGCAGCTACGGTTAGCTCTACCAACTGTTTCAATAATTGTGGGTCTATAGGGTCTGATTTAAAAGTTTTGATAGAACGACGTTGAAGTATGGCGTTGGGTACGTCTAAAGCTTGTATTTGAGTAATTGTACTCATGAGATGCTCCTGTGTTTGGATTTGTGATTTTAAAGCAGTACTTTTTATTAAGGTATCCCACTAGAAGAAAGTTCTAGTCAAAAAAATGGGATTATGGGATTAAACGATGGCTCGGACTACACCACCATCTACACGCAAAGCTGCACCTGTAGTGGCTGAAGCCAGAGGACTAGAAAGATATACCACTAAAGATGCCACTTCTTCATTAGTAGCAAAGCGTTGAATTAAAGAGTGGGTCGTACATTCTGAAAAAATTCGGCTTCTAGCCTGAGAACGACCATTGATAATGGTTGATGCTCCTTCCTGTGCTAGTGCTTGGGCAACCGCAAAACCAATGCCTGCGGTTGAACCACTCACTAGGGCTGATTTACCTTGCAATTTCAGTGTCCATTGTCTTCTTTTCCTGGCAGAGATTCCCGAAGCTAACTAGATAACAATTAATACTTATTTGCTATCTTTTCTAACTAAACTTGAATATACTGTGATAATGTTTTGGCTAAGGTATTTTTTGGCACTGCTCCTACAACAGTATCAACTTGCCTACCTCCCTTAAACACCATTAATGTAGGAATGCTCCGAATTCCATAGTGACTAGCGACAGTAGGATTTTGATCTGTGTTCAATTTCACCACTTTCACCTGTCCGACATATTCCGCCGCTACCTCGTCTACCACTGGTGCCAGCATTCGACAAGTTCACACCAAGTTGCCCAAAAGTCTACTAGAACTGGAACATCACTTTCTAAGACTTCTTGCTTGAAGGTGGCTTCTGTGACATTTGTGATGGATGACATAATTATTGTTAATGAGTCCTCTTAACTAAATTCAGTTATTCGATAAAATCGAATAACTAAAATAATACCCCATTTTTCGAGAAGATGCAATTATGAAATTTTTATACCATCCCGACCAGAAAAACATTACTTTAGCAGGGGTTCTGTACGCTTTAGGGGACCCAGTTCGATTGGAAATTGTGCGGTTATTAGCCTGCAAAGGAGAGCAGTGTTGTGCCGGATTCGATTTTGCGATTGCCAAATCCACCATGTCCAACCACTTTAAAATTTTGCGGGAATCGGGGGTAGTCTTAACGCGCAAAGAAGGGACACAGCACATCAATCAACTGCGTCATCAGGATATAGAGTCAAGATTTCCAGGACTGTTAGATGCGGTATTAAAATCAGCACAACCATTATTTGTGTGTTCAGATAATTCAGCCCAAGAGCAGAGAATCAGGAACACGGGGGAGATGAAAAGATAATTTATACATTATTTTAGTGGTAGTCATTCACGATTGATATTCAACCGTCAACAGAGCATGATCAAAAATTTCCCAAATCAAATCAGATGCCAATAGTGATTTATTATTTTGTAATATTTTTATCAATTATTAGTCACCTAGTATTTATCAATCACCAAGAGTAAATTTTTATCAGGAATTGTGCCAAATGATGATGAAAACTATGATATCTCTAGCGTGACATTTCATAAATTGCTGATATGGAGACTATATTATGCCTGAGTCCAATTTTTGCTGAAAAGAGTAGCATCTTTATGGTTAAGCCTTAGTTATCTTACATCTGAAAACAAGTAGTAACCGTATTACCGAATACAGTAAAGATAACAAAGATTGCCTAAATTGTAATTGACGTGGCAGAATTTGATGATGACTTTAATCCTAATTTAGTAGATAATTTGGTGCAAACATTGATCTGAATATACATTCACCCTGATTAAATTCATGGATTCTTTATCTATCAATTCCTTACTTGAAGACTTGAAAAATCCCGATGCTACTATCCGCGAACAAGCTACCAGAAAAATCTGGCGGATCTGGTTCCAGCAAAAGGGAATATATGGACTAGAGAAAATTGATCATAGTCAAAAATTATTGGATGCAGGGGAAATTGCTGATGCTGAATTTGTCTTAACAAAACTGGTTAAAGAACAACCGGATTTTGCAGAAGCCTGGAATCGGAGGGCTTTTCTCTATTACAGCATCGGTAATTATCAAAAATCTCTAGAGGATTGTCAGATGGTAATCCAAATTAATCCCGTGCATTTTGGCGCACTTCATGGGATGGGTTTGTGTTATGCAGCACTGAGAGAGTATAGTCAAGCAATCCAAGCTTTTCAAAAAGCTTTGAAAATTCAGCCCTATTCTCTGGTTAATCAAAAGTTGATTCTTGAATGTACATTCAGACTAGGTTGAAACCAGGATGAGTACAGATAGAAACGGTTGTAAAATTCGCAGCAGTAGATAAAAAGTGTGAAAAATTGGCTGGGGGATACATATCGCCCCCTCAATCTACTGTGTAGCCCCAAAAACGCTTCTAGCAGCGCATTGAGAATAATCTAATAGGAACCATATCACATTACGGTAAAGGCGAATTACTTTAAATTCCAAAATTTATATTAAAATATAAAGTACCCAAGTTGATCTGCAATTAGCTGTTTCAACCGTAGGAAAAACCCAAAATTCATTTCTAAACCTCTAACTATGATTGAAATTGACGGTTCCTACGGTGAAGGAGGGGGACAAATTCTGCGTACATCCCTAAGTTTAGCCGCTATTACAGGCCTTGCTATCCGGATTATTAACATTCGCGCCCTTCGTCCCAAACCAGGTTTAGCACCACAACATTTAACCTCAGTATGGGCTGCGGCCAGGATTTGTCAAGCTCAGATACATGGAGATGCTTTAGGTTCTATCATCTTAGAATTCATCCCCACTACTCCAGTACAAGCTGGAAATTATACCTTTGATGTCAGAGAAGCCCAGCCAAATGGTTCTGCGGGGGCGATTGCTTTAGTTTTACAGACGATAATTCTACCTTTAATTTTAGCCTCTGGTAATTCCCAAATCATTTTAAGGGGTGGAACTCATGTTATTTTTAGCCCCACCATGTTCTATATTGAGCAAGTGTATGTGCCGATGTTGCGACGAATGGGTGTAGAAGTCAAGGTACAATTAAATGCATGGGGTTGGTATCCTCAAGGTGGAGGAGAAGTTCAGATTGAGATTAAGGGTAATGGTGAACTGAGTGGGATTGATTTACTAGAACGGGGAGATTTGCAGGGAATACAAGGATTAGCGGTGGTGACAGAATTACCTGCTCATATTCCCCAAAGAATGGCAAATCGAGCCGAAAATTTGTTACGAAAAGCCGGATTGAAAGTATATATACAAACTTTAAGAGAAAAAGGGGTAGCACCAGGAGCGGGTATTTTTTTAATAGCTGAGTATGAAAATAGTTTATCTGGTTTTAGTGGCTTAGGTAAATTGCGGTTAACTTCAGAAAAAGTTGCAGAGATAGTATGTGGGGATTTATTGAAATTCCATCATACTGGTGCTCCTGTGGATGAACATTTAGCAGATCAGCTATTATTACCGATGGCTTTAGCTGGCTCAGAAAGTCAGTATCATGTGGCTCGGTTGAGTAGACATTTAATCACTAATGCCGCCGTAATTGAGCAGTTTGGGTTAGCCCAAGTTAGAATAGATGAAGCGGAAAAAAGAGTTTTAGTTAGACCATCCATTTTCGGATAAATTAGTAAGGAATTGAACTGTGATTAATTTGGAAATGCTAAAGTTAGTCTTACTCGCTCACTTCAGTATTATAGGATACTGCTTACGTAGGTTTATTCGATTCATGCCAGAATTGTCAAGATGTATCACTAAAAATTAAAAAATTTGCTTGTGTGTCTACCTATCGGATAAAATATATAACTTGTCCGTCTTCGCACTCTGTTATATGTCCCAAACCTACACTGTCGAAATTAACCACCAAGGAAAAATTCACACTTTGCAAGTCCCTGCGGATCAAACTATCTTATCAGTTGCACAGGATTCTGGCTTGGATTTGCCAACTTCTTGTGGTGCAGGTGTTTGTACAACTTGCGCTGGTCAAATTACCGAGGGTTCTGTAGACCAAGCTGATGGTATGGGTGTGGGCTCAAGATTTACAAAAGCAAGGTTATGTATTACTTTGTGTTGCTAAACCCCTTTCTGATTTAAAAGTTGTCACTGAAAAAGAAGATATAGTTTATCAGTTACAATTTGGTACAACTAAATAAAAGTATTCAGGGTGAAGGTTGAAATTTCGTTCTTCATCCTTTATGCTTATATTTAGTTATTCTAGAAATCTTAAAATAATTGGATTTATTGACCATGACTACTCATTTTATTACCGCAGAAATTGATTTCCAAGCAACTCCTACAGAATTACAAAAGACAATTGAGGCAGAACTCAAAAAACAGGGTGAACCTCTTCGTTGGGCAATTACTTCTGTAGATACAGAACAGGAAAAAGTTACGGTGGAAGCTGTTGTCACTACATCTGGTGCTAATTAATCTTGATTTGTAGAGATTTTGTCAGACAATTTCTCTACAATATTCTATTTACAAAGAAAGGGAACAGGGAACAGGGAACAGGGAACAGAAAGTGTCCTGTTCTTTGTTCCCTAAAACTTTAGTTCTGAGTTTAGAAGCTCTGAGTCAAAAAAAAAGATGTTTTTTTGAGATGCATAGCACGAAAAAAACGGCGCCCTTATTTCAATCTCATGTTTTTAAACATGAGTTTTTCCTGTTCCCTGTTCCCCGTTCCCTGTTCCCTCTGAATTTCAATATTTGATTATGCAACGTCCCTACACTGCTATTTTAATTGTTCCCACTGGTATTGGAGCAGCTATTGGGGGTTATGCTGGAGATGCATTACCAGTTGCCAAAGTTATTTCACAAGTTTGCGATCGCCTGATTACTCACCCGAATGTCCTGAATGGTGCGAGTTTATATTGGCCGCTTGAGAACACTTTCTATGTGGAAGGTTATGGACTAGATCAATTTGCATCCGGACATTGGGGATTACGTCCTGTCCGCAGCAATAAAATTGGGTTAATATTAGACCAAGGAATTGAACCAGAATTGCGACTCAGACATTTACAAGTCGCAGATGCAGCTAGAGCAACTTTGGGATTGACGCTGACCGAACATATCATTACTGATGCACCTTTAAATGTAGAATTACGACTTTCTCCATCCGGTATTAGTTGGGGAACCATCGGTAATCCAGATAGTTTATTGAGAGCAGCGGATATTTTAATCAATCAAATCGGAGCTAATGCGATCGCAGTGGTAGCTCGGTTTCCTGATCAGATGGATGAGACAGCAGTAGATAACTATCATCATGGTCAAGGAGTAGATCCCATTGCGGGAGCAGAAGCAGTAATTAGTCATTTAATCGTGCGAACCTGGAAAATTCCTTGTGCTCATTCCCCAGCATTAGCAAGTACACCCCCGTACCCGGATTTATCTCCTCGTGCGGCAGCAGAAGAATTAGGATATACTTTTCTACCAAGTGTACTAGTGGGATTAAGTCGATGCACCACAATTTATCACTGAAAGGGAATTCACCAATGCTCTCGTGGAAGATATTTGGTCTGATCAAGTTGATGCCATTATTGTACCCGCAACTGCTTGTGGTGGTAGTGCTTTATTAAGCTTAAACGAGAAGCAATGTCAAATCATCACAGTCGCAGAAAATCAAACTTTTACTCAAGTTACTTCTAGAGAATTGGGAATAAAATCCATACCAGTAAATTCCTACTTGGAAGCAGTGGGTGTCTTAGTTGCACATAAAGCAGGTGTAAATCCATCTGCGATTAAAATTAATAGATGAACTACCCCATCTTACTTCGTTGAAGATGGGGTTTCTGCACCCCCATCAGTAAAATGAGATTTTTGACGTTTCACACGACCTAGTTGCTTCATACTTCCAGTTTGCTTGTGCTTACTAGTATTTGAAGTAGAGCTAGAACCATCTACGTCTACGAGGCTCGTTCCAAACCCCGGCAATTTATTCTGACTCCAAAGCAACATTACTTCTGCTGCGGCAATATCACGTTGTTGCGTATATCCGCATTGGTGGCAAGAATGAATTCTTTCGGCTAAACTTTTCTGCTCTTGATATCCACATTTTGGACAAGTTTGAGATGGTTTTACCTGACGAGTAGGTACTTCTATAAACACACCACCAACATCATCTAATTTGGCTTTTAGTGCATCTTTAATCATCCCCATGCCCACATCAAGAATTGACTTGTTTAGTCCAGATTTTTGTTTTTTGCGCTTGCCATTTTTAGCTTTGGATGTCATTTTCTTGACTTCTAGTTTTTCAGAAACGACCGTGCTATTACCGCATACAATTCGTGTAGTTTCTTGATGTACCCAGTCTTGTCTTTGATTAGCAACTTTTCTATTTAGTTTGCTAATCTTTTTTTGGGCTGCTTTCCATCTTCTAGAAGCCTTAATCTTTTTTTTGAAATTAGGAGACGTTTTCGGCGTTTAGCTTTACTTAACCGTTTAAGTTTTGGTTCGGCTTGTCGTAAGAATCTTGGTGCAGGAACTAAACCGTTTTCTTCACCATTAGTCCAAGCAATTGCATCATTACATCCTAAATCAATCGCCATAGTTCCTGAATCAGTTTGCCGACTATTTTTCAGCAAAATTTCATCAACTTCCAAGGTGATACTAGCATACCATTTACCATTGCGGTACACAATGTCTAAAGTTTTAGGATTTCCCCAAAGCCTAGCTTTACCACGCATTTGAATTTGACCAATTTTGGCTAGTTCTAAATAACCGTTGTCACCTGTACTATGTACTTTCCATCCAGTAAAAGATGGATATGTCCAACCTGAGTAATGACGAATTGATTTGAATTTAGGATATTTTGATAGTCCTTGAAAAAACCTTTGGAAAGCAAAATCAACTCTTTTTAAGGTAGCTTGTAACGCTTGAGAATTGACTTCTTTGTATTCCGTCCAAATGTCTTTAAATTCAGGTAAACAATTTTGTTGTTGTATGTAACAGACAGGTTTACCCGATAGCTTATAAGCAGTAATTCTATTGTAGACTGCGGCGTTGTAGAGTTGTTTGTGAAGCCAGCGATGATAGTATAATTTATCATTTACTGCCCTAGTTGGGTATAGCCTAAAAGTTGCTCTACGTAACGCCATATAGAATCACCTCCCTGTTGGTAATTTTATTTATGATATGCTTATCATAACAGAAAAATAATTCAGTTGTCAATATGGAAAATCATCTCAGAAAAGGTACTCATGCTGTTTTTAAAATTCAGTTTCATATAATTTTTGTCACAAAATATCGCAAAAATGTCATAAATAAAGCAATCCTGGATAAATTACAAGAAGTTTTTAGCAGAGTTTGTGAAAAGAGAAAATGTGAATTACTAGAATTCAATGGAGAAGAAAATCATGTACATTTATTGGTTAACGCACATCCAGATAATAATATTTCACAGATGGTTAGTTCTCTAAAATCCGCATCAAGTCGGATTATCAGGAAAGAGTTTGAAGAATATCTAAAACAGTTTTACTGGAAAAAGGAAGATCCTAGTTTTTGGACAGATGCCTATTGTATAATCTCATCTGGTGGCGCACCATTAAATATCATCAGGGAATATATACAATCCCAAGAAACACCGAAAACCTAATACAATATATATTGTTAAAAACTCAACTGTCCTCCAGACTCTTTTGACTACGCCAAAAAACATCTTGAGAACGTTTCATTTTTAACTCGCTTACATCCCCGGCTTATAGAAGACCGGGGAATTACGCGAATTAGTTAAACCAGTTTTCTTGTTTGGGGGGTCTGACCCCCCATTCACCAGCTGTATCCGACGCTAAGAGGGGTTTGGGGACAGGTCTTTCCCTAGCCTCTTAACCAGGAAAAGGTTAGGGTGGAGTATTTCATTTACCAACAATTTGTGACAGTAAATCCTTGGTTTCTAAAGACTGATCCCCCAGGGCTAACTTAGCTGTAATTTCTACAGTGGTAAGTTGTTGTTTTAACCAAGTATTAAAAAATTCCCCCATGATTTGTAACCGCAACGGTTCATCTAATTGAGGTTTAACAATTTCCTCCACTACAATTATATGTGCTCCTCTGGGTGTAATGATAGGCTTGAGTATTTGCGGGGGAGTAGCTGCAAATACTGCTGCGGCTATTTCTGGTCGAAAATCAGTCCGTGGTCTAATTCCTTGGTATCCTCCAGCGCGACGCAGTTCCGGATTTTGGATATATTGACGCGCAATTTCTTGAAAACTTATCTCACCTTCTTGTAGCGCATAAAAAAGTTCTAAGGCTAAGTCTTCATCATCTAATATAACTTCATACGTTACGGCTCCAGTGTAATCCATTTGATGTGCATAAAAATATGCTTCCACTTTATCTGCGAACAAATGATTTGCTAATTTCCCGGAAATGAGATTTATATTCGCTATTTCTTCAAAGTCATCTAGGGAAAGATGATGTTTTTGCAACCATGTCCATGTATCTTCTGCTTTTAATAATTTATTGCTCAACCGTAGGTTATCTGCTGCTTTTTGCAATTCTTCTAACTCAATGTTTAGACCTTGCTTTTTCGCTTCCTCAATAATGATTTTTCGGGTAGCAATCGCTTCTAATAAACTAGGTACTTGTCCAGCGATTTTGATTTGATACATAATTTCTTCAGGAGAAACAGTTACCACTGTTAACATAATCCAATTCCTCCGCAGAATAATAACCCAATGTCATCTGGGTAAGTTAGCATTTTTTACGCAATATATAGCAGTTCCTAGAGAAGTTTATCAAGTTAAAAAAGTTACTAAAAAACTTTTATCTCTACTTCTCTTCTGCTATCTGAGAGGTTTGAAAATTCCTCCATTTCCTGATAATAAAGGGGTTGGATGTTTGATTATGGGTGTTTATTAGTATTGTGCAATACTTTTCAAATGTCCTCTAATATAAATTGTCTCTATATCATATTTACCTGATGATTTTTAGATTATCTCTATCTATTGATAGTTTTAAAAACTATTAGTTGAAATCTTTAATAATTCCATACTAATTAATACAAAATACACCTATTCACAATTCAATACAGTTCAGTTACAGCAATTTTTATGTTTCGCGCCTTCGTCGAAGACGTTCCCGCAGGGTAGACGCAAAAGCGCAAAAGAAACTCTCCCCACCTCCCCATCCCCCCATCCCCCCATCACCCCACCTCCCCACCTCCTCTACCATTAAAGTGTTAAACCACCTTTTTGCAATTTCTTGAATGGATCTAAAATAAAATCTATGACTCGTCTTTGACGGATAATCACCTCTGCTGTTGCTGTTTGACCAGGTGTTAAAGGAATCCGCTTATCAGCGGTTTGGATATATGGCTGATCTAGGGTAATTTCTACTTCATAAGTACCTACTTGACTTTGACTATTTTCCCGAACTGTTGAATCAGGTGAAATCCAGCTAACGTGTCCTGGTAATACTCCGTATTCCTGGAAAGGATAGGCATCAAATTTGATTTTTACTGGCATTCCTTTTTTGACAAAACCACTTTGTTGACTAGTCATTTGTGCTTTCAAGATTAAAGGAGTATTCAAAGGAGCAATTTGAGCAATCATTTGTCCTGTTTGGACTACAGAACCTGGTTTTTTCACGGGTAATTGGAAAATAGTACCCGCAATTGGCGATCGCACTATTCTCTGCTGTAACTGAATTTTCAAAGTTGTGATTTGACTCATGTTTTGAGCAATTTCTGACTGTAGAGCCGTAATCTGTGTTTGCATATTTTTTAACTGTTCTTGGCTTTTAAGAACTGCTAATTTCCCAGATTGTACTACACTTTGATAACTACTTTCTTCCTCTTGTAATCTTAGTTTGGCTAATTTAATATCTGATTGAGCTTGAGCCATAATCGAGTTATAATTACTTGACTGTTCTCGAAAACGTAATTTAGCTTGTTCAATATTAGCATTAGTTTCTTGTTCCAATTTTCGACTTTCTTCGGCTATTTTTTCCATTTCTACTACTTTGATTTGGGGAATTGCTCCCATTTCCATAAGTTGACGATAGCGAGCAATTTCCGAAAAATCTCGCTGTAATCGATTTATGGCTAATCGATGAGAAGTATCAGTTGAATTAATGTTCAACTTTGCCTGTTCAACTTGAGATATTTTTTCCCATTTCTGTAAATTATATGCACTTTGTTTTGCTTCTAGGGTTTGTTTTGCCTGTTTGACTTGAGCCATTTTTTCCCATTGTTGGGATTGATTTTGTTGTTCTTGAATATTCACAGCCATTAGCAGTTGATTTTTGAGCAGTTCTAATTGCGATCGCCTACTAATTGACCCATCTAATCTAGTTTGTAATTGTTCTAATTGGTTTTGGACAACATTGGATTCTATTTGTAATAATACCTCTCCAGTTTTGACAATTGAACCTTCTTTAACATTAACGGCAATGACACTACCACTAACAGCACTGTCTAATTTTTGTGTAGCTCCTTTGGGTTCTATTCTTCCAGAAGCATTACCTGTTTCATCTACTTTAGCTAATAATGTCCACGGTAAAACCACAGATGCAAAGCTAATTAAAAAATATAGCAATGAACGTGTCCAAATCTTGGGTAAAGCATCTAAAAGTTCTTCTGTACCGTAAAACCAATCTTGGGTGTTATCTGATGTGTTAGTCCGCTGTTCAACAACAGTACTAATGTCCTCAACAAAAGGTAATTGTTGTTGAGAGAGGGTGAGAGTTGATGATGAGTTCTGAATTGATTGTGGCATATCTAAAAGGGAGGGGGAGAGGTGGAAGAGGCAGGGGGGCAGGGTGCAGGGTGCAGGGGGGAGAGGAAGAGGCAGGGGGGCAGGGTGCAGGGTGCAGGGGGGGAGAAGAGGCAGGGGGGCAGGGTGCAGGGGGGAGAGGAAGAGGCAGGGGGGCAGGGTGCAGGGTGCAGGGGGGAAAACGGAGATGGGGTGATGGGGTGATGGGGTGATGGGGAGAATATATTTTAAATTCTCTTCTCCCCCTGCCCCCTGCCCCTTGTCCTCTTCTCCCCTTGCCCCCTGCCCCTTGTCCTCTTCTCCCCTTGCCCCCTGCCCCTTGTCCTCTTTTCCCCCTGCCCCTCTGCCCCCTGCTCCCCTGCCTCTTTTTCAAGCGGTTTGTGCTAATTGTTGTTGGTTGAGATAGAAATAATGTCCTTTCTTGATGATTAATTCTTCGTGAGTACCGCTTTCGACTAAAACGCCATAGATCTAAAACTAAAATTAGGTCAGCATGACGCACGGTAGAAAGACGATGAGCAATAATCACACTGGTACGTCCTTGGAGAATTTTTTTCAAATTGGTCTGAATAATCCGCTCTGATTCAGAATCAAGATGACTTGTAGCTTCATCTAATACTAATAAGACGGGGATTTCCTAATAAAGCACGGGCGATGGCTAAACGTTGACGTTGTCCTCCTGATAACATTCCTCCACCTTCCCCTATTTGTGTTTCATAACCCATTGGCATTCTTTTAATAAAGTCATCTGCTCCTGCTAGTTGCGCTGCTTCTATGATTTCTTCTAAGGTGGCTTCGGGATGAGCAATACTAATATTTTCCCGAATTGTGCCACCAAACAAAAAGGTATCTTGGTCAACAACTCCGATTTGCGATCGCAACGATTGCAGAGAAATACTAGTCACATCTTGATGGTCAATTAAAACTTTGCCATCTGTCGGGGGATATAAACCTAAAATCAATTTGGAAAGTGTGGTTTTTCCTGAACCACTGCGTCCCACCACTGCTACAGTTTGCTCTGGTAAAATTTCAAAACTGAGATTTTCTAAGACGTTAATATCGCTTTCGGGATGATAACGAAATGTGACATTATCAAAACGAATATTACCTCGTTAATCTGGGTAAAAATTGGCGGGGATGATTTTCTAAATCTTCTTCTGGTTCTGCTTCTAATACATCATTAATCCGTTCTGTAGAAATGACTACTTCTTGTAATTGATTCCACAGCACAATTAACCTTTGAAAAGGCTGAATAATATTACCCAACAACATATTAAAAGCAACTAATTGCCCAATTGTTAGTTGGTTTTGAATTACTAACCAAGCTCCAAACCAGAGTAATCCAGTATTAGCTAAAGATTGAATAGTGGCACTAAAAATTTGCAGTTGATTCCCAATTACTTGTCCACTAAAGTGTCTTTTTAGTTAAATTATTCAGCAGTTCTTCCCAATGCCAACGTACTGTTTGTTCAATCGCCATTGAGCGAATCGATGAAATACCTGTCAAAGCTTGAATTAGATAACTATTTTCGTTGGCTAAAGCGTTAAAAACTTCGCGATTAATGCGGCGTAAAAAAGGTGTCGCAATTAGGGCTAAAAGTACAAAAGGTGGGATAATGGCTAAAGTTAGCCATGCCATTGGTCGGACTGTACCAAAACATCAATCCCACATAAATAAACACGGTCAGCAAATCTAAAAAAATAGATAATGCTTCACCAGTTAGAAAGCGTTGAATTTTTTGATTTTCTTGGACACGAGAGATAATATCCCCCACATAACGTGATTCAAAGAAAGATAGCGGTAAACGAAAGGTATGTTTGATAAAACCAACCATCAGCGCTACACCAATGCGGTTGGCAGTATGGTCCAGCAAATATTGCCGTAATCCATTAATAGCTATGCGAAACAAACCAAAAATTAGCAACCCAACACCAACAGCATTTAAGGTGAGTGTACTACCTTGCACTACAACTCGGTCTAATAAGAGTTGGGTAAATAAAGGTGTAACCAGTCCAAATATCTGGATTAAGACGGAAGCCACAAATGACTTCTAACAGTACGCGAGAATGTGGTTTGACTAACTCAAATAACTGCCAAAATGGTGTTTGGCTTCTGGGGTTTTTTTGAGTTAAGTGGTAGGTTGCAATAATAATGCATAACCAGTCCAACCAGCTTTGAATTGAGTCAGAGTTAGAGTGCGTTGACCAATGGCTGGGTCGGCAACAATTACCCGTTTTTTGCTAATTTCATAGACGACTATATAATGTTTGCCTTCCCAATGGGCGATCGCTGGTAGAGGTTGTTGGGCTAATTTATCTAAACTAGCTTTAACTGGACGAGTAGCAAAACCGACTGCTTCCGCCGCTGCTGTTAAACTCCGCATTGATGCACCACTGCGACTAACATTGGCTAGTTCTCGCAGGCGATTAACGCTTAAGTTTTTACCCCAATAGCGGCTAATCATTACTAAACAAGCTGCACCACAATCAGAGGCGCTTTGTTGTTCAAAAAACGGATACCTTTTAGTTAGTTTTTGCCACCAAATTCTGGGGTTGATGGTGGGACGAGGAAAATAGGTACGGAGTTTTTTTCGAGGTGCTTCCTCTCTGGTCGGCTGTCGAAACGGGATGATATTCCGGGTTGGTAGTGGTGGAGTTAACTGTGGTTGTGGAAATTCAGTTAACTCTGCTAATTGTGGCCAGTGTTGAAGTGCCGTCTGCCACTCAGTATGAGGCAAGCTATAAGCAATAGTCGGTTGTGTTGCTTCCCATTTTCCCTGGGTAGGATTTATGTAAATGTTCCCTGGAGTTAATATTTGCCCTTGAGAGTGCAATAATTGTCCTTGATGAAGTAACCAAAGTTTAGTGTTTTGAGTGAGTTTGTTGTCTAGGGAACCGACAGCGAGATTTTGTCGCTCAAATAGAGAGATAGCTTTGAACATCTCTTCAATTGAGCCATTTTGCGGGATCAGGAATTTTGACAACATAATAGTAACAAATTCCAATGTTCGGCTCTTGTGAGCAGACAATCCCGGATACTGCTGCTAAAGCCAAATAATTCTGACAGTATTTCTTGTCCCAAAAAACCCAGCTTTAACTTGACAGATGCTCTAGCAACATAGGGAATAAAATCTGCTTCCGGAAACAAAGTCATCTCACCAAATGATGCTCCGGGTGAAAGGGTAGTAATTAAGTTATTAGAAATATCTAATAACCTGACTTTACCCGTGAGAATCAAATAAATTCCGGGTTGAGCAATTGTGGATTGCCAAAATTGTTTGGCTATGGGTGGTTCCACAAATTCTATGGCTCTAATACATTGTTCCAGTTCTGTATTAGATAGCGACTCACCAAAAATAGGGGTGAGATATTCTGCTAACTGTGGCTGAGAAAACCCTGATGGCATTTGGACACCTCTCAAAAACTCTTAGTTATTGGTCTGCATTAAATTGAATGACCAAGAGAAATTAGGTTGTGAGTTAGATTGCAAATCACAAATGGTAATGCCATTATCTTGAGTCTGATCAGTTTTAGGAACTGAGGAACTTTTACGTTTGGTGGAAAGTCCCATTTGTTTAAGCAAACGATTGATATGGCGATCGCTAATTTCAATGCTAAATTCTGTAGCTAAATGTTTACTTAACCATTGAGCAGTCCAGTAACCAAATGCATAACCATATTCACGCGGACTATGACTAACTAACTCCTTCAAGCGTTCAATATATTGGTGGTTAACAGTTTTTGGTCTACCAATAGGTCTTTCATTCCATTTATGTGCTAAACCTGACTGAGCCACACCAATCCAATATCTAGCCATTTCCTGGGAACAGCCTAATATTTCACAAATTTGGGTTTGAGATTTACCCATATCAGCTAACAGCATGATTTCGATGCGTCGCCGATATTCTGGTTGTAAATTAGCTTGCAAGTGTTTAATTAGGGCTTTGTGTTGAAAAGGTGTTAAAAACTTGCTTTCTTGGGGGTTATAATTTTCAAAAGCTTTATTTTGGTTGAGATATGGTGTCATATTTTTTGCCAGTTCCGAGTGTTTATATTCAGGTTTCGTTGATGCAAAGTTATAGCAACAGATGAATATCCATTATGAATTCTGTGTTAGAATATCTAACACTGTAGGCTTAACCCCAATAAATTAAGATTTTTTCCAGTGACAACAATATTATGGATTGAAACCATTTACTCTTAGCTAACAATTTTGGATTTTAGATTAAATCCATATCTAAAGATAGGGGATTTAATCAAGAATTATAAATTTTGAATTTTCCATCCAAAATCTAAGATTTAAAATCTAAAATTCCCTCAGGTAAGAGTGTAAACCTATTTCTTAGATTAGTTTAAAGCTAATGTTTTTTCATCAGCATATCGTGATTAATCTGATCTTTTTGGCAGATATTTTTCCTGAAAAAGTGATCAATATTTAATACTTGATTGAGCCAGTGTAATTGAAAATACCCTCAGCAAAAATCTCTGAATACTCATTAGTAACTATAACCAAGTAAATCTGAATTCAAAATTGAGATTGAATCCAAATATACCAATTTCTAAACCATGTATTTTTCGGTAGAATTATCTTGCCATAGTGATTGAAGCATGGTGATTTTGGTGAATCTATTTTTGGGAGTGTTCTTATTTTAGAACTTTTCTATATCTTAGTGAAAACTTTTTATAAAAATAGCGAATATTTACAAAATCTTCATATTTTTTTTAACGTTGAGTTTACATATTCATCAAAGAAGGGAATAGAAAATAGGTACTCTCAAGAGTATTTCCTATTTCCTGTTCCCTGGAAGATATGCACTTGAATGAAGTAAAAAAAATACCTAAAAGCTATACATTAAAAGACTTTTAACCATGATTTAAGCGATATTTAGAGTTAGAATTATAAATGTTAAGTTTGACGATGGAGTAGAAAATTTAAAATCTAAAAATTTTCAACATGGTTTGGTTATACATCTCTCTTTAGTATGAGAAAGTTTCTATTCATTTCATCTATTTTCAGATGCATCTGATGGAATTACATCTATCTTTAGATACATTGTGATGGCTGTATTAAATATATCTACGGTGGGATATATATCAGGCAAATATCTAGACTGTTGATTTTGATGCGATCAAAATAAAAAAACTGGAAGCCACTTGACTGAGCTTCCAGTAGTTACTATATAAAGTGCCAATTTATATAGAAGACATCATTCTGCTTGGGAGAAATAGAATGACGATAATTGAAAGAGAAGCGTAAAAGCCATAAGTCTGGAACTTGATCACAACCACAGTTATATATCAGGGTTTAGAAATCACCTAATCCCTGATATTTCGACGGTTTTAGCCATGAGTTAGATATGTACCACCATCAGAGACTAGGATTGATTTTTACTCATCCAATCAATCCGCTTGTTGTTGATCTCAATTAGTTGAGATATTTATAATTTATAGAATTTCCTGTGTGTATATTTGCCAGTTTGGCAGATTTTTACCAACAATGTATTAATTTACTTAAAGCCAATTTGGCTGTAGGTAGAGAATAAAGAATCTGAGTTCCCCACCTACAGATAGCAAGTCATGGTGCAGCAGTATATACCACACCATCCGCAGTGACCATGCTCGATACCCTGTTCCCTTGAATCTATCAAGGGAGTTTTAAATAAAATCACGGTATTTTAAGGAAATATCTGGAGTATTACCTGAATTTAATGGTGATTTGATTGCTTGAGACTCAGGTATTTGCTTGACCATTTGTTGATTGATATTACTACTACACACTTCTACTTTTTGTTTACCGACCACATCAAGATAAGCAAGGTCTTTAATTTTGCTTAAACAACTGGGAGCCAGATGATGATCAGACGTTTTTTCTGCTACTTGTTTAACGACTGTGATATTTTCACTATGTTGTGAGTGTGTTCTACTTAGACGGGAATTTTCTTTGAGTAGCCGATTATAAGTGCGATAGGGAATATAGTGCAAGGGATTATAACCAACAAAGCGTAGCATTAGTACACAAGCCCAGGAATACTTCCCAGCAATAATCGCTTCTACAACTTGGTCAAATTGCTCAGGATGCATTTTCTTGTCTAAGTTACCGCTAATGCTAGAAACGTGTGGATTCATAGTGTTAATTGTCCTGAATGAAATAATCTAGTTCAATTTCTTCGGTGTTATGGTTTTTATTAAGTTTTGCAAACTGCGGACGGTTCAATTACAGCAGTTTGAGTGGGAAAAACTTCAGATATCTATGGAACGGAATCGCCCATAGCCTTTAGAGGTATAACTGACTGATGTAGTCTTTCCTCTTTGGTTGAACTGTGTGGTGACGCAAATCATAAAGGTTCATTTTGGAACTACTCCTTTGACTTAAGGTTTGCACTGCATTTAACCTGACGTTTTGGACATAAGTTCGCCTAACATGAAAAACTAGACCGTTTTAAATTCAGGCTATTTATGCTCTACCATATGTTCTGTGATCCTTTACGCAGTCCCTCACCCCCCGTGATTAGATGTGAGTGGGACTCAGCCAGGTTTGGTTATGGATCGGGTGTAGCTTTCACGGATAGTGAATTAAAGGTAAAAGTTACCTTTTGTGCGGTTATCTAATTGATAGAACCAGACTATCAGCGTGATTTTCAGTAGATACACTTTTCGACTCTGGAAATCTCCTAACTTTAATTAAATGATTCGCCCCTGATGATTTATTGTAAAATTTTTAGCTGATAGATGAGGAAATATATTTAAATTATCCTGAATTTTCATCTATCCCATAGAATTATTTCATCTTTAATTATTTAGAGTCATAGCTATATTTATACTATTATTTGCCAATTATGTCATCAGCCAATTAATTTGGATTATAAGTTTATTTTACTAAATAACTCCAGATATTCACGGATATTGAATATACCTCTATTTATCGACTATGAATTCATTAGTAAATGGGGGGTGACACCCCTTATTTTCTATATCTAAGACTCTTGTTTACTCTGATTTTATTAGAAATAATTATCATTAGTATGATACCTAAATGCTTAATGATAAAGCGTTTCCAGCATTTCCAGTAAAATAGCTATCTAGTATTTTTTTGAAAAAGCCTTTTATTTCTCATTGATTAAATATTTTTATATGATTGGATATAGATTCTGATCATACCCAGATAAATTTCCCTAAGTTTCCTGTGCTTATGCTCAGGAAAATATCACATTTCTTAAATAAAATCTAGGAGTAATAATTTTATCCGCGATGGCTTTATATGATATGTAATCTAGGAATTTTAACTCACGGTAAAGATTATTTAAAGATTCTTTAACCAATTTTAAAAACTGTAGTGAATTTAACCAAATTAATTTTATCTAATCTGTTGAATAACTTTCTTTCATCAAACTGGGTAGAATCTCTTAGCGGATGTTTGGAAAGTCAAAATAAAGGTCTAAATTGTCATTCTGACGGTTGGGTTCGCAAAGCGTTCCGTAGGAAAGAATCTCGCAAGATTCTTTGCAATCGCTCAGAATGACAATTTACAGATTCCCTTTCAGTGATAAAAGCGATTCCTATAGATTTTAAATTTAGGTTTAAATAATTAAAAATATAAAATGAAGCAATTATTAAAGCAACTAGTACCGCAAAACGGAATTCAAAATTCAAAATTCAAAATTCAAAATCAATACAGAGTAAGGGTTTCATGGATTAGAAGTGGGTTAGTTATTTACGTCAAGCTGTACTAGATGCACAAGAATAATTATAACTATCTAAACTTATGTAAAATAGATTAAACTTACTTGTATTTAAGATTAACAGCACACAAGCGCAACTACGAACGAATATTTATTCTGACTTCTGAGAATAAATCTAAAATCCAAAATTGACTGACACTATTTCACGGAAATTCTGATATAGTTTCAATTGCAGCGAAATCAGGACTAATCTGAGTTTCTTGTTTTTGAATTTTGAATTTTGAATTTTGAATTGCCACCTTGAATAATAAATCTTTCAACTCTTACCATTACTCAAATTTTTGTGGGATTCCGGAAACAACCAGAAAATAGAGTTTATCTCCTAGATATTTACTGTTCGATTAAAAACTAAATTTTCCAGCTTGATAGCTTAATACAAATAGATATTTAATTATGTATCATAAGCTGCAATTTTTAAAAAACCTGACTGGTATTCAATACTTTTCGGTTAAGAGGTCTGAAATATCAGATTAGATCATAAAACTAGGTTGAGTTTTCCAGTAAACTTGTATACACAGTAGATTTTACCAAAATACCTGCACTACAAGATAATTTTGAATATTATTTTCAATAAAACCACTATTTGTTAATCTAACGATGTAGAGAATTAGAAAATAGTACATGGAAATTAGTAATCTGTTCAAATCTGGTGGTGTGGTGATGTGGCCCTACTAGGATTTTCAGTTTTAGCACTAGCTTTGATTTTAGAACGTATCACATTTTGGTTGAAAATAAATCGCCGTCAAAACCGGATGGCACAAGAGGCACTTAGGCTTTACCGTCAAAATAATGTAGTCAGTACTTTAGAGTATTTGCAGAAAAATACTGATTTACCTATGGCTAGAATTTTTCTAGCGGCTTTAGAATTAGAAGAAGCGACACCGGAAGAATTTCGTTTAGCGTTAGAAAGTGAAGCTCAGGGGGAAATTCCTTTATTGAAACGCTTCCAAAATATTTTTGAGACAATTATTGGTCTTGCTCCCTTATTAGGTCTGCTGGGGACAGTTTTGGGATTAATAGCCTCTTTTGCTTCTTTAAATATTGGTGATGTTGGTAACGAAAAAACCGGAGCCGTTACCGGAGGAATTAGTGAAGCTTTAGTCTCTACAGCTTCAGGATTAGTAGTTGCTATTTTTACACTTTTCTTTGCGAATACCTTTCGCGGATTATACATACAGCAAATTTCTCGGATTCAAGAATATGGCGGACAGTTAGAATTACTCTACCGTCGTCGCTATGAAAGACGTGATAAAAGTAATCAGCTATAGTTTTCGATTTTATCAAACGCTCCTATTTAATTTTTACCATACCCCCATCTCCCCATCTCCCCATCCCCCCATCCCCCATCTCCCCTTAATGCCTATTTTATGATTAAATATCCCTGTAGACCTAAATACTATATACCTTATATGACTGTTATAAAATCCACCAATCTAAATTTCTGGGCTAAGACACGATTACTCCGTTTAGCTCCTTATATGGCCATCGTTTTATTGCAGATTACATCACCTTTGTTTTTTAATAACGTCAGTTGGGCGCGAACCGTCACAGATGATAAAATCGAGAAATTGATTAGAGATTTAAAGACCAATGATTTTTTGACCAATAGTAACATTTCGGTGGAATTGGGCAATTTGGGTGAGGCAGCAGTACCCAGATTAATCATAGCTTTAAGAGATAAAGATCCGCGAGTGCGTAGTGGTGCATCTTTAGCCTTGGGTTTAATCGGTGGTCAATCAGCTAAAAAAGGTTTACATCAACTCATCGACAATCTTGAATATCCAGATGCGCGAGTCCGGAGTAGTGCGGCTAGAGCCATTGGTAGCATTGTTGCAGAACGTAATTTAGAGGCTTTCACTGGAAATGAAGTGATTGACGCGATTAACTTTGCTCCCAAGTTAATTCACGCTCTCAGTGACCAAGAATTATCGGTGAGAATTAATGCTAGTTCGGCATTAATTATGATTAATAACAAAGCATCTCTCATCACCGCTAACCTAATATCAAACCTTGACCCAAGTAATATAGATGTATCACAGAGGTCTTTAGCAATAGTCGCCTTAAGGAAAATTAGATATAGAGCTAATTCAGTTGTACCCAAAATAACTAGTTTTCTCAGTTCTCAAGACCCATCCGTGCGAAGTTTGGCTATTTCTACTTTAGGAAGTATTGGTGCAGATGCTAAGTTGACTCTTCCCCATATTGTTAAAGCACTCAAAGACCCAGATTCATCTGTACGTAGTAATGCTTCTAGAGTTTTAGTAAAAGTTGCTACTAGTATTCAGGAGAAAGCGCGAGTCAATTATCTCTTCTCTTCTGATGTGAATGCGATCGCTCAACTGGAACAAGGATTAAACATCTTGCTCAACTCAGACAATCATTTCTACAACAATGAGAAAGAAAGCGTCCGTCTGGCGATTAACGCTCTCAGAATCAAAAAAAGATTTGGCTAAAAAATTTATTGGTTCGGAAGTGGTAGAGTTGCTGATGAATGAAACAAGATGGGGTTTAGGGCTTAAGATATGGAAAAACAGCCGTATCATCTCTGAACCCCTTATTTGTTAAGGTAAATGATCACTTTGCCATTAGCGATGGGTGAGATTTAATAGTATTCTGAAAAAACACATTACTTTTTTGTGTAATAGTTTGGGAGAACAGAATTATGATAATTTGGGTAAATGAGCAAATTGACCCCTCTGGGATGATTTACGCATGCATTGCTTGTTGTAATGAATCTCAAGCGCAAGAATGTCATGAATCGTTTAAAAACAACTTGACTGACATACAAAAAGCTACTGGTTGGATAGCACAATTACGGACAGTCAGTACTTGGGATGAAGTGCCAGTCAATGCTTTAAAGCTAAATTGATTGTTTATATGTATCAAAACTGCAACTAAAACTCAACTGCAAAAGTTGCGAATAATTCAGAAGTTTTCAGGCCAATCATCTACAACAAAGGATTAAAGTCAAAAACTTGCTAAATTAATGCCGTGAACTTTCACCCTGGTTACATTTCTGAGCAAAACTGTCCCCTGAATTTAGTTGGCAAAACGGGACAAGCGGTGCAAATTTCTATTCATAACCCCAGTCAGTATATCTGTGCCAACTGCGAACAGATATTACCGGGTTGGCAAGAACAATCGTTTTTATGGGTAATTGTGGTTTTACAGCAATCACGATATCCACTGTTAGAAAGAACCGCACAGGTGGAAGCCGAGAAAGAAAGATTACGGGAAAAGTTTATGCGATTTGGTTGCGACTTAGCCTTTAATTTGCGCGATCGCGGTTTTTTGACTGACTTAATTGACCCGCGCACAGGTTATCCATTATTATCTCATCCAGGGGAAGTTCCCCATGATGACACAGCTGTGGTCAAAGCTTTGTTAGATTATCCAGTGATTAAAAATCGCTGTTGTGTATTGGTGCATCCTGATTGGGGTACTGCTGTTTATCCCAGCATTTTGATTTCTGAAGCTCCGCCAGAGATTATTACATCAGTGACCAAAGGTATAGCACCTATGCATGGGTGGATGGAGTTGGTATCGCCAAGTGGAATTAAGTATTAAAAATCAATATGTTATTACGGTAATCTTCATTCTAATAACGGCTACCCTAAACCTAAGCCTAGAGTGGTCTGGTCAGCACAGCTTGTTTGATTTCTCTTACAAGCTCAGTCCCTTTAGGGCTGGGTTGCTGACGTAGATGAGTTATGTTTTGATTTGAAAATTAACTTGTTTTAAATACATGGAAACTGCTCTCAGTGTGGAGCAGGTATTTTGTCTGCTCAGTAAGGACGATTTTTAGCCACGAAGTGCCTAAGTGATTATAATATCACAATATACAACAAAAGTCAAGCCCTCTTATCAATCATTGGAGTGAACTATTTACGTTAAATTATGAAGAATTATCTCAGACTTATTGAGAACATTCTCAAGATTATTGAGAATAGACTAGATTTATTGAGAAAAATATGATATTGTCACAATTTCCAAAAATTCGTATTTAAAAAACTTATCTTTAGAAAGATTAAACTGGTTTGATGAAATAAAGTTCCACGCATCTCCAAAAATTATGTCTAATCGCCCTATTTATCTTGACTGTCATGCTACTACACCTGTTGATAAGCGGGTACTTGAAGCGATGATTCCCTATTTTACCGAAAGTTTTGGCAATGCAGCTAGCATTAATCATGTTTACGGTTGGGAAGCAGAAGCTGCGGTTAAACAAACTAGGGAAATATTAGCCGCAGCTATTAATGCTACTCCAGATGAAATTGTCTTTACCAGTGGAGCCACGGAAGCGAATAATTTAGCTATTAAAGGTGTGGCGGAAGCTTATTGTCAAAAAGGTCAACATATTATTACTGTCGCGACTGAACATGGGGCGGTTCTTGACCCTTGTAAATACTTAAAAACCCTTGGTTTTGAAATCACAATTTTACCAGTGCAGAAAGATGGGTTAATTGATTTAACTGAATTAGAAGCAGCTTTACGTCCTGAGACAATTTTAGTATCCGTGATGGCGGCTAATAATGAAATCGGTGTACTACAACCTTTAGATCAGAATCGGCAAAATTTGTAGCCATCGCCAAATTCTCTTCCATACAGATGCCGCACAGGCAATTGGCAAAATTCCTCTAGATGTAGAAGCGATGAACATTAGTTTGATGTCTCTCACCGCTCATAAAGTATACGGACCGAAAGGCATTGGTGCATTATATGTCCGTAGACGTAATCCCAGGGTAAAAATTGCTGCTCAACAACATGGAGGTGGACATGAAAGAGGAATGCGTTCTGGAACTTTGTACACACCCCAAATTAGTGGTTTTGGGAAAGCTATCGAAATTGCTTTGACCGAACAAATCACAGAAAACCAACGCATCACCGAACTTAGACAAAGATTATGGTTACAACTATCAAAATTAGAGGGTGTTCATCTCAACGGACATTCTGAAAATAGACTCGCAGGAAATCTAAATATCAGCGTCGAAGGAGTTGATGGTTCTGCACTCTTGTTAGGATTGCAAGCAGTGATGGCTATCTCCTCAGGTTCCGCTTGTTCCTCAACAAGTACAACACCCTCTCATGTACTCACAGCACTAGGACATTCCGAAAAATTAGCTCATGCTTCTCTCCGCTTTGGGATTGGACGCTTCAACAGTTTAGAGGAAATTGATTTAGTCGCAAAACAGGTAATTTCTACAATTCAAAGTTTAAAAATTCATCTTTAAACTTAAGAACGGTAATTCCAAAATCTAAAATTAATTGACTTTAATCGCTATTTTCCCAACCGCACGTTCACTTTCACTATAAAGATGAGCCGCAGCCAGTTCTTCTAGAGGATAAGTACGGTCAATAATCACCCGTACTTTATTTTCCTCAATTAACTCTTTCATATAAAGCAAGTCCTGAGTACAGGGATTATTGAACAGTAATTTAGCCTTCTGACTAGGTACTAACCCTGTTAATGCCATCTCTAAAACAATTTCTGGAGTTGGTACTGTGGTAATATAAATCCCTTCCGATGTCAGAACTTTTTTGGATTGACAAAATGAGCTTTTACCTACGGCATCGAAGATGATGTTATATTGCACTTGCTCCAAGGTAAAATCCTCTTGGGTGTAGTCGATTACACGAGATGCACCCAAAGATGTGACTAAATCTATATTTTTAGTACTACAAACTCCCGTGACCTCTGCTCCCAAAGCCTTAGCAATTTGGACTGCAAAACTGCCTACGCCACCAGCAGCCCCATTAATCAATACAACTTGACCTGATTGTATATTACCTTGCTCACGTAGTGCTTGTAACGCCGTCATGGCACTTCCTGGTACAACCGCAGCTTCTTCATAACTAATATTGGTTGGTTTCAGTGCTGCCCATTTTTCGGAAACAGCTGCATATTCTGCATATGCACCGCCAAATAAATCAGTGCTACCGTAAATAGCATCTCCTAGCTTAAACTGGGTGACTTCCGAGCCGACTTCAACAACTTCTCCAGCTACATCTAATCCCAGAATCATGGGGAAGCTAGTACTGGTAATTAAACTTAACATTCCTTTACGGATTTTCCAATCAATGGGATTGACACTACTAGCATAGACCTTCACCAATAATTGATGAGGTTTAATTTTTGGTGGCTCCACCTCTTCATGCTGCAACACTTCAGCTGGGCCATACCTATGAATTACAACTGCTTTCATCCCCTTACTCCCTGATTCACCCTAATTTGTTTGTTATGATTAAATTCTAGCGATGATTAAGGTTTATAGTAAACAATGGGGGCTTTTTTGGCGATGGGGTGTCCACCCACCACAGGGAGAGGCAGGGGGGTAGGGGGTAGGGGGCAGGGGGAGGAAAGAGAATAGACATCTGGTGAAAATTAACTATGCGTTCCTTAAAACCCTTGGTATGGGCGTATGGCAATACGCCCATACATTATTTCTGGAGATGTCTAATGGAATCAGATATAAAATCTGCCTAAAAAGACATACATTAACAAACTATTAACCTTCTTTCCTGCTGTTTTCTGTTCCCTGTTCCCTGTTCCCTGTTCCCTGTTCCCTGTTCCCTCTAATGAAAGAAAGCGTCGTTAAACATTAATTTTTTTGAAGTATATCTCTATCAATTGCTCTATTCCAGAAGATGCTAGAGCTTACTAGATAAGGATTACAACGGCAATTAATGTGATTAACAATCAAAAATTAAAAAAATATGAATGGCATTTTTTCGCAAAAAAAAATGATAGGTTAGATACAGAATTGAATTTCGCACGTATCTGGAGTGGCACGATATAGCCAACTCCAGTTTTCCCCCCTTTAAGCACCTAATAAATTATGGCTTTTAAGGGGGTTTATTCTCAGAGTGAGTACTGGTTGGCACAGCCAAAAACCAGAGCAAATAAAACCCAAGTCCTGACTGGAATTGGGTTGTAGGTGAGTACAGATAAATCCTGAACCCCACTCTGGAAATACTCGTACCCTGATGAGAAAATACTAGAACCTCTACCCAAAAAAATATTTTTTAATTCTGGAAATGCTCACAGAAAGAGAGTTTTGGGTTTTGAGTACAATCTTAATAAATCCAATAAATTCTATCCTAGATACCATAATAGGCTAGTTCAAGATGGCTGATATAAATCCTATATCGCCAATCACTTAATGCTTTGATCAAATCTACCAAATGCCAAAAGTGAGTGGAGGGATGAGATAGCACTATGTCTTAATGAATCGAAGTTGCGGCTATACCACAACCTCTAACCCAAACCCAAGTTGACACCCACCTGCTGAACCTTTCAGAATTTTCTGAAAGTGAGTATCAGACGTGACTTCAATTCATGAGCATAGGGAGTAGCAACAGCATCTCCCACAGTGGCAACCAGCCCACCGACCTGATTGCGAAATTCAATGATACTACCGGCTACAGGACTTCTCTCCTCTTCCCCTCAGGAACCAATTGTTACCCAAGCAAAATCAGGTGGTTGCGGTTGCGACAGCAACACTAGCGCCACCGTGGAAATGGACACCAAGCTCCAAGAACGGATTGCTAAACATCCCTGTTATAGTGAAGACGCTCATCACCACTACGCGAGAATGCACGTTGCTGTTGCTCCAGCTTGTAACATTCAATGCAACTACTGCAACCGTAAATATGACTGTGCTAATGAAAGTCGTCCTGGAGTCGTGAGCGAATTACTCACCCCAGAAGAAGCCGCACACAAAGCTTTGGTCATTGCTGGCAAAATTCCCCAAATGACAGTTTTGGGAATTGCCGTACCGGTGACCCATTAGCAAATCCAGAAAAGACTTTCCGCACCTTTGAGTTGGTTGCTGACAAAGCGCCTGATATTAAGCTTTGTTTATCAACCAATGGTTTGATGCTCACCGAATATATTGATCGCATCAAACAGTTAAATATAGATCATGTTACTATTACCCTTAACACTATTGATCCTGAAATCGGTGCACAAATTTATTCTTGGGTTCATTACAAACGCAAGCGTTACAGAGGCGTTGAAGGTGCTAAAATTCTGTTAGAAAAGCAGATGGAAGCATTGCAAGCGTTGAAAGAAGCTGATATCCTATGTAAAGTCAACTCGGTGATGATTCCGGGAATTAATGACCAGCATTTAGTGGAAGTCAACAAATTCATTCGCGAGCATGGCGCTTTCCTCCACAACATCATGCCCTTGATTTCTGCACCAGAACATGGTACTCACTTCGGTTTAACTGGTCAACGTGGACCAACACTCCCAGAAGTGAAGCAAGTCCAAGACGAATGCTCTGGTAACATGAAAATGATGCGCCACTGTCGTCAATGTCGCGCTGATGCTGTAGGATTATTAGGAGAAGACCGCAGCCAAGAATTTACCAAAGATAAGTTCTTGGAAATGACTTCTGAATATAGCCTGGAACAACGGCAAGAAGTTCATGACGGGATTGAAAAGTTTAAAGAAGAACTTAAAGTAGCCAAAGAAAAGGCAAAATCAGGTCAAACAGTTGCCAATAGTCCCAAAATTCTGGTAGCTGTAGCTACTAAAGGTGGGGGATTGGTTAACCAACACTTCGGACATGCGAAGGAATTTCAAATTTACGAAGTTGATGGTAACGAAGTTCGCTTTATCAGTCATCGCAAGATTGATCAATACTGTCAAGGTGGATACGGTGAAGAAGCTACCTCTGACCATATAATCAAAGCGATCGCCGATTGCAAAGCGGTGTTAGTTTCTAAGATTGGAAACTGTCCCAAAGAAAAATTGCATGCAGCGGGCATACAAACTGTGGAAGCTTACGACGTGATTGAAAAGGTGGCGTTAGAGTTTTACCAACAATCTCAGATGGCATAGGGAATAGGGCATAGGGCATTGTCAGAATTATCATTCATGCTCCATGCCCAATGCCCCAGACCCAATACCTAATCCAAGGAGAATAATCATGGCTTACCAAATAACCAGCCAGTGTATTTCCTGCAATCTCTGTCTGTCTGTATGCCCCAGCAATGCAATTAAGGTAGTTGACGGCCAATCACTGGATTAATCCTGAACTTTGCACAAATTGTGTTGGTAGTATTTACACTACACCTCAATGTAAAGCTGTTTGCCCTCCCAGTAATGCTTGTGTAAAAGTACCTAGCGATTATTGGGAAGGTTGGTTTAGCAATTACAACCGTGTATTGGCGAAATTAACCAATAAACAAGATTATTGGGAAAGTTGGTTTAATAATTATTCCCAAAAGTTCTCTGAGCAGTTGCAAAAAAATCAACATCAAGTAACAGCTTAAATATCCCTATTCACTATTTAAAAAAACAATGCAAAAGAACTGCATCTATCTCGATAATAATGCCACTACCCAGGTAGACCCAGAGGTTGTAGAAGCAATGTTGCCCTACCTGAAGGATTTTTATGGTAATCCCTCTAGTATGCACACCTTTGGTGGACAAGTAGGTAAAGCCGTCAGAACTGCTAGACAACAAGTTGCCGCCTTACTGGGAGCCGATGAATCAGAAATCGTGTTTACCAGTTGTGGGACTGAGGGCGATAACGCCGCCATTCGGGCAGCATTGCAAGTACAACCTGCAAAGCGACACATCATCACTACTCAAGTAGAACATCCCGCCGTATTGAATGTCTGCAAACAATTAGAAACCCAAGGTTATAGTGTTACCTATCTTTCGGTAAATAGTCAGGGGCAATTAGACTTAAATGAATTAGAAGCTGCCTTGACTGGTAACACCGCTTTGGTGAGTATCATGTATGCTAATAATGAAACTGGCGTGGTTTTCCCCATTGAACAAATTGGGTTGCGAGTCAAAGAGTATGGTGCTCTCTTCCACGTTGATGCGGTGCAAGCAGTGGGAAAAATTCCCTTAAATATGAAGAATAGCACCATTGATATCTTAACATTATCTGGTCACAAGATCCATGCCCCCAAAGGGATTGGGGCTTTGTATTTACGTCGGGGTGTAAGATTCCGTCCTTTCTTAATCGGGGGACACCAAGAACGAGGACGTCGGGCTGGAACTGAGAATGTTCCCGGAATTATTGCTTTAGGGAAAGCCGCAGAATTAGAACTGTTACATTTAGAAGAGGCTACCATCAGAGAAGCAAAATTACGCGATCGCCTGGAGCAAGCTTTATTAACAGCAATTCCTGATTGCCAAGTGAATGGTGACGTTGCTAACAGATTACCAAACACAACTAATATAGGCTTTAAATATATCGAAGGTGAAGCAATTCTTCTCTCTCTAGATAAATACGGTATCTGTGCTTCTTCTGGTTCTGCCTGTACCTCTGGTTCTTTGGAACCATCCCATGTTTTGCGAGCAATGGGTTTACCCTATACTACCTTACATGGTTCAATCCGCTTTAGTCTTTCTCGCTACACCACAGAAGCAGAAATTGAGCAAGTTATTGCAGTCATGCCAGGAATTGTTGAACGTCTTCGCGCTTTATCTCCCTTCAAAAACGACGACGCAGGATGGTTACAACAACAATCAGTAGTCAGTAGTCATTAGTCATTACTGATTAGTCAGTGGTCAATTGCTACTGATAAAGAATAATTGACCACTGCTAACTGACCACAAATAACTGACAACCAACAACTGACAATGGACAAAATTCATGTGGGACTACACAGATAAAGTATTAGATTTGTTTTACAATCCCAAAAATCAGGGCATCATTGAAGAATCCAGCGAATCAGGCGTAAAACTAGCCACAGGAGAAGTCGGAAGTATCGCTTGTGGTGATGCTTTAAGATTACATTTAAAAGTTGAAGTTGCATCAGATAAGATTCTCGATGCCGATTTCAAACCTTTGGCTGTACTAGTGCGATCGCTTCTTCCAGTGCGTTAACTGAAATGATCAAAGGATTAACTTTAGATCAAGCTTTAAAAGTTTCCAATCAAGAAATTGCTGATTATCTAGGTGGTTTACCAGAAGCCAAGATGCACTGCTCGGTGATGGGGCAAGAAGCTTTAGAAGCAGCTATCTATAATTATAGAGGCATTCCTTTAGCTACTCACGATGATGATGATGAAGGAGCCTTGATTTGTAGCTGCTTTGGGATTAGTGAGTCCAAAATTCGCAGAGTGATTGTAGAAAATAATCTCACCAGTGCGGAGCAAGTAACAAATTATGTAAAAGCTGGTGGCGGATGCGGTTCTTGTTTAGCGAACATTGATGATATTATTAGAGAAGTAGAGCAGGAAATAACCACCGCTAAACGCAACAGTAACGGCGGCAAACGTAGTACAGAAATTGATAAATCTGCACCACAAAAACCCCTCACTAATGTACAAAGAATTGCCTTAATTCAAAAAGTACTTGATGAAGAAGTTAGACCAGTATTGATTGCCGACGGTGGAGATGTCGAACTCTATGATGTCGAAGGCGATCACGTCAAAGTTCTTCTTCAAGGAGCTTGTGGTTCTTGCTCTAGCAGTACAGCCACCTTAAAGATTGCTATCGAAGCTAGATTACAAGATCGTGTCAGTAAAAACCTTGTAGTCGAAGCAGTATAGACATTCCCAAAGGCATTACAGACTTTACAAAAAGACGCACAATATGCATCAACCAGGAACGAAAAGTAGGATTTGACCTTTGATAACTATCTTTCTCGTCAATACTTGAGTTCCTCGTGATTGCAGAAACCAGAAAGCAAATAGGTTGAGAGATTAAGTACCTAATTGCAACCGAAACATCCAACACGCTTCAAACAAAAGGAGAAAGATCATGGGTTTGTACGATAACATTGGCGGACAAGCAACTGTAGAAAAAATCGTAGATGCTTTCCACAAAAACATCTTAGGAGATAGCACTGTTAGTGGTTATTTTGCTAAAACAGACATGGCAAAACAACGCACTCACCAAATTGCTTTCTTCACCCAAGTTTTGGAAGGATCTAGCCAATACGCTGGTCGTCCCATGGACAAAACCCACACTGGCATGAAATTGCAACAAGGACAGTTCGATACAATTGTTAAACACTTGAGTGCAGCAATGACAGCTAGTGGAGTATCCGCTGCTGATTGTACCGCAGCATTAGCTCGTGTTGCAGCTTTGAAAGATTCCATCTTAGGCAAGTAGGATTAACTAATTGACAGAAAGACGAATAGTGACGTCAAATCTTAGTTAGTATTTCCATTTGGTGCATATTACAGCGTATTTGTAGAATCCTTTGTCCTGGTGACAGGACAAAGGAAAAATAAAAATTTAATCAAAACTCCATACAACTCCATACAACTCAATTATGTTCACCCATCACCTAGTTTTTGATGTGGAGCGAGCCCCTCCGGCGAAGTTCTACATAAGCTCACTGCTGTAGCTCAACAGGCGTGAGAAACCCGACAAACAAAACAACCAACCAATTGCAGGAGAATCATCATGGCTGTTGACGAAAGAATTAGACAGATAGCTTTCTACGGTAAAGGTGGTATTGGTAAATCTACCACTTCTCAAAACACCCTAGCAGCTATGGCAGAAATGGGACAACGGATTCTCATCGTAGGATGCGACCCCAAAGCTGACTCTACTTGTTTTAATTATATGGGCATAAAGTATATCTAAATTTAACCCAAATATTCATTTTGGGGAAGAGTTAGCACTACGCAGACAAAGATATATGCATAGAACTGTCCAAATAATGAATGGTGCATTAGTACTCTCCCTAAAGTGTTTATATCAGCACTTTAGGGTTTTGGTTGTCTGTACCTACCTACTCAACTCCTGAATAAGTTTTTGATACCTTCTAAAATATATGTATTAACTCATACATTAAATCTAAAATATGCTTAGAAACTCAATCACCACATTTTCTGGTTTCTCAAAACATTCTTTAGCTGTAAATCTAACTGTGGGAAGACCTTCTCGTAACAAGACCCTATCCCTTACATAATCTCTACTTGTTTGTAGGGATTCTTGATGATGATTACCGTCTACCTCCAATATCATGCACTTGCCTTTTAAAAACACCATAAAATCAACTTCTAGGCGTCCTGTTAAAAAATTACTGGCCTCGGAGATAGGAGAACCTTGCCGCCCAATTCGACCCCGTGAATTAGCAAAGAATAATACTCCTTTACTATCCAGTTCTTCAGCAATTTTTATTTCGGCTTTGGAGCGAAAATACATTCCCCCCCATTCATACATGGGGTTTATATCAGTCTTAATTTCTTTTCCAGAGTCATTGAGTGGTGTATCTTTGCCTGGTACAGCTAAGGCACTTCCATTAGTGAATTGTTCTACTTGCTGTTTGTAATAATTATCAAAAAATAACCGCCACCAATGTTGGGTACCGTGTCCATCTCTCTGGTCACCATAAGCTAAATGTAAATGTTCGTTAAACTCTAAATAAAATCCAGGTCGGGTTTTTGAGTACAGATAATTATTAATCTTCTTCCTCAAGTTTGTAGTATTATTACTTTCAGTAGAAAGTTGAACTAGCAAGTCTAATAGTTTACCTGTTTTCAATTCCAAGTAATATTTAAGTTTCCCCCCTATGGGAACTATAGAACTGCCCTTAACTTGATGCTCTATACCTTGAACCATTCTTCACTCTGCTAATGTTAGTTTTCTCTAATAACAAGATAAAGCATATTTTGATACATTATGCACATAAATAAAAAATAACTATTCCAATACTAATTTCCACGAATAATTAAGTAGAATACTACCCATAGGAAGTATATGAAAGCACTTTATATTAGAGTTCATGCCTGTAGTGGGTAAAGTTATTGTAAAGAATGATGAAGGTAAACACCCGTTACCATTATTCGTAGCTAAAAACTCTTACTAAACAGAGCAAACTAACCTAATTCCCTCATGAGATATTTTCTTATCATCTCCACCAACGCTACAGCCTTTACATGATTGCAATATTAGTAGCAAAATGCTTATAATCAGATTTATATTACGTATTTGATAACAGTATTTTTATAAGGAGTTATGGAAATGAATTGGGAACTTATGAAGGGAGTAATTGAAGGTGTTGATCAAGTATCAGATAAAAAGCTTGTTAAGGATAATCAAACAGGTTCTGTTGTAGGAGGAGGTGTTGCATTAGCAGCAGGGTTAGCAATGGGTGTTACCAGTTTGCCCCTAGCAGTACCATTACTCATAGTTGGTGGTGTATTAAGTGGTGCTACTGGAGAGAAAGGAATAAAAGCTACTGGACAAGCAGTAACAGGGTTATTTGGCGAATTGATCAAAGGTGCCGAGTCATTCAGTGAAGAAGTTACAAAAAAAGTTACAAAAAAAGTTGGAGATATTAAAGATTTTTTAAAAAGTGATGAAGATTTTATTTCAAGAGGACTCGAAAGACTCACAACAGGTGATTATACAGGAGCAATTGCAGATTTTACCAAAGCAATAGATGTAAATCCCAATAATCCTAAAGCTTATTTTTTTAGAGGATGTGTACATTCAGACAGACTTTATCATGGTAATGCTATAGCGGATTATACAAAAGCTATTGAAATAGATATCAACTATATTGATGCTTACCTAAATAGAGCGCATATTTATGGTTTTCTAAATAACGAGTGTAAAGCTATAAATGATTACACTTATGTTATAAATCATGACAATCAGAAAATTAGTGACCCAAATATTTATATAAAACGTGGAGCTTTGTTTTTTAAATTAGGAGAATATGAAAAATCAATTAGAGATTATTCTCAAGCTATAAAAATAAATCCTGACTATTCTGAAGCCTACATTTTGAAGGGTAAAATTTATAAAAATGTGAAAAAGTATAAGCAGGCTATTTCTGAATTTCAACTTGCTATAGAAATATTATCTAATAACTCATTTATAGATAAGGTGAGAAGATTGCAAGAAGAGATAAATGAAATTCAGAAAATTATAAAAAATAATCAGTGGTGGAATAAGAAGATTTTTTAGAGAGTTGGCATGAAACCAAGATATAACAAAAAATATGCAAAATATCCTCAAAAGTTTTGATTTTGCATTGTAAATAAGTGAATTTTTGACTCTAATGTAGTAAATTTTCAACCCTAGATATAATAAGAGTTTTCAATCAATACTTGCTGAAAAAAAAAACACATATTTTGGCTCAAGTCCTAAAAATCTCAGTTTCTAGCGTGGTGTTAAAACTGAGCCAATTTCTCTGCGGAAATATCTGAGCTTCCCTCCTTTTTAAGCCATTCTCTCTTCTTTAATTGGTCTAAAATATTCTTAGGAATAATATTAAAAGCTTCTACTTCAATCTCTTCATATTGACTAAGCTTGGCTTCAAATAAGTTTACTCCATCTGCTAATTCACTTAAATCATTAAATTTAAAACCATTTACTACTCCACACTTCTGAAAAAGGGTAGAGGCTCGATTCATATTTTTTACTTCTTCTTTAAAATATTTATCTTCAATTATTTTTAGAAGAAGTATGTGAAAATTTTCTTCTATCTTTTGTAAACGTTTATTATTATTTATTATCGTGATTGAAGAGAACCATTTCCTATCCTCTAATTCTTCTAGAATACTCTTAGGAATAATATTAAAAGCTTTTAGAGCTATTTTCTCTTCATTTATAGTACATTTGGCTTGGTTTCGATATTTAAATGCGTCTGCTCCATCCGCTAATTCACTTAAATCATGAAAATGATAGCCACTGTGCCTAGCTTCTGCAAGAAGTTGATGAGGTTCGGTGATATTTTCAACTATCTTCTTAAGTTCTTCAGATTCGGTTATTTGCTCAAGAAACTTAAAAAAGTATACTCTTAATTTTTCTAAACGTTCCATGTTATTTATCACTTAGACGTATTAATTATGATATAAGCATTCATAAAATAACATACATTTGTAATTTTTTTAGACATAAAACACACAAAAATTTACAGTTCCCGAACCACCCGAACACCTGTCCCCAAATTCCGCAAAATGATCGCGTACCGGGACTTAGCCAATCTCCATCATTGACTAGCTCCACACTGCACAAAATCCGCCATCAGCATAGGGATTTTAAACAAATCCCCAAACTAGTAGCCTTAACTTTTACCCAGTCCTGTGGGAGTTAATATTTTAGATGATCTTCAATGAGAGGACTTGAGGTAGTAATGAGAGAGAACTTCTGGAATCCCTAAAATTGTCTTTGGATAAGTGTTTTCAGGGATATGGCGGAAATTTTTATCAATCGTTGCAATACCTCAATTTCAATAAGTAAATTCATCGGGGTTAGAATCTTCACTGTAATCATCATGTAAAGGATACGAACCAAATTTACTATTATTATTTTCTCTTCTCAAGTAACCTATATACTTTTTGCCAAACATCTTTTCATAGCTATTACACTCTTCCCAATTAACTTCGCGTACTACATCATGTTCATTGATATTATTAAATTTAAATAAATCAGTTATATCATGTTTAATTCTCTGAAAAGAATTTCTTAATTTCAGAGATTCTTTTCTGTATTCATCTTCACTCCAGTTATATGCTAAATAATTTTTAATTGTATTAAGTTTATGTTTTAATACTTCTTCTGCGAACATAATTTTTAGACAGTCTACTTCATATCGACTATAGCAATTATGCATATATTTATACAACCATTCATCTATAGTGATAAATAAATATTCTATTTCTTCATAAACAGATTTATTGAATATTAAAGTTTCTATAGAAATCTGATGCACTCTCAAAACATGTTCTCCTAATTTGCGTTTATTAACTTTTGCATCGCAACAGGGACAAGATACCAAATATTTAGTTGAAGGACATTTTCTCTTCTTTTTCATAAATCATGACGACGATAATATTGATATTTTTTATGACATTAAAGTGAAAGGGGTGAAATGAGCAGTAATTCAGCCAAAATTAACATCAATACGCCATAGCTGGTTATAACAGCTTTGAGTTTGGTGTGGCTATCCGTTTAAGATCACATTACTGAACGGTTGTTGATAGAGAAAGAGCCAAGAAGACTCTTCTCGCTAGATTATACCAAATAAATTATACAACTAACCTGATTCTTTCATGGGATATTTCCATATTTCCTCATAGAAATACTCGGTATGCGGGAAACTCAGTCCCTTTAGGGCTGAGAGGGAAGCGACTCGTGCGATTTTAATTGCATTGATTTTTTTTGTGCTAAGATGAAATTGTGAGTAAGAACAACTATCTGCGCGTTGAAGCATCCTAGTATAGGAGAAATCCCTGCAACTTAGTACGCCTATTGAGAGGTAACACAAAAAGAGCTAATAAAGGCAGGATGTTGAGCGTACCGTGATTTGGCTTAGTGATGGCATCTGAAAGCATGAGAAACCACAAAAGTAACTAGAAACCTAAGCTGGACTTAGAGTGACTAGCTAGACGGCGTTTGACGGTCGTAGCGAGAGTTAGAATCGGTAGTCCCGAAGTCTAATTCTGTCAGTTGAATCTCAGTGTCTTTAGTTATGTCGTTTATAAAACTCATAACCTTTATCAGTTAAGAGTTTTACGTTGTTGACATTTTCTACAGCGTTTCAAGTGGATACTGGATTAACATTTCTGAAAAAGCTATCCACTCTCCATTACCAGTATAAATTAAGATGCCATTTTCGGTAATTTGACTAGCCTGAATTATTTTTTTCTGTTTGGCTTTTGGATACCATTTGTTAAATACCTCTAACTCGGATTTAACGTGAATTTTCCCATTTGGTTTCCAACCTTGTTCAATAGCGGTTTTTAACCAACTTCCAGGTTTATCAACATCACCATCAGCAAGAATTCCCTTTAACACTGCAATCGCATCGAAAACAATTGCTTCAGAGACAGACTTAATTGTTTTAGTTAAAGTTGAATTAAGTGGAATGTCTAATGACTTAAGTTGTTGCTTAACTTGCTCACTAATACTTGAACGTCCGGCTTTACTCTTTTCTAACGAGATGACTTTGGGATGGTCTACTGGTAATGTTGTGGTCTGTTGAACTGGATGGAGAAATTGATTTAATTGTAATTTCATCTCCTCATTCTCAATTTTAAGTCTTTCGACTAACTCCGAAATACCTTGAACTTGATAAAGCTTACCAGTTAAACTTTCATTAATTCGGCGTAGACTATCTATTTCGGCTTTTAATCGCTTGTTTTCCTCCCTTAACGTCGAAATAATTACTAATTTAGAATTATCTGATGAGAGTGGAGGTTGTTTAGATTTAGGTCGTTGTTTCTGTTGGTCACGTAGGGTTTCAATCCGGTTTCTAAAAGTTTCCTGTTTGTACAGATAAGCAGTAGATACATTGGCGGCTTGAGCGATAGATTTAAAACTAATTATTCCACCATCTTTGATGATTCTGGCAATAGCTTTATCTACACGTTCTGCTGATTCCTTAGCTTTCTGTGCTGCGGCTTCTTGTAATGCTTCAATTTTTCTATTAGTCATTTTCTGACTCCAAATTTTTAATGACTTTTTCTAAATTTTCTTGAATCGGTGTATTCTTCTGAACTTGTAATTCCCAACCATAATTTTTGGCTTTCTTTAAAACGTTATTAGTACGGTCTAAAGTGGATTTTAAAATCGGCAGAAAATTTTTATTTGTTCTCCAATGTGAGCAATTGTAGCAACCATCAAATCCAGAAATATCACAATTACCTAATACTTTGGGTCTAGCACAGTAACCATGTTCTAATGCTCTAGCTTGTACACTCTTCTTAAACCATTCCAGGTCATCATTGCTTCCTAGTATTGTTTCAGCTAATGCAGCAGATTCTCCTTGAAAGTTAACTACTTTTATTTCGTGATATTTCTCAATTTCTTTCCGAAGAGTTTCATCATGAATATGAGCATAAACCATAGTCATCTGTGGTGATTCATGTCCTAAATATCGCTGAATTATGTGGAGCGGTACACCAAGATTTACCATTCTTGTACCAACAGTGTGACGAAACTGATGAGTCTGAAAATTCCAACGTTTACCGGAACTATCTTGAATATCAAATTCTTCAGCAAGTTGTTTTAAAAATTTTATAAAAGTCCTACTATCCATAACTTTAGGCTTGGGATGAAAAGAATTATTATCACGATACTTACCTGTTTGTCTAGCCGAAAACAAGTATTCAAAATTGGCTCCTAGATGTTGTCTAATGTACTGCTGCTGGTCTTGAATAACTTTCACTAGTTCGGGAGAAATTGGCTTAGTATCTTCCTTGCTCATTTTCCAATTCATATATTGAATGTATGAATCTCCTTTCATATCAAATTTTAAGCAATTAATTGACAAATGTAAAAGCTCACCAATTCTCAGTCCCGTTTCTTGAAGTACCAACACCATTCGCATTATTGTTTCTGGAAGTGTCTCTAAATATTGGTTTAACTGCTGCATTACGAATTCTGGTATATATCTAGGTAGAGATTTGCTTGGTTTCCCGTAATCTTCAGGTCTAATTAAATAAGGTGGCACATTAAACCATAAATTAATATTGCCAGTTTCAAAAAATGTATTTAGAGTACTTAGATAATAATTTTTTGTTCGGCTACTGAGTTTTTTCTGATTTAAAAAATCTATCAAGTCAATTATAACTTTCCTTGTAAATTTTTGAAAAGTAATTGAAGGATAATATATTTCCAGAAATTCAGAAAATTTAGTCAAGATAGAAATATATTTTTGTAATTGGCTAAAAGATATATTGGTGGCTTTATATCTAATGAATTTTTTAGCCAGGTCTTTGAGCCAATTCTGCTGAAAATACAAAAAACTAATTTAGTTTCCTGTTTATATTCCCTGGTTTTTATCCCCAAATCATTAGCATTCCAAACATCATCCCCTAATTCTAAATAACTAGGCTTATAGTTAGCATAGTCAACATTTTCAATAAAATGACGTTGACAAGTTAAACAAAAATAACGTTGTTTACCTGCTTTTGTCATTCCCCGCTTACGATAATTACTAATTCCACATCGATAACAGACTATCTCTGCATTATTTTGGATTATATCTAAACTAATCTGTTGATTGAATTCAGCTTTCATTGACATTTATTTTCCCTCTTCTCTACGTTGTAAATATTCCTGATATGCTGATTTTAAATCTTCATCTAAAAGATGAACATAAGTATTGACTGTTGTTTGAATATCTGCATGACCTAATCGCTTTTGTACATAGGTCATTTCCCAGCCTGCTCTGATTAATTCTGTTGCATGAGTATGTCTTAAAAGGTGTGGATTAACTTGAATACCTGTTTTTTTTGACAATCTTCTAAACAAACTATCAACCGTTTTATAAGTTAATGGTTTGCCAATTTCACCTTTACCTGGAGCTTTGATGACCACAAAAACGAAATCACAATCAATATCTTCTGGATATTCATCAATTAGGTAAGCTGAGTACCATTTTATTAATTCTTTACTAACATGAACTGTCCGTTCTGACCCAGATTTAATTCTCACGTAGTTAACGTTATTTAATCTTGGGACAATGCGAATTTCATTGGTTTTACCAGTCACTATATCTTCATGTCTTAGTCCTAATACTTCACCTATTCGTAGTCCTGTTTCATATAGTAATCTAGTTAAAAACTTGTCACGTAATGTGTTACAACTTTCCACTAAAGTATTAACTTGGTCAGGTGTTAAACATCCAGGAAATGTCTTTGGTTCTTTAATTTTTAGTAGTCGTGTTTTAACTTCTTTCCCCTTGCTAATATGGTGTAAAAAAGATTTGTATTTACGTCCTGGTTGCAGTTGATACCGATAAGCATCAACTCCACTAGTAGCTCCTATCCGCTCTTGAAATTCATAGAAACCACAAACAGTTGTTAAGCAATTATTAATGGTCTTCTCGCAACGTTTGGAAACCTGTGGCTGAATCGATAAGACACCAGAATTAGCGTTTCTTAGCCAGTGAATAAAGTTTGATAGCTCCTCTAAACTAATTTCTAGCCAATCTAACTTTGAATCCCTGACAAACTCCCAGAATAATTTGAGGTTATGGGCATAGGTCGCAATCGTGTTTGGAGAACGTCCTACGCTGTCCAGATAATACAAGTATTTTTGAATTGGCTCAATTGGCAAATAGTCATCATCCAGCACCATCCAAACTGGATGGTTTGTGTCTGAAATAATACCTTTTTGAACTTTCACCCTCACTTATCCTCAATATCGATGTTTACATTATAGACTTAGATTACTATTGTATGTAGATAAGACAACAGCGTAGTGATAAAAGTTAATATCAGCTACGCTGTTGTTGTTGTTGTGATTTATAATTAATCAGACATAACTTCAGACCTGAGAATGTCAATCCTCATGGTGCTACTGACAAACCTATTGGGCAAGTAATCGCTTTGATACAGGATCAAGAAACTGCTGTTGAGGGATTATTTGATTTTGTCGGTAGACAACGAGAATTGTCCACTTCTTATATTAAGCAGTTACATCAGATACTTACTCAACATCAGGACAGTACTGAAGCTCTAGTTCCAGCTACACGACAAATTATTCGGGTTCCTTTGATTCAAGGTGATTGGAAAAAACAACCCAATAATCCGATGAGAGCAGACGGGGACATTCACGAATATTGTCCTCCAGAGCAAGTGTCCTCGGAAATGGACAATTTAATAGCATTACATCATCAGCACAGAGAAGAAGGAGTTACCCCTGAAGTAGAAGCAGCATGGCTCCATCATCGCTTTACCAAAATTCATCCATTTCAAGATGGTAATGGTCGTGTTGCTCGATGCATTTCTAGCCTGGTTTTCATTCAAGCAGGTTGGTTTCCTCTAGTATTAACTCGCGATGATAGAGCAGTTTACATTCAAGCTTTTGAAGGAGCAGACGAAGGTGATTTATCCTTATTGATTAATTTGTTTGCTAAAAGTCAAAAACTATCATTTATTCATAGCCTGGGAGTATCCGAACATATCTTGTCAGAAGCACGAACCACTCAAATCATTATTGCATCTGTTGCCGATAAGCTGAAACAAAGTCAATCAGCTAGTATTGAGGAACGTTGTCAAAAGGTTGAGAGATTTGCCTCTCAATTATACAAAATAGCTTATAAACGTCTAGAAGAAGTAGTCATAGAAATTAAGCTATCTTTGCATAATTTAGTCAGCGAAATGGAGGTTTTTACAGTTGTGCCTCCATCCGATGGTTCTAAATCACATTACCATCGCTATCAGATTGTAGAAATCGCTAAACAGGTTGGCTACTTCGCTAACTTGCGTCCATATCATAATTGGTTGCAATTGGTTATCAATATAAATACTTCTACTATAATTCTGGTTTCTTTCCACGTACTTGGACATGAATACCGAGGATTATTGGCCTGTTTGGCATGCGTTTATCATAGAGATGAAACGGAAGAAGGAGAGCGTAGCATTAGTGACATTCAATCTTTAATAGATTCGCCTTTTCAATTCTCTTATGCTGATGAAGAAAATAATTTGATAGAACGTTTTAAGCAATGGTTCGAGGAAATACTAGTAACTGGATTGGATTACTGGAATAAGAGCCTTTGAAAGCCGTTATTAGTCAGGAGTCAGGAAGAGAGTACTAGACCTTGAGATGTATTAAATATTTCGTCGATTGGTATGAGTAGGCGATCGCACGTTCGGTTTAGGGGTGGCTGTTGAAACATGGATAGACCCAAGCAGATCAATTTCCAAAATATTTGTAGTATGCTCTTGACATCGAGTAGTATTCATATTACATTTGTAATATAGACAGAAACGCCTCCCCAAGAGGCAAAACAAAAACCACTCAGAGCAATCACGCTTTCCTTGGGTCTGTAGCTCTAATGGTAGAGTTCCTGGATTCACTTGTGTCCTGACAGAAAAAGCTTACATACTTGCTCAAAGGTAGAGCGATTGTCTTCAGAACAATAAGTGCAGGTTCAATTCCTGCGGTGTAACCACAGCTTTTTCAACTTACACGAGGTGTGAGTGCAACTCTCACAGGGAGGGTATCGGTTCAATCCCGATCAGATCCATTAATAACAATTTTTCATGAAAACAAGAGGTGATGCCAATGGTTCATATTAGATTTGAAGGACGTTCTGTTGATGTTACGGAAACACAACTGGGAATTGCACCAGGGATGAATGATGTAGCAGTAAAGGAGCGCATTGCTCGGCATTTAGATGTGAATAGCGATCGCCTTTCAGCTTATATAATTGATCACCGTCCCAGTGGTGATTTAATCATCCGTCCTGAAGCCGTTTATGGTTAAAGTATTTAGTCTTTCGACTCAATCACAGATTTACTTTAGATCAACTTTCTAAAACTGAGAATTTTCACCTCGTACCCTAACCGAGAAAGCTTACAGAAACCCCCGGTAAGCTAGTAGCGACCGTCCCTTAAGCGGCTCAGATACAAGCGACCCGTGCGGTTTTAACCGCATTCAATCCTATATTAATTATTTTCAATCTTGACAATCTTACGTCAAAATGTTATTATGGGAAAATGCAGGCAAAGCTAGACGGATTTTATAGTAACACCACCTGAAAATAAGTAAGCAACGTAAAAACCATGCTGTAAAATTAGCACGGTGCGTAATTTCAGTCAAACGACTTGATCGCTTATGAAGATTTGAGGACTAAAAAAATGGTGAAAAATCAATGTTTAGTTAAGTCAAAAAACAATATAATGAGTACGGTAGGGCATACCGGAACTTTTGCGCTAGACGCAAGCAACGCTTTAGGAGATGAGTCCTCTGCTTAGGTTGGAGAAATCCTATTTAAGTAAGTCATGTCTTTGATTAAAGAATCTCAGCGTCTTCAGACATGAGAGTGTCAAATACTAGCCGAATTTGTTACAGGCACTTGACTTAAGATCGAGCAATTACGGGTTCAAATCCCGTGTGTGAATCCACAGCTTTTTCAACTTGTACGAGGTGATTTAATTTGCCTTAGCAGCTGTTGCCGCGCCCTGAACTCGGAAGCTTACATAACTTTGCACAAGTTACCACCATGCTTCCACAACTTGCGCGGTGACTTTATCACCGCATTTGCAACATCTGCTTCCTCAAACATCACAATGAGAGGAGGTTTTCGTCAATAACTCAGGGCTGAAGCCACTGAGCTTGTAAGAAACAAATCTTACGTGTTTGACTAGCCCATTGAGACTAATCCTGATACGCACTTCCAAATGCTTCCCCAGTTTGGATTATCTGCAAGACTTTTTGTTGAGTCGTTGGGTTAAGCCAAGACATTTTGGATTAGTTGGGCGATAGCGTAGCGTTAGCGACGTAGGAGCGTCGGGGACTTCAACAGGTTTGCTGGTTCCTGGGATTATATCCATTCAAAAACCAGTATTTTAAATTTCCACTGCGGTTAAAACCGCTCGTGTCGCTTCCCTCTCAGCCCTAAAGGACTGAGTTTCCCGCATACCGAGTATTTCTATGAATAACGTCGAACGTGACCTACGTTTAGAAATGCTCAACAGTTTGCTCACAACTCCTCACCGCAAACTAGAGCAAGTCGCAGAAATTCATCAGTTAATTGTTGAACTTGACCCCATATTTTACGGACATCTAGCTGTTTGGTATCAGCTTCATGGTGATGTTCGTGACCACAAAGAAGTATTTCTAGCTCATTTGCTAACTAGCAATTTGACTGAACATAGGGATGCTGGATTTGTGATGCTGCAAGAGTTTCCACCTTATCAAGTGGCTCGTGTAGTGGACTTCATGAAGCAGCAACAGAATAAGTTACCTCGTTCAGCTCGGACTGCGGTGCGGCTGTATCTGAAGACACGGGAGAGCAATCCAGCTTTATTTGATCGTGCTGCTCTGCGGGGTCGCAAGGCAATGAAACACCTATATGCTTCGTTGCACATCAAGCCAAATGAGCGGGCAAATGCGATTTTGTTCCATAATACTCCTCCAGAGGGTTCTTTAGCATATGTGCTGAAGCAGCTTGCTAAGGCAGAAAGTGTCGCAGAACAGGCACGGTTGATTGTGGAGTTTAAAATTCCCTACACGATCGCTATTGGTGCTGTCAAACAACTTACACCAGTTGTATTGGTGGCATTAATTAATAGTATGACTCCTCAAGAGGTGATTAATAACCTCAAGTCACTCCAAGCTAGAGGGGCAATGGATCATCCAGAAGTCAAGAAGTTGATTGACTCTAAGCTGGAGGAAGCGTCTAAAAGTGGGCGTGTCTCAGCATTCAAAGCCCAGATTGCCGCAGACACAGCAGATTTCGGCGCAGACACCGTTGCCCGGTTGGAAAAAGTGACTAATGAGCAGGTAAAGCGACGGGGGACAATTGCTCGTCCCACGGCTCTACTGGTGGATAAGTCCGGCTCAATGGAGAATGCGATCGCAGTTGGTAAGCAACTCGCTGCGTTAATCTCTGGTATCACTCAGGCAGAACTGTTTGTGTATGCCTTTGACACAATTCCATATCCTGTCACCGCAAAGGGCAAGGAGTTGACTGACTGGGAACGTGCTTTCCAGTACATCAATGCGGGCGGTGGTACTAGTATCGGTTGTGCATTGGAAGCAATGCGGAAGAAGAAGCAGGTGGTTGACCAGATTATCGTGGTAACGGATGAAGGTGAAAATGCTACTCCTTACTTTGGTGAGGTTTACAAGAGTTATTGCCGCGAGTTAGCGGTAATGCCTAATGTGGTGATTGTCCGTGTAGGTAGTCATTACAACTGGGTGGAAACTCAACTGAAGCACCAGCAAGCACCTGTAGATACATTCACTTTTGCGGGTGACTACTACAGTTTGCCGAATCTTGTCCCACTCTTGACTCGTCCTTCTCGTCTGGATTTGCTGATGGAGATTTTGGATATGGCGTTGCCTGTAAGAGCAGATAAATGAGGCTATAAAGTAGCATTGCTTGTCAGTAAAAATGATGAGCAATGTCTACTTTAATGAGAAGATGGTATTATTTATGACTAATATATTTAAGCTAATCAACCAAATTGCTAGTGCAGAAGCACAGTTATCTAATACTCAATTCCTTGCGCCCTGTGTCAAGGGTGGACGAGTTCGTACACGGGTAGCCGGAATGGTTTACACGTTCACACCAAAGCCTAGTAAATTTGAAGGTTGGGGCATCTTTGAGGTTGTAGATGAAAAGACAGCAAAGCTTGTGGAAGCAGCTGATTTACCCCAAGTTGCCGAATACTTGCAAAACTTCCCTCAAATCCGACTGCGGTTAGCACACCAACTGCAACAACAAACTTGGTTAGCATACCCTGTGAATGAAGCCGATATGCGTCAACGGTTGAAGGTGGTTAAGCCTATCGTAGTACATTTAGTAACAGAGAGTATTGCCTTTGAGCAAATCACTGCTCGTTGGCATCAGCAATTCTGTTGGTTCGAGGAAGTTGATCGTCGTACTGATCCGGAAATTGTGGAAACTCTGCAATCTGCTGTAAAACAACTCACTCCTCCAGAGGAATTGCAGTTCAAGGGCATTACTCCAGAAATCCGTACTGTGTATGAATTAGCAAGTCAACGGATTGAGCGCTTTGCTCAACCCCAGCAAGATGAAAAGCGGCTGAGAAAGGCTTTACAGATGGGGGGTGGTACCTTAACTCAATTTCATGATCGGGGTGATTATTGGACGGTTGATTGGACAACTAAGGATGGTGTTCGTCATAGTAGTGCGATCGCTAAATCTGATTTAACTGTGGTCAGTTCTGGTATTTGTTTGAGTGGACGTGATCGTGACTTTGACTTGCAATCCTTAGTAGCTGTAATTGAACAACAAGAGTAGTGATACCAATTTGAAAAATGAGTATCTTTTTTCACGAGCAACTTTACCGCAGCAATGCTGTGATGGCAAAGCTAAAGGATTATCCGATCACAATTTGCGGAGCGGGAGCATTAGGAGCTAATATTACTGAAAACTTAGCTCGGTCTGGTTTTGATAAACTTACAGTGATTGATTATGATCGCATTGAAGAACGTAATCTTTCAACTCAGCCTTACTACCGTTCCGATGTGGGAGCATTTAAGGCGAAGATTTTAGCAAACAATCTATATCGAGCAATTGGCACTAAAGTTGATGCTAGAACAAAGGAATTGACACCAGCAAATACTAATCAATTACTCCAAAATAGTCAGCTAATTGTCGATGCTTTTGACAATAGTGTAGCACGTCAAGCAGTGAAAGATTATGCTCATCAAAAAAGTATTTCTTGTCTTCATGCAGGGCTATCAACTGATTACGCAGAAGTAATTTGGAATGATGTTTATCGCGTTCCTTCTGAGGTTAATGATGATGTATGTGATTATCCCCTAGCACGAAATCTAGTGATGTTGACGGTTGCTGTGGCATGTGAGGCGATTATCTCATTCATTGTCACAGCAGAACAGCGTAATTTCACCATTACTCTTAAGGATCTGACTGTTCAATCTTTCTTTGAGTAGGTTGCTTGAGGGTACACGTTAATTTTTTAGCCCACGCCCAACATTCCTAAAAAGCAATTATCCAATGGTAATTAGCTGTCCTTTGCTTAAGTAATTTTCCAGGAATGTTTGATAGAATTATGGAATCATTTTGAATGTGGTCTTGTTCCATGAGCAAGACCATTCTTTTTTGCCAGATAATAGCACCCCCAACTAGATTTTTTAACATTATTCAATATTTACCAGCATTCAGAATAAACGCAAAGAGAGAATTTGAAAACTTAATATGAGAATATATCGGTAATGAATTAACATAAATTTCCGAAATTCTGACTACTGAATCCTGACTGTTTAAAATGAACAGAAAAAACTATCAAAAATGGATAAAATAATTAGAATAATTCACCTATTAGGTAATATGAAGGAAACAGCAACAGAAGTATTGATTCGTACCTCTGGAAAATGGTATAGAATTCGGCATTTAAATCCTTGTATAAGAAAGAGATTAATGTCATTATCAGAGGACGAATTTGAGACAGAACTTCAAGAGATGATTAAATCCTCAGCTTAATTTCCTTTATTTCACCATTTAAAACTTTTATGTAATCCACTAGTTCTTTATATATTAGTATTTTATCTTTCCAGGGTGTTTCATCCCAATAATTAATATTACTACAACAAAACGAAAGAATATCAAATAGTTGAGTATTGATTTGATTGATGGCAATTTCTTTTTGTTTGATTGTATTTATTTCTAAAATTGTTTGATCAATAGCATCTTGAATAATTTGGTTCTTAGGTAAAAGTCTTAGTGCCTTTAGTTGTTCTTGTCTAACAATCAATTCAGGGCTATCCTGTTGCTCAATATTTGAATTGGTAATTGCATATTCCCTAATCTCTCGATACCGTTCTACTAAGGTATTATCCACTGCTGAAATAATATCTTGCAAGTAGCTACTAATTCTATTACTGCAAAATTCGCTACCCAAGTTCTCGTGTTTTTTGCAGCGTACTCTGTATGTCGAGTGTCGTTTTTTGCAAAAGCATTTGTAGCCGCAGTCCGCGCAAATAATCTGTCCCGCTAGTGGGAATGTCTCTGTTTCCTTTTTATCCCTACCGTAGCTGTACTTAAATTTATTTTCGTCAAGTTTTGCAAGTATGCGTCTGAATATATCCTCGTTAATCAAAGGTTGGTGAGTATTTTCATGAATATTCCAATTCTCAGGTTTATTGAGATTGCCTTTGATATTGTAGGCAGTACAGCCCCTTAGCACTGGATTTAGCAGCCAATATCTTAATCCCGCAGCCGTCCAAGATATGCCGTAAGTATTCAAGACAAACATAACTGTATTTCTGAGCGTAGCATGATCACTCAGGAAACAATCAATGATTTCGGATGCGATCGCCCATTCAGTTTTTCCACGAATTTCCGATAAATCCGGAGCATATTTTTCATCAACTCGACAATACCCAAATGGGGGACGGGGAGAAGCCTTCTTCTGCTCCCGAAAAAAGTCCATACCATTCTTGATTCGATTAGCCAGTAACCGAGATTCAAACTCAGCTAATCCAGCCATCTGATTCACAGAAAACCACCCAAAGGGGGAGGATGGGTCAACAGGTGCATCCAAAACCGTCAGCTTGACGTGATGTTCTTCAAAGATAGCGATCGCCTTATGAATACCAACCACACTCCGCCCTAGTCGGTCAATTCTAGTGCAGATGACTTCGCTGATTCTGCCCTGTTTGCACTGAGCAATCATTTTATTAAATTCTTTCCTCTTGTCGCTGCGTCCGGATTCAACATCTGAGAAGATTAAAACAGCCCCAGCCTTCTCCACTCGTGCGGTTTGCTGCTCTAAAGCATTACCTTCATCCTGTTCACGGCTGGAAACCCTCACATAACCTGCTTTCATAATTACTCCTGATGCTGTCCATATTGTAAAGATAGCACTACCCGTTTGATGTTGCACAGTAAAGCTCAAACCACCGTATTGCACTTGGCTGCTGAACGTGGTGCAGTAGAAGATTTAGAACTTGAAGAAGTAATGTTGACCGGTTTCCGGGGTGTACGTTGCGTTGAATCTGGTCTACAACCGGTGTAGGTTGTGCTGGTCGTGGTATTATCACCGCGATTAACTTCTTAGAAGAAAACGGTGCTTATCAAGACGTTGATTTCGTATCATATGACGTATTAGGCGACGTTGTTTGTGGTGGTTTTGCTATGCCTATCCGTGAAGTAGGGGCATAGGATGAATTTATCCTAGTTAAGTTTCTGGTATTTCACTTGAGTTGAGATTTGGATTTTATATCACCCTAATTTTGCCCTGGTGACAATTATATAAATTGGTGGTTTTTTGGGTTTATTTTCTCTTGTTTACCCTATATTGTCCCTATTGTCAAGATTAGTACATAATTTTTGATAAATAGGTTACGAATTGGTTTTCTATAAATCAATACTCTTCAGTTAAGGAAGGAAGTAATACTGTCATTCTGAGCGACAGCGAAGAATCTTGCGGGATTCTTCGCTGTCGCTCAGAATGACAGTATAGGGAGTATACCAATTTTTTGGCTTAAGTGAACTGTATTGTTCTATAAATATCTTTTAACAAGATAAAACAGGCATTTAATGGCTGATTTTTTATAAACTATTTTCAATCTCTTGACCTACTGACTCAATCAAATCTCTTATTTTAGGTATATAATTTTCAATGATAGTAGTATCTAGAACAGAATCATAACGCTCACTAGGTTTAGACGGTTTATCATAAGTGAATTCGATAAAACGAAGTCCATGAGTGTTTGCTGTACCTCCTCCCAGTTTTGCGTGGTAGTCAGTATCCATAAGACGACGATGTTTAATGGTATTTGAAAAAGCTGCAATATATTTGAATTCATCAGAGTTGCGAAGATTTTCAAGAGCATTCTTTACATTATGTTTACTCATACTATCGAGTTTTAAAATAACTGAGTTTAAATCTACTTTTGCCTCATGCAATGTCGAATTTAAAAGCACTACATTTATAATTTGACATAAAATATCTGCCATAGAATGGATATTTTGTATGGCAGCTTCCATATAGATTTCGGATTCAATAAGCATTTTACTGAAAGCCTTATTTGCTTGAGAATCAGTTATCATAAATGATGGATAAGTATTCCAAAAAATCTTTTGTATCTCAACTAACTTCTCTACAAGAATTAAAGCTTTTATATTCTTCCCATACAGGGCTTTCTGATATACCCTTGAATCTGGCAAGCTCTTGCTATCACAAAGTTGTTTAAATGTCTCTAAATCCCACACCATATTAACTCTACTAACTTATTGCAAAATCATACTAACTATGGTAGCACAGTAAAAATTCTTAGTCAAGCTATAGCAATTTTATCTAATCAATAGAAATATACGTAGATAAAATTCAACCCTGATGTTGTAAATATTACAGATTTAAGCGCAAACGTCTCTGAAGTAGAAGAGAAGAATCTTTATGATCACGAAAGAATAAGATGCTTCAATACGCTAAATCTCCGTTCAGTATGACATTTTTGACTTTTATTTTGATTTTAAAACATCTTCTAAAAATGAGCGATGGCGCTAGCGCCCACGGTAGGCGATCGCTTATGATAGAAGTATGATCCACTTCTGTCGTGAGTTGGGCTATGTTTATCCATGAGTTGCTACCAGTCGTTAGTCATTTATCTCACCAAGATAAATTACGTCTTATTCATTTTCTCTTGTTAGAAGTAGCTAAGGAGGAAGGATGTAATTTAGAATCAACTAACAATCAAGAACAAGAAAATTTGCTGCTACAGCAACTGGCATCAACTGAAGCGGTTGTATGGTTTCCATACGAAGCTTATGAAGCTGCTCAAACATTATCTGATATGCTCAACGCAGCAAAGGAAGAAAACCATGCTGGAGGGTAAAAGATTTCCCTTTATTGAACAAAGTAGCACTGTTGGTGTTTCCAGTGCCATGCCTTATTTACCATTGTCATTGACTTACAAAAATCGTTTCACCCAAGTCATCGCTTTACTAGACACTGGCGCAAGTGTCAATGTATTACCTTTCCAAGTAGGTCTGGAATTGGGAGCAATTTGGGAAGAACAAACAATTCCAGTTCAATTAAGCGGCAATTTAGCACAGTTACCAGCACGAGGTTTAGTGCTATCAGCTACTGTTGGTGATTTTCCGCCTATTTTGCTAGGATTTGCTTGGACAAAATCTAGAGAAGCACCCATAATACTTGGTCATCTAAATTTCTTTACCGAGTTTGATGTGTGTTTTTATCGTGCAGATTTAGCTTTTGAGGTCAGCCCCAGAAGAAAATCGCAATCGCTATAAAGCGAGTGTTTGACTATCGAACACATCATTGTCACGTGCTAAGTCCTCAGCTAATTCTTCAGGAGTAACTTGAAAAGGAGAAACATTATAGCGGTTAAGTGCTTCTAGAAATTGATGACGACTAACTCCAGCAATTTCAGCAGCTTTAGATTGAGAAAGCATACCAACTTCATACCATTTAACAGCAGATGCTAAACGCATCTCCTTAACAAAGGTATCTGGATTACTACGAAGTGCTGAAAAAACATCATTTGGTAATTCAATATTAATTTGTATAGTCATATCTATCCGCTTGCTATTTGATATACCTATCCAACTTATCATTATATATGACAGAAATTGCTTGACAAATGAATTTCCATATATAATATGTATATTACACTAGTTCTTGATTGTTAAAATTGATTCAATGCCTCGCTTAAAAAGCTTTTACTCGGTAAATCCTCATGATTGGTTGCTGGAAAAAATTGATTCAAGGGTGGAAATTCACTCAAAACTAGCTATCCGTCAATGGATACTTAGAGAACTTGTTGAAAGTTACGGTTATCCAATTAGTTGGTTGGGAACTAGAATCATATTGATTGACTCTAACAGTCCAAAATCCCCTACTAAAGATTTTTTTGGTATCTGTTTAATCACAACAACTGAAAATCCTTTCCTCTGGATTTCGATAGCAGAAAAAGATGAACTTAATCAAGCGGAAAATGTTCTAATTTCCACCCTACTGAAAAGTAGTTATGCTGGAGTAGGAATAGTCACTGATGGAACAGAAACAGGTACAAAATTTTTCCGTCGTCGATTCGATAGTGATAAATGTGAATATATAGTAGATATTGAAACTTATTCTCCACCAGAAGCTGCATCTGTCTTAAATTTATATATGGCTGTTGACAGCAATGATTCTAAAAATAAAATGTCAACTTTATCAGAGCGGGTTGAAAATATTTTATTTGAAGTTCATAGTCATATCAGAGATATAGATGGTTTTCATGCAGATGAAGCACTTGATGAACTTTGCAAAATTTTATATGCAAAGTTATACGATGAGGAAATGACAAAAACCAATGAAAAATATCTTATGCAAAAATCTCTTTACGGTTCAACGGAAGAGTTTGCAGCAGTGATAAGAGCTTTATATGATGAAGCAATTGAATATGATACCAGAGTTTTTGGTCTAAAAATTCCAGCTTATCAACGTTCTCGTGGGGTTTTTAAGACAAAATTACGTCTTTCTAGTCCGGCATTAGTTAAAGTTGTAGAAACTCTGGAAAGTTATAATATTACTCAGTCTGATATAGATATTAAAGGACGGGTTTTTCAAAAAGTTATTAATCCTGTCATACGTGCAGGAATGGGGCAGTATTTTACACCTGATTCGGTGGTACGATTTATGGTTAATATCGCTCACCCCCAAGTTGATGAATTAATTCTTGACCCATTTTGTGGTTCAGCACGTTTTTTAACCGCTTGTTTACATTTTGTGAGAAGTCAAAATCAAGGTCTTACGGGAGAAACTTTACATGAGTTTGCATTTGGTAAATTGCATGGGATTGAAAAAAGCGATGGCTACGCCGTGCCGAAGGCATCGCATGGTTCGCATTGGGATGACTGATATGCGACTTCAAGGTGATGGACATAGTAATATTAGATGTACAGATGCTTTATTAGAATTTTCTAATTATCCTGACCTACAACCAAATTCTTTTGACCTGATTTTGACAAATCCACCCTTTGGTTCTTTGCTGGGAGCAGATGCTATTTCCCAGATTGGTGAATCTCATCTTGCTAAAGGAAGAAAAACTTGTCCGTTAGAGGTATTGGGTATGGAAAGATGTATTAAATTTCTCAGACCAGGAGGAAGACTAGGAATTATTCTACCTGATGGAATTATTGCCAATCAAAGTGCTAAGTATATCCGAGATTGGCTAAATGAAGAAACTAAAATACGTGCGGTTATAAGTTTACCTGTGGAAACTTTTTCTCCATTTGGAGCTAATATTAAAACTAGTATTCTTTTTGTACGCAAATGGCGATATAATGAAAAAAAAGATGATAACTATCCTATATTCTTAGCTCGAATTGACAATGTTGGTTATGATGCTTCTGGACGCACAAAAAATAACTCAGAATTTGATATAGTCGCTGAAAAATGTAAATATTTCTTTACAGAAGAAGGATGGTAAATTATGTGGATTGGCAAAACTTCAATAGCTGAGTTTCAACAAAAATCCTGCTGGAAAGTTGAATTTTTTTGTAAAGAAAAAGCTAACTTAGCTAACAGTGCATTTGAGTTGGTATCAATCCGGGAAATTGTGGATGAACGAAAGGAAACTTTAAATCCACAATCATATCCAGACAAACTTGTAAATTATGTGGGACTTGAAAACATTCAATCTTTAACGGGAGATTTGGTAGATTTTCAACCAAAGTATGGAAAAGAAATTCGTTCCAGGTCTAAAGTTTTTCAGAAAGGAGATATTTTGTATGGTAGACTTAGACCATATCTTAATAAAGTTTACTTAGCAGAAGAACCAGTTGCTAGTGGAATTTGTTCTGGAGAATGTTATGTTTTAATTCCTAGATTAAATACAGTTTTGCCAAATTTTTTGCGAGCTAATCTTGCATCACAATATGTTCAGCAATATGTCCAAAATTTGCAAACTGGTTCAGCACTACCTCGTCTTCAACTTCAAAATTTATTAGAAATTCAAATACCTTTACCTCCCATTGAAATTCAGCAAGAGTACGAAGATTTTTTAATTCGTAACAATTCTTATCGACGCAAATTAGCAATTGAATTATCTCAACTTCCTCAACAAATTATAGATACTGTTGTTCATTCTTTAGAATATGGAGAAAAAATTTCCGATATTTTATAAGAGGATGTTTGAAAAGTTACCGTATTGCCATACGGTTTAGTTAAGCGAGAAAGTAATACTGTCATCCTGACCGGAGGGAAGGATCTCGCGGGATTATTTACTGTCGCGCAGAATAACAAATTACACATCCTCATCACTTTTCAAACAACCTCTAAGAGCAATTATGAAATAAATATTAATTGCAATACAGTTCAGTTAACCCAAAACCCGATAGTATACTGTCGCTCAGAATGACAATATTACTTCCTGCTTTAACTGAACTGTATTGATCTTAATTGGTCGTTTAGCTATGTTATTTATGGGCTATCTCTTTTTTGGGATATTGCTTGATTCTCAAAATGCATTATGGGGGTTGTGGTTGTTTGTTTGGGTTGGTTCTATTGCCTGGATTTTGCATGAATCATTCACTTGGTTTATACCAGTATCGGCTGGTATGGCAGTTTTTATGGCAATTCTGTTTTCGACATCATACTTTGATTCTGGGTTATTATTATCTTTTATTCTGATCATAATTTTCTCATTATTTTTTAGCTTTCGGTTTGTTGGGTTTAGCTTTCGGAATAGTATGAATGGTTCGCTTTGGTTGGGAGGATTAGTCACTAGCCTTTTTGTGTTGTATCTATGGGCTTTTACGGGTGAGTTGAAGACTTGGGATTTAGCCTTGCAATTTGTTTTCGGAATTATGGGAACAGCCTTTGGCTCTATTTCCTGGGTGCAGATGGATGCTTTTGGTTATAGTAAACGGCAAAATTTAATGATTTTTGGTAGTTTGACTGCGATCGCTCTATTTTTGGGTGGGAGGATCGGGCAGCTTTTGCACTAAATCTATCAAAAATTATGGGGATGAGTATATATAGATTGAATCTCAGGTATTGGTGAATTTAGCGGAAGATGCTCTAATTATATCATATAGATTAAGATACCTTCGCCAACATTTGCGGCAATACTGTAAAAATTCACGAGTTTAATAAAGCAACTAACCAACCAATCGAGAGTCATATTATCATCATCCCAATAATAATCTGGAAGTATATGTTCTTCTCTCATAAATTTTGAGTCATAAAATTCTTTGAATTTATCAACCGTGAACAAATTTAATTCCTCTGCCATGAGAGCTACTTCTTGAGGATTGAGATAACGAGCAGCACCAAAAGATGCTTCAAATAGTGTTTTACTTCTTCCCATAATTACATTTTCTAAAGAAGTATCATCCCAGGACATTTTCTGTTGCAGTGCTTCGTATTTAGGAATCGGATACTCACTCGTTATAGTAAAGTGAATTGCCGCCCAAGATTCTTCTAAATCTAGAACATAGCCAGATTGATTTTCGGCTTGTTCAATTGCATTTTCTACTGCTATCATACTTGTCGTCATACTTTCCGTATTAATTGGATTAATTCTTACAAAATAGGCATCCATATAAAAATCCCAGAAAAATTTATACTAAATTTTATGACAATCTAAAATTATGAGGATGAGTAGAAATATCCTTCTCATATCTAGTCAATTGAAGGCGAAATTCTTCAATTTCAATTAATAATTCTAGTTCTTTTCTACCTTCTAATTTATCTGTTGGTAGTTGTTGTAAACGAGAATTAACGCTGAACAATATATTTTCTAACTCACTGATAAAGGTTGTCTGCTCGACTGATATTTGATCTTCTTGCTGATTTCTGCTGCTCAAATCATCCAGTAGTAATTTTGTCCGTTTAGCTATGACTGAATATCTTTGAATTAACTTGAGATTTTTAATTACTATTTTTACTTCACTGAAAAAATTGTATGCTTTGGTAAATATCTCTGATCCTAAATCTCCTAATCTAGCCATAATTCCTGTTTTAACTTTCTCAATTATCGCTTCAGCTTGTTTTCGCTGATAATGAGGCATTACCTGTAATGCTTGATGCAGTTGAGCAATTTCTTCTGGGTTTAATATTGCCAGTAGATGTGGTTGAAGTTCAGATATTGGTGAATTTAGCGGCAGATTTGCTTCCACAGATAAATTAATAGCCAACTCTTCTTTTTGATTGGTGTCTAAATGTAAATCACCACCAGCAAATGATGGTATTCCTAAAGATTGGAAAGATTGAGCGATTGCATCTTGAGCCGATTGTTTATACTGCTGTTGTCGCTGTTCGTCTAATTGCTTTTCTTCAGCAATTAACAATTCTTCAGTTATAGATTGAATCATGGAATCAAGTGTTTCTCCCCTTGTTTGAGGAGATTGGTGATTTTCATCCAGAAAATTCTGCAATTTAGCCAAAATTACGGGTAAATTTTGCTGAAAACTGGGTGTAGCTAAAATAGTTTCTAATTTACTGGTTAATTCTGTCATTTCTTCGCTGATACTAATTCCTTGATCTGCTAACATTGCTTGCAAAGAATTAAGCCGAGAATTTATAATTGCTATTTGCTCAGGGTTTTCTGAAGTGGCTGCACTTAATATTTTTTGTGATTCAGTATATAAATTATCAACAGCTACTTTAACGATTTCCGGTTGATTTTGTAATTCTTGAGGATTAAGTCCTAAGACAGAAGAAACTAGACTTGGTTCAGAAGTAGAGTGTAAGTTCTGGGCCGCAAACAACATAAAATCACCAAAAGCATTTTTAGCTGTTTCCAAAGCTTGGTTCATATCGGCTTGAAGATATTCTTTGGCCTCCGCATCGGTGATTTCAAATGAGGTTAATACTGTAGAATCAACTTTCTTTTCATCTCCCTTGAATGTATAAAGGATAAATTCTCCATCGGGAAGATATTGGTGATCGGGAATCAGAAAATAACGCAAACGCTTAGAATCACTCCAGAGTGAGCCTTGAAAATTATTTATCATCGTTATTTTTTGCTGTAAACTACGATACAAGTAAAACTTCAGGATTCAGAATCAAGAATTATTCCGTATTATATATTACATCCATTGCATGATCCAACTATGATTAGATTTTAAATTTTTAAACTTGATCATGTTTGTTTGCTCTATGTAGAAATTATCCAGAAAATCTTGAATTAGCACCTTTAAAATCAAAGTTTCTGCCATTTTATCTGTAATATCATTGGTCAAAATCTCATATTCACAAATTAAAGTGGGATGTGTTAAGTCGTGCTGTAATCCATCTCTGACTTCTAAACTAGGGATTTTAATCACTTCACTGTAGTCTTGGTTATTTTTATCTAAATTTCGTCGTAAGATAAGATAATAACCAGGAATACTTGCGTCAGTATACACACCCTCGTATTGAGATGTATCTATATAGTCGCGCTCACGGTTAAAGTCTCGTTCTACAATAATTGTACCAAATCTTAAACCTTCTGGGTCTGATACATAGTAAGTAGGATTAGAAGCAATGACAGTTTCTAAAGCATGAAGTAGTTCTGTGATGGTAGGTTTACGAGAAAATCTATCTTCATACACCGTGCTAATTTTTTTCAAAACCAGAGCAAATTCATCAATAGGTTTATCACCAGTTATTCCTATAACTCCATGGCGATTAAATTCCTCCCAAGCCATAATAATTAACTCACCTCCTATATCCTATAGATTAAGATACCTGTTTGCGAAATTTTCTGAACTTATCCAGAAAATTCAGTAATATTTTCAAACTCACCATAGATATCTTCTAACCATCCTAGAGAACGCCAAGCACCTTGATTATTTTCTATCTTTTCGTATATTATTTCCATATAACTGCCCATATGCCCAGCAACACACAAGCGTTTATTATGGCTGAAAAGAAATAAAGAAACACTAATAACAGGCTTGCTATTGATTATATCAATACCTAGTCTTCCTTGCCAAGCTATTCCAAAACGTTGATGTAAAGATATACTACTACAAATTGAACAACAAATTGCTTCATCGTCAACTATTGATTCTTCTATTCCTTGATCAAGAACTTCTATCGGTTCTTGTAAGTAATCTTCTAAAGTCTTAATTAAATAAGTAACAATTTCCAACCATTCTTTGTGAGAATGTTTTAGATCGACAGAGATACGCCATATTTTTTCTTCAACTGAGATTTCTGATTTCATAATTAATAGTTTTTTACATTTTATACAAAATTCTAAATCGGAGGCCAATTATTTCCATCCCAAGCCTCACGGCTAGGATAGATAACTTCATTTGCTCCCTTCACTTTGATTTCAACATAATTTGTGTCATTAGTCCACTTATCTGGATTTACTGGTTTAGGGCTTTTTCCTTTTGTATCTGCTTTTCCATAGGCAGTAATTACTGAGGATTTATTGCTGGCTTGTGTAATTACCACAGTACCATCTTTATAATAAATATCTACTTCACGCCCGTTAGAATTTATACCACTAAATATACGTTCTGGATTATTTAATATCTCAGCTTGTGTTTGGTTTGAAATCCCGTGTTTAGATTTAGCATGACCACTAACACCACTACCTGCAAAGTCAGGTGCACCTTGAATTTCTTTAGGATCTACTATCTTTCTGAAATTAGAAAAGCGTTTTTTGCTTTCTGTTAGGCGAGTTTGATTACTTTGTCTCAATTCTTTAATTTTAGCAAGTTCTGACTCTAAATGTTGAGCTTGTGTGGCTTTTTGTTTTGGATCAGGAATTGCTTCAATTTCTTCTAATCTGTTCTTAAGATTCAGATCTTGTAGTTCTTCGGAGTATCTATTTCTTAATTCTCCACAATCCGAACAACGAACAATACGACCATCTTTAAGAACTTTAATATCGTGTCCATCAGTTGTCGTCTGTTTTGCTACAATTCCAGGCTCTACTTCTGGCTCATTAAAGTGATTGCTAAGTTTATTATTCACTTCAGATGTAGGTAGTTTAGCGTCAGCCTCTGATGGTTTGACTTCAACTTCAGTCTGCTTAACGCTGGGTGTATCCACATTGGTATGAGTACTTGTTGGTATATCTATATCACCACTCAAGCCACTCTTAATTCTTGTTCCAGCGACATTACCCAACTCACCTCCCAAATCAGAAAATTTTGTTTGAGTAGCTTCCACAGCTTTTATTTTACCGACCCTACTCATAGCCAAGGACATTCCTATTCCCTGCAAAGTGCTAGTTAAGACACTTTCAAAAGTAATAGGATGACCTGATGCTAAATCACCTAAGATATTACCAACTGTATCAAAGCCAGTCTCAATACCAAATTTCAGTAGGGATTGAGTCATACCAGCACCAAGTTTACCCGCTTGTCCTAATACTTGTCCTAAAGCACCACCAGCTCCACCTAAAGCACCACCAATTGCACCAACTAACGCGGCTTCTCCTACACCTGCCATCAGGTTTTTACCATCAATAATGTTGTTACCCATCTGGATAACTGCACCAGAGGCTGCACCGACTATCGCACCGCCCACAATGGCTCCAATCGCTCCCGCAGCCGCAGTACTAGCACCTAGCGCACCTGCCATTGCCCCTACTGCACCTATCACTGCTTGAGCCTGCTACTAGTGCTACTACCACCACTACAGCCACTACTAACAGAATCTTTAAGACGCCCTTCCATCGTGGTTGTTCTTGTCCGGCGGCATCTTCGGCATATTTACCAATGTCCGCATTCATCTTGGTCAGCGCACCCCTTAAGCCTGTTTCTAATTGGGTGGCGCTGTTACCCATTCCCTGTTCTAAATTTTGATTAGTTTGGTTAAAGGTGGTTTCGATGCCTTGGGTAACTTGTGCAAAACCAGTAATTGCTGTTTGTGTTGTGGATTGAATTGTACTGGTGTGACCTTGCTGTAATTGACTAAATGTATCAGTGGCACTTTGATTGAGTTGTTGTAAGCTGGTGGTTAATCCTGTCGCCATCGTCTGAGCTTCTTGTTTCCCAGATTCGCTGATAGTGGTTAAAGAGGTTAATGCTTGTTGTCCTGCTTGAATTAATCCTTGTGCTGCTGTCCCAAGATGAGTTTCTAATTGAGTTTGAACTTGAGCGATTGCCTGATCAATTTGTCCTCCAGCTTGGGCTAAAGAAGTTCCCAAAGCTACAGGATCTGGTGCGGCGATACCTTGCGACTGAGTTTGAAAATTTTGTAAAGCTTCATGTAAACTAGTTGCGGCTTGATTAACCCCTTGTTGTAGTGCTGTAATTACTTGATGACCATTACCTTCAATTGCAGATACTTGTTGTTGACTATATTCTGTCAACATTTGCAGTTGAGACTGTTCTTTTTGCTGTAAAGATTGTAAGTTAGCCTCTAACGTTTGATTAACTGCCTGACTTAAGCTGGTTTGTGTTTGTTGTATTTGTGAAATCGCTTGTTGTTCAGATGCAGTTAAACTGTCTAAATTACTTTGATGCTGAGTTTGTAAAGTTTCACGGGATTTAGCAGCTATTTGTCGGGTTGCATCTATATCTTTAGCTTTACCTTCTTGGGCTTTTTGACCCTGTTTATTAGCTTCTTCAATTAAACCTTGTTGATATTGTTTTCCTACTTCTCGTGCTGCTTTGGCTCTAGCCTTATTTTTGTTATCAGTTAAAGGTTCAATCTAATAGACTGTCATCTTTCCCTGTGATTTGCGATTCATATCCTGTAGCACTTTTATTCGCAACTGCAATCGCCTCATTACCCACTTTTTCCCCAGCAGCTTGATACTTCGGTAAAGCTTGTTGATACAATTCCTCAATCTTAGCAATTTGACCAGTTTCTTTTTCAGCTAATCCAGCATTAGCCTTGGTAAATTCCGCTTCTAACTTAGTTTTCGCTGTAGCTGTACTTTGAGAAATTCCTGCTAAAGCTGTTTGTTGTTGGGTTTGAATTTGAGCTAAAGCGGTTTGAGCTTCTGCTTGAGCTTGAGCACGTAACTGAGTAATGTGAGCCGTTACTGCGGCTTTTTGTGGTTCTACTGCTGCTAAAACATTGGCTTTAGCACTTTCCGTAGTAGCTAAAATTCTAGCTGGGATATTTTCTCCCAAACCCGTAATTGTTTGTACCTTCAGAGCTGCTGAACCTAAAAAAGCACTAGCTTGATTACTAGCAGCAGCTCGTTGTTGTTCTAAGAAAGCTAACTGATTACTTCCTGGTTCGCTTTTGCGAGAAATTACTGTACTTGCTTGATCTGTTTCCGGGTCTGGTGTACCAAAACTAACTCCGGCTGATGCTAGTTGGGCTACTTGGGTATTAGTAGCTGCTAGTTCCGACTGTCCTATTTGCGCCTCATTTTTAGATTTTTCTGCGGCTGTTGTTGTATCCTGAGTGGTAGGGTCATTACCTTCTGACTGGCTTTGACTAACTTCTTGATTTTGGGTAACAGCTTGTTTTAAAACTTGAGCTTCTGGAACTTGAGTTAATGGTTGATCTGGTGTCTGATTTGCTGTTTTTCCCACCTGTGCTTTTTGATCAGACGCAGCAGCTTCTGATGGTAACTTGATTTTTTCAGTCAGAGCTTGTTCTTGCGTCTTCTCAGCAATAGGACTGGTTTTGGCAGTATTTTCTGGTGCTGCGGTATCTTGAGTTTTTGACTGTTGTGGTTGATCAGAAATCTCTACTGATGGATCTGCGGCTGATTTTTCGTTTTTTTCAGACTTTTTAGAATTTTTTGTGGTTTCGTGGCTTTCTGTTTTTGTTTCTACACTTACGACCGATGATGTTGTTTGTTCTACTTGTTCTTTAGGAATTTCAGTATTTTCTGAATTGGGATGATCACTTTCTGTGATTTGTCGAAAGGATTGAATAAGTGGATTAACAGATGTATTTATAGGTTTGACCTGATTCTGTCTTTTTTGTAAGTCTATTTGGTGTTGAATAAGTGGATTAACAGATGTATTTATAGGTTTGACCTGATTCTGTCTTTTTTGTAAATCTATTTGGTGTTGAATTAATGGACTGACATTGTAGGCTAAAGGTTTTTTCTGAATTGATGCTTCTGATTTCTCATGATCATCGTCTGTTGATGTTGGCATGGACATCACTTTAGATGGCATATTATCTGCTTCTTGCTCGTATTTATCCCCTGATGTACCAATACTGAGTTTTGTTTGTAAGTGTGTTTTCTCTTCTGCGTCTTGTTTCTGCTCACATTCTGAACAAAGCCTTTGGATCACACCTGTTGAGGATACATCCAGGTTTTCATGAATAGGTTTTTCTGATTCTCCCTGTCCTGAAAGTGCTAAAATATCCTCCTGTGATGTGTTCTCTTCCTTCTCTGATTCTTCTGAGCATCCTTCTGATTTGGTCTGAACAACATTCGATGTATCTGAAGTATTCGGTGTTTGGGGAAAATAAGTCTGAGGCGCTGGGACTAAATTTGACTCTAACTCTTTTGGCAAGTTAAAGGGACGGGAAGTAAATTTACTTTCTTTGGCTGGTTGATAACTGGGCATTTTAAACGAATTACTCTTTTTTACACTTTCGTAAACCATGTCCCCGCCTCACTTTAATCTATCAGGTTAAAGATTTTTTGTATACTTTTAGCTAACTTTTCCTACTATACATACTTTAATAAAGTGCTACAATGATATGTAGCAAGCAACTTATTACACCAAATATAAATACTTTAACTTCGTGTATAAACTATTTTAAATAAGCAATAATATAAGTATAAGCTGAGAAATACTCATCACCCATTTTGTACCATCCAAACTAACATACTTAAAACTTGCTCTACTGGTGGGAGCGGATAATCAAGTAAATCAATAGTCACAATATCACCCTCTAACTTCAAAAAACGCCATTGTGTACCACTGCTAATCGAGCCATAAACAGCCGAAACCGCACGATTTTTGGCAGCATTAAATCTTTGTGCTGCTACCATCTCTGCAATACATTGCCCAAATCCAGTTCTTAAATCTGCTTTTTTAGCTTCTACAATCACAACTACAGGTGCTTCAATTTCTAAAACTTCAGGAGAACGACTTAAAACAAAATCGCAGATTCCGTTTAACCCTACAGATTCGTCAACTGTAAAATCTTCACCAGAAAATAAACTAATTTGCCGATTTAGTATTTTTCTAACTTCTAATAAAACAGGGTAAATGATTCCTTCGGAACGGGCTTTTTCACTAGCTGAAGCAGTTATAGACAGGCTTTCATCAAGATATGATTTTAATGTAGTAGATGCTTCAATGGGTTCAAGAATCGGGATGAATCGTCCATTTTCTTTGGTTTTTAAGCCGAAAGCTTCTTTAACTTTACCAATGCTTGTAAATTGACTATAAGACATAATTTATAACTTTTAAGAATTTAGAAACTGAGATGGGAATTGAGCAGGCTAGAAGCCTACTCCACAAGTTCTATTTTAACTTAATTCATGATGCTAATCAAGTCTTTATTTTCTACCTGCAACCTCAATCTCTCATTCTCAATTCTTAACTTCTCATTTTCTCTCTCAAGTTGAATCACCATTTCCTGTAAATCTTCGACTTTAGATTTTTTCTTAATAGCTTGCTCAATGGCAACTTTCCGATTTTCCAAACTAAACCATTTTTGATAAATAGATGTGTGCATATTCACTGAATGACCCAAGTTATCAGCAGCAGCTTTGATGGGAATTCCCATTAAATGCGCTCTAATTGCCCAAGCATGACGTAAATCATAGGGTTGAAAGGGAATATTCACAAATCTAAACCATCTGTCTGTCCCATGTCGTGCGGAATTGAGTTGTCTACTGGTAATTTTATCCTCAATTTTTAGTTTTAATAATTCAATTGCTTCTGTATCTGTTTTTAACTGAAAAGTCTCTACCCAACGCGGATACAATGGTAAAGCTTCCCTTTCTCCAGTTTTACATTCTTGATTGACACGCCAAGTATTCATAGTGTTATCTGCTGACAACCACCAATTTAAATCAGGATTGACAAAAATTTCTCTTGGTCTTAATCCATAAGTAGCTAACATACCATATACCCAGCGCCATAGTTTCCAGTTATTTCTATCTTCCCTGGTTAATAATTTACTAGGACGATTAATAGCATAATTCTCGAATTTTAAATATTCTTGTTCTATTTCTGTATCACTGGGGATATCCCGCTTCCGTTTAGCACTAGATTTAATTTTTAAGTTACTTAATTCTGGAACTTCTATACCAGAGCATTTACACAATACTCTAATCACTTTAATTAATTCATTTTTTACACTATCCGACGAAGGACAATTTTGTACCGCATCAATAAAACTAGCATTTATCGCTGGTTTATCTTTTGGTAAATGGGTTTCAGCAATATAGAAATAACTATTAAAAGTATTTTCACTTTTTAGATTGAATTTTCGAGTTTGAAAATAATTTTTCTCAAATTCGGCAATTAAATCGCCTATATTTCTAGATTGCAGTTTATTACGAGTTTTACCTAAATATTTTTCAGTCCATTGAAATTGTTTTCTGGCTATTAACTTTCCTAACTCATGAGCTTCTTCTTCGGCAGTACTTAAACCATCAAAACTAAATGGTATACCCAAAGAAATATCATATTGCTTTGTGCCTATACCGTTTTTATCAATATCTCCTGGTTTAATAGGTAGAGTAGTTCTGAGTTGAAGTGAATTCCCAGATTTTCTGATAGAAACAGTTACTCTTGCTGCTTTCAGTCTAGCATTTACCGCCTTTAATTCGGTTTCCAGTTTTGCCGTCAGGTGATTTTCTTGATTGGTCACTGCTTGCATTCTACCTAAATATCCCCCATCGTTGATGGCTGTTTGTTCAAAATCGGCAAATGCTTCCTGTGTCTTGTTCATACCCTATATTCACCCTAATTAAAAAACTGTTCGACCTAGACAATGATTACGATAAACATTGTCAATGCCAAACATTTAGCGGTTATAATCAGCATATTATTGCTCTTTGCCGTGAAGGTAAAGCACAAGAAATCTACATCGTTACCTCTGGTGAAATGATGGCGATGTACGCTGCTAACAACATTGCTCGTGGTATTTTGAAATATGCTCACACTGGTGGTGTGCGTTTAGGTGGTTTGATCTGTAACAGCCGTAAGGTTGACCGGGAAATCGAATTGATTGAAACTTTGGCTGAACGCTTGAACACCCAAATGATTCACTTCGTACCCCGCGACAACATCGTTCAACACGCTGAATTGCGCCGGATGACCGTTAACGAATACGCTCCTGACAGTAATCAAGGATTGGAGTACCGCGCATTAGCTAAGAAAATCATCAACAACGACAAGCTCACCATCCCCACTCCAATTGAGATGGACGAACTAGAAGCATTGTTGATTGAATTCGGTATTCTTGAAAGCGATGAAGAAGCAGAAAAGCTGATTGCTGCTGACGCTGCTAAAGCTGCTGCTAAGTAATAAAACTATGAAGGATGAAGTCTGAAAAATTAATATTTTTCACTTCATACTTCCTTCCCTCTATCCCCCAGGGGAACTAGAGTCCCCAACGCTACAGGGGACATCCCCTTTCCCTATCCCTATTCCGTATGAGCAAGAGAGGCCGGAAATGACTCCTCCAGACAACAAAAACATCATCGAAGAAAGAAAAGAACTAGTTAAAGAAGTTCTTAAAGCTTATCCTGAAAAAGCTGCTAAAAAGCGGGAAAAGCACCTCAATGTATATGAAGAAGGTAAGGCTGATTGCGGTGTTAAATCTAACATCAAGTCTCTTCCTGGTGTAATGACCGCTCGTGGTTGTGCTTACGCTGGTTCTAAAGGTGTGGTTTGGGGTCCTATTAAGGACATGATCCACATCAGCCACGGTCCCGTAGGTTGCGGTTACTGGTCTTGGTCAGGTCGTCGTAACTACTACATTGGTACTACTGGTATTGATACCTTTGGTACTATGCACTTCACCTCTGACTTCCAAGAACGTGACATCGTTTTTGGTGGTGACAAAAAGCTGTTGAAATTAATTGAAGAATTAGAAATTCTTTTCCCTCTCAACCGTGGTATTTCCATTCAATCTGAATGTCCCATTGGTCTAATTGGGGATGACATCGAAGCAGTAGCTAGAAAAGCGGCTAAAGAAATTGGTAAGCCAGTTGTTCCTGTCCGTTGCGAAGGTTTCCGTGGTGTTTCCCAATCTTTAGGACACCACATCGCTAACGACATGGTACGCGACTGGGTATTCACCAGAGCAGACCAAGCTAAGAAAGACGGTACAGCTTCCAAGTTTGAAGGTACTCCTTATGACGTAGCCATCATTGGTGACTACAACATCGGTGGAGATGCTTGGGCTAGCCGTATTCTCTTAGAAGAAATCGGCTTGCGCGTAGTCGCTCAATGGTCTGGAGATGGCACCATCAATGAGATGTTGCAAACTCCTAATGTGAAAATGAACCTCATCCACTGTTACCGCTCGATGAACTACATCAGCCGTCACATGGAAGAGGCTTATGGTATACCCTGTCTTGAATATGATTTAATAGGCGATGTTACCAGGATTTAGTCCACGCCTGACTTTGTTCAGTTTGAGCCTTGTTCTAAATGGACTAAATTTTAAGCCAGATTTAAGCCATGATAGAAAGCCAGTATCAGGACGTTTTTGATGACTTTATGCCACCAGCATCTACGGATGGCAGTTATTTAGGAACTCAAGCACAAATGAACGCTACACGTCAGCACCTGGAAAAGAAATTTGATCAGGAGTTAATAGAAGTTAAAGCCAGGCTGAAAGCAGCCAAAATTAAAGTCGGTTTAATCTTGGCAGGTGGAGCTATTCAGCTACAAGCTTCGCTACCAATCAAGCCGGGTGATGTTGATACAAAAGGGACTGGGTTTAAGCAATACAAAATCTCTCTCAACATTCCTGCTAATTTAGATGGACTAAAAACGGCTGAAGAGGAAGCACACGAACTAGGAAAGCTAATAGCCCGTAAACAATTTGAATGGAATGATAAATATTCAGGTAAAATCACCAAACCAGAAAATAAACCTAAAACCGTGGGTGAGATACTAGAAGATTTTGAATCTGAATACTTTAAACATCACAAAGTGACAGAAAAGAGTAAACACACCTTCTCTTATTACAAAGGCTTCCTGATTAGGTTGATTGGTGTTGATACCTACCTAACGCAAGTATGTATAGATGCAAAAATTGCAGAGATGTCCGAATGGTCTAAATATCATGCTGTAAAAACCCTAAAAGTCTTAAAAGGGACTCTCAAATTGACTAGCTTTAGTTTAGAGGGAATTAAAAGTACACAGCCAGAGTCAAAGATTCGTGATATTCCAAGTGATGACGAAGTAATTAAATGCTTTCAATTATTTCATCAATATTCATTGAGTAGAAGATTGACAATCAAAAAGAACTTATTGGATACCTGGAAAATGTGGGAATGGGTATATGGAATGCTTGCCACCTATGGATTACGTCCAAGAGAGTTATTTGTAAATCCACAAATTGACTGGTGGTTGAATTCTGAAAATAAAGATAATACCTGGAAAGTTCACCCAGACACAAAAACAGGATACAGAGAGGCTTTACCTCTATATCCTGGCTGGGTAGAATTATTTAATTTAAAAGATAATCAGGAAGCATTAGAGCTATTGAAAGCTCAAACTGATGGTAGAACCGCTTTTGCAGATATCAATACCATTAGAGTAAATTGTTCTTCATGGTTTAGACGTGTAAGTGTTCCCTTTACCCCCTACGATTTACGCCATGCTTGGGCAATTAGAGCGCATTTAATGGGAATTCCTATTAAAGCGGCGGCTGATAATTTAGGACACTCTGTTGAGATTCATACTGAGGTTTACCAGAAGTGGTTTAGCTTGGAAAACCGAAAAAAAGCGATTAAGCAAGCAGTAGATAAACGAGATGACGTGGATATCTTGAAGCTGGAAAACTCCCAGCTAGAAGCTGAGGTTGAACGACTTAGGACGGCATTGGCTAGACAGCAGATTGAGTCATTGTTAAATAAATAAATCCACTACCGCTATCGTGATTCCGGTGTCACGATAGCGGTAATTATTTTGTTCTACTATCCCACTAGTTGAGATTAATTAACTTTTATTTTCTGAACAGCATCCCATTGACGCTCTTTGGCTTCTTGCATTTCTGCCACCATTTGCTCTATTCTTGCGACTGCTTCTTGCCTATGACCAGGGATTCTAGATGATATAAACTCCGCAAAATAAGACGCGCTGCGTGGGTAATATCTATTGTTCCAATCAGCAATAATCTCGATTCTTTGCTCCAATGGAACTGACCGCAGCCAACGCCGCGCTCGTTTCCAGGTTGCCGCTTCACACTGCCTCCATAAATGAATTTGTTGTTCTCTCCCCGATTGGAAAGCATCTACCCGCTCTTGTGCAGTTGGCTGGGATTCTTTAATCCAGTCAGCCAACAAGGGGAATTTTTCTTGCTGTTTGATTAGCGTCCGTTCAGATGCTTTGAGCCGTCGTGAGGTCACAGGGCGTGGCGCCCTGGAAGGGGATTTAGTAAATTTTATTCCAAACATAAAATCCTACTGGGGGACAACTTTCTCAAAATCATCGGTACTGGCAACGCGAATTATTTCACCCTGGGGAGCTTCAAATAGAAACATAGTTTGAGTATTTGAGGGGATGTCTTTCAGTTTGCAGTCGTACACCCATTCATAGGACGCGTCCTCATTAATCGGACTATTCGCCAAAACCCTCACGTTGCATATCGCTCCATCAGCGAGAATTTTTTTCCACTTTTTGTACTGCTTGAATTCCCAGGTAATAATCATTTCTCTAACTATTTTTTTAATGCTAGTTGGAGAAGTATCTAATAGTTTCTTTGTTGCCACCCCCTGGTTGTTATCTGGGAAATTCAACAAGAGATGCACCTTAAATCCACCTGCCTTGATTCGCTGATACAGCGTCGCCGTTACTGCTACATTTCCGTAGCTGGTGGGCAAATCCAAAACCAATGGCTTGAATCCCATTGTTTTGCAATAATCATCTAATGGTGGTGGAGAAAGTTTAATATCTGGTTCACCCTTGGTTTCAGGAGCAAATTCTTTATTAAAGGAACCATAGGGCGCAAAAATTTCCCGGAATTTATCAGGATTATTCCCCCAATAAATAAAGCAGTGAGATTGTCTGGCTGGAGATTGTGGTTGATAGTTGGTATCGAGAAACTTAATTCTCCCCTTCCAGAAACAAATTAAGTTACTGGAGATTAGGGGGTGCAGCCAATTCGTATCCGTGGATGCTGGAACAAGGAGATCGCTTCCGTAACATGAGCAGCTTGTATCTCACTCTGTAATTTATCTATCCATTTGGAGGGACAGGAATAGGGCGGGTTCATGAATACTCGACCACTCCAAACTTGACTCAAGCCGTCATCAGCTGCGGTGAAGTGGTGGCAGGACTCAATGTGTTTGCCTTCATCAGCACAAGGGTCAAGAGTTATGCCTCCCAGCATTTGGCTGACGAGATTGGCGATATTGTCCGGTGTGTACCAGCAATCTGATTTTTTGACAGTAACAGCTTTTTCTTCGGTGGCGTTTTCTCCAGCGGGGGGGATTTCTGGTAAAACTTCAGATTCTGGTAAAACTTCAGATTCTGGTAAAACTGGCTCAAATCCCCACGAATTAAATTTTCAGCCTCTAAGATTGCGTGACTAATTAGATTTTTTTCCTCTAATTCCCAGTTTCCCCACACCACATCGTGTCCGGGGAGCAGAATTTTTACCGTACAAAGCACCTTGGAACCGTTGCGCTGTCCGGCTTTTACCTCAATTTGCACTTGCCCAAATTTAGAGGGAATCTCAAAACCAAAATTATTTTCCGTTGAAAAATGATCAACATGATCAACATTTGTCTGTAACCCTTGATGGACAAGCGTTTGAGGGTGTTGATCAGTGATCAACAAATGATCAACATGATCAACATTTATTTTTTCAAATTCAGAAAATTCAAATTTTGAATTTTTAAATTCACTTTCAGAAAATGTTGATCGCTGTTGATCAATGTTGATCACATGATCAACGCACTCAACGCCATGCCCTGTATGGTTTTGCGGCTCTGTGTTGATCATGTTGATCATTTTTGCAGGAAAGAATTTATTTCCCTCTTTAGTTATCGCTCCTTTTTCAACCAGAGTGTGGCAGTTGGCGGTTATTTCAGTGGTGGGGGTAGACCCGAAAGCCCGTCGCTGTAATTGTTTGATGTCTCTAGCGGTCACACCCTCTGGATGTTTTTCAACGAAATTTTTGATTTTTAAGAAGTCACCCGTAATACCAGCGTCGTTAGTTTTGTACAAAACTTGCAGCTGAGAAGCGAAAAAATCTATCATCCCACAAGCTACGGTCACAGCTTGGATGTCAATCATCTGGGATGGTGTCTCTCCAGCCAGGACAGCATTAATAATGTGTACCCAAAGTGCAAGCCTAGCTAGATATCCCTGTAATTTGGGGTAAGCGACTGCGAGGGTTCGGTGTATGTCCTTGAGTCGTTCCCCCTCATTAACCAAGAAATTGTAGTGAGTCATAAATATCTTTTTGGCTTCATTGCCTAAGAAATAGTCTCTCGGTGGTAAACACCCGATGTTGTGATAAAGGCTTCTCAATCTTTTTTCTAATTTCTGTCCCGTGCCGTCATCCTCTTGGAATAGGTCAATATATCCGGGCGTTCCAGGCACTAAACAAAGTAGCCACCTCGCGTACTCACCTTGTGGGTCTTCAAAATTTTGCCGTGCTAATAAATTAGTGATTGTTTCTGGCTGAGTCGCTCCAGTCCTGGAGATGGCAGAACGATTAAGGAATAATCTTTCGGTGGCCGTATCCTTCATGATGGCGTGACCATTGAATTCCGATAACTCAATTTCCAGATCGTTGCCCTTGCCACCGCGATACATGTTTCGACTGTTTACAAAACCAGACCACTCATCCATGTAGGCTAAGATCCCTCTCGGATTTTCGTGGTGTATTTTTATCCGGGTTTCCGTGGTACATCCCTGAATTACAAATCTAGCTCTTGGGGGTGGTTCTTGGGGTGGTTCCTCTCCACTGGTTTTTTTGTAATTGCGAATATCCTCTTTATATCGCTTGTCAAGAGGTTCCCACTTTTCATATTCCTCTAGTTCCAGTGCAAAAAGTGGCTTGAGGATAACTGTTTGAGCCGGGGTTTTCTTCTCTCCAGTTGGGGCAATCACGCAACTCCAAAACACAGCAGGCTGCGTGTGATTGCCTACGGTATTGACTATGATTTTGGCAGAGGTTCCGATTCTTGAGCCAGCAGCAGGAATCAAAGTAGTGATAAGTCGCTCCACTGGAGTAGGCATTGAATCAGCGCTGATAGTAAGCAGTTTCGCTAATTCCCCGCCATCTCCATAAAGGATTTCAAATGGATTCAAACGTGCTTGCTGCGCCTGCATTATTGATGGGATAGTCTTCCCGATCTCTTGGCGTTCTTCTGTATCACGGCGCTCTTTGACTCGTGCTTCGTAAAGTTTGCGAATGTCAGCCGTTGAATAAGTATCGCTTTTTAGTTCTGGTAGAAATAGCTCAACTTCTGATTTAGGTAAATCTTTGTCTATTAGGGAGTCGAGAATTTTGATTAGAGCCTGTTTGTGGTCAAGCAATTCGTTTGGTATGATTACCTGTTCTTTGTTCCCTGTTCTTTGTTCCCCCATAATTGGCTCACTACTTTGTTGTCGCTGCCAATGCTTGATGCAATTTTCTAAAGCATCATCAGTGAGGGTGGCAGTGGGGTTATCTTTTTCTGCTGATTTCCAAATTGCATTAGCTTCTCGGTCGTCGAGAGGTGGAGAGCAACGATGACAGAAATCATCAAACAGTGTTCTAGGATTGCCGTCAAATCTATGTCCAAGATGAGTCAACCTGATGGCAGTACCAATCAAATTACGAGCTAATTTAGCCCCGGCACTATTTCTACCACCCTGGCTTAATCCACTATCAATTAAAGCTCTATCATCTTTAGAAAGGCATCGGTAGAGCGGTACATCTCCAGTTGGTAAAGGGATAGATGGGGGCGGTAATTGTTGTTTTTTTGGTTGAGGAATTATGGCTCTGAGTTCCTCAAAATTATATTTCTTGCCAGAGTTGAGGATGATTCTGGAAAGATTGCTGCCAGCACTTGAGAAATGGTAGCAACCAGCCAGCCTCATCACTCTAGATGGGTTCTTTAGGCTTCTATCAGCATCGGCATATTCTAATAAGTCGGTTTGTAATGCCTTCCAAGAATCAGGGCTAATTCTATCGGTTACCCAATAACTATGAATAGATTTACCACCTGTATCCACTTGTAGCGTTGGCTCAGGTAGACCGAGGGATTGCCATAAATTTATCTGTAGTTCTTTGTCCAGGTTGTCATGTTCATAAAAGATAGCTCGGCATTCTGTCACAGCAGCGTCGGTATGTCCACCGCCGTTAACTACTAGATAGATGCCTCTCTCCTCGGACTGCCATTCACTAGCAGTTTTTATTAGTTGGTCAAGGCTTTTTACCTCCTTCTTCCTACCTTTATCACCTTGCCTATCTGGGTTGTCACTAGGTAGGAAGGCACGGAGAAATACGCTATCACCTTTTCTGTAGCCAAGGGCTGAGAGGTGTTCACCAATAATAGTAGCATCAGGAGAATTAGGGAAAGAATGAATACCTTGTGTCATGGCTAGTTCTCCCCCTTGATAGATGCTGTACTCAAAGTAGTTAGGCTATAATCATTAGCAGATTGAATCATTTTTAAAATCCTTATTTTTGATAAGCGAGGAGCGGCTAAAACTCCTCGCTTTTAAATTTGTGGAGCATCAAGAAAGGAAGATAAATTGTGTGTCTCCCCGCCATACGTCAAAAGCAAGGTTAGCAGCAATCATTAATTCGATAATGCCCTCTACATCTTGATAGTGAGCGAATGTATTCTTTAGTCCACCCATAGAAAATCCTTTTTTTTGCTTTTTAAGAAACTTCTGAATTTCTCTGATAGAGATTCCCAGTTTTTGGTATTCTTCGGTACTCATTAAAATACCTCTGGGACTGCTCCATCCGGGTTTCTAGATTTGCGCTTTGCCTCTGCTTCAAAAGCGTCTATTTGATCAGGAAGAAGATTTCCGAAGCTGCAAAGGCTCGGTCATAAGCTGGTAGTCCACTAGAAGATATGCAGTAGAGTAGTAGGTTTATTTCTGATGCCACATCCAATGAAAAGTGGATGTATTCCATGCCTTGGAGGCACAATCTGGCAATAGCTCTTACTCTTTTATATTCGTTAGGTGCTTGCTGTTGGGTGTTCATGATCAGTCCTTTCTTGAAGTTGTTGCCTGTCACGCTCTAATGATTACTTTTTCTAGATGCCACTGACGCGATCTCCGGGGATATTTTTTAGAGGCTCCCTCTATAAGTCGCTTCGCCAGAGCGTCGTTACCGTATAACAGTACGAGTAGTCGCTTTTCCAGTAGTCGCCGCTTCAGTAATCTTGAACGCAGAAAAATGAAACAGACAGGTATCGCCATGAGCGTCAGTGTGATGGACGCTGTATTAAGGCGGATGAATTCTGATATCCACCAGGTAAGATAAGAAGTATTCATGAGTAGTGTCTGTAATTACACAAGTATCTTAGCGTACCAGAATAGATAGCCAGAATCACGTGAGCGATGCTTATATGATTCTGTTGCTATCAAGCTACAGAATCATATGATGAGCTAGATTACTTGTCGTCTTTCACTCCTGTTGTATCAATACCAAAACTACCGCATAGCGCCTTGAGGGGAACACCAAGTTCTCGTGCGAGAGAGATCGCTCGGTCAAGCCTGGGGATTGATACCCCTCTCTCCCAATCGCCAATGATGCGAATACCTACTCCCATCCGTTGGCTTAGTTCTGGCTGAGTCAGCCCCATGGCTTCTCTTAATTCTTTCAAGGTTGGGATTCCTGAATTTGATGAATTGTTCATATACTAGCAGAAAATTGCTAGCAGTAAAGTGCTTGACAAAAATATTGTCTGGCAGTAAACTGCTAGTGTGGACTACCAACCGACTAACCAGACAAAGGAATTTCGATTGGTTGTTTAAAGTCTCTCATGATGGACAAATAGCTCTATGTCTCAGCTGGTGCTAGAGATATAAAGCTATTTGTCTTTAAACCCAAACCTTGTGACAAAAGCTCCCTCCTGCCAAAACGTGACAACTCACCCGCAGGACACCCCAGTAACCACGGAGCAGACGACCCCATGAGCTACGAGTGCCGTGGGAAACATGAGCCTAGTGCTGACCACCTATTAATTAATGATTTAAAGTTCAACTCAACTCAATATGGAAATCAAAAAACTTATCAAGAAAATCAAACGAATGGCGTTCGCCCTAACTGGTCACACCCAGGAGGAGATGCAGCAACCAGATACACCAAAAACTTTCTTTAACGATGAGATGAGAGAGTATCAACCACTCCCCACTGCATCTAACAAATGGATCAAAGTTGATGACATCCACCTCAATCCGACCTTTCTTGTGTCTGTCCACGAAGACGGCAATTTTGTTCTCGTGTCCGATGCCAATAACAGGACATGGAAATTTGATGGAGAAAAAAAGAGTGCATTCCTAACCCAATTCGATGCACTTTGTGGCTATCAAAAATCCTGGATAAGGGTTGGAGACATGCGATTCAACATGAATCTTGTCGTGTCGGTGACTGAATACTACTCTGCGTCAACCCCTTTCGTTGCAGTTGCCAACACCAGCCGTGCGACGCCGAATATTTCTGGATCAACCGCGATCGCATTTCTGAACCAGTTCAATGCACTCTGTCATGACTAGCCCTATAACCCTCCGACAGAGAGGAAAAAATTAGACGCAAGAAAACCACTCCCCATCTCCACTTCTCCCACCCTGCCATTCCATCTATGACTCTTTACGCTATAGCTTTTGCTATGGCCTGTATAAGACTAGAACGGGAAACTAACGTGAGTGTTGCTCACTATAAAAAGCTCATCTCTGAAAAAGCGGCTGAGTTTCTGCTTTCCCAAACTCAAGCAGAAATAGATGATTGGCTGAGTGACTTTCTACTCCCAGAGGATTAACAAAAATATGGATCAAAAACCTTCTAGAGGTAGTGGAAGAACAGAAGCATAAATCACTTAAAAGCAGTTAGAAAACACCGGGAGGATATCTTGCTCAAATGGATAATAGCTAGGCTTCCAAAATTCATTTTCTCGGCAATTCTTGACGAATTATCTAGGCATCTCGATCCACTAGGATTACTAAAAATCCCGTCAACAAACATCCCAGACGAATTACTTTGTAAGCTTGAAAAGCTGGATGATACCACTCAATTAGGGCTATCCGCTCTACTCTGTGTTGCCGTTAGAGAGGGAACTAATCTTTCTCACCAGGCTAAAGAATGGGGGATGGAGGACATTCCCCAGGACTTAATCAAGGAAATTGATGATATGGGGGACGGTGAATATTTGGAGGTGTGTTTACTCTCTATTCAAACCCTGGAGGCAATATCAACTTTATGATTATCAGCTTCTCTACCACTAATCACCTGGCCGAAGATGCGGGAGTTGATAACCCTCTTTTTCAGGGAATCAAAACAGTTACTCGCAGGCATTGGACACAAAGGTATTTCAATATCATTACCAGTGCCTATGATGAAAACAAAAAAGTGCATCAAGCGTGGGATGCTTTACCTCGCACCAAAGGCAGCAAACAAATCGGCTGTATCACCTTAACCCGTCGTCCCTACTGGGAGAAATTACAGGATATGCCAGTTGAAGATATTTATCATGAAGGTAATCTTTGGGAATCTAAAGATGAATTCATTGAAATGCTAAAGCTGGCTCCAGAAACAAAGGTCGTAGTAATTAGGTTTAGCTTTACGCCGGGCGATGAAAATGGCTAACCAATCCTCAATAGAATGGACTGACTTAACATCAAATCCCATCCATCTTGTTCGGGAAGATGGTTCACATGGTGGTCATTGGTGTAGAAAGATATCTGAAGGGTGTACGAATTGCTATGCAGAGGCTCTTAATCAGAACCGACGCTATAGATTTTCATCTCTCAAAAAATACGAGGGACTGTCACCAGTCAATCTAATCCTAGATACTGAGGTGATGAAACAATGGATAACAATGAAAACCCCCAAGAGAATCTTTGTTTCGTCCATGACCGATGTTTTTGGGCAATGGATTTCTGATGAATGGTTAGACGAAATATTCGCCTACATGGTGCTTTCTAAAAGTACATTCTTGGTTCTCACTAAAAGAGCAAAAAGGATGCAGCGATATTTTAGAAATCCAGATCGGGGTATTCGCATTGACTACAGAGCAGGTCAAATTATGCGAACGCGAGGAGTTCTTGACTGGCATAAATCTACACCAATCTCCTGTCCTCTCCCGAATGTTTGGCTAGGGGTAACAGTAGAAGACCAAGTAACCGCTACTGGGCGAATTCACTGCTTACTAGATACACCAGCTACAGGTAGGTTTCTCAGCTGCGAACCTCTACTCGAAGAAGTGGATTTGCGGCTCGGACTGTACGCACGAAATCCCGATTGGGTGATTGTTGGGGGTGAAAGTGGCAACAAAGCTAGGACCACCAAGATAGACCACCTACTATCTGTGGTTCTTCAATGCCGATTAGAAAATGTTCCCGTATTTACCAAACAACTTGGTAGCCACGCTCTCGCAACCCTTCCACAGCCGTCTGATTATGGGTACAGAGAGTTTCAAACCAGCGATCGCAAAGGCGGAATTTTTGAAGAATTCCCACCTGCATTGCAATTTCGTCAGTTCCCTGATTTTTGGTAGTGAAATTTAAGCGATCGCTCTTGGTTAGAGTAGGCGATCGCATCTACATCAATAGACAAGGAGATTCTACCATGACAAAACCACTAAGTTTGCACACAACCTCTTCTCCAGCCCCTGAGCAGCCAGCGTCACAACTTCTGGAGAAAATTGGAGTCCACTTTGGTGAGAATTACTTTCCAGTTATTAAGGCTGAAACTGAAGGCGATATAGCAAATGCTTTTAATGATTGCTGTGACAGATGGCTGTCCAGAATCAAAGAGAAAGCTAGCCACAAAGAGCAGATAATTGTTGATGAATTCACCAATCTAAAATCACTAATTGGTAACACGGCGGTCAACTTTTTCAAGATGAGTTTAACTGACACTAGGAAGGCTAAAACCTTCTTGCTGGGCATCACCCACAACACTACCAATGAAAGTTTCCCTGATGGTACAGCAGCAGCAAGAAAAGCTGGGAGTATATTGATCGAGAAATTCAGTGCTAACGGGGAATGGTAAGCCAATTGTGTTTGAATGATCACGCTCCAAAAGAGGAATACGATCGCTAAAATCATCTAGGCGGAATGGTGCTTAATTATCTGGGCATCACTCAATTGATAATTGTATATTGACGCTTCGGCTAAGGTTAAAGCTGGAGAAACGCCCCATCCTGTTTTACTCCACCCCAACAGCCAGTAACCATTAAATGGTTGGTAATTAGGGTCGGACGAACTCGCTTCTAAGTGATTGTCTAGCCATAGCCTAATGCCATTGTCACCAAAGCTCAAAGTCAAGATATGCCAATCGTCATCCGCTACGTTAGTTATTCCCTCTAAGTTTGTGCCATTGTAGTTGTAAAATCTCAGTGTTCCGTTGAGAACGTATACCTCTCTCGTGTATTGCCACCCTGTTGTATCCAAAGTATTAGAAAAAGAAAGTAGACTAGCCTGACTGTTGTTGCACTTAAACCTACATTCATATGTAAAGGCTTTTGGTGAGTAAATTTGATATGGAATTTGAATGTATCCATTGCTCAAATTAATGGCTTTCTGACTATTGATGCCAGCAACGCTGGCATAGCCACCGATGTATGTGCCATTCCTAGTATTTCCAGAGCTATCAACAGCCGTGCCGTTGGTATCCTGAAATGCAAAATTCAGCCAAGGGTTATCGAGTAGAAGTGTTTGGTAGTAAGTGTTCCCGACAATAGGTGTAACCACCAATGGCTGGTCTGTCTCCCAGCCGCTATAGCCATAGATAAGAGTCAATACCCTTGTGGTCATCTGGCTAGATTCTTGCAGTACGCTATTGATTGTGGAGGAACAAGCAATAGTAACGTTTGTCAAAGTTACCCCTTGGCTAACCCATATTTTAATGCTATCCCCCAAAGTAGCGACCGTAGGAATATCAATTGTCGCCGCACCGCCAATATAGTAGCTTGTGTTAGACAAAGCACTAAAGGGGGCGGTCTTGACCGTCCATCCGGTGGGAGCAGTAGCTTTGATTATCTGGGTTATAGACTGAGATGGAGATGAAATACCCACCCCGGAAAAATTCTTGAACTGAGTCGCCAGTGCACTCAATCCATTGATTATATTTTGCGGTCGATTCGATAAATTATAACTTTCGTCTATATTAAAACTCATTTTTCTCCTATAAAAAAAAGACATTAAAGCGTCGTACTTAATGTCTTGACAGGTTGCAATTATCGTGAAGTAGTTTATTTGGTTTCTCCTTTTAAATACCTGATATCCGCCTCAACTTTGCCCAGCTTTTCATTGAGTATTTCAAACATTAGCTTCGCATGTACCGTAAATTCGGCTTGTACTAAAGCATTTTTCTTTGTCCCATCCCAAATCTTCCAGATAGCCATAAAGAGAGCGATTCCTACCCCTAGTTCAGTGGCGTTAACCATTTTATTCGAACCCCGGCAAGCGTTTACACACCAATTATTGTTTTTAAAACATCTATTTCCGCTATTACATCAACAGGAGACGTAATAGCTCCCTCATATTGCCATATAGACATATTTAGGTCTATAAACCAACGGGGCACTCGAATCAACACTTTGTAATCAGCGTCTAAATCTTTAAAATGAATTATGTTGAATTTCCCCAAAAAGAGAGGGATTACTTCTTCAGAACTATAGGAGTCACCGAATTTAGTATCTAAAATTCGGTAAACTCGTCCAGCCCAGTCCCAACGACTGCCAATTGGTACGGAAGTTACCATGTTAATGGCAATAATCGGGCTATCAAAGATGACATCAGGGTTGATGTCTGTAATAGAAATAAATACCCTCCCACGCCTTCCTGTTCGGCGGGAATAGGAGGCAGAGACAGTGTGTACATCTGACTCCAATTTGCATCAGGTTTGAGGCTGATTCTAGTCATGCCTCTACTGGATAAGAGTTGTTTCCTCGATCTCGATGTCCATAAAATTCAAAATTGTTTCTTCGAGTTCTAGTGAGCTTGTGGTTATAGACTTGCTTGTTTTTATATTCGTCAACATCCACGCTTGAGAATCGTCACGAGTCAGAGAAAATTCGGCATTCCTGTAGCTGAAGTATCCCTTAGTATCTATCGGGTTGGATGCCAAGTCTTTAAAAGTAGTACCAATGGCATTGAACAGTCCCAACGATATTGCCCGCTTCAACTCGCTCAAAAACTGATCGTTACATTTTTGAGCAACATATTTTATTAAGTCTTTTCTCTCGTCGCTAATTTGCTGGTTAGTTATAGCAAGTATTGCTGTTTTCTGTTTTCTCTGGTTTAAAACAGCATCAATGTTGTAATTTGCAGCAGCAATTTTGGCTGCTATTTCTTGCGGGTCGCTAAACATAGTAAGTCCTTAATTATTGCAAAACCAAGAAGCGTTTTCTTCTAGATATTCTAATTCCCCGCCTTGCTGATACTCCGTGGCAATATCATCGTTGACCAGAAGCGGTATACCGTTACTGTCAACGATGATATTGGTATCTCCAGAGGCAATAGCTTTTTGAAGTAGCCATTGAATAGGAATGGTTTGCAGCTGCTCGTAAAAATCTTCATGGTGGGGGAGAAGTAAATCTAGCGCCATTACTGAAGCTGCTCCGAACTCAGGATGTTGTAGCCAGCTTGTCCTAAGTCGGACATCTTAATGGTCGAGTAGAAGCTAGAGAATGTCCCTATGTTTTCTATATAGAGGCTTGCCCTCCCTGGCTTAGGACGGGTTGTTCCTCTCACTAGGCGAGCAAGTTCCGCCTCAGTAGTTATAGTTGCACTTGTTTTTAATCCGAGGGCTGCACCATAACTATTGAAATCAGCCTTGTTCATAGGAAACACGTAGAGAGTTCCGTCCGACAATTCCGCGACAGCGGAATGAGATGGCTTTGAACCGGGCGCCTGTAAGTTACAGGTTTTTCGTCCCTCTGACTGCCTCCATCCCGCTGTGGTGGCAGTGGTATATTTGTCCCAACCACAGAAAGTGGAGACTGAGCTTTGAGCCGCTCCTTCCGCAGACAGTTTTTTAGTAAATCGAGCTGGCAGGGGTGCCTTAGCTCCACTGATTTTGATAACGACACTCAAGTTTTCCGAGCCTCCGGTTTGCCCGCCGGAGATATGCCCAAGTGCCGTCAGATCTGATGCGGATATCCCTGGAAGGGCTGTCAGGTCTTTGGCGTTCCAGCCGTAATAAATAGAACTCGTAACTCTGACGTAAGTGAAAACATCCCTTTTCTTTCCTCTCGTGGCTGTTGACATATTCTGGGAGCAAACTTTTTGTGCAATCCAAGACTAGCTGATTTAAACCAGGATTGCAATAGCCTGGAGGGATCGTAAAAGCGATATTTGACGTCTTGTGCAATCACGGAACCTTAAAGGTTCTTTAATGATTTGTGGTAGAATAAAAAAGATTTTGTAGTCGAGTAAATCGAGAATGGAACTTATTTGTTTTCCGCTATTGAACCTCAGGAGCAAACGCGCTATGCTTCGTGTATCGCGCCGTCGCGGCAACTCGAAGTGGAAGCGAATGTACAGCTATAATCCACGAAGAAATTTAGTTCTCCGACTTGTAGAAGAACTAGCCATTACCGAAGATGCTGTAAAACATCAAATACTAAAAGAGCGTGATTTTTTATTAAAACAATAGTTTTTAAGTTCAACTAAGCTATCTACAAATACACCCAATGTTAGCCAAATTTGAAAGTTACGTGAATACCTCGTCAAGGGTAATTGACCATAATTACCACAGGATTACTGATATTCCTAGAGGCGTAAGCAGCTTGCCTGATACAGTTGTACAGGTAAGCCAAAACCTAGTAATTAATAGCTTACAATGCTATGCTTCTATCAAATCATTAGCAGTGGTAGCCATACCTAGCTACCCACTCGAATTCAGTGAAAGTGAGAGAATAATAGCTGATTTAAATCTGGAATGGACATCAGCAAGGTGGCACCTTCAAGTATTCCTAGAAAATACGGTTAATAATACTCTATTCCTGTTAGGGCAAGTATCCCTCCTGAATGTATCACCGTATCCTTATCGGCAGTACAACTTACTTAAGGCTATCAATGATAATGCATTGCCACTGCAATTGGGCGAGAATTCACATCTAGGCTACAAATTGTATAACCCTGGATTCTCTGAGATATACATCGTATCCAATGAGAGTATTTCTGACCTAATAAATGTTTCCGCTTCCTTTACTAAAGAAGTATGGGTGCAAGAGACAGAAATTATTAATATCTCTGTACCACTAACACCAACGATTAACACACCAGTGAATATCACCAATAACATTACTGGTGGTTCTACCTCAAATTCAAATAACAACAATACACCTTCATTGTTATTTATGCTGAAGCCAACAATTACGTCAGGGCTGGTTACTCTTACATCTGAGAATAAAGCCGTAAAACTTGCAACAGTTAACGGCAAGATAGTCGTACAGCTAAAACTAGACCCTAATAGCCAAATCCCCTACGGTAGCGAATTTCAGATTTATTCGTATAACACGGAACCCATCAACAAATGGGACGCCTCATCTAGGTTGCAAAAAGCAAAAGTAGAAAACTCAGAGGGATGCCAAGAGGAACTATCAGGGATTAAAGTATTCGATGGATATTTCTGGTTAGTGATATTCTGTAAATTATCTGGAACTCGAGATTGGAACCAATACGGTACGTGGAGAAAATGCCAGATAGCTACCGCTGCTTTCAATGCTGAAGGAGCGCTAGTAATCACCATCTCCGGTTTATGGATAGAACCGAGCGTGTGGGTAGGTCAGTATTACTCTAATTAATTAAGGAGATCAAATGACTGTGTTACTAGGGAATGATTTCAGTTTTTATAAGCTATGGAACGAGAAAGCGTATCATCCATACAATGACAATTTTTTGATAGCGGGGATAGATAGCTTGCCTATTTGGAGCGTCATATTACAGCATCAACTAGAGCATTTTAAATCTGAAGACAAAATGTATCTATCTTGCTCACATTTACATGGAATGAGTAAGGTATTGGATATTCAAAAGTTAAATGTTGACGAATACATGGAATTCAGCCAATTAGACGTACTGTTCTATTGCACACAGTTCTATGAGGATATGACATCGAGCTTATGGGAAATACTAGAACAAGCATTCAAGGATAAAATGATTTATTTATTGGATGCTTACCCTAACCTGCATATAGTACCAATACCATTAGTAAGGTTTGTATACTCAGAATACAATTGCTTAATGTATCAATGGCTTAAGGCTACGTACCCAAGCAGAGTAGTGAATATTGACTTTTTGATATCAACCAAACCAGGGTATCAAGAGTTAACCAGGCAAGAATATCTATCACTTTTGAATGTATTATGAGTATCCTAGAGGGATTGCCCAAAAACCACCAAGAATTACTCAACCGTGATTTACGGAATTCGCCATATTATGGGTCTGGAGTCCCCGGCTCTTTAACTAATTGGGTGACTAAAAAAGCCGTATCAATAGCCGTGAAAGAATTCACAAGACGAATTTTTGATAACGGGTGCGACACTCTAATCCAGATAAGAGATAGAATAGGGAATTTATGGCTACCTGGTGACGCCTTGGTTATCAGGAATCCATCTCAAGCATGCACAAGAAAACCCTCACCAGAGCCATATCAACCTAGTGGATTCTCGCCAAATAATATTTGCCCCGGTGGTGGGAAGTATATTGTTGCAAAAAAGAAATATCAGAATTATTTGGAAACTGTCCCTATGGGTGGTGCTTAAACACCAATGGGGAGTTTTACGATTGGTACTTTGACCAATGGTTCGTAGATTCCCTAGATATAGACAGATTAACTTGTAGGGTAGCTAGAATCCAACAAAGTAACACAAATGCAACTATTCAGGATAATAGAATATGTACCATGTTCTATGAGAATGAATGGTATACAGGAAACCTGACTCTAAGACTCAACAGAAAAGATGCTATCGAGATTATGGGCACTCCCGTCTTTGTGATAGCTACTGTATACAATCGTTACGACGCATTTCAAGAAGATGTAAACAGGAAGGAATCGGTTGAGCGACGCGGTGAACCGAATGTAACTTTAAACCCAGTTGGAAGATATGCTCTTTTACCCGAAACATTGGTGGTAAATTCACCATCACCAATACCACAAAGAAGTATCTCCCCTGCTTACAGTGCTTTGACATTCTATGGACTGGAATATATATATCTCATGCCGCGATATGGACTAGTGCATGAAGAATATCAGTATATTCAATTGTGCAAACCGTTCGATGTTGCCCCACCACCGCCGCCAAAAATACCACCCCCAAAAGAGGATTGCTGTATGTGTAACGACGATCTATTGCGTTTGATTAACAAGAAATTAGGCGATTACCCCGGAGTGTTGCCAGCAAGCGTTAAAAATAGCGTTGCTGGCACTACAACTATCAACAGTGTCGCCGAACACTTAATACATAATTACAAAACATTTGATGAAGTGGTGGGAAGCTTTCCCGTTGTAATTAGAATAGAAGATACGGATTTAATACAAGATGGAGAGCAAACTAAAACAGTAGAAATACAAAATATTGCTCAAGGAATTGCCGAGATTTTTGGTAGCAATATATTATCGAAAGCTGATACAGCAGCAATACTAGCGGTATGTCTTTCGACGCTGACAGAAACCAGCCAAACGAAGCAAATAGCGACCAAGAATTACGATATCTTAAAGTCTATACTCGACTGGCTAGGTTTCAAATTCAAGGAAGTTTCTCGTAAAATAGTATTGATGGTAAAACCAGGAGAAAACCGAATTTCAGACATGGTACAACCGTCGGAGGTTGATTATATTACCGTCGAAGAAGATTTTGGTAAAAGCAATTTTCAACTATTCATTAACAACATGAGCGATTTTGCAGCACACTGGTTTGCTGCGAATAGAGTTAGCTTGGGCAAGCGAAATGTCGAAGAAAATTTACAATCTTTAAAATCCCAGTTTGTTGGGGCTAAAGAGATAGACAAGGCGATTAATACCGATCTGAAAGACCACCTGAAGCCTGCAACAAGTGATAGCGATTTCGATAATTTCTTGGAACAGGCAGAAAAAGGATTTGAGACACTACCAGATATCACACCCGATCAAGGTGGCAGTATATCGCCGTGGGGTAAGCCATTTAATAAACGACCAAAATTAACACAAAAAAGTAGAACCAATGAAGGCAGTAGTAATTTATAGGTAATTTAGAATGGGTTTCAACATAGATAAAAGTCAGCTTTCCTCAATGCAATCTTTTAGCAACAGAGGGAGCCTATCAATCAATACTGCTTTGCAATCTGCAAGTACAAATGATGAAGGTGGCATAACTGGATGGCTGTGGCAGGGATTGGCTGGGGCTACTAATTTTTTATTTAGCAAAATTGGTGGTTTTTTATCCTGGTCTGCGTCTCAGGTGTGGGGTTTTATTGTTGCTTCAGCTCAATTCATATACTCATTTAATTGGAACCAAACGGATGCCCAAATTAATGCATCTATAAATGCACAATGGGAAGTGATTGCTTCCCAACTAGGAGGTACGCTTGGTAACGCGGCGGGTTATATTGCTTGTGGATTCCTACCAGCCGCAGGTATTTTTGTTTTCAATGAGCCACTGGGAGCATATATCCTCTCTAAAGTTACAGAGGAATTTGCCGAAGAATTTTTATCTAATCTAGCAGTGTTGTCAACATCAATTCTTAATGCGACCGCACAAACAGCTTTCAAGCATATATATATGAATGCGCGGAAATTCATCAAGGACAACATCAGATCAATTAGACAGATATTTCCTGGTATTTCTGAAGCAGCTATAAACAATTGGGGTAGTGAAAAATCAAGGCCCTGGTCGTTTGCCCTGGCTGTAAATAATTGGGTTGAATCCATAAACCCCCAATGGGTACAGAACCTCATTGAAGAGTTTATAGAAGAATTTCAGGATGGCTGTAGAGAGGCTGGCTATGTTGTCGCGGAAGCAATAACCAGTTTTTACGCTGAATCCCTGATTCAGCAAAAACTGATACCCGCCGCCGGAGAAAATCTAACTGTAGAAATACAGTTAGACAGAGAGGATAATTTATCAGACAAAATCATCCTGCAAGCGCCTGAAAGCGAGTTGCGAGGACAGATAAATAGCGTCCTCGCAATCGACCAGATGATCAGGAATAAAAGTTTTGGGACTGTTTACGGCGTTCTGCCATTTGAGCCGCTAAAAGAAAGGCGATTTAAGCCGCAAATACATTTAGTTTTTAAAGGAAAATCAACGGATGGAAGAGCACTAGAAAGTGAAATTACCCTTAGGATACTCAATAAAACCGATAACGATTTTCAGAACTATACGTATATAGATGAATTGGCGAATACTATAAAAATTAAGTTTGCTACTCCCCCATTCACAATAAATAGAGGGGGAGAGCCTTACACCTATAACGATGGTGCATTAGTTACTCAGCTTTGGGTAGCTGACGCACAGGAAGCCCGGAAGGTCATCGAAAGAATATTAGATTTGGTGGGGCAATCGCCCAATTGGAAAAAACTCAAGCCGATGTTTGCCGTGGACAGATCCGACCTAACCCTCGTACCTGAAAAAATAACAGTGCTTTCTCAAACACAGAAGTTGCCTGTCAAGGGTTATCCAGGCACTGTTACTTTTCGGGAAGCATTCTTGATGTTGTATGGACTGGATAGCCCTGTCTCATTGGTGGACTTGACAGGAAAACGCAATCCTAGAGTCAAGGTTTTGTAAGTGCAATGAACCCGATCCATCTGGTTTTGCGATCGCCACGACATATAAGTAAAAAACCGCGCAGCGCATCTTGAAATATAAGTTAAGCTAATTAACAGGTTCCCTATGGGATTAAGCGATCGCTAAAGCGATCGCTAAACCAATCAGCTAACGCATTTACAAGGGTTTCAGCCTTCAGAGATAGAGGATTTAAGCCAAAAATAAGCATCAGGAAAGATGCGGCGCTAGAACGCTTACGCTGTAATGGTTTCACCTTACTGATATTTATCTACCCTGGTTAGAGTATAACTTCTTTGGTCGTTACCAAGATTGCTGCTTCTTTACGCGAAATCGCTTCTAAGTTTGATGCTAAGATTCAAGCAAATGCTGAGAAAGTAATTGCTAAGTATCAACCCACAATGGATGCGATCGTTAGCAAGTATCGCCCCCGTTTAGAAGGTAAGACTGTCGCGATGATGGTTGGTGGTCTACGTCCTCGTCACGTTGTTCCTGCTTTCCAAGACTTGGGTATGAGAATGATTGGTACTGGTTATGAGTTCGCTCATAATGATGACTACAAACGTACCACTCACTACATTGAAAACGGTACCATCGTTTATGATGACGTTACCGCTTATGAATTTGAAGAGTTTGTCAAAGCTCTAAAACCAGATTTAATTGCTTCTGGTGTGAAAGAGAAGTACGTATTCCAAAAGATGGGTCTTCCTTTCCGTCAAATGCACTCCTGGGATTACTCCGAACCTAACCATGTGTGTGAAATTGATTGTAAATCAAGGGTTTTTAGTGGTGGGAATCCAGAAATTGAATTTATAGACTAAATATAATTGGTTATGTTTTATAATAACATTGTTTGTTGGTAACTGCAAATAATAGAACTCTGATTGCTACTGCTGTGGACAGGTTTATTAAAATTTCATGAATAGTAAAGCTGTTAAATACGATATCTTTTTTATAGAAAATTCTTTAGACTAAAATTCATAATTACGGACTTTCTATAAATTTAATCACCCTAATATAGAAAAAAGGGATACTTTTCCAATCTTGACGCTGATTAATCAAGGTTTCTCCCGAAAACATCCTTATCTGATAATTGTAACCAAGACTATCTCTATAACCTCCATATCCTGGGTAATTTTCATTTTTAATCACTTCTATTGGTTCCCATCCGCAGCACAAAAACCGTAGTTTAGACATCTTGAATTTTTGCTGCAAAAATTTTTCTACCTCTCCTGCATCTTTACCTGGAACTTGATAACTTGTTTCTAGCACATTTAACTGCATATGCTTAGTTGGTTTACATTCTAAAAACTGTAGCTCTTGTGGCTTATCCACTAAAATAGCCATCATATCTTTGCAATCAGTTTCACCTTGACTCAGCATTTGGCTGTTAGCGGTAGATGTCAGCAAAGTAATTAAAGTTGTTCCCATCACTAGAAATAGTAGTTTATTCATAAATTCACTTTTAGGTCATGTGTATTCATGGTTTATTATACTCAAAAGTTTCTATGAGATCATCACATTGGCGTATCGGATTGCACTCTTTGATGATACGCTAGAAACGTTTCCAGTTGTTTAATCACAACTTGGGTTTAATTGCTGAATCGGAATTTTATTAGTAACAAAAGACACTGTAACATGAATAGATTCTTTTCCACTCTAACCCTGATCACAGGTACATCCTTAACAATTCTACTGACATCAATAGTTCCATCTCAATTTACAAAAAGTATACCCTTAAAGGTAATGAACAATAATATGGCTTTAGCAGAGACATCGATTGACCTAACTACCTTAAATAGCACATCTCTGACTAGCCATAATGGGTATCGAGCTACACATAGTAGTCCAGACATGACCAATAGTGATGCTCTCAATCAAAGTTCTCAAACATGGGCTGAAAACATAGCATCAAGTGGAAAATTTGAACACAGCACTAATCGGGGTGATGTGGGAGAAAACCTTTATGCTTATTACACCACAGCGGACTCAATCGGTGCAGATGTCTTAGCGACACAAGCAGTTCAGTCTTGGTACAACGAAGTTTCCGCCTATGACTATAATAATCCACAATTTTCTAAAAAAACTGGGCATTTTACTCAGGTAGTTTGGAAAGGTAGTATTGAATTAGGATGTGGTGCAGCACAGGGTACTAAAGTAATCAAGGGTAAGGAATACAAAGCTTTTTATGTAGTGTGCCAGTATAGTCCTGCTGGTAATGTAAAAGGGGCATTTGCAGATAATGTACTAAAACCATAGAACAGCCGCAAGTTTTTAAAATCCGTTGTGAGTAAGATATTGACAAGTCAACGCATATATCTTACTCACAATTTTGGCACAGATTCTACAAAGCACCATTAAAAATCTGATTAGCAGTGAGGTTCAAATCTGGAAAAGTAGGTGATATAATCTGTTCTGAATTTTTAAATTGAGTGAGTTGATATTCTCTATCAATGAGATGATAAATAGAAACAGTTGGTTGTTTGGGATTACCAATAAATTTTCTTGCTCCCAAAGCTGCATAATCAACTATCCAATATTCAGAAATTTGCATAGCTTCATAATTTCCTAATTTGGTGTAATAGTCATCTTCCCAATTGGTACTCACAACCTCAATCACCAAAGGAATAGATTCACTTTGAGTTACGGTAGATTCTTTTTCCCAGAATTCCTCATTATGCAAATTAGCATCATTAATTAACACAACATCTGGTGAATAACCCGATGATTTTCTGGGTGGTTTTACCAATGCTGTTTTGGGGATAAAGTATGGTAGTTTCAATCGCTTATACTCAACAGTAATTTCCCCGGCTAAAAATCCGGTAACTTTTTCGTGTTTTCCACTGGGTTGAAGCATTTCCACAATTATCCCATCGTGTAATTCATAACGCTTATCAGTGTTTTCTGGTAGCCATTCAATAAATTCGGCAAAGGTAAATAGTTTAGGTAAGGCTTGAGCCATATTCACACCTGGGCTGATTTTGATTTTTGTGTTAGAGTTGACGTGATAGTTTTCAACTCACCCTAAATTAATCTTATATTAACTTAGATATATTGAATTGCGGTTAAAAATGGGAGAAAATATATGTCGATGATGACAATCCAAGATTTAGAGCAAGTTCAAAGTGCTTTTAGCGAAGCAGGGTTAGATTATCAAGTTGAATTAGAAAATGGTAAAATTTCCATTGTGGTCTTCAGATATTGTATCTAGTGAAATTAGTAGTCGTTTGATTGCTTTTCTGTTTGCTTGGGTCAATCCCCGACGTTGGGGAAGAATATTTGATTCCGCAGGTGGTTTCATTTTACCTGATAGCAATCTTAAAGCTCCAAATGTTTCTTTTGTTCGTGCTGCGCGTTTACGTCAAAGTCCTCGTTATTTTGGAGAACTTGTTCCTGATTTGGTAGTAGAGGTCAAATCTCAGAGTGATAGAATTAAATCTTTAGTTAGCAAAATTGTTAATTTTATAGAATTGGGAGCAGTGATTGGGATTCTAATTGATCCTGATGAGGAAACGGTGACAATTTATCGTTGTGAAGGTGAACCAACAGTTTTAAGAAATGGGGATATTCTTACTATAGTAGAACTTTTTCCTGGTTGGGAGTTACCGATTTCTGAATTATGGCCTCCTATATTTACCGAAGAATAAATATTATACTAGGGAAAAGTTTAAACACTTACTAACTGAGTCAAATGCTTGAGGATACGCAGCACCTCATATAATTCATTTCCAGGGTTCCGCATCAAGAAACCTTTTGACAAAGCGTAATTTGGTGGATTACTTTTAACTAATTTCACAAAAATAAATTCGCTACCAGTCGCAATCATCCCAAAACCAGGTTGGTCTGAATCTGGATTACCTAACATATAAGCCAGAATTTGCGCGAGTCCTTCTTCTATGGAAAATGAAGCTTTTTTGGATTCAATAATCATTACCCAAAGTCGGTTTTTAAAAACTAGAATATCTATTCTACCTTTGATAATTATATCTTCATTTGGGACAGCAATATCTATAGATTCTTCTGATTTCACATAAAATGGTGAGAGATAAAAGTCAGCAATAAAAAGTATTGGGTCTACAATTGCCATTCTGACTACATCTTCTAGTAATGGTGGGTAATTCAGAAGATTTATGTAACCAGCTTTTACTTTGTCTAAAAGTTGTTGGTCTAAAGCTGTAATTTCTGGTAAATTTTCTTGCCATTCAGGAAAGAATTGCATATCTGTAACTAATTGAATACCGAAGTTATCAATTAAGTAACGTAAGTCAATATCTTTTGCTGCTATGGTTTGGGTCATAATTAAGGGAGTAGGGAATAAAAGAATAATAAGCTATACAGAAATCCATGATTCAATCATCTGCTCAACTTTTTCAATTGATACTCCTTGACCTTGATTTATCTGATTTAAACCGTCTTGAATAGCTGCAATAAATTGAATTTCTTGCATTATTTGGTGGATTGATACATCTGGTGGTAGATGCTTTAAAAGTTCCATGACAGTTTCTTTATCGCTCATAGGAGTTTAAGATTTTTTCTGTGTTTAGCTATGATTTTACAACATAAAAATGAGGGCAGGCTAGAAGCCTGCTCCACGTCTAAGAATAGTATGAACCAAATCACTGCGGATTCATCCGAATCAAGTCAGTCAAAATACTATCCAAACTACCGTTGACTTGAATCCGATCAATCTTCTCCGCAATCCGCTCTAAAACTTCCAGCTCCTTCAACCGCAAAGCTACCGGATTATCCTCCATTACCTTAGCGGTATTTAACATACTGCGAGTAGCGGCTGTTTCTTCCCTCCGTCTAACGACATTTGCTTGAGCAGCTTTTTCTGCTTCCACCACTTTACTCAAAATTGCTTTAATCTCTCCTGGTAAAATGATATCTTTCACTCCCACAGAATCTACTTCAATTCCATAGTCTGCGGTTTTTTGACGAATGTATTCAGATATACTTCTATCAATTGCACCTTTATCCTCCAATAATGCATCTAAAGTTCTTTCCCCCACTGCACCACGCAATGCATATTGCAATTCTTTGTACAAGAATCCAGATATGTCTGCGAGTCCGTTTTTAGCTTTTAATGGGTCTTGGATGCGGTAGCCAGCAGTTAAGTTTAACCGCAGAGGTACTTTATCTTTAGAAAGAATATCTTGACCAGATATCTCTATATTCAACAATCGCAGGTCTATGCTTTCGGTTTGAAAGGAGCGTCCAAATAACCACCAAGCATGAACTCCTGATGCCAGTTGGGCTGCAAATTCTTGATTAACATACAATAATCCAATATGCTGTGCGGGAACTTGGCAAATATGCAAGCAATTGCGACTGAGTAGCCGCACTTCTGCTGTACCTTCAACCAATTCACCAATTAAGGGAGATGGTAATTTAGCCTCGGTGCTGATGTCGATGATTTCTACTTCCACACCTTGCCAAAATAATTTTCGGCTGGTGGGTGGTAAAATAGAAATGACTTTACCCCGATATCGCACAATTGCCACTTGGAAAGATGATAATTGTACGTTTTCACAGTAATTTGCCACAAAATCGGGATGTTTTTCCACTAGTATATCTTCTAATGGAAAATCTGGGTTAGGTAGAATTCGGCTGAGACTACGGACTGTAACATCTCGATTTATTGACCAAAAAGCGTATTCTCCTGGTTCTAAGGGTCGGACAAAATTATTTTGTAGATAAAGTAAACCTACTTCGTATTCTGAGATTTGGAATTTTTTGATTCCTGCTAAGGTAAGTGAGCGTAATTGCTGTACAAAGGAAGTCGGTAATTCCCAATTGTCTTCTAAGTTGAAGAAATGAGATTCTACTTCTATGAAACCACGCCAAAAAGCTTTTAGTTGATTTGGTGCAATACTTACCCAATTCTGACCCCAGTGTACTAAAGCTGCTTGGTTGAATGTAGTTTTGACAATTAATAGATGTGCTTCTAGTTCCGCGCTGTGTAAGCGCAGCAATAGTTCTAGGTTGGGAATCTCCGCTATGGGTTGGTTGAGGTCGTAAGTTTTAATTTGCCAATGGCGACCAAAATAAGTATATTCACCAGATTGTAAGATTTTTTTGAAGTCACTCCGGTAAGATAAAATCCCTATTTCGTTAGCTTTGATATAAAATGTTTGCCACAAAGAATTTTGCATAACTTTTATCTGCGATCGCCTCCTATAGAGCGTAGCTCATCACTACACTAAAAAAATTTATTGTAATCAGTTGTAGTATACATAATACAATATTTTTTTGACTCTGTAAATACAAGTGTTTAAATTTATGAATGGGCAAAAGTTTTTCCAGAACTGGATTAAGATGGCTATAAATACCATCAGATATACTGTTCAACTAACCAATCAGCATTTCCTAAGAAAAACTGACTGTGGAAATCAAAGAGACATACTCAAGTTAGGGAAAAGTGCAGTTGCGCGAACTTCATCAATTTGACCACACTTGCACCACAGAGTTTGGACTTGATGTGAGTTAGGGATTTCTCCCTGAGGTCTACTTTTACAGAGTAGTGTCTTTAACCCGGACAGGGTGGTGGAAAGTGTAGGAATCGAACCTACAACAAATTGATTACGAGTCGATCGCTCTACCAGTGAGCTAACTTTCTGGGGTTTGATACAGGAATCGAACCTGTGACCGATCAATTATGAGTTGATTGCTCTACCAACTGAGCTAATCAAACAAAATAGTTCAAGCTAGCGGTATACGCTCGTACCAGTGGACGGCGCACCAGTTAGGTGTATAAAACCTAAACTATAGCTATAGCGACTTGATTACTATCCCACTACAAATGTATCACATCTTGAAACATTTGGATATAGATTTTATTTTTTATGCTTCCGGACAGCGATCGCATACCCCATGCACTGTCACTTCATAATTATCCACTTTTAACCCAGAACGAATTTGCTGTAAATCTATGCCGTGAATGTGCTCCCAAGGAATATCCTCAATTCCACCACAAGACTTACAGCGAAAATGATGATGTGGTGTAACGTTAGCGTCATAGCGACAAATCCCTTCGTCTAGCAGTACTTCCCGCACCAGTCCTGCATCTCGTAGCGCTTGTAAAGAACCGTAAACAGTTGCTTGAGAGGATGTTGGTGCTTCTTGGTTAAGATCATGCAAAATTTGTTCAGCGGTGGGATGATCTGTTCGATGAAGCAAATTCGCATAAACCGCAAAGCGCTGAGGTGTTACTCTCAGTCCACAATCCTTGAGAGTTTGAATAATTCTGTTTACTGGCTGTTCCATACCCCTCTACTCCGCGTCTGGACGGCAAATCCTAAACGAACAGGTTTTTCTATGATAGTTTTTCCCTCATGTTAGCATTCTTTGCTAAGAATGCAAATTGTTCTACAATAATTATTAAGATTAAGTAAATATTACTATTGACTTCTTCCTATCTAAGAATTATTCTTAGATATAGAAATGTTCAAGTCAAACAAAAAAGTCCTTTTAAATTCATCACCAGAGGGAAGTATGACAGTTATTCAAACAGTACCAGATGTTACTTTCAAGACTCGTGTGCGTGATGAGTCTGTACCTGGTCCTAACCCTTATCGTTGGGAAGACAAAACCACTCAACAGATTTTTGGTGGTAAAAAGGTAGTTCTGTTTTCCCTACCTGGAGCATTTACTCCTACCTGCTCATCTAACCATTTACCTCGCTACGAAGAACTATATGATGAGTTCAAAGCTTTGGGCGTTGATGAGGTAATTTGTATATCCGTTAATGATGCTTTTGTCATGTTCCAATGGGGCAAGAATGTGGGCGCGAATCATGTCTTCTTACTACCTGATGGCAACGGAGAGTTTACACGTAAGATGGGAATGTTGGTTGACAAGTCTAATATCGGATTTGGATTCCGCTCCTGGCGTTATTCTGCACTGATTAATGACCTTCAAATTGAGAAAATCTTTGTAGAACCAGGCTTTGCAGACAACTATGGTGCTGATCCATTTGAAGTTTCTGATGCTGATACCATCCTAGCTTACTTGAAAAATACTAAATCTTCTGGTGTTTCTGCACCTCGTCTAGCCTTTGTTGGTTAATTAGTTTTAGGTTAAAAAGGGAATAGGAAATAGTGTTCTCTATTCCCTAGTCCCTACTCCTTACTCTCTACTCCCATGAAACTCTCTAGCAAAAATCTGGATGTTCGCTTAAATACCCTCTATGATGCCATCATTGTTGGTGGTGGGACAGGGGGATTATCCGCAGCCATTTATTTAGCTCGCTATGGGCTGAAATGTTTGGTAGTAGAAAAAGGAAAAGGGCGATCGCTGTGGATGCAGGATTTGCGAAATTACTTGGGACTTGATCCACATACACCTGGTCGAGATATTCTCAATCATGGCACTCAACAAGCATTAAACTGGGGAGCAGATTATCTGCGCGGTTATGTGGAAGACGTGACAGATGAAGGGGAAAACTTTGCGGTCAAGGTGAAGGTGGGGAAGAAAGATAGTATCTATCCGGTATTTCGCAGTAAATATATTATTGCTGCTTCGGGAATCATTGATGTTTTGCCTGAATTAGAGAATATGCAAAATGTCTATGATTATGCAGGTTATACCTTACACGTGTGTATGATTTGCGATGGCTTTGATATGTGGAACGAAAAAGCAGTTTTGATTGTCAATTCCGAGAGTCAAATCAATGCAGCATTTGTATTGAATTGGTTTACTCCTTATATCTCCGTCCTGACACATGGATTGTGTACAGTTAGTGATACCATGAAACAGAAACTAGCTGAACATGGATATCCATTATATGAATCAGCGATCGCCAGTTTCCAGGGTGAGAATCATCAACTGAGTGGTGTTGTGCTCACAGATGGGACTGTAGTTGAAGCCACAACAGGTTTAGTGAGTATGGGTTCAGTTTACCATAACCATTATTTAAAGGGAATTGAGGGACTGACCTGGGACGGGGAAAGTTTAGTGACCAATGAAATGGCTCAAACTACCCATAATCGTATTTTTGCTTTAGGTGATTTGAAAAAAGGACTTAACCAAGTATCAATATCTGTAGCGGATGGAACTTTAGCCGCAACCCAAATTTGGCGGAATATCCGTCGTGCTAGTACACCGCGCAAGTGGTTAGAAAATATCAAATCCTAAATTTTAATCAGGGAAAGCCACACCAGTCATCGGGTCGCGGATATATAACCCTAGAGTCAGACTACGCATCACTTCATCCCAAACGGGTATTAGCTGCTCTGCTTGGTCAGCCCAATAATCAAACGTAATCAAACACTGAATATTCGAGCCTAAACCGATGCAAGTTCTTGAAAAAGCTTCCCTTGGTTCATCTTGAGTATCAATAAACTTAATTTGAGTCCAGACAATTCGCGCCGTTTGTCGTTTGACAGGAATGATTTCTCCTCTTTCAATCACATTACGACTATCATCTTCCATCACTTTTCGCAAAGTAGCTTTGAGGGGAAATAGAGTCCAGTCGTTAGGAGGTAGATGATTGTAGGACACTTCTAAACAACAATCATCCTTGGGAGGCTTATTATCCAGAAACTTGAAGGATTTTTCCTGTGGCTCAAATACCCAGCTATCAGGAACATTGAAACGAACTGCTCCTCTACCTGCGACAAAAATTTTATAACCAGGGGTAGATTCCCAATGATGGTCTGGTTTTAATTCAAGCGTTTCTTTAATCCATTTGAGATTGTCTTTCTTACGCTTTGCCATAATAGTGCTTATGAATCCATATTCTCTATTTTACCTAATTACTGGCTTGCTGAACAATTCCTTGGATAACTGCTAAAATTGCCCCAACATTATCTAAATAATATCTTTGTTGATCAAACAAGACTACTTTTTGCCAAAGTCGGAGAAATTGCCAAACCTCACCTGTGTCATTAAATCAGCTGCAACCTTTTCTAAGGTAAAGTCGCTGTAAGCCATTATGACTATATTCCTATAGATTTTAAATTCTATAACACTCTTCTGGGAATTTTTGTGAAAAGTTCATATAATTTAATCTTCATCTATCGCTTCAGAGCTACAGTGTACACTGTAGGGGCGTATTGCATACGCCCCCTACACCAATTCCCGGCAAAAAAAGGCTGAAACCTATGCATCCTACAGTACACACAGAGGGGCGTATGCAATACGCCCCTACTCAATATTGTCATTCTGCTATACGGAAAGAACCTGCCAGAAAATGGAGTATAACTTGGTGAGGAGCAACATCTTCATCAAACCCGACTCAGAAATAAAAGAGGAGTTTTATATTTTTATGTCTATAATCTCTACTCCCATGACTAAATCCCCTTGGGAACGGTTAAAAAAATCAGAGATTACCTGTGAAGAAGCTTTACAGCTTTTAGTCCAAGATGAAAATATTGACCTTCCATCCTTAGATATTGAAGTTAGTACCCGCTTTTTTAGATTATTTTCTAACGCTCAAGATATTCCCCCAGTGATTCCCTTATTATTATGGCGTAATTGTTACTACTTGGGTAGTCCAGTGGTGTTCACATCAGATATAATTCAGAAATTGAGCGATGCCTTCGGCGCGGCGTAGCCATCGCACAGACACAGAAATTAAAATCATTCCCATATCCGAAAAAAGTTATAAATCTTGGTTCATCACTCAAAATCTCGACCTGAACAAAATCAATGGTAATTCCCTAATCAACCCATTCACCAACGAATTAGAAGCAGAAAACATTTCTGAAGTCACAGAAATCTATCTTGCGAAAGCATCAGACCAAATCCAACGAGTGAAAACAATTATCAGTGGTGCTTTGCGTAACCGTGCTAGCGACATTCATTTAGAACCTACACCCGATGGTTTAAGAGTAAGATATCGGATTGATGGAGTTTTGCGTTATATTACCACCTTACCACCAGAATTGAATCGGAGAATAGCAGGTGCGCTGAAAGTAATGTCTAATCTTGATATAGCGGAAAATCGTTGTCCTCAAGATGGACGGATTGGAGAGAAATATGCGATTGGAGATTCATTAGACGTAGGATTAGATATGCGAGTCAGTACCCTTCCTTGTGTAGGTGGGGAAAAAGTAGTAATTCGGTTACTACCGCAACGCAATCCTTTCACAGATATGAGTAAACTAGGTTTTACCGACTCTGCGCTGACAATTTTCAAATCTTGGTTGGATCAACCCCAAGGAATGATTATTCTCACCGGTCCCACAGGTTCCGGTAAAACCAGCACTTTATATACTAGTTTACAATATGTAGCTAAAGAAACCGTGAATGTAGTAACAGTAGAAGACCCGGTAGAGTATATATTACCAGGTATTACCCAAACTCAAGTAAATGAATTAGCTGGGATGACCTTTGCAGCAGGGTTAAGAGCGATTCTCCGTCAAGATCCAGATGTGATCATGTTGGGAGAAATCCGAGATGCAGAAACCGCAGAAACCGCAATTAGAGCCGCTTTAACAGGACATTTAGTGTTTACGACATTACACACTAATAATGCAGTGGGTACAATTCCTCGGTTAAAAGATATTGGACCTGACCCTGGTTTAATTAGTGATGCACTTTTGGGTATTGTGGCACAGCGTTTAGTCCGTCGAGTATGTCCTGATTGTGCCCAAGCCTATAAACCGACTTTAGCCGATTTACGTAACCTGGGGATAGAAGCAACCCCAGCAAATACTCAGGGTTGGAAACGTGGGAAAGGTTGTGCTAAATGTTTTAATTCTGGTTATTTAGGAAGAGAAGCAATTGTGGAATTACTAAATATAGATGATAGAATCAGAGAAATGATTTATGAAGGGACGATGACACAAATACATCGTTATCTTCAGGAAATTAATTTCGTTTCTTTTACAGTGTCTGCTATTCAGAAAATAACTAGTGGAGTGACAACATTAGAGGAAGTATTTAGAGTTTTACCTTATAGTGTTTTTGCTCAAAAATATTCTTAATTCGTAACGATGTATGGCAATATCGTAGGGGCGTATTGCATACGCCCCTATTTGTGTGTACTTTTACCAGACTATTCTATACAAGAAAGATTTTCATTAGCAAATTTGGTTACAGCGATTTTCATGTAGATGAACCACATTTTTTTTGTCTCACGCAAAGGAGGTTTTGAAACGGAAACTGGCTTCTATAGACATAAAGAAAATGGATGAAATCTTGAATCAATTACCCAGTCCAGTAATTGTTTGTATTACCCTAACTACTGATGATTGGAAAAAACCAAGATTTGATATTAATGAATTATTGAAATCTTTGCAAAATTGGCATAATGAAAGTACTATTATCAATGAAAAAATAATTATTTGTATATCTATTGAATATACATATTTTAAATATTCTTGCCTAAAAAAATATAAAGATCAACGAATAAATAATAAAATTCGTAAACACATTCAAAAAATTTCATCACCTCCTCAACAATTTAACTCGTTATCAGTTGTGGTTTTACCAGAACTGGAATCAATAAAGAGACAGGATGTAGTGAGATGGTGTACTCATGAATATATTAAAAAGTTTTTGGGTGAAGATGAAATTCAAATTCAAGAATTAAAATACAAAACTGGAGATATGTTTGACAACTGGGAAAAACAAAACAAATCTGATAAAATGTCTATGAGAGATATAGCTGATGAATTGCTTAAAATCCTGAAACAATTTGAACGTATGAGGAGAAATTAACATGAAATTGCCAATTTATCGAGGTGATGGACAACAGGGGGAAGAATTACCCAAAAAATTGCCAGATTCCCCACGTTCTCGATTACTAAAACCAGAAAATTATATTGCAGATGCAGGTTTGCGAGATGCTTGTAATGTCGCATTATTATTAGGACAACCTTTATTACTAACCGGAGAACCTGGTTCTGGAAAAACTCAACTAGCTTACAGTCTTGCTTGGGAACTTGGTTTTGGTGAACCTTTTAAATTTGAAACTAAATCCACTAGTATTGCGCGGGATTTATTTTATATTTATGATGCTTTAAACCGATTTCAAGATATTCAAAGTCAAGCTGGTTCAGCTGAAGTTTTAAACTATATAGCCTTTCCTAGTCTAGTGAGGTACAGTAGCAGCAGTGTGTAAACCAGTTATAAATATCCTCTAAAGATATCTGACCAAATGCATCTTGAATGGCTGATGCTAAATCTTGGTAATTTCTGGGACTGATTGAACGTAATAAATTCTTAATCTTAGACCAACAATTTTCAATGGGTGAGAATTCAGGAGAATAGGGAGGTAAATAAATAAGTCTAGCACCTGCTTTAGTGATTAAAGCTTCAATTTCTTGACCCTTATGAATTGAGCAATTATCCATAATTATACAAGCACCTGGCCAAAGTTTTGGTACTAATTTTTGAGCAATAAAAGCCTCAAATGTCAGACCATCAGTAGCACCAAGGATACTGTATTGAGCAATCACACCATCAAGACCAATTGCACCAATAATAGAAACATTTCTGCCACGTTGCTGAGGGCGTGAGCCATGAGCTCTTTTGCCTTTAGGTGCGCGGGCAAATAAACGTGTTAAAGCCAAGTTTACGCCTGACTCATCAAGGAAAATTAAGTCTTTAGCTAAGATTCCTTGGACTAATTGCCAAAATTCTACTCGTTCTTTTTGCACCCTATCACTATATTTTTCGCTGGCATGCAGTGTTTTTTTTTGAATGTTATATTCAAGCGATTTAGCATCCTACCTACAGTTGAGCGTCCAATTAAAACTCCAGTTTTTTCTTCTAACAGATAACGTAGTTCTTCTAGTGTTGCATCATTATTTGCTGCTACAATCTCTTCCAAAATGTTTAATTGCTCAGGACTGAGTTTTGTTGGTGTTTGTTCTAACCGTATCTTTGGCGCAATTGTTCCCGTGTCTCGAAACTGTTTCAATAATTTCTCAACAAAACTTACTGCAACTCGGAATTGTTTAGCTAGTTCACGTTGAGAAATATTTCCTTCCATATAGACATCTATAATTTTCTGGCGCAGGTCAAGCGAGTATGCTTTCATTTTTACATCCAATCCCTCTACAATCAATATCACTATTGTACCTTACTAGACCGGGAAAGGCTATATCACTTACCAAGCTTTAGGATTAGCGATTTTACAAACTCGGAATTTGGATGAGATAAAAGAATTTGTTCCTTCAGATTTTTCTCATGATGGACAAGTACGTTCTGTAGTTTTAATTGATGAAATTGACAAAGCTTCTCGCGATTTTCCTAATGATTTGCTTAATGAATTGGAACTGATGTATTTTCGGATTCCGGAATTAGGAAATCAGAAAATTACCGCAGACCCGAAATTACAACCTATTGTGATTATCACTAGCAATTCTGAAAAAGATTTACCTGATGCTTTTTTGCGACGTTGTATTTATTATAATATCCCTTTTCCTACTGGTGATCGATTGAGAAATATTATTGCAAATCAGTTAGGAATGAATATTACTAATCCATTTTTGCAATCAGCTATTAAACTATTTGAGAAATTACGTTCTCCTCAAAATAGATTCATCAAGAAACCTGCAACAGCAGAATTATTAAACTGGATTTTAGCTTTGCAAAAATTTAAGGATGTTTCCAATGACCATTTAATTCAACTAGATTCAAATTTGATTTTTTCCACTCTTAGTACTTTAATTAAAACAGCAGAAGACCAAGAAAAAGCTAAAAAAATTGTAGAACAATGGATAGAAGAACAGAAATAGAAAACAGCAACTTAGATTGGTTGAATCTCGATGATTTGATAGAATTTATTGATAATCTGAGAGCAGAGGGTTATAAAATAGATATTTCTCAATATATTGCAGCACAAGATTTAATTCTCATGTTGATTGCTCAAGGTGAAACTTTGGATAGTCCAGAGAGGTTGAGAAATTTACTAGCTCCAATATTTTGCAGTTCACCAACTGAGCAGGAAAAATTTCAACAGCACTTTGATAGTTGGGTTCAGGTTATTAGTCAAACTATCTCTGAGGAAAGTGAAGAAAATCTAGAAGTAGAAACATTAATAGAGAATGACCTACAATCTAATTCCCATCATCTCATTGCAGTGCTGATATTTATGAGTTTAACGGGAATTATTCTATTTATTGCTCTTAAAGTATCTCAGCAAAATACACCAACAGTAACTTCTACTGATATACCAACAATAACTCCTACTAATATAGCAATAATAACTCCTACTAATACAGCAATAATAACCCCTACTAATACAGCAACAATAACTCATCAAGTCTGTACCTCTATAATTGACCGCAAAGTTTACCTTGGTTTCGTTCTGGTTATATTCCAGATTGGTTGCGTGTTTATTTGATTAAAGAATTGACTTCACAGCAAGAAAAAGTAATTCGGACTGAAATCAAAACTTTACTCAGTCAGGTTAATGATACTTCTGAAACTGGATTTAAATTATCAATAGGAAAAAAATTACCTAAGAAATCATTATTTAAACGTCTTTATCAGTTTTTGGGACGAGTTGCTGAAGATAGTCCATTGCAAGATTATCTGTTTTTAGATTTTATGACTAAATCATCTACACTTGCTTTTGAAGTACCAGAAAAATTTACTAAGTCAATTTTTGGAAAAGGAAAAGTTAATCGTAGACGATTTTTGCAGATGGTTGGTTTAGGAACAACAGGTTTTATTACAGCAGTTGTAGGTGATCGAATTTTTACAGGTTCCGAAAAAGTATCTAATTGTGAGGTGCTAACAGTAGATTCCCAAGGAAAAATTATCCGTCGTGTCTTGAGTAAATCCAAGTTTTTTGTTGAGAATTTAGGTAATGGTATAACTTTAGAAATGGTAGATATTCCTGCTGGTTCTTTTCTGATGGGTTCACCAGAATCAGAAAATGGTCGAAGCTCAAGTGAAAGTCCACAACATATTGTGAATGTACCCGCTTTTTCAATGGGTAAATTTGAAGTAACTCAAGAACAGTATCAGCAAATTATGGGTAAGAATCCGTCTAACTTCAAGGGACTAAAACTTCCTGTAGAGCAAGTGTCTTGGAATGATGCAGTGGAATTTTGTCAAAAGCTTAGTCAAAAAACTGGGCGTAAATATCGTCTACCAAGTGAAGCAGAATGGGAATATGCTTGTCGTGCAGGAACAACGACACCATTTCACTTTGGTGCGACGATAACCAGTGAGTTAGCTAACTATTATGGGACTGATGTTTACGCTTCTGAGTCAAAAGGCGAATCTCGTGGACAAACAACAAACGTAGGAACTTTTCCCCCCAATGCTTTTGGTTTATATGATATGCACGGGAATGTATAGGAATGGTGTGCAGATAATTGGCATGATAATTATCAGCGAGCACCAACTGATGGAAGGGTATGGCTGAATAAGAATGATAATCGTTCTTATCTAGTGCGGGGTGGTTCCTGGCTCGTCAATCCTGATTACTGCCGTTCCGCTTCCCGTTTCATCAACTATAGGGCTATCGTTAACAGCAATTTTATTGGTTTTCGTATTGCTTGTGGGGTGGGGAGAACTTTGTAGCCCTTTTCCCTTTAGCACTCTGCTCTTTTTTATTTACCCTTTTTTAGCAGAGTGAAATGGAGCGATTCAAAATTTTTTTGTCAATTGACGAAAACACTGCGCTAAAGCGCAACTACGAACAAATTTTCCTGGCTCGTAGTTGCGCTTTAGCGCATGTTCTTTTCTTACAGATACCAGGTAGAGGCGGATTGCATACGCGCCTACACCATAGATTCTTGCTAAGGAGACAGAAGAACTATAATACAATGTGTACATTTTACTGTAAAATCAACACATAGCGAGCATTTGTATCAGCAACAAACATGACACAATCTCCCCAGGACACCTCAACCCGGACTGAGTTTTTCAACGAATGCGGTAGTGTTCCAGAAGTGATTGAATTTTGCCCCAATCAACCACCACCAAAAATCACTCTCCTGGACTACAATAAATTGATAGTGCAGAAAATCAATATCCAGCACCCAGAAGAATGCATTCCCTATCTCAACAGCGAATCAATTTCTTGGGTTGATGTCGGTGGTCTAGGTGGAGAAGAAACTTGGCAACAACTCAAACAAGTATTTAATCTGCATCCACTCGTATTAGAAGATATTATTCACGTCCCTCAACGTCCCAAAATGGAAGAATATGAGGAACAATTGGTCATTATCTCTCTGATGGTGTCGTTAGGAGAAGATGGTAAAAGTTTTCTCACCGAGCAAATTAGTTTGGTAGTAGGTAAAAACTATTTGTTGAGCGTCCAAGAGGAACCCTACCATGATTGCTTGCAATTAGTTCGGGATAGAATTCAATTAATTCATTCCCCCATTCGCAAATCAGGGGTAGATTATTTGTTATATTCCTTGATAGATGCCATCATTGATGGGTTTTTCCCCATTTTGGAAATGTATGGTGAGTTAATTGAGGACTTAGAAGCAGAGGTACTCAGTTCTCCAATGCCACATACGCTGGAGCGAATCTATGAAATTAAACGAGACCTTTTACAGCTTCGACGCAGCATTTGGCCACAGCGAGATGCAATTAATGCGTTGATTCGCGATAGTAGTGACTTAATTAGTCGTGATGTGCGAGTTTATTTACGAGACTGTTATGACCATGTTATTCAGGTTTTAGACATTGTGGAAACCTACCGGGAGCTTACTTCCAGTCTGACTGATATTTATTTGTCTTCGGTCAGCAATCGGATGAATGAAGTCATGAAAACCTTAACGATTATTTCCAGCATTTTTATCCCCCTCACCTTTATCGCGGGAATTTATGGAATGAATTTTGATCCTGAGAGTTCCCCTTTCAATATGCCTGAATTGGGTTCGTATTGGGGGTATGTCACCACATTAGCAGTGATGTTAATCATCGCGATTGGTATGATTATCTTCTTCTGGTCTAGAGGTTGGTTCAAAGATTTTGCATCTGTGAAAAGTGAAGGGGCACCTACGTCGGGGCGTAACCCATCGCATCGCCCCTAATCATATCATTTTTCCCACATCCTCTCAGAAATTTTATGGGACGCTCTTTAATTGCAAAGTATCTACGTCAAGATTATTATCCTCAAGCCAAACTGCAATCGGATTCTGACGCTTGATAACCGAACTCTTAATTTCATCCAATTTAATCGGAGGTTTCAAAGTTGCCAATTTTTGTTTGAGTGGATGTAACTCTTTCAAAATCATTTCCTTGTCAGATGGATAAGCTTCCACCTTACAAATAACCAGATGACAATCATAAACAATTTCATCTTGGATATTTTGTTTGCTTGAATAACCAGGTTGTTGAATAAGCTTTTGTTTTGCTTCTCCTAATTGTTCAATAGCCTTAGACCAATCTTTTAAACTCATATAAGTATAAGCTATATGAGCAGGATAACGGTCATTATCTTTATTCTTATCACTATCTCTCAATGCTATAAAGATTTTTAAAGCATTTTTTACCAATTGTTCTTCTATTGATTCTTTCTGTGGTTCTGCATTCTCATAGAGTACTAATTGTGTTTGTCTAAAAATGTAGGTGCGAGTAGCAGTAGAGATATATTGAATATTTTCAATTAACTTATTTTCCTGTTCAAGTGAAAGTGTTAAACTTCTATCCAGATGACGACTTAAAAACTTTAATGTCTGTCCATCTATCTGAGCTTGGTCTTCCACTGCTTTAAGTTTTTGCTTGGTTGCATCAAGTTCTTGTCTCGTTACATCAAGTTCTCCTTTATTTTGGTTAACTTGTTTTTCGATTTTTTCCTGTCTTTTTGCAATTCCATCTACAGCCTGATTTAATAAACTTCTTCCACCATAACCACCAATAATTGCTGTACCTAAAAACTTGATTAAGGAAAGATTTTCTTCCCCACCAGGTAAAATTAGAAATACAACTAATGCTCCACCTATACCAATTAGACAATCAGCTATTACACCAAGGTAAATTACTTTTGCACTAGATTTATTAAAATTTCCAGATGCTGATTCTGTAACTAATTTCTGATCAGAATTGACAGAATTTTCCCCAACTAGAACTGTTGATGGACTATCTTCACTAATATGGGGTAATTTTAGCTCTCCATTTTGTAGAGAATATAATAAACCACCAAATGAACCTGCTAATAAAATGCTAACCACCTGACTAATATTGGCACTGAGTAAAAGTGGTGTTCCCTGAAACTCAATTAGAGATGGATTTCCATAAAACGTAGCCAAATAGGAGTCCGTTCCAAAGCTCAAAGTCAATCCTGGTAGAATGCTGAGAAGATAATACGGCTTATTCTTGGTATTCATTTTCAATCATCCACTGAGAAACAATACTCTGCCAATTAGCATCGGATTTACAAGAATCCTCTATGTATTCTACATTGCCTTTCAGTACGATTCCTGAAAATAGAGTAATTATTAGTGGAGCGGGCATCTTGCCCGCCTGATTTCAATGGTGAACCAGCAGTCAGGATTAAGAATAAATCTCAAAAATCATATTTCTTAACTTCTGACTTTTTCTTTCTTCTGACTCCTGACGGATGTATTCTTACTATCAACTTAATAACAGCACATCCTCAATTATTGAGCGCCTCTAAATTAGTTGGATTAATGTTTTTATCAAACTTAAGCAGCCAAGATTTAATCTCACTACTATCCATTAACACCCAATTCTCAATTTCACTTAATTTATAACCAGGGCCTAATTTTTTTAATTTTTCTTCGAGTTGCTCTATTTCCTTGAGATTCAGTTTTTCATCAGATGAAATTTTGGTTTTACAAATAACAAGATGAGATTCATAAACAATCTCATCTTTTTTATTTTCTTCAGCGATATAACCAGATTTCTTAAGCTTATTTTTTGCTTCTTCTAATCTACTAATAGCCTGTTCCCACTTTTCTAAATTCATGTGAGCATAGGCTGCATGAGCAGGATAACGGTCATTATTTTTGGCTTTACCATCTTGATCCTGATCACTATCTCGCAATGCCTCAAATATTTTTAGCGTATTGCTTATCAATTGTTGTTTTATTGTTGGGTTAAGTTCTCGTTTTATATTATGGTATAGGACTGACTGTGCTTCTCTAAAGATAGAGGTGCGAGCAAGAGGAGAAACATATTGAATATTTTCTATTAACTTTTTTTCCAACTCAAATGGAAGTGATAAACTCTGATCAAGATGACGACTTAGTAATCTTAATGTCTCACCATCTTTCTGGGCTTGAGCTTCCACTGCTTTAAGTTTTTCTTCGTTTATATTGATCTGTTTCTCAATTTTATCTTGCCTTTGTGAGATTCCATTCAGAGCCTGATCCAATAAACGTCTTCCACCATAACCACCAATTATTGCTGTACCTAACAACTGTGTCAAAGAAAAGTCTTTATCCTTATCCCCACCAGGTAAAATCAGAAATATCACTAATGCTCCACCTACACCAATTAGACAATCAGCTATTACACCAAGGTAAAACACTTTTGAAATGCATTCATTATGGCGCTTAGGTTCCTTTTCTGTGTCAGAAGTTTTAAGATTTGATGGAGTTATAACTTGTATCTCACTATTCTTACTAGAATTAGTAATGTATGGTAGATTGATTTCTCCATTCTTTAAAGAGTATAGCAAACCACCAAATGCTCCTGCTAACACAATTTTAAGCGTGTATATAGCGCTTGGGCTGAGTGAAAATGATATTTCCTGAAACTGAAATAGGAATGATACTCCATAAAACGTAGCCAGATAAGTACCAATTCCAAGACTCAAAACCAATGCTAGTAAGAAAATCAGAAAATATGACGGGTTATTGTTGGTACTCATTTTTAATCATCAATTGGGAAATTGTACTTGATTAGTCAGCACTAGATTTATAAAAATCTTCTATAGATTATACATACTTTTTAAGTGTGATTGCTAGAAGTAGAGTAATTATTAGTGATTAAAATTTACAACATAGACTGTTAGTAAGCGTCTTGTGAGTGGTTGTCATATATTTCCTGGCTTTGCTACTACACAGACAACTATGATAAAATCATATTGTGTTTGCATTGTCAATGTAATAGCTGACAACATGATTACCACCATCAAGCACCACTACACCTTGGATGAATATCGCACCATCGAAGAGAAAGCAGAAGGACGCAGCGAATATCGAGATGGAGAAATTGTACTCATGGCTGGAGGTTCACTTAATCATAGCCGCATTAATCGGAATATTCTCACCTATCTAACCTTTTCACTGCGGGATACTCAATACGAGTCAATTAATAGTGATTTACGATTGTGGATTCCTGAATATCGACGCGGAGTATATCCAGATGCGATGGTTTTTGATGGTCAACCACAACTAAATGATAATCGCACTGATGAAGTATTAAATCCTATCTTGATTGTAGAAGTTTTATCTCCTTCTACCGCAGACTATGACCGAGAAAATAAATTTCGGATGTATCGCTCGATTTCTAGTTTTAGAGAATATTTATTAATTGAGCAGAATGAACCTTTTGTGGAACGCTATATTAAGCAGAGTCAAGGTTGGTTACTAACTGATTTTAATAACTTAGAACAATTGATTTTCTTGGAGACTGACCTAGAACATTGAATCTCCAGACATAGCTTGACATTTCCAGACATTGTGTAGATAATAGAGTTGAAAACTTGAATAACGCAATGGCAAATCATGTACCTCCAAGGATTGCTGCTACCAGACTGGGAGTTAGCACCAAAACCCTCGAAAGGTGGCTTAAAGACGGGAAAATCAAAGGCATTTTCACCCCGTCTGGACAAAGAAGATACGACGTGGACTCAGTTATCTCTACTAGAACTACTGAACAAGAAGACGGACGAGCCACTATCTTATATGCCAGAGTTTCAAGCCACAGTCAAAAACCTGACCTTGAACAACAAGTACAGTTTCTTCAGTCTCACTATCCCGATGCGGAACTTATCACCGACGTTGGAAGTGGACTCAACTTTAGAAGAAAAGGTTTACAAACCTTACTGGACAGAGTTCTCACAAACACTTGCAAACTTGTTGTCATTGCCCACAAAGATTGGCTTTGTCGCTTTGGGTTCGATTCTTATCTCATGGTTGTGTGCTAGGCAGCAGACTGAGGTATTGGTTCTCAACCAAACGAACCTCAGCCCAGAAAGAGAAATGGTGGAAGATATTCTCGCCATCATCCACGTCTTTAGTTGCAGACTGTATGGACTCAGAAAGTACAAAAAACAAATTAACGAGGACGCTGACTTACCGAGTTTACCCAAATAAAGAACTTGAGCAAATTTGGAAAAAATGGGTAGCTGCGGCTCGTAAAGTTTATAACATCTCCATTGCTTATCTAAACCAGCACCAAGGTTACATCAAGATATGTAATAAAGGTGGGAAGATGGGATTTAGAACCATGCTGAAAGCTTCTGGTTTAATCCCTCAGTGGTGTATTGATTTAAGTGCCTCTAAAATACTAGATAATTCCTCAATGGCAGCTTATACAGCTTGGGTTAATACTCAAAGAAACCCTAAGTTTATTGGTAAAGGCAAAAATCGAAAACCGCATCCTCAAGCTGGTTTAAAAATAGCAAAGTTTCGTTCAATTCGTGACTCTAAGCAAACCATCCAGTTCGACCCGACTAACTATAAAAATGGGACTTGGATGATATCTACGACCAAGCATCTACCAAAACCTGAATTCAAAGGTCATGATTTTTGTCCATTAACCAATGGAGCAACTGAGTTGACCTACAATAAAGGACGATGGTTTGCTCACTTTCCGGTTGAATTTGAAGTAACTCCACAAGTTACCAATAAGGTAATAGCACTTGACCCTGGTATTAGAACTTTCATGACTGGGTTTGATGGTAGTGACTTTTTGGAATTTGGTGGTGGAGATTTCAATGGATTAGCAAAACTTTGTTGGCATTTAGATAAACTGAAATCTAGACACTATCAAGCTAAAGGGCAAATTTATAAGCGGCTGAGACATAAACTAAAACAGGCGATGGAAAGAATCAGGACTAGAATTCAAAATCTACGTTCTGAATGTCATAAACAAGTAGCATCGTATTTAGCTAGAAACTACGATATTATTGTGCTTCCAACTTTTGAAACATCAGAAATGGTGGCAAAAAAGAAGCGTAAGTTGAGAAATAAAACTGCCAGAGCAATGATGACCTGGGCATTTTATCAATTCTCTCAAACACTCGAACATCTGTGTAACCGATATGGTTCCAGATTGGTAAGAATCACGGAAGAATATACTTCTAAAACTTGTACCAAATGTGGGCATATTCATTCAAAGCTTGGTGGCTCTAAATTGTTTAAATGCCCTCATTGTGGTTACGAAATACCGCGTGATTTTAATGGAGCCGTGGGGATTTTCCTCAAGGCTATGTGGGATTCCACCTTCACCAACACTGTTGGTAATGTTGTACTTGATGTCCAAGATGTCTCTGATGTCTGAGGATGTTTAGGTTAAAAGAATCAGTCGATAGGAATAGAATTACCAATGACGGAAATTTATCGAAGTATTGTGTTTGGGTAAATGAGATTGATTAGGAGGAGATATGCAATGGCTACTCTGAATATAGCCATTGATATTTCATAGTCTAACGTGTAAGCGATACAACAGTTTTTTGGCCAGTTTGAGTGATACCCAACATATTGCACACAGGAGCTAAGGCCGCTGCAGGAGGAAAAAAACTCGTAGCCAATCCATCTATAGTATAACAGATTCCCACAAGCGTTGCTGTCTCCATAATGGTTTTAGCCAAATCACAAACAACTTCTCCAACCCCACTATCTGGTTGACTAAACAGACAATTTTTAATCAGGTTTTCATAATTCTGATTATTAGTGGCAATATTAGAAGCGAGAGCAGGCTTCTCAATGTAAAACCATGTTGTAAGCATCAAAACTAAAAACAGTGACAATATTTTTCTAGCCACACTGAAGAATGTATTGTGCAACACTTTATTCCTCGTTAAATTACTTTACTTGAGTTTATACAAAATTTTTCCTTGTGTCAACCATATTCATTGATTAACTGTGACTTTTCCATTAAGTCGTTAAACTCCCAATTAACAAGGGTTTTAGACTATAGTCCGATTCTCAACCAGCAACTTTTAATGAGAATTGTCAACGAGAAAATACGACTTTGGGGCGGGGGTTTTAGTAGGTGACACCTTCTCCTTCGGAGACACTGACGCGAACAGCGCGGTGTAGTCATCGCTCAATCAGAAAGATAACGGGAAAAGTCATGTCCCGATAATTGGAATTAAATATTCTTCAACTTCTTGGATATAGGCTGTTAAACCTGTATCAACACCTCTTTTATATAAAACTTCTAAATTTGTATCTTCCCAGCACTGCTGTTCTCGTTCCATGTCTCCACCTGTTAGTTGCTCGACTACTACTTTCGGATTTCTGATTCGGTTAGGTTCTTCAAAATCAGTAGAGCGGAGTCTATATGATTCTATGCATGGATTAAAATTTAATTGAGTCTTAATCTCTTCTAAAATTTGCTCCTCCTGTTGATTAGAGGAAATAAAGCCGTTCAGAACCCATGCTTCACGTTTTGGATTAGCTACACCAATAATAATTTCTAATTTAGGATGTTTATTGATGTCTTGTAACCGTGCTTGTTCAATTCCTTCCTTACGTTCTGGTTGATTATCTAAATCGCGGATAAATATAACAGCTCTTATTCTTCGTGTTTTTTGTAAAAAACGGACTAAATTAAGAATCTTGATAGATGCAGCTCCATCAGCTTTTAAAGGTATACCATTACCATGACCCAAATATTTAACAGGTCGATAATTTAATTCTTGTTTTGCATATTCAATAATTTCCATAATGTTTTTCCAACAGGAATATTCAGTTCCTGCTTGCAAACCACTCCATCGGAATATATATTGTATTTGCTCAGACTCTAACCAGTCAATTTTATCTATTAAAACACGCTCGGCTAATTTAGTAGCAGTTCTTGCATCTGCACTACTCTCAACTATGATAATAAATTCAATCACTGACCTCTCCTGCAATAACCCAATCTTCACCCTCAGCACCCCAAAATTCGCCAGTTGTTAAAGTTTGTTTTGCCCATTCTATATCAGGATGTTCATCTAAACGCTTGGAAATTGTGAAACCTGAATCGCTGTTATTTAATATATGTACTTGAGCAGGAGCAAGTTCGTCAATAATATAAGGAGAATGAGTAGAAAAAATAATTTGTAGGTTTTTATTATTTTGTATAATTTCCTTAAAAACATTCATCAGCTGACGTTGGGCTTTAGGATGAAGTCCCTGTTCTACATCATCTAATAAAACTAAATTAGGTTGATTAGGATTTATGATTACAGTTAATAAGCCTAGAGTTAGCATTGTTCCTTCGCTAATTGCATGGGCTGGTATACGTTCACCTGTATTCATATCTAATATAACTTCTTGTCCTGCCATTTTTTCACTTTGTTCATAGGAAATTGATTTACCATCAACTTCAATTAAACGTTTGTGAGTAACTGGAACTATTGCTCTTTTTATCCCGATTTTGCGTACATTAGGTACAATCCGACTCAACATTTCTTCGATTAATTTAAATTTATCTGGAGCTTCATTCCGCAGAAAATCTAAAGTAGGTGCTAATCCTGAACCATCAAACTCGACTTTTGGTATGATTTCACTACTGTAAGCAGCTTTAGTAAGATTGCTTGCAACTAACTTTAGGTAAACAGTATTTATTAAAGATTTAGAAATTTCATTTGGTAAAAGTTCAGAAATCATCTTTGATGATATATTCGACGATTTTTTCTTAAATTCCCAAGTATCTTCATTTCCATTTGCTTTCCATGATACTGTTGCATTCCATCCAGTATTTTTTTTCTTACCACTATCAATATTTTCCTGCTTCCAATGATAAGAAATTTCCCAATTTTTTTTATTATCGTCATCTTCCCAAAAACCATTTACTGTCACAGAGATATCTTTTTCCCCAATTGTTGTAATAAATTCAGGTGAGCTTTCATCCTTAAATATGCTTACAAATCTAGTATTAGTAATACTGCTTAGGTAGTATAATGATTGCAGTACTGATGTTTTGCCAGTACTGTTTTTTCCTACAAGCGCACACAAGCGGGAATTATCGAAATTAAGTTCTGTCGATTTCAGAGCTTTGAAATTATGAAGTAATACCTTCTGTAACATTTGATAATTAATATTTCTAGATACAATAACCACTTCTATTCTATCATCTATGAGCAATTATGCGATCGCTCTTTGGAAGATGGGATTTGGGATTGTTTAAGATAGGCCATTGAATTTCTTCTCGGACTTCAAAAGGTAGCTGTTCTGGACGTTCAAGTGGTTCACCTTCCCAGGAACCTACAACTTCTTCAATAAATTCACGTGTATATCCTAATTCTTCCTGCATTTTAGTTACTCGCTTGTGTTTAAGGTGGATTGCGCTAAAGCGCAACTACGAACAAATAATTTTGTGTCTTCTCAATTTATCTGATTTTACCATATTCTGTATCCAAAATATGATTCTGTTGATAAATTATTTCCATTCTCAATTTCTCCATCTCTAACTTCAATCGCTCATTCTCAATTTTCAATGTAGCATTTTCATCCTTAATCACCTCAACCTCATTCCGCTTGCTCAAAGCCTGATTAATCGCTAGTTTTCGCATATCTAAGGAAAACCAACGTTGATAAGTTTGTGTATGCACCTGTACACTATGCCCTAAATTATCTGCTGCTGCTTTGATGGGAATTCCTAAAATATGTGCTCTAATTGCCCAAGCATGACGTAAATCATAGGGTTTGAAATCTAATCCAATTTTTCTAAACCACCAACTTACTCGTTGGGTTAGTGCGGTTATTTCAGCATGATTAGTATTATCTTTTTTATTAACTGCTGTGATTAACATTTCTACATATTTGGGATTACTTAAATCAAATTCTTCAATCCATTGTTTATATAATGGTAAAGCTTGTCTTTCTCCAGTTTTACAATCTTTATGAACTTTCCAGGTTAAATCTACATTTTCTTTACTTAACCACCAATCAATATCAGGATTAATGAAAAGTTCTCTTGGTCGTAATCCAAAAACTGCTAACATTCCATAAGTCCAGCGCCAAAGTTGCCAGCTATCTTTCACTTCTTGGTTTACTTGTTTGCCTCGATTATTTAAATAATCTTCAAATTTGATGATTCCGGCAATTATTTCCCCATCTGTGGGAATTTTCCGAGAATTATTCTCAGGCATTTTCGCATATTTAGATAAATCAATCTCAATTTTAAAGGTCTGACAAAATGCAGCAATAGCTCTAGCAGCATTATATTTAGACCATTCTTTATCAATTTTTTCAATTGAATTAATCAGATTTTCGGCAGTTGCTAATTCTTCGGGATTAGTAAAACGCTTGGTACGAGAAAAGTAATAAAAAAATGTATGTTCACTTTTAGTAGTACGCTGATGGGTTTTAAAATATTCTGTGGCAAATTCTGCCAATAACTCTCCCATAGTTTTAATATCTTTTTTAATAACTTCTTTACTTAAATATTTATCATTCCAGACAAAAGTTTTCCGGGCAATTAACTTTCCCAATTCATAAGCTTCTTCTTCAGCAGTTTTCAATCCGTCTAAGTTAGCAGGAATATTTAAACTCAGATTATATTGTTTTCTCCCAGTTCCATTGGTATCTTTATCTTCTGGTTTAATTGGTAACGTTGCACGTAGTTGCAGACTTCCATTGGATTCTCGAATTGTGACTTTTGTTTTCGCAGATTTCAAACGGAGATTCACTTGTTCTAATTCCGTTGTTAATTTTGTTGTCATACAGTATCTGTGTAGCTATGTGAATATTTCTCTAATTTCCTGCTCCCTGCTGCCTTCTACCTTACATTTATTCTCAAAATAAATATGTTATTAACAAACAATGTTTAGGGCTGACATTGATTATTATAAACATTAATTTATCGAAAATTAGTCAATGATTAATCAGGATTACTCCGGCCCTTATCACGGTTACGACGGATTTGCTATCTTCGCTCGTGATATGGATTTAGCTCTTAACAGTCCCACCTGGGGATTAATCGGCGCTCCCTGGAATAAAACTGCTAAGGCTAAAGCTACAGCTAAAGCTAAAGTGTAGAAATATCTCCTTAGGGCGGGGAAAACCCGCCTGTCATAGATAAGAGTTAGGAATTCAAAATTTAAAATTAAAAATTCATAGTTTTGAATTTTGCATTTTGAATTTTGATGGACATTTCCTACTCTTTCTAAAAGCAAGAGAGCGGGAACACCCCATCCCTATAACGCCGCAACTCCTGCATTTATCAATTAAAAAATACAGCCAAGCTTGGAGATGTAGAAATGCCTCAGAATCCTGAAAAAATTCAAGACCACGTTGAGTTATTCCACCAACCAGAATATCAACAGCTTTTTGAAAACAAGAAGCAGTTTGAAAATGGTCATAACCCTGAAGAAGTACAACGGGTTGCAGAATCAGACGAAGTCTTGGGAATATCGTGAAAAGAACTTTGCTCGTGAAGCTTTAACCGTTAACCCTGCTAAAGGTTGTCAACCTTTAGGTGCAATCTTTGCTGCGGTTGGTTTTGAAGGTACTCTACCTTTTGTTCAAGGTTCTCAAGGTTGCGTGGCTTACTTCCGTACCCACTTAACCCGTCACTATAAAGAACCATTCTCTGGTGTATCTTCTTCTATGACTGAAGATGCAGCGGTGTTTGGTGGACTGCAAAACATGATTGATGGCTTGGCTAACTCTTATACTCTGTACAAGCCCAAGATGATTGCTGTCTGCACAACTTGCATGGCTGAAGTAATTGGAGATGACTTACAAGCGTTCATCAACAATGCTAAGAATGCTGGTTCTGTTCCTCAAGATTTCCCAGTTCCTTACGCTCACACTCCTAGCTTCGTTGGTTCCCACATCACTGGTTACGACAACATGATGAAGGGTATTCTTCACACCTTAACCGCAGGTAAGAAGAAGCCCACCAGCAATGGCAAAATTAACTTTATCCCTGGTTTTGATACCTATGTTGGTAACAACCGGGAAATCAAGCGGATTGCTTCTTTGTTCGGCTTTGATTACACAATTCTAGCTGACAATAGCGATTACTTGGATTCACCTAACACTGGTGAGTTTGATATGTACCCAGGTGGTACCAAGTTGGAAGATGCAGCAGATGCAATTAACGGTAAAGCTACTGTGGTTCTGCAAGCACACTCCACTCCTAAAACCCGTGAGTACATTGCTAAGGAATGGCAACAACCTGTTGTAGTTTCTCGTCCTTGGGGTATTAAGGCTACTGATGAATTCTTGATGCAACTCAGTGAATTAACAGGTATCGCCATTCCTGAAGAATTGGAAATTGAACGTGGTCGTGCCGTTGATGCCATGACTGACTCTCATTCCTGGGTTCATGGTAAGCGCTTCGCTATCTACGGTGAACCAGATTTAGTTTACAGCATGGTTGGTTTCATGTTGGAATTGGGTGCTGAACCTGTACACATTTTGGTTCACAACTCTAACGAAGTATTTGAGACAGAACTCAAAGCATTGTTAGCTTCTAGCCCCTTCGGTAAGATGCAACTATCTGGGGTGGTAAGGACTTATGGCACATGCGTTCCTTACTGTTTACTGAACCTGTTGACTTGTTGATTGGTAACACTTACGGTAAGTACCTGTGGCGTGATACTAAGACACCTTTGGTAAGAATTGGTTATCCTATCATGGACGCCACCACTTACACCGCTATTCTACTATCGGTTATCAAGGTGTGATCAACTTGCTCAACTGGATTGTAAATACAATCTTCGATGACATCGATCATAACACCAATATTCCTTCCAAGACCGATATTTCTTACGACTTGATCCGTTAAGAATATTCAGGCTCAGTGTGCAGTTATTAGTAGTAAGAAATAGCTAATAGCTGCCCATTGAAAAACACTAATGAACCAGGGGACTGGGGACTGGGAAAATAATTTACCCACTACCCGTTCCCTGTTTCTCTTTACCACATTTATGTTGTCAACGTCTGCATTTACTTAAGGTATCTATTATGGAATCTACTACTCATTCTCACTCCCATACTTATCATCCCGGTTCTCACAGACAATCGGGTTTATCTGGTATTTTTAATCCTTTACGAAGTTTGGTAGATGCAATACCAGTTAAAGATTCCCGTTTCGCTCATATAATTTGTCAACTAATTCCTTGCTGTTGTCCTTTTGAGCGAACTATTGCGGTATTTGGTCGGAGTTTCCATATACCAGCATTATGCAAACTTAATCCTTTATATGATGAGTTTGTGGGTTTGCGTTTTCGGGCTTTATCTTATTTAGCTGATGATTGTGGGGAAGATATCACGAAATATATTTGCTAAAGATTAGTCCAAAAATGAGTTGCAAAAGTCAACAGTCAACAGTTAACCACTAACTGTTGACTGTTGATTAACAATTAATAATTGATAACTAACACCTAAGAAGACGAGAACAGAGATGAAAATCACCCAAGGCAAAATTAATGAGTTGCTGACTGAGCCAGGATGTGAGCATAATCAGCATAAACAAACGGAAAAGAAAAATAAATCTTGTGCTCAACAAGCTCAACCAGGAGCTGCTCAAGGGGGTTGTGCTTTTGATGGAGCAATGATTTCTCTAGTCCCCATTACTGATGCGGCTCATTTGGTTCATGGCCCATCGCTTGTGCTGGTAATTCTTGGGGTAGTCGTGGTAGTCTCTCCTCTGGTCACAGCTTTACAAGATGGGTTTTACTACTGATTTGGGTGAAAATGATGTGATTTTTGGGGGTGAAAAAAAGCTTTATCAAGCTATTCTTCAACTTCAGGAACGTTATCAACCCGCAGCTGTATTTGTCTATGCTACTTGTGTTACAGCTTTAATTGGTGATGATATTGATGCTGTTTGTAAAGCTGCAACTGAAAAAATTGGTGTTCCCGTTATTCCTGTGATTGCTCCTGGCTTTATTGGTAGTAAAAATTTAGGGAACCGTTTTGGTGGTGAAGCTCTGTTAGAATATGTAGTCGGCACTGCGGAACCAGAATACACTACCGATTATGATATTAACTTAATTGGTGAATACAACATTGCCGGAGAAATGTGGGGTGTCCTACCTTTGCTAGAAAAATTAGGGATTCGGGTTTTATCTAAAATTACTGGTGATGCTCGCTTCCATGAAATTCGTTATGCTCATCGGGCCAAGCTGAACGTGATGATTTGCTCACGAGCGCTGTTGAATATGGCTAGGAAGATGGAGGAACGCTATGGGATTCCTTATATTGAGGAGTCTTTTTATGGCATTGATGATGTCAACCACTGTCTCCGGAATATTGCGGCTCAGTTGGGTAGTCCTGATTTACAAGCACGAGTGGAAGAATTAATTGCTCAAGAAACTGCAACTCTTGATTTGGCTTTAGCTCCCTATCGCGCTCGTCTTAAAGGTAAGCGGGTTGTACTTTACACTGGTGGTGTGAAGAGTTGGTCGGTGATTTCCGCCGCTAAGGATTTGGGCATAGAAGTTGTGGCTACTAGTACTAGAAAAAGTACTGAAGAAGATAAAGCCAAAATCAAGAAGTTGATTGGTCAAGATGGAATTATGCTGGAAAAGGGCAATGCTCAAGAATTGCTACAGCTGATTAAAGACACTAATGCAGATATGCTGATTGCTGGTGGTAGAAACCAATACACTGCCCTGAAAGCCAGAATTCCTTTTTTAGATATTAACCAAGAGCGTCATCATCCTTATGCAGGTTATGTGGGCATGGTAGAAATGGCGCGAGAATTCTATGAAGCGCTATACAGTCCGGTGTGGGAACAAGTCCGTAAACCTGCTCCTTGGGATGCCGAGGAAATTTAAATGAACAGGAGTGAGGATACATCCGTCAGGAATGAAAATAATTCCCAAATTATAAATGAACGACTTGGTTTTAAATATCAACTGCAAATTAAAGGTGGAGCAGTTTAATGGCGATTATTAATGTTGCTAACAAGGCTCTGACGGTGAATCCCCTCAAGCAAAGTCAAGCTTTGGGTGCATCTTTAGCTTTTTTAGGATTAAAGGGGACAATCCCTTTATTTCACGGTTCTCAAGGTTGTACGGCTTTTGCGAAAGTTGTCTTGGTTCGACATTTCCGGGAAGCTATTCCTTTAGCTACCACAGCTATGACTGAGGTAACTACTATTTTGGGTGGTGAGGAAAATGTTGAACAAGCAATCCTGACTTTGGTGGAAAAATCCCAACCAGAAATTATTGGTTTGTGTACGACTGGATTGACGGAAACTAGAGGTGATGATATTGAGGGTTTCTTAAAAGAAATTCGCGATCGCCATCCCGAATTACATGATTTAGCGATTATTTTTGCACCAACTCCAGATTTTAAAGGTGCATTACAAGATGGTTTTGCGGTAGCGGTGGAAAGCATTGTCAAGGAAATCCCCCAACCAGGTGCAATCAATACTGAGCAAATCACCATTTTAGCTGGTTCTGCATTTACTCCTGGAGATGTACAAGAAATTAAAGAGATGGTCACAGCCTTCGGGTTGGAACCTATTTTTATTCCTGACTTGGGTGCTTCTTTAGATGGTCACTTAGAAGATGGTTATGGTCCCATTACCGTTAGTGGTACAACTTTAGCACAATTGCGGCAAGTAGGTAGGTCTGCCTTTACTTTAGCATTGGGCGAGAGTATGCGGGGTGCAGCCAGGATTTTGCAAGAAAGATTTAACATCCCTTATGAAGTATTTAGCGAATTAACGGGATTAGAACCTGTAGATGAATTTCTACAAGCATTAGCAATTTTGAGTGGTAATCCTGTACCGGAAAAATATCGTCGTCAACGCGCTCAATTACAAGACGCTATGCTCGATACTCACTTTTATTTTGGCGCCAAGCGAGTATCTTTAGCTCTAGAGCCAGATTTGCTCTGGTCAACAGTGAGTTTTTTACAGTCAATGGGTAGTCAAATTCATGCTGTAGTTACCACTACCCGTTCACCGTTACTAGAGCAACTTCCTGTTAAAAGCGTTACCATTGGCGATTTAGAAGACTTTGAAGCACTCGCGGTGGGGTCAGATTTACTGATTGGTAATTCTAACGTGAATGCGATCGCCAAACGGCTCTCTATTCCTCTTTATCGTTTGGGAATACCTATTTACGACCGTTTAGGTAATGGTCAATTTACCAAAGTAGGCTATCGCGGCACAATGGAGCTTTTATTTGGTATTGGTAATCTGTTTTTAGTAGCAGAAGAAGAGAGAGTTAAAAATTTTCGTGGTGATTGGTAATTAAGAGGGAACAGGGAACAGGGAACAGGGAACAAATCAAAAAAACTATTCTTTTTCATCCCTCCCCATCTCCCCATCTCCCCATCTCCCTTTCTAATTAATGTAAATTCAGGAGAAATAGAATGAAAATTGCCTTCACAACTAGCGACCGGGTGCATATCAATTCTCACTTTGGTTCTGCTAAAGAAATTGATGTTTATGAAATCTCCGACAATGGATATCAATTTCTAGAAACTTTGACCTTTGCTGGGGAACTCAAAGAAGATGGAAATGAGGACAAAATTACCCCAAAACTAGATGCTCTAGTTGATTGTACAATTGTTTATGTAGTGGCAATTGGTGGTAGTGCTGCTGCTCGTTTAATCAAAAAAGGTGTCACCCCAGTCAAGGCTAAATCCGAAGAGGAAGAGATTGCGGAAGTACTAACAAAGTTAGTCAAAACCCTCAAAGGTAATCCTCCACCTTGGTTACGGAAAGCTTTACAACCAAAAACCTCAAGTTTTCTAGATGAAGTTGAAACGATATGAGCGACAATAATAATCTTAATGGCACTACTGCATCCGCAGCATTAAGTTCGCCTTTTCTGAAGATATTAGTCCAACAAATCCGCGCTCAAGACTCTTATGGTTTTTACCGTTCTTGGTCGGATGAATTGATGCTGAAAGGATTTGTAGTCAGCAAACAAAAGAAACGGGAAATTTCTGTAGAAGGTGAAGTTGACGCCGCCACAAAAGCCAGAATTTTGGCATTTTTTCGGGCTGTAGCGGCGGCAATTGAACAAGAAACAGGATTGATTTCTCAAGTAGTGATTGATTTAGGTCATGAAGGTTTTGGCTGGGCGCTAGTTTTTTCTGGTCGTCTGATATTAGCCGTAAAAACCTTACGTGATGCTCATCGCTTTGGCTTTGATTCTCTAGAGAAATTAGCTGAAGAAGGAGAAAGTTTTGTCACCAAAGGACTTGATTTAGCCAAACGTTTTCCTGAAGTTGGCAAACTTTAATTAGGGATGATGTGTGGGTAATTTATAACTTGAAAATATTGTTGACGGTTCATAGTTAACCGTCAACAGTCAACCGTCAACAATCAACAGACAAATGATAGATGACCTGAAAGTTCAAATTAGACGGCTGAATAGTAAAGCAGGTCAAATGAAGATGGATCTGCACGATTTAGCCGAAGGTTTACCGACCGATTACAAAAAACTTATGGATATGGCTGCTGAAACTTATGAAATCTATCGTCAGTTAGATGAACTTAAGCAACAGCTTACAAAATTGGAGAAGAGTCAATGAGCAGAAGTATTGATGAATTTAAAAAGTTAGTAGATGCAGAAGAATTTTTTCAATTCTTTAATCTACCCTATGACCTGGAAGTGGTAAATGTTAACCGTTTACACATTTTAAAGAAGTTCTCGCAGTACATCAGAGAAATTGATGATAATGCTACTGAATTAAGTACAGAAGAAAAGTTAAATCAATATAGCACCGCTTTTCAAAAAGCTTATGAGGTGTTTCTGGAATCTACACCCCAGGAACAAAAGCTCTTTAAAGTATTTAACGATAAGCCGAAAAATGTAGTCACGCTGACAGAAATCACTTCTGATTAGGAGGTAAAAATTGATCAATCTAACGCCTACCGAATTAGAACGCTATAGTCGCCAAATGATGCTCCCTAATTTTGGCGAAGTAGCTCAAAAACGCCTCAAGTCAGCGACGGTTCTGGTGACTGGTGTGGGAGGATTAGGCGGTACAGCAGCGCTCTACTTAGCAGCAGCAGGTGTTGGACGACTAATCTTAGTCCGGGGGGGTGACTTGCGGTTAGATGATATGAATCGTCAAGTCTTAATGACTAACGATTGGGTCGGTAAACCCAGGGTCATCAAAGCCAAGGAAACTCTGGAAGGGATTAATCCTGATGTCCAAGTGGACGCGGTTCATGAATATATCACCCCGGAAAATGTAGATGCTTTGGTGCAATCGGCGGATATGGCTTTAGACTGCGCTCACAATTTCACCGAACGCGATTTGTTAAACGCGGCTTGTGTGCGCTGGCGAAAACCAATGGTAGAAGCAGCGATGGATGGAATGGAGGCTTATGTCACCACGATTATTCCTGGTGTCACTCCTTGTTTATCCTGTTTGTTTCCCGAAAAGCCTGATTGGGAACGACGTGGTTTTTCCGTTCTGGGAGCGGTTTCTGGAACATTAGCTTGTTTGACCGCTTTAGAAGCCGTCAAGTTAATTACTGGGTTTAGTCAACCGCTATTGTCGCAATTGCTGACCATTGACCTGAACCAGATGGAATTTGCTAAACGCCGTTCTTATCGCGATCGCGCTTGTCCTGTGTGTGGTAATACTGCACCTTGGCGACAGTCTCATGGGACATCAATGGGGTGTGAATTTGGGATTGATGGTTAATCTTCAGCACCCACACCGGAAATCATCACAATTAATCGCGACTTTTAAGAGGAGATTCGATGACTGTTACTTTAACAGAAAAAGCAGAATTTCGTCTGCGAGCATTTCTCAGAGATTCGAGTTCTAATCCTAATGACCCCAATAAAGGTGTCCGCATCTCTGTGAAAGATGGTGGTTGTAATGGCTATGAATATGGCATTGATATTACCAGTAAACCACAACCAGACGATTTAGTAATTACACAAGGCAAGGTATTGGTTTACGTTGATGCTCAAAGTGCGCCCTTATTAACAGGTGTTGTCATCGACTTCGTTGAGGGAGTGATGGAAAGCGGGTTCAAATTCATCAACCCCAATGCAAGTGATACCTGTGGTTGTGGAAAGTCCTTTAAAGCAGGTGACTGTACACCTAATGGTGTGCCTTGCAGCTAATGCGCTTAATTTTTCTAAACAACTTAAGTTCGGGAAACTTAACTAGTTTGGAAATCCCGAAAACCTAATTCTACAACCCTTTCAGGAGAATCAGAAAATGGCTACTTATCAAGTTAGATTGATCAACAAAAAAGAAGACATCGACACTACAATTGAAGTTGATGAAGAAACTACAATTTTAGACGCAGCAGAAGAAAACGGCATTGACTTACCCTTCTCTTGTCATTCTGGTTCTTGTTCTAGCTGTGTAGGTAAAGTTGTAGAAGGTGAAGTCAATCAAGATGATCAAAACTTTCTTGATGATGAGCAAATTTCTAAAGGATATGCTCTACTTTGTGTAACTTACCCACGTTCTAACTGCACAATCAAGACTCATCAAGAAGCATATCTCGTTTAATTTATTTTAAAAAGTAAAAAGGGAATGGGCAATAGAAAATACTATTTCCTATTCCCTTTTTTTATTGTTTATTAGAGGATGTTTTAAAAGTCATAAAGGTATAATTTATAACTTCAATCTTATACGCCCCTACCTCTGAACGATAAATTGTCGGGAAGGGCGATCGCGGTTAAAATTAAAGAGGTTGGAGAGGGCATAAAGCTATACTGAGTATTTCTATGAAAATTGCAGCAATTAAACCCACAACTATTGAAGAATTTTTGCAATTACCAGAAACAGAACCTGCTTCTGAATTTATTCATGGACAAATCATCCAGAAACCTATGCCTCAAGGGGAACATAGCCAACTTCAGATTGATTTATGTGAAACTATTAATCAAATTACTAAACCTCAAAAAATTGCCAAAGCTTTTCCAGAACTACGCTGTGTTTTTGGTGGGTTAGCGATTATCCCAGATATATCCGTATTTCGTTGGGAGCGAATTCCTCGATTACCATCAGGACGGATTGCTAATCGTTTTGAAATCCATCCAGATTGGGCTATGGAAATTCTCTCTCCCCATCAGAAATATAAACAAGTCCTAGCGAAATTACTACACTGTGCCGAGTATGGAACTGAGTTGGGTTGGTTACTTGATCCTGAAGATGAAAGCATTTTAGTCGTAGATCGCGATCGCCGAGTTAGGGAACTTAAAAATAGCGATCGCTTACCAGTTCTGACAGGGGTTGAATTAGATATCACTGTTCAAGAAGTCTTTAGCTGGTTAATTGCCTGAAAAAGATTCGGTTTACCGAATTCGGAGATACGGTAAACCGAACAAATTTCTACTCTGTAAATTACTGTTAGGGTAATTTTGTGATGATCATTTATTAATCAACAGCAAGAATCACATCTGAAGACTTAATCACAGCATAAGCTTCTTTCCCTTCTTCTAGTCCCAAGCTTTCTGCTGATGATTTAGTAATAATGGAAACAATTTCTACACCTGGAGCTAGTTCTAAGGTTACTTCAGTATTAACTGTACCAACAATAACTTTCTTTACAATTGCTTTGAATGAATTACGAGCGCTAACTTTCATTTTTGATACCCCCTGGTAATTTTTGATGCTTATGCAGAGTAGCAAAGTTTGATTGAAAAACTAAAGTTTCTTGAAGATTCTTCATACAATTTTGGTTGACCAAAAAGCTTTATAAATGGTTCATAATTAAAAGTTATCAGAATGATATTATATAAGTAAGCTAAATTGTTACCAATGAACCTAGACTACAGTTAAAAGTGATTACAGAGTTATCTAAGGCATTTTTACCTTAATTCTGGTTTGGCTGAAAAAGAAGTAAAAAGTCAAATATCTGTCAACAAATCCGGGGAATGTGTAAGTTCTATTCTGAGAAATATACCAGATTTATTAAGGTAAATCATTAGGTTGATTACCTCTACAATTGAATGTCTAGTTTCTGTAGCCACTGATGAATACAAGTGAATTTAAGTTAGGTGCATCTAGATTCCGTGTAGACCAAGTAAATACAGTTTAAGTTTAGGGAGAATTGCAGCAGTTTAAGCCTACTTGTAAACATTTACTCTTAGGAGCAGGAATCATGAGAGCTAGACAAATTATGACTCAAGATGTAGCTACTATTCGCGATGCTGCGACTGTAGCAGAAGCAGTCAAATTATTAAAGCTCAAAGGATTACGAGCGCTAATTGTGGAACCACGTCACAGTGGTGATGCTTACGGGATTATAACGGAAATGGATATTGTCGGTAAGGTGGTTGCTTACGGAAAAGACCCCGAAGATATATTTGTTTCTGAAGTCATGAACAAACCCTGTATTGTCATTCCACCGGATCTTGATATAGAGTACGTAGCTCGTTTATTTGCGAATACAGGTGTATGGCGTGCTCCTGTAATTCAGGGTGAACTATTGGGGATTATTTCTGTCACCGATATTATTAGTAAAGGTGATTTTATCGAGAAGCCCAAATTAGCATTTGTGCAAAAGGAATTGTACAAAGCTGTTTCTAATGCTCGAGCAGTTTCTTCTACCTACGGTTCAGATTCCAAACGGGCTGTTGAAGCTTGGGATTTAGTTGATGAACTGGAAGCTGAAGCTGGATATTATGGTGCGCCTAAACCGGATAAAACCGCAAGACAGCTATTTTCAGAACAGAAGTAAAAGTAGTTTGAATTGAAAACTTCACCCTGATTTCACTGCGTAAAACCTGTCCCTCTCCTGACTAAGAAGAGGGACAAATTAGTGTGTTAGTTGTGGAGCGGGCATCTTGCCCGCCTGACTTCCATCGCAGGCAAGATGCCTGCTCCACAAATTTAGCATTAATTTAGTTTAATTGGCTTGATATGCTGAAATTGTTCATCTAACACTACTAAATTTCCATAATGACTATATTATTTTTTTAGCATGGTGGACATAGTCCACGATTATCTTTTTTATCAAAGGGGAGAATAGGTAAATCTTCATCATTTTTTCCTATTCTCTATCTCCTGTTTATTTCCAGTACTAGGAGCAAGCATGATGAATTACCAAAATAGACAAGAATTGAGTACAACGACCAATAAATGGTTGATGGATAAAGGCTATAATTCTCAAGATTTAAATCAGTCTGGTGAAAATGGCGATACAGCTTTGATGAAAGCTACTAGAGAAGGGTTGGATACGGTTGTTAAAGAATTAATTGCAGCTGGGGTAAATATCAATGCTAAAAATAATGATAATAATAATGCTTTGTGGTTTGCCTGTTTTGGTAATCACTATAATTTAATTCGGGTACTGATAGATGCTAAAATTGATATTAATAATCAAAATGCTAATGGTGCCACTGTTTTAATGTATGCTGCTTCATCTGGAAAGACAGAAGTTGTCAAATTGCTTTTGGAATATCATCCTAACATGAATTTGCAAAATTTGGATGATTATAAAGCTATTGATTTTGCCAGTAATATAGAAGTTTTAAGGTTACTAAAGAATGCCACAAAGTAATATTTCTGGGGAAAGTTATCATCAAGCAACCAAGCATTCCCATTTGTCAGTACAACTTGATCCTAATTATGTAGATGCATCAACTCAACCATCCGCATTTAAAGTTTATCCCCACTTTTACCGCAGACTGAAATTAAATCGCAATAATCCCATTCATGCTTTTATTTGGTTAACTAGTGCAATTACCTTAGAGAAAGTCTATAAAGACACCATTTATCAACTCCGGGTTAACCCCTCAGCTGGTGCTCTCTATCCCACGGAAGTTTATGTTCAGATGCGTGGTGTCGAGGGCATTATTAATGGTATCTATCATCTGGAAGTTAAGAATCATTCTCTGACTTTGATTTATGAGTTAATTGATGATGGGTTAGAAAATTATGTGATTCCCGGAAAAAGTATTAATGGATTCATTTTTTTAACCAGTTGCGTTTATTATAGGTCTAGCTGGAAATACAAAGACAGGAGCTTGAGATATTGCTTTTTAGATAGCGGACACCATTTAGGGGCGATTGCTGCATCAGCATATCTTCATCAAAAAAATATCCAATTAGTCTTTGATTTTGATAAACTTGCTCTGAATAAAGATTTAGGATTCGAGAATAAGGAGTTTATTACTGGTTGTGTAATATCGGGAGAAATGCAAGAAAAGCAGGTCAGACGTTTAAGGTTGGAAGTTCCTTTTGTGTCTGGTACTGACTATTTTCAACCCAACCAATTGATTGAAGATGGCTATCAAGCGACATCTTTACACACCAGTCAGCAGCAAAAACTCGCACAACCTGAGTTGGATTTTGCTCAGGATAAATTTTGGGAAACTGTTTGGAATCGACGTTCCATTCGCCGTTTCCAAAAACATTCTATTTCTCAACAAAATTACGAACGGATATTGCAAGATGTTCAACAACCAATACCCACGGAAAATTTTGAAGAAATAGAAATTTACTCAGTGGTGCATCGAGTTGAGGGGTTGTTACCGGGATTATATCAAGGGACACATTTAATTAAAGCGGGTGACTTTAGGGAAACAGTCGGTTACTTATGCATCAATCAAGCTATTGCGAAAGATGGTGCAGCAACTTTATTTTTTGTGTCTGCTTACAAAAATTATCAAACAGCCCTGCAAATGGCCGGATTTTTAGGACAAAGAGTGTATCTATTTAGTAATTACTGGGGAATTCATTGTAGTGGCATTGGTGCTTACTATGATGATGAAACCCAAGAATTTCTAGAGACTAATAAGGCTGTTCTTTATGCGATGACCATTGGAATTTAACTAGGAACAAGAGATGGCTAAAAATAAATATGGCTCCACTGGTGATGACTACCATCCGATACAACCGTCATCAGCAGATATTATCTTGCGTCAGCAACTAGAGCATAGTATTAGCAAATACTTTTATGAAAGTTGCGATCGCCGGATACAGGATCTGCTTTCCCACTGTCGCTGGTATGTCACCACCCAAGCTGGTGTACTGACATTGGTAATTGAATGTCCTGATCAATTTACTAATTGGCGGATTTTGCAACAAATCGTCCCAATGGCAACATTGCTCAGTAGCATTGTCAGCAGTGCTAAAATTCGGGTTTGTCCTCCAGAAAATAAAAGTGTCCCGTTTGAAATGAGGGTAGATGAACTTTCAGTTTACCAACGTTGGGCGTAAAAGATTTCAGATTTTGGATTTTTGATTAAGTTTGTACATTTTGCCTGATCAGTTCCACAATTTCGGTAAAAACTATATTAGCAGAATGTTGAACCACTGGACTTAAATCTAGTCCAAAGTCTAAATTTGCCGCTTCAATGAGGTAAACTGTCACATCTTGAGGAAAATCATGACCAAAGATTTTCCTCCCGGCAGCTAAGGCATGCTCCCAGCGGAAATTGTGCAAACTATAACTAGGTTCTGGTAGAGCTTCCAGTTCTTTGCCTGGGACTTTAAATATAGCACCTGATTCTGATCCTGTACAACTGGCATCAATAATTATTAATCTTTTGCTGCCTCTAGCGGGAAACATGACTTCCATCCCCGCCGTACCACAATCATAAACCCTAACTTGAGGGTGAGGATGGTCAGCCAGATGTTGTTGTAGGCGTTGAGCAATGATTACGCCTACTGCATCGTCATTACGATTCAGATTGCCACAGCCGATAATGGTTAACATCGGGATAAAATTCCTTCAGCCTTAAGTCTAGTAACAAAAGGAGATTCACTGGTTAGTTTTTGTGCTTGTTGCACATAATGATCGCGTCGTTGAATTTCTGCATCCATTTCTACTTTATAATCCCAGTAGTAAGCTAACGCTGACAAGATTTGGCTCATTGTTAAATAACGATGATTAAGATAAATTTCTTCAGAACTCCAACCATAAGCCAGTTTTACTTCTACTAACTCAATAACTTTCAGTGTTGTTCCAGTTATGAAGGGAACACCTACGTCGTTCAGTTCAATATATTTATAATCAGTAGCTTTTAGATTCATTTTTTTACGATTTAATTACTAATTTACTTGTATTCAAATCCTCAGCCTAACATTGGTACTTTATCAATCCTCCATTTTCTACAATTATAACTAGGCTACGATGGTGGTGTACAAGTGAGGTTCGTAGGGGCGTATTGCATACGCCCTATTTGTGTACACCACCAAAGTAGGATGTTTTCAGGAGGGGACAAGGGAGTAAAGAGAAAATGAATATTTACGGAAATTTTAGTTGCTGTCCTCATGATTAAGTTTATATTGATATAGGAATCCTACTTGATTTTTAAACAAGACTCCGTACTCTTTCCCTGTTCCCCGTTCCCTGTTGCCTGTTCCCTCTCTACGCAAATTCGTTCAAAATTCAAAGCGGATTCCTATAGCAATCCTAAGTCATTAACAAAACTCCGAGTTATTTTCTCTGCGTTGGAGTGCTTGATTCCATACTCTTCATTTCACAGAGAAAATTATATGTTAGTAGTTCGCGATACAGTTGCCAAGGGTAGAGGTGTATTTGCCGAGAAAGATTTTGCTAAAGGTGAATTAATTGAAAAAGCCTGTGTTATTGTTATACCGAAAAAACAAGTTAAATTAATTTTACAGACCGTTTTATTTAATTATTATTTTACTTGGCAGAGGGAAAGTGGTGCAATCGCTCTAGGTTTAGCTTCACTTTTCAATCATTCCTACCATCCCAATGCTGTTTATATCAAGAATTTTGCTGATAATTGGATAGAGATAATTGCTTATAAAGATATAGCAGTAGGTGAGGAAATTACTGTTAATTATAATGGAAAAGTTGATGATTTATCACCTATTTGGTTTGATGTTGTCGAGTAGATATAAAAATTGGCTATTGATCAAGATATTAATCTACAAATATCTTTATCAATACCCAATAGTGATGATAATTAACTAGAAGTTTCAGTTAATTTTTAACTTTCTGCTTACGGGATTGACGATAGAGTAAATTTAATCCAATCACCCCTAAACCGACAACAGGGGAAAATTCAAAGGGTACTGGTTGCACAACATTAAACTTGTTGATGGTAAGTACTCCTGGTTCCCCGCTATTGCCTGTAGTGTATACTCTAAAAGCAAGTGTATCACCAGACTTGACCGTAAAACTCAAAAGCGAGGTACTGTCAATAGGTGAGGTTGTACTATCATCAGCTAATGTCGTAAAATTGCCGTTCAGCCCATAACTTACTATGTCATCCCCACCAGGGAAATCGCTGGAAGAAAAACGCCAATCAAAGCTTAACTGGCTGCTCCAGATGCAGTAATTGGGATAGTCCAATCAGTAGTTCCAGAATTTCCCGATTCATCATTACTACCTGTCAATACAATAGTACCATTTGCAGCATTGGTATAATCAATACTTGCTCCAGAAGTAGGATCGGTCGTGCCAGTAATATTGGTTTCATTATAAGTAAAACTCCAGTTACCAGGAGTCGCATAATTACCTGTGAAGCCAGTTATAGCCATAGTTTTGGCGGGAAGACTAGCAATAATACCAAAAGCCGCAGAAGTTGCTAAACTCCATTGCAGGATACGATGATTGATGGAATGAGTGATAGTTAGCATTTTTCAGAATGGATAATTTAATCAGAATGTGGGTGTTGTATAACTGAATCTAGTCAGTCAAAAAAGAGACTGTTTCCAGAAGAGAGAAACAGTCTCATCAATGTATTTAAACTTCACCACCTAGAAAGTAATTTGTTGGCAATAACCCAGAGGGTAGAGTCCCTACTAGACCTGTCGTATCAATAAACAAGTCCTTACTAGCATCAAAGGCAGCAGTACCGTCGTTAACTGACAGATAAGTGCGTTGGGTGGCGGTGGTAGCACCGAAAGTAAAGAATACTGCCTGATGCCTAGCTAATGCTTGTGAGCCTACGTTGGTCGGGTCAGCATCGCTATAGGCGGCTACAACGGCATCACTTAAAGTTGCGGCGGTGATCACACCTGCATTGAAAGTAGCACTAACGAAACTACTGTTTAACTGAATGCGATCGCCTAAACTAGGATTAAAGTCACGAATCCGGTCTGGTGCTGCAAATAAGGATTGATTGAAGTTGTAATAGATGAAAGTATCTGGGCCTAATCCACCTGTAAGGACATCAGATCCCAATCCACCTGTAAGATAATCGTTACTAGCAGCCCCATTGAGAATATCATTACCATCGAACCCAACGATATCGTCACTACCACTTCCACCAGTAAGAGTGTCATTACCAGATGTGCCGATGATGGTGACAACTCCCACCCCATCATCATTGAGGATAGTAGCAGTACCAGTACTTTGATTGGTAGCGAGTGTTGCTCCATTAGCATTACTCAGACTCACGGAAAAAGTTTTATCTGATTCGACAGTGGTATCACCCAGAATAGGGACATCAATGTTCACTGAGGTATTACCAGGGACAAAAGTCACGGTACCACTAATGGGAGTGTAATCATTATTAGCAGCTGTTGCTGTACCATCGACAGTTGTATAGTTTACGGTTACAGGTTGACCAGAAACAGCAGATAACTTCACATTGAAAGTTGCATTGCGGGTACCACTGTTTCCTTCTGCCGAGCTGACGCTATTAATACTAATGCGAGGTGCAAGGTCATCATTAACAATAGTCCCTGTTCCGTAGCTAGTGTTAATTACTGCATTACTTGAATTACTCAGTTGCAATTTAAAGGTTTCGTTTCCTTCGTTGAACGTATCCCCAATCACACTCACATTAACACTCTTACTAGTTTCTCCTGGAGCAAAGGTGAGAGTGCCGTTGGTAGCATTATAGTCATAACCAGAGTAAGCGTTACCATCAACTGTGGCATAGTCAACAGTGATTTGACGGGTACTAGCAGTGGATAAACTCACAGTAAATCCTAGAGAAGTGGTGCCACTGTTACCTTCAGTCAGACTTACATTATTAACACTGACGATAGGGGCTGTATAGAGGTCTAATCCTAGAATCACTGGGTCATGGTCAGAAGAACGATAAGGGTCAGCATTATATAAGCTGCTGATTTGACTTGTTGATTTGAATTCAGTGTTATAGTCCAACACACTGGGTTCATCAGCATTGATGTGCCATTTTTCTGCACCTGTCACTTGTGCTGCTAGACTTGCACTGCCTAATGCATGGTCAAGAGCACCGACTTGACCATCAAAGACATAGGAGTAGGAAGTATTGGGAAGCAGATTGTTATATCCGGCATTTGCCAAAGTTGTGATCGGGTCTTCCAGAGCGTAAGCATTGAAGTCTCCTAACAGCACATAATCAGTATCATTAGTACCAGTGGGTTTAGTGGCTAACCATGTTGCCAAATCTTGAGCTTGACGTGTACGAGTAGCATTAGATAAACCTTGACCATCTCCCGCATCATCATCACCAATACCTCCAGCACTGGAACCCTTCGATTTAAAGTGATTGACAACGGCTGTAAATTGTTCACCAGTGGCATTTTGCTGGAAAGTCTGGGCCAGAGGTTTGCGTCCCACCACCTCAAATGCACCTGAACTATATCCATTTGGCATAGTTGCCGCAGCACCTACTGGGGTAACTTTACCGGGTTTGTAAATTATTCCCACATTAATGGCATCGGTTCCGAGTCTAGTCCCAGGATTGATAAAAGTATAGGTACCTGAACCAGCAATGGCATTGAGTCCGTTAACTAAATTCTGAATTGCACTATTAGATCCATAGCCGTTATTTTCCATCTCCATCAATCCCGAAGACATCTGCCCCGGAGGTAATGATGGCTTGAATAATCTTGTCGCGTTGACGGTTAAACTCATTGGTAGTATTGGCACCACGAGGCTCAAAGGTTAAACCATTGGTGGTGATGTTGGGACATTGTTGCTTCCAGGATTTGTATCTAGGTCATTAAAGTAGTTAAGAACATTAAAACTAGCTACTTTGAGAGTACCACCCACATCTGGTGGGTTAACTGGACGAGGATTAGTAGGGGTGAAGTTTACTCCGGTGGTAGTTTGGATGCGATACCCTTCAAAGCGCTCATCTAAAATACCTGTAATGCTAGCAACTGTGTCACCACCACGGAGGGTATTGGTGGCACTGAGAGGATTACCACCACGAGCAAAAATGATCGGGTCAGGATTTTGAGCACTATTACCATCATCTAAATAGATTTCACGTTTAGCAATCTCAGCTAAATAGGCAGAATATCCACTGACGCTAGGAGCATTGAATTGCGTGTATTGGTCAAGTCTTGCATCAGTACCAGGTTGGTTACTAGCACCTGTGGCTGAAAGGAGAACTTGATCATATCGACCGAGTTGATAATACTCGGTAACGGTCAGGTTTCCACTGCCGGCACTGACATTAACTAACATCCCTTCATAACGTTCTAAATCAGTGACGCTGGTAACAGGCAATTGAACGTTAATGGCTGTGGGTAGGGTGCTAGCACCTAAATTGGTAACAGTTCCAGCAGAAGAGATATCCAATTCAGTCAGGCTGCTGGTGGTACTAGTATTGGTGAATTCTTTAACGCTTCCTGTAATTCGGACTTTATCACCAGCGTTGCCAGTAAATTTATTGTTTGGGTCATAAACAAAGATAGCTTCTGATGTAGCGGCATTGTTGTCAGCATCAGCATCTTCTTCTTGAACGTAGAAGCCAGTTAAGCCAGAAAATTTTCTGGTAACAATCCCCTCAATTGTTTGACTGCCACTAAAAGCAGTGTTAAAGGTGGAACCGCTACCTTGAATGTCGTGAATTAGCGTAGCCGGAGATAGTTCATCATTTTCAATCGTCAGTAGAGCATTGGGTTGTGTGTTTCCTACTGTTGCACCAGCACTCGGATTGGTTAAAGTCAGGTTTACAGTTTCATTACTTTCTACATTTGTATCCCCAGCAATGGCAATTTGCACATCCTGGAAAGTTTCACCAGGATTGAAGGTAACGTTAATGGGGATATTATTGTAGTCTACATTTGATGTTGCTGTATTACCACCTGTCGCTGTTCCATTTGCTAATTGCACTTGCACTGTGTCAGTACCAGTGGTGTTGCCTGTACGATTCACTCTCACAGTGGCATTAGTGGTAAAACCAGGGGTGTTGCCTTCAGTAATACTATAGTTAGGATTACTAAACTTAAATACAGGAGTAGGGGGTAATGACGAAGAGGATGCAACTATACTGAAATCATCAATCGCCAGACCATCATCAGCACCAGCAGCATCGAAATCTAACCAGCGCAGATAAAATGTTGTGCCAGTGGCAATATTCAGCCCAGAGATTGTTCCGGTAATGCTGGTATTATTTCCATTAGCATTACCATCAAGAACACCTGCTGTTATTAAATTGGGTGAAGTAAAATCCAAGGAGTCAACATCTATCCAACTGCCAGTTGAAAGAGAAGTTGCAGTTAAGCTGTATTGAAAATCTAGGCGATCAGTTCTGCCTATTGTACCCAACCGCCATTGTTCACCACGATAATTAACTACTAATGAATTAATTGTACTGCCTGTATTATTTGTAAAACTTACCCCGATGGTAGGTATTAGACTACCAGACCGCAATCCACCAAATGCTCTCTCTGTACTGGAAGTTGACCCAAAACTGTAGGTTTCACCAGCATTAAAACTTCCAGTACCAGCTGTATAAGTTGTATTAGCATTAGTTCCAGTTTCCAAAAACTCCCATCCCGTTGGCAGAGTACTGGAAGTTCCAGAAAACGCCAAGGTGTTAAAATCTTGAATGTAAGTAGTTCCTGTTAAATTAATTGCGGGCATTTGTATTTACCTTCTATGATTTCGTGAAAAATTTGTGTGTAGTTGTTTCCATTAAGAATGCTTCATCCAAAATGTCTGTTTAACCAAATTAAGTGAGCATTTCTGTTTAAACTTGTAAATGAAATGCAATTGCTTGGGTTGACGATGCGATTGCCTTTACTTCTGATTCAAAGTTGCTTTTATTTTGTGAAGAATGACACGCAATATGCCTACCCGACAACAATGAACTTTGGGTGTAATGTCATCACCACATCAATTAGACGTGAGTAAATTGTATGTTTTTATAATTACCAAAAAATTTAGGCTTCTTGGTATCAATTTTGAAATAGACTATCTGAAAATATCTTATTAAGATTAAAAAATAACTAGTATTAGGTTAAGAATAGAAAATATTTTGAATCAAAAATCTAAACTCCAGTCAACGAATTACACCTTCATAAAGATGCCATTATCACAGTGTTAGAGAGGGGAAGGTAAATTGCTGAATTCCCTTCCCCTATTTTTCAGGTCACATTCCTAACCAATGGTTAAATTAGTCTTAACAATTACATCATTGTAATCTTTATCGCCACCATTAACTAAATCCTCAAAACCGAAGACATTATCACCTAACAAGCGCATATGATCAGTTTTATCTGTGTTAGCGCCTAAATAGGGGAAATAAACGGCTGGATCATTAGTGGTACTAGTATCTAACAGAGCTTCTGGTCTACCATTGATAATGATAAATGGAGCAAAAATGCCCCCACCATTCAAACTGCCATTATAAGTTGCAGTCCCTTGGTTATTCACCGTTAAATTAATACCAGCTACACGTTGATTAATAGCAGCTTGGAGATAACCAGCTTGTCCAGGGAGTAAATCTGCTGCACCGTCATTATTCGTATCAATTCCTCCACTGACACTAGTTACACGGTAAAAACCAACAAAGTTGTCATATCCAGCTTCTCGGTTGACGGTAAATGTCGCACTCACAGAACCACTGACGCCAGTTAAATCCAGTACTTCTGCTTCTGTATCTCCTTGCAATCCAGAACCTAATGGTTTGGTATTATTTGTGGCTTGAACATTCACAACCAAATCATTAAATTGAGTAGCAGTAGCGTTAGAACCATCTTTCCAACCTAAAGTAAAACTACCTGCTGTTGAAGCTGTGATTTGTTGAATCGAAGTGCTAGAAAACAGGATATCGCTAGTAGAAGTAGTTTTCTTCACATTATCAACGGTATTATTTTTAACTAAATAAAACCGGAGATTTTTGTTGGTATCCAATTCTAATAATCGGCTAACATTGCTGGGGTCAAATCCAGTGGGATTATTAGAAATTACGGAGAAAATTACCTTACTGCGTGCTAATGCTGCTTCAGCATAACCTGTCGCACCTGGAGCAATGTTGTTAATTGTTCCATTTTGATCATCAACAGTATATACTCCCAATTCATTGACTAAATTAGAGTTGCGTCCTGAGAGTTGAACTTTGAGTTGAACTTTGGTTGATTCTCCAGAAATATTGAAGACATCATTTTTAACCTGAGTTAGAGTAGGAGGTGTGCTGTCATTATCAGTAATGGTGATGTTTTGAGTAGTCGTGTTACCGAGTGTAATACCAGCAGAAGGATTATTAATCGCAACAGTAGCGGTTTCTGTTCCTTCCACTAGAGCATCATCAACAACAGTGAAGGTAACAGAACTGGAAACTGAACCATTAGGAATAGTAATGGTGCTATTGCTGAGGGTGTAATCATCTGTGGTGATATTGGTTCCAGTGACAGCTAAGTTAACAGTTTGATTTCCAGAAACGGCTTTAGAAGCTGTACCTGTGACTGTGATGACTGTTTTACCTGCTTCTGTACCACTGTTAGTACTTACAGATAAATTGACCGTAGGATATGAGTCATCATTTTCAATCGTTAATACTGCGTTGGGTTGTTTAGTTCCCACAACAGTACCACCACTGGGATTGCTTAAGGAGAGGTTGACAGTTTCATTACTTTCAATATTGGTATCCCCAGCCACAGGAATCTGCACATCCTTGAAAGTTTCCCCAGGATTGAAGGTAACAGTAATGGGATTATTTTTATAATCCGATTGGTAAGAATTGTAGGTGTCAGGATTAAATAATGCTTGTAATTGTCCACCTTCTACCAGTGCAGCATCAGTATTAGTGTAGTGAGCTTGAGTATCCAGCAAAAACCAACCAGGACCGAGGATATCTTGAGCATCAATAATCCCAGACGACTCCTCATCTTGGGTGAGGAAATTAGCCGCACCTGTAATGAAACGACTGGAATCATGTTGGGCAATTTGGGTGAGTGTATCAGTCGCAATGTCGTACTGCCAAATTTTGCCAATGTGGGCATTATTCCCCACATCTTCCTGAAGTAAGATGTGACCATATTTATCAATGGTCATATTATCGAACATCTTCTGCCCTTCAGTCCCATTCAGAACCGCCTCAATAGTACCACCGGACTCAGGATTAGTCGGGTTATCAAAGCGCAGTCTCCACAGACGGCTAGGATTATTGAAACCGTTAGTAGTAGCGAAGTAGAAATCTTTGGGGTTGGAAGCTGCCCAAGCACCATCTTCAGGACGCAGGAAAGCTGTCACACCAGCAGTAATACTCTGGGTTTGCAGATTTGCCCCACTTGTATTTTGGACATTGCCCAAATCTGCCAACCCAAATCTGGTTCCAGAAGCCAAGTTGGTTGAATCTGACTCAGATGCCAATCCAGCTACCACGACACCATATAATTTACCGTTGTTTAATCCGGCTTTCTCAATATCTGTGCCAGTGTTGGTTTTATTGCCAATATAGAAATATACTTGACCGCCTGTAGAATCGTCTAGTCCAGCTACTACTGTTTTATTACTAGCCGTGGGACTGGCTACTGCGTTCTCCCAACTGAAGTTACCTAAAGATGGTAATTCATAGGTAGTGCCCGCATTTGCTCCACTGGCAATATGAGCAAATGCACGACCCTCCGCTCCACTTTCTTCCCCATTCAAAAAGATGCGTACAGTAGTACCTAGTCCCGTATCACTGTTGTAGAACGCAGAAACAGGAGCTAAATCTGCCGAGCAGAAACGATTAAATTGTGTTGTACTTTTGGTGAAGTTAGTCCCATCCCATAGAAATACATTCTGAATTAGGTCACTACCACTGACCACGGATAAATCCGATTTATTGATGATCCACTTGGAGATAAACGCTCCTGTAGAACCGTGAGCGCGAGGAGCACCGCTATTAGCACCAATTTCGTGATTCATCAACAAGGTGAATGTTCCATCCCCGTTGTCGAAGGCTCCCAATCCGTCGGGAACCCCCACCATTTTATAACCGTTAATGCTGTCACCTACAGTCAGGATGGAGGTTAAGTTCACTCCTGACCCTGATGTGCTTGGTTTTATGTAAGGGGTGGCTGAACTACTTATCCCTTGGGTTGTATCTACTGTCGGAACTGCTGCACTACCTTTGGCTGTCCCATCACTCAATACCAGTTTCACTGTGTCTGTGCCACTGGTGCTACCTGTCCGAGTGATTCTCACCGTCCCATTCGTGGTCAAACCAGAGGTATTCCCTTCTACTATCGAGTAGTTCGCTGCACTAAAGTCAAATACAGGAGTAGGGTTTAAAGCATTGGCTTGAGTTTTGAAGGAATATAAATAGCTGGGAAGTAAGGTGTAGGCTGGTTGTCCTGTGGGAGCAGTGGGAGCAGGACTACCAATAGCAACCTGGGTGGTACTAATACCATTAGTGTAAACATCAAACTGTGTATTGCTACTGTTTTGGGTGACGCTGAAATCATTATCAGTAGCGACTATCAAGGCAAAAGTACCATCGGACAGTCTCGTCGCAATTGTTAACCCTTCAAATTTTTCTGGAAGTGTCTGTCCTGCACCTTGAATAGCTCCAGCAATATCGAGGAAGAGGGTTTTACCTACTGGTGTCACATTACTGGGTAAAGTATTAGTCCCCGCTAAATTAATATTACTGACATCCGTTGCTCCGGTGAGGTTAATTTTAAAGACACGTTTACTACCAGAGGGAGCAGCACCTGTTGGGTCATCTACACCTACACCCCGGTTATCTCGCTCCAACACTAGGAATTCGTTGTTATTGATCGCAACTAAAGAGCTTATACCAATGTTACGTCCTTGAGCAGAGGCACTAAAATCATTTGCTGTTCCGGGAACGCGATCATTAATATCGCTAATAGGTTCTAACTGGTAAATGTATTGAGCATCACTTAAACCAGTGGCTACGTCATATCTAAGAATTCTGACATTGCGGCTATTCCGGCCTGGATTAGAACCACCAGAACCCTCTTCTTGCAATGGGTCTTGGAACATCGCATATAGTTTTGTCCCATCTGGACTAATCGCCAAACCTTCATAACCCCGGTTACTTTGGCGACCTGTTGTAGTAGCAGGATTATCATCACCTGCATAGTAAGGAGTACCATTTGCCTTAGCAATGACATTACTTGGTGCTGTTAATGCTCTAACAAATACTCCGGTAGGACTAAATTCGTAAATTGAGGGACCATATTCATCAGACACGAAGAAATTGCCGTTTTTCCCAACCACAAAACCTTCTGGGTCTTGACTTAAACCCAGTACACTACCATCACTATTGAGGAGTTTACTATTCAATCCATTAAATGGTGTTGTTGTGGTATAATTTACACCATTGAAAGTTGTTCCCGCCGCGATCGTGAAGGGAACTGTATCTAATAGCTGGTAGTTGGTGATAGCTCCAGTGGTTGGGTCAGTGGTAATGGAAAATTTCTCAACTCTGGTTTTATAATCAATTACTCCACCACCAATTCCCCGGTCTACTAGGGCATAGTATACATTTTGGCGATAGTCATAGAATAAATCGGAACCAAATCCACCCAAGCGATTAATGTTAGCACTAGCACTACCACCATTGAGGGGGTACAGGTCAGTAGCATTACCTGCAATGACAACTGTACTAGCTAAAGTCGCATTTTCATTATCAGTAATGGTGATGTTTTGAGTAGTCGTGTTGCCGAGTGTAATCCCAGCAGAAGGATTGCTAATGGTAACAGTGGCGGTTTCTGTTCCTTCCACTAAAGCATCATCAACAACAGTGAAGCTAACAGCACTGGAAATTGAACCATTAGGAATGGTAATAGTGCTATTGCTGAGGGTGTAATCATCGGCGGTGATGTTAGTTCCAGTGACAGCTAAGTTAACAGTTTGATTTCCAGAAACTACTTTGGAGGCTGTAGCTGTAACTGTGATGACTGTTTTACCTGCTTCGGAGCCATTACTAGAACTGACAGATAAGTTGACTGTAGGATATGAGTCATCATTTTGAATTGTCAATACTGCATTGGGTTGGGTAGTTCCCAATACGCTACCAGTACTAGGATTGGTTAAACTCAGGTTGATAGTTTCATTACTTTCAATATTGATATCCCCAGCCACAGGAATCTGCACATCCTTGAAAGTTTCCCCAGGATTGAAGGTAACGGTAATCGGATTATTTTTATAATCCGATTGGTAAGACTTGTAGGTGTCAGGATTGAACAATGCTTGTAATTGTCCACCTTCTACCAGGGTAGTATCAGCATTAGTGTAGTGAGCTTGGGTGTCCAGCAAGAACCAACCCTGACCGAGGATATCTTGAGCATCAATAATCCCAGAAGATTCCTCATCAACTGTAAATGGTGCAGTGGCTGCCACGCCAATATCACCAAAGCGGCTAGGATCATGTTTCGCTAGCAGTTTTAACGTATCAGTGGCAATGTCGTACTGCCAAATTTTACCGTTGTGAGTCGTATTACCCACATCTTCTTGGAGCAGAATATGACCATATTTATCAATGGTCATATTATCAAACATATTGCCACCCTCAGTCCCATCGAGAAGCATATCGATGGTACCACCAGCATCAGGATTGGTAATGTCAGTGAAATTTAAGCGCCAGAGGCGGCTACGTCCAATCTGTGTCCCCACACCATCGGCTACTTGGTCAAGTCGGTCTGTGGTGACGAAAAAGTATTGACTAGGATTGAGCGGATTCCATGCCCCATCTTCTGGACGTGAGAAGGTGGTGGAAGCGGTGCTGCTAAGGGTAAAAGTTGTGCCACTGCTGATATTGGTGGCACGAGTAGTGGTGTTAACAATTTCGGCGGTACTGCCAGTTACATTAATAAATTTGATGCTGCCATTGGTCAGACCCGCTTTATCAATTTCCGAACCCGTGTTTTGCTTGGTGCCGACATACACCACCACCGAATTGTTCATGATACCTGTGCCACCATCATTGTTGCCAATCACAATGGTCTTATCTTGAGCCAAGGGATTTGCTAGCGCGTTTTCCCAACCACCAACCCCAGTCAACCCGGAGCCATTGGTGGAGAGATTGAATTTACCCAAGACATAAGTGTTTCCTTTGTTAGCACCAGTGGCCACTATCGCTAGTTGATAACCTGCTCCCCCTCCTTCTTCACCATTCAGGAAAATACGTTCTTGTGAACCTAGTCCGGTCGCCGCATTGTAATAAGCTGTGGGATCTGCTAAATCCGCTGAACAGAAGCGATTAAAGGCAATTACACTGGTGGTGGTATTCGATTTCTGATTAGTTGTGTCCCAGCTGTAGATATTTTTAATCAGATCACTACCACTCACCACTGATAAATCCGATTTGTTAATCACCCAACTGGAAACAAATGCTCCTGTGGCACCGTGAGCGTGAGTAACTCCATTACTAGAGCCAATTTCGTGGTTCATCAACAAGGTGAATGTGCCATCACCGTTGTCGAAGGCTCCCAATCCGTCGGGAATCCCCACCATTTTATAACCGTTAATGCTGTCACCTACACTCAATATGGAGGTTAAGTTCACTCCTGACCCTGATGTGATGGGTTTTATATAAGGGGTAGCTGAACTGCTTACCCCTTGGTTTGTATCTACTGTGGGCGCTGCTGCACTACCTTTGGCTGTCCCATCACTCAGTACTAGTTTCACTGTGTCTGTACCACTGGTGCTACCTGTCCGAGTTATTCTCACCGTCCCATTCGTGCTAAATCCAGAGGTGTTCTCTTCAGTAACGCTGTAATTAGCCGTACTAAAGTTGAATGTAGGTGGAATATCATTATCAGCGATCGCCACTGTAGCGGTAGCAGTATTTATTGTATAGTTAGCGCTGCTATTTAAAGTCAAAGTAACGGTTTCATTTCCTTCTACCGTTGTATCATCCACTGGTGTAATGGTGATATCTACGAAGGATTGTCCGGCAGCTATAGTGGCTGTACCTGTGAGAGTTGGTGTATAATCTGCACTGGTTGCTTGTCCAGAACCAGTGGCAATACTATAACCTACTACTAGGTCATTTGTAGTACTACCTGTGCGAGAGATACGGAAGATGCCAGGGTCACTAGCAGTTTCGGCTGCATTAGCATCTTGGGCGGCGATGGTAACAATGGGTAAAAACGATATACTACCGGGAGAGCCTGTCTCCGCACTATTAGCGGACAGAAATCCTCCGTTGACTCCGGCCGCACTCAGGGTGGAGACAGTACCAAGAGCGGCTTTGTTGTCGAAGGTAAAACTAGCGGAAGCTGCACCGAAACTGACGCTAGTGATCAGATTTCCGTTCAAGTCAAATAGATTTACCGCGTCTCCACTACTGCTCAATCCCACACCAGTACCACTATAAGTGCCAATAGTGAAACCATTGGGGACATTATTGCCAAACCATGCAGTTTGGAATGCGGTAACGTTGGTAGCATTGCCCTCAATGAAGACAACTGATTGCCCAGCACCAATACTGGTAACACCACTCAGGAGCACAGACGCGGCGAAGGAGTTGGAGTTGTCGTCTATCTTCCAGCCAGTGATATCCACGGCGCTAGTGCCCGTATTTGTTACCTCAAACCAGTCACCAGTATAAGCACTGCTGCTGCCAGAGGGATTGACTTCGGAGATAAAGAAAGTAACAGCCACAGTAAGACCTCACTAAATAATTAATTATCTGATTCAGCAATTAGCAACGATTTCAAAAGTCAGAGAAGTTAAAACTCAGGCGAATTATTTTAGATGCAATTAGCCTCATCTGAGCAGTGGCGATCGCCTATAAATAAACTAGAATTGCTTGTTGATATGATGTGATTAAGCTTGTATTTATGAAGTTATATTGTTGATAATTCCATCTTTCCTTTTGATAAATTTAGGTGTTGGCAACATAGTTAAAACAGGTCGTTTGATGTGAACATAAATAAATCAATTGGTATTAATTTTGCTATAGACCACCAAACAATATCCCAGTAACATTAAAGAATAACTAGGATTAGGTTAAGAATCGAAAATATTCACTTGTATTCAACCTGATCTGTCAGTTAAAAACATTATTATTGCCAAACACTTACTGATTGGAAATTGTGGCTTGGTCTATTGCCTAAAAAGGCATCGGACTATATACTACTCAAGGTACTTATAGATAAGTACTGTATTAGTAACCTTTAAGAAAATACTAAAGATTAATAGCAACACAAATGGAAACTGATGATCAAGGAGTGACGGTGGTGATTTCACAAGTTGTGAAATCAGGGTGTGAAAAAGCTTATGAGGATTGGCTAAAAGATATCAGTAGTGTAGCCAGAACCTATACTGGACATTTAGGTATCACTATTCTTCGTCCTCAACCTGGTGTCAGGTCTGAATATGTGATTATTTTTAGATTTGACAGTTATGAAAATTTAAAAATCTGGATGACATCACCAGACCGAGAATATTGGTTAATTCAAGGTAAACCTTTACTAGCATCTGACCCTCAAGTTCAGGAAATCAGTGGTATGGAAGCGTGGTTTTCTGTTCCTGGTCAAGTACTGAAAACACCACCACGCTATAAAACAGCATTACTAACTTGGGGTGTGGTCTATGTTTTACTTAATCTTTTAAATACCTATCTCAGACCATTTTTTGTTAACATATCTCCTTTGATAACTTCGTTAATCTTTTCAGGCATTATGGTTTTATTAATGACCTATGTGGTTATGCCCAGAGTGAGCCGCTTATTTAGTAAATGGCTGTATGCTAAATAACATAATTAATTTTTCGTGAATGTGATTTAGATAACATTCATTAGGAAGGCAAAATATGATAAAAACTTGAAGGTGTATTTGGTATCACAACTAAGTACTTATTACTTTGTTTACATTTTGATAGGGTGCTATGCTGAAAAAAATATCTGCGATCGCTTGTATCTTGTTGTTAAATTTAGGAGTAGCTTCTACAGTGGAAGCTGCAACTCCCCGTAGTACTTTTGTAACAAATGAAATCTATAATTATAATCATCCTTATGCATCTCAATTACCTCAAGAACTAGCAACGAAGATGCAAAAGATGGCTGTGAGTCCCTTTGCTTTTTATCGGGGAACAGCACACATTTTTTACCGTGATATGACCACATTACCCGGTTCTGCATTTGTCAACTCCCAAACATCAGGTGTTTGGTTAGAAGGGGATATGCATATGCAAAATTTGGGCGGAATGAGAGATAACAATGGTAATAATGTCTTTGATACCACCGATTTTGATGAAGCTTATCTTTGGCCCCTATGTTTGGGATTTGCGTCGGATGGCAGTTTCTATTCTTCTAGCAGCGAAACAAAATGGTTTTAGTTCCAGTGATGCTCAAGATATTGTTCGCAATTTCTTGGATACTTACTTGAATAAAATGAATGATTTTAAAGGTACTAGCGATGAATTATCTTACCGTTTGGATTCTGGGAATACGAATGGTGTTGTCAATGATTTAGTCCAATCAGCCGCAGGTAAGACCCGTGCTAGTTTATTGAGTAAATACACAACTATAAATAATAGTGGTTATCGAGTTTTCCAAACCACCTCAGAACTTCAAACTGTATCTAGTAGCACTTATTCAGCTATAAGTGCGGCAATCAACAGCTATATTGCCTCAATTTCTAGCAGTAAGCGTTACAGCACTAGTTACTATACCTTAAAGGATATTCGCCTCAAATTGGGTTCAGGTACTGGTAGTTTGGGTAAATATCGTTATTATTTACTGATTGAAGGTCCAAGTTCATCTACCAGTGATGATGTCATTTTGGAAATGAAGCAGGAAGGTAATAGTGCTGTTTCTATCGCGGCTCCTGGTCTATTATCAAGTTTGGTATATGGTAATCATCAGGGAGGAAGGGTGACTCTAGGAACTAAAGCAATGCTGTCGAATACAGATCCTTTAGTGGGTTATACGACTGTTAATTCTATACCCTTCATGCTGCGGGAAAAATCACCCTATCAAGTAGATTTTGACTATACATTACTCACCACTAAGTCAAAGTTTATGGATGCAATGGGTTATGCAGGAAAGGTTGTGGCGAAAAATCATGCCGTTTCTGACCAAGATTATGATTCTACCATCGTTTCCTACAGCATTGACAAACAAGTAACTGATATTGTTAGTGGTTCTACAGCTGCGTTCAAAAATGAAATTGTCAATTTTGCTGTCGATTATGCTACTCAAGTTGAGTTTGATTATAACAGTTTTGTAAACGCCTATAATTCAGGAACGACATTGTATTAAATAAAGGAGATGGGGAGATGGGGAGATGGGGAGATGGGGAGATGGGATTTTTAACTCCCCTAGTTTTCTTTATTTAATGCTCAATTCTTGGAACATGGCGGTGCTGAGATAACGTTCACCAAAGGAAGGTTGAATCATGACGATGAGGCGATCGCGATTTTCTGGGCGCTGACCAACTTGAATAGCTGCACACAAAGCTGCACCAGAAGATATCCCTGATAATAATCCTTCTTCTTTTGCTAAACGTCTACCATATGACATAGCTTGTTCATCGCTGACGCGAATCACTTCATCAATTAACTCCACGCGCAGCACATCAGGGACAAATCCAGCCCCAATCCCTTGGATTTTATGTGAACCGGGTTCACCTCCGGATAGAATTGGACTGTTACTAGGTTCCACAGCGATGGCCTGAAAACTGGGTTTACGTTGTTTAAGTACTTCAGCTATACCAGTAATCGTCCCCCCAGTCCCGACTCCAGCAATCAAGATATCGACTTCTCCATCTGTATCTGTCCAAATTTCCTCAGCCGTGGTTTCCCGATGAACTTGAGGATTAGCTGGGTTGCGAAATTGTTGTAACATGAAGGCATCGGGGGTATGAGCCACAATTTCTTCAGCCTTGCGAATAGCACCACGCATACCTTCTGCTCCTGGTGTCAACTCTAGAGATGCACCATAAGCGCGAAGCATAGCGCGTCGTTCTTGACTCATGGTTTCGGGCATGGTCAAAATTAACTGATAACCACGAGCTGCTGCTACCATTGCCAAAGCAATTCCGGTATTACCAGAAGTAGGTTCCACTAAAGTAGTTTTTCCAGGGACAATTAAACCTGCGGCTTCGGCTGAATCTACCATACTCAGACCAATCCGGTCTTTAACCGAAGCCCCTGGATTCATCCCTTCTAATTTGACCACTATTTTCGCCACAACTCCCTCTGATTGAGGAATTTTGTTGAGATAAACTAAAGGAGTTTTGCCAATTAGTTCTGTTATATCTTGAGCTATCCGCATTCATTAACTCCTAATTTTTTTAATTTGGGCTGCCTAAGTATTTACTCATAACAATATTTCAGTTATTTTAGCCGATGTTAGGGATGAGTTCGCTGTGTTCAATTTTACCGTTTTTTATTGTAAAATTATCGAAGTAAAAAATTACTTTTTCTGGAGAATTATACAGATAAATTTGATAAACACACAAAATACTAACATTTATTTTGGATTTTAATCCTTTAGCTATGAAATTTAACATTTGTAGAAAAATTTAATTTTATTTTCTCCCGCTTGAGTTTATCTTTACGAACATATATTATTTTTGAGTACAAACTTATTTAGGGTCAAAAAGCAGAGAAAAACAGCCTGAAACTATTAGCTCATCTACATTTGAGTTGAGTACAAAAATTCCCGAACTATACCGATAAAACACTAGTCCCTCATCACCAAAACACTAGTACCCATACCCCAAATATTTTTTTAAATGCTGATTGTGGAAAGGTTATAGCCATTGAGTACTGTTTAATAAATTCAATAATCTTAATCTAGCTCATGTAAAGTGCTGTGTAGAGGAGCGACTGATATAAATCATTTAGGATTTACGCAGAGATTCCCCTCTACCCCCCGAAGTTCCTAGACGCAAGTCGAAAGAATTAGGGGGGACTTCTTAACTCCCTCTCGCTATTTTTGATTTTTGATTTTTGATTCCTTATTAAAAGAAAAATCTAAATAATAGTTTCCTAGTTATCAGATTAATTTGTGTCACTAATCTAAAATCAAAAATTGAAATCCCCAAGTTATTGCTGGATATTTTACAGCATTAATGTCCTAGATAAACCGTAAAATTCACTTTCTTACTAGGTAACTCATACCTAGCGAAGGAGAGCAAAAATGAAAGTCAAACTTTTAAATGTGTTTACAGTTTGTGTAGTTACATTAGCAGTGCTTTCTCCAGAAATATTAGTTTTTGGTGTAGTTTGGGGCAGACATCTAGAGCTAGTTAAAACGCAGAATCTACCCTGTGAAACTAATCAGAGTCATTTAACTCTCCAGGCAAATAGCACACATACCACTACATCTCAAACTAGCACAGAGTTTTCTGACCCTACCTTGGTCAAACCAATAAAAATTGATGCCGAACAAGATGAACTTGTACATATGATGCAATGGTTGTTTTTGTTGACGCCTATTTGTGTTGGGTTAGGGATTATTTGTTACGACAGATATCTTGTGTATCGTGCTACTGTTTTACAAGAACAGATTGCAATGTTGGAAAGACTGTGGCGCCACAGTATTGAACAGTAATCATAATTTTCAGTTCACTCATTTACAATAGATAAACCTACCATGTCAGAAGAACGCCAAAAACTATATTTCAATCTGATTGATGAACTTCTCAGATGTCCTAATGGTCAAGAACCAGAAGTCTTAGAATCTCAACCAGAATTAATTGATGCTGGTTTAGTGCAGACAATGTTGCAAGTAGCAAGTATGTTTGCTCACGAAGGAAATCAAGATGGTGCTCAGTTCTTGTTTTTTGTAGCGCGTGAGTTAGCTAAACAGTTGGGATTATATCCTGAAGTTACAAATGAGGTTGTAACCCAGGAGTAAAAATGCTATTAACTTCAACTGACGCGGGACAAATAGCGTTAGAGTTTCTGATGGCAGATTGGAATATTTCTGACAATTATCGAGACTGGTTTACTATCATTGGCTCTCGGTTAGTGGGTGAAAGTTGGTACATTGTTGAATTGGGTGTAGAAGGATTTCCAGATTGGTGGTTTATTCAAGTCTATGATACTGGAGTCTGTGACCCCAATTATACGTTTATTTCTCCTATCCTTGGTACTGATGGATATGTTGATTTAACCAGTTTACCAGAGATGATTTCTGAAGTTTTAGTTGCTGAACGCAATGTCAGATAATACCAATTCAAAATTCAACAACAAAAAGTCAGATTATATCTGAATGACACTGTTTGAATTTGTTGCTCTTGTTTCTTGTGGAGCGGGCATCTTGCCCGCCTGATTTCAATGGCAAGATGCCCGCTCCACAAATTTAGCATAAACTTAGTTTTGTGAATTGGGATAAGATAATATTTTTAATATGAAAAACCAGTGTTTCTTACAAACACTGCTTTATATTGTCATTCTGAGAGAAGCGAAGAATCCCGCGAGATTCTTCGCTTCTCTCAGAATGACAATAGTACTCCTTTCCTTAACAGAACCATATTGATTTAAAATCTGTTATCAAGACTACAAATTGAATATTTATTTCCTACTTCCTATTTTCTGATAATTTAGATTATATTTAGAGATAATGGGCAACTCGTCTTATTTAAATAACAGAAATGTGTTATATTAAATAGCGTGATGCATGCTACAGAAATATCAGTTATCATGATTGCTGAAGATGTCCTAGCCAACGAATTCACAAAAATCGTCAACCACTATTACCCAAAAACAGGGGAACTACTGGATGGATGCTATGTGAAAGTCATCACCTGTTTTTGGGGACGACCTGCTAAACGCTTTCAATATATTGGAATCTATTGTTCTGACGACAAGATACCTCTGATTAAAGCTCAGAGAGAAATTCTCAGAGAAGTAGCCGAAAACATGGGTTTAATTCAAGTAGTTTGTATGAATGCCAAAAGATTACTACGTGATCCCATGTCGAAGTTGAAACAATCTGAACCACGATTATGGTTAGAACTGCAATTAGTTGCAGTCTAAAATAACTATCGCTTACGGTGGAATAAAAACCCAACCCCAAACATGAAAACTGGACTTTTCTGCAATTACGAAAATCATTACCAAGATGCTCGTCGTGCCATCTTTGAACAAGTCGCGTTGGTCAAACAAGCAGAAAGCTTGGGTTTTGAAGAAGCTTGGGTAAGTGAGCATCATTTTAGTGAATCCAATCTTAGCCCGTCAATGTTGTTATTATTAGCACATTTGGCGGGCATTACTGTCAATATTCACTTAGGTACGGCGGCGGTATTATTACCATTTCATAACCCCATTCGGGTAGCAGAAGATATTGCTACCTTAGATTATCTATGTAATGGCAGACTTTTGTTTGGAGTCGCAAAAGGTTGGACCATTTCCCCAGCAAAATCAGCATTTTGCGATTCCCATGTCCGAATCCCGTCCCCAGATGCTAGAAGCGATCGCCCTAATTCAAAAGCTATTATATGAGAGTAATGTATCATTTAATGGCAAATATTACCAATGCGATCGCCTGACTATTCACCCCCAAGCTTTACAAAAACCAATTCCGGTATATATAGCGAGTGGGGATAATGAAGCTATCGAATTTGCTGCTAAAAATTCCTTTGGTTTAATGGGATGGCCACCATTTTCCCTAGAAAGACTCAAGAAAACCCTCAGCAAATATCGAGAATTGAATGCCAGTGGTGCAGAAAAATTGGTTTTAGCACGCTTCTTTTTTGTGGGGAGGACAGATGATGAAGCGGTGAGCGAAGCCTTACCATTTATCCATCACTTTAGCCAAAAAATGCTGGCCAACACGACGCAAGTAATGCAGAACAGTGGACAAAAACAGAACCCTTATGACCGGACAAATATCTGTTTTGAAGAAGACTACTTGATTGAGAATTCCATCATCGGTGATGTCAAAACTTGTCGCGACAGAATCAAGAAATTCCAAGACGAATTAAACATCGGCACAATAGCGCTGAAACCCTCCTCTTTAATTTTGGCAAAAAATCAGGAGAGTTTACAGCGCTACCAACAAGAGGTGCGAAATTATGTCTAGATTACCTTTGCTTCCTCCTGATGACTTACCTCCCGTGGAGGTGACAAAACAAGATGGAATGCTACATATGGAATTAGAACGGTCAATTGGGAGATGCTTTTATCAAGCGTGCGATCGCATTACCCAAGTACTGTTATCTAATTGCCAATGGTATTTAACCAAAAATGCCACCCTGATGTTAATTATTGACTGCCCTGACATAGTATCTTACTGGCATATTGTCAGCAATATTCCCCAGTTAGGTAATAGACTAGCGCGGTTTGCCAATGATGCTAAAATCCGAGTGTATCCCCCCTTTGGGAAAGGGATGCCCTTTGAAATAGGCATCAATGAAATATCAGCTTATCGCGATTGGTTATAAAGGAATAAAAAAAGGAGCATGGGAGATAGGGAGAAAGAGAGTTTATACAAGTCTTTCCTCTGCTCCTCTGCTCCTCTGCTCCTCTGCTTCTCTTCTCCCCTGAAATTTATGATTGATAAAAAACAACTTTTTGAACGTTGGGCACCAAGTTATGACTGGGCATTTCCTTCTTTTATTTATCAAGCCATTCATAAAAGATTACTTACTCAAGTCAAATTACCAGCACAAGCAAATGTATTAGATTTAGGTTGTGGTACAGGACGTTTACTAAATCGTTTAGCAACTGAATTTCCTAATTTGCGAGGTACAGGATTAGATTTCTCACCCCAAATGTTGCGAATAGCGAGACAAAGTAACCGTCATCATCCTAGATTAATTTATGTTGAGGGTAATGCTGAATCTCTTCCCTTTGCCGAAGGTCAGTTTGATGCAGTTTTTAACACAATTAGTTTTTTGCATTATCCACAACCTCAACAAGTTTTAAATGAAGTCCTGCGAGTGCTGACTCCTGGGGGAAGATTTTATTTGGTAGATATTACTACTAATAAACAAGCATCGGAAATTGTGGCAAATTCTCCAGCAAGAGTGAAATTTTATAGTCAAGAAAGTCGTAAAAAATTGGGTGTTGATGCAGGATTTTTGTGTTTAGGACATTACTATTTATTGGGTCCTGTTTTGTTGACAGTATTTGAAAAACCGAAAATCAAATAATCCTATTTTTAGCCATTGAAACTTAGAGGGTGTTTGAAAAGTTACGAGGAAGTGTAATTTGTCATCCTGACCGGAGGGAAGGATCTGCGAGATCCTTCCCTCCGGTCAGGATGACAATATAAGGATTCTACCCATTTTTGGGCTTAACTGAATGGTATTAGGATTCATCTTGAATACTAGACATCAGATTCAATGTATTGATGAGCTTTAGCTTTAGCTAAAATGAGAAAATGCTCTATAGTCAGAAATTCTTGTAATTCCTCTTTTTGTTCTTTGGTAAGCTGATTATTTTTAGCCCCATCAATTAAATTTTCCAACCGTTGTTGTGCTATCTCAGAGAGATGAAACTTAATTAGACTTTCGGGAGTAGTACCAGCAGCAATAAAATCTATAATTTCATCGTAGACTTTTATGGAATTCTCCATGATTTTTCCCTGTGATAATGTTACTTTTTTAAAATAAATTTTGTTTACACCTATCAAAATAACACAGATGCATGATTAATAGTTTCCAATTTAGCTGAAAGTATCTTTATCTATTCATTCTCTTTTGTGCTGATACTGATGGATATTTACCAGCAGTTATAAAGAATTTTCGCTCTAGAATTCTTTCATCAACGTTAAAATTAAAAATACGTGCTGTTACTATACCAATATCTGTTAATGGCTGAATAACGGCTTCTTCAAGTCGAAAATGATCACCCCAAAAATCTCTACGAGGGTTAAAAAATCTGACCAGTTCACCATTTTGCCAATTAATAGAACCTAAATCTGTACCTTTTTGTAAATTACAGTAAATACAAGCATAACAAAGATTATCTGCTGTGGTTTCACCACCATGTTTAACGCTAATGATATGGTCAACTTGACAAGATGAAGTTTCTCTTTCTGAAATTAGACAATATTCACAGTGATTATCAGCACGTTCGAGAACCAAACGTCGTAAATCTACATTTATATAAGAACGTGGCATTTTATTTGCTCTCAGTTTGAATGTAAATATGTGCCTTAGCCTTAAATAATCTCATAGCATGTTCTAGAGTAAGAAATTCCTGTAATTCCTCCTTCTCTTCTTTTGTCAGCTCATTATTTTTAGCACCATAAACTAAATCTTCTAAACGATTTTGTGCTATCTCCGAGAGATGGAACTTAATCAGATTTTCGGGAGTAGTACCAGCAGCAATAAAATCTATGATTTCATCGTAGACTTTTTTGGTTTTAACCGATGTGTTCATAATTACCTCTTTTTTTAACCGTGCTAACTTTAGATTTTGGATTTTACATCAAAAATTTATTTCGGTTCAAACCCCATACCCCATAAATGGAACAAATCTAAAATCCCTTTGTTCTTTATTCTATGCCAAATAAAATTTTTCTGTTTTTACGCTATGGTCTGCATACCAGTAAGGGCGTATTGCAATACACACTTACTACTAGGATACAAATATCCTTATATTATCCCTCTCTACTTCGGAGAGGGACAGGTTTTTCTGACGCAAAACCAGGGAGAGGTCTTTCCATAAACTCTACTTGCTTCACCACCCCAAATAACAAAGTAAAAATTGAAAAATGAACACTCGTGATGTACGATATAACTCTATAGAACTCCTATGTGAGTTTTCAGCAAACCCCGTATATTTTCCGTATTCCCTACTAGCTTCTTACACAGAATGGCAATTAAAAAAAGTGAACTTTATAGTTCTTTATGGAAAAGCTGTGATGAATTACGAGGTGGGATGGATGCCTCACAGTACAAAGACTATGTATTAGTTTTATTATTCGTTAAATATGTTTCCGACCGATATGCTGGTGTAGATGATGCCCTAATTGAAGTCCCAGAAAACGGAGGTTTTCAAGATATTATTGCTCTGAAAGGAGACAAAGAAATTGGAGACAAAATAAATAAAATTATTGCTAAACTTGCCGAAGCTAATGACCTCAAGGGTATTATTGATGTTGCTGATTTTAATGATGCAGATAAATTGGGGAAAGGTAAAGAAATGCAGGATAGACTTTCCAACCTCGTGGCAATTTTTCAAACTCCTGCTTTAAATTTTAGTAAAAATCGAGCTGATGGTGATGATATTTTAGGTGATGCTTATGAATATTTGATGCGTAACTTTGCCACCCAATCTGGTAAAAGCAAAGGACAATTCTACACCCCAGCAGAAGTCTCTCGGATTATTGCCAAAGTGATTGGGATTAATTCTGCCAAAAGTCAAGAACAGACAATTTATGATCCAACTTGTGGGAGTGGTTCTCTATTGCTGAAAGCTGCGGATGAAGCTGAACGAGGGTTAACTATCTATGGACAAGAGATGGACAACGCGACCCGTGCTTTAGCTCGGATGAATATGATATTACATGGACATCCTACGGCTGAAATTTGGCAAGATAATACTTTATCAAGTCCTCATTTTAAAAATGAACATGGTGGACTGAAAACCTTTGACTTTGCAGTTGCAAATCCACCTTTTTCCTCCAAAGCTTGGAGTAATGGACTGAATCCCACTAACGACGAATTTAAACGTTTTGATGGTTATGGTATTCCCCCAGCTAAAAATGGAGATTATGCTTTTTTACTGCATATGGTTCGCTCTCTCAAAAGTAAAGGTAAAGGAGCGATTATTTTACCTCATGGGGTTCTCTTTCGAGGCAATGCTGAAGCGGAAATTCGCCAAAATTTAATTCGCAAGGGGATTATTAAAGGAATTATTGGACTACCACCAAATCTATTTTATGGAACTGGGATTCCGGCTTGTATAATTGTCTTGGATAAAGAAAATGCTGAGAATCGTCGCGGCATTTTTATGATTGATGCTAGCAAGGGTTTTCTTAAAGATGGGAATAAGAACCGTCTGCGGGAACAGGAAATACATAAAATTGTTGATGTTTTCAATAAGCAATTGGAAATTCCCAAATATGCGCGGATGGTATCGGTACAGGAGATTGAGAACAATGAGTACAATCTGAATATTCCTCGTTATATTGATAGTCAGGAAGAAGAAGATATTCAGGATATTGAAGCGCATTTATTGGGAGGTATACCCAACCGAGATATTGAAGCTTTAAGTGATTATTGGCAAGTTTATCCAACCCTGCAACAGGAATTATTTGAGTCAACTAATAGACCAGGATATCAAAATCTGAAAATTTCCGGTTCGGATGTGAAAGCTGCTATTTTTGCCCATCCTGAATTTACTAAATATGGTGAAGAAATTCAGGCAGTTTTTGAAACTTGGCAAAGGAAACATACTTTTTTACTGAAAAATATTCAACCAGGAGATAAACCGAAGGAAATTATTCACGTACTAGCAGAAGATTTATTGCAAGCATTTGCAGATAAAAGTCTAATTGATAAATATGATGTTTATCAACACCTGATGAACTATTGGGTCGAGAGTATGAAAGATGATGTTTATATTTTGGTAGAAGATGGTTGGAAAGCAGAATTGACAGAAGTAATGAACAAGAAAGGGATAGTGACAGATTATATTTGTGAACTGATTCCGCAGGAATTGATGATTAATCGCTATTTTCAAGCAGAACAAGCGGAAATTGCTCGTTTAGAAGTGGTAAAGGATGACATCATTCGTCAGCAGGAGGAATTGCAAGAGGAATATGGAGGGGAGGAAGGTTTATTGGAGGAAGTGACCAATGACAGTGGTAAAATTAGTAAAGTTAGTTTGAGTAGTCGCATTAAAGTGATTCAGAAGGATGCTACTTTTAAGGATGAGTTAAAAGTTTTGAAGGATTATTTAAAGTTGATTGAGCAGGAAGGTGAGGTTAGTAAGCAGATTAAGGAAGCGATGCAATTTTTGCATAATCAGGTGGTTGATAAATATAGAAGGTTAACGGAGGATGAGATTAAAGTTCTGGTAGTTGATGATAAGTGGATGAAGACTTTAAGACAAGCGATTAATTCAGAGATGGACAGGATTTCGCAACGTTTGACACAGAGAATTAAGGAGTTGGGAGAACGGTATCAGATGCCTTTACCAGAGTTGAATAATCAGGTGGAGGAGTTGACAAAGAAGGTTGAGGGACATTTGCAAAAAATGGGGATGGTGTGGTGATAAATACACAAAAAGAAAACTATAAAATTTATCTTGATGTTTGTTGTCTAAATCGTCCTTTCGACGACTGGACACAAGAACGTATTCGTTTAGAAGGAGAAGCTATTCTTAGCATTATGCAGCGTATTCGCACCGGAGAATGGAAACTTGTGAGCAGCGAAGCGATTAGGGTAGAGTTAGAGAAAATGCGTAATCTCGACAAACTAGAAAATATATTAAAATTATTGGAGTTGGCTGCAATTACTATTAATATAGATGAGGATGTTGATTTTCGCTCACAGCAATTAGAGAATTTAGGTTTTGGTCTTTACGATTCTTTTCATATTGCTTGTGCAGAAGTCGCTCAGGCAGATATTTTACTCTCTACTGATGACCGTTTACTAAAAAACTCGGTACGGCATCAAGGTTTGTTAAAAATATCTCTGAATAATCCTGTAACTTGGTTAATGAATACTTATTTGAATTAGGAGGAAAACAAATGATGACACCAATTGAGTTGAGAAAAAAAGGTTATCAGGTTTTAATAGAAAATTTAGGTCAAGTAGATACTATTCGCTTTTTACAACAAGCTGGATGGGGAAGCGGTGACTATACACAAGAAAGAAAGGAAATTTTAGATAAAGTCACCAGAGAAGAGTTTTGGGAAGATTTGAGGCGTATTAGAAGAAATAACAAGGAAAGTTAAGAGACATTTGTAAAATATGGGCATGGTATGGTGATGGAAATGAAGATACCAGAAGATTATAAACAGACTGAAATGGGAATGATTCCGAAAAATTGGGATTTCAAGCAAATAGGAGAAATTGCAATAGTTAGTTCAGGCGGAACCCCGAATAGAAGTAATCCATCTTATTGGAATGGAAATATTCCGTGGATAACTACATCTCAAATTGAGTTCAATACCATAATTTATGCAAATGAATTTATAACGAAACTCGGCGTACAAAATTCTGCTGCAAAATTGTATGCTCAAAACACTTTGCTTATGGCAATGTATGGGCAGGGAAAGACAAGAGGGAAGGTGGCTATATTAGGAATTGACGCAACTATAAATCAGGCTTGTGCAGCAATCACTCTCAATAAAGATGTTCTTAATAATTATATATTTTTTTATTTAGCTCATAATTATGAGGAAATAAGAAAACTTAGCAATACTGGCAATCAAGAAAATCTAAACGGGAACATAATAAAATCAATATTTGTTCCTCTTCCCCCTCTTCCTGAACAAAAAGCGATTGCCCAATCTCTCAGTGATGTCGATGCCCTAATTACAACACTAGATCAACTCATCACCAAAAAGCGCAATATTAAGCAAGGGACAATGCAACAACTGCTCACAGGTAAAAAGCGTTTACCTGGTTTTAGTGGTGAGTGGGTAGTAGAGAAATTGGGAGAGATTGGAGAATTTAAAAATGGAATTAACAAAGGAAAAGAAGATTTTGGTTTTGGATATCCTTTTGTAAATCTTTTAGATGTATTTGGAAAAGCAAAAGTATTGCAAGGTTTATTACTGGGTTTTGTAAATTCTTCTAGTGCAGAAAGAAAAATTTATGAATTAAGGAAAGGGGATGTTTTGTTCATCCGTTCATCAGTAAAACCAGAAGGTGTAGGATTAACATCTTTAGTAAATGATCATTTACAGGATACTGTTTATAGTGGGTTTTTAATCAGATTTAGAGATTTTGGTAAATTGTATTTTGAGTATAAGGTACATTGCTTTAACGAAGAAAAATTTAGAAAAAGAATAATGGATAGTAGCACTGTTAGTGCAAATACAAATATTAATCAAGATGCTTTAAAAAACATTCAAATTTCTCTACCACCAACCCAAGAAGAACAAAAAGCGATCGCCCAAATTCTCAGTGACATGGACGCAGAAATTGAAGCATTAGAACAAAAACGCGATAAATACAAAGCCATCAAACAAGGGATGATGCAAGAATTATTGACAGGGAAAACTCGTATTACTTATTATACAGATAATTAAGTGTAAAAATCCTGTGGAACAGGCATCTTGCCTGTTGTGACTGAGCAGGCAGGATGCCTACTCCACGAGTTAGATAGTTTACAAAATCCCCCATAACATACTATGATACATATTCATTAACAGTGAAATTTTTCCATCCATATCCATCCGTAATTCTGACAATGGGGGCAATGTCATGAGTGAAGTCGGACAACTAGAATACGAAACCCAAAAGCATATCCTGCAACTGTTCCAACAACAGTTACAATATCGCTACCTGGGAAATTGGCAAGACCGACACCACAACAGCAATATTGAAACTTATATCCTCACTACCTTCCTCCGCGATAAACAAAAGTACCACCACAACCTCATCACCAAAGCCATTTACGAATTTAACAAAGTTGCAGGCGACCAAAGTAAAAATCTATACGACATCAATAAAGAAGTTTATACTCTCCTCCGCTATGGAATTAAAGTCAAATCAGAAGTAGGGGAGAATTTCCAAACAGTCTGGTTAATCGACTGGAAAAACCCTCTAGAAAATGACTTTGCTATAGCAGAAGAGGTCACTATCAAAGGACAAAACACCAAACGCCCTGATATAGTTCTATACATCAATGGCATTGCTCTGGGAGTACTGGAACTAAAACGCAGCATTGTTTCAGTTTCCGAAGGTATCCGTCAAAATCTAGACAATCAAAAATCCATCTTTATCAAATCCTTCTTTAACACTATTCAATTCGTCATGTCCGGTAACGACACTGAAGGACTCCGTTACGGTACCACAGACACCAAAGAAAAATATTACCTCACCTGGAAAGAAGAGAATTACACTGATATTGAAAATCCTCTACATCGAAACCTCCTACAACTTTGTGAAAAAAACCGCTTTTTAGAACTAATCCACGATTTTATTGTTTTTGACGGTGGTGATAAAAAAATCTGTCGTCACAATCAATATTTTGGTGTGAAATCAGCCCAATCTTACCTCCGTCGTCGAGAAGGAGGCATTATTTGGCACACTCAAGGTAGTGGTAAAAGTCTAACAATGGTTTGGCTCGCTAAATGGATTCGGGAATATAATCCTAATGCTCGCGTATTAATTATCACGGATAGAGATGAACTAGACGAGCAAATTAAAAATGTCTTTCTCGGTGTCAATGAAAATATCTATCGCACTAAAAGCGGTAAAGATTTAATTACCCAACTTAATCAAAATCTTCCTTGGTTACTCTGCTCTTTAATTCATAAATTCAATAGAAAAAGTGGAAAGAATGAAGATGGAGATTATCACAACTACATCGACCAACTTAAACACAGTTTACCTCCAGACTTTCAAGCTAAGGGTGATATTTATGTATTTGTCGATGAATGTCATCGCACTCAATCCGGTGATTTGCACAAAGCAATGAAGAAAATTCTCCCCAATGCGTTATTCATTGGTTTTACTGGTACACCTCTACTCAAAAAAGATAAACAAAAAAGTATTGAAGTTTTTGGTTCCTATATTCATACTTATAAATTTAATGAAGCTGTCAACGACAAAGTTGTTCTAGACTTACGTTATGAAGCTCGCAATGTAGACCAGAATATTACCTCTCAAACTAAAATTGATGAGTGGTTTGAAGCCAGAACTAAAAATTTAACTGAATACGCTAAAACCGAACTTAAGAAACGCTGGGGAACAATGCAAAAAGTCCTCAGTTCTAAATCACGTCTAAATAAAATTGTCTGTGATATTATATTCGATTTTGCTAAAAAAGAAAGATTAGAAAATGGATATGGTAATGCTATTCTCGTAGCTGGTAGTATTTACGAAGCTTGTAAATATTATCAATTGTTTCAACAAACGGGTTTTACGAAATGTGCTATTATCACCTCTTATGATGGTTCAGTGCAAAGTATTAAAGGTGAAAGCACAGGAGATGACGAACGAACTGATAAAATTCAGCAATATGAAATTTATCAAAAAATGTTGAATGGTCAAACTCCAGATAGATTTGAGGAAGATGTCAAACATAAATTTATCCACTCACCTGGACAAATGAAACTCCTCATTGTTGTTGATAAACTACTCACTGGTTTTGATGCTCCTCCTGCTACCTACCTTTATATTGATAAAACCATGCGAGATCATGGATTATTTCAAGCAGTTTGTCGTGTTAATCGCTTGGATGGTGAAGATAAAGAATATGGTTATATTATCGACTATAAAGACTTATTTAAAAGTTTAGAAAAATCAGTTAATGATTATACCTCAGTAGCCTTTGAAGATTATGATGCCGATGATATTGCTGGATTATTAAGTAACAGATTAGAAAAAGGACAAGAACACCTAGAAAATGCGAGAGAAAGCATTAAAGCACTTTGTGAACCTGTTCAACCTCCTCAAGATACCCTGGCTTACATTCACTATTTTTGTGGAAATACTCAAAATGCAGATGATTTAAAAAATAATCAGCAAAAACGTATCGCTCTTTATAAGTATACATCCACGCTAATTCGTGCTTATGCAAATCTGGCTAATGATATGGAAGAAGCTGGATATACTCCCCATCAAGTGGGAATGATTAAACAAGAAATTAAGCATTATGAAAAGGTGTCTAAAGAGGTAAAATTAGCTAGTCGCGATTACATTGACTTAAAAGCCTATGAACCCGATATGCGTCACTTAATTGATAGCTATATTGGTGCAGAAGAAAGTGAGGTGATTTCTGCTTTTGATGATATGACACTGATTCAGATGATTGTGGAACGTGGTACAGAAGCTATTCAATCATTACCCAATGGTATCAAACAAAACCCAGAAGCTGTGGCGGAAACCATTGAAAACAATTTACGTAAAGTTATTATAGATCAACAACCTACCAACCCCAAATATTTTGAGAAAATGTCCATCTTGCTGAGTGAGTTAATCCAAGCTCGAAAAACAGCCGCAGCAGAATATAAAATCTACTTGCAACAAATTATTGAGTTAAGTAAACAAGTTACTCAACCAAGTAGCTCATTAGAGTATCCTAAATCATTGAACTCTCCTGCTAAAGTTTCACTATATGATAATCTGAATCAAAATGAAACCTTAGCTTTAACCATAGATACAGCAATTCGTCAAACTAAAAAAGATGGATGGCGTGGACATACAATTAAAGAGAGGGAAGTAAAAAATGCTATTAAAAAACATCTGGAATCCCGACAAGATGTAGAACGCATTTTTGCCATAGTCAAGAGTCAAAATGAGTATTGAAATGCACCAAATAACAGTTAGTGAACTTGTTGTAGATGTGGTGAGAAAGAATATTAAAAACCTGCATCTAGCAGTTTACCCTCCTGATGGACGAATCCGAATTGCGACACCTCTAAACATTGATGATGAATCTGTACGTTTATTCGTAATTTCTAAATTGGGCTGGATTAAAAAACATCAAGCTAATTTTCAAGCCCAAGAACGTCAATCAAAAAGAGAATTCGTATCTGGAGAAAGTCATTATTTTCAAGGTAAACGCTATCTGTTAAATGTGATTTATTGTCCAGGTCATCCTAAAATAGAAATTAGAAACAATACTTATATTGACCTTTATGTGAAAGCAAATAGCGATGAGAAACAACGAAAAAAAGTCATGATGTCTTGGTATAGATTACAAATGAAAGAAGAGATTCCTTTCTTAATCACTAAATGGGAAGAGAAAATGGGTGTGAAAGTGAATGACTGGGGAATAAAATTGATGCGGACTAAATGGGGTACTTGCAATATTGAAGCTAAACGCATTTGGCTAAATCTCGAATTAGCGAAAAAGGAAAAGCACTGTCTAGAATATGTTGTGGTGCATGAAATTGTTCATCTGTTAGAACGGAATCATGGAGAGCGATTTGTGGCTTTGATGACTAAATTTATGCCGAATTGGCAATTTTATAAAGATGAATTAAATCGTTCTCCACTGGGGGACTGATTAATTAGTTGTGTGTATACACTGTGTCATTAACCACTGATACCAATTATTTAACCCCTCACCAGTAGTTGCGGAAACTTGAAAAATTTGGATTTTAGGATGCACCTGTCGCGCATATTCTATACAACGCTGGACATCAAACTGCACATAAGGTAATAAATCAATTTTAGTGAGAATCATCACATCACTAGCCCGAAACATATGAGGATATTTAATGGGTTTATCTTCTCCTTCTGTAACAGAGAGAATCACTACCTTAGCTTTTTCACCCAAATCAAATAAAGCTGGACAAACTAAATTCCCCACATTCTCAATCATTACCACTGAGTCCAATGGCGGATTTAATTGCTGTAAACCCCGTTCTATCATTGATGCATCTAAATGACAACCGGTTCCTGTATTAATTTGGATAACTTTACAGCCTGTTGCTTGGATTTTTTCAGCATCATTACTGGTTTCTTGGTCGCCTTCAATTACACTAATAGATAATTTTGCTTTTAAATCATTGATGGTACGAGTTAATAAAGTGGTTTTACCAGCACCAGGAGAACTCATTAAATTTAAAGCGAGAATATTTCTACCTTTGAACCATCCCCGATTTTGAGCAGCTAACAGATCATTTTTTGCTAAAATATTCTGTTCTAAAGATATAGTAGTATTATGAATTTTCGCATGAACTTGCGAAGCTTCACTATGAGAATGAGTAATGATAGTACCATCAGGTAAGGTATGAGTGTGATGGTGTTCTACTGCACTCATTTCTGGATTAATAATTTTTGCTTCTCCGTTATCATCACAACCGCAGGTTACACACATAATTCCTCTATTTCGATTTCCTTAATTTTCAGTTCTTCACCGGTGATTAACTCTAATTGCACACTACCACAATTACAAATACCAAAGGGTCTTTCTAAAGGTATTATTTCTCCACATTGACGACATCTAGCTGAACCGGGAATTTCCAAAATTTCTAAAATTGCTCCTTCGACAATAGTACCAGCAGCACAAATATCAAAGCAAAACTGCACCGCTTCCGGCATAATGGCAGAAAGTTTGCCAATTTCTAATAAAACGCGCTGTACTTTTTGACCTTGAGCGTTTTCTGTGACAATAGCAATAATATTTTGAGTAATTCCTAATTCGTGCATATAATCTCTTGTTAAAATTAACAAATTCTTGGCAATTGATCACCCACTAACATATCTACGATACGTTCAGTTCCCCAGATGGTTTTCAATAACAGAATACCGGGAGGAGCAGAAGTAACTTCACCAATAATACAAGCATCTTTTCCAGCAGGATGAGATTTCATTGCTGATAAAACAGTTTCTGCATTTTCACTTCCTACTACCACTACTAATTTTCCTTCATTCGCTAAATACAATGGGTCTAAACCCAGAATTTCGCAAATTCCTTTTACCTCTTCTCGCACGGGAATAGATTCTTCATGGATACGAATTCCTACATTAGCACTCAAAGCAAATTCATTTAAAACTGTAGCTAAACCACCTCTGGTAGCATCCCGCATCGCATGAACTTCGGGACAAACATTCAAAATAGTTTCCACTAAACTATGTAAAGGTTGACAATCACTTTCTATATTGGTTTCTAAGGCTAATTCTCCACGAGCAATTAAAATTGCTGCTCCATGATTACCCAATTCTCCATTAATGATTACTGTATCTCCTGGTTGAATATTATGTGCAGCAATATTAATTCCTAAGGGAATAATCCCAATCCCTGTCGTATTAATAAATATCTTATCTGCTGCACCTCGATGTACTACTTTTGTGTCACCAGTAACGATTTGTACACCAGCTTTCTCTGCGGCAACTTTCATACTATTTGCCACACGTCGCAAAGTTTCTATCGGTAATCCTTCTTCTAAAATGACGCTACAGGTGAGATATAACGGTTTAGCACCACTGACAGCTAAATCATTAATAGTCCCATTCACAGCTAATTCTCCAATATCTCCACCCGGAAAAAATAGTGGGTCTACTACATAGGAATCTGTAGTAAAAGCCAGTCTATCTCCATATTTTAAAAGTTCCGGTAAATTAAAAGTTGCTTGGTCTTCTAATTGGGAGAGAATGGGATTATCGAAAGTTTTAACAAAAATATCATCAATTAAATCCCGCATGGCTTTTCCACCGCTACCATGTGCGAGATTAATATGGGTATCCCGCACCTTACCGGGACGACGACGGACTTGCTCGATTTTTTGAAATAAAGGATTTTGGTGGGAGTTATCTAAGGAAAAATTCATTTTAAACTTTAGATGGGGTTGATGGTTTTTGTCCTACTTGAGAAAGTCTTCCATATTTATAATATGCTGCACAAGCACCTTCTGATGATACCATACAACTACCAATGGGAGTTTCAGGAGTGCAAGCTGTACCAAATACTTTACATTGCCAAGGTTTTAAAACTCCTTTGAGAATTTCCCCACATTGACAAGCTTTATGGTCAGGAATTTTTAAGTTAGGAATAGTAAATTTAACTTCTGCATCAAATTGTGAATATTCATCTTTAATTTTTAATCCCGATGCTGGGATTTCACCTAAACCCCTCCAAGCAAAACTTTCTCGGACGGTAAAAACTTTATTTATGGCTGCTAGTGCTAAACTATTTCCGGTTGGTTGTACTAAGCGGTTATATTGGTTTTCCACTTGACAACGATTTTCGACAATTTGTTTTAATAGCATCCAAATTGATTGAAATATATCTAAAGGCTCAAATCCAGAAACAACGATTGGTTTATGATATTGTTGCGGGATAAATTCATATGGTTCTGTGCCAATTACCATGCTCACATGACCAGGACCAACAAATCCATCTAGTTCTAAATCGGGATTATTTAATAATGCTCGCAACGCAGGAACCACTAGAACATGATTACAAAACATTCTAAAGTTAGTGATTTTTTCTGCTTCTGCTTGCAGAATGGTAAAAGCTGTACTAGGAGCGGTAGTTTCAAAACCTATGGCAAAAAATACTACTTCTTTGTCGGGGTTATCTTTAGCAATTTGTAAGCTATCCAGGGGAGAATAAACCATACGGATATCAGACCCTTGAGCTTTGGCTTGTAATAAACTATTTTGGGAACCAGGTACTCGCATGGTATCGCCAAAGGTAGTAAAGATTACATCAGGATTCTTAGAGATGGCGATCGCATCATCTAATCTGCCTTTAGGCATTACACAAACGGGACAACCAGGACCATGAATTAATTCAATATTAGCGGGCAAAATTTCTTCAATCCCATATTTAAATATAGAATGAGTATGTCCACCACATACTTCCATAATTTTAATATGTTTTCCTAGCTGCTGACTTAATTTCTTAATTTCACCACGTAAAGCTTCAGCTTTTTCAGGTTGTCGGAATTCATCAACGTATTTCATAAAAATAACGAGTAGAGAGAAATTAACTATTAATTGCTATTTGTGAATCTGCTATTTCTTGGAGTAGTTTTAAAGTTTCTGCGGCTTCATCTTCATTAATGCGATTCATAGCAAAACCGACGTGGACTAAGACCCAATCCCCAACACAAGCTTCCGGAGGATGTTGTTCATCCACAATACAAGCAATATTTACTTCTCGCTTGACACCACCCACATTGACAATTGCTAATTTATGATTAATATTGCTAATCTCAATGATTTGACCAGGAATTCCTAAACACATTTTAATTTTCCTCTGATTATATAATTTCCTATTCTCTACTTCTTGCAGCTGTAATTGCAGCTTGTCCTAAAGATAATCCTCCATCATTAGTGGGGACTTGACTGTGAGTGAGTACAGTAAATTTTAATTTTTGTAACCCTTGGGTAACTTGTGCTAGCAAAATCCGATTTTGAAATACTCCTCCGGTTAAAACCACATAATTAATTGAATTTACTTGACTCAGAAGCTGAACCATATCCACAATAGCGTTAGCTAAACCCTGATGAAATTTTGCAGCTATGAGTGATATGGGAATCTGCTGCTGGATATCATCAAGTAAAGCTGTCCACATTGGTGCAGGGTCTATACAATAAATACTATCTAAAAAGCGAAAATTAAACGGATAAGTTAAAGTTTCTTTATGATTATTTAACTTATTGATATCAACCAAGGCTTCTAAAGTAATAGCGGCTTGTCCTTCATAACTATATTCTTCTCGACCAATACCTATGGCTCCAGCAACGGCATCAAATAATCGTCCTACGGAGGAAGTCAAAGGTGAGTTAATTTCTTGCTCTACCATTTGCTTCATTAACTTTAAAGGTTTTTGCTCCAGAAAATGAAAGAGTTCTAAATCACCATAATTTTGGGTTAAATCTTCCCAACTAAAAGCAGATATTAATTGTGCATAGGTATTTCTCCAGGGTTGATAAATTGCTTGTGTACCACCAATCATAGACACTGGCTTAAATGATGCTAATCGTTGAAAATTACGGTAATCAGCCCATAAAAATTCTCCTCCCCAGAGTTTACCATCTTCACCATAACCCAGTCCATCAAAAGCAATTCCTAAAACTGGAGATGTATCTAAAGGAAGACCATTTTCGAGCCATACAAGCAGCAATATGCGCGTGATGATGTTGAACTGAAACCAGGGGAATTTGATTAGTAGATGCTAATTCTTGACCAAACTTGCTGGAAAGATATTCAGGATGTTGATCAATAGCAATAATTTCTGGTTGATGCTGAAATAAATCTAAATATAAATTTAGGGTTTCTTGATAAGCATGAAAAGCTGCGGCATTTTCTAAATCTCCTAAATGTTGAGAGAGGATTGCCTCCCCTTCTCGCAACAAACAAAAAGTATTTTTCAATTCACCACCCATTGCTAAAATTGGGGGAATATTTTGAAATCCTGGAGGTAAAATAATCGGTGCTGGTGCATATCCTCTAGCACGACGGATTATTTGAACTTTATTCCCTATCACTCGCACCACTGAATCATCTACTCGATTGACAATTTCCCGATTATGGAAAAGAAAATAATCAGCGATTTTTCCTAATTTTTCTCTGGCTTCATCATTATCAATACATTGTGGTTCATCCGATAAATTCCCACTAGTTAAGACAATTGGGTGATGCATTCGACGGAGAATCAAATGATGCAAGGGTGTATAAGCAAGCATAAACCCAAGCGTGTTTTGTCCGGGTGCAACTGATGGTGCTACAGTTTTTTTACCTGCTATTTCTAATAAAACAATTGGTGCAGATGGACTTGTTAATAATTCTTGTTCTTGAGCATTAACAGTACAATATTCTTGAATTATATTGATATCTTTTGCCATTAAAGCCAAAGGTTTATCATAGCGTCTTTTGCGCTGACGTAGCTTTTGGACAGCCGTTTCTTGGGTTGCATCACAAGCTAAATGAATCCCACCTAACCCCTTAATCCCAACAATTTCACCTTTTTGTAATAGAGTACAAACAGCATCTAAATCATCCATTGTGGAAAACATAGAAGCAATCACCGGTTTACCATCAGCACGTTCTAACCAAGCTTTGGGACCACAAACATGACAAGCGATAGGTTGAGCATGAAAGCGTCGATTTTCGACATGATTATATTCCTCAGCGCATGCTGAACACAGAGGAAAAACTGCCATGCTAGTATTATTTCTATCATAAGGAATACCATGAATAATACTTAAACGTGGTGCCACAGTGAGTGCAGTTAGTAAAAGGATAACGATAAAAGCGACTAAAGGGGTCAAATATCTCTTTTTGACATTGTGGACAAGTAGCAGCATCAGGAGAAATTTCGGTTTTCACAATGCTATGGTAACACTATGAGAAATCACAAAATCATCAAAATTAAGTTCTCCTAGATAGGGAGTTCTGATTAATTTCTTAATTTTGGCTAAAGGTGGACATTCCTGCTGTAATTTAGTAATAAATTCCGTTATTAGCTGACTCACTTCCAGAGACACGAATTAAAACCCCTTCTCCATCATTACAAACATCTCCCTTTAACCCACAAACTTTTGCTAAACGATAGACAGTAGGACGAAAACCTACCCCTTGCACAGTACCACGAACTCTAATTTCTTCAATCGTCATATTTCAAATGCCATAGCAAAACTCGATTATTTCCCGAATCAGCTATGATGGCAATTTTATCGCAAATTTTGATGCCATAACACCAATTTAAACTTTCTCTGGTGGGTAGTCCAAAATCACGGTTTTCACCTTTACTTTGAAAATCCTTTTGTCCCACCAGAGCATTAGCCACCATACCCTGTAATAATAAAATTGATTCTGGCTGTTTCCATCCTAACAAACGAGAATTAGCCGTATCCGCTACCAGTAACCAATCACCTGCAACTCCTACTCCATAAGGCATACTCAAACTACTACCATTGGGAAAATAAACCCCTTGATTCATTTCCACCAAATGGAAATTTTTTTGTCCTAACACCACCGCACAAGGACTATTATTTTCTGTGGGTATACCTTCCCAAATCATCACCCGGTTATTACCTGCATCAGTAACAACTAAATTCTCACCCCATAATGCAATGTCATGACACCAACGCATACTCGCTGCGGTGGGAGAATCACCACCATTTTCATTGCGAGATATCATGTTCGATTGTCCCAGAACTAAATCAGCTGGTTGACCATTTTCTGTGGGTAACTGATTCCAAATCAAGACCCGACGATTTCCAGTATCAGCCACAAATAACTTACCCTGATGATAGAAAATACCATAAGGCCAGTGCATAGTATTTGCAGCAGCTTGTTGAGTACCTCGATTGGGTTGATTATCCCCAAAATTATCTTGACCTAATACCAAATCAGCAGGAACATTATTATCTTCTGGTAAATCGTGCCAAATTAAAACCCGATGATTCCAAGCATCTGCTACAGCTAAACCTCTTCCACAAGCACAAATTCCTGTGGGTACGCTTAAACTGTTGCTTGTTGGTTGACCTTTAGCATTTTGTCCTTCAGAATTAAAATTAGGTTGTCCAATTACCCAGTCAGCAGGTTGATTATCTCTAGTGGGTAAATTTTTCCATCCTAATAATCGATGATGTCCCGTATCCGAAACCCATAATTGCCCAGTGGGTGAGATTAAACAAGCACCACGCGGACCAAACATAGTGGAAGCGGTGGGTAATACAGGTATGACTAATTGTTCTGGTTCAATAATGTTACCTAAAATTATCTCCGCACCTTGGGGTGAGAAGGGCAAATTTGGGGGAATGGTCATAACTAGGGAGGTAATAGCCGTTAGATAATTACTTATTGTATAGTTGGTAATAGCTGGCTCGTAGTTGCGCTTCAGCGCATGCCATCTTGTTGCTAAACCCATATTTTAACAGTAACATTAACTGTGTTACCTACTATCCTTTCATCGTACTCTTTTTTAAACGAAGGTATTGAGATAGATGCTGCTAACTATTTAAAAGCATCTGTTAATTTTGAAGTGTACTAATTAATACAATTTATGTATAATTTGAGGATTTTAAGTAGTACTACTCCCTACTCCCTACTCATAAAATGAAATCCGAGCTTAACACTGAAACAATAGTATTACCAAAAGGATATAAAGGATTAGCAGCTTTTCATAAATATTGGGGTAAAAAGCCAATTGAATGTCTAGCATTTTTAATTGAAAAATTAACAGAAAAAGGTGACATAGTTTTAGACCCATTTTTAGGTTCAGGTTTAGTAGCTCGTGAAGCTGTAATGAGACAAAGACGTTTTATCGGTATTGATATTAATCCTGTAGCTATAGAATTATCTAATTTAGTAGTTAATTTACCAAATCCATGTCTTTTTAAGGAAGCAATTGATGAATTAGAAAGAAGTGTTAAGTCAGAAATATATCAAACGTATTTACTAGAAGATGGTGAATTTGGTAGTCATTATCTATGGAATGGAAATGAACTCCAATCAGTTTGGCAAAAAAATAATAAAATTGATAAGACTGATAAAATTGATAAAAGATTACCAACCAACCATGATTATCAACTATTTCAACAATGGGAAGCATACGAACCGAAAATACCTCGTCCCATCAACCTTTTTCAAAATAGCCGTATCAATACAAATGCTAGTCTAACATTGAAAGATTTATTTACAGGTCGGGCACTCAATAATATTGATTTATTACTGGATGCAATCCATAAACAACCAGATACTATTAAACCTGCATTATTACTATCATTGACATCCGCTTCAGGTCAAATGTCCAATATGGTTTTTGCCATTACTGGAAGAGGTAAAACCAAATCCCAATCTACAAATAAAATAGAAGTTGGTAGTTGGGTAATAGGATATTGGCGACCAACTTTGCATTTTGAAATTAATGTTTGGAATTGTTTTATTAGACGTGCAAATATTTTATGGAAAGCTATCAATGAAAATAATTGGGAAAATAGATACTCTTTATCTAATCAAATACAAGCAGTGATGGAGAATAAAGCGGATTTAGCAATTATCCAAGGTGATAATCGAAAAATTCTGAATAACTGTCCTGAGGAGACTATTTCTTTGATATTAACTGACCCTCCCCATAGTGATAGAATTCCCTATTTAGAGTTAAGTGAAATGTGGAATGCTTTAATAGATAAAGAATCAGATTTTTCTCAAGAAATTGTTGTATCTAATGCACGGAATCGTTTAAAGAATAAACAACTTTATATTAATGAAATGGCAGAATTTATGCAGACTGCTACTCGTGTACTTAAATCTGGAGGGATATTAGCTCTATTTTTCAATGCTAGAGATGCTGCTAGTTGGAAATTTTTGAGAGAAGTGATACCATCCTCAGATAAATTGCAATTTCGGGGATTGTTTCCCATGAACTACTCAGCTAATTCAGTAATTCAAGACAGTAGAAAAGGAGGTTTGAAAAATGATTATATTTTAATATATCAAAAAACTGGTGAAGAAAATGAAACAATGTTAGAAAAATTAGAAAAATTGCCTAATTGGTCTAGAGAATTTCCTATTTTTAACGAAAATTAAAAAATGAAGAATATACAGCATATCGCAGATAAATGAGGTACACATAAAATAGTAAAACTCATGTGGAGCAGGCATCTTGCCTGCCTTTGTGTACCTCACATCAAGGAAATATGCTGTATTTTCTGATCTTCATCGTTTAATTGTAAATAATTTTAACATAAGCTTTATAAATTAAATATTTTGTGGTATAAAACAAAGCTTATGTATAAGAGTAATTAATTTAACAACAGAAATTAGCGTATTGTTTTATATAGATGGTTGAAATTATCTCGTGTGTATGTAATTATTAAAGCAGTTAATGTATTACTTACTAGATTAAGCAGTGAGTGAAACAGATACTATCAAAACAGCTTTAGTAGTCCAATAGTCAATTCAAGGTATAGGAAGTTACTTTCATTACCTGAACTTGGCAATTGCCAATATTTAACTTGAATCATCACATTAAGCTCATGGAACACCAAACTCCCAAACCAGTGATCAAGCGTGATAAAAATTCTGTGCTTGCTCGTCCACAAATCAAGAGTGATAAACACTCTGTTGTACCTTTGAAAGAAGCATTCGATTTGCAAATTTTAGAGAAAAATCCTTGGGGACAATTTTTATTATTTATTGAAGACTATTATCAAGATTATACACCTCGAAACCAACAAGAAAATAAAAATCGGACAAGAATTGTTCGGAGTGCTATTAAGTTAATGAATGATTATAATCAAGAATCATGGGGCGGAATATTGAACAGGATACCGCAATCAGAAAGACTAGATGCTGACGAACTTTACCGACATATTTCTAGATATAAAAAGCTTATACCTCAAGAGGTGTATCAAGAATCACAAGCGGCTATTAGAGGATTAATTAATAATGCAGAATATGGATTTTTAAATAGTGAAAATCGAGATATTGGGCGAATTAGTCAATTGTGTGATGCTATAAACTATTTCCAAAATAATCAATCTAAAACTTACTTAATCATAGTCCAATTACCAGAGTTTATACCAGAAGATGCTCAGGACTTATTTGCAGCATCAAAAGGATTTCAACTAATGATTGAAAGTGAGCCTATCTGATAAGCTCCGGAATTTTGGCATGGATTTGATGAAGCATTTTCGAGTAACTCGTTCTGCCATTAAGGATGAAGCAGCTAGTAATCTTGTATTAAGTATAGGCGAAATAGAAAGGGACTTGAGAACTCAGATTAGTATTCTAGAACAAGAAAAATTAGAATTAGAGTATCAGTTAGAAGAAATTCGTAACCAAGCCCATCAAGAAGCTCTGATTAAAATTACTCATTATCTCCAGAATGGTAGACAACCTGCTCTGGATCAGATACAGCAGATAATTGGTTTATTAGAAGACCAAATTGAAGAAAATGGAGAGCCGGAACTTTCTTCTGAACAAGCTTTGAGCGTATTTATTAGCCTACGTAATTTAATGGAAATATTGCAAAAACTGGGAATAGAAGCTTATCCCAAGTCGCTGAAAGGCAGTTTTGAAATATCTCAAGTTGATCTTTCAGAGTATACCTATACGGAAGGAAAGCCTTTTGCGAATGAACAAGAAATTAAAAGAGTAGAGTGTATTCAACCAGGATGGAGAGTTGGTAAAACAGTAATTACACCTGCCAAAATTAGAGAGTTAACCAGCAGTTCCGAGTCGTAATTTCAGGATTACATATAAAGATATTGGAGATAAATGATGACGGAAAATATAGCAATTTTACTCGATTTGGATAACATCAAGCCTGAACTGCGTGAACTTGAAGAAATCTGTAGGCAATTTGGTGCAGTGGTAGAACGTCGAGCGTTTTCAAATACTCCAGCTATCTTAGCTGCTTATGGTAGTAAGTTACGTGATTTACAATATCGCTTTGAACTAACTCCTGGGTTATCTATTGTTGCCCAAGAAGTTGATAATTTAATTATCCGTACAGTTAATGAATTAATTAGTAATTCTCAGATAAACATTACAATCATTGCTGTAGTCAGTAATGATAATGATTATGCAAATTTATTTATATCTCTTAGTAGTAAGGGAATTAAGAGTTTAGCTATTGGTAACAATCAGCTAGGAAATAAATTGCGAGAACGAGCTACTTATGTTGAATTTATAAAAAATGTTCTTCGTCCTACATATTTAGGAATTGATTTAGGAACTACTAATACTGTAATTGCTTTAGCGAATCAAAATTTAGTTCAACAAAAGTGGATTGCTAATGCGATTAGTATTCCGGTTAAAAACGAGCAAGAGGGATTACAAAATACACAGTTAATTCCTTCCTCTGTCCGTTTCTCTAAAGATAATTCTGAAATTGGTAAACACGTTCGTAGCCAATATTATGCTTTTAGAGACCAAACAATTCTGGCTTGGAAACATGACATTGGGACTCTTAAAGATGGTGTACCTTTTGAATATAAACTCAACAGTGGTAATATTAAGCCTGAACAAGCAGCAGCAGAAGTTTTAAAGTTTTGTCGTCATCAGTTAATTAAGAAACAAATAGATGTAGGAGGAGCAGTAATAACTCATCCAGCTTCTTATGAACCTGATGCAATTGAAGCAACTCGAAAAGCGGCTAAGTTAGCGGGTTGGGAAGAAGATGATATTGTTTTATTACCAGAACCGAAAGCAGCTTTATATGATTTTCTCTACCGACTGCGTAATGGAGACATTTTTTCTAATTTAGATATTAGTTCTACTTTAAATATTCTTGTTTATGATTTGGGAGGTGGAACTCTAGATACTTCCTTACACAAAGTAAAATGGAGTAGTGATATTGAGCAATTTATCATTGATGATATTTCTATTGGCTCTCGCACCAGAGTTGGCGGTGATCAAGTTGATGAAAAAATTGTTGATTATTTATTTGAAAAATATAGTAGAATAAACAAACTTTCTACACCTGAACAAAAAAAACTTTGGTATGAATTACGAATTTATGCTGAGAAATTTAAGCAAGTTTGGGGAGGAAAATATCTAGAAAATCTAGAAAATGAAGATTTTAAATTAGCATTTGAATATGTGGGATTAGATGCTAAATTTCCAATTTTTTATAGTTTGAGTTATCGTCAGATGCAGGAAGCTTTAAAGGAGCTATTGTGTCTAGATATTAAACCTGAATTAATTGAAAATTTAGATCCCAAAACGGCCTTTAATGAAACTCCATTTACAGACCGTCGTGACACCTTTGTAGTCCCTGTTCTTGATGTCTTATTGAAAGCAAAAGATAAATTGGGAGGAGTTCCTAAAATAGATGCTATTCTCCTAAATGGAGGTATGACATATTTCCCTCTGATTCGGGAACGTTTAGCACGACTTCTTCCCGGAACATTAATTCTGTCAGAAGGAGATCCAGATTTAGCCGTTGCTCGTGGTGCTGCACTATACGCTTCTGGTGCATTTAGATCCCCCGAAGGAATCAATCCGACCAATATTTGGCTAGAAGTAACGGATGTTAATAATACTGAAGAATCAAAATTAGAATTGTTAGTTGCTCATGGTCAAAAGTATCCTTATCGAACAACTTTGAATGGATTTCGTTTACCAGCAGTTAATCAAGGTCTGATTGGATTTAATGCTTGGGTTGGTATGGGGTCACAACCTAAGCAGAATACAATTTTACAACGAACTCGCTACGTTCAAGCTGAGGAAATCCAGTCGGCTAATATCCAACCAGGGGATTATTTAAATCTTGAAGTGGAATATACATTTGATCAACGATTATTACTGACACTTGTTCATCGCGATCGCCAAGATGCTCGTTTCCGTTTGGAAGTTTCTTTAGCAGTAAAACCAACACCAACTCTAGTTTCTACTTCTGTATTACCAACAGGAACTATTACCGCCAAAGATTTAATTCCTAATATTCCCCGCTCACGAATAGGAAGCGAAATAGACCCTAGTATTCAAGTGCAATTTAGTGAGTGGGGTAGAGTAACATTGAGTCTTTCTCAAAGCTGGCAAAGTGCGAATGTTCAGGAGCAAAGACGAAATCTAGAATACCAGTGCCGCCAAGCTTCAAACCGCTTATCCATTGTTAACAGTTTATTACAATGGCTAGAAAAGGGGAACAATACTAATATTGAGTTACAACGAACTCGGCAAATAGTAGCGGTGATGGCTTTATCTAATATAATACAAGCTATGCCATCTGATGCTGCTGATTTTAAAACTAAAGAACTAGAAGAAAGATATCATAGCTGGATTCTGCGTCAGTTCGAGAGGGGATTATCTCAATTTCAATCTAATAATGATCTACATTCAGCTATTGCCCATACTCCTGGTAAAATGTTGTGGTCAGATTTTGGCGAGTTAATTTACAAAGAGTTCGCAGTTATATCAGACAAACGTTTTTCAGTCTCACTACTAAATTCATTTGGAATTTGTGCTGAACCTTCAGCACGCAATCTGATTAGATTACAATCTATCATCCAAGCTAATGAACATCTAGCTTTACGTCAAAAAGCTGTTTGGGCTTTAGCTCGACTGATTAGTGCTGGTCAACCGACTCAATGGCAAGCTACTCCTGAAGATGTAGAAAGGGTAGCATCTTTCGTTCTAGATCAGCTCAAGCATCGAATCAGTGAGCCGCAAATAGCTCTGGATGCTTTAGGTTGTCTCAGTCAATGTATTGGTTGGCATATTATCGGTCATCTACTTCACGAAAGAATTGTGAATGAAATTTTATTGCTAGGAAATATTTATCTACCTTGTCAAACTAGAATGGGCGGATTTCCTGGGATTGCTACTCAATTTAATCGCAGGTTAGAACTAATAGAACGAGCTTTTAATCTTGGTAATGCAACTGCTCAAGATATTCAAGAAATTAAGTTATTATTTTTGGAAGTGGTTAAGGGCTAAATTCCACTACCAATAATAATTACCTTTTTATGCACTGCCTTAATCTTTAGTCATTGAAATCTGGAATTCCTCTTCCTTATGATAGAGGTTTGAGTATTCCCAATGGATGAGAATCTAATTCAAGAGCATGAACTAGGAAAATTATGATTAGCCCTATCTCACTCATCAATGGGTCAGAAACCACAGGAAGATATTTGGTCTTATTGCGTGAAAATACTCATGATGACGGAATTCGTACTCTACGCGATTATACTGCGAATAAAAGAGTTGCTAGATCAGCCGACTTTGAAAACCATGCTGTCACCGCAGAGCAATTAGAGCAAACAGATACCACCATATTTGACCATTTAGGGATTGGGGTTTGTACTCTTGACCCAGACCAATTGCGATCGCTTCATGAAGCCAGTAATGAAAATAGCGCCATTGCTGTCATTGAACCGGAAAGAGTTGTCTATGCTTTAAGCTCACCAGGATTAGGATTAGGTATTTTAGAGCAACAACTGAAATCCACTACTATCACTAGTCCGACAATAGAATATTTAAAAGGCTACCGAGATGCGATTGATCAGCTTATAGATCGGCTCGTACCCACTAATGGTAATGGTTCTCAACGGACTTTGTCCTCCCCAGGGATGCAAACCATTGAGGAAACAACTGCAACATGGGGATTGCAAATTACAAAAGTTATCAATTCAAAATTTAGTGGTCGTGGAATTAAAGTTGCAGTTCTGGATACGGGTTTTGACTTAACTCACCCGGATTTTGCTGGGAGAAGAATTACGACTAAATCCTTCATTCCTAATCAAGAAGTGCAAGATAGACAGGGACATGGGACTCACTGTATTGGTACAGCTTGTCGCACCCTCTCCCCTTCCATTCCTCCTCGTTATGGTATCGGTTACGAAACCGAAATTTTTGTGGGTAAAGTTTTAAATAATCAGGGTAGTGGTGCTGATGGTAGCATCTTAGCCGGGATTGAATGGGCGATCGCCAATAACTGTCAAATTGTCTCCATGTCATTAGGAGCAAGAGCATTAATTGGACAGCCATACTCGCGGACATTCGAGATGGCGGCTGATCGGGCGCTCAGAAATGGCACCCTCATTATCGCTGCCGCCGGGAATGAAAGCGATCGCCCTAATCAGGTAAATGCAGTGGGACACCCAGCTAACTGTCCGTCAATTATGGCTGTAGGTGCGATTAGCACCCAACTGGAAGTAGCTTGGTTTTCCAATGGTGGTATGAATCCCAATGGTGGACAAATCAATATTGTCGCTCCAGGGGCTGAACCGTCGATACCAGCAAGCGGTTCCAGGGTTGATGTTTATTCTAGCTATCTGATGCCAACGAGATACAGAAGATTAGCCGGTACGAGTATGGCTACACCCCATGCTGCGGGTATTGCGGCTCTTTATGCTGAGGCTACAGGGGCTACAGGCCGGATTCTCTGGAACCTGCTTACTCAAAATGCTCTCAGACTAACACTTCCTTCCATAGATGTTGGAGCTGGACTGATTCAAGCTCCTTAGAAAATTTTTCCTCCTCTTGAAAGTGTACTACAACCATCCTGGGTTCTAACTTAGGATGGTTAGATGAATTTATACAACAGCCACCAAGGTAATTGGACATTTTTCCATTCCCATGCCAACTCCGCTGATACTCAATATAGATTTTACTCATCAAGTGCTAGGAAAATGATGATATGTCAAATGTAAATTTATCAATTGCGATTGATGATAACTACAGAGAGCGAATTTTAGAAGTATCTGAAAACTTACAATCTATGGGTCTGAATGTTGAACAATTATTAGATAATCTGGGAATTATAACTGGTTCATGCGACTCAGAAAAAGTAGCAGCTTTTTCTAGAGTTGAAGGAGTTGCTCACGTTGAACTTTCACAGGAATATAAATTAGCACCACCGGAATCTGATGTTCAGTAGGCTTGTCTAATATAAATTCAAGAGGTATAGTTAAATCATGGTTACTATCACCACTCAACCAAACCGGGTCAATTTATCTTCTGTCTCCAAGTCTACCCATGATGGAATGGGAGCTACTGTTTATGATCAAGGAACTACCTTTAGAGTTTGGGCAAAATTTGCATCACAAGTTTATCTAGAAGGAGATTTTAATAATTGGTCTTCTACAGAAACTCCCTTAGGATCTGAAAACAATGGATATTGGTCATTTGATGGCTGGTATCAGCAAGAAAGCTGCATTCAGTGTTACTATTTTTCCACCTTTACATAAACTTTATCACCCTTAATGTTCACAGGATAAGAACGTAATGAAATATCCACTACTGTCAAACAATTACCTGTTTTTAAATCATACTCAAATCCATGTGATGCACAGGTAATTATGCCTTTTTTTACCTGACTTTTATCTAAGGGAAAACCAAGATGACTACAAGAATTATGATAGCAGCTAATATGCTCACCTTGACGATATAGAATCAAGTCATGATTAGCAACTCGCACTGGAAATACATTAGATTCAGGAATTTCGCTCACAGTCGCTACCCGTATCCAATATGATTCAACAGGTACGGCAGGAAAATTAGTATTATTGCTAGAATTAGTATTAACAGCAATCACTTGCGTAATTTCTGGGCAATGATGTTTAATTGCCTGTTCCACTCCTTGCGTTAAGGTTAAAGTAGAAGTTGGACAACTACTGCAAGCACCAATTAATCTGACTTCAACTTGATCTGGTGGTTTAACCGCTACTAATTCTATATCTCCATTATGGCTTTTTAAGCTGGGACGTATTTCTGCTAATGCTATTTGAATCCGCTCTAAAAGCGGGGGTTGAGGAGGTTTCACTAATTCATGATAAAGCAAAACAGCATAAACTACTTCATCAGCTACAGCATGACGTAAAGCTGACATTGATTCTTGCTTGAGGCTTTTAATTAAATTGGTTAAAGCTACTTTATGTAGAGTTTCGATAGCTCTTTTCAAACCAACTACTACACATCGCTGACTTTCATCCCATTCAGATATAATTGCCTCAAAGCGATTGATTTCTTCAACTAATTCTTCTAGTGTAGCTGTGTGCTGAATCGGTTTCATTATTATTTATATAGTCAGGAGTCAATTTATTTCATTTTAAAATCTTTAAGTAGGAATGGCATAATTATACCAGTCACTAAACTAGATACTGTGATTGGTATACAAAAAGGAACATTAATTTGGGCAAGAGACACTAATATTAATGCGCCAATACTAATGCCAATTGTAGTTTGACGGATAAAATATATAGGGTCACGAAATAGCTTACCTTTGAAAAATAACTTAATAGAAAATAATCCAAGTTCTAACATAATCCCTCCTCTTAATTATTCACTAATCTTAGTAATATCCATCCTAAAAATATGCCAGGAATGACACCAGCAGGAGCAAATAAACTGCCTACGATAGCAGAAAATTGATAACCAATCTCTTTTCCTGCTAATATCATTCCACCAATAGCCCCACCAATCATGGATAACAATGTGGCGATAATTAGCCAAGTCAATCCCGTGACTAGATTTAGTTCACCACTGACTAAACTAGTCAGAAAAACTCTCAAATCTGGATTAGATAATATCTCACTCATATTTTCCCTAAACTCCTAAGTATCTGTTACCAATGAACTATTTCTGCGGCAATATCCTTCAGAGCTTGAGTAACTATTTCTGCTTGCTCTATCTGTTGGTGTTGAGTAAAAATTTCCCAAGCTGCTTGATAGTAAGCACGGGCTTGTAAAAGATTTTGCAAATTACCTGCTTCTGGTTTTTCTGGGTCGTCAGGTAAGTTAAATAAGGCGTTAGCTTTATTAGATATGGTATTAGCATATTCTAAAGGTGTATCTTTAGGGTTACGCACCTTCAAAGCTTCATCATAAGCTGCGATCGCTCGCAAGTTATTCTCTACCGGATGAGAACTAACTAAATATTGTAAAGCATTACCCAAATTATTTTGTAGCATTGCATATTCTCTCGGATGATCAATCAACCGAATATGCTTGAGTGGAATCTCAAAAGATTGCACTGCTAATCCTTGACGTAAATATTCTTTTTCTGCCGAGAGAGGCATAGAAAGATAGGCGATCGCAATATTATTATATAAAATTGCGTATTCTTGAGGATAATCTTGCCAAGTAAATACCTGTAAAGCCTGATGATATGCGTGAATGCTATCTACCATCCGAGCTAAATTAAAAGGCACTAAAGACTGCAATACCAATCCCAAATTCATCTGAGTTTCTGCTATTTCCTCCGATGTGGCTAACTGTTGCAAAATTGGTAAAGCTTCTTCATAAGCCATTTTTGCTTGTTGTAGTAGCTGAGAACCCTGTTCAGGAATCATCTTTAAAGTTCCCGCTATCCCTACTTGAGAACGCGCTTTCAGTAAAGGATAATCCTCACCACACATTTCATAAGCTCGATAATATAGCCCCAGAGCATTCCGTAAATCTTGAGCAGTTTTCGGTTGCTTTTGGAAACCTTGAGCCATCTCCATCAGCATTTCAATTTTTTCTGCTGTGGTGACTGACTCCAAGGTAATAGCCGCAATGGCTGCCTTGACGCCTGAATCTGTAATACTAAGGGTCATAATTAGGGTAGTCTAGCCGGTGGTCGAATCAAATCTGTGAATACCCACACCACAATGAACGCTCAAAAGCGTCTTGATGAAGGGTTGTATGTACTAAACCGATTTACGCAGATTTTGAGTCTCCCAGGCAGACTACTTTTTATTCCCCAAACAGGAAACAGGTAATAGAGAATCAGGAACAAAAATATCTATGACTAAATCTCTGTTCCCTATTCTCTATTGCCTATTGCACTTTTAAAAGTATAAAGCACTAGCCTGCAAAAACTCTAGGGGGTAAATACCAATATTAAAGATACTTTAAAGTCCATTAAAACTTTATAAAGTAGTAGCCAGATTTTTCCTATCATTCATAATTTCTTTAGGAAATATGTTTACTAATAACTATTTTATAAAAACTTAAATATATCTGAATTTCTGCAATTATAAATTTTTATTTAACAAAATATAATTGCAGCAAAAAACACCTTACTTTAAAATAATAAATATTGATAAACGAGACTGTTGTAAACAATAGAGAAAAATTAGGCGTAGTATTCTATGACTAACGTACTATGGCTACAAGGTGGTGCTTGTTCAGGTAACACCATGTCATTTCTCAATGCTGAAGAACCGACAGTCTGCGATTTGATTGCTGACTTTGGGATTAACCTACTTTGGCATCCTTCTTTGGGAGTAGAACTGGGTGCAAATCTGCAAACTCTATTGTGGGAATGTGTCTTAGGAAAAATACCCTTAGATATTTTAGTATTTGAAGGTAGTGTATTAATGCTCCCAATGGTACCGGGGAATGGAATCGCTTTGCCGATCGCCCCATGAAAGACTGGTTAACAGATTTAGCTGCATCGGCTAAATTTATTGTCGCTGTGGGTGATTGTGCTACCTGGGGAGGAATTCCCGCGATGTCACCCAATCCCACCGAATCCCAAGGGTTACAATTTCTAAAACGGGAAGAAGGTGGTTTTTTTGGGAAAGACTTTCTCACCCAATCGGGATTACCAGTCATCAATATTCCTGGATGTCCCTCTCATCCCGACTGGATTACCCAAATTTTAGTGGCGATCGCCACTGGACGAATAGCTGATATAGCGCTAGATGAACTACATCGTCCCCAAACCTTCTTTAACACTTACACCCAAACAGGTTGTACCCGCAACGTTCATTTTGCTTATAAAGCCACCACCGCTGAATTTGGTCAAAGGAAAGGCTGTCTATTTTATGACTTAGGCTGTCGTGGTCCAATGACTCATTCCTCCTGCAACCGGATTTTGTGGAACCGAGTTGCTTCCAAAACCCGGGTGGGAATGCCTTGTTTAGGTTGTACAGAACCAGAATTTCCCTTCTTTGACCTCAAACCCGGCACTGTATTTAAAACCCAAACCGTAATAGGAGTTCCCAAAGAATTACCACCAGGGGTAAATAGTAAAGATTACGCAATTCTTACTGTCGTAGCTAAAGATACTGCTCCGGCTTGGGCAGATGAAGACTTTTTCACTGTTTAGCTGATTAATGGTTTTGTGGGTGGGGAAATCTCACCTTTACAAAGAAAGGGAATAGGGAATATCGAACAGCGTAAAAGTAGGTGGTCTTGTTCAAAAGTTAAATAAGAGTCCTATATCTATTCACTATTCACTATTCACTATTCACTATTCCCTGTTCCCTGTTCCCCGTTCCCCGTTCCCTCTGACTAATTAAAAACTAACAAATATGGCAATTCAAACATTAGACATTTCCCCAGTCGGAAGAGTTGAAGGTGATTTAGATGTGCGAGTTGACATTGAAAATGGACGGGTAGTTAATGCCTGGACTCATGCGGAACTCTTTCGCGGTTTTGAGGTGATTTTGCGCGGTAAAGACCCTCAAGCTGGATTAATTGTTACCCCTCGCATTTGTGGTATTTGTGGTGGTTCTCATTTAACTTGTGCTTCTTGGGCTTTAGATACAGCTTGGTCAAGTGAAGTGCCTCGGAATGCCATTTTAGCGAGAAATTTAGGGCAAATAGTCGAAACTATTCAAAGTATTCCTCGTTACTTTTATGGTTTATTTGCCGTTGATTTAACTAATAAAAATTATCGTCGTAGTCGCTTTTATGACGAAGCTGTGCATCGTTTTGCGGCTTTTACTGGTAAATCTTATGAACTAGGAGTAACAATTTCTGCTAAACCTGTAGAAATTTACGCTCTTTTAGGCGGTCAATGGCCTCATTCTAGTTATATGGTTCCTGGTGGGGTGATGTGCGCTCCCACCTTAACTGACATTACTCGTGCTTGGGCAATTTTAGAATATTTTCGCCGCAACTGGTTAGAGCCAGTTTGGTTAGGTTGTTCTTTAGAACGTTATGAAGAAATTCAAACCTATAGTGATTTTCGTAACTGGTTGGATGAAGACCGTAATCACCGAGAATCAGATTTAGGTTTTTATTGGCGCATGGGCTTAGATATTGGTTTAGATAGATATGGTGCTGGTGTTGGTAAATATGTAACTTGGGGATATTTACCCCATGAGGATAAATATCAAAAGCCCACTATTGCAGGTAGAAATGCCGCCGTGATTATGAAAAGCGGCGTGTATGATAGTTTTGCCGATACACATACTTTAATGGAGCAAGGTTTGGTTCGGGAAAACACCACTCATGCTTGGTATGATGAAGGGAATCAGGATATTCATCCCAGCAATCGCACCACCAAACCAACTCCCAACAATACCAAAGACTTTAATGGTGCTTATTCTTGGTCAAGTGCTGTCCTCCATCAAGATTTTGGACGTTTAGAAACCGAGCGATTAGCTCGTCAATTAGTTGCAGGTGGTCAGCATGGAGAATCTTGGCAACATTACGACGGTTTTATTCTGGATGCTTTTAAAAGCATGGGTGGACCGAGCGCTCATCTCCGACAACTAGCACGAGTTCATGAAATTGTCAAGTTATATCGACAAGCCGAACACTGTTTACGAGAATTTAAATTAAATGACCCCTGGTATATTAAACCCCAGGAAAAAGACGGTAAAGGTTGGGGTGCAACCGAAGCTGCGAGGGGTTCTTTATCTCATTGGGTCGAAGTGGAAGACGGAAAAATTAAGAATTACCAAGTGATTGCTCCCGGAACTTGGAATATTGGCACCCCGTGATGGTGAAGGAGTGCGCGGTCACTTTAGAAGAAGCATTAATTGGTACACCCATTTATGATTCTAGTGACCCAGTGGAAGTAGGACATGTGGCTAGGTCATTTGATTCTTGTTTAGTGTGTACAGTCCATGCTCACGACTCCAAAACAGGTGAAGAATTGGCGCGTTTTCGCACAGCTTAAATTGATTGTGGGATGCGTTACAAAACTTCCTAAATTAGTGCGTTAGTCTGTCAGTTGTTGGTTAATCAATAACTGACTTTTTCAACAAAACTTACATTTATAAGGTAAACTTGTGTCTGATTTAGAACTACACAAATATCTCTCTCTTGTTCCTGATGCCGCATTGCAAGAATTTACAGAATGGTGTGTTTTAGAACAGGCAAAAGCTGCCGGATTTAAATTTACTCCAGATCATACTAAGTTAGCGAATTTAGCCCCAGGAGAATACGTTCCTAAATTGATTGATCAATTTATGAAAGTGAAGCCAGACCCCATTAAATGTGGTTTAGTTGCAGTTATTGCTGGACAGAAATCTGATAAACATGGTTTATCCGGTTTGGCTGTGGTGGTGGATTTTGTCTCACTTTATGTTAAATATTCCATTCCTAAAGATGGTACTGACCCAGACGATGCTACTGCAATATTGACTAAAGCAACCCAACACCAATTTGAACAATTGACTGAAATTGCGAAAAAACACGGTGTAGAGTTGTAAACCGACCTGGAAATAACCAGAATCACACACTACTAGGGGTGTATTACAGTACGCCCTTAGTATTTAGGTGTACATCTTTTTATATTTTATTTTTAACCAAAACTAACACAATTTTAACAATTTATGCATAGAATATTCTTGACTAATTACATCAAATTGATAAATTATGCTTTCCCATCTAGTCCAGAGTCTTTTGAGAATTAGGACATTGCTGTGGCGAATAAATAAGCAGAATGTGCTAGTCAGCTTACTGGCAATATTTTTCTTGACCACAGGTACGACCTCAGCACTTGGCGATACTATAATAGAGGATTTTGAATCAGGGTCAAAAACTGTTTATGGTTTAGGTGAAGTTACCCTCAAAACCGGAGTTTGGACTTTAGAAGATGCTTTAATTGGGACTCGTAACAATGATGTCAAAGACGGAGAAAAGGCAGTTCGTATCCAGAATTCTGGTAAATTGACAACCTTTGAGTATCCTAAAACTATTACCTCCATTAGTATTAGTCATGCTAAATACGGTGCTGATGAAGATAGTACCTGGCAATTGTTGTGTTCTCCCACTGGTGCGACTGCTTGGCAACAAATAGGTGCGACTGTCACCACTAACTCTACAAAATTCAAAACCGCCATTTTTACCCCAAATATTCAGGGTAAGGTTCGCTGTCAAATTTATAAAAATGATGGTTCTGCGAATAGAATCAACATTGATAATGTGACTATTACCGACTCCATCAGTAGTGGTAGTATAAGTGCTAATTCTCAAACTAACGACACTGTAAAAGATAGTAAAATTGTTAGCAATAATAGTGTTCACTTAACATTAGGGAACCCTAGCAATGCCGTCACAAGTACTTCATCTGCTGACAATTATTTACTGATTAAGCCCCAATATGCTTTATCATACAATAATACCACTAGAACTCCTAATTGGGTAAGTTGGCAGTTAAATAGTAGTTGGATCGGTTCTGCTCCTAGACGAGATGCCTTTCGTGCAGATACCTCTCTTCCCCCTGAGTTCTATCAAGTTACTCCTAATGATTATAAAGGTAGCGGCTTTGATAAAGGTCATATGTGTCCTTCTGCTGACAGAAACAACACACCAGAAGATAATTTTGCCACTTTTTTCATGACCAATATGATTCCCCAAGCTCCTGATAATAATCGGGGTATTTGGGCAGATTTGGAGGAATATACCAGAATTTTAATGGAGGATGGAAAAGAATTATATATTATCTCCGTCACTTATGGCATCGGTGGGACTGGGGAACATGGTACTTACAAGACTATTGCTGATGGTAAAATTCAAGTTCCTCATCGAACCTGGAAAGTTATTGTCGTCAGTACTCCAGGTGCAGGAGTAGCAGGTATTACCGAAAAAACTAGAGTAATTGCTGTAGATATCCCCAATGAACAAGGAATTTACAGTGATGACTGGAGAAAATATCGTGTTAGCGTTGATGCTTTAGAAAGCAAAACCGGGTTTGATTTTTTATCAAATGTCCCGACTTCTATTCAAACAGTCATAGAAGCACAAGTGGATAATTTGTAAACAGGGAATAGGGAATAGGGAACAGGGAAATTTTAATGGTGTTCGTTAAAACCCTTTGTAGGGGCGTATTGCAATACGCCCCTACATCATTTTTGGAGATGTCTAATGGAAAAAATTATTTCTGAAAATAATTTTCTAGTAAAGATGCGATCGCCTCAGGTTTGAGATTTCGGTATTGTGCTTTACCAACCTGCAAAACATAGTTGGGTGCATTTTTACAACATTTTTGACATTCAGTGTGTTCAATGGTGACTTGATCAGACAAATGGCGATCGCCCAAAGTTTTTTCCAATTCTGATAAGAGGTCATTACCACCACGTTTAACACAACCAGATTTTTCACAGACTAAAATCTTAGCTTTAGGGGCTGGGGGTCGATTTTGAATGAAACAGAAACCAACTTGATTTATGTGATGAGCCTTAAGTTTAATTTTACTAGATTTTCGCTGATATTTACTAGTACCAGAGACACGAATTTGCTCACCAGGAACTAAAGAAAGACCCAGAGAGGGACGTAATTCTTTAGGAATTTTAATTTGCATTTCAATTTGCATATTTCCGGAAGGAATAGCTAAATGTAAATATTTATATTTTCCTGGCTCATCACCTTCAAAACCCAGAAAATGCCCTTCTAAATTTAATTCTGATAAAGTTGAATTCTTTTTGCCCATGTTAAACCTTATTTGTCAGGAGTCAGAAGATAGGAGAAAGAAAGAAAGAAAGAAAGAAAGAAAGAAAGAAAGAAGAGGTAAAATTGGAGTTTTACCTGATATCTTCTCTCTTAAATAGGGGATAGAGATGTTAGGAGAGGCGTTTAGCTTCTACAGTCAGGGGTAAACTTTCTGAAGCTGGTAATTCAGCAAATTCCAACTCCCAACCATTAGCTAAGGTTAAAATCTTTCCTTGCTCACCATCTGTTTGTTTAACAACTTCTTCCTCAAGGTCTTTTTTGGCAACATAGACTACCAAAGTACCAGCATCATTCAACCTTAGCATTACTTTCATGAAGCTTCCTCAACAGATTCTAGTTCTTTTTTCCGACAACCGACAATAAATCCTGTTTCCAAGAAATGGACAGCGTAAATATAGGAACTTTGTAAATATGTGCCAATACTTGCAATGTAACCAATATCACCCTTTTTCGCTAAAACTGCTCCAATTTGTTGACCAGGAAAAGTGCCATCGTTTTTAATTAACTTACGTAAACGGACTTTTTCCCCGATTTCAAACACAGGAGGCAAATCTAGTTCTAATTCATCGCGTTGCATGAGAATACCTCTGTTCTCTGACTAAATCTAACAGTTCTCCTGTGGTCAGGCTGCGTTTTTTTAGTACTGACTGATGACGGACTGCATCTAAAACAGATTGAGTTTCCTCTGGGTTTAAAAAGATGCCATTTTCTTCTAGTAAACTAGAAATTAAATGCCGACCAGAATGTTTACCTATAACTAAACGCCGTTCCCAACCCACCTCTTCGGGAGCAAATGGTTCATAAGTAATTGGGTTTTGCATTACACCATGAGCATGAATACCAGATTCATGAGCAAAGGTATTTTCCCCCACAATTGCTTTCCAAGGTGGAACATTAGTACCTGCTGCCGCAGCCACCAATTGAGATAATTCTAAGAAGCGCCGGGTATCAATACCTAAATCAACGTTATAAAGGCGTTTCACCGCCATCACAACTTCTTCTAAAGCTGCATTTCCGGCTCTTTCCCCTAATCCATTGACAGTGGTATTAACTGAAGATGCACCACCTTTGATTCCGGCTAAAGCATTAGCAGTAGCTAGACCAAAATCATTATGAGTGTGAATTTCCAAAGGAATTGATAAAGCCGTTACCAAACGTTTAACTTTTGTGAGAGTAGTAAACGGGTCAAGTACACCGACAGTATCACAAAAACGAAATCTAGATGCACCCCATTCTTGAGCATATAGGGCGACATCTAAAAGAAAATTTTCATCGGCTCTGGAAGAATCTTCTCCTCCTACTGCTACCCAAAGACCTTGATCTAAAGCAAAATTAATACAATCTTTTAGTCTTTGTAAACTGATTCGCCATTGACCATGAAATTTAGCGGCAATGTGAATACCAGATACAGGAATAGCGATATGTACTCGCTGAAGACCACAAGCTATAGAAGCTTTAATATCCGATAAAACGGCTCGATTCCAAGCTAATAGTTTAGCATCTAAACCTAAGTCAGAAATTGCCATAATGGCATATTTTTCTTCCTCACCCATTGCCGGAATACCTACTTCTAGTTCCGGAATGCCAATGGCATCAAGAAATTGCGCGATCGCGACTTTTTCTTTCAGGGTAAAAGCAACACCAGCGGCTTGTTCACCATCACGCAATGTTGTGTCATTAATTATGATTTGATTCATGTCAAATATCTCTCTATTGGGAATTCTTCTTAATATCTTTTCTAGCGATAATTCCACTGGTAGATGTCTAATCGAATACTTGGGAATGCAAATACTAAAGCCCCTGCATCAGACATAATTCTAGATTCTTAAATCTTACCTAATCACTCACAATTTATTTGTATGTTAGAGAACTAAAAATTGGTATACTTTACAAGAGATATAAAAATTAAATCTTCATTAATTTTTTTTGAATTTTGAATTTTGAATGCTCTACCCATGATCTGCTAACCAGTCAAAAATCCGCTCTAACTGGTCTAAATTAACTAAACCATATTGCCACAGTAGCATTGGTAATGGTTCAATTTTCTAGCTCACGTTGTCGCAGTGCTATAGCGATATCAGCTTTGGGAAGTTCTAATTCACTGTGTAAAAAATTGAGTAATTTTATATCGTTGTGACGATGTACCATAATCGAAATTTTAACTTATAGATATAGAGTAGGAAGATTAGGAAAATACAATTTACCCGGTTACTTGCCAAGCAAACTTTTCTTAGAAATGGCATTGCTTAGAAAATCTGTAGATTTCGCAGAGGAGATAAAATCCCAGGTTAAACTAAGTTTTTGTAATCTGCAACTAAATTTTTCAGTGAACAATAACTTGGACGTTTTTTTGTCAAATTATCCTGATAATGTCTTGATAATGGATGCAAAAAAATCTCAAGTGCTATCACCGACAAACAACTGAGATTAAAACTAATCAAGCTTTTTTCCAGCAGATTAATTCAGTACACATTTTTATTGTCCCAGCAAAACTCTAGCCATTCCACTAGCTCTTGACGGTCAGCCAAAAATTGCATGAGTATACTGCGAAGCAGAATTACTTCTAACCAACTATTGATTTGTAGTCGCAAAGAACCATCAGGAGGACAAGAACTCTTAATATTTAGCTCTTGTAAGCGGTAATAGATGCACCAGCGATCGCACAAAGGAATTTGCAACACCTGATTACCTAAATCATCATAGCTACAATTTAGTAACATATTCAACTATCCTTTGTCAAAGGTTCTTTTGCTGTTGATAACTAATCAGAATTTGTAATTGTTGTTCTAGCTGGTCAATGCGAGAAACCAAAGCCTGAATCACAGTAGCTTCTACATCAGGTAATTTTCCATGCTCTAGGGGAGAGAGATGATGATTTTGTTTGTGGGAGATAATGCGACCAGGAATTCCCACCACAGTAGAATCACAAGGAACATCTTGCAGTACAATTGAACCTGCACCAATGCGAACCCGATCTCCAATGTCGAGATTACCCAAAACCTTAGCACCTGCACCTACCACGACATTGTTTCCTAAAGTGGGATGACGCTTACCAATTTCTTTTCCGGTTCCCCCCAAAGTTACACCTTGATAAATGAGGGTATAGTCTCCCACAATCGCAGTTTCTCCAATCACTACCCCCATACCGTGGTCAATAAATACACCTTTACCAATTTTTGCACCGGGATGAATTTCAATTCCCGTCAAAAATCTTCCCAAATGAGAAATTAAACGGGGAATAAAACTCACACCTCGCAGGTGTAACCAGTGAGCTAAACGATGTAATCCCAGAGCATGTAATCCAGGATAGCAAAAAAACACCTCTAGCCAATTATGTGCAGCTGGGTCACGTTCAAAAATAATCTGAAAATCCCTCGATAATGGCTCAAAAATAGCCCCAGAGAGCAGATTTTTCCACAGAGAGATAAATCCCAAATTGGGTCTGTTTGAGATTTGGGATTTTTTAATACTGTCTAAGGACTGTTGCATCGTTACTTTCTGGTTTTGGGAGCCTTGTACTATTTTTATGCTTATAACAGGGATGCCCAAGAGGAGAATACACTAGATGTAGATTAAATTTATTGGATTAATTAAGGATGTACTCAAGTACCTTAAACCTGGATTGCAGATATATTCTAAATTTGTCTTGGGGGTAGAGGTACTAGCTTTTTAGAATCCAGGTACTAGTATTGTTAGGAGAGAGGGTTGAGAATAACTGTACTCAAGAGTAAACCTTTGACTGATGATGCATTTGCAGTAATTTAGTCAAAATATTTGGCGATATATTAAGCTGTACTCATTTGTCCGGAAATCATAGGTACACAGAATTACAAGTGACGATTCTGTATACTCAGCTACCACATGACTTCGATGGCGGGCTTTCCGGCCCGCTCCACACTTAATTAAAAATAGTATGAACTATTTATGCTAAGATTTCATACATAATTCACACAGTACATCTACTCCTGTCGCTGTTTAATTTTCATCATGATTTCTGAATGCATTTCGCGAGTAATCGGATAAAAATAAGTTAAAATCAAACTACAAACTAAACAAATTACTGGCAACAAACTCACAGAAAAACGAATAGCTAACAAGGCTGAATCTGGTTGTACAGGTAGTTGAGCTTGTCCAAGTACAGCTTCTTTGAAACCAGATAATTCTAAAGACCTACTCACCAAAAATAATCCAAAAGCTAAACCGAATTTTTGCAACAAAACCATAAAGCCATAAAAAATGCCTTCCCGTCTTTGTTCCGTTTGTAGTTCATCTAAGTCAATCACATCGGGAATCATTGACCAAGGAATAAGATAAGCTGTGGAAACTCCAAAACCTGCCATCACAGCCAATAAATACATCAAACTTATTTGACCTGGTTGGACGAAAAAAAGTCCCAAAGCAGCTATTATCCATAAACTCATGCCTAGAAAATAAACAATTTTTTTGCCAACTTTTTCACTTAAAGCCCGCCACAAAAATAATGTTAACAATGAAGTTCCTTGTACGGCAATCATCATGGTCGGTACATCTGATTCCTTAAGTTGCATACAGTTAACTACATAGTAAGGAATAATACTCGCAGTGATTTGTACTCCTAACCAAGCAAAGAGATAGATCCCAATTACATATAGAAACGGACGATTACTAAAAACAATTTTTAGCTGTTCAATAAAGGGTAGTTCTGGTGGTTGCTCCTTTTGAGTCCGTTTGGCTTCAAAAGCCAACACCCGATTGCGAGTGCCAAAAACACACCAGTATAAAGACAGCAACGAAATTACTGCACAGACACCAGCTAATACCAGATACTGTTGTTGGCGATCTGAATTTGCTCAAAAATCACCTTTGATAGTAACAATGATAAAATACTACCACCGATGGAAAATGTAAACCGAAAACTATTCAAGCTAGTGCGTTCGTCATAATCTTGAGTCAGTTCTGGAGTCATGGCGGTATAAGGCAAATTCACCACTGTATAGAAAGACTGGGAGATTATACCAATGGCTACATAATACCAAAACAACGGCCAAATATTGCTACTGTGATTAGGACTAAATTGGGGTACAATCCACTGAAGGAAAAAGGACACACTAAAGGGAATTGCTCCATATAACAACCAAGGCAAACGACGTCCCCAGCGAGGAGATTTGGTTTTATCTGTTAGCATCCCAATAATAGGATCATTAACACCATCCCAAATCTTGCCAATCATCAAAATAGCACCAGCTAAACCTGGGGGAATTCCAGCTACATTAGTAAAAAAAACCAATAGAAAAAATACTTGAATATTGGCAGTAATCGCTGGACCCAAATCCCCCGCACCATAAGCTAATTTAGTGGAAAAACTTAGTTTTTTACTTTCTCCAGTTTCTTGGGCATCCCCATCAGCAGCAGTTCTCATGTTTTATACTCATTACAATATAAATTGTACCGGGTCGATCAGCATTAGTTAATCATCACTTATTTTTTCTAAATTTATGACAGACGTTTACATATCTTGGTCAGACTATCACCAAAAAATTGAACAATTAGCAGTTAAAATCCATCAATCAAATTGGCAATTTAACCAAATTGTCTGTATAGCGAGGGGGGGACTGCGAGTAGGAGATATTCTCTCTCGGATATACAAACAACCCTTAGCGATTTTATCTACCTCATCCTACCGTGGTAACGCTAAGGAGGAAAGAAGTAATTTAATCTTTTCGCGTCACTTGACAATGACTAGTGATAAATTAGGCTCGCGCATTCTCCTAGTGGATGACTTAGTAGATTCTGGAATTACCCTACAACAAACAATTCCTTGGTTACATCAAAATAGTGATGCGGCTATTGACGAAATTCGCACTGCGGTAATTTGGTATAAAGCCTGTTCGGTGTTTAGCCCTGATTACTACGTTGATTATCTAGCTGATAATTCTTGGATACACCAACCCTTTGAAAAATATGAAGATAACAATATACTTCTAAATAATATTGATATACGTTGATTTAGAATAGTCTAGGCTGCGGATTTTATTATCATGGCTGCTCTTGACTCCTTCATGAGTAATTTCTAATGAATTCACATTTCCCTGAACAGTTGTGATACCAGGATAAGGAAAATTATGAAACTGCCCCTCTCCCCATATAGTTTGTGTTTCTGCTAGAGATAGGTCAGAGAAAAGGCTATGATTAATATTTAAATCAGTCACTAATATTTTATTCATTTTGCTAACCTCAAAATCAACAGCAAAAATAACTACCATATTTTTACATAATAGAATTCTAAATTCTATTATTTACACAATTTTTTGGACATAATTCTATTAATTATGTCTATTTTATCCCCCTCCCCACAACAGTTAGAACATCCATTGATAAATCTTGCCAAACCAGGAGTATATCTAAATCAAATGAACTTCCGAATCCTTACATATGTTGACTTAGAATAGTCTATACTGTCGATTTTATTATCATGGGAGCTTCCTGCTCCTTCATAAGTAGTGGATACTGTATTCACGTCTCCCTGAATAGTCGTGATTGGTAGAAAAGCAGAATTATATAAATACCCTCCTCCCCAGATAGCTTCTCTTTCTGCTGGGGATAAATCATCACAAAGGCTGTGATTGATATTTAAGTCAGTCACTAATATTTTATTCATTTTTTCAACCTCAATATCAATAACAAAAATGACTCCTGTATTTTTACATTATCAAATCCCAAAGTCTATAAATATTCAAGAAAAAATTAGCTATTTATATAGTTTTTTGGACAGAATTAAGGGGATTACGTCTAGGATATTATTTCAGCGACCCGACAAATTAAACTAAGTTCACGCTAAATCCTGGGAGCAAAAATGTTACCTGCTATTGAGTCCAGGCGGGCAAGATGCCCGCTCCACTGTTCTTGCTTTGAGACTAATGATTGCTGTTTAGATAATTAAATTACCAGATATATACTCATATTGGAAAAATCAACTGACAAAAGATGGTTGTCATATATACCAAATTGAACCATGATATGTAGTTGTTGAGCTATTTGCAGTACCATAAAAAGTGCTTAACTGAATTGGTGTTCCATTACGACCTAATAAGGGTACAAGAGTAATACCTCCTGATGTTAACTCCATTTCTGCTGAAGTGATCTGATTAAAAAGCTGATCTACTTCACCACAATTCAATTCAGAATTCAGAATCTCAGTCATAAACTTAACCTCTAAATCAAAAAATCGACAGGTATGATAATTTAGTCTCACCAAATCAAATCAGCTTCCAAATATTGATATATGTTGACCTAGAAGCGTCGAAAGTGTTGATCTTATTATCATGGAAACCAAACCTTCGTATGTATTGGATATTGAATTCACATCTCCATGAATAGTAATGATTGCCGGATAAGGAAAACCAAACAAATCCCAACCTCCCCATGCAGTTTCTGTTTCTGCTGGAGATACCTCAGCGAAAAGACTGTCAATATTTAAGTTATTCACTCCTGTATCTTTCATTTTCTCAATCTCCAAATCCAGATGAAAATAACTCCTGTATTTTTACATCATCAAATTTTAAATTCTATAAAGATTCAACAAAAAATCAGCTATTTACATGGTTATTTTAGACATAATTCATTGAATTATGTCTTTTGGGCAGGACTTTTTTCAAAAAAAATACATCTGACAAAAAATTGATTACTCAAATTCGGTTTTTTTTGTTAAAATCATAATCGCAACACCACCCTTCCCAATTAAATGGACAGCGATATCTGCAAAAAGCTACATCTAGACACTAGTACACAAACCCCTCAACTACCAGCCCTTCTCGCTCCAGCAGGTAATTGGGAATGTGCTAAAGCAGCTGTAGAAAATGGAGCAGATGCTATTTACTTTGGTTTAGATCGGTTTAATGCCAGAATGCGAGCCGAAAACTTTACTGAGTCTGATTTACCAGAGTTAATGCAATTTCTCCATCTCCGGGGTGTTAAAGGTTATGTGACTGTAAATACATTGATATTTACCCAGGAACTAAAAGCCGCACAGCAGTATCTCCGCACTATCATCGCCGCAGGTGTAGATGCGATCATTGTCCAGGACGTCGGTATTTGTCGTTTAATTCGGCATCTTTCTCCTGATTTTCCGATTCACGCTTCTACTCAAATGACTATTACTAGTGCTGCTGGGGTAGAATTTGCTAAATCCCTTGGTTGTCAGTTAGTAGTGTTAGCGCGGGAATGTTCTATTCCGGAAATTAATAAAATCCAACAGCAAATAGTTAAACAAAATTCATCATTACCTCTAGAAGTTTTTGTACATGGTGCTTTGTGTGTTGCTTATTCTGGTCAATGTTTGACTAGTGAAGCATTAGGTGGACGTTCCGCTAACCGTGGTGAATGCGCTCAAGCTTGTCGAATGCCTTATGATTTAATTGCTGATGGTGAAGTTGTCAGTTTAGGATATAGAAAATATTTACTTAGTCCCCAAGATTTAGCAGGGTTAGAGGTATTACCCGATTTGGTTAAGTCTGGGGTGACTTGTTTCAAGATTGAAGGGCGTTTAAAATCTCCAGAATATGTGGCTAATGTCACTCGTGTTTATCGTCAAGCTTTAGACCAGGTTTTGGCACTATCTCATCCTCTATCTCATCCCCAAGGGAAAATCGATACTCCCCAATTATCTGTGGGTGAAGAACGCTATCACCTAGAAATGGCATTTTCTCGCGGACTGTATACAGGATGGTTTGGAGGAATTAATAATCAAGAATTAGTACATGCTCGATTTGGCAAAAAGCGTGGTGTTTATTTAGGAAAAGTGACTCGGATTGATAATGAACAGGTGACTATTACACTAGAAGCACCTGTCAAACCAGGGGATGGAATTGTGTTTGATTGTGGTCATCCCGAAGCGAAGGAGGAAGGAGGACGTATTTATGGTGTGGAGTATGAGGGAAAAAATGCTGTTCTCAGTTTTGGGAGAAATGATATCAATCTGCGTCGAGTGTATTTAGGTGATAAGGTTTGGAAAACTAATGACCCAGAATTAGATAAGCAATTGCGTCAAAGTTTTAGTGGGGAAAATCCTCAATATCAACGTCCCATTGATTTAGAAATTTATGGAGAACTGGGTCAGCCTTTAATGGCGATCGCTCGTGATCAATTTGCTAATATTGTGCAAGTAGACTCGGCCATTAACCTAGTGGAAGCGCACACTAAACCACTAACCACAGAAAAACTAGAAGCACAATTGGGTCGTCTGGGGAATACTCCTTTCTATTTGGGAAATTTGACCAATCACCTGAAATGTTCAGCCATGTTACCTGTCAGTGAGTTAAACCGGATGCGTCGGGAAATTGTCACCCAATTAGAAGCATTACGAAGTCAACCTAAACTGTGGGAATTGCGTCATGATGTTTCTTATCTGGACTTACTACCCATCAAGTCTCCTCCGGTTCCCATAACTCCAGCTTTAATTGTATTAGTGCGAAGTCTTCCACAACTGGAAGCAGCACTAAAAACCGAAATTTCCACAGTTTACTGCGAATTAGAAGACGTGCGTGCTTATAAGCAAGCGGTAAAAATAGTCCGTCAAAATTCACCATCTACTAAAATTTGGGTAGCACCACCGCGCATTACTAAACCCGGAGAGAACTGGATTTTGCAGCAAGTGCGGGACTCTCAAGCTGATGGGTATTTAGTGCGGAACTATGATCAATTACAATTTTTTGCAGAGGATGCTTGTATTGGTGATTTCTCTCTTAACGTTGCTAACCCCTTAACAGCAGATTATTTACAACAAAAATTTGGTTTAGAACGTTTAACAGCATCCTACGATTTAAATATTGTCCAATTGGAAAGTTTGCTGACTCATTATCCTGGTCAATGGTTAGAAGTGACAATTCATCAACATATGCCTATGTTCCATATGGAACACTGCGTTTTTTGTGCCTTTCTTTCTTCGGGAACAGATTACACCAACTGTGGAAGACCTTGTGAAAAACAAGAAGTAAAATTAAGAGATAGAGTTGGGACAGAACATGTTCTGAAAGCCGATGCAGGTTGTCGAAACACTGTATTTAATGGCACTGCTCAAACGGGAGCCGAATATGTACAACGTTTAATGGAGTTGGGTTTGCAGAATTTCCGCATTGAATTTGTCAACGAGACAGCAGAGCAAGTTGTCAAAACAATCCATTGCTATCAACAACTCTTACAAGGTGAGATGACAGGTTCCGAACTTTGGAGAGAGTTAAAATTGCAAAATCAATTAGGTGTAACTCGTTGACCAATGGGAGGGAAATAATTCAAAATTCAAAATAGACCTCTAACCAAGAGCAAAACCGTTAAACTGACGTTTATAAGGTGCATGAAATCCTAAAACAATATTTTCTTTAGGTACACCAGCAGCCATTAATTCGTTAGCGACACCAATTTCTGTCCCATCTCGTTGTACCCAAATTTTGTTATCTTTGATATCAACGTGAATAATCACACCAAAAACTCTGCGTTGTTCTTTCCAACCAATATTTAAAACTTGATAATGATGATTTTTTATGTCAAAAATTAATTCTATTTCTGTCCCATTAGCAGTATCATTAATGGAATGTCTATTTAAAATCTCTTGAATAATTTGAGAGTAATTTATTCCTTCCATGAAACTAACTCCTCAGTTAATGAATTAAAAATCAAAAGTTTAATTTGATATTCTATTAAAGATTCTTGCACAAATTGACGCGAGAAAAAATCTTGATAGGTGTCATAGAAATACCCGGTATGCGGGAAACTCAGTCCCTTTAGGGCTGAGAGGGAAGCGACACGAAAGGTTTTTACCCCATTTGTCGGGCCATGAGAGCAGCAAATAAACCTTGCTGATTGGTTAATTCCTCAAAGTTACCCTGTTGTACAATCCGACCTGCATCAATCACATAAATTTGGTCAGCGTTGCGAATGGTACTCAGACGATGAGCAATCACAATCCTAGTTACTCTTAATTCATCTAAACTTTGACTCACTATCGCTTGGGTACGGTTGTCTAATGCACTAGTTGCTTCATCAAAAATCAGAATTCGGGGTTTGAGAACTAAAGCACGGGCAATTAATAACCGTTGTCTTTGTCCACCAGAGAGATTGGAACCACCTTCAGAAATAACTGTGTGCATTCCCATCGGCATAGATTGAATATCATCCGCAAATCCAGCTCGATTTGCTGCTTCCCAAGTTTCATCCATTGTTACTAATGCACCACTGGCAATGTTGTCAAAAATTGAAGCGCTATTAATCCGACCATTCTGCAAAACCACTCCAATTTGACGACGCACTGCGGATATATCTAACCCGGATATATCCTGTCCATCATAATAGATAGAACCATTTTCTGGAGTTTCAAATCCTAATAACAAGCGAATAATTGTCGATTTTCCACTTCCAGAAGGACCGACTAAAGCAATAAATTCTCCTGGTTCGGCTTGAATTGTGACATCATCTAAGTTTAAAACCCCCTTTTGTTGGTAACGAAAGGTGACATGCTCAATTTTGACTTGTCCGGTTAACCTTCCTGGGTCGGTTTTGCTGAGGTCAATTTCCGGTTTAGCATCCAGAATGGGTTGCATACGTTCCCAAAAAATACTAATTTCTAGGAGATTCACCAGAGTATTACTTAGCTTGGTTGCTCCACTAATAAAGATACCAAAGGCGGTGTTAAAAGCTAGGAATGTACCTGTAGATAGGGGAGCCGTGGAGGATGGAGTTTGGGACATGGAGAATACTGCTAGACAAAAGATAATCATGGAGCTAATGGTGGGCAACATAGTATTAAATATTGCCAGTGCATCCTCAATCACTTCGGAACTAAGTTTAAGTTTCAACTGTTGACTATATTTTTTTGCCCAATGAGCAAAAGCACGATTTTCTGCACCAGTCACACGGAGTTTAGACACTCCACCAATCATCTGTACTGTGAGTCCAAAAATATCTCCTTCTATTTGTTCCAGAGGACGTATTTTTTGACGGGTAAGTATACCAGAAACAGTGGTAATAATAACTGTTATGAGTGCAACTCCTATGGCTACTAAAGCTAATAAAGAGTTATAGAAAAATAATAGTCCTAAGTTGAGCAGGGAGAAGAAACTGGTAAAAAGTGTCCGCAATACTGCGTCGTTGAGTTTCTGACGAATTTGGATAATCGCGGAAACACGGGATTGCAAATCCCCTATGGAATATTCACGAAAAAAAGATACTTTTAGATTTAATAATCTGTCCCAGATTGCTGCTTGGGTTGTAGCACTGGCTTTACTTTCTAATCTGAGGCTAGCAAAACCTTGAGCAAGTTGAAAAATTGTCGCTCCAAAGCTACTTGCTAATAAACTTAAGGCAATTTGTAGTAGTAATCCTCGGTCAGCATCGGGAATGGCTGAATCAATGACAATCGCAGTTGCTTGAGGGGTTAACATTCCCAACAGGGAAGCAGCAATACCTGTTAGTAGAATAATTATTACTTCTCTAGACTGTCCTTGAAAGGCAAATTTGAGTAAATCTAGGGCTTTTAAATATTTATCTGGTAAGGGACGATAAAACATATAGGCTGTGGGAGCCAAAAATCTGGTCGTATCATCATTGACGGGAAGACGAGTATGGTTTTCTGGGTCAAAGATTTCATATTTTCCTCTAGTTGTTGGTAATATGGCAACTGGACGATTATCACCATTCATGTACCCTAATAGAGGGCCTGTGTCTTTTTTCCACCATTGGTCATTTAATAAAACTCGACGGATGCGAATTCGGGAAGCACGAGTAATAGCTTCTAGGGGTTCTTTCAATCGTTGCAAATCTTCGGAACGTGCGGGGGCATTAATTTTAATTCCTAGTACTCTACCTACAGCCCCTGCGGCAATTAATAATGCTGTTCCTTCTTGCATTAATTCAGCTTGTTTCGGCTTCAGTACTGATGCTAATTCACCTAATGCACCAACTGTTACCTGCTGATTGAGTTTAGCTCTAGCTTGGAATTGAGTCAGTTTGTCAGACTCGTTTCTCTTGTTCTAATCGAGCAATATGGACTAGAAAATGACTATGAAATTCATCTAGAGCAATTTGTATATTTTCCCAATTGGGAATTTCCTCACTTTTTCTCAAGAGTGGGGGAATCACTAAATCATGATTACATATTCTAGAAATATGTTCACACCAATTATTTACCAGTTCTAATAAATTGACTGTGGGATTTTGTTGATGTTCTTGGGGCTTGATGGCTAAAAGTACAGTTTCTTCCATCGAGATAGCCAGGATTTTATAGCCGTTAACCTGACTATTGATATTTTTATCGATAGCAAATAGTGCTGCTCCTGGTTTCACTGTAAACAGATAACGACGAGAACCATCTATTCCGGCTTGATGTGGCACTGCAAACAGGGCGATCGCACCTGATTCAATATACCAAATAATTTCTGGTTGACCAAAGTTGATGGACTCATTACCTGTAACTAATAATTTAGAATCACTCATACATAAGAGATTAAGAAATTTACCTGGTTTTAGGTTTACAGATATTTACCAATGGTACATCAACCAAATTTTCTAAATCTACCGACTGTAATAATTGTTGCCAATCATCCACAACTGTTGGTCTAGTGGGCTGAGTACAACGTCGCTTGACTAAGGTAGTTAAAGTTTCATGCCAAATACCATGTTTAGCGTAGACTGTGGATAATTGCTCAGGTTTAGCATACTTGATTTCCTTAGCCAATTTGGAACTTAATGTCATCCGTTCTACCAAACCCTCAGAAAACAATTGGTCTTCTGTGACACCAGGATTACAAGCGATCGCCATATACCATCGGTATGGTTGACCTAGCTTTAACTCTGGTGCTTCTTTTGGTAAGGAAAAGCCAATAATTCCTGATGTCGGGGGGAGTGCAAAAGTGGTTTTGTAGAAAAGTTTCTTATCTTCATCTAAAATAGCAAACTCCACAGTCTTAGCCTGAGAGGTAGACACAAACCAATAAAATGTTGGTCGTCCACTCAGGGTTGAGCCTATATTATCTTTAGGGATTAAAGAAATCAGCTTCTGTTCACTATCTGCTTCACAAACACCACGGGTTCCTCCTCCAGTTGTGGTTGAGAGTGTACCCCGATTGATGGGTGTAAAACGCTGACTAATTTTCCAGGGAATTTGTGGTAAAGATGCCATCACCAGATTAGACTTAGATTCAGCTAATCCTGGTAAACTTATCAACATTGACATCGTTAGAGATAGAGCGTTTTTAATCAACAGCATATTTAATTCAAAATTCAAAATTCAAAATTCAAAATTGCAGAGAGTTTAGTGATGGGGATTTACACCCTGATACTAAACTAAATCATCGAGTACCAATTTAACTTATAATACTAAGTAGAATGTGGCTATCTGTCAAGTTTAGCTCATGACTATCAAGAGTAGAGAAGAGTTTTTCCTCTTGTCTGTTCCCTACTCACTACTAATTACTCACTACTAATTACTCCCTTATCCATATGCTTACCAAGTTTTCCCACTTTACCAGCTTTCGAGGTCACGATATTGATTGGATACTCAGTACAGGAAAATTAATGGACTATCCTGCTGGTACATTGATTATTCAAGAGAAACAAGAAGTTACTGATACACTAGCTATTTTGCTGAAAGGGAGTTTAAAAGCTTTTGTTTCACAGGTTGGGGATAAAGCAGATGAGCAAGAAATTCAAACGGATTTTTCCCGGAGAAATGTTGGGATGTTTAGCGTTTATCAATAATCGTCCTCCTGCTACTACTATTGTGGCTGTAGAAAATTCACAGTTATTAGCATTACCCAAAACTCTGTTGCTGAATAAACTGAAGCAAGATCCAGTTTTTGCAGCTAATTTTTATCAGATGTTATCAGTGTTGCTATCACAACAGTTACGGAAACTTTCTGATTTACTAGCCAAAACCCAAATCATTGTTGATCAACCTTTACGAAAAGTCCTATTTGTATTTGCAATTCTTAATGATAGTGATATTGATTGGTTGATTGCTCATGGGATGAAGAAAAAGGTGAGTCCAGGTACTGTATTAATTGAGGAAGGACAACAGGTTGAGGCTGTTTATATTGTGCTAGATGGGACATTAGGAATTTACATTTCCACACAATTAGGAGAATACGCACCAAAAGAAATTGCTAAATCTGTAAAAGGGGAAATTTTAGGAGAAATATCTTTTGTGGAAACTGGAATTGCATCAGCAACCGTGAAAGCTATTGATAATTCTATATTATTAGCTATATATCAACCCGTTCTGGCGGCGAAATTAAACCAAGATTCCGGATTTGCTTCTCGGTTTTATCAAGCAATAGCCATAGTTTTGGTTGACCGTTTGCGAGATAGGTTATTTCGACGTGGTTTTAGTCAGGTCACTTCCGAAATTAATCAACTTCTCGCTGAAGATATTGAAGTTGAAGATGAACTGAATTTAGATATATTAGATAATACCGCTTTAGCTGGTGCTAGATTTGATTGGATGATAAAACGGTTATCAAGGGAGTAGGTTGTAGGAAATAAAATTCATGCTTGAGAAAAAAGACAGTATTTTTCGCAAAGAATCACTAGACCGATTATCATCCCCAGAAAAAGTAGACCAGCCTGATGCAGATAGTCAGTCCCAAGGATTGGATTGCCTTGGCAACACTAGGCGGTTTAGTTATAATCGGTTTAATTTGGAGTATTTTTGGCCGGATTCCCATTACGGTAGCGGGAAAGGGAGTACTGATTAGACCTTATCGGGTCATGAGTTTTGAATCACCAATCTCCGGACAATTGAAAAGTGTCAATATTAAACCAGGTGAATGTGTAGAAAAAGGTCAAGTCCTAGCCACCATTGAACCTATCGAACTCAAGCAGCAATTACTATTACAACGGTCTAAATTGTCAGAATTACAAATTCAAGCTCAGGGTGTCCGAATCATCCAGCAACAACGCATCACCACAGAGAAATCAGCAATATCCTCTTCTAAAGCTAGTTTAAACAAACGTTTTCAGGATACTCAATCTCTCACCCCAGCATTTTATGAAAAAGGTTTAAATGCTATTAAACAGCAACGCATTAGTATTCAGCAACGGCTCAATGATGCGATTACATTGATTCCTATATATAAAGATAGACTACAAAAGCGTCAGCAACTGTTAGGGAGTGGTGCTATTTCTAAAGATACGGTCTTACAAGCGGAACAAGAATATAGACAAGGACTACAAAATGTATCTGATTTACAAGCGCAACTCAAGCAGTTAGATGTGAATGAAACTGAAGCACAACAGCGATATTTACAAAATCTCAGTTCATTAGGTGATATTCAGACACAGTTACAAGAATTAGATACTAGAAATAAACGTCTTGACCAAGAAAACATCGAGTCTATTAATACCAGACTTAATCAAATTCAAGAGGTAAAGCGAGCGATCGCCCAATTAGAAAAACAAGTCAGCACCAATAGCCAAATTCTGAGCGTCAATAGTGGGTGTGTATTAGAAGTGACTGCCTTTGCTGGACAAATTGCGAATCCGGGAACGCGGATTGCGACCATGAACAGAGGTGGTAAAAATACTTCCCTGATGGCTGTATCCTACTTTGCGATTAAAGACGGTAAACAAATTAAACCGGGAATGACAGTCCAAGTTACCCCGGATTCGGTCAAGCGAGAACGGTTTGGGGGTATAGTTGGTAAAGTTATTTCTGTTTCTCCGCTATCTGTGACTAGAGAAGGTGCAAGTTCTCTGATTGGTAATTCAGATTTAGTCGCAAAATTGTTACCCACGGGAGCAGAAATCGAAGTTCGTGCCGAAATGGGATTAGATTCATCGACATTAAGTGGTTATAAATGGTCTTCTTCTCAATGAACGAGAATTAAATATCTCCGCTGGAACTACTACTAGTATCCAGGTGAAGGTGACAGAGCAAGCACCAATTACTTATGTTTTACCGATTCTAAAAGAATTTACTGGTGTTAATTAATATGGAAAAATCACCAAAATCAGAACCCGGTAAACAAAAAAACCATAAAATTCCCGCTCCAGTCAAAACTCCGACTCTGTTGCAAATGGAAGCAGTGGAATGTGGAGCCGCCGCTTTAGGAATTATATTAGCTTATTATCGTAAAATTGTCCCTCTGGCAGAACTACGAGAAAATTGCGGCGTTTCCCGTGATGGTAGTAAAGCCTCTAACATGGTTAAAGCGGCTAGAAATTATGGAATGCAAGCCAAAGGATTTAAAAAGCAGTTATTACAATTGCAAGAATTATCTCCACCCTACATTGTTTTTTGGAACTTTAATCATTTTATCGTTGTCGATGGATTTACCAAAAATTGGGTTTATATTAATGACCCAGCTACATGAACCAGAAAAGTATCACTAATCGAATTTGATGAGGCTTATACAGGAGTTGTCCTGGTCATGGAACCAGGCACAGAATTTAAAGCCGGAGGTCGGAAACCAAGTCTGATATTAGCACTTTTAGACCGCTTGCATGGGTCTACCGGAGCAATTATTTATGGTTTATTAGCAGGATTATTTTTGGTTATCCCCGGATTAGCTTTACCAGTATTTAGCCAAATATTTATAGATAATGTCTTGGTGGAAAATCGCACTGATTGGTTACGTCCATTAATTTTGGGGATGACCATCACCATGATTATACAGACATTATTAACCTTACTCCAGCGCAGGTTTTTGCGACAACTGCATATTAAATTATCAGTGCAAATGTCTGGACAATTCCTAAATCATATTCTTCGATTACCAGTGGGATTCTATGCTCAAAGATTTGCGGGAGAAATTAGCGATCGCCTGAGAATCAACAATAAAGTTGCCGGAGTTCTTTCCGGTCAGTTAGCGAGAACGATAATTGATGCTGTCATGGTAATTTTCTATGCCTTAGTCATGTTAGCCTATGATGGAGTACTAACAGTAATTGGCATTGGCTTTGCGACCATAAATATTATTACCTTGCAATGGATATCCCGTCAGCGTCAAGATATGTATATGCGAATGATTCAAGACCAAGGGAAAGTCGCTGGAGCGGAAATTGCGGCATTACAAAGCATAGAAACCTTAAAAGCATCAGCTTTAGAATCGGACTTTTTCTCTCGTTGGTCAGGGTACTATACTAAATCTGTGAATGGTCAACAACAATTAGGTATTACCAATCAAATTTTAGGAATTTTACCCCCATTTCTCTCTAGTTTAACTTCCTTATTAATTTTATCCGTGGGTGGTTTACGGGTAATGGAAGGACACCTCAGCATTGGTATGCTAATAGCCTTACAAAGTTTAATGGAAAGCTTTCAAAATCCAGTTAACTCCTTAGTCAGCTTTGGTAGTACCCTACAAGAACTAGAAGGGGACTTAAATCGTTTAGATGACGCATTGCGGAACCCCACCGACCCCCATTTGCAAGACCAGAATCTAAATACCCCACCAGGAACAGCATTAGAGTATGCTGATTACTTCCAACTCAAAGGCTATGTCGAGTTAAGAAATGTCACCTTTGGCTATTCGCAAATAGATGAACCCTTAATCAAAGACCTGAGTTTTCAGATGAAACCAGGACAAAGAGTAGCTTTTGTGGGTGGTAGTGGTTCTGGGAAATCAACAGTAGCTAAATTAGTAGCGGGACTTTACCAACCTTGGTCAGGGGAGATACTTTTTGATGGTATTCCCAGAGAAAAAATTCCCAGAGCCGTATTGTCCAATTCCCTAGCAATGGTAGAGCAGGAGATTTTTCTGTTTGCGGGTACAGTGCGGGATAACCTGACCCTGTGGGATGATACAGTTTCCAATTCCTTATTAGTCAAAGCTTGTATGGACGCAGCAATTCATGAAGTGATTCAAGCTCTCCCCGGAGGATATGAGGGGAATTTACTGGAAGGAGCTGCAAATTTGAGTGGTGGACAACGACAAAGGTTAGAAATTGCGCGGGCTTTAGTTAACGACCCAGCTATTCTCGTCATGGATGAAGCAACTAGTGCTTTAGATGCAGAGACAGAAAAAATTATTGACCGGAATTTATTACTTCGGGGCTGTTCAACCATTATTATTGCTCACCGCTTAAGTACCATCCGAGACTGTGACGAAATCATTGTTTTAGAAAAAGGTGAATTAGTACAACGTGGAACTCATCAGGAAATGTCTCAAGTAGATGGTTATTATGCGCGTTTAATAAAGTCAGATCCAGTAAATGTTTGATGTTTCTTTCGGAAGTTTACTTCAATCAGATTTTTTCCGAAAAAAAAATTCTATATTTGCATAAAACTTACCCAATATAATGTTATATCAATAGGCTGGTGAATAAAGATTACATTCCCGATAAACAATTGCGATTGTAATTATATTTTTGTAATCTTTATTAAAACCTACTTAAAACCTGAATCAAGATTCTTACTTAATTGTGCTTGAATATATGGCTGAATCAATAGCCATTATTGATGTAAATTTAATTTACATTTAAGCTAATTTCTTCTTAAGATATCATGATTCACGTATAATAAGTAGTGGTTTGTTTCCAGTTTAGCTTGTCAGAAACAAGCATTTTTTAAATTCCCAGTACCAACTTAACACAAGGATAGTATTATATGTCTAGTGAAAATGTAGAGCAATTTAAGCAATTCGTACTCGCAAACCCAGAAATTCAAGCTAATCTTCGTGCTGTATCTGATCAAAAAGATTTCTTAGCGCAAATTAAGCAAATCGCTAAGTCCCACAATTATGAGTTAACCGACGAAGAATTAGAAGCAGAACTCAACCCCGGAGGAGAAGAACTTAGCACTGAACAGCTAGAAGCAGTTGCAGGTGGTCAGAAGCCAGATAGATGCTATATTACTTGTGGTACATGCACTGTTTCTTACATGCCATAAATAGCAATATTTCTGATCTGTCAGATTGGGACTATTAACTTTCCATAGCAATAATCAAACTTACTTAAAAATCCATACTATAGCCTTTCCCTAACTAATCAGGTACATCAAAATTCTGTATATCAACACTTTTGCAGATTAAAGTGTAACTGACTTCCAGGGGAAACGCTATAGCTTTTTACAGAATACTTTGGTGAGGTCAATACTCTACTCACCAAAGTTTCTCAATCAGCGAAATCTCATTTTCCTATTCATTGCCGTGAAAGATTTGATCACAGCTATTACTCCAAATTTTCACCCTGACTTAATTTCTACTTCAGCATTGTCTGCAATGGAAACACTTGCCGAGAATTTACCCGATTCTTTTCCATATGGTTTATTAGAATGTCGGTTAGGTGCTGAACAATTCCAGGTAGATTTTCAAGTTACTTTTCCCCGGAGTATTCTGAATTTACCCTCAAATTTTGTCGGACATACTACTTGGGAAATTCTCCACAGTTTATCACAAAATTGGGTTGATTCTAGTTCTTTTTTGTACGCAAATATCAATCGAATTGGGTTGGAATTTGATATCAATAAATATTCTGGCAACGTACCTATTCCTTGCATTTTCTTGGGTTTGAAAACCGAAGCAACTTTGAATGAAAATAATTTATTCAAAATTGTTAATCAACTATTTAGTCATCAGATTTCTCCGAAACTTGAGATGAATATTCAACATTGTTTAAATACTTTACCAGCAGGAGCAAAAATTCGTCATATTGGAGCAATGCTATCTCGAAAACCAGCGACTTTGCGAGTAAATATTGGTGGCATCTCACCCCAGGAAATTATACCCTACTTGCAGGAATTAGGGTATGCTACCGATACAGATTCTCTAGTAACATTGATTGCAGATGTCTCGGAATTGGTAGATTCTATACTATTATCTATTGATGTCAGCGAAATTATTTATCCCAGAATTGGTTTAGAATGCTTTTTATTCCCACAACCTCATCAAGATTCTAGTTGGGAAAATTTGTTTAAATATCTTGTTGATCAAGGATTATCTACCCAGGAAAAAAAAGCTGCTTTGTGGACTTGGCCGGGATTTTCTCAACCAAAGTATCCACCATCCTTTACTAATTTAAGCGATCTCTTCTTCCCAGGTAATCGTGCTAATGTAATTTGGAGAACCATCAACCATATTAAATTAGTTTATCATCCTCAGCAACCTTTAGAGGCGAAAGCTTACTTAGCCTTTGCACATTGTCAGATTGACCGTAAGTATTTAACAGTCTAGTAGAGTTTTATCATGAACAGATATAACCTTTTAGAACTTTCGCAATTAGATCCGGTTGACGTGATCACACTTAACCCCCAAGGGCAAGAAATTAGTCGAGTTCAAGGTCAGGTTTTAGGACTGAGGGAATATATTAGTAATTCTATAATTTTAGACATGGTAGCTATTCCCGCAGGTAGTTTTAAGATGGGTTCACCAGAGAATGAACTGGAACGCTACCCTCAAGAATGACACTTCATCAAGTTAAGCTCAAGTCTTTTTATATAAGTAAATATCCCATTACCCAGTCTCAATGGTCTGCTGTTGCTCAACTACCACCCATTAATCAGGAACTAAATCCTCACCCATCCTTCTTTTCGGGAGATAATCTCCCCGTCGAGCAAGTTTCTTGGTTTGATGTGGTGGAATTTTGCGATCGCTTATCTACATTCACCGGCAAATCCTACCGTCTTCCTAGTGAAAGTGAATGGGAATATGCATGTCGCGCTGGGACAAGTACACCATTTCATTTTGGTGAAACTATCTCCCCTAGTGTCGCTAACTATTTTAGTAGTTATGGATATGGTGCTGGTTGCGTGGGTGATTCTTGTAAATCTACAACTGTAGTAGGCAAATTTTCAGCTGCTAATGTTTTTGGTTTATTTGATGTGCATGGTAATGTTTATGAGTGGTGTGCTGACTCTTGGCATCATGACTACCAAAATGCACCGCTAGATGGCAGTGTTTGGGAAGAAAATCATGATAAATCTCATCCTAGTAATTCTTCTCGTGTGATTAGGGGTGGTGCATGGAATGTTCCACCCAAGTACTGTCGTTCTGCCTTTCGGTCACATTTAAGCCCTAGAGGTAGATTTCGTAATATTGGTTTTCGGGTCACACTAACTACTTAAAAGAGAGTGAATAAAAATGTTGCATCAAACTCAATTAGCACAAATTGTTGCCCAAGCTAGTACTATTTTTGAACGTCTTCAGGATGATAGATTTATCATTGATACAACTCAAAATACTGACTCAGAAATTAGCGATCGCATTCTAGAGCAATGGTGTCAAAAGATTGCTCAAGGGGATGAAAATAAATTTCAAAAACGATTATCATGGCAAGGATGGACTCTAGAAAAAATCAAACCTTATTTAGGGTCGGTTTGTTTACGTGACCCCCAAAATTTACCTGATTGGGCAAAAACATTAAATGATATTATTGAGATTACAGCAGTTGCAGCACAAATTATTCCAGCAACTGAAATTTGTTTTCCAGATTCAGAACCTCAAGCATTTGCAGATATTTTTCAAGGTATCTTATATCTAGCTCGCTACAAATTATTTCGGCATCTTGACGAAAACAAAAAAATAGAATACGAGCAAAAAAATAATTCTGAAAAATTTCGTTTAATTGAGTTAAATGATTTACCTTTAGGTTTATTATCATCTCCAGCATACTTGACATTAGAATATAGTTTGTTAAAAAAATTATCCCAAATTTGTGAACAAACATTAGAACAGGAATTTAATCATTTTCGTCCTTTAGGTCAAAGCTTACTCAGTCGGATGCTGGGTCAAAGTTCTGGGACAGAAAATCAACACTATTATCATAAATTCATTAAAAATTTATTGCAAGATGGACTACTAGCGTTTTTTGCAAATTATCCAGTTTTGGCTAAATTAGTCGCTATTACCGTTGATATGTGGGTAGAAACTACAGGAGAATTTATTCAGCATTTAAATCAAGATGGGGCTGAGATTCAAAATATATTCAATATTGGTAATTTTTCATCACCACAAGTTATTGCAGTCAATCCTGGTTTGTCCGATGCTCATCAAAAAGGAAGATCCGTAATTGCTTTAACTTTTGCTGATGGGAATCAATTAATTTATAAACCTAAAAATTTAGGAATTGAACGAGCATTTCAGGAATTTTTAACTTGGTGTAATCAAGAAAGCAAACTCTTAGATTTAAAAACTTTAAAAATTCTGGATAAAACAAATTATGGTTGGGTAGAAGTTGTGGAACATCTACCTTGCCAAAGTGAAATAGAAGCCAAATATTTTTATCAAAGAATAGGAATGCTTTTATGTATATTATATACATTTGGAGGTATCGACTTTCATTGTGAAAATTTGATTGCCAATAGTGAATACCCGGTATTAATTGATATAGAAACCCTGATGCATCCAGAAACTAAGTTGATGGATGATACACCATCAGATACAGATGTTTTATGGATGATGAGTCAACAGTTATGGAATTCCTGTTTAAGAACGGGAATGTTACCTCGTTGGGATTTTAGCCAAAATGAGCAGATTGCTTTTGATGTTAGTGCTTTAGGTAATATTCAACCTCAACAAGCTCCTTCACCTGTAAAACGGTGGAAATTAATTAATACTGATGATATGCATTTGGCTGATGAGAAAATAGCATTACCATCTCGGAAAAATACGGCTATTTTAAACCAGGAAGTCTTATCACCGATTAACTATTTAGAATCAATCGTTCTGGGATTTGAACAAATGTATATGTTTCTTCTGTCTCAGCGTGATTATTTACTGCAAGAACATAGTATATTAACAATTTTTCAATCTCAAAAATTGCGGTTTATTTTTCGAGCTACACATATTTACAGTGCTATTTTACAAAAAACCTTTTCACCTCAACTTTTGCATAATGGTGTGAATTATAGTCTGACTTTAGATGCTTTCACTGTAGCATTTCTCGGAGTTGAACAACCACCTCATACTTGGGCTATTGCTGAAGCCGAACAACAAGCATTGCTCAACTTGATATTCCCTATTTTGGTTTAATATCGGATAGTGACGTTTTAACTACTGGTGTAGATAAACCCCTCACAGATTGCTTCCAATCATCTTGTTATCAACAGTTAATCTCTCGACTTAAAAGACTTAATAAAAGCGACTTATCCCAACAAATTGCGATTATTCGTGGAGCTTTTTATGCTAATGCATCCCAACCAATAATTAAAAATGACTCTTTATCTATTCCTCAGCAGATTACCAATAATCATGATATCAACAAAATTTTAACTTCTGAACAGTTACTAAATGAGGCAGAAGAAATTGCCACAGAAATCATTAATAGAGCTATTCGCAGCACAGATGGTAGCGTTACCTGGCTCGGTTTAGGCTATATTCAAAATGCCCAGAGACTGCAACTACAACCATTAGCGGAAAATTTTTATGATGGTTGTGGTGGTGTGGCTTTATTCTTAGCCGCATTAGCGCAAATAAATGGAGATGCTCAATGTCGGGAAATCGCATTAGGTACGACTTTATCTATTTGTAAATTTGTCCAGACTAATGATATCAAAACTCAACTCAGATTTGCCCAACGTTTTGGGATTGGTGGAGGTACAGGAATAGGTTCAATTATCTATGTTTTATCTAAAATCAGCGAATTTCTCCAAGCACCCGAATGGCTCAATGATGCTGAAAAAATTGCTAGATTAATTACACCAGAACTTGTGCAACATGACCAACAGTTAGATATTATGGCAGGTGCAGCTGGTTGTATTTTGGGATTACTAGCTTTATATCGTCAAACCCAAACTCAGGAAATTTTAAATAAAGCTATTCTCTGTGGTGACCATTTACTGAATCAGAAAATTAATCTAGAGCCAGGGATTAGTGCTTGGAAAACAGTAGTATCAACACCATTAACAGGTTTTTCCCATGGAGCAGCAGGAATTGTATATGCTCTGTTACAATTATATGCTGTGACTCAGAATCAAGATTATTTAGACGCAGTCTGTTGAAGGTATAGCTTATGAAAAAAGTGTATTTTCCTCAGTGTTATTAAACTGGCCTGATTTCCGTATGGGAAAAGAAAGACCGGGATATCTAGTTAATTGGTGTCATGGTGCAGCTGGTATTGGTTTAAGTAGATTAGGAAGTTTATCTATTTATGAAACAGAATCAATATATTTTGATATAACTGCGGCATTACAGACAACGCAAAATTATGGATTTCAAGAACCAGTTGATCATCTCTGTTGTGGAAATTTTGGTCGTCTAGAAACTTTACTGGTTGCATCCGTAAAACTATCTCAGCCATCTTTACAGGAAATTGTACATCAACAGGTGACTAAGTTAGTTAAGCAAAAACAGCAAAAAGGTGCATATGCTTTATTTCCCAATTTACCTAATACTGTATTTCATCCTAGTTTCTTCCAGGGAACAGCAGGTATTGGATATCAGTTGCTACGCTTGATTGCACCTGAGCAAATTCCATCAGTGTTATTGTGGCAATAATTTTCCTTTCTTTTTCCACAAAAAACTCGCTGAATGGCACGAGAACCACTTGGCTTTTAGACAGTGGAGGAAGTGCCAACAGCGAATAAATTTGCCGTCTAAATTATGAGGATATCAGCTATCAATCCCGTGACCGGGAATCATTTATTTGAAAGGTGAGCTTGAAGAAACTTCCTCCTACACTTTTCCATTGTTTCAATCCCGTGACCGGGAATCATTTATTTGAAAGTAGCCGCACAGTGGTTGCCATTGGTGATTTCCAAGTACTGTTTCAATCCCGTGACCGGGAATCATTTATTTGAAAGTTAGGGTCTTCAATCTGTTCTAATACAGCAGATTCAAAGTTTCAATCCCGTGACCGGGAATCATTTATTTGAAAGGAAGAAATCCGTACTGGAGCGATCGCAGTTTTATGATGTTTCAATCCCGTGACCGGGAATCATTTATTTGAAAGTCAGATTCCCTAATAGAAATTGTGATTGCATTTACATGTTTCAATCCCGTGACCGGGAATCATTTATTTGAAAGTATTATTGGAAGTGGTATTTTGAATGAAGTTCTTAGGTTTCAATCCCGTGACCGGGAATCATTTATTTGAAAGTTGGCGGGTACATGTGACTTGAACCATGAGATGGCAGTAACTGCCACGGCATGCTTCCACAAGGGCACTGCCACGGTATGCTTCCAGATAGGAGAGAAAGTATAAAACCACAGAACACATCAAATATTATACACAAATTCTAAAAAAGATATTTTGTGTAATTTAAAATCTTGGTTATTGGCCATAATATCCCAAACGTATAGGTTATATTCCATTTTATAAAATGGATCAGCCCGTAGTTTTTGAAATATTGGATACTAGCTTCTTAACAAGCTTAGTAATTTAGACTATGTGCTAAACTCGATTTCTGTCAATACTACTACATCTGTACGCAATTTATACGTTAGTTTTATTCTTCTATTGAAATGAATATTTTGAGTGAAAAACCATTAATTTGCTAATTCCTTTTACTTGCTGCCACGGTTATGGTTCCAGAAAATGGTAATGCGATCGCCTACAATCCTTTGCCTCAGATGAAAAATAGCGTTTTGTAGGGTGCTTACATATCTGGTATTAAATCATTAAAAATTGTTGGAAACAGTATTTTAATAACATCATATCAGAGTTAATTAGTACTCTAGTACTAATCTATTGGCGATCTACACTTTAAATTTATAAGTTTTATGGTTTTATTCCCACAAATACTTATCCAGATATTCCCTTTAAAACCATTGCTATATCAAGGTTTTCTTTCTGTTTATCAGCCGCTTATACTTACTGCCATTTCTATGGTTCCATTTTTCTACTTACTGCCATCCCATGCTTCCACCTCTTTATTAATTCCGTCTTTGGTACAACGCAATAATCAATCTTTCTAGGTTTTTTACTGTGACTTAAAGAATAAAGTGGCGATTTTTAAACCATAAAATGGCGGCAGTGAAAAACTTAACTACTATGACTGTTTAAGAGATTTGAACGTGATCGCTCCATATTTTAAACAACGAAAAAATCAGCATTTCAGGTTTGATATCCCACCACTTTATGCTTTAAAAACGCTCACTTTATCCTTTAAGTCTCATTTACTGCCATCCTATGGTTCCACCCCACTGCCATCACTTGGGTAAAGTGACAGTACAGGAAAGTCTCAATTAGGGCAGGCTTTGTTTCAATCCCGTGACCGGGAATCATTTATTTGAAAGTGGCAAGCAATTCAGCCAGCGTTCCTATCTCTGGCTTGTTTCAATCCCGTGACCGGGAATCATTTATTTGAAAGACAAATTAGTGATGTAAATTGCTAATTCCTCTGACTTGTTTCAATCCCGTGACCGGGAATCATTTATTTGAAAGCTATCTTTTTTGTTTATTGAATCATCAGCTAGTAGTTTCAATCCCGTGACCGGGAATCATTTATTTGAAAGTTCAGTTGTCCCCGCAGCGCGAGCGGCAATTCCCAGAAGTTTCAATCCCGTAACCGGGAATCATTTATTTGAAAGTCGTATTTCGATGGGTGGCTTGGGACTTACGTTTGCTTGTTTCAATCCCGTAACCGGGAATCATTTATTTGAAAGCCAAGATTGTGGTTTTACCAGCCGTTGCCGTGGTGGGTTTCAATCCCGTAACCGGGAATCATTTATTTGAAAGAGGAGGAAGCACATGAGTAACCACATAAATAAGGTTCTGTTTCAATCCCGTAACCGGGAATCATTTATTTGAAAGCATCTGGTGGGGGTTGACCAACAAACCGCTGGTTTCAATCCCGTAACCGGGAATCATTTATTTGAAAGAACTTATTGGAGCATCTATTGGTCGGCATCCGAATTGTTTCAATCCCGTAACCGGGAATCATTTATTTGAAAGAAGTTTACCGTTATCAGCCTTCCTTGCGATTAATTGTCGTTTCAATCCCGTAACCGGGAATCATTTATTTGAAAGATAACCAAGATGCTTCGATAGAACGTGAAATAGAGGTTTCAATCCCGTAACCGGGAATCATTTATTTGAAAGGTTTAAAGTTGTTGGGCATTTTGCTTTTTTATCAAATGTTTCAATCCCGTAACCGGGAATCATTTATTTGAAAGCGGCTCATCCGTTGGTTGAGCCGCTCCATCCTGTGAAAAGTTTCAATCCCGTAACCGGGAATCATTTATTTGAAAGTATAGGATGCCGCCTTGTTGCCACAGGTATAGGTAAGTTTCAATCCCGTAACCGGGAATCATTTATTTGAAAGTGCTGCAACTGGTTAATTTGTTGTTGCAACTGAGAATGTTTCAATCCCGTAACCGGGAATCATTTATTTGAAAGCTTTGGTGACTTCACCGCAACTGGTAAAAAGAGAAGAAGTTTCAATCCCGTAACCGGGAATCATTTATTTGAAAGGCGCCGATTGTTCCGCTGCTTCCCTAAGATTGTTGTTTGTTTCAATCCCGTAACCGGGAATCATTTATTTGAAAGTACCGAAGAGGTCAGCTAAATCTGCGTCGGTTTCTCGTTTCAATCCCGTAACCGGGAATCATTTATTTGAAAGCCACGGTAGTTGCTGGCTGTAAGTTTCGCCTGTTTTGTGTTTCAATCCCGTAACCGGGAATCATTTATTTGAAAGTAGATGAGCTTCGTTCCAATTTCCCCAGCATCAGCTAAGTTTCAATCCCGTAACCGGGAATCATTTATTTGAAAGTACTCAATTGTTTCGCTACTACTACTAGAAATTTCTTGTTTCAATCCCGTAACCGGGAATCATTTATTTGAAAGTACCGTAAGCAGCTTTCACTCGTCCAGAAAGTCTTTTGTTTCAATCCCGTAACCGGGAATCATTTATTTGAAAGGATCGGTCTATCAAATCTTGTAAACCGGGAGATAAATGTTTCAATCCCGTAACCGGGAATCATTTATTTGAAAGTAGCAGGTACAGGGAAATCTCAGCTAGGACAAGCATTGTTTCAATCCCGTAACCGGGAATCATTTATTTGAAAGCTGCAAACATGAAACACGCAGATACAGAAGTAGGCTGTTTCAATCCCGTAACCGGGAATCATTTATTTGAAAGAAAATGGGTCTATCTCAAGGACTGTCAGGAGGGGATGTTTCAATCCCGTAACCGGGAATCATTTATTTGAAAGTACAATGACAAATTTCTAATAGCTGGATTAGATAGCTGTTTCAATCCCGTAACCGGGAATCATTTATTTGAAAGTCCTCAAGCACATCTGCTCGTATGTGAAGAAATCGGCGTTTCAATCCCGTAACCGGGAATCATTTATTTGAAAGACGGTCATTCTATCAAATGGTATTGAGAGCTTAGAAGGTTTCAATCCCGTAACCGGGAATCATTTATTTGAAAGACACAAAATAAGCCTATCCGATACTCTTGGATGGTGTTTCAATCCCGTAACCGGGAATCATTTATTTGAAAGTTTTATTCTCAGAAAAAAGACATTCAAAAATGCTTAGTTTCAATCCCGTAACCGGGAATCATTTATTTGAAAGTGCCGATGACTATTATCCCCTGCTTGGTCATGTCATTGTTTCAATCCCGTAACCGGGAATCATTTATTTGAAAGAGATCAATTAGATAATAATGACTTGTCAAATGTCGTGTTTCAATCCCGTAACCGGGAATCATTTATTTGAAAGCCAATCACCTGGAATAGTAATTCCGGGCTGCATTGCATGTTTCAATCCCGTAACCGGGAATCATTTATTTGAAAGGTGGTGGCACAGCAACCTTAAAGAGGTCGTATAAATTGTTTCAATCCCGTAACCGGGAATCATTTATTTGAAAGAACCCAGCAGGGGCAAGGCGGAACGGTGGCTACAGGTTTCAATCCCGTAACCGGGAATCATTTATTTGAAAGTTTTTTTACCCCATATCTATGTCAAAATCACTTAGTGTTTCAATCCCGTAACCGGGAATCATTTATTTGAAAGCTAGCCATGACTTTCTAAGTAGTCAACGTAATTAGCGTTTCAATCCCGTAACCGGGAATCATTTATTTGAAAGGATGAATAAATACCCGATGGAAAAATAATCTTTAATGTTTCAATCCCGTAACCGGGAATCATTTATTTGAAAGATGTTCGCCAAAAAGTAGATTTCTTCGCCCCTTGTTGTTTCAATCCCGTAACCGGGAATCATTTATTTGAAAGCCCGCCAGCTGAAACCCAGTCATAGAACACTTCCCACAGCCACTTTTGACGGGACTGTTTTCAAAGTACCATTCCAGCCTTCATGAATGGTAAAAGGAAGAGACATAAAAATCCCAAAAGTATTGATTTTTCAAGGTTCTGAGGCATTTGTCGGGACTCCAGGGTTTTCGACCACGCTTTGAGCCGTCAAAATTTCCTGTAACCGACCTCATAATTATAGAATTATAGTCTCTTCCTGTCTAGGTTGCTCAGAACCATAGGTAATAGTTTTCTTGACCGAACCAGCATCCAAAACGTAAATCCGGACTGAATCCTCTGCTGGTTTAATCAATGTCTCCATTTTTACTTTCAATTTAGTGAACTGCATTGATGTTAGAAAACATTCAAAAACACTGTATTGAGTCCATTTCCCATAACCAGAGAGCAGTTTATGCAATTTTGTCCGTCGCTTATTTGCAGCTTTGTTATCTGGTAAATCATAAATCACCAGGTAAAATAAAGTACTCATCGCAGGGTTAATGGTTTATAAACAACGCCTTCCTGTAAATGACGACTCAACAAACGAGCTTGTAATTCAATCGCACGTCGATAATGACAACGATAACCAAATGTAGGATGCTTGAATTCATCATTCATTTTCCGCTCCCAAGCTTGGAGGAATTTTTTCCGTCCACTTTCGGAAAGTCGATAAGCACCCAAATTATCGGTGAAATCATCTGGTTTTAATTCTTTATGACTCAAAACTGACAAAATTAAGCTATCCGCAATTAAGGCACGGAATTCTTCCATCAAATCTAATACCATCGCAGGTTGACCACGAGTAGTTTCATGCAGATAGCCAATATAAGGATCTAAACCTGCTATATGTACTGCTGCTGTGACCTGTACCTGCAAAAGTCCATAAGCAAAGCCCAATAAAGCATTGACCTCATCCGTGGGAGGACGTCGATTTCTACCATTAAATGTCCACTGCTCATTTAACATTGCTGACCAACATTCAAAATACTCTCTTGCTGCTAAACCTTCCACTCCTCTGACTTCATCGATGGTATTTTGTTCTTTCACTAGCTGTTTCCGAGATTTGAGCAGATTATCTTTTTGTTCGTGACGATATAAAACAACGTGTTGATTATGGATTTTAGCTGCCACAATAATTTTGACAATTTCCAATCTCTTTTTCTCGTCAAAATATGTGGCAAACTGTGCTAGTCTCAACTGACCATTGCGAGAATAACCAGGAAGTGCTGAACCCAAGTATTTACCGAAGCTCGTAAGGTAATGAATCGGCATTCCCAATTCTAAGGCATACGTTAAAGCATCACCAGTAACCTGCGGATTTCCCATTAAAACTACTTGTTCAACGGTTTGTGCTGCTACTGAATGTTTTGTCCAAGAACCATCTTCTTGTTTTAATGCTACTTTAAATGCTTCAGCAGATTTGCTTAAAACAGCATCAGGTTGAGTTACATACAAAACTGACATAATTACTCCTCTAAACGTAATTTTTTGATTTCTTTGGGCAAGCAAATATTGAGCAAGCTACAATCTCGACATTTTTTAGGATGCTCAATGGGTGCTGGCATTACACCTCCAACGGCTGCATGAGCAGCTTGAATTGCTTGTTCTGTGGCTTGACGTAGTAGAGGGGTAAAGTCTACTTTTTCCCGACGTCGATTCGCGTGATAGAAAATTTCACCGTGCTTAATTGTCCTTCCTGTGCGTTCTTCTAAGCACAATGCCGCAGCACACAATTGAAAGTGGTCGTTTAAATGATTTGCCATTCTCCCTTTTTTATATTCCAAGGGAATGAGTTGACCATCTTTTTCTTCAACGGCATCAATGATGCCATTGATAAGTAGTCTTTCGCACCATACCCACTGGTGTCGATAGGTGATGGTGTCACCTTCAATATGTTTACCTTCTACATCTACGTTGCGGTGTAAATGACGACCGAGAACTAGATGTTCGTTATCTGCTGTTTCTCCTAATTGATATTCTAGGTAAAAACGGCGATCGCAATATTCCCAAGCATTTAGGTAAGCTAGCGGTAGATAATATTGTGTATTCATGCATTTTTATTTTGGAATGGTTTCGGTTTCCCATGCGGAGAACTGGGTCGGGGATTGCGAGTTGTGATATTTAACTGAGTTTGTCCCATACCCATAGAGGTTTTGCGACCTACTCCTGAAAAAAAGGCAAAATTGGCTAAGATTGTGGCTATTTTTGCCGTTTCTGGTTCATTAAAGCGATAGCATACCCAACCTTGAGCACCAATTTCTGCACCACCTTCCATTTTTAATGCATAGGTTTTCAAGTCGTATGCTGTTACTAATGCATTCCATTCCCTTGATGGTAGTTGATATGCTTCTGGTGCAAATGCATTCCAACGTCGATGTAGTGAATTGAATACTAATTCTGGGAGAGGAAATGTCTGAATCCCTTGATTTTGTTTAAAGCTGGTGGGGGAGAGAAAATTTAATTCCATATTTGTCAAAACTTGAGGTGAGTTTAATAGCATTCCGTAATCTGCTGCACCTGCTAGTCGATGTGTTCCCGGTAAAGCATACATATTGCGTAGTAGAAACGGAAAATCTGCTAAAACCAGTTTTTGAATTTCCCATTGCTCAAATCCACGCAGTAAAGGTTCGACTAAATTAGCGTCTAAAATGCCAATGCGAAAATAAAAATAGTCCCCCATTCGTGTACCTGTGGGACGACGATTACCCAATAAACCGGAAATACTCAACGGGGAATTTTGGCTATTATGGACTGCTTCTGCGATGCTAGGATTACCTAATGCTAGCCATTTGAGAACTAAAGCATGAAGCGATCGCGATAAGGTAGCGGGTATATCTCCAACACCTGCTGCTGCAAGTTCCACCACTATGGAATGTAGTGTTGAGGATTTATGTGCTGGGAATAATATTTCTGATTCCATAAGATGCTCCTAATGGTAAACGAATTTTTGCTGGTAATTGTCGAGATTCTATTTCTGGTAATTGAGATTTAAAATTATCCCAAACATTATTTTTATTGGTGTTTTCCCAATATTCACCATTTAACTGAGATTGACTAACTAAACTAACTGGTGGCATAACCACACGGTTATATAACATTAATTTAGTCTGATTAGGCAAATCTAGGGGGTTGAGCGGATGCAAACAAGAATATTCTCCCGATTTGACTTCCATGACTGAATTAGGAATAGATATGACTTGAACATGGATTTTAGAAGCCCATTTTCCCAAACGTATCCAACGCCGAAAGTTTATATTTTCGGGTGCAATCACATAAGTATGATATAAACTACCAACGGCTAATTCTTTGGCTCGACCATAATTAATGGGATAATTTTTTTCAGCCCCTTTATCACCAAATTGTTTGGATTTTCCATAATAAGCAACTTGTGCAGCTTTGAAAGTATTAATTTGATAAGACCAACTAATTGGTTGAGCCGGAAACACATATAGCAATCCTAAATCATTCATGAGAAAACACCATATTCATGGAGTTTAGGGAAGTCAAATATTTGACCATTAATGGAAATATCAAACAAAGCCTTGACAACAGAGAAAGAACGACAGAAAAAATGAAATTCTCGAATGAATCTTTTAGCTTGTAACCAAATATCTTCTACCGGATTTTGTTGTGGTGCATTTGGAGCAAATCGCTCACAAGTTATCAACCAATCTTGTTTTTCTAATCCATTATTCAAAGAATTTAAATAATCTTTAATTTGCCCTGAACGATGATAACCTGCACCATCCCAGATAATTAACAGTTTTGCTTCCGGACGTTGTGAGCGGAGATATTCTAAGAAATTAATTGTGTTTTCTGAGTCCCCTTTACTAGCAGAATAAGTTAAAAATTCCTTGGTTTTGTAGTCCAATGCACCAAAATAAGTTTGCCTAGAACGGATATTTTCCACTGGAATAGATACTCGTTCTTGAGTTTTACCCCAAATATACCCACATACATCTCCCCAAACTAAATGACATTCGTCAATCATGAATACAACTAGTTCTCCAGATTCAATTTCTTGACGTTGCGTTTCCAGGAGGACACAAATTTCTTTTTTTTTGATTCTACTAATTCTGGATCATATTTTGGATTATTTGTTTGTGCTTTTTTCCAACTAATACCCGCTTCATTAAACAAATTATAATAGCTCTGTTTAGATTCAAATGTCACTTCATATTTATCAGCAATGTAGTACTCTAACTCGTCTAAAGTCCAACTATTCTTGCTTTGTAGCCATTGAATCACTTCTAAATGCTGTTCTGAACTTAGTAGTCCTTGACTTCCTTTATATTTGACTTTTAAACCTTCAATTCCATCCTGAAAAAATGCTTTCTTATACTTACTCAGAAATCCACTAGAAACTCCCAATATTGGCATTATTTCCTTATGTGTATATCCTGACAATAACATTTTCACTGCTGTTGCTCGCTGGATTTCAAGCTTGTTTTTAGTATTGTCGATAAATTCTGTTAGCGATCGCATCCACATAGTTATTTTTATACTTTTTTGTTGTAATTATTGCCTATCGCCATTATAAGTATTTTCTCACGAATAGTCAAGGATTGCTATAAATCCCTAATGGATTTAAATGCAGAAGATTTTGTTCCGCACTACTATCTAAATATGTAGGTTTTTGTGCAGCTTCTCCTTGTAGTCGATATGGTTGAGGAATATAATCAATCCCAAAAAGAGCAAAAGTTAATGCCCAATTGTGAAGATATTTTTCAGTTTCATAGAGAATTCCCATCTCCCTCGTGGCAAAGAAAACGTTGTCATGTAATGTTAGAGTACAATGATAAAGTGCCATAGCAATGATTAGGTAAAACGGGACAAAAAGCCTGTGTATTAATTATGGCAGGCAAGATGCCTGCTCCACAAAGAAGTTTGAGTGAATTATTTAATCCTTTTTTACTTCTTTTTCTTCAATGCACCAAACGATTCAGCATAAGCTTTGGTTTGTCCATATAGTGTATTTATGGTTTCCGTCAAACTGGTTTCATCTTGGTAGATGGAATTGACTTCATCCAACAGTGTTACTAATTCATCTCCAAAAATACTTTTGGTCTTCCGAACGGGTTCTTGATTGAGTAAAGTATTCGACACGATTTCCACCTGCTTTAAAATATCGGTTATGGAAATGTTGACCTCACCCTTTAATGCATCATAAAGAGCTTGAGTATAATGCAAATTACTAAATATTTCCCCATCACAAAAGGTAATTCCCGCAATATAGTTTTTCATTGTTCCTGTGCGTGACTCCTGAGCACCATAACGCTTGGTACGCAACAAATTACCCAGCACATATACAAAACCTTCATAAGTTGTATCACGAAGAGTTTCTACGGTAGGAAATGTTACTTCTGGAAGCACATGGTCTAATTCATTAATGCTACTACGCATTTCTCCAGCTTCGCTCATAGTTCCTCCTTCAAATGGAGCATTAAAGGTAAAACTACGATGAGATTGTTCATAAGCACTCAGAGAAAAAGCTGAATCTGAATAGACTTTAGAACGTTCTGAACCACTGTCACCAATAGCAAATCCGTAAATGATGCAGTCAGGGCATTTTTTACAGGATTTTTCCCCATTATATTCACAATTTTTATCTTTATTTGCTTCATCAGAACTAGTGAGATTTAAAGAGCGTAATAACTCCCGTCCTGCTAATCGTTCTGGAGTGGTTTGTTTGCGTTTGAACATGACCAAACGGCTGATTTTATCTTGATTTATTAATCCTGCTTGTGTTCGTGCAGTATTGAGAATTCCATCAGTTTGAAATACGGGAAATGACTGACTGTGACGTACCATAATAAAGTGAATATATTTCCCTGTCGCTAATCGAGGAAATGCAGATTGAAATTGGGGTTTTAAGGTTTCTAAAACTGACATAATTTTCTCCTTATGATTGAGATGGGGATGAATTTTCTGGTAAAGCTAACCAACGATAAGTAAATTCTGCACCAGATTTGATGCGGTTGCGATTCTCTTGTAATAAAGCGCGATTGCCTTGATATAGTTGCAGAAATAACTCATGAACACAGGTACTCATAAAAGTATGTATGGCTATTAATTCCTGTGCAGTCCGGGTAGAAAAATCTACAGATTTATCCATTAATAATGGACGTTTATAAATTTCCTGTCTGTCTAAAGCATCTTTCAGTTGTCCTGCTCCTTGAAAAATTAAATCCTCATAATCAACTTGTTGTGGAGCCGTCAAAATTACTTCCAAAGCTTTAGATATTGGTAGTAATATTGTGTGACTAGACTCATGAGTTTTCACTTTATAAAAAGTGCTATATTGTCGGACTAATTTTTCCATTAATTTCATGAGATGTATTCCTCCATCGTGATTAATATCTGGTTCATTTGCTGCATTGCTTGTCCAAATTTGAGCATATTGCCAATAACGTCTAACTTCTTCATTTGTGGGATTATCCCGCTTATCTCGTCGTAATCCTCCCTCTGCTAAACTAAAAATGTTCAGCACATTAGTGCTAACCTCTCGCACAGTTTTAATCAAATCTCTCCATTTAGAATCAGGGGGAGAACTGCGCGTATCTAAATGTAAACTATAAGCTATTAACAGTCGTTTGATTGCTTCCGAAAAATCTTGAATTCGCAGAGCATTAGATAAACCGAGTAAGTTCCAAAATCCTGGTGGTGCATCCAAAATAGCTGATTCTTTAAAATCGCTATCACTGTTATATATAGGAACAGAACTACTAGTAGCAATGACTTTAACACCTAATAATATTGGTAATGCTAAAGTCAAAAAAGCTGGTTGTACCCAAGCATCAGTCAAGGTTTTTCCGCGTGTCGTTGTATAACTCATAGCCATAAACGGTAAATCGGCTCAATAATATTTATCCTTCTGAAAACGCCCTAATTTTACTTCATCTATTAACCAATCAACTAATTGCAATGCACTATGATTCATATCTTCTTCCAACCATCGTTTACGAACATCCCAAAGATTAATTTGTTTGATACTATTAACTAGTAATTTAATAGCACTAGCAGTTTGGGGAGAATAAACATAAGCTGGAAAGATATACAAAAATATTGGCTGTTGTTCTTCTAATTTCCCTGATGGAACAGACCAAAAAGCTTGACGTAATAGCATTTCCAAACCCCAGATTTTGGAAATTCCTCGTTTAAGTTGTCTTCCTCCTAAAGGATTTTTATTACTATATTGTTGGGGTTTAAATAAAACCACAGAATCCATTTGGTCTTCTGAGGGAAATTCTCCCGAACTCAGAGAGCAAATTGGTTGTTTTGCAACTTTGGTTTTCGCAGCTTCATATACTGCAAACTCAGATGCAAATGATGGATTGTCACTTTCACATCCTTTGATTTCTAAGTAGTGACTTAAATAATGATCAAATATTTCCTGGATTGGACTTTCATGTTCAGCTAATAAGTTGTTTTCCTTAGCCCAATCGACTAAATTTTCAGCCCATCTGGTCATATTTTCCGAAACTTCTTCAGGTTTCAAATTTGCATGATTAGCAACATAATAAGCTGCGGCTTGATACCAACCATAATTAACTCCTCCTGCTTGTACTTGTGTTTGTTCGGGGGTAATTTTTCCTTGGAGTTCTAAAGTATTGAGCATCCAATTAATGTATTCCCATGAATCGGGGAAAAACTCTTTTTGAGTTAAAAAGATGAATTCCGCAATGCGGTCAGCACGAATATCAGCACCTGGGTAGAGCAGTGCTTTTTCAACTTCCGTTAAAGATAGTTTTTCCAAACGTTTGGGAGTTGCAGGGTCTTTAGTATTATTAACACGAGTTGTAATTACATTGGGAAGTTCTGGAATAAGTTCAGATGCAGAAAATAATTCTAAGGTTTGCGGTGCAACTTTGAGTCCTTTGCCATCTCGTTTAAATCCGATTTCTCCTCCCATCATCTTACTGCTTAAAGTCCTGCTTAATTGCTCCCAAATAAACTCCTGTAATTCTCCACGTTCAGGAACTTCATAATTATGTGGTGCCAGATAAATCACTCCTTGAGCAAAAAACAAAATTGGTTCCCATTCTAGTTCTTTAGTAAACTTCATTGTGGCATTATGAATACCATTGCTCAAGATTCCTAATGTATCTCGCAATCGGTGATAAACTAACTTTTTGTTAATACCTAAAAACCGTAAATGGTCGCGCAGTCTATCTCCTCCGGTGTCAGTATCAACATTTCCTGGGTCTTGGAAATGAACAGCAATATCTCCAAATCCTAAAAGATGACGTAATGGTAATTGCAAACGACGGGAATCATTAATTTTAAATTTAGGCCAGTTTGCATAAATACCATTAGTTCCATGTTTAAATTGAGTATTCTGGGCTAAAAAAGCAATATCGACAATATATTCTTGCCAATCTGACCAAAATAAATCAAAATCAAGTTTTTCCCCTAGTTCTTGACAGACTTTTAGAATAGCAGGAACATCCCAAGACTCTGGAGGTTTTTTGGCTTGACTACGACAGTGTTTATCATAATCATGGAGAGTTATCCCCAAATAAAGCAGTCTTTTTTCGATATCTGATAAAGATAAATCTTTTCTCAAATAAGGAATTAAATTATGAGATGTCAACAAAGCATTGAGAACGTGTACCATTAAACTTTGGTCTGGATTTTGTGACCATTTTTGAGCTTTTTCCCTCGCATATTTTATTTCCCCAATTTTACATAAATTTCGATAATGTGCTGCTTCCGAACCTCCTAATGCTGTTGCGAGAGAAAATTCTCGTTCTAGTGCTGGTAGTACAGTCTGAATATAGGAATAGAGAATCGGGTCTGGATTTGCTGGTAAAGTTTCCAGGAGTAGAGTTTGCAAAAGAGTTGTCATACAAATTCACCTAAAAAATTGAAGATTCAAAACGGGTACGATAGAATTTTTTTAATCTTCCTCCTAAAGCTGTTAGTAGTAATGCATCTTGATGGAAAGCACAAGCATAAGCTTGTTCACCTCCATCAGTAAGACGATATAAACCAAATAAAGGACTGAGATTAAGAGTTCTGCTCACATCCCAATGACTAGTAAGTGCATCTTTACGGACAGGAACTAAAAAAGCGAGTATTTCTTTACGTTTTAAGCAATTAATTACATCAGATTGAGGATGTCCGATTAAACTCAATTTTTTCACTAAGGTAAGTTCACCAACTGACAACTCACTACTTTGGCAATTGCAATGTAAACTGATATTAAATCTTTCATCCACCCAAGTTTGAATACGAAGATAGATGCTCAGATATTCATCTGGAAATTCTTCTTCACCATGATGATAAGTAGATGCTGCATTCAAAAATAAATCTCGGTCGATAACCTCAATTTTTGCATAAGGTAAAATCCTCAATAAATCATAAATGTAGAAACGATTATTATCCCAAATTGCAGCTTGTAGAGTTGACCCACCGCGAAAACGTAAAAGTTCCTTTTGAATAGCTTTACCAACAGGATTTTTTTGTAAAGAAAACCATTGGTTAGGAAGAGATTCTAGATTTTGGGGATAGACTTTTTGTAAGTCCTCACGCATGGAATCCCGCACTTGTTGACTGACTTTATGATTTTCCTGACTGATGCGCTGAAACATTCCCTCCGCTTGTAAAGCACCCCAACGTTGACGATATTGGTCAAATTCCTTGGGAGGGTCAAAAGCATATGCGATCGCATCACTTAATTGACCACGTTCCAGACTCTCACCAGAATTGAGCTTTTCCTGTAACCGGGACATAATCCAAGGTGTATGACCAGGAACCAAAATAAAAGCCTTATATTTAGAAAAAACTGAATGTCTTCCCAAACGTCCTAAACGCTGGATAACGGTTGACGAATCACTACCCTCAAAAATCAACAAATGAATCTTAAAATCCACACCCACATCAACCGCAGATGTACCCACCACTAAAACTGGTTGGTGAGTATTTTCTAACTCAGCTTGAATTTGCAATCTTTCATTACGGTCAATACGTCCACTAATTTCTTTAACACTCACCCCCACCAACAATCTATCTAATAAACGAGTTACTTGACCAGCCTTAACGACAGAATTGACAATAATTAATCCTCTACCTTGAGACTCAACCTCAAAAATCTCCTGAATTTCGGGAACCATCTGAGTCAACCATGAGAGTGTATCCATATCCTTTAATTCCACCAACTCCAACTCAACAGGTTGAAGAATTTGACGATAACCAGGGGTACTCTGATTTGTATAGACCCCTTCCACAGATTCAACCTGAAAACCAGTTTGATGTAACCGTTCCATAAAATCTGGTTTGGGAGTTGCAGAAGTAAATAAAAATCTTCTAGGACGGGATTGATTTGCTTGAGTCCGACGGATAAGAGTCATACTATTTAAAACCGCAGCTTCTTGGTGACAACCAAAAATGTGAAACTCATCAAACACCCATAAATCAGGCCATGCTGCTAAAACTAAAGGTAGAAAATCACTACCATAAGCTGGATCTCGATACTGAAAGTGGGTAATGTAATGAAAAATATCAGGAGTAGTCTGTAAAAGAGGCTTTTGCTCAATAGCAAGGATTAATTCTTGAAACTTGTTACTTTTAAACTCTGCTTCCTTGACCCGACGACTTAACTCAGTCCCAAATAAACGGTCAATTCGCTCAGAAGCATCCAACCCAAATAATCTGTGATAATGTTGTTGTTGCTTACCTTGGTCTTCAACTAGTTCAATGGTTGGATATAAACCCATAATGCGAAAACTAGGATTAAGCAATCCTGGTAAAGTCGCACCTAGAGATTTTCCATCTCCAGTAGCAGACTTATTGAAAATAATGTCAGCATTTCCTTGAGTTACCGCAGCATAGGTTTTTGCTTGGTGAGATGACAAAGGACAGTTATAACCTGGTGGAGGTTTGAGGTCAGGAGCTTGTTGATGCACTTGGCATTCTTTTTGACAACCAAGTGGACAGTTACCTACCCCTGCATTCAGTTCAGAGTAGAGAGGATGTAAAAGAATTTTCATTTTAGTCTATGTATCTGACTAAAACTCAGGATAATACCTATTCTTAAAAAGTTGTAGTCATTTTTTGATTACAATCTTTTTGGACAGTATAATACTTGATATGTCTTCCAGAACCAAAACTAACTATAATCAAATAGCTTTTACCCTGGAAATACTGAGGTTACTAGCAGAAAAACCACGCAAACGAGAAGAACTAGCGGAATTACTACATACTTTTCTAGATGACCACGGTAAATCTTCAGATGATACAGCACAAAAGCTGACGCGCACAATTCGCAAACTCAGAGATTGCGGGATTGAAATTAAAAGTGCACCACATCATCCCTATCAACTAGTAGAATCTAATTTCCCAGTCATTCTCTCCACGGAACAACGAGAAGCATTAGCACGAGCAGCATATATCCTGTCTGATATGGGATTTTCAGCACAAGCAAGTCAAATCAAGCGAATTGGTAATCTGAAAGAAGTGGATATGCCACCTGATGTTAAAGTAGACTTTAATCCTCCAGTAGATTACAGCGAAGACAAAGTAGATATTATTGTTCGTCAACTTCAAGAACGCTTTCAGCAACAATATCGCTACACTATTCATTATCAAAGTTCACCAGGAAAATTAAGTATTTGGGATGTTGACCGTTCCGAATTACGACTACATAATGGTGTACTTTATTTGTTTGGATTTATCCCCGATTGGAAATCATTCCGATTCCCAAATTGGCCAAATATTGACCAAAACCGTATCTTTCGGATTGACCGAATTCTGAATATTGGTTACCATCTCAGGTGCGGTGGTTTTCTGCTGGTTTTCCGACGATAAACGTTAAATTTCGCATGAGCGGGGATTTAGCAAATTACAAACCTCGACGTAAAGATGAATATATTTTTTACCGTGACCCAAATGGAAAATTTAGCGATATTGAAACAATTGTCGATTATTGGTTTTGGTTTCGACAGCGAATTTTACAATATGGTGCTAATGTTGTGGTTATCAGTCCCAAAGAATTTGCTCATGAAATTAAACAAGAACACGAAAAAGCATTTAACAAATATAGTCAGAATTTAGGTTGACTGTTGACAGGTTTTAAATAACAGTCAACTTTTCAACTAACTTGAATTATTAAAAAGTATAAAGTAATACGCTTGGTGTTAAGAAAGGAAGTAATATTGTCATTCTGAGCGAAGCGAAGAATCTTGGGGGATTCTTCGCTTCGCTCAGAATGACAGAGTACTATCACGTTTTGCGTTAACTGAACCGTATTGAATAGACTTTAATTATGCTTTGAGATACTATAGGAATCCTACTTGATTTTTAAACAAGACTCCGTACTCTTTCCCTGTTCCCCGTTCCCTGTTCCCTGTTCCCTCTCTACGCAAATTCGTTCAAAACTAAAAGCGGATTCCTATAGTTTCTAAAATAAGAGATTTAACTGAACGCTGATTCTTCACAATCATTTGAATAGGACGACTAGTGACCTGTAACCAAACCCCGACGTTTTGGCTTAACTTCACCATCATTAACTAACTCTAATTCCCACATAGAGAGAATTTTAGCTAGAGCAAGTTTCATTTCTAATTGAGCAAATGCTAGACCAATGCATCTTCTTGTCCCACCACCAAAGGGTAAAAATTCATAAGGGGAAAATTGCTTCTCTAAAAACCGTTCTGGTCTAAATTTTTGGGTCTTCGGTAGTTGTTATGCTAAATCATTAATTAATCAGGGAACAGGGAACAGGGAACAGGGAACAGGGAAAATAAATAAAATCATGAAATCTTTGCCCAGTAAGGATTTCAATTTTTATTAAGAAACATCAATCATGGTTAAAAGTGGGAATAATAGTCTCTTTTCCCTGATTTTCTTATTCCTATCTTCACTGTTCCCCGTTCCCTGTTCCCTGTTCCCTCTTTCAAATTGATAATTTAGCATAACAGGTACGGAAGAACCAAATTTTTGAGGTTCTGGATAGATATCTTCTCGATGATGAGTTGAATAAATCGAACCCAGGACAACTGTACCTGGTTGAAGTTCATAACCACTCATGGATATAGGTGTGACTACTCTTCTGGGAAAGGTGAGCATCGCTACTGGGCAAATTCGTAAAGTTTCCGCATAAACAGCATTGAGATAAGGTAATTTCAAAACCGCACTAGCATCTGGATTATTACCTAAATCATCTAGTTCTTGAAGTAGTTTTTCTCTGACAGATGGTGTTTTATGAATCCAGTAAAAAGCCCAAGCTAATGCTGTTGCAGTGGTTTCATGACCTGCTATCAACAAAGTCATTAATTCATCCCGCAATTCTACATCGGTCATGGGTTCACCAGCTTCATCCCTAGCAGACATAAGTAAACTGAGAATATCATGACGGGATGCATCTGGATGTGTTCGACGTTCTTCAATTTCCTCATAGATTAATTGGTCAACCTGATTTTGAACATCGACAATCTTACTCCACATCTTCAATAGTCCAAAATCTCTTTGCAAAATGGGGAAATAAAGGAAGAAAACTCTAAATACAGAACTGCTATTTTCTAACAGTTCTCCTAAAATTTGCACTAATTTCTCAGCTCGTTGTCCTTGATTTAGTCCAAACACCGCTTGCATAATCACTTTCAAAGTAATAGCTTGAGTCGCAGTGCGGATACTAAAAGGTTTTCCCATCTCGTATTGACTAATTACTGCTTCGCTCACATCGCTAATTATCTGAGTATAGCCTCGCATTTTTTCTCCGTGAAATGGAGGCATTAATAATTGGCGTTGACGCTGGTGTTCGCTTCCACTAATAGTAATTACTGAATTTTTACCCAACAAAGATTTAAATACACTATTCAATTCACCGGGAGCTTCTAATTCTTTGGTATCACTGGTTAAAATCTGTTGTAAGGCTTCAGGGTTACTGACTAAAACCATCGGCATGTCTTTTTGCAATCTGATCGTGAAAATATTTCCATAACGTTTAACACATTCTTGCAAAAATGACATCGGTCTGACCACCCAATTAATCATCTGCAAAAATGCTGGAGTTTGTGCTTCAATTTGGTAGATTCATAATTTTCCTGGTTGGTGAAATAGGTTTTTCTAACTTCAACTAACTGAATAAATAATTGCCTTTGTCTTTGGTATTGATTGGAGATGCTTATCGTAACCTTGCGAAAAAGTAATAAACCGTTACAACCTCCAGGATGTAAAATCTTTATTAAATTAAACCAGCATCTCTAGCTTTTTCATTGTATAAGGTACTCAGGATGACAGTAATCAACCCAAAGGCTTCTTCTGCACTTCCCGATTTTTGTGAAGGAATTCAATATTTTGGCGCTACCTTACCAGATTTTGAAACTTATGGTATTACACCAGCGATAGAATCAGGACAAGGTGCGATCGCCAATCCCAGTGACCCCGCAGCCGTTTACCAAACTTTACTGGCTGCTGATGCTCTCCGCTATCTAACGCTACAAGTCACCGGCAGTAAAGCATCTGGACATCCTGGAGGATTTGCTAGTCAAGCGGAAGCTTATGCATCTTTGGTCATGCTGGGTTATAAAAATATTATTACCGAAGTGGGACATCATGCCCCCGGTTTCTATAGTGCCATGTTCTTAGACCGTTCTTTAGAGGACATGGGCATCTTCACTGTCCAACAATTGCGCGATCGCTTCCGGGAAAAGCATGGTTTGTTGGGACATCTTTCTGGTTTTATCCCTGGTATCCTGGCACCAGCAGTTCCTCTGGGTCAAGGACAGCATTTTGCTTTATCAGCAGCACTGTTGCACCAGGAGAAATTATTCCCCTTTACCGTTGGGGATGGTGGATTGGGAGAACCTTATATTGTTAGTGCGATCGCTCATTTCCACACAGCTTATCCTTGTGTTACCAATTTTTTACCAGTATTGGTATGGAATGGTTACAGTCAAGAACACCACAGCATGGTTTCGTTAAAAACCAACGCGGAAATGATTGCCTTTTGGCAAGGTAACGGTTTTGACGAAGTGATATTAGTAGATGCCAAGGAATTTGATGATCAAAACCAACCAGGAGAATACGTCGATAGTACGGTTTTTTCCTTTGAGCAACGTCTAGCCTTTACCAAAGCAGTACTATTGTCTGTAGATAAAGCTGCACAATCAGCACTCAGCGGTAAATTCACCGTATTCATCATTAAACAACTCAAAGGAGCGGGAGTTCATGCTGAAGGGGCAAAATCTCACAACCTATATCCCAAAGATACTTTAGAAGCACCCCACATTATCAGCGCCTTACAAACCCGCGCTTTATCAGCCGAAGCTTGGCAATTAGTCCGCACAAATGCCGAACGCGCTGGGGGTCGAGCCTGCGGCTAAAACAGTAGTCACAGAATTTGAATTACCTTTACCAGATTTAGGCGAATTACCTTTAGAAGAATATAAAGTCGGCGCCATTCCCCAAGTTTCTACAACCGCAATGGGAAGATTAGTGGGAATAGTGGGTAATAAAGATAAAAATTTCCTAGTCACCAACGCAGATGGTAACGAAGCCTCAGGAATTGCTAATATTAACCAAGCGTTAAAAATCATTCACCCCACCACCGATGATTTATATAATCAAGCCCCAATGGACAGGTTTACGAACCATTGAGTGAAGATGCTTGTGCAGGGTTAGCTGCGGGTTTAACACTTAATGGGTGCGAGAAGCTTATGGTGTTCTTATGAATCTTTTGCCATTAATGGTTTACCAATTTGGCAAACTGTCACTCAAGCAATGGCAGAATTGCGCCGTCCAACCCCCTCAACTATTACTTTATTTACAGCCGGGGCATTAGAGCAAGGACGTAACGGTTGGACACACCAAAGACCGGAAATTGAAGCTTATTTTGCTGCATTGATGAGAAATGGAAATGTATTTCCATTATTTCCCCCTGATGCTAACAGTATTCAGGTTTGTTATGATTGGGCATTGACAACTAAAAATAAAGGAATTGTCATTACTGCAAGTAAGTCACCTTTACCAATTAGAACAACTTTTGCTCAAACTCAGAAAAGGATTGGAAGATGGTGCGGTGTTATTGCATGAAACTCCTGGTGGAGAAGACAAGTTGTCTTTGCAGTGATTGGCGATATGACTTTAATGCCTGTGTTTGAAGCGGCTGCATTTTTAGAAACAGAAGGGATTGGGGTGAAGATTGTTTCTATTATCAATCCCCGTCGTTTATATCGTCCTGATGATACCGCTTGGTATACTTGTTCTGAACCTGATGGTGGTTTTTTGTCAGACGAAAATTTTGCCACATTATTTGGTGGAGATGCCTTAATTGGTGTGACTGGTGGTGCAGCAGCGATGTTGGAACCTATCATGTTACGCAGTAATGTGCAGCGAGATACTTTTGCTTGGAAGCGCGGGGAAACTACTGCTAGTGCCGGGTGAATTGATGGCTTTTAATGGTTTGAGTGCTGATACTTTGGTTAAGAGAGCGATCGCTTTAGTAAAGTAGAAGTTTGAATTTATATTAGTAAATATACGCTGTTAGATATTCTTGGCAGTGTATATTTACTTCACTTTTGTTGATGCATTATTCTCTTTTTGGTCATTACAGCAATTTTCATGTAGATGAACCACGTTTTTTTGTCTCACGCAAAGGCGCAAAGACGCAAAAGGAAGGCGCAAGTCTATTTTCCACTAGATATGGATTTAGAAATAATAAAACCAACTATATAGTAAAGCAATTTTATGACGCGATCGCCAATCTCGCTGAACGAGTAGCTGCTGAAGTCACCGCGAGTAAAGTATTTGGACAATTTTTATGGCGTATATTTATTGGAGTGAAACAGCGAAACTATTTACTTGACTTTTCTTTACATATTTTTTTGTTATCATCCATCAATTTAAGGCTATCATAGGGTTAGAGAAGTAACTACTACTGAGTATCATGGAAATACTTTCTAAAATTTTTGACAATAGAATAAAAGCACAAAATATTTTAACAGAAACTTCTATTCGGGAATATTTAGAAATAGCCAATATAATTAGAGAGAATAATCCTTTTCAACGCAGAAGATTAAAATCCTATTCATTAATATATAATTTATTAAAAGAGGATTTAAAAATTGGATGTACTATACCACCTCTAGTTTTGGCTCTTAGTGATGAAAAATTGAAGAATATAAACATTAATGATAATAATGAAATTATCAATTATATAGATACGCATAGAGAGCAATTAATTATTATTGATGGATTACAAAGAACATACTCGTTACTAGATTTAGAAGAAGATTTGAAATTAGGAAATAATCAAAATATCCTCAATGATTTCTATCAGCATAAATTAAGATTTGAAATTTATTTAGGTCTTAATAAAACAGGTATTCTGTACAGGATGTTGACACTTAATACAGGTCAATCACCCATGTCAGTGAGACATCAAATAGAAATACTGTATTCAAATTATCTTGATGAGAATATTCAAGGAATACGCTTGCTTAGAGAAGTGGATGAAGAGAGTATCCATAAAATTGGTCAATATAAATTTAGTGATGTAATTGATGGTTTTACCTCATATATTCTCAGAGATGAAAATACTTTAGATAGAAGAGATTTACTGGAAAATGTCAAGGGTTTAGAAAAACTTGCTTTAGAAGATAAAGATTACCGTCTATTTCAAGAATACCTGAAAACATATAACAAGTGTGTTCTTAAAATAGAAAAATTAGCAGATGATTGGAGTTTTAATGAAGAAGAAATTATGATTACAGGTAAGCCTTTTGGCTCTACTGTATATAAGATTTTCAGTAAATCACAATTAATGACAGGTTTTGGTGCTGCGATGGGATTTTTGAAAGATAAGAAATTAATTAATTCATTCGATGATATAAATAATTGTATTCCAAATATTAAACTCAGCCAAAATGACCATAATTTTCTTGACGAATTAATTCTAAAATTAGATGATATTAGTAAAACAGCAAAGCGAATCGGTAATTCTCAAAGAATATATTTTTATTACTTATTTAGAGAATTATTTAGCTCTGAAAGTGATTCATTTTTATCCATAGATGAATCAATAGAATCTGGTTACAAAAAATATAAATTAAATGAATAAGATTTTTATATGACTCTCAAAATCAAAGATGAAATTTCAGATGGAATTTATTATCTAACCAAAGTTACACCAAGTACTAATGATGATAAAAAATTTTGCTTTGAGCTTTCTGATTCCACTGATAATATTAAATTATATATTGATTATATTTTAACTCCAGATCCTGACTATAAACCTGAAGACTATTCATTATTTATATTTAAATCATGGGTTTTGAATAGAGAAAATGACATTTTCCAAGTTCATGAAAAAAAAGATAAATCTAGAATTGGCTGGATATTTACCATCCAAGCTCTTGTGTCAGATCAACATCAGTATGGACATGATGAACATTTTTTAAAGTGTGCATATGTAGTGTTTTTAAAATTACTAATGAATCAAGAACAATATAAGACTTTTCATCCCTCTCTCCAACAGAAAGAAAGTTATAGATTAACAGAATTTTATGGTAATGATATAATAATACTGATTTTATCTAATTCTGAAATCCAAAAAATTGATAATTTCCATATTAATAATTATCTGATTTCTTTATATTCATATAGCTATTACTACTGTCAACCAAATGAGGATTTAAAAAAGATTAAAATTAGAGCTAATGTTGAATCTCCTAGTGGAAAGAAATTAATAATTCAGAAAATTTCCCAGTATTTAGAAGGAGAAGAATATCTTCATAGACTTTTTACACGTTTATTAAAAACTGAAGAAAATGCTTTAGTTAGATTTTATCTTCTCTACCAAGTAATTGAACTAATCATACAAATAATTTTTGATCATAGTGTTTTAGATTTAATCGAGGATTTTAAGATTAATTCAAATAAAGATACATATGAACTTAAGGAGTCAATATTATCTATTTCTAGTGAAAAACAAAGAATATCTAAATTAATATCTACTTTACAGGGAACTTTGGAAAAAGATAGTAAAATAAATCTACTTGAATATTGTAATGATTTACTTATTGCATCTAACGGTGAAAAAAATCCAGACTTAGCTTCAGCTTTATATGCAGTTAGAAATTTAATTGTTCATAAGTTTAGAAAATTGCCAGAAAGGGATTTACCGAAAATTGAAGAAATTAATAAAGAGTTTGAAAATATTGTCATTAAAATAATATTAAACTACGACAGAACAACATTAAGCAAGTAGATTAGCTCTAAATATTTTTTAAGGTTGTGATAAGAATATAGTACAAGCGCAAATTTTTAGATTAGGCTAATTAAACCAAGGCTAATTTGAATTGCTCTATCTACCTGCTCCATTGTGATCAATTCTAAAATACCCAAGCGTCTAATTAATCTTTGTTTATTGATAGAGCGAATTTGATTAAGCAACACAACAGAATCAGCTTGTAAACCTCCTTCTTGTACTTTAATTAATACTTCAGTAGGATATAGATGTTCTGTAAATTGCGAAGTAAGAGCAGCTACTATAGTTATAGGGCTATACTGGTTAGAAATATCATTTTGTAAAATTAATGCTGGTCGTGTTTTTTTAATTTCTGAACCGATAGTTGGGTCAAAATTAACTATGTAGATTTCACCACGTCGGGGATAAATTATTTGGCTTGTATCTGACACGATTCTACTTCCAACTGAAACCATTCTTCGGCTAATCCTAAATCACGTTCTGCTCTTTGAATAGCTCCTTCTTTCAACTGTTCTCTTAGGTCAACTAAAGCTTTCTCTGTAAAATTATTTTCCAGGGTTTCATGAGTGAATTTACTATGATTAATATTTGTATATTCTTTACTCATTACCTGAATGTCTTGGGTAGTTGCTTCATTTTCTTCAGCTTCGGCAATAACGTTATCCAGAAAATGTAAAATTTGTTGTTTTTCCGAAAGATTTAGCCCATTTAAAGAGTTAAACAGTAACTCTATCGGAATAAATAGGTTTAACCCTGAATTGGACATGGTTTTTCTTACTGCGTAATCTACTTTTATATTTTATCAAAAAATAGTCGTGGGAATGAAGAAAATAGTGAAAACTCTCCTATTGTAGAACTTTGTACACAAAACTAGCGTTCAAAGTATATTTATTTACTCTATCCGTAAACATTTTTAGAAAGCCAGTATCTCGTCCATCACCACCTTTTTTCTCTTGGTTGTGGATAGCTCGGAGAATCCAAATTACATAATCTGAGGAAAGTGACACGATTAATTTTTTAACTTGCACCACTAGCCAAAATTCCTAAAATCTTATTAATATCTTTAAGATAATATTCGCTTAAATCAATTTGAATTTCTGCTCCTGTTAATTTCAGAAATTGCCAAATACTTCCAGTGGTGACAGTTCCATAAATTGATAAATTCTCATGACCGGAACGTTCATTAAAAATTCTCGCGGCTATCATCTCAGCTATACATTGTCCTAAACCAGCAGTAATATTTTCTTTTTTGGCTTCTACAATAATAATTACTGGAGTTGTGATGATCAGTCTTTCTAAAGAACGACTAATGATAAAATCACAGATTCCATTTAAACCTTGAGTAGCATCAATATTAAATTCTACTCCAGAAAATAAATTTATCTGGTCTTTTAATTGTCGTCTTAATTCCAGTAAAATTGGTGCAATAATCATTTCTGAACGAGCTTTTTCACTATTACTGGCAATTGCGATTGGTAAATTATAATGAATAATCTCTTTTAATAAATTGCTGCATTCTAAATCAGGTATATTGGCAAAAATATCAGTTGCTTCTATCGTATTTATTTGAAAGCTTTGTTTGATTTTTTCTAAGGTGAAATCACTGTATGACATAAAAATATATTTTCTAGAGGTTGTTGGTGAAAACTAAAATCACCCCTCCCTAACTCTCACCTTGCTAAGAGGGGGTGTTTGAAAAGTTACGAGGAGGTGTAATTTGTTATTCTACGCGACAGTAAATAATCCTGCGAGATCCTTCCCGACCGTCAGGATGACAATATTACTTCCTTCCTTAACCGAACCGTATTGTAATATAGTAACATTTTTAACCTTTATTCTGACTTTTCAAACAGCCTCTAAGGGGGGGTAATTCAAGGATGATCGGATAACGCGATTGTGTGCATTCTACCAAAAAGACTTGGGATGTGCTCTGAGAATGTAAAGAAATATTAACTTCCCGAAAATTCCGCACCTACCACTTTTTCGCAATAAAATTGGCTTAATTCTCAATATTATTGACACTATTCTCAATAGCTTAACGAATTTACGTTATTTGAGCCATCTTGACTTTTGTGTGATATGATGGTGATATGCTGGGTGAATAATATCCATTTTTAGCGCAAATCCATTTTCCACTAGCTATGGATTTACAAATCATCAAACCAATTATATAGTAAAGCAATTTTATTCAGCGATCGCCCATCGATGAAGAGAATATTTTGATGATCTAAAAATCACTTGCTCCGATGTTTAAATTTATCCATAATATTTTGATTTTCTGCGTGAGCTACTCAATCAAAATAAATTGATACAATTGTAAAGAATCTTTGCTAAATTTGATTTATGTGTCATCCATAGGGATAATTCTTATGTTTCTTATCCCCGAAGCTATATTGATAAATTCAAAAATCTATCTAGCTTATTTACCTATATTCAACTTCATAACATGAAAATTCATAAAAATATTGCCGCTGCTGTCCTCGCTTTAACTTTACCAGTAATGATGCCTCAAATAGCATCAGCAGAAACAGTGATGGAAAAAGTAGCGCGTACAGGAGTCCTAACTGCTGGTACTAGTAAAGATGCTTTACCTTTTGCTTTCGCTGATAGTCAAGGTAAATTAACTGGTTATTCTGTTGATATGCTGATGATTATTCAGCAACAATTGGAAAAGGAATTAGGAAAGAAAATTCAATTAAAATTAGTCGCAGTCAATCCAGCCGAAAGAATCCCTAAAATCCTGAACGGAAAAGTAGATATTGTTTGTGATGCTAGCAGCTTCACTTGGGAACGAGATAAAAAAGTTGATTTTTCCGTTAGCTATGGTGTGACTGGAACCCAATTATTAATTAAAAAAGATAGTAATTTGGGTTCTCCTGAATCTTTAATTGGTAAACGGGTCGGTGTCCTAGCTCAAACTACCAATGAACAAGCAATTAAACGGGTACAACCACAAGCTAAACTGGTCTATCTGAAAACTAGAGCGGAAGGATTTGCGGCTTTACAACAGGGAAAAATTGACGCTTTTGCTTCTGACAGTATTCTGTTGGAGGGATGGTTGCAAAAAGTTCAAAATCCTGATGCTTTTGCCATTGTACCTCCACGTCCTTATTCACGGGAGGGAATTGCTTGTATGACACCACAGAATAATTCTAAATTTCTACATACAGTCAATTATTCTCTGGTCAAGTTTATGCAAGGGTTTATCAGTCAAAATCCTAAATATGTCGCGATTTTTGACCGTTGGTTTGGTTCTCAAGGTGCTGTATATCTGAATCAGGATTTACGCGATTTGGAAGTGGAGACTATGCAATTAGTGATTGAATTCCGGCAAGAGATTCCCCAAGGTGATTTATAGTCGGGAGTTATTTGATTGTTTCTCTTTCCTGACTCTCTATCATTTTACTGTTTCCCGAATGGATTCTGCATCAATGGGTTTCATCAGGTAGAGTTTCAGCATTTGCCAGAAGATTCCGACCAGGAGGGGGATTTTTTGGCAGAATTTTACTATCTTCGGGCGATCGCTTTGGCTAATCTCCATCAGTTTCAGGTTATTTTCCGAACATTGTTCTAATCTCCAGAAAAATTCTGGGTGTTCTGTATTTAAGATTAATGGAAATGCTCTAGCTGCGGTTTTATTCGTTTCTGCAATCACTTCATTGTTGTATTTACGGGGATGGATACCAATGGCTGTATAAAAATCTGCCCGTTCAAATACAGTGAGGGTGTGGGTAACAAACACCGTTAGCAAAAAGAATCTTATCCATAACCTCGCTTTCCAATTATTCCATAAATGGGACTGCGATCGCAATAGTACTTTAAAGAAATCTCCATGTCGGTTTTCATCCTGACACCAACTCTCAAATTTTCGAAACAAAGGATAAATTTGATATTCTGGATGAGCTTGCATATGACGAAACACTAAGATATAACGCCAGTAACCAATTTTCTCCGACAGATAAACTGTATAAATAACCCACTCTGGGGGAAAAAATGTATAAGTGCGATTTTTGGTCAAATAACTTAAGTCTAGGGAGAGGTTAAAATCTGCCATGGACTTATTCAAAAATCCAGCATGACGAGCTTCATCTCTCGCTAGAAAATTAAATGCATCTGACAACAGTGGGTTACGATTTTTGAGTTGACGTGATAACTCTTTAAACAACAGAAATCCCGAAAATTCCGAAGTGCAGGAACGTTCTAAAAAGTCAATAAAAGCCCGGCGTTTATCTCCATCAATGTGTTCCCAACATTGGTTAAATTCATCATCACGGACAAAGTGATGACGGTTATAGTCAGCTCTTGAATTCTTCTATGACTGCGCTTAACTCTTCTTCATAGCCAGAAAAATCCATTTTCGCTACAGCTTCAAAGTCAGTGGTATAAAAGCGTGGAGTTAATAATGTTTCCTGAACAGGAGCTTTAATACCTGATTTCCTTAACTCGATTGGTTTTGTTTCTAAGGACTTCACCATAAGACTCCTGTGACTATTTCATGCTTTACGATTTATCTAAGCATAAATATTTATAATTACACATCAGTTAAATTATTGAAAAACATTCTCCTAATTCGTGATAGATGTATCCTTACATAAATAACCTCAAGCAGAAAATGCTGAACCGGGAAGAGTATTACAAATTTGCTTTTTAATTCAAAAATCACTACTTAAATTAAGTTTTGTCATAGATTAGCAGGGGAATATCCGGGAAAATATAAAGAAATATGATAACTATATAGCTATACAAAAAATTAATAGTTAAATAATTTTAGAGGAAATAAAAATATTAAAGAAGGAATAGATAACGCTGGGTTTTAAATGAGGATTTATACTCCCCACTAATAAACATCACATTTATAAAAGTGGGATTTTTTACTTCCAAATCCAAAATAGGAAATAGGAAATATAGGAACCCTACTTGATTTTTAAACAAGACTCCGTACTCTTTCCCTGTTCCCCGTTCCCTGTTCCCTGTTCCCTCTCTACGCAAATACGTTCAAAACTCAAAGCGGATTCCTATATTGTTAAGAGTTCCCTGTTTCCTGTATTCCATTTCCTGTAGCCCATTCCCTGTTCCTCTTGCCGATTTTCCTATGAGTAGTAATTTAGCCATCAAGCTCCGCGTTGGTACACAACAAGCACATACAGCAGCAGAAAATGTGGGATTTATGAAGTGTTTTATCCAAGGAGTTGTGGATAAAGACTGTTTTGCCCAATTTTTAGCTAATTTGTATCAAATCTATAGTGAACTTGAAGCAGCAATTGCAAACTTACCGAGAGCATCCTGTGATTGGTAAGATATATTTTCCCAGAATTAAATCGCCAAGCTTTTTTAGAGAAAGATATGGTATTTTATTATGGGGATAACTGGAAACAAAAAATTACATCTTCCACCGCATCTCAAACTTATATTGCTCGCATTCGGGAAATTGCTGCTCATCAACCAACTTTGCTACTAGGTCATACCTACACACGCTACATGGGTGATCTTTCTGGTGGTCAAATGTTACAAAAAATTGCTCAATCAGCTTTACAACTTTCTGGTTATGAAGGTACATCCTTCTACCATTTTGAGCAAATTCCTGATAAAAATGCTTTTAAAGACAACTATCGTCAGGTATTGAATTCCTTGGAAATTGATGATGCAATGGCTGAGAAAATTGTCATCGAAGCTAATCAAGCTTTCCAGTTAAATTTACAAATGGCTCAAGAGTTAGAAGAAATTTTAATTAAATCTCTAGGTCAAAGTTTATTTGATAGTCTCACTCACTCTGATAATTCTGGTAATTAACAAAGGTGATTTCTTCCCACCGAAAAGTTTGACTTCTCATTCATCCCTGTTATGTAGCTGCGAATTCTATTCGTGAGTGAGAATTCTAGTATTTTAAAACTAAAGTAGGTTTCTTTGTCTAAATTATGACTACATAAGAATCCTATTTGATTTTCTTACAAAACTCCCTTGCTACCAACTCACTAAAAAAAATTCACAAATTCAAATATTTCTTATTTTTGAATTTTGAATTTTGAATTTTGAATTGTTACTACTCCCTACATACAGTTAATCGGAGGTTTTGATGGTTTTTCTATTACCTGGTGTTAAGTTTGATTTGGATCTGATTCAAAAATATGATACTCGCGCTCCTCGATATACGAGTTATCCACCCGCTACAGAATTAAGCGAAACTTTTACCGCTGATGATTTCCAAAATGCCATCATCACTTCCAATCAACGCAACACACCATTATCTTTGTATTTCCATATTCCTTTTTGTCAAAGTGCTTGCTATTTCTGTGGTTGTAATACAGTAATTTCCAATAATAAAAATATTGCCCGTCCCTACCTAGAACACATAGTACAGGAAATCAAAAATACTACAACTTTGATTGCACCAAATAGAAAAGTGCTCCAAGTTCATTGGGGTGGTGGTACTCCTAATTATTTGGAAATAGACCAAGTAGAATTTCTGTGGAAAAATATTACCGAAAACTTTCAATATTGATCCACAAGCAGAAATTTCCATTGAAATTAATCCCCGCTATGTCGATAGAAACTATATTTTCTCTTTACGAGAGTTGGGATTTAATCGCATTAGTTTTGGTATCCAAGATTTTAACCCTGAAGTACAAGTCGCGGTAAATCGTATTCAACCAGAAGAATTGCTTTTTGATGTGATGGGTTGGATTAAGGAAGCTCAATTTACCAGCGTGAATGTAGATTTAATTTATGGTCTACCTTATCAAACCCTCCAGACTTTCCGTGAGACAATCCACAAAACCATTGCTTTAGATCCTGATCGGATTGTCGTCTTTAATTTTGCTTATGTACCTTGGATTAAACCAGTACAAAAAAATATTCCTCAAGCTGCTTTACCCGGAGCAGAGGAAAAGCTAGAAATTCTGAAAATGACTATTGAGGAATTAACTAGCAAACAATATTTATTTATTGGTATGGATCATTTTGCTAAAATTAATGACGAATTAGCAATCGCTCAACGGAATGGGACTCTCAAACGTAATTTCCAAGGTTACACTACCCACGCAGAAACAGAGCTTTTCGGGTTTGGTTCCACATCTATTAGTATGCTAGAAGATGCTTATGCTCAAAACCATAAGCAGTTAAAAGATTATTATCAAGCGGTTATGTCTGGTAATATTCCCACGAGTAAAGGTGTGAAACTGAATCAAGATGACATCATTAGAAGAGATGTAATCATGTCTATTATGTCCCATTTCCATCTCAATAAGTTAGACATTGAACACAAGTACCAGATTCAGTTTGATGAATATTTTGCTTCAGAATTAGAAGACCTAAAACCTCTAGTTGCTGATGGACTAGTGAGTTTATCAACCAATGAGATTCAGATTACCGACATTGGTAGATTCTTGGTTAGAAATATTGCAGTTGTATTTGATACTCATACCGGGATGAAAGACACAAAGTTCTCCCGCTCCATTTGAGAATACCGGGTTCGGGAGTTGGGGAGTTGGGGAGTTGGGGAGATGATATTTTAATCCTCTCTTTGCCCCTCTGCCCCTCTGCCCCTCTGCCCCTCTGCCCCTCTGCTCCTCTGCCCCTCTGCCCCTCTGCCCCTCTGCCCCTCTGCCCCCCATCACCACCTCTGAATCTTGGGTAAGGATAAACTCTGGATGTCACCTAAATCACCAGCGCTAATTCTCTCTTGTCCTAATTGTTGTATTATCTTTAATAATCCGATACTTTTGATCTAAAAATTCTTCTAAATCAATATCACCATAATTTTCTGGATAATTTCGCAGACGATAACTACCTTCCCCAAGTAAAATTACTGCTCCTCGCCAATTTAAATTTTCCAAATGATACAATGCAACGGCGATTTGTAGAATTCCCTGATAGAAGCTTTTATCCGGCTCAGTGGCTTCAATCCACAAAGCTTCTAAAATATCATGACAAGCGTAGAACTCTCCAGCATTGAATAATTCTACACTTTGCCAAAACCCTTGCGGCATGGTTTCGCTCATCCCATCGTTTCTCGAATTTCTTTAATTGTTTCCAGAGAAATTTCTTGCTGTTTTCCAGCAAACTCATTTTCTGGGGTGAGAAACAGCATACAGTGACATTCTTTACGTTCTCGCATTGGTACACAAGGACAGTTCCAATATGCAGCATTCACTTCAGCTTCTTTGTCTTCATAATGACGACAAGGACACAAAGGCGCACCTAGTTCATCTTTGTGTTTAGCTAGTCCTTCGATGACAACTGCTGTCACGGAAGGTTCAGAGCAAAAGTATGTCTCGGTACGTTTGGCGTATTGTTCGGAAAAATGCCGCATCGCCTCTAGGCTTTTATCGCTGGACTTTGTGTTAACTTCTGATGAGATCATTAGATGAGCCACTCATAATTTAAATATTTCTTTGCATTGTACCTCAGCCTCACCAAAAATTGAAGCAGAAACTTAAGGCTTAGAAGCCATAACATAAATGCTTAGGGGAGTTTAAATTCTCTATTTCTTTGTCTACCCCTGTCAGGATTGGAATTAATTTTTTCCCCCATCATATCACCATGAGTAATATTTGATAGAAAAATTAACTTAACTTAACCTAACTTAATTATTTAACGGTTTTTGCAATTGAAGTTGTAGTTCGGCTTCACTTTGTAAGATTATCCCTGGATAATCTCGATTGACTATGGCTGGAGTTGGTAATGAAGATATATTTTCCCACAATACCCAGCGACTACCTAAAGGTAAGGAAGATAAACTACCAGAATTTTGTGTTAGCCAAATCAAGGGATAATTTTCTGGTAGAGATGTGTTTTCCTCTTCCAGCGGATTGGTTGCAGCTAAGGTTTCCAAAACTGGGCGATCGCCTTTGACTAAACCTGTGGATGGTGTCCATAGCTGTACTTGCAACTGTAGCTGTTGAGCATAAAAATACAGTGAAGCCGCAGTTGTGACTGCTTGTTCAAATTGCTCATCTTCCCATTGAGTACTACTATCTAAAGCAATAATTATCTCTGTTCCCCCGGTAATTATTTCTAACTCCCGGACTCGTAATTCTCCATAACGAGCACTGCTACGCCAATGAATCAGACGTGTAGGGTCTCCTAGACGGTAGGGACAAGCGATCGCACTAATCCATTACTAGCTGCTTGCCAGGGTCTACCTCTAGGATCTCCTCGCTGACTATCTTCTTGTCCCATTTCATCTACCAAAGGACAGATGCTTAAGGGTAGCACCGTGGGATAAACTATAGCCTTAGCAGGACAGTTGTGCGGACGCCGAGAGGAAAATAATCCCCAAGGTGCGCCACTACGCAATTCTACCGTTTGCCAACGATAAACACCTCGACGGGAAGTAGAGTGGGAATATACCCAACGAAAAGTTTCTTGGTTGTTGATGGCTTCGATGGGTTTTTTGACAACTCCGCCGAAGATGATGGGTAATATATCCTGAACTTCTAGTAAGGTGATAGAACGCTGGGTGCGGTTATGAATTTCTAACTCGATAGTCAACTCATCTCCTGCGGATACAGGTGAAATGGGACGACGACTTATAACTAGACCAGCAAGCGATCGCGGTGGTAAGATAAAAGAAACAAATAAAAGTGCAAAGCTGACCCCACTAATTACATATAACCAACCAGCCATTGTATTGATAGCAGCACCAAAAAAACAAATTGTAATTCCTAATAACACCCAACCACCAAAAGCAGGTGTACTAGCACTATTTTCTAACCAATTGGTAAAACGTTGAATGATGTTCATCAGTAAATGAGAATGTTTACAGTTCCTTTTTAACCTGTTTGCTGCTAGAAATGGGAATTTGAATCAGAAACTCAGTCCCTTGCTCAGTCGATGAAATACAATGTAATAATTTTTGCTGATTTGATGAACAACTAGCAATCACAGTTACCAAAAATATTCCTAGTAAGAACGAAAAGATGAAGATTCTTAAAGATTTGCAAGATATTATTGTAGATTCACTAAAGATTACATTCATAGAAATACTCGATATATAGTAAATCAGCAAGTTTATAGCGCTTTTCAGTGGGATGAGATATTTTATGGAAAAAGCTATACAGCAATGGGTTTTACTGCTGACTCCTGCTATATAGACAGACTTAGCTCAGTCAAGTTTCACGAATATAAAATTGACAACAATGGTCAACCTATAATTCCGGTCAAAAAACCAGAACATATTTGGTTTTGAGAATAGTTTTACCAAAGGTTAAACTTAAGTTTTGAAATTGTTAACTTTGGCATAGGCAAATACTGTTAAAATAGAAAAATAATGTATAAATTTAGGCATTCAAGCATGGTGCTCGCAGCACAGGAGTATTTGACTAGCAAATTAAAATTGAATACTGATGCTAGTCAATCTCGGAGTCTATACCCAATACAATTAAATCCAGTCCAGCGAAAAGTGCAAGCTTTATGGACGGCTTTAATTATATTGAGCATTTTCTTCTGTGTGGAATTGAGTGCAGGAATTTGGAGTAATAGTTTGTCTCTGTTAGCAGATGCCGAACATATTCTTTCCGATGTGGTCGCTTTGGGTGTAGCACTACTAGCAATTTGGTTGTCTCAATCGATATCCCAGAGAACTATCTTGAAGCGATATTAATTAGAAGTGCTAGCGGCTTTGATTAATGGTATCGGTTTGGCCTGTATTGCTGGCTGGATTGTCAAAGAAGCTCTAGTTCGTTTACAGTCCCCAACTACAGAAATTCTTGGGCTACCGATGTTAATGACTGCGCTACTGGGCCTGTTAGTTAACAGCTTTAATGTATTTTACTTGCATGGATGTAGCCATAACGACCTGAATATTAAAGGGGTATTTCTGCATCTCCTAGCGGATTTACTCAGTTCATTGGGAGCAGTTCTCGCGATCGCGGTCATCTGGTTAAATTGGACTTGGGCTGATGGTGTAATTAGTTTATCAGTGGGGGCAATGATTGCACTTTTTGCCGCTTATTTGGTAGTGCAAAGTATTAATTGTTTACGTGGACAAGTTACAAATATAACTAATCTTTCCTGTGTTTGTAATTTACCAGCAGCAGACTGCGAGGAACGTCAACAAGCTGAGAAAATATTATTTCCTTCCTTGCAGGAGCTAATCCGATGAAATTATATAGTTTACTGTGGGTGAATCGGAATCAGCTAGGACAGATTTTACTATCTAGTCTAATCATCTCTTTAGGTTTTAGCTTGTCAGCATTGGCAAGTACGAAGCAATTAACTTTGACCATTAGCTCCCAGGAAAGCCAAAACTTCCGAAATCTGATGCAAGCAGCTGAAGCCCTAGCCACTAATACTATTCAACAAAGCTTTCAGTCAAGTTCTGACCTGACAGAGATGACAGTCAATGTGATGGGGGAGAATTATGGACAACGAGTTCCCCTATTATCAGTCACTGTCTCTCCTAGTAACTGGCAAAAAGACCCTCAAATTAAATCCTGGGTCAAGTATTTTGGTAATACAGAAATACTTTTAGGTTTTGTCAGAACTTCTCCACCAACATCCCCATCTACTAATTCTCCAGTAACCCGGCAGACACCTTACTTGAGTGAAAATGAACCTAACTTCTATCAGTAGTTAGGAGCAGTTTTAATCTGAATCTGATATCAAGCAAAATTTTTACTTATCTACAGGAGAACTACAAATGATTTCATTACTGCAACAGTATAAACATACCTTAATTTGGTTCATATCTGGTTTAGTTACGGCTATTGTACTATCTATAGCCACATCACACCAACAACCAGCTACAGCCTATCAACCCACCGTTCCCACGGTACAAGCAATCTCAGAATTCGCTGCTTCTCATCAGGAGCAGAACTTCTATCAATAAGAATACAACCGTCAGAATTCAGAATAGTGATCAAACAAATAGATACTAGTTGTGAAAATCGTTCTGCTTTACTCTAAAATTCTCTAAATTTACTAATTTTTGAATTCTGATTTCTGTATTAATAGTTACCTATTAACAGCTATTCAATCAACATTAAAGAGGTCTTGCAATGATTTCGCTTTTCGGAAAGTGTAAGCGGCCCCTGGCCTTTTTTATGGCTAGTTTCCTCTCTGCCATGATGCTGGTATTTAATAATCCTGTGATTGAGCCTGCCTTAGCAGCTGGTAATGGGATTAACGTGATTTTGATGATTGGTGATGGTATGGGCTGGAATATGGCCGGGCTGGTGCTGTTGCCAAAAGTGGGTCTTTTTACACTGCTGGTAAAGGTTCAGGGTTAAATATGCAAACTCTGACTGGATATGGATTAGTAACCACTTATGGCACCACAATTCAGAATAGTACACCCAGCCAACCAGTTAATCAAATCCACTCAACCGGCAATTCTGCTCTGGATGGAACTAACACCACTACAGGTTTAAGTCCGATTCGTCCAGGCTTTACATTCCAGTCTAGTCCTCTGAATCCTGGTACTCGCTCAGATGGTAATAGTACAGCACCAGGAAACATTACAGGCTATGACATCTCTCTGGGTGGAGACTACTCCTTGGATTCCTCTCACCCCTGCTAATCCTGGTGCTTACGATAAAGATTACATCAAATATAGTTACCCTGATTCTGCTAACACTGCTACCACGCTCTATACAGGCATCAAGAGCTATAACAATGCCATGGGGGTAGATGTTTATGAAGGGAAACTGACAACCATCCTCGAAATTGCCAAGCAACAGGGTAAAGCCACAGGTTTGGTAACATCTGTACCTGTAACCCATGCTACTCCTGGTGCAGCTGCTTCTTTCGTCAATCGCCGTAATAAGTATGACAGTGTTTATGATCCTAACAAGGCTAACCAAGACAGCATTTTGCAGCAAACCTTGTTAAACTTTCAGCCTAATGTGTTGTTAGGTGGTGGACATCCCTTGGATCAGGCTAATACAAGCAATATAGAGCATGTACTTACGTGTATATTACAGCAGATTCTTACAAGAACTTGACTGGTAAAACAGCTATCAGTGATGCATCTGCTTGTTCCAGCGCTTCTGTAGCCAATCCCAACACCAACAATCGTTATGGCTACACCTTTTTAGAACGTGTAGACTTAATGCAACTCAAACTTTGCTAAATACTGCTGCGACTATCGACCCCAATAATGGTGGGAAGTTGTTTGGTTTGTATGGCGCTCGTGGTCAAGATGGTAATCTTCCGGTGAGTAGTTCTAAAGGAGATTACAGCTTAACTGGTTTAGGGCAATTTACAATTTATAGTTCAGTGGTGAGGACAGGAACTACTGCAACTTGTCCCTCAGGTAATTTAATTACTGCCTCCTCTAATGAGTGTGTACCTGTTCTGGATGGAGCAGGTAATCCAACTTCTGGTCCAACTCCTGACACTGTTCGCCCCCTTGCTGCTGGTGAAACTGATGCTAGTTTCATTGCTAGAGAGAGAAATGAAAATCCTACTTTGGCTGAGTTGTCGGAAGCGGCTTTAACGGTTTTGGGTAAAGACCCAGATGGTTTTTGGCTGATGATTGAGGGTGGTGATATTGACTGGGCTGCTCATGATAACAACATGGACAACCTAATTGGTACAGTAAATGACTTCGACAAAGCCGTGCAAAAAGTCATCACTTGGATTAACAACAATGGTGGTTGGACTAAGAACTTGCTAATTGTCACTGCTGACCATGACCATTATCTGACTTTAAATAATGATTTCGCCTCTAAGTTAACTGCTCAGAATCCAATCCTATCCGGAGGTTTGAGCTATAACGCTAAGGATATCACTTTCAATAAACACAATCCCACCGAAGCTGGTCACTTTTGGGGTTCAAACTCTACACAAAAATACCTTTGGGGTAACCATAGTCGCAGACCAGTACCTGTTTACTACCAAGGTGCTTACTCCTCAACCTTGACTAGATATGTAGGACAAAATGTAGTATTTACAGATAGTAAAAATGCTACTTATACCATACCTGGTGTTCGAGGATTAGTGGATCAGACTCAGATATTTCAAACTATGAAAACTGCACTAACTACCTCAGTTAACTAATTAATCCCCACTTTCACTAATTGCAGAGGCTTTGGTAATACTAGTCTCTGCTTTCTTAACCGATTTTGTTAATAGATGCCCAATTCTTTGATTGCAGGAAAAACATGAATTACTCTATCTTCAAGAAATTAGCAATTTTAGCGGCAGGAACTATATTAACCTTAGCCGCGGGAGAGAATAAACCAGCGCAAGCTTTACTCTTTAATTATAGTTTGTCAGGTAATAATTTATCAGGTAATTTCTCCTATGACTCGTCTGCGGCAGCAAATCAATATGTAACAGTTCCCGAAGGCTTAAATATTTCTCTTGTCTACAATGGTCAGACTTACACCCAAGCAGATGATTCTCTAGCTGCGGTTTTGACTGATTCATTAGGGCAAGTTGATACTAGTCAAGGATTGGGACTACAATTTGTAACCAGTACATTCACAATTAATGGTGGGAATTTTGTAAATCTCATCGACACAACTGGCAATTCTGACCAAACTCTAACTAGCACTGCTGTTCCTTTTGATTTCTCGTCTTCATTAGGTGCATCTTTATTTGTTTCTTTTGTAGTAGGTAATAGAATTATCAACAGAGTTCAAACTTCTCGCAAAAAAGTTAAGCTTTAATTAGCAAAACTCTTGTGGAGCAGGCATCTTGCCTGCCTTTATGTACTTCAGATAAACGCAATGTGCTGTAAATCTGGAAAATATAAAATTTGATAAATATGAGGATGATTTTTTCATCCTGGTCAAATCAAAAAAAATCTATCTAGGGGAGGTGAGGCGGGATGGAAAATTTTGATTTAATCAAATTATAGATAATGGAAATCTGTACATTTATAAATATTGATAGTCACACTCCCATTATCTAACTTGATTCTCGCATTTTCAAGGACGCCACCCCTCTCCCTCACGAATGATTTTTTTTCGTGGTGCAATCAAAAAAAATCTATCTAGGGGAGGTAGGGCGGGATGGAAAATTTTGATTTAATCAAATTATAGATAATGGGAATCTGTACATTTATAAATATTGATAGTCACACTCCCATTATCTAACTTGATTCTCGCATTTTCAAAGACCCCACCCCTCTCCCTCACGAATGATTTTTTTTCGTGGTGCAATCAAAAAAAATCTATCTAGGGGAGGTAGGGCGGGATGGAAAATTTTGATTTAATCAAATTATAGATAATGGAAATCTGTACATTTATAACCCACATTCCGCACCCGTATCTGTCACAACTAGTAATTACTTAAAAATTTCCCTCAAAGTAGTTAAAATTAATACATTATTGCTTGCGAGTAAGGTGTTAATATCCGATAATCAATTCTTAATCAATTCTCAATAAGAAGCAATAAAGAATCAAAGCAATTCATGACTCAATTGATAATAGAAATCTATAATTTTTCAGTTTAAAATAAATGTAGTTTATTAAAATCAATAAAATAACAGATAAATAAGTATAAAAAAACATGGCAATTTAGGACTAAAAATAAAATTAAATAGTCCAATTATAAAAAATAAAATATGAGGATAAAAAAACTAAGTTATAAATTGGTAATAGCGACGACAATTTTCAGGAAGTAATGTAAGAATAAAAATTCTATCTGGAGTTAAATTAGAAACCTCTATCTTATGATGATAAGTAACTAGATGAATCGATTGAAAACATTGAAATATCCAACGGAGAGTGGGATTTTTAATTGATTTACCCAGTTGATTTTTTACAGTTAAGTTTGAAGCAGATAAAGCTGCTCTAATTTGTCGTTGAGCCAGTGTGTAAACTAGTAAACACAACCCCATAATCATTGCCAGAGCTTCTATTCTTTCTGGTCTTTTCAGGAAAATACTATCTGCAAAAAAGAGTGGATCTTTCAAAAAACCAAATCCTCTTTCACATGATTGCTGTGCTTTATATTTGGAAATCATTTCATCGTTACTAAGACTGCTTAATTCTAAAATATTTGTGGCAATAACGAAGCGTCCAGCACTTCTGGTTTCGATATCAATTGCATCTTCATTTCTTGAGACAGTTGTAAAAATTTGATAATATTTATCTTGGTTCTCATCTTTTTTGTCTGGCTCTTTTTCGGTTATTTCAATATTCTCTACCTGATGATATTTAAATTGTTTCGATATTTTTGATAATTCCTTCATTGCATCAGATGAACATGCGAACCTCTCTTGAGATAAGATTTTTAATTTCGTCTCAACACTTTTGAGGGATTTCTCAATATTTCGTGATAATTTACGTAAATCTGATTTTCTTCTCAGAAAACTTTGTACTACCAACCATCTTTGCTCTATTCCTCCATAAGTGACTCTTTTTTCCACATATGAATATCCATCTATTTTACTTTGAACAAAATCTAGTTGCGATAAATTTGTTACTAATTGTTTTGCTTCTTTTATAGTTAACGGCACACGAGATAACCACTTCAGATTAGACATTAACTTGATATTTTCTTCTGTATATAATGCAGAATCTGCGACTATTAAACTATCCATTTGAATTTTTTCACGATACTCTAATGCAATTTTTGCAAAACATTTTGAATCAACTTGATTTCCAGATTCTGTTTTCAAAAAAATTGGTATATCACCGTCACCTGAACATATTAATTCTATGATAAATTGTTTTAAATCTGGTCTATGGTCACGAGAATAGCCATGTGTAATATTTATTGTTTCCCGTGATTTTATTTCTGGTGCTTCTAAAGATTCAGAATTACTCGGTTTATCAAATATTACTGATGGTAAATTACAATTGTATTCTCCATGTACATGCAATGAAGATGAGTCTAAATGTGAAGTTTTCAAAGATACATCAAACTGTTTGACAGCACCTAAGCTAATAGCTAAATATATTGTATCTAACCCTTTTACAAACAATTTATCCATGACTCTACCCAGTTTATCATCATTTAGGTATTCAGCTTTTACACCAGAGCCAATTAAATGTTCACAAGCAATATTTTCAAAAAATCTAGGAAACATATACAAGGGTTGAGAAACCATTCCCAATCCATTTAAAATCATCGCTTTAACCACCTGTCCTGCACTAACTTTTTCTCCCTCTTCCTGCCCTATTAAATCATTAATTATCTCTACTAATCCTATTTCATCTATTATTCCGGCTACTATACCTAAATGATCTATATTCTTAATCTCAATATCTTTGATATTAATCATTTTCTTCAAATTACCTACAACGATATTAATTTAAATTTTCACATTTTTCGTTCCTATTTGTGCCAGAAATTTTATATTTAGTTGAATTACAAAAAGGGAAAAGCTACTACTGGTAACTTTTCCCTTCCCCCACATAAAAATGATTATTATTTTTATGTGCCATATATTAACTGTATATCCACCTTAATAAAAATAATTCCTATTTAGTTTTAGTAAACTCTCCCTATGAATAGTTCTTATGTACTAAATATATGAGTTTTATTGAGGTGTGACAGTTGGGGTGCGGAATGTGGGTTATAAATATTGATAGTCACACTCCCATTATCTAACTTGATTCTCGCATTTTCAAGGACCCCACCCCTCTCCCTCGCGAATGATTTTTTTTTCGTGGTGCAATAAAAAAAGCCTGTTCGTACAGGCTCTTTTTATTGATTGGGGATATTTACATCCCATCAATTAACGTTTTGCTAATTTCTTCGTCATTTTGCGAAGACGAATTGATTGGGGTGTAACTTCCACCAATTCATCTTGTCCAATGTATTCCAAAGCCCGCTCTAGACTCATATCTATCGGTGCTTGCAATTGTACCAATTCATCACCACCAGCCGCACGATGGTTGGTTAATTGCTTGGTTTTACAAATATTCAATTCCAAGTCTTGAGGACGATTGTGTTCACCGACAATCATACCTCTGTAAACTTTGGTTCCAGGAGTGATAAAGAATGCACCTCTATCTTCAGCGTTTTTCATCGCGTAGAAAGTAGCTACACCTTCTTCAAAGGAGATTAATACACCTTTATTCCGAGCTTCAATATCACCCGCAAGTTGACGGTAATCAAGGAAACTGTGGTTCATGATGCCTTCCCCACGAGTCATCCGCATAAATTCACCTCGGAAACCAATCAAGCCACGAGCGGGAATGATGAACTCTAGTTGAGTGCGATCGCCTCCACCTGGTTGCATATCTTGCATTTCCCCTTTGCGTTGTCCCAGACGTTCAATACAGCTACCAACCGCATCAGCAGGAACGTCTAAAACCAGAAGTTCATAAGGTTCGCAAGGATGACCGTTAACTGTACGGTAAATTACTTGTGGCTGAGAAACTTGGAATTCATAACCTTCGCGGCGCATGGTTTCAATTAAAATGCCCAAGTGCAATTCACCACGACCAGAAACCAGGAATTTATCTGGTGAATCGGTTTCTTCTACCCGCAAAGCCACGTTAGTTTCTAATTCGCGGAACAGGCGATCGCGCACTTGACGAGATGTAACCAATTTACCTTCTTGACCTGCAAAGGGAGAATCATTCACCCAGAAGGTCATTTGTAAAGTCGGTTCATCCACCTTAATCAGTGGTAAAGCTTGAGGTTCGTTGGGGTCAGTAATAGTTTCACCAATATAAGCATCAGCAAAACCAGCCACAGCCACAATATAACCTGCGGTGGCTTCTTCCATTTCCACCCGCTTTAACCCTTCAAATCCCATTAACTTGGTAATTTTGCCCTTGACAATAGCTCCACTTTCTGTTACCAAAGCGGCTTGTTGTCCAGCCCGGATCGTACCATTATGGATTCTCCCAATGACAATCCGACCCAAATATTCAGAATAATCTAGGGTAGTAACTTGGAGTTGCAAAGGCTTAGTGCTGTCACCGACTGGTGCAGGTACGTGACGGAGAATTCCCTCAAATAGAGGTTTCATATCCACTGGTTCTGCTTCCAGACTTTCTTTGGCGTAACCTCCCATTCCAGAAGCAAACAGATAGGGGAAATCGCACTGGTCTTCATCAGCACCTAATTCCAAAAACAAATCCAAAACTTTGTCCACAGCAACGTGGGGGTCAGCTTGAGCGCGGTCAATTTTATTGATGACAACAATAGGACGTAAACCTTTTTCCAAAGCTTTTTTGAGAACAAAACGGGTTTGGGGCATCGGACCTTCATTAGCATCGACAATCAATAAACATCCGTCTACCATGCCGAGTACCCGTTCGACTTCACCACCGAAGTCAGCGTGTCCAGGCGTATCAACAATATTGATCAGCGTTTCTTTATATTTAACAGCAGTATTTTTGGAAAGAATGGTAATTCCCCGTTCTCTTTCCAGTGCGTTAGAGTCCATGACACAATCCGGAACGTCTTCGCCTTCTCGGAAAATGCCGGATTGTTTGAGGAGTGCATCAACCAGGGTAGTTTTGCCGTGATCAACGTGGGCGATGATGGCGACGTTACGAATTGGGAGCGTCATAAATAGTTTAGGTAAACTCAAATAGGGGGTTTTAGATTAACAACTAAATTGTTAGAGTACTAGGTCTTTCGGAAAGAACTGAGGATAATCAGCAAGTTCTGTAAAGAACCTTTAATTATTCTAGCGTAATTGTCACAATTACGGTGAATTTTTTTGCTCCTTTGCAGAAAAAAAAATTATTCCAGGAATTAGGACTGAAAGCCGCTTGGGACAAGGAGTTTAATGAGCTATCATTTTTCTGACTTATCAGAAGTAATTTCACAGAAGTGATGCTTGCGCCAGATGAACTGATCGCATCTCACCAAAGTAAGGTAAAGTAGTTATTTAGTGGAGAACTTTTGTACTCAGTTAATAAATCAACCAATTAGTCACAATGGGTTTGGTTAAATTACGGATTAAAGAGTTTGCTGCTAGAGAGGGCTGGACACTGAAAGAGGTTTCTGACCGTTCTGGCGTGCCTTATAGCACCATTAAAACCTATGCTGTGTCATCGGGAATGGCGATGGCTGATTTAACCGCTTTGCGAAAGTTAGCGCGAACTTTTGATGTATTGATTGAAGAATTATTTGAAGTAGTGGAAGATTAACATTACCGGGTATTCTTGTAATACTCCCAAATTACCCGTTTTCTGCATATGCTACTATGACGAAACTCTTTCCCTACAAGGGTTTTATTCATGAGTTCTGACGCCTGATTCCTGACTCTTGACTCCTGCTATATAACGATTAGTTTTCACTTGAAAATCAGCACAATCTATCGCTGCTTCAGTATTAGCGATGGAGGGATGTACAGTGCATTTCAGACGATAATTGTTGGTAAAAAAAACGCAGCCAGTACAGGGTATTTGATGCATTTGCTTGGCAGTAGCTACACCATCTCGTCCTGCTGTCCATAGACTCAAAAGCAGGATAATCACTACTGTCCAAGCGCTAACCAGGCAAATTGGGATCAAAAGAGGTTCAATTGCGTGAATAACCAGAGATATCAATTCTAACATGCTAGTCCTGAGTGCAAATCAAGAGTTAGAAGCTATAATAACGCCTAACTCGGTGTTTTTAGCTTCTAACTAAAGATATATTTTCAAATCCCTGCATAACCTAAAGCTAAACCAGTAACTAACATTCCCAACACCAAAAAAGGTTGAGCGCTAGCTTGGTATTTCACATCATTAGCAATCGGGTCACGGAGGAAATACATATCCTGTAAAGTGATTTGGGGGATGATTAACAACACTAGAATTGCTGCATACAAATTTTGATGTATAGTCAATAAATAAGCAGCAACTAAACCCTGAAATAAATCAATCATCACTACACAAATCCATGACGCTGTAGTGATACCAAACATAACTGGTAATGATTTTAAACCCAATTGGCGATCGCCTTCCACACTTTTAAAATCATTGACAATGGCAATTCCTAATCCAGCTAGACTATAAAACATAGTCAATACGACAATTTGCCAATGTAAATCACCAAATAAAGCATGACCTGTCCACCAAGGTAAGGTAATGTAGCTAGCACCCAAAGCATAACTGCCTAACCAACCATTTTGTTTGAGCTTGAGTGGTGGGGCAGAATAGATATAGGCGATAAAAGAACCAATCAGAGCCATGACGGTAATGGAGGGAAATTCATGGCCAGCCCAGACATCGAGGATAAATGACAACGCATAACCAGCCAGAAGTAATACCCAAATCTGGATTTTTACCTGGTCAAGAGAAATAGCTCCAGAGGGAATGGGACGATAGGGTTCATTAATCGCATCAATTTCCCGATCATAATAATCATTCAGAATTTGGGTATAACCAGTCATCAATGGACCAGCCAAGAGCATACAAGCAGCTGATTTTAAGAAATTTTCCAGCGTCCAGGTGTAGTTACCAGAAGAAGCCGCACCACAAACAACCCCCCAAATCAGGGGAATCCAGGTGATGGGTTTCATCAGTTGCAACCGAATTTTCCAGAGCGAAGTTTCTCCCGATGCGGCACCTTTCATCCCCAATAATTGCCGAGTTTTAGCATTGCGATTATCATCACTAGCTAAAGTTGACTGTTCAGAATGATTGGTGACTGAATTTGGTTCTACCGATGAATTGGGATTAGGAGTGATAGGAGTTGATTCTGACATATTAATAGATGGTTAATTGTCTAAGCAGTGTTCTATTTCCGAGTCTACTGTGTATAAACAGTAATAGTAGGGGCGTATGGCCATACGCCCCTACTACTTGTGTACACGACCGGAGGTTAACTAAAAAGAAATTATCAAATAACTATTGATAAACTTAGCTCCAGTAATGGATTTACCACTGAGGGTAGAGGGGAGGGAAACATTACGGCGTTGGTTCTCCAGCTTCAACAGTGACTTCTGAACCATACTGAGTGAGTTTAACTTGGGTTTTGTCAAACCCAGGCAAAAATAAGCGAACTTCAAGATTATTAACATCAATTTCTATAGGTTTAGGAGCCTGGATAGATTGCTCGACAAAGTTAGGTAGAGCATTAATCAGAGGTTGCCAATCACCTGTAGTTACATCAGGCACCACACTAATGGATAGAGGGCTAAAATCTGCGGAAAGATTGATGTTTGGATCAGAAGAAACCGCTATTACACCACCAACAGTAAGTCCAATTTGTTGTGCACTACCCCAAAGATAGCGAGCATTTGCCACTTCAATGGGATCTGGGTTGGTCACCAAGAAAGCAGTCACACGTTGAGGATTAGATAGAGCCGCCTTACCCTGTTCTAATAAATTATTAGCTTGGTTGGTGGGTTGGGCAAAATTATCAGCAGTCCAGTTAATATTAAAGAAGCTGCTAATCAGAGGTTGAATGAAGGGCGATTCGGAGATGGATTTTCCCAGGTCAGAGCTGACAAATAATTGCCGAAATCGGCGGATATACCAACTTAAAGACTCTGGTAGTCCCAACATCCGCAGGGAAACCGCATCACCTGAGCCATCGTAGATAATCACATCATATTTACCACTGGCATCATATTCACGGATGGCATTGAGAGCTAGAGCGCTATCCATTCCTGGTAATACGACTAATTCTTGACCATACACCTCTTTTAAAATTGGTGTCCGCAGATACTGAGCTTCCAGTTTTTTGACTTCTTCCCAACTACGCTCTAGTAGCACAGATGTTTGTAACTGTACAGCTTGTAAATGAGGAGCAATTTCTTGAGGGTCAGCAGTTAGGGAATTACCAAGTAACATTGGTAATGTTGGTTCTGCCAGTCCGGCTAGGAGTACACGCTTGCCTTGGCTTGCCAATAATTTGGCGGCGGCGATCGCAATTTTGGTACGATAGATCCCACCTTTGCCCAAAAATGTCAGTATCAGGCCCATTACTTGATTCCTATTTTCACCACTGGTTGATTCAACTCCAACTTAACACTTAAGAAATCTGCCAGGCTGGTGATGGGAAATCAACAGCCGTGGTTTGGTTCGACTATACAGATTTAATTTCGTCTTCAAAAAACCAAGTAGAAGAATTGTCGTCAAATAATACTACCACCCCAATGCCATTACCATCAGTGATATGATAGTCTTTAATGATACCCACTTGTCCTAATTTATTGACAATAGAGTTAGAAACGCGATCGCGTAAACGAAAAACCTTGACCTTTTGTCCGATTTCCATGCCTAATCACAATAAAAGCAACCAAGTCTGAGTGTAGCTGAAACGGTGACTCAAGTGATACAGATTCACAGAAGAGATGGTGGAAAGCGATAAATTTGTTAAGATAACTATCTGATGAAAATTAACATATAATTTCGTGATTAACGCTACAGAAGTAGGGGAGTATTGCAATACGCCCCTACCATACCAGGATTTTTGAAATTATGCGGAAGAAAGCCCTAATTACCGGATTGACAGGACAAGATGGTTCCTATCTTGCTGAACTTCTCCTGAGCAAAGATTACGAGATATTTGGTCTGGTACGTCGTTCTAGCTCTGGTAATCTGGATCGGATTAATCACCTTTCTAACCATGTCCAGATTCTCTCTGGTGACCTATTAGATCAATCTTCCTTAATGGATGTGATTACTGAATCACAACCGGATGAAATCTATAACCTTGCGTCCCAAAGTTATGTGCCCCTATCTTGGACACAACCAGCTTTAACAGCAGAATATACAGCTTTAGGTGTATCTCGTCTTCTAGAATCAATCCGTCGTTGTAAACCAAGTGCTAAGTTTTACCAAGCTTCTAGTAGTGAAGTCTTTGGACAACCTGATGAATCACCCCAAACAGAACGTACAGCCTTCCGTCCGCGTAACCCTTATGGTGTAGCAAAAGCTTACGCTCATTGGATGACAGTTAACTACCGAGAAAAATATAATACATACACATCCTGTGGTATAACCTACACTCATGAATCTCCTAGACGTGGTACAGAGTTCGTGTTTAGGAAAATCACTAATACGGTAGCCCAAATTAAACTTGGTTTAGCGAATGAACTCAAATTAGGTAATTTGGATGCTCAACGTGACTGGTGCTACGCCAAAGATGCGGTTTATGCTATGTGGATGATGTTACAGCAAGAACAACCAGATGACTATATTATTGCTAGTGGGGAAATTCACTCAGTTAGAGAACTGGTAGACTGTGCGTTTAATTATGTTGGTTTAAAGTGGGAAGATTATGTATCAATTGACCCCAGTTTTTATCGGCCTGATGAAAGTGTGCAGTTGCTAGGTTGTATTGATAAAATAAAAACGAAGATAGGCTGGCAACCTCAGCACTCGTTTCATCAACTAGTAGAGTTAATGGTTGATCATGACTTGAAAAGTTTGGCTGGCTAGTACAAATTATATCAGATCAGACGATTATGTATCAACCAGTTTCACCATTACCATCTAAAGAAAACTTGCCGACAATGTATGATTTACCCAGTGAGTTAATTGGGGAATCAGGATTGCCAGACGAATTTCATCAGATTCAGGCAGATCTGTTGAGTGAAACCTGTGAACCTGCCAACTATCAGCCAGAAGAAGTGTTAATAGCCAGTGATTTAAATCACACTTTGTGATACAAGCGACCAGATTGGTACATAGTGTTAGGAGTAGTTAATAATCGTCAAAAAGAGAGCTTACGTTTAAGTTACTTAGTGTGCCAAGAAGGAGTAGTTCCATTTTTAATTGTGGAGTTATAGTATAAAATTGGCCAATATAATATATTGTATGGATTTTGTGGTGTTTAAGGATGACCCTTTTGATTAAAGATAATTCAACCCAGTTAAAAGCACAGCGCTACTGGGAGTTACTGTATGTATTGGTAATGCGAAATCTGAAAGTACGTTACCGAGGGTCGTTATTGGGGGTTTATTGGTCGCTACTCAACCCATTAATCATGACTGGATTATATACGGCGATTTTCGGGGCTACCTTTGCTTCCTATTATGGCAATTCCATCCTGAACTATGTTTTGGCAGCATTTACAGGGTTAGTAGTCATGAATTTCTTCTCAGCCTGTACCTCGCAAGCATTAACTAGTGTAGTGGGGAATGGCTCATTATTAAATAAGATTAGTCTACCAGTTATTATTTTTCCTGTGTCGATGATTGGTGCTAATGTCTTTCAGTTTACAGTTGGAACTTTACCATTACTAGCATTAATGACTCTGATTAATTCCCGGAGTCTCATCAATGTGTTAGCTTTAATATTTCCGATATTGGCATTGGTTTTAGTTTCGACTGGAATTGGATTTTTGGTCAGTGCTTTATATGTATTTTTCAGGGATTTACCTTATTTTTATGAACTAGTTGTATTTGTAATTTGGCTGAGTAGTCCTATTTTTTATCCAGCAGCTATTGTCCCCCAGCAAGTAAAACAATTTTTAGGATTAAATCCGTTATCACCGATTATTGAAAGTCTCCGTCAGATTACATTATCAGGAGCAACACCAGACTTAGGTTTAATTTGGAGTGCATTGTTGAGTGGTATGATTATTTTATCTTTGGGATGGGCTTGTTTTAGATTGTGGCGGCATCAATTTATGGATTTACTTTAGGAGACTATTTGTGAGCGATCGCATTTGAGTAAATACGGTGAAATTAAGCTGAAGATAAGTAAAGTGTTTTTTAGCAGCGCAATAGTTAGAAAAATTAATGCCAGATGCCACAGAGTTATTAAGTAATGAACCAGAAAGTAATGGAAATAATTCGTTTAGATCAAGTTTCCCTGTGGCGAAGAACACAAGAGGAGTTTTCTTATGACCTAAAAAAGACTATTTTATCCCTTTTTGAGGGTAAATATCGTCAGCCAGCCAAAAAGTTGGTACTAGATAGGATTGATTTAGTGGTTGAAAAAGGGGAGAAAATAGGTATAATAGGGGCGAATGGTTCTGGGAAATCAACTCTATTAAAGATAATTTCTGGAATTCTTCAACCTACAAGCGGTAAAATCCGAGTCAAAGGTCAAGTTGCGCCTTTGATTGAATTGGGAGCGGGATTTGATCCAGAAATTTCTGTGATGGATAATATTATACTGTACGGTGTACTACTAGGATTTTCTAGGGCTGAGATGAAGAAAAGAACACAATCTATTTTAGAGTTTGCGGAGTTAGAAGATTATGCTTTAATGCCAGTTAAGGGTTTATCTTCAGGAATGGTGGCAAGATTGGGTTTTGCAATCGCTACAGATGTACAGCCGGATATTCTAATTTTGGATGAGGTGTTATCAGTGGGAGATGAGAGTTTTAAGAACAAGTGTAAACAAAGAATGGATCAATTTTGGGATGCTAAAGTTACAGTTTTAGTTGTTTCTCATTCGATGAATTTTATTCAAGAATCCTGCGACAAAGCTATTTGGTTAAGCAAGAATAAGATAAAATTATCTGGAGAAGCTAATGAGGTTGTAAAATGCTATCTCGAAGATGTCAAGAACCCTTCAGGAATTTCTAGCTGATGTTTAATAGGTAAATAATTATAATCAACCCATTATCATTAGTGAAAATACCACAAATTTGATGAGTTATCAAGTCTTGCTGATCACCTCAGAAAATTGTCAACCTTTAATAAATGTATAGGATGTTAAATGATGATTGAAGCACACAATCCAGAAATTAATGTATATGAATTAATGGTCAAGGTTAAACAAGAAGTTGCGAATCGTAAATCCTCATTTCCTTTGCAGCTGAATATGGCGAATAATCTGGAGATTAATACTAATTTCTCAGATTATTTTGATCGAATTGAAGCTTTATTGAATAATTCCGAGTTTTATTCCCAAATACCTAGTGAGTTACCGCAAAAAATAAATAGATTTCCTTTTAATATTAGTTTGATCAAAAAAAATATTTTAAAGATTTATGGATTTATTTTCAAAAAACAAAGAGTGGTTAATTCAGATTTAATTCAGGCTTTCAGAGAATCTTTAGAATTAAATCAACAATTAATACATAAATTAAATACTAATGAAGCTAAATGGGAAGAATACGTAAAAAAAATAGACGAGCGTTTATTATTGAAGGATAACCTCACTGCAAAAGATTTATCGAAAGATGGTTTAAAAGATACAACAATGCTCTTAACGGAATAGGAATAATAAGAAAATTAAGGGCTGAAAAGAAATAAATCAAAAATAGTCATGATTATTTCTATTGAATAACTAAGATTAGACAGTGATTGAATATAAACAACAATAAAAAATGAAAAGACTGGCAATTATTATTCCTTTCTTTGGTAAAGATTTGAAAGGTGGAGCAGAACAACATGCTGATCAAGTTGCTACCAGATTAGCCGCAAGAGGTCATGATATTGAGATATTAACAACCTGTTGCCGCTCTTTTCAGGATGATTGGGCAGTTAATCATTTGCCATCAGGAGTCAAACAAGAAAATGGTATAAAAGTTAGGCGATTTCCTGTGGATAAAAGAAATCGTGAAGCTTTTGATAGAGTAAATGGTTTAATGCTAAATCTTAATAAAAACTACTTTAAGCCTGGAGTTTGTCCTGTATCTTTAGCTGATTCAGAAGTTTTTGCTTCCGAAAATATTAACTCTAAGAAATTACTAGAATTTTTGGCAAAAAATCATCAGAGCTATCAGGCTTTTATCTTTATTCCTTATCTTTATGGTGTGATTCTTAATGTTTTACCGACAGTGGCTGATAAAGCATTTTTACAACCCTGTTTGCATGATGAAATATATGCTTATTTACCTCAAGTAGAAAATATTTTTCATGCTGCAAAAAAATTACTATTTATTAGTAAAGGTGAAGCAGAACTTGCTTATCGTTTATATGGTTCAGGAATTTTGAGTAAAAGTATTGTTGTAGGTGCAGGAGTAGAAGTTGATTTATTGACAGAATCAAAAACAACAACAATAATTAATAATGTTAATATTCAGAGTATTAATTTTGTTATTTGTTTGGGAAGAAGGGATAAAACAAAAAATACAGATTTACTAATTAGAGCTTTCAAAAAATTCAAATGCCTTTATCCTAATTCACAACTTCATTTACTATTAGCTGGAGTCGGAGATTTAAAAAAATTAGAACTTAATTTAGAAATACCTCATTTAATAGATTTAGGTTTAATATCTGAAAAAGAAAAGGCTAGTTTATTGGCCCATTGTCAAGCTTTATTTCAACCTAGTCAGAATGAAAGTTATTCTCGTGTAATCATGGAAGCATGGTTTTACCAGCGTCCTGTAGCTGTTCATGAAAAGTGTTTGGCGACATCAATGGCAGTGAAAGATGCAGAGGGAGGTTATCTAGCAACAACAGAAGAAGAATGGACTAATGTGTTTTTGCAAATTGATCAATCTACTGAAACAGAATTATTAGAATTAGGGAAAAAAGGACAAATTTACGCCCAGGAAAATGCTGTGTGGGATCAAGTAATTGAGCGTTATGAAAAAGCATTATCTCTACCACAAAAACAAAATATTACTAAGATAAATTATCAGTTCAAGAAACCTAAAGAAATTCACCAAATATTACCTAATTTAAGTTATGGAGATGCTATTTCTAATCAAGCAATTATGATTAGAAATTATCTACGTCAATTAGGTTATCAATCTGATATTTTTGTCCGCTATGTAGATTATTCATTAATTAATGAAGTCAAAATTATTCTGAATGAAAAACCCAATCCTAAATCTCGTTTAATTTATCATCATTCTATTAGCTGTTCAGAAATTACTGAATGTGTAATTGATCATTATTCCCCAAAATGTCTTATTTATCATAATATTACACCATCGGAATTTTTTGAACCTTACAATGTTAAACTTTCACGGTTGTTATCTCAAGGTAGTCAAGAATTAAAGTCTTTTGCTAATCAATTTTCTATTTCTGTCGGTGCTTCTGCTTATAATGTTTTTGAATTAGAAGCATTGGGATTTAAAAATTCTCAAGTATTACCTATTATTGTTGATCCTCAAAAATGGGATATTCCTGCTGATCCTACTTTGATGAGAAAATTGCAAGATGGGAAGAATAATATTATTTTTGTAGGGCGTATTGCACCTAATAAAAAGCAAGATGATTTAGTGAAGGCTTTTGCTGATTATTTAACTATAGACGCTGATGCGAGGTTAATTTTAATCGGACAGGGGAATAATAATGATGCTTACTATTGTCACTTACTGAGAACAATTGAACAACTCAAGTTAACTCATTATGTAACTCTAACTGGTAAAATTGATGATCATCAACTTTTAGCCTATTATCGTACTGCCAATTTATATTGGTCGATGAGTGAACATGAGGGTTTTGGAGTGCCTTTAGTAGAAGCGATGTGGTTTAATGTTCCTGTTTTAGCTTATAAAAGTAGTGCGATTCCAGAAACATTGGGAAAAGCCGGATTAATTTTTAACACGAAAGAAAATTTTGTGGAAATTGCTGCTTTAGCTAAGTTGTTAATACATGATCAAGACTTACGAACTAAAGTTATTAATGCTCAAACAAAAAGACGTAATGACTTTTCACCTTCAACAATCTATCCCAAGATAGATGATCTGATTATGAAAATAGAAGAACTTACTCCATAAATAAGAGAATAATGACTAAAAAAGTTGCCTTTGTGATTCAACGTTGTGGCTTAGAAGTAGGTGGAGGAGCAGAAAATCATTGTTTAGTGATTGCTCAAAGAATGCATAAGTATTGGAATGTGGAAATTCTGACTACTTGTGCTTTAAACTACATGACTTGGGAAAATCATTATCCTGTAGGGATAGAGGAAATTTCAGGAGTAAAAATTAAAAGATTTAAAGTTACTACAAAGCGTAATATTTCTGCGTTTAATTCTTTATCGGAACAAATAAATGCTCGACGAGAAACAGTCTCTCTTTCCGAACAAGAAAGATGGATGAAAGCTCAAGGTCCTTGGTCAGTGGATTTAATAAAGTATGTCCAAGATCATGAAAATGATTATGATGCTTTTATTTTCTTTTCTTATCTTTATCCGACCACTTACTTCATTCTTCCTTTAGTAATGAATAAAGCCTACTTAGTCCCATTAGCACACAATGAGTGGACAATTTATCTATCAATGTGGGATTCATTTTTTGAAAAACCACAGGGTTTTATTTTTAATACTCCTGAAGAAAAAGATTTTCTTAAAAAAAGATTTCCCCAAAGCAAGCTAAATGGTTCTGTTGTCGGAGTAGCAGTAGAAACACCTAAAAGTTATTCAGCAGAAAATTTTCGGGAAAAATATAATATTCATACATCTTTTTTATTATACATTGGTAGAATTGACCCATCTAAAGGTTGTGGAGAGCTATTTGATTACTTTATTCATTTATCCAAAAAAGCAGAAAAACACAGGAAACTTGTCCTCATCGGCAAAACTGTGATGGATATTCCTCCACATCCTGATATCATTTATCTGGGTTTTGTGGATGAGCAAACAAAATGGGATGCTTTAGCTGCTTGTGATTTACTGGTGATGCCATCTGCTTATGAAAGTCTTTCTATTGTTATCTTAGAAGCATGGGCTGTAGGTAAGCCAGTTTTAGTAAGCGGTAAATGTGATGTTCTCGTAGGACAATGTTGTCGAGCGAATGGCGGTTTATGGTATAATAACCAAGATGAATTTGAGGTAGCCATAGAAATGCTGGATATTCAGGTTAGTAACCAGTTAGGACAACAAGGAAAAAAATATGTGGACAACAATTATGTTTGGGAAAAAATAGAAAAACATTATTTGGCGTTACTAAATTAGATTGAGGATGAACTTGCTTGAATTAGTAATGCTCAAAATTAACAGCCTCTAGATCTACTAATCAGGAATAAATTTATTTTATCGAGCTTAAAGAAGTATGACAAAAACATTTGATTTTAAACTAAAATTACCTAATTATTTTCAACATACTTTATTAGTCTTTGTATTTTTTATTGGACTGTACACAATATTTTTCTCACCTGTTCTATTTTCAGATAAACTACTTGCTCCTGGAGATGGATTAATTCAGAGTATACCAGCATATTATTCTCATCGAAGCCTGTGGACACCACTTTTACAGGCTGGTTTTCCAGCAGCAGCTGACATTCAAACACAAACATGGTATCCGATCTCAATTATTCTCTCTTTGATTCCTGATTCTTGGAATATTTTTGTTTTATCAGCCTATGTGCTAGCTAGCTGTTTTACCTATGGTTACATTTTTAGCATTACCCATTCAAAATTTGCGGCAATTTTTGGAGGGATAGTTTATGGCATGAGTGGTTTTATGATGTCTCATTTAGGGCATACAAATATGATACATAGTGCCGCTTGGTTACCACTTGTCATCTGGTCTACAGAAGAATTACGTCATCGCTATAGTAAAATCTGGTTAGGGATAGGAGTGCTGGCAATAAGTTTCAGTTTTCTAGCCGGACATCCACAAATTGCTGTCTATACAATGGGTTTAAGTTTTATTTATGCGTGTTTTTTTGGTTGGACAGCCCCAATTGGTAGATGGAAGTATTATTCTTTATACTTAGTAACTATATGTTTAGGAATAGGTTTAGCGTCTATCCAGATTATTCCGACATTCGAGCTATCGCAGTTAAGTTTAAGAAAAGAAATGGATTTTGCTACCTATAATTTTGACTCATTACCGATGAGAGAAGTTATAGTTAGACTTATATTTCCTTATATACTGGGTGGTCTAATTAACAGAAATTGTCGGTTATGTTGGGATATTACCGCTGATTTTTGCCAGTATTAGTTTTGTATATACTCAAAAGAAAAAATTAGTAATTTTTTGGTTGATCATAGTATTAGTTTGTTTGCTATTATCTACAGGTAATAGTACACCATTATCTTGGTTGAGTTATCAAATACCTGTAGCTAATAAATTTAGAATATTGCCTCGCCATTATATGGAAATGACTCTGGCTATAAGTATATTGTCAAGTTTAGCAATTTCTCAAATTCAAAAACAAAAAGCTATTGATAAAAAACTATTGTTCAAAGTATTTTCTATTAGTATATCAATATTTTTACTTTGCTTAATAAATATTTATTTAATCATAAAATTTCATCACCAGCAGCTAAGTTATTTGTATGATGATTTTTATCATCTTAAAATTGATTGGTATTTGCCGACTTTTGTGTTTTTTATATCCCTAATTAGTTTTGGAATTTTTTCGTCTTCTCAAAAATTGCAAAATAGTAAGTTGGCAAAAATCATAATCATATTGATTTTGATTATTAATATGGGTAGTTTTGGGTGGTTTTATACATGGATATTTTGTCAGAGTAAAACTTTACTTAATCCTCCTTTAACTTATAAGTATGCGAAGTTAGCGGAAAATACTCATCAAAGAATTCTGCCCATGGATGGTATAGATTCATTAGGAGAATCAACGGTACCTAATTTATCTAGGCTATGGAACGTAACAAATGCTAGTGGATATGGACCTTTGATATTATCTAGATATAGTGAATTACTTTCAATGTCTGGGAATGGTTCTATCCTCTCTAAATTAAATCCTACTCAGGATAGAAGTATTGATTTAGCATCAATACGCTATATTTTTTCCCCTAAGTTAATTACCAAAAATGATCGTCGAGGAATATCTTGGTTAAAAGACGATTTGGATATCTCACTTGGTTCTGGTTGTGGGAAACAAAAACCTTTAGCATTTGAATTGCAGACTCCCTCAGTCCAGGTAAATAAGGTGGGAATTGTGAGTTTAATGGGATGTGCCAATACTATTCCTAATCAAACAGAAGTATTGAAAGTTTTTATCACAGATACCACTGGTAAAACTATAACTAAGAGCTTCAAAGCCGGAATAGATACATCTGAATGGGCATATGAAAGACGTGATATTCTTCCCGATATTAAACATCAAAGAGCGCAAGTTTTTGAAAGTTTTCCTGCCAAAGATTTTCAAGGTCATAAATATGTTACTTTCTTACCTTTAGAAAAAGTAGATAAACTTCAAAAGATTCATTTAGAATTAACTGATAGTAATATTTCTCTTGATATCACCAAAATAACTCTTATAGATAATATTAATAAATTATATTATCCCCTGACTGTATTGAATACTAAAGCATGGTTATATTTGGAAGAATTTCCTCACACGATTGTTTATGAAAATCCTAATGCTATGCCCAGAGCTTGGCTAGTTCCAGAAGTAATGACTGCTAAATCTGAGCAAATACTTAATGCTATTAAGTCATCAAAATTACCTAACAATAAGGATTATGACCCCAGGAAAATAGCCTTAATTGAAGAAGATTTTTCACTCAAAGCCGAAAACTTTGACGTCGCCAGTCAAGCTACTATTGCTAGTGTAGAAGATCATAAATTAGTGCTTGAAACTAATTCATCATCACCAAGTTTTTTAGTTCTCAGTGATGTATTCTATCCAGGATGGCAAGCTAAAGTTGATGGCAAAATCCAACATATTTATCAAACTAATTATGTTTTTCGGGGCTTGCCACTTTCCCCTGGAAAACATAATGTTACCTTTGAGTTTAAACCTTTTAGTTTTCACATCGGGTTAGGAATAAGTTCGGCATCGCTAGCGTTATTTAGCTATATTTTATTTTTCATACCAACCAGGTGTAATATTTACAATGATCATTAATTTGAAAACACCCATTACATATTTATGACTAAAATTCATTTCCTCCAAAGATTACAAATTAAAGAACGCATTTTAGAAAAATTAAGTATTTTGTCCTCTTTCGACCAGGAAATTAATAACTGCGTCAATAATAATACTGACATTAATACTGCTGCGGATATCACAGATATTAGTCTGTCAGACTTTTTACAGGAACATAACCCAAAATCATTTATTAATTTTGCCTATTCACAATTATTAGGAAGAGTTCCTGATCATCAAGGATTGGAAATTTATCAAAAACTTGTGGAACAGGGACTTCCTAAAGCATGGATTATTTATGATATTGTCAATTCTCAGGAAGGACAGCAGAAAAAAGCTAAAGTACCAGGATTATATCAACCTAAACGCTTAGAAGAACTTTTAGCTTTAAAAAATGAAGACTTTGTTAAAGAAGTATATCGTAGTATTCTTTGGCGAGAAGCTGATGATGTTGGTTTAAATGATTTTCTTGGGCAAATTCAGCAAGGAAAACCCCAAATTTCGATGATCCTAGATATTTATCAATCTGAAGAAGCTCGAAAAATTCCTAATCAAATTCTACTCTATCCTGATATTGAATATGTTAGTAAATTAATCAGAAAAGAAAATAGAGAAAAACACAATTTATTTTTATTTTTTGGGAACTTAAAAAACCAAATAAAATCTATTGTGAATTTTTTACAGATGCTTTTATTTAATATCTTAGAATTACGATATCATTACCTATTTTTAATAGAACAAAATAGAGATTTTAAATTTCTTTTGGACACTCGAACTAATAAATTAGAAAATAAATTAGATCAACAACTGCAAACGCAAATTTTGCCACAGGTAAACGCCCGAATTAATGAATTAGAAAATAAATTAGATCAACAACTGCAAACGCAAATTTTCCCACAGATAAACACTCGAATTAATGAATTAGAAAATAAATTAGATCAACAACTGCAAACGCAAATTTTCCCACAGATAAACACTCGAATTAATGAATTAGAAAATAAATTAGATCAACAACTGCAAACGCAAATTTTACTACAGACGTCAGATATAGTTTTCCTGAAGTTAGCAGATTATTTTTTAGCTGTTCCAGCTTATGATCATCGTTTGGTTTTTTATCTCTCTGTTTATGGAACCTTAGAGCAAGGAATGATTCAGTTTGTGAAGAATCTGATTCAGCCTAATATGGTGGTTGTAGATGTAGGCGCACACGTGGGGATTTATAGTCTCTTGTTGGCTAAATTAGTTGGGGTTCAAGGAAAAGTTTACAGTTTTGAGCCTACCCCAAAAACTTTTGAGTTTTTAAACCTAAATTTAGAAATTAATGGCTACCAAGATCGAGTAGTTGCAGAATCTATTGCTATATTAGATCGAGAAGGTATGATGAAATTAGCAATAAGTAATCAATCAGGATTAAATACATTATTTCCTGCTTCCTCTGATGATTTAACAATAGAGGTAAGAACTGCTTGTCTAGATGATATATTAGAAAATATTTTGCAAATTGATTTCTTGAAAATTGATGCTGAAGGCGCAGAGCCCCTGATTTGGAAAGGGATGAAAAAAATTCGTCAACTTCATCCAGGTTTAAAAATTATCATGGAATTTGCTCCTTCTCATTTAATTAGGGCTGGATTTAATCCAGAAGTATTTTATCAAGAAATAATCGAAGCAGATTTTAGTGTATTTAAAATACATGATTTTACAGGGGAATTAATGCCAATTTCCCGCGAGGAATTAGTTAATACTTTTTCGGTTAATCTGTTTCTGTGTCGTTCTTAAAATGTGTTAGCTGATCAATCCCATGAAAAAATTAGTCATTTTAGGCTCAGGTCGGCCATGCCAAGGTAATTATTGACATCTTTCTAAGCGGTTTAGAGTATGAGATTATCGGGTGTTTAGCCAAAACTTCCCAAGATTCAGAGATTCTCGGTGTTCCGATTCTTGGTGATGATCATCTTTTGCTAGATCTCTATGCTCAGGGAATTGATCATGCTTTTATTGCCGTTGGCGATAACCATCTCCGAAAACGACTAGCTGATAAAGCTAAAAATTTAGGATTTCAATTTGCTAATGCCATTAGTCCCTCAGCTTCTGTCTCATCTTCTGCTCAATTAAGAACAGGAATTGCTATTATGGCAGGAGCAGTCATTCAGACAGACACTTGGATTGGGGAGCAAGCGATTATTAACACCCTAGCTAGTGTAGATCATGATGGACGGATTGCTGATTATGTTCATATTGCGCCTGGATGTCATTTAGCAGGATGTGTGACTGTGGGAGAAGGCGCCTTTTTGGGAGTAGGATGTAATGTTATCCCCAATCTGAATATTGGTCGGTGGTCAATCTTGGGTGCTGGAACAGTCGTGGTTAAAGATATTCCTGACGCGGTAATGGTCATGGGAGTTCCTGCTAAAATTTATAAATCTATTGTCAAAAATTTATGATAGACTTCTTGAATAAATTTTTTGCAAGAAAAAACAGTAAATGAATCCTCGTAAAATAATTCCTGTTGCCTCTCCGGTATTTTTAGGAAATGAAAAAACCTATTTAACAGAATGTATTGAATCAGGTTGGATTTCTTCTAACGGTCGTTTTATTAAAATTTTTGAAGAACAGTTTGCCAAATTTTGTGGGGCACAGTATGCTTTGAGTTGTGCTAATGGTACAGTTGCTTTACATCTAGCTTTACTGGCTTTTGATGTCCAACCTGAAGACGAGATTCTCTTACCTACCTTAACCTATGTTGCCTCGGCTAATGCTATCACCTATTGTGGTGCCCGTCCAGTTTTTATTGATAGTGAACCAGATACAGGCAATTTAGACCCAGCCTTAATTGAAGCTAAAATCACGAACAAAACCAAAGGTATTATTGTGGTTCATTTATATGGTCATCCTGTCGATATGAACCCAGTAATTAGTATTGCTAAAAAACATGGTTTATTTGTGATTGAAGATGCGGCTGAAGCTCATGGTGCAACTTATCAAGAAAAAATGATTGGTTCACTAGGAGATATTGCCACATTTAGTTTTTATGGCAATAAGATTATTACCACTGGGGAAGGGGGAATGGTTGTCACATCTAATCAGCAATTAGCAGAAAAAATGCTTTTACTCAAAGGGCAAGGAATGGATCCAAAAAAACGATACTGGTTTCCGATAGTCGGTTATAATTACCGAATGACTAATATGCAGGCAGCTATTGGTTTAGCCCAGTTAGAAAATATTACTTGGCATTTAGAAAAAAGACAGGAGATTGCCCGACTTTATCACCAATATCTCTGTCATTTAGCAGAATTTGTACTATTGCCTATCCAAAAATCTTGGGCACATCATAGTTTCTGGATGTATTCTATTGTTCTCAATAAAAACTTGACAGAAAAACGAGACTCCATGATGAATTTTCTGGGAGAACAAGGTGTTGAAACTCGTCCCTTCTTTTATCCTATGCACCAATTACCCATGTATAGAGAATCTCCACAACTCTATCCAGTGGCAGAAAGTATCAGTCGTCAAGGTATTAACTTGCCCAGTCACGGACTACTTGAAGAGGAAGATATTATTTATATTGCCCAATTAATCGAAAAATATTGCTATCAATTTGCTTAAACTATCATCATGAAAATTCTTATTGCTAGTACAATTGTTCCTTTCATTGAAGGAGGAGGATTATTCATTGTCGATTGGCTAGAACAAATTTTACGTCAATACGGCTATCGAACTGAAACTTTAAAAATCCCTTTCCATTCTTACTATCCTATGATGCTAGAACAAATGTTAGCTCTGCGTCTTTGGGATATTAGTGATTCATCTGATTTACTGATTACTATTCGTACTCCTAGCTACATTTTAGAGCATCCCAATAAAGTGTTATGGTTTATTCATCATCATCGGGTAGCCTATGATCTTTGGGGAACTCCTTATCAGAATATACCTAATACCCCTCAAGGTTTAAGTATTCGTCAAGCAATTATCAATGCTGATAATACCGCCTTTCAACAAGCCCGTAGAATTTATACTAACTCTCAAATTGTGGCTGACCGTCTCTGGAATTACAATCGTTTTCCCTCAGAAGTTCTCTATCCTCCTTTAATGAATCCGAAACAGTATTACTGTCAAGACTATCAGGATTACATCTTTTATCCCAGTCGGATTACCTCTCATAAACGACAGGAATTAGCCATTGAAAGTATGAAATATACTCAAACAGCAGCAAAATTGATTGTGGCTGGAAAACCAGAATCTCCTGAATACTTACAACGTCTTCAAAATCTTATCCGTGATCATCATTTAGAGGATAAAGTGACGCTAATTCATGATTGGATTAGTCAAGAGCAAAAAATTGATCTTTTTGCTCATGCTTTAGCTGGTTTATATATTCCCTTTGAGGAAGATTCTTATGGTTATGTCTCTTTAGAAGCTCATCATGCCGAAAAAGCAGTTATTACTTGTCAGGATTCTGGCGGCACATTAGAATTAATCGAAGATGGTGTTAATGGTTTCGTTACTGAAGCAACACCTCAAGCATTGGCAATTGCTATTGATCAACTTTATAGTCATAAAACTTTAGCTAAAAAAATGGGACAAGCAGGGAAAGAAAAAATAAATACTTTAAATATTAGTTGGGATAATGTTGTGCGGAGGTTAGTGGGATGAAAATTGCCATAGTCACTAACTACGTTCCTTTTATTTATGGTGGAGCTGAATTTTTAGCAGATAGCCTCAATGCTAAACTTAAAGAATATGGACATTCTGGTATAATCGTCAAAATTCCTTTTAAATGGTATCCCCCTGAAAAAATTTTAGAATCTATGTTGTCTTGTCGATTACTTTATCTAGATAATGTTGATCGAGTCATTCCTCTTAAATTTCCCGCTTACTATGTTTCTCACCCCAATAAAGTTTTATGGTTGCTCCATCAATTTCGTCAAGCTTATGATTTATGGGGAACCCCATATCAAGATATACCTAATACAGATCAAGGACTGGTAATTAGAAAAGCAATTATCGAAGCGGATAATCAACATTTATCCTCCGCCAAAAAAATCTATACTAATTCCCATATTACTTCACAACGTCTGCATAAGTTTAATCAATTAGATTCAGAAATTTTATATCCTCCTCTCATCGATACTCATCTCTATAATTGTCAAGACTATGGAGATTTCATCTTTTATCCCAGTCGGATTAGTCAGGGAAAAAGACAACACTTAATTGTCGAAAGTTTCCATTATACAACAACTTCAGTTAAATTAATTATTGCAGGTAATCCAGAAACTCCTGATGATTTAACTCGATTACAGGCAATTATCGAAACCTATCAATTACAGGATAAAGTAAAATTGATCGATGAATTTATCTCTCAAGAACAAAAAGCTGATCTTTTTGCACAATGTTTAGGCTGTACGTATATTCCCTATGACGAGGATTCCTACGGTTATGTCACCTTAGAATCTTATCATGCTCGTAAACCTGTGATTAGTTGTACAGACTCTGGTGGAACTTCCATCGTGGTTAAAGATCAAGAAACAGGATTTATAGTTGAACCTGATCCTCGTGAAATTGCTCAGAAAATTGATAAATTATATACTCAAAAAAAGTTAGCTAAAACTTTAGGTGAAAATGGCTATCAGCACCTACAAAAATTAAACATTACTTGGGACTATGTAATTGGGAGATTAACACAATGATACTTAACACCCTCAAAATTGCTTGGTTTAGTCCTTTTAGCAAAAAAAGTTCTATTGGTAAATATAGTCAAATTATTTTAGAACAATTACGCCATTTCTGTGAATTACATTTATTTATTTGCAATCCAGAAACAGCAGATATCTTGACTACTTCTGTTGATGCATATTTTTATAGAGATGATTTAGCACCTGTTCTTGCTAAGTATGATCTTTGTATTTATAATATGGGAGATTATCTTCCTTTTCACCAAAAAATATATGAAATTTCCCAACAACATCCAGGTATTATTATTCTTCATGATTATGTCATGCACAATTTTTTAGCTGGTTATTATTTACATACAAAAAAGCAACCAGAATTTTATGTACAAACAATGAAAAATATCTATGGAGAAAAAGGTGAACAAATTACCCGTGATTTTTTAGCAGGTAAACTTGATACTCCCTTATGGGAAATTAGTCAAATGATTAATTATCCTTTATTTGAACCAATTATTACTGGAGCATTTGGTGTAATTGTTCACTCTAATTTCTTAAAAGAAAAAGTTAGTAACTATAGCAATGTACCCGTAGAAACAATTTACTTTCCAGCACATTATAAGTCTGATTTGGAGCTATCTACAGCTGATAAAGCTGATATTAAAACAGAATTAGGAATAGATAAAGAAACATTGATATTATTAACATTTGGACATATTAATCCGAATAAAAATATTCTAGAAATCTTGGAAGTTTTGGGTGAGAACAAAAATATATTTTCAAATTATCAATACTTTTTTATCGGTGCCACAGAAAATCTCTCCTACTACGAAGACATAAAAACTTTAATCAATAATTATCAAATCGCAGCCAATATCAAATTTCTGGGGTATCAATCAGATATAGTCCTACAAAACTATCTAGAAATTAGTGATATTTTGATTAATTTACGTAATCCAGCAATGGAAGGAGCATCTGGATCACTTTTACAACAACTCTATGCTGGCAAACCTATAATAGTTAGTAATACAGGTTTTTACCAAGAGATACCTGATGATTGTATCCTCAAAACTTCCATCACCAAGGAAGAACAAAAAGAAGATTTAATATCAGCATTAAAATTACTTTTTCAGAATCCTGAATATCGCCAAAAATTAGGAACAAATGCCCAAAATTTTGCTAAGATAACTTTTACAACAGAAAGCTATTGTCAAAATTTTATGACCTTTGTTGAATCTATTTTAACGATTAAACCTCAACTTGATCTCATCGATAGAGTCAGTCAAGAATTAAAACAAATGGGTATTACATCTGATGTAGAAGAATTAACTGATAAATGTGCCAAGGAAATTGAGTTCTTTTTTATACCTCCCTCTATCTAGATGATGTGTTCAATGTTTAAAGTTGTTATTGATGTTACTCCTATTGATAATAAACCCAGTGGTGTGGGTTTATACGTTTTTAATTTAGTCCAAGCTTTGTCTAAGTTACAACAGACAGAATCTTTTGAATTAGGATTAGCTTATCAACCTGGATTAAAAAATTGGTTAAAAGGAAAATTAGATTTTCCAGAAAATCTTCAACATTATGCAAACCTTTATGGAATTTCTCTACCTGTACGTTTTTCTAATCTTTTCTTAGATTATTTACCACAGTTTTTTCCTGGTTATCTTCAACCAAATTTAGGAGAACCTAATATTTTTCATGGTACGAATTATACAGTTTACCCTTACAAAAATATTCAGAAAATTATTAGTATTTATGATTTGAGTTTTATCCGATATCCAGAATATGTTGATTCTGTAGTACAACAATATGCCAAAAGATTAAGCAGGTGTATTAAATGGACAGATTTAATTATTACTATTTCTGAAAGTTCTAAACAAGATATTATTAATTATTTAAATTTCCCCTCAGACAGAATCTTTGTTACTCCCCTTGCTAGTCACTATAATGCTAATTTTTTATCTAATTTAGATTTAGAAAAAGAAGTTGAAAATATAAATTATGATTTCTCTCGTCCTTATCTTTTATTTGTGAGTACTATAGAACCGAGAAAAAATATCCAGGCTATAATATCAGCATTTAATTTCTTAAAGAAGAGATATAAAATAGAACACCAATTAGTGTTAATTGGTAAAAAAGGATGGAAATACGATGCAATATTCACGGCAATTGAAAATTCTCCTTGGCAAAATCAAATTCATCATCTTAACTATTTATCTCATGAATTAGTCGCATTATTCTACTCAAGAGCCGATGTTTTTGTTTATCCTTCTCACTACGAAGGATTTGGTCTACCTGTATTGGAAGCAATGACACTAGGAGCGCCAGTCGTGACATCTAATACCTCCTCTCTTCCGGAAGTAACAGGAGATGCAGCATTACTGATTGACCCTAACAATTATATGCAATTGGCTGATGCTATTCTCAAAGTAATTAGCAATTCCCAATTTAGACAGGGATTAATTAACAAAGGTAGAGAGAGAGTAAAATTATTTTCTTGGGAAAGAACTGCTCAAGATACATTAAATGCTTATAAAAGCATTCTTGAACGCTAAGACTATAATTGACAAGGATTAGGGAAAATTAAGCCTAAAATACTATTGGATAAACTCTATGGAGTATTCAATTAATGGAAATAACAAAGATGGTTAATGAACAATCGTCTCATCAATTAATTATTAACTTATCTGTTCTGTTCTCGCGACCTACAGGTATAAGTAATTACACTAAAAATATTTTCCCTTATTTAAAAACGCTGACACCTACTCTATTAACCTCTCAAAGCTATCCCGACTTTAATTGTTACCCAATTCCAGATAATTTGACTCCGGCTCAAGGTGCTAAGGGGCATTTTCATCGCTTGATTTGGACACAATTTCAACTTCCGCAAATTTATCAAAATCTTAAATCGGCGCTTTTATTTTCGCCTATACCTGAAGCACCACTTTATACTAAATGTCGATTTGTGGTCATGGTTCATGATTTTATCCCATTGCGCTTTCCTAAACGCTTCTCGCCATTAACACCATATCATCGCTACTATGTTCCGGAAGTTCTCCATCAATCTCAGCATATTATCTGCAACTCTGAATGTACAGCTAAGGATATTCAGGATTTTTTTGATATTCCCACTAGCAAAATTACTCCTATTCCCTTAGCTCATGATCATATTCACTTTCGGTATCTAAATTTACCTACTCAGAATTATTTTCTCTATATTGGTCGTCAAGATCCCTACAAAAACTTACCACGACTGATTAGTGCTTTTGCGGCTCTACCCGACAATGTTGACTATGAACTATGGCTTGCAGAGCTTAGCGATCGCCGTTACACTCCCATTTTACAAGCACAAGCTTTAGAATTGGGCATATCTGATCAGGTAAAATTTCTGGATTATGTGGATTATAGTCAATTACCGAGCATAATTAATCAAGCGATCGCCTTAGTATTCCCCAGTCTGTGGGAAGGCTTTGGTTTTCCGGTCTTAGAAGCAATGGCCTGTGGTACTCCAGTAATTACTTCTAATGTTTCTTCCCTTCCAGAAGTTGCTGGTGATGCAGCTATACTCATCAATCCCTATAAAACCGAAGAAATTACAGATGTAATGCAGATAATGATATCTGATTCTAGATGGCGATCGCGTCTGGGACAACAAGGTATAATCAGAGCCAATCAGTTCAGTTGGGAAAAAACTGGACTTGCTACCGTCGAAGTTTTAAAACGTTATTTATAAGCCATTTGCTCTGGTGAAAACTTCACGACAATAACGAATATTAAAACCTGTTTAAGCAACACCATAGTTTGTATAAGGGCGCTTGTAGGGAGGATGTAAGCCCAAGATAATGTCTGACGGTGCTACACCTTTAGAAACCAATTCTTGCCCTAAATCAATTTCTGTCATATTGTGCTGAATCCGAATTTTACCATCTTTTATTAATAAAGCTTTTAACTTCTACAGCAATTTGCTGTCCATCTTTTTCAGCAGCAAAAATTCTATCTGCGGCTAGATCGATTTCGAGTTTAATACGCCCAAGACGAATTGTTAATGGGTCGCTGGTAATAATCCATCTATCTTTAATTAAGGCCCCATCACACAGAAGAAATTACAGATGTGATGCGGATGATGATATCTGATTCTAGATGGCGTATCAGTGGAGCAGGCATCTTGCCTGCTCCACAAATTTAACATGAACTTAATTTAGTTCTAGGCGGGTACGCCATCGTATCTGGGACAACAATTTCTAGAATCTAACCGGATTACTTTAAAAATCCACTGTAATTAGATTTATAAAATCAGAATATCACGTATGAATATAGTAAGTTTAGATGCAAATTTACCTTTGCTAGATATTTCTATAGTTACTTATAATTCTGCTAAGTGGCTTGACAAATTTTTTGATAGTATTTTGGCTCAAATTTATCCTAAAAACCTAATTAATATTTTTATAACAGACCATAATTCTAGTGATGATACATTAAAATTCTGTCATGCTTTCCAGAATAAATATGCAAATTTACTTAATTCTATTCAGATATTTGAGCGCCCTAATCTAGGATTTGGCTGTGGACATAATCATAATTTAAAACAAGGTAATGCTGCTTATTTTTTAGTAACTAATGTTGATTTAGAATTGGCAAATGATGCTATTTTAAAATGTATAAATATGGCTGTTTCCGATGATGAAGATGTGGCTTCATGGGAATTTCGGCAAAAACCTTTTGAGCATCCAAAGTTTTATAATCCTGTCACATTAGAAACAGACTGGTCGGCTCACGCTTGTACTCTTTTTCGACGTTCAGCTATTGAATATGTCAAAGGTTATGAAGAAAAGATATTTCTTTATGGAGAAGATGTAGAGCTTTCTTATAGATTGAGAGATAAAGGTTTCCGGCTTAAATATTGTCCCGCTTCTGTTTGTTGGCATTATACCTATGAATATGCCAATCAAGTTAAAAAACTTCAATTTTTAGGTAGCACTTTAGCAAATAGTTATATCAGACTACGTTATGGCTCTTGGAAGCAAATACTAGCGATACCCTTAATGTATTTAAAATTATGGTTATCACCACCTTGCATTGAGAATCAGCGATTAGCTTTGCTCCATAATTTCGGGAAAGTTTTACATAATTCCTTATACTTTTTAAATACTCGTAAACAAAGTAATAAATCATTTCCTATCAACGGTTGGGATTATGGTTTAATCAGAGATGGTGCATTTTATGCTTATCCTCAGCAAATTATTCCATCACTACCATTAGTAAGTGTTATTATGCGTACTTACAAAGGTAGATTACCTTATCTCAAAGAATCTGTAAAATCCGTTTTAAACCAAACCTATCCCCATATAGAACTGGTGGTAGTAGAAGATGGTTCAGATGAAGCTAAAAATTATCTAGAGCAGATAAACAATATTAGCAGATTAAAAGTAATTTACAGAAGTGAACCAAAAAATGGTCGTTGTCATACAGGAAATGTAGGTTTATCCCTATCTACAGGTAAGTTTATAGTATTTCTTGATGATGATGATCTCTTTTTTCCAGATCATATTGAAGTTCTTGCTCATGAATTATTAAGTCATCCAGAAGTCGCAGCTACTTATTCAATATCCTGGGAAGTGTCGATAAAATTGCTTTCTCTAGAACCTTTATCTTATATAGAAGTATTACATCAGGTTATTTACAAACAACCATTTTCCAGGTTGTTGATGCTGCATCACAACTATATTCCCATACAGTCAATTTTGTTTGATAGAAAATTGTATGACCGTTATGGAGGTTTTGATGCATCTCTAGACAATTTAGAAGATTGGAATTTATGGACTCGCTATTGTTCAGAGGATAAATTTTTATTGATTGAAAAAACTACATCTATGTATCGAATTTCTGATGATTTTCAGGAACGTATAGCACGACAGGAATCTTTAAATAGTTATTACTCACTAGCTGTAGAAAAGCAAAAACAGTTAAGTTTTACCATTACTAGAGAAGAATTAATGGATTTTTATCAAAATATGGTCAATTATGAAAAAATACCTATTACTTATAATAAATCAAAGATTAAATCTTTACTGTCTAAATTTAAAATTTTAAAGCAAGTCTATGATTTATTATTTTTTCTCAATTACAAAAGAAAACGAATAAAAATATAGTAATCCTCTATTGTGTTAATTATGTAGAAAATTCCAATAAAATAGTTCATGCTTTTTTAAACGTGGAGCAGGCAAGATGCCTGCCATTGAAGCCAGGGAAGGTATCTTGCCTGCTCCACAACTTTAAGAGGAAGTTAGTTTAGTTAGTAAGACTTATAATTAACAGTCTAGTAATCCTAATATATTCTTTGCAAATGAATTTTCCAGAACATAAAACAGTCTTATTAATTAACCACCATTTACAAGATTATGGAGGTTCAGAACTGGTAACTTTAGACTTAGCTCTTGATTTCCAAAATAGAGGATGGAATGTATCTATTGCCACTTTTAGCATTGGCGGACATATCCGAAAATTATGTGAACAAAATAATTTTGCTGTTTTTAATGTTTTAAATAATGCTTTACCAATCAAACAATTTGATTTGATTTGGGGACATCACTTCCCTGTTTTCACTAAATGTTTAGTTGAAGATGGGGTGAAAACCAAACATTTGGTGTTAAGTAGCTTGTCACCATATGAACCTTTGGAAGCAATTCCTTTTTTTTATTCTCAAGCTGATTTGATATTATGCAATTCCGAGGAAACAAAAAAAGAAATTATAGAAGACAACAGTTATCTTAATCTAGATAAAAATAAAATATTTGTATTCAAAAATTCTGTCCCAGCAAATTGGTTTAATAGTCGGTTGAATAGAGACAATATAGTATTAACGAATATTGCCATAATATCTAATCATCCACCAGCAGAAGTTTTAGCAGCGATGGATATTTTGAAATCGCAAGGAATACATACTAATTTAATCGGAATATCAGGAACTACTCAATTAGTTGATATCAATTTACTTGGTTCATATGATGCTGTTATCACTATTGGCAGAACTGTCCAACATAGTATGTCATTAGGAATACCCGTCTTCTGTTATGACCATTTTGGTGATCATGGATGGTTGACTCCAGATAACTTCCTGCTTGCTGAGTGGTTTAATTATTCAGGTAGATGCTGTTATAAACGCTTTTCAAGTACAGAACTAGTAGATGAATTAATCAATGGGTTTGTTGAAAGTAAAAAGCATATAAATCTTTTCAGAAATTATGCATTTGAAAATTATTCACTTACAAAAAATGTTGAATATGTTCTTACTCGCATTAATCATGCTAGCGAGGAAAATAAAGATTATATTAGCTTTAATTCCCAACAAGTTATTGGCAAAGTTGGAAAAGCTTATCGACGGATACTTAGTGAACGAGAAATTTTACATCAGGAAGTAGAGCGATTGCAATGCCAATTACAATCCCAAGCAGTGGAATTAGGAGGATGGCATTCTCAATTACAGCAAACTGAAGTGAAATTAGAAGAAAAAATAAATCAGTTACAGATTGATTTACTAAGAGAACAAAATAATATAGCAGAAATGCAAAGTAGTAAATTTTGGAAACTAAGAATATTTTATTTTAAATTAAGCCTGAAATTAAAGTCGATTTGTAGAAGATATATGCTAAGGATTTAGTTCAATTTCAAACAAAACTATGACAATAAAATCACATCCTCTAGTATCGATTATTCTGGTGAACTATAATGGAGCAGATGTTTTACCCGATTGTTTAAGTTCTATTTATAAATTTATTGATGAAAATTATGAAGTTATTGTAGTTGACAATGCTTCTCAGGATTCTAGTCCCGATTTTATTGCTCAAAACTTTCCTAATGTCAAATTAGTGAGATTACCAGAAAATAGAGGTTTTGGTGCAGGGAATAATGCTGGAGCAAAAATAGCGCGAGGAAAATACTTCTTTTTGTTAAATACAGATACCATATTAACTAGTAATATCTTTAAACATCTGATTGAATTAATAGAAATACAGCCAAAAGTAGGAATAATTGGTCCTAAATTATTATTTCCAGATGGAAGATTTCAGATTTCTTTTGCTCCTAGTATTCGCATTAAAGGAGAAATTGAAGCTAGTAGATTGCATAAAAATGCTCAGAATAAATTTAAACTCAATTTAATAGAGAAGCAATTTCAAGAGATTAAGGAAGTAGATATTGTGGTGGGAGCAGCTTTTTTTATCCGAGCTGATTTATTTAGACAAATGAATGGATTTGATGAAAATTTCTTTATGTATTTTGAAGAGTCTGATTTATGTCAACGAGTAAAAAATCTGGGCTATAAAATACTATATACACCTAATATATCTTTAATTCATCACCGAGGTCATTCCATTAAAAAAGTCGCAAATTTAATGTCAATAGAATATAGACGTAGCCAAATATATTATTATCAAAAACATCGTCCTTTATGGGAAAATTTGCTGCTAAGAATATATCTTTTTTGTAAGTTTTTATTTAACTTTATTGCTACATCTAATATTTACAGTTTAGAAGTTGTGAAGCTAACTTATAAAATTAATCAAAGAACTATTTCAGGCAGGCAAGATGCCTGCTCCACTTAGCTTCATAAATGACAAATACGCTGAAGATATGAAAATTATGCCTACTGAAATACCTGAAGTTTTACTGATAGAACCTGAGATTTTCCCTGACTCACGCGGTTTTTTCTTTGAAGCCTACAACCAACAAAAATTTACCGATAAACTAGGAATGACAGTCAACTTTGTCCAAGACAACCACTCTCTTTCCCAGCACAACGTCCTGCGTGGACTACATTATCAAATCATCCAACCCCAAGCTAAACTTGTTCGTGTGATTGTTGGTAAAATCTTTGACATAGCCGTAGATGTGAGAAAAAGCTCCCCTAGCTTTGGACAATGGGTGGGTTATGAACTTAGTGCTGAGAATAAATACCAAATGTGGATACCACCAGGTTTTGCTCACGGCTTTCTTGTACTCTCGGATACGGCTGAGGTGATTTACAAAACTACAGATTACTATGCACCCGCAGGCGATCGCACCATATTATGGAATGATCCAGACATAGCTATAGATTGGCCACTCAAGAGTTCACCAATTTTATCTGCTAAAGATAGTCATGGTCAACTATTAAAAACTGCTGAACTATATGAGTAAAAAAATATTACTGATTGGTTGTAACGGTCAAGTAGGTACAGAACTACAACAGATTCTCGCACCACATCATACCTTAACCGCCGTCACACGTCCCACCATCGACTTAGCTCAACCAGATACCCTGGTTCAAATCATCCAAACAATCCAACCGGACATAATTATTAATGCTGCTGCTTACACCGCAGTAAATCAAGCCGAAAGCGAACCAGAAATAGCTAAAACTATCAATGTAACAGCCCCACAAATTATTGCCCAAGAAAGTGTAAAAGTGGGAGCTTTCCTGATTCATTTGTCCACTGATTATGTTTTTGATGGTAAAACTAGTTATCCATACCCAGAAACTAATATCACTAACCCCCTGAATATTTATGGTCAAACCAAATTAGGGGGAGAACTAGCAATTAAAGCAGTTACTCCTGATTATTTAATCATTCGCACAGCTTGGGTGTATGGGAGATTTGGTAAAAGTAACTTTGTGAAAACGATGTTACGATTGGGTAAAGAACGCTCAGAAATTCGTGTAGTTGCTGATCAAATTGGTAGTCCTACCCTGGCTCAAGATATTGCCGAGGCGATCGCCTTAATCATACCCCAATTAAATTCAGAAATCGCAGGTACTTATCACTACACTAACAGTGGTGTTGCTAGTTGGTATGACTTGGCTGTGGCTATCTTTGAAGAAGCTCAACATATGAGCTTTCCGATGAAATTACCTAAAGTTATCCCCATCAACACTTGTGAATATCCCACATCCGCTCATCGTCCTAGTTACTCTGTGTTAGCTTGTGGGAAAATATCCAAAGTTTTGGGAAATCATCCCCCCCATTGGCGACCAAGATTAAGACTCATGCTACAAGAATGGCTCACTAATTCATCATCAAAATGAAAGCATTGATTTTGTCTGGTGGTAAAGGGACACGTTTACGCCCGCTTACATACACAGGCGCAAAACAACTCGTACCAGTTGCTAATAAACCTATTTTATGGTATGGCATCGAAGAAATAGCTGCGACTGGAATTACTGATATTGGGATTGTAATTAGTCCAGAAACAGGAACCGAAGTACAAACCAAAACTGGAGATGGGAAACGCTTTGGTGTTAACATCACTTATATCTTACAAGACCAGCCTTTAGGACTAGCTCACGCAGTCAAAGTAGCCCGTCCTTTTTTAAAACATTCCCCATTTATCATGTATTTGGGTGATAACTTGATTCAACAAGGTGATTTAACTTCATTTTTCCACAAATTTTGCCAACAACAGCCAGATGCGTTGATTCTCTTGCGCGAGGTGAGTAATCCTAGTGCTTTTGGTGTAGCCCAGGTAGATGGAACAGGTAAAGTATTACAGTTAATTGAGAAACCCAAGATTCCCCCTTCCAATTTAGCATTAGTAGGGGTTTATTTTTTTGCTGAAGTTATTCATGATGCGATCGCGAATATCAGTCCTTCCCAGCGAGGAGAATTGGAAATCACTGATGCGATTCAATATCTAATCAATCAACAGAAGCAAATATTAGCTTGTAACTTGAACAGCTGGTGGTTGGATACTGGTAAAAAAGACGACTTATTAGAGGCTAACTGCTTAATTTTAGATAACTATCTAACCACATCCATTTTAGGGGAGATTGACGTTCAAAGTCAGATTATTGGCAGAGTTAAAATTGGTGAGAGAACTAAAGTGATCAATTCCACCATTCGTGGTTCGGTAATTATTGGTGAAGATTGCTATTTAGAGAACTGTTTTATTGGTCCATATAGTAGCATTGCTGATCATGCAAAACTCATTGATACTGATATAGAAAATAGTGTCATTTTAGAAAATGCTAGAATTGTGGAAATCCATCAGCGAATTATTGATAGTGTGATTGGACAACGTGCAGAATTAACTATTGCACCGCGTCGGCCAAAAGCCTTACGATTTCTCATTGGTGATGATTGTAAAATTGAACTAACATAAATTCAGTGACTATATCGCGGACAGAAACCTATACAACATAAATTATGATACTGGTAGAAACTCCCATCCACCAATATTCGACAGCAGAATACTTAGGACAAGAAGAAACTGCTGAGTATCGTAGCGAATACCGCAATGGAGAAATTGTACCTATGACTGGAGGCTCAATCAATCATAATCGGATTATCCGTAATCTCAGTAGACTTTTAGAGTTTGGTTTACAAGGAGAATCCTATGAGGTATTTCTAAGTGATTTACGTTTATGGATTCCACGTTACAATGAATACACTTATCCAGATATTTTAATCATTAAAGACGAAGCAATTTTTCAGGAACAACGCACTGATACAGTAATCAATCCCAGTATTATTTTTGAAGTTCTTTCTAAATCTACAAGTAGTCGAGATAGAGGAGATAAATTTACTTATTATCGTTCTATTCCTGAATTCCAGGAATATATCTTAATTGACCAATATCAAATTCATATTGAACAATTCAGTAAAATGAAAGAAGGTAATTGGTTGTTCAGCGAATCCAATCATGAAGATGGAATTTTAACTTTAGCTTCAGTAAATTGTCAAATTCCTCATCGTCAAATTTATGAAAGGGTTATTTTATGAATCAAACAATCGAACTACTTAGGGGTAAAATTTTAAATTCTACTTGGTAGGCGGGCTAAAAGCCCGCTCCACACACAAGATAATGTTTTACAGTTCTGGAATTTTTAATGTTCCCACTGCCCCAGAATAAACCAAACCACGTTGTAAATCTAAAGTGAAAATTGCTCCATCTTTAATTAACTTCAGTAGCTTTTTTAACACCAACAATCACTGGTACACCAAGACGTAAGCCAATTACAGCTGCATGACTTGTCAGACTTTCTTCTTCAGTAATAATCCCACCAGCTTTGCGAATTGCTTCCACAAAATCAACACCAGTGCGGGATGCTACTAAAATATCTCCAGGATTAAAGTTACTTGCATCCATAGCATTATGTACTACTCTAGCGCGACCACTGACTGAACCTTGTCCTAGATCCAATTCCCTGACCGAGTACTGCAGTTACCACTTCGACTTTAATTAAATCTGTTGACCCAGAAACCCCTTGAAGAGTACCCGCAGTCATCACCACTAAATCACCTTCAGTTAAGAGTTTTTTTCCTGAGCTACATTAATAGCAGCTTGAAATGTTTGACCAGTCGAAGGTAGTTCTAGCACCAATAACGGTCTTACTCCCCAGACCATTTGTAACTGTCGTGCCACATTGACATGGGGTGTAATTGCTAAAATAGGTGTTTTGGGACGGAATTTAGAAACGTTACGGGCTGTGGCTCCAGTTTGTGTTAAAGTCATAATTGCTGCTGCTCCCAAATTATCGGCAATTTGTCCAACAGCTTGGCTAATCGCATTGGGAATAGAACGTCGATTATCTTTTGACTGACGTGTGAGTTGGAGTCAGTGTTTCTTCTTGTTCAATCCGTTCAGCAATTCTGGCCATTGTCGCTACGGCTTCCACTGGGAAACTACCCACAGCAGTTTCATTAGAAAGCATCACTGCATCCGTACCATCTAAAATAGCATTGGCCACATCGGATACTTCCGCACGGGTGGGACGGGGGTTACTGACCATGCTATCTAGCATTTGGGTAGCGGTAATGATGGGAATACCCAAGCGGTTGGCTGTAGCAATCAAGCGTTTTTGCAGTACGGGTACATCTTCCGCTGGTAATTCTACACCCTAAGTCACCTCTAGCTACCATGACTCCATCACATAAAGCCAAAACTGCTTCCATTTGTTCAATGGCTTCATGCTTTTCGATTTTGGCAACTCACAGGTACGTTTTTACCAGTGCTGGAAATTAGTTCTTTAATTTCGATCATGTCCTGGGGATTGCGGACAAAGGAAAGTGCTACCCAGTCTACACCTTGATCTAGACCAAACATCAGATCCTCTCGGTCTTTGTCGGTCATGGCTTTAATTGATAAGTAAACTCCCGGAAAGTTTACACCTTTGTTGTTAGAAAGTTTACCAGGAACGGTAATACGACAATGTAAATCACCTTTCTCGCGGTTAATGTCCTCCACTACCATTTCTACTCTGCCATCATCGAGGAGGATTTTTGCACCGACGGGGACTTCTTCTGCTAAATAATCGTAGGTAACACAGCTAATTTCTTGTGTTCCGTACCACTGGGCGATTTGTTAAAGTAAAGCGATCGCCTTTAGCCAAAATTATAGAACCATTTTCAAACTCGCCCCAAGCGAATTTTTGGACCTTGCAAATCTTGGAGAATTGCTACTGGTCTGATTGAGTTCAAAAGCGGTTTGCCGAATTAAGCGAATACTACGTTGATGGTCAGCATGAGTGCCATGGGAGAAATTTAGCCGCAGTGTCGTTGCACCCGCTTCAATAATCGCCTTAAGCATTTCTGGACTGCTGGTAGCAGGCCCAATAGTAGCAACAATTTTGGTTCGGCGCAGAGAATCTCTTAATTGCATAGGGGCTGATTTCAGGAAATCTATCTGGGGATTAATCATAAATTAAGCGGCATCTCCTTTTCAGTCACTGCGATATCAATAAAGATGTGAGCAATGACTGAATTAGGGCTGGGAGTGTGGGATAGACTAGATATAGTACACCAATCCTGTTTACATCCTCCCCAAGGGTGAGTTTTTTGTATCAAAAATTTTTTCAGTACTTCACCCTACCTATCAGCACCCATCAGCTTTTGATGTCAGTCTCGCTTGGAATCATAACTTTATATAAGTTCAACTGCGGATAAATTTTGCTATATAAAACTTTACATAATTTTAAAAAGAAAGGGAACAGGGAACAGGGAACAGGGAATAGGAAATAGGGAATAGGGAATAGGGAATAGGGAATAGGGAACAGGGAATAGGGAACAGGGAATAGGGAATAGGGAATAGGGAATAGGGAATAGGGAATAGGGAATAGGGAACAGGGAATAGGGTAAAAGTATAAAATCTTGTTCAAAAATCAAATAGCAGTCTATATGTATTCACTGTTCCCCGTTCCCTGTTCCCTGTTCCCTCTGACTAAGATTTATTGTATATTCGTAATGTTTGATGAACAAGGAGTCAGTAATGCTCACGTCGGAGGCACAAAAGCCACTACCATCCCACCCAAGGAACTTTTAGCGCCTCCTGGTGATTTCAATCCCACACTGCTGCTGTTTTTAGTAGTGGTGACTATGTTGGTCTTATCTAACCTTGGTTATTGGCTTTGGGAATGGCCTCATTGGGTTTGTTTTAGTATTAATACTTTGTCTTTGCATTGTGCCGGCACAGTGATTCATGATGCTTGTCATCAATCTGCTCATCGAAACCGCATCATCAATGCTATGTTAGGTCATGGTAGTGCCTTGATGTTAGCTTTTGCTTTTCCGGTTTTTACACGAGTGCATTTACAGCATCATGGTAATGTTAATCATCCTCAGGACGACCCCGATCATTATGTCTCTACAGGCGGTCCACTGTGGTTGATTCCGGTGCGGTTTTTGTACCATGAGGTATTCTTCTTTCAACGACGATTGTGGCGAAAATATGAGCTACTAGAGTGGTTTATTAGTCGTTTAATTGTGGTTACGATAGTTTATATTTCTGTACAGATACCACTTTTTGGGCTATATTCTCAATTTTTGGTTTATCCCTGCTTTTGTGGTAGGTATAGCACTGGGGTTATTTTTTGATTATTTACCGCATCGTCCTTTTGTGGAAAGAAATCGCTGGAAAAATGCCCGCGTTTATCCCGGTAAAGTGCTGAATATCCTGATTTTGGGGCAAAATTATCACTTAATTCATCATTTATGGCCTTCGATTCCCTGGTATAATTATCAACCAGCATATAATGTGATGAAACCTTTATTGGATGAAAAGGGATGTTACCAAACTTCAGGATTATTGCAGAAAAAGGATTTTTTTGAGTTTGTCTATGATATTTTTCTGGGAATTCACTTTCATCATTCCCAGGGTGAGTAATAGTAGGGGCGTATGGCTGTGAGTAATATTAGGGGCGTATGGCTGTGAGTAATATTAGGGGCGTATGTCAATACGCCCCTACTGGTGTGTACACTCTACTTACTACTTTTTGGTTTGAGAGCTAATAACATTTCTACTTCAGTAGTTGATTTATCGGGATTAGTAACAGTAGCACCAAAACCACGTATAGAACTGAGAATGGCCATATTTGCTGGTGGCAAAGACTGTTTTTGCAGAGGTAACTGATTGACTGTTTTCTCAACATCTAGATAGAAAAAGTAACCCCCCTTAGGTTTAGCTAAAGAATCAGTGGTGGCTTTAAAAGTTTCACTCTTGTCTAGCGATGGATTTTTCCGCTCGGCCAGGGCTTCAGCTACTGGTCCACCAAAAGTCAGAAAGACCGTGTTTTGATCTAGCCAACCATGTGCTAATAAAACTCCTTGTTGGGGAATTTGCCATTCGGTAATATCTTTACCACCTATATTTCTTTGAGCAATAGTGAAAGATTGCTTTTTACCGATATTATCTAGTTTACTTAGCGTGCTTTCTGCTGTTTGGCGATCGCTAGTACTGAATACCAAAGCTAAAGCGCCCTTAAAACCAAAATTTGCTAATATACCTTGATTAGCAGCCACAGCACCAAGAGCAAAGCTGCCATTCGTCCACTTGATAATATCTTTATCTAGGTCTAACCCATTTGTAATCAGCGCATTCCGAAATTGATTAATTCCTGGTTTAGTAGAGAATTCTTGCCAAAATTCTTGTCCATTACCACTAATTACCGCCAAGGTATCACCAGGAAATTGCTCAATCAGCTTACCATCAGTATTTTGAGGGGGAGTTTGATTTGGTTGTGGGTCTAGATTGCCGATCACTTTTAACTGTAACCCCTGCTCGTTAACACCAATGCCGGTTACTAATGATTTTAAATGCTTCTTTTGGATCAAGGCTTCTGGTACTAATTGATTGAACTGAGGAATTGTCGTTATACATTGCTTTACATTAGGTATATAGACCTGGATAATGGTGTTTTTTATATCTAATTTTTGATTTAAAATACTGCTAACACCTTCCTGACTAGCAAATGAAGGCTCACCTTTAAAGGTGTCAATTGCCTTTTCTATAGTGGGCTTTTGTAGGGCTAATAATAACTTAGTATTGTTTAGTACCGTGGTGTAGGTAGTTTTGCCTTTATCTGTATTGGTGATAATTTTTTGGCCTTTATAATCTGATTCCTCAATCTTGACGTCTTTGGCTGATTTTAACTTGTTGGCAAAATTTAACGCACTAAGCTGATCCTTAATTCCCACTACTAACAAAAAATTTTGTGCTGGTGCGATGGGTGGGGATGGCTGGAATTGTGCAGGTTTAATCGGATTTGTTGGTAATACAGCAATCATCACGCCACCAACCCAAGGTTTGATGTCATTCTCGTAAGAAATATTTCTGTCCTTCAACAGACTTTGATCCAGATTTTTTAGTTCTTGGCTCACTGTCTGCTGTGTTTGGTCTGTGCCAAACTGTTGTAATTTTGCCCAAGGTTGTGATTCAGTAGTCAGATAAGCCGCCATTACGGCATTGGCAGGTATCACTTTAGCACTGCTCAGAGGACTGGAATTATCCCCAGACCCTCCTTTTTGAAGATATAAATAAGTCGCTATACCTCCTACCAAGATAAAAATGACACCAATAACGGGAATAAGAAAATTTGATTTACTTTTCATCAAAATTATCCTTTAGCTCTGGGCAACTACAACGGTTATTCTATACTCTTTAGATTAATTCATAATAATTAACGATATCTACTATTTTATACATTGATAATACAGGGTTATGTATTGATGCTCAGAGTATTTATACTCAAGAGAATTTTGCAGATGTCAGCAACTTTTGACTTGGCGAAAAAAAAGTGTAAAATACCAGTTTAATAAACTATGAGGTTGATTGGGAAAATACAACCAATAGGACTATTTTTCTTAACTAGAACTCGCTACACTTCAAGATTACAAAATCATTAATTATCTATGTCGCAGTCATATTTTGATACAGAGAATAACGGTCGCAAATCTTTTGAGTTACCAGGAGCAAAACCTCACTATAATCCAGATCGTCCCGGACAAGTTGAGCATATTTTCCTTGACCTCACCTTAGATATCCCGCATCAAATTTGTCAAGGCATCTGTAATATTAGGCTATTACCCATCAAAAATAGCATTAGCCATCTGACTTTAGATGCTGTCAATTTAAAGATTCAATCTGTGTCTGTGGATGAATTGTCAGAAAAGTTTGACTATGATGGGGAAAAACTGATCATTCAATTGTCTCAACCAACCCAAGCAGGTAAATCGTTATTAGTGGCGATCGCCTACTCAGTCGAAAAGCCACAACGGGGAATTTACTTTATCCATCCAGACAAACATTACCCCCATAAACCCACTCAGGTCTGGACACAAGGAGAAGACGAAGACTCGCGATATTGGTTTCCTGGCTTTGACTATCCAGGACAATTATCGACTTCCGAAATTCGGGTGCGTGTTCCTAGTCCCTTATTAGCTATTTCCAATGGTGAACTGATTGAGAAGACTATAGACGGAGATGAACTAATTTATCATTGGTTACAACGTCAAGTTCATCCTACTTATTTAATGACTTTAGCAGTGGGAGATTTTGCCGAAATTAAGGCAGAATCGGCAGGGATACCAGTTACTTACTATGTAGAAAAGGGTAGGGAAGAAGACGCCAAACGTAGCATGGGGAAAACTCCGCAAATGATCGCCTTTTTAGGTGAAAAATATGGTTATCCATATGCTTTTCCCAAATATGCTCAAGTGTGTATAGATGATTTTATCTTTGGTGGGATGGAAAATACTTCCACCACACTATTAACTGATAGATGCTTGCTGGATGAAAGAGCATCATTAGATAATCGCAGCACCGAAAGTTTGGTAGTCCATGAATTAGCACATCAATGGTTTGGGGATTTAGTGGTAATTAAACATTGGTCTCATGCTTGGATTAAAGAAGGAATGGCTTCTTATTCAGAAGTGATGTGGACTGAAAAGGAATATGGCGACCAAGCAGCAGCATACTATCGGTTATTAGAAGCGGAAAGCTATTTGAATGAAGATAGTAGCCGTTACCGCCGACCAATGGTAACTCACGTTTATCGGGAAGCGATTGAACTTTATGACCGTCATATCTATGAAAAAGGGTCTTGTGTTTATCACATGATTCGCGCCGAATTGGGTGATGAATTATTTTGGTCAGCCATCCAAACCTTTGTCAAAGATAATGCTCATAAAACCGTAGAGACAGTAGATTTATTGAGAGCTATTGAAAAAGCTACCGGACGGAATCTAGCTTTTCTTTTCGACCAATATGTGTTTCGGGGTGGTCATCCTGACTTTAAAGTAGCTTACGCTTGGGATGGAGATGCCAATTTAGCCAAGGTTACTGTCACGCAAACCCAAGTTCAGCTAGACAAGAATGATCATCAGAATTTATTTAACCTGAAAATTCCCATTGGTTTTGGTTATAAATCAGAGGGTGTAGAACTGAAAACTTTTAACGTGAGAATAAATGAACGGGAACAAAGTTTTTATTTCCCCCTACCAACCAAGCCAGATTTTATCAGCTTTGATGTGGGTAATGATTATTTAAAAACTGTGTCTTTAGAATATCCAGTTCCAGAACTAAAAGCGCAGTTAGAGTTTGACCCTAATCCCATTGCTCGAATTTATGCAGCCGAGGCTTTGGCCAAAAAAGGTGGTTTAGAAGCTACTATTGCCTTATCAACTGCACTGAAGAATGAGCCATTTTGGGGTGTGCGGGTGGTGGTAGCTAAACAATTAGCAGAAATTAAGTTAGACCAAGCTTTTGATGGTTTGGTGGGGGGATTACAAGATGAAAATGCTCAGGTGCGACGCGCAGTAGTGTCAGCATTAGCTAATATCAAAACCCATGAAAGTTATAAAGCGGTTAAAGGTTTTGTTCAAGATGGCGATCGCAGTTATTATGTAGAGTCAGCCGCATGCACAGCAATTGGCGCCATTGCTGCGGCTCATCTGGAAGAAAAACCCAAGGAAGAAAAGGTCATCAAGCTGCTAAAATCGGTTTTGGAGGAAAAAGCAGGTTGGAATGAAGTGGTCAGAAGTGGGGCGATAGATGGTTTAGCCGAACTGAAAACCTCAGAAGACGCTTTAAATCTGCTCTTTGAATATACCAAATTGGGTGTACCCCAACCCCTACGTTTAGCCACAATTCGGGCTTTAGGGAAGATATCTGTGGGTCAAAATCCGGTAAATTTAGAACGGATTTTACAAAGATTAGGGGAATTAGCCAAAGAAACCTTCTTTTTAACCCAAGTATCAGTGGTGAGAGCATTAGGACAAATGGAAACTCCCAAAGCATTGGGAATTTTACAATCTCTAGCCGCGCAAACACCTGATGGTCGGGTGCGTCGTGCGGCTGAGGAAGCAGTTACTAAGGTGGAAAAGAATATTGGAACGGATAAAACACTGCGTCAGTTGCGGGAGGAACTTGACCAACTCAAGCAACAAAATCAAGAACTGAAAAGTCGCTTGGAAAATTTAGAAGCCAAATCTAAGTGATTGATGTTTGTGGAAAGACCTCACCCTGGTTTTACTGCGTAAAACCTATCCCTCTGGGAAGCGGCTACGGTGTACACACAAGTAATCCTGGCATAGGTTTCAGCTTTTTTTAGCCGGGAATTTGTGTAGGGGCGTATGCAATACGCCCCTAAGCGACCGTATAATTTCAGAATTAGGGAGTTAAAACCAGGTGTGAGTTGAAAATTACGGCTAACACGATTAACTAGTAGCTTGGTTGATTCGCCGTTTCAACTCGGCTTCAAATTCTTCATCAGTACGAGTGATAACTTTTGGACGTTTATCTAACCTGTCCATCAAAATATGAAATGCTTCGGTGTCCTGTGGGTGGTATCTAACCCAATCCCTTAATTCATCATCGGACATGGCTTGATAATCCAGTTCAGTCATGGAAATGTCACCTCACCATTTGGATATATTTCTAATTGTATTGTATTTCCAATTAAAACGTATATACAGTTTGTCCTTTCATCAAGTCGGACAACATTGATAGGCTGTAACATATTACTTGCTCTCACACATCTACTATAAAATGCTCTCAACTGTTTTGTGGTTGGTTCCATCTACATCTCACTTTCAATAAAGTTATGGTAATCCTAAATCATAGATGAGAGTGATGAAACTTGAAATACTTGTAAAACAGGGACTTTTGTTAAGAGGTTGTTCCATAACTTTTATGCACACCTTAAGAGGATAATATAGTGACATTTTTGACTTTTATTTTGACTTTTAAAATATCCTCTAAATGTCTTATAACTTATTCTAAAAAACTAACTTGTATAATCACCTGTGTTTTTCAGCATTAGTTGAGTAAAACATATTTGACATATCATTCAAAATATGATATAAAATCCACTTTAATCAAGGTATTTGCATACTTGATATCTTCTCTAAGAGCGTTCCGAGTAGAGGAAAAGAAAGGTGTGGGTATTAGATATCTGGGAAAATTAATTATGCGTTCGTTAAAACCCTTGGTAAGGGCATATTGCAATCCGCCCCTACATCATTTCTGGGAATGTCTATTGTAATGCGAGTGATAATTTTGCGACTACTCTGGTTAATACCCTTATAAATACGCAAGCGAATATACTTGAATTATTAGTGAGTCAAAAAGGACAAAGTACTTGTTAGTGGTCAGTCTGAATCTTTTATTTCTTTGTTCTTAGATTGCCTATAATCTAGCTTATTTACACTTTTGTGTGAGCTATAAATGTTATTCTTCTAGAAGAAATGGATTCATGAATCTTTATGAGAGTTCTAATAAGCTGAATATTATTTAAGTATGTTCACATATTATTTAGAGACATGAATTAACTTGATTCCGTAAATAGCATAAGCAACAAAGTATAAAATATTTGTTTTGTATGTAGCGTTTTTGCGCTTATCACCGCTTATGTATATTGCTAACCTAGATATGAGCTTAAACACTATATAACTGTCAAGTAAAACAAATTGATGTACGTCAATTTTGTTTTGTAAGCGTTTTTTGGATTAACAGTCATATCAATAATTGGAAAGACAAGTATGAAAATGATACGTCGCTTTGCTTTGGCTTCTGGATTATTAATCGTTAGTGCTGCTTTTGCTCCCTCTGCTTTTGCTCAAACTACTGCTACTGATACTGTGAACGTTTCAGCAACTATTACCAACAGTTGCACTATAGTTGCTGCACCTGTAAATTTCGGTTCTGTTAGCACTATTGGTAGTGGTCTAACAGCCCAAGGATCAGTGACACCAACCTGTACTTATTACAACACTACTCCCCCAATAACAATTACCTTAGATAGCGGAGCGAACGGCACTGCTGGAACGGCAACTACAGCACCACTTCGTAACTTAAAAAGTGGTACTAACACACTAGGATATCAATTGTACACTGATGCTGCCAATAATATACCTTGGGTAGATGGAAATTATACTAATCCCGTTACTACAGCGGGTGCTAACCAAGTGGGAGTCGCTACGTCCCCAGCAGCAATCAACATTTATGGAAAAATCCCTTCTCAAACAATTCCAGGCGGAGGTACGTACACAGATGCTGTTCAAGCAACTATTAGTTTTTAATTAACCAAGCTGGATCTAAAAAAATCAAGCAAGATTGATTAATGATTGAAAGTTTTCTAGTTAAGATATCTATGCTTGAATTTCGTTGCAACTTAGTGAAGAAACTATATCAAATTCTTGTGAAACAACAGTCTAGAATGTATGTTTTGCATTATTAGGATTTGATATAGTTTTATTCTCATGAGGAAGTAATACTTCATCAGGTAATATAACGAGTTTAAGATAAAATTGGTATAAATGATTATGTTTTTTTGGAGGAAGTCAAGAGATATCTCAGTAGTATTGAGCCTACTGCTAAGTTTGAGTTTAACTAACGGACATAAAGCCTGGGCGAGTAATTTTGCTGTTAGTCCAGTAGAAGTCTCTTTATCTTCAAAGGTTCAGAGTCAAATCATCACTATAAGTAACCAGAGTGATCAGGTTTTGCGCTTCCAGGTTAAAACATATAGCTGGAATCAAGATACTAAAGGAAATATGTATCTTAGCGATACACAAAATATGGTAGCTTTTCCTATGTTATTTTCATTAAATCCTGGGGAGAAGAGAGATATACGTGTTGGTACTTCAATTCCTGTCGGTGACAGCGAAAAAACTTACCGTATTAATATTCAGCAGCTTAATTCCAAAGTCAGTTCATCTGGAGAACAAACGGGAGTTAATATTCTAACTAAAGTATCAATTCCTATTTACCTTGAACCTAAAAAGAAGAAAGTAATAGATGGGCATATTGAAAATATAAGAGTTAAAAATAACCACATATTTTTTGAACTAAAAAATATAGGTAATGTTCACTTTGTTGCCCAGAATATAAAAGTTCAAGGTCTGAGTGGAACAAAGAATATTTTTGATCGCCAACGCAAAGGTTGGTATGTTCTGGCTGGGGTATCTCAACCTTATGATTCTAGAAATTTCTCCCCAGGAATGTAGACAAACTCAAACTTTAGTAATTGAAGTAAAAACAGAGAATAAAACCTTCACAGAAAAGCAGGAAATTCCTAAAGATGCCTGTTCGGCATTAAAATAAGGTTTTTAATTACGTAAGAATTTAGGTTGAATGTTAACGGTTTTTAAATAACAGTCAACATGCAAAGGTCAATTTTTAAAGATTCTATTTCCTAAAAAATTGGGAGGTTATTTAGAAGATACTAATTGTTCCACTTTAACTTGATATCTAAAGTCTTAAAAAAAGAATACATCTACTAGAATTTAAATTCTGCATTAGTTATGAGTACAGGGGAATTTTTAAAGTCATATACTGTGGCTTTGCTTTTGTTTATTTTTCATCTTGTCATCTGTCCTCAATTTGCAGTCGCACAAGAGCAAATAACTATTTCAGAACTAGCAGTTCAAGAACAAAAGGCTATCTTAGATATAATTATTAATCAGGTTAATCAAGGAGAAGTTTTTGTCATATTAAGGTCTAATAATATTCTTGTTCGTCGCTCTGATTTAGAAAAAGCTGGATTACATGATTTTGCTGGTATTCAGGAAACTATTAATAGTGAAACTTATGTTTCTCTGGTTTCCTTAGCACCTAGTGTACAATATCAATTTGATGAAAAAGCTCTCAAACTGTTCATCACAGCCCAACCCAATTTATTGGGTACTACTTCCATCAACTTAGGTAATCAGCCACCAAAAGGTATTATCTCTGTCAAGGGAACGAGTGCTTTTTTAAACTATGCTTTGAATAACCTGCCTATTAGCGGGGGAAATGTTAATAATTATACTTTCTTTGCAGAATCTGGATTAAGCTTAGATGGAAATCTACTTTATAGTAGCTTTTCACGCACAAGTAATGGTGATTTAGTGCGAGGTTTGACTAATCTCACCTTAGACCATCCTCATAATTTGACTCGGTGGGTAGTAGGAGATTCCTTTGCTAACGCTGGTAATTTAGGGGGTGGAGTCTTGATGGGAGGTATTAGCATATCCAGAGAGTTTGGACTCAATCCTTATTTTGTTCGTCAACCGAGTTTTGGATTATCTGGTGCTGTACTCACTCCCTCAACAGTGGAAATCTACGTCAATGGAAAACGTGTAAGTCAGCAATCAGTATCTCCTGGTCAATTTCAAATTAATAATCTTGTATTACCAACGGGTAGTGGTTCCACAAAAGTTGTCCTCCGTGATGTTTTTGGTCAAGAACAGGTGATTAGTTCACCTTTTTATTTTTCCGCAGGTCTACTTAAACCTGGAGTATCTGATTACAGTTTTAATCTAGGCTATAGAAGAAATAATCTAAATTCTGATAACTTTAACTATTCATCTCCGATTTTCTTGGGTCGATATAGTGAGGGGATTACTAACAACCTAACTTTAGGGGGACGGTTGGAAGCATCTACTAATTTAATCAGTGGTGGTTCTACTCTCACGGCTGCACTACCTATTGGTGCTATAGAATTATCTCTAGCTGCTAGTAATGATGCAGGAGTTTCTGGTGCAGCTACGTCCCTATCGTATACTTATTTAGGTAAAGGTAATATAGGCTTTAGTGCTTCCACTCAGTTGTTAAGTGACAAGTATGCTAACTTGAGTTTGAAATCATCAGATGATAGACCGCGCTTACAAAATAATATCTCTGTTTCTGCATCACTATTCCAAAACATGAGCTTAGGTTTGCAGTACTCCTCTGCTAATTATCGCGATAAAGGAGAGAGTGATAGAATTTCTTTGTTCAGTAATATTAGACTAAACAAAAGAGCAAGTTTATATGTTAATGCTAGTCGTTCTTTTCAAAATAAACAGTCAACAACAGATGCAATATTTATTGGGTTGAACTACGATCTTGGTGGTGGCACTGGTGCCAGTTTCAATGAAAATATTAATAATAATGGACAGGCTGTAGCTACTGTATCTTTGCAAAAATCTCCTCCAGCAGGTACTGGTTTTGGCTACCAGTTTCAGTTTAGCCCTAGCGAAATCGACACACCTGGTAATGCTCGTTTCACCTATCGTGCCTCCCTTCGGCGTTTATGAGTTAAATTATGATCATAATACGGGGGGACAGAATACTGCTTCTCTAAATATTTCTGGTAGTATTGGCACAATAGCAAATAATATCTTTTTGGCTCGTCCTATTAATCAAAGCTTTGGACTAATTCAAGTTCCTGGATATCAAGGTGTGCGGGGTTATCTTAGTAATCAGGAAGTTGGTCAGACTGATTCTGATGGTAATCTTTTGGTTCCAGATTTACTACAATATTATGGCAATAATATCAGAATTGAAGATAAAGATATTCCAGTGAATAGTAAGATTGATGCTACTGAAAAGATAGTTGCACCTCCTTTCCGCAGTGGAGTAGCTATTCGCTTTCCTGTACAACGTATCCAAATTTTAGTGGGCAAAATTTCTATAGAAACATCAGGTAAATCTACAATTCCTGCTTATGGTGAATTAACAGTAAAAGTGAATGATAATAAATTGATTTCTCCTATCGCAGGGGAAGGAGAATTTTATTTAGAAAATATTTTGCCTGGACATTATACTGCTAATGTAGAATATGAAAAAGGTATTTGTAGTTTTGATTTAAATGTTCCCAAGTCTCAAGAACAAATAATTAATTTAGGAAATATAAAGTGTGTAGTTCCATAGCAAAATGGGTGGGGGTTCTATGAAGATAAAAAAAATTGTCCTAATATCAGCAATATTTTTCAGTTCTAATCTATTTAATATTTTACCTGCGCTCTCTCAATGCGCTATTAGTGTAACTGGTGTGAAATTTGGCTCCTACAGTGGTCTGAAGACTACTGCTGTAACTTCTACTGGTAGCATAAACTATGATTGTTCTGGGGTAATTCCTGTCCCAAAATCAATCACTATTAATTTAAGTCGAGGGAATGCTCCGACTTATAAGCCGCGTCAATTACGTAATGGAAATGATTTGCTTAACTATAATCTTTATTTAGACCCCTCTGGACAATTTGTTTGGGGAGATGGGACAACAAATAGTCAAAACTATGTTAGTCCTTCTCTCAAGAACACTGTTCCAATTTATGGGATTGTTCCGGCTGGACAAAAGGCTAAAATGGTGGGAGAGTATACAGACCCAATTACAGTTACTGTAGGTTTTTAAGTTTCTAAAATGTTGATTTAGCGGATGGTTCTTAGAGGATGTTTGAAAAGTTACGAGGAGGTGTAATTTGTCATTCTGAGCGACAGCAAAGAATCCCGTGAGATTCTTCCCTCCGGTCAGAATGACAATATTAGTTCCTTCCTTAACACCAAGCGTATTGCAATATAGTAACGTTTTTAACCTTTATTTTGACTTTTCAAACACCCTCTAAATACAACTATTTAAAATTTGTAATTTTATAAAGTTTGATTAAAAAAAAGATAAATATATCTAAGTAGCTTAATTGCAGCTTAGAACCAAGAGTAATTAACATTTTTTAACATAAAGAACTTCCATATATCCTCTACTAATAATTAACTTGTGATTCAGGAGTAAAACCAAAATCCAGCATGATTTTCTCAGTAGCATTATCAACTCATTCATACCAATGCACGCGAAATAGTTGATATATTTTAATGGCTGGAAATCTATCCCTGACTCGAATTATGTATATTATACTTTCTGTGAATTGGTATCAGTTAAAGCATTATAATCCAGAAGATAAAGCTCGTTATTATCGTCACCATCCCCTGGTTAACTCTGAATTTCTACATCCAGTTTAGTCATGGAAATGTCACCTCACAATTTGATTATTTAAGCATATTCACATATTATTTACAGGCATGAATTAAATAGATTGTATAAATAAAATAAGCAAAAAAAAGTAGTAAATGTTGATTTATATCTAGCGTTTCTGCGCTTATCAACGCTTATGTATATTGCTAACGTAGATTCAGGGTCAAGTACTATCATTTTGTCGAGTCAAACAAATTGATGTTCGTCAATTTTATTCTGTAAGCGTTTTTTAGAATTAAAAACCATATCAATAATTGGAGAGACAAGTATGAAAATGATACGTCGCTTTGCTTTGGCTTCTGGATTATTAATCGCTAGTGCTGCTTTTGCTCCCTCTGCTTTTGCAGGTACTGCTACTGCTACATTGAGTGTTACACTCTCAGTTACCAATTCATGCACCCTAGCAGCAACTTCTGTAAATTTTGGTAATCATAACGGTTTGACTAATACTAGTAATACCACGATAACCGCAATTGGAACATTAACACCAACTTGTACTTGCACATCTACCAACCCAGTCATTACTCTAGGAGATGGATTAAATGGATTGGCTGGTAATGGAAGTACACCCCCTAGTCGCAACTTATCAGATGGTAATGGTCACTTAATACCGTACCAATTATATACTGATAATAACCACCAGTATGCATGGGTGGATTCATCTGGAACACAGACTAGTAATAATGTGATTACAGTTAATAATTTGAATAATCAAAAACCAATTATGATTTATGGACAAATAGGAAATAATGTTGCAATCCCTACTACAGGTACATACACAGATACAATTACAGCAACAATCACTTACTAAGTAACCCATAATTTAGATATCAATACTACTGGGTATTGATATCTATCCCGCTTCTGATTTTGCCATATCAGCTTATGGATTTAAATTTAATTCCAAGAATGTTTTAGAATCTGCATTAATTTCCCACGTATTTGGTTGAGATGGATTACCATTAATAAATACATTATATATATCTATATTTAAATCTTCTAAATAGTAAATTCCAGCACTATTAGTTACTGATGTAACTATTTTTTCGGGATGACTGCGAGAAACAAATTCCACTTTAACTCCCGTCAAAGGTTTTCCTTCTGGATTCAGAACTCTTCCCGTCACGACATAAGATGGAATCAAAGGTATGGAAACAGTTGTGTAAGTTCCAGGAGCAACTCTAACTGCATAAGCTGATTGTACAGCTTTCCAACCAGGAGGAAAACCGGCTGGGTCTATATCTAAACGATAATTATCTGGTGGAAGTTCAAATAATGCTCCATTCTTGACAATATTTGGACGAGAAACACCTAATTTATTCAGAGGTAGATTATTGATTAAGAATAATGATTCTATATCTTCTGTATAAAAATCTTCCCCATGATCACGACGACCATTATTATTTTTATCCAGAAAGGGTTGTAAAAAAATACCCCCTTGAGTTCGTAACTTTTCTAATTTTGTCTCGTCACTGCTGAAATTCATACTAGGTTGTAATAAAAGACTGCTGAAGAAGTTCAGACTTAATGAAGAATTATTATCACTTAAACCAACTTCACGGTAAGTTAATCTTAATCCTAAACCTGGGAGTATAGTTGTAGAAGCAGATGTAATGATACCATTCCCATGAGAACCAATCCCATAACCAAATTCCAAGTTTAATAAACTCCTACCATTTTTATCTTTAAAAGGACTAGGATAAATCCAATTAAGACTGCCTAAATAGTTTTTATCATCACTCTCGTAGGTTAACCGAATTGCATTACCAGTAGAGGAGAAAGAATGCTTGCTAGAAAGATTATAGATTAATTCCGAAGAAAGTTGCTGGTTATATTTACGAGCGCTAATAGTAAAAGGATCAAAACGGGCACGTAAAAATCCATTAATTACATTGTTTGTATCATAAGTTAAACTCAAAGAAACTGGGCGTAAATTTAAATTAAAGCCTGTTTCTAAACGATTATTTACTCCACTATAAGACCAATTAGAAAATAAACTAAATTGTCTGTTTAAATTCCAATATAAATTTGAATTATAAGATTTTTCATCACCCCCAAACCTCAAGCTAAAATTATTTATTCTATAGCTAATATCAGCATTGAAATTAATTTGTTTACCAATTAATGTCCCGGCTCTAAAAGTAAGAGGAGAATTTACTGGTTGATACAATATTTCAGTGTATGGTTTAATAGAATTATTATAAGCTATACCAGTACCTAAAGTTATTTCATCGCTAAGTCCAAAATAATAACTACCTCCACCTTTAAAACTGCCAATGTTACCAAAAAAACTTTCATTTGCTATATTTCTTTCTGTCCCTGCGCTGATAATAAAAGCAGATTTTCCTTGATTGATTTGATTTTGTATATTGCGATAATTTAAAGAAATTTCTTCTGGTTTAGCACTTAAGTTTCCGCCTGGATAGAGCCGAAGTTTATAATTTAAACTTCCTCCAGTCCCCGTAAATGAGTTAGCACCAATAGCGACTTTTTCAAAACGATATTTTCCTGAATCATCTACAAGCTGCTCTCTAAATATTAAATTGCTGTTTTGGGTAACTAATTGTACTAAAGTACCAGGAGCAGCTTTTCCGGTTATGGTGCGGACAACTTCATTAGTATTAAGTCTTTGTTGAGGATTAAAACCTCCATAAGAAAAACTACCGTTATTTGGTGGAATATAGTCACGTTGAATTAGTGTGAAACCAAAAAAATCTCCTTGATTGTGGTCTAATCTTCTCCAAAAAGGAGCTTGACTGCCAATAATATAGTCTGTATAAGGGCTAGGGTAAAAATATTGCAGTTCACTTAATTTCCAGTTATTGCTAGTATTAAGTTGTTGAATTTTGGAAAATAAACTACCACCACTAATGCTACCTAATAGGTTAAATTCTGAGTCATGTTTTAAATTGTTATCAATAATAGTTTTTCCCTGAAGCTGATTCAAATTTATTTTCTGAGAAATACCACTAAATCTAAAAAAAGGAGCATCAATTTGAGGTAATCCTTTGAGAATAATTGGGGGTTCTTTTTCTTGGTATTGTCTATCACCAACACTTTTTGTTAACCAAGGTGGAGTTAAAACGATAGCATATTCTGCTATATTAAATTCAGTAGTAGTTTTAAAAATATCCCTAATTTGTTCTACAGAAATAGCTTGACCTATATCGGGATCATTCACAAGAATATTCGGGTCAAATTTGATTTTTAGACCGATAGAATGTAATTCTATTTGACCATCATTATTTTTAGTGACATCAAATTTTAAAGCTTGAACGACACTAGAAAAAGGAATTAGCCAGTTGTTAAAATCGACAGCTTCTCTGCCATTTTCTAAACCCTTAACAGTTACAGAAGGAATTATATTATTACCACCAACATTAATTCCCATTGGTAGAATAGTCAACTTTGGTGATAATATTTTTGTAACAGAAGTAGAAGATTGATTAATTTCTAAAGCAGTATAATTATTACTTTGATATATTTTCTTAAAATTCTGAGCATTTACTGGAGTAGTGATGGAAATAACTGCCAGAATCCCCATGAAAAGTGTAGATTTTGCTGTATTTAAGCCTACAAATTTTAGGTTTGAAGATTTGACAAGTAAGGATTTCATTTTTATGGGATAGTAACTGGTAAACTAAAAGGTACTTTTGTTGAATTAGCGGTATCTCCCCAAGATAATTCTCCTGTAAGCTGATATTTTCCTGCTGGTATTAAATCTTTTTTTTTGTCTTTATTAATGCTAATAGGAATATTTCTTGCTCCTTCAGCAATAATAGTAATTGCAGATATATTACCTTGAAAAAGGCTTTTTTCTTCTTGTTTTAATTCCCATTTAACTTGAGAACGAAGAGTAATATTGCCTGTGTTATTAACTAATAAATAGAGTTTTTTATCTTTTATATCATAGCTGGTTTCCTGAACAATTAATTTTTCTTTACTCTCACCTTGATGAACATAAACTACTACTCCAATGCGAGTATTAATGCTCAAGCCGCTAGTTTGTTTCGCCTTAAAAGGTTCAGCAAAAATCACGGCTCGATATTCCCCTAGCGTCATGCTAGGTAAGAGACGAACTAAAAGTCTGACTCTACGAGTTTGTTTTGGCGCTAAAACTACTTCTGTAGGAGAAAAAATCAAATAGGGAGATAAATCATTGGGACTAGATTCTAAAGTTTGAAACCCCTTTAAATTATAAGTAAATGGTAAAGCATACAAATTCATTTTCGCTTCTTCATTTCCTGTATTGACAAGAGTAATAAAGCCTGTTGCTGTCCCTTGTTTTGCTTGTGTAGATATGACTAATGGAGACACATTGACTTCAGCATTTGCTGGTTTATTGAATAGCAATAATCCACAAAAACTGATATTTGTAATCAGAAAAAGAGTTTGATTGATTAAGTTTAATTTAATCATTATTTAAACCTTGGTTACGATTTAATTTGCAGTGATATTTATCATCAATTTATAACTATAGTACCCAGCAAAAAATTTATGGGGTCTTTGAATTTGTATAACTATCGCCATATTAGTGGTACTTGGACTTGAAAAAGTATCAGTTATACTAGAATTTTCATGAACAATTTTGCTACCACTGTTAGTATAGGTTAATTCAGCTGTTCTTGTTGTACCATATGGATCTGCTTTTCCTGTCGTTGTTTGCATATCTAATGTTGGCTCAGATAAGGTGATATCTACATTAATAGGAGAAGTAGCATTATCAACTGCAAAACTACATTGAGCAGGTTGTGTTGTACTAAAAGTTGTTTGATTGGTGTTTAATACTAGGCTACCTTGGGTATTACAAGCTAGACTTAATTGTGCTAATGCCTGGGAAGGATTGAGACTAGATATTATTACTAAAGCTACTAAAATTAGTTTTTTCATTGATATTTTTCTAGTCACTTGCTCGTATGTTAATGATTTGAAACATCCCAGCATGATAGTTTATCTACTGAAAATACTGTGGCTTAGGGAAGAAGCCCGCCCCACAGTATTTAAGTTTTTTCTCAAACTAGTAATTAGTAACTACCATTACATACAAAATCTAACTTTTAGCACAATTACATATTTTATTCGCGGGGTTAGTTAGGTGTCACGGATAGAGCTACGTTCGCTAGATAATTACCTTCAAATAATTCTTGTCCACCACTTGATGGGTTCCAAGTGGACTTAACTGAAATAACAATGTTACCCTGGTTATCTGTCTTCCAAGGTGACGCTGAATTTAAAGTAGTAGAACCATCACCATTCATCGTATCATTTGTGGCATCATTACCACCAGTAATGGTAGCGGTATGTACCCCTTCAAGAAGAGTTGCATTAGCTGGGGCAGTGGGTGGGGTTGCGATTACAGTTGCTGTAACATCAACTGTATCACTGTTACAGTTAATTGTAGTATTCTCACTTTTGTCGAGCTTTGAAGTTCCACCAGAGGATGCATATGAGGTTTTGTCGTAAGTGTTCGGAGTACCACTGGTGCTAGTGAAGTCAACAGTAACTCCACAGGATGCAGCAATATCCCCACTAAAGTAAGCAGTACCACCAACACCACTAGCATTAGCTTTACCAGCGAAGATAGAACCAGTGGAAGCAATTACAGTACAGACAGCTATTAATGTGGCGATTTTGTTGAGTTTCATGTGATGCACTTCCTTGTTTGTTTTGTCCGATGAAATCAATCTATTTCTTCTCAAACAAATCGTCAATATCCCAAAAAGCAACCCGAATCCGTAAAAAAGTCCATAATGATTTATTCACTTAAGCAATAGAGATATTCGTAATATAAAACTGCTAATATTTACGTATTGACAGATTATATAAACAATAAATCTTCAAAATTTTCATCTAAATAACCAAATTAGGTAACTATATAAATCAATAAATTTTATTGAAATCAATATATTTGAAAATCGATTATCTATATGAAACTGTTTACTGGAAAGGGTTTTAGATTATTTTATCCTGAAGCTATAAGTATCATTCAGGATTTTATTGACTTAAGTTTAGATAAATTAATTCAGGAAATATGATTTCAATTAATATTAATTTTTCCGGCTTGTAATTATATTTGTCCTGAAAATTTGGCAATATACTCTCTTCATTCATGATTGTCATACTGCTAGATTTGGTTCTTAGCTAAAATATGATTTATCTAGCCATAGAAATTCCACCTTATGCTCAAGCTTACCTACGTAAGCTATTCAAAAATAATCGGGAAATTTCTTAATTTAATGATAGTGATTTGTAGAACTACTCGTATTTTTTAGTACTAGTAGGCAAGAAAGTATTTGACTTATTGTTCAAAACATGGTATTGGGATAATTTTAGGCTAAAGTCCAAATCTGCTAGACCATACTTAATAGACATCTGGGAAAATTAATTATGCGTTTGTTCAAACCCTTGGTATGGGCGTATGGCAATACGCCCCTACATCATTTCTAGACATGTCTAATGGAAATACAACCATTTAGATTTGATTAAGAACGATTAAGAAGGATTAAAAAAATATAAAATCCTCTCTGGGCAATATTAAAACTTGTACTTTTATAAAGTATAATTAAGAAAAAGATAAACATATCTAAGTAGCTTAATTGTGACTTAGAGACAAGCAAAGGTTACATTTTTTAACATAAAAAACTCCGATATATCCTTTAATCACAACTAAGTTGTGGTTCAGGTGTAAAACCAAGATAAAGCATGACGTTCCCAGTTGTAGAGGCAAAAAAAGGCGTGGGTCAGTATCAACCTGCTCAGTTAAAGCAGTATAATCCAGAAGCGATCGCTCGTTATTATCGTCACCATCCCTGGTTAGCTTGGGGAAGACTACTCGTTATTATTTGGTCTAGTGCAGGATTTATACTCAGTCTAAAGTGGGACGAATGGCAAAATCGAGTTGAGGAAAATCAGGCGAAACGAGCTACTCAACTGCGAGAGATGCTCACTCGTCTAGTTACTGACTTTTATTAAGGTGGGTCAAGCCCTCTCAACTCGACCCGATTTAATCCGCAAAGATTTTTTAGAAGAACTGGTAAAGTTACAAGACCAACTACCACCTTTTGATAATGATCTAGCATACCAAATTATGGAAACTGAACTAGAACGTTCAATTTATGAGTGTTTTAGTGAATTATCATCACATCCCGTCGCTGCTGCTAGCTTAGGTCAAGTCTATCATGGTCGTCTATTAACTGGTGAAGAAGTAGCAGTTAAGGTGCAACGTCCTAACTTACGACCAATTCTGACTTGTGATTTATATTTGATGCGTTGGGCTGCTAGCTGGTTAGCTCCTTGGTTACCCCTCAATCTTGGTCATGACCTGACCTTAATTGTGGATGAATTTGGTTGCAAGCTGTTTGAAGAAATTGACTATATTAATGAAGGTCGCAATGCGGAAAAATTTGCTACCAACTTTCGCGATGACCCCAAAATCAAAATTCCGCTGATTTATTGGCGCTATACTACTACCCAGGTTTTAACCCTAGAATGGATTAATGGTTTTAAACTCACAGACACTGATAATATCCGCGCTGTAGGTTTAGACCCAGAAACCATTATTCATGTTGGGGTAACTGCGGGTTTACAACAATTGTTGGAACATGGTTTCTTTCATGCTGACCCTCATCCAGGTAATTTGTTTGCGATGCAGGATGGAAGGATGGCTTACATTGATTTTGGCATGATGGATCAGTTGGATGAAACTACCAAAGAAAGTCTAGTCGATGCATTAGTACATTTGGTCAATAAAGACTACACTGATTTAGCTGAAGATTTTGTCAAATTAGGGTTTTTGGCTCCAGAAACCAATATTGCTCCGATTATACCAGCATTAGAAATGGTGTTGGGAAATGCTATTGGCAAAAATGTCAAGGATTTTAATTTCAAAACCATTACCGATGAGTTTTCGGAATTGATGTATGAATATCCGTTCCGAGTTCCCGCTAAGTTTGCTTTAATTATTCGGTCTTTGGTGACACAAGAAGGTATTGCGTTGAGTCTGAACCCAGAATTTAAAATTGTGGAAGTGGGTTATCCATATATAGCACGACGGTTGTTGACAGGAGAATCTGCACGATTACGACGACGGTTATTGAATGTACTGTTTAAAAATGGTAAATTCCAATGGCAACGCTTAGAAAATTTAATCTCTATTGCTCGTACTGATAGTAGCTTTGATGTTTTACCTACAGCGAAGATGGGTTTGCAATATATGCTATCAGACGAAGGAAAATTTCTTCGTCGTCAGTTGGTACTAGCTCTAACTGAAGATGACCGTCTACACACTGAAGAAGTCCAACGTTTATGGAATTTGGTTAAAGATGATTTACCACCAAATCGGTTATTAAATGTGGCTATTAGTTTGTTAACTGAGTTATCTAAGGAAGGTGTTGCTGCTATTCTTCCGAAACATACAGCGTTTGAATAAATATCATTTTCAGGAATTTGCATGTACTATTATCCCCTACAGCCGCCTTATTTTCTACTAGTTGCTGGTTTCTTTATCGCTTTAACCTCTGGGTTGGCTTTATCTGGTACTTTAAAAATAATTGTGGAAAAATGGACAAGTGAAAAATCAGAGAATAATCGGCCGCTTGTCTTTTTAAACCAATTGGTGGTGCCATTTTTAGGAATTACTAGTGGTGCTTCTCTATTTCTATCTTCTGGTTTGGAAATATTTGGTTTTCCTTTACCGTTGGCTTTAGGTATTGGTTTACCGATGAGTCTACTAACTTGTTCATTTGTTTGGTTCCAGTTAGGTAGTTTATTAGATTTTGCCAAACGGGAAGGAATGCAATCTCTCGATTTGGATTCTTGATTTTAGTATTTTAAGTTAAGTGTGTGTGGAGCGGCGGAAAGCCCGCCTGATTTCAATAACGAGCTTTCCGGCCCATTCCACTTAATTCCGAGAGATTCTATCTTGAAAATTGCGATAATTTAATTTAAAATTACTGATTTTTTGATTGATAAAACCCGTGATATTTTTGTGCAATTGTGTGATTAAACTAGGACGTTTAAAGGTTTGTGGTTTCTGCTCTGGAGATTTTAAATAACGATAATGTAAAAATACATCTCGGTAAGGAATATTCACATCTTCACCAGCACAAAGTTTATTAAATGGTGATGAACCTATACTCATGAAATGAACATAAGTGATTCTTGTTCCTTTGTCATACAGAATGTTATCAATGACATCAAAATTAGAACTCCAGTGATTACCTGTTGATTGGTTTTCATGATCATAACCAAAGTTATAATAAGAAACACCACTTCTTAATACCATGTAGTTAAATAAAGCTTGGTCTGGGCAAATAAAAGATAGTACATCCGATTCCCCAGCTTGTAGTTTTTCTTGGAGGTTAGCTAAAGTCCCTGGAGAAAATATATGTTTTTTAGCTGCAAACCAACCAGAACAAAATAGATGAGATTGAACTTCTTCTATACCAAATATTTGCTTGATTAGCTCTGGTGATGCATCGAATATGAATTTTATATCTGACTTATATTGAAAATCATTTGTGATCCAATCATATTTTTCTAACTTTTCATATACATAATCTAGTGGACTCATTAATAAGGTGTCAGCATCAAAATAGATAAATTTATTAAAATCACCATCAAAAGCACAGAGTTTTCGGTGTGCTGGAAGTTCATAAAGATCAGAAAAGCCCAACTTTCTCCATATCTTTTGTGCTCTGGGATAATTTTTCCAAACTTGGATGGCATAATTATCCCAATAATTGATTGATTCACTATTTTCAAATAAAGTTACATTCTCTCTGGTGACTATTTCCGCTTTAACTTTATCTAGATTTTCATTGTATGGAATTATACAGACTGGGAAATTTTTCCCAGCATTAGTTTCTATACTATTGAGCAAAGCAACTAGTTGTTCATAGACTACATCGTTGGCCAGGGTATAAATACCATTAATCATGAGCTTCTTCCTCTAAGTATTAATAAAAGATAATAAACGCCGAATCAGTTGGGAAATAATAGCAAATTTTCCATGATGGAGATAGCGATAGTGTTCCCATAATTGCCAATAAGGACTACCAGGTTTGATTTTTATTCCTGCCCAATGGAGATATTTTAATTTTTGTCCCCGGTCATAGAGGATATAGTCTTGCTGCTGAAAATTATGGGAACCAGCCCAACTACCCGGTCCACCTCCGGGAACTTTGACGAGATTGCTACGTTTAGGAATTAATTTGAGAATCAGATAATTCAGAACTGGTTGGTCTGTAACTCCTTCGGAAAAGTCAAAATATTCCCGATGTGCAGCACATTCTTGCAATGTTTCATCCATCTGTTTTTGGGTAATACTCCCTTTTTTTGATGCCCAAAAACCACTGTTGAAAACGTCTTCTATTTGAGTATCTGTAAAAATTTGTTGCTCTTTGACTAGAGGTGAAAAAATATTTCTTAGTTTGTCATTTGCATGATGATAATCGCAACAAAAGAAGTCTACTTCTGCTAGTTTATCTAAATTATCAGCAATTTTTTCAAAAACGACAATATCTGTATCTATATAAATAAATTCGTCTAAGGTCTCAAACCATGCTACTAATTTCCGCATTTTGTTGGGTAGAGCCAGAAAGTCTCGATCAAAAATTTCACTGATGCGTTGAGTGAATTCAGTAATTAGTTCTAAATTAGGAAAAATTTGTACGTTGTGCAAAACGCCAAGTTGATCGATTACTTGTTGATAATTTTCGTTAAATGGAATGAGATAAACTAGAATTTCTTGGTCATAATAACGAATACTATTGAGTAAAGCGATCGCATTATCAAGAACTCGGTCATTAGCGACTATATAGATTCCCCGATTCATAATTTAAATTTATCCTTATTTAATTAATTTTAATTTTCGCAAAGCTCTATTCAGTAAATTGGGTTTGACTATGGGCACATTATAACTGCGAGGAGGGTCTTGAAAAACTGGACGTTGCTCAGGTTCTCGCAGGTAACGATAGTAGAGAAATAAATCTCGATAGGGAAATTCTATATTTTCCCCTGCACATACTGCTTGATTAATATTTGGGGGAATACCAATATAATGAAGATAAGTTAATCTATTATTGTGATCATAGAGAATATGATCGATTTCTTGAAAATGATTTGATGTCGCACTACATCCAGTAATTTTATCATCGGCTAATTGTTGAGCAAAGTTATAGCTAACCAGGTTAGACCTCATGACCATATAGTTAAGTAAAGGTTGTTCTCCCGCACCACTGTATAATATTTCTCTTTCCCCATTTTGTAAATAAGATATTAGTAACTCTCTTTGCTCGGCATTAAATAATCCCCGTTTTGCACCATAAAAACCTGAACAGAATATTTCGGTATCAATCCGTTTTTGGGAAAAAACTTTGAGTAACTTAGGAGTCTTCGGATTATATACTTTGCTGACATCTTTGTATTGAAAATCGTAGACGACAAAATCATTGCTATCCAGTTTGTTAAACACTTCAGTTAATGAATTCATCACTAAAGTATCAGCATCTAAATAAATAAATTTATCAAAGGGAGCATCAAAGGCACAAAAACGCCGATGAGCACCATAAAGACGGGATTTACTGCGATTTAATTTATCTGGTGCAGCAGCCAACATAAATTGATCCCAACGATTAATTGATTCTTGATCATCGTAAATAAATACATTAGGACGTCTGGCTATTTCTTGCGTAATCCGTTGTGTCTGGTCATCAAAGGGATAAATACAGACAGGAGTTTCCACACCTAAAACTACGTCAATGCTATTGAGCAATGCCACAAGTTGGTCGAAAACATAATCATTAGCTAGAGTACAAATACCATTCATAGTTTATTAATGTTGTGCTGCAAATTTAGATAACCATTTCATCAGATTTAGTTCATTTAAGATGATTTGCCTCGCTTCAGCGATCGCATCTTTTGCTGCATACCAAGCATCAGGTGTAGCGGTAACTTCTTGAATATAAGCAATCCCCTTTTCATCTAAGCTAGGTAATCTTAAAAAACTCCCAGGAGGCATCAATTTATCAGCAGCAGCTCGCCATAATAAATCGGTAAACACCAAGCTAATAAGGCATCCCATAATTTTTCGCTCACATACCAACTATTGTCCGCATAGTTTTCAATGGACAGATTATAGTAATATGGTGCCATGCCATGCCACTTATGTCCAAGTTCTCCTTGACTGGGGAACCATTTAGGTAAATCACGTCCATATAAATCAAACTTAGTCCCACTAGCGTGCAAGGATTTTAAAAAATCTAAGCGCTGACGATGATTAACTGTACGGTTAATACCAGAAGTTACCCAACTACATGGAGCCACTTTTTCTGGGATTGGCATTTCATTTAAATCATTAAATGATTTAGCGTGATACCATATTGCTGGCATATAATCAGGTTGAGGCGCAAAGTCATCTGAACCTGTAATATAACCACAATAATTTTCTGCGGCTTGATAATTTTTCTTAGTAATTTCTATAATTTCATTTAAAGGTGGTTCTCTCAGAACATAAATAATCCGCTCTTGCGGTACACCTCGTAATAAAGATTTGACATCTACCTGTGGTTTTGGTTTTTTTTGCCGAAGACGATCTGACCAAGATAAAGGTGGAGATGGGTTAGGAAAATCAAATTGATATAACAATAAAAAATCCGGTTTTTCTGCTAATGGTGAGACTTGAATATTTTCCCAAATACCAAAAGGATGAGGGGTTTGTTGCCACAACCAATCTCCACTTTGATTGAGATTGGAATAACTGCTAATCATACCCACAGTCTGAATACTCATAAGTTAGTTGTTAATTATGGGTGGACGTGAAGACTCTTCTACATAGTTTAATATCTTAGTGATTCTATTTTCCCAGGAAAATTGTTTACCAAAATCCATACTACTGATATAACCATCTATCTTTCGGGGATATTTGGCTAAAGTTAGTTGGATAGATTCGGCCAGTTTGCGAGGGTTATCAGGCTCACACCAACCTGCTATTAAAGGAGATGTTTTAAACTCCATTAAAGGAGGAATTTCTGTGGCTACTATGGGAGTACCAGCAGCCATATATTGAAAGAACTTGACAGGATTTGTGAAATTTGCCGATTTACCAGCGCAATGAGGATGCACTAAAATATCAGCCGCTTGAAATAAACTTACTAATTTTTCTCTTGGTAATATCCAACCTAAAAATTTCATATTTTCTATATTTTTCTCCTTGGCTTGCTGTTGGTAGGATTCTACTTGAGTTTGAGTACCACCTGTAACCACAAATTGAATTTCTGGTAATTCCTTGGCTGTATCTATTAATACATCTATTCCTTTGAAAGGATATAAAGCTCCAGAATAGACAATTAAAGGCTGATCTTGATTTTTTAATAGCTCTTGACGCCATTGTGCCGCTGCTTGGGGTTGTCTCACTAAAAATGATTGATTAAATCCATTATGTAACCAAACAACTTTGTCTGCTGGCATCCCGTGCTTGATTAGGCTTTCACGAATGGGTTCAGATTGGGTAATTGCTATTTTAAAATAGGGACTAGAAATAATTTCTGATTCAAATTTACTATCTTGAAAATAGTGTCGCTCGTAAATAGTCGGAATTTTGTTTTTAACTGCGGCTTTGGCAAAGTTCCAGTCACGAGTATGAACAATTTTCGTAGTCGGTAAAATATGGATGGGGAAATAATATTTAGAAACTACTGTACTAGAATTAGTAAATTTACCCCCAATTTTATCAATGGGCCAAGGCATTGGTAAAGGGGCAATTTTTAATTTTTCTTCAACATCATAAAATTCGATAAATTCTCGGTTGGGTTGTTGAGGTTGATAAGGATAAAGTAGGGATAATATATTACTACGATTACTCTTTTTATCTGCGTATACTAATATAGAAGCGTATCCTAAATTAGCTGCTGCATTAGCACAAAGGACATCATGGATTTCGTGAGCTGTATCTGGTTGCATTGATAGCTCGCCAGTGTAGAAAATATATTGATTTCTGTGGGAAAGTTTACTCATTATGTTTTTTTCTCCAAAATTTATGCTAATTTTATCTGTATCCTTACAAATAAATTTCCACAATTCTACCTCTTATTTTCTGATTTAGTTCTCCTGACTCCTGATTCCTGACTTTTGTGTTTTTCTATCCTCAAAAATTTTCAATGTGTCTAGAAGATAAATTGTAGATTGATAACAATCTTGTATTAAATTATTATACTCTGAATAATTACCATGTTCTGGGTTATTAACTAACAAACGGAGAGAGTTAATTAAAGGATAAAGACAATTCCTAAATTCATTGAAAAAACGATTAAGTTTTTGCTGCTCACTATTTTCACCATCTTGATTAGAGAATAAGTCCCAATTTTTTTTCAGAGTTACTACATCATCTAAAATTTCAATGGTGTTCAAAACTCTTAAGGCCGAGTTATATGATTCTTCAATCAATTCCTCTCGCTCTTGAGCACTGTCCACTAAATCATCTAGCAATAAACCCAGAAAACCAATCATCGAGTTAAGTCTTGTCCGTAGTTCATAAGAAATCCGGATTAAACTAGGATCACGTCTAGCTGTAGGTTCAGCGCGATCGCCAAATTGCATGGAGTAGAGTCGTGAATAGTAACCTCCCTTTTGCAAAAGTTCTGTATGAGTACCTGTCTCTACGACCCTTCCTTGGTCTAAAACTGCGATTTGATCAGCTTTTTGGACTGTGGATAGCCGATGAGCAATTACCAAAGTGGTGCGATCTCGACTGAGTTCATCCAATGCTGATTGTACTAACCGTTCAGAAACCGTATCTAAGGCACTGGTAGCTTCGTCCAAAATCAGAATTTCTGGATTTTGCAATAATGCACGCGCTATCGCTAATCTTTGTCTTTGTCCACCAGATAACATGACACCGCGATCGCCAACTTGGGTATCGAATCCTTGGGGTAATTTACTGATAAATTCATAAGCATTGGCTCGTTTGCTAGCTTGGAGAATTTCTTCCTGACTAGCTCCTGGTTTTCCATATCCAATATTATTTCCCACTGAGTCATTAAAAAGAAACGTATCTTGACTGACAATCCCCATGGCTTTGCGGACGGTTTTTAAATCAAATTGTCGTAAATCTATACCATCTAAAGTAATCGAGCCAGATGTAGGGTCATAAAATCTAGGTAAAAGGTCGGCCATGGTCGATTTACCAGCACCAGAACTACCCACTAAAGCCAAGGTAGTACCTTTTGGCAAATATAAATCCACATCTTGAAGGACTAAACTTTCATGTTCAGGATAGGAAAAATAGAGATGATTAAAATGTACTCCCTGCTCTAATTTCTGATAAGAGATTGTCCCATTACCCATAAATGGTTTATTATCTCGTTGCAGAAAATCAGTAACAACATCTATACTAGAAGCCATATTAGCAAAGCTACTGCGAATAGTATTTAATTGGGAAATAAATGGCAATAATCGCAGCAACAAGAATAAATAAGTAATCAAAACTGCCGAAAGTGAACTTATTTGGTCAGCAAATAAAGCCCGTCCTAATAAGACAATGAGAATTAAGGCAATCATCCCAGTAACTTCACTAATGGGGGCGATTATTTCCGAATTTACTTGAGATTGAAAATCTGCTTTTTCTCTTTGACGAATTAGATGCTTAATTTGTTTATATTCTCTCTCTTCATTTCCAGTTGCCTTAACTAAGCGAATTCCATTCAGCATTTCCAATAAGGAGATGGAATAAGCTTTAGACATTTCTGTAAGCTGTGTACCAAAGTCTCGTGAGCGATAAATAGAGTATTGATTTATTAATGTAACTAAAGATAGTAAAATGGTAGAAGCTATGGTCAATTGCCAGGAAATGGATAGTAATAAACCAATAAAAACTAAAATTGTAATGATGATGATAATTAACTTTAGAAAAGTACCTATAGCACTAGCAGTACGACCAATTTCTCCACCAAGACTATTAATTAAGTCACCAACTTTCATCTTGGTGTAATAATCCATATCAATTTCTAGTAATATTTTAACTCCCGTTTCTCGCATATCAGATGTTAGTGTTCTTGTTAAAGAACTTGCGACCAAAGTACCAATATAACTAGCTAAATTTTTGAAAATAATTATGAGTAAAATAGCTGAGGCCATTACCGCTAGTCGGTAATTTGTAGGAACTTGATCAAAGGGCTTAGTAACTATTTGAATAATTGGTGGCGCACCTCTTAAATCTAAGTTTTGCCCCACAATTTGTAAAATTATTGGTACAATCAGAGTCGTACCTACACCATTAAATAAAGCGCCAGAAAATCCAAACAGAATGGTCAGAAATACTCTGGATGGATAAGGTTTAAGAAATCTTAGTAAGAATTTATACTTAGACATAGAAAATAATCCTTACAAGCGGGAAATTACCTCAGTTAGTGTAGATGCCATAGTCTCTAAACTATATTTTTCTACACATCTGTTTCTAGCTTTTCTGCCTTGTTCCTGAGCTTGCTCGAAATTAGCAAATATCAGTTCAATTTTTGAGGCAATTTCTTCAGGACAACTAGGATTGACTAAATAACCAGTACCTGCCAGGATTTCGGGAATATCTCCCACTCTTGTCGATAATATTGGTTTAGCCATAGCCATCCCATCTGTTAACTTTAGAGGAAACTGGGCGCGAGCGATCGCATTATCTCGCTGAGGAACAACGATAACATGAGCAGCAGATACAACCTCCGGCATTAATTCTACAGGACACTTGGGTAATTGAATGATCCAATGTCCCCATTTTTGCACTAGTTGGTGATCATAGTCATCATATGGACTACCACCCACAATTACTAGTCTTAAATCTGGTTGATTTAACTGCTCTAAGGCCACTAACACATCTTCAACCCCCTTATGAGGTCTGGGGGCACCGGGAAACATGAGAATGCGATACCCAGTTAAGCCATAACGTTGTCTACTCACCTCCGGGTCGTATTTATAAGGGTTAAACATATCAGTATCTTTACCATTAGGCAAATAATCTCCACCAAAGCGATCTTGCAAAAACTGAGTATCTATAGTTAGTTGATCAGCACGGGAAACGAAACGTTCCATCCAGTCAAGATAAAGGGGATGATCCGGAAATCTCAATGCACCATTGCTCTTGAAAATATCTCGATAAAATTGTTTTAAACTAGGACGATATTTCCAATCAAAACCTCCGTGCCAACTCAGTTCCCAATCATCCATATCTAATAATAAAGGACGACTATTAGCAAATTTATTTAATAAAGATAAACCAAAACTTGTAGTTTTAGGTTTCACAGCATAAATAATATCACCACTGAGTTTTTGCCAAAGTTCTTTAGCTGAAGTTAAAAATTCAGGATAGTTTTTCCCAACCACCGAAACCACAGGTATTTGTGAAGGAGGAAGAGAATACAATTCCTGACCGAATAAAAATCCCACTACCTCGACATCATAATCAATTTTTTTCAGGACTTGAGCTAGTAAGAAAGCTCTGACTGAACCTCCTCCAGATAAATCACTCACAACTAACGAAACTTTACCTTTCATAATCTCAATTTTCCCCAACAGGACTCATATTTGATTTTTAACGAATCTACCTACACCACCCCCCATCTCCCCATCTCCCCATCTCCCTACTTCCTAATTCCGATTCTAGAAAACATCGCCATAACTTTTTGCGAGCGTCAACGCGATATTTTTCATATAAAATAAAGTTAGGGATAATCAATCTAATTTGATAAATTAGCTTTAGTAAATACCGATAATGAATCGGCAAATTTTTATTTAATAAATACAAAGGAGGATAAAACATCTTCATCAGCCGAGTGAAATTATCTGTTTCTTTTTCTCTAATTGCCTCCTTAATTAAAAATTCTATGCCGATTTGAGCCAGAGGAATTAAATCATTATGTTTACCGCACACTGTCTCATAAAACATAATGTAATAAGCCTTCATATAAGGCCAATTATTAGTTCGATTAGACTGATGTTTTGTGTAATAAGCCCCAATCATAGGTGTATACACAAAATTCACTCCTGCTAGTAAAAGGTCTATAGTAAAATCCCGATCTTGTAAAGCTCTCAATCGTTCATCAAATAGTTTCTTATTTTGTACTTCCTTACTCATTAATAAACATTGCTGAAGTAAAGGAAAGGGAGAACTAGCTAGAAAATCAGGAATAAGTAATCGCTCAATTAATTGTTCTCTTGAGCAAGAACCAACGATATTTTCTTGTCTATTGATAATTTGTTGATTTTCATCTATAAATACACGCTCATAATCTGTATAAAAAACAGTATTGTCGCCTGCAATTCCCTGAGTATGTTCTAATTGAAATTTAATTTTATCTTCGTGAATCCAATCATCTCCGTCCAAAAATTGAATCCACTTACCTTGTGCTAACCTAAAACCAAAATTCCGACTTGAAGACACACCACCATTTTCTTTGTAGAAATAGCTGACTCTAGCATCAACACTCATCAATTGTTTAGCAACCTCTTGTGTATTGTCAGTAGAACCATCGTCTACCATAATACACTCAAGGTCAGCAAAGGTTTGATTAAGTACACTTTTAACCGAGCGTTCTAAGTAACTGGCTTGATTAAAACAAGTAACAATGATGGAGACAAGTGGAGTCATGATTAAAAATCGAGGAGTCAGGAGTCAGGAGTCAGGAGTCAGGAGTCAGGAAGACTGATTCTGGAAAAATTAATTAAACTTGATATTTGGGACTTCGATGGAGATATTAGCAAGCTGTAAATAATATTTCAGGAGTGCTACGTATATACGATCTATGGAAGGTAAAGCATACTTCTTTTCCAATTCAGCATCATGTGAACCCCACACGACAGGAAAAGGATTTGGTTCCCAGACAATCAATTGTCCTTCTTGATCATAGCTATAATCAAAAGCCATAAAATCAAAGCCTAATGCTTTACGTGCCTCTTGTAAAATCTGATGATTTGGGTCTTCACCGCGAAAATAAGCAATTTCTTCGGCAATAATTGCTTCATTAGTGATTCGGTCATCATTATCCCGTACTTCCCAAGATGAGGAAACCATTAACGAACCGGGAATACCTTCATCTCCCATCGCAAAGTAACGATATTTACGATATAAGCCATCTTCTCCCTTGGTATTCGATAAATTCTACCGCAATGGGAGCAATAAATTTATCAAAGGGGATATTTGCTAAATCATCCAGGGTTTGCACAAAAAAGATTTGACACCCATGTATCCAGTCTTCTCGAATAAAAAAGGGAAATGATAACCCTGCCAATGTTTTTTTGAACTCTTCTACATCAGTAATTGGTACAGTTTTAGCAGTGCGAATCCCTACGCTAGCAATTTTCTTTGCGGCTACTGATTTAATCGAATTGGAGAGCTGATCGAGAGTATTGATTACAGGTATGTTGTGTTTTTGACATTGTTCTTCTATGGGTTTAGCATCCTGATAAATATGCGGAAATCTTTCTTTCAAGGGGTCTTGTAACCAAGGTATAAACAGGGCATAACGATCCCAGTTATTAATTTCACAAGGAAGATAATGCAATTCAAACAGAGGTGATGCCTCTGGGACATTTTGACTAACCCAATAAAGAAAATAGTTATTGTATGTAGACTGGTGATCGGACTGTCGAACCACTAATATCCGCTTTGGATATTTGATGTTGTTGACAGTAGCTCGAAGGGTAGAAATTACTTGTTGTTTTAATTGCTTGTACATAATCATAAGTCTGAAGTTAATATAGTTTGGTGGTAGAAGAGAATCGGCGAAGTTTTAGCGAGGAACTCTGCTGATTACAATCAGGTCAGATTCCTAGAGATATTTTTAGTTATCCTAAGATACAAAAGGCGCAATTATAACCTAAATAAAACTACGCCATATTTACTATTTCGTCTACCGAAATTCTACTTACACAAGTATTAATATTTACGTACATCTATCAAAGGAGACAAAGGTAATGCAGGTAATCCGGATTCAAGCTCTTACCGATAACTATATATTTTTGCTATATGATGCACAGCAAGGTATAGCATCTGTGGTTGATCCAGCCGAGGCTGAACCAGTATTAAAGCAATTAACAGCAGTAAACGCTGAGTTGGTAGCTATTTTTAATACCCATCATCATGGTGATCATGTTGGTGGTAATCAACAGTTAAAAGCAAAATTCCCGGCAGCGACAATATATGGTGGTGCAGAAGATCAAGGCCGGATACCTGGACAACAGGTGTTTCTACAACCAGGCGATCGCGTTCAATTTAGCGATCGCCAAGGGGAGGTAATCTTTGTGCCCGGACACACCCGCGCTCACATCGCTTACTATTTTCCCGCCATTGGGACGGAAGAAATGGGGGAATTATTCTGTGGTGACACTTTATTTGCAGGTGGATGTGGGCGCTTATTTGAAGGAACACCGGCACAAATGGTAGATTCTTTAAGTAAAATACGGGCATTACCTGATACAACTCGTGTTTGGTGTGCTCATGAATATACTTTAAGCAATCTTAAATTTGCCATCACGGTAGATGACCATAATCTAGATTTGCAACAACGTTATCAACAAGTCAAAGCCAGTCGCGATCGTCAAGAAGCCACTGTCCCCTCAATATTGGGAATTGAGAAAAATACTAACCCCTTCTTACGTTGGGATCAGCCAGCATTACAAGCTGCTGCTAAAAGTAGTGATCCAGTTCAAACCTTTGCCCGCATTCGGGGTATGAAAGATCAATTTTAATTATAATAAGAGACTAATAACATCTACTCTACTTGATAAAAACCGTGGAGCGGGCATCTTGCCCGCCATTCAAAAAGTTTTGGTAACAAGAGCGTGGCTTTTTTTTCTGATAAATCTTGGCTAGGCAAATTTTCCATTATCTTGGTTTTATTTCTGATTATTGTGGTGCTAGAATTTTTAACGCCCAATGATTATGTGTTTGGATATCTTTATGCTGGCCAATTTTACTGACTAATTACTGGTTAGGACGGGTTGCTACTTTGCAAGTAACAATTGCATCAGTCTGCTTAACCATCTTAAATTTATGGATACCTGGAGGCGAAGTCATCAAAACTGCCACAGTTGCCAGTCGTGGAATTGCGGCAATGTCTTTGCTTTTAACAGGTTTTTTAAGCGATCGCATCCACCGTTCGGAAGATGCAATTATGCAGCAGCAAGCAAAAATAGAAGCACAAGGGCAATTAGCTAGACTGAGGGAAGACTTTGCTTCGACTCTGACCCATGATTTGAAAACGCCCATTTTGGGAGCAATAGAAATTATCAAAGCTTTCCAACAAGAAAAATTTGGTGCGGTTGTACCATCCCAGCAAAAAGTCCTGACGACAATGGTTCGTAGTCATGAAACTTCTCTACAACTGTTGGAAACCTTGTTAGATATTTATCGTAATGATACTGAAGGAATTAAACTTAATTTAGCACCAGTAGATTTAACGGTGTTGGTAGAAGAAGTGACCATGGGTTTAACTGAATTAGCTGCAAATCGCCGAATTTATCTTTCTTGGAATTATGGTGATTCTGATTGGAGACAATCATTATGGGTTCAGGGAGATGCGCTGCAACTGGAAAGAGTGTTGAGTAATTTGTTAGTGAATGCTATTAACCATTCTCGCAGAGGCGATCGCGTGGAAGTGGTGCTGGAACCTCAATCGTCTTATCAAGTCGTGAAGATTTTAGATACGGGTGTAGGTATTGAACCTGGACAATTTCCCCATTTATTTGAGCGATTTTATCAAGGACGGGATGCTTATGGAGGTTTATGTTTACGTCAAGCTAAGGGTTCAGGGCTAGGGTTATATTTGTCTCGGCAAATTATTGAAGCACATCACGGCATAATCTGGGCAGAGAATAGAGTACCTACTGGTGCCATTTTTGCTTTTAAGTTGCCTGTACTGCCTTTTTCACCTGAGTATACTAGTGAAATTTAGTCAGGAGCATCTTTAAACGACTATTCCACTGGCTACGCTCGGATTGATTAAATACTAACAACCATGCTAATAAAAAGTAAAGTAGTGCAGTTAGCCCCATTTCCACAGCTAAACCGAACCATCCCCAAGGTGTGTGGTTTCTAGTAGTCCACCAAACTACTGAACCATAAGGAATACCGACAGCTAAAGGTTTACTGGTGGACAGGAAAAGTTCTCTTAAAGGTGTGCCAAAAACTTCTCGTAGTAATAGTGGTAATTGCCATAAGCTAATCGTGGTAAATGCTAAACAAGTACCTAATAGAGACGAGTAATCCCAAAAAAATGAGTGCATATTATACTGGCGATAAAATTAATGACAGCGGACAAAGTAGTAATTGGTACTAACTTAGCTTGATTTCCTGTCCCAGCAAAACACCATCCCCAGAGAGAAAACAGTCCTTGTAGAAAGCCATTATATACAGCTAGTAATGTGATGCCATCGCCACCGAATCTGTCTTGTCCTACCCATAATTTAATAAAAGAAGGGTTATAAATGGCGATCGCTATCATAAAAGCAGTTCCCATGACTGCTACTAACCGAGTTAATTCAATTAGACGGTTATTAAAGTTTTCTTGTTCTCCTTGAGTATGTAGATCAGCAAGAGCAGCCCAAGTAGCATTACCAATACCTTGTATTTGTGATTGTGCTAGCGTAGCTAAACGTTGAGTAACTAAAAAAGGTACGACTGTAGCTGGATTGAGACTATAGGAAATAATGATATTATCGGTAAATAAGCCCATCTGTCCGGGAAAGATTGAAAGCTAATGTCGGCCAGTTAAGTTGCCAAAGTTGCTTCTCAATCGGTAATTGGGATTGACGATCTGTAACAGAAATAAATACATCAGGATAGCGACGTAATCCATCCCAACACATGATCAGTTGAAATGAAATAATACCCAACACAAGTGCTAAATATTGTCCCGTGATGCCAAATCCTATTCGTGCCAGTATTAGTGAGGAACTGGTAATGATCAGGCTTTGAAAGATGATAGAGAAGTTAGCAAAGTAACTACGTTGGCTAGCATCGGCTAAAAGGCGAAAGGGGTTTAATGGGAGCAAGAAGATAACTATTAATCCCAACCAGTATCCTGTTTGTAATTCACTTACTAAAACTCCTGTAACTGGGACTAGATGAGTAATAAAACAGCCTAAAACAATTGCTAATAGCATCATTACAGCCATAATTTGTAAATAGGCTCTGATTCCTGTGGCTAATGTGAGACGAATTTGTTGGCGATCGCCTATTCCTACTGCTTTTGCTAAGAGAGATAATAATGAACCACCTATTCCTAATTCTAGGAGATAGAGATAATTTCCCCAATCACTGGCGGCACGAAATGCGCCGTAGCGTTCATTACCCAACCAATTGAGCAACAGAGGGGTGCTAATTAAACCTATACCCAGTGTCATTACCTGTAACGTAAGTCCAGAGACAAAGTTAAATATCGAGCGTCCAGTTCTATGCATTGGGCTTGAATTAAATTAAAAGCTAAGATTTTGTTTGGTAGCAATCACAACTATATTATCAGCGTAATCAAGACCGATAATCCTAGTAATTATGTATTTTGCCCCTAATCCCAAAATTTGCTGTACCCAGCTTTGATGTTCTGGTTCAAAAGTAACTCGATATCCTTCTACTTGCAGATTCATACAAGTTAAATAAGACCATAAATCACTAATATTATAACAATGAAGATGAGTCATATCAGAAGCTAATGGGCTTCTGACACAACGACCATTAGGAGTTTGTATAATTAATACACCATCAGGAGCTAATAAATCAACTAATTTATGAATCAGAGCTAAACCTTCCTTTATTTGTAAATGTTCAATCACATCTAGACATAAAATAGCTGAATACTGCTGTTTTATTTCATCTAAGTTTGTGTATTTATATGCAAATTCTTCTCCTATATCTTGGGTGTGATATTTTCCTGAATAACCTGCGTGTTTAAATTTTTTCATTACCATTAAATCACCTGCTCCTATATCAAGAACAGGATCTAGATTTTTAATTTTATTAAAAATAACTTGCTCAACTTCACACAGAGTTGATGAAACATACCATTTCAGGACTGGGAAGTGGGGAATTCCCGATTGTAATAACTTTTTTCTTTGCCAATAATTTAAATAAACTAGATCCTTTTGCATGGTTTTCCTAAAATTTGACTGTAAACTTCTTTAGTACTTTGAGCAGTGAATGACCAATTAAATTTCTGACTACGCTTTTTAGCTTGATTAACCAAATGATCATAATAAGAGTGATTGTCTGTTAAACGCTGCAATAAATTCGCTAATTCTTCAGTTGTAGAAAGAGAAAAGGTTTCACCACCATCACCTAAAACCTCTGGTAAGCAAGTAGCTTTGGCTGCTAGTACTGGACAACCTACTGCCATTGCTTCACATAATTGTAAACCAAAGCCTTCATATTCACTAGGATAGATAAAACACATAGCCTCAGAATAAAGTGCTGGTAGGTCTGCATCATCTACCCAACCTAATAATTGTAGACGATTTTCCATTCCTAGTAATTTTGCCAATTGCAAGAGTGGACTACGCTCCTCATCTTTGCCACCAGCAAGTACTAAATCTATTCCCTGTAAATTAGCTGCGGCAAAAGCCTGAAGCAAAAAAGGAATATTTTTGCGTTTTTCCCAACCACCCACATAAAAAATATAAGGAAGTTTCAACTGATATTTACTACGAATTTGCCCTCGCTGCTCCTGATTGATTTGTTTATGAAAATTAGCTTCAGCAGCTTCATAAATAACTGTTATTTTATCTTCAGCAATATCTAAATGTTTGATAATATCTTGTTTTGAATATTGGCTGACAGTAATAATATGAGTAGCTCTATTTCTAGCAACCCAATGATAAAGTTTAGTTTGGACATCTGCCAATTTAAAATTTTGATATCGGGGTTGATATTGGGAGTAATAAACTTGGTCTATTGCATCATGTAATGTCAACACGCAAGGACAGGAACTGAACCAAGGAAGACCAAAGTTCATCGGACAGTGTAGAACATCTATTTGATCTTTTTCACATTGTTTTGGTAACCAATATTGCTCCCAAAATAGATAACGCATCGACGGGGAAATACATACTTGATAACTATTTTTTGGTAATTTTTTTAAATGGCTTGTATGTAATGGTTGATCCGAATATAGAAAAATCTCTATATTTAAAGCTGCTAAAGCTTGTAAAAGATTGATAGTATATCGATTCCACCCCCTGACTGTAGGAGATACTAAAAGTCTAGCATTAAAACCAATTTTCATAAAAATTATGTCCTAAGTAGATTGAGTTACGAGCTATCAATAAAGTTATCACTTATTGTCATATCCAAGTGCTTAAAGTTTATTTTCCCAAATCTGCCAATATGAACCATTTTGTAAAAGTTTCCAGCCAGTATTAAGATAATTTGGTGGTAGAGTATTTTTAGCTAAAGCTACATATTTGACTTGGAATTTTTGGAAAGCTTTGATTGGGTTAGTAACAATTTCATCAAAGTATTTTTGACGGCTTTGAAGACGCTCATTTAATTTTTTTGCATCTCTGACCCAAGGGACCCCAACTAGTAGTTTTTAAATCTAGCTCTTGTTTGGCAATGAATGTTGAGCAATTTAGACCTTGAAGATAATCATTCAGGGCAATTCTCTCATCCCATTCAGCATTATCTACTGCCGGACTCAAATTAACTGTATATCCAGAAAGAGGACGTTGATTCTCTGTCATCACAGCAAACTCAACAAATTCTTGCTCACCAGCTACTACAGACCTTGGCTCTAGTTTAACACTTGATTGTGCAAATCTTTGGTGATTATATTTGTGATAGTTACTAGTTAACTGCACCGATTCCTTTGTTTGGGTTACCTCCACAAATCTCAGCCAAATTCCAGTAGTCAAATACAAAGATGTTAGTGCAATTCCAGCAATTATCAAAGGTTTCCTCCATAATTGAATTATGGATGTGAATTCTATAAACATAAGTATAAATAATAACGAAAGTAGTGGCCCATAGCAATAAGACCAGTGAAAATTTTGGATTTGCAATCCTGTCACTACTTGATGATTTGTTAACAAAATAGCTGAGGCTGCTAATGACCATATATGAATTAATTCTTTACGCCGCAAAATTACCCAGACAAATGTTACACAAACTAAGCATAAGGCTAATAAAGGTAGTAAAAGTTCACTGAAATGTGAAATAGGTAAAAAATTATCAGTTCTCGGTAGCCACTCTTGATTAGACTGAGCCTTGATTATGGCATTGATTACCACTTGTGGCAATCCCAATAAAACGCCAAGTATACCAACACTAAAATATGTTTTACGATTTCTGGTATCTATTAACATTCCAATTAGCAAAGCTAATGTTGCAGATGTCCAGAAATAAAAGTATATATAAAAGAGTAGACCAAAACTAACAGATGCTAATATAATTCGTTTACGTGTAGGCTTAGTTAATGCTAAATAAAATAACCAAATATGAAGTAGTAAATATGCCAGACTCATCCCTGGAGTTATAATCCGCCATTGAATCAGCAATTGTGGAGAGGCTTGTAACAAAGTACCTGAATTTCCCATCACAATTTTAGTAGCAGTCATAAAATGTTGATAAATTAGCCAGCATGTATTAACTCGAATATCTGTCATCAAAATAATAGTACTACCTAATGCTGCCCATCTGTTTTTAAGATATAAGCTAGTTACTAAATACCAGGTTATAGAAATGCTGATACCAGCCCATAACCGCCAAATAATATTAATATAAATAGGACTTAAACCCAATAATTTGGTGATAAGAACGCCTGGTATAAATTGAAGCCAAGGATAAATACTTGAACCACCTTCTAAAAGTACAGGGTCGCTTAAATATAAAGGATGATTATGGTAAGCATTAGTCGCATAGGCCAGGTAAAGCAAGTCATCATTATCTGCAAATGATACAGGGTTTCCTGTTTTCAAAAACCCTAATATATGTGGCATGAGAGATAATATAATTCCAATAATTGCCGCTAAACTAGCAGCTATAAAATCGTCGCGATATAAATTGATATAGTGCTGGAATTTTATAGAGTATTTTTTATACATATACACAAAATCCATTAGTGTTTACTGTGGGAAATGACATACAGCAGGGTTTGATTATCAATGGATGCCCTAACTGCTTTGGCAATTGCTATATTTGAGGATAAGAATCATCAAAACTATAGGAATCTGACTTGAGTTTTGAACGTATTTGCGTAGACAGGGAACAGGGAAATTTCAATTAAGTATTTTCCTTTGAATTACATAGACTTTATTTTTTTTCCTCAATAAAGTATCTCTATAAGGAATCTCTTGGATAATTGAAAAATTTTTATCAGGAAGATTATCAAGAGACTTAGTTACCAAAAACTTAGCTTTTTTAGACTGTATTTCCATCCACTGAAATACATTATCGAGAGAATATTGTCTATCTTTCTGTTGCAAATAATCTTGAAATTTATAAGCTAAATTCCATTCCCAAGATTGGGTAGAATAAATTTGATTATTTGGTATTCCCTGTGAAACCAGAAAATCTCCTCCTTTCCATTCAGCTTCTTTTAATTCCAAAAAACCACGGATTGTTAATGAAGAAAACATGAGTATACATATCAATGTTACGGTGATTGCTCGACTGTATTTATTTAAAAAATCTCCTAAATATTGGCCTGTAACAATTAAAATATAAGGCAAGAAAACTAGTAAATACATATCAAATATTTGATAAAAAATAAGATTAAAAAATAACAAAAATAAAGTAACTATATCGAGAAATTTATATTTCAAAGATATTTTTTTAATCTGATAATTCATATATTTAAGCAAGATAATTCTGATCAGTAAAATTGCTCCTAAAACTGTAAATACTGTGATAAATATAGGAATTTTAGGAAACTTATTATTAATCAAAGCTTGGATTGAACAAGACTTATATATAAAACAGCTAAAAAGCATACTAGTAAATATATATAAAGATATTATTGTGAGAATTAACGAACTTTTATTAAGCTGGGTCAACAATATTTTTTTATTTTTTATTTCCCTGACAAAATCTATTAACAGAAATAATATTAATGGCAATATAAATAAAGCCATATACTGTATAATAATGCTGGGACGATAAATAATATTAAGCAAGACTGAATTAATATCATCAAAATAAAGTTTTTGTTGATATCTTACCAGGAAAACTGCCCAATTTGGTGTAAGAATAGAATATAATACTTGCCAAATAATAGCTAAAATCGGTAGGAAAAAACCTACAAAAAATAATTTAATAATCTGCCTACGTTCTGAACTAAAAATCAATATACAGAATCCAGCTAATACTAGAGCAAAACCAAATTGACGGGTCATAATTGCCGCAGAAGCTGCTAGAGAAGCTAATAACATTAAGACATAACTATGCAACCGAATAGCTTTGGTATATAAATATAAGGAGATAATTAAAGTTGATTCAAATGGAATATTACTCATGAAAGTAAAACTGAGTAGCAAATATAGGTAATTAGAAAACAGTGCTAATGTCAAAATGCCTGCTTGCACTCGATTTAAATCATATTCCCTGGCTAGATGATAAAAAGCAATTAATCCTAATAATGATAAAACTAGTGTAGAAATTCTCAATGTGGAAAATGAATAGCCACCAATTAAAGCAAATAAACTACCCCAGTAAGCTTGAAAATGTATATTAGCCGTTAACCAATCATGTAATTTATAAGTACCAGTATCAAGCAAATGTTTGGTAGTAAAAGCATAAGCCCAGTCATCAAAAATTCCTAGCTCTCGCATTGGGTTGATAAATAAAACTGTGACACTGAATAATGATAGAGTGACAAATAGAGTCCAATCTCGCTTGATAGAAAATAAAATACTTTTCATTAACGGTAATCTCTTTGATGAACCTGAAAAATAAGCAAGGCTTAAAAAATATTAGTTAATATTGTTTGATACTGATTTATCCAATCATAAATTTCTATCAAAGTAGTTTTTGCATCTTTCTGGGGTTTCCATCCAGTGGCTTCTATTACTTTACGTGAATCAGTGATAAAAATAGGCACATCTCCAGTCCGAGTTTCTGGTACTGAATCAATCAGGATCTTTTTTCCCATAATTTCCTGACACAGCTGAGTTGTTTCCAATAGTGAAAGGGTATTGATTAAACCTCCACCTACATTAAAAGTTTTACCTTTTAATGTAGGTAAGGCTTTTATTTGAATCACAATTAAGTTGAGTAAATCCGCTATATTGAGGAAATCTCTCACCTGCTTACCCGTACCACCATAACCAATATATTTAAGAGTCCGATTGAAGTAATGAAAAGCTACCCATAATGCAAATACACCTTGATCAACTTTACCCATTTGCCAAGGACCTGTTAAGACACCACAGCGATTAACTATGGTTTTTAATCCGTATGCATCTGCATATTCGTTAATCAGTAATTCCGATGCTAATTTAGTTGCACCGTAAAGCGATCGCCCTCCATCTAAAGGAAACTCCTCTGCAATTCCCTGACTAGACACACCAATCAAAGATTGTGCATCTAAAAGCTGAAAACGTGTTTCAGTTTCAGTAAACTTTAAAGATGTGAGATTGGCAATAGGATAGACTCGACTTGTAGATAAAAAGATAAAATCGGCTTGAGTCTCTCGTGCTAATTCCAGACAGTTAACCGTACCCACAAGATTAGTTTGTAATACATAACCAGGAGAAGCATACCCAGCTAAAACAGATGGTTCAGCCGAACATTCTAATATTAAATCTGGTTTAAGTAAAACGGCATCTAAATCTTCTTTATTTCTGACATCACCATGAACAAACTCAATACCTGCTTGTTTTAATCTGGGTAAATTTAATTCAGAATCCTCGACGCTTTAAGTTATCTAAGGCAGTAATTTTCCAGTTAGGGTAGCGTTCAGCTAACCCTAATCCTAAAGAACTACCCACAAATCCTGCACCACCTGTAATCAAAACTCTTTTACTCATGATTTTATCTCACGTGCTAATTTTTAAATTGACTGTAACTATGATTACCTTTTCGTACGTAATCGCCTCTAGAAAGCAATTTTTCCAATAAAATATATAACACTATAAATAAGTATCTACTTCCCATTTCCTTGATTTTTAACTTAGAAACTCCAGTTTTTCGATTACTCCAAGTAATGGGAACTATGGCGTATGTATAGCCTCTAATGATTGCTTTTAAGGGAATTTCGACCGTGAGGTTGAAATGGTGTGATATCAAGGGACTAACACCATCTATAACTTCTCGACGGTACATTTTAAAAGCATTAGTGGTATCATTGTAATTTAATCCAAACAATACTTTCACAAATAAATTGGCTAGACGATTAATGATTAATTTGTGTTGTGGATATTCAATTACTCTACCACCTTTAATAAAACGAGAACCAAATACACAATCATAACCCTGTTGTAGTTTATAGTAATAATCTAGTATATTTTCCGGTGCATCAGAACTGTCTGCCATGACTATAGCTACTGCATCACCTTGAAAGTTTTCTAACCCACAACGGACAGCAAAACCAAAACCATTAGGATAGTAGTTATTAATATAACGTACCCTAGTATTTGTTTGAGATATTTCTTGCAATATTGCTTCTGTGCGGTCTTTACTATTATCATTAACCACTAAAATCTCATAATCAATTTCTTTTTTATCAAGTAAAACACAGATTGAATCTATCGTACTGATTATGCAACCTTCTTCATTGTAAGCAGGAATTACTAATGATAAAAGAAATCGACTATTGATGATTAATGGTTTTTGTAAGCCGGAATTAGCTAAGGCCAAGCAACCCTTCTGGATAATACATTTCTGATAAATTACTACCTGGATTGAGTTGATCTGATTGTGGTTTAGCTGAAGATTTAAATACAAGTTTATCGCTAATTAAGTAGTTGAGTGTCGCACTAAACACCACCCCTACTAAAGTATTAATTCCATAATTTACTTTGCACCAATCCAAAATAGGAAATATTATAAATATTCTGACAAATACAGCTGCACCAGCAGATACATGATAAAGAGGAATTTGCCGTAACAGAACATCTTTAATTATCCAAGAACCGCCATCCCAAACCCAAATACGATAGATAAAGAAACTCAATAATAATGAAAGCTCAATGGAAATTACATTAGCTATATTTTTTAAAAAAGGGCTGCTAAAATTCATTTCATGAATGAGCATAAACATCAATAATAAATTGAATGCTGCGGCGACACCACCACCAACAATAAACCTCAATATTCGATGCTGAAGAATTTTTTCAATCATAATTTTTATATTTCTAGACCAACACCATTAATTCAATCTAGCCAGGAGTAAAAGCCGCTTGCTGGATAGGTTTTTGCGAGGAATTTTGTATCTCATTTGACTGAGAACCGCTATAAATAGCTCATATCCATCGCTGAGTATTCACCATAAATATCTCTTTTAAAATATCCTGAACATTATATTTCAAATTCCATTCTGGATAATGATGCTGGAATTTTTGTATGTTACTAATCCACCAAATATGATCTCCTGAACGATTGGCTTCAACATAAGTCCAATTTAGTTTATTTTCAGCTATTTCTTCACAAATCTTAATAGCTTCCAACATTGAACAATTACTAAATCGACTTCCCCCAATATTATAAACTTCGGCTATTCGAGGTGCTTTGTAGAAATGATAGAAAGCATTTACTAAATCGTAGCTGTGAATATTATCTCTGACTTGCTTTCCCTTATAACCATAGACTTGATAAGGTTTTCCAGTCATTGTACATTTCATTAAGTAAGATAAAAACCCATGTAGTTCCGCACCAGAATGACTAGCTCCAGTTAAGCAACCTCCTCTAAAACAAGCAGTTTTCATCTGAAAATAACGACCATATTCCTGAACTAAAATATCAGATGATACCTTTGATGCTCCAAATAAAGAATGTTTCGGATTGATCAATACTCATGGTTTCATCAATACCCTGAGAATAAGTGTGTGTTTCTTCAATTTCCCAACGTAGTTCTTGCTCAATCAGTGGTAAAGAATTGGGTGTATCTCCATAAACTTTATTGGTTGAGCAGAAAATAAATACTGCATCCGGGCAAATTTGGCGAGCATTTTCTAATAATACTAAAGTACCATTAGCATTAACGGTAAAATCAGTGTAAGGATCACGCGCAGCCCAGTCATGAGATGGTTGAGCTGCCGTATGAATAATTAGTTCAATATCTTGTCCATAAGTATTAAATACTTCAGCAATGGCTTCATGATCTCGAATATCAATTGAATAATGTATATATTGATCCTGGTAGTCTTTTAAAAGTCGATCACGATTCCATTCTGTAGAAGCATCCTTGCCAAAAAACTGCTCTCGCATATTATTGTCTATACCGACAATTTTCAAGTCTTTTTCACAAAAAAAACGCACTGACTCAGAACCAATCAATCCCGCAGAACCTGTCACTATAACAACACTCATTTTTGATTTCCTCTCTAGTTTTAGTAATAAATTGATTTTGGATAGACAGGATTTACATAATTATAGATTAGCATTCAAGACAAATTTGCTAATTGTTAATTATTGTAAAACTAAATTTGATGATTTTAAAAATATCTGTACACTTGTTCGACTTGTTTTACCGTTACCTTTGGACTGCAATGTTGTTCAATCAATTGCCTGGCTTTCAATCGTCGGTCTTGTTGTAAAGATAGATTATTCAATAATTCCACAGCCCTCTCAATTAAACCTTGGTCTTCCTCACAAATCCCAGCATGTACACCGTCATAAGCGGGAATTCCTTCTACACCATCCGCTGTAGTTACAACTGGTGTACCTAGAGCAAAAGCTTCCATAATTTTTACTTTCATACCACTACCTGCAATAGGAGCATACAGCATCACATTAAAATTAGTAAAGTAGGGTAATGTATCTGGTACATCTTGATGAATTTCTAAGTCTTCTATATCAGTAAATGATGCTAGTGCATCTTGAGCAGAACGCCCCACGATTTGCAGTCTAGCATTAGGAACATGGCGTTTTATCTCTGGCCATAGCCGAGTGATAAGTCTTTCCGCTGCCGAATAAGATGGTGTCCAATTAAATCCACCAATTAACCCTACTATTGGTTTTTCATTTATAGGTTTATCTTCTGTAAAAGGGTAAAGCGAAACATCAATGCCTAACGGAACTATAAATAGTTTAGCTTCAGGATTAATTAAGTGAATATGTTTGGCTAAACGTTCTGATAATGCAATTATTTTCGGGAAAGCTCTCAGCAATTTCCGTTCAGCCCAATAGGTGGATAAACGTCGCAACTGAATTTCTAAGGAATTCGCATTTTCAAAAGTACCATCTAAAGAAAATAAATAATGGACATTGATTACTGCTTTTTCTTTATGTTTAAGTCCTAACCAACCACTCCAAAGTACTTCGCAATGAAGAATATCGTAAGGTTGAGAAAGTTCTATCTCTAAATTTTGCTGTAATTCAGAACTGAAAATATAGGAATAAGGACGATATAAAGTTTGAATTTTGCCGATAATTCCTTTGTTTTTTGTTACCAGATAACAGCGAACATCATAATCAGATTTTGGAAACAGTTTCTGTACTTGATCAATTTCTTCTGATTCATTACAAACAATGAAGGCAGTTACATGATGTCCACATTCAACTAAACCCTTGAGTAAAACATAAAACCATCTTCCCGCTGCACTACCAAATGGTAATGGTGGCACAGGTAATAATAGAAAAATCCGAAGTGAGTTCATGCTTGTAAATTTATCTAAACTACGGGTTTAAAAACAAAATTATTTATATATAGATTTTCATAAATATCTTCTAAAAAGTAATTTTGTTTTTCTCGAATCTGGTGATGAAAATTTGATAATGGCATCAAAGAATCCTTGTATATAAAACTACCTTCGTATCCAAATTTAGTTATTTGATCAAACACATCTTCTATAGATTTACCTTCCAAGTGTCTTTGCTCAACCTCGATGAGAATAATCGGCTTTTCTCTAAGAATAGTATTATAAGCACCTGCAATTACTTGATTCTCATAACCCTCTACATCAATTTTAATAAAAGAAACATCTTTAAAATCATAATCATCAAGTTTGTAAACTGGGACATCTAAAGTTATTTGCTCACCTGCTATTTTTCTAAAACTACCTAATCCAGTAATTAATTTGCCTAACCCTTTAACTGATTGTGAATAATCACCCTGATTTGTAGGAATATGTAAAGTTAATGAGCCATTAAAATCCGCTAAACCAACATGATGAACAGTGATATTACAAGAAGATACTTGGCTATAAAATCCTAATTCTTCCGTACACCAAAATTGTGGTTCAAAAACTTCTACCATACTACACATTTGGGACAAGGCGTAACTATATATACCTTCATTAGCCCCGATATCAATGGCTCGTTTACGAGATCCTACTAGCTGTTCTAGATATAAAATTTCTTTTTCTAATCGGTTTCTAATTTTGCGATAGTGATATTTAACTGGAAGACGTAATGATCTGGGATATAGTTTCATCAATGTTTTTTCTAATTGCATAATCTTGTTGTCAAAAATTATATTTTCTAATACATAGTAATTCTAATTTCATCTTGACCATCTATATTCAGGAGCTGATTCGATTTTGTCTAAAATATCTTTGGCCATATCATCCCAAGTATATTTTCTTAAATCTTCTCCTAGAAAACTAACTAAGTGGCTATAATCATCTTGATTTTTCCACCATTTGTGGATTCGTTCTGCCAAGTCATCAGCATCATCAGGGTTAGGAATTAATAAATCTTGTAATTGCTCTGGATACCGTTCGGCAACTCCGGCAGATGCACTGACTATACTTGGTAAACCACAACAGAGGGCTTCATGTACTCCTAAACCATAAGCTTCATAGCGAGTGGGAGCAACCAAGCAATCAGCAGATCTGAGCAAATTGGGTACATCAGTACGAAAGCCTAGAAAACGAATGTTGCTAATCCCAGATTCACTGGTACGACGTTGCCATTGTGATAATTCTGCTCCTCTACCTATCACTACCAAATCAGCATGCCAATTTGGTAAATTACACAGCTGTTGCCAAGCTGTAAATAGTGTATCGAATCCTTTGCGGCGATCGCCTAAAGCACCAATGAACACTATAATTGCTTTATCTAGTGACCACCCTAGCTGCTGACGGAGTTCAGCTCGTTCTGAGGGTGTAGCTGGATAAAAAATTTGTGGATCTATACCATAATAAACCCTAGATACTTTTTGGGGGGAGATTGCTAATTTATCGATTAAATCCTGTTTTGTCCGCTCCGAATTCACAATAATTACTCGTGCACTCTGTAAAGCTTTTTGTTCTGCATATAAAAACATCTGATGAGAAATGGCACCCTTAAGTTGTGGTAATAACTTGAGTTGATGCTGCGGTTGATAAGCAGCATGGACATAATGTACCCAGTTAATATCTCCCCATTCACAATTGCCACCATTAACCAGCACCCGACTAGAATCTTTGCTCAACCGTTGTGCCTGAAAACGTCCTATCCAATTTAGTAAAGGACTACTAAGAAAATAAGAATTAGCTATTTTTGGCACTTGGCATAATTCTACACCAGAGTAGGCTAACAACTCAATTGCTACTCGATGGGCTACTAACGTGAGGTTATAGTTTTGTCTGGCCAAATAGTCAGCCAAAGCAAAATTAGCTCTATCCATTCCACCTGTTTTGACAAAATCCCCCGTAACTAACAGATAAGTTTTCATGATTTCACCTGATTTCTGACTCCTGGATCTATCCTTAGGTCAATTCCGAGATCAAATTTTCTATTGTATTTTGTCTAACAGTGAAATTTTATTTGGGAAAATTTTTCTATAGGAATTTGGGTTTTTGTCCAACGCAAAGAAGATTTTCGCTAAATGTCCGTCCACCCAAACCAAGATATTTAGGCCAATGCCAAGATGTAAAGGGTATCCGTCCAGAATTAGTGTAATCTATCTCAATATTACTCAGTCCACATTCAGTAAAAATCCTGACCAAATCAACTTCTAATAAAGCTGTAATATGTGCTGGATAAAGACCAGGGGCTTCTTGAAAGGCATTAAACTGATTCTTGAAAATCAATGTCAACTTACTCAAGAGACTTAATTGATTAGGTGTAGTGACAATTATTAATCCTCCTGGTCGAGTTAATCTGACCAATTCTCGCACAAAAGCTCGTGGATTTTCTAAGTGTTCAATAGTTTCTACGGCACATACTATATCAGCAACATTGTCTAGTAGAGGAGCCTGACCAATATCTAAATTAAAGGGTATAAATTCTATTTCTGGTGGTAAGTTGTCATACCGTACAGCATCTACACCAATATAGCGGTGAAAATTTAGCTTTAGTTGAACAGAGTCATTACTAATAAATGACCAAAGTTTACCATGACCACAACCTACATCTATAAGTACACCAGTATGAGAATCTCGTTTCCGTAATGTTCTGACTATCATTTGATAGATAGGATCACTACTAGCACCAAGACTATATTCTGCTCGGTCTGCGACATTTAATGATGTTGAGAACTGATGATTATTAGATGGAATCATATTAATTTCCTATCCAAAATTTGACTATTACCAGCAGCCACAAATAAGGCAGTATTTAGCAACCAAAACTCTGTTCCCCCTTGGGCAATAAATAGAGGGTAGTTAAAAGTAACTGCTATCGCACCAATATTGTAAGCAAAGACTAATCCACCCCAAAGAGTAAAGTCACCTAATTTACGATTAGTAGCAATCTTCCAAGCTGTCAAACAGGCCAAAAACAGTGCCAAACAATAAGCAATAATCAGCGGGAATCCTCCATCTAGCAACCATCCTGTCCATTGAATTTCTACCCAAATCGGCTGGGAGATAGTATCACTATTATCGCCAAAATAGTTATTCATCATTCCCCAACGACCTAATCCTGCTCCCCAAGGATATTGAGGCAAAAATTTAAATATTGTATCTTGTAAAAATTGCCCTCGATTTTCATGGTAAACTGTATCAGGCGAAGCTGCAAATAAGCTAGATAATCTTTTCAATGTGGAAGTTCCGCCAATCGCAACAGCCCAAGAAAATGTAGCCGCAAATAAACCTACTACACTTGATGCCATCACACTAAAACGAAAAATTTGTCCGGTGATGAGCAAGACTACAGCTAGAACCAGCAAAGAAATCACAGCCATTACCAAAACTGAGCGAACCTGAGATAAATAAATACAGAACAAGCCACAAGCACCGCTACTTATACCTAAAATTTTCATCATCGGGTGAGGATGTTTAAGTGCAATGACCATACCAAATAAAAGAGCATATAAACCTGCTGTTGATGCTCCTCCTGGTGTATCAGTTAAACCCATTGGTCTATAGACTTGTTCACCATTAGCTAAAGTAATTAGTAAATTCGTTCCTTTATAAGTACTATTTTGCAGAAATGTGGAAAGAGGTGGTTGAAATTTTCCTGGATAATAAACTTGCAAAACCCCAAGCATAGAACTTAGAGTATGAATTCCCCACATTAAAAACATTAAGTTTTCAAAACCCTTAGGGGTTAGTTTTAAATTTATACCCCAAAAAAGAGGACTGAGAATAGCCAAATACATGAGGCATTGAGCTGTTCCTGAGATTATAGAATTAATATGGGGGTGTAAACTTAACTCTAATAGCATAATTATCAACACTGCAATTGCTGGTTTATATGCAGGATGATTGACCCCTTTTGAACGCCATCTGATTAACAAAAAAAGACTCACACCAAAAGAAGCAATTCGGATGGGCACACGAAAAGAACCAATTTGAGGGAACAAAAGTAATATTTGCAGGATAAATTCTAATAAAATGTAGGTGTGTGCCCAAGTCCAGTTTAATTTTGTCCAGATTCGAAGAATTATGCGGTAAGTGATGATTGCTTTCAAGCATCATCTGAGTTTTAGGAACATCATATTTACGAGGCATTATAATAACCAGTCCTTAAGTATTATTACTGTTCTTTCTCCATTCTAAGGTCTGCCATCCCGGTTGTTGAAAAGCACTAATTACACGGTCTGGATTCACAGTAGCAATAAAACTTGTAGGTTGCCAGTGAGTGCGTGTAATTTTAGAATTAGGCTCTAATAGTACAGGCTTTTTAAAAGACCTTTGAATTCTAAAAATCCTATATCCCATTTTTTCCAAAAAATTAGTTACTGGTGTAGGATAATGAAGATGCTCCTCAAACACGCAATCACGTATTCTACGTGATGTTAATAACGAAATTGCTCCTTTAATTACTGACAATTCATGACCTTCTACATCTATTTTCAAAACTCCTATTTTCTGAGTAGGAAAAATCATATCTAAATTAGATGCTTTCACAATTATATGATTTGATTCTGAGGGATTTACTTCCTGAATGCTATCATTATTAGTAACAACACTAGCTAATCCTCGATTTTTACTAAAAAATTCAGGAATAGCAAGTTTGACCATACCACCAACCTCAGAAACGGCGACATTTTCCAGATTAAACTGTATATTTAATAATTGCTTTTGCCACTTATTAATGTTGTAATTGAGTTCCTCGAATATTTCTGGATGAGCTTCAAAAGACCAAATACTACCACCAGCAATCATGCCAACACGAGCAGCAAAAACTGCGGTCATATAACCGATATTAGCCCCGATATCAACTACTAATTCTCCTGGTTCAGTTAAACGCCATAGAACTTCTGTAACTGCTAAATCAATAACTCCCAATGTAGAAAGGATTTCTCCGTGTTCTTCTTGTGGGCGAACTCTAATATCCATACCCCAAGGTAATTTATGTTCTACAAATTCAGAATTTGATCGTGATTGAAAACGTAGCATTCTTTGTAAAGCAACTTTTGGCTGATAAAAGTACTCTGGCTTCAAAATCCCAGATAATCTCATAGCATAAACCTCAGTTAAATATCTCGTATTCGCGATAAACGTCTATTATTTTGCAGGCTTTTTAGCCATTACATAAATATTAAATCCCCAATCCACGGGAAAAATATAACTTATATAATTCACTAACATAGTCACGACTAGTCTTAGATAATTATTTATCCATTTTCTGATTTTAAAATTTATAGATTCTGGGAAATTTAAATCCCACAGTTCTGGCTTTGTATAACCAGTTTCTAGAACATCAAATCCTAGAGAAGTTAGCACATTTTCAAGAGATTTATGGTTGAAATGGTTAATATGTACAAAATTCCTACCTACACCCTCCTTTGATAAATTTAAAGCTTGCAAAAGATTTTGTTTTTTTATTTGTGCCTTGCCATTAGGAACTTTTATATATAAAAATCCCCCTGGTTTTAACAATGTGAAAATCTTGGCAAGTGCATTTTTCGGCTGTGGTAAATGTTCCAAAACATCAATAATTGTAATGACATCAAATGATTGTGTAGAAAACTCTATAGCATCAAAAGAACCTATATAAATATTTAGCCCCCTACTTTTGCCATAACTTGCGGCTGATTCACTTATTTCACAACCTATAGCAGAATAACTATCAGCCATAAAAGCTATTAAAGTACCACACCAAGTACCAATATCCAGCAAAATACCAGATGGAGAGTATTTTTGCAACTGTCGTTTTATATCGTGATAAATTGCCTTCTTACCATGATAATTAAACTCATAACTATAGTCATATTGAACTTGACTATAAAGTTTTTCAAAAAATATATTTTCCTTTGGTAATCGATCTACATAGGCAAAATCACATTCTTGACAAAGCAGAAGAGAAACAACTTCTTTTTGATACGCTTCAAAAAAAGTTTTTTGCTCTGGAATTTCACAGTAAAAATTATTAGTTTCTGTTCTAATCACTTCCGAATTCTGACTGCCGCATAGTGGACAGCAAGTAATAGAAGTATAAAGTATTTCGTTGATTAACATATTCCTCGTTATCCTTGTATATTTTCATAGAGTTCTAATCCTGTCCAGCAAACAATACAGTCGGTTCATTTGCTGGACAGGATTACAGAGATAGTCAGCGCGTAATTTGCTTCCAACTGCTAAAGCAGCTCTTTGACTAGGATTATTAATTAACCAGCCTAAAACCTCACTCAAGGCATTAACATCATGAGGTGCAACCAACCGCCCACAAGATTGATCAATAATTTCCATAGCTCCACCGATTGCACTTGTGACTACTGGGAGATTAGCATAAAGTGCTTCTACAAAAGCAATCCCAAATGGTTCTGCTCCTATATTAGGTTGACAGTGAATGTCAGCAGCAGCCAACAAATGGGGAACATCGTTTCTTTGCCCTAAAAATAGGACGCGGTCTTTAATCCCCAGTGCCTGTGCTTGCACCGCCAATTCTTGTTTGTACTTAGCTTCGTGGGGGCGCTGCACTCCTCCCACCAACCAACACACCCAATTGGGGATGTCACGTAATTGTGCTAAAGCGGAGAGTAATACTGTTTGTCCTTTCCATATTTCTAGACGAGATGCTTGAATAATCACTATTGCATCATCAGGTGTGTTTAGTTCTTGTCTTATAGTGTGGCTGATTAATTTATGATTGCCAAGATTCGGACAGCTTACTGGTAGATAGAGAGTTTCACTGGGAGTTTGAGGATAAACTTTCGGCACAGTAGCTTGAGTATAATAACTATTAGCAATCACTAAATCTGGCTGTACTAACTTAGACCATCGCTCTAAAAAATGCTTGCCATTAAGCACATCATGACACCAAAACACTAATGGCAAATGGTTATCTTTCACCACTGAACCAAAAATAGCTTGTGTCCAGCAAGAATGACAAATCACGACCTCAAATCGCTCTTGCTTTAATAGTTGCTGAAGTTGCCATCTAGCTTTCCATACAGTCCAAGGACGGCTGATTCTGACGCTACCAAGCATATTAACATTTGCACTTAAGTTTCGCAGTTCATTTCCTAACCTACCCTGAAAACACAAGGCAAAGTGAGGTTGCATTTGTGTACATAAACGTTGCTCTTTTGCTAAGGTTATCAAGAGCGTTTCTATGCCACCAAAAAGATTTCCTGCATAAATATGTAAAAGTTTCATAGCAAATTTACTTGCTTTGTAATACCTACATAATCTGACTCCAGACTTAAAACTTCCTCATAAAATTCCAAACTTCGTTGAGCCATAGTCACAGGATTAAAATACTCAGCTCGTTTCCGACTAGCCAATGAAAGTCTTTGACGAAGACCAGATTCATAAATCAGACGTTTAGCAGCTCTAGCTAAAGCACCTGGATGATTAATCGGTACAGTTAGTCCCTCCAGCTCATGTCGGCTCACCCAAGGAACACCACTACAAGGAATATGGGCATTAATCACAGGACAACCACTAGCCATAGCTTCCACCTGGACTAGACCAAATCCCTCACTACGTACATTAGAAGGAAACCAAAGAGATGTTGCCGCATGATAAGCACCTACTAGTTCATCTTCACTGACACGACCTAACCAAACCACCCGCTTTTCTACTCCTAACTTTGTGGCTAAGGTTTTCAATTCTGCTTCTAGAGGTCCAACGCCAATGATAATCAATGTTCCAGCAACTAAACTTAAAGCTTCAATCGCTATATGCAGTGCTTTATAATAGACTAATCTACCAACTGCCAACCAAATTGGTTCTCTATATTTATTCTTTAAGCTATAGCTGAAAGCCATAGCTTTCTCATTGGGCTTAATATAATTGGAACAGTCTAAAGCTAATGGTAAATCACTCAATTTATGACGATAAAGCTGCAAAAATTTTGAGCCTTGAATATACTGTAAGCTGGTTGTGAGAATTCGTGAAGTTTGACTGTAAACCAGATATTCAAAGGGACGTAGTGCATACTTCAAAATTTTCTGCTTAATCACGTCGCTATGATGGGTAATTACTAAAGGTATTCGCCTTTGTAACATTGTTAAAGCGATAATCATAGTCGGATTTGGGGTATGAAGATGCAGTAAAGTATTAGGTTCGTTAATTAATTGCTTTAAGTGCTGAATAAGTTCTGGACAAACGTCGAATCGCGCTAATGAAAAAAGGCGACCAAGCCGCCTAATTTGAATATCACCATCTGTTTCATGAATAGTATTCGTTCTACTAGATAAAAGACCTCTTTGATCAAATGCATTCACACAAATTACGTGAACTTCTGCACCTAAAGCCGCTTGAGAACGAGCCAAGGTTTGAACATGCGTTTCTATACCTCCCCTGTCCGGAGGATAATACTTAGATAAATGAATAATCCGGTAATTTTTTGTTTTCAACATTTGATATTGAAGGTAAATTAGATTTTGTCAAACAAAACAATTACGTAATTTATAGCTTGGCTGGCTAACTATTTATACTTGTACACTTTGTTGTCTAAGGATTATTTTTGAGCATAAATAGAGATTGCCAAGTACTATAGTTAGCACCCCATACTGACTCTAAAATTGGATAAATATCAGAACTATTAGCTCCATTCAATGGAGACTGATAACTGTACCCATATACAACGATTTTCCTTGAGAATGTTTTTACCCAGAAGCCAAGTTAATATCCGACTCCAATTTAAATCATAAATATAACGATTTTGCAAATATTGCTGAGAATTTACAGTACTACCACCATTAGGATTAACACAAGCTGTCAAATATGCTTTTTTACTATCATTGTAGAGCGTATAATAACCAGTCCCTTTAGCGTAGTGAATATTTCTCTGTCTCTCGTGAAATAAAGGTTCCCCAAACTTTGGTAAAAAAGGATTGGACGTACCTCTAGTATTCACGACATAACGCATTTGCAATTCCAAGTACTCTTGGTTTTGTTGATAGCTATAGTCCATTCCCGATTGTACTAGATCAAATGTATCTGTGGTGGGAGAATCCATTTTTTTCAGAGGATCAGATTTTACAGCTACTTGCATCCAACCATGCACCGGAAGTGTTTTTGGTAAATCCGCAGCTGTGATGGAAGCTTTAGTAATTGTCAAAAATATTCCTGTTAGGAAAATTCCTATCCAAGTAATAGCAAGTAAGAAACCTCTCTTTGGATTAATTATTTTTGTGACAAAATTATTTTTTTCTATAGAGTGAATATCCTGTATAGGAAGCAACCAATTACACAAAGCTGCATAACTAATAGTCGCAATTGCCATAAAAATAGATCCTCCTGTATAGCTGTGCCAATATGCAAATAAATCTTGTTGGTTGACTACTACAGCTAACAAAGCTACCCGAATACAACCAATGATAAATCCTGTACCAATAGCACCTAAACATAATCCCCATTTCTGACGCCAAGTTAAAGGAAATACAACTACCATTATTAACAAAGTTAATCTAAATAGCCAAACAATTACCAGTCCTCCAGTACAGTAATAAAGGACTTCTACTTGACCTGTGGGTAGTGTAATAATCGCACCTTGATAAGTAGCTTGATATCCTAAATAGTGGAGAATGAAAGCAGATGTGACTGCCGTTACTTCGCTAAGGTGGAGTTTAGAATTGAGAATTTCATTGATAAACCCATATGGAAAAAACATTAAGCACAATAGTAAATATATACGCCAATAATGTCTTAATCCTGAAAATCCAAAAGCTAGTAACCCTAGTCCCAATCCAGCAACAATCGGACCGAATCTAAATAGAGTTAAGTCTAAATGCCACAAATACAATGGTCTAAGTATTACCACAAACAGTAGTGCTAAACCCAGACAGTTAGAGAACCAAGTTCCAGTATTTTCTTGTTGCCGATTTTGCCACAATAAAAAGAGAATTCCACCCCAATAAAGTGCATAAAAGGAAATTTCTGGACTTTCAAAAGGATGATTCCTGACTATTTCCAAATGCAAAATAGCCAGGGTACTAACTATACCAAGCAGATAAAACCACTGCTTTTGAAGCAAATATCTAAATCTGAGGGAAAGTAGCTGTTTAGCTTGGTGTAATTTCTGAAGATTGATAAACATTATTTATCAAAAACTTTTATCAATGTTCCTAGTTAAACGAGTCAAATTCCAAAAGTAAATAAAGCAAATACCGGAAATTATTGCGCCTAAATTGATTCTGATAGAATCTTTGATTAGGTTTTTAATTTGCTGTGCATTAGTTACTTTAGCAGTGATTAATGCATTTTTAGCTAGGGTTTGAACTTGCTCAGATATTTTAGCTTTTAACTCTTGAGGGGATTTATTAATTGCGGGATCGTTTGGCACATTTAAAGCCCTGGCTAGATTATTTAACTCTTGGGGGGAATTAGCAGCATCTAGTTTGGTTTTAAATTGTTGTATTTGCTCCTGCTGCTGTCCCTGTTGATTGGTAAACTGGGTATTAACGTTTTTGTAGAGGGTGAGACTATTATTAATTCCTAATGGCAGCATCAATAAATAAAATATTCCTATTAGCAAAGACAACCACGAAAAAATCTTTAAAATTGAGAGATCCCGAAAACTTATAATAGTTGTCTGACGATATAAAAAAATAAACGTCAATCCTAACAAAGGCGACCATACTTGATCTACCATCCGGCTAATAGTTTGGAATTCCCAAGCAGGATCTGTTAAGCGAGGAGGAATCACAATAGCCAGGTAGTCAATTAGGGAAAATAGCAGGAGAGTATAGCCAATTAAGCGCAACAACGCAAAAGAACGTTTTTCAACCACATCTGTGATTTCTATTGCCTTATGAGAAAATTTTTCCTGTTTCATTAGCTTGATCTGTTACCAACTTTGCCACTCCTGATTATAACCACAAGTTTAATTAAAATGAAAATCAAGATACTCAATTAGAATTTACCAAAGACATGAAAAAATCTAATCAAGAACCAATCTCAGAGTGTGAAGAATCAAAAGATACAAGTATTCTGATCGCTTAATTGATCTTAGAGTTTTCAGAGAGACATTCTCTTCATCAAAAAAAAGTGCTTAACAAAAAATAAATGAATTTGGATTTTTCAGCTTGCTTAAAAAGAATATTTGTCTAGCTTTTTGCCATCAGGGAATATCCAAAAAATAAATTGCCAAATTCACCTTAAATAGATTTTAGCTTCAGACAATAATTAATGGGATATTTTCGATCTGTCATTCCTGTAGATAGCTCATCAATCCCAAGGAATTCTCATTAACTTATACCATTTACCTTTAATCCTTATAGATGATACATTTCATGTTGAGCGAAGGCGAAACATCTCTAAACTTTGTCAACAAAGATCGAGATCCTCCACTCCCGTCCCAATGAAAATATAAGCAGATTAATGTAAATTGGTATTAGTACTAGTTTCCGTGTCTAAAAAAATCTAAAACCCAATCAGTAACTAAAGTAGAGTATATAAGTTTACTTTAGTTAGCCAACCGTCTTATTTATGCATGGAATGAATCAGAGCATTTGTAGCTGTGCTCTTTCTGATTTTTCTCATTGCACCTAAGGCTAATATACTACCCAATGCTGGAATTGTTGCACCACCAGGAATTTCAAAGGGAACACCAACACTAGATACATTGCCTGATACTGCTGTATTTCCAGTATATATAGCACTGGTGAGGGGAGATACGGTTGTAAAATTAGGTATAGCAGAAGGCAAAGATGAATTAAATACCAGCCTTACGTAAGTACCACTAATACTACCAAACAGATAATTTCTATTTCCAACGGGAGGAGTTACAACTGCTCCTGTGTTTATCACCGTAGAAACGTTATTTGTTGTCGAGATAATATTGACATTACTAATTGTTGAAACACCATCATAGTCAAAACTCCCTGTAACCGTATCATCAGGTCTGGAAAAAGTCGTTAAATCTGAAAATGTAAAATTATTTAATGTCCATGTCAGAGCATGAGCTGGAGAGCTAGAAAAAATTGTCGTAGCTACTGTAGCACTACCAATTAATCCAGCAATAATAGGTGTAAGTTTCATGAAAAAAGACTCCCAAAATTACATAAACAAATTTTAACACACAGAAGAGGAAGCGTATCAAACGGTTATCGAAACTTGTAGATGTTCCTAACCTCTATTTTGGATGCTTAAGAATTTAGTCTTCCTAACTTCATCACCTATAAACAAGATACAGCTTGAATAGAGTAAAGGCAAGTACTACTGAAATAAATTTGCTCTATTTTTATCTCATTAAAATTTGGATGAAGTTTAATGACTAAAAATATACGAACTAATTACGCAGTACTATAGGCTTTTCTGATTTACAAAACTAGCAATCGGATTGTTCAAAGTCATCTTTTTTTTAATTCCTCTCATTGCACTTAGGGCTAATATTCCACCGACCACTGGGATTGTTGCTCCCCCTGGAACTTGAAACGGTACCCCAATGACAGTGTAGACTGAACCAGTTATATAAGATGCTTGATTGTAACTTGTGCCATTTGCTAGATACGTTAAGAAAGTTGAATTGGAACTGGAAGGTATACTATATGCTCTTTCTGCAACAGGCTGCCCATTAGCATCTTTAATAGCATCAACATTTGCAGCAAATGCTGAAAACGTCGTACCAAAATTAATTTGTATACCTTTACTCGTATCTCCAGAGTTATACAACTGCAATACAAATAAACTAAGTGGATTGCTTGGATCATTCTGGGGTAAAAAATAAATGGTATTAAAATTAGATGCCAAACCAGAATTGTTGGTTACGATATTAGAGCTACCAGAACCAAAACTATTCGCATCATAAGTGAACGAACCAGATGCACTAGTTCCATCACTAAATTTAATGTCACTGAAAGTCCAGGTGATCGGGGCTGAAAGGGCATAGGACGGAGATACAAGGAAAAAAGTGCTTATTGCTATGGTACTGGTACAAAGGAAACCAGGAACAATATGCTTAAGCTTCATATAAGGCATGGAATGCTCCCAATAAATACACTAAGGCATAAATAAAGTGTAGGTAAACAAGAATAGTGTAGATTTTAATAACCCCACATAAGCAGCTTACCAAGCTTACAATTTAATCAGAAAATTTGATTCTTTTTTTCTTTTCTAACTGCTATAAAACCTGAACTGCTTAGAGAACATCAGCTTTTAGTTTGTTGGTATGAGTAGGTTTCGCTTATAAAAAAGCTAATTTTTACTTAACACACATCCAACATCAACAAATTTAAGCATCGAGTATTACTTTAAGTTATCTTCTGGCACATACTCTAATTTATTTTAGGTATCTGTTGGTTAATTATACAATATTCTCTTGAATATGGCAAGTGCAATCATCTAAACTTTTTATTTCATTATTTAATTTCATCTACTTCTTAAATTTCCTAAGATATTTTAGATTCAGTGTTAAGCTGCTATGGAAGTTTTCAATTCTAGGAATTTGACCTTATTCCATTCATTGCCAATTGTCAATGCGATTAGCTAAAATTGTATCGAAATATCTGGACAGTCTTAAGTTTTGTAACAAAATACTTTAGGGACTGAAAATATGTAATTTGCTTGATTTTTGGATTAACTTGATGATTTTATTTTACGTCTAGTATATAATTGTGCTAGTTTTTTAGCAGTGAAAATCTAGTTAAGAATTAGATAACTAAATCCAGCAAGTACAAAGCAGATAACATCTAACTATAATTTCCCTCCGATGATGGGATCAAGAAGAGGGTAATGATTCAAGATCGTAACTAGGGCAGAATATTTTACGAATATGGAAGAATATTTACAATATTGGTTGGTTCTGAAACGTCGATGGTTACCTGTTTCCCTAATTTTTGGGGCAATTTTAGCATTGAGTATAGTTAGAACTTTACGAGAAACGCCAAGTTATCAAGCAACAGGCCAGCTAGTTTTTAAAAGGAATGCGACTTCTTCTCTCACTGGCATAGGTAATCAATTAGGACAACTGGATGGTTCTCTAACGGGTAAGCCTTTAGGCAACGAGTTGGCAATTTTGCGTTCTCAACCCCTAGCGGAAAGAACTACAAATATTCTCCGTTTGAATCTCAACCCTCAATTATTGTTAAGATCCTTAGAAGTCAAAAATATTGATGGAACCGATATTGTCGAAGTTGCTTATACAGATATTGATCCCAGAAGAGCAGCAGAGATTGTCAATACTACCATGAAGCTTTACATACAAAATGATATTAATGCCAATCGATCGCAAACTAAGTCTCCTCGGGAATTTCTATCTAGACAGTTACCAGTCAGAAAAGCGGCATTACAAGCGGCTGAACTTAAGCTACAAGATTTTAAACAGATAAATAAAGCTTTAGATTTGAAATCAGAAGCTTCATCCACTGTCGCTGCTGTCAATGACTTTGAACGACAAATAGGCACAATTAGAACTGAGTTAGCTTCTCAAACCGCACGGATAGAATCAATTAAGCGGTTGTTTGGCGTCAGCGCTCAGAAAGCCATAGTTACCACTTTTATTGCTGAATCTCCAGGGGTATCCTTAATTATGCAGCAATTGCAGGATGCTCGACAAAAGCTAGAATTTGCTAGACTACGTTTGACCGATGATAACCCGACAGTAATTACCCTGAAAGAACAGGAAGCTATTCTCCAAAAAGAGTTAAAGCAACGGATTGAAAAAAGTTTTGTTGGTCAAGTAGGTCGTTTAAATCAAGCAACGAGTCCTGACGAGATATCACAACTCAATCCTGGTGGTCTACAATACTCACTTCTCACTAATTATGCTAATGCCGAAGCAGAACGTTTAGTATCTCAAGCACGGTTGAATGCTTTAGGTAATCTGATGGCATCTTATAAACAAAGAGCTAGTAATTTACCACAACTAGAATCACAGCAGCGGCAGTTAGAACGAGAAATAGCTGCAACTGAATTTGGTTACCAAAATCTACTAGCTCGATATCAAGAATTGCAAGTAGCAGAAAATCTTCAGGTCAGCAACGCTGTAATTATGACACCAGCATTAATTCCTGGCGGACTAATTAAAGGCCGTCAATATATTAATATATTACAAGGGGTAATTGGTGGGCTATTACTAGGTGCAGGAACTGCTTTTATTTTAGAAAACATTGACAAAACTATCAAGACTACTCAATCTGTAAAAGATTTGTTAGGTTATACATTATTGGGTTCTATTCCACCATTTACAAATGGCAATTTTATCCCAGAACTAATTGTAAAAAAACAGCCAGAATCAGCAGTTAGTGAAGCTTTTCGGATGCTGCAAACTAACTTGAGATTTTTTAATTCTGAACAATTAATTAAGGTCATTGTCATATCTAGTTCTGTACCTAGAGAGGGGAAATCTACAATTTCCGCTAATCTAGCACTTTCTATATCTCAATTGGGGCGAAAAGTATTATTAGTAGATGGAGATTTGCGTAATCCTAGTCAACACCAAATTTGGGAAATTCCCAATGACTTTGGCTTAAGCAACGTTCTCAAAGGTGAATTAGATTTAGAAAAAGCTGTTCATGAGGTTATGCCTAACTTACAGGTTCTTACCAGTGGTGAACTCAATCACAACCCAGCCATGCTTCTAGATTCTAGTCAAATGGCAATATTTGTGGGACAAGTAGCCCAAAGATATGACTTTGCTATTATTGATAGTCCACCATTGACTGTAGCTGCCGATGCAACTATTTTAGGTAAAATTGCTAATGGGATTTTACTGGTAGTTAGGCCAGGAATAGTCGATTCTAATAGTGTTATTCAGGCAAAAGAACTCTTAGAAAAAGCTGACCAAAATGTTTTAGGTGTAGCAATTAATGGGATCAAGGTTAACCAGCAATATTCTAACTATAAATTGACTAATGTTTAGTGTCAGGATTCAGGGTAGTTGAAAAGTTAAATGTTGACTGTTATTTGAAAACCGTCAACATTTAACCTGAATTCTTATTTTTTAGTCAGAGACTATTCGCCATAAATGAAGAATTTAATTAAGTTTCATTGAGTTATAAACTGCTAAAATTTGTGTTCCTAAACGTTGATGACTGAAACGTTCAACAGCTGTATCTCTAGCTTTTTCGGAGATGATTTGGCGTTTCTCTGAGTTTTTTAGCAAATCTAGAATGGCTGCTGCTAAAGCAATAGGATCTCTTGGTGGTACACCAACTGCATCGTAGTTATGAGTAAATAGTTCGGCTGCACCACCGGCTTGAGATACTATCACTGATTTACCACAAGCCATAGCTTCTACTATAGCCAAACCCAATGGTTCCGGTTGAGTACTGGCATGAACTACAATATCTAGACTACGATAAATTTTAGCTATATCTTGGTGAAAACCAAGAAAATCAACTTTGTCTACTATCCCTAGTTGTAAAGCTTTATCTTTTAATTCTGGTTCAGAAAATTGAAACCCACGAGTTTGATAAATGGCTCCACCAACAATACAAAAATGTACTTTTAAATCAGGATGAGTTTTGACAATCTCAGCGGCTGCTTCTAAAAATATATCATGTCCTTTCCATCTAGCAAAGGTAGCTATCAGTCCCACCCGCAGAGTCAGATCAGAAGATGGAGGGGTCTTAGGATCAGGACAAAAGTAGTCGATATTGATCGCACTGTAAATTACTTGAATTGGTAAGCCTGGAAGTGTAGTTTTAGCATCTTCTGCTACAGCATGGCTGATAGCGATCGCTCCCATTGTATTCTGACTTGCCCATCTTAGTGATCTGGCCATGAAAGGTCTAGCACCATAGAAATCTTGAATATGCCAAATCACAGGTATACCTTTAAACCCAGCTAATGCTGTAATCAAATTAGCTTTAATACCATTAGTATGAATTATAGTTGGTTGAAGAGAACGGATGATCTGCCTAAATTCATGTATATAAAACCACATTCTGGGAGAAAGAGTCAATAGCTGAAATAATAACTTCATTCCAGTCATAACTTTAAGATTACCTTTCAAGGCACTATCACCTATTTGATTAAGTGCGTCTGGTAATTTCAGCACCTTTACTTGGACACCCAAGCTTTGGGCTACTCTGATTAATCGAACGATCTGTACCAGCAATTAAATGCAGTTTAATATCTGGCTGTGTATTCAATAAAGCAGCCATAATTGTCAACAACGCTCTCTCCGCACCACCAATTGCTCCTACCGGATTGACAAATACAATATTCATAGAGAATTTACAAAAAAAGATCCTATGGCTAATCAACTCGCTCTAAATAAGATTGAGCTATAATTTGAGCATGACCAGACCAAGAATATTTCTCAGCCTGACGCAAACGCAGGGATAGAGCAGGAGCTATACTGGGATTAATTAATAGTTGTTTGACTATCTTTACCCAGCCTAACACATCGCCAACTGGACAGTATAATGCTGCTTGTCCAGCCACTTCACGGAGCACTGGAATATTACTAACTATAGTGATTGCACCACAGGCTAAAGCTTCAATCACAGGTAATCCAAAGCCTTCTGCTTCACTAGTTAATAGTACGGCCGTGGCTTCGCGGTAAAGCATTGCCATAGTGTGGCGCTGCAAATGTTGTAAATGAATTATCGACTTGTCGAGATATAAATCAGCAATTTGCTCTCGTTGATTCTGTGTCCAGTCACCACTGACTTTAACCAGTCGTAATTCGGGATGAGTAATTCTGGCTTGGGCAAAAACTGCCAACAGAGTATCAATCCGCTTACGCGGAATACAACTACCAACATGTAATAAAAATGGAGCAGTCCCGATTTGTTGTCGTAGTTGCTGGTCAGCAATACTAATATTGTCAAAATTGAGAGTAAATTCTGGGGCTATGCCCAAAGAAGCCTGGACTAAACGAGATGGTTCTACCAATTGGTAATACTCAATTTCTTTTCTGACTTCTGTAGTTGAATAAAACACAACTGAGCAGGACTTAAAACCCTGTAAAATTCTCCGAGACATAGCTTTATACCAACTAGGTCGAGGTTCTGCTTCTGGCTCTAACAAGGAGCGAAAAGCATCAATATCATGACAATATATACCTGTACGTTCCGGAGGTAAGATATGCGCTAACTGAGCATAGCTGTGATCAGTAATATGGTAGAAGTCAAAATTTTTCACTTGCTGTTTAAGATATTGAGGATAGTCCCAAAATCGGTTAAATAAACGATCAGTATTATAGGCAAAATGCTTTTTACCAAGCCAGGGAATTTTTTGAAACCGCCAGTTAAATGTCGGACGAATTTGTATAGCTTGAACAGAATTATTATGTTCAATTTCTAGATACTGGAGTAACATCTGAGCGCAAAGATCCATACTCTGCCAGTTTTCTTCCAAATAATCACAAATAATGGCAAGACGGACTTTATTTTTATGCAGGATTGGGTTTTCTATTAACATCTATCTTGGTGACTGATAACTGTTAGAAAAAATCTTTCGTTTAAGAGATGCTGAGATTTTTTTAAGCTAGTGGGGATGGGATTTGTTTCTGAATGAATAAACAGGTCATATTTATCTTCGGGAAAAAATGCAAAAATCTGTTCAATCGAACCACCATATTTTTCTAATCCCACATTGACATGCACCTCAATAAAACAATCAGGATAACGGGACAAAGTTTGTTTAGCTCCCTGTAAAGCCTGGCACTCAAAACCTTCTATATCAATAAAAAGTATATCAGGAAATCCATATTTTCTTGATAAATCATCTATAGAGAAAGAGGGAACTTCCACTTGTCCCCAATCTCCTGTACCATCATCTACTTGGCCATTTAAACCTCGATTAAATATCAATTTTCCAGACTTATCAGCTACAGCCCCAAACAAAATATCTAAATTATCGACACCATTTAATTCTTGATTTTTCCTAGCAATTTCTGAATTATGATAGTTAGCCTCAATAGCTAAAACCGAACCATTCACTCCCACAAGTTTGGCTAGCATTAATGCCACAATACCTTGATGTGCGCCAATATCAAATACTTTAGCATTCTCTACCAGACGATGTTTACGTAAAAGTGAAATTTCTGGTAATTCAGGCCAATCGCAATCATACCAACCCTGAGCTAGTGGATCTGCCAAATGGACAGTTAGATCAAAACCTCCATAAGTATGACGAATTTGTTTAATAGGATAGGAAGTAATAGAATTATCCATCCGCCACAAACGCAATTTTGTCCACAGCGATTTTGGAAAAATACTTTTGATTAAGCTCTTCATTGTTTAAATACCTAAAAATACGTAGTATTTACTTTATAACATCTCGTTGAAAAATTCCAAATGCTGTTTGGCAATATATGACCAAGCATAAACCAGATTTGCTCGTTCTAAACCTTTAATGGCTAATTCCTGACGTTGAAATGGACTGTTAAGCAAATTGGAAATGGCTGTAACCCAACCAAATAGATCTTTTTCTCCCACAATCACACCTGCATCTTGAATCACATAAGGAATCTCGCCGCTATCACTACCAATAACCGGAATACCACAAGCAAAAGCTTCAATTAACATTCGTCCAAATTGTTCTCTCCAGTTACAAGTAGTTTGACTAGGGGCTACTAGTGTATCCATAGCATTTAAGTAGTGAGGCACTTGATCATGTTTCACGTTTGTACAAATCCGAATTTTCTCAGGGTAACGTTTGGCCCAATTTCTGAGTGACGATTCCATCTGCATACCGACAAACAAAGCTCGCCAAGGAGTTTGCAAACTATCCAAAACCCGCATTAATAAATCTAATCCTTTTGCGGACACGAATCGTCCTAAATAGCCAATTACAGGTGAACCTTCTTGTTCCCAGTCCAAACTACGCCGAATCTCTAACTTGGCATCCAGATTTGGACAGAAATACTTCACATCCACACCCAGGGGAATTAACCGCATTGGCAACGAATAACCCTGACGCGATTTCAAATTTTCCGCAACTATTTCTCCACTACAAATCCAACCGGTTGACCGACTCATCGCATATTGTTCTATCCAATTAAATGGAGGTGGATATCGCTTAGAATAACTTTGGGCAGTTCTGTAAATTAATGGAGTACCTTCTGGTACGCACCAAGCTATCTGACCACCAGATAAAATGTATGGCTCTTGCCAAGAGTGAACTAAGTCCCAGTCTTGGTTAATAATTTCTTTGATTCGCAAATCATATGTCATGATGTGAATGTATTGGCTGTTATAGACTGGTACTGATTCCAAATGAGTTATTTCACTGGGATCATTTTCTAGATACATGGGTCGTAAATCGCCATATATAAAAGCAGGTGCAATAGTCGTTACTTCCCATTCTCCTTTTGCCAAAATGGCAATTTCATTCACCAATCGCCGATTTAGTCTGACTACATAAGAGTGACCAATGGAAAGAAGTTTTCGAGTCTTAGACATATTTTAACTTCCAGTCTAGATGTTGAATTTTCAGCATTAATTCAGCCTTAAACACCTACTGTATCAAAGTATTTTTTCTTTTGCCAAGGGAAAATCACTAGTAAAGCAAACCAGAATTTAAAATTCAAAATTCAGAATGAATACTGAGTAAACATTTTATGGATTGGAAATGAGTGAGTTATTTACGGACATAGGAATTGTTTTTCATTCTTGGTTCCAGAAAAGACGGCTATATAAAGATTCTGACCTTTTGTTTAAAGTTTTGCCTAGCTAGATGTGATTAGTATAGTGGGAGAATGTAGAATAAGCTATATCAGTATTTATATAAAATTAGCGTAATTATACGAAGATGTATTAATCATATTAGATTAATCACAATTAATTGTATAATTTTTACCTTGCTTAAGGATAGTCGTTCCCACTTTTAAAACACAATTCTTAGTAATTATCCGCTGATTTTAGATAATTTAGACTCTGATCCTCAGTAATGCTTATTTTTACGTAAAAACCGAAGTTCCGGAAAAACTATAGTTTCAGTTATATTGAACCTTTGTTTTTCATTAACGCATGACTATACAATCAATCATCCAAATCTATTAACTTGATAAAATCAGATGGAATATAGGAAAATATTGGTTTTTGCCACCAAAGGTTCTGACTCAAACGAAGAAGCAAGAATATTACAACTCCTACAAAGCTTTAGTGTTCAAATTCTTCCGTTTAATCGAACTAATAGAGTGAAAAGCTTTATTAACATCATTAAAGAAGCTTTCAAGACAAAACCGCAACTAATTGTGATGGAAGGTACTGGGTCTTTAGGCGGTATAGCTTGTTTATTTATACGCTTTTTTTTTGGTATACCGTATATTTTCAGTAGCGGGGACGCGATCACACCTTTTATTAATTTAAAATATCCTCTCCTCGCACCAATTGTCAATATTTATGAGCAAATGCTTTGCCGCTTTTGTGCTGGATTTATTGGTTGGACACCTTACCTAGTTGGTCGCGCTCTAACATATGGTGCGCCAAAAGGAATAACTGCTGCGGGTTGGGAACATTTTTCTCGTTCTCTACAACAGCTAAATGAAAGTCGCGTTACTGTACGTCAAAAACTGGGAATTGCCGAAGATTCTCTTGTATTTGGCATACTTGGATCAATAGCTTGGATGCCACGATTTGGATATTGCTATGGTTATGAATTAGTCAAAGCATTCCAAAAAATTAACCGCAAAAATCTTAGTATCTTAGTAGTGGGTGATGGTACAGGGCTTTCATATTTAAAGGAATTCAGCCGGTGATGCTTTGGGGAAAGAAATTTTTCTACCTGGTAATGTCCCTTTAGAACAAGTACTTGACTATATGGCAGCTATGGATGTAGCTAGCTTACCCCAAAGTGTTGATAGTGTTGGTAGTTTTCGTTATACAACTAAGCTGAGTGAGTATATAGCGGCAAGATTACCAGTAGTTACAAGTCAAATTCCGATGGCTTATGATATAGGTAAAGATTGGGTGTGGCGAATACCGGGGACTAAACCGTGGTCAGAAACTTATATTGATATGTTAGCTACTTTAATGGAAACTATTACAGATGAGGAAATCAGCATCAAGAAAAATGCTATACCAACTCAGCTATCAGAATTTGATCAAAAGCAACAAGTTATTCGAGTAACAGATTTTATCATGGATATTTTGTGTGAATTTACTTAAATACATTACCATTGTTCCCCGTCTACCCCCAGCAATTGATGGATTGGGAGACTACGGACTGAATTTAGCTAAACAACTACGTCAAGATTTTGGCTTAGTCACAGAATTTATCATTGGTGATCCTTTTTGGTCTGGTGAAACCCAGATCGAAGGATTTTTGGTTCAGCAAGTACCAGCACAATCCAGTCAGGCTTTGTTAGAATTACTATCCAAGGAACAGGATTCAATAACTACCGTTTGTTTGCACTATGTAGGCTATGGTTATGCTAAACGGGGTTGTCCAGTTTGGTTAGTAGCAGCTTTAGAACATTGGCGAAAAGCTAGCAGTAATAGATATTTGGTGACCATGTTTCACGAAATTTATGCTTTCGGTTCAATTTGGACTAGTCAGTTCTGGACATCACCATTACAAAGAAATTTAGCTGCTCGTCTGGTTCGTTTAAGCGATCGCTGTATTACTAGCAAGCAACAATATGCAGAAATTATCCAGAAATTAAGTCAGGGTAAACATTCAACAATTCCCGCTTTACCAGTTTTTTCTAATGTTGGTGAGCCAAAGTATCCCACCTCTTTATCACAACGAGCGCGAAATTTAGTTATATTTGGGAATCGTGGTGCGCGTACGCGAGTTTATCAGCGATCGCCATTAGCTCTACAACGAACTTGTCAGGAATTGGAAATTGAGTCAATTCTTGATGTTGCGTCCGACTCTAGATTTTCAAATTCAGCCTGTCAATGGTATTCCGGTAAGGTGCTTAGGAACACTATCTGCTGATCAAATTAGCAATTTATTATCAAGCTCAGTAGTCGGTTTTTTTGACTACCATACAGCATTTTTAGGAAAATCGGGAATTTTTGCGGCTTACTGCGCTCATCGAATATTGCCTATAGGTGTATGGTATGAAGCAGAGGATGTAGATGGCTTAGTTGCAGGAAAACATTATTGGTTAGCAGATAAATATCAATTTAAAATGGACTTATTAGCAGGGCAAAGTATTGCAGATAACGCTTATACTTGGTATCAAGAACATCAGTTATCAATCCATGCTAATACTTTTAAGTGTTATCTAAATAACTAGAACCCGGTTTTGCACAACCAAACAGCGACTCAAATCACAGATAAACCCAAACCTACGTTACCTAAAATAACCCGAATTATCACGATGTTCCATGATAATCAGTCACTACCAATTTCCCGGCAGTCAGGAATAATAAATTGACTGAGTTAAAATTACTTCCATGTTATCCCTTGAGCTCCTTCCTAATGCTATCTCTGAAATCGTTGCCAGTTGTGCAGCGACTTCCAAGTTAACGAAAGCTGATCGCTATGGATTGATGGCAGCAATGTTATCTGAGTCTCTGGAAGAAGAAGAAAAATATGCTATTGACAGAATACTACGTTCTGTTCTGCGAAAACGGATTCAAATAGTGGATGAAATCTCAGTAGATTATTTACCCACTTGGGAGTGTTGTCGAAAACATTAGAGAGAACCAGGGAGTTTTGCTACTCCCTACTCCCTTCTGTTGCTTAGATAACAAATCAATATTTTCCAAATGTTATCTCCTAGACATGCAAATATTTATTAATTTAATAATATTTAAATAAAGCAAGAATAGCTACATTCACAAAGCTTTTTTTTGCTGATTATCCAATCTTAAAAGCTTAATATTTAGTTTTTTGACAATTCATAAAAATTTACTTAAGCTAAAAGATAGGGTGAGTTAATCAAATCAAAAGTAGCAATTTACCTGTAGCTCCATCCCAAAATTGCTATCTGACCTTTTTCATTAACCTTGCAAATATTGAACAGAATTCAGTCTGAGGTAAATGCTAATAGTGCTATTAGCAGGCATTTTTCAAGGATGGGAATTTGCCTGGTGAATAGTAAAAATGTCAAGGAGAATACCATGCAGAACTATCTTACGGCGTTGAACGACCACAACTTACCTTATCCAGACACACTACATCCCATCGTTGTTCACTTCGTTATTGCGATGGTATTATTTGCCTTTGTCTGTGATTTAATTGGCTATTTTACAGGTAGAACTCATTTATATGAAGTGAGTTGGTGGAATATGTCTGTAGCCACAACAGCGATTTTTGTGGCGGTAATTTTTGGACAATTTGAAGCGGGTTTAGCCGAACCTTATAACCTAGCCAAATCAGTGCTGAATTTACACACTCTGATTGGTTGGTCATTATCAGGACTGATGGCAGTAATCACCGCTTGGCGTTATGTATTGCGGACTCGCAATCCCCAAAAATTACCCGTTCACTATATAGCAGCAGGATTCATTTTATCTCTAATAGTTTGCTCTCAGGTATATCTTGGTGATGAACTCGTGTGGGTATATGGATTGCACACTGTACCAGTAGTGGAAGCAATTAAGGAAGGTATACTACCATGAATTCAGAATTAATTAACCAATTAAGCAACCAACTTGGTGCGAATGGGCTACCTTACACTATTCCCATTCACCCTAACTTAGTCCATCTGACTCTAGGTTTATTCATCATCGGTATTATTTTCGATATCGTAGGTGTATTTTTCCCCTTAGAAAAATGGGCTTTCAAATTTTTGGCGATTTCTGTAGAACGCGCTTATTTTTTTGAAGTTGGTTGGTACAATATCCTCGCTTCAGCTATCATTAGTTTTTTCACAGTTGCGGCTGGATTTTATGAAATGTTGCTAGCAACACCACCCGCTAATATCAAAAGTGCCTGGGGATTCCAAGCAATGGAAACCATGATTTGGCATGGGATTGGCGGTGTTTTCTTACTAGCAATTATTGTGGGTATGACTGTCTGGAGAGGATGGCAACGTTTTGTCTGGAGTCAAAACATCAACAATCAAGTAGAAAGACAAGTGCAGTGGAGTTATCTACTGGTTGGGGTAACAGTCATGTTAATGATGTATGTCCACGGCACACTAGGAGCACAATTAGCAGCCGAGTTTGGTGTTCATAACACAGCAGATAGCTTACTGCGATTGGGACAAGATTTGAATACAGTTCTCAAGTAATAAAATATTAGTCCTTTGTCCCAAGATTTTCTCTCTCTCGTTTCTATCTCAGAGAGCAAAACTTAGGGACAGGGTTTCCCACGAGGTTTTCTTATGCAACTCCCCAAGATATCAAATATCGCGACTTTAATTATCGGCGCGATTGCTATTAGTGCGATTAGTATTTGGATTGGTCAACAGGCTTATTCCTGGCTTCCTCCCCAAGCAGCAGCAGAATCTTTGCTAGTGGATCAATTAATTAGTTTCCTAGTCACATTAGGAGCCTTCATCTTCTTGGGTGTAACTAGCACACTAATCTATTCAATTATTTTCCATCGCGCTGCTAAAGATGACTTTTCTGATCGAACTGGCTATTGAAGGTAATATCACCCTAGAAGTAGTTTGGACAGCAATTCCAGTGATGTTGGTAATTTGGATTGCTACTTATAGCGCTCAAATTTATGAACAAATGGGAATTCAAGGATTGGGTGAGCATGTTCATCTACATAATCCCATTGCCATGCAAACAGCTTATGCCGCTCCTCTGAATCCTAGTACCACAGCGGTAGAAAAAATTGATGTAATTGCCAAACAGTGGTCTTGGGTATTTCGGTATCCAGAAAGCAATGTGACTAGTACTGAATTGCATTTACCGAGCGGTAATCGAGTTCGTTTAGCGATGGAATCAGAAGATGTATTGCATGGTTTCTACATTCCTGCTTTCCGAGTCAAACAAGATATAGTTCCCAATCAAACGATTAATTTTGAATTCACACCCATTCGTCCTGGTAAGTACCAACTCACCGATTCTCAATACAGTGGTACTTATTTTGCCACCATGCATACCAACGTCATCGTGCAAACACCCGATGATTACAAACAATGGTTAGCACAAGCTGCAACCCAAAAGCCATCTCTAGCCAACAATCAAGCAGCAGCTGAATATGCTCAAGCGGCTCATCAATCCGTGAAAAACGGTTGGGTAACAGTTGCCCCGGCGGCTCCTCCATTAGTGAATTTTCCTGGTTAAATCGAATGACTCATATTCCTATTAATGACATTAATCTTGATGGTGAGGAACACCACAAGAACCCAACCCCCTGGAAAGAATACTTTAGCTTTAGTGTTGACCACAAAGTTATTGGGATTCAATACCTAGTTACCTCATTCTTCTTCTTTTTGATTGGTGGTATTTTTGCCATGGTGATTCGGGGAGAACTAATGACTCCCGAATCAGATGTGATTGCTCGCACTGTCTATAACGGAATGTTCACCATGCATGGCACCATCATGCTGTTTTTATGGACATTTCCCTCTCTAGTCGGTTTAGCTAACTATTTAGTACCCCTGATGATTGGGGCACGAGATATGGCTTTCCCCCGTCTGAATGCCGTGGCATTTTGGATGGTACCAGTTGTGGGAATCCTATTAATGGCAAGCTTTTTAGTACCTGGTGGTCTGATCCCAATCAGGTTGGTGGGCTTATCCTCCAGTTAGTTTGCAAAATCCCACAGGTAACTTAATTAACGGTCAAGTCCTCTGGTTATTAGCAGTAGCAATTTCTGGTGTCTCCTCCATTATGGGAGCCGTCAATTTTGTTACTACTATCGTGAAAATGCGGGCACCAGGAATGGGTTTTTTCCGGATGCCTTTATTTGTTTGGGCAGTATTTAGCGCCCAGATTATTCAATTATTTGGACTTCCAGCTTTAACAGCTGGAGCGGTGATGCTACTCCTCGATTTAACAGCTGGTACTAGCTTTTTTGACCCAGCCAGGGGAGGAAATCCCGTCATGTTCCAACACTACTTCTGGTTTTATTCTCACCCCGCAGTTTATGTAATTATTCTGCCTATCTTCGGGATTTTCTCAGAAATCTTCCCGGTTTATGCACGTAAACCTTTTTTTGGTTATAAAGTAGTCGCTATTTCCTCCCTGTTAATTGCCGTAGTTAGCGGTATTGTCTGGGTTCACCATATGTATGTGAGTGGTACCCCAGGTTGGATGCGGTTAATATTCATGTTCACCACCATGTTTGTATCTGTACCCACAGGGATTAAGGTATTTGCTTGGGTGGCGACGATTTGGGGCGGTAAAATTCGACTCAACACCCCAATGTTATTTGCTCTGGGTGGTTTAGTGATGTTCGTTTTTGCTGGGATTACAGGAATTATGCTTTCCTCAGTACCAGTGGACGTACACGTAAATAATACTTATTTTGTGGTTGGTCACTTCCACTATGTTCTTTACGGGACAGTGACGATGGGCTTATATGCAGCCATCTATCACTGGTTCCCCAAAATGACTGGACGGATGTACTTTGAAGGCTGGGGTAAATTACACTTCTGGTTAGCTTTCATTGGGACTAATATCAACTTCTTACCCATGCATCCCTTAGGTTTACAAGGGATGTTGCGTCGAGTTTCTTCCTATGCTCCAGAGTATGAATTCTGGAATATTATCGCCAGTTTAGGTGCATTCTTGTTAGGAATGTCTACTTTACCCTTCATTTTCAATATGTTGATTTCTTGGATGCAAGGAGAAAAAGCACCAGATAATCCTTGGAGAGCGATTGGTTTGGAATGGTTAGTTTCTTCTCCTCCTCCGGTAGAGAACTTTGAAGAAATTCCTGTAGTTATTAGTGAACCTTACGGCTATGGGAAATCGGAACCCTTAACCGCAGGTGAACAGAAGCATTAGTAATTTGATGGTGGAACGGGCATCTTGCCCGTCTAGCTTCAATGGCGGGCTTTCCGCCGCTCCACGCCCTATATTTGGAGTTGCCAATGGATAGTTATATCGTTCCTGACGAATCACATCACCCCAGTGGTGAACATGGACATGATGAAGAAGGCAATAAAATGTTTGGTTTTATTGTCTTCTTACTTTCAGAAAGTGTCATTTTCTTAAGTTTCTTTGCTGGTTATATTATCTACAAAACAACCACTGTAAATTGGCTACCAGCTGGTGTTTCCGGATTGGAAGTTAAAGAACCAGCCATCAATACAGTGATTCTAGTCGCCAGTAGTTTTGTGATTTATCTAGCAGAACGCGAATTACAACGCCACAACTTAAAAGGATTTCGCTTATATCTATTAGGAACAATGGCTATGGGTAGCTATTTCTTAATTGGACAAGCGATTGAATGGAGTCATTTAGAATTTGGCTTCACTTCTGGTACATTTGGCGGAATGTTTTATCTATTAACTGGTTTTCACGGTTTGCACGTTCTCACCGGGATTATATTGCAGTTAATGGTTTTTGTCCGTTCTTTCTTCCCTGGTAACTACGATACAGGACACTTTGGTGTTAATGCAACTTCGTTGTTTTGGCACTTTGTTGATATTATCTGGATTGTTTTGTTTATTCTCATCTACGTTTGGCAATAATACGTCCTCTTCATCCCCTTAATAGATTAAGGGCTACGCTGTACACACAAGTGATAGAAGAATCTCACCCTAACCCTCTCCTTAGTAAGGACAGGAAATTATGATAATATTTGCTTGCCATCAAAAGCAGGTAAAAAGTTTCCCTTTTCCTCTTGTATACCTGGAAGAGGGTTAGAGTCAGGTTTCAATATGTCATTTGTAAATGACGGAGGTATATACTAGAGTGTTCATTTTGAGTCTTACCAACTCAACTAAGTTCATATTAAATTTGTGGAGCAGGCATCTTGCCTGCCATTGAAGTCAGGGCAGGCAAGATGCCTGCTCCACGTCTAAAAATAGCATGAACTACTCTATTGGCATTTTGTACAGAATTAACACACTAGGCATATATTTAATCTTTTTGTATACCGTAACACAAATGACCAATTATAGAATGAGAATTATCACTATTTTTCAACTCTTCTGTTCTATTTTTAAGTGCTTGTAAAAAAGTTAATAAATTATGAGTTTTTGTACCATCTGGCTCACTTGTTTGTGTCTTTGAATTCCATTCATTCCACCAACTAGGTTCTTGAAATTTTTTAGATAATACATCAACATTCAATAAGTAAATTCCTGGCTGGGTAAATTTATCTGGTTGAATATTTGCCGTAAAATTTAATTTATTTTCATTTTCAATTTGCCATTTAGTTAAGTCTATAGCTTTGATTAACTGAGGATTATCGTTATCTTCTTTGAATTTCTTAGTAAATTCATCAAATCTCTTAATCACAAACTTTGTTTCCAGAGAATTAGGATCAATTGATAAATTGTAGTTAGAAGGTGAAAAAGGAATACTATAATTCAGAGTCAAACTATCTTTAGATTGATTGTCTATTTGTAAAATCTCCGCCGGAAAATTTTCTTTATTCACAACCACACCCTTTTTAACTAGAGAAATTGGTCTGCTTAGTCCTTTAGGAAGAACTGTTGGCAATGTTTCTAGTTTAGATATTTTTTCAACTGTCTTATTAGAGTTAAAAATCAGGAAATGTCCATTTTCTGATAATTCTGATGGTGATTGTTTTTTTAATTGGTTCAAATAGTAGTTGATGTCCTCATAAGGACCGATGAAAATCACATAGAATGGGCGGAGTTTATTAGGCTGCTTTCCTGAGTTGTAAGGAAAGTCTTTAAGATTATTTTGGACTTGAATAAATAGCTTACCATTAAATTCACTTTTAACTGCCCAAATGGCGATCGCATAATTTTTTCTGTCTTTGTTAAAATAAGCATTTTGTATCTGTTTATTGAGACTGGTAACATCACCATCATCTTGTTCCAAATCGGTAACAATAACAGTCATTTTATCTTCTTTATCAGCCGGGGCAATAATAGCATTATTAATGGGACTAGAGACAGGTTTAAACTTGGGTTCAGTGCCATCATAAAAAACAGGTAATTCGGCTTTACGATAGTCTTGTCTAGTAAGTTTCTGTCCAGTAGCACCAATGCGATAATATTCAAGATTAACCTGAGAACGTATGCCATTATTTAGTTCAAATACTTCGCTAAGTAATTTTAAAACTTTGACATAGTTAGTATCTCCATCCTTTACGTACCCTAACATTGAACCACTACCATCTACATTAAGAGCCACTTTTAGAGGTTCTGAGTGAGAAGCTCCACTCTTTTGTTGGGTATTTGACTGAGAAGGATGGCCTTTTTCAGAATCAACTTCACAGGTTAATGATTCTTTGATCCTCTCCGCAAGCAGCTAAGTACATAGTACTAATTATTGCAAAAATAATACGCAGTCGAATCATTGATTTGTCTCTCAGAGAAATTTATAGATTTATGAATCTAGTAAAGCTTAATATTGCCGTACTGGTAATAATATGGGAGTATATCAAAGGAACACTCAAAATTTTTAATTATTTATCTTAGATAAAAACACTAAGACTAACTCGTTGAATATACTGAGGTACTATTCCCAGATGAAAACCTTATCCCACAACGATTAAGCTTCTAATCATCGCTTGAAAATGGGATGATTTACCTTTAATTAGGTAACAAATCTATCATCTGTGTAATGGTGTGGGAATTCCGAAAAGATGCCTTCAAGGTATGATTGCCTGAATTTATCACTAAAATTCGGAGAGCGTTATAAAATCGAAACTTCGGTTTTTAACCCTGTGCTGTATCCAAAAATAACTGATCAAAAATACCCGAAACATATTCTGGCTAAGGACTACAGGGATTTTGTGGGTAGGACTTGTCAAAAATGCAATATTACCGGCTATATTACCAGCATCTAGTAAAAAATTATCAGGAGGGATAATGAAGTCTTGGTCAATAATTAGGTTTATCATTTTTACCATCATAGGTGCTGTACTCATTTTTTTGGGGCAACGTTTCGCCTATCAAAATCAAATCATACCCATTCAAGATGTTCCGGTTGAGCTTTGGCTGGGGTCTGATTATACAACCGCAGGAATTATCATGTTTATAACCTGTGTTGCCTCAACTACAATTTGGTATGTATTAACAGCGACTAAAAAATTTACTGGTGTAGGAGAAACTAACTCCTGGCAGTTAACTTGGTGGTTGTTAGGATTATTACCTCTGGCTAGCATTGCCTTGACTGTATTTTTCATTAACAGAAGCAAGCAAGCACAAATTTCTTTAATGGGATTCTTCTTGCTGGATGCTTTACTACTGTTTTGGTTACCCACAGCCACTAGTTCTCCAGAGTCGGTCAAGTATGTTCCACCAGGAGCATTTTTCCTACGTCATAATTTGATGGGAGATTAGAAAATGTCAATTTATATAATTGGAATTGGTGGTACAGGAGCTAGGTGCATCGAAGCCATTATCCACTTTGCTGCATTGGGGCTATTTAACCAAGAAACTTTGCATCTGTTGTTTGTGGATGCTGACGAAACCAATGGGAATCTAGATTCGAGCGAATCGAAGTCTAGAGCGATATCAAAAGAGTTACGAATTAAATCTGGGGGATGATAAATATAACTGGATGAAGACCAGAATTGAGTCATTTGGCTTATGGTCACCTTTTAGCAAGATTAGTAACAACAAGAATCTTGGTTCATTCTTTGAGTACAACATTCTCAAAGAAGATGAAACCGCTTTAGGTAATTTGTTTGATGTTCTTTATACTCAGGACGAACGAGAAGCTAATTTAGATGTAGGGTTTCGCGGTAGACCAGCTATTGGTGCGGCGGTGATGAGTCAAGTCAAACTGGATGCTTTAGATGCTGGGGTTTGGGGAAGACTGATGAGCCAAATCCAGAAAGATACAGGAGCAGGAAATAATCCGAAAATATTTCTCTGTGGGTCAATTTTTGGCGGTACAGGGGCTTCAGGATTACCAACTCTGGGTAGGTTAATTCATAATAAGTTAGAAAATCTGAAGATTCGCCAAAAAGTGCAACTGGGATGTTTATTTGTATTGCCTTATTTTGGTTTCTCTCCGGCTTTAGAAGATGATTCCAGTGAGGTTTATGCCCGTTCTGAACAGTTTTTACTGAATACAGAAGCTGCACTTCGATATTATGGTAGTCAAGCTCAAGAAACTTTTAATACAGTATATTTGCTTGGTAATCAGAATTTATCTCAAGTCAAGGTATTTAGTATTGGTAAAAATACTCAACGTAACGACCCACATTTTATTGAATTCTATGCAGCTTTAGCAGTAAGGCAATTCTTATTACAAACATCCCCAGGCACTGGAACAGTGGTCTTAATTAGTCGCGAGCAATTGCAAAAGTTAACTTGGACAGATATTCCAGATCAGACAAATGTTAGAGCCGCATTAGTAAATGCAACTCGCTTTGCTTTTATGTGGTTAGCGAATATTGTGCCTGAATTAGAGCAAGGAAAAGCAATGGGGGTGGATAAGTTCAAAAAGGGTACTAGTGCTGCTTGGTTTGTGAAATTTTTTGAATCTAAACGTGGTTTGTTGGGAAGAAATCGAGAAAATGAAGCCGACTTTAATTCCCAAGAACAACAAGATGCTATATTAACAATTAGCAACTGGTGTCGAGATTATTTAAGTTGGCTTTCCTTGCTTCACCAATGTAGTCCAGAAAAAATTCAACTGTTTAATGCTAATTATTTCACTAATCCTCAAGGAAAATTAAATCCTGATAATTTGTCAGATTTACTCATGGGAGATAGTGATAACCGAGATCAAAATCAAAAATCCAAAGATACTGTTCAGAGACTTAAGGAACGTTTGAATCCTGATGCCATAAATCTTCCCAATCAGGGTACTGTGGGACTTGCTAAAGCGTTATATCTTGTTACCCGTCTTTAGAGGAATAGGTTGTTAATGTCTACTAATCAATCAGCTTTAATGCTGCCGAAATTAAAGGATGACTCGGATGTTAATTCTGGCAGTCCAGGAAATTGGCAGATTAAGGAAGCAAAAGCATTTGATGATGTTGCTTCTAGTTTAGATTACAAGGCTCCTGGAGCAGTTAAGAACGTTAGTTCAGTGCCAACTATCTGTGCCCGTCCTTTATCAATGGAGATGGCATTACATAATGATGCCTATCCAATTCGGGCGCAAATGATTACTATTTGGCAAGGAATGTTAGCAGCCATAGCTTTAGCTGAGGTGCGAGGTTTTCCTCTCAAAGCCCAACTCCTGGAATTGGGTAAGAAAAAAGATACTCACATCTTTGCCCATTCTCTCCATGAACTACTACCTGACCCTGTAAATACTCTCTACACCTTTAATAACGGAAAGCATCCCTGGGAAGATATTTACATCTTTACTTGGAATAATCAATCTGTAGGTATGACCTGTCCTAGTACCTTAGTGATTCCCTCTGAACAAGGACAATGGGAAGGTTTACCCTGGTGGAATAAGACTACTGGACAATTAGAGTCTCCCCATAATTATTTAAATGATAATGAAAAATCTCAATTAGCCTTCTGGCTAGATTATGTTCGTCAAGAGATCAAACAACATAATGGCAATAGTCAAGCCGTTAATCGGATTTTTGGTCTACTGAATAATTTTATAGATAGCTTAAAAGCAACTTCTAATCAAAATAATAGTCTCACTGAGAATCACGCCTTTTTTGAAGTTGAATTGAATAGAGGGGCTTTAACAGCACTTAATCGTCCGGTTAAAGTAGAGTCAAAGGAATCTAATGTTCGTGTAATTCCGAGTATAGGGAAAGAAAATGCTATCCCCCTACTGATTATAGAACCGACTATTGCGAATGCTTGGAATGAACCGGCTGAAAATATTTGGGTATATGAAAGTAAAAACTTAGCGGCTTTCCGTCCAGAAGATTTTGCGTTCTGGAATAAAAGTCAAAAAGTCGTCTGTCTGGAAGCAAAAGATTTATTTTTACCAGATCTGAAGTTTATTGACCAAGAGGAAATTTTACCTGGAGCTTTATTTCCAGAAGGAATTCATTCTCTAGTTTTCAATGGGCAACAAATTACACCCCTACTACCCATAAATCCGATTTTGTTAAATTACTTCACTCCAGAAGATTTAGCGAAAAGATTGAAAATACAATTTGTTAATAATGGTAGTTCAGGTTCGCAAGTACGTTTTACTTTAGATTTACCTCTTTACGGAATGAAAGGGGGGAAAGTTCCTCAAAACTTCCGGGTAGTGAAAAACTATTCACTCCGAGAAGAAAATCTTTTTTCTGAAGTCCCAGTTTTAGAGATATGGCCTAATTTACGAGCTAAAGGTTGGCAGGAATATTATGGATTTTATTACGATGCTGAATTAGGTGAAGAAACTTTTCAGGTCAATTTTGCTAATGCAAAATCAATTAATTCTTTTAAAGAGCGTCAAGGCTCTTATCAGATGGTTCGCTTAGAAGAATTTCCTCCCTTTATTGAATGTAAAGATACTTATACCAATACAATTGGTTTGATTCTAATTTCCACTCCAGAGGAAGTTAATCTGACAGGAGAATGGACGATTGGAGTAGATTTTGGAACTTCTTTTACTAATGTTTATGTAAATAAGAACGATAAAGTAACTGAACGTTTAAACCTAGAAAAACTACACTGCACAGTCACAAAATTTCTGAGTGATACTCGTCTTCCTGTATTGTTTGAATTCTTTATTCCCGAAAGTTTTATTCCCGCAGATAAACCTTTTCCTATGTCTACTGTATTAACGACTAGGGGTAAAGCAAATACAAGTAGTGAGCAAGCAGTTCCTGTTTTTGACGGTCGGCTTTATGTGCCGGATAGAAATCGCTTTGACCCTCAGCAAGACTGGATTAAAACTAATCTGAAATGGACAAAAACCCATCCTACTGATAATCAGCTATTCCTGAAACACTTAGCATTACATATTACTGCGATCGCTGCTAAAAATGGGGTGAGTAAAATTCAGTGGTCTTTATCATTTCCCTCAGCTATTTCTTCGAGAGAACAACAAACCTATGCGAAAAATTGGGAAAGATTAACCCAGGAATTAGCCACAAAAACTGGAATTGTACATAATAGCCCAACTAAAGATGATGCAACTTATTTTCGCACTGAAAGTTTAGCTGTTGCCCAGTATTTTGCCGAATATGAGAAACATGATTTAGTCAGTACAACCTGTATTGATATGGGAGGTGGTACATCCGACATATCTATTTGGCAAGATGATGAACTTCTACATCAATGTTCTGTGCAGTTAGCTGGGAGGAATCTCTTTTCTCAATTCATAGAGATGAATCCCAGTTTTATGCGAAGGTTTGATATCAATCCTGATGAATGGAAAAAGTTAAAAGGTCGGCATTTAGCGCTAAACTAGATGTTTGGATGCGTTTAGAAGCTGCTAACTGGTTAAAAAACAAACGAGATTTAATAGAAGATGAATCCGACTTCCAAGGATTAATTCGACTGATAGCAATTGGTGTAGCTGGATTATATTTCTATGTCGGGAATATTTTGGCAGTTCTTCATAAAGAGCATAAATATACTCTTGATGAAATCACTCCAGTATATATTGGTGGAAATGGATCTCGTCTGTTGCATTGGTTAGCTGAGGGTGGTGAATTTGACCGTAATTCTGAAATTAACGGGTTTCTTAGTCATATAATGAGTCTTGCTTCTGGATTTCCGGATACGGGAGAATTGACTCGACTAAGTGAAAACCCCAAAGATGAAGCAGCTTGTGGTCTAGTTTTGAAAGATAGAAAACTGAAAGGATTGAATAAGAAAGCTAAAGATCCTGTAATTGCTGGAGAAAATTGTGAAATCAATGGAGAAAGGATTGATTGGCAAGAACGTTTAGAGTTTAAGGGAAAAACAATTGATCAATATAAAATTCCTGATTTAACTCAATTAAAACATTTTCTGAATGCATTTCATTTCAGTTTAGAAGAATTAGGGATTGATGGAATACAGGGATTAGATGGTTATGAATTTGAGAAAGAATATGATGAAGATGCTGATTCAGAGTATAATCAAAAGCTATGGAGGGCAACAGAAAGAGAATTAAGGAACACTTTAAATGGTATTAAAGGTGAGGTTGATGATATCCGGGAAGAACCGCCTTTTATTTTAGGATTAAAGGCGTTGCTACAGGTTTTAGGTAAAGAATGGGCAGGTAAGTAAAATACATATTGTATTTATTTACCAAATACATATAGGGGCGGCAAAAGTCGCCCAGATTCTCAAAGAAAGTGAGTAAATATAATTAGGAGGTTGGAAATGGAGAATCAAAAATGTCCAGTTTGTGAAGCTGAATATCTCGAAGATAAAGACAAGTGCGGAAACTGTGGTTGGATTTTGAAGGATTTTGAAAAAATAAACTTTACAGAATTAGATGAAAGTCCGTTTCAAAATTTAATTGAATTTCAAAAACAGATTAATGCTATAGGAAAAGATATCTGGCATAAATGGAAAGTTTATCACTTAAACACAATAAATAAAATTAATCAAGAACTTACATCTCAGATAGAACAACTTCAATCTCAAATAAAACAATTAGTTTATGAAAAAGGACAGCTTCAATCTCAAATAGAGACTAAAAATCAGGATAAAGACTCTTATCTAAGTCCAGAAAAACAACTAAAACAATTTGATAATCAAGGTTTATATATATCCGAAGGAATTTCTATAGGTGAAATAATCTCTGGAGATGATAATTCTTTTTAATAAGGATAGAAATGAATATATTTTAGCACAAATTAGTCCGTTAATCGAGAAGAAAGTAGAAGAAATTTTGAATCAGGTACTTGGGAACAAAATACAAGAAATTATAAATAATCATTTACAATTAACAAAGCCATACCAAAATACTCAAGAAATTCCCAAACCAGATGATAGAGATTCAGATGAAATTATAGATGAATTTCCCCTAAATAATTACGAAAAATCTACTGAAATTGTTTTGAGTCAAGAAGAAAAAGATTTAGCTCAAATTTATACTTACAAAGTAAGTGATTTAATGCAATACGTAACAGAAGTTTCTGAAACGGGAGCTAGTATATCTAATCGTCGGGATGGTCAAAAATCAGCGATATTTAAAAAGGAAAAAAGGGGTAACTATTGGATAATTACAGTAGAAGAAAGACATTATCTAGTTCCTTCAAAGAAATTAAAAATCAATGAATATAACTATGATACAGCTCAAACATTATTTGAATGTCGTGGCTATCAACCAGGAAAATCAGAAAATTTTACTTTAAAAAAACCTGGGAAAATCTCTCCTTCAAGAGTAAAAGATGAATATCAACTAGAAGAACCTGGCATATTAGAGTTTTAGTTTACTACCATCACCCAATTATGTTAAAATCAATCACCAATAGATATTTAACCTTAGCTTTAATCACAGTTTTAGCTTTTGGCTGTGAAAGAACACCCTTCGGGAGATCCGAAAATCCCTACACCTAGTCAGGCATCAAATAAAAGTCAATCAGATAATACCAAGGAAAAAACTCCTAATAATTTTACCCCTGTTTTATCGGCATCTCGTGAATTAAAAAAATCATTAAAAAATCTGAATTCGAGTTTAAAAAATTTAGTAGATAATAAATGGAAGCCCAAAGATGTAGACTATGTAACTCCAAACAGAAATCTAACAGAGCTAAAGAATTCTATCAAAACTTTTCGTCAACAGTTACAGTCTTCTAATGAGCAGGATAAAATTAGCCAAGCTCTAGATAATCTAGATAAGACAGTAACAGAAATTGGTAAGATTACAAATCCAGCAGCAAAAGGTTTGGAAAAAGAGTCTGTTATTCAAATACAAACAGCAATAAATCTGGAAGAAAAACGGAAAATATCTCCTTATGGAACATTTGGAAAAATAACACAAGAAGAGGTAGAAAAATTTTTAAAACAAAATGTTCAAAATTTAGATAAGCAAATTTCAGATATTAAGCCATTAATAAGTCAGCTGCAAAAGGTCAATATTAATAATTCTGACCTACAATCGCCATCCGTTAAAAGTTCTAATAATCAGGATAATTTAGTTTCATCAAATAAATTAGCAGAGATTGAAAATAAACTTCAATCGAATTTCATAGTGACTTGTGGAGGATTTATTGCCTTATTTGGATTGGTAGGATGGTTATTTTATGTAAACATAAAAAAAACTATTCATACACCACAAAATCTTAATGTTTTATCCGATGATGAGCCGAGATTTACAAAAATTGAAAAGGAGCTTCAACAAAAAAATTATGATTTACAACAATTAGCGGATAAAGTTAAAGAACTGGAAAAACAGATTCAATCTCAGAAATCAAATACGTATATATCTCCACCGACTAATTTTGATGAAAATAGTACACAATCAACGACAACAATAACTAGTCGAAACAGCCAAATTTCTACTAATCAATCCTCACAAATTACATTTAATAACGGAAATCAGTTATTAGGAACATACAACAGTAATCCTCGTTCTCTGTCAAAAAAAGCAATAATTGTGTCAGAAAGTGAAGATACACTTGCACAACGTCGTACTGGTTTTAGTGTTAAACCTATTCTAGAAAAAAATAACTTGGGAAATTACTGGATTTTCATAGAAGGAAATGATCAATATCTTTTACCTAAAGGAGGTATTAAAATTAATGAACATAATTTTGGTACAATATCAGTATTATTCAATTGTATCGGATATGAGCAACGTAAATCATCCAATAATTTTACTCTATTAAAACCAGCAAAAGTATCTTTAAGAGGACAGCATTGGGAATTTATAGAGCCAGGTGAAATTCAATTTTAGTTACTAAAAAATTAATTTAAATGGAACCTTATCCTCTTAAGCTCGTAGATTATTCTGAATGGGAATTATTAATTTTATATAATTATATTCCCAGACTAATCAATCAAGCAGTAATAGCAGTAAATATATCTTCTAATTACTATACTAGCGGAAGCAAGGAAGTATTATTAACGGAAGATGCTAAAGGTAGTTATTGGATTATATCTACCAAAGAAAATATTGATTGGCTTTTACCTGACCCTAAACTGATTCGCAAACTTAATCCTCACTCTATTCAATCTGTAAAACTTCTCTTTAAGTGTCAAAACTATGAAGAGTCAGATTCTGGGAACTTTATCCTGAAAAAGTTAGCTAAAGTCACTCTGAGCATGAATAGACAAGATTGGATACTTGAGGAACCAGGATTTCTTGATTTTGGTGATTCATTATCTTTAGATATTGAGCAAATTCAAAAATCTCACCCTCAAATAAAATTAGCTTCGCAACCGAAACACAAAGATATAGTATCAAGAGAAGAATTTGAAGAAACTATAAATCAAGCGGAGGTGGAAAGAAATCAATTGCAGTTGCAAATTCAGCAACTAATAGAAACACAAGTAAAAATTCAATCTGAATTTAAAATTGTTAATGAACAACATAATACATCAGTCAGAAAAAATCAATCGCAAATTCAGCAACTAATGGAATCACAGGTGAAACTTCAATCCGAATTTCAAGTTATGAAAGAACAATATACTACTTTAGTAAGCTATTATAAAAACCAAATTCCTATCACTTCACCCTCGCAAGTTTTGTTTAATTATGAAAGTCAATTAGTAGCAACATATAATAGTAATCCTCATTCTCTTTTAAAAAAAGCAATCACTGTATCAGAAACATACTCTACATTTGAGAAACGACGTAATGGTTATAACATAAAACCTATTTTAGAGGAAAGTAACCCAGGATATTGTTGGATTATTAAAGAAGGAAATGAGCAATATCTTGTACCTAAAGATGATACTAAAATTAATGAACGTAACTTTGATTTAATATCAGTTTTATTTAATTGCATCGGATATCAGCAACGTCAATCCAATAATTTTATTCTATTAAAACCAGCAAAAGTATCTTCAAAAGGAAAGCAATGGGAATTTATAGAAGCAGGTGAAATCCGATTCGAGCTTGAAAAATAAAGTGTTAATGTTAACTAGTACTTCAATTTACAATACCAATCATCTTAAATTCAATGGAATCTGATTATCTTAACCTCGTAGATTATTCTGAACAGGAATTACTAATTTTATATAATTGTATTCCCAAAATTTTTAATTCAGTAGCGATATCAGTAAATATATCTCATGATCACTTTAGCAGTGGAAATAAAGAAATATTATTAATCGAAGATCCCAAAGGAAAAGGAATGTATTGGGTTATCTCTACTCAAGAAGAAGTGCATTGGCTTGTACCTGTTCCTCAACGAAGTCGTAAAATTAATTCTCACGCTATTGAATCGCTTAAACGTCTGTTTGAGTGTCAAAACTCTGAACAGTCAAATGACTGGAAATTTATACTTAAAAAGCTAGCTAAGGTGTCTCCTAGTACAAATGAAAAAAGTTGGATACTTGAGGAAGCAGGATTTATTGATTTTGGGAATTCATTGTCTTTAGAGCAAATTCACGAATATATCCAAAAATCCCAACTTCAACCAGAACTTTTTTCCCAAGTAGAACCAAAAAATACACTTAATACAGGATTAGAATCGGATACTGAGGAAATGATGAATCAAGCAGAAATGGAAATCAGCAAATTGCGAATCGCAAATTCAGCAACTACGAGAAACCCAATTCCAAATTCAATCACAATTTGAGATAATGAAGGAGCAACATCATACCTGGGAAAGTCGCTTACAAGTTATAGAAGAAAACAGAATTACTCCAAATGAGGAGGTGATTTATATTCCCCCAAATCAAACACAACCTATCCAGCAAAACATCATCAATGAACCTACTAATTTAAATCTCAGTCCTCAAGAATCTGAGATTGTGGATTTATATGATCGTAATCCAGTGTTAATTGCAAGACAAGCAAGGGAGGTGTCAGAAACCAAAAATAGTATTGAACAACGTCAGCAAGGTTATAATATAGCAGTTATTTTGGAGAAACGAAACAATGCTAATTACTGGTTAATCGCTAAAGATCAATTATATGTTATACCTAGAAAGCATTTATCTATAAATCGAGTAACACTAGAAAGTCTTCTAGCTTTATTCGATTATCAAGATATTCCTAATAAGAAGAAATTTAAATTACTGAAACCAGCTAAAGCAGTTTTATTGACAGGTTCACAAAATTGGCAAATTACTGAGCGAGGAGTTATAAAATTTGAATTGAATTAAATGATTTGTTTACCAAATACATGGATAATTAAAATTAAATAAATTTTCCACACAATTGAAATAAAACCATATAATTAGGAGATAAGCAATGGAGAATCAAAAATGTCCAGTTTGTGAAAATGAATATGTTGAAAATAAAGACAGATGCGGTAAATGCGGTTGGATTTTGAAGGATTTTCCGAACATAATCTCTACACAATTAGACTTAATTGAGTTGCAAAAACAGATTAATACTATAGGAAAAAATATTTGGTATTCTTGGGAAAAGCATCACCTAAAGAAAATAAATATGATTCAGGAGGAATTAAATTCTCAAATAAAAAAATTAACGCAAGAGAAAGAACAACTTCAATCTCAAATAATGGCTAAGGAACTAGATGAAATATTTCCAGAAGGTGAATACAATCCTAATAGTATTGAGCGTGAGAGTTTAATATCAGATATTACTCCACTAATTAAAAATGTAATCAAAGAAATTCTCAATCAGGAAATTGAAAATAAGATTAATCCGCAGTTTATGATGATACTAAACCGTTTAGAATTATTAGCAAAAATACAGATTACTAATTCGGTGGAATCAGGTTCTCAAACTGATAATAAAACCTTAGATGAACCTCTATTACAATTTAGTGTAAATAATTATGAGAAACCTATTGAAATTCTGGTAACTCAAGAAGAAAAAGATTTAGTTGATAGCTATAACAATGATATAGATTTAACAGAATTTATCACAGAAGTTGCTGAAACCGAAGAAAGTCAAAATAATCGACAGAAAGGTAGTCAAAAATTAGCAATTTTCAAAAAAGAGCGTCGGGGTAATTATTGGATAGTTACAGTACAAGACAGATATTATCTAGTTCCTAAGAAAAAATTAAAAATCAATGAATATAATTATAGTACAATTGCAGCAATATTTGAATACCGTGGCTATGTTCCAGGAAAATCAGATAATTTTATTTTGAAAAAACCTGGTAAAATTGCTCTTTTAATCACAAATGAATATCAACTAGAAGAGACTGGTATGTTAACGACTTTAGATGAAATGATCCAATTATCTGTAGTGAATACTGAGCAACATCTTAGTATGTTAACGACTTTAGATGAAGAAATAGAATCATCTTTAGTCAAGAACAAGCAGGAAAATGCTGACATAATTTTAACTCCAGAAGAGAAAGATATAGTCTATAACTATAACAACAAAGTACATTATTTAACGCTATATGTAAAAGAAGTTTCTGAGACTGCTGAGAGTATATTTAATCGACGGGATAATAGTCAAAAATCAGCAATTTTTAAAACTGACCGTCAAGGGTTATATTGGGTAGTTACAGTCCAACAAAGACATTATCTAGTTCCTTCAAAGAAATTCAAAATAGATGAGTATAGTTATAGTATGATTCAAACATTATTTGAATGCTATGGATATACACCAGGGAAATCAGATAATTTCATTTTAAAAAAGCCTGGAAAAATTTCTTTTCTAAAAGGGAATCAATATCAACTAGAGGAACCGGGTATATTAGAGTTTTAATTTACTAAAATCACACAATTATTTTGAATAATAGTTACAGATTTGCAATAATTTATCTATTTACAAAACCGCATGATTACGTCTTGTAATTCCAGAAAATCGAAATACCCTTAATTAAGGATTAACAAATCCATTTCAATAAAAGCTTGTGGTTTAGTTCTGATAGAATCCGAGCTTGAATATAAACAAAAACTATGGAGAGCAATGGAAAAACAATTAAGACATTCCATCAATATAAATGATATAATTATAGACCCACCTTTCATATTAGAACTCCAAGAATTGATGCATATTTTAATTTTAAGCGAGGATTTAGCTGGAACATGAATTCTAAAACCAAATTTGATGAGCTTTGTCGTAATGTTGATTATCTCAAAAAAGTTTTTTTGAATATTGCAGAAAGGGTGACTAAATTAGAGTATTTTATGTCATCTTTAGATGAAAAGAATAATCGAGATTGGCTTGAAGTTACTGAATCTCTAGAATTATTTTCTATTAATTCAATTAATAATATTTCAGAATATAAATTAGTGGAAATTTATAATGATATTCCTCAAATCTTAGAAAATAATGCAATTCCAGTTGATTTAACTGCTAAAAGTTTTCGTTCGCAAACCACCGAATCCATTTTAGTAGAAAAAAATCAGGATGGTAAATATTGGATTATCTCAGTAGACAAGAATACTTTCTGGCTTTTACCGAGTATTAATATCAAAATCAATATTCATAAAATAAAAACAGTCAAAACTTTATTTGAAATTTCTGGTGACTCTACTTCCAGAGATACTAAATTTATTTTGATTAAACCTGCTAAATTCTCCATTCTACCCAATGGAAAAGAATGGAAACTAGAAGCACAAGGAATGTTAGAATTTTATAGCCCTTCTGCTTCCTCTTTACTGGAAACAGAATTAGAAGCAACTAAACAGGAGCGTAATGAACTTATGTTTCAAGTCCAAAAAATGGAGGAAGAACGGGAGATAATTTTTTCACAGTTGGAATTGCTGAAAAAACGAGTAGAAGCACTAGAAAATTGATCATCTGCCTATATGAATAAATATATTTTAGCATTCGACCAAGGAACTACCAGTTCTCGCTCTATCATAGTTGACCATGATGGTAATATCCTGACTATTGCACAAAAAGAATTTCCCCAAATCTTTCCTAAACCTGGTTGGGTAGAGCATAATCCTGATGAAATCTGGTCTTCCCAAATTGGGGTTGCGAATGAAGCTCTCGCACGCATTGGTATTCAAGCTAGTCATATTGCTGCGATTGGAATTACCAATCAACGAGAAACCACAATAGTTTGGGAACGAAAAACTGGTAAACCGATTTATAATGCGATAGTGTGGCAAGACCGTCGTACTGCTATTTACTGCGATGAACTGAAAGCTGCTGGATATGAAACCACATTCCAGAACAAAACCGGATTGGTGATTGATGCTTATTTTAGTGGGACTAAACTAAAGTGGTTACTAGATCATGTTCCTGATGCTCGCGCACAAGCAGAGCGAGGAGAACTAGCTTTTGGAACTGTGGATAGTTGGTTGGTTTGGAAACTAACTCAAGGGGAACTTCACATTACAGATGTGACTAATGCTAGTCGGACTTTGTTTTTCAATATTCATACTCAGGAATGGGATGATGAATTGCTATCGATTCTCGATATTCCCCATTCTCTTCTTCCCCAAGTCCAGAGTTCTTCACAGGTGTATGGGTATACTTCCGAAGGTCTTTTTGGTACTCGTATTCCCATTGCGGGAATTGCTGGGAACCAGCAAGCTGCAACTTTTGGACAAGCATCTTTAAGATGTGGGATGGCTAAAAATACTTATGGTACTGGTTGTTTTATCCTGTTAAATACAGGTAATCAACCCATGATATCTAATCATAAATTACTGACAGCAATTGCCTGGTCAATCAATGGACGCATTAATTACGCCCTAGAGGGGAGTGTTTTCATTGCTGGGGCAGTTGTACAATGGCTAAGAGATGGACTTGGCATCATCAAAAATAGTCAAGATGTGGAACCACTTGCTGCTAGTGTTCCTGACAACGATGGTGTGTACTTTGTACCAGCATTTGTGGGTTTAGGAGCACCTTATTGGGATAGTTATGCGCGTGGGACAATTACCGGTTTAACTCGTGGGTCAACCAGCGCTCATATTGCTCGTGCAGCATTGGAAAGCATAGCTTATCAAACTGCTGATGTCATAGATGCTATGCACAAGGATTCTCAACTACAACTCTCAGAACTGCGGGTAGATGGTGGTGCATCTAGCAATAATTTATTGATGCAATTCCAAGCTGATATTTTGGGTGTACCTGTTGTCCGTCCCAAAATCACGGAAACTACAGCTTTGGGTGCTGCTTATTTAGCTGGATTAGCAGTTGGTTATTGGGAAAGCGAAGCCGAAATTGAGCAACAATGGCAAATGGAAAGACGGTTTGAGCCAAATATCAGTACTAATCACAGAGAGATGTTATTAGATTCATGGCATCACGCCATTCGTCAAACTAGAGGATTTTTGTAATTCGTGATATATTTTACCTTGAGCAATGGGATGAAAAAACTCAAGTTTCCCAACTTAACCATCTATGAGCTACTTGGTAAAGAAAATCAATAATTTACTTTTATTCGTAGTGGGTAGTGCGATGGTGCATCTCTCCACCATCAGCATGACTGAGGTATTAACATTAAAACCAGCAAATGCCCAGTCTATAACTCCAGCAGCAGACGGTACAAATACGATAATTACAAATAAAGGCAACCATATTAACATTACTGGTGGTTCTTTGTCTAGAGATAGCGCGAATCTATTTCACAGTTTTCAAACATTCGGTTTAAATGCGAATCAAATTGCTAATTTCCTCTCTAATCCCAAAGTCCAGAACATTTTAGGACGGGTAGTGGGAGGACAATCCTCATCAATCAATGGTTTAATTCAAGTATCAGGGGGAAACTCCCACCTATTTTTAATCAACCCTTCTGGTTTTATTTTTGGTAGTAATGCCAGATTAAATGTACCAGGGGATTTGACTGTGACTACAGCCAATAGAGTGGGTATAGGTGCTGGTTGGTTAAATGCAGTTGGTAGTAATAATTATGCCGCATTAATGGGTACACCCACAGCTTTCAGTTTTGATACATCCCAACCAGGAAGCATTATTAACTTTGGTAATTTAGAAGTAGGTACTGGTAATAATTTAAATTTAATCGCTGGTAGTGTCATTAGTACAGGACAGTTAACAGCACCAAAAGGTAATATTATTGTTGCGGCTGTACCTGGGGAAAATTTTATTCGCATCAGTCAACCAGGTAATTTGGTAAGTATAGAAATTCCTATCAATGCTCTCTCTTCGGGGAATAATGCTCCCAGCTTAATGACACTCTTAACTAATTCAGGAGCAAGTAGTCCGGAAGTAGCGGTCAATAATGGACAAGTACAACTTATCAACTCAGGAATTCCCGTCAATGCTGGAGATGTAGTTGCGAGGGGAGTGACATCACAATCAGCGACCTTGACAGCTGCGAGTAATTTGACTTTACCAGAAAGTCAATTGAAGACAACAGGGGATTTGAATTTATTAGCTAAAGATACTGTAACTATTAGAGATAGTGTAGCGAATCCCTTCTTGGCACAAGCGGGAGGGAATCTTTATATTCAGGGAAATAAGAGTGTTGATATTTTAGCATTGAACCATCCCCAGACACCTTTTGTGAGTGGGCGAGATTTGACGTTAGTTAGTGATGGGAATGTTTCTGGTGATGCTCACTTTAGTAGTGGTGGGAATTTTTCAATAAAAAACTTATCAGGTAGTCCGGCTAATTTTATTAGTTTATATGATCCAGTTATTTATGCCAGTAGTGATGTAACTTTTGGTGATTATACAGGAGCAGCATTAAAGATAGAAGCAACAGGCAGTATTCAGGGTGGAAATATCCAAATTACCTCACCTGATAGTACAACAAGTATTCCCACTAATGATCCAGATTATAAAATCTTAACTTCTAGCCGAGCTTTAATTTTAAGCGCAGGGGTCAGTTCTCTGACTACAGCAAATTTTCCTACTACCGCAGGAAACACAAATTTTCAAACTCCAACTAATCAATTAGGTTTAAAACCCGGAAGTATTCAAGTAGGAAATGTTAATACAGATGGTTCTGTAGGTAATACTGGTCCAATTACCTTAACTGCAACTGGTGATATTATTACAGGTTCTTTAAGAGCTACCCATACTTCTCAAGATGGTAATAAAGGAGGAGCCGTTATTCTAAATGCAGGAGGAAATATTTCTGTTACAGGTAATATTGCTTCTTTTTCCTTGGCTGGTGGCAGTCCTATTTCTTTAACAGCAAATGGTAATATTCTGATAAATTGTACTTCTGGCAGTTTTTGTGTAGAAAGTTTTTCTGGAGGAGTTGCAGGTGTTGTACCCACTGGAGATAGTGGTGATATTAAATTTATTAGTCAGACTGGTATTATTAACACTAATTTAGGCAACTCCGCAGTTATTAATGCATACGAAACCGAAGGTACTGGAAATGCAGGTAATGTAACTTTTCAAGCTTCAGGTGACATTACCACAGGTTCAATTTCAACTATTGCTCAAACTAAAGCAGGAAATGTTACTCTAGTCTCAGATAATGGCAAAATTAATACAGGTGGAATAAACACTAATTCTATTGGTGGTAGTAGTACCAGCACTAATAAAGATGCTGGTAATATTACTTTAACTGCATTTGGGGATATTACTACAGGACAGCTACGCGCTACTAACGTTTCTACAGATATAGGAAAAGGTGGAACAATTACTTTAACTGGTAATCAAAATTATATTGCCGGAAATCTGGAAACAACAAATAATATTATTACTCTTAATGGTACAACTCAATTCAACACCAGTCCCATTACACTTACTAGTAATGGTTCAGGAGGAATTATCACCCTGAATGGAGAAATCACAGGTATAAATAATACAAGTAGTATTGATTCAACTCTTAATTTATTAGCATCTACTATTAATTTAAATGCTCCTATTACTGGTATAAATCCAATTTCAGGAACAGCTAATACAGTTAATGTTGGTGCTAATGGGTTGATTCAAAATGCTGTGGATGTGGTTACAGCAGGTGGGAATATTAATTTAGCAGCAGCAACTTACAATCTCACAGAGCAAATTGGAATTACTAAATCTTTGACGCTGACAGGAGTAGATGCCAACAATACTATTGTGAGTGGTGGTGGGACTACTCGTGTCTTGGAAATTTCTGGAAGTGGTACCAATACAACTATAGATAAATTGACTATTACTCAAGGTAATGCTGTCAATAATAGTGGTGGAGGTATTCAAGTCGGAACTGGTACTACCCTAAATCTAACAAATAGCCAAATTTCTAATAGTTCTGCACAATATGGTGGAGGAATCAGAAACTATGGCACATTTACAGGAACAAACATTATTATATCTGGCAATTCCGCTATTAGTGAAGGTGGGGGAATTTTCAATAGTGGTACAGGAATTATTAATAGCAGTAATATTCTGGATAATAATGCCATAAATGGAGGTGGTATACTTAGTACAGGTACGGTTACAATTACTAATAGTGTTATTTCTGGGAATACCGCAACTACAGGAGGAGGTGGTATCTTCAACAAAGGAATCTTAACAGTTAGTGATAGTTCATTTTCTAATTCAGCAAAGCAAACTGGGAGTGCTATAGATAATTTTAGAGGTACAGCAATATTTAGTAATACTACTTTTTCTAATAACTCATCAGGAATAGGTAATACCATTTTCAGTAATGGTGGTACTCTCACTCTTAATCAAAATTCTAGTATTATTGGTGGTAATTCAGGGTTGATGATAGCTAATTCCGGTAACTCCATTGTCCTAGATAATGTCAAATTTTCTGGTCAAACTGGTGACTATATCATTTTGATTAATAACGCATTAGCGAATCAAGAACTCAACGCTACTAATGTTACTTTTGATGGTGTAAAAGGTACAAATGCATCATTATCTCAACTGTTTGCTATCGAAAATAAAATCACCGATGCTTTGGATAATTCACAATTGGGTTTAGTACGCATTAATGCAAACAATTTATACGTGATTTCTCAGGGTACTGGTATTCAACAAGCTGTGAACCTTGCTAGTACTGGAAATACTATCAATATCGCGACGGGAACCTATAATGAGTCCAAAGTCAATATTAATAAATCTGTAAATCTTAATTTTGATGGTGCAGGAACTATAATAAGTGGTGATTTAACTTCAGCCGCAGGAAGCACAATTGGATTATCTGGTATTTTTACTGCCAATGGAGAAAGTGGTATTAATATCAATGACCCCATGAATTTATTAAGTAATACTACACTAAATGCAAATAATATTACTTTTAGTGCCAATGTTACTGGTGCTAATAATACTTCTTTGAGCTTGGTCGGGAAACAAAATATTACTACTAGCAATATCTCTACAAGTGGTGGAGATATCAAGATTAATAGTCAGGGTGGTGCGATTGTCATGGCAAATATTGACTCTAATCTCAATAAAAATGGTAATTCGGGAAATATTTCTCTGACTAGCAGTACAGGAGCTATTACCACCAGCAATATTAACTCAGATACGACTAATGGAAATGGTGGGACAGTTAATATTATTGCTAAAGATAGCATTAATGCTGGAGTAATCAACACTAGCTCTAGTAATGGTAATGGTGGTGCAGTAAAATTAGATCCAGATAATAATATTGTGGTGAAGTCGATTAATACCCAAGGTGGAACCAATGGTACAGGTGGTAATGTCGATATTTCTACTCAGCGTTATTTCCAAGCTACAGATACATTTACAGATATTAATGGTATCACAGCCACTATATCTACAACTGGAGGATTAGGGAGTGGTGCTATTACTATTAATCAAGGTGGAAATAACTTTATTATTGGCAATTCTACAACTAATGGTACTGCGGGAACTCTAATCACTGACCCTAGTAATAAAGTTTTACCAACTCAATCTATCACTAATAATTTTACGCAGGGAAATATTCAGATTAAGTTTATAAATCCAACTCAATCTACAACTCAATCTACAACTCAATCTACAACTCAATCTACAAATATAGCCACAATACTATCTAGTAATGCTTTTCCACAAGAAACACTAAAAATACAGAAACAAGCAGCAGAAACTCAATCAGTTGAGGTATCATCATCTATAGTTGATCAAAAAGCTATTAATATATTAGAGGAGATCAACTCTCGACAAGCTGCTGAATTTTTGGAAATACCTATCACTGGAAAGTTATTAACAACTGAAGCATCTCAAATGATTTTGCAAAAAAATCAAGCAATAACAGGTCTTAAAGCAGCAATTATTTATGTAAGTTTTGTTCCAGAAAAATATATTCCACCTGCTGGAAAACTCATCAATATATCTCAAGATAGTGATATATTGCGTTTGGGTATGGTTACAGATAATAGCACTCGCATCTACAAAACAGTTTCAGGGATAACTAGAGCTAAAGTTATCGCTAAGTTTAAAGAATTGAGAAGAGAAGTTACAGACTCTGGTAAAGCTGGTAGTGATACATATTTACCTGCTGCACAACAACTCTATCAATGGTTAATCGTACCGGAAGAAGCTGAATTGCAAAAACAGGGGATTAATACTATTATGTTTGTCATGGATCAAGGTTTGCGATCGCTTCCCGTAGCTGCTCTCCATGATGGTAAAAAGTTTCTGATTGAAAAATACAGTTTAGCTCTACTTCCGAGCTTTAGTCTCACCAATAGCAAATACGAAAGTATTAAAGACGCACCATTTTTAGGAATGGGTGCGGCCAAATTTACTCCCGAACAAGAACAAACAGAATTACAAGCTGTACCGATTGAGCTACCCACAATTGTCAAAAAATTAAACCGGGGTAAGTATTTGCTCAATCAAGACTTTACTTTTGCAAATCTCCAAGGACAACGTGCTAATATTCCGTACAAAATAATTCATTTAGCGACTCATGCTGATTTTCCCAATAAACAGAAAGGGGGAAAAAATAAATCGTATATTCAGTTATATAATAGTAAACTACTATTTAATCAAATCAATCAATTGGGTTGGAATAATCCCCCAGTAGAATTATTGGTGCTAAGTGCTTGTAAATCAGCAGTGGGTGATGAAGAAGCGGAATTAGGTTTTGCTGGATTAGCAATCAAAAGTGGTGTAAAATCTGCTGTAGCAAGTTTATGGTATGTTTCTGATCCAGGAACATTAGGATTGATGACAGAATTTTATAGTAATTTGAATTCTGTCCCCATTAAAGCCGAAGCATTAAGAAAAGCACAATTAGCAATGATTCAAGGTAAAGTCAGAATTGAGGGAAATCAATTTCTGGGTTCTCAAGGTAGTATTCAACTCACACCTGAACAGTCGGAATATTTACAGAGTAATATTAAAGGTAATCTCAAACATCCTTTTTATTGGGCTGCTTTTACCATGATTGGTAGTCCTTGGTAAGAACCTCACCCTAACCCTCTCCTTAGCAGTAAAACCAGGGTGAGGTTCTTTTTAACCCACATTCAAAACTGTTCTCACCAAAGTTAAAAATGCTAAAGAATTAAATTCCCCTTTCCCCTTCATTTGATTCAATAACGAAAGCTTACCCACAGATTTATCTCCAATCAAATTCTCATAAGGGTCTAGTTTGATGTGAATTACTTTATCGGCTTTTTGGTAACGGGAAAAATGAAACAAAGTCAAATACTGCAAAATATCATCTTTTAATGAACTAGAATAAATTAATCCTTTGCGAATACCCTCATCATCAAGAATTCCATGATAGATATTTAATAGAGTAGCATAAGAAATCACACCCCGATAATGTCGTTCCTCATCTTTACCCACTTTCAGTCCATTAAATAAATTAAAAAATACCACAGATTGCTTACTAGGGTCTTCAACTAAATTTGTCAATTCTGTTGTATCTTGAATATATAAAGAAGTTGCGATATTTTTCTCTAGTGTAACTGCATAGTACTTATCAAAAAACATCGGATAAATTTTGATATCTTCATATTCAGATTTTAAATTTTTAATCACATCTCTTGACATGAAAAATAATTCATCATTATTTTCCGTTTGGGTTAAATGTAACGTGCTGGTATAGGGTGCTTTAGCAATATAAATAATATGTCTATATCCCATGCGATAAAGTTGAGATACCCTATCAACAATAACGCTAGGATTTGTAAACATTTGTTGGTGACTATAGTTTTCAGAAAAGGTTTTGAGCAATTGTAATCTCACTGCATTATCTTGTCGTTGTATCCCAATAATTTCTCCCATTAAGTTAGATATTTTTTCAGAACTCTTCCATTTACTATCACTTTCACGACTAGAAACAATCACAATGGCTAATTTATCTAATTGGGGAGATTTTGCTGAATCATTGAATGTGAATTTTTTGGGTAATATTGAATATAGAGAACTCATCACATTAGGAATTTTATATCCTAACTCCCTAATATCAATTCCTTGGTCATTAGCTCGATGAGTTTCATTAAATAAATGGGATAACACACCAGATAAAGAAACGATAAATTTTTCGATTGGTGCATCATCTTCTTTATTATTTAAATGCAATCTGAAAATTGGGATAAACAATCTTTTTTGATTCTCAAATAGAACTCTCAGACAAATATAAGCAAGTAAACCATAAGTAAATTTGTAAACAAAAGCTTGATGAGATTCTAGTTTTGGTTCTTCTAGACGATAAGGAAATAATAGCAGTTGACGCTTTTGGAAATATTGATTATAAATCTTGCTGCATCTGGGGTCTTTTAAAGGAGCAAAAATCACTGGTAATGTTTGAATATTTGTTAAATCATATTCCATACTAAAAGTTTCTTTATCATCAGTTGAAAAAAAGTGAATATCGCTAATAGTAATTTTAGCGGGTAGGGTACAAAAAGAATTTGTTTGTGTGTTTGCTTCTCCCAGAGAAATATATTTCAAAACTTCTTTGGGATTTCCTCGCACCACAGAACTAAAAAATGTATTATTATGAGAAATTTTGCGAATATCCTCTTCCAGAATCCCATTTTTCACGGAAATATGTACAGGATATTGTTTGGTACTAAAAGAACTTTTTCGTTTCAGAATATTTTGTAAAACACCCTTAAGACGATTAATTTTAAACTTGATATTAAATTTAGCAAAACCGGCAATTATTTTTTTCATCAATGACTGTTTTGCAGTATCATCAGCATCTCTTAAAATTGTTATTATTTTTTCAAATCCCTCAATAGGATTATACTTTAATTCATCATCTGGGTGATAATCTCCTTGTTCCGGATCTTGACGAGATGCAAATAAAAAATAGTAGAGAAATACTATTCTTAAAACTTTTCCCGCAAATGATTCTCTTTGAGAAGCATCCAAAAGTGCTGCTTTATGTTCTTCACTATCTGGGTCAAGAAGATTTAGACGATAATCAAAAGCAGTTTTACCACCTTTGGTTTGGACTTTACCATCAAATTTCAGTTTTAAACCAAAGATAAATTCAATTTGTCCTCGATTTTCATCTTTCGTTTCTCCTAAAAAGCCATCTACTATGGGAATTATTGGTAACATATCAAATGCTTCACCACGAGCAAAAGCATCTCGATAATTAACAGACGCTCCAGCATAGTTTACTAGATAATCACCATCGGCTTTGTTGGTATCATTGATATATTGTTCTATCAGTTTGAGTCGTCTAATTAAATCTTCCAGATAAATAGCACCTTGGAAATTTATTTTGCTAGTATTGGGATTGATATTCTCTAAGAGAAATTCTAAATAATTTATTTGCGCTTGTTTTTTGAGTTTCCCTAAGGTTTGCTTATTAACTATATCTTGCAATCGGTAAAGATCAGAATTTTTATCTTTTGCTAAGTCTTCAAGAATGTATTCTAAATCTTCTCTGTCTTCAGAATTTGTATCGGAAAATTTAACATTAATGTAATTTTCTAACCCTTGTCTTAATTGTACATCAAAATCACGAGTTTTTTGTACAGAAATAGTTAATTTATGTACTTTTAATAAATCTCGGTTTTCCAAACTTCTTTTATCAAAAGTTAACCTTTTCTTTTCCAGGTTATGATGAGAATTAAAAGTATATATGAAATCTAAACTAGGTGTTTCACCTTTAAATTTCTGTAAATCTGTAATTAATTCGCTGATAAATTTATCGCTAGAACCACTTTTTTCTAAAGATGATTCTAATTGTTTCTGGACACAATCTCTAATGGCACGAATTTGACTATAAAACTTGTCTTGAGAACCTGGACTAATATTTATAGTCGCAGAACGCACCGTGTTAGCAGATGCTCCCAAGGGATTTTCTACCTGTAAAGTCGCAACTTCAGCCGCTATACTATCAATATCAATCCGTAATCGTTTTCCATCCTTAGAAATTTCAAATACTTTTTTTTGTTTCTGGAAAACAGATAAAATTTTCCCCAGTAGATCAGTATAATCTACGTAGACTAAATCTTTTCCAATTGTTATATTATTCAACCTCATTAACTCCTAAGTGCTAATCGACAGAATTGTGATAATCACTTAGTATAGTTCATTGAATCAAGTATTAGTGTGTAAGTTGAATAATTATTTTACGTGGAGCAGGCATCTTGCCTGCTATTAAAGTTAGGCGGGCAAGATGCCCGCTCCACGGATAAGAATAGCATGAACTATTTGGCTGGGATTTTTTTCCTAAACCAACGCTGTCACCTTGCTGATTAATCCTTGGAATAACCTGAAGCCATCCGTAGACCCTAGAGCAGCGTCTGAAGCCCTTTCTGGATGTGGCATCATCCCCAATACATTACCTTGTCGATTGCAAATCCCAGCAATATTATTCAGCGAACCGTTAGGGTTTTCCCCTTGATAGCGAAACAACACTTGTCCATTATCTTCAATTTGGGCTAATGTATCTTTATCAGCGTAAAATCGTCCCTCTCCATGAGCAATGGGCAGCGTAATTGCTTCATTGTTTGCATAATCTTGAGTCCAGGGGAGGTCGTTCCGCTCAATTTTCAGGGGAACGCGATCGCAAATAAAATGCAAATCCCGATTTCTGGTTAATACCCCAGGCAATAATTTAGCTTCAGTTAATACCTGAAACCCATTACAAATCCCCAAGACGAATTTGCCCTTTTGAGCATGTTCTACCACCTGCTGCATCACAGGTGAAAGTCGGGCGATCGCACCACAACGTAAATAATCCCCATAGCTAAAACCACCAGGGATAATCACTATATCCAAATCGCTGATATCTGTTTCTTGATGCCAAACCATGCGAGTCGGTTGTCCTAACAAGTCTCTGGTGACATAAGCAACATCGCGATCACAATTAGAACCAGGAAAAACTAAAACTCCGAATTTAGTCATGAAATGGAGGTGGGGAGGTGGGGGAGAAGAGGCAGGGGGGCAGGGGGCGGGGAGCAGGGGGGAGAGGAAGATAGGGGAGGGAGATGGGGAGATGGGGAGATGGGGAGAAAGTATATTTTAATTCTCTTTCCTCCCCCTGCCCCCTGCCCCCTGCCCCTTTTCCTCGTCCCTGTTCCCTCCTCAAGTTGAACGTTGAATTTAAATTAGGGTCAGAGAGGGGATGGGTGACTAGTTGGAAATATTACTCATTACCCATCATTCATCACTTAATTTCAGAAAATACCGGTTTGTGATTCCACCTCAATCAAATCAAAGCGATAATTTTCAATCACTGGATTTGCTAAGACTTCATTACAAATTCGGTCGAGATTTTGACGGGCTTTAGTCTCATCAGGACAGACAATGGTGATTTCAATGTACTTGCCAATCCTCACCTGGTCAACGTTGTCGTATCCCAGTTGTTTGAGGTTAGACTGTACGGCCACACCAGCAGGGTCTAGAACTGAAGGACGAAGTGTTACAAAAATTTTGGCTAGATACTTTCTTTGCACGGGTAAAAGCTGAATGCTGCGATCGCTATACTATAACTTTATGACCCAACTAAGTGAAAATAAGATCACAGACGAGTTACAGTTAATTTTTAATTAGCTAATATAACTGCCTCTCTAAACTGAAAAGAAAACATTATACCATTTTTTATGAAATCTATACGTACCCGCAGTCAAGAGCGGATTTTGAACCTGCTAAAAACTATCAAACAAGGTATTTCTGCCCAAGATATTTACATGGAATTACGCAAACGCAATCAGAGTGTTGGACTAGCGACAGTTTATCGCTCACTAGAAGCTTTAAAACTGGAAGGTATGGTTCAATTACGAAATTTAGCTAATGGGGAAGCTCTCTATAGTTTAGTACAGCAAGATAAACACCACCTAACTTGCTTGCAGTGTGGTGCTTCTATCCCAATTAATCAATGTCCTGTCCATGAATTAGAAAATCAGTTACAAAACACTCATAAATTTAAGGTTTTCTATCATACCTTAGAATTCTTTGGTCTCTGTAGTCGATGTCATGTAGATGAAATCGCGGAAATCGGGACATAATTTTGATAGTCTAAGATAATTTGCATTTGCTCTGATTCAATATTCGTGGAAATTTGAAATAAATTATCTCCCCTCCCACTTGCTGTATTAGGAAATTGGGAAGGGATTTTGATTCAGTTTCATCTCAATTCTCAATTTTATAAAGTTCTACTTCTAACTTTATTTTTCTGATAAACAGTATAGAAAACAAGTATTTTCAAACTGGATGAGAATCTGGATGGGAATGTTGATTTTTAGCTTTAACTCTAATTCCGTTACAAATCGTAACTTGATCCTAAACTTGAGGGAAATGGGGGGGGGGAGAAGCTTCTTCCTCCTAGACCCCCATTTCTTAATTTTCTACTTGGGATTAACTTGGTCAATCACCTTCATTTTCCCATCATCTCCGACAGTCCAGACATCATAAGTACCAAGGACATCACCATTAGCATCAATATCTACATCACCACTAGCTCCTTGGTAATTAATCTTTTTCCCTTCTTTGAGAAGCTTCAAACCCTCACAAACATCAGTCACCTCAGTTCCAGGACCACCTGCAACTTCACGAATTTTTTGGGAAATAGCCACACCTGAATTTTCCTTAGCAGCTTGAGCAGCTAATGTCAATAAAGCCGCAGCATCCCAAGCTTGAGGAGCATATTCACCGGGTTCACCACCCTTTTTCTCTTTCCACAACTTTTTAAAAGTTTCTAATGCTTTACCATGAGAACCAGGTACTGTACCAATCGCTCCAGATAAAAGATATTTACCATCGCTACCTTTACCAACTTGTTCAGGGAAAGTATCTGACTTCACCCCGTCAGTGAGCATAATTTGTACGCCTTTCGTTACACCCTGCTGATATGCAGCTTTGAGAAAAAGACTTCCAGTTTCAGCGTACATAACGGCTACCACGGCTTCTGGCTTACCAGCAAAAGCAGTAGTAGCTTCGGTATCAAATGTTTGAGCTTTCGGGTCGTAGCGAACGGGATTATTTTTATTAACTATGGTTCCCCCCAATTTTTCAAAAGTGGCTACAAATGCTTTTTCAAAGCCAACACCATAATCATTATTAATTACCACTGTAGAAACTCGTTTAAACCCTTTTTTCTTAGCTAGTTGAGCTAAAGCTAGAGCTTGGTAAGTATCAGGAGGAGCAGTTCTTGACCAAAAACCTTTAAATTCACCTTTTTGGGCTTTGTCAGTAAATACAGGACTGGTACTACCAGGAGAGACTAACATCACTTTATTCGGTACAGCCACGGAAACTGCGGCTGTAGAAACGCTACTAGCAAAGGAACCAACTACACCTGCTACTTTATCTAGAGTTGCTAATTTAGTCATCCCTGCTGCACCCGCTTTCGGGTCAGTTTGGTCGTCTACTTGTACTAAGGTGACTGGTTCACCATTAACTCCACCACAAGCATTGACTTTTTCTACTAATAACGGCACTGAACCTACCATTTGCTGTCCAATAGCAGCTAAGTCACCTGTTGTTGGTAACAAGCTACCAATTTTCAACCCTTTGACATTGCTATCGGTGGTAGTTGATTTGGTCGATGGAGTCGTACTATTCCCTTGGTTAGCTGTATTTTCAGGAGGTGTCGATTTTGGACAACCTGCTAATAGAATTCCAGTTGCTATGGTAGTAACACTCAAGGCTAAGGCAATATTAATTTTTGACATATATTTAGGTTAGACTCCCGTAATTTTTTAGGAGTCCCAAAGCAATATCCGAACTAGATTTTTAATTTAGCTGGAACTGAACAAGACTCCAAAGGATAAATAATATCATCCTCCTCCAGGAGTATAAATGATGGTTAGCTATAATCTTTATAAATTTAAAAGGGTCTGTGAACATTAATTTTTCACAGACCCTTTCTATATTAAAACGGAGAGACAGGGATTTGAACCCTGGAGGGTATTAAATACCCTAACAGATTAGCAATCTGCCGCTTTCGACCACTCAGCCATCTCTCCACGTCATGAATATGAATCATAGCAGATGTTTTTGAGTTGGTCAATACTTAATTATCGGTTGTCAGTGGTTAGTTGTCTGGTGTGCTTTTTTGCTGTCTACTAACCACTAACTACTAATCTTACAAAACTTGCGATCGCATCCAAGCTATGGGTAAAGTGACTAATTTTTTCCACTGAGGAACATAAGCACGTTGACTAAACACATCATAATTGTTGTGTTCAATCACATCCAAAATTTGCCCATAGAGCATACCAGCGGACCAAACTGGCCAACGAGCATCAGGGGAAAGATAACTAATTCCTTTTTCTGCCTTGGTATAGAATTGACGAGCGCGGTCAATTTGGAACCGCATCAGAGAACGCCAACGGTCATCAACTACACCTTGAAAGAAATCTTGTTCAGTGTAGTTAAATCTAGCCAGGTCTTCTAGCGGAATGTAAATTCTGCCTCGTCGTGCATCTTCCCCGACATCCCGAAGAATGTTAGTCAGTTGATTAGCTATTCCCAAGGCGATCGCTTCTTCAGTGGGGATTAATGGTGGTTGATGTGGATGCCAAGGTGCTGTATAGCTCGTGGTATCCACACCCATAACTGTCGTAGACATTAAGCCCACAGTACCAGCAACCCGGTAACAATAGAGGTATAAATCCTCAAAGGTTTCATAGCGACTACGATATAAATCCATCCGCTGACCAGCAATCATATCCCGAAAGGGCTGGATGTCTAAGGCAAAGCGTTGGAGAGTATCTACTAGAGCGACATCGTAATTTTCCAGTGGGCGTCCCGCAAAAATTGATTCCAGCTGCTTTTCCCATAGATCTAGGGTTTCTGGGGTGGTAATAGCGGATGCAGGCCCATCCACTAATTCATCTGTACGGCGACACCAAGCGTAAATTGCCCAAATAGATTGACGCTTCACCGGATTCATCAGCAAAGTACCCAAGTAAAAGGTCTTGGCATACTTAGCTGTGAGATGCCGACAAAGTTTGTATGAATCGTCTACAGAGACCAGCGTTTTCATGCGCGGGGGGGAATCAGGCAGTTGCAGCATTCGTTGCGGGCGGTCGAGTGAGCGTTTGCAGGTTTGAGGATTTGCTACCGGTGGTGCTTCAGAGATCGCCTGCGATGTTAGCTTACCAGAAAGTACGGCACCTTCCATACTGGCTAAGTAGCGTTGCATGGTGTAATCCCCTGTCAAATAGAAATTAGCAATGGGGGTTTGCTGAGTAGGGCGATACTCTTGACGACCAGGAGTCGCTTTGTAAACTGATCTGGGTGTTTTCACAACATGATATTTCCGCAGTTGGGTCGGATTTTCTCCCCCAAAATGTTCGGGAAAGAGATTTTCTAATTCAGACAGGGTAGCGGCCACAATTTCCTGCATCAGATTTAGCAATCCAATCTTGAGCTGGTGCCAGAACTAATTCCAGCATCGAGCGAGAGGGATTAGCATATTCCCGGCAGGTATTACTCATATCAGCATAAACGCTGAGGAGGGCAGATCGGGAAAATAATAAATGATCAATTGTGGTGAGTTTCCGGTCAAACCACAGATGCACGTTAATGACTGGCACCCCTTCTAATCCTTCTAGCTTCTGGAAAAACTCCATTTGCTGCCAAGGTGTTGGTAACATTACCTTTAAGGGGTCAACTGGCATGGCAGATACATATAAATCTGCTGTAAAAACTTCATCGTCTGCGCCATCTAACCCTCGCAGCAAGAATGCTTTTACTGTCCCATCAGCATTTAGCAAAATTTCTTTCAACGGTGCATTTAATCGCACTTCACCACCTCTATCGGTGATGTAATCTACTAATCGGCTGACATAATCTTTCTGTGGGAGAACCATCTAAAAAAGCCATTTGTGAACCTTTTTTCTCTTGGAGGAAGCGGTTCAATGCCGTTAACAAAATCGTCGCCGAAATTTCATCAGGATCAATAAAGTTGAGGGATTTAGACATGGCAATAAAAACTTCATCATTTACCCGTTCAGGTATTTTTTGCAACCTTAGCCACTCAGTCCAAGAGTATTTGTCCATGTCTTCGACATACTTTTGTCCCTGGAGCATTGCTGGTAGTAATCCGATGCCAAAGCGGATTTTTTCCTGCCATGTCAGCATATCGTTGTTTCTCAGAATTGCCACTACCCCATTTAGGGGTGCTGGTAAATCAGGAAAATCAAATCGGCTGTAAGTACCAGGTGCTTCAGGTTGGTTGAAGATCATGGTGTGTTCTTTCCACTGAAGACGATCTTCAATGTCCAGTTCTTTGAATAACTGCAACATATTGGGATATGCCCCAAAAAAAATGTGCAGACCCGTTTCATACCAGTCTCCATCGGAGTCCTTCCACGCTGCCACTTTTCCCCCAGTACGTCCCGGCGTTCCAAGACAATGGGAGTGTGACCTGCGTCCGTGAGATATTTCGCGCAGGAAAGTCCTGCTAGTCCAGCACCCGCGATCGCTACTCGCATTTAAACTTACTGTCCTTCAATATTTCTTAATCGTTGATTCGTTCTCATTATATGTTGCAAACCGTTACATTTAGCAGTATTTGTTCGATTTGACTTTTTCCGTGTTCTGGTCAGCCGCAAAGCTGCAAAAAATACTGGTATAATCTATATGTAAATAGATACACACTACTTGTCTTTCCGGATATGAATCATAAAAAAAATAAATTCAAACCTAGCTATTGATTAAAAATCATTTCTAAAGTTGATTTACTTTTGTACATAGAACGATATATGATGATCCCTGGCTATTTATTCCGGGTTTATCTGTCAATATCATCATTTTTTGGAAAACCCAAACAAAATTTCCTCTTCTTGCACTAAAAAAAATCTACGTCGATAGATTGACACTGTACTTAAAATATGCATTTAGCAAAAAAATAACCTAAGTATGCTACTGATTGCACTTCTTTGGATTAAATCCTGGATCGGTGACGTTTTCTTGCCAAATTATGTCTTCACACCAAAGATACACATTGCTCTGTTATCAACAAATTTTTTACAAATCGATTGGGGAAATCAGAAAAAATCACCCAGCCTCGTCAGCTTAGTCAGTTCTGAGCCAAAAATAGGAGCATCTCGCCCAAAAGCATCATGTCAGGTATTTCCTAAACCTAAACCACCTCAGAGTTTGCTATTACCGACATTAATTCCCTCATCCAAAACCATTGAAGCCGATTTTTTTATTAACCGAATTTGGCGATCGCTACAAACCTTGCTAAATTTGAATCACCCTGTTGAAAAGCGGTTAAAGTATGTCTGTTTACCTGTAGCAGTAGTCAAAGAAAATCAAGGAAAATATGAAGTCTGGTTAAATAACTACAAAGTTGCCACTTTACTAGATCAAATCACGGCTAACTCCCTCCAACAACGCTTGACACAGCTGGTCAGATACCCCAATTTAGATCCACATCAATTACGACCAGCCTTAATTGATGGCACACCAGTCTCTAATGTTGGGTAACCAATTTCTCTTTAGTGTAGATCAAGAAATTGCGCGACAAACTGAACGCAGTGGTGATGGCATTGCGATTGAATGGACGAATAATCTCAGAATTGCCCTGAATGTACCAACTTTAACTTTGATCCAAGGGCAAATGGCAATGTACGATTTGCAACATTCACTGACAAAATTGAATGGGATAGCTTCTTGGTACGGGGATTATTTTCATGGTCGGTTAACTGCTAACGGTGAGACATATAACCAAAATGATTTCACTGTTGCTCATCGTTCCTTACCTTTTAATACATTTTTGCAGGTAACTAATGTGCAAAATGGGAAATCAGTAATTGTCCGTGTCAATGATCGTGGTCACTACATTCCGCCTCGAAGTCTAGATTTATCAAGGGAAGCACTCGCTTTCTTGATATTGAAAATACTGGAGTCATACCTTATGAAGCCGTAGTTTTACAACCTCAAGCCAGCAAAACTTCCTGGAAATCGTCTAACTTCACACCTGAAAACATTCCCCTTAAGGATGTGGCTACAGTCACAGACTTTGATTAAGTTCAAATTAGTCGCTAGTTCTTGAGTTCCATGTCCCAATCACAGCAGTTCAAAAGTTTTGGTAATCACTTGATTCTGGGTATTTCTGGTCAGTCTTAAGTGATGACGATAAACAGGCACTGAGTACATTAAATCCAGTGGGGGTGATATTCTTTGCCAAAAACTTTCTAGATGCGACTCCTTATCCAGTCTGGCTAGAAAGTTTTCAAGAATTAATTACACAAATCCGTCAATATGTGGAGAGAGATTCTATCTTCACTACATTAAATCATGAGGGTGGTCGGGTAGTACGTACACCCTTACCAATTACCCGATTTCCATATGCTGCTTTATTGGGTGACTACGCCAGGGAAGTAGCTACAAGCACAGCCTTAGAACTAAAATCTTTAGGAATCAACTTATCCTGGTCTCCTGTAGCTGATATATTTTCCCATCCTCAAAATCCTGTGATTGGGCCTCGTGCTTTTGGAACTACACCAGAAGCTGCAACTCAAGGAGCAGTTGATTATTATTTAGGACTTCAGGAATCAGGAATTTTGGGTTGTGCTAAACACTTTCCTGGACATGGAGACACCAGTAAAGATTCTCATCTGGAGCTACCAGTTCTGAATTTAACTAGGGAAGATTTACGAAATCGGGAACTTATCCCCTTTAAAGCTTTGATTGAGCAGCACATACCCTTGATTATGACTGCTCATATCTTGTTCCCTAAAATAGATTCTGATTTACCTGCGACACTTTCCCCATCTATCCTCCATAGTATTTTGCGGGAAGAATTGGGTTTTCAGGGGGTGGTGGTTTCTGATGACTTAGATATGAAGGCTATTTCTCATCGGTTTACCCAACCGGGAACTGTAGCACAGGCATTGCATGCTGGTTGTGATTTATTTATTGTCTCTCGCAATCTTAATTCTTCATCCCTAGAATATACCTATCAAATGGCAGAAGATTTTAGTAATTCTCTGCATCAGGGAATTTTGAAGGAGTCTGTGGTGGTAGCAGCTAGGGACAGAATTGAGAAGTTGTTGGCAGCAACTCCACAATATAATGTGAATATGCTTGAGCAAGATATTTTAGTTCAGCATGCTAAATTGGCGATCGCTTGTACTTTTTCTACAATCCGTGGAGCGGGCATCTTGCCCGCTTGAACTCAATGGCGGGCAAGATGCCCGCTCAACGTATAAAAATTGACATACTGGAATGAGGTTGGAGAATTTTATCAAATCTATATACCAATACAGTTCATTTATAAAGAAATTGTTACAGAGTTTAGTAGAATGTCATCAGAGAACAATAGGTATTTTTTCTTAATGATGACAGATCAATTTCCCTGGCTCACGGCGATTATTGCATTACCACTAATTGCCTCACTGCTTATCCCCATACTACCAGACAAAGATGGTAAAACCGTGCGGTGGTATGCATTAGGCGTAGGTATTGCCGACTTAGCCTTAATGTGCTATGTCTTTTGGAACCATTACGATGCGAGTAACACTAACTTTCAACTTGGAGAAAATTATGCTTGGGTACCGCAAATAGGTTTGAATTGGGCAGTATCAGTGGATGGTCTTTCAGTCCCATTGGTACTTCTAGCAGGATTAGTAACTACCCTGTCAATATTTTCAGCCTGGCAAGTTGATCGTCGCCCCCGTCTATTTTATTTTCTGATGCTGGTGCTATATTCTGCACAGGTCGGCGTATTTGTCGCTCAAGACTTACTGTTGTTTTTCATTATGTGGGAAGTAGAACTAATTCCCGTATACTTACTCATTTGTATTTGGGGCGGGCAAAAACGTCGCTATGCAGCCACAAAATTTATACTATATACCGCCGCAGCTTCTATATTTATTTTGGTAGCAGCTTTAGCAATGGGGCTATATGGTGGAGATAATATTACCTTTGATATAGCCGCTCTGGGGATGAAAGATTACCCCCTGAGTTTAGAACTACTATTATATGCAGGATTGTTAATTGCTTTTGGCGTCAAACTAGCTGTTTTTCCCATGCACACCTGGTTACCAGATGCTCATGGTGAAGCATCTTCCCCAGTATCAATGATTTTAGCAGGTGTGCTGTTAAAAATGGGTGGATATGGATTAATTCGCCTCAATCTGGAATTACTTCCCAATGCACATATTTATTTTGCCCCAATTCTAGCGATTCTGGGAGTGGTGAACATTATTTATGGAGCATTAAACTCCTTTGCTCAAACCAACATGAAGCGACGGTTAGCTTACTCATCAATTTCCCATATGGGTTTTGTCCTGTTGGGTATTGCGTCCTTCACCGATTTAGGAATTAACGGTGCGATGTTGCAGATGCTCTCCCACGGGTTAATTGCTTCAGTGTTGTTCTTTTTAGCAGGTGTGACTTATGACCGTAGCCACACAATGGTAATGGCGGATATGGGTGGGATTGGTCAAGTCATGCCTAAAGTATTTGCTTTATTTACAATCAGCGCCATGGCCTCTTTAGCTCTCCCTGGAATGAGTGGTTTTGTGGGTGAACTTTCTGTTTTTGTGGGTTTAACCACCAGTGATGTTTATAGTTCCACCTTTTCCAGTGTGACAGTTTTTCTAGCTGCGATAGGAGTTATCCTCACACCAATTTATTTACTTTCCATGCTGCGTCAAGTATTTTATGGAACGGGTGAAAAAATGGTCTGTGACATTAATAATGCTGCTTGGGAAAATCAAGAAGACCAGGGAACAGCGTGTTTTGGTACAGATTGTTTACTCCCAACGGAATCAGTCTATAGTGATGCTAGACCTCGTGAAGTGTTTATTGCTGCTTGTTTTTTAATCTTGATTATCGGTATTGGTTTCTATCCCAAGATGGCGATGCAGATGTATGATGCTAAGACAGTAGCTATTAATGCTCACCTTCGTCAATCTTATGCAGTGGTTGCTCAAAATCATCCGGGAATTTATGCTCAGGGATTTTTGCATCCAAATATCCCTAAAGCTGAGGTAGAAGCTGTTTTAGCAGTTCTCAAGTAATTTGTGGAATTCTATTTTTTTCCATGCACTCGTTCTTGAATTGCTAGATGGGAACGAGTGTATACGATTAGAAATCGTAACTTTATATTAATTAAAGACTCCCAATTTAATTAAAAAACCCCATCACCCCACCTCCCCATCACCCCACCTCCCCATCACCCCACCTCTCCACCTCCCCACCTCCTCAAATTATGTCTCTCACAATTACAGACTTAGAACGACTACAAAGCGAGCATCCAGAATGGCAAATGGAACTAGTAGAAGGGAATATTGTAATTATGGGACCATCAGATTATGAATCGGAGGAAATCGGTGGTCGTTTACTTACCTTTCTAAATATGTGGGTAATGCCACGTAAACTAGGACGAGTGACTGGTTCTAGTGCTGGGTTTATTCTGCCTAATCTAGAAGAGGATAATTCAGAAAAAAGAAATTTACGTGCGCCTGATGTGTCTTTTGTGAGGGCTGACAGGTTAAAAAAGACCAAACGGGATTTTGTGGAGTTGGTTCCAGACTTAACGGTTGAAATCAAATCTAAATCAGACAGAATTAAACCCTTGGTCGAGAAAATTCAACTATTTTTACAACTTGGGTCTACCGTGGGAATACTGATAGACCCTGATAAATTAACAGTAACTGTTTACCGGCAAAACCAAACACCAGAAGTATTACAGAATGGAGCAACGCTGATACTACCAGACTTGTTGCCTGGTTGGGAATTGCTAGTGTCAGAATTATGGCCTCCTGAATTTGAGTAATTGTGATCCACTAAATATAATTGTCGATTTCTCCTCTATTTTTCTAGGAGTTTTGTGAAGATAAAGCCAAGAATGGGAATTTTTTAGTGTCAGTGATATGAAAGCGATCGCTCCAGGGTAAGTTTAGTGCAATTATGATAAAAAATTTTAAATCTCAGAATTTCAGATGAAACCCACACTGAAGCTAGAATTCCAGGTTAAATTCTTACAATATCTTCACAAACGGCAGAAAGAAACTGAAGAAGGCTTCACTTTAATTGAACTATTAGTAGTAGTTATTATTGTTAGTGTACTTGCATCTCTGGCGCTACCTTCCCTGCTAGGTCAAATCAACAAAGCTAAACAGGCTGAACCTAAGAACTACATAGGTACAATTAACCGGATGCAGCAAGCATTTTACTTAGAAAATTCCAGGTTTGCTGTGAGTAGCATTGAATTGCAAGTAGGAATTAATAGCCAAACCACTAATTATCAGTATGGTATCAACACTCCAGTATCTGGCTCTGGTGATTATAGTGTATTTGTTGCAGCAAATTTAAGTAATACGCTGAAAAACTACTATAGTTTAGTAGGTGTATCTAGAATTGGTTCTATTACATCTGAAGGGTTAACAGTAGCAATAGCTTGTGAATCACCAACACCTCAACAAAAGACCGATATTAATACTCTCAATACAGCTGTGCTGGTTTCCATTACTGGATGGACAAGCACCTGTGCTACTTATGCTAATTATGTAACTTTATCTAAGTAAAGTTTTAGCTAAAATCTTTTAAGTCCAAATTGCTAGTGAACATCTTGCTCACTACTAGTTTTTTAGGTTGATGAACCGAGGCTATAATTACATTTGCAATAAATATTGCAACTAGACAGGATTCCTAGTATATGATATATACTACATCCTCAAAGATTTTTCTTCACAGAAAAATTTCTTGAATCAGTAGTTTTATAAAGATAAAGTCAAGAAGAAAAGATTTTTAGGTGAGGTGATATGAAAGTGTAAGCGCCTGGGTAAATTGAGAATAGAAAGCAGCCAAACAAGTTTGACAACCGAAATTTTCAGGAGAAACCCATGCTTAAGCCAGAATTGCAAGCCAAATTTATCCAACACCTCACCAACCGCAAGAATAAAGCCGAAGAAGGTTTTACTCTTATTGAATTATTAGTGGTCGTAATTATTATTGGTGTACTAGCAGCGATCGCTTTACCTTCACTACTTGGTCAAGTTAATAAAGCTAAACAAGCTGAACCTAAGAATAACATTGGTACAATCAACCGTGCTCAACAAGCGTATTTCTTGGAATACCAAGGTTTTGCTAAAGACTTGTCAACATTGCAAGTAGGGGTGAAAAGCAATACTGAGAACTTCTATTACTCTATTGTCACTACCGCTAATATAGGGATTATCTATGCCTCAGCTTATAAAAAAGCTTTGAAATCATACTATGGAGTAGTGGGTACTCAACAAGGACAAGGAGCTACTTCCGAAGCTTTGACAGTAGCAATAGCTTGCGAATCTCCAGACCCCCTGCAAGTAGCTAACTATGATGCAATAGAAAATCTAGACAAGGCCACTATCAATGTTGTAGGAAAACAAGCCGATGCCTGTGCTGGTAGCTATAACAGTTTAGCTAGATAAGGAAAAATCTATTTGATTTCTCCTAAAAATGCAGACATTTGTATTTAATATTTTATGAAAGTGAGTAGTGTATAATCTACTCACTTTTGTCTTGTCAGGAATAAAGTGAGATAAATGAATAAATCTAATAAGTTACCAGCAAAATCGCCAAAAACAGGTTATGAGTTATTACTCCAAGGTAATTACCTTCAGGCGGCTAGTTTTTTTGAACAGGCCATTGAGCAAGAGCCAGATATTCAGTCTCATTATTGGTATTTAGGTCTAATTTTGTTACTACAGGGTCAAGAAGTAGAAGCCCAGACAACTTGGTTAATGGCAATAATGGCAGGAGATACAGAAGAAAGCGATTTAGAAAACACAGAATTAAGAGAAATATTAAAAACGGAAGCAGAACGGCAAGAAAAAGCTAGAACAATATGCAATTGCTGGGAAGATTAGACAAAGTATTAAAGAACTTTTTCCTAGAGATGTTCATAATTTATTACATATTGTACAACTGTCAATAGAAGCCAAAACATATAATCATGAGGATTTGAAAGAATATGAATTGATAGAAAGACTCAAGTCACAGCCACAGATAGAAATTAATTTGGAATTGTTAACCTTAGTTTTGCGGAGTATTTTAGATTATGCTTATTTAGAACCTTCTTCCCTAGAGCTAGTAGAAGCTAGCTTACCTTATTTTGTTGATAATTTACAAACTCTTAGAAGTATAATTATACCAGTCTCTGTAGATATTGCCTACTCTTATGGACGTTCAGATATCGCTACAAATCTAGCGGAACTTTACTTACGCTTAGATCCTTTAAATACTGAAATTTTAAGTCATTTAACAGCATTTTATCAAAATCAAGGTGATTTTGAATCAGGTATAGAAACAGCCAAACTACTATATTCTTTAGTAGATTCTTTAGCAGAAAAAATATTTGCCAATCGTCAGATATTACGTGGTCTAATTAGTGCTGGTGGTTACTGGGAAGAATCTTGTACTGTAAATCGAAAACACCAAGAGTTAATCGCACAAATTGTTCAAGACAATCCCCAAGACTTAAGCCAGATAGAAACAGTAAGATTTTTAGGTGCTAATTATTTTGCACCTTATATTGAAGATAATTTGCAGGGAAATAGAAAAATCCAAAATCAAATACTTAAATTATGCTGCGATAACACAGCCGTATATGCTCAAAAATATGTATCAAAATATTTGCAGGGAAACCTACAGAGAAAACAGCAATACCTACCTAATAGAAAAATTAAGATTGGATATATATCTTATTGTCTAAGGAAACATTCTGTTGGTTGGTTAGCTAGATGGGTATTTCAACATCACGACCGAGAAAAGTTTGAAATTAATGGTTATTTTATGAATGCAGAGAATATGTTAGATTTTCTGCATGAATGGTACATTGAGCAAGTAGATAAATCATATAAATCCACAAATGTTTGGTCTATGGCTGAACAAATATACAATGACGAAATTGATATATTAATAGATTTAGATAGCATTACGTTAGATACTACCTGTGAGGTAGTACAATATAAACCTGCACCAATACAAGTTACTTGGTTAGGATGGGATGCATCTGGTAGTCCATCCGTTGACTATTTTATTGCTGATCCTTATGTTTTACCAGAATCAGCAGAGGAATACTACACTGAAAAAATTTGGCGTTTACCTCAAACTTATATAGCTGTAGATGGTTTTGAGGTGGGTATACCTACAATACGTCGTGAGGAATTAGATATTCCCCATGATGCAGTAGTATATTTTTGTGGACAACGAGGATTTAAGCGACATCCAGATATTACAAAACTACAATTGAGGATTATTAAAGAAGTTCCCAATAGTTACTTTCTCATTAAAGGAATATCTTCTGATGAAGAATCAGTGAAAACATTTTTTGAGCAGTTAGCAGTAGAAGAAGGTGTTGATTCCGCACAACTGCGATTTCTTCCAGGTGTTCCTTCCGAACCAGTTCACCGAGCTAATTTAGGTATTGTTGATATAGTTTTAGATACTTATCCTTATAATGGAGCTACTACAACTCTAGAAACTCTGTGGATGTGTATTCCTATGGTGACGCGAGTTGGTGAACAATTTTCTGCTCGTAATAGCTACACAATGATGATGAATGCTGGTATCACAGAAGGTGTTGCTTGGACTGATGAAGAATATGTTGAGTGGGGTATTCGCTTAGGAAAAGATCAAGCTCTCAGACAACAAATTGCTTGGAAATTGAAAGAGTCAAGAAAGACAGCACCGCTTTGGAATGGTAAGCAATTTACCCAGGAATTGGAGAAAGCTTACCAGGAAATGTGGCACAAGTATATTAGCTCATCTTGAATTCAAGAACTCCGTAGAGCGGGCATCTTACCCGCTATTTATATTCTATAATTACTGACAATTTGTTGATAGAAAGCTTCCAAACCCGCAACACATTTTTGATCATCAAAAAGTAGGTGATGATTTTGACTCATTCGTTCTGCAATATTCTTTCTCCACACTGGTTCTAATCCTAATTTGACAGCAATTTCAATATAATCTGTTTCATCTTTAGATATCGTATCTGTCACTCCGAGCATTTTCAAAAAACTATCAGAGTGACGACCCCGCATGAATTCTCCTGGACAGGTAACAATGGGAAGATTACAAGCAATTGCTTCTAAGCTAGTATTTCCACCAGACCAAGTAAAAGTATCTAGATAAATATCGGCAAGTAAATTAATCGTTAAATAATCTAATCTTTCGGGAATGCTGATAAATAGACAGTAATCTTGACTATTTAGACCAACAGCAGCAAAAGCCTGCTGTAAACGTTGTTGCAATAAAGTACCACGCAAAAACAAAAATTTAGCTTGAGGAATACGACGAGCAATTTCTGCAAAAATAAAATCATATTGAGGTAAGTATTTAAATGGTGCTTGACAGCATAAGTAGATGACAGCATCATCTGGTAACTGAAAATCTGAGCGAGTTTTAGTAACTGAGGGAATCAACGGTTTGGGGTAAGAAACACCAATATTTGGTAAGCGAATTAATTTTTCCGAGTAATGTTCTTGAGCATTCTCCGTTTCCATTAACTCACTAGATAAAAAGTAATCCACTGTGGATAAACCAGTTGTTACTGGATGTCCCCAAGCTACACATTGCACAGGAGCAAGCCTTAAAGCAGCCATTTGCATAGTTTGTGGATTCATGCCAATTTCAGGAAATACTAAAATATGTAATTTATCAGCAATTATCTGTTCACAAACTGCTGATAAATTGTAAGGAATATGGTGAAAAACGTCACTGTATTCTTGAAATTGTTGAGTTACTGGATCTGGTTCATTACCTGTGTAATAACAGTATATTTCAAAATTTTCATGATTACAATAACGTAACCAACCAGTTAACCAAAGCGTACCACTATAAGAATGTAGGTAATGAGAAGCATATCCAATTCTAATTTTCTCATTAGCTTGCACCTTGGGCATGGATAAAGGTAAAATCCACTGAGGAAAGTTAGCTGCCATAATTTTGTGTACTAACTTGCCATATTTTTTTTGCAAATCTACATCATTTTGTGCTTGATATGAAAGATAGAAATTAGTAAGTCTTCCTATACCTAATAGAGCATCAGTTTGCTGTTCTGGAGTTTCCAGAGATGTTTGTTGAATTAATTTTTCTATTCCTTGAATATATCGCTGACGATAAAATTCAATTTCATCTTGATGATTGTAAATTACTGGAACTGTTAAGTATTGCAGAATTTTAAAAGTATAATCATTTGGTAAGCATTGACAAGCGTACTCTGCGCTAGAAATAGCTTTTTGAATACGTCCATTCCGTCGTAACTCAATGATTAATGTAAAATGTAAATTTCCATCGGTAGGGTAAAGTTCAATTCCTTTCTGGAGAATATTCAAAAATTCATCTATTAGATTTAAGCTTCGATAACACTGTCCTAAACGCCAATAAATTCCTGCATCTCCTGGATAATTTTCTAATAATTTATGATATTGGTAAATAGCTTCTTGCCATTTACCATCAGAGTAAAGCTGATTGCTTAAGTTAAAAAAAAACTGTTTCTCTTGTCCTTGATTAAAGTTATCTATTTCATAGGATGGTATTGTTTCTGCTTTTACCTGAACCAAAGCATTTTGGTCTTCGTGTTGTAAAATAATTCTAGCAGAAATACGAGATACCAAAGCCTGCCATTGAAAATCTGATAAACTAGTCACTATAGAAATTTCTAATCCCTCACTGATATCTAAATCTTCTTCCATCAACAGATTCATTGCGACACCAGATAATAATAATTCTGCATCCTCTCTCAGAATATTATTCACATTAATTAGCAAAGTAGTCTGAGCATTACCAGGATGATTTACTACCATCTTAATCACTTGAGCTAATTCTGAAGCAACTGTCTCTTCTGGTTGTAACCAATCAGGAAAAATAATTAAATTAATTTCCTTGAGATTTAAAGAGGATAAACTAACATTAATTAAAACTGAACTGACACTTTCAGCCATTTTTGTCCAAGAGAACTTTTTCGCTTGAGCTAAACCGACATTAATTAATGAATTACGAACACTAGGCTTTTGGATTTCACATAATGCATTTGTTAGTCCATCAACATCCTGATCATCTATATATATTGCGGCTTCTCCTGCTACTTCTGGAATTGAAGCATTCGGACAAGTAATTACGGGACAACCACAAGCCATAGCTTCTACAATAGGCATCCCAAAACCTTCATATTTAGAAGGATAAACTAGTGCAACTGCACCAGAATAAGCGATAGCTAATTCCTGATCATCAAGTTGGAAGGTATGCACAATACTACCTGATGTATAAGCTCTAAAATCGGATGCTAATACACCACCACTACCAGTTAAAATAATATCAAATCCATAGCTGGTAGCTAATTGCGAAAATGCCTTTAAGAACAAAATAGTGTTTTTATAACCACTACCACCACCCACTAAAATAAAGTAAGGTTTTGTGATACCATACTTAGCTTTAAAAGCATTAATATCTTCCGGTTTTGCTGGTGAAAAATTCTTACTAACCCCACAATGAGCTACAGTAACTGACTCTATAGATATATCTGAAAAACAATTTACTAAATCACTGGCTGTATGTTCAGAAATAGATAAATATGCAGAAGCATGCTTAATACCTTGATGTTTTACTTTCCACATCGGATTATTCATATCCCATCCCATCACTTCTGGGATCATGTCATAAGCCATGAAAACAGAAGGTGTTGTCATTGGTGTTGTATAGTAAGAGGAAATAAATAAATCAGCACCTTCCTGATCACACAATTGCTGTAGCATTTCTCTGTCAATATCAATATTATTGTAGTCATAACTATGAATCTGACGATATCTCACTCCCGGAATTTTAGGTGCTGTACCAGCACGGTCTAGAACAATAATATATTTTGCAAACCCGTTGGTTGACCATTCTTCTAGTAAGGATTTCCAAACCCGAGCAATACCAGTTTGATAGAGCTGGAAAAATATACCATCAACTAGAATTACCAGTGGTGATTTCTTAATCTGTAGAATTTGTTGCTCTACTTCTTCCGGTTGTAAAAATCGCCAAGTATTGGTGTTACTTTCTTTTTGTGCTATTGGTACTACACCATAAGACTCAGCAATATCAACCATTGTCTGATCTTGTACCCATCCAAAATAATCACCTAAAAGAGTTGGGAATATGTTTGTTTCCTGTAAAGCTTGCCACTGGGAAACAGCATTACTATAACCATAGTATTTTTCTTTAAATTCTAGTTGTTCCCGTGTTACATACGCAAAATGTTGAAAAGCTAAACCAAAATTTTCAGTTTCTTCGGGTAAAAAAGGATTTATTTCGGCTATATTTTGCCATTGACCATTTGGCAAAGGTTGCTCTAATATAGGAGGCTCATGAGCTACCCAAACAGCACCTGGTCTGTATCTCCATGTTCTTAACCATTCTTGTGGTGGATGTGCATAACAATTACGAGTACTAATAATTAGTTTCTCTCCAACAAAATACCAGCAATAATAGAAAGCAGCCGTTTTATCAGGATTGTCAATAAATATTTTTCGGGTAGTCAAAATCTGAGCCACTGTCCACAATTCATCTACATCTATTTGCCATAATAAGCATTCTTCATTAATATTAAAAAGTGGTTCATTCACCATTTCTCGTTTACCGTCCCAAAAAATCCCTTCTGGTTTGCGGTATACTGTAATCTGGTCAGGATATTGTTGTACTAATTCGTCTATATATTCTGTTGTCCCATCATTGCTACGACCATTTTGATGAATATTATCACTAATATGACCACCCGACTGAACACTCCATCCAGTATCGTGTTTTAATTCGGCTACACCTTCAACAATATGCCAATGCCATTGGAAAGGAAGTTGTTTGAAAACATCGATATGATATTGGATAAATGGTTGTCCATTAAGGACAATCGTAAAAAAGTGGATGGGTAATGTTGATGTTAAGCTAGGATTACTGGTACTCAAATTTTTCTGACCACAAGCAATAGTAGAACAATATTCATGATTAATCAGCCGGAACAGAGCAATTTCGTGCCATACACGTTCTGAACCAGCCCATGTTTCAAATACATCATGAAATGCTATCCAGCCACCATTTTTGACTAATGGAAAAGATAGCTCAAAATCTTTGAGAACATCTAAATACTGATGGGAACCATCAATAAAGATAAAATCAATAGGTTTACCTGCTGTCAATTCATGCCAACGGTTTAATATTTCATGAGAGTAGCCGCGTAGTGGTATTACATATTCTTCCAATCCATTTAGTTGAATATTGTGTTGCCAAATGTCCAAGAAATTTCGATCAGGAAAATCAGAATCATTACCATCCCATGTATCAATAGAATATATTTTCTTGTTAGTTCCTACACAAGCATAGGCCATAGCAACTGTAGAGCGACCTTTAAAAGCGCCAATTTCCACAATAACAGCATCTCGTGTCAGAGACTTGACTTTATTAAACAAGTATTCTTCTTGACCAGCAGCCATAAATCCTTCCACACCATTCACCGCATGATGAATGTCTTGATAAGTTATTGACTGGATTGATTCTGCTCTGTTTCGTTTAAATATTGCGTAACCATTACGTAAAGTCTGGTTAGAATTTATGAGTACATAATCTGGATCATTGAGCAGACGATGCAAATTTTCATAGTTTTTATACGTATTAATATCATCCAAGCAAATATATTTTGCGCCATATATCTCATCTAATTCTGCAATACCAGTAAATTCTGATCCATCAATTAGTACTAAATCAAATACATCAATTTTATTTTCTTCCTTGATTTTTTGAATACCTTCAGTCGGTACACATGATGCATTCAGGTACTCAATATCCTGTCTCAGCCAACCAATAATAGTCTCAATGGGAAAAGCATTTAAATTAGTTTGGGTACTCTGATAAAAATCAATAACTTTTTGTTCTTCAGGAAATTTTTCTAAAGCAACAGAAGAGACATTATAACATTTTACAAACGATGTATTTTCATATCTTTTAGATAATTCTATAAATCTATTTTTTGAGACTTCCATGCAAAACAATAATGGTTTGTTTTGGTTGTATCTTAGCCCAGTTACTAATGCTTCAGTACTACCTTCACCTGAAGATGAACCAATTTCTAAAACTGTTTGAATATCTTCAGTTTGTACAATTTTTTGTAGCACAAAATAAAATTCATCATCCTTAATTTCTGCTGGGATTAAAAAATTTAATTGTGAATTATCAAATTTATATTTGACTAAATTATCAAGCATTAATTGTATCGTCGGAATTATTTCCTCATAATTCCATTCCCCTACTTGTATTTTTTGTTCATTGGGTAAGTAATAATGGGGTGCTCCATCGCGAGGATTTAGTTTTGAATATCGACGTACTTTTTCCCGACGACTTTCTTCACTATTAATCAATAAATCTAAATGGTATATACTTAATTCTGGTAGAACTATCCCTGGATCTTTAAGATTAATAATACTTTCATGTATCTGTCCTACATAAAAAATATTGGGATTATATTTAAATAAACGGCGCTGTGAGTCAGGATAATGCGGTGGACTAGTAATATAATGATGCTTACTAAAATTCGTAATCCATCTTCTAGGAATCCAAAAATTATCCGTTAACAAATTGGTATTGTTAGATTTTACTTTTAGTAAAAAATCTTTAGTAGCTTGATTAATAAATTCATCTGAATCTAGTACAAATATCCACTCAGTATTTATATGTTTTAAATATACATTTCTCTGTTGAGAATGATTTCCACTCCATTGAGAATGAATTATGTTAGCTCCATAGCTCAATGCTATTTCACAAGTAGAATCACTGCTACCACCATCCACAATTATGAGTTCGTCATAAATATGTTCTAGTGATTCTAAAGCTATCTTTAATGTTTTTTCTACATTCTGTACCATCATGCAGACAGAAAGACTTGACATAATATTAATATTTCCCTTTGCTGAAAAAAAAAATTAAGATAGTATCACAGTAATTAAATTCTGATTAAACAATATTAATTATTGTTTGCTTAATCCTGTTGTTTTCTCATCTGACTTAATAGCTCTTTATAATCTTGTCTATCGGGATGCTGCTGCGTCAACTTTTCCAAAATTTCCACAGAACCCTTAAAATCCTTCATTCGCAGTCGCACCAACGACAACTTCTCTAGTGCCTGTTGATTATTTGGTTCCTGTTGTAAAATCTGCTCATAACCTCGTGCTTGTTCGCCTAATGAAGTCTCAATAGATACAATTTGTTTCTGGGGATGAGAAATAGCCTGTTGAATTACCTCCATTCCTCCAACAAGAATAGAACCAAAAAAGCCAAACATGGAAATAACTGTCATAATCCTTACACGTCGGTGAAACTGCTTGTTGCGTCTCATCAAATATTCATCATCTGCACTAGCCATGTTCTTATTATTGCTGCGGTTACTACATACATCACAGCTATCCTCCTACCTGAATACGATCATACCCAAAAATTTAGATAAACTATCACAGAAATACAGGAATTAAGAGAGAAGTGACACGAAAACACCAGCATCTTTCTTAAAAAAAACGTGATCTTAACCCCCGAGTTAATCTGGGCTATGGTAAATTTACTACTAAGAATCTATTATTTCCACCAAAATTAAATTTATAAAACTTTGCCATTCATTCCCAATTGCGTTAATATTGTACAAGAAAATCACTTTTTACTCTTACTTCCGCAATGCTCAAAAAAGCAAAGTAGAAAGCTTTTTGGTGGTAATTACCGTACAAGACCTCATCTTCCCACCAATTTGTTAAGTTAGTTATGCTATAGTATAGCAAGTTAAGCAGTTTTTTCTGATTACTGTTAACTAAATTAACCATCATTAGTATGCATACGCGCAGTATGGTGGTCATACAAAAGTTAAGTCCTGTGGTGAGAACACTTCTGTCAATTCAAAAAGCGTTCTCAATCATCAACTAACCCAGCTAGCTTATAACTGATATTTGTGGAGCATAACCTGCCTCCGGGCTTGGTACTTAACCGCATCTGTCTCAAAAAGTTAGCAGGAAGCAAATACCAAAGTGTTGTAGTCATTTCGCTACCAGCATTTTGTCAAAACTTTGTTTTGCACACTTTTTTACCAAACCATAAATACCCCACGCATCGGTAATCAAGGCAAAACAGAAACCATTTTTCATCCAGCATTTACCCAAATAAAATCTGAACTCTATCGAGATTTATGACTCAGCAAGTGATGCACCCTATGGTGAAATTGCAGCGCAACGTGCAATCACTAGTAGAATCCAATATCATCAAGCCCTCTGACAGCATTTGGAAAATTGCCTTACTCTATGGCAATGAATGGCAGTACTGGAAACAGGAATTGCTCGACTTTGGTTTTAGTATGCAAGACCCAGTTAGTGAACTGATTGCTGTGGAAACTTGGGACGAAGACGGTTGATAGTTGACTATCTCTATTGACAACTAGCCAATGCATTAGCCAATTCTTGAGCAGTTTGATAGCGATCACGTGGCATCGGTTCTGTAACGCGGTCAATCACATCTCTCAATTTCGGCGTAATGGTGGGAATACTCGTCACATCAAATCTAAACCCTTTTCCCCGTTGACGATAAAACTTAAACGGGTTTTCCCCGGTGAGTAAAAAAATCAATGTCGGTCCAACCGCATACAAATCTGATTGGGTTAAGGGTTGTCCTCTTTCCTGCTCAGGTGCACAATAGCCTTCCGCACCAATTCTTGTCCCTGGTGTAGTTCCAGTCTCTTTCACCGCGCCAAAATCTAACACCACTATCTGATTATTAGCCGTTCGCACCATCAAATTCGCAGGTTTGATGTCCCGGTGAATTAGTGGTGGTTTTTGGCTGTGGAGATATGCTAAAATATCGCAGGTTTGAATCATCCAAGCGATCGCCTGATCAGGAATTACCGGACCTGTAACATAAATCCGTTTTTCTAAATCTTGTCCCTGAATTAATTCCATGGCCAAGTACTTCTTCCCCGCTTCCACAAAAAAATCATAATACTTGGGAATTCCGGGATGATGGAGATTTTTCAGCGTAAATGCCTCCCGTTCAAATAACTCTTGGGCTTTGGCAATTTTAGCCATATCGGCATTCATCTCTTTTAATACCAGCAGTTGGGATGTACCTGTGACCAAACCCACTTCATCCCAAGCTAAATAAGTAGTACCCATCCCTCCCTGTCCCAGAGTTCGTAATATCTGATAATGACGAATCTTCTGTTGTGGAGAGAGCGGTTGACCACAGTGAATACAAAATTGATTATCTGGGGAATTTCCCTCATGAGTACAAGCCGAAGCTGAACTTGCTGTTTTCTGAACTGAATTTATTCCCCTTTCTCCAGATTTTGGTGACCAGGAAGATTGTCTGACGGTGATTTCCTGAATTTGAAATTGCAGGATTGGACCGCCTTGTGCTAGCTGTAGAAGTGAATTATCTGGTAATCGGCTGTGATTTACCAGTACACCATTCAGAAAAGTGCCATTTGTCCCCTGACTAATTACCTGCCAATCATTACCATTAGTTTTGGCTTGGAGATTTCTTAGTTCTAGATGATACCGAGAAACTAAATTATTATCTAAAACAATATGATTATCCGCTGCTCGTCCAATGCGAATCACAGTGGAATTCTCAAAGCACCACTGCTTGAGCAGCGTTTTTTGTTGCGCTTCTAACAGGGTCAGTGTTACCACAATAAAACCATAAAAAAGTTAAAGTTCAAAATCCCGTAGCTATAAATGCCCATCTCAAATTCCCTATTTCCTCTTTAGCGATAACCTTCCTGATTGGGACGAACTTTGGCTCGGACAACTATAGCCGTAATATTATCATGACCATTGTATTGATTCGCTAGATCAATTAGATTAGTAATACCCACTTCTAAATTAGCACTAGAACTCAGTAGTGGTTCTACGTGAGTTTGCCAGTTAGCTTCCAGTAAATCATTATCTGATAAACCATCCGATACCAACAACAGCAGCGTATCTTCATTGATATCGAAAAACTCCACATCAGGATTAATCCAATGTTCATCACGAGGACCTAAAGCTTGGGTTAATTGATAGGCATCTGGACGAGCATAAGCGATAGTGGCTTCTACACCTCGCTCAATTTCTCGTTGACCAACTTCATGGTCTACGGTCATTTGTTCTAATCCTCGCTTGCGAGTCAGACGATACAAGCGACTATCTCCCACGTGAACAATTGCTCCCTGAGTATCTTGCATGAGTAACATTACTAGAGTAGTACCCATACGTCCCACTCCAGAGCGAGAATCTTGTTGATTAATATTGTAAATTGCTTGATTAGCTAGATATACAGCCTCTCGCAGTCTATCTTCTGTAGGTAACTGTCCAGAAGTCCAAGTACTTTCAAAGTATTCTTGCAGAGTTTTAACTGCTAACTCACTAGCTACCTCACCACCAGCATGTCCCCCCATCCCATCACAAAGGATATACAAACCGCGTGCTTTCAGGACTCGGCTTTTGGCAAATTCCAATTTGTTAATTTGAGTTTGGATACCAAAGTTATCTTCATTATGACGACGTTGACGACCGACATCACTACGTCCTGCATCTTCTAAACTGTTTAGCTGCATTGACAGCACCATAGTGGGCATATCATCGCTTTTAATACCCGCTTCTTCTAGTTCGTCATCCAATTGCAGAATCGTCGGGGCGGTAATCTGTTTCTCTGGTGGGGAATCAATTGTTTCTTTAGCAGGTGTTTCCAATTCTGTCGCTATTTCCTCCAAACGCGATCGCAATTGATCTAATGTTTCTATACTACCCAATTCCAAATCCTCTAGCATTTTGACTACCGGACCAAATTGTGTGCGTTGGGAATGTCTAAATAAAGCTTGCCAAATTCTACCTAATGTTTTGATGGTAAAGGGTGACGGGGTTGCTTCTGGAAATTGACTAATAGGTGGTTCTAAATATAATCTTTTTAGTGCTAGTGTTTGGTCTTCATCCAAGCGGAGATTAGCTAACTCCAGTAGACTTTGACGAGAATTTACTGGTTCTAGTATCGACCACATTTGAGCCATCTGGTAGCACCAATGTAAAATTTGTAGTGAACCTGTTTTTTCATTTTGCCATAGGTCTAGTAAAGGTTGATCATGAGAACGGTCTTCAATCAGTACCACTTGCAAATTACCTTGCTGCCAGGCATCATGAATCAAGGGTATCCCTGGATCTCTGTCAACCTGTAAATCAATATAAGCTTGAACTATTGGAGAAATACCTGTTGCACCCACAGATGACCTCAGAAATTCTGGGGAATTATTTACTAATGCGGCTTCAATAGGTGAGATTTGATATGGCTGACAATCTAAAACTCTGACTTCTAGATCAATATTAGTTTCAGCTTTGGGAATCACTAGTGGTGACAGCAATTGATAACGCTGTTCTGAGTCCAGATAGGAACCCATAGATAATTGTGAATGTATACCATCAGAATTTTCTTGGCTATCTTCCGCAGAACTTGCTGTTTGTGTAATAATTGCCAACCAAATTGTCCCAGCATCTGCACCACATTTAGGACATTTTTCCGTGTTGAAAGCTACTTCAGCACTGCATTCGGGGCAGACCTTATGAGTTAAGGACGTGCCACATTTTTGGCAGAATTTATGAGTATTGGGGTTTTCAAATTGACAATCAGGGCAAATTACCATAGTGGAACTTCCTTAATTTTCCTGCTAAGGTGCTTATAGGCACTAATCTCACCAGTGCTATTAGACCTACAAAAGATTGTCACTGCACCTGGGAATTCTGGTTTGAGTATTAATTATGACGTATCTAAACTAAATAATTCAATTACTTGTCAAAATGGGTGGAAAGATGGTGATTTTCGTCTATAAAAACCTGGTGATATGGTTTAGGCGAATTATACAACAATTTGATTTCTTCAGGAGTGAGACGACGCCATTCACCCAAATTTAAACCATTTAAGTTGAGATGGGCAATACTTGCTCTCACCAGTCTTAAAGTAGGAAATCCTACCGCCGCAGTCATTCGTCGCACCTGTCGATTTTTACCCTCTGTTAAAGTTATTTCTAACCAAGCAGTGGGAATATGTTGACGGAATCTAATGGGTGGATGGCGATCGCCTACAGGTGGCTCCGCTAACAATAATTTAACTTGTGCTGGTCGAGTGCGATAATCTTGAATTTCCACACCTGTTTGTAATTGATGAATAGCTTGGGAATCAGGAATACGTTCTACTTGCACCCAGTAAGTACGCTGATGACCGAACCGGGGATTAGCAAGACGATGCTGTAATTTTCCATCATTTGTTAAAAATAATAAACCTTCACTATCCCAGTCTAAACGCCCCACCGGATAGATATCGGGAATGGGGATATAATCTTTCAGGGTAATATGTTTGGGTGTCTCCTGTGTGAACTGGCTAAGAACACCATAAGGTTTATAAAAAATAATATATTCAGTCAATTGGTTGTTGTCCATAATTTTTGAAGTTACTATCTATTTTACCTTTTTTTTGACATACCCCCTTGACAATTGACTCTTGTTCTTAACTTGTAGCAAATGATTTGGCAATTGCGATCGCAGGTTATGAATCTGCCATAATCATCTTAAATCCCACCACCGTTCCCAAAATTTGGGCTGCCATCCCAAATAATTTAGCGATCGCCGATGATGAAGGAAAGATGAAGAATTATGTAAAAATACTTAAAGATTTAATGTAAAATAATTTAATTATTACATATAAAGTAGAATTTTCTTGTGTTTAGTTGTAAATGTTATGAAAAATAAACTGAAACTCAACCTAGTTACCACAGTTGCAAAAGTGATAGCATTGACTGCTATGAGCAGTATTCTCTCTGTGATCACATCTCATCGCCAATCCCACGCCGTCGAATTCCAATTTAGTCAAAGCTTTGATACTAGCTATTCTGGTGAACGCCCTGGATATACAGTTTTACCAAATGTAGAGTATAAATCTGGGGATGGTTATACTTATGCTAGATACGGTTCTGGTTTGCTATCAGGTGTATTTTCAGCTGAGGATAAAAATAGTGATGGAGTAATCACAACCAATGAACTCACGGATTTTTCTGCCTCAGTCAATGTTCAAACTGTAGATTTAGATGGTCATAATGTTAGTATTAACCAAGCATGGCCTCTTTTTGAAACCATAGTCAACTATTACCCTGTTTTTGACAGTATCACACATCAAGTAACATATCAACAGGTGACTACATATAATCTAAAAGTAAAGAATTTTGCCTATCAACTTGGTTCTGGTTTTTTGCAATCTTTTAGTGTTGATGCAGGGATTTTTGCTCCTACATTAGATGTGAGTCCGAGTAACTCTATTCTGGGAACAAATGTTACTAAGTTAAGATTTGAGAGGTCTAACAGACAAAGTTATGATATATTTCAACCAGGATTACCCATAGTTCAAGAAATTCATTCACAAACTGTTCCCGAACCACAAATGTCGGCTCTATCAGTATCTATGTTAGCAGCAATGGGAATGTGGTTTTCTCAGAAGAAAAAAGTCAAATGTTCTATCATTTAACTTTTGATGGGTTTAACAACTCCAAAAAAAGATGAGAGTCTAAAATTCGTACTTAATACTTCAGGAATTATTAACAGCTAAAAAATATCCCCGATAAATTAAACAAATCGGGGATATCAAGTTTTAAATATTTTTAAACTTTTTACCATATATAGATTTTGATTTTATTCAGGTAGAAGATACTCTATATCTTCTACATCGTGTTTTTTCACTGATTATGTTTATCTGTTTGATATTTCATCATCAAACTATCATAAAAATTACCTATAATCATCATCCCCAAAAAAATTATGAACCTCGCTACAAAAACCTTTACCCAAATGCTACAATAAGTAACTATGCTAGGGGTGCCTGAAGTTCCAGGCTGAGATCACACCCTTAACACCTGAGTCTGGGTAATACCAGCGGAGGGAAGCTGTTTATTTGAGGAATATAATATGCGTACAGAATGGATCGCTAAGCGACGTGGACAAAATAATGTTTCGCAAATGCACTATGCCCGTCAAGGTGTGATCACCGAAGAAATGCACTACGTCGCCAAGCGGGAAAATCTTCCTGCTGAGTCTCATTCGGGAAGAAGTAGCGCGGGGACGGATGATTATTCCTGCCAATATCAATCACCCTAACTTAGAACCAATGGCTATTGGTATTGCTTCTAAATGTAAGGTAAATGCTAATATTGGTGCTTCTCCTAACTCTTCTAATATGCAAGAAGAAGTAGATAAGCTAAACTTAGCAGTAAAATATGGTGCTGATACCGTGATGGATTTATCCACAGGTGGCGGTAATTTAGATGAAATTCGCACTGCGATTATTCAAGCTTCCCCTGTTCCCATTGGCACAGTTCCCGTTTACCAAGCTTTAGAAAGTGTTCATGGCACTATCGAAAATCTTACCGCTGATGATTTTCTGCACATTATCGAAAAACACGCCCAGCAAGGGGTAGATTATCAAACCATCCATGCGGGAATTTTGATTGAACATTTACCTTTGGTCAGAAATCGGATTACCGGAATTGTTTCTCGCGGTGGTGGTATTTTGGCTCGTTGGATGTTACATCATCACAAACAAAATCCTCTTTATACCCACTTTCAACGACATCATTGAGATTTTTAAAAGATATGATGTTTCTTTTAGTTTAGGTGATTCCCTCCGTCCTGGTTGTACCCATGATGCTTCAGATGAAGCTCAATTAGCCGAATTGAAAACTTTAGGACAATCTGACTCGCCGAGCTTGGGAACATGATGTTCAAGTCATGGTGGAAGGTCCAGGCCATGTGCCGATGGATCAAATTGAATTTAATGTCCGCAAACAAATGGAAGAATGTTCAGAAGCACCTTTCTATGTTCTTAGGCCATTTGGTGACAGATATTGCTCCTGGTTATGACCATATTACCTCGGCGATTGGGGCAGCATATGGCGGGTTGGTATGGTACAGCAATGTTATGTTATGTTACACCTAAAGAACATTTGGGTTTACCTAATGCTGAAGATGTGCGGAATGGTTTAATTGCTTATAAAATCGCGGCTCATGCGGCGGATATTGCTCGACATCGTCCTGGTGCTAGAGATAGAGATGATGAACTGTCTAAAGCTCGTTATAATTTCGACTGGAATCGTCAATTTGAGTTATCTTTAGACCCAGAAAGAGCGAAGGAATATCACGACGAAACCTTACCTGCAGATATTTATAAAACTGCTGAGTTTTGTTCGATGTGTGGGCCTAAGTTCTGTCCAATGCAAACTAAGGTTGATGCTGATGCTTTGACGGAATTGGAGAAGTTTTTGGCTAAAGAAACTGTTAGCCAAAGTTAATTACTTCTAGGTTCGGTTTCGCTTGTCTAAAACAGGCGAAACTGTCTTTTTTTAATTATATTATCCCCAGTAGATTTTACTATTTTTATAAAAATATCCATCCTTAGATAGAGAGAGATTAATATTTACTTCTAATAAATTTTTCCATAGCTTTCAAGTTTAGTTCATCTATATTGGATTGTGATCATGGATAAATCAGAAAATGATTCATTAATTAAACTACCTGCTAAACAAGAAGCAAATATAAATGAATATAGTAATTATGAAGATTTGCTACGGCAAATGTTACGCAGAGAGAAATTAGTGACTAAAATAGCGCTGAAAGTTCGCCAATCATTAAAATTAGATGAAGTGCTGCGTACATCTGTGGAAGAAATACGTAATTTGCTCAAAACAGATCGGGTAATTATTTATCAGTTTACAGATAATTATAATGGAGTAATTGTTGTAGAGTCCGTTAGTCCTGATTGGATGTCTATGCTGGGTAGAAATATTCAAGATAATTGTTTTCAGGAAAATTATGCTCCTCTATATCGAGATGGAAGAGTGCGAGCAATAGAAGATATTTATCTAGCAGGATTAGCTTTTTGTCATGTTGAATTACTAGCTCAATTTCAGGTCAGAGCCAATTTGGTTATCCCCGTGATTCGTCATGATTTTTTATGGGGATTACTAATTGTCCATCATTGTCAAGCACCTCGAACCTGGGAAGATTCGGAAATTCAAGTCCTGAAACAGTTGAGTGTTCAATTAGCAATCGCCATTCAACAAGCACATCTTTATGAACAATTACAAAAGGAAATCTTGGCTCATAAACAAGATAATATAGCCCAAAATACTTTATCAGAACTCAGGATTTTATTACAACGAGAGGATATTTCTTGGGATAATTTAGTTACTGTATTAGAGCAAACTTTGTCTGATACTTCTCAAGGAAAAATTACCTGGAAGAAAAATTGAAAAACCTCACCCTGGTTTTTGAGGTATAGTAGGGGCGTATTCCAATCCGCCACTACTACTTGTGTATACATGGTAGCCTTATTCAGGAGAGGGGAATATGATGTTATTATTTCCTTTGAAAAGGTGGAAAATAATCTCTTGTCCCCTTAGCAAGGGGAGGGTTAGGGTCAGGTTCTTTCATGACTTGTTTACACCACCGTAGATTCCATAAAAAGGGGGAGGTTTGGAGATGTATGAAAAAATATCCGTTGAATTCAGGTTATGCTATGGTATTTATCAGCAGAAAAAATTTTGAGGGTAATCTATGTTTGAAAGTCCGCAAAAAACCAAACCAATTCAGAAAATTCTGTTTGGAAGTCCAGGAACAGGAAAAAGCTATAAAATTCGTGAAATTGCAGAAACAGAACTAAATATAAAATGGAATTCAGAAAGAAAATCTTTAGAAAATACAATTAAAACAGTATTTCATCCAGAATATACCTATTCTGATTTTGTAGGTAAGTTATTACCACGAACTACTGGGAGTGGTTCGGTAATATATAAATTTTATGAAGGACATTTTCTGAGTGCTTTAGGTTTAGCATATCAGAAAATAATTGTAGGTAGTAATGAAAATATTTTATTAGTTATAGATGAATTAAATAGAGGAAATGCAGCAGCGATATTTGGTTCTATTTTTCAGTTATTGGATAGAGAAGATGATTATTGGTCAACTTATGAAGTGAATTTATCTGAATTGGAAATAGTAGGTATTTTGCGAGCAATGGGATATCAAGCTGAAACTACTCATCAAAATATACAAGTTAATGGAAATAATTTTGATAATTTTTGCAAAATAACTGAAAAAGAGCTAAAAGATAAAAATAATGTAGATGCTTTGCGTGTATTGGAAAATTTGAAAAACAGTAGTATTACCATTCCCAGTAATTTGTCAATTATTGCCACAATTAATACTTCAGATGAATCTATTTATTATCTTGATAGTGCGTTTAAAAGACGCTGGGACTGGGAATATGTAGATGTTCCTACTACTGAATTCTCTGGAAATATTCCAGAAAAAATTATAGATGTAGTTGTAGTTATTGGTAAAAAAAAGTATACTTGGTCTAGTTTAGTAAAAAAGCTAAATGAATTTATCAAATCTCATCATGATTCTATCAGAAGAATTGAAGATAAACAAATTGGCTGGTGGTTTCTAAAATCAGAAAATAACATTATCCAAGAATCAGCTATAAAAAATAAGCTGATGTTTTATCTATGGGATAGTGTTTTTCAAAAAGATAGAAGACCTTTAGCAAAACTTTTAGAAGTAGAAAAATTGATTACTTATGCTGATTTCGCAAATTTATCCCACGAATTCATACGTAAAATAGACCCAGACTTAATAGTTGAAGAAGAGAAATATGAATTCTAAGTAAATCAACTAGATTGTTTTTATATGACGTAAAATTGTAAAGATATAGTCACATATCATTTTCAGATACGACACAGAAAAAGGGAGGTGAGAAATATAAATCAATACGGTTCAGTTAAGGGAAGAAGTAATATTGTCATCCTGACCGGAGGGAAGGATCTCGTGATATCTTTCCCTCCGGTCAGGATTACAGTAAGGGACTCTACCCATTTTTCAGCTTAATTGAACCGTATTGAAATATAAATAATGTTTTAGTTTAAATAAATGAAAAATGCTACAATAACTTATCAAGATAGATTACATAAATTCAATCTAAAAAAATGATAAATTTTGGAGAATTAGAAATCGCAATTAATCAAAAATATTCTTTTGTAGGAATAGAAAAACAAGGTTCAAAACTTATATTTCATATACCTAAAGGTTTTTCTCAATCTGACATCAGTTCATTAAACACATTTGACAAGAAACGCGATTTATTTTTTTACTTTTATCGTGTGCTGAATGTATTTGAGCAAACCTGTCTTGAAAAAGGTTATTTTGAAACACAAGTTGTTACCAAAGTTAAAGACCGTGATGGAGTTGTCAAAGATGATTCTGGTTCAGAAATAACATCTAATAACGATAGCAAAAACATTTTTTATTCCAAAATTGATTCACTGGGAAGTATACTCGATGCTTATGATGAATTAAAAATACTTGGACTTGTAAGCAGATTAGGTAAAACACAAAAATTAGATTATAGTAAATTGCATCAATTTTTAAACAAAGCTATTTTTCTAGATAATGGTGCTATTTATATTGATTCTATGTATTTACCTCGGAAAGAAATACATTTTGATGCAACTGATATAGTTGCTATGTATTGTTATATTTTAACTGAAATCAAGGAACAGTTACAGCAAAAAATAAATCCTGAAATCAGTTCTTTAGCGGAACTTTTTAGAGAAAAATATCTCGGTTCAGAATATAGTCTATTTAGTGAACAATATTATCAACAAGTTATTAATTTATTAAAAGATACGTTAGAAAAAATTGATAATTATACTCCAGTAAAAGATGTAGATTACTGGGATTTTTATGAAGCTATTGAAGCATTTTTATTTGGGGAATTAGACACTTCTATTGAAGGCAATATTTGGGGAATTAGTAATTTTTATAGCGTATGGGAAGCAATGTGTTTAACATTTCTGGCAAGAAAAATTAATCCATCTTTTATTCTTTATTTAGATTATAAATTTATTTCTAATGAGATTTTAAAGAAATTAAAAGAGGTTAAAAAAATCATTGATATTTCAGATATTTTTAACATAAATGGTATTGATATTTTTCCTGATGCAGTTATTATTAATTCTCATGAAAAATATAAACAAGTAAAATCTAATAAAACTGAGATTTCATATGAACTTAAAATAGATAATTGGAATGATTATGGATATCTTACTACATTTTCATATAAACTTGATCAACGTGAAATAAAGATTGCTTATGTTAATCAATCTTCTAGTAGTCATACTTCTAATGAACTAGAGAAAGAGAAATTTTGTCAAATAAATAGTAATGTACTAACAATTACTTCATTAACTAATAAATATTATTCTTTTTGGAAACCTGATGAATTCAGTTTTAATGAACTCGAAATGATGCGTCGATTAAATCATGTATTTATCTTGTCTTTTAAAGAAGGGTTTTTAAAGTTTGAAGATTTCTATAAAAAGAATATAGAGCCTTATAATATTTTCACTGTATCCTTATTTAGGTCTTATAGTAAGAATTTTTTAAATAAATTATATGAGAATTTTATTAATTCTTGTTTCTCTTATTATTTTTGTTTTATAGATATAAAATACACTAGCTTAGACTATTATATAAATTCAGAAAATATTGAAGAAATAAAAAATAGAAGTATTAGAAAACAATTTGTTTATGAGTATCTACTACAAAAATATCTTGAACGTACTAATAGCTCCTTTAAAGAATTGGATATAAAAAGTTTCTTTTGGCTTCCATCTTATTTTTTAACTAATAAAAAAACTTTCAGGAAATTGCCAAAATATATGGATGATTATGTGAAACTAAGAGGTGTCAATATTATGACTGTAATTGATAGCTATTTAGAACTAGAAAAAACCTAATTTCCTACTTTAAAAATCTAAACTACGCCATACATACCAAGAAGCAATAGTACAATAAGGTTTCCATTTCTCCCCTAATTGCTGTACCATTTTTTTATTAGGTAATTCTGGTAACGAATAAAGCCGACGAATTCCCGACCGAATTCCCAAATCATCCACAGGTAAGACATCAAGACGGTGTAAACGAAAAATCAACAACATTTGTACCGTCCAACGTCCAATACCTTTAACTTTGATTAGTTCTTGAATAATTGCTTCATCTTCCATCACCTCTAGTTTTACTAGAGTTGGTAATCCATCTAATGTTTTTTGAGCTAAATCTTTCAAATACACAATTTTAGGACGAGAAATTCCCACTCCCCGCAAAATCTCGTCTGGGGTATTGAGAATAACTTCTGGGGTGGGATTATCAGCGTAAAGTTGGAGAAAGCGACCATGAATAGCAGCAGCGGATTTACCAGAAAGTTGCTGGTATAGAATAGAACGGCACAGGGAGGAAAATAAATCTCCTGTGTGTTGCGCTTGGTGAAGTTGACAATCACCAATTTTTTCTATGGTTGATGCTAGAATGACATCACTTTTTTTCAGAGCGGAAATAGCCAAAGAATAATCATTAAACACTGGTATATTTTGATTTGTTTAAATACGAGCATGCGCTAAAGCGCAACTACGAACTATTTTGAGTGATATTTACACATCAGGGTCGATATTCATGGCTCTCAGCTTTTGAGCTAAACGTTCAGCTCGTTGACGTTCCTGGTCTAATAATAACTCTGTTTCTTGTAACTGTTGTTGAGCTTGTTCTTTGAGCTTCCTTTCCTGTTCTTTCAATTCTCTTTCCTGTTCTTTTTGTCGTTTTTCTACTTCGGCTCTTTCTTCTCCTGTCAGCAATAGATTACCTTGGTCGTCCCACCAACGTAACCAAGGTAATTCTACATTTTGATAATCACCTAGCCATATCCCTAATTCTACACCTAAAGAATGTATGGGGTAATTTCCTCTTTCATTTTTGGTAATTAATTCATAATGATCTTCTATCAAGTGATAGACTTCTACTCGACTTTGCATAACTTCATAAATTCCATAGAATGCTGGCCGAATTACTTTTTCATAAATCCAGAATTTGCCTTTCCAAGGAGTTTTATCTCTTTCTTCAGCACCATTTACAGAAACAAATTCTAAAACAATAAGTGGCGGAATAATTTCCTGCCATAATACGTAAGAACGTCGCATTTGTCCATCTAAAGATGGTGGCACATTTGGTACATAAAACCAGTCTGGTGCTTCTGCTCCTTTTTCTGGTGGGTCTGTGATTCGCCAATAAATACCAGAATCTTGACCAATACAGTAATTACCTTCGGGATGCAGTTTTTGTAATACTGGTTGAATCGAATCTGTTAACAAAATACTTTGAGGATGTTCTTGGAAGTTTTTCACAAAATTACCATCCGATTCTGGTAACTGAGTATGATCTGGTAGGGTAGTCGGTAATGCCTTGATAGGTGTAATAGTCATAGCAATTTTGACTCAACTTCTGGTATTACTATTCAGGAAACTTTCGTGCTTTCACTTGCACTGCATAATCTTGCACAGCTTCGGTAATGATTTCTCAGAAATTTATACATCAGGGTTGATATTCATGGCTCTCAGTTTTTGAGCTAAACGTTCAGCTCGTTGACGTTCCTGGTCTAATAATAACTCTGTTTCTTGTAACTGTTGTTGAGCTTGTTCTTTTAGTTGTTTTTCAACTTCGGCTCTTTCCTCTCCTGTCAGCAATAGATTACCTTGTTCATCCCACCAACGTAACCAAGGTAATTCTACATTTTGATAATCACCTAGCCATATCCCCAATTCTACACCTAAAGAGTGTATGGGGTAATTTCCTCTTTCATTTTTGGTAATTAATTCATAATGATCTTCTATCAAGTGATAAACTTCTACTCGACTTTGCATAACTTCATAAATTCCATAGAATGCTGGTCGAATTACTTTTTCATAAATCCAAAATTTGCCTTTCCAAGGAGTTTTATCTCTTTCTTCAGCACCATTTACAGAAACAAATTCTAAAACAATAAGTGGCGGAATAATTTCCTGCCATAATACGTAAGAACGTCGCATTTGTCCATCTAAAGATGGTGGTACATTCGGTACATAAAACCAGTCTGGTGCTTCGGCTCCTTTTTCCGGTGGGTCTGTCATTCGCCAATAAATACCAGAATCTTGACCAATACAGTAATTACCTTCGGGATGCAGTTTTTGTAATACTGGTTGAATCGAATCTGTCAACAAAATACTTTGAGGATGATCTTGAAAATTTTTCACAAACGTACCGTCTGATTCTGGTAACTGAGTATGATCGGGTAGGGTATTCGGTAATGCCTTGATAGGTGTAATAGTCATAGCAATTTTGACTCAACTTCTGGTGTTACTATTCGGGAAACTTTCGCTCTTTTACTTCCACTGCATAATCTTGCACAGCTTTAGTAATGATTTCTCGGAGATTTGTATAAACTTTGGCAAATGGTGGTTGCTTTTGGGTCAATCCAAGTAAATCAGAAGTGACTAATACTTGTCCATCACAATCTTTTCCTGCACCAATACCAATGGTAGGAATGCTGAGTTTTTGGGTAATGTGTAATGCTAATTCAGCTGGGATATGCTCTAATACTAGCGAAAATACTCCCGCTTGTTCTAGGGCGATCGCCTCATGAATAATTCTCTCCCCATCCACCTGAGATTTTCCTTGTTGTCGCAAACCAATTTGATGCACAGATTGCGGTGTTAACCCGACATGACCCATCACCGGAATTCCCGCCTGTACCAAACGCGCCACTATTTCTAACATCGCTGGATAGCCCCCTTCTAATTTTACCGCTTGGGCACCAGTTTCTTTCAACACCCGACCGGCTGAGTGCATCGCTTGGGTGACACTTTCTTGATATGTTAAAAATGGTAAATCCACCACGATTAAAGCCCGCTTTACACCCCGACGTACAGCTTGAGCATGGTGCAACATTTCTTCTAGGGTAATTGGTAGCGTCGTTTCATACCCCAAAATGGCGGATAGGGAATCTCCCACTAGGATTAAATCAACACCCGCAATATCTAATAACTGGGCGATCGCATAATCCCAAGCCGTCAAAGCCACAATTGTCCGTCCCTGCTGTTTCCATTGAATTAATTGCTGGGTGGTAACTGCCATAATCAATTTTTAAATTTTAGATTTGATATTCTTGAGATTAGGTGGGGGAAAGAGGCAGGGGGGCAGGGAGCGGGGAGCAGGGGGAGAAACGGAGATAGGAGATGGGGAGAAAGGATATTTTAATTCTCTTTCCCCCTGCCCCCTGCCCCCTGCCCCCTGCCCCCTGCCTCTTCCCCCATCTCCTGACTACTTCACAGCCCGACTAAAAGCAAGATGAGGGGTAGCTCTACCTATTGTAGGTCTTACCCATGCTAGACCTTCACTAGTACCAATCCATAACTTATTCCCAATATCAGGAGCAATGCTGAGAACTCGACTAGAAGGAAGTCCAGCCACTTCATCTAACAAAGCTCCTGTATATGGATTCAATCGTAGCAAACCATTGCTTGTACCCACCCAAACGCTACCATCTTTAGCAAAGCGGACAGAGGTGACATTTTTCCCTCTTAAAGGAGTTACAGAGCGGACGACTATACCATTTTTGGGATTAATTACCAACAAACTATTGGGCATTCCTGCCCAAATTAATCCTTGAGGACTGATAGCTAAAGCTTGAACAGTCGCTCCTGGTAAATCAGCAATCCGCTTCATAATTAAAGCACTGGAACTGTTAATTCGCACTACTCCATCCAAAGTACCAACCCACACTTGACCTTCAGCATCTAAAGTCAGAGCATTGGCACTAATCCCCGGTAGATTTTTAATTGTAGTCATAATCAAACCTTGATCAGGACTAACCAGTGCTAAACCACCATCAGTTCCAGCCCATAAATAACCCCGCTTGTCCACCAATAGAGATAAAACTCGTCTGGAAGGTAACAACAAATTTTGAGCAGTGGTTTCATGAGTATGTAGGTCTACCCTGGTCAATCCCCCATAATTTCCCACCCACAAGCGTCCAACTTTATCTTGAGCCAAAGCACTAATGGCGACATTCGGTAAACTAACCCGACCCAGAATTTTGCCTGTATTGGGGTCAATTTGCGATAATCCCCGCCAGGAACCCACCCAAAGATTACCTGTATAATCTCCAAGTAAGCTAGTGACGCGATAATCAGTTTCTAATTCTTTTTCTGGTAATATCTTTCGATTGGGTAAGAGCTTGACTTTTGGTGGTGGTGGAGCGGATTGATAAGCAGGTGCAGAATTAGGAGGAGGACTCTCAAGATTAGTTTGAGGTGTATTATCAGCAACTGTTTTTACCGATGTTGTCGGCATCGCTATGCTTGGTAAAGCTATCAATCCTAGATAAAGAGAAGTAATAAATAAACTAGCAGCCCCACGAAACACAACTAAATTCATATTATTTTTGGATACAGTACCCATAACTATTACCTAAATTGGTTTTGGGTTAATTATCAAACAGTTTTCCCTGAATTGATGGTTTTCTAAAGAAGGGAACAGGGAACAGGGAACGGGGAACAGGGAAGAGAAAAAGTTTATACAAGTAGGGGCAGATGGTCATACGTCCCTACTTGTATATACGTCTATTACCAAAAACAAAAACTATTCTTGTGTTTAATGAAGATTTGTAAAGTATTCTTCACAAAAAGTTTAAAACTTTATGTAATAAGAAATTCATATATATAAGTTAAGAATTTTCAAAGAATAACTTATGCACTTCTTGATATATTGTGAGACAAGCTACAAATTACATAACGTGCAATTCTTTATCCTTCGCTCACCATTGAGCTAAACCTGAGTCAGTTAAATTACCTCTTTTTTACCCAGTAATACGGTTAACAGGAGTTCAGAGCCGGGATTGTGAGCCAGCCAGCCCAATCCCCACCAGATAGCCTGAAAATTGGTAATCTTAACTGAGAAATCCCCAAGAGTGTCATTTTTGGAGTGATTCATCAGGTCTAGTGCGAGAAGAAAAAAAGATAGAAAAGAATTTGTATTAGTGGGAAGAGGGAAACGTAACCATGCCCAGTTGTACATCCTCAACAGGGAAAAACACTCTTTGACGGTAAATACCATCATTATAGAGTGTTCACAATCAAAGCATCACTACCCTCTGCCGAAAGCAACCCATAATTAATAAGTTTTCCTTATCTTCCCTTTGTGAATGGGGAAAAGAGTGGGAGTGAGGGAAAGTACACATTATGTGATTTGATCAATCAAATAGAGAGACTTCTGGGAAGAAAAATATGTCTTACGCACAAACTAAGACTCAGGCTAAATCTGGGTATCAAGCTGGGGTAAAAGATTACAGACTAACTTATTACACACCCGATTACACTCCTAAAGATACAGATTTATTAGCGGCATTCCGCGTCACACCCCAACCCGGTGTGCCACCAGAAGAAGCTGGTGCAGCGGTAGCGGCTGAGTCTTCCACTGGTACTTGGACAACTGTGTGGACAGACTTGCTGACCGACCTAGATCGCTACAAAGGTCGTTGCTATGATATCGAACCAGTTCCTGGTGAAGATAACCAATTTATCGCTTATGTTGCTTATCCTTTAGATTTGTTTGAAGAAGGTTCTGTCACCAACGTTTTAACCTCCATCGTTGGTAACGTATTTGGTTTCAAAGCTTTACGGGCATTACGTTTAGAAGACATTCGTTTTCCTGTAGCTTATATCAAAACCTTCCAAGGACCTCCTCACGGGATTCAAGTTGAGCGTGACAAGTTAAACAAATATGGTCGTCCTTTGTTGGGTTGTACAATTAAGCCCAAATTAGGTTTGTCCGCAAAGAACTACGGACGTGCTGTATACGAATGTTCTACGCGGTGGTTTGGACTTCACCAAAGACGACGAAAACATCAACTCCGCATCCTTTCCAAAGATGGCGCGATCGCTTCTTGTTTGTAGCTGATGCTATCCAAAAAGCCCAAGCTGAAACTGGCGAAATCAAGGGTCACTACCTCAACGTAACTGCCCCCACCTGTGAAGAAATGCTGAAACGGGCTGAGTATGCCAAAGAACTCAAAATGCCCATCATCATGCATGACTACCTGACCGCAGGTTTCACAGCTAACACCACATTGTCTCAATGGTGTCGTGACAACGGAATTCTGTTGCACATCCACCGCGCTATGCACGCTGTAATTGACCGTCAAAAGAACCACGGTATTCACTTCCGTGTATTAGCTAAAGCTCTACGTTTATCTGGTGGTGACCACATCCACACTGGTACCGTTGTTGGTAAATTAGAAGGTGAACGCGGTATCACAATGGGCTTCGTTGACCTATTGCGTGAAAACTACGTTGAGCAAGACAGATCTCGCGGTATTTACTTTACCCAAGATTGGGCTTCTCTACCTGGCGTAATGGCAGTTGCTTCTGGTGGTATCCACGTATGGCACATGCCTGCATTGGTAGAAATCTTTGGTGATGACTCCTGTACTGCAATTCGGTGGTGGTACATTGGGTCACCCCTGGGGTAATGCTCCTGGTGCTACAGCTAACCGCGTTGCTTTGGAAGCTTGGTTCAAGCTCGGAACGAAGGTCGTAACTTGGCTCGTGAAGGTAACGATATCATCCGTGAAGCTGCTAAGTGGTCTCCTGAATTGGCTGCTGCTTGCGAACTATGGAAAGAAATCAAGTTCGAGTTTGAAGCAATGGATACCGTCTAATCTGCAAGTAACAAGTTAAAAGTAAAAAAGTAAAAGAAGATATCACTTATTTTTACTTTTTACTTTTAACCAAGTTTAGGCTGGGGTCAAGCATGAATCTAAAACAAATTGCGAAGGACACAGCCAAGACTATCCAACGCTACCTGACTTATCAGGCGCTGCGGACAGTACTGGCACAGCTAGGCGAAACTAATCCCCCACTGGAACTTTGGCTACATAACTTTGCCTCTGATAAGATTCAAGATGGCGAAATGTTTCTGGAGCAACTATTCCAGGAGAAACCAGAATTAGCTTTGCGGATTATGACAGTGAGAGAACACATTGCGGAAGAGATTACCGAATTTTTACCAGAAATGGTTCGCACTGGCATTCAACAGGCAAATATGGAAAAACGCCGTCAGCATTTAGAAAGGATTACGCAAATTAATCTTTCTAACCCCAGTCTAGAAGTAGAACAGCAGATCATCAGTGACCCAAATTTGGATAACCAAGCCAATTAGTGGGTCAACAAGAGTCAAAAATCATCACCCCATAATTATAAAGCCATGCAAACTTTACCAAAAGAGCGTCGTTTCGAGAACCCTTTCTTATTTACCCCCTCTGTCTGATGCTCAAATTGCTAAACAGATTCAATACATTTTGAATCAAGGTTATATTCCAGCGATTGAATTCAATGAAGTTTCTGAACCAACCGAATTCTATTGGACATTGTGGAAGTTGCCTTTGTTTGGTGCTAAATCTACTCAGGATGTACTGAGTGAAGTACAAGCTTGTCGTTCTCAGTATGCTAGTAACTACATCCGTGTTGTTGGTTTCGACAACATCAAGCAGTGTCAAATTCTGAGCTTCATCGTTCACAAGCCCAGCAAATACTAAAGCTTTGAGGCTGAAAGTGATTTGTTGATTTTTTAAAGGGAGGCAGTTATCTGCCTCTCTTTTTTTGCTTTTTTTGGATCAGCAATTATTAACGCTCTTTTGATTAAAAACAAATCTTGGAATTTTTAGCAAATTACAGGTGATCAAGACCTTTTATTGCTGAAGACCATAACCGAATATCAAAATCTGATCATTACTCCCAGAGACTTTTTATCTATAGATTAATATTCCTATTCTCTCACCCCAAAAATCACCATGATACAAATCAATTTTTCTGACCTCCCGGAAATTATTCAAACTTTACTCAATCAAATCAAAACAATAGGTGAACCCCTTACTATCATTCAAAATGGTATTCCCTTCATGATTATTTCTCCCATCAAAAAAACACTTCTGGAAATCTTTGCTACCTTAGATGATATTGAAGAAGACTTTCCCGATGTTGAGGAAGGATTATTACCCCTAGATGATATTGAACTGTAAAAATATTTTAAGAACTAAGATAGAAATGTAGAGTTAGGAGATTTTGGTAATGGTGTTAGTAATTTCAGATGAATTTTTAGAAGCGTCCCAATTAACACCCACTGAGTTTTTACAGGAGATTGCATTACATTTATTTGAGTCGGGACAACTAACGTTAAATTATGCGGCTAAAATGGCACAAATGGAGTCTGATGCTTTTCGCGATTTATTGAGAAAACGTAAAATCCCTTTGTATCGTTATGATTTAGAAGATTTTGAGGTTGATCTAAAGAATTTACAAGAGTTAGGAAGATTGTGATTATTAGTGATACTTGTGTAATTACTAATCATGAGAATTTATTGATAATTCCCATAATTTTTTAAATCTTCTCCATCAATTTCACTTGCTGGAACTAGTTTATAATGTTTTTGCTGAACAGTTTTTACTTCACCCTCATGCATTGCTAGTTCAAACATAGCGATTAGATTTTTTTCTAGAAATTGTGCTGATATAGAACGACAAATTAGTTGAGGAAATTTTTCACTACAATAACCAATATCTTGTTTTGTTTGTACAACACTCAGCTGATCATTGCCAGCCTTAGCTTGAACAGGTATTATATAATGTAAACCATTGGAGTTTATAGCTACATATATTTCATCTATTTCTATCTGACCCACACCTGTAACTGTAGTTCTTAAGTGATTTTGCAAAGAATATGCTGTAATCCCCAAAAATATATCAATTAAGCGGTTGTAACGTATTTTAGTTAAAAGTGCTTGTTCATCACCTGACATATACTTCTCTATGATTTCAGGTGTGCTGTCAGGAATTTTAATTTGGATGAGATTTCAATCAGGAACAATTCGATTCATTTTTACAAGTCGAAAAATATAATTACTCTTACCTTTTGATTCTATAATCCATTCCATTCCTTCAGATGCTGTATCTGTGATAGCTTTAGGTAGAGGTTTTCTGTAGCGAAAAGCATAGAGAATATCCCCCAGGTTTTTAGCTGATTTAACACCTAATTCATTAGCTATTGCTGACAGTTCATCACGACTAAACTCAAAATTATCCAAATCAGGACGATAATAACGCTGGAAAATTCCAGTAATAACTGAGTTATATATTCCTGCTATTTTACTTGATTGATTCATTTTAAAGCTGATTGTTTTCGTTTCTTGACTGATTTCCTTGTTCTTGGTGCTATTATACGTGGGTCTACATCAAAGTATTTAGCAGCTTCCGACATATCAAGCTTTAATAAACCAATTTTTCCTAAATTTTTTCTCATCGCAGTCTGATCTAAACTAATATTTAGTGATTTAATAATTTCTGATGCTACTGCTTTCGCTAAAAATGGAGGAACCGAATTACCAATTTGTCGAAAACCATGCCATTTGGTAACATGAAATCTAAACCAGTCAGGATAAGAATGTAAACGCGCAGCTTCTCTTACAGTAATACATCTTGGTTGAAATGGATGTATTGGTCTAGGAGAAGTATAAGCTCCTTTATTGCTAGGAGTTCCGGCTCTTAGTGTATTACATAATCCTTCTGGGTCAAGTTTATAAAAACGACTGATTGGTTCTGCTTTACCATGAGGAGTAGATGCAAATCTACTTATAGATTCCGGGGAATGTTTTGTTCTTAAACTTGATGTTAGCATTCTAGCATCATATAGACGTTCATATCCATAATTGTTATCTGTAGCACTAAAATTACGAAGAGTTAAAGCGTAATCACTAGGATGACCAAAATCGACAATTATCCAATCTTGTTGATATAATTCTGGATAATTTTCTATATCAGGAATATCTTTAATAGCATCCCAAACTGTAGGAGTTGGGGTAAGTTTATTATTAACTGTGGATTTTCTACATTTTAGAGGCTTTGTGATTGGACTAGGATAACTTGGTAATTCTTGATCATGACGACATCCTATTAAAAATAACCGCTCACGATTTTGCGGAACTCCGTAATGAGCAGCATTTAAAACTTGATAGGGTTGATTTACTTTGTAGCCATTTTCCTCAAATTTGGTGATTATTTCACCGATAAATTCTTGATGTTTTCCTATAGTCATTCCTTTCACATTTTCCAGAACAAAAAATTTTGGCTTTAATTCTAGAACTAATCTAATGAAATGAAAAACTAGTGAATTTCTAGGGTCATCAAAAGAACGTTTACCGATTAAGGAAAATCCTTGACATGGTGGACCACCAAAAACTACATCAATTTCACGATCACCAATCTCACTGGTATTTCTAATCTCTTCTCCTGTGGTATCTTCCACACTCTTACATAACACCGACCAGAAGGGAAAATTAAATTTATGGATTGCACAATGAATAGGGTCTATTTCTACAGATGCAAGCACGTCAAAACCTGCTTGTTCAAAACCCAGAGTCATACCTCCAGCACCAGCAAATAAATCTACTGCTATTGGTCTTTTTACGTTATCCTTCATTTTTTGTTAAATAATCAGGAAATGAGTACGATACAATGGCAGGCAAGATGCCTGCTCCACTTCTTCAATTTTGAATTTTGAATTTTGAATTTTGAATTTTTTACTCCTTTTTTATCGGTAGCATTTGCAAAATTTCTATCGCAGCTCGCTCGCACACTCCCACAGACCCTAAACACTGTCGCATTTCTTGATAATCTACCCAGGTTTGCTCTCTCCGACTGGGATTCAATAACAATTCCATTGCAGCTTGGATAATATTTTCCGGGGTAGCTTGCTCCTGGAGAAACTCTGGCACAATTGACCTCATCACCACTAGGTTAACTGGTGAAGCAAAGGGAATTGTCCCTTTGAGAATTTTTCGCGCCATCCAAACAGTAATGGGGTTCAAACGATACACGACAACTTGAGGTACATTCAACAGTGCTAATTCTAAGTTCACCGTCCCTGATTTAGTAATCGCGAAGTCGGCTGCGGCAAAAACCTCCTTTTGTTGTTCTGATACTACTGTGGCTCTGAGTCCATAACTGAGAATAGCGTCTGTAATAGTTTTTCTAAATGCTTCTAAAGATAGAGGAATCCAAAAATGAACTTCAGGTATTTTAGTTTGTATAGTTTGGGCTGCCTGGAAAATTATTGGTAAAAGATATTTTAGTTCTTGGTGCCGGGAAGCAGGTAAAAGGGCGATCGCCATTTGAGATGGTGCAATTCCTAATTTTTCCGCTAGCCACTTCCCGACTCGGTGCATTTTGCATCCGGTCAACCAGAGGATGTCCCACCCAACTAACTTTGGCACCATTGGTCTGATAGTAACGCCCTTCTTCTGGGAAAATCGCCAAGAGCTTGTGAGTAAAACCCACAATCCGCGCCGTATTTCGGAAACTTATCGACCAGACCCATTCTTGAGGGGCAATATAATATACTACGGGCACGTCAGGCAAATGCTGACGCATATAACTACCAATACCGAGATTCGGCCCATGTAGTCAATTAAGACTACTAAATCAGGGGGATTTTGTTTGAGATAAGCGATCGCTTTCCGTTGAACTAAGAGAGTAGGCAAAATATAAGGTAGGGATTCAACCAAACCCATGGAGCCAATTCCACTAGTATCCCCCAATAGAATCGCCCCTGCTGCTGCCATTTTGTCCCCACCTAAAGCCACAATCTCTAAGTTAAACCCCTGAGCGATCGCTTGGTGTCTAAGTGCGGCAATTAAGAGCGACCCTTGTAAATCGCCAGAGACTTCGCCAGTGCTGATAAATATCCGCATTTGATAATAAGAGATGTATATATTCCAGGAGTCAGAAATCACCAAGTCAGGAGTCAGAAGTTTTGAATTGTTCAAGACTCATCACTTCCACCTTTTTTCCCTCTTCCAGGTATCAAACCGCGCCTACCAGGCATTTTAGACAGCAATAGAAAGCGGCGTAAATGCTGCAATTCCTGACTATCTCCTAGTTCTTCCAGTTTTTCTAAAGCATCTTGAAAAGATAAATCGGAGCGGTAGAGGATGCGGAAAGCTTTTTTGAGATTTTGCAAATCCTCTGAACTCATCCCACATCGTTTCAGTCCGACTAAATTCAGAGTTCTAATTCGGGCTGGATTTCCTTCTACTAACATATAGGGAGGTACATCTCGATCAATCCGTGCCATCCCCCCCACCATTGCCAAACTACCAATATGTACAAACTGATGGACACCTAAAACCCCACTCAGTCTAGCACGAGACTCAATATGGACATGACCTGCTAGCGCAACAGAATTAGCAATTACCACAGAGTCATGAATTCTACAATTATGACCAACATGGACATAAGCCATGAGCAAATTACCATTACCAATTACTGTGGCTTCACCGCTACCAGTAGCTCGGTTAATGGTCACGTACTCCCGAATTAAGTTATTATCACCGATTTTAACCGAGGTTGGCTCTCCCACATATTTAAGATCCTGGGGTTCCAAACCGATAGCCGCTCCCGGAAAAATCTGATTGCGGGACCCAATCTCACACTGTCCATCGAGGACGACATGGGCACCAATTACAGTTTCTGGGCCGACTTTAACATCAGAGCCAATCACAGCATAGGCGCCGACTTGGACTGTGGGATGAAGTTCTGATTTAGGATGAATAACAGCAGTTGGATGAATAAGCGTTTTCAATGGTGAATCTCCAGAACTGTATTGAAACCAGGTCATCGCTCTTAAATAAGTGGAGATGACAGCGTTTAGTTATCTATTAAATATGGTTTTGGTGAAAATGTTTGACAAAGCAAATAAAGATGACTAAAACAAATTTTTAGTTGATTAGTGAAAACATCAGTTCACCTTCAGCAGCCAGTTGACCATCAACTTCAGCACGTCCCTGCATTTTACCGAAACGACGTTGTTTTACCCATAACAGTTCCACAGTCATGATTAACTGGTCGCCTGGAACCACTTGACGGCGAAAACGAACTTTATCAATCCCAGCAAAAACGAACAGTCCTCCACCCGCATTAGGCATTTGTGTCATCACAATCCCTCCTACTTGCGCCATTGCTTCCACAATTAGCACTCCCGGCATCAGTGAACGTCCTGGAAAATGTCCTTGGAAATAAGGTTCATTAAAGGTAACATTTTTTAATCCAACCGCTTGTTTTCCGGGTAAATAGTCAATAATCCGGTCTACAAGCAAGAAAGGATAACGGTGGGGTAATAGTTCCTGGATTTCTTCAATAGAGAAAGTGGTTTTCATCTCAGGCTCAGAAATAATTGCATCCTCATGAGCGATTGGAGATGTAGTAGATACTGATGTACTCCCATCATGGGAATTGGCTGCTGTAAGAGTTGACATTGATTATGTAAGTAAAAGAGAACAGTTACCGTAAGGGGGTTTTTGAATTACAAAGCTAAAATCTTCTGTGCTAACTGAATGTGTAAATTATGACTAGCTTTATAAGCTAAAAAATGAGCTACAGGGAAAATTCCCAATAAACTCAAATCTCCCACTAAATCTAAGATTTTATGACGGACTGGCTCATTTGCAAATCTTAATGGTGGATTTACCCAACCTTCATTTCCACAAACTAGAGCATTATCTAAACTACCACCTTTGATTAAACCCGACTGCTGAAGATATTCAATTTGATGCAGTAAGCCAAAAGTGCGAGCAGGAGCTATTTCCACCGCAAAGCTAGCAGCAGAGGTTGCTAAATCCCCCGTCATTGTCCAACTATGCCATTGATTACCAATTGCAGGTAACTCAAAGTCAATTCCATATGTAAAGCGGGTTACTAATGCGGGGAGAGCGACAGACAAATGCATCATCTTGATAGACCCAGATTGGCTGCTGAATCACCACAGGAACTTTTTCATTACTAGGTTGTGAGATTAAACCTACTTTAGCAATACTATCAGTCCACCCCTGAGCCGAACCATCTAAAAGTGGTACTTCTGATCCATCAATTTCAATACGAGCATTATCTACACCCATCATAGTCAATGCTGCTAACAGATGCTCAACTGTCCGCACCCCAATTTCGCCTTTACCCAATTGAGTTGAGAGAACAGTTTGACTAACAGCAGCTACTTGGGCGGGAATAATTGGTGAATTAGGTAAATCCGTCCTAACAAAATAACGACCACTATCTACCGCAGCTGGTAGTATCTGCACTTTAGTAATTTCACCGCTATGTAGTCCCACACCAACTTGTTGGATATCCGCAGCTAAAGTGTGCTGTTGCATAGGCTTAAACTAAGTATATTTCCGTTAGTATTTTTCATACTTAAATTGTAGTTAGCAAGCAGAAAAGAATTTTACTGGGTTTTGTGTCAGAAATTTAGACTCTGACACAAAACTAACCTCTTCAATTTTGAATTTTGAATTTTGAATTTTGAATTAAAATCTTTCCCCAATTCCAAAATTAATCCGACTGTCTCCAGTGTCGTTAATACCATAGTCTATGCGGATTGGACCTAATGGTGACTGAACACGTACTCCTAGACCATAGCCATAACCTGTGCCATTTTTATTGAGGATAGTAGCTGTGTTGGTACTAGTTCCTAAATCACTTCCAAAATCAAAAAATAATGCACCACTAACGACCGAGAAGACAGGAAAGCGATACTCTAAAGATGCTTGGACATAACTCCGTCCATTACTTAATCCACCTTCTTCATAGCCTCGGACAGAATTACTACCACCCAGAGTAAATGCTTCATATGGTGGTAAATCACCAATGATAGTACCCCCTTGGAAATTAAAGGCTAGGGTTTCGGATTTTTTCTTCCCAGAACTAATAAATTTCAGTGGTAAATACTGGCTGTAGTTAGCTCGTAATCTTGTCAGAAAAATACTACCCAATCCTACAGGTACTGATTGATCCATTCCTAAGCGTAGATAAGAACCGCTAGTTGGTTGCAAAGGATTATTGCGGCGATCGCGTTGAATACCCAACTGAAGTAATACCAAATCATCTTGTCCCTGTCCAGAAAAGCTGAGAGGAATCAGACCACTAAGCAGCTGACCACTATTACCACTATTATCAACTACAGCACCTACTTTTTTGAGATTGCCATTCCCATCACGGATAGAAACCCGTTGATATTGAAAACCAGTGGAAGCTGTCCATTCCGACTCTTTATAAGGATTAGCAGACAGAGGACGGGTAAAATTAATACCACCACCCAGACGAACTATCCGGGGGTCATACTGAAAATTCGTATCAGTAGGATTTTGGGAATTAAAAGTCCTAATGTTGTCCTTTTTCCCCTGGAAAATTAAGGAAATTGAGCTGCGACGGAAAACATTGGTTGTGTAAGAAGTCCGGTAGGGATCTCCGGCTATCCAAGGATCTGTAAATCGGAGGTCATATAACAACTCTCGTTGTCCGACCTGGATTTCCGTCCCTAACCTTTGATTTCTACCCCCCAAATTTTGCTGCTGATAGCTGATAGTACCGAACAATCCACTGGATGAACTAATCCCCGCTCCCGCTGCAATAGAACCACTCCGACGTTCAACTACGTTCACAACTACATCTACTTTAGAGGGGTCAGTCCCAGGATTAAGGGAAACATTGACATCTTCAAATAGTCCCAATCCAAATACCCGTTGTAGGTCTTTCTGGATAATGTTGCGATTAAATACTTGCCCTGGTTTTAATTCTACTTCTCGTTTAACAATATATGGCTGTGTCAGTCCTTTAATTGGTTGTCCTTTATCATCTCTGTCTTGACCATCTTTAGTCCGAAATTGGACTTTAATATTCTCCACTACCCCTTCGGCTATTTTCAGCGTTACCACCCCATTTTCCGCAACTTGGGGTGAGCCAATGACGTTCGCTAAGACATAACCTCGGTCTTGATATTGCTTGTTTAATTGCTTTATACTTTCTTGTAAGTCGCGTAAGTTGAGAATTTTACCATACTGCTCACGAAAGATGTCATCCACAATTTTGGGTGGAAGTATAGATGGAACTCCTGTACCGGGGTTTGCATCTAATTCCACTTTTGTTAGTACAGGATTAGGATCAACAATAAAACTTACTCGTACACCTAAAGGTGTATCTTCTGGTACTGCTTGTACATTAGAAAAATAACCTGTACCAAAAATAGAATTAATATCTTCTTGCAGTAGAGAGCGGGTTGTTGTCTGTCCTGGTTGGGTACGAATTACCTTGTAAACTTGGTTTTCTAGTTCAGTCGTGATTTGTCCCTTGCTGGATTTGACTACTACTTCTGACACCAATACACGCGGGTCAGTAGTTTCCGAGGGGGTATTGGGTGATGTCGTTTTCCGGAGTGGTGGGAAAGACAGGTTGTAGAGTGGGATTAGTGGGGGTTGCTGGTGAAGTAGAGTTAGGTGGGGTGCTGGGTGGAACTTGCGCTATAGTTGGCAAGATTTTAGCTGGCAAGATTTTAGCTGGTAATATCCCATCTGATTTAGTCAGGATTTGATTTGAGAAGACTTTAGCTGGTAATATCCCATCTGATTTTAACAATGCGGCTGAATTAACCTTTGTTTCAGTTTTGGTTTTAGCTGGTGATATTACCACTGATTTTGCCAAAGTGACTGAATTGGCAGTTAAGACTTTGATGACAGTAGATGGATGAGCATCTATTTCCGGGGCTACTACTGTTACCTTACTTGTCTTAACTGGCACTAATTCTGGGTCTGATGGCTGATGAGTTCCTGGTATAACAACATCTTTTGTCTGTTTTATACTATCAGTACTTTGTGCATTTGCACTGAGCGAGCTGCCCAAAGGAGAGGCAATGGCCACCGCTGCTACCATTACAGGAGATAAACGCATTTTATGGAGATTCCTCTTTACTACCACACACCATCACAGAACAATTATGCTATTAAATAAAAAGTGACCTAGCTACACTTTACCGTAAGGACAGTGTAGGCTAACCTATTGATTGGGCATTATTTCTAATACTCGTTGTAAAACCTCCAGGTAAGCATTCTCGATATTTCCTAAATCCCGACGGAAACGGTCTTTATCCATGACTCGGTTGTTAGCATCTTCTTCGTCCATGTCCCACAAACGGCAGGTATCAGGGCTAATTTCGTCGGCTAAGAGCAACTGCTGTTGTGAGTCCAAACCAAATTCTAGTTTGAAATCGACTAGGGTAATCTTGCACTGTTGCCAAAAACTAATCAGCAATTGATTAATCTCCAATGCTAGATGAGTAATTGCATCAACTTGTTCCTTGGTGGCTAGCTCTAGCAGGAATAAGCGATCGCGGGTCAGTAAAGGATCACCCAATTGGTCATTTTTATAATATAACTCCACTAAAGGTAGTTTCAAGATTGTCCCCAGGGGCAACCCAGTTTGTTGACATAAGCTACCAGCAGCAATATTTCTCACCACCACTTCTAAGGGGAAAATCTTCACAGCCTTCACCAGCATTTGATTTGGGGCTGTATGCTCCAGAAAATGAGTTTTAATGCCGTGAACACTCAAGTATTGAAATACTTTACTGGAAATGTTACAGTTGATTTCACCTTTGTTCTGAATACTGCCACGTTTTTGAGCATTAAATGCGGTTGCATCATCTTTAAATTCAGCCAACAAGACTTCGGGATTGTCAGTTGTATAGATGATTTTCGCTTTACCTTCGTATAATTTAGAATTAAGAGACATGATACCAGGTGATTTTCTCAGCGATGGACAAATTTTTTATTTCCGGCTTGAATATTAAGCCGTAACTTTCCCACTGAATTCTCTATTCAGAATTAGGGTGAGGATATCAGGTGGGAAAACCCGAAATGGTTTTCAGCCGATATCAGCCACACGTAAATCAGGACAGAAAACATTTGTGGTTTTTTTCCTTTCCTGGTTAATAATAACCTTTTGGGAATGGTTGAATATGGTCAGCAAAGATGAATTTCTCTATCCCCGTGGTCGCTACTACGGTCATGTGAAGCCAGAAAATCTGGTTTTTAACGCCAATCTCCAAGAATTTGCTCAGAAAGTTAGCTATGTTTGTAACTTAGAAACTGGCGGAAAATTACCTCCAGAAGAAGCCTATAAGCAAATTAAGGCCTTATGGAAGCAGTTAAAACATAGTAAAAAACAACTGAGAATTGGTGAAGCTCCCTTTCAACCTGACTCGGATATTGATCCGGAAACTTAAATTGGTTAAATTGGTAGTTACTTACTCAGCATTGTCCAAACACCATCCCAAGATTCAGGAGGGGGTGTCCGTTGGTAATTATAGAGCGCATTAGATGAATATTAACTGCCTGGTCTATGGGTCGAATCCGTTTAGCAGCTTTAAAAGAGGCGATCGCTCCGGGAAAATTACGGGCTAAATACGCATTTCGTACCATGATGATAATGTGATAAAAATTCTTCAGTATTAGCATCTAGGGGAGTAGTGCGATCGCTAATTAATTCGTAAATATTTACAGCTTGATGTTTACCTTTCACCCGAATTTTATCCAACTGACGCACCCAAATGCGATCGCTGCAGAGATTATAAGTAAATTCACTTAAAATAATATCACAGCCATATTCTTTTGTCACGCCTTCTAAACGAGAACTCAAATTCACACCATCACCAATCACAGTATAATCCATGCGTTTATGAGAACCAATATTGCCAGAAACCACTTCCCCAGAACTAATTCCCATGCCAATATAAATTTTGGGTTGTGCTTGTCCCATCCGTCTTTGGTTAAATTCTTCTAAACGATGACGCATATCCAAAGCGGATTGAACTGCACACCAAGCATGATTTTCACTCAAGGGAAGTGGTGCCCCAAACACAGCCATTAAAGCATCACCAATAAACTTATCTAAAGTGCCTTCGTAGTTAAAAACTGCTTCCACCATAGTTTCAAAATACTGATTGAGCAGGGATACCACCTCTGCTGCACCCAGATTTTCGGTCAGGGTGGTGTATCCCCGAATATCAGAAAACAAAATGGACACGTCTTTGCGCTCACCTACCATTAAAGCATCCTCTCCTAGAGCCATGACTTGTTCAGCCACATGGGGAGTTAAATAACGATACATGGTAGTTTTCAAGCGTTTTTCTTGACTAATATCTTCCAACACCACCAAACCACCTCTGACATCTCCTTCGGGATTAGTCAGGGGGTTGACAGTAAGATTAATACTTCGTTCTAAGATTTTCACCATCTCAACACTGAGAAACTCAGAGCGGGGAATTAGTGGTTGATTCCAAGGAATAAATATATCAGGATGATGGCGATCGCGAATAGCTAAAATTGGATAAGATGGAGTTTGCTGATGACGAAGATAACGGGTATTACCATTACCTGTATCCTGAACTTCACACTGGGAATGAGACTCAGGATTGATAATATGATGCAATCCCACAGTCAATGCTTGCTCAGGAACATAATGTCTAGCACCATTTTTTAAACTATCTTCCAAACGGAATTGGAGATTGTCAATGGGAATCAAATCCCAAATTAAACGACCAATTAAATGATGCTCCCAAATCAACTTAGTACTTTTACTACCCTGTTCCTGTAAAGGACAACCCAGTAACTCCAAAGCTGCATCATTAATCGTCACAATACAACCTTGCATATCTGTAGAAATTACAGCATTGGATAAACTTTGGAGAATATCTTTCTGATACTGCTTTTCCAACAAAACATTTTCAAATAAACGAGCATTTTCCAGTGCAATTCCAGCCTGAATATTAAAAGCCCGCATAAATTCTTCATCAGAAGCAGTAAAACTACCTTGTTGCTTATTAATTAACTGCGTCACCCCAATTAATTCATTAGCCGAATTAAAGACAGGTAAACATAAAATATTGCGAGTTAGATACCCAGTTTTTTTATCTGTACTGGGGTCAAAACGATGATCTTGATAAGCATCAGAAATATTTAAAGCTAAACCAGTAGAAGCCACATAACCAGCAATTCCACGATTAGCAGGAATACGGATTTCAATAGAAGTTTTACCATCAGCAGCAGAAGCCACTTTTGTCCAAAGCTCCCCCATTTCTTTGCGATACAAAAATAGAGTACTGCGGTCAGCTTGCATTAAAATTCGAGCTTGTTCCATGACTATTTGCAAAGTTGCTTCCAAATCCAAACTTTGTCCTAAAGTCTGAGTGGCGCGTAATAAAGCAGTTGCTCCTCGTTGATTACGAGCTGCTACATAAAAAGACTGACAACTTTCCAGAATAATCCCAATAGAATCAGCAAAATCTCGGAAGAACTTCGACATCATCTTCATCAAAAGAAGTATTTCCCGATTTATTGACTAATTGGATTACAGCCACAGTTTGGTTTTTACTACTTAAAACTGGCATACATAAAATATTGTGAATCGGATAGCCCATTTGCTTTTCTAATTCTGAACTAAACAAAGGATGAGCTAAAGTTTCAGATATATTTAGATATTCACCTGTACTCGCAACATGACCAGGAATACCAACATTAATAGGAATGCGAATTTCTAAAAATTTTTGATTATTATCTTGAGGAAGTTTTGACCATAATTGACTTTTATCATAGTCAACTAAAAAAATAGCCGTGTGTTCTGCTTGGAGAATTTGACCAATTTTCCGAGTGATAGCTTCTAGCACATTCTCCAACATAGTTTCGAGAGCTTCATTATTGATTAAATCAATAGCTCTGAGAAATTGCTGGAATTCAGCCGTAATAAAATCAAGTAAGCAAACAAATTCGTTAACGGAAAGGTCATTAACGCGACTTAATAGGTCTTGGGTACGATTAACTTGATTCAGTTCACTTAATGTAGCCAGGACGCTACCAGAGTTGGAAAGTGTCATGGGATTTAAATTTGAGATTTTTTAGGTAAACAAAAAAGGTTTTTGGTAAGAATCCAGGTTAATTGTTGACTGTATGCAAATAACAGTCAACTTTTCAACTAACCTGAATCATTACGGTTTTTTAATACCTCTTGTACTAAACTTTTAGCTAAACCACAAAGGTGTATTTTTAAATGCAGGCTAAAACCCCCAAGGTAGTTGAATTTAAAAATTGTTAAAAATAATACCTCTTTTTGGTTTTGGTAACTATTCCCAAGTTTTGTTGTTTAATTTTATATAGCGGTTTTCAGTTAGATGAGATCCAAACTTTACGGAAAAAGCTATACAGCAATGGGTTTTTACTCCTGACTCCTGCTATAGCAGGGAACCAGAGTTGAAATTCCTTTCGCTATAGTATATAGGAATCTTATTTGATTTTTGCACAAAAATCCGTATATTTCCCCTAGTTCCCCATCCCTTCCTACAGAAATAGGAGCAAAAGAAAGAAGTCCGCAAAAATTAACTGTGGTCTAAATACATGAAAACTACTGTAGGGTTAAAAATCAATACTGTCATTCTGAGCGACAGCGTTCGCGGAGCGTCCCGCAGGGAAGAATCTTGGGGGATTTTTCCCTATCGCTCAGAATAACAAATTACACCGCCCCATAACTATTAGTTAATTCGGGTTCTATAGTTCCTAAAACCTTCGGTGAGTAATTGATGTAAGTTTCTATTTTTATGAATTGTTGATCTTAATAATTAAGTGTGGAAATAATATTTACTACATTAATTTGATTTTCTAAATCAAAAATAGATTTTTGGATATTTGACAAAATATCTTTAGTTTTGCGAATATCTTTTTGAACTGGTAAGCTTTTGAGTTTGATAATCGCTGGTTCGAGTAATTCTTTCATGGTGAATGATTATCCTCTGTTTTCCTATCGCTCAGGTTAAACCAGATACTTTAAGCAAAGATGGCTTTATGATAATAATCCTCTAATTGATGTGTAGCAGCAGCCCATCCCCAACGCTCTGCTTCTTGGCGAGCATTTTCACGAATCTGAGTCCGTTCTTGTTGCTGTTGCAAAAGTCGAACTGTAGCCGTAATTGCAGAATCAATATCTGTAGAAGGTTCAAAAAGATATCCATTGACCCCATCGGTGACAATATCCGGAATTCCCCCAGAACGAGCTGCGACAACTGGACATCCTGCTGCCATTGCTTCTAATAATACTAATCCTAAAGTTTCGGTGCGGGAAGGAAAAATAAAGGCATCAGCACTAGCAAAAGCTGAACCTAATTCTTGTCCCATTAGATATCCCACAAAATGGGTATTCGTACCCAGCAAAGTGTTTTTCCAGGTTTTGACGGTGTGGGACATCTCCCACTAAGGCTAATCTGGCATCAGGAATAGCTTCTAAGATTGGTTTAATCCGTTCAATTTCTTTTTCCGCAGATAGACGTCCTACATAAAGCAATAAAGGACTTTCTGGATGATTTTGGGAAAGACGCTCTCGCATTTGTTGACTAACTAAATCTGGATGAAATAATTCTGTATCTACCCCCCGTTGCCATACATCTACCCTTTCAATCCCATGTTGCTGTCAGTTCTTCCTGCCATGGCTGTGGAAGTACATAAATTTAACACAGCTTGATTATGTCCCGCTTTCAGTAATTCCCAAAGCAATCCTTCTAATATTCCTAAACCATAATGTTGAAGATATTGGGGTAAATGGGTATGGTAGGAAGCCACTAAGGGAATTTTCATGGTTTTACTATAAAAAATCCCTGATAATCCTAAAACTGCTGGATTAACAACATGAATAATATCTGGTTGAAACTCTTCTAAGGCATAACCAATGGCTGGTCGAGGTAGTGCCATTTTTAATTCTGGATATAATGGAAGTGGAAATCCACTAACCCCATAAACTTTCGCTCCCTTATATTCAGTAATACCCCCTTCTGGAGCAATTACTAACACTTGATTGCCATGACGTTGCAGATGATCAACAGTATGACGTAAGCGGGTGACAATGCCATCAACTTTGGGTAGAAAAGTTTCCGTGAATAAGGCAATTCTCATAAACGCAGCAGGGAACAGGTAGCAGGGGTAGAGGATAGGGAATAGGGAATACGGAATAATTTTTCCTATTTCCTATTCCCTGTTGCAGAAAAAAAATTATGGATAGGAACTGTGTTCAAAATTTCTATTCAAAATAATTAAGATTCAAATCATTTAATTAATTTTGAATTTTAATTTTAATCTAATTTCTATGCCAAGAGACTTTGGGCAGAATTTGTTTGCTATCAACTCGTTTCTCATACTTGATGGCAAAATTTAAGAGAGAATCGAGCAGAGAATCAGAGAGATAATGGGGTGTAATCCTAAATCAAGTAATTTGGTATTTTTAGCATTAAAGTAATGTTCTTCTTTTTCAACTCTGGGATTATCTAAGTTATTGATTTCCACTTTAATCCCATTCCACTTCCAGCTTTTTTCACCATTTAGCCAAGTCACCGACACTGAATGTTCGGTAAATTGGTTAAATACACGAAATTCTCCCGGTTCAGCAGGATTAGCGATCGCTAGTTCCACACATCGAACTGTATCCCGAATATCCAAGAATCCGCGAGTTTGTCCACCTTTACCATAAACAGTCAAAGGATGACCAATCGCAGCTTGAATACAGAAGCGGTTTAATGCTGTACCAAATACACCATCATAATCAAGTCGGTTAATTAATAATTCGTCCATCCCCGTTTCTTCGGTTAAGACGCCATAAACCATCCCTTGATTTAAATCAGTAGCCCGTAAACCCCAAATTCGGCAAGCAAAGTGAATATTATGGCTATCATGGACTTTACTCAAGTGATACATTGAACCAGGCTGCTTAGGATAGGGTAAAGTATCTTTGCGCCCGTTGTGTTCAATCGTAATATAACCTTCTTCAATGTCGATATTAGGTGTACCATATTCACCCATTGTTCCCAATTTTACCAAATGGCAATCTGGGAAATCTTCCCGCATGGCATACAACAAGTTCAAAGTACCGACTACATTATTTACCTGAGTGAAAACTGCGTGTTCACGGTCAATCATCGAAAACGGCGCTGAACGCTGTTCACCAAAATGTACTATAGCATTTGGCTGAAATTGATGTAGGGTTTTGGTGAGAAATTCGTAATTCGTAATATCACCAATGAACAGTTCAATAGATTTACCGGTTAAATCTTGCCAGCGCTGGATACGTTGGTGAATTGGTGCGATCGGGGTAAGAGTTTCCACACCCAATTCATGATCCCAATGTCGTCGCACCAAACTATCTAAAATTCCAACATCATAACCTCGATTGGAAAGGTAAAGTGCGGTTGCCCAACCACAATACCCATCACCACCAATAACCAAGACTTTCATAGAAACATTCGGTATGCGGGAAACTCAGTTACTTTAGTACTGAGAGAGAAGCGAAACGAGCGGTTTTAACCGCAGTGGAAATTGAAAATACTGGTTTTGAATGGATATAATCCCAGGAACCAGCAAACCTGTTGAAGTCCCCGACGCTCCTGCGTCGCTAACGCTACGCTAACGCCCAACTAATCCAAAATGTCTTGGCATAACCCAACGACTTAACAAAAAGTCTTGCAGATAATCCAAACTGGGGAAGTATTTGGAAGTGCGTATCAGGATTAGTCTCGATGGGCTAGTCAAACACGTAAGATTTGTTTCTTACATAGCTCTCAGTGGCTTCAGCCGTGAGTTATTGACCTTCACCATTTTTACTCGCTGATAGCTAAATTTATCAGGTTTATGTCCCTTCTCAATCATTATTCTGATATATCAATATGCAAGGTGGGGAGGTGGGGAGGTGGGGAGGTGGGGAGTGAATTACTCAACGCCTTAACACCATTCTTTAATTTTGAATTTTGTAGGTTTACCTTCCCGTAGGGTATTTTGCATTTTGAATTCTGTACTGTTGGGCAATGTAGTAAAACAACCGATAGTATTTGGGAAATTTCTGGTTGTCACTTTGGGTATATAGCTGGTACTTTAAATTACTCTTGTTTACGGTTAATTGCATAGAAGTTAGTTGTTGACCAACATCTACAACCATTACCCCAGGAACACCTTGGGCTGTTTGAAAATTAAAGTTGACTTTTCTCTTGATTCCTAAGTTTTGCTCTGGTAATTGATGACTTGCCCAACTTCTAATCTGTATATATTGGTCATCTGGAGATACAAAGGCAATCCCATCCGCATTTTCTGGTGTAGCGATAATCGTCCAGTGACTAGGATAGGGAAACTCAAAGCCATAACGAGAATTACTATAAGTTTTCCATCCTGATTCCGGGGTCATTATCCGAGTCACACTGCATCCCCAGAAAATAATGGCAATACTCATACTCAAGGTGATCGCATCAATGGTGCGCCTGAATTTACGGCTTTTTCCCTGACTCCCCACTCCTAACTCCCCACTTGTCAATCAGCACTATTGCAAATAGTAACCCAAAGTCAATTGTAAACAAATGTAACAAAATCAACGTCAAAACGCTTTACCGTCTTGACAACCGATGGGGAAGTGGATAGAGTGTTTACATACCCGGGTAAGACCGTTATAAATTTATATGCAAGCGAAGCAAAAGGTTACTTTGTATTTGTCGCCAGAACTGCACAAAAGACTAAAAATTCGTTCAGCAGTCGATTCAGAACCAATGTCAGAACTTGCGGAACTGGCTTTGTTTTCTACCTCAGCAATGCCGAAATCGTTGAGGAGGTCGAAGCATCTACTTTTGGACGAACTCATCGAGTTTATTCCTGTCCAACTTGTGAGAGTTCATTAGTCTTGCGTGACGGGGAATTGGTCTCTCTCGGAAACCAAGTCGGAATAATTGGTCAAGAGCATCTATCCATTGACGAAATCAAAACCAGTGAAACCCATCCCAAGGGTGAGGAAGAATTGGTTCCCTGTTAGTTAGGAATTATAAATGAGTAATTTGTAATTCTGTTGCCTTTAATTAAAAGCGATGGCTTTACTGTCTCTAATGGTCACTCGATAGGTCGATAAGTATGAAAGAAGAGCTCAATATTTTAATTCAAGCTCAATACCCTTTAATCTACCTTGTGACCTCCGAGGAAGAGCGGGCAGAGCAAGCAATTTCGAAATTGCTCAAGTATTAAAGCCGCAACGTCGAGTATACGTTTGGACAGTTACTCACGGTATCGTGGAGTACGGTCAACCCCGTAATATAACCCAACATAATACCGTTTCTCCCAGAAGCGGCCATTGAGTGGATTATTCGCCAGAAAGAACCTGGTATATTTATACTTAAAGATTTACATCCGTTTATTGATGCGCCAGCAACAACTAGTTCGCTTACGGGATGCGATCGCCAGTTTTAAGGGAACGCAAAAGAACATCATCCTGATGTCACCCATGCAACAAGTTCCGATTGAACTGGAGAAAGAAGTAGTGGTTCTAGATTTTCAATTGCCAGATATGGCTGAGTTAAATAAAGTTTTAACTCACGCATCTAGAGCAAAATCGGGGACGGACGGTTAACAACCGAGGCGAGAGAAAAACTGCTCAGAGCTGCTTTAGGTTTAACCAAAGATGAAGCTGAGAAAGTATACCGCAAAGCACAGGTAACAACTGGACGACTGACGGAAGATGAAGTTGATATTGTTCTATCTGAGAAAAAGCAACTAATTCGTCGTAACGGTATCTTGGAATACATCGAAGAAGATGAAACTATTGATGCTGTTGGTGGTTTGGAGGAACTGAAAACGCTGGCTCAACACAACGCTCTAATGCTTTTACAGAAAGAGCGAGAGAATACGGCTTACCCCAACCGAAAGGGATGTTAATTCTCGGTGTTCCTGGTTGTGGTAAATCACTGATTGCCAAAACTACTTCCCGTCTTTGGGGTTTACCAATTCTGCGATTGGATATGGGGAGGGTTTACGACGGCTCAATGGTGGGTCGAAGTGAAGCTAATCTCCGTAACGCTCTGAAAACAGCAGAATCTATTTCCCCCACGATTCTGTTTATTGATGAATTGGATAAATCCTTTGCGGGTAGTGCGTGGTTCTGGCGATTCTGACGGGGGAACTTCCAGCCGAATATTTGGTTCTTTCTTGACCTGGATGCAGGAAAAGAAATCTCCAGTGTTTGTAATGGCGACAGCCAACCGAGTAGAACGATTACCTGGCGAGTTTTTGAGGAAAGGTCGCTTTGATGAAATTTTCTTTGTGGACTTACCCACACCAGAAGAACGTCAGGATATTTTCAAATTCACCTGACAAAACGCCGAGAAGATATTGCTAGATTTGATCTAGAACAACTAGCAAAAGTGTCCGATGGTTTTTCGGGAGCAGAAATTGAACAAGCGATTATTGCGGCAATGTATGAAGCTTTCGCCCAAGATCGGGAGTTTACCCAATTAGATATTATTGCTGCATTAAAGTCAACTTTGCCGCTGTCACGAACGATGCAAGAACAGGTCACAGCCTTAAGAGACTGGGCTAGACAGCGAGCGCGACCTGCCGCAGCCTCCGTCGCTGAATATCAGCGAATGGAGTTTTAAAAGCTTTCCTCTGCTATCCAACAGGGGGAAAGGTTAGCTAACATTAAGCTAGCAGTTATGAAAAAAAGCCGCTCCCTTTAAATTAGCGGCTTCGTTGAAAAGAAACCGTTGTTGTTTTTCTCATCAATCTTCTTATTGGAGGAAACCCAAATGTCTCATTTTAGCACTCTGCGTACCAAAATCACCGATGCCGAAATTCTCAAGTCTTCTTTGCGCGATTTAGGCATCAGCGTAAAGACTGAAGCTGATGTTCGTGGTTATAATGGTCAGCGTGTACGTTCTGACATCGTTGCTGTATTCGAAGGTGAGTACGATTTAGGTTGGTCTCGCTAATAGTGATGGTTCTTTTGATTTGATTGCTGACCTCTGGGGTGTTGCTAAGAAACACAATCAAACTGAGTTGATTAACTCCATCAACCAAAAGTATGCCGTTAACAAAACTTTGGCTGAAGTAAAACAGCGCGGTTTGCAAAATGCTAATGTTAAGTTGGTATTGCAGTAACATTTCTCTTATGCGCGTTCCCAAAGCTCGACGGGTTAACCACTTAATAGGCGGTTAACCCGCTTTTTTCTTAGCCTTTTTTATCTTATGTTTATTATAAGAATTGTGTCAATAGTAGATTTAGATTAATTTTTGTTGCCGAAATGGATTTTTCGGGAAAATAAGTTAGTGATATTCAGTCAGATGTTAATAGCTGGTTTCAAACCACGTTCAACAGCTACTTTTAACGCTCCGGCTTTATGGACTAAACCACGTCTGTAAACCTGCATGAGTTCATCTAGTTGATAAATTTCTATATCATTCAATTGTCCTTCCTGCTGACCTGCTAATAGATCACTGAAAACCTCTTGTTGTTTAGGTTCCATTTGCAAATCGCATATGGCTAGAACTTGTTCATCAGATAGTGATTTCATAGATAATTCAGTGCTAGCGTAGTTAAGCCATTGCATTAATACATCTCCTAGATTTTAAAAAACATCTGCGGAATTTGGATTTGATTCTGTGTTTTCTTCATCCTTAAAGACTCTATGCGACCTTCCCAAAATTCTGGTTGGAGTTCTCTCAAAAGCCAACCACGTCTAGGTTCCCATTTCAATCGGTATAAATCCAAAATGAAACTCCACATATTTTTAAGTTCAGATGAATAACAGCATATTTGAAAAATAATTTGTGTACGCTTTTGTAAAGTTGAACCAGTTAACCAGGAAATAAGTGGTTAACTTCGTTTTTTTTATGTGGAGCAAGCATTTTACCTGCGATTGAAGACAGGGCAGGCAAGATGCCTGCTCCACAGATTTAATATGAAATTAGAATTTAAAAGCAATATCAGTAATCCTATACACAGGTTTCAGTATCGAATAGGTAGTTAACTGCATTAAGTTTAATGTTTTTTGATTGGGTATAAACATCCGGTAATCTCCACCAGGGTATATGGGGATATTCATGATGTTCTTTGTGATAACCAAAATGGTAGCAAGCTAGAAACGACCAAAAAATAGGTAATGGAATACTTTGTGTGCAATGCAAATTTGTATATCCTCCTTCCAGCCTTTTATGTGGTAGAAATGTACCAAAATAGAATAATTGTATGGAACTCAAAATAGAGGGTATAAGCCAGAACAACATCAGATTGATGTAGGATATATGGAATACATGATGTGAAAAATGAAAAGTCAATGTCAATCCCACAATCTGTCGCCAATCCCAGTAAGACTTCATAAATTTAAAATACCAAGTAAAGACATTTTGGTGTTGATTATCGTCGAAATCTGGATTAGTTTTCAGTTCCAGGATATTGGTGGTGTAAACAATGTTTTTCTATTAAGTTTTTATAGGAGAATAGCGCATACAGTATTACAGATGTCTTACCTATCCAAGCATTGATTTGGGGATTTTTAGCAAAAACAATCCCATGCATAGCATCATGAGCAGTAATAAATAATCCTGTATATAAGAATTTCTGCCAAATTATAGCTAGCACTATCAATAAAATCTGAATCTTAGAAGTATCTAATGAAAACAATACAGTTAAAGAGCTTGCCCATAAACCTATAATAACAAAAGCAATAAAAATTCCTTTATTAGTCATGTTTTCAGTTTCGATAGCAGCAATTACCTTTGTTAATTGTAAAGGTGTTGAATCACCTTTAATCATGCGTTTACTCCGTAGCTTATATAGAATGGGAACAAAAAAAATTGAAAGAGGTAAACAAGAGGATAAATAAGAAGGTGAATTAATAGTTGAGCAGAAAGGAATTATTTGTCAACTTAATCGACCTATAGGTGAGATGAATCCCCCATTAATCCAGCAAATTCATAAATTACCTGTTGAACACTTAGAAGAATTGGCAGAAGCATGACTAGATTTTCCTACTCTGGCTGATTTAGAACAATGATTACAAAATAAATCTTAACCATAGCTGGAGTTACAATACTACATCGAGTTCGCTGTTTAACCGAACAGTATTGGAAAGCATTTTTTCTAAATTAGCTTAATTTTTCTAAATATAAGTTTTTTAAATATGAATTTTGGGAAATTGTGACAATACGATATTTTTCTCAACAAAATAGTTCTATTCGCAAGATTATTGAGAATATTCTCAATAAATTTGTAATAATTATTTACAATTTAACGTGAATAGTTCACTCCAAGGATTGATAAGAGGTATTGACTTTTGTTGTATATTGTGATGGTATACTCCGTTGGGACTTTCTTGCTTTCATGTGAATAGAAAATAGAAGTTTAAGTTCTGAGTAAATAAATACACGAGAATAATGCTAGTTATAGGCGATCGCATATCATTCTACAGCTTGATTATATCTGAATCAACGTTCTGAAAATATTATTCGACGTTTTACAACCATATCAGATATAGATATAGTGGTTTGCTCAATCGTGAAAGCCGAGTTATTTTATGGTGCAATGAGAACAAATAACCCATCTAGAACTTTAGCAAAACAGCAAGAATTTTTGAATCGTTTTATTTCTTTAGCATTTGACGATAAAACTGCTCTAAGTTATGGGGAAATTCGCAGTAATTTAGCTGCTAAAGGTACTCCTATAGGAAGTAATGATTTACTAATTGCTGCAATTACAGTGTTTTCACTTTTGGTTAATTCCTTAGATATCATATCATTATACAGATTGATTTATTTTTCTAAATCAATCTGTATAATCAAAATATATTGAGAATGCTAGCAAACTTTGAATCTATTTTTTATCGGGTGTGGTAACATTGATATTTTGCACAATGCTCATAACCAAGTTGATTTTGAATAAAATTCAGAAGTTCGGTTTTATGTTGAAGTAACCATTCAGGATTATTACCAGCATACAAACTAATTTCCCACGTTGAGTAATGTTTTCCATTTTTGTTTTTATGCCAATTAAATTGACAAACTGCTTTGCAGTGATAAAAGAAATTGATAATTCTTTTCATCACCCTTGTAACATCATTATCTTGATATGGTAGTGATAAATTTAAAGTTTTTGGACGATTTAATTGTGTTGCATTGAAACGGAAATTTAATTCATTAATGCCTTTATCTCTATTGCAAATACTGCAAAGTGTTTGTGAATTATCTGACGATGTTTCACCACCCATAGCGACTGAAACAATATGATCAATTTGTAATTTTACTCCTTTACCTGTTCCCCCACAACATAGACAAGCAGAACCATCCCGTATTATTATTTGTTTTTTTTCTGCTTCGGTGAGTTCCTTTTTTCTTCGTTCAACGATAATGACAGATCCTCCAGTAACTCCATCTGGTTCCATATCAATTAACCTATTCATAGCCGATTGAACAGCAGTTATCAAACGAACTGGTGTTTTATAAAAAGTTTTCCATAATGTTCCAGGTTTGGAAAATTCGTGGTTTATATAATCACGTAATGCGCGAGTTGGAAGATCAATAACTTTTTGAGCCATTTTATCTAAGTCATAGGTTTCTCTATGATCAAATGAATGATATAGAGGTGCAGATTGATTTTGAGCAATATGTCTAACAATCTTAGTTAAATCGGAACCAAGTTTTTCACCGAAATTATCAGTCTCGTAGTCAAAATACATTTCTATCCATTGTTTAACTTGAGGTTGCATCCAATCATCATCAAGATATTCTTTAGACCATTCATCTGGTAAGTCTCTTGAAATAATTGAGTTAATAAAATTACTAAATTTATTTATTGTATGTTCATAGACCATGATAAATTCAGTAAATACTTCCATTGATTCGTTAGTATTATCAGTACTGGCATAGACAATCTCAGTTTTATACCAACCAGTAGGAAAAATTTTAGAAAATATGGGTATATGCTCAACTCCACCACTCTCAATTGACTTTGATAATTCCTCAACTAGACGAATGGAAATATATTCAAGAGGATATACAGGTGTGACTACTTTATCTGTATCGAGGGTACCACCATCTATTGGGTTAGGCCAATCAATTAAACGTTTCCAGTCATCGAAAAATAAAACAACATTTGCTTCATCACTACCTCCTACTTTTTCACCTCGTAATGCTCTACCAATCATTTGAGTCATCAAAATAGAGCTTGTGGTTTGACGAGTAATAAATACCGTCTGAACATTAGGAACATCAGCACCTTCCGTTAACATTCTTACATTAATTAAAACATCAAGTTCTACATTATTTCCATGTTCATCTTTCCCGGTCTTAAATCTTTCCAATATTTTACCATTCTCATCCTGAGTACGTTTATTTCGTGCTTCTGCTGAACCTGGATCAGCATCAATATGTGAATAAATTGCATCTGCTTTAATGCCTTTTTCAATGAGTTTTTGTTTTATATAAACACATTGAAACCATCGGTCAGCAAAAATAATCGTTTTACCATAAGTTTTTTTATTTTCTAGATAAGTATTTACGATTAAATTATTTCTTTTTTCGTCTGCTGCTAGCATTTCAATAATTGATTCTGGCAGGTCTTGATGTTGTTTAATTAATCGGTTATACAATCCATCATCAACTTCTATTTCTTTCCCAGTTGAGACTTGAATATAATTAGGTCTAGCCAATATTTTCTGCGCTATCAATTTAGCTTTATCAGCTTCATAAATAATTCCATTTTCAAATATTTTCCATAACCAACCTCTTCTTAACTTATCTGTATAAGTTGGTGTAGCTGTTAAACCAAGTAAATGTAATTTAGGGACTAATTTTTTCAGTCCTAAATCAGGGTCTTTTTCGCTAATTAATAAATTTCTGCAACCGTAAGCAGGTGAATGATGAGCTTCATCAACGACTACAAAAAGTCCGGTTTGTTTACAGTTATTAATAAATTTTCTAAACGCTGTCTCAAACTTATTACCAAAATTGTCTATAGCATTAGTATGTAAATTCTTGATGGCTGTTTGTATTGTCATAATGACGATATCATCAGTCAATTTTATTTCTGAAGGTTTAGCATGAGAAGGATTACTAGAAACGCATCGAACATTTAATGTTTTCCTGGAATCTGGAATATCTGTAGCATTTTTTTCAAACGTATCAAATGCTTGATCTAATAAATAAAATGAAGGAGCTAGCCAAAGTATCTTAATGTTTTTAGATATAACATAGTTAGATAACCATCTAACAGCCGTAAATGTTTTACCTGCACCTGTAGGAAGAACTAATATTCCACTACTTGGTTGTCCATTATTAATATTAAATGTGTTATTAAGGGCTGAGAATGCCTCAACCTGATGCTGGAATGGTATTTTCAGAGATTCTTTAGTAGATTTTTCTCTTAGTTGATCAAGATTAATAGATTTGTACATTTTGAAAGCTTCCTGGTTTTATACCTATTTACCTGTGCAGATGCTATGAGATTACTATGTAAGTTTGTCCATAAAATATAGTAAAAACACTTATATTTTCAAATTTATTTACCAAAAAACCTGTCTAAAATCTAAAATAAGCTTAGATAATAATTTTATCCCTTATGATAAAATTTGATTATGATACGTTTTAGATAAGTCTAAAAAAGCCCCATCCGTTTATGCTACAGTTATTTTAAGGCAGCAAAAATCCTGATATCTACATCAATACTAATTTTCATGTTGAACTAAATTCTATTGTCCTTTAAGCTTGACTGTTAGTAACTACGTTAAAAATTAACTGTGCAAACAGATAGCATATTCTATCGGTTATTTAAAGAATTTCCTAGTATCTTCTTTGAACTTATCGGTAATTCGCCAGAAACAGCCAGCCTTTATAATTTTTCTTCGGTGGAAGTCAAACAAACAGCATTTAGAATTGATGGTGTTTTTCTACCTACAGAAGTAAAAAACGACCCCATTTATTTTGTAGAGGTACAGTTTCAAACTGATAAGGAAATTTACTCACGACTGGTGAGTGAAACTTGTCTATATTTACGCCAAAATAAACCAAAATATAATTGGCGTGCTGTGGTTATCTTCCCCAATCGAAGTTTAGATACAGAAAGCATTGAACATTATCAAGAATTTTTTGATAGTCAGCGTATTAAGCGTATTTATTTGGATGAATTAGGTGAAGATGCATCTTTACCGATTGGTATTGCTACGATTAAATTAGTAATTGAGGATGAAGATAAAGCAATTGTAGCCGCTAGAGAATTAATAGATAGAATCCAGCAAAATACTTTTAGTAGTATCTCTCAAGCAGAATTGTTACAATTGATAGAAACTATCTTGTTTTACAAATTCCCCACCATGAGCAGACAAGAGGTAGAAAGGATGTTTGGATTAAGTGATTTGAAAAAAACGCGAGTTTATCAGGAAGCCTATCAAGAAGGTGAGTATACAATGGCGTTAAAATTAATACCAGTAATGCTGGCAGTAGGTTTAAACATAGAGCAAATAGCCGCAGAATCAGGTTTAAATGTGGAAGAAATAAAGCAGATAATGCAGCAGCAATCTCTTAATTCTCCAGGAAATAGTTAAAAAGTACTGTTTTTTAATTCTAGCGTCAGTAAAGTAAGTAGCAGAAAATTAATACCGGGAGTGATGCAAGAAGATTTACACTCAGGTAGTTGATTTTTTAATTCCCTGAGTACTAGCGACTTTGTAGTTAAATTTTGTTAAGATTTGGAAAGAGCGTTAGTAATTCCCCAACTACCTACCCCCTACTTGAGAGACACTTCATGCTGCGACTTGAACATATCAGTAAAATTTATCCCACAGGCGAAGTTCTCAAAGATATTAATTGGGAAGTCAAGCCAGGCGATCGCATTGGTTTAGTCGGTGTCAACGGTGCAGGAAAGTCCACCCAACTGAAAATTATCTCTGGGGAAATGGAACCTACCTCTGGCGAAATCATCCGTCCTTCCAGTCTACATATAGCTTATCTCAATCAAGAATTTGAAGTAGACCCCACCCGCACCGTGACCGAAGAATTTTGGACTGTCTTTAAAGAAGCCAACACAGTGCAAAAGTCGATTAACCAAGTCACCCGCGACATGGAAACGGCTACTCCTGAACAATTAGATGAACTGATTCACCAGTTAGACCGCTTACAGCGACAATTTGAAGCTTTGGATGGTTATGGTCTAGATGCCCGCATTGGTAAGATATTACCAGAAATGGGTTTTCAGCTAGAAGATGGCGATCGCCTAGTCAGTGCCTTTAGTGGTGGTTGGCAAATGCGGATGAGTTTAGGTAAAATTTTGTTGCAAAAACCTGACTTATTACTGCTGGATGAACCGACAAACCATTTAGATTTAGAAACCATTGAATGGTTAGAAAATTACCTGAGAGGTTTAATTACCCCAATGGTGATTGTTTCCCATGACCGGGAATTTCTAGACCGACTCTGCAACCAAATTGTAGAAACCGAACGTGGTGTTTCTAGTTCCTATCTAGGTAATTACTCATCTTACCTACAACAAAAAGCCGAAAATCAATCAGCACAACTGAACGCTTACGAACGTCAGCAAAAAGAATTAGAAAAACAACAGGCCTTTGTGGATAGATTCCGCGCTAGTGCTACCCGCAGTACCCAAGCGAAAAGCCGAGAAAAACAACTAGATAAAATTGAACGTATTGAAGCACCTACTGGTGGAGTCAGAACCTTACATTTCCGTTTTCCTCCTGCACCCCGCAGTGGACGGGAAGTAGTGCAAATTAAGGATTTGACCCATATTTATGGTGATAAGATTTTATTTTTAGCTGCAAATCTATTAATTGAAAGAGGCGATCGCATTGCTTTCTTAGGTCCCAATGGTGCAGGAAAATCGACACTGTTGCGGATGATTATGGGATTGGAACCACCCATCGGAAGGCACTGTTGAATTGGGAGAACACAATGTGATTCCTGGTTACTTTGAGCAAAATCAAGCCGAAGCTTTAGATTTAAATAAAACCGTCATGGAAACCATCCATGATGAAGTCCCGGACTGGAAAAATGAAGAAGTCCGTACACTCTTAGGAAGATTTTTATTTACTGGAGACACGGTATTTAAAAAAGTTGGCGCCTTAAGTGGTGGAGAAAAAGCTCGATTAGCTTTAGCAAAAATGCTCTTACGTCCAGCGAATTTAATTATTCTAGATGAGCCGACAAACCACTTAGATATTCCCGCGAAAGAGATGATGGAAGAAGCTTTACAGAACTATGATGGTACAGCCATTGTAGTTTCCCATGATCGTTATTTTATTTCCCAAATAGCTAATAAAATTGTCGAAATTCGGGATGGAGATTTCCGTGTTTATTTAGGAGATTATCATTACTATCTCCAGAAGATTGCCGAAGAAAAAGAGCAAGCCAAATTAGCAGCCATAGCTGCTGAAAAAGCCGCTAAAAAAGCCGCTAAAGCCGGTAAAGCTGCTGCGAAAGGTAAATAGTCAGGGGGCAGAGGGGTAGAGGAGCAGAGGGGCAGAGGGGCAGAGGGGCAGAGGGAGCAGAGGGGCAGAGGGGCAGAGGAGAAAGAGAATTAAAAAGATATTCTCCCCACCTCCCCATCACCCCACCTCCCCATCACCTATCTTCCTCTCCCCCCTGCACCCTGCACCCTGCTCCCCTGCCTCTTCTACCTTCCCATCACTTAAAGATAAGCAGAAATTCACTTGCGATAGTGGTGAGCAATGGTATCATTCGGGTATTACAAGAAGTAAAGGGCAATTTTACTATGACCAAAGCACCTGTTGCGCCTGTGGTGCTAGTCATTCTAGATGGATGGGGCTATTGTGAGGAAACAGCGAGGAAATGCAATTGCTGCTGCTAAAACTCCGATAATGGAGCAGTTTATGGGCAGCGTATCCCCACACCCTCATTCGCACATCAGGAAAAGCCGTAGGGTTGCCAGAAGGTCAAATGGGCAACTCGGAAGTTGGTCATTTGAACATTGGCGCTGGAAGAGTTGTACCCCAAGAATTGGTACGCATCTCAGATGCAGTAGAAGACGGTTCTATTAGCCGCCAACCCAGCACTTGTCAAAATTTGCCAAGAAGTTCGCGTTCGGCAATGGCAAGTTACATCTAGTAGGGCTTTGTTCTGAGGGAGGGGTACATTCCCATCTCACCCATCTATTTGGACTACTTGACTTAGCAAAGAACAGCGACTTTCACAAGTTTGTATTCACGCCATTACTGATGGTCGTGACACCGCACCCAGTAGAGGGTGTCAAAGGAATCCAGCAATTGCAAGATTACATAGACCAGGTTGGCATGGGTAAAATTGTTACCATTAGCGGTCGTTACTATGCGATGGATCGCGATCACCGTTGGGATCGAGTCCAACGTGCATATCGAGGTCATGACTGAAGATAGTGCAGGTAATGGACTCACCGCTGTATCAGTCTTGCAAGCATCTTATGCCGAAGGATTAAATGATGAATTTGTGCTCCCAGTGCGTTTAGCCCCAGGAGCGGTAGCACCAGGAGATGGGGTAATATTTTTCAATTTCCGTCCTGACCGAGCTAGACAATTAACTCAAGCCTTTGTCAGTAGCAATTTTGACGGTTTTTCGAGAGAAGCAAATTCAGCCATTGTCTTTCGTGACTTTTACCCAATACGATTCAGAATTACCTGTTTCTGTGGCCTTTGCACCGCAAAATCTGAGTAATATTCTGGGGGAAGTTATCGCTAATCATGGTTTAAAACAGTTTCGGACTGCGGAAACTGAGAAATATGCCCATGTCACCTATTTCTTTAATGGGGGACTTAGAAGAACCTTGTGAGGGAGAAGACCGGGAATTAGTCAGTAGCCCAATGGTTGCGACTTATGACCAAGCTCCGGCGATGTCAGCCACAGCAGTGACAGATGTAGCGATCGCTGCCATTAAAAAGGGCATTTACTCCCTCATTGTCATGAACTATGCCAACCCAGATATGGTAGGGCATACTGGACAAATAGCCGAGACTAATGTACAGCGATTGAAGCAGTAGATCAAATGTGTTAGGTCGCCTAATCGAAAGCATTGGTAAAGCTGGTGGTACAGCAATTATTACTGCTGACCACGGCAATGCCGAGTATATGCTAGATGAAGAAGGTAATCCCTGGACGGCGCACACGACCAACCCGTTCCCTTGATTTTGGTAGAAGGGGAAAAAGTCAAAATACCTGGATATGGGACAAATGTCGAATTACGAAACAATGGCAAGTTAGCCGACATTGCCCCCACTATTCTGGATATTTTACAAATACCTCAACCATCAGAAATGACAGGGCGATTGCTTTAAAAGTCGCAGAATATGACTTACAACTAACTAGTACTCCTGTGCAAGTAGGATTGTAAAAGGAATAAAAAGTTAACTATAATATGGTTAACTGCTTTTTCAACACCGGATAACCAAATTTTGAATTGGGATTTTTGAATTACTTATGACAATTAATAACATCGTGCAAGGTATTTGGGCATTTTCCGCCCTAGGTTTAATTATTCTAGTATTACTACATAGCCCTAAAGGAGATGGTATTGGTGCCATTGGTGGACAAGCGCAATTATTTAGCAGTACCAAAAGTGCAGAAAATACTTTAAATCGAGTTACTTGGGCATTAGTAGTATTTTTATGGGTTTAACAGTGGTATTAAGTGCTATTGGTTGCCCAAATATTGGATTATTTCCAGACTAATGTCGAAACATTACCAAAAATTCAACATTTTGGCGAAGTTATTACAGTCCTGACTTTAGCTATAAGTACAGGGCTGTTAGTTATTTTTACTGAATTTCAAGCTCACTACGCAATTCTCCCTCACATCATTCCCATCCAAAACCCCATCCTTTACCATCCACATTAGCGAAATGGCAAGATAAAACCAATAGTGGAGATTATTTTGATCAAATGAAACCCACGAAAGTTGGTTATTTAATTTGGTCACAATTTCCCGGTGAAGGTGAAGAGTAGAAACACCAACGGGAGTATTAATGAAAAACAATCGCAAGTATGGGTGAATAGTGTTTTAGCAAGCAGTGCAGGAATGGAATATTTATTTACCTTTACAGGTAGTGGAAAAATCAGAGATTGCGGATATTAGCAATTATGCGAAAAGCACCACCACTTCAGATTTCGCAATGATGGTAAAATTCCTCGTGCGCGTTCGGCTTAAACCAGTTATGAGTTATATACTAAAAATAATATTTTATTTCACCGGTTGACTATTTTATTGAGTCCTAGTCAAACGGGTGATTATGTGCTATCAGCAGCACGTCATGAACTTAGGTCATGCATTGGGAATTTGGGGTCATAGTCAGTTAGAGACTGATGCACTTTATTTTTCTCAAGTTCGTAAACCGGCATTTATTTCTGTGCGAGATGTGAATACTTTGAAGAAGGTTTATGAACAATCTACAGCTTTAGGTTCGTAGTTGCGCTTTAGCGCATGTTTCTTAAATTAGCAAAGTTATGGTCAAGATAACCAATTCTTATCCAAAATCTGCTCTAAAGTATAGTGACATATCTCAGGTAAGTTTGTTAAACTGGTTTTGGCCTTGACATAATCCAATGCATGATTATAAATCGTGCTAAAATTATCCTCTAAATGGTTGCGTAAATCCGCAGTTAAATCTTCATTTAACTGATTTCTAAAACTAGTAATTTCTGCGACCCAATGATTAGCATTTCTTTGCTTCTCTAAATCCCAGTATTGATAAAGCAATAAATGTCTAATAATTTGTTCTAATAGAGTTCTTACTCGTCTTTTTTCATTTTTAGCCAATTCTTCTAACTCTTCTATTAAATTTTCATAGTCAATTTGTGTTAACTGACCATTTTTGAGAGATTTAATAGTTTCTCCTAACCATTTCAGATAATCGGATTCGTATAGAGTTTTTATGTCAATGATTGTAGTCATTTTATTGCTACTGGTTTGAGAGCGACTATTTTAAGCAATCCCCATCCATATTATATAGCCCTTCCCATGCTAGTGAGGTACAAAGTTTTTTCGTGTTAGGGAACAGGGAACAGGGAACAGGGAACAGTGAATAAATTGGTGTGTACTTCATTAGACTGGGAAACGCTATATAATATTGGACTAATATAGTGGTAAGATTTTAATTTATCCCTAATTGTTTAGGAGGTTTGAACGTGGTTATTACTCAAACCAATCCCCCCAATATTACCCAGGATATAACAAAAACTCGCTTGACCCTTGAGGAATACCGAGGAATGGAGGAGACAGCCGATATTCGTCACGAATACCGCAATGGAGAGATTATAGCCATGTCAGGAGGTTCAGAAGTCCACAGTGCGATCGCCAGCAACTTGTTAATTTACTTGGGATTTCTGCTCAGAGATACCAATTTTCGCTTATACAATAGCGATTTGCGCGTTTGGATTCCCGAATACAACTGTGGAACTTACACTGATTTAATGGTAATAGATGGACAAGCACAATTGAACGGCGATCGCACTGACGAAATTCTCAATCCTCTGGTAATTGTAGAAGTTTTATCACCCTCTACTGAATCTTATGATCGAGGTGAAAGATTTAGAAAATATCGCTCACTTCCTAGCTTTTGCGAATATCTACTGGTTAGCCAAACTGAACCCTATATTGAGCATTATCACAAACTTGATGATAGCAATAATCGCTGGCAATGGCAAGTTTATAATCATCTTGATCAGTTGATATTACTACATAGTTTAAACGTACAAGTCCCCCTGTCTGAAGTCTATCATCGGATTAATTTCTAAAAGCCGACTGACGATTTCTGGGAAGCATTACTTGGTCGTGCTGGTGCTATCGAATCACTAATAACGCAAGTGTCTAGTAAATAACCCATAATTAAAGTTCTATTTCATTAGGTGGTAGCAATTCCTCTCGATATGATTCAAAGATGATACTTTCTTCCACACCCTGATATTCCATGATCATTTCTGGCCATTGGGTAGGTTTGGGTTCTAAGAAAGTGACGAAAACTAGGCTTTCTGTGATTCCCTGGGGTGTTTCAGCGAGTTCAATTTTGCCGTTTTTATAAATTCCTTGGATTATTTGTAACATATATCTTACCTACTACATCAATTTTAATCTATTTCTTCTAATTTTTCGATCATACTGGGTGGATATTGGTATCAGGAGGTTCATAAGCTCATAGTGCGATCGCCAGCAACTTGTTAATTTACTGGGGATTTCTGCTCAGAGATACCAATTTTCGCTTATACAATAGCGATTTGCGCGTTTGGATTCCCGAATACAAGTGTGGAACATACACTGATTTAATGGTAGTAGATGGACAAGCACAATTGAATGGCGAGGTTTTGATGATATTGGGGTAAAAATGCCTACAAGTGATCGCCTGCGTTTTGCAAGGTATACTATATTTACAACAATGCAAAAAATATGTATAATTTCGTTGTGTTTTCAGTATTTACGTATTACATATTATACCTTAATCACTTTTGTTACTCAGCGTATAACTTTTCAAATATCCTCTAAATGTAGTGTGAACAACCAGAATCTAGATTTTAGAAGACTGTGAGAATTTTGGTGAAAAATTTGGGTATAATAACTATGTCAATAGTAAATTAGATGCACTACCCTTGCTATTTCAGTATGGTAATAGACGTTTATTTATTAAATAATTTTGGAGATTTTAAATGGCTAAAATATCTATGCAAGTCAGTAATATGACTATAAGCCAATTCATTCAAGATGTAGAAACTGGCAAATATCATTTGCCATCTTTTCAGAGAGAGTATGTATGGGATTTAGATGATATTAAAAATTTAATTGATTCAGTTATTAATAATTATCCTATAGGTACAATTATTCTTTGGAAACCCTCAAAACGTGAAGTTGATATGTTTTCACGTCCTTTAGTTGATACAACGAATAAATCAATTGAAACGTTGTATGTAATAGATGGACAACAAAGACTAACATCATTGTTATTGCTCCTTAGAGATTGGAAAATCCAAAGAAACAACGAAACAGTAGGATTTAATACGGCTATCTCATATAGCTCTACTACTAACAAATTCTTTAAAAGTTCTAACAGAGGAATAGATGTAGCAAGAATTATTAAAGCTTTTTGCCAGTTTGATATTGAAGAATTAAATAGTATTATAAAAGGAAAAGATCCATCTCTAAAAAAACAGTTGCAGGAAAAATTTGGTGGATTATTAAATTATAGAGTTCCAATTTATTTAATGGAAACATACAATGAAGACGAAACTACATTCAAAGAAATGGCAGAAGCATTTACAAGAGTTAATAAATATGGTGTAACTATGGGAAATCTAGAGTTAATGCTCTCTTTCCTAGCTGGCTCTATTTCTGGTAGTTTAAAGAATAAAGTTCATAGTTTATATCATGAAATGGATGAAAAGTTTAAAATTGATTTACAGCTTATCATAAGATTTACTTTTTATCAATTTAGTTTAAAGCAAAGTCAAATATCTAGAGTAGAACGATTTACTAAAAATTTAGAAAAGATTCAAGCTTTAGGCGAAGAAAATCTTGATATCATTTTTAATGATTGCAAAATTGCTTTAGAATTAACTGTTGAGTTTATTAAAAAAGAGCTAAAGTTAAGTAGTGCTAAATTCTTACCTTCTCAGATACCTTTAATAGTGATTGCAACTTTTTTTTATAAAACAAAAATAGACTCACTTGAAGAATTAGATTCTTTTAATAGTAAAAGTATTATTAATTGGTTTATACTTACTAGTTTTTATAGGCATTATAGTTCTAATACAGATAATAAGCTAGATGAAGATTTGTCTCTGATAAGTAATACAATCATATTTCCTACTGAACTTACTAAAAAAGTTGGAAATAATAAAAGTAACCGAGGGAAAATAACTGAGAGTGATATTATAAATGGGAGAAAAATAAATATTTTACGAGGTGACGGTAAAGGTTACTTGTTAATTTTATACTTAATTTTAGCTAAAAATAATGCAGAAGATTGGAATTCTTCTTTAATTGGCAACGCAGAATTGAAAGACATTTCTAAACATCATATCTTTCCCAAAGATTATTTAGAAGAAAATTTATCTACAGAAGATTTAGAGGAAAAAGACACACTTCTTAATAATTTAGGGAATATTACTTTTATTAATAGAAATATTAATTCTAGTATTGGTGATGATCCTCCAGAAGAATACATGAAAGAATATATTGAAGTGATTGGAAAACATCTAATACCCAAAGAAGAAAATCTATGGTCTATTGATCAATATACAACTTTTTTGGATTATAGAGTTAAGCAGATATTTAAAGAAGGTGAAAGACTTTTCCCTGAAATATTTGTTTCATCTTGAAATATTTTTTACTGGAGTTTAGACTAAATTGGAGCTAGTTCCTGGGGGAAATCTAGCAAGAGTGTCATAAAGGGCAAGTAGTACAAAACTTTAGTTTGTAGTTGTAACCAGACCAAAAAGTTGTCAGGGTCTGGTTACATTGCTTCTTATTGAGAATTGATTATCGGGTATTAACACCCTTTTTGGCGAGTGCCAATGTATTAATTTCAACCACTTTGAGGGAAATTTTTAAGTAATTCCTAGTTGTGACAGATACAGGTGAGGAATGTGGGTTGTATGTCCCTACAATTAGAGAAATCCAAGACGATTCTTAATCTCTAGAACATTTGTAACTGCTACAACCAATTTATAACAAAATTTTGTATCATAACCTTGAGGAACAAAAGGTTCACTCAAGCTAATTGTTAATAGAAATTGTTCAGCACTAAAATTTTCAATCTTTCTTTCTTCTATTACTCTTGAACAAGAATATGTCCCTTCATCTAAATTTTCTAGTTGGGATTTCCAAATAGGATCTGTCACTGGTAATATATAAGGAATTCCAGCTAATAAAAACTTAGCTTTTATTTTCTTTTTATTTTTATAACTAGATATATTCCATTCAAGATTACGTGGTTTTATTATAGCTAATGAAGAATTAGATGGTGTTTCTATTAGAGATTCATAAGAGATTTTCTCGGATTGATCCCCTAAAAGGTGTGGGGAATTATAACACTTTTCTATTTCTGGATTTAGAAGTTCTTGAACTTCCTTTAGTGTTGGACTACCTACTAATGTCCATGTTTTATTTGGGTTAATTAGCCAATTTTCTGGTTGGTGGTACTCTGGCTTATGTTTAAGGCATGGAATTTGTATTATTTCAAAAAGGTTAGGTTCACGTCCATTATCTAGAGTGTAATGTTTTGCATCTAAAACTCCATTTCCACCATCAGATACAGGACGTAGCCATCCTGAACCATCAGTTTTGATCCCTGCAATACAAGTTCCATGAAGTTTTGTAGATTTTGCGAGACAAATGATATTAAAAGTAGTCATTATCAATCCAATCCGTACTTCCAAATAGTTGTAAATAAATTATACCTAGAGATGATGAATTTTTATAACCTTATCTAGCTTAATTTGCAGATATTCGGCAACTAAGCGGCGATGACAATAGTGGGGTTTTGGTTCACTACAGAGTAGACAAGCATTATCCAGTAGTTCGGGTGTTACTAATTTATCAATCTGTCGCTCTCTGATAAGTTGATTGAATTTATCTTCATAGGTTGTCCAGTTTATAAGCTTTTTTTTATAGTCATCAAGAATATTTTTGGTGGGAGCTAAATCCAGAATATGTACATATTTAATACCTCCAATTTTTGTAAGAAAGTATTCCAAATCTTGTTTTTTCGTGAATCCAGCTAGTTGTGAAGCATTATTTAGTCTAGTATCAATAACTAGTTTAACCTTATATTTTAGAAGTGTTTCAAAGAACTGCTCGGCTTTTTTTTGGGTGAAGCCTATAGTAAATAAATTAAATTGTTCGCTCATAAATTCTATTTTTTTCCTTTTCTACATAAGCTATCTGATCACTCTGGAGTTTATATGCTTTTTGAATTAATTCTTCAAGATTTATAGACGTTAATTTAGGCTTTAATGGTGCAAGATTTTCATAATTTTTTGTATCAAAGAGTGCAAGCTGTCCTGAATCCTGTTGTTCATTATTAGATTCTATAGTAGCAGTAAACATTTGATCTAATTTATGCAGCTTCAATAATCTTTGCTCTAAGTTTTCATGATTTTCTAAATTACCCTCTTTAAGAATATGCTGTATTTCTAATCCACTCTTTCTTAAATCTTGGCAAACCAAGATTGCTCTATGACAGATAATTGGATCTTGTTCAGCACACATTAGAGAGATTTGGTACTTTTCGGCCCCTTTAATAAGACGCTGTATCCCTATCCTAAAATTTTTAGTAGCAGCAATCAGATCATAAGAAGCCATACTGTTTACATAACAAGTTCGATCCTTAGGACGAGCGCCAAGATTATCGCCAAGAAAAACATATTCAATACTTACTTGTTTCAGTGACTCTCTAAGAGCATCTTGATTAAATTGCTGAAATCTGCGACTATACGGATATGATCTAACATCTGCTATAGCAGTAATATTATTTTGCTTCAAAAGCTGTATGAAATTTCCAATTGAATGATTCGAGTGCCCAATAGTAGATATCTTCATAAATGTTAAAATGTGAGTTAAGTGCTTGTAATTGGCTTTAGTAGATCATGTAAAAAAAAGATTTTTGGTATAAATTGGCGCTGATACTTAAAGAAGGAGTATTTATTTTCGCATAAAGATATCAATTAGTCTAAGTAGCATTAATTTTCCGATTTTGTGAAACTTATATTGACTTTATCAAAAAAATTTCTATAAAAACAGTAAATTCCAAATTTTTATTTAATACAGCAATATATGGGTATATCTAGCGAGCTTGTCACCGGGCTACAGGATATACCCCGTCTTAGGTGATCGCAGTATTGAAAGTGGCTCATCAAATCTTTAACCTAAGTTTCGATATGATTGCTCGTTTCAAACCTATCTCAGCAAACTCTGAACCTCACTCAGGGCAATTAACGAATTCGTGCTTTCGCTATTTAGCGAATTAACGAAAGTACGATTAGCAATAATGCTCAGTCCAATACTTGAAAACACTCTGTAAAAGCTCTACTTGCGTACAACCATAAGTAGCTGCCGCAATTTTGAAATCCTTCTTAAACTCAGCAGGGACAAATGGCATACCCTTACCCCAGAAGAATCTCTAGAATTAGAGGCAATTGGGGAGCTTGATGACATCTTCAGTTAGAGGATGTTTGAAAAGTTTTTGGGAGGTCTAATTTGTCATTCTGAGCGTAACGAAGTGGAGCGAAGAACCTCAATTTTGGGATGCTTTACTACGCTATGGCTCCGTTCAGCATGACATTTTTGACCTTTACTTTGACTTTTCAAACACCCTCTTATATCAACGCTGCGATTGCTGCTGAAGATAATGCCCATTCCTAAACTTCTTTATCAACAGGTCAGACGTATATTATCTTCTTTGTGCCTTTGCGTCTAACCTTCGGGAACGTCTTTGACGAATGCGCGAAACATAAAAATGTGGCTTATTTACATGAAAGTTGCTGTAATTCCCTAATTATGAAATTATACGGTGGTGTAAGGGCGTATTGCAATACGCCCCTACTTAAATTCCCGGCGGAAAAAAGGCTGAAACCTATGTCAGGATTACTTGTGTGTACACCGTAACGATGGTTTGGGGAGGGGAAAAATTTTTAGTTCCGCTTTGCTCTACTAGCCTCGAAGATTCTAGGAATTAACGACAGAAATACTTTCCTTCTTCAATCTCTTAATTGTCGCATAGCGAATATCCTCTTTCTCCGCAATGATTTTAATTTGCGGTTCATATGACTGCACTGGATTCTGTTCCACCTTCAAGAAACCTAATCCTTTCTCTTTACCCGTCAACAAAAAGTCATTGATAGCAAGTTTATAAATCGAATCAGGGTTAAGAACTTCCCCATCAATCAACCAATTTGCTGAATTTGCTTGCCAACTAACGTTAGCGGTTTGTAAATAGCCACCAGCCCCTTTATTTTTCTGCCCTTGCTCCAATACTTGTTGCAAAAGCTTACCCTTTATCTCTGTTTCCATAATTTTACCACCAAAAGGTAGCATCCGCAGCACATCATATTGCGTAATTGGTTGTCTAGCTGGAATCACATCGTCAATCCGAATTGCACCAGAATTAAATATGGCTAATTTTGCTCCGTTGACTTCATCCAACATCGCTCTAGCAATTAAATTTCCCATCGCGGTGGGTCGATTCCGAACGCTCGCTTCTAAACCATCTAAAGCATAATTCAGTTTACCAATTTTCTTGTCTATCTCAAAACCTTGTGCTCTAAATGCCTGCTTACCTATATCTACCAATTTTTGGACTACTTCTATCGTTTCTTTATCATCAGCAATTTTGTTGGTAATTGGTATCAACTTGGAGTTAATTTTCAGATTTTTTTTGGAAGTATCATAACTCAGTTTATGAAGATAAACCGTACTGGCATTAGCATCTGCTTTAAAAATTGGGGTCAAATCTGAACCATGCCATTGCTGGATATTCTCATGCTCATGACCACCCAAAATTATATCTATTGCTGGTACACTTTCAGCCAGTTTCCGGTCATCTTCAATTGCTAAATGAGTGATAGCAACTACAATATCCACATTCTCATCGTTCTTGAGGTGATCAACCTGCTCTTTAGCTGCTTGAATCGGATCTATAAACTGGACGTAATCAGGCTTATTACTATCCAAGGTGACACCAATAAATCCTACTTTAACCACAGCATCATCATCGCCTTTGACGAATAATACTTTGGAACGAGGAACATTATTGAAGGGGTTTCCATTACTATCAGATGCATTACTGGAAATCCAGTCAAATTTAGATTCTGCTAATCTTTCATAAAAAGGAGCTTTTTGGAGGTCAAATTCGTGATTACCAAAAGTCGCATAGTTCAGCCCTACAACATTCAATACAGCTACCATTTGCTGACCATCCAAACGTCGATCATTAATTTTGGCAGTCCCTAAAGCTGAAGGACTAAAAGCATCTCCAGCCAGCACTGTATAGGTGCGAGGATTAAGTTTGTAAAGTTCTTTTCGTAAGGTAGCAACACGCGCTAAACCACCACGAGTTCCACCTCCTATAGGTGTGATTTCGTAGACATCATTCATTTGTAAGAGGTTAATATTAACCTCTTCAGCTAGTACCGGACTAGTAAAAGTTACTACAATTAGTAGTTGTAAAAGTAGACTGCAACACAGACGAATCAGTTTCATATTTAGCACCTAAAACTTGTACTCTAGCAAATGAAATTGACTAAAAAGAGCTATTTTGTATAGACTCTAAGCTGTAGAATATTACGTATTTTTTCAAGCTAGTCATCAATATCCATTTCCATATTTCTACTTCAAGTACACACCAGTAGGGGCATATTCCAATACGCCCTTAATATATTATATACTGAGTCAAGAAGCAAAGTTTAATTTTCATCGCTGGAGTTTATCATCCAGCAAAAATACGCTTAATAAAAAAGCTCAGAACAAAACCATTGGATTATATCAATATAATATCAGAAAAAATCAAGGGGTCAAGACCAATGCCTGAAAAATCCTAAACTCGTAACCCACATTCCGCACCCCAACTGTCACACCTCAATAAAACTCATATATTTAGTACATAAGAACTATTCATAGGGAGAGTTTACTAAAACTAAATAGGAATTATTTTTATTAAGGTGGATATACAGTTAATATATGGCACATAAAAATAATAATCATTTTTATGTGGGAGAAGGGAAAAGTTACCAGTAGTAGCTTTTCCCTTTTTGTAATTCAACTAAATATAAAATTCCTGGCACAAATAGGAACGGAAAATGTGAAAATTTAAATTAATATCGTTGTAGGTACTTTGAAGAAAATGATTAATATCAAAGATATTGAGATTAAGAATATAGATCATTTAGGTATAGTAGCCGGAATAATAGATGAAATAGGATTGGTAGAGATAATTAATGATTTAATAGGGCAGGAAGAGGGAGAAAAAGTTAGTGCAGGACAGGTGGTTAAAGCGATGATTTTAAATGGATTGGGAATGGTTTCTCAACCCTTGTATATGTTTCCTAGATTTTTTGAAAATATTGCTTGTGAACATTTAATTGGCTCTGGTGTAAAAGCTGAATACTTAAATGATGATAAACTGGGTAGAGTCATGGATAAATTGTTTCTAAAAGGGTTAGAGACAATATATTTAGCTATTAGCTTAGGTGCTGTAAAACAGTTTGACGTATCTTTGAAAACTTCACATTTAGACTCATCTTCACTCCATGTACATGGAGAATACAATTGTAATTTACCATCAGTAATATTTGATAAACCGAGTAATTCTGAATCTTTAGAAGCACCAGAAATAAAATCACGGGAAACAATAAATATTACACATGGCTATTCTCGTGACCATAGACCAGATTTAAAACAATTTATCATAGAATTAATATGTTCAGGTGACGGTGATATACCAATTTTTTTAAAAACAGCGTCTGGAAATCAAGTTGATTCAAAATGTTTTGCAAAAATTGCATTAGAGTATCGTGAAAAAATTCAAATGGATAGTTTAATAGTCGCAGATTCTGCATTATATACAGAAGAAAATATCAAGTTAATGTCTAATCTTAAGTGGTTATCTCGTGTGCCGTTAACTATAAAAGAAGCAAAACAATTAGTAACAAATTTACCGCAACTAGATTTTGTTCAAAGTAAAATACATGGATATTCATATGTAGAAAAAAGAGTCACTTATGGAGGAATAGAGCAAAGATGGTTGGTAGTACAAAGTTTTTTGAGAAGAAAATCAGATTTACGTAAATTATCACGAAATATTGAGAAATCCCTCAAAAGTGTTGAGACGAAATTAAAAATCTTATCTCAAGAGAGGTTCGCATGTTCATCTGATGCAATGAAGGAATTATCAAAAATATCGAAACAATTTAAATATCATGGTTCTTGCGTACCTGTTATGCTAAATTGTCAATTTGAAAGAGGGAACAGGGAACAGGGAACGGGGAACAGTGAAGATAGGAAGAAGAAAATAAGGGAAAAGAGATTATTATTCTCACTTTTAACCATTGTTGATGTTTCTTAATAAAAATTGAAATCCTTACCTAACAAGACTTACACAATTTTAATGTCTTTCCCCTGTTCCCTGTTCCCTGATTAATTAATGATTTAGCATAACAACTACCGAAGACCCAATATCATCAGGTAGAGAATATTGAAATAACCGAAAAAGAGCCAGACAAAAAAGATGAGAACCAAGATAAATATTATCAAATTTTTACAACTGTCTCAAGAAATGAAGATGCAATTGATATCGAAAACAGAAGTGCTGGACGCTTCGTTATTGCCACAAATATTTTAGAATTAAGCAGTCTTAGTAACGATGAAATGATTTCCAAATATAAAGCACAGCAATCATGTGAAAGAGGATTTGGTTTTTTGAAAGATCCACTCTTTTTTGCAGATAGTATTTTCCTGAAAAGACCAGAAAGAATAGAAGCTCTGGCAATGATTATGGGGTTGTGTTTACTAGTTTACACACTGGCTCAACGACAAATTAGAGCAGCTTTGTCTGCTTCAAACTTAACTATAAAAAATCAACTCGGTAAATCAATTAAAAATCCCACTCTCCGTTGGATATTTCAATGTTTTCAATCTATTCATCTAGTTACTTATTATCATAAAATAGAGGTTTCTAATTTAACTCCAGATAGAATTTTTATTCTTACATCACTTCCTGAAAATTGTCGTCGCTATTACCAATTTATAACTTAGTTTTTTTATCATCATATTTTATTTTTATAATTGGACTATTTAATTTTATTTTTAGTCCTAAATTGTCATGTTTTTTAATACTTATTTATCTGTTATTTTATTGATTTTAATAAATTACATTTATTTTAAACTGAAAAATGATAGATTTCTATTATCAATTGAGTCATGAACTGCTTTGATTCTTTATTGCTTCTTATTGAGAATCGATTGAGAATTGATTATCGGATATTAACACCTTATTTACAAGTAACAATGTATTAATTTTAACTACTTTGAGCAAAATTTTGGGTAATTACTAGTTGTGACAGATACGGGTGCGGAATGTGGGTTATAATGCATCTGTTCCACCTAAACTTTTTTAAGATTTATTTAGCTTGATAAAAGCATCATATAATAATTATTATGTTTCATTCCGACGCTTTTTCTTTGCAAGACTTCAAAGCTATACAGGAAAAGGGTTATGGCGTTTTTGGGTGTTTTTTTGAGAGAAAATTTGCCTCTAACTCGAAAAATTCCGAAATTGGGATTGGGAAACGTTTAAAAAATAGAATACTTTTTTTCCTTTGTTAGGAGTCTTATGAAGTTACTCAAAAATATTGTTTTTACTTGCTTTTGCGTAGTATTAACACTGGTATTTACTTTAAACAATCCTTCTTTAGCTCTTGCTAATTGTGACGGATTTGCCTTTTATCCACAACTTCAATATGGCGGTGGCGGCGGGTCTCCCTTCACTAATCTTGCACAACCAGGAACAGAAGTGGGAGCAATTAGGATTCGTCATGGTAAAAGAATTGACTCAATTCAAATTGGGTTTCGTTCTAAGACAAATCCGGAGTCTATCAACTTTGCTCCTAAGCAAGGTGGTAATGGTGGTACTCAGACTGAATTTTATTTGAATCCTGACGAATTTATTAATCAGGTCAGAGGTCGTTCTGGCACTGAGATTGATAACCTAGAATTTCGTACTAACCGGGGTCGTATATTTGGCAATATGGTGGACAAGGAGGCTCTCCTTTTTCAAGTCTTGGCATTTGTTTAAATGGGATAGCTGGACGTGCTGCCGACAGATTAGACGCATTCCAAGCGTTTAGTGGTTCATAAGCAGGTAATTCTTCAAACCCACATTCCGCACCCCAACTGTCACACCTCAATAAAACTCATATATTTAGTACATAAGAACTATTCATAGGGAGAGTTTACTAAAACTAAATAGGAATTATTTTTATTAAGGTGGATATACAGTTAATATATGGCACATAAAAATAATAATCATTTTTATGTGGGAGAAGGGAAAAGTTACCAATAGTAGCTTTTCCCTTTTTGTAATTCAACTAAATATAAAATTCCTGGCACAAATAGGAACGGAAATTTATAACTTAGTTTTTTTATCATCATATTTTATTTTTATAATTGGACTATTTAATTTTATTTTTAGTCCTAAATTGTCATGTTTTTTTATACTTATTTATCTGTTATTTTATTGATTTTAATAAATTACATTTATTTTAAACTGAAAAATTATAGATTTCTATTATCAATTGAGTCATGAACTGCTTTGATTCTTTATTGCTTCTTATTGAGAATCGATTGAGAATTGATTATCGGATATTAACACCTTATTTACAAGTAACAATGTATTAATTTTAACTACTTTGAGCAAAGTTTTGGGTAATTACTAGTTGTGACAGATACGGGTGCGGAATGTGGGTCGTAAAATTATTGAGAAAGATTCTTAATATTATTGAGAATGGAGCTTCACTATTGGCGAAAGCAGAATTTTCTCTAATTTAGATTTAAATAACTTATGACATGGATTAGTTAAACTTATGATTAACCGGATAATTGGAAGATACCATCCAAACCAAAATACCTAAAATCGACTCTACTGGAGGAAGTGAATAATCGGTTAAATCAATGGTGACAGTTTGCTGTGTTAATTTCAGGAATCTCCAAACAGTACCACTGGTGACACTACCATAAATTGTGGGAATTGACTGGTTATTTGCCTCATTGAATTTTTGAGCAGCAATCATTTCGGCAATACACTGACCAATACCCGGATTTAAATCAGCTTTTTTGGCTTCAATAATCACTACTGCTGGAGCTTCGATTTCTAACTGTTCCGGAGAACAACTCAAAAGAAAGTCACAAACTCCGCTCAATCCTAAAGCCGGGTCTACAGTGAATTCTGCTCCAGAAAATAGGCTAATTTGTCGTTGAAAAATTTTGCGGACTTCCAATAAAATGGGACTGATGATTAATTCGGAACGTGCTTTCTCATTTCCCATGGCGATCGCCAATGGTAAACTTTCCGATAAAAAGGAACTTAAAGTAATGCTGGGAGAAATTGCTTCTATCTCTGGCAGAAATCTTTCTCCTTCTACAGTAGTCAGTCCAAAGGTTTGCTTAACTTTTCTGAGAGTGAATTCACTATAAGCCATATTTAAGTATTCATAAAGTCAACTTTCGGTAATAGAGGGTCACTCACAATTCCCACACCAGTAAAACCCCAACGTTTCACCAAGTTTCCCACCTGTGTACCAGAGATGGATTCTACCGTAAAGCGGTTAGCTACTTCAGTCTGCATGGGTGTTGAGATAACTAAGCGCATCAAAATTTTCTCGAAACAATAATAAATAGCCTGAAGTTTCCGGATTGGGATGAGCAATAAGATAACGACCATCCACTTGTGAACGAACCAAATAATAGAATTCAGAAAACATGAGAACTAGGATTTATCTAAACGAATGCGTGGGTCAGCAGCTTTGAGCATTAAGTCAGCAGCTAAGTTGCCAATAATCAGTAATACAGCGCTCATCACTAAACTAGCCATAACTAAATACTGGTCTTTCGCCAATACAGCTTGTAAAGTCAATTTTCCTAATCCAGGCCAATTAAAGAAAAATTCCGTAATAAATGCACCACTTAATAAACCAGCTAATTCAAAACCTAATAAAGTAATTAAAGGGTTGATGGCGTTACGCAGTGCATGCACATAAATGACTCGATTTTCGGGAAGTCCTTTGGCTCTAGCAGTTTGAATATAATCTTGGCGTAAGACATCTAATAATTCACCACGAGTAATCCGTTGTAAACCTGCAAAACTGGTGATGCTCAAAGCCACTACTGGTAAAACCATGTGCCAGCCCACATTGAGTATTTGACCTAACCAAGATAATTCAGTATAATTTATGCTCGTCATATTACCCACTGGAAATAGAGGGGAAGTGACTTGAGCCAGGAATAAGAGAAATAGAGCCGTAATAAAACTGGGAACACCCTGTCCAGCGTAACTAATTACTTGTAAAATCTTGTCCGCTAGACGATTTTGGTTGATAGCCGCGATAATCCCCAAGGGAATAGCGATCGCCCAAGTGATAATTAAAGAAGCGATCGCCAAAACTAAAGTAGCAAATACACGCTCCCATAATAATGAAGCCACAGAACGACGATAAACAAAGCTGGTGCCAAAATCCCCATGAAAAACTATTTGCCATAACCACAAACCAAACTGTTCTGGCCAAGATTTATCTAAACCGAACTGATGCCTGATAGCGGCTAATTGCTCTGGGGAAATCTTCGGGTCTTGTCGGAGACTGTCTACATAATCCCCAGGAGACAATTTCATAATAAAAAAAGACAGTGCAGAAGCCAAGAAAATAGTCAAGACTGCTTGCAACAATCGCTTGACCACATAAATAAAAGTTTCACTGGTGATGAACCTGATCAGCCAATCCCAAGATGTCTCCCAAGAAATTCTAGTAGATGTCATAAAAATAATCAATAAATCGGAATGGAGTTGGTGTTATAGATAGATTAATTATCACAATCAGACGGTTAATAGCCAGTTGCTCTCAACCGTCAACTGATTAATATTCAAGTAGGGAAACAATGGGTACGTTGGGCAGATATTTGCGCCCCTGTAAATCCCTTAACTCGATAATAAACCCAAATCCAACTAATTCACAGCCGATCTTTTGTAGTAACTTAGCTGTAGCCGCAGCAGTTCCACCTGTGGCGATTAAATCATCTATGATTAAAACTCGACTATCGGGATGTAAAGCATCCTGATGCACCTCTAAGCAGTCTGTACCATACTCTAGATCATATTCAATTTTATGCACTGCCCCCGGTAACTTCCCTTTTTTGCGAATGGGAATAAAGCCAGCTCCTAATTTATAAGCTAGAGGTGCACCAAAAATAAACCCTCTCGACTCCATGCCGACAATATAATCGGGATGCATACCATTTTCAGCGCATTTTTCTGCTAAAAAATCAATAGTGTAACGTAATCCATCTGGATCACGCAGTAAAGTGGTAATATCCCGAAATAAGATGCCAGGTTTGGGAAAATCTGGGATGTCGCGAATCAGAGATTTTAAATCCATAAAATAGGGAATGGGGAATGAGGGGTAAGAACTGGGGCATTGGGTATTCTGAATTAGGCTTCTCAGGTAGAGGCAATGGATAGATAAATCTTCCTGTCCACTCCATTATTGAAGCCCATTCCCTAATTGCCGATGCCTGAAAAATCGTACACTATAATGTCATACGCTGGGGATTGGGACTACGCTTTCCTTCTCTAGGTTTACTGCATACCGAGTCTTTCTATGAATGTTTCCGCAAGTTTCACGCCGTTCGACAGTCACAATGCTCAGGAACTACCCATGATTCTGGATACTTTACCAGATCCGGCGATCGCTGCGGTAGGATGTCCTCGGAGAGCTAAATTACAAATAGACCTGATTCTGCTGGCAATTGAAGCATTAGAGCTAGGTGGCTCTGAAGCTATCTTGAATTTTGCCCAAGAATTAGAACTACAAACAATTATTAAAAATAGAGTAAACTTATGGCGGATGCGTAGCTCTAACCCGATGCGACGTGCTCACATTCGCCGACCCTTAACTATCTTAGAAGCGAAAGCTTTGGTGGTAATTGCTTGTTATATAGCCAGACGATTAACAGTGGTCATCCGACAATTACTAATGATATACCAACAAATGGATGAAAAGCAAATTCCTCTAGAACAAAATTTACGACTATCTAATTACCTAGAACGGTTTAGAGCACATTTTAAAAGCCGGATGAATACTCGTCGTTCGGGAATACTAGCATTAAATTCTGATCAAAAATTAGATGATCTAGCGATCAACTTATTAGGACAATTGCTATTCTGTACTGGTACAGCTGGAATGCAGCGATTTTGGATTGGTCTTTTTGACGGTGAAGTGCAATGAATATTCAACGTAAATATAGTTTGCCTAATTGTACACTTCTTTTAGAAGGACTAAGTGATGTTACTAGGTTGGGGCGTCCTGATGATTTGCGCCCACAATTATCTATACTGGTAAATGCAGAATGTTATTTATCTGCCTATAATCAGCCCCTGTCTGGGGGAAGAGAATTTTTTGAGAGCTTAGTCAGAGCCGTGAGTGCTTATGCTCAAGAATTTTTGAGCAATATACCGCATTCACCTCTGAGCCAGGAATCTGAACTAGTAGAATTACAAAAAATTAACAGTAACCGACATCGGTTAATTATCAATTCTGAAGTTCCACCAGAAGGTTTTACTGCTAACCCTAACTATACTAAACAGCCACCGATTCAGATTGATTTGAATACAGTGCAGTTATTTGATTTAGTAGAAGCAGTAGACCAGTTTTTTGCTGATAGCCAAACTTTACCAGAATTATCTTTAGAGTTGCAACCTGTGGCTAGAGGTTATGGTGCGACTCGGAGTTTAATCAAACAGACCGTACCCGCAACTGTAGGCGTTTCCAGTTTAGCGGTAGCAGCTTTCGCTTTTAGCTTGATTCCTGCTCCACAAATCCGTCCCCCAGAAGTAAAGCCACAAGAACAGGCTAATACTACAGTTCCTCTAGCGAATACCACACCATCCGCAGAAGTCACACCGACAACTACCATCAGCCCCTTACCAGAAGTCACACCGACAACTACACCCTCATCAATAGCGACACCGACGCCATTATCAACAGCCCCAACTAAAGATTTAGAAGTACTTTTAAATACATCTCCTGAAATTTCTGATCCATCACAATTACGAGAATTAAATCGTCAAGTATATAACCTAGTTCATCCAGCTTGGACTAATCGTGCCGGATTAAAACAGGATTTAATTTATCGTCTGGGTGTGTCGGCAAATGGGGTGATTATCGGTTATAAAGCCGTGAATAAAGAAGCTAATGAAGGAGTAGGAGAAACTCCTCTCCCTAATTTACTTTATAATCCAGTTAATAACCCTCAAGTAGAGAAGGAACCTATCGCTCAATTCCGAGTAGTCTTTACTAAACAACGAGTATTAGAAGTTAGTCCTTGGTCAGGTTATCAGAAAAAACCAGAGGTATTTGGCGAAAAAATTAGAGATCCGAAAACTGTCAAAGATTTAAATGAAAAACTCTATAATTCTTTACGGCAAAATTGGAATGGTACTCATAACTTTACACGAGATTTGAAATATCGCGTTGCGGTGAATAAAGAGGGGATATTGGTAGACTATGAATCCCTGAACCAAGCTGCTTTTGACTATCCTAAAGAAACACCTCTACCCACCTTGTTAAAACCAGCAAATTTAGCCCAACCTAATAGCAAGGAACCATTAGCACACTTCCAAATAGTGTTTAAGCCTGATGGTAAGTTAGAAGTTACTCCTTGGCGAGGATATTAAGGGGCAGGGGGCAGGGGGCAGGGGGCAGGGGGCAGGGAGCAGGGAGCAGGGAGCAGGGGGCAGGGGGCAGGGGGCAGGGGGCAGGGGGAGAATAAGAGGTTTTTTTTGTAATATTTTAGTTAGAGAAAAATTCCCTAATAAGAAATTTTCTCCTCTGCCCCTCTGCCCCTCTGCCCCTCTGCCCCTCTGCCCCTCTGCCCCTCTGCCTCATTGAGTAATTTTACGCATATAATTGCCCCAAATCTGGGCAGCTTGAGCGCTACTACCAGAGGTAGGGGAATTATTATCATTTCCTAGCCAGATACCAGTAACTAGTCTACGACTGGGAATAAAACCAATAAACCACAAATCCACATTCTTATTAGTTGTCCCAGTTTTACCAGCTTCCCCTAAACCAATAGCCGCATTACGTCCAGTCCCACCTGTAATGACACCACGCATCAAACCAGTCATTTCGGTGGCTACTTCTGTTTTTAGTACCCGCTTATTTCCATTGGGGTCTTGATCAAAGGAATAAATCACCCGACAGGTTTTGATATCCTTACGGTCTTTGCAATCACTACTATCTAAAATCCGACTAATAGCATGGGGAGGATTCCATACACCACGATTACCAATCGAGCCAAAAGCACCAGTCATTTCTAAAACATTAACGACACTTTGACCCAATACCAAACCAGGAACTGGGTCTAGGGAAGATTTGACTCCTAACCTCTGGGCCATAGCCACTAACTTTTTGAGTCCGATTTGCTTGGCTACTCGCAACGCAATGGGGTTTTCCGATTGCGCTAAACCAGTCGCTATGTTTAAACTAGTATCACCACCAGCTCGACAGGGTTTATAAGTAAAACCTTGCCAAGTTAAAGGGGAACAAGAATAACTGGTTGATGCTGATATTCCCTGTTCAATCGCAGCAGCATAGGTAAAAATTTTGAAAGTGGAACCTGGTTGTCGTTTGGCTTGTACTGCACGGTTGAACTGACTTTTTTTGTAATCAATTCCACCTACCATTGCCAGAATACTACCTGTGCTAGTATCTAGGGTAACAATTGCCCCTTGGGAAAAACCAAAATTCGCACCAGCAGTTTTGACAGAATTCCGTAATGCCAATTCTGCTTGGGCTTGAACTGTAGGGTCTAACTGAGTTTCAATGATATAGTTCCCTTCTTTTGCAGCTCCTGACCCCAAAATTGCTTCTAGTTCTTGAAAAACATAACTATAAAAATAAGGACTAATAGTTTTGGCTTGTCGTTCACAGACTTTAGGACTAATTTGAATGGGGGAACGTCTAGCTCGATTAGCTTCCTCGGATTTGATTTTCCCCATTTCCAACATTCGCTGAATCACACGATTGCGATAATCTGCGGATTTGAACTTATTCGTCCATATCCCACAAAAATCAAAAGCATTGGGTGCTGGTAAAATCCCTACCAAAGTTGCAGCTTCAGAAAGAGTTAATTCTTTAGCTGACTTAGCAAAATAATATTGAGCCGCATCATCAAATCCAGAGGTATTAGCTCCCAAAAATACCCGATTCAAGTAAGTCAGTAAAATATCATCTTTACTGTAAAAGGTTTCTAGTTTTAAGGCGACAATGGCTTCCTTCAATTTGCGTCCCAATGAATCCTGTGTCCCCACATATTCCCGGAATAAACTCCGCGCAACTTGCTGGGTAACAGTACTTGCACCTTGTTGGACATCACCACTCCGACTATTAATCAAGACAGCTCGTAAAATGCCTAAAGGGTCAACGCCAAAGTGCCAGTAATAACGACTATCCTCTGAGGCTACTACCGCAGTAGGTAAATAAGGACCAAAGTCCTCTAACCGTTTCATATCTACATGGGCTGTCGTCCGTGGTTCGCGTAGAGGGGTACTACCATCACGAGCATAAACGATGATGGGGGCGTTAGTAGCGGTGGGTAGAGGTGTTACCGAAAATTTTAACCATTCTACACCAATAGCTAGGATAAATAAAGCCCCGATACTACCGACACCATAAGCAGACCAAGTTAGGGCGTTAATATACCAAGGTGGTGGATCAACGTATTGTAATCGCACCGAAGCAGCTAATTCTGGTGGACCAAGGTAAGAACATCACCATGACGTAGTTCCAAAGCATTTATCCGTCGCTTTCCCCAGATAAATGCCATTGGTAGAGCCTTCATCTTTAATCACGAAAGTGGGGGTACGTTGTTGGGAATTTCGGGAAAGGGAGAGGTGAATTTGACTGACCACTGGGTTGCGAACTACTATATCGCAGGATTTGGAACTACGACCCAGAATATAGCAATCGCCTAACAGAGGATAGACAAACGCCTGATCTGCCCCCGCATCTTGCACTAAAAGTTCTGGTACTTTGGCATTAGGCTTGAGCGCTAGTTTAGAAAAATCAACTCTAGCTTGAATAGTATGTACTGCTTGAGTCAGTTGACCAAGTAACGTTTGTGGCTTTTGCGGGGGTCGAGGGGAACTCATCGGCTATTTATATCACATTATATACTAGTGAAAAAACGGTCAAGTCAATGGGAGATTTTAGATTGACCCATGATTGGTGCAGCGTTACCGTTAGTGAGGTTGGGCTGGGAATAAAAGCCCCTCCCGTTCTAAAAGCATCCGTTTGCGTTCAACACCCCAACGATAACCTGATAAAGTACCATCACGACGCACAACACGATGACAGGGAATGGCTACACCTAAGAGGTTGGCACTACAAGCTTGGGCAACAGCCCGAGCTGATTTCGGTAAACCAATGCATTGGGCAATATTAGTATAGCTTGCGGTTGAACCAGTGGGAATCTTCCGTAATGCTTGCCAGACAAGCTGCTGGAAATGAGTACCACGAATATCCAGAGGTAGGTTTAGTCCCCATCTGGGAGCTTCCACAAAGTCTATCACTGACGCGATAATTGGCTGGAAATCCCCCTGTCCGGGAATGAGGTTAGCTTCTGGTAATCGGGATTGCAAATACTTTACTAGTATATTTGCATCATCACCCAGAAAGATCGCCCGAATTCCGATCTGACTTTTTGCCACCAAGAGCAACCCCAAATCACATTGATCAACAGCAAAGTTAATATTATTAATGTCACCAACGGCATAGTTTTTCGGCTTCATCAGTAATTTAGATTCTTGTTCAACGTAATCGGTGTGTTCCGGTGGGTGTTTTCTGGATTGAGGCAATTAATAAGCAAATAATGCCAATACTGATAAATGAATCCGCAACGTTAAATACAGCAAAGTTAATTAATCGCAGGTCTAAAAAATCTACAACATAGCCTAAAAAAAAGCGATCCATCCCATTCCCCATCGCACCGCCTAAAATCAAGCCATAACCCCATTGATCCCAAATATCTAAGACAGTCCAAACCAAGCGATCGCGATTAATACTAAACTTACGCCTAAAGATAACCAGCGTAACCATTCTACTTTCCCACTTAACAGACTAAAAGCAGCTCCAGTATTAGTGGCATAGGTAAAGTGAAATATTCCTGATAGAATCGGTAATGTCTGATTTAAACTTAAGTTTTGGGTAATCCAGTACTTGGTCAGTCGGTCTAAGAAAAAAGCGATTAAAGCCGCAATCCAGAAGTAAGAATTTTTTAAACGCATGCTAATAAAACATTAAGTGACGTAAAACGTATGCTATTAAACTGATCGCGCAAATCACAGAGAGTTGACCTGGCAACGCCAACCAGGAGTATTGGAAGATGACTTGTGTTAAGGTGAGAGCCTCTGTGTTTTTCCACTGAAAAAGATAACTAATGATTAAATAAGTAATACCGGATATGTGAATAGTTATCAAGCCACATAAGCAACTAAAAGTCAAAGTTTCTAAACGAGGTCTAGCTTTAAAGGCAAAATAACCACAAATCCAGGCTCCCGGAATAAAACCCAATAAATAACCAAACTGGGATAATTTAGCATAACCAATACCACCACCCTCAGAAAACACAGGCAATAAGGTTAAACCCATCACTAAGTAAGCGATTTGCGAGAGCGCACCCGCATTTTTGCCCCCTAAGCAACCTACTAACAGCACAGCACCAATTTGATAGCTGACACGTAAAGAAAAAGTTTGAATTCCATTGGCACCCCAACTCCAAGGTAAAGTGGTGCTATAGGCTTCAAGTAATGTACCACCCATTGTCAGTAGTAAGCCAATCATAGACCATAGTAATTGAAAAGTTCTAGTATTTTCAGTACTTTCAGGCTTCACTTTTTCTAAAATACAAGATAGGGAGTAGGGGAAAACCAACCACTAGTATAGGCGAATGATGAGATTTAGTTGGAAAGCATGAATTTTTCACTTTGTTAACCTATTGTTTACCTTCAGATTAACCATTTAGGGATATTGTAGAGGCGCTTATCTATAAGATTACGAAAAATTAACACCGATGTTCTCACCTCTAAGTGCAATCGCCAAAAAACCCCTGGTAACTGTTACCACATTATTAGCATTGTCAATGAGTTTAGCTGCCTGTGGTGGTGGAGACAAGCCAGAGGCTACTACTAGTCCAGCTAGTACAACTGCTGCGGGTGGAGATAAAACTCCTACCACCACTGGTGGTGGAGGTAAATCTGACCTAGCGGGTACCTTAACTGGTGCTGGTGCATCTTTCCCAGCACCTTTATATACTAGTTGGTTTGCCGATTTAAACAAAAAATATCCCAAACTACAAGTTAACTATCAATCTGTGGGTAGTGGTGCTGGGGTTGAGCAATTTATCAAAGGTACCGTAGACTTTGGTGCCAGCGATGTAGCCATGAAAGACGAAGAAATCGCCAAAGTACCTAAAGACAAAGGTGTGATTTTACTGCCTGTAACTGCTGGTAGTATTGTCCTGGCTTATAATTTGCCTGGTGTAACTGAACTGAAATTGCCACGGGCAGTTTATACAGACATTTTACTAGGTAAAATTAAATCCTGGGATGATGCGGCAATCGCTAAGGCAAATCCGGGTGCAAAATTGCCTAAACAGCCAATTACAGTGGTATATCGTTCTGACGGTAGTGGAACTACAGGCGTATTCACCAAACACTTGAGTGCGATTAGCCCCGAATGGAAAACTAAAGTTGGGGATGGTAAAAGTGTAAAATGGCCTGTGGGCGTTGGTGCTAAGGGTAATGAAGGTGTAACGGCTCAAATCCAACAAACTCAAGGGTCAATTGGTTACGTTGAGTATGGCTATGCTAAACAAAATAAGCTGGCATTTGCTGCTTTGGAAAATAAAGCCGGTAAAATTGTCCCATCTACAGATGAAGCAGCTTCTAAAACTTTAGAATCAGTAGCTTTACCAGAAAAATCTGCGGGCTTTTATTTCTGATCCTGAAGGTGCAGACTCCTATCCAATTGTTACCTACACCTGGATTTTAGCTTATAAAAAATATGCTGATCCTGCTAAAGCTAAAGCAGTTGAAGCCACCATTGAGTATGCATTAACTGATGGTCAAAAGATTGCTAAAGAATTGGGATATGTTCCTTTACCAGCAGCAGTAATTACCAAGGTTGCTGCGGCTGCTGATCAAATCAGTCCTGATTATAAAATCTCGGTTGGTGCTAGTCCTGCTAAGTAAGCTGATTCTCTCTACCAGCTAGAAGAATTCAATTATTAGTGATTTTTCTTTTGATTTAGCAATCTCTTTGATTCGTCACTCTCTGGATATTGATAACTGCAAACCTAGATTTATCAATGTCTCAGATTGATTTCGTCCAGGGAAAAGATAATTATTTTCATCAATCTGCTTTCCTCACACATTTTTTTAGTTTTAACTGTTACAGTCAGTAGTCATGACTACAAACTTTTCGGAATTATCATCAGCATTAAAAAAACGATCTGATCTAGATAGATATTTAGATCGGGGTTTTATTTTAGTAACTCGAATTTTTGCTTTTGCGATCGCCGGCGTTTTGCTATTTATCGCTTTACAAGTAGCTCAAGGCGCTTTTCCTGCCATCCAAAAGTACGGACTGGGTTTTTTAGTAAATACTAGCTGGAACCCAGTTAATGATGAATATGGGGTACTACCGCAAATTTATGGAACTCTGATAAGTTCTTTAATTGGTTTGCTGTTAGCTATACCCATTGGGGTAGGGACTGCGGTTTTATTGAGTGAAAATTTTTTACCTTCCCAAGTCCGAGTCATACTAGTTTTTTTGATCGAACTGCTGGCAGCTATTCCCAGCGTTGTTTACGGCGTTTGGGGTATTTTCGTTTTGGTTCCTATCTTAACACCAATGGGAAAATGGCTGCATGAAAATATGGGCTGGGTGCCATTTTTCAACAGTCCTCCCACCGGACCGAGCATGTTAACAGCAGGAATAATTTTAGCAATTATGACTTTGCCAATCATCACCGCGATATCCCGCGATGCCTTAATTTCTCTACCACCTAGTTTACGCCAAGCATCACTAGGATTAGGCGCAACTCGCTGGGAAACAATTTTACTGGTTCTTATCCCTGCGGCCTTTTCTGGGATTGTCAGTGCTGTCATGTTAGCACTAGGTCGAGCGATGGGAGAAACTATGGCTGTGACAATGTTAATCGGCAATGCCAATAACATCAATATTTCACTTTTATCTCCTGGGAATACAATTTCCTCTCTCTTAGCCAGTCAATTTTCAGAAGCCAGAGATTTACAAGTAGCAGCTTTAATGTATGCAGCTTTAGTCTTGTTTTTGTTAACACTAGTAGTAAATATTCTGGCAGAATACATTGTTTTCCGAGTTAAGCGACTGTAGCCTACTTGTGGGTTGAATTATGACTAACGATTTTTCCGAAAGTAACCTCAATCGCTCTCCCAGTTCTCCCCGGACATTGTTTAACACGGTAATGACCGTGGTAGCATTTAGTTGTGCGGCATTAGCACTGATACCTTTAGTGGCAGTGCTTTCTTATATTCTGATTCAAGGCTTTAGCAGTTTGAGTTTAGATGTGTTTACCAAATTGCCACCAGCCCCACTCAGACCGGGGGGAGGATTTGGCAATGCGATTTTGGGAACACTATTAATGGTAGGTATTGGTGCTATCATTAGTATTCCTTTTGGAGTATTAGCGGCAATTTATTTAACTGAGTTTAGTTCTCTAGTATTGCTCGCTGGATTAGATTTGCAACTAATGTCCTGAGTGGAGTACCTTCAATTATTGCTGGGGTATTTGCTTATGGGATTATAGTGTTAACCTTAACCAAGCTAAATTTGGGTTCTTATTCGGCTCTGGGTGGTGGATTTGCTCTCGCCATTTTGATGTTACCGACTATTGTCCGCACTACTGACGAATCCTTACAGTTAGTATCTCAAGATTTACGACAAGCATCTGTGGGATTAGGCGCAACTAAATTTCAAACTGTTACCCAAGTGGTGTTACCAGCTGCTTTACCTGCAATTGTAACCGGTTCAACTTTAGCGATCGCCAGAGCGTCTGGAGAAACAGCACCATTAATATTCACGGCTTTATTTTCCCAATTTTGGCCGGATGGTTTATTAAAACCGACAGCTTCCCTAGCTGTACTAGTCTATAACTTCGCCACTACGCCCTTTAAAAATTTACAGTCACTAGCTTGGGCTGCGTCTTTAATTTTGGTAATGATGGTACTGATTACCAGTATTATCGCTCGCTGGGCAACTAGACAGAAAGCCTAAGTGTTCTATCCAGGACGCATGATCATCTCTCAAATCAAAACGCTTACCATTTATGGCCACGAATATCAGCGACGTGAATACTACGGAAATAGTTCTCAAAGCCGAAAACCTGAACATCTACTATGGTAAATTCCTAGCCTTAAAAGATATTTGGCTAGAAATTCCCAAAAATCAGGTAACAGCTTTTATCGGACCTTCTGGTTGTGGTAAAAGTACATTACTAAGATGCTATAACCGTCTAAATGACCTGATTGAATCATTTAGAGCCGAAGGTAAACTTTGTTTTTACGATCAAAACTTGTATGCACCTAATGTTGACCCAGTAGAAGTGCGTCGTCGAATTGGGATGGTGTTTCAAAGACCCAACCCATTTCCTAAATCAATTTATGACAATATTACTTATGGTGCCAAAATCAATGGCTATAAAGGTAATCTGGATGAATTGGTAGAACGGAGTCTCCGACAAGCAGCATTGTGGGATGAAGTTAAAGACAAACTTCGTCAAAGTGGGAATTCTTTATCTGGTGGACAACAACAGCGATTATGTATAGCTAGAGCCATAGCTGTGCAACCAGAAGTAATTCTGATGGATGAACCTTGTTCAGCTCTTGATCCGATTTCTACCCTGCGAGTAGAAGAACTAATTCATGAATTGAAAGAGCAATATACCATCGTTATCGTTACCCACAATATGCAACAAGCCGCACGGGTTTCCGATAAAACCGCCTTTTTTAACGTCAAAACTACAGAAGGTGGTAGTCGTAATGGCTACCTTGTAGAGTATGATGCCACGGCGACAATTTTTAATAATCCCCAGCAAGAAGACACTAGAGATTACATCAGTGGTCGATTTGGCTAAGTATTGGAGATACTTTCCGACATTTTTGGGTTCCAATCCTGGGTTTGGTACCCAAAGTTTTTATGTAATCTCATGAATAGAGATACCGGGAAAAAAGCAATCATTCGTAATTTCCTCCCATAAATATACACAATGTTCGGGAAAAGTTTCCCAAGATAGATTAGTTTCTCCTGAAGCTAAATCTCTTGCATTTTCGTAAGCTTCTGTAAGTGCTTCAGGAATATAAGACTGCAAACTAGGATTATCATTTAGTAACTTTAAAATATCCCGTCTTTGGATGCGAATAGTTGCTAACCAACTACGACTGCGTTGATTCGGTTGATATTCCCACTTTAATAAATGACCTATTAAAATACTCAGACGATTTCTTAATTCTTGACGTTCCCTTCTCCCCAAAGATTTAATCTCCTCAACTAAATTCAGAACATCAAGCTGATTCCATTGTTGAGCAAGCAGTAAATTGGCCTGTTCTTGAGTCCAAGCGTAAAAATCACTTTCATAAAGTTGTTTAATTTGCTGTGTTTGCATACTCAAACCCTGCTAATGCTCATTTTTTCATTATATCCCCATTTGTTTTAGTACTAACTGATTACCAATATTTGAAGACAGATGACAATAATTACCAGCGATACTTATTGCTACCGTGTTGGTACTATAATCTAAAAATCCGTAATGCAATATTTTTAGTACTGCTATGCCACTACATACCAATGCAAAATTCAAAATTAAGAACCCCATGATTTTGAAATCTATTTGCAGATGGGTTGCGATGTTAATACTGACCACTACCTTCTGGCTCAGTACGATTTCCCAACCTGTCATGGCAAAGGATATATCCCCATCTATCCCCTTTACTTTGCAACTTCTTCATGCTTCGGACATTGAATCTGGACTGCAAGCATTGGCTGATGCTCCGCGCTTTTCCGCCGTCCTCAACGCCCTCAAAGATGACTACCCCAATACTCTCATCCTTTCCTCTGGGGACAACTCTATTCCTAGTCCCTTCCTTTTTGCGGGTAGTGATCCTAGCTTAAACAACACCTCTGTAGGAAGGGCTGGGATTGGTCATGCCGATATCGAAATCCTCAATCAGCTTGGTATTCAAGCTTCAACCTTTGGCAACCACGACTTTGATCTTGGTACCAGGGAAGTGCGGGATATGATTATACCTTCGGGAGCTTACCGTGGCGCACTTTTTCCCTATCTTAGCTCTAATCTAGACTTTAGCACAGAACCAAACTTGTCAGACCGAATCATTGCTAATGGTCAAAAAACCAGTACTATTAGACCAGGACAGGTAGCCGGAACCACTGTGATTACCGTTAGTGGTGAGCGAATTGGGATTGTGGCAGCAACTACCCCCCTTTTGCCTTTAATTTCTGCTTCTGATCAAATAACTGTTTTCCCCACCAATGCGACAGATTATGATGTACTAGCGGCTAGGATTCAAGCTGCGGTGGATGAATTGACGGCTACAGGCATCAATAAAGTGATTCTCCTGGCTCATATGCAACAGTTGACGATTGAACGGGATGAGTTAGCTCCGCGTTTGCGAGATGTAGATATTATCGTCGCCGGAGGGTCGCATACTTTGCTGTCTGATGCCACTGATCATCTTCGGGTTGGAGATATCAGTGGTGGTCCTTATCCGATTCTCAAAACTAATCGAAATGGAAACCCTATTGCCATTGTCAATACAGATGCTAACTACAAATACGTGGGTCGCCTAGTAGTTGACTTTGATACCAATGGTATCCTCGTCCCCAGTAGTATTAACCCTAAAATCAGTGGAGCCTACGCCACTGATGACCGAGGTGTGGTGGCTGTAGGGGGGACACCTGATCCGGAAATTGTCCAAATTACCCAAGTGCTGGATTCAGTGATATCTGTTCAGGATGGCAATATTTTTGGTAATACTAATGTTTTTCTGCGGGGCGATCGCACTTTTCTTCGCACTGAAGAAACTAACTTGGGTAATCTGACCGCCGATGCTAACCTATTCTATGCTCAAAAAGTAGACCCCAAAACAGTAATCTCCTTCAAAAACGGGGGAAGTATCCGCTCCAATATAGGAGTGATTAGTGCTGCTAGTGGTAGCATTGACCCCAATGACTTTGACCTGTTACCTCCATTAGCTAATCCATCGGTGGGTAAGGAAAAAGGAGAAGTTTCCCAACTCGATATCACCAACTCTCTCCGGTTCAACAATGGACTGACTCTACTAACTATTACAGCTGAACAACTATTGCAAACCATCGAACATGGAATAGCTGCAACGTCTCCTGGTGCTACTCCTGGACAATTTCCCCAAGTCGGTGGACTCAAGTTTAGTTTTGATGCTACTCGTACTGTGAATAATCGGGTTCTTTCTCTAGTTGTTGTCGATGATCAGGACAAGGTGATTGATGTAGTGGTTCAGAATGGTAAATTAGTGGGCAATACGAACCGCATTTTTCGCACAGTCACCCTCAATTTTCTAGCCAATGGTGGTGATGGCTATCCCTTCCCCAGCTTCTTGAGAGCTAATCCCAGTTTGGTTAATCGTGTCGATTTATTGGGTGAGCCGGATATTAATCAAGACAGATTTTTAGACCCTGAAGAAGATGTTAACAAAAATGGAGTGCGGGATAAAGCGATATCTGAACCCTTCCAGGGGGTTGCCAATTTTGCTCCCTTTGGTTCTGAGCAGGATGCTTTAGCCGAATATTTTCACCAGGTCTTCCCCACAGCTACTAATGCATTTAATCAGGCTGATACTGAGCCAGCACTGGATGAAAGGATTCAGAATCTAGCTTTCCGGCAAGATTCAGTAATTTGAATCATCATTTTTACTTCTCAAGTAGGATGTTTTTGATAAAGGAGAGTGATAAATAATTAACATACAAAGATTTTCACTTTTATGCATTAATAAGGTGAATTCCGTATGAATTAAACATAGAATCACAACTAATAATAGGTAATGTTTCAACCATAGATTGTGCAATTAATAGCCTGTCAAATGGATCTTTATGATGAGGAGGTACGCGCAACAGAAGCATCAATTAATAAACTATTTACCATATACATCCTTCCTTAAACGAGCTTCAGCAGCAGTTATATAGCGATTTTCTAAATGTAAAGATACACTCCCAAAATCTTCAGGCCAATCTCCAAAAGCACCTGTTTCATCTAAATCAGCGCTACTAACTTTTGTTATACCATTTTCTTGTCGCGTAAACCAATGTAGTTTTACTAAGTCAGGTGACAGTTTACCCTCTGCGACTAAAGACTGAATTGCTAAAAGTAATTTATCACTATGAGTTTCTAATACTATCTTTATTCCTCGATTTGCCGCATTAGCTAATATTTCTGCTAAAACAACTTGAGCGCGAGGATGTAAATGTATTTCTGGTTGTTCAATATAAACTAATTGTCCTGGTTCCGCGACTAACAAAGCGACTAAAACAGGTAAAGTTTGAGAAACCCCAAAACCTACGTCAGCAATGCTAACCATATCATTTTTATCGTCAGAATGTTTGGGAAGACGACCTACTCTAAGCTCAACTTGTGTATCATCAACTTGTTTTGCTTCGATTTTACTTGTTAATCCCAGACTTTCTAGAGCATTAGTCAATTCTTGAAGACATTTATTTTTAGACTTCTGCCAGTTATGAATAATACTAGCAACATAATTTTCAAATGTGCCAGGAAATTCACTATCTACGGCTGTATAGCACCAGCAAGAATCGTTAATGGACGTATCTCTATACTGCACTCATCATAAAGTGACTTATACCCACTTACAGAAATCCTGGTAATACCTTTATCTATGCCTTTTTCATGCTCCTGAGATAAACTAGATTCGCTCATTTTACAACTCCTTAAGAAACTTGAAAATAAATCCTTTTGCGCTCTTATCTTTGCGCCTACCCTGCGGGAACGCCTAACGGCGAAAGCGCCTTAGCGTGAGATAAAATATTTAAGATATTCTCGACATCTCCCTATAAGCGGCATAAACCCCCTTCACGTTATACCAATTCAAGAAAATCCTCGCAATTTCCAAAGCTAACTGCGGCTTACCCAAATTAATCAACCACTGCAAAAATGGTGCCATCGTCTTTTCATTCAATAACCCATTCACAGAAAGAATTCCCCACAGCAAACGATGAAACCATGTCATTTGAATCATCATTCTCACTTCCCAAGTAGGATGTTTTTGATAAAATAACACCCCCATCCGTCCTCGTTGGATTTCTCTATCAATCAAGTTATTAATTTGACTTAAATTAAATGGTGGGTGCCAGTGATAACCTACAGCTTCCGGACATTTAATTAATTTCAATCCCAGTTTTTTTAACCTCACCCCTAATTCTAAATCTTCCCAACCGTAAAGTTGAAAGCCTGTATCAAACAATCCCGCTTTCTCTAACCAGTGTTTAGGAATGGCAACATTACCTGTAGCAAAAAATGCTGCGGAAAAATCAGTAATTTTATATGGTTCCGAGGTCGGGCTGTCAAAATTAGCGGTATTAATTACTGCACCGTAAGTAAAAAAGCGATCGCTTCCCGATTTTTTCCCTTCCTTGTGCCAAAGCATCGGTATGAGCTTGCAAAAAACCAGATAAAACCACCAAATCACTATCAATAAAAATAATTATGTCTCCTAAAGCCTGTTCTACACCTAAATTTCTGGCCGCGCCTGTATGATCCTGTTCAAAACACCTTAGATGAGGAAACTCATCTGCATGGGACTTTAACCAATCTAATGTTCCATCAGTAGAACCATCATCCACTAACACCACTTCATAATTATGTTCATAAGTTTCTGGTAACGTATCTAGATGATGGAATTTCTGTCCCTCTAAAGCCCGGAGACACTTTTCTAAAATCGGTAGTCGGTTATAAGTGGGGATGACAACACTGAAAAACACAGTTTTACCTAAGATACTATTGATTATTTATCTACAATAGGATAGTTGATATCTTCCTGATCTGAAAATTAAAGCTAGTTATAAATATGCTTTATGAGTATATTGCAGAAATACAGGTTATTTTTAATGCAGGTTTTTTTGTAGCACTATGTATGAGATTGTAATATAAACTTCTTTTAGAGTTTGTGCTAGATTTGTGGATGGGAACAGACTCCTTTGATAGGTACAAAATTCATCTAAGAAGCTATACACTAGAAGAACTTCCCACCTGTTCCCTGTTACCTATTGGCTGCTATAAAATCTCAGTTAAGAGTTAGATACTGGCTAATTGTCAGAAAAATAAAACCATAAATGCAGCTTTTTATTATCTTAATGCAACTTCTTGAATTTTAAAATCAGAACATTTTGTCTGGGAGTAAACCCCTATTATCAGGTTAAACTAAATTGGATGACAGCTGCTCCAGTATTTTTATGAGGCTTTTATGGGAGCTAATCTGAAACAGATCGCCAAGTACTTAGACAATCTTGGCTGGGAATATCGCTTTGATGATGATGAAGACCGGATAATTACAGGTGTAGAGGCTGATAATGTCGAAGATTTTCTCATCGTTGTCCAACTGGATGAACAGGGAAAATTTTTCCGGGTATTTGCACCGCAAATACTTGCCGGAGTCAAGGAACACCCTCACAAAGCCATGATCCTGCAAACAATGTTAGCAATTTCTTGGGAAACCAAAATGCTACAATGGGAGTATGACCCGATGGATGGGGAAGTGCGTGCCATTATTGAGTTCCCCATTGAAGACTCTACATTGACAGAAAGGCAATTTAACCGTTGTCTAAGTGGATTAATTCAGATTGTTGATGGCATGGCGATGCCACGCTTGAAACAAACAATGGAAACAGGTGAAGACCCAGGCAATGTGGAAGTTGGCGAAAGATTATTACTCAGTATCCAGCAAGAAGCACCAGGATTACTAGAAATATTGGAAAAGGCCATGCAAGCCCGGAAAAAAAGAGGAAGTTTTCCCAACGAGTGAAGCGAATCATCGGAAATCGCTATACTTCAAAGTGATACCCTCACAGTATACTGAAATTTTTTAGAGATGGATTTTTATGACATCATACGCAACTTCCTCTGCTAAAGCGGAAATGAGTGAACTCCGGCGGTTGAAAGGCTTATTACCGCCAGAATTGCAAAGTTGGGTCACAGTCGAAGGCACAACTGAAGTCAATCCACCCCTGATCCGTTGCGAAGAAATTGGGAAAGACCAAGTAGAGATTCAAATTGACTTGGTGAAATGGGATGCTTTAGCAATGGATCAGCGTAATCTACTGTTCTGGCATGAAGTTGCTCGTGTTCAAAATGATACGATTCCTAAAGATGGTTGGGAAATGGCAGCACTGGCGATTGGTTTAGGTGGTGCTGTCGGTGAGTTATGGGTACAGGATGGATTACTGTTGGTCTTAGCTTTAGCTCTTTGTGGCGTTTCTGGCTGGCGACTGTATCAAAAGAATAATGGAGACAAGCAACTTAAGGAAATGATCGACGCAGATGATAAAGCGATCGCCCTGGCGACTCGTTTTGGTTATAGCCTCCCTAATGCTTATAAAAGCTTAGGTAGTGCTTTGAAAACTCTAGTAGAAAATACACCTAGCAAGCGTCAGCGTTCTCGCTATGAAGCTAGATTATCGGCTCTCAAACGTAGTGCTAATAAGGCTAAAAATAAATCTAGAACTACAGATGAAGGATTCTAATCTATTAGGAGTCAACCCCCTGCGGAGGGATTTGACTCCTAAGTTTAGAGTTGATTGAGAATTTTATGCGTTTGGGGAACTACGCGGACTTGCTTGACAAATTGTTTCATCAAGGCTTGCCATTCTAAAACCTGGTGGGGAAGAGGTGAGAGAATTGGTAACTGGGGCAATGGCTCAGATGGAGTGATAGTGGTTACAGGTTGCAAAAATACCGGAATATGGGGACTAACAGCGGCAATAGACAAGGCTGAAAGTTCTAACTCCTCTGGGTTTGTGTCTTGGGAGATAATAATTTTGACAAAAACCTCGACATTTTCTTGCCAACAGAGTTGCAGAAATTTAGTATGTTCTGAGCAATGATTTTCACCACTGACACTAGGTAATTTCCAATCCATACCCACAGAGTCTAGGTGAGAAAGAATCATCGCTAATTCTTCCGGGCGATGTCCACCAGTTTCCAAATATATCGGTAATCCAGTTAAATATCTGACTTGGGGGAGAAATTGTGCTAGAAACGGAGCATGAAGAAGTGGTTCTCCCCCTGTTAAGCTAATGCTATCGTGTAGACAAGGTAAATTTTGCCTTTCTACCCATTCGAGTAATATGGGTAATGAGACAGGGTTAGAGTGAACTTCAAAATTTCGGTATCCAGGGGAGCGTTCGATTCTACAAGTAGTGGGTACACTCCAAGTGTGGGCACTATCGCAAAAGCGACAGCGCAAATCACAAAGAGCAAAACGAATAAAAATCTGGCGTGTCCCTACATTCAATCCTTCTCCTTGAATGGCAGAAAAGACCTCAACCAGGCGTGCAGTAGATTGAAGAGTAGTTTTGGTAAACATTATGATGATCGCAAAGTGATTGCGCCGGATGAGCACAACGACAAATAGGTTTTTTAACTTCTTATTCTATTGTGTCTTAACCGCAGGCAATCCATCATCTCAACACCAACAACTATTCAATATGTCCTGATTCCTACCATTTTTATCTGAATTTAGGTAATTTTTAGGACGCAATAATAATGTTTGGCAGATTAAATTTTTAGATGGCAACTAAAGTGCATAGCTTCATGAGTAGCCAACCCACAGAGGCAGATTTTCCTGTCATTTACCTAAATGACACGGCTATAGTACACGTATCCACTCGGTTGAGCGTGCTTGAAGCTGTAGGCTTTAAGCAAACTTGTCAAAATTTAACCCAAGCTGATTCACCTCCGGGACAAATTATTATTGACTTTCAGCAAACTACTTTTATGGATAGTAGTGGACTAGGCTCCCTGGTGAGTAATTTTAAATATGCCCAGGAAATAGGTATTGTCCTCAAGTTACGCAATGTTAGTCCCCAAGTGATGGCTGTTCTGAATCTGACAGGATTAGATCAAGTTTTTAGCATTGAATCTGTTACTAGTAGTTTAACCACAACAACTGACAGTATTTTATCTACCCGCAAGAGTAATTCTCGAAAAGTAGAGCCACTCCCAGAAACCCATCCTTCTGTAGCATCCTGGATGAAACGGTTTTTAGATATTTGTGGCTCTCTAGTAGGTTTAGTCATTACTGGCTTTCTGTTTCTACCAATCGCCATTGCGATTCAAATTGATGATCCTGGCCCCATTTTCTTTTCTCAAATCCGCTGTGGTTGGATGGGGAAGCGCTTTGCAATTTGGAAATTCCGCTCCATGTGTGTAGATGCAGAAGCCAAAAAATCTCAAGTGCCAAACCAAGTGGAAGGTGCTTTCTTCAAAAATGCTCAAGACCCCAGAATCACCCGTGTAGGCAAATTTTTACGCCGAACTAGTTTAGACGAACTACCCCAATTTTGGAATGTTCTCAAGGGAGAAATGAGTTTAGTTGGGACTAGACCACCTACACCTGATGAGGTGGAACGCTATGAAGTCCCTGAATGGCAACGTTTGGATGTTAAACCAGGTATGACAGGTGAATGGCAAGTTAATGGACGCTCCACCGTCCAGACTTTTGAGGATGTCATTCGCTTGGATTTACAGTATCAAAAAAACTGGAGCTTGATGTATGATGTCAAGCTGATTTTCAAAACGGTGGCTATCCTCTTCCATAAAAACAGTGGTGCTGTTTAGTTAAGTAGGATCAGAGGCAGGGGACAGGGGGCAGGGGGCAGGGGGCAGGGGGCAGGGGGCAGGGGGCAGGGGGCAGGGGGCAGGGGGAAAGAGAATTAAAATATCCTTTCTCCCCATCTCCCCATCTCCCCATCTCCCCATCTCCCCATCTCCGTTTCTCCCCCTTGCACCCCGCTCCCTGCCCCCCTGCCTCTTATCTCCCCATCTCCCCATCTCCGTTTCTCCCCCTTGCACCCCGCTCCCTGCCCCCCTGCCTCTTATCTCCCCATCTCCCCATCTCCGTTTCTCCCCCCTGCACCCCGCCCCCTGCCCCCCTGCTTCTTTTCCGGGAAGAGTTATTTTGGTTTTTACGTGAATTAAATATATTTAATCGAAATGGTTAGATAATTAACTATCTATAAATACGTCCCATGCACACAGATTTTTTTGTTAGTATTCAAGAAAACCTATTCTCACAATTGCCTAGCAATTGTTGCGTATTTGTTAAGTAAAAGCAAAAGTTTGCTACCAGATGAATCAAGTACCTGAGGTTTAATGACTGATTATTTCCAAGGAAATTTCCCATTGCCATCTGTCCCACTGACAATGCATACAGTAAAAAGCCCCTCGGCTTATGCTGACGAAGTGAGTGGAAAACTAGCTTTAATCATTGCTGAAGCTGCATCAGACCGCAAAGCAGGCGAAATTGTATTATTGAGAGTTGTAGACGTATCTTACCTCTCCGATTACTTTGTGATGATGACAGGCTATTCTCGTGCACAAGTCCGAGCGATCGCCGCAGCGATCGAGGATAAAGTTGAAAAAGAGTGGCAGAGACTACCCTTAAGAACAGAAGGAAAAGCGGAAGGGAGTTGGGTGCTGCAAGATTATGGTGATGTTATTGTTCACATCATGATGCCAAAAGAACGGGAATTTTATAATTTAGAAGCGTTTTGGGTACATGGAGAAAGAATACAGCTACCAGACGCCAATGATGGTGGGGGTAACATAAAATGATTAGTTCCTCAGTTCCAAATTGTCCAGTACCCATAGAACAGCAACCATTGAATGAGTATGAAGAATTAAAAAACTCATGGTTGTTTGCTGATAGCACCTTAAATTGGCAGCAGTACATTCAGAAACTGATTTGGATCTGGGGTTGGTCATGGCTGTTAGCAGTGTGTAGCCGCAGCAAGTTTCCCTCCGCAAAAACAAATGGGACATTTTCTCCTCAGTGGAGCTGCCGGAGCCAGTGTGGGAGTTGTGCTGGTGTTAGTGCGATTATATTTAGGTTGGTTCTATATTGGCGATCGCCTGAAAAGTCCCAGCGTATTTTATGAAGAATCAGGCTGGTATGACGGTCAAATTTGGACAAAACCACAGGAAGTGATGGGGCGGGATCGGCTGATAGTAACGTATGAAATCAAACCAATTCTCCAAAAGCTGCAATTTACCTTTGCTGGCTTGGCGGGAATATTTCTTATTGGTAGTATAGTTTGGCATTTGTTTTAATAAAAATCAGTAGGGAGGGGTTTTCCCCAACCGAAAAGTCAGTTGTCACCAAAACAACTGATTAAGGACAACGGATAACTAATCAAAAAGTGATAAATATATTAACCCATGACAATGGGAAAACGAACTCAAGCGACAGCACTGGAAGTCAGGTTGCTAAGGGAAGGAATTATCGAATCGCGGCATATAGTCCAGGCTGTAGTCTGCGACGAACGGGGGCGGGTGCTGTCTGTTGCTGGTAACTCAGAAACAGGCGCATTTGTCCGTTCGGCTCTCAAACCATTTCAAGCATTGGCTGTCACTACTACAGGCACCTTGGAACGCTATGATTTGAGCGATCGCGATTTAGCGATTATGACCAGTTCTCATCAAGGCAACATGGATCAGGTGAGACAGGTATTTAACATCCTGTGGCGAGCTGATCTAGACCCCACTACCTTGCAATGTCCGATTCCCAAAGGGAAAAAGAGTCCTCTGGAATATAACTGTTCTGGTAAACATGCCGGAATGTTAGCGGTTTGTCAACAACGCCACTGGCCGATCAATAACTATTTGGAACGGAAACACCCAGTCCAACAGTTAATTTTAGGCAAAGTTGCAGAATTGTTGCGAATGCCAGCTGAGGAATTTCTAGCCGCCCACGACGACTGCGGTGCGCCCACATATTTGATGCAACTAAGTCAGATGGCATCCTTATATGCCCTGTTAGCCTCTAGCAGTAATGTGGACATGGAACGGATTGTCAGAGCCATGACCCATCACCCAGCATTAGTAGCCGGAGATGGGGAATTTGACACCGAACTAATGCGCTTAACTCCAGGGGAACTGGTGAGTAAAGCCGGTGCCGAAGGAGTGCAGTGCATTGGCAGGTTAGGAGAAGGAATGGGATTGGCAATTAAAGTCATGGATGGGGCAAAGCGGGCAAAATATGCCGTAGCCATCTATTTGCTGCAAAAATGGGCTGGATTAGTCCTAGTGTGGCAGAACGATTGTCGGAAAACTTTATAAACCTGGGAAAATACAAGCGTTTAGAAATTGTTGGAGAATTATCGCTTTTATAGTTGACAAACTTTCTAATCTTCGAGTTATGCTTAAGAAGTCAAGAGGCGAAGCGACGCGGGATAGAGCAGCCTGGTAGCTCGTCGGGCTCAAAGGTTAAGTTAACTACACGCTTATTAGTTAATTTAGCAATGGGCGGCATACAAAGAAACTTGTATGCGTTTACCTGTCAAACTCGGGGAAGCCAATAGCGCGGTAATCCCGAACCAAGCTCTAGAAATAGAGAAGGTGTAGAGACTGGAAGGCAGGCACCCTAACGTTAATGACGAGGGTGAAGGGACAGTCCAGACCACAAACTGGTTAGTCCAGGCAACGAAAGTTGTAGTTGGTAAGCATAACCCGAAGGTCAGTGGTTCAAATCCACTTCCCGCCACCAAATTCAAAACAATAGAACCCTGTATTCTGAAAGGAGTATAGGGTTTTATTTTTATAAGCATTCCAAATCAATTTTAGAGATGGATACCAAACTTAAAGGAGATATAGCTGAACAAGCAGCAATTCTTGATGCCTTAAAGCGTGGTTGGGGAGTTTTAAAACCTATTGGTGACCGCTTACCATATGATTTAGTATTCGATGTGGAAGGAACTTTAGTTAAAATTCAAGTCAAGTATGCTTGGTTTGATCAGCCTTCGGGTAATTATGTTGTAGATAATCGTCGTACCAAAACTAATCGAAGACTGATGGTGCGAGAAGTTTATCAGTTATCAGACTTTGACTTTGCTTTAGTATATATAGAAAATCTTGACCTTTTTTACATTTTCCCAGTCGAGATATTTATAGACTATGGTAGTGAAATACACCTAGTTGAAGCTGAGAAGCGACAGCGAAAACCTCGTTCAACACAATATCGTCAAGCTTGGGAATTAATCTCAAAACGAGGTGTAAATAAAGAAAATTGTGACTATTTTCCTGATTGAATTAGACGTGCAACTAATTAAAAAATCTTTGGATAATCATGGTTGTGAAGTTACAAAGACCGATTTTAGTAGGAGTCCTTTACCCTAACTGTGATAATAAAACTTTCATCTTCGGAGTCGAGAGAAATTTCTGAGTATCATGAATTAAACGCTGACCCCAAAGTTCTTCTTGTAGAAAGTTGACATCCATAACAGTTTTGTTGAACTTTAATGCAGTTTCGGCTAATTGATAGGCTTTTTCTGATTCCCCCTGACCATACAAAGCCACAGCTAGAGCTAAAATAGATGTAGGGTTTTCACTCTTAATTATAATAGCTTGTTGCCATTTTTTTATCGCCGCTTCTAGTTCTCCCTGTTCATATTTTATCAAGCCGATATTTCTAATGCTTGTGGAATTATTCGGATTTTGAGTCAATGCTTGATTATACTCAGATATGGCAGCAGAGTAGTTTTTTTGGCGATGATAAATGGAACCCCGACCGACATAACCTGAACCAGATTTAGGATCTATTGTAATAATTTTGTTGAAATCAGCCAAGGCTAAATCCCATTTTTTCTGAGCAGCGTAAAAATTACCTCGATAGTAATAAGCACGAGGATATTGAGGTGTAATTGCCACAGCTTTATTGAAATCAGCCAAGGCTAAATCCCATTTTTTCTGAGCAGCGTAAAAATTACCCCGACTATTATAAGTATTAGCATCATCAGAATCAATAGCTAGAGCTTTGTTATAGTCAGCTAGAGCTAAATCCCATTTTTTCTGTTCTTTATAAATGTCTCCCCGACCAGTATAAGCAAAATAATGATCAGGATTAATAGCTAGAGCTTTGTTATAGTCAGCCAGAGCTAAATCCCATTTTTTTTGTTCTTGATAAACGTCTCCACGACGAGTATAAGCAAAATATTTCAAAGGATTAATAGCAATAGATTTATTAAAATCAACCAGAGCTAAATCCAATTTTCTCTGAACCAAATAAATAATGCCTCGATAAAAGTAGTCACTATCATTATTAATAGGATTAATAGCAATAGATTTATTAAAATCAGCCAGAGCTAAATCCCATTTTTGTTGTTCAATATAGAAAGTACCTCTCAGACTATAAAATTCAGGATTATTAGGTTTAAGAGCAATGATTTTATTGAAATTAGCCAGAGCTAAATCCCATTTTTTTTGGTGAGCATAAATTTTACCTCTTGTGGTATATTGATAAATATCGTTATGTTCAATAGTCATGATTTTATCCAAATCAGCTAGAGCTAAATCCCATTTTTTCTGGCTAGAATAAGTATCAACTCTTCCATAATAACCGAAAATAGAGTCAGGTTTAATCGCAACAATTTTATTGAAATCAGCCAGAGCTAAATCAAATTTATTTTGGATAAAGTAAACAGTACCTCGACTATCATAAGCAAAAGTATCCTGAGGATTAATAGCAATAGCTTTGTTGAAATCAGCCAGAGCTAAATCAAATTGATATTTTTTAACGTAAATACTACCCCGATGAGCATAAGCTAAAGGATTAGGATTAAGTTTAATTGCCTGAGTTAATGCTGCTAATGCTTCTTGATCCTTGTCTAACTGCATTAAAGTTAATCCCTGAATCAGATAAAGCATTGCATTTTTTGGTTGCAGCTTAATCGCCTGCTTTATGGATTTTAATCCTTTCTCTTTTTGCTTTAAAGTAGAATAAGCTATACCTTGTAATTTCCAAGCCGGAACAAAATTAGGCTTATATTTTAGTACTTGCTCAAATGCAGTCAAAGCATCTGCCATTTTTCCTTGACTAGTAAATACAAAACCCTTCCCATAGTAAGCTAAGTACATAAAAGATGGCTTTAACTTTATCGCTGCATCAAAAGCTTGGATAGCTTCTTTTAAACGTCCCAAGCGCCACAACTGATTTCCTCTTTGTAACCATTGGCTAGCAGTAGTATTTCCTTGGGAAACATCCACTGATAATATGGCTGTTTTGATAGACTCGATTTTTTGCTGATTCAGTTTGGGGGCTGGGGTAGTTTCGACTGGTACTTGGGTATCCAGTCGAGGCGCTACTCCCAAAAAAGTATTGATAAAAACACCTAAACTGAAGCCTATTTGTACCTTAGCTTGATCATTTATTTTTTCATCAATAGCTGTTTCTCCATCAGCACGTCCATGAATACCAATTACTCGCCCTAAAGAGTCTAATATTGTCCCCCACTCATCCCGCCATAGGTAATATTATTATAAACTAACTCATATCCTTCATTTAGATAGCTTACATTTTGTAATCTCTCTGAACTATTGCTAACCAGATTTGACTGGTTGGTAAGTAATAATCCAAAATCTTGATTTAGAATATTCCCCATTGTAAAACGCCAAGGTGACTTATCCCCTAATTGGGGATACCCCGCAGTAAATACATAATTTCGATCTTTATCATTCGTGAGATTATAATTTGCTAAGGTTGCAACTTGATAATTTTTCTGGCTGCGAAACTTAACCACAGCTAAATCCACTCCTAATTCTGCCTTAATACTATTTTTTTCTACATCATATTTTTGTCCATCTGGGGTGATTATTCCATAATTAGATGCACTACAGTTTTCTGTTGCTTCTGCTTGACAGACAACATGAGCAGCAGTTAAAACAGTATAGACATCTCCTTGTTTATTAATAATTACCCCTGAACCATTTCCTCCACTTGTTTCAATTTTGACAGTAATTTTTTTCGCTTTCTCTTCTAACTCTCCTAACCATCCTGTTAGTGATAAAGCCGATATTTCTGGGCGTATTCTTGGTAGAGGTAAAGAATATGTAGTGATAACTTCTTCCTTTATCTGAGCTAAAAGAGTAGTAATAGGTATTCCCCAACTCAGTTTTCTCATTTCTTCAATTTCTGTTACGCTAGGGCTTTTGCCATCCCTATAAACATAACCAGAATTTAAAATAGGATAAGCACTTTTTCCATTAATTCCAACTAATTCACCCTGTACATTAATAATTGGACGACCACTCATGCCCTGTTCAATATCGCTAGTATAGCCAATTTCATACCCATTTTTTAGACTTAGATTAGGAATTTGTTGCACTTTTCCAGGTTTAAATACAAACTCATCTTTGGTGCTAGAATATCCAGCCGCCATAACTTCTATATCTTTGGTAATATTGGAAGTTGCAATTTCTTTTGGTAGACAATAACTTTGGTTGGATTGAAATTGTAATATAGCTAAATCTAGTTTATCCAAATTACTGTTGGGCATAATTTGAGCAGAATATATTTTACCATCATTGGTTTTAATACTGATGCTTTTAGCTCCGAGAATTACATGAGAATTTGTAGCTACTAAATAGGAGTTTCCCTTTTTAGCAAGAATAGTTCCGGAACCACCATTATGATCACCAATAATTCTTACAGTAATTTGACTCACCAGAGTTTGGAGTTGATTCTGTGAATATTGACCGCTTTCACCATTTTCTGATGATGGGTTACAAACAGATGGAGTAATAGTTGTTTGCGCCAGAGATGTGGCAGAAGTTTGCAAAAATGATGAGACAAAAGAGAGCAGTAAAAAGTAGACAATGATGGTAATTTTGCGATTCATATTATGTGTTGATAATTTTAATTTTGGCAAGAAGTTAATTACGTAATCCGAGCATCTTGCTTGCTGACTATCGTTAGCGAGCAAGATGCTCCTGATATCTTGGTTAAGACTGACCCATTTACATATTTTCGAGTTATTTTTCCAAATTGATTAGCGGGGCATTTTTCAAAAAGCTATGCACATCTATTTTATTTCCTGAACTCTGTCCCAGAGGTTCTGAACTTTTTCCCTCCAGTATATTCATCAGTTGAACTAATACTAACTGATTATCATTCCCTGTTTTCAGTGTAAATAATTGATTTTCACCATTGCACTTTTCATTTATTTGTACAGCACAAATCACAGACAAACCATTATTTGTGCCCGCTGTTAGATAATTTAGTTTGCCTGAATCAAAGAAGTTTTGAAATTTCCTAGACACTTCTTGACAACGTTTTTGAGGCGTCCAACCACTTTTAGCAAAATATTCCGATTTCCAACTAATAAACCGGACATGACCTTGACGTTCAGGAACCCAAGCGACTGTAGTAGGAATTTTTTCACCACTGGCTCTATCGAAAAAATCATGACAGAAAAAATTCACTTGCTTCTGATTATTAAATCCAAGAATTGATTGACTAAAACCAGGAGACAGAGTAAATATAAAGGCGAAAATACTTAAGCCTAAAGCTTTGTACAGTGATTGGTATTTCATGATTATTGACTCCTAAATTGAGGGAAAATGATGTTAATTTTTATGTTTGAGATAATTCATTGAATCAGCTGAAATTATCAATACCACAGCTTATTTCTAAATTAAACTCACCCAAGATGATTTCATCGTTGAGAAATTGCACGTAAAGTATAATCTCCGACGGCTTCTCCATCTGAAGATGATGCCCTAATTAAATAGTATGTATCTGCTGGTAAAGTGGTGTTCATTTGAGAATTAAAATCACCTGCTTTGCTATCATCATTTTCAGCAATTTTTTCAAATAAACCTTTATCACTAGACTTGACAAATTTATACAAAATCAAAGCAGGATTAATCTTTTGACTATTCATCTCAATCACAATTTTTTCACCTGCTCGACCGGAAAAGATATACCAATCAAAATAATTACGATTTAAATTACCTTTCACTAATTGGCCATTAAGAGAAATACTCTTGATCAATACTTTTTCTGGCTTCACTAAAGTCGATACCGGAGAAACTTGCTGTTGTTGTAAATCTGCTAAAAACAACTTGATTGTTTCTAATCCTTGAGCAAGGTTAATCCCAGTTCCGCTAGGTGTAGTAGCAATCTCTTCTCCTTCTGAATTATAAACTGGAGATTTACCCCCCCAGGTATTGACACCAATAACTTTTCCTTGAGTATTTAAGAGCGGATTCCCCAGAATTACCCTGGTTCAGAATCGCAGTATGTTGGATAATTCCACCTGTGCGAATCCGGCTGATATCACCTTGGGTACAAGTATCACGGTTGTCGGGGTCAAGCGGACTACCAATAGCAAATACTCGATAACCCACCTTAGCTGCTCCAGAATTAGCTAAAGAAAGGGCTGGTAAATTGTTAAGATTGGGGATTTTTAATGCGGCTAAGTCTATACCTCCCTTCGCAAAACCAACTACGTCAGCAGGTACTTGCTGACCATCCCGAAACATCACTGTGACCACACTAGGACTATCAGCTACAACATGAGCATTGGTAATGATTAAACCGTCTTGACTGACCAGAAACCCGCTCCCAAATGCATAACCATTTTTAAGACTCGTTTTCACAGTGACCACCGCAGCACCCCCTTGAACACAAACCTGATTGGCTTGTTCTTCATCTGTTGATGCTAATGCACTGTTAGAACCTGTTCTCTCAGGTGTAATCCCCATAAACATCAAAGTAGAACACAACATCAAAGTTCCACATCGGAACCAAAGATGCTTTTTCATTGGTTTATTTCTCCCAGTTTGTTTTTTGAAGCGCCAGAAATTGCTAAATCACCTTTTGATCATGCTTGGGGAGGAATTAAATTTTTGGGTGGGGGCCAGTAGAGAAGCTATACCCACAATTAATTTTCTCCCTGATCGCCAAGGTTCTCAATAAATATGCTCTCAGCTCATCACCGGTTAACTCAAAAGCTGCTATTAATATTTCGGGATTTAGCAGCTTTTGGGTGTTGAATCGTACTGGTTATTAAGCTAGAGTTGTGAGTCGCACAAGTCCTAATCTATAACAAATAAGCTTTACCCTGATTCTTCCATTGGGGTCTTTTGATAAGTGCCTCAAAAATGACCGCAATGGAAGCTATCTGTGTAGGTGAATCGGTTCTAAGCGAGCAACTACTGTTTTAAGCAGTCTTGTTTTACATTTTAAGCATAGTTTCTGCTGTTTGCAATAGGTTTATAGCTAGATATAATCATTAAATTTTGATTAATTGTGCTATTAGACACAATTACACCCAACTGATCAAAAATTGTGTCAAACTCGGAAAAGCAAAGTTTTGATCTATTCTGGAAGATAAGCCATCAACAGTGCGGAGAATCATGGTTGTGAAGTTACAACGACCGATTTTAGTGGGAGGATTGGGACTGTCCTTAGCGTTATGGATATTGGACAGTTGGCACAATTCACTAATTCAGGTAGGTGAATTTGGGTTATTGAGTGCTTTAGCTGTGGGGGGAGGTCTATGGTTATTCCAGAAAAATCGCCCCAAAACCAGTTTAGAGCAGCTCAGTGGTATAGTTGTCGATCAAGCGATAGTGACAAAGGCGATCGCCCAAATTGAAACTATAATTAACCAACTAGCACAGGAAACGGAAAATCATCCTGCTTTGGCAGGATTAAGAGAACAAGTAGCTAAATTATGGTTAGAGTTAGACCGACAAGAACTGAAGTTAGCGGTAACTGGAGGGAAATCTGTTGGTAAAAGTACTGTTATTGAAGTTTTACAGAAAAATGTCGAGACTTTAAATTTTAAGTCTTTACAATTGGTCGAAACCAGGGCTTTATTTAGCGAGATAGGTAATAAATCAGATGTTGAGATTTTCGCCCAAATGCAAACATCTGATTTTGTCCTATTTTTAACCAACGGTGACTTGACGGATTCAGAATTTCAGGTCATACAGCAATTAAAAGCCGAAAATCTGCCTACCCTATTGGTTTTTAATAAACAAGACCAATATTTATCAGATGAGCGCATCAGCATTTTACAGTCATTAAAACAGAGAATGGAAGGAAATGCCGTAGCTACAGACTGTTTCACCTCTCCCGGTCAAAGTCCGGAAACATACGGCTAATGGTTCAGTACAAGAGTGGATGGAACAACCAGCACCAGATATTCAGCAGTTGACAAAGCAATTAAATGAAGTTGTGGTCAATCAAGCTGAACAGTTGGTTTGGACATCCAGCATGAGAAAAGCCTTACTATTGAAAGCCCAGGCTAAAAATTGCTTAAATAGAAGTAGGAGCGATCGCGCTACACCCATCATCGAACAATATCAATGGATAGCATCAGCCGCAGCATTTGCGAATCCAGTCCCGGCACTAGATATCTTAGCGACCGTAGCGATTAACGCGCAAATGGTGATGGATTTGGGTAAAATCTATCAGCAAAAACTTTCCTGGGAACAAGCGCAAACAGTAGCGACAACAATGGGAAGTTTGATATTGAAATTAGGCTTAGTGGAACTTTCTACTAAAGCGATTACCACAGTGTTGAAAACTAACGTCGTTACCTTTGTCGCTGGGGGAGTAGTACAAGGTGTGAGCGCAGCTTATCTAACTAGAGTAGCAGGATTAAGTTTAGTTGCTTATTTTGAACAGCAAGAAATCGCGCTGGCATCAGCAAATGCCTTAAATTTAGATACATTGCGTCAAACCTTAGAAAATGTCTTCCAGCAAAATCAGCAAATTACATTTTTGCAAGGGTTTGTCAAGCAAGGTGTAAAGCGGTTATTACCGGAAGCACAATCAGTTGAAGTAGCGAGGTAATCAGTGGAGCGGGCCGAAAAGCCCGCCCTAACCCCACAAAGTTATTATGTAGAAGTACCTAAAAATTAATAAAAAATAGTCAGAAATAAAAATATAGCTCAAACTCCAACCCTATCTTTATAAATATGATTATTCACATACCGGAAGAATATCATTATCGTGTAATAATTACTATCCTAAGACTCAAACCAGACCCCAATGGAAAGATTAGTTTTTTTAAGCAGTTTGGTAATAAAAATCAGCCTAAATATCACTTACCTAAACCTATTGTAGATCCGTTACTTATTCATGCAGAATTGTCTCTTTATCCAGATGAGCGTTTAAAAGAAACAGCTAAACGTTTATATAGGAATCCGCTTTTAGTTTTGAACGAATTTGCGTAGAGAGGGAACAGGGAACAGGGAACGGGGAACAGGGAAAGAGTACGGAGTCTTGTTTAAAAATCAAGTAGGATTCCTATATAAAGAATATATTGCTATCAAACAAGAAATAGCTGAAATACAATATGAATGAACTACTGGAATCAAATGACAATTTAAACTGGATCAAAATTTTCACAGAAGTTATAGAGTCAGATTGGATAAAGATTGAAATTGCTGATAATGGTTTAGGGATGACTGAACATATTCAATCACGCATCTTTGACCCATTTTTCACGACAAAACCTGTGGGTAAAGGTACAGGTATGGGTATGTCTATTAGTTATCAAATTATTACCAAGAGACACAATGGTAACGTGAAGTGTATTTCTGCTTTTGGTGAAGGAACTAGATTTATAATTGAAATTCCCATTCGACAGCAAAGTTAATGATAAATCATCCTGTTATCTTCTCTTTTTTCTCCGGCTCAGGTTTCTTGGATTTAGGCTTTGAAACTACTGGTTATAATATTGCTTATGTCAGCGAAATTTTCTCTCCGTTCATCAGCGCATATCGCTATTCACGAGAAATTTTACAAATGCGATCGCCTGAATATGGTTATCATCATGGTGAAGCCGCAGATATCACTAAACTTTTAGAATTAAACCTGAGACAAAATCTCCAAGAATTAATCCAAGAATCCCGGAAATCTCAGCATATAATTGGTTTTATTGGTGGTCCACCTTGTCCTGATTTCTCAACTGGTGGAAAAAACCAAGGTTGTTTAGGAGATAATGGTAAACTCTCAAGTGCTTATATTGAATTAATTTGTCATCATCAACCAGATTTCTTTTTATTTGAAAATGTCAAAGGTTTGTGGAGAACTACCAAACATCGTTTATTTTTTGAATCTTTAAAAATCCGATTACAGCAAGCTGGTTATATTTTGACAGAACGATTAATTAATGCGATTGAGTATGGTGTCCCTCAAGCTAGAGAGAGAATTATTCTCATCGGTTTTAAAGATAATTTTCTCCAGGAAATAGGCATAAATAAACACAGAGCCTTTCCTTGGGAAAAATATATTTTATATCCTCAAAAGCAAGTGTTTGCTTATCCTTGGCCAAAGTCTACACCATTTCAAGCAGATTCTATAATTCCCTTTCCTCATCATATTCCCGAAGAATTAACTGTGGAATACTGGTTTAGAAAAAATCATGTCTCAGCACATCCCAATGCTAAACATTATTTTCAACCCAGAGCAGGTATTGTCAAAATTGCTATCGTGGATGAAGGAGATGATTCTAAAAAATCTTATAAGCGATTACATCGATGGCGTTATTCTCCCACCGCTTGCTATGGAAATAATGAAGTACATTTACATCCGTATAAAATTAGACGCATTTCTGTAGCTGAAGCTTTAGCTATACAGTCTTTACCTGCAAATTTTATACTTCCAGAACATATTTCCCTCACTAATATGTTTAAAACTGTTGGCAATGGCGTTCCCTACTTAGCCGCAAAAGCTCTAGCTGCAAGTATTATAGACTTTTTACTCCTCTAAAATTGTTGTTTGATTGTGCGTATAAATACTTTTACTTTTGACGTGACCACAGAATTCCTATAATATAACGGGCGAAAATGATTTAGTAAACAGTTTACAAGTAAACTGGTAAGTAAACATGGTTTAATCTTTATATAAGAAATGTTTTGATTTTTTATAAAGATTAATAATCTATTAGTGGTAGAATGAACGATGGCAGCAGACTATCCAAACATTGATATTGCGCCATTTATAGATCACTCCCTGCTCTTACCCACGGTTACTCCGGAGCAGGTTGAGCAATGGTGCGAAGAGGCGGACAGGTTTAATTTCGCAACGGTTTGCTTAAATCCCGTTTATGTGAGACAAGCAGTTGAACTGCTACATCATAAAAACCCGAAAGTCTGTACTGTGATTGGGTTTCCCAATGGAGCAACCACATCTTCGGTCAAGTTATATGAGGCTCAAGAGGCGTTGGAAAATGGCGCTCATGAGTTAGATGTAATGATGAACATAGGTTGGCTAAAAGCAGGACAAACGGAAGCAGTACACCAGGAAATTGCCACAATTTGTGAAGAAGCCGGGCATTGTGTCAAAGTAATTTTAGAGACTAACCTCCTAACTGATGCTGAAAAAAGAATCGCGGCGGAAATAGCTATGGAAGCAGGAGCAGCATTCTTAAAAACCAGTACTGGTTGGAATGGGGGAGGAAGTATCCAGGATGTTCAGTTATTGAAAGAAATTGCCCGGGAAAGAGTGGGAATTAAAGCATCAGGAGGTATTCGCACTCATGAACAAGCCGTGGACTTGATTTTAGCGGGTGCGACTAGATTGGGTACTTCTCGCGGTGTGGATTTGCTGCGTCAGCGCAATAACCCAGAAAAAAATGAATCGTAGGTTATCCACAGACCCATGAGTAAAACCTACAAAGCCACAGGCATTAATCTCAAAACCCAGGGATTAGGAGAGTCCGATAAAATAGTGACAATTTTGACACAGGAATTTGGCTTAATTCGAGCCGTTGCTCCGGGAGCGCGGAAACACAACTCTCCCCTGGGTGGTAGGAGCGCTGTGTTTGTAGTCAATGAATTAGTGATTTCCCAAGGGCGAATCGCTTGATAGAATTAGTCAAGCACAAACAATCAAAACTTACCCAGGTTTAAGTCAGGATTTGGTGAAACTGGCTGCAAGTCAATATTTAGCAGAAATAGTCCTGTGTCAAGCTCTCAGTGAACAACCTCAAGCAGAACTTTATGAATTATTCAATGAACATCTTCAGCGGTTAGAAGCTTTACCGAAAAACCAGACAGTGAGTGTAGTCGCACATCTGGCTCATGCTGTATTTCACCTTTTAGCCTTAGCGGGATTACCACCGCAAGTGCAAATTTGTTGTCTAACTCAAAATATCGTCAAACCAAATTTTACTGACCCTAATTGGCAGATGGGTTTCAGTATTATTACTGGAGGAACAATTTGCTTAGAGGCTTGGGATAGCTTGAGAAAACAGACACAATTGGCAAGACAACAAAATTCTGATGTAGTGACATCACCCCCAGTGCCAAAACTTGACTACGAAACCATTACTCATCAGCAAGACATACCCATAATTTCTCATCGTCTAAGTGCTACAGAATTGGTTATGCTTCAGCATCTGTCACAACCAGAAATGGTAAATACAGCACTCACCGATAATGGCTGGTTATCTGTTGAGCAGATTTTGCGTCAATATGCTCAGTATCATTTAGGACGCCCTATTCGCTCCGCTACCTTGATTGATTCTTATTTTGCTACTCAACCATGATGCAATCTTCTGATTTGGATAAGAAAGTTCTACCTTTGTCACCCAATTCTGTCAACACACAAAATAGGGTATCAGAGCCAACCATACCTAACTACTTAAGTGCTGTTTCTAAATCTACAGCTAGTGATGTTAATCATGCGGAAACATCCCCAAAGGAGGTAAACTCAAGTTCAGGAATTCCATCGGAGCCAGAGTTAAGTCTTGTCCCATCTAATGGCAAAGTTAAAACTGCTGAGGAAAATTTAAATCTAGAAACTAACTTAGACACCCAATTCAATGGTAATGGTGACGGTGGAGATTCTGTAATTGATAATATTCCATCACAGGGATTGTCGCCAGTATTGAAAAACCCTAATTTCTTAGCTCTTTGGGGTGGTCAAATTTTCAGTCAATTGGCAGATAAAGTCTATTTGGTGATGATGATTGCTTTGATTCATTCTCAATTCAAAACTGGCAATCAAAGTATTAGCGGTTGGGTATCAGCATTGATGATATCTTTTACCATCCCCGCTGTCCTCTTTGGTTCCATTGCTGGTGTATATGTAGATCGCTGGCTCAAAAAAACAGTTTTAATTGCTACAAATATTTGGCGGGGACTACTAGTTTTTTGTCTGCCCTTACTTTTATGGTTAACCCATAGTTGGCAACCTGTAGGAGTTTTACCTGTAGGTTTTTTAATCATACTAGGGATAACTTTTTTAGTTTCTACACTGACCCAGTTCTTTTCACCCGCTGAACAAGCAGCTATTCCCTTAGTAGTAGAAGAACAGCATTTACTTTCGGCTAACTCTCTGTACACGACCACAATGATGGCTTCAGTCATTGTCGGGTTTGCAGTAGGAGAACCAGTTTTAGTGCTAGCTGATACAATCTGGGGAAAATTTGGTGGTGGTAGTGGACTAGGAAAGGAAATTTTAGTGGGTGGTAGTTATGCGATCGCCGGATTAATATTATTCCTACTATCAACTAAAGAAAAACCCCATCCGCCGGAAACAGAATTCCCGCATGTTTTCTCAGATCTTACGGGACGGACTGCGTTACCTAAAAGCCAATCATACAATCCGGAATGCTTTCTTACAACTGATTATCCTCTTTTCCATTTTTGCCGCCTTAACCGTTCTTGCAGTTCGCATGGCGGAAATTATTCCCAATTTAAAAGCCTCTCAATTCGGCTTTTTACTAGCATCTGGTGGGATGGGACTGGCAATTGGGGCGACAATTCTTGGTCAATTTGGTCAACGCTTCTCCTATAGACAGACTCAGTTTATGGGGAACTTTAGGAATGACAGCTTCTCTAATTGGTCTAACAGTATTTACCACCCAGTTATGGATAATTTTATTACTTTTAGCTTTGCTAGGTATTTTCGGTAGTTTAGTAGCTATCCCCATGCAAACTACTATTCAAAGTGAAACACCACCAGAAATGCGCGGTAAGGTTTTTGGTCTGCAAAACAATCTGATTAATATTGCCCTCTCCTTACCCTTGGCATTAACTGGTGTAGCAGAAACATTTATTGGCTTACAGGCGGTTTTTTTGGCATTATCAGCAATTGTCTTTTCTGGTGGGATATTAACTTGGTATAACTCTAGTCAGAGTTCACCGGAAACAGAGGATAGAGAATAGGGAAATAGCCACAAATTTAATGAATATTTTCCTTTTCGTGCTAAACTGAGACTCAGCAAAAATATATCAGATACTTGCTGGGAACTGCCGGATAATAATTCGGCATAAGTTGTTATTGGCTTATAAAACTAACAACTTATAAATAAACTAAATAGACCAATAATAGAGTAGTTAAATTTGCTAATTTTTGTGCTGATTTAACAAAATTGTCTTGGTTTTTTATGATAAATAAAACATCAGCAAGTTGAGATCAGAAAACAGCAAAAAAAACACACTGATTTTCTTTATAAAAAAACGACATAATGCGTATAGCTTGGATTGGAAAAAAATCACCCTTTTGCGGTAATGTCACCTACAGTCGAGAAATCACCAATGCTTTGCTGGATAGAGGACATGAAGTTAGCTTTCTCCACTTTGCCCAAGAAGAGTCAGAACCTGATAATTGGCCAAATTGCCAAGAAGTTTCCTTACCCTTCATTTACAAGTCCCAGGTTTATACCATTCCTACTTTCAAAGCGACTAAGGTTTTAACACAGTCACTGCGTCGCATCAAACCAGATGTAGTGCATGCTTCTTTAACCTTATCTCCTTTAGACTTTTTCTTACCCGAAATCTGTGAGGAACTAAATTTACCTCTGATTGCCACTTTTCATACTCCATTTGCTGGTAAAGCTGCGAAATTAATCTCAGGAACCCAACTTTTAGCTTATCAACTCTACGCACCTTTTTTGGGAAATTATGATCGGGTGATCGTCTTTTCGCAAATTCAGCGAGAATTATTAGCGAGTATGAGTGTACCAGAGGAAAGGATCGCCGTAATTCCCAATGGTGTGGATACTAACAAGTATTCTCCTGGTATTTCTGACATTAAAGCTGAATTTGGGGCTGAACGCCTGTTTGTTTATCAAGGTCGTATCGCTCCAGAAAAAAATGTAGAAGCCCTGCTGCGTGGTTGGAAACAGGCAAATATGGGTATCAACAGCAAATTGCTAATTGTTGGTGATGAGCATTGAAATCTTCTTTAGAACCATTTTATGGTTCAGAAAATGGCGTCACTTGGTTAGGATTTGTCGCCGATGAAGACCGTCGTATTGAAATATTACGCGGTGCTGATGTATTTATTCTGCCTTCTCTCGTGGAAGGACTTTCCCTCTCATTATTAGAAGCAATGTCTTGTGGACTAGCTTCTTTAGCCACAGATGTGGGTGCAGACGGAGAAGTTTTAGAACAGGGTGCAGGTGTAGTTCTTGATACTAAAAGAGTTCAATCTCAATTAAGGACGCTGTTACCATTATTCCAAGACCATTCTGAGTTAACCACTCTCTTGGGGCTAAAAGCTAGAAAGCGTGTACTAGAGCGTTATACCCTGATGGATAATATCACTCGCTTGGAAGAGTTGTATAAAGAAGTCACTGTCAAAACTCCTGTCGCTCTACGTCGAGGGGCTTAGTGCGGAGGTGGGGTGATGGGAAGGTGGGGAGATAAGAGGCAGGGGGGCAGGGTGCAGGGTGCAGGGGGGAAAAACGGAGATGGGGAGATGGGGAGATAGGGAGAATATATTTTAAATTCTCTTTCACCCTGCCCCCTGCCCCCTGCCCCCTGCCTCTTTCCCCCTGCCCCCTGCCCCCTGCCTCTTCTCCCCCTGCCCCCTGCCCCCTGCCCCCTGCCTCTTCTCCCTCTGCCCCTCTACTTCCTTTCTGCTATTCTCAATTTAGCGGAACGCGATCGCGCATTTTGTGAGATTTCTGCTTCTGTAGCAATAATAGGCTTTTTTGTCAATACTCTTAATAAGGGTGAATTTCTGAACCCATGTTTTACTAAACGGTCTTCTAGACTATGAAAACTAATAATTACTATTTTCCCACCAGGAATTAAAGCCTGTGGTGCTTTTTCTATCAGAGTTTCCAGTGATTTTAACTCGTTGTTGACCACAATTCTTAAAGCTTGAAATACACGGGTAGCAGGATGAATTCTACCATGACGATATTTAGGTGGTACAGAATAGGCGATCGCATCGGCTAATTCTGTAGTAGTCTGAAATGGACGTTTTTCGACAATTCGACGGGCAATTTTTCTGGATAGTCTCTCTTCACCATATTTAAAGAAAATTTCCGCTAACTCCTGCTCATTCCATTCATTAATTACATCAGCTGCTGTTAAAGATTGTTGACGGTTCATTCGCATATCTAAATTAGCAGTATGACGAAAACTAAAACCTCGTTCTGGTTGGTCTAAATGGTAAGAACTTACACCCAAATCCGCTAAAATCCCATCATAAGTATTGGCGGGAAATTGATAACCAGCAAAATTTGTATGTATAAATTCTACACGTTCCCCAAATTCAGCTAGGTTTTTTTTTGCTGCAACTAAAGCATCCTCATCTTGGTCAATTGCGGTTAGTCTTACATCCTCAACAGCTGCCAAAATCAAGCGACTGTGACCACCACCTCCTACAGTTGCATCTAAATAATGCCCACCAGAATGGATAGCTAAACCTTCAATTACCGCTTGACTTAATACAGGTATATGAGAAAATGCCGTCGCTTCTAAATCTAGTGGTGTTTGTAAATCTGATTTCATGTAAGCACCAAAACTGTCAACTACCGGATAATTCTTGGAGAATTTGATAATATTAGGCTTCCGGTTCAATACCTAGCGCCAGCAATTGAGCTATCAGACGTTCAGCACGAAGTCGCTCCTGTTCAGCTTGAAATTGCGCCTGTTCAGACTCGTTCTTCACCACTTAACAATAAATTACCTTGCAAATCCCACCAACGTAACCAAGGTAATTCGACATTTTGATATTCTCCTTGCCAAATTCCTAATTCTACTCCTAAAGGTGTAATGGGATAATGTCCCCGTTCATTTACTGATAATAACTGATATCGTCCTTCAATTAAGTGATAAACTTCCACACTGGCTTTATTAACTTCATAAATGCCGTAAAAAGGTGCATGAATCATCTGCTCATAAATCCAAAACTTACCACTCCAAGGAGTTTTATCTCTTTCTTCGTTACCATTTCCAGAAACAAATTCTAATACAATTGATGGAGAGATGTGTTCTTGCCAAATCACATAAGAACGCCGCATTTGCCCGTTCAACGTTGGTGGTACATTCGCCACATAAAACCAGTCAGGAGCTACTGCACCTTTTTCAGGTGGATCAATCATGCGCCAGTAGATACCAGAGTCTTGACCTATACAATATTGTCCATCAGGATGGAATTTTTGCAATATTGGTTTAATAGCTTCTGTAAGCAAAATGCTTTGAGGATGTTCCTGAAAATTTTTCACAAATGTCCCATCAGATTCTGGAAGTTGAGTATGGTCTGGGAGAGTAATGTTAGCAGTGGGGGGATTGATGATAGAAGTCATAGACCCTCGCGTATGGGTGAGGTTTGTTTTAGTTTAACCCAATTTGCTGGTTAGTCATATACTTAGTTTAGTCACCGCAATATTTCCCGAGAAACAAACATCCACATCGCTTCCAGAAATGCGATCGCGTTGACTATCTAAGTGATTCATTATAAATTGAATTATTTTCATACAAATACCATTTAACTTTAATGTTGATACATAGTTAAGTATCGTATTTAGTGGCAGCATTCGGCATGATAATACAACACAATTAAGATGTCAATCCTACATTCCGCACCCAAACTGTCAACTACAGGATAATTCTTGGCGAATTTGATAATATTAGGCTTCCGGTTCAATACCTAGCGCTAGCAATTGAGCCATGAGGCGTTCAGCACGAATTCGCTCCTGTTCAGCACGAATTCGCGCCTGTTCAACTTGAAATTGTGCCTGTTCAACTTGAAATTGCGCCTGTTCCGCTCTTTCTTCACCACCTAATAATAAATTACCTTGCAAATCCCACCAACGTAACCAAGGTAATTCGACATTTTGATATTCTCCTTGCCAAATTCCTAATTCTGCACCTAAAGGCGTAATGGGATAATGTCCCCGTTCATTTGCTGGTAATAACTGATATCGTCCTTCAATTAAGTGATAAACTTCCACACTGGCTTTATTAACTTCATAAATGCCGTAAAAAGGTGCATGAATTATCTGCTCATAAATCCAAAATTTACCACTCCAAGGAGTTTTATCTCTTTCTTCATTACCATTCCCAGAAACAAATTCTAATACAATTAATGGAGAGATGTGTTCTTGCCAAATCACATAAGAACGCCGCATTTGCCCATTCAAAGTTGGTGATACATTCGGCACATAAAACCAGTCAGGAGCTACTGCACCTTTTTCAGGTGGATCAATCATGCGCCAGTAGATACCAGAGTCTTGACCTATACAATATTGTCCATCAGGATGACATTTTTGTAATATTGGTTTAATAGCTTCTGTAATTAAAATGCTTTGAGGATGTTCCTGAAAATTTTTCACAAATGTCCCATCAGATTCTGGAAGTTGAGTATGGTCTGGGAGAGTAATGTTAGCAGTGGGGGGATTGATGATAGAAGTCATAGACCCTCGCGTGTGGGTGAGGTTTGTTTTAGTTTAACCCAAGTTGTTGGTTAGTCATATACTTAGTTTAGTCACCGCAATATTTCCCGAAAAACAAACATCCACATCGCTCCCAGCAATGCGATCGCGTTTATTATATTCTCCGGCATAATAAAAATTATCGCCTTCAAACCGATATTTAACAGGTAGAGGTTTAGTACAAGGTTGACAAAACACCACTTGAGGTGCGGGAGCATCTGGTTGTAGATGAGGTAAATTTACATTCCAGAAACTTCCTGGTTCTAAAGGGCGTTGAAGTAATTCCTCGATAATTTCAGATGTCCACTTAACTGCTAAATCCCAGTGATAATCTAACTTTCCGCGACGATAATGAGAAATAGCAATGCCAGGAATCCCATGCATAGCAGCTTCTCGGACAGCAGCAACAGTTCCAGAAATGTAAGTATCTACCCCTAAATTACCACCAGCATTAATTCCTGAGAGAACTAATTTGACATCTGGGCATATTTGTGTTATAGCAATTCTGATACAATCTGCTGGAGTACCTGCAATTTCATATTCCACTTCTGAACGTCGCTGGAGGTTAATGGTGACCAATGGTAGTAACCTTATGTCCACAACCAGATTGATGGTCTTGAGGAGCAGCAATAATGGTATTTTTGCCATTTACAGCTTTTAATAAAGCTTGGATACCAGGAGCATCTATACCGTCATCGTTAGTTAGGATTAGAGTCATGTACTATAATATCTACAAAGATTATATTGTAACCAGTATTACTCCAAAAATGACAATTAACAAGTTGCTCTAGCTAGAAACTAACGTTAGAATTAGAATCAGCCTGTTGATGCTGGAGGCTTAAAAATGACACAGGAATTAATCGACCTGAGAAAGAGTATTTTAGAAGAACGTTATGCAGATGCTCTCATAATTGTTGATGAATTAGAGGGAATGAGTAAACAAGCTATTCTACGTAATATTCAATCTTATGCGAATATTTTGCTGATTCATTTAATCAAAAATCAAGTAGAACAGCGATTAACTGGTTCTTGGGCTAATTCTATTCGGAATGCAATTCGGGAAATTAAAAAGCTAAATCTCAAAGATAATAAAAAATCTTACTATATAAATGAAAATGAATGGAAAAATTTTATAGAAGAGGAAGTAATTGAATATGCTATAGCCGATGCTAGTGTAGAAATTTTGAGCGGAAAATATAACCGTTCTCAAATTGCAGAAATTGTTGATAAAGAAGAGATTTTAATCACAGCTACTAGATTTTTAGCGTTAACATATTCTTATTCAGCAAAAGAATTGCCAATAGTAATGGATGATTATTTAGCTGAATTACTAGGAGGTAAAAAATGACGCAAGAATTAATTGACCTGAGAAAGAGTATTTTAGAAGAACGTTATGTAGATGCTCTCATAATTGTTGATGAATTAGAGGGAATGAGTAAACAAGCTATTCTACGTAATATTCAATCTTATGCGAATATTTTGCTGATTCATTTAATCAAGAATCAAGTAGAACAGCGATTAACTGCTTCTTGGATAAACTCGATTCGGAATGCAATTCGAGAAATTAAAAAGCTAAATCTTAAAGATAATAAAAAATCTTATTACATGAATGAAGATGAATGGGAAAATTTTATAGAAGAAGAAGTCATTGAAGATGCTATAGCTGATGCTAGTGTAGAAACGATGAATGGTAAATACAATCAATTTGAGCTAGCGGAAGTTGTGGATAAATCTCAGATAATTCAAACAGCATTAAGTTTCTTGACCTTGACTTATACCAATTCAACCAAGAATTTACCAACTGCGGTAGCGGAAGTTTTAAAACATTTACCTGATCAAGAAAATTGGATAAATGGTAGAAATTAGTCCTGGGTATTAAAATTAGATAATCGTGAGCAAATTTGAGAGGTAATGCAAATGACACAAGAATTAATTGACTTGAGAAATAGTATTTTAGAAAAGCGTTATGCGGATGCTTTAGCAATTGTAGATGAATTAGAAGGGATGAGCAAAAAGGCAATTTTACGGCAAATTAAATCATTTTTAAAGATTTTGTTGATTCATTTAATTAAAAATCAAATAGAACAACGATTGACAAATTCTTGGTCTGCTTCTATTCGTAATGCAATTCAAGAGATTAGAGATGTCAATCTCAAAGAGAATAAAAAATCTTACTATATAAACCAAGATGAATGGGAAAATTTTATAGAAGAAGAGGTAATTGAAAATGCCATTAGTGATGCAAGTTTAGAAGTTATGAACGGTAGATATAATCAATTTCAGTTTGGGGAAGTTATTGATAGAAATCAGTTAATGCAAACAACATTGATTTTTTTAAGTTTGACTTATTCTAATTCAGCTAAAAATTTACCTGGTGCAGTAGCAGAAGTTTTAAAACAGCTACCTGGTGGAGAAAATTGGATAAACGGGTAAAATAAGTCTTGAGTATTAACATTAGATTATCACTATTAAATTCAGTAGGAAATGAAAATGAAAGCAGATACTAGCATCAAAGAACAAATTCTCAAAGCAGTGGAAGAAATGTCACAGGAAGTTACTTTTGAGGAAGTAATGGAGCATCTTTATTTTTTATACAAAGTTAATCGAGGTTTACAACAAGTCCAGAGCGGCAACATTATCTCACATGAAGAAGCAAAAAAGCAAATTAAAGTATCCAAACTGAGAATGTGAGATACCTAGTTAACTAACTATCTTTTTCTTTCCTTAATAGTAATTCCTTTATCCTCTAATAGTAAGTTTAAAGCTTTTTCACGATTGCTATCATTAACTAATTCTAATATAGTTTTAGTTTTGTTTTGACGTGTAAAATTTCTAAAAATTCCAGAAACTCCTAACAATAACATACCCGAACCTAGAAATGCATCATCTAAATTACCAACTAATGGTAAAAAATCTGGTAAAAAATCTATCCCAGATAATATATATACTATACCTGAAGCGATATTGACAATTCCCATCACATATACTTCAATATTTTTAGGATCAAATATTGCCCAAGCAAAACAATAGCTACATAACAAAATAAATCCCCTGAAAAAAAGATCTATATAGCTGAAAGTGCTTTTAACTGTATCAGTTATTATATTGCTTCCCTTCCAAAATTCCCACCAGTGTTTATGTTCAATTGGTATAATTGGAGGTTTTTCATAAATTAAACCCTTAAGCCAAGCATTATGGTCTATCAAAAATCCCCAAAAACCGGAAACAAAGTAGATGATAGTTATCAGGAATAAAAAAGCAGCTAATGCTTTCAATCCATCGTATTTATGAAAATGAAATAGTGTTATGGGAAACCCAGATAAATTCTTAAATTCATAAGAATTGCTGCTATTTTTATCAGAAAGATTCATCATATTTTACTCTTTACTTCCTTTCGTTAGTTGAAATGTAATTGTTGATAATTCAATCGGTTCACTTAAAATTTGTGTAATAGCGTAGCAAGATTAAAATTATACAAATTTGTTTTGTGGTACGTACATTTTGCTCGCACAGTCAAAAGCGGCAATATGTACGCACTAAAAAAGTTTTTAAATATACCACTTACGCGTGAACATAATACTACTGACTACGTAAGTTAAGGTTTGTGAGTCTAACTGAACCCTGTTAGTTGATAACGATTATAAATGAGTCGTTGTATAAATTGTGAGATGAATATTAAAATTTGTCAAGCAAATCATCTGTATAATAGCTGTGATAACTTAAACACTCCTGTGATTAAGCGATAATACTTTTCTTCCTTCTTTGCAGGTACCCTTCTCTTTGAGAGACTTCACCAACGGGAACGCTTTTAGCAAATGCGCCTTTGCGCGAAATAAAAATTCTTTTGGTAATTTTAGTCTACCGCTCAGATTTCTTCTACGGTATACAAACAAGTCATGAAAGAACCCCACCCTAACCCTCCCCAAGAATCAGGGGAGGGAACCGGATGTTATCTTACGCTTTTATTAAACATCAAATATCATCGTATCTCTCTCTCCTTGCTAAGGAGCGGGACAGGTTTTACGCAGTAAAACCAGGGTGAGGTTCTTCCCAAATCGCTCAACTCAAATCTAACTATAATAAACCTATATAGCTGATGCCATACCCAAACCATGACCATTGCTAAAAAACTAGATCCTCCTCCAGACATCTCAGAAAATGTCACCCTCTGCTCTCATGGTATATATAGCGATGAACCTCCCTTGGAAAGTGAACTACATCTACGACAAATAATCCTACTTCTCAACTGCTTAGAACGGTTATGGGAAGATAGAAATGATTTCTATGCTGCTGGTAATTTGACTATTTACTACAGTGAGTATCAAAAAAAATCAGAAGAATGCCGATCTTAGATTTTTTTGTGGTCTTGAACACAGACCGCACTATCCGCAAGAGTTGGGTGGTTTGGGAAGAAGATGGTAAATATCCAGATTTTATCCTGGAAATTCTTTCCGACTCCACAGCTAAGACTGATAGAACCGTCAAGAAAAATATTTACCAAAATATCTTTCATACCTCAAATTATTTTTGGTTCGATCCTTATACATTAGAATTCCAGGGATTTCACTTGGTAGACAATAAGTATCAACCTTTAGGAGCTAATGATAAAGGACATCTATGGAGTGAACCGTTAGGTTTATATTTGGGAATTCATGAAAGAACATTAAGATTTTTTACACCAGAAGGAGAGTTGGTACTAACACCAGAAGCAGGAGAAAAACAACAAGCTCGACGTGCTGACCAGGAAGCTCGACGTGCTAACCAGGAAGCTCGACGTGCTAACCAGGAAGCTCAACGTGCTGACCAAGAAACTCAACTTGCTCAACAGGAAACTCAACGTGCTGACCAGGAAGCTCAACGTGCTGACCAGGAAGCTCGACGTGCTGACCAAGAAGCTCAACGTGCTGAACGCTTGGTCGCTAAACTACGAGAACTAAATATAGATCCAAATACGATTTAGTTGGTTTCCTCTAGCAGAGCAAGAGTGTAATAAATCATCGAATCGCAGAGTAAGTAATTGTTTTGAATATTGGCGAATGGGAGTGATTGCAATTGATGATTACAAGAATTTATGTACACCGTAGCAAAACTCTAAGGATGCATATGAGCAGCAATTTTGTAGTATTTTGAATTGTAGCCTGTATAAGGATTCATCCCATGCAACAGCTACTACAGCAATTATATAGTTTCAAAAAATACATTATTCGCCTCATTTTACCCTTACTAGTAATAATGATGGCTAATTCACTGTTTATAACTCCCTCTTTAGCTACAGGTGTATATGAAATACCTGAACTATCAGCCATCAACAATACCTGGGTTTTAGATCAAGCTGAAGTCATCAGCCGTTTAAATGAAGGAACAATTAGCAGCGCTTTCGATAATCTAGCCAAACAAACGGGAAATACCGTCAGAATTGTCACCATCCGGCGTCTTGACTATGGTGAAACTCCAGAAAGTTTTGCTAAAGCTTTATTTTCAAAATGGTTTCCTACTCCTGAAGCTCAAGCTAATCAAATTTTGTTAGTAATTGATACTGTCACTAATGGCACTGCTATTATTAGTGGAGATCAAGTCAAGTCTCTGCTAACCGACTCTATTGCTAATAGTGTGGCTTCCGAAACAGTGGGCATAGCTTTACGTAGTGGCAATAAATATAACCAAGCCTTTCTCGATGCTAGCGATCGCCTGGTAACTGTCCTTTCTGGTCAACCTGACCCAGTCTCACCCGAAAATAGTGGAAAAAATCGAAGTCAAAGGGACGTTCAAAAAAGCTGAAGAAACCGACCAAGGTAACGCTACTGCTTGGGTAGTTGGGCTGTTAATTGCTGCCACTATCATTCCAATGGCTACTTACTACATCTATTTAGCAATTCAACCATCATCAGAAGGGTAGAATGTCAGGTAGGGCATGGGTATATATTCTTGCCAATGCCCAATCTGAATTTAATCCTGAATGTACTCTTTTCCGGTGACTAAAGCAACTTCAGCCTTGAGAAATTCTCGACCTAAATACGCCGCATGGTCGAATACAGTGACCGGACAAGGCTGAGTTTCTTCAAATATCTTCACAGAAAGTTCTTTGGCTGTCCTCCCACTAAAAACTGTGGTATGAGTTCTTTCTACCTTTCCCTTGGCCGGAATCACTTTTCCCGTTTCTGGGTCAACCGCTAAACCATGCTCATCAATTACATTTGTAAAATGCTTGGCATAAATTAATTGTGTATTTCTATCTAAGTAAATAATGAAATATCCACCAGGGTCAAGATGAATATGACGACCAGAAAGCTGCTCATCAATTGTGGCTAAGTCTTCAACTATCAAATTCATAAGCATTCTAAAAAAATCAAATTATTGTATTCAGGTTTTTACCTTGTATTTTCCAGTGTAGTTGTTAGTTTCATTTATTCATAAAAAATTTTATGTTTCCGGTTTTCCTTTACTAAATGGCAACTCAGCATTAATTTCTCCCATTTCCTCTGCTTCTAATTTATTCATCTCCAGAATATAAGGGCGAAGAATTTGACCCAAACGATGATTGTAAAAGCGGTGCAGACTATAATTAGGCATGGCTGGAAACCCACGCCTTTTTTTATGTTTTCCACCAGCACCAGGGTCAAAAACTTGGATGCCATTGGCGATCGCCCACTCAATTGGTGCATAATAGCAAGCATCAAAATGTAAGCAATCTATTTCTTGAAAACTTCCCCAATAGCGTCCATAGAGTTGTTCGTCCTTAAATAAACAAAAGGACATCCCGATGGGGTTTTGGGCGATTTCCTCCCTATAAGCAGCAATCAACAATACCCGATGGCGATAGTTAATGTGCTAACTGTTGAAAAAATTCTTTGGTCAAATACTTGCTACCCCACCAGCCAAATTTATCACAGGTATCAGCATAAAACTCATACATCAAGGACAAGAGGGATGGAGTAATAGCATCACCAGTAAGTGGTTGTAGTCGTAAACCTGCTTTTGATACAGCTTTGCGTTCTCGCTTAATATTACGCCGTTGATTAGCATTAAATACAGCTAAATAATCATCAAAAGTTTGTAAACCCAGAATTTTCCCAAATATAGCTATGGTGTAACCAAGGTGTAAAGCCCTGTTGTTCCAAAATTGGTCGCCATTGTGGATCGACATAGAGAAAATGACAGCTGGAAATGTTATTTTTCATCGCAAAAGGTATCAATTTCATGGAGCATAATCGCTGTAATTTCTGCTTCATCTTCCCCAGGTGCAATTAAAAACCGATAGCCTTCCGCTGGGGTAAATGGGTGTCATTCCCAACAGTTTTGGATAATACTCTACCCCAATACGAGCAGCTAATTCTGCCCACTGATGATCAAAAACAAATTCGCCATAACTATGTCCTTTTAAATAAAGTGGAGCAGCAGCAATTAAAGTTCTGATCTCGCCATAATGTGAAGTGATTTGGCAACCAACCAGTTTTAGCTGTAGCACTATGAGAAGTTTCCAGATTGTGCAGCCACTCCCATTCTAAAAAAGGAGTTTTCAGTGGCATAGCTAAACCATCCCAGGCAATTTGTGGAACTTCAGCAATTTTCTGAGTCCAAATCAAAGAATAATGCGGTTTAATTGGTTTCATCATTTTTTTAAAGGGAACAGGGAACAGGGAACAGGGGAAAGGACTTATATAACTTCTTTCTCCCCCTCTCCCCCTCTCCTCCGATAATGCAAAAATACTTCTTCCTCAACTCTTTCCACTTCTAGGAGTTGTAACTTAGGAGCTAAACCAGCTAAAAATCCCGGATCACCTACAGGACTGGGTGCAGTATTACCACCTAAAATTAAGGGACAGATGGTAAACCAGAATTCGTCAATTAAATCAGCAGCTACTAGAGAACCCACTAGTTCACCTCCACCTAAAACTACTAAACGGTCGATATTACAACTTGTCAAGTGGTGTAAAGCTGCCCTGAGGTCGATTGTTCCTGCTGGTGTTTCCCAAACTAAAATCCGCTCGAATTCTGAACGTCTTTGCCAGTTATTCGCTCCCTCTTTAGTCGTCAGCAACCAACGGCTAACTGACTGTTGAAAGAATTTAATGTCCGGATTGAGGTGAGCAGCATGGGAAATGACTATATGAACTGGTTGGGGAAATTTACCTTTGAGAATTCGCTGTTGCAGGAGTGTTGGCTCTGATACCTTAAGTGTTGTACCGTAGGCACGAAGAGTACTAGCACCGAATAGAACGGCATCAGCAGCAGCAATTTGTTTTTCCAGGTGTACTTTATCGGCCTGTGAACCAAATCGAGCAGGCGATCGCCTCACATCTGCTATTTTGCCATCTGTACTCATTGCCAAAACCACTGTGGTATGAGGGCGATGTTTTATCATGAGGTTAGTTGCGTATTTTTTCTGGAATTTCCGATTTTACATTTCCAGCAGTCATATTAGTATGTTATAGCAGGAGTCAGGAATCATCTTCAATTTTGAATTTTGAATTGGCTGGTCTAATTGCATATCGTTGCTATTGTGATTTGCAAATGCAAAGTGAGACGCTAGATGACTAAGTCCCGTCAATCATCCTTTCGCCGAATTTTAGTAACAAGAATATTGTTACTATTTGTGCCAGTTTTATTGATAGGAGAGATGGTGGCTTTGAATAAGGCACGCTCTAGTCTATTGAAAACTGCTCGACAAAACTTAACCGAAAATGCTATTAATAAAGGGGAAAAAATTATTGATGCGATCGCGACTCTGAAAACTAATTTAGTTAATGCCAGTCAAACAAAAGCTGTGCAGTCAGGGTCATCAACTCAAGCTCAAAAATTTATCACCCAGATGGCTTCACAACTACCGACCCAGATTGATTGTTTGCAATTAACTAATTTATCAAAGGGTCAGATTATTGCTAGTAGTTGTGGGGATAAAACAATGGTGGAAAAGAAATCATTTGTTCCAAATGATGACGTTGATATCAAAGTTATATTACCGCTAAAACCAGGAACAACAGGTAAAAGAGAAACTCGCAATCAGCTACAATTATTGTTATCTGCCCCTGTATATGATCGGTATGAGAATTTAACTTATATATTAAGTCTTCAAACCACGTTACATCAACAAATTACTAATCAACCAGGGTCATTAGCAGGTTCAACCATAGTCATTGCTGAAGATGGGACAATTTTGGCTCATCCCAAGTATGATCGCATCGGTACTAATATCAAAAATTCTCCTGATGCGGCACAACTAAAAAATATTGTCCAACATGCACTATCTGGAAAAAATGAAGATATCAATTTGTATTTCCACGATGATCAAGAATTTATCGTTGGTTACACAACTATTAGCAATCCTATTTCCCAAAAAAAGCCGAAAAAATGGATTATTTTAGCAGTAACAACTGTAGAAAATGCTTTATTTAGTTTAGAAGAAATCAAGTTAATTTTGATTGTTTTAACAGTGGGATTGATTGGTGCAAGTTTATTAGCATCACTATACCTTGCACCCTATTTAGCCCGTCCTCTAGAGGAATTACGGGATTATGCTCTGAATATTCATAGCCATCATGCAGCGCAACCTATACCCCACAATTTCCAAATTCGCGAATTCAATCAACTAGCCCAAGCAATAGATCAAATGGTAGAAAGACTTAAAGCTTGGGCTGAAGAATTAGAAATAGCTTGGAAAGAAGCTAAAACTGCAAACTCCGTTAAAAGTCAGTTTTTAGCGACAACTTCTCATGAATTGAGAAACCCATTACATATCATTATTAACTGTATTCGTCTAGTACGAGATGGCTTATGTGATAACCGAGAAGAAGAATTAGAATTTCTCAAACGTGCTGATGATACAGCCATTCACTTGTTAAGTATCATCAATGATTTACTCGATATTTCTAAAATTGAAGCTGGTAAACTTTCTGTAGTTATTGAACCTATTGATTTACGGCAAATTCTCCTAGAAGTAATTAATTTACAATCAGTTAATGTCCAACAAAAGGGACTGCAATTACAATGTGAGTTAGGGAATGCAGCAATACCAGTTCAAGCCGATGGTGCTAAACTCAAACAAGTAATTATTAATATTATTGGCAATGCCACTAAATTTACTGATGAAGGTAGTATTACTGTCAGTACAGAAATTGGTCTATCTCAGGCAATAGTTTCCATTAAAGATACAGGTATTGGTGTTGATCCTGCTCAACAACATAAATTATTTCGTCCCTTTGTGATGGTGAATGATACTACTACCCGCAAATTTGAGGGGACTGGACTAGGATTAGCTATTTCCCGGAATTTAATTGAACTCATGGGAGGTAGAATTAATTTATCGAGTGCAGGTTCTCAACCAAGGAACAACGGTAACAATTAGATTACCCTTAATTGATATTTGCTTACTACCTAATTTAAAAGACCAGGAAAAAATTTACCTCAGGTGAAGGATAGAAAGAAATTTCTCCCCACCTCCCCATCACCCCACCTCCCCACCTCCCTATTCCCTCCCCCGATGACTTAAGTCTAGAAAAATAGGTTTACCTTCCTGACTAATAGATACTGTCAAAGCTGTGAGGATTTCTACTAACTCTGTCCCTACCCAACCAGAAGAAACTGCTGGGGGAGTATTAGACAAAATCGACATAATAAAGCGATCGCAAACCTGTTTTAATGGTTCATCAGATTCTATTTTGATTGCTTCTGACTGCTGATTAATAGGTATAAATTGATTGCCATTTTTAGAAAATTCCCCATGTAATAAAGTTAAAGGTGAAGTAGGGGACATATCATCAAAAATCAAGCTCCCCAGACTTCCCACCACTCCTAAACGTCTTTGTTTATCAGGATTAAGCCAGCATAAGTGAATATATGCTTGAAAATCATTTGGGTAGGTGAGTGTCACCCAGACTAAATCAGCTAAACCTGATAAGACAATAGTTTTTCCCGCTTCCCTTGCTCGTTGTAGCCATACCGTACCTGTGGCTTGTACTTTCACAGGTAATTGACCTAACCAGTGATTAAAAATAGAAATATCGTGAATAGCTAAGTCCCAAAGCGCATCAACATCTTGACGGACATGACCAAATGGGTACGAGTAGCATAACCATAGCGTAAATCACCTAATTTTCCCGCTGCCAGTACAGATTGTCCTCGCTCCACTGCTGGGTGAAATAAATAGGTATGGTCAACCATAAGTATCAAATGCTGATGCTCTGCTAGTTGACAAAGTTCTTGACATTCTAGTGGATTGAGAGTTAAAGGTTTTTCTGCTAAAACATGATATCCCTGATTCAGAGCATCCTTAATGAAGACATAGTGGGTGGAAGCGGCTGTGGCAATTACTACAGCCATCAATCCATCTATTTGATTGATATCCGACCAATTAGATGTTAACAATATATGATCATCTAAATTAAACTGCTGTTTTACCGTTACCAATCTTTCTGGCTGGAAATCTACTATAGCCGCCACACTTACTTGAGGATGTGCCAAGAAATTCCGTAATAAATGCACTCCCCAACGACCAACCCCGATAATAGCAATTTTAATTTTGTTCATTGCAGTGCATACCTCTATGCCCCTATAACTTATTCCCTGTTCCCTGTTCCCTGTTCCCTGTTCCCTGTTCCCTGTTCTTCCATATTGATTGCTAAAAAAGCTACTTTAGCCGCAGCTTGTTCAGCTGTTTTAATAGAACGTCCTTTGCCTTGCCCTAACATTTTTTCATATAGCCAAACTTCAGCCAAAAAACGCTCTTGAATGTGGTGTGGTTGACTGACTTCCACCACCCGATATTCTGGCAAAACTTTAAATTGTGCTTGAGTCCATTCTTGTAAAGCCGCCTTGTAGTTTAGTCTAGCTGGATCTAGACGAATTTCTGTGGCTAATTGTCGAAAATGAGGATCTAACCAAGGGTGGATCAGTTGAAGATTGTGAGTGCTTAAGTACAGCGCTCCCAAAACCGCTTCAAAAGCATCAGCTAATCGGGATTCTAGACCAACTTGATCAGCAGTGGCACTGCCCGCGACTAGTAAATATAGCTCTAAACCATATTCTCTGGCTAATTGTGACAAAATGCGATCGCTGACCAACACAGAACGAATCGCGGCAAAATCACCCACCGAACTATCAGAATAATGTTCCCATAACACCTCAGCGGCTACTAGCCTTACTACCGCATCACCAACAAACTCTAACTGTTCATAATTGGCTGACTCAGAGACAGTAGGATGAGTCAAAGCCAAGTCTAATAATTTCCACTTGATAGGCGCATTTTTTGATACACCTAACTTTTGGACTAAAGTTTCCAGTTGCCGTTGACGGCGAGGATAAACTAGGGACATCTAAAAAATTCAAAATTCGAGCTGAAAAAAAGGGGAGAGAGTTGGTAGTAAGCCGGGTTCTGTTCTCTTGCGAGGGCAGTTATCTATCTGGGATGTTTGTTACCAAACACCTCTAGCGGCTCTAATCTAACGGAACTGGTAAAAGACCAACCGTAGTTCCTCCGGCCTTGCTCCCAACCGGGGTTTACCGAGCCAACGCCTCTCGATGTTGCTGGTGCGCTCTTACCGCACCTTTGCACCCTTACCAAATCCAATTAAAAATTAAAAAATATTAATTTTCAATTGTGCTGGCGGTATCTTTCTGTGGCACTTTCCTCACGATCACTCGCACTGGACGTTATCCAGCAAGTTTGGTCTTTCGGGAGCCCGGACTTTCCTCAAACCAGTTTTTGAGACTGATCTGCAACTGCCTACGCCTACTCTCTCCTAAATCCAGTGTAATCTTCGATAGCATTCTTTGGCAGAAAAAGGTATTAAGAGGCGGAGGGAAAAGAGGACAAGGGGCAGGGGGAGGAAGAGGACAAGGGGCAGGGGGCAGGGGGCAGGGGGAGGAAGAGGAAAAGGGGCAGGGGGCAGGGGGCAGGGGGAGGTAAGAGAATTAAAATATCCTATCTCCCCATCTCCCCATCTCCCCATCTCCCCATCTCCCCATCTCCCCATCTCCCCATCTCCCCATCTCCATTTCTCCCCCCTGCACCCCGCTCCCTGCCCCCCTGCCTCTTATCTCCCCCCTGCACCCTGCACCCCTGCCTCTTCTCCCCCCTGCACCCTGCCCCCTGCCCCCCTGCCTCTTCCCTGCTCACTATTTCTTTTTATTCCAGGGCATAGCGTAAGACCAGTTTAATTTCTTGACAGTGAAAGGACAATTAATAATACAGAGGGGCGGAATATTTACGCCTGGTGCTAGTCCTACACGCACTTCTGTGATTCTGATGACTAATTGTAGCGAAAAATCAAAAGTGCGTTTTTCTGCCATAAAGTCATTATACATACCTTTTTGTGGCGACCACCAGATTTGAGATTATTGATAGAAAGTAAAGGTTTATTAACTTTATAAGTCCCCGATTCTTTGTCCCACTGAAAAACATCTTCTGCGGTTATAGTTTCTGAAAGTGTATTTTTAGGAGCAATGAGACTGGGACTTTGAGGTACAGCTAAGTCACGGGTTAGGTCTGGTGATTTACGAATTACTCGACGGGATTGTTTGCTCAAGTCGCCGACAATAGAGCTATTATCCCAGTCAACATAAATAGCGAGATGCTCAGATTTATTCTCAATACTGATTGATAATTCTTTGAGATCATCTATTTCATTTGAGGGATTAAGTTTAAAAGAAATTCCGATTTGGTCTTGAAGATTTTGCTCTTTGAGTTGGTCTTCAACCATGCTTTTTTTAAATTCATACTTAATTCTATCATTGATAGATTCAATCATACGATTAAATGTGTAGACGATGCCGATGATATAAACTGTCAAAACCACTAAATTTTGATCGCCACTTCTAATTACCATAACTTGGAATATAAACTCCCTGTGCTAATTTTTTGGTTTTTTGATGGGAAAATAAATAGTTACTGAACTTAATATAAGACTCCTATTCGATTTTCACACAAAATGACCCAGATTTTGACTAAACCTCCTATCTAATCTAAAAAACCTGCTTCTAGCTGGTTGTATACCTTCATACAATCTAAGCGGATTGGATCAGAATTTCTATAATCGAATCTAAAACCTTTGTAGCTGCATACCCGTCCACCGTCAACCTAAATTCCTACTATTTTCGTTTATCTACTTAGAGTAGGTTGATATAACGGATGGGAATTTCCATCACAAACTCTGCTCCTTGTCCTGATTCAGAGATACAATTTATTTTGCCTTGATGTTTATTCACAATAATGTCATAACTGATGGATAATCCTAAACCTGAACCATCCCCTACGGGTTTGGTAGTGAAAAAAGGATCAAATATTTTGGACTTAACTTCTGGGACGATACCCAAACCATTATCTTGAATAGAAATTCTGACCCAATCATCATTAATCACCTGGGTAGAAATAATTATTGTATCGATATGACTATGCATTTCTGCTGATATTATTTGTTGGCTAAATCTTTCTAGAGCTTCAATAGCATTAATCAGAATATTCATAAATACTTGATTAAGTTGCCCTGCAAAACATTCAACATTAGGTAAATCACCATAATTTTTCACAATTGTCAGAGATTGAATCCGACTTTGTAAAATGAGGAGTGTACTATCAATACCATCATGAATATTCACAGGTTTCATATGGGATTCATCTAAGCGAGAAAAATTACGTAATGTGAGTACAACTTGCTGAATTCGCTGGGTACCATTCCTCATCGACGCTAGAGCATTAGACATATCTTCTTTCAGAAAATTAAAGTCAATAGTTTCTAAAAAATTATCTAGTTCTGGTGCAGTACTAGGATATGTTCTATAGTAAAGAGTAATAAAATCAAGTAAATTCTGTATATACTCATGAATATGAGTCAGATTACCGTGGATAAAACTGACAGGATTATTAACTTCATGAGCAATCCCCGCAACTATTTGTCTCAAACTCGACATTTTTTCAGATTGGATAAGTTGAGTTTGGGTAATTTTTAATTTTTCTAGAGTTTGTTCTAAGCGAAGATTTTTTTCATTTAATTCTTGAGTTCTGGTAGTCACCTTAGCTTCTAAATTAGCATAGAGTTGGGCATTTTCAAGAGAAATAGCTGCTTGAGAAGAAAGCAGTTTTAGAATTTGCAATCTTTCCGAAGTGAAAGCACCTACAGTTAAAGAATTTTCCAAATAAATAATGCCAATAAGTTTTCCCTGATTCAGAATAGGACTACATAATATAGATTTAGGTTGAGATTTAAGAACATAAGGATCAGCCGTAAAGTTATTCTCAAGACTAGCATCATTAATCAGCAAATATTCTCCAGTATGAAAAACATAATTAATAATACTAGCTGGGACATCTTGATTATTTTCAAGTGGGGTAGATTGCAGATGAAAATTATCAACATCTTCAGATTGAGCGACCAGGATAAGATTTTGCTCTTGTAGTAAAATCAATGCAGCTTTCTCTGCTCCTAAATTTTCTAAAATCACCTGGATGAGAGTTTGTAATAATTTATCTAATTGAATTTCTGAAGCAATAGCTAGAGAAGCTTTGGTAATAGTTTCTAAATCTAAGATAGCGGAGATATTAGTGCTATTGGATTCACTTACTAAGTTGGTTGTAATATCAGCTTGACTAAAGCTAATATTTTGCGGTTTTAAAATTGTTGCAAGTAACTGAGGATAATGCTTTTCCAAATCGTCAACCTTAGCTTTAGCTCCCCAATTCAGATAACCATAATAAGCATCAATGCAATAATTTCGAGCAATTTTTTCTTTACCCCAATCTAGGTAAAATTTAGTAGCTAATTCATTAGCTAATGCTTCTTCTTGCAAATATTCATTTTCTTTAGCAAGAGCAATAGCTTGATCATAATAATCCATTGCCAATATTTTATCACCTAGAACTCGATGCTTTTCTGCTTCGACAAGATAGTATTTATGTAAGAAATTCATCGGAGCATGATTTGCCCAATTCTGCATTTTTTCTTGATTGTAAGCCACTTTTTCTAAAATTTGGTTTTGTTCTAATTCAGTCAGGTTATCATATATTGCTAATCTGATAAGTGAATCATATAAATGAAACGTAGATATAATTAATGAACCTATCATACCATTCAGATATTTTTCAGTTTCTTTTGAATATTCTAAAGCTAATGTATAATTACCAAATAAATAACTAAGGGACGCTTTACTAAAGTAGAGTATACATAATGCTGCTATATCATTTGCTTTTTGATGAACCAAAATCATTGTGTTCTCGTCATAAACTTTTCCTTTTAAATAATATGAATTTTTTTGGTTTTTATCCATTAAATTTAAAATAGCCTGCTGCCAAATATGCATATATGCTAGTCCGGTTTTCTGTTTGAAATGCTTAATTATTTCAGAATAGTTTATCATCTCACTTTCTAGCTTTGTTAGGTTTTTACCTACTAAATAAGATATACAAGAATAATTAAATAATGCATAAGCAACATATTCTAAATCACCAATTTCTAAGGCATTTCTATAAACTTCTTGTAATGGTAGTAAAAAATCTCGTGCTGGATTTTTCCAATAACCAACCATAGTATTGTAAGGTAATAAAGTTCTCACTTTTAGTGCAGTGTCATTAGTTTTAGATAATAAATTTAAAAATAATTGACCAAATTCATAGCCCAAATTAATATCACCCACTATACTACATAAAATAAATGCATAAACACAATAGCCCATTGCCGAAATTGGTGTATTTCCATATTGAATTGATAAATCAACCATTTTCAATGCAATCAACGGTAAAAACTCAGGACGTCCAAGATAAATAGCTGGTATCATACGTGCTAAGATACTCATAGCACCTAAAATATTTAAGTCAGTCATTTCTGGCAAATTAATTAAATCGGCAATTTTTATATCAACCAATTTTGCTGCTGTTGTCTGAAATGCTTGCTGAATATCTGTCTCAGTCAATACTTCGGGAAATTTTATATTTAGTAAATCGAGAACATGAAAACTAATCTTTATAGCTTGTATTAGTTGGTTTTGTATAATATTAGCTTGAATTTTAATTTCATAAACTTTAACTTTATCTAAAATATTTGTCTCTAAATCAATGACTTTTTTTGATAATTCTTCCATCTGCTCAAATTCACCAGATAGGTAAGCAGCATTACAAGCTTCTTCATATAAAGTCAAAGTGAGAACATACTGATTTTGCCAACTATCTACTCTCAAAAGTTGCAGTGCTAAACTGAAATATTTAAATGCAGCTGTATAAGCTGTAGAATTCTTGGCTTTCCGTCCCGCGATTAAATTCAATTCCAATAATTTTTGCAGTTCTTCCAGATTGTGAATCAACTCGACACCATAATTTAATTGATTCACAATATCAAAAATTATTTCTTCTTGTTTTTCCTCAGGTGTCTTGTTCAACAAAAGCTGACCAATTTTTAAATGAATTGCTTTTTTATCAGTTTTAGGAATTAGGGAATAAGCTGCTTGTTGTACTCGGTCATGGAGAAATTTATATTTAACTGTTAATTGTTTATTATCTACTATATAACTACCAATTGACTGATTTTGAAAAAGCTTATAAATTTCATCTTTAGGTAAAATAAATCCTTCTTGCAATGCTTTCCATAAATCAGTTGCTGTTTCGATTTCTGATTTTTCACAGACAATAGATAAAGTATATAAATCAAATTGATTGCCAATACAAGCAGCAATTCTCAAGATATTTTGGGTGGTTGCTGGCAATTTCTGTAACTGGATTCTCAAAAACTCTACTATATCATTATTTAAATTCAAAGATTCAGATTCCGTAATATCATATTCCCAGTAACCAGCATTAATATCAAAAGTAATTAATCCATCTTCATGTAGAGATTTTAGTAATTGAGTGGTAAAAAATGGATTTCCTTTAGTTTGACTGAATATCAGTTTAGTTAAAGGTAATCCTCTTGATTCTGGACAAGATAAAGTATCCACTATCAGACGATTCAAATGAAATTCATTCAGAGGTTGTAAATTAATTTCATGGATGACAGACTCCGCTTTACGAATATTATCTAATGTGATCATAAAAGGATGACCGGGACTAACTTCATTATCCCGATACGCTCCTATTATCAATAGATATTCGGCATTGATTTCACTAATTAACAATTGGATTAACTGTAAAGATGCTGAGTCTCCCCATTGTAAATCATCTAAGAAAATTACCAGAGGATGTTCTTTTGTTGCTAAGACTTTAATAAAATTACCAAATAGTAAATTAAAGCGATTTTGCGAAGCATTTCCTGTAAGTTCTAATACTTCTGGTTGTTTACCAATTATCGTTACTAATTGGGGAATAACGTCGATTATTACTTGTCCTTGTTCTCCCAATGCTGATAATATCTTAGTTTTCCAATCTAGCAATTGATTACTACTTTCTGTAAGTAGTTGTCTAATCAGATTTCGGAAAGCTTGTAGAAATGCCGAAAAAGGAATATCTCTTTGGAATTGGTCAAATTTGCCAGCGATAAAATAACCTTTTTGTTTGACGATTGGTTTATGAACTTCATTCACAACCACTGTTTTACCAATTCCAGAAAACCCTGCTACTAGTATTAATTCTACATTCCCATTATTTACCCTCTCAAAGGCATTTAACAGGGTGATAACTTCCGTTTCTCGACCATAAAGTTTTTCGGGAATCAGAAAGCGATCGCTTTTATCTTTCTCTGCTAATCTAAATGTTTTTATCTCATTTTTATTTAACCAAAATTGTTCACAAAGCTCTAAATCGTACCTTAAACCTCTAGCTGTTTGATATCTCTCTTCTGCTGTTTTTGCCATTAATTTTAAAATGATATCAGCGAGAATTTCTGGGATTTGTGGATTTATTTCTCTGGGATTTACTGGATTTTTTGCTAGATGACAATGTACTAGCTCTAAAGAATTATTACTATGAAAAGGTAATCGTCCTGTGAGTAATTCATAAAATGTCACCCCCAGAGAATATAAATCTGTGCGATAATCAATACCTCTATTCATTCTTCCCGTTTGTTCTGGAGACATATATGCTAGTGTCCCTGATAAAACATTTGGGTGTTTAATTTCGGCATTTTCTTTAGGTAATAAAGTAGAAATTCCAAAATCTATTAATTTAATTTTCTTATTTTCTGGATGAATTAGAATATTCTTTGGTTTGATATCTTGATGAATAACTCTGTTTTTATAAAGATATTCTAAAGCTTTCGTAATTTCTATAGCTATAAGCAAAAAATCTGCTAGAATTAATGGTTTTTTATTTGCATATTCACTCAGGGAAATGCCCCCAAAATCTTCTAGAATCAGTGCATAGCCATGATTATATGGTTCTAGATTATAACATTTAATTATTTGGGGATGGTCTAGATTTTGTGCAATCGCATACTGATTTTTAAACCAAGTTAAGTCACGAATTTGGGGATGCTCTATGTTCAGAATTTTAATGGCTACAGGTATTTGTGTTTGCTCTTGATAACCACGATACACAGTAGTTTTTGTGCTGGTGTAGATTAATTCAGTAATTTTATAACCGTCTATAATGATTGTATTGAGGTTAGATTCAACCATAAAATAGCTTGATGAGATTCTCCCAGTCAATATACTAATATGGAATCACTCTTCTTACACCATATTCCGCAGGTATTTTTTAAATTTTTGGAATTATCCAGAACCTAAAAAATGTCATAGATTTTCTGACTGACAATGCAAAACTTCCGCCGCAGTTAACTGAAGATTAACAAAAATTGCCGATGCGATCGCACTTTCACCCTGATAAACCTGCTCCTCATAAAATCCCTCTACCCATTCCAACACCGTCACCTTTTGGGCAATTGGGTCAACAATCCAATACTCAGCAATTCCTCGCGCTGCATACTCAGAACGCTTGTAACGATAATCCCGATTTTCCTGATTCGGACTCACCACCTCAACCACCAACAACGGTGGTGGCATATCCATTAAAATTAGGGAGCGTGTAGCACCTTGCATTACCGTCGCTAATTCTTCAGAAAACACTACCAAGTCAGGAACACGCACTCCTACCTGTCGGCTATTCACAGAAACTTCTGTTTTCATTCTTAATCGATCATATGGAATGCCTAATTTCAGAAAATAAGCCACTAAAAACATCGCTATCCGACAATTTAGCTCACTTTCAGAAGGCATAGGAATTAATTCTCCATTCTCCAATTCATATAAAATATCTGTCCCATCATCAAACTGAAGAAATTCTTCAAAGGACATCTTTTTAGTGACAGAAATTGTCATTGCTGTTTCTCCCATAGTTCGCTGGTATTAACTATTTTAACCAGTGGTCACTTTTCCAAAACAGAAATTCTGAACGCTAAAGCTGTGAAAGCCTCAGAACTGTTCAGGTTCTGAGGCTTTCACTTAGGTAAATTTGAGGGTAGCTTTGTTGTCAAACTAACTGCTAAACATTATTTAGGGGAATAGGAATTAGAACATACCCATGCCGCCCATGCCGCCCATGCCGCCCATACCACCCATACCACCCATACCACCCATACCGCCCATACCACCCATACCGCCGTCACCAGCAGGAGCAGGAGCTTTTTTCTCGGGTTTTTCTACGACTAGAGCTTCAGTAGTTAATACCAAACCAGCAATAGAAGCTGCATTTTGCAAAGCCGAACGCACAACTTTGGCTGGGTCAATAATACCCGCAGCAATTAGGTCTTCAAATTCCCCAGTCGCAGCGTTATAACCAATGTTGAAAGGAGTTTCTAGAACTCTAGAAGCAATCACAGAACCTTCCGCACCAGCATTATCTGCTATTTGACGGAGGGGAGCCTCTAGAGCCCTGCCGACAATATCAGCCCCAATCTGTTCTTCCGCATCGAGGGTTTGTTTAATTTCCTCGATTTTTTGGGTGAGGTGAATTAAGGTTGTACCACCACCAGGAACAATCCCTTCTTCCACCGCCGCTTTAGTCGCATTCAATGCATCCTCAATCCGCAGTTTCCGGTCTTTGAGTTCTGTTTCTGTGGCTGCTCCCACTTTAATTACAGCTACACCACCAGCTAATTTAGCGATGCGTTCTTGTAATTTTTCTTTATCATAATCAGAATCAGTCTCTGACAACTGTTTACGAATTTGTCCAATCCGCTGTTGTACCTCTGGCTTGGTGGTGCTACCTGCCACAATTATGGTGTTCTCTTTGTCAAGAGTGATTTTTCGAGCAGTTCCCAACATTTCCAAAGTCGCGGTATCCAGGTTTAAACCAATTTCTTCAGAAATCAACTGTCCATCCGTAAGAATGGCAATATCTTGTAACAAAGCTTTACGGCGATCGCCAAATCCGGGTGCTTTAATCGCTACGACAGCTAGCACACCCCGGGCTTTGTTGACTACCAAAGTAGCTAAAGCATCTCCTTCTACATCTTCGGCGATGATTAGCAAAGGTTGACCCGAACGAGCAACTTTTTCCAAAACCGGCACTAATTCTTGGATGCTACTGATTTTCTTATCAGTAATTAAAATCCGAGCATTTTCATACTCTACTGTCATCCGGTCATTATTAGTGATGAAGTAAGGAGAAATATAACCTCGGTCAATCTGCATCCCCTCAACTACTTCTAGTTCAGTAGTTAGAGATTTAGATTCCTCTACGGTGATGACACCATCTTTGGTGACTTTCTCCATCGCTTGGGCTAGCATATTGCCAACTTCTGGATCATTCCCAGCAGAGACAGTTGCTACTTGAGCAATTGCACTTCCTTCCACTGGTTTAGCTAAATGAGCAATTTCTCGCACCAAAGCCTCAACGGTTTTGTCAATTCCCCGTTTTAAACTAACAGGGTTAGTACCTGCGGCAATGTTTTTCAATCCTTCCCGAATTAATGCCTGTGCTAAAACTGTGGCAGTGGTGGTGCCATCGCCAGCAACATCTTTAGTTTTTGATGCTACTTCTTGGATCAGTCTTGCCCCAGTATTTTCTAAAGGATCTTCTAATTCAATCTCTTTGGCAACAGTGATACCATCATTGACAATTTGGGGCGCACCAAATTTTTTTTCTAAAAGGACATTGCGGCCTTTTGGACCCAGGGTGATTTTAACCGCATCTGCCAGGGCGTTAACACCCTTTTCTAGGACCGCCGTGATTCTTCACCAAATGCAATAATTTTCGCCATGTTTAATTTCTCAAGCGCTTCCATTAGACAATTTAGCACTCACAGGCAAAGAGTGCTAATGACTTTTACCACTTAAGTTAAAAAACTTTAATGAAAACTGCTATAAAAGACGTTTTATCCCATGCCCAAGCATCAAAATTACAGCGATGGCAGCGGTTTCCTGGAGGTTTGAGATGAATCTGAATCTAGTCAACTTCCTTAAATCTCTCGGTATTGCCAATCCTAGCGGCACTGGCTGGTTGGCAGTCGTATTTACATTTCTTCTGGCTTGGTTGGTGACCTGGCGTTTAATGCCAACTATCCGCAAATTTGCCTTGCGAGTGGGTTGGGCTGATCAACCGAATGCTCGACGACTGAATCGGGAGCCTTTACCTAATGCTGGAGGTTTGGCGATTTACGCCGGAGTAATTGCGGCTTTAGTTCTAGCTAGTCTACTACGACCCATTGAAATTCAAAGTGTCTTGGCTCAGGTATTAACCATTTTGTTAGGAGGGTCAATCTTAGTTCTCGTCGGTTTTATTGATGACCAGTTTAGCTTACCCCCCTCTGTTCGATTATGGGCGCAAATCATCACCGCCTTGTTATTAGTGGCTAATGGTATCAGTATCAAAGTTAGTTTTGGCATTCCGATTGACTCGCTGTTGTCAATGGCATTAACAGTTTTATGGGTAGTGGGAATTACTAACGCCATTAACTTGATGGATGGTATGGATGGTTTAGCGGGGGGTATTAGCTTTATTACGGCGATTAGTTTATTAGCAGTTTCGGCTCAATTTGATAATCGAGCCGCAGCCACCCTAGTTTTGGCAGCTTTAGGAGGTGCTGCACTGGGTTTTCTCCGTCATAATTTTCACCCTTCACGCATTATTATGGGTGATGCTGGTGCATATTTCTTTGGTTATGTGTTAGCCGCAACTAGCATTTTAGGTAAACTGCAACAAAATACTTTTTATGCTTTAATACCCGCAGTTTTATTTCTACTATTACCAGTACTAGATACTACCCAAGTATTTGTGCGGCGATTGATGGCAGGAAAAAATCCCTTAAGTACTCCTGGTAAAGACCACTTGCATCACCGTTTGCTAGCCTGGGGATTATCCCAACCTCATGCTGCTTTTACCTTGTGGTCTATTACCTTAGTTTCCAACTTACTGGCGATGAAAATACAAGGAATGACCTTGTATGTAATGTTGGCTTCTTCTATGAGTATTATTCTCCTTTTAGCTTTTACAATTTGGCAAAGAATTGGCGAGCAGGGAACGGGAAAGAGGCAACAGGGAATGCGGAATCGGGAGCAGTGAGAAGAGGCAGGGGGCAGGGGGCAGGGGGCAGGGGGCAGGGGGAAAGAGGAAAAGGGGCAGGGGGCAGGGGGCAGGGGGCAGGGGGCAGGGGGCAGGGGGGCAGAGGGGCAGAGGGGCAGAGGGGCAGAGGGGAGATTTTTAATTCTCTTTCCTCGCCTGCCTCGCCTGCCTCTTCCATCTCCCCACCTCCTTCACGCCATAACCATTCCACCATCCACGTTAAATACTTGTCCTGTAATATAGGCTGCGGCGGGATCAGCAGCTAGAAAACGTACCATACCCGCAATTTCCTCTGGTTTGCCAAAGCGATTTAGGGGGATGTACGGAAGAATATCTTCGGCTTTGATATCACTGGTCATGTCAGTGGCAATAAAACCAGGAGCAACAGCATTAACTGTTATCCCACGCGAAGAAAGTTCTTTCGCTACCGTTTTAGTAAAACCAATCACCCCTGCTTTGGCGGCGCTATAATTCGCTTGACCAGGGTTTCCCATTTGTCCAGCCACAGAGGCAATATTAATAATTCTGCCAGAACGTTGTTTCAAAAAGATTTTACTGACTGCTTTGGTGCATAAGAAAACGCCCGTCAGGTTGAGGTTAATGACAGATTGCCAATCTTCTAGTTTCATCCGCAATAGTAGTCCGTCGCGGGTAATACCAGCATTATTTACTAAGATATCAATGCGTTTAAATTTGTCTATTGTCGTGTTGATTAAGGCATCCACTTGCTCAATTTGAGAAACATCAGCCTGGACTGCGATCGCCTCTCCACCACTCGCAGTAATTTCTTCTACTACTTGGTCAGCAGATGCACTAGAGCTAGCATAATTCACTACTATTTTAGCTCCTTGTGTCGCCAATTCCAAAGCGATCGCTCTGCCAATTCCTCGTGAAGCGCCTGTGATAATTGCAACTTGACCCCGGATTAGCTGCAAATTTTCTGGACAGAGTTCCATTAATTTTTTCCTCAATATTTTTCATCACCACGCTAAACATCTTAGAGCGATTTGAGTGTCAAGATATTGATAGAGAAGAGGTTAATGCTCAAAATATAAAACCTAGTTTTTTATGACTATCGTCAAAACTCGCCCAAAACATTATCCGAAGGGAGGAATTTTCCGACGGGGTATGGCATTAGGGTTAGATTTCCTGGGTGTCTGGTTAATTAGTTCGTTTTTTAATAATGGTGAACCAGGTATTCAATGGCTACAAATCCTGGTGTTTATCATCACTTGGCTAATTTTACGTGTATTAGTAGTATATAATAATTTAGGACAAAGTTTAGGACGTTGGGCATTTGATTTAAAATTGCTAGAAGTGGAAGATGGGCAAATTATTGGCAGAGTCCCGCAATTGCAGGCTTTGTTGATGCGAGAAGCCGTGATGGGGTTTAGTACCTTATTGCTATCCATCACCTTAAGTACCATTATCTCCAATCCTACGGCTATACTACTACTACTTCCCCTAGTGATTGATTGTGGTGCCGCCTTATCAGATTCGCTGATGCGTCAGGCTTGGCATGATCGGTATGCTAGAACCATCATCGTTTCGTCCCAGCGGGGCTATTCGCTAGATTTAAAAATTAAACGATTAGTTGAAAAACTGCGACGTAATGTGAGATAATTATTATTTGTGTTAATTTCGTACCAGCTTTTACTGTTTCTAAGATTATGGCTAAGAGTAAAGGTGCCCGCATAATAGTGACACTAGAATGCACCGAGTGTCGTACCAACCAAGACAAACGTTCTGCTGGTGTTTCTCGTTATACCAGCACCAAGAACCGTCGCAACACCACCAACCGCTTAGAACTGAAGAAGTTCTGCACCCACTGCAACAAACATACTGTTCATAAGGAAATCAAGTAGAAATGAGTTATTACCGTCGTCGCCTGTCGCCGATTAAGCCAGGGGAACCCATCGATTATAAAGATGTTGATTTATTGCGTAAATTTATTACCGAACGTGGTAAGATTCTGCCCAGGCGCATCACTGGATTAACCTCTCAACAACAGAGAGACTTAACCTTAGCGATTAAACGCTCCCGGATTGTCGCTTTATTGCCATTTATCAACGCCGAAGGCTAAATCAATTTTGGATTTTGGATTTTAGGCGATCGCCACATCAAGGCGTCTATTAAGACTCCAAAATCTAGAATGGGTGGAAGTTAAGGGCATAGATGATGATATTTGGTATTGCCAATTAGTCAAATTCAGGATTTAATCCCCGCGATTAAATCTAAAATTGATTCGTTAACCCATAAAATACAAAAGTCGTGGAGAAGGGTACGCTAGTTGAATTTAGGGTTCAAGGCGATCGCCGTCTGGGCATAGTAGATCGTCCAGACGGTAAAGCCCGTTGGTTTGTGGTAGACGAACGCGGTCAAGCACACAGCCTCGCACCTCGACAAATTACCTATACAGTTAACGGAGAAACCTACAAAACCTCTGACATTCCCAGTTTTCAGAAACAGGTTCAGGTCTACTTAGACCCATCCAGTTTGGAAGTAGCTTGGGAATTACTAGTAGAGGATGGTGAAGCAGTCACCCCAGCCCAAATGGCAAATCTGCTATTTTCAGAATCAGGGGCGTCTCACTGTTATGCAGCTTATTGCTTGTTATCAGATGATAAAATGTATTTCAAGCAAAAAGGGGAAGTTTATGAACCGCGCACAGCTGCTCAAGTAACAGAACGTAAACACCAAATAGAAGTAGAAGCAATTAAAGCCAAGGGACAGCAGGAATTTTTAGCTCGTGTAGAACAAGCACTCAAAGGTGAAATCGTAGAGTGGCAAAAACAAGACCGTCAGCGCTTAGAAGCTATTGAAAAATATGCAGCGTTAATGGCGGATATTGTGAGGATGGGGATAAATAACGACTCATTAGCTCGGTCTTATCCCCCAGGTACTCCGGTCATTGAAACCATGACCATGTTAGGACGACCTGCAACCCCTCAAGCAGCCATGCAACTATTAATTGACTTAGGTTGCTGGAGTCCCCATGAAAACTTGTTCCTGCGTCGTTCTTCAATTCCAGTTCAGTTTCCTCAAAAGGTATTAGAAGTGGCGCAACAGCATTTGGATTTTCCACCGAATGACTTAGATACAAGTCGTCTAGATTTGACACATCTGAAGGTCTATACCATAGACGATGAAAGTACGACAGAAATAGACGATGGTCTAAGTTGGGAATTACTTGCGGATGGAAGACAACGGCTGTGGGTGCATATTGCTGACCCGACTCGGTGGTTAGCACCAGAAGATGAATTAGACTTAGAAGCCAGAAAACGGGGAAGTACAGTTTATTTACCCACGGGAATGATTCCCATGTTCCCAGAGGTATTGGCTACAGGTCCGATGAGTTTAATTCAGGGAAGAATTTCTTCGGCGCTGAGTTTTGGCATTGTTTTAGATGAAAAAGGTGCAGTAGCAGATTACAGTATTCATACTAGCTTGATTAAACCCACTTATCGCCTCACATATGAAGATGTGGCGGAAATGCTGGAATTAGGGGTGCAAGCAGAACCAGAAATTGAGGCGATCGCAAATTGGGCTAAATTGCGTAAATCGTGGCGTTATCATCAAGGTGCGATTAGTATCAATATGCCAGAGGCAATGATTAAGGTCAAAGATGACGAAATCAGTATTGATATTTTAGATGATTCTTCCTCGCGACAGCTAGTAGCAGAAATGATGATTTTAGCTGGTGAGGTAGCCGCACGATATGGAAAAACCCATAATATACCTTTACCATTTCGTGGTCAACCACAACCGGAACTCCCACCAGAAGAAGAATTATTACTACTTCCAGCCGGATTTGTCCGCGCTTGTGCCATGCGTCGTTGTATGCCGAAAAGCGAAATGAGCATTACACCTGTACGTCATGCGGGATTAGGATTAGATACCTATACACAAGCAACTTCTCCTATTCGTCGTTATAGCGACTTACTCACCCATTTTCAATTGAAAGCTCATTTACGGGGTGAGATTTTGCCATTTTCGGCAGAACAGCTGAAAGAAGTAATGATGAATGTTTCCAGCATTACCCAAGAGGTGACAATGGTGGAACGACAAACTAATAGATATTATGCTTTAGAATATTTACGTCGTCATCCTGAGCAAGTTTGGCAAATTACAGTTTTGATGTGGTTAAGGGAAGATAGTAATTTAGCACTAATTTTATTGGAAGATTTAGGTTTGCAATTACCTATGGTTTTCAAGAGGACGGTGAGATTAGGCGAAGATTTATTAGTGAAAGTTAGCATTGCTGACCCGCAGAAAGATATCATCCAATTCCAGGAGATTATTTATCAGGAAGCTCAGTCAGTGATGAATTAGAAAGTTGGGAAAACGGAAAAGTGTCACTCTTTCTCTTTTATTACACTTATGATTACAAGAGTAGAACTGAGCGGCGTGATATTACAGCAATTTTCATGTAGATAAGCCACATTTTTTTGTCTCACGCAAAGGCGCAAAGGCGCAAAAGCAAGAGAAGTAAGAATCTCAGCGTCTGAAGACCTGAGAGTGTCAAAACAGGCTGGAATTGCAGTGATTGTTCTTGTAGCATCCACTAATCGCTTATCTGATTTATTACCACTCATACCAAGAGTTTGCAATGTATTAGTAACTATTACTCTTGGTGAAGTTATCGAAATTAGCGGCATTTAAGTTATTCTTGGGGGTTGTGAAATCAGATTAACAGATTAGTGCAAAAAAAACGATAGTTTAAGTAATATTAGTTTAAAAAATAAATTACTTCCTTCCCAATTCAGGAAATGCTTTTATTATGCTACAAAGATTATATGTACACAATTTCAGATGTTTAGAAAACTTTGAATTGACAATGAAAGAGATGCCTTCTGCTCTCTTGATTGGAAAAAATGGTACAGGTAAATCCACTATTGCCACTGCATTAGAAATACTTCAATCTATCGGTAGAGGGATAAATAGAGTTGGTCAATTGGTAAAATCTACAGATTTCACTCGTGGTAGGAATGATGTTCCTATCCGTTTGGAAATAGAAGTATTACTTAAGGATAAATTATATAAATATGTTCTAGCATTAGAATTGCCAGAAAAATTTAAAGAGCTACGAGTTTTTGAAGAACAACTTTTAGTTGCAGGAAATCCAATTTATTCTCGAAAAGAAGCCCAAGTCACTTTTCATAATAACTCACAAAATTCTGAAGCTCAGTTTTTAGTAGATTGGCATTTGGTCGCACTTCCAGTGATGCAAGAACAGTCTAAAACTGATCCAATTTATATTTTCAAAACTTGGCTTGCTCATATAATTATTTTAGCCCCAATACCCAGCTTGATGACTGGAGACTCCAACGGAGAAACTTTAAAACCAAAACGGGATGCGTCAAATATTGGGGAGTGGGTTTCTGGGTTACTTGGACGCTATCCTGCTGCTTATGGAGAAATTGACAAATATATCCAAGAAGTTATGCCCGATTTTCAAGATTTTCGGAATGAACTTATTGGCAAAGACTTTAAAAGCTTGATTGTTCGATTTGCAGAAGATAAAATAATGGAAATTTGAATGTTAATTTTCAGGACTTATCTGATGGTGAAAAATGCTTTTTTCTTTGTGCTGTAGTATTAGCAACAAACAAATATAGACCACTTTTTTGTTTTTGGGATGAACCTGATAATTATCTCTCTATATCAGAAGTTGGTCATTTCATCACATCACTCCGACGTTCATTTAAAAATAAAAATGGTGGACAAATTTTAGTTACTTCTCATAATCCTGAAGCAATCCGAAAATTTTCTAATGAAAATACATTTGTACTTAGATAGAAAAAGTCACTTAGAGCCAACTTTAATTAGACTACTTAATGATATACCTGTGACTGGTGATCTAATTAATGCTTTGATTTGTGGCAGTATAGAGTTATGAGCAGAAATAAGAGTAAATCGCATCTTTTTATTTTGCCTGAAGATGATGCTAATCGCCAGATTATCAATGGATTCATTAATAATTTAAACGTGAATGAAAATGCTATTCAAGTTCTAAGAACTGATGGTGGTTGGACAAAAGTTGTAGATAAATTTATTAATGATCATGTCAAGGAAATGACAAAATATCCAAAGAGGAATATATTATTAATTGTTGATTTTGATGGACGTGAAGATAGATTTAGCGATGTAGAACAACATATTCCAGATAGTTTAAGAAATAGAGTATTCATTCTAGGAGTCAAATCTAATCCAGAAAGTCTAAGGAGAGATATCCAAATGAGTTTTGAGGATATTGGAGAAGCTCTTGCAACCGATTGCTCTGAAAACACAAATGAATTATGGGGACATCATCTTCTTATACACAATCAACCTGAATTAGAGCGGATGATTAGTTCTGTTAAACCATTTCTATTTACAAATTAGACAAAGATACCGCTATTGAAGACAGGCGGGCAAGATGCCCGCTCCACAACACAAGTTTAAGATGAACTTGGTTTAGTTGGTAAGACTCAAAATTCACAGTCTTCCTAACTCTTCACTCCGGCTATAAAACCTAACTTCTGGATTGAATGCGCTGAATTAATTCATGAAAAGGTTGCCAATTATCTGCTTGAGTAATTTCTTCCCAAATCGACTCAATTACAGGTCTTAATAACACTGTTTGGGGATTACTTTCAGCCAATGTTTTAGCAATTTTTTCCATTTGGTCGGGATGAAAATCATTGAGAATTTTATGATAAAGAATGCACCAATTATCAAATAGAGGTGATGAGCCTACCACTGGGACAATATCAGAATTATTCATCACATAAGCGGGTTCATCTCGCCACTTTATCGAAAAAGTCCGCGCCATTTCAAAAAAGAATTGATGATAACCCACTTGACTAGATTGTAAAAAATTAATCGTCAATTCCAGAAGTGCTTGAGCTTGAGGATATGGTAATTGTTCAAACCCTAATTTCCTCAACATCAAAGTACAGTATTCAGCTTGATAGTAGTCGGTAAAACTAGCTAATCCTGATTCTAGGTCTTCTAAACTAATTATTGCCTTGAGTGGTTGCTGGAGCATTTCCAGATTTAATCGACAAATACTCGGCTGTTGACTATAACAATAGCGTCTATAATAGTCAAAATACGCGGCAGTAAAATAGGGATCATAGGTAGGGATAAAGGCGTAAGGGCCATAATCAAAACTTTCCCCTGTAATTGACATATTATCTGTATTTAGGACTGCATGACAAAAACCAGCAGCCATCCATTGAGCAACTAACTGTGCTATCCGTTTAACTAATTCTGCATAAAATAGGATATATCTATCTTTTTCTGCAAGTAAGTGAGTATAATACTGCTCAATCACATGATCTAACAACTTTATGGTTAAATCTGGACGTTGGAGAAAATGCAGTCGCTCAAAAGTGCCAAAGCGAATATGAGAACGACTCATTCTCACCATTACAGATGAACGGGTTGGTGAAGGTTCGTCACCCCGCCACAGAGCTAAACCTGTTTCAATCATGCTGAAACAACGTGAGGTACGTACTCCCAAGTAGTGTAGAGCTTCCGCAGCTAGAACTTCCCGCACTCCCCCTTTGAGAGTGAGCATACCATCCCCACCACGGGAATAAGGTGTTCTCCCGGAACCTTTAGTGCCGAAATCGTATAATTCTCCGTCATTACCACGTATTTGTCCATAGAGAAACCCTCTACCATCACCCAACTGCGGGTTATATTCACCAAATTGATAACCATGATAACGCAATGCCAATAAGGGTTTGCGCCCCTGGAATTTACCAAACGCTATAATGTAATCTTCGTCTTTGACTAATTGAGGAGCTAAATCCAACCGAGGTAGCAATTCGTTATTACGCCAACGGAGAATATGTTGAGGAAATTCTTCCGCTACAACTTCGTCATAGTAGTCATTACCAAGAGATTCCAAAGCGCTTTCGTAGTTCAGGCTGAGAAAAGAATTGCTAGAATTTGCGTAATTTGGAGTTTTGTCCAGGGTCATTACAAATATTGCTTAATTCATTATTTCTTTCATAATAACTCTGGTATCACCTTCAGTATACATAAATCAAGCGGTGAAAATAATTCACAATTCACCATGTTGGGTACAAGGGTCTAAATAGATACTGATAAAATCAGGGAATTTAAATCCGAAAATTAAGAATTTGTCAGTAACCCAGCCCTAAAGGGACTGAGTTTCCCGCATACCGAGTATTTCTATGAAAATTTGGAGTGAATAATGCATAATTTTGGACAATTAAAGCAAAAATTAAACCAATTAGCAATTTTAGATGCTACGTTTGAAGTCTTTGGTTCAGAATCACATCAATATAAACTTAATTCTTGTTTGCTAGAAGCAGATATTAAACTTTTAGAAATCAAACATAATATCACACTACCCAAAGAATATCGTCAGTTTTTATTGGAAGTTGGGAATGGTGGTGCTGGACTGGATATGGTTTATACCCAATTTTCTCAACAGACTTAAATCAGGAAAATGTTAGTCAATCCCATCAAATAAATTATGAAGCTCTCTCTCAACCATTTGCTTTAACCACTGCATGGAATGATTTAGATTTAATTATTAAAAATTCCGAAGGTGCGGTAATCAATAATGAAGCATACCTTGACAATAAGTTTATTCAAGGAACACTAACTATTGCTAATTATGGTTGTGGTATTTATGGTTTGTTAGTTATTACTGGAGAACAACAAGGAAAAATTTGGATAGATGACCGTACCAATGAAAGTGGGATTTATCCAGCTTCTCAAAATTTCTGTTGTTATTTCCATGATGCTGATGCTGAAGATTGTTCACCAGAAAGTGATGATGAAGAATCATTAAATTTCCGTGATTGGTATGAAGATTGGTTAAATCGCAGTTTAAACCAAATCAAAGATATTTAAATAGCCAGGAGTTCTTACTCCTGCTATGATTCCCAATGAGGATTAGTGAGACTGGTAAGAATATGGTCTTCCCACTTACCATTAATCATCAAATAATCTCTAGCATATCCTTCCACCACAAAACCCAGTTTTTTAAGAACCTGAGCGACTCCGACGATTATGAGGCATATAATTTGCCATAATTCGATGAATATTTAATTCACTAAATATATAATCGGTTGATGCTCTTAGTGCTTCTGTCATGTATCCTCGATTCTGTGCAGCTTCAGCTATCCCATAACCGACATAACAAAAATGAGCAGAACCACGAATAAAATTACTAAAATTCACTGTACCTATTATCTGTATTGGTCTGTTTTTTAGATAAATAAATAATCTTAACGAGCAATCATTAATAAATTCCAGAAAAGTATTTTCTATTTGATATTCCCAATATTCTTCTGTGAAAAATCCCTCTCCCCAAGAGGGATAAAAAGGTGTCAGATAAGTTTTATTCTCAGTAAAGTATTTGAGAATATATGGGATATCTTCCGGGATAGCTATTCTTAATAATAGACGCTCAGTAGTAATTAGTGGCAGTTCTGATTTCATAAAAATGATATTTAATCTAAATAATCAACTCCATCTCACCGTCGGTAGAGAGCAAGATACTCGCTCCGACAACATTTATAAATATGGGATACTCCCAAATTTTTGACAAAATAGCAAAAATATTATAGCTTAAATTAAAACCAGAACTAAAAATAACAATACACAATCCATTTATAAGCAGGTAAAGTCATGTCGGTGGGAATACGCTACGATTGGCAAAAACTAGAGATTGAAGAGATATATAATACACCACTACTAGAGCTAATTTATCAAGCAGCTAGTGTCCATCGTCAATATCATGACCCCAAAAAAATCCAAGTCTGTCAACTCATCTCCATCAAAACAGGTGGTTGTCCAGAAGACTGTAGTTACTGCGCCCAATCTTCTCGCTATAAAACTGAAGTTAGACCAGAAGCACTTCTGGAAAAAGAAACAGTGGTGAATATTGCTCAAAAAGCTAAAGAAAGTGGTATTAGCCGGATATGCATGGGTGCTGCTTGGCGGGAAGTGCGAGAAAATTCTCAATTTGACCAAGTACTGGAGTCTGGTGAAGGATGTCACCGCTATGGGTTTAGAGGTATGTTGTACTTTAGGAATGCTTTCAGCAAGCCAAGCAGAGCGTTTAGACGCATCTGGTTTATACGCTTATAACCATAACTTGGATACTTCTGAAGAATATTATAGCACTGTGATTACCACCAGAACTTATGGCGATCGCCTGAATACGATAGAAAATGTCCGCAAGACCAACGTCACAGTCTGTTCGGGGGGAATTTTAGGTTTGGGGGAAAGTGTTGATGACCGGATTGGGATGTTATACACATTATCAAATCTGAGTCCACATCCAGAATCAGTACCAATTAATATTTTGTCTCAGGTTCCCGGTACACCATTAGAAAATCAACCAGATGTCCCGATTTGGGATGTAGTCAGGATGATTGCTACTGCGAGGATAATTATGCCAGGTTCTGATGTGCGTTTAAGTGCTGGTAGAGCCAGACTTTCACAGGTAGAGCAGGCTTTTTGCTTCATGTCGGGAGCAAATTCGATTTTTTCCAGTGAAGATAAAAAAATGTTGACGGTGACAACCCCTTGTCCAGATTATGACACAGATGCACAAATGTTGAGTTTGTTGGGTTTATCCATGCGTCCACCCCATGTAAGAGTCTAAAAACCTCACCCTGGTTTTGAGTCGAGCAAAACCTGTTCCTCTCCTGACTAAGGAGAGGGTTAGGGTGAGTTTCTTTGGTAATTATTTAATTTGATGCCTGCGATACCAAAAGGGACTATCTAACCAGCGCTGCTCCTGTAAATATTGATATTTCCACATCTGAAGATATTGTCCAAAAGCACTTTCCGTGACCATCCGATAAGCTGGTAAAGATTCGGGAGATTCTTGTAGATAATCAAAAACAGCATTACCTGCATAATAACCACCTCCTAAAGCCGAACCAATACCGTAAGAAGAAATGGGGTCATAAGCAAAAGCAGCATCACCAACAGCTAACCAACCTTCCCCAACAGGTGAGACTAAACAAGAAGTTTGTGCAGGTTGGACTTTGATACCTAGAGAAGAATTCGGTAATGAAGAACTTGGGAACAGTTCTTTGATGAATAATGTTTCTTGAAGCTTTTGCCAATATCCCTCTATTTGCTGCATAGATTGTGGAACTAAGTCAGCATCAGTCATAAAAACTGTAACCAAACGATGATCACAAAGTAATGCTGCATACCACCAGCCATTAGACACCGCTTCTATATTGGTAAAATGAGGAATATGCTCAGTATTGTCTAAATGAAAATAACAAGCTAATCCTACTAATCCATCATAATATTTTCTTTTAATGCCAATACTACGAGCTAACTTCGTACCTCGACCCGTAGCATCGACGATAAAATTGGCGGTTATTAACTGTTTTTCACCTCGATATTTTAACAAAATCTGCCATTTTTTATGATCGTAACTAGCCTCAAGAAATTGACAATTTCCAAACCAATTAGCTCCCCGATAAATAGCAAGTTGTGAGAGTTGTTGTTCAAAAGCAAGTCGGTTGAGATGCCAACCATTACTGTTAGTCTGGGTAATGAAAAGTTTCTCGATAACTTGATTAGTTCCCCAAACAAAACGATTCCCATAAGCGGGAAGATGTGTAGAAGAATTAACTAACTTTTCTAAACCTAGTTTGCGGAGTAGTGGTGTCATATTAGGAGACAGGACTTCCCCAATCTTCGTTTGAGGAGATGATGCTGTTTCCATTACGATGCTAGGGAATCCTCTTGCACCTAAAGTTAAAGCAGTGGCGAACCAGCAGGGCCACCACCAATAATCACCACTTCTGTAGATGCAGGAAGTGAGTAATTATCTTTCTCCACGTTCAAACACCGTTCTTGGTCGTGGAAGTCTTTCTTCTTGTGAACCAGTTTTTGCAATTAATTCCAGGTTTGCTTTCTTGAGATGACTTTCCTCGGCATTTTCAGCATATTTAACCTGCTCAAAACTAGGATTCTATACTATCGAAATTAGTACGTTCAGTTTCTAACCAGATTCGGTTAGGTAGAAATTCATGCTGGCTACCTTCAGGTAAAGAATGCTCGGCTATAATTCCCAACTCATACCATTTTTGCACCATACTATTAATCTTTTTCTGATATACTGTGCCAAAATCTCTCAACCAGTCTGGTCGATAATTAAAATGTTTGAGTCTTTGAGCAATATTCAGATTTGGGTCACTTAAACGTTGATAACTATCTTGGCTTAACACTTGATTAGGGACACGGACTGCCCAAAATGAAGGTAAGGGAAGATAAGTAGAAGGAGTATATCCTGACAAGCAACTTGCCTCATCAGTTTGCCAGGGAACTCCTAACCAACGAGTTAAACTTCCCGGTCGACTGTATTTGGTAACAGTATCAGAATTCAGAGCAATTTGGGGAGCTAACAATGAGACCTAAATTATCTTCAGGTTCTTGTCCTTCCTCCAGAATATTTAAACGGAAAGGTTCTTTCCACATGGAAGCCACTCGCAGTGGCCAGGTTAACTCAATTCCAGGGTGAAACGAACCACCTAAACATTCTTCCAAAGCAGCTTCATTCAGAGCTTGAGTTTGCAATGATGGGGACATATCTGTTAATGATTTGTAGATAATAGGTTTCTCTACACTAAAATTTCCCTCAGCCCACTGCTTTAACCAATCATATTGAGTTCTGGTGACAGAAATATCCACCGGAGGAAGGTTTTGATAGTCACCGAAAGCATCACCATAAAAAGGAGGGATTTTTTCTGGAGAGAAAGTATTGTCTTCAGGATTGCGGAACCAATTAAAAAAGCGCATCCGCTCAGATTTTGCGTTTTCTGAAGGGTCAGCGAGGATTTCTCTCAGTTTTGATTCAGTAAAATTACTAGGAGAATTATAACCAAAGAGAAAGAAAAATCCTTCATTTACCCATTGACTCTGGGTAAGACGTTCAAAAATTGGATAAATATTTTTCCAGAAATTAGGCTGTTGCGGTTTGGTCAGCCAATTTTGGCGATAGAATAAGTCAATTACCACATCATACATTGTTACCACAGCATATAACCCCTGACCAAAGTTAGGTGGGGTAACAGCTATCATTGCTGGTTCCGCTTCCATGACCAAGCCATTCAATGTGACTGTCGCTCTCACTACGTCATCACAAAGATCATCATGCCATTCGTCATTATTCGCAAATGTGGTGGCTGGAGTATTGTTGAGAGAAGCAGATTTACCATCACCCCCAAAAAATAATAATCTTCCTGCTTCATCAGTCCGAATTTCTCCGAGAGGAACTTCTTTATCAAAAAATTTTCCATCATCGAAATGATAATCTTTGCCCTGGATATTTTTACCAGAAATACGCTGAGGTTTAGGAGCAATAATGAGTTGTTTGCGGTTTTCTCCCGTAATGTTCTTATTCCTGAAAGCAGAAGGAATACCCAAACCCTCTAAATCTAAAGCATTATTAAACTGATACCAACCAGCTTTACGGTTAGCTACGTGTACACGCCATTCGATTTGAGTTTCGTCATTGACAGTCAGTTCTTTGACTATTGTACCATCTTCTGTTAATCCATATATTCTAAAGCGAGCTACCTGCTTTTTTACTCTTCCTTTATTGTCTTTATATCCACCGCTTACCGATGGTGGTTGACCAGGAATTTCTGGAGCGAAGTAATAATTATCGGGAGAATCAGCAGGTGCATTTCCAACTCTAGCAATCCCGATAGCAGGATAAATAGCGCATTTGGTAATCTTCTGATCAGACATAGGTTTGAAGAAATTTAAAATGGATTTGATGCATTGACAAAAATGCTCTAGTATGTTTTGAGGATTTTTAGTCATTAAGCTAAAGATTTTAGGAATATAATCAGACTATGACATTTGACTTTAAGATTGTACCCCACCTAATATTGATTGGGTAGGAATATTTGTAGCTTAGGAAAATTTAATAAAAGCCTCATTAACCCTTATAGGTATAAGATTATTCTTGGTTGCGGGTGTAATTTAAGTTGATGGGAGTAATGATAAATGGAAGACGAAAATTTGTATGAAGCACTACTTGATGCATTTCCTGACAAACACACGCTAGAGAAAATGGTTCGTTTTCAATTAGAACAGAATCTAGAAGCAATCGCAGGAGGTGACAACAATTCTGAACGTATTTTTAAATTGATTACATGGGTTAGAGCTAAGGGTAAATTAACAGAACTAATTATGGGAGCATATAAAGACAATCCCGACAACCCTAAATTAAAAGCCTTTTATGAAAATTATCAAAATCACTCAATAATATCAATTATCATTCCATCCGACGAAATAAAAATAATAGAAAAGTCGAATCACGTATCTTTAGAAGAACCAGAAGGACAAGTTCCATTAGAGTCCGCTTTTTATATAGAGCGATTCCCTATAGAAATAGATTGTTTTGAAACCATTCTCAAACCAGGTGCATTAATACGTATTAAAGCCCCTCGACAGATGGGTAAAACCTCGCTCATGTCAAGGATTATTAATCAAGCAACTCAAAAAGGTTATAAAACAGTAGTTTTGAACTTTCAGACCGCAGATGCAGAATTTTTGAGTAGCTTAGACCAATTTTTGCAGTGGTTTTGTGCGAGTATCGCTTATGAAATCAATCTCCCAGACAACTTAAGCGAAAATTGGAAAGGGGTTTTAGGGAGTAAAAATAAATGTACAAATTACTTTCAACGATATGTATTACCGGAAATTAACAAACCTCTTATTTTGGGTTTAGATGAAGTTGACGAAATTTTCAAACATCCTCAAATTGCTAATGATTTTTTCGGGTTATTACGAGCTTGGCATGAAAGGTCAAAAAATGAGCCAATTTGGAAAAATCTCAGATTGGTAATTGTCCATTCCCAAGAAGTTTATATACCCCTGAATATCAATCATTCACCATTTAATGTCGGTTTACCGATAGAATTGCCAGAATTTAATTATGCTCAAGTCGAGGACTTAACACAACGTCATGGACTAAATCAAAGCGATATTAAAATTACAGAATTGATGAATTTAGTAGGTGGACATCCTTATTTAGTGCGAGTAGCACTTTATCAAATTGCTAGGGGGAGAATGACATTACCGAAACTCCAAGAAATCGCACCAACAGCATCTGAACCGTATAGTGACCATTTGCGTCGTCATCTGTTAAATTTACAACAGGATGCAGAATTAATAGCGGCACTTAAACGTGTGATGAGGGCTAATGAACCTGTTGATATAGGAACAACAGAGGCATTTAAACTCCGCAGTATGGGTTTAGTTAAATTTCATGGTAATCAAGTAATACCCCTGTGTAATTTGTATCGACAATATTTTCTAAATCGTTTGGAGGTGAAATCATGACCATAGCACCCCTTCCAGGTTATGAATATCAAGTTGGAGGAAGTTTACCTGTTGATGCTCAAACTTATGTCATCAGAGAAGCTGACGAAAATTTCTATACAAGTCTGAAAGCAGGAGAATTTTGCTATGTTCTCAATTCCCGACAAATGGGAAAATCTAGTTTACGGGTGCAGGTAATGCAGCGATTGCAAATGGAAGGATTTGCTTGTGCTGCTATTGATATTACAGCTATTGGTACAGCAGATATAACCCCAGAACAATGGTATGCAGGAGTGATTGATAGTTTAGTTGGTAGTTTGAATATTTATAATAATTTTGATTTAGAGATTTGGTGGAATGAAAACCATTTAATTTCACCAGTACAGAAGTTTAGTAAATTTTTAGAAACGATATTGCTAAAAATAATTAATCAGAAAATTGTCATATTTATAGATGAGATTGACAGCATTCTCAGTTTAGCATTTAATCTAGATGATTTTTTTGCAGTGATTAGAGATTGCTATAATCGTAGAGCCGATAACATTGATTATCATCGTCTTACTTTTGCTTTAATTGGGGTATCGACACCTTCAGATTTGATTCAAGATAAAAGACGTACACCTTTTAATATTGGTAGAGCAATTGATTTAACTGGGTTTCAACTCCAAGAAGCAGAACCTTTAGCAAGAGGATTAGCGAAAGTGGGGAATGCTCAAGAGTTAATGGCAGAAATTTTGGATTGGACAGGGGGACAACCTTTTTTAACACAGAAAGTTTGTAAGTTGGTAATTCAAGAATCAGGTAAACGAGTAGAAATTGAAGATTTGGTCAGAAAGCGCATTATCGAAAATTGGGAAGGACAGGATGAACCAGAACATTTAAAGACAATTAGAGATAGGATTTTGAGAAGTGGAGAAAAGCGAACTGGGAGATTATTGGGATTGTGTCAGCAAATTTTGCAGAACCAAGAAATAACTACTGATGAAAGCTCGGAACAAATAGAATTGCGTTTGACTGGATTAGTTGTGAAAAGGGATGGGAAGCTACAAATATATAATCGGATTTATGGAGAAGTATTTAATCTGGAATGGTGTAATGGCATTTTAGCAAAATTGCGACCTTATGCTGATGGATTAAATGCTTGGATAGATTCAGGAAAGTTAGATGAATCGCAATTGTTAAGGGGACAGACTTTACGGGATGCACAAAAATGGACAGAAGGCAAAAGTTTGAATGATTTGGATTATCAGTTTTTAGCTGCTAGTCAAGAATTGGAGAAGCAGGATATACAGAAACGCTTGGAGGTAGAGGAACAAGCAAAATTGGTATTAGTAGAAGCTAATTATAAAGCTAATCAACGGATTAAGTTTGGGTCTGTAGTTCTAATCTTAAGTTTATCTGTAGCAATTACATTATCTATATTTTCTTATAGGAGTCTTGAGATATCAAAGTCTGCGATTTTAGAAGCTGAGAAAGTGGAAAAGGAGGCAAATCTTGCTAAGATAGACTTGAAAAAATCTCAAGTAGAAACAGCAGAATTACATCAGCAAAATGAGCAAATTTTGCAAAAAGCAAATGCTGCGGTAATAAGACAGAAGAAAGCAGAGATTAGCGAGCAAAAAGCGAATCAGAAATCTAATATTGCCAAAATCAATTTAGCTAAAGCTAGTCAGTTAGTTAATCAAAAAAATCAAGAATTGCAAAATATAAGTGTAGCAGCAACAAATGAACGTGATAATGCTCGTCAACAGATAGAAAATGCACGTATTAAAGCAGAAGAGACTCAGCAGAAATTAATTTCTGCAAAAGAAAAATTACAGATGGAAATTCAAGTAATTACTCAGAATGTAAAAAAAGCAGAAAGTCAAGTAAATAAGACACAACAAGAACAAAAAGTGGTTCAAAGTCAACTTGAAAAATCTAAACAAGAATTAATACAAAAAATTACCGACTTGGATACTTTAAATAGTCAACTTAATCAAGTACAAAGTCAGCTTGATGAAATTCAAAAAGATATGGCTGAAAGTTATAGTACAGCATTAGAAGGAATCGAACAACAAACTGGACAAAAACCAGCCGTTGTCTACGTTAATTTTATTCGCACAGGACAGAATGAATCGGATGATGACAAATTAGATATTTGGTTAGTAACTGCAAAAGGTCAATTGCAAATAATTAAACCTACAGTAACACGAACGAAAGTATTAAAAGTTGCTAAAAAATTTCGCAGAGTAATGAGAATGACAGCATTTTCTCAGGAACAATTGCAATATTCTCAACAAATTTATCAATGGATAATTACACCATTAGAAAAACATTTGCGAGCACAAAAAATTAATAACTTAGTTTTTATTCTAGATGATTATTTACGTTATATTCCCCTAGCTTCTCTCTATGATGGTCATAAATTTCTAGTTGAAAAATATAGCATTGGGTTGATGCCAGGCTTAATCTTGAACGATACACGTTATGTAAATATTAAAAATTCAAAAATTTTAGCAATGGGAGCTTCAAGTTTTAGACCGGATCAACCACAATTCGCGGAAGATTTATTTCCATTAGACTTAGATAGCATTTTAACTTTATCGAATGGTAAGATATTTTGGGATGATAAATTCACTTTAGAAAACTTAAATAAGCAACATCAAGATGGTAATTTTTCTATCGTTCACCTGCATACATATTTACATTTTGATAAAAATCTTAGTAATTCATATATTCAATTTTGGAATAGTAAACTACCTCTAAATCAAATAAAAAAATTAAATTTATACAATCCATCAGTAGAATTATTGATATTAATTTCATCTGAAACAGGTGTAGGTTTTAATGAAGAGTTAAAGTTTGGTTTTGCAAGTGCAGGACTGCAAACTGGTGCCAGGTCAGTTTTAGCTACTTTATGGAAAAATGATGCTAGGGCATCTACAGTACTAATGAAAGAGTTTTATAAACAATTGCGAATTGCACCCACTAAATCTGAGGCTTTAAGACGAGCACAGTTGAGTCTGATGAGAAAAGATGAGTTTCAAAATCCTTACTTTTGGGCAACCTTTACCATGATTGGTAATCCTTGGTAGACGAGAAAACTAAATTTATCAATTTTCTTCGTTTAATAGCCAGCATAATGTGAAAAATATTGATTTGGAGTTACTACGCGATCGCCTGATTGTCTTCACGGGCGTTTCTAATTTCCATTGACCAAAAATCTACTTCCTATCATCCCCACTCCACGGTGGGGACTGTCACCGAGATTTACGATTCCATGATTACTGTTTGGTCGAACGGGAATCACATTCTCCTTGGTGCGATGCCTTCAGCATGGCGTAGCGATCGCATTTTGGCATTAGCGGATAGGACTCGATTCCAAATCCTAGTTCCGTTAGTCGGGGACAAGAAAGAAACTCATTACCAACTTTTATCTAGTTTAGCGACATAAGGATTTGTTCGCATTCAGACATACTCAAGCAGAGTAGTGCCTTATGCGTTGGAAACCCACGGATAATTGGGAAGGTGAACCTCCTTGCTGGAAACTTATCGCCGGTGTGATAGAACTTCCTGAATATCAAACTTAAAATACCTTTTGCCAATTTTAAGAAGCATGCGCTAAAGCGCAACTACGAACCAAGAAAATATTGATTTCTTCTCAATTTCGTAAAATCACATACATTGATTGTATTCTTTGTATTATGCTTCTCTCCGTAACGAAAAATCTATATCTTCAGGAAGAGATTTACCACCCCAATTCACCGTAATTAACGAGAAAAGGATGAATTCATTGTGTGATGACAATAAATACAGTACTGCCGTTCTACCATTATGGAAATAAACAGAGTATTATTAAGGATTGTTTCACGGCGCAATCATTTTATAGCCTGTCGATATGTCAGACCAACAGCCAGCAGCATCCTTAAACGGGAATCTTCCCCACCCCAGTCACAGCCAGAATACCATTAGGATTCGGGGTGCTAGGCAGCATAATCTGAAAAATATTGATTTGGAGTTACCACGCGATCGCCTGATTGTCTTTACGGGCGTTTCTGGTTCTGGTAAATCTTCTTTAGCCTTTGACACGATTTTTGCCGAGGGTCAGCGTCGCTATGTGGAATCCCTCAGCGCCTATGCTCGACAATTCCTGGGACAGTTGGATAAACCGGATGTGGAAGCTATCGAGGGTTTAAGTCCAGCGATTTCCATTGACCAAAAATCCACTTCCCATAATCCCCGTTCCACAGTGGGGACTGTCACCGAAATTTACGATTATCTACGATTACTATTTGGTCGAGCGGGTGAACCCCATTGTCCTTTGTGCGATCGCTGTATTTCTCCTCAAACCATTGACCAGATGTGCGATCGCATTATGGAATTAGCGGATGGAACTCGATTCCAAATTCTGGCGCCTGTAGTCCGGGGTAAAAAAGGGACTCATCGCAAACTTTTATCTAGTTTAGCGGCGCAAGGATTTGTTCGCGTGCGGGTGAATGGAGAGGTGCGAGAACTCTCAGATTCGATAGAGTTAGATAAAAATATTACACATTCGATAGAGTTGGTTATTGACCGTTTAGTTAAAAAAGCCTGGAATTGAGGAGCGTTTATTCGATTCCCTCTCCACCTGTCTTAAGCAATCTAACGGAATTGCCATAATTGATGCATTAAATAAGACATCGGCACAGTCAGCGCTGGAGCGGTCTGATAGTAAGTATATAGTAACTCAAGAAAAAGATAAAGGTATTTCTGATTCCGAATTAACTCCTTTAGAAGGAGATTTAGTAACAGAAATGGTTTTTTCGGAAAACTTTGCTTGTCCAGAACATGGTGCGGTGATGGAGGAATTATCACCAAGATTATTTTCCTTTAATTCTCCTTATGGTGCATGTCCCCACTGTCACGGTATCGGCACTTTAAAGCGATTTGCTACGGATTTGGTGGTTCCTGACCCAGATGCACCTTTATATGCGGCGATCGCCCCTTGGTCAGAAAAGGAAAATTCCTATTATTTAGAATTACTGTATAATTTAGGACAGCTTTACGAGTTTGAGTTACAGACACAATGGGGTAAGCTGACGAATGAACAGCAAGAAATCATTTTATATGGAGAGAATCCAGAAAACCCCAGAGGAGACAAGAAGCAAATTTTTCAAAGGAGTAATTCCCATATTACAAAGGCAGTATGAAGGTGGTTCGGAATTAATTAAACAGAAATTGGAAGAATATTTAATTGACCAACCTTGTGAAGTTTGTCGTGGAAAGAGATTAAAACCAGAAGCTTTAGCCGTGAAATTGGGACAATATGGAATTTTAGATTTGACTGGAGTATCTGATTCGGGATTGTCGGCAGAGAATTGAAGAATTAAAATTGAGCGATCGACAAACTCAAATTGCTGACTTAGTGCTGAGAGAAATCAAAGCCAGATTACAATTTTTATTAGATGTGGGTTTAGATTATCTCACCCTTGACCGTCCCGCCATGACACTTTCAGGAGGAGAAGCGCAACGAATTCGTCTAGCAACACAAATTGGTTCTGGTTTAACAGGAGTTCTTTATGTTTTAGATGAACCCAGTATTGGTTTGCATCAACGAGATAACGGTAGATTATTGCAAACCCTCACCAAATTACGCGATTTAGGAAATACCTTAATCGTCGTAGAACATGATGAAGAAACCATTCGTGCTGCTAATCATATAGTAGATATTGGACCAGGTGCAGGAATTCATGGTGGTCATATTATTGCTCAAGGAGATTTACAAGCATTTATTAAATGCAGAAGATTCCTTAACCGGAGCTTATTTATCAGGAAGAAGAGTAATTCAAACCCCAGAAAAACGCCGAGAAGGAAATGGACGAAGTTTAATCCTGAAAAATGCCTATCGCAATAATTTAAAAAATATCGATACTGAAATTCCGTTAGGAAAACTAGTCGCAGTCACAGGAGTTTCAGGTTCAGGAAAATCTACCTTAATTAATGAACTACTTTATCCAGCATTACAACATCATTTGTTGAAAAAAGTTCCTTTACCAAAAGAAATAGAAGAAATTAAAGGACTCAATGCCGTTGATAAAGCCATTGTCATTGACCAATCACCGATTGGGAGAACACCACGTTCTAACCCCGCAACTTACACAGGAGTTTTTGATATAATTCGGGATGTTTTTTCCCAAACCATTGAAGCTAAAACCAGAGGTTATAAACCGGGACAATTTTCTTTTAACGTTAAAGGTGGACGTTGTGAAGCTTGTAGCGGACAGGGTGTAAATGTGATTGAAATGAATTTTCTCCCTGACGTTTATGTGCAATGTGAGGTTTGTAAAGGTGCGAGATATAACCGTGAAACTTTGCAGGTGAAATATAAAGATAAATCAATTTCTGATGTTTTGAATATGACGGTTGAGGAAAGATTAGATTTCTTCCAAAATATTCCCAAAGCTGTGACTCGATTACAAACATTATTTGATGTCGGTTTGGGTTATGTGCAGATTGGGACAACCAGCGACAACTTTATCTGGTGGAGAAGCGCAACGGGTGAAATTAGCAACGGAATTATCTCGTCGAGCAACGGGAAAAACACTTTATTTAATTGATGAACCAACTACAGGTTTATCTTTTTATGATGTGCATAAATTATTGGATGTTTTACAAAGATTAGTGGATAAAGGAAATTCAATTTTGGTGATTGAGCATAATTTAGATGTGATTCGTTGTGCAGATTGGGTAATTGATTTAGGACCAGAAGGAGGAGATAAAGGGGGAGAAATTATCGTCGCAGGAACACCAGAAGATGTAGCGAAAAATGAGCGGTCTTATACTGGGGAGTATTTGCGGCAGGTTTTGCAACAGTATCCTGCGGTGAGGTGATTTGGAGGTTTTTTTGTTTCGGGCTTTCGTCGAAGACGTTCGATGCAGGGTAGGTGCAAAGAAAGAACGAATTGGTTTTTTACTTCCTTATTCTTTATTACCAATGTTTTGTATTTGAGAGGTGCTATCTATATAAATAGCACCTTGAGAGTTACCTGTTAAATCGGAATTTTCGATTCTAGCTGCACTTTTTTCTTTTAAAACTACACCATAATATGTATTTTTGTTAATGTTGCACTGTCGAATCAAAGGATTACCAGCTTCGGAAACATATACCCCGGAATTACTGTTTGCAAAAATATTGCAATTTTCGACGGTTCCTTGTCCATTTTGATGAACGAAGATACCAGCTGATTTACCATCGTAGATTTTGCATCTTCGGATCATAGGATTTCCACAGCAAAAAAATCGGAACGTGGTTCAGCATTATTATTAATCTGCTCTATTGGTGTATAGCCAGCAGAAATAATTCCTGTGACCCGACCTTGTTGATTCATAACTGTTTGGGTAACTTGTCTAGCTGTACCAAAGTCAATCAATACTAAAGCTCCAGAACTACCTCTTAACATAATATTGGGTGGTTTGATGTCCCGATGGAAGAAGTTTTGACTATGTACCTGTGCTAAAATTCCTAGTAAATCTTTTAACCATTCCATCGCTAAAGTTTGGTCAATAGGACGCAAACTACGATTAATCATATATTTTTCTAAGTCCATGCCGACAATCTTCTCCATCACCAAACAATGAATGGAGTTTTGACTGTTTTTGGGAATATAAATAAAATAAGCATCCCGCTCGACTTTGGGGACGCCAGGGTGATTTATTTGGCTGAGAACATCTGCTTCTTGTTTAAATAATTCAATGGCTTTATCTTGATTGTTAATTAAAACTTTGAGAACTTTGATTGTGTTGGTGCGGATTTCATTTATCTCATAAGTTAAGCCAAAACCACCACCACCCAACTGACGGATAACTCGATAACGTCCTTGCAGTACTAATTCTGAACCACAGCCTTGACAAAATAAGGTTTCTTCAGGATTTTGCGGATTTAAACAGTTGGAATTTATACAGAAACTCATATATTGGTAAATAACACATTTATTCTGAATTTTATATTAAAATTCCGTTTATCCCTAATAACAAGAGAACAGGGTTAAAAGTCAGTTAGTCTATGGCTTTTTAGCTAAATTTCGCATCTTATTCAATTTTGAATTTTCAGTGCGCCCTGCTGGAATCGAACCAGCCTGAAGACGAATTATGAGTTCGTTGCCTCCCCAATCGGCCAAAGGCGCTTGTTTAACTAGGTTTTTGCCCTGAAGCATGCTATATAGGGAATCATTTTTGAATTAACCCTATCTGAAACATCTTATCATATTCGCGTCCAAAATGCAATAGCTGGTTTCAGGTTTTCTGGGATTTTTCAGTCATCCAAAACTTCCCTATTCCAGATTGATTGAAACAGCGATAATTTTACTGGAGATTAACCTTACCATATTGAGGGTCTTGCTGTGGAGGATGTAAATCAGCCTGAAACCAAAAACCCCGCGCACTTCTAATTGAATCACTTTCTGGGTAACGTTCGTCGTTAATGTCCAGACGCTGACAAGTTGCTCTACCGATGGGGGTAATACCTATAATTTTTCTTCCATCAGCTGACCAAACAAAATGTTCTGACCAAATTTGTTGACGGGGGTTAAATAAGGGTACTATTGCTTTTGTGATTTCGTCAAATCCAGCCACAAAATTGTAACGACGTTCGTTACAACGACGACAAGCTAATGCTAGATTGTGAATATTATCGTCACCACCTATTGATTTTGGTATCAAATGGTCTATTGTAAATCTTGTTGTAGAAATACGTTCCCAAGAATGACAATATTCACAAAGGTAATTTGCCCGTTTTCGCACAGTTTCTTTGGTAGCATCATCAATGGTCATTTTTGAGCTACTAACATTGCATTAATATGAGTAAAAATTCGATCTAGTTCTCCAATTTCTTCGAGTTCAATAATTTCTTCTGGAGTGAGTAAATCAGATTTTTTTCGTGCCAATAATTCTTCCATCCTTGTTTGCAGTTGGTCGTTAAATTTGAATAAATTAAAATGGTTCAGCTTTTCTACTCGAATGCTGGACAGCAAAGATGAAGGTCTAACAATCACAGTCGTCATAATCAGTTGCGACGTAATTTATAATGTCTACTCCTATTCTACTACATAAACATGAAAGCGTAAATCCTCAGCGCGATGCCTTCGGCACGGCGTAGCCATCGCCTCCCGAATGAATTCCATATCAGGTAATTGTTTTTACTCTTTTTATACTAGTTTTGGGCTAGTTATTTTAGGCGATACTAGACCCCGTTGGCGACCCACTGGTTTTGGCTTTTCCTATGCTGGTATTGGTTTAAGCGCACAATATGGTAGTGTTAAACTTCTAGATTACCAATCTCGATGGGATGAGTTAGAATCTACTCAAAACCCTTTTGGTATTATTACTATGGCTCATTTGAAAACTGCGGCCACAACTGGTAATCTTGCTGAACGGGCAGAATGGAAATGGGATATCGCGCAAAAGATTTATAGCCAGGGTTGGGCAGATAAGGACATTATTAAGGTGTATAACATCATCGACACCATGATGAGCCTGTCTAAACCATTACAAGCAGAATTTTCTGGTAAAGTTAAACGTCTAGAAGAGGATAGAAAAATGACATTGATTAGTCCAACTATACAACTAGCAAGAGAAGAAGGTGAATTAATCGGTGAACTCAAAGGTGAACTCAAAGGTGAGCAGAAGATAATTTTACGTCTACTTAATCAGCGTTTTGGTGAGATTGAACCACCAATTATTGAGAAAATTCGTAAATTATCTGTTGAGCATCTGGAAGAATTGACAGATGTTTTGTTAACCTTCTCTACTGTAGCTAATTTAGAGCAATGGTTAGAAAATAGGCGTGATTCAGTAGGCGTATAGTATACTTTTACCCTTGTCATTAGGTCTACGGTGTACACACAAGTAGGGGCGTATTGCAATACGCCCCTCCGAATCGACTGATTTGACAAAGATGAGGATAGAAAAATGACATTGATTAGTCCAACTATACAACTAGCAAGAGAAGAAGGTGAATTAATCGGTGAACTCAAAGGTGAGCAGAAGATAATTTTACGTCTACTTAATCAGCGTTTTGGTGAGATTGAACCACCAATTATTGAGAAAATTCGTAAATTATCTGTTGAGCAGACTGGAAGAATTGACAGATGTTTTGTTAACCTTCTCTACTATAGCTAATTTAGAGCAATGGTTAGAAAATAGGCGTGATTCCGTAGGCATATAGTATACTTTTAATCCTGTTATTAGGTCTACGGTGTACACACAAGTAGGGGTGGATTGCAATACGCCCCTATCAAGGGTTTTAACGAACGCATAATTAATTTTCGGAGAGTTCAAAAATCTGGATCGGATTCCGATATCACAGTTTTTAGTTGCCACTCCTATAATATAGATGAATCTTTTTAAAGGATTCCACTCACCAACCATCATACCCGTATAAATAAAATCAACGTATTTTTATGAGAATAAATTCTACCGTACTTCTGACTTTAACTTTATTGACTCTGATGTTGGGTGCAGGCTCCGGAAGTGCGTATTTGGGGTTTAATATGGGGAGTTCTGCTCTCAAAGGTGTAACTACACCTGATGGTCGTCCGACTAGCAAGTTTGCTAATGGTAAGGCTACTAATGCCCAGCAAGGTGAGTTAGCCTTATTAAAAGAGGAGGAGATTCTCAAAACCGTCAAGTCACGGGTCAGTGGTAAAACTAAAGATTCTAAATCCGAAAAAGTAGAGGATGATGAAGATACCAATCAGAAAAAAAAATCTGCCGAGAAGGAGAAGCCTAAAGAGGTAGCAGATGACAAGCCACAAGCCGGATTTCCGATTCAGTCCGAAAATCAAGGTGTTACCCTGTCTGTACAATCTGCTCGCTATTCTGGAGGTGATTTATTACTAAAAGTCAAAATGCAAAATAAAGGTGCTGATTCTGTCCGTTTTTTGTATAGTTTTTTAGATGTTACTGATGAAAAAGGCCGAACCTTAAGTGCTATCACTGATGGTTTACCTACAGAATTACCCACCAATCGAACCAACATCCTCTGGGACAATCAGCATTCCCACGGCTTTACTAGATGATGTAAAAAAGATATCTTTATCCTTGACGGACTATCCTGCTCAAAAGCTGAAGTTACAGGTATCGAATATTCCTGTGGAAAAGCAATGAGTCTCTGGTTTGATTTCGTGGTTTAAATCCCCCGTTAACAAACCTCTTCAATTTTGAATGCGTGAATTTTGAATTTATAGTGAGCGGTTTTCCTGACTTAAGTTGGACGGATGCGGGGCTAAGATTGTTATCAGTCTTTATGCTGATAGCTATCAATGCTTTTTTTGTGACGGCAGAATTTTCAATGGTGACAGTAAGGCGATCGCGGATTCATCAATTAGCGCAAGCAGGTGATATTCCCGCGATCGCCGTAGAAACGTTACAACGGAGTATTGACCGACTATTATCTACAGCTCAGTTGGGTATCACTCTTTCCAGTTTAGCCTTGGGATGGATTAGCGAAAACACAATAGTCGCTATCGTAGAAGCAGCTTTGAGATATCTACCTTTCCCCAGGGTGATTAGCAGTTTTATAGTTCACTCCTTCTCAATTCCTCTCACCTTTTTTCTGATTGCCTATTTACAAATTGTATTTGGAGAACTATGTCCTAAATCAGTGGCGATGTTGTATCCAGAACAGCTAGCACGATTTTTGGTTCGAGCGGTGAAAGCAATAGTCCGTTTTTTTGGTCCGTTTGTCTGGATTCTCAATCAATCAACTCGCTGTTTATTACGCTTATTTGGCATTGAATCTAGTGGTCAAAGTTGGAAACCACCTGTAACTCCAGAAGAACTACAATTAATTATCTCCACCGAACGGGAATCGAGTGGTTTAGAGCGTTCCGAAAGAGAACTTTTAAATAATGTATTTGAATTTGGAGATGTCACAGTTCAAGATGTGATGATTCAGCGAACTAGTATTATCTCTTTACCACAAGATGCTACTTTTGAAATATTGCTTCAGGAAATATTATTGACCGGACACTCTCGCTATCCCCTCATTGGTGAATCTTTGGATCATGTTGAGGGTATTATCTACTTTGAGGATTTAGCTGAACCTTTATCCATGAGTAAACTCACCTTACAAACACAAATCCAAGCGTGGATACGTCCCGCCTCATTTGTACCAGAACAGATGCCTTTAAGCGAATTATTGCCGATGATGCAGCGAGAAAAACCGACGATGGTGATGGTAGTAAATGAATTTGGTGGGATTGTCGGGTTAGTAACTATTCAAGATGTGATTGGGGAAATTATTGGGAATGTCGGTGAAACCGAAAACGGTGAAGAGTTATTGGTGCAGATGTCAGATAAGCAAACATTTTTAGTTCAAGCTCAAATCAATTTAGAAGAACTTAATCAAATTTTGCATTTGACTTTACCTTTAAAAAGAGAATACCAAACCTTAGGGGGATTTTTGCTGTACCAATTACAGAAAATCCCCGCTGTCGGTGAAATATTTTCCTATGAAAATGTGGAATTCACAATCATATCCGTGATGGGACCAAGATTGCACCAAATCCAAGTTCGAGTTCTGGAAGTTTAATGATGGTAAACCAGTGGGTCTGTCAAACCCAATTCTTGAAAAGCTGCTAATCGTAAACGACAAGAATCACAGACACCGCAAGCAACTTCCTCCCCAGCGTAACAAGACCAAGTTAGTTCCCAAGGAACTCCTAATTGATTCCCCAGTTGGATAATTTCGGTTTTTTGCAAATGAATGAGTGGGGAAATAATTTTGATGGATTGTCCTTCCCGTCCTTGTTTAGTTCCCAAGCGAAAAACCTCTTGCATGGCTTGGATATAATCAGGACGACAATCAGGATAACCTGAGTAATCTAAGGCGTTAACACCAATATAGACAAATTCAGCGGCGATCGCCTCCGCATAACCTAAAGCAAAGCTTAAAAATATAGTGTTGCGAGCGGGAACATAGGTAATGGGAATATGTTGCGACATTTCCTGAAGGGAACGTTGCTCTGGTAAATCAATGGTATTGTCGGTGAGTGCAGAACCACCCCATTGTCGCAAATCAAAATTCACCACCTGATGCTCTACCACTCCAGATGTTTTTGCGACTAAATGAGCTGAATCTAACTCGCGTCGATGTCGCTGTTGATAATCAAAGGAAATCGCATAACATTCGTGTCCTTCGGCTTTTGCTTGATAGAGAACCGTGGAAGAATCTAATCCTCCAGATAGTAGAATTACAGCTTTCATTAATATTCCTGTATATAATGAGACTTTTATTATAGGCGATATATGTGTATTGCACAGACTGTTAATTTTGAGTCTTACGAACTAAACTAAGTTCATGTTAAATTTGTGGAGCAGGCATCTTGCCTGCCATTGAAGCCAGAGCAGGCAAGATGCCTGCCACCCATCTAAAAATAGCATAAACTTCAAATAATTTCCTTATCTCGTTGTTCCAGACAATGACAAAACATAAATAACTGTACATCTGCTAAAACTTGATTAAAGTGATGTTCATCATATAAACCTATTTTATGATTAGCATTTCTGAGCTTTGTTAACCAAGTTGCTACATTTTTAGTGTAGTCTATAGACGTATCAATATTTTCTGGATCGTATGCTCCTAGCTGTCTATGTAATACTAATTCTTCATGTGTGGGTTGAATACCTAAATTATTGATTTGCTCAGTCACTATCTTATCTACGAATTTATCAACTAAATTTGTTGATTTTCTACTTGCAGAATTAGAGTGGACACGATACTGCATCAAAATTTTCTGAAGATTCCAAACTTTAAATTTTCTGGATATTCTTACCCATAAATCGTAATCTTGAGCATTTACATAATCAGGTTTGAAAAAGTTTCCATTGATTTTGACCGCATCTAAAGCACTTTTTCTGACAAAAACTGATGAAGTTGCAAAATAGTTCTGGAATAACAATCTACAAGGAATTCTTTCTTCCGGTTCTAAATACCTCCATACTTGACCAGTTAAATTCCCATTCTCATCCATTAAACTAACCCAAGCCCCCACCATCCCAAAGTCTGGGTTATTTTCCATAAACTCCAGTTGTTCTGATAATCTGGATGGATAAGCATAGTCATCGCAATCTAAAAAAGCAACATATTCACCTAATGCTGCTTCTAAACATTTATTTCTACTTTTTGGTATTCCTAGATTTATATTATTTTTAATTAATTTGATGCGGGGGTCTTGGTCTTGATAGGAATTGATAATTTCTATGCTGTTATCTGCGGAAGCATCATCTATTAAGATTAATTCAAAATTCGTAAAGGTTTGATTTAAAACACTATTTATACCTGCATCAAGATATTTACTGCCATTATATACTGGCATCACAATTGTAATTTTAGGATTATTTAATTCTGGCTGAATAAGCTGTTTTTGGTTCATCATCTCATACCATAATGATTGTTAATCAATACCTTTGCTAATTTAAGAAGCATGCGCTAAAGCGCAACTACGAACTCAAATACCATGACTTTTCCCAATCACCCAATTGCGTCGAAAAAACCTGGCTAAATCTGATTCTTCCAACGATAAATAAATTGGTCTTCCATGTGGACAAGTCCGAGGATTGCGAGTACGCTGCCAATTATCTAATAACTGTTGCATCTCTAATAAGTTCATCACTGTACCATTTCTAATTGCACTTCGACAAGCTACTGCAACCTGTGCTGTTTGTAAATCCCCTCCTAAACTAAGTTCTAAAATCGCTTCTGCACAATCTTGACGTTGTTGTAACATCGCGGGTAGGTTCCGAATTGCCCAAACTTGCTCACCAAATGGTTCAATGTCTAAACCAATCCGTTCTAATTGTACAACTTGTGCTGGTGATAATTGATAAAGAATAATTGGGAATTCAGCGGGGATTAATTGCCAATTATCGCATAATTGTTCATACAAAACTCTCTCATGGGCAATATGTTGTTCTACTAGCCACATTCCTCCTGGATGTTCAGCGACAATATAAGTATTACTAACTTGAGCTACTGCTTTTAAATAGAATTGTTGATTAATCTCTAATTCATCTAAATTCTGGGATTTGAAATTGTAATTTCCCTTTTCTTCCGCTACTTTGATTAATTTACTAACTCTGGTGGTGTGAACTGTTTCTTTGAGATTATTTGCAGAAATACGCAAACCTTGATTAATGGCTTGGGTGATTTGTTCTTGCCAATAATTTATTTCATGCAGATAAATTTCGGTTTTTGTCGGAGTACGATTCCAGTTAATTTGGTGAGGAGAAACCGCCAGATGTAAAAAACAAATTGGATAGCGATCGCGTGGTAATGTCCGATGAAATCCAGATAAAATCGTTTGCTCTAATTCTGGCGACTTCACCATTCTACCATTAATCGCCACTCTTACCCAATCAGGACGATGACGATGGCATCTATCTGGTAATCCCATCACCAAATTCACGGCGGAATTTTCCGGTAATTCTAATGTCACTTCTTCTAAATCCCCTGGTCGAGACTGGGGCAAAATTTGAGGTATTATTTGTGATATTACTGCTGGACAAATACTAAACCAAGCCCGGTCATTTTGCCAAACTTGATAACTCACTAGGGGATGACAAAGAGCAATTTGATGAATTACGGTTTGTACCGCTTTCATTTGCTGTGATGCACTGGGTAAACCTTGACGTCGTTCTGGGTAGTTAGCAAATAAATTAGCAACTGTTACTACAGTCCCAGGAGCGATTGCGGTGGGTTCCATACAGACAACTTCCCCGCCATTTCCATATGTAACTTGCCATCCGACTTGACCATCTACCGTCAGACTTAAAATTTCTAAATCTGCCAAATTGCTTAAACTGTGTAATGCTTCCCCACGAAATCCCAAACTAGTAATTTGCCATAAATCCGCACTAGAATGAATTTTACTGGTGCTGTGTGCGCTTGCTGCTCGCTGCAAATCATCCAGATCCATTCCTCTACCATTATCTACGACTCGGACTCGCCACAGTTGCGGCCAGACATAAACTACAATCCGTGTCGCACCTGCATCTAAGGAGTTTTCTACTAATTCCCGAACTACAGACGCCAAAGAATCGATTACCTCCCCTGCGGTAATCAGATATACGACTTCTGTTGGTAATGCCTGTATGGTAAATGTCATCATTCCAGTTTAGAGCATCAGATGCAAAGCTGAATTCAAAATGAATAGAACCTGAATCCAAAAATTAATAATTCTTTAAAAAGTCCGAATTTCTCTCATAATTTTTTATTATTTGTAAAGAAAACTCGAATACCAAGGTATTTCTGATAAATTGCTGGTGAGGTTATAAGCGAGTTCATGTCTTATGAGTAATGCGTTACTAGCTGATGCACATGATTTAAAGCTCCGATTGGAATGGGGTCAACCAGCCTTTACAATTGTTGATGTGCGCGATCGCCATAGTTTTAATCACGGTCATATCACCGGGGCAATATCAATTCCCTTAGATGACTTAGTTTCCCGCGCTAAATCTGCTCTACACAAAGAGCGCCAAATCTACATTTATGGTGAACATGATGCCCATACAGCCCATGCAGCCGAAGTATTGAGAACGGCTGGGTTTGTTGAGGTTTGGGAAATTCACGGTGGTGTTACCGCTTGGAAAAAAGTTGGTGGTGCTACAGAAGGTGTTGACGCATAAACCACACTTAGTCAAAACCAAATTTTTTGTTATTTGTACTGCACTTGAGTGCAGTACAGTTTTTCTGAGCAATTCTGAAAATTAATCTTGCTTCACCAGAGTTTTCACTCGTTCTGGTTTCAATAAACCATTTAATAGGGAAGCGGGACGTTGTTGATAAGGCCAAGCAAAAGCATGGCGGAAAGCTGCGTCTTGACAGGCTTGCAATTGAGCAAAGTTAATAATGTCGTAAGTTAAGAGATTTTCATACTCAAACGGTAGACGCACATTATGCAGACCAGCATTATCAGTGCAAATGGCGATATCAACTCCAGCTTCAAAACAACGGTCGAACACCAACTTAAGTTGACGGATATCCTGTAAAGTACCAGTTTTTAAGTAAGTGGTAGGACATACCTCTAAACATTGTCTCTGTTTAGCGATATCTGGAAGTAACTCTGGATATAAAAGCGGAATTTGGATACCATGACCAATCCGCATTAAATAGGGTAACAAATCTGGATAACAGCCCGCAGTGGTTTCGTACAGGTGTCCAGTGGTGTTAATGCCCAAAGAACGAGCATATTTATATAAACTAACCCATTCATCCAGGCGATCGCGATAATAACTATCACCCCCAGCTACATCTACCCCACAGACATAGTTTTTATTTTGTGCAGCCAAATCAATAATCGCCCGATTCACCTCATATGGTAAACGGGTGTGCATACAGAGAATTTGACTAGTAACAATCGGATATTCAGGTAGATGACTAGCTTTACCCACCACCTCTACAATTTCCGCCATTTTTTCAATTCTTTCTGATTGGCTTAAATGCTCAGGGGTTCGCAAATAGGGAGTATAGCGCAATTCCAGATAAGCCAAATTTTCAAAAATATAAGCACCACGCAATAGGCGATAAATAAAGTAAGGCAAAGTATTGACAGTTTGCACACTTTCTACCAGAGTGTGTAACTCTAGATACTCATCTAGGGTATTACGGGGTCGAGTGTAAAAATCTTCAAAATCGGAATATTCAGCAAAGCGAGCGATTAAATCCGCCGAATGTCGCTCAAAATATCGCCATAAAACACGGGGTACAACCGAACCGCCCAGGTGTCTATGCAATTCAGCGTATAAAGCCATAGTGTTTTTCCGTAAAAATTTCATTAATGTTAACAAAAACATTCTTGAAAACCATCTGCCTGAGAGGGAATATTCTGGGAATGTCTTCTAGTCAAAGAATTAGGACTATTGGTATATTTAATATTGTTTTATTCTTTAGTGTATAAATATACTTATTCTTTTAACATTTTCCAGCCTTTACCCTATTTTCAAATGTCACGTAATTGGAATAACAGGAGATAAGGCGATGGCTAGAAAATGTTTGTGAATTAATTCTCTTTCCTCCCCTGCCCCTCTGCCCCTCTGCCCCTCCGCCCCTCTGCCCCCCTGCCCCTCTGCCCCTCTGCCCCTCTGCCCCTCTGCCCCTCTGCCCCTCCGCCCCTCCGCCCCACCTCTTGACAAAAGGGATGAAATATGTTGATAATTACTATTTGTGGAAACTTTACCTCTATAATATAAACGCTTGGCTAACGTCATTGTCATAGGTGCCCAATGGGGCGATGAAGGAAAAGGTAAAATAACTGACTTACTCAGCCACTCCGCAGATGTCGTGGTACGCTACCAAGGGGGTGTGAATGCTGGACATACAATTGTCGCTAAAGGTCAGACATTAAAGCTACATTTAATACCCTCTGGTATTTTATATCCAGATACCGAGTGCATTATCGGCTCTGGGACAGTGATAGACCCCCAGATATTGATTCAAGAACTCGATCAACTGGAAAAACTAAATATTTCCACGAATAAGTTACTGATTTCTCAGACTGCTCATGTCACGATGCCTTACCATCGTTTGATTGATCAAGCATCGGAAGAGCGACGGGGAAGCCATAAAATCGGCACTACTGGTCGAGGTATTAGTCAAACATATGCTGATAAATCAGAACGGATTGGAATCAGAGTTTTAGATTTAATGGACTCTGAGGGATTGCGGGAGCAATTGGAGTGGACGATTAATTATAAAAACGTCATTTTAGAAAAGCTATACAATTTGCCACCCCTAGATCCGCAAAAAGTTATTCAAGAGTATTTGGGGTATGCGGAACGCTTACGACCTTACGTAGTGGATACGTCGTTAAAAATTTACGATTCTGTGCAACGACGACGCAATATTTTGTTTGAAGGCGCACAAGGTACACTCCTCGATTTAGATCATGGAACTTATCCTTATGTGACTTCCTCCAACCCGGTCGCGGGTGGTGCTTGTGTTGGGACTGGCTTAGGCTCGAACCATGATTGACCGAGTGATTGGGGTATCTAAAGCCTACACAACCAGAGTCGGAGAAGTGCCAATTTCCCACTGAGCTAGAAGGTGAAGTGGGGGATTTATTGTGTTCGCGTGGGGCTGAATTTGGCACAACCACAGGACGGAAACGCCGTTGTGGCTGGTTTGATGCGGTGATTGGTCGTTATGCAGTCCGGATTAATGGGATGGACTGTCTAGCCATTACCAAATTGGATGTTCTAGACGAACTTGATGAAATCAAGGTATGTATTGCTTATGAAATAGGTGGGGAACGCTGTGAACATTTTCCCACTAGCGCCCGCTTATTTGCCCAATGTCGTCCCATTTATGTCACTGTACCTGGATGGAAGGTTTCTACCACGGAATGCCGTAAATTAGAAGACTTACCAGAAAATGCATTAGAGTATCTGAAATTTTTAGCCAAATTAATGGAAGTACCTATTGCGATTGTCTCTTTGGGAGCAAACCGTGAGCAAACCATCATCGTCGAAGACCCTATTCATGGTTCAAAACGTGCTTTATTGCATCCCAATGGCACACCTGTTACTTTACTAAGTGCATAATCTCAGGTATAAAGCCTGGAAATTTTCTCTACGTCCTTAACACCTAACATCTAACATTTTTATGGCAATTACAGTCGAATCTCAAAAACGTCCAGAAGGTAGCAAGCCAAAAGCTTTACGTCGTTCTGGCTTTATACCTGCTAATTTGTATGGACACAATAAAGCGGAATCTATTTCTTTGGTGGTTGAGGCCAAGGTTGTGGAACGTCTGCTCAAACAAGTTGTCCCTAACAAAACTGAAATTGAACTGAATATTCCTGAGCTAGAGTGGCAAGGGAAAACTGTACTTAGAGAAGTTCAAATTCATCCCGCTAAAGGTACACCTTATCATTTAAGTTTTTTCGCAACCCCTAAAGCTTAAAAAGTTGAAAATTGTTTTGTTGTGTGTGGAGCAGGCCGGAAAGCCCGCAAGCTAAGAACAGGCAAGATGCCCGTTCCACAAATCAGAAAATTCAGAAAATTCAGAAAATTTAATTTTGTGATTATTGCTAATCAAACCAGGTTTATCTCCTGGTTTTTTTTGTTAAACTATCAAGGTTCAAATTATATTACAGTAAATATTCTGGCAGTTGTTCTCAATGTAAACTCATTAAGTACAGTCGCCTGTACTTATATACACCAATTAAGTAAAATTATAAAAATCTAGGAATCAATATGACACAAACTTCCCTTCCCAGCTTGATTGAGCAAATGTTACAGCCGGGATTTTATCCCCATCCGACACAAGAACCAATTCAACTGATTCAAACTCATGTTTCTTATGTCTTACTTACTGGTGATTATGTCTATAAACTGAAAAAACCTGTTAACTTTGGGTTTCTAGATTTCTCCACCTTAGAGAAACGTCAGCATTTTTGCCAAGAAGAGTTTCGTTTAAATCAACGGGGAGCTGGAGAACTATATCTAGAAGTTGTACCTATTACCTTATTAGGAGAAAAATATCAGTTGGGGACAACTGGAGAAATTGTGGAATATGCGGTCAAAATGCGTCAGTTTCCTCAAGAATCTCTATTTAGCGAACTTTTTGCTCAGGGTCAGTTGAACGATACACACTTGGAAAAATTGGGATTGGTTCTAGCTCAATACCATGCTCAAGCTGAAACTAATGATTACATTCTTAGTTTTGGAGAAGTACCCAAAGTTCGAGCTGCATTTGATGAGAATTATCTACAAACTCAAAAATATATTGGTCGAGCCTCAAACTCAGATCCAGTTTGAGGAAACCAAAAATTATACAGATAACTTTTTCACACAACGTCCAGAATTATTTGCCAGCAGAATTGAAAATCACTATATTCGTGAATGTCATGGGGATTTACACCTGAGAAATATTGCATTATGGCATGACAAAATCATGCTATTTGATTGCATTGAATTTAATGAACCATTTCGTTTTGTCGATATGATGTACGATGTGGCGTTTACGGTCATGGATTTAGAAGCCAAAGGACGTCAAGACTTTGGTAATGCATTTTTGAATGCTTACATTGAGCAAACTGGAGATTGGGAAGGTTTACAAGTATTACCTTTGTATTTGAGTCGTCAAGCTTATGTAAGAGCCAAGGTAACTTCCTTTTTGTTAGATGATGCTAGTATACCTGTAGAGGTGAAGGCAGAAGCCGCAACTACAGCTGCTGACTATTACCAACAAGCTTGGCAATATACTAAACCCCGAACCGGACAACTGATTTTAATGTCTGGGTTATCAGGTTCTGGTAAGAGTACCACAGCTAAATATTTAGCTAGACACCTCAATGCTATTCAAATTCGCTCTGATGCAGTCCGTAAGCATTTGGGAGGAATTTCTCTGTGGGACAAAGGTGGTGAAGATTTATATACCCCGGAAATGACGAATAAAACCTATACTAGATTATTAACATTAGGAATATTATTAGCTAGTCAGGGGTGGCAAGTAATTTTAGATGCTAAGTATGACCGTCAACATTTGCGTCAAGAGGCGATTGCTCAAGCCGAAAAACACCAAATCCCTTTACAAATTATCCACTGCACAGCTCCGGTAGAAGTTTTGCAAGAGCGTTTAATTAACCGTACTGGTGATATTGCTGATGCCACTGCTGATTTATTAGTGTCACAACAAAAGCATGCTGAACCCTTTACTGACTTAGAACAACCTTATATAACTATCTTAGACACAACTCAACCTTATGAACCACAATTGAATTCAAAATTCAAAATTCAAAATTCAAAATAATTATCAACTCCCCACCTCCCCACCTCCCCACCTCCCCACCTCCCCTACCCTACCCCCCAGAATATGGCACAGAAAAATAATATTCTCAGCTACATTCTCTCTTCTTCACCCAGCTTCGTATCTCAACTCTTGTTGGGGCTGCTATTAATCATCATCTTGTCAATCGCCGGAGCTACACCAGCACTGAGTATTTTCATAGGTATCCTTGGTGCTTTAATCTTAGGCGGGTTTACCGCAGCTAGTGAAAATAGTCCAGAGGAACCTGTCATCGCTTCCTTTGATGGTATTGATGCTGGTTTGAAATACTGGATATTTTTTCTGGTTGGCTTTATACTTTTGGGATATAAGCCACACGTAAGTATTGTATTGGGTGGAATTGCGGGTATTGGTGGTGGTTGGATTATTGCTTGGTGGAAAAGCAAGGAACCAACTAAAACTCAACTGGAAACTGAAAACCCTGAAAATGCGGAAACTGAAAAACCCACTCGGATGACCAGACCACAAAGCCGAAAACCCACTCACCGTTACCGTCGCACTTCTGGATTTAATTTCCAGTTTTGGAAAAGGTAATCTAGCACTCAATTATGTTTCTTTATCTCTCTAAATTACTACCACTATTTTTTTATCCTTTAGGACTAGCTAGTATCAGCTTAATAATTGCCTTTGTGACGCTGTGGAAACGTCCCCGCATCGCCGCGATCGCAATTAGTTTTGCTTTTAGTGTCTTAATCTTTTGTAGTAATGCTTGGGTGACAACCTGGTTAGTGCGATTGCTAGAATGGCAAAACCTACCCCCATCACCGATGCCTAATGCGGAAGCAATTGTGGTTTTAGGTGGTGCGACTAAATCAGCTTATCCGCCTAGACCAACTGTAGATTTAAATGAACATGGTAATCGCGTCATTTATGCTGCCCAATTATATCGTCAACAAAAAGCGCCGATGATTATTTTGAGTGGTGGTAGGATTGATTGGCGGGGTGGTGGTGCTTCGGAATCATCAGATATGGCAAGTATTCTCACTTCTTTAGGTATACCTGTTGAGGCGATTGTGGAAGAACCATCATCTCTGAATACATATGAAAATGCCGTAAATGTCAGAAAAATTCTGGTGAATCGTGGCATTCATAAAGTGTTATTAGTAACATCTGCTATGCATATGCCACGCTCTCTGAAAATTTTTCGGCGTCAAGGTGTAGATGTAATCGCTGCACCAACTGACTTTATTATTACTCAAGGTGAAATACAAGAAATTGGTAGTAGCCCTAAAGCAGCTCTGCTGAATTTATTACCTAATACAGAAAATCTACATAAATTTACTAGTGCTTTAAAAGAATATGTCGGTAGCTTTGTGTACAGTTTACGTGGATGGTTATAAACAAATTTTGCGATTATATTTCAATACGGTTCAGTGAAGGGAAGAAGGTAGTATTGTCATCCTGACGGTCGGGAAGGATCTCGCGAGATCCTTCCCGACCGTCAGGATGACAGTATAGGGACTCTACCTCATTTTTCAGCTTAACTGAACTGTATTGGATTATATTTGATAATTTCTGCTTCAATTTTACAAAGAAAGGGAACAGGGAACAGGGAACGGGGAACAGTGAAGATAGGAATAAGGAAATAAGGGAAAAGAGACTATTATTCCCACTTTTAACCATTGTTGATGTTTCTTAATAAAAGTTGAAATCTTTACCCAACAAGACTTACACAATTTTAATGTCTTTCCCCCTGTTCCCTGTTCCCTGTTCCCTCACTTAGCTAATAACTTCCAATTCTCCTTCACGTAAATGAACTTTAAACTTTTTGTCAAACTGAATTAAGAATGGGAAGTTAGCACTGACAGGCCGATCATTCCACTTGGTGACGATCGCCTTAACTTCGCCTTCTTTGCCTTGGATGTCAAAAGCTTTACCGCGATGTTCAGGATGATGATAAACCAATACTGAATCTTTAACCCGGATGCGATCGCCCACTTGCATAATATTTACACCTAATTTTTGTGATTTTATAACTATTCTTGAAGTTATTGCCCACCATCATTTTACAATAAAATGTGCCTAGCACTAAACTCAACTAATGAGGACGAGAACAAGCTGGTTGCACTTTGGGTGGCAGTTGACGACACATCTGCTGGAAAGATTGCGGGTGAAATTGCCACCAAGCTAATAATCCTAACATTGTCCCTCCCATTAGCAATATCAAAATTCCCCACAATATTATGAAAGACTTACCCCAATTTAGTTGGGATATAGGAACAGGATTTGTGGCTTCTGGAAACTCTAATGGTAATACTAGAGAATTTGCTTCTGGTATTTCGATAATTGATACTTCTGGTTCTATGACTTCGGCTGCTAGTGATTGTATTTCTGAATCTTCGGTTTCTGATACTTCAGTTTCAATCATCTCTACTGACTCTAGCACCGGAGTAATTTCTACACTGCATTCTGGCGATACTCGACAAAGAGTTAGTACAACCGATATATTATCACTGCCATTTTTTTCATTAGCCAAATTAATCCAGTTAAGAGCAGCATCTTTAATAGATATTTGACCTGTTAATAAAGGAACAGCATAACTTTGCCAAAACTGTTCTACCAAATTATGGTCACTTAAACCGTCAGAACATAATAGTAAAATACCATCTTCTTCCAAAATAAATCGCTGAATCACAAAATTGATGGCATCAGCTTCCTTTGTTCCCAATGCTTGAGTCAGAGCCGAAGCATCAATTCTTTGGAGTGCTGGCTGATATAAACTCCTAGCCAAACGCACTTCCCTAGTAGCAACAACATCATCAACAGTGAGTAATTGACAATAGTTGCGAGTAATCCAGTAAGCAGGGCTATCACCGACATTAACTAAATACAGTTCATGAGTATTATCTGACTCCCATCCAGCCGTAGTAGTTACTCGTTGAGGTACTTGCACAGCCATGACCAAGGTAGTAGCCATCCGTTCTCGACCTTGACGTTTTTGTTCGTCATTGCGAGAGCAAATTACATTATTGACGACTCGCAAGCTAGCTTCAATTTGTTGTGTTAACAAATCTGGTGCAATCAGTTCATTTTGCTCAAAAATCTCTCTGAGTAAAGCTCGGATTTGTAACTTGACTGACTGTACTGCCAATTGACTAGCAACTTCACCACCTTCATGTCCACCAATACCATCACAAACAATGGATAAATATGGCTGTAAGGTATCTTCAAAATCTTGAGCATGATCAGGGTAACAAGTGTCCTCATTATGGGTCATCGCTGAACCCACTGCTGTTAATCCGGCTACAGTTAAAGTGAGAGGTAATTCTGCGGCTAAGGAAAGCAATAAAGTATTTAGTTGCCTGTTAATATTCTCAAACTGAATCTCCGGTTCACACATCTGTTGAATTATCTTCTCTAAAGCCGGAACCACAGTTGTGTTTGTGGATGTCATCCAAGATTGCCAAGATTGGGCTAAATCTGATAAATTCACTGATTTTGAACTTTGATGAAGTTCCAGCAAACGGACACACCAACCTTGGACACGTAAGTTATCAGACACCAGTAAACTGTTCGCCACCCCCAATTCAGCTAAAGGTTTCCAGAGTTGGAGAATTTGCCATAACCAATAAACTTGTCTGACTGCTGATGATTGCTCCCAAGCATCGGTAATAGTTGGATAAATATCTCCTGTCTCATTGATGGGTACATTGGCTAACAATAAAATGTTATCTGCTGCTTCTTCCCACGCTGGGACAAAACCATAAGCTTGAGGGAGGTGCAAACGTTCTTGATATAACTTGAGGTAAGGAATAACTGCTGGTGGTAATTCCGCTGGGATTTCTGGCAGCAATCCTGGTTGAGTATCCAACCAAACCTGAGGAGTAATTACTTCATAACGATCTGCTACTTTTGCCCCGACGGGAATTTTAGTAGGTGTAGAATTTTGTAAATTTGCTAAATGGCTACTAGCCCAAAGATAGCGGTAAACTAGGGGAGTTTGACAACTAGTACAACAAATTTCACCCCAAGGATTAATTGAGTAATTACAATTTGGATTTAAGCAATAAATTATTCTTTGCGTAGAAAACATAAAATTTTGATACTAGTAAGATATAATTTTAACTATAGGGAGGATACAGCATGGCTTGAATTATCTGTATCCTGATTTTCAATTGTTTTTTATTGTGACTCGCACTGATCCTTTTAACCTAAACATCCTGAGATATCTTGGACATCTTGGAAATCAAGTATAACATCACCAACAGTGTTGGTGAAGGTGGAATCCCACATCGCCTTGAGGAAAATCCCCACGGCTCCATTAAAATCACGCGGTATTTCGTAACCACAATGAGGACATTTAAATAGTTTTTTACCACTCAGCTTTGAGTGAATATGCCCACATTTGGTGCAAGTTTTAGAAGTATATTCTTCCGTGATTCTTACCAATCTGGAACCTGAAGAGGCAGGGGGCAGGGGGCAGGGGGCAGGGGGCAGGGGGATTAGAAATTATTGTTTTATAAGCCAAGGAGATGGATTGTTGATTATAGTTACTAGAATTCCTAAAACTCGGTTGTAAACTCCATAAAGTTCTCTGCCGATATCAATGTCTAAATAACCACATTTTACAGCAAATTTAAGCCAAGTTTGGGTTTCTGCTGCTTCAGCTTCACTATCATTCAATTTAGCTATAAAAGCTGCTTCATAACGACGTTTTCTCCAAGCTTCAGCTAAATTAGCACATACAGAACGGGATGATCTACGAATCTGATCAGTTAAAGAATAACGTTCTTCAACAGGAAAATTTTTAGATAATTCAAAGATATTCATGGCAACATCAAATGCCATTTTGTATACTTCTAGGTCTTCATGACTTTTGATTGGTTCTTTTTCCATTCCCCTGCCCCCTGCCCCCTGCCCCCTGCTCCCCTGCCTCTTCCCCTGATGCTGGTTTAAATAAGAAATAGAGATGTTATAAACTTTGCGAACAGCCGATACCCATTTCTTCCAAATTTTCTCAAGCTCTTTACTTGGATAAACTCGGTAGGTCAGGGTCTTCGTTAATGTGTTTTTTGTACTTTCTGAGTCCCTTGAGTCTGTAACTAAAGACGTCGATGATGGCCAGAATATCTGCCACGATTTCTCTTTCTGGGCTGAGGTTCGTTTGGTTGAGAACCAATACTTCAGCCTGCTGCCTAGTACACAACCATGAGATAAGATCGAACCCAAGACGGCAAAGCCAATCTTTGTGGGTAATGACAACAAGTTTACAAGTGTTTGTGAGAACTCTGTCCAGTAAGGTTTGTAAACCTTTTCTTCTAAAATTGAGTCCACTGCTGATGTCGGTGATGAGTTCCGCATCGGGATAGTGAGACTGAAGAAACTGTACTTGTTGTTCAAGGTCAGGTTGTTGACTGCGGCTTGAAACTCTGGCATATAGGATAATGGTTCGTCTGTCTTCTTGCTCAGTAGATCTAGTAGAGATAACTGAGTCCACATCGTATCTTCTTTGTCCAGAGGGGGTGAAGATGCCTTTGATTTTTCCGTCATTAAGCCACCTTTCCAGAGTTCTGGTACTAACTCCCAGTCTGGCCGCCGCAATCCTTGGGGGTACATGATTTACCATTGGGCGATTGAAGTTTTCTATTCCTATATCTACACAATGTCAGGTGATGTTGTCATATGTCTTCAGAATGATTGTTTTAGGTCACACTCCCGCTTAGTAACATAGTGACGGTAACGGAACATAGTTTCTAATTGCACTTGTACTAACCAACCAGTTACAAATTCCACCCCATCACCACCAGGCATAGAGAAGGAAATAGAATCTGTTAACCTAGTTCTACCATCTTCTATGGCAAATTCATGGCGATGTACCCAAGACTCAAAAGGTCCAGATATTTGTTCATCCGTAAACAGACGATATTTTTCATATTCAGTGTGACGTGCTAACCAAGTTAAGGGTACTAATCCCAAAAAAAGTCGAAATTCTGTAATAGCACCCTCATTAAGTCCCCCTTGACGACGAACCACTTGCAGTGGTTGCCAAGGTGGTGTTAGTAGTTGTAAAATATCCGGTCTTTCGTGAAATTTCCAAACTACTTCTAGCGGTGCGTCAATAACTGAGGAATGTTTAAAGTGCAGCATGGAAAGAAAAACCTAAAATTTAGCTTTCAGATTCGGTATCAATTTCAATATCTAGAGTATCTTCATCAATCCGCAAGTATAAAATGTTGGGATGACAACAAACTTGGCAGTCTTCTACATAAGATTGTAATGTTCCGGCGCTGAAATCAACAAATGTTAAATTTGGTTCGCCACAATAGGCACAGTAATACTCACCAGTATTTTGCATTTGATTAAAAAAGGGAACAGGGAACGGGGAACAGGGAACAGACAATAGGGAGTAGGTAGTAGAGAAAAAGAAGGGAATAGGGAATGTTTTATATAACGCTATGCAGTTGTATAAGATACAAGATGTACTTAAAAAGCGCTACACTAAAAGACTTTTAACTCTGTTCCCTGTTCCCTGTTCCCTGTTCCCTAAAAATAACTCTTAGCCTCAGCTAAATGCTTGATGAGTGTAGACTGAGGTAGAGGTCCTTGTAAATGACTCCAAGGTAAGACTTGTTCCGTTGACCAATCAGTGTGAACGTAGAAATCTAGATCCGGAATTTGGCCTTTGAGTTGTTTAAACGCACGTTTATAACTCCCTAATGAATCCCCAAAGTCGCGGGTCAGTTCTAAAAGTGGAGATAATCGGCGATCGCCTCTCGACAACAATGCCTGTATAATCGACCAATTATAACTTTCGGGACGAAATTCTATTCCCTGTGGTTTTAGCTGTTTCTGCAACATTTGCAAGCGCTTTTCAGCTTGTGCATTTACTCCCAACCATTGAAAAGGTGTATGAGCTTTTGGTACAAATGTACTGCATCCCAGGGTTAAACGCAATCCTGGCACAGCTTTTTTGATATCCTGCATCATCGAAACAGTTGCAGCTAAATCCTCTGGTTCTTCACCGGGAATTCCTACCATCCCATAGAGTTTCAAATTAGTTAAGCCTCCAGCTTTAGTATTGACAGCAGCTTGTAGGATTTCCTGATTATTTAGCTTTTTGTTAATGATTTGTCGAACTTTTTCCGAACCGCTTTCTACTGCAATGGTGAGTGACCGGGAATCCCTTTGCGCTAAAGTCTGTGCTAGCTGCACTGTTACCGTATTAGTTCTTACTGAAGCAATACTTAGACGAATATCATCATATTTAGGCTGATTAATATAATCTAATAAATCAGTAAATTCAGGATGTTGAGTTACAGAAGCACCTAGTAGCCCCAAGCGATTGGTCACCTGTAAACCTTTTTCAATAGCGGGAATTAAAGAACCTTCCAAACTAGCAGTTCTAAAAGGTAAAGTTAAATAACTTGCTAAACAAAAGCGGCACATTTCTGGACAACTTCGCACCACTTCCAGCATATAGATATTTTCCCATGCAGCTTTTTCGGTAACCACAGTAGAAGTAGAAAGTGTGTTACCTCGATAAGTTTGCTTTTCAACTACAGTGGGAATTTCGCTAGAAATAGGTTTAATAGACTTAATTAACCCATCTTTTGCCTGATATTCTACCTCATACAAACTAGGAATATAAATTCCTGGTATTTGAGCTAAAGCTTTTAATTGCGTTTCTCTTGCAGCGGTTCTAACTTCTTTATAAGCGGAAATGAAATTTCCTAATAGATGTTCTCCATCTCCCAGTAAAATCACATCAAAAAAATCGGCAAAAGGTTCTGGGTTAGCGGTGAGAACCGGTCCATCCACCAAAAACGAGAGGATGATGGCGATGGCGAAAATTTGCTCTAATGGGGATAGATAAAGATTCTAGCAAATTTAAAATATTCACATAATCTAATTCCCAAGACATAGAAAAGCCCATTAATTCAGGCTGACGGGGAAGTGATTCATGAATATCAGTAAATAGACGACTCACCTGCACATCATCCCGCATCGCTAAAGTTGCCCATACGACTTGATAACCAAGGCTAGTAATCCCCACGGTATATTCATTAGGAAAGGCAAAAATTAACGGGATAGCATCAGGATTAGGTGTAGCCGGAGTAAACAGCAGGTGTTCTGAGTCAAAGAGAGATGATGTCACAGGCTTTTTGAGAATTTTGTTGATCTATATCTAATTTTAAGCCCTAGAATTATCAAGTTAAAAAACAATGTGATTGAATTAGCTAAAATAATCGGTAAAGCCCCAAGAATGATGCCATAGATTAGCCATAAAAAAAGACCGAAGATAAATGTAATCAGCATCAGAAAAGAAACATCATTTGCTGATTTGGTTTGCCAGGTTTTCAACATTTGTGGTAAAAACGCTAGGGTGGTTAACAAACCAGCAAATAGCCCTAATGTGTTAATGGAATCCATGTTAATTAAGTGTTAGAAAGAAGCTTAAATAAAACTTGCTCATCTTTTAACATATCAAACAAGCTTCAAAAACCGTTCAGTATCAACATCTAAATAGACTTCTACATGAGGATTGGTTTTCTCCTCTCGGCGATTCGCATAGTCTACTGTATTGTATAACCACCATCAATGGTGAGTGAATGACCAGTCACAAAGCTAGCTCCATCTGAACATAACCAGATTACAGCACTAGCGATTTCTTCTGGCTGACCGACACGACTGATGGGAGTGATAGCAGCCAAACCTTCTCTAGTTTCTTCACTAAAAGCGCGAGTAGACATATTTGTATCAATTAGACCGGGACACACTGTATTAATTCTAATGTTATTTTTGGCATGCTCTAAAGCAAGTGATTTAGTTAAGCCTATAACCCCATGTTTACTGGCAACATAAAGGGAAAGATAGCTAGCACCAATTAATCCACCCATCGAAGCATTATTAACAATTGCACCACCCCCTTGCTTTAACATCTGGGGTATTTGATACTTCATTGACAACCAAACTCCTTTGAGATTAGTATCAATCACCTCATTCCAGGTTGCTTCTGTTTGTTCGATACTGGGTTTTAAAATTCCCTCAGTTCCGGCATTATTAAATGCATAGTCTAAGCGACCATACACATTTACTGTTTGGGCAACTAAGTTTTCAACTTCAACTTCTTGCTTGATATCTGTTTGTACAAATAAGGCTTCACCACCCATCGCTTGAATCAGTGCCACAGTTTCTTGTCCAAATTCCACTCTTCGGCCAGCGATTACTACTTTTGCTCCTTTCTTGGCAAAAGCGAAGGCAGTAGCTCGACCGATACCAGAGCTACCACCTGTAACTAAAGCTACCTTATGATTAAATTCTGTCATGGATAAAATTTATTATTAAGTCAAAACTATTCTATTTTCCGGTATAAAAACTTATTTTTGGGCAGGAAGTTGTAAGTTCATAAATGTTTTTATTTTGATCTAAGCGGGGAGAAGGAAGAGGCAGTGGGAAAAGAGGACAAGGGGCAGGGGGCAGGGGGAAAGAGGACAAGGGGCAGGGGGCAGGGGGCAGGGGGAAAGAGAATTAAAATATCCTTTCTCCCCATCTCCCCATCTCCGTTTCTCCCCCCTGCTCCCCGCACCCTGCCCCCCTGCCTCTTCTCTCCCCATCTCCGTTTCTCCCCCCTGCTCCCCGCACCCTGCCCCCCTGCCTCTTCTCTCCCCATCTCCGTTTCTCCCCCCTGCTCCCCGCACCCTGCACCCCTGCCTCTTCTCCCCCCTGCTCCCCGCACCCTGCCCCCCTGCCTCTTATCTCCCCCCCTTTCTCTCTTGAGATTTTAGGAAAAACTAGCCATTTCCGCATTAGATTCTGCTGATGCAGAAATTGTAGTTGATGATACATTTTTTATTTGACTTCTTGCAGCTAAAGCTATAGACAAAAGCTTAGGTAAAGCGATGCAGGCAACGGTATTTACTAATGTGACGAGTAGACCATCCATCAAACTCATAGAAGATTCTCCCTGTGAAAAATTTTTATTATTATCTATATTCTGTATGAAAAATTGTGCGAATGATTACATACCAATTTTAGATTTCTTCTCTAGCTGATAAGTTTATTAAATATATTTACTTTCTGTTACATTCAAATGAATTATTGTAAATAATTATAAATTTTTGTTTAATTTGGTCAGGAATGGGCAAGGAAAGAGGCAGGGGGCAGGGGGAAAGAGAATTTAAAATATATTCTCCCCATCTCCCCATCTCCCCCGTGTTCAAAACCCCCAATTTACAGGCATTATTCTTGACAGAAAATTAAGACTGCGAGCACCGAGCGCAAAAATTAGGGCTGAATTTACAAAATTGAGTGCCGGTTAAAGTGTAGGCAGTACAATAAGGAAAGCTAGTAATTTCTAGTCTGGGAGTCTTTAACTCAGAAGCCTGATGTAAGGATTTAGGCGATTGAGTTGGAGGAGCCAGTAGCATAGATAATAGTTTTGGGAAAACTAGGCAAGCAGCACTGTTGATGATTGTAAAAAATACTGCATCCATAAAACCTATAGGTAGTCACCCCCTGTAGTAGTTAGGTGGTCGCTGTTTCGAGCGGATATCAGAAACCCAGCCATGAATCAGAAAAGTAGTTCATGACTCGCAGATTATATAAATTTATCTTATCATAAATTTTTGTAAATAGAATCGTTGGATGAGCATAATTGTTATACACAGTAAGCAAAGTGCATCTTCTTAACCATTAAATCTCTTTTTTTTCCTACTCTCTCATTACTGATATGTCCAAAACCGAATCTATTTCCGCTGTACTTTCTAATATTACTGAACCAGAACGACGGGGATTGCAGCAGCTAATAAATTATACCCAAATACAATCTTTACCAGAAATTTGGCCGCTCGCCGCTGAAAAATTTGGTGATTTGATTGCCCTTCACGATCCTCATGCTAAACCAGAGGTAAAGATTACATATACTCAATTAGCCCAACAAATTCAACAATTTGCCTCTGGTTTACAAGCTTTGGGCATCCAAGTGGGCGATCGCATTTCCCTGATTGCAGATAATAGTCCCTGGTGGTTTATAGCTGATCAAGGTGTGATGACGGTAGGAGCAGTGGATGCGGTGCGTAGTTCCCAAGCGGAACGAGAAGAATTACTATTTATCATCACTAATAGTGGTAGTACAGTACTAGTGCTTGAGGATTTAAAGACCCTCAAAAAATTACGAGGGGGGTTAGATGAGTTGCCAATTGAATTGGTAATCTTGTTAACCAATGAAACTCCACCAACAGCAGAAACCATCAAAGTAGTGAACTTTTCCCAATTAATGGAAATTGGCGTCAAGCATAATTTTGAGCCTGTTACATATAACATTGATAGTTTAGCTACTTTAATTTATACATCAGGTACTACAGGAAAACCTAAAGGTGTGATGCTGAGTTATCGAAACTTCATGCACCAAGTCCTGACAATGGGGGTAGTCGTACAACCCCAACCAGGAGATGTAGTTTTGAGTATATTGCCCTCTTGGCATAGTTATGAGCGAACTGTAGAGTATTTCCTACTATCTCAAGGTTGTCAGCAAATATATACTAATCTACGCTCTGTCAAGCGGGATTTAAGAGAATTTAAACCACATTATATGGTGGGTGTACCACGATTGTGGGAATCTATTTACGAAGGAGTGCAAAAACAGTTTCGAGAACAACCAGCCCAGAAACAACAGCTGATTAATTTTTTCTTGGGTATCAGCAATAAATACATTCGAGCCAGACGCATTGCCCAAAATTTGAGTTTAGACCATCTTCATGCGTCCATGATTGAGCGTTGGCAAGCTAGAATTATCGCCTCTAGTTTGTTTCCTCTGCAAGCTTTGGCAGAGAAACTAGTTTATCACCAAATCCGAGACAGCTACCGGCGGAAGGGTGAAGCAGATGATTAGCGGTGGTGGTGCGCTTCCTAGACACATAGATAACTTTTTTGAAATTATTGGCGTGCAAATTTTGCAGGGATATGGTTTGACAGAAACTTCTCCTATTACTAATGTTCGTCGTCCTTGGCGAAATTTAATGGGAGCATCTGGACAACCACTTCCAGCGACAGAAAATAAAATTGTTGATCCTGAGACAAAACAACCTGTAGCAGTTGGGGAAAAAGGTTTAGTCTTGCTGCGAGGTCCACAAATCATGCAAGGCTATTATCAAAATCCCGAAGCCACAGCTAAAGTTATTGATGCTGATGGGTGGTTTGATAGTGGTGATTTTGGCTGGGTGACATCAGACAATGACCTAGTGCTGACTGGGAGGGTTAAAGATACGATAGTGCTTACCAATGGCGAAAATATTGAACCACAGCCCATTGAGGATGTTTGTTTGCGATCGCCCTACATTGACCAAATCATGTTGGTAGGACAAGATCAGCGCAGTGTGGGAGCATTAATTGTCCCCAATCTGGAGGCTTTAGAAAAATGGGCTAACAGTCAAGATTTAGTTTTTATGCTGGAGTCAGATAATATTAATGCCTCATCCAGTCAAATAATTAACCTGGAGAGTAAAATAATCCAGGATTTATTTCGACAAGAATTAATTCGGGAAGTACAAAACCGTCCAGGGTATCGAGCCGATGACCGGATTGGGCCATTCAAGTTAATTAGGGAACCGTTTTCCATTGAAAATGGCTTGATGACACAAACGTTAAAAATTCGACGCCACGTAGTCACGGAACACTATCGCGATACTATTGACGGAATGTTTGCCTGATAATTCTACCTGTAATCTAGTAAGAGTGAACGTGAAAACTTTATGGATGTCTCCAACCCGCAATTGCTTCTCAAACGTGTTGTTAATGTCAAAGTGATTGTTACACCTCTTTGGAAAGAAGAAGTACAACAACAGCTACAAGCACAGATTCAATCAAATTGATCAACAACTACAACAATTGGATATTGAAGGACAAAGGGCAATTTCTGCGATTCAAAAGCAGAGTTTGCAACCCCCCGACCGCAAACTATCCAACAAATTGACAATATTCAACTCCAAGTCAATCAGAAAAAAAGTGAGTTACTAGACCAGAAAAACCAATTGCTGCAAAACCTTCAGCAAGTACAGTTTTTGGAATCGGAGCAGGAAGTTAATCAATTTCAATTGGAAGGCTTTTTCCGAGTAGAACCAGGTGATAACTTGATTAGTAAAATGCAAGTGGAAATTCTGCTGCGCGATGGTGTGGTCGAAGAAATTCGCGGTGATATCTAAAATTAGTTAATTGTTAGTAGTCAGTGGTTAGTTCCTGTAAATCAAATGACTGCTGACTACTGGCATTGACTTGATTTTTGCCGAGGGTGGCTCAGAGTCCAGCATTTGGGTTGGAACCAGCCCAGACAATTTGCCAGACTGGAGGTGAACTCACCAATAGCGATCGCCCAAAGGTAGTCATCTCCACCCGATATTTAATTTCATCAACTAATTTCTGATCAGCCAGACTAATTTGCGTAATAGTTACTAATGCCTGATGACGTTGAGGATAAACGACCTCTACTTTGCGGGTTTTGACAGCGGCGCCTAAATCGTCAAGCGCACTCAGAGCCAGAGTGGCTGGATCACGACCTTGAAGTACGGAAGTGATTTTTGCAAGAGGTATAGTTTTATAACGAGAACGTTCTGGGAAAGCCATCAATTCAGGGGATGGCTGGGCCGCAGATAATTGTTGTAGTTGTTTATTGTTAAACTCAACCATTGGCACAGAAGACTGGTGCTGAGTCAGATAAAACCCAGCACCAACAGTGGCAAAGATACTGAGTATTGAAATCAAAAACAATTTTAACTTTACGGACATATAATTAAAGAGGAATTGCCAATTGTCAATGATTAATTTTGCATTCTAGATGAAATCGTCACCAGCCAATCTGCTAGTAACTTGAGTTAACGTATAGCAATTTCAGTAGAAATTCACCTTCAACAGATCAGTGAGATGTGAATATTGACTAACCATTCAAAATTGCTATATATATAGACACTTGCCCCATATTTAGGTTCCAGGGCAGGGTGCGGGGAGCAGGGGAGAAGAGGACAAGGGGCAGGGGGCAGGGGGAGAAGAGGACAAGGGGCAGGGGGCAGGGGGAAAGAGAATTTAAAATATATTCTCCCCATCTCCCCATCTCCGTTTCTCTCCCCTGCTCCCCGCACCCTGCCCCCCTGCCTCTTGCCTCCCCCCTGCTCCCCGCACCCTGCCCCCCTGCCTCTTGCCTCCCCCCTGCTCCCCGCACCCTGCCCCCCTGCCTCTTGCCTCCCCCCTGCTCCCCGCACCCTGCCCCCCTGCCTCTTGCCTCCCCCCTGCTCCCCGCACCCTGCCCCCCTGCCTCTTGCCTCCCCCCTGCACCCCGCACCCTGCCCCCCTGCCTCTTGCCTCCCCCCTGCACCCTGCACCCTGCCCCCCTGCCTCTTCTCCCCTGCTCCCTATTTGAAAAATCTAAACTCCCTGGTTCAAGATACAATTCAATCTGGGAAACACTGTTAAAGTCCATCAACTATTGATTCACCAAACCACCATATGAGCATTCATGAAGTATTTATGCCGGCGCTAAGTTCCACCATGACTGAAGGCAAAATTGTCTCCTGGGTGAAATCGCCAGGAGATAAAGTGGAAAAAGGCGAAACAGTGGTGGTTGTCGAGTCAGATAAGGCAGATATGGATGTAGAATCCTTCTATGAAGGATTTCTTGCCCATATTGTAGTCCCAGCTGGTGAAACTGCCCCAGTCGGATCAGCGATTGCCTTATATCGCGGAAACAGAAGCAGAAATTGCCAACGCCAAGTCTCTCAACCCATCAGACCCTGTGGCTACTGCTATTATTTCTACGCCGTGACTACTACTCCTACTACCATAGAAACACCTGCCTTAGCGACTCACAATGGGTCTAATCACCAGGAAGGGCGACTGGTCGTTTCACCCCGCGCCCGCAAATTAGCTAAAGAATTTAAAGCTGATTTAAGTACGATTAAAGGTAGTGGCCCCTATGGTCGCATTGTGGCTGAGGATATACAGGCATTTATCAATCCCAGCAAACAAACTGTGGCTATCCCCAGTCACACCCACAGCAGCACCAGTTACAACCACACCAGTTACAACCAGAACAAGTAGTGCTGTTCCTAGTCAACCAGTACCTTTAACTACCCTACAGAATGCGGTAGTGAAGACAATGGTGGCTACCTTATCTGTACCTGTGTTCCGTGTGGGCTATACAATTACCACCAATGAATTAGACCAACTTTACAAACAGATTAAATCCAAAGGAGTGACAATGACAGCGCTATTGGCAAAAGCCGTAGCCATGACATTGCAAAAACACCCACTACTAAATGCTAGTTATTCAGAGCAGGGAATAGTCCATCATCGTGATATCAACATTTCTGTAGCTGTAGCGATGGATGATGGAGGATTAATTACTCCAGTATTACAAAATGCAGATTTATCAGACATTTATTCTCTATCCCGCACTTGGAAATCTTTGGTAGAGAGGGCTAGAGCTAAACAACTACAACCTCAAGAATACAACAGTGGTACTTTTACCTTGTCAAATTTGGGGATGTTTGGTGTTGACAAATTTGATGCGATTTTACCTCCTGGACAAGGTGCCATTTTAGCGATTGGTGCATCCCGTCCCCAAGTAGTAGCTACATCTGAAGGTTTATTTGGTGTAAAACAACAAATGCAAGTGAATATTACTGCCGACCACCGGATTATTTATGGTGCTCATGCAGCAGCTTTCTTGCAAGATTTAGCTAAATTGATTGAGACAAATACTCAATCACTCACACTGTAAACTGAGCAAATTAGTTAAATTAAGGTTAAATTTGAAACTTGGAGTGCATCTACACCCAAGTTTTTTTTGTCAGTAGAAAAAGGCAGAATATTTACTTAATATAAGATAAATTATGGTATTGTTTGTCATGTCTTAGTACATCACCAGCAATCATAATCAACTCAGTATGGCTTCTAAATACAAATTACTGTCAATTGATGGTGGTGGGATTCGTGGAATCATCCCTGCCAGAATTTTAGCTGAGATTGAACATCGCACAGGTAAAAGGATTCATGAACTCTTTAACCTGATTGCGGGAACTTCCACCGGCGGTATTCTGGCTTTAGGTCTAACTAAACCAGACCCAGCCGAACCCAAACAACCTCATTATGAGGCTAAAGAATTTGTCAAAATGTATCAAGATAATGGACAAACCATCTTTCCTGATGCATGGTTCTTGGTTCCCAAGGAAATACAAAGCTTAGTTCAACCTAAATATACAGCCGAAGGTCGAAATCAAGTTTTAAACAAATATTTTGGTGATACTTATATCAAAGAGGCACTAACTGATGTAATTATCACTAGCTATGATACAGAATTGCGGATGCCAGTTTTCTTCACTAGTGACCCCAAAAACCAAAGAGCCGGGGATAACTTCCGGAAACTATGTGATGGCTATACTATGCAACAAGCGGCGATGGCAACTTCTGCTGCTCCCACCTATTTTCCACCTTACAGGATTGAAACCATAGATAAAACAGAACGTGGTCATTATACCTTGATTGATGGAGGTATGTTTGCTAACAATCCCGCTAATATCGGCATTTTAGAAGGTATTATTGCTTCTAGGCAATTTGGACAGGAGCCTATTGGCTTAGAAGATATCCTGGTAGTTTCATTAGCTACAGGTTCACTGGTTCGCAAATATCCTTATGAAGAAGCAAAAGATTGGGGATTAGCTAAATGGGTAGAACCGTTAGTCAATATCATCCTTGACGCTGGTAGTGAGTCAGTTGCTTCTCAGTTAGAACAATTGTTCCCAAAACCTGCGAATGCTGCTAAACAATATTATCGCTTCCAAGGACAGTTAGTGAAAGCTGATGATGATATGGATAATGTTACTCCCAGAAATCTTCAGTTTCTAGTGGAACTAGCAGAATTAATTATCGAACAGCAAGATTCTGCTTTGGATGAATTATGCGAACAGTTGGTTAATTAATGCTAAATTTTTAATGCACTTACTGTATTAAGGGCTAATTACTGGTAGCTATTTAGTAATAGCCCTTTTTTTCGTGCCAATTGCAATTAATGCGCTATAGTAAAGTAATAACAATATTCTCAAATTCAGAGAGGGAATAGAATGACTTCAGTATATAGTCAGAAGTCAGGTATTATCCGCACAGAACGTGGGTTAGTAATTGAAGGAACACGCATCACCTTATATGATTTAATGGACTATGTAAAAGCTGAATATCCACGTTCATTTATCCGCAATCTATTTGAGTTGACAGAAGCACAAATTAACACTGCTCTATCCTATATTGAAGCAAATCGGATAGAAGTAGAAGCAGAGTATCAAAGGGTGCTCCAGGAAGCGGAAGAACTTCGACAGTATTATGAAGAACAAAATCGTGAGCGAGATGCAAGAATTGCTACTTTACCACCTCCAACAGGATTAGAAGCCGCTTGGCAAAAACTTCAGGTAGCAAAAACACAGCACAAGTCCCAATCATGATTTTTCTGATCGATTATAACCTGAGGGGACACGCATTAATGCTGTTTGGCAGTATTGCTAATCAAGAATGGCTTGATTTAGTTGCAATGCGCTTTGTTAATTTTGAAGAAATTGGTTTGTCATTTAATAGTAGTGATAGAATAGTTTGGCGATTTGCTCAAGCAAATCAGATGATTTTACTTACAGCAAATCGAAGTATGAAAGAGGAAGATTTATTAGAGCAAGTAATGCGTGAAGAAAATACCCCAACTTCATTACCTGTAGTTACGATAGCCAATCCTGATCAAATTCTAGATAATCCTAGATATCGAGAACGGTGTGCTGCTCGTTTAGTTGAAATCGTAATTTATATTGATAATTATCTGGGTGCAAGACGTGTATTTATTCCCTGATATTTTGAGTTAATTGATAGTGATGACTACATTCCACCGTTAATATTTTCTACGTCAGTATATATAATTTTTCTTCTGATTTTTTTAGAGATATTAATTCTTTAAATATGGAGTTATTTTTCTTTATCATTTTATTTTTTGACCTTAGAGGATGTTTGAAAAGTCAAAACAAAGGTAAAAAACGTTACTATATTGCAATACCGTTCAGTTAAGGGAGGAAGTAATACTGTCATCCTGACCGGAGGGAAGGATTTCGCGGGATTATTTACTGTCGCGCAGAATGACAAATTACACCTCCTCATAACTTTTCAAACACCCTCTTATATTAAACTCACTTTGTAATTACGATTGATATTAATAAATACAGTTCAGTTAAGACTAAAAACTTCTTACAGATTTGCTTAGATTGAAGAAATTAGACTCAACATTATTAAAAATTTTGTTGGGTTTATCTGTTTCTCAACCCAACAAGATTTTCTTAAATGAACCGTATTAAAACATTGCCCATTCTTATAAACCTAACCTTTCACACAGACAACTTGCTTGAGTGTAGCCACAACTTCAACCAAATCGGCTTGATTTTCCATGACCTTTTCTATGGGTTTATAAGCACCAGGAATTTCATCAATAACTCCAGCATCTTTCCGACATTCTATCCCCTGAGTTTGTTGAATTAAATCATCAAGTGTATAGACATTCTTTGCCTTATTTCTAGACAGCAAACGCCCTGCACCATGACTACAATTATGAACCAAAATCGGGGTGTAATATTCAGTAAAGACAATATAATTATTATTGTCTTCAACCGTAAAATTGTAAACTGACAATTCTAAATCAGAATCAACTTTAAACACCCTATTCATTGCCAAACTCAAATTAATGCCTTGACCATTAAAGTTGTCAACATTTACCATTTTTCCCGACTTAGCAAAACTGGTAAGGTTGTCACACTTTAATGTCCCACCAGCTACAGAAGTAGCTAAGAGTAATTTATCTGAATATAAACTTTGTGGTGGTTCATCAATTTCAATTCTTTTACAAATAGAGCGTAATTTGCTCATGACAATATTATCTCTAAATTCTATTACAAAGTTATCTCGATTCCGATAAACTTTGTAGGCAATACCTAAAGATAAAAGCACAGTAATGACAATGGAAAACATTTTCCTTTTGCCGATACTGATAGACAGAGTTCCTCGATTATGTGTGCCATCACTATCCAAGTATCCAGCTAAAAAATAGAGAGCTAAAAATGGATTTCCCAGTAAAATATTAGGTAAGTCTGGAATTAAATCTTTAACTTTGTTGGCAAAAGAATGATCACTAGCAGTTAATTCAACTAGTCCCCATCCTGTGATTGAACGTCCTCTTAAATTAACACTTCTTGGTTTTTGAGTTCTGACAGAAACTTTGCTAGTGTAGCACTTCAACAATTCCTCTACATATTGAATGAAAGCTTGTTTCGCAGGTTCAGCTGATTGATAAATACGCACATAGGAATTTAAGTATTTACCATTTCGACGTCTATTATTTAAATCCGGGGCATTTTTCCGTTCTTTAATATGTACTGTACCATCTGACAAAATCACTCCTAGTAAGTAATAGAGATTGATGTCTTGTTCTTCTAAATTCACATGAGAAGGAACGTTGATATGAGTAGGAATAATTGCACCTTGGGATGATGAAACTATTGTTTCAATTGGTTTATACGTTAGTGTTCCCTGTTCATAAGTAGCAAATGGATGATTAGGAGTACAAGTTATAGTATTCTCTAATCTGTCTCTAGTTTGAGATAAAGAATATTTATTAGCTAATGCAGTTCGTTCACTCTTATCTAAAATATTCTTAGCTTCAAATGTTTGGTTCTCTTGGTTGTAAGAAATTAATTTGATTGGTGTAGATGAATTGAATACATCTTCTATATTCATTAAACCAAATTCAGTTAATACCTTAGTTCCAGCCGCAAAGCAAGAGCAAAAACTGTGAGCATTTCCTTTACCTTTAACAATGAAAGATTTAGCTCCCATTGAACCAGGAATAATCCCATAATCTTCAGTTTGAGCGCGGACTGCACCTTTACGAGTAACATATACATCTTCACCAAAATGCACTTCTTTTTCAGCGTAATTATGATGACAATTTACTTGTAATAAGGGTTTAGTATCTCTTCCTCCAGCTAGATGTTTTTCCACAATATGCTTAAATCGTGCCATCATCACCTCACGATTAACACGAGCATAATCTTGCGCCCATTGCAAATCATGCCAATATGCTTGAAATTCTGACGTACCCGCAATAAAGTAAGATAAATCAGGGTCAGGTAATTTGTTACCTGCCATTTTTGCTAACTCTTTAGCTGTACTAATATGACATTGAGCGAGATTATTCCCAATGTGACGGGAACCAGAATGCAACATTAACCAAACTTGGTTTTCTGTATCCAGACACAATTCAATAAAATGGTTTCCTCCTCCCAAAGAACCCATTTGTTTCATCGCTTTATTTTGTAAGTCTTGTACCCCTGGATGTAAATCAGAAAAATCCTGCCAACGTTGCCAGTTAATAGCAGCTTTTTCCACATCTTTATTTTCATTAAATCCTGTGGGAATAGCAGCTTCAATATCCAAGCGAATTTTTTTGAGTTTACCTTCTAGTTTCTCAGCACTAAATGGGGTTTTAATCGCACACATACCACAGTTATGTACAAATATCCCTGCTTTGAGGGCAAAGTTATGATATTCGGGGACTGTGAGACAGTAAACATCTTCTTTGTAGTTGAGAGGAATTACTGCGACAACTTTATGATTGTATTGTTTCTCACTTACAACTAAATTACTAACTCCGGTTTCTGGAAATGTAATTTTGTTAAGTAACCCAGAACGGGCAATAATACCCTGTGCTTTTTCCCATTTACAAGAATAGGGTTGAGCAATCAATGTATAACCTTCTTTATCAAATTGAGAGTAAAAAGGCATTAGGGAAGTTTCTGGTTTGAGAAACTGAGCTTCTTCATAAGTTCCATCCCGCAACATAAATTGATGGTCGGGTGTGCAGATAATTTCCTCATGATTATCTAGAATTACTTTTACTAGTGCTGCATTGTGTCTGGTTAATTGGGCTTTTGCTTGAGCTGCAACAATTTTTCCTGTGGGAGTACAAGCATAAATGATAAAATCTTTACCCTGTACAGCTAAATCTTTTATACTATAAGACTGTCCATCTACTAGGGGAATGAGAGTATCTCCTACAAAACAACCAATATCCACACCCACCGCAGCAGGTATAATTGCTTCTTTAGTAGCAATAACAGAACCCACCAAGGCTCCTTTTCCTAAGTGAACATCAGGCATTAATGCTACGTGCTTAAATACAAATGGTAAAGATGCTACATTCTTCGCCATTTTGGTTTCATCTGCTGTCAAGGGGTGATTTGCCCAAGATAAGACAGGATTAGTTGTGCTAATTTCTAAGTTTTCGTAGGGCATAATTTTCTCTATAATTTTTGGTGATTCTCAATTAGCTGATTTTTACTTAGGTTTTGCATAATCTTTTCAGAGCAAATGCCTATATTATTATTTTGTACTACAAGTATACTACAAGAGTCAAGCCTATTGCTACAGAAAAAAAGCAAATTTATTCGGGATGTTTTAAAATTTGTTAAGCGAAAACTAACTACACCCAAGCTAATCATATGGTAGTTCATCAAAATTCCCTCTGGGAAAGTTTTTTATCTCCCCTGGTTACGTTACTGATTGATGAGAAAGAGGTGAAACGTTATCAGTTAAGTATTGACTGGGAAAAAGAGAGTAAGAAATTTTTCAATAGTGCTGTTAGTATTCCCCGGTACTACAGTAGCCAAAACTTTCATGGAATTGAGGGTGGATATCTAAACTCGAATGCAGCAGTTTCTTATGATCCAATTACTCAATTCTTTTTTCCACCTAATGAAACTTGGGTACGTCAGACTTTGATTGATAATATCAAGGCAAAACCACGGCGGATACTTGATTTAGGATGTGGTACAGGTTCTACTACCTTAATGTTAAAGCAAGCTTTTCCTCAAGCTGAGGTAATTGGGTGGGATTTATCGCCTTATATGCTGGTAAGAGCAGCTGATAAAGCCAAAACTGCTGGTTTAGATATCAAATGGCAACATGGAAATGCTGAGAATACAGGATTAGGTGATGCTACATTTGATTTAGTTACAGCTTCTTTGCTTTTTCATGAAACACCCGCTACAGCTTCTTTGGCAATTTTGCAAGAAAGTCTCCGATTATTGGTAGTTGGTGGACAAGTATTAATTTTAGATGGGAATCAAAAGATTTTGCGTCAAGTAGAATTACTCAATAATATTTTTGTAGAACCGTATATTCAGGAATATGCCGCAGGTAGTGTGGATGAGGATATGAGAAAAGTGGGGTTTGGAGATGTAAAAACGCAAGATATTTGGTTAATACATCAAATAACCAGTGGAATTAAACCGATTCCTACTCCCGAAAAAAAAGTAACTCAGTCTGTGCCGAGTGCAATAGATACCACAATAGATAATAATGATTGGGAGGGTCTTGGTTCCCCAGTTTTTGGCATAGAGACATGAGTTTAAAGGCAGTTCTATTTGATTTTAATGGTGTCATCATTAAAGATGAGCCAATTCACTTACAATTAATAGATGAGATTCTGGTGCAAGAAAATCTTCAACCCCAACGGGTGCGCGAACGTCAATCCGCTTTAGGACGTAGCGATCGCGCTTGCATCCAACAACTCTTGGCTAATCGTGGTCGAGCAGTCAGCGAAGACTATTTAACTGTGCTACTCCAGCGTAAAGCCCAAGCTTATGTTTTGGAAATGGAGAAAATTGATAAACTGCCCTTGTACTCAGGTGTAGAAGATTTAATTTATCAAGTGCGATCGCGCCATTTAAAATTAGGATTAGTGAGTGGTGCTTTTCGGAAAGAAATAGAATTAGTCCTAGAACGTGCCAATATAGCAGAACATTTTGCCGTGATTATTGCTGGTGAGGATGTTACCACCAGTAAACCGGAACCTGATGGTTATTTATTAGCAGTAGACCGCTTGAATGAGAAATATCCAGAATTAGATTTGCAACCAGAGGAATGCTTGGTTATAGAAGATACTCCTGCGGGTATCCAAGCCGGCAAAAATGCTAAAATGCAGGTATTGGGTGTAGCAAATACTTATCCTTTTCAGATGTTACATCGCTGTTGTAATTGGGTGGTGGATTATTTAACCGATGTGGATTTGGAATGGATACAGCAAGTCTATGTGCAGAAAAGCAACAAAAGTAAAGATGAAATTATGACTAGTCAAGGGAATGATGAGGCTTCTAAAGTCAATAAATAAGCAACAGAGGCTAAAATGTCAGTAGAAAAATATCGTCAAATTGTTAAAGATTTAATTTTAGAAAGAGGACAGCAACGATTCGTACCAAAAGAAATTGAGGCGCAAGCTGTTGTAGATACTGAGCGTGACCACTATTTACTATTACATACAGGTTGGCGTGATAATAATCGGACACATGGGTGTAGTATACATCTTGATATTAAAGATGACAAAATTTGGATACAGCATGATGGTACTGAAGTAGGGATTGCTACACTACTGCTGGAACAAGGAGCATGACCTAGAACAATCATTCTTTAGACATATGAAAACATCTCCTGACATTGTGTAGATATAGGAATAGAAAACTTCAATCACGCAATGGTAAATCATGTACCCCCAAGGATTGCGGCGGCCAGACTGGGAGTTAGCACCAGAACCCTGGAAAGGTGGCTTGAAGACGGAAAAATCAAAGGCATCTTCACGCCCTCCGGACAAAGAAGATACGATGTGGACTCAGTTATCTCTACTAGAACTACTGACCAAGAAGACAGACGAGCCATTATTGTATATGCCAGAGTTTCAAGCCGCAGTCAAAAACCTGACCTTGAAAAACAAGTACAGTTTCTTCAGTCTCACTATCCCGATGCGGAACTCATCACCGACATCGGCAGTGGACTCAACTTCAGAAGGAAAGGTTTACAAACCTTACTGGACAGAGTTCTCACAAACACTTGCAAACTTGTTGTCATTGCCCACAAAGATCGGCTTTGTCGCTTTGGGTTCGATCTTATCTCATGGTTGTGTAGTAGGCAGCAGGCTGAAGTATTGGTTCTCAACCAAACGAACCTCAGCCCAGAAAGCGAAATGGTGGCAGATATTCTGGCCATCATCCACGTCTTTAGTTGCAGACTGTATGGACTCAGAAAGTACAAAAAACACATTAACGAAGACCCTGACTTACCGAGTTTATCCCAGTAAAGAACTTGAGAAAATTTGGAAGAAATGGGTAGCGGCTGTTCGCAAAGTTTATAACATCTCTATTGCTTATTTAAACCAACATCAGGGTTATACTAAGGTAGGTGATAAAGGCGGAAAAATGGGTTTTAGAACCATGCTGAAAGCTTCTGGAATTATCCCTCAGTGGTGCGTTGATTTAAGTGCATCTAAAATACTGGATAATGCTTCAATGGAGGCTTATACAGCTTGGTTTAATACTCAGAAAAACCCTAAGTTTATTGGTAAAGGCAAGAATCGAAAACCACATCCTCAAGCTGGCTTGAAAATAGCAAAGTTTCGTTCCATTCGTGACCCTAAGTTAACCATCCAGTTTGACCCGACTAACTATAAAAATGGGACTTGGATGATATCTACGACCAAACACCTACCAAAGCCTGAATTTAAAGGTCATGATTTTTGTCCATTAACCAATGGAGCAACTGAGTTGACCTACAATAAAGGTAGATGGTTTGCTCACTTCCCGGTTGAATTTGAACCAACTCCACAAATTACTAACAAGGTAATAGCACTTGACCCTGGCATTAGAACATTCATGACAGGTTTTGATGGCAGTGATTTTCTTGAGTTTGGTAGTGGAGATTTTAATAGATTAGCAAGGCAATGCTGGCATTTGGATAAGCTAAAATCTAGGCATGATCAAGCTAAAGGGGAAGTTTATAAGCGGCTGAGATACAAGCTCAGGCACGCGATGGAAAGAATCAGAACCAGGATTAAGAATTTGCGTTCTGAGTGCCATAAACAAGTAGCATCGTATTTAGCTAGAAACTATGACATTATTGTACTTCCAACTTTTGAAACTTCAGAAATGGTGGTGAGAAAAAAGCGTAAACTAAAAAATAAAACCGCCAGAGCAATGATGACTTGGGCGTTTTATCAATTTTCTCAAACACTTGAATATCTGTGTAATCGGTACGGTTCCAGATTGGTAAGAATCACGGAAGAATATACTTCTAAAACTTGTACTAAATGTGGACATATTCACCCAAATCTGGGTGGTTCTAAACTATTTAAATGTCCTCATTGTGATTACGAAATACCACGTGATTTTAATGGAGCCGTGGGGATTTTCCTCAAGGCCTTGTGGGATTCCACCTTCATCAACACTCTTGGTGATGTTATACTTGATGTCCAGGATGTCCAAGATGTCTCAGGATGTTTAGGTTAAAAGAATCAGTACCGAAAGAAGATATAGTTTTAGCGTTTCACTCCCCTTATATGCGGCAGTTTACTGAGTTTGCTACTCATTGAGCTTTTTAAAGTGCTCTGTTCAGTTCCTGTTTTTGAGTGTTAGAATATTGAATGGTAGTTGTAATACTGTGTTTGGGGAATTAGCTCAGTTGGTAGAGCGCTGCGATCGCACCGCAGAGGCGCATCGGTTCAAATCCGTTATTCTCCACTATCCCAAAAGGTTTTCAGCCTTTCTATCAATCAATCTGTCCCTAGATTGTCCCTGATTTGTCCCTAGATTATCACACTATTTAGGCAGTTACCAACGGCAAGGGATAAGTCTAACTATTGGGGGAAGGTTTACCCGTCCTTAGAGTCCTTAGAATAGTTCAGGCGATCGCTAAATGCCTCAAACCAAAAGGGACAAAGGAGGGACAGATTAGGAACTTACTATCTCTCCCATGCCAAGATGTTAGCACCTCCTACCTACTCCTAGTACTTGAATTAGCACATGAAAGCTAACTAAGTTAATAAAGGTAAATAAAAGCACCTCTGAACAGTTCGAGGTGCTTTGCTATTGATACATGCGAAATATGGCGATCGCCACAGTCAACGCCTAACCCCCAGTTACACCAGATTTGAGATGGGGGAACTTGGTTGACTCTGCTTAAATGCCCAAATATAAAGCCCTAAGAGTTACTTAGTGCTTAAAGTATATTATTTGCTAATTATCAGCTAGGGGTATGTTTTCTAATGCTACGTTGGGATACAGGGTAAAAGTCTCTGTAGAACTCAATAGCAACCCCTACAAAAAAGATTATGATTATAGAATCCTGTTTTGCTTGCAATATAAAAGTAGGGTGTTATAATGTTAGTATTTTTAAGGAGGGTTTTAAAAATGATAATGCAACTTACAGCAAAAGACCAAAGTTTCAATCTTGCTGAAAGTATAGATAAACTACCTAATGAGAATAAAAACGGTTGGATTTCGCTTACGAAAACCCGCTATTACCGTAGAAATATTGACCCAGTTAAAGCCGCTATGGAAATATCTCAAAATGATTTAAATATAACATAACCATTTTTTTTATAGGCGATGATGATTTACGCGATATATCTTATAAAGATTTTGAGTCTATGTTAAAACGCGAGTTCAAATATAGTATAAGTTTTATTTCCAATGAGGTGGCGGGTAATGACTTAAGGTATTCTTCATCGACAAATGAAGCTATTAAACTCGCAAGTTCTCGCCTAAATGAGATAAAAAAGATTAACCATAATATACCGTTTACGCTAGAAAATCTAATAAATGCTATGAGAAGATTACGGTTAAAGAAAAACCTTAATATTTAAGTCTGTTTTTTAAATAACTGAGAAAGGCATCTAATGAATAAAACTTAGTTAGCAGGACTGAGTAACATAAATCTTGGCTTTGGCGCTTAATCCACTGTTCTCTAACTTTGGGTATAGCATCCATATACTCTTATATTTAGCTAAGAGTTTCTATAGATAGTCTCCTCTAGAAATCACTAGTCTGACTAAAAGTACTGCAAAGATATAAAGTTAACCTTTCGGTACAGATTGTATAAAAATGAGCCATGTAAGACATATCAAATACTATCTTGTTAAAAAATCTTTGTGTAAATATAATGGGCTATAACCTCAATACGAATAATCAAGCATATCTAAGATATGAATAGTTAACCCCGCTATTGAGGCTTAACATTATAATAAAATCATCATGAGCGAAATAAATGCCATCATGAAGCTAGCGATAGCCCTTGTTATCGCTCTGACGGCTCTGTGCATTTTCAGTGTCAGACTGCTTCCCGTAATCAAGAGTCTGACAGAACTAATAGATACTTTTAAGAAAAGATAGTAGTCTTCTCTTGAAATAAACAGCAGTAACTGCTGTTAAGTTATTACATAACAGAGAGTCTTGGATGCGGCCAACGTCCAGGACTTTTTTCTATCTATATAAAAGATAGTCTTTTATATTATCTGATAATGAGTAGATGTGCCAGTTTAGCAAGTGGCACATTTTAGAGCCATAATAATCAAATACATGGTAATCACAAAAAAGAATCCTGTAATACTTATAAAATCAGGACGTATGGCTCGGGCAATGAATATTCTCAGTATATTATAGCACAATATACATTTATTTGCATTGATAGTAGCCGTACTAACATCTTCATCCGGCTACCACTTGGCAACCATAGTTAACGAATATCACCTCATCACCCTATGGGTATATCAGGCAAGTTAGGGCGGTTTATCATGTGACCATAGTTTTTAATAATCATCGTGGTGTCTTTGTGACCTGCCAGATAAGCTACCCCAGTTATGGGGATACCCTGCTCTATGGCATGACTAACCATTGTGTGTCTAGTTGTGTAAGGCTTGCGATATGGTACTTGTTGATGTTCTAGAACCTTACGCCATTGCCTATCCCTGAAGTTATCAGCGTCTATAATGTGACCATGAGGTGTAGTGAATATCAGGTCATCTAGGTTAACTTTGGGAGGTTTGAGAGATGATAAAAGCGATCGCAACTGAGAGGATAATGGTAAGCGCTAATGTTCCCCGTCTTGGTTTCCTTCCTTACCCTTGTGTAACCATTCTCGGTTAAATCTTTAGGTAAGCTTTCTTTTATTACTATTTCACTTCGTTCAAAATCAAGGTGACTCCACTTAAGCGTAAATATACGCAAATTATACTTTTTGTCGAAAAAGTATAATTATATATATTGATTAGAATTGTACTTGAATATCAATTCATTGAAACCCTTACAGTGGTTACTTGCTACTATAAAACAGCGATGACTTTTGGGGAACAGAGCGATCACTCATGATATTCCAAATTTTCTCCGGATGTTCTAACCATCTCCCCAAACGGTGTAAAACACCTTTGACACCAACCATCAACCCACAACTGACGAACTTTAAACCTAGTCCCACAATTAGGACACTCAGACAGCAAACTTAAATGATGATGCTGACACCCCTGAGTCACCTTAAACAATTTAGATAGTCCAGAATGGAAAATATTGATGCAGCCATTTCTAGTTTCTCAATTCAATTAGCCATAACGAGGTAACAGCAATGCAAAATCTCACCAGAATTACCCGCAACCCAGAAGTAATGGGTGGCAAACCTTGTATCCGGGGAATGCGTGTCACCGTTGGTACTATCGTCGGTTTAATGGCATCTGGCCACAGTTTCAGCGACATTATCAAGGCTTATCCCTACCTTGAGGAACCCGATATCAATGAGGCGCTTGCTTATGCTGCATGGCGATCTGAAGAAATTGAAGTCCCCCTGATCAGCGCACGATAATTTTAATTCTAATCTACTAGATTTAATTCTAATCTACTAGATAAGACAAATTATCAGTCTTTTGGATTAATTTTGGAAGAGTTAAGCAAAGAACAAGAACACTGGTTTTTTGCATTAAGATGTATAACAGGTACACAAAAAAATCATCCTAAAGTCACAATTAAATTTGGAAAAGATAGTCTATAATCCCGATATGAGAAGATAATTGACTAAAATGGTGACCACTTTAGCTGACAGCATTATAAAACGTGTACAGGAACACGGTCGAGGACAAAGAGTTTATACTCCAAAAGATTTTTTAGATTTAGGGAGTAATCTAATGTCCGTAGATGATGCTTTATCACGTCTATGTAGAGATGGTTTTTTACGTCAGATTACTCATGAACTATATGATTTTCCCCGACTGATTCCATCTCTTAACCGCGAAGCAGCACCAAACATTGATGATATAATCGCTGCATGGAAACGATATAAAAATGTTCGTATATGCCCCGATGGTATTATTTCCGCAAATAGTCTGGGACTGACAACTGCTGTTCCAGCTAAAGCCGTATATCTTACAGATACTATAAATGAAAATCTAAAAATTGGTAATCGAACTATTTATTTTCGCCAAGCTGAAGGATGGCTAACAAAATGGTTTGATCATCCTGGTGCTTTCGTTATTCAAGCTCTTGACTGGCTTGGTGAAGTTGCTGCTTCTACTCCAGAAGTAATTAATATCTTGCGTATACGTCTGACGGACGATGTTAAAAAAGACCTTTTACAGGGTATTAAGTCTGTAGATGTACCTCTGTGGATAAGCACCATCATTACTCAAGCATTTGTTAAAGATGAGAGTACCATTTTATGAATTCAGGTCTTTTGTATTTCCTGAGCTAGTCTGTACAGAAACTACCCAGAAACTTGTAATTCGCCATCTTGCTTGGTAACTTCCCAACGTGTTTCTTTGTACTGATTAAGCCAAAAACGCATGGAAACTTTAGCATCTCCCACAACTAGATTTTCCAGTGTTAAATCTGGTAACCACTCTGGGAGATGAGGCTGTAATTTTAACCTTCTTTCTGCTGCATTGGCTTCGAGTCCCAGAATACTGCGAATGAGTAAGAAAATGGCACCAGCTGCCCAAGCTTGGGGTATATTGGCATCTGGATAGGGGACGGGAAAGTTATTTTCTTGGCGTTCAATTCCAGCAAATAATTCTGGCATCCGTCCAGCTTGAAAATAACTAGCCGCCGCAAAAATTCCCTCCGCAATCTGATTAACTCGTTGATGATAGCCATATCGCTTTAGTCCCGCCGCAATAATCGAGTTATCGTGAGGCCAGACACTACCACGTTGATAACTAATTGGGTTATACCCTTGATTTTTAGCCGAAAGAGTTCGCACACCCCAACCACACCACATATCTGGTTGAAAAAGTCGCTCAACTACCTTTGGCGATCGCTCTGGAGGGACAATACCAGACCAGAGGAGATGACCGACATTGGAAGTGATGGATTGAATTTGTTGTTTATCCTGATCTAAACCAAGACAGTAAAAGCCTTCGGATTCTACCCAAAAGCGATCGTTAAAGCGCTGATAAAGTTCTGCTGCTTTTTGACGTAACTTGTTTGCTGACTCTGGTTCTCCCCACAGTTCATAAATAAAAGCTGCCTTTAACCAAGCATCGTAGACGTAACCTTGGACTTCACACAAAGCAATTGGTGGCTCAACTAACTTCCCATTTGGATAAACAATTGAATCACCGGCATCTTTCCAACCTTGATTGCGTAATCCCAGTTTTGAATGAGTTAAATACTCAACAAACCCATCATGGTCGAAATCGCCATACTGATCAATCCAATCGAGTGCTTTTTTTAATGGTGTTCGACACTGATTCAGCATATCCAAATCAGCGCTCCAGTGATAAGCCTCAGCCAAAGTGACAATCCAAAGAATAGTCGTATCTATTGTTCCATAATAGGGACTATAGGGTAGTTGATCTAGTTTAGTTAATTCATCACGCCGCAATTCATGCAGCATCTTGCCAGGTTGGGCATCCCGCCAATCATCTAACTGTGTGGCTTGTAACTGAGCCAACCGAACCAAGGTACCACAAGTAAATTCGCGGGAAAATGCGATAGTTTGTAAGCTGGTAATTACAGAGTCACGTCCAAATACAGCCATAAACCAGGGAATACCAGCAGCAGGCATCCAAAATTGATGACTATTATTATCTACCTTAATTCGTAAAGCTCCCATATCAATGAGAGCCTGCTGATAAAATTTAGTAATTTCGGCATTAGATGATCTAAACTGGGTCGCCTGAGTCTGAAACTCATTGCTAATTTTTCTGGCTTCTGTAATGTGAGGTAAACCACAGGTTGGTTGAGGTTTGAGAACATCTCCATTAGCTAAGGCTGTAAAGTTAATACAGGTGTGCCAGGTATTACCAGGAGGAATAACAACATCAAATATTAAACGACCGTTGGCATATCTGGCTGGAGAATTAGCATTCATTGCTTCAGTGACAATGCTGCGTAAGAAAAGTCCATTTTGGTATTTAGTAGTCAGTATGCCATCTTGCCATATAGTGTCTGTATCACCTCGCGTCACCATATTCTTTGCTTTCACTTCAAAGATATCTGCAAAGTCAGAACGAATGGCCAGCATTAGTTGTAACTCAACTGTTGCTAAGTTATGGTTTGTGATATCAATGTCTTCGTGCATTCCTCCGGCGATATCACGTCGGATAGCTACAACCAAACTACCCGCAGGTACAGTACCTTTAACAGTGGTCAGTTGCGGATTGGTGAATTGGTATAGCGCACTATGATGATTGATATTGCTAGAAGCTAACAGTGAAAGTCGGCAGCGATTCAGAGAAATTTCATAGTAAGAAATTAGACGTGTATCCCGCGCAAAAAAACCTTGTGGTTGATTTTCGTCAATGGAACCATCGCTAGCCGTGACCAGAAATGAAGAACCATCATTAATTGTGATTAAACCAGGATTTACAATAACTTGTGTAGGCATAACCGTTCAACTATTGTCCGTCAAATCGGATACAAGTTCTATTTTAATAAATCTCTAATATTTACTTAATCTATCAAGAGAAACATTCTCTCTCTAGATCAAGAATGATTGCAAGGTATAATCAGGTGAAATAATCGACCTACGGCGGGCATCGTAGCTCACGGGGAGAGGGGAAGAAGGGGGGTGCTTTCAGAATGAGTCGGATTCGCGAGACTTGTGTGCAGCATCGTCGGCCCTACCCTCTGCTCCCCAGAGCTAAATTTTGATCCCGATGAGATTTGTCTTAAGAATCAATTTAAGGCAAAGGTGGGGTCATTCAGTGTTACTCTGAAAGGTGACATCATTTGATCTTATGTCTTCCACGACCCGATCGGAAATATAGCTTCAATCATTAGGCGCAGCATGGTCACCACCGCACAAAAAACAAACATTGGTTACATTACCCAAATCATTGGTCCAGTTGTAGACGTTAAGTTTCCTGGCGGGAAACTACCTCAAATCTACAGCGCTTTGACCATCACAGGCACCAACGAAGCTAAACAGGACATCAATTTGACTGTTGAAGTGCAGCAACTTCTGGGCGACAACCAGGTTCGAGCTGTTGCTATGAGTACCACTGATGGTTTAGTCCGTGGTTTGGAAGTTGTTGATACTGGCGCTCCCATCAGCGTGCCAGTTGGTAAAGCTACCTTGGGTCGGATTTTCAACGTTTTCGGTGAACCTGTAGATAATCAAGGCCCTGTCAATGCGGAAGCAACCTTACCCATTCACCGTTCAGCTCCTAAATTCACAGAATTGGAAACCAAGCCTTCTGTTTTTGAAACTGGGATTAAAGTTGTTGACCTGCTGACTCCCTATCGTCGTGGTGGTAAAATTGGTCTATTCGGCGGTGCTGGTGTTGGTAAAACCGTGATCATGATGGAATTGATCAACAACATCGCTACCCAACATGGTGGTGTGTCGGTATTTGCTGGTGTGGGTGAGCGCACCCGTGAAGGAAATGACCTTTACAACGAAATGATGGAATCTGGGGTGATCAATAAAGATAACCTCAATGAATCGAAAATTGCTCTAGTTTACGGTCAAATGAACGAACCACCCGGAGCGAGAATGCGGGTGGGTTTGTCTGGCTTGACGATGGCTGAATATTTCCGGGATGTGAACAAGCAAGACGTATTGCTGTTTGTTGACAACATCTTCCGGTTTGTACAAGCAGGTTCTGAAGTATCCGCGCTGTTAGGTCGGATGCCTTCAGCGGTAGGATATCAGCCTACTTTGGGTACTGACGTGGGTGAATTGCAAGAGCGGATTACTTCCACTACCGAAGGTTCTATTACTTCTATTCAAGCTGTATATGTACCTGCGGATGACTTGACTGACCCCGCACCTGCAACCACCTTTGCTCACTTGGATGGAACAACAGTGTTGTCTCGTGGTTTGGCTTCTAAGGGAATTTATCCCGCGGTTGATCCACTCGAATTCTACTTCCACCATGCTGCAGCCCAATATCGTTGGTGATGAACACTACAATACTGCTCGTGCTGTGCAATCAACTCTACAACGTTACAAAGAACTGCAAGATATTATCGCTATTCTTGGTTTAGATGAATTGTCTGAAGAAGACCGTCTGATCGTGGCTCGCGCTCGGAAAGTTGAGCGTTTCTTATCTCAGCCTTTCTTTGTTGCCGAAGTTTTCACTGGTTCTCCTGGTAAGTATGTGAAATTGGAAGATACCATTAAAGGTTTCCAAAAAATTCTGTCTGGTGAGTTAGATGCTCTACCAGAACAGGCTTTCTACTTGGTAGGTGATATTAACGAAGCGATCGCTAAAGCCGAAAAACTCAAAGGCTAATTAATTAGTTGTCATTAGTCATTAGTCAGTGGTCACTCGTAAACAAATGACCACTGACTGTTGACCATTGACTGCTAATCAATAGCAACTGACAAAGGATAAAAGATAAATGACATTAACCGTTCGTGTAATTGCTCCAGATAAAACCGTGTGGGATGCTCCCGCTGAAGAAGTCGTTCTTCCTAGCACCACTGGTCAAGTAGGCATCCTCAGTGGACACGCTCCTCTATTAACCGCTTTGGATACAGGGGTAATGCGGGTTCGTACTAGCAAAAATCAAGATTGGCAAGCGATCGCTCTTTTGGGTGGTTTTGCTGAAGTTGAGCAAGATGAAGTGATTATTTTGGTTAATGGCGCTGAACGTGGCGATAAGATTAACTTAGAAGAAGCGCGGACTGCTTACTCTCAAGCCCAAACTCGTCTGAATCAAGTGACCGCAGGCGATCGTCAAGCACAATTCCAAGCCAATCAAGCTTTTAAACGCGCACGCGCTCGTTTTCAAGCTGCTGGTGGTTTGGTATAGGTATAAAAAATACCTCAATATATTCATTTTTAGGGTGAGTCATGATCTCACCCTAAAAATTTGTTCGTATATATATTTATTTTCAATTATTTTCAAAGATTACAGCAACTTTAAGAAAATCATCTCTCAGCTATTGAAGTGATAACTTGGTTAATTAGTTGTCCTCAAGGACACAATTTATGAAAAATTTTCTATCTTCCCTAAATCTTCCCAAAAATAAAATAGCTCATTTGGCAGCATCTGTAGTAGCTACCGTAGCACTAACAGGCTTGGTTAATTCTGCCCATGCTAGCGTCAAAGTCCTGCCAGAGCCAGAAATTAATCCCGTATCAATTCAGACTAGCCCAACTCAACCCATAGTTACCAACTCAATCACTAAAAAGATTGAATATCAAGCGATGGGGGTAAGCCCAGGAACACTTTTCGCGATTGTATTGGTTGGGGGTGTAATCGTTTTCGTACCCCTATTCTTTGGTGGACTAGTGGTGATCGGGGAAAGAGAAGTCGGGATTGTTGTCAGAAAATTTACTTTTTCCGGTAAGGGATTACCCGCAGATAGATTAATTGCTCTCAATAATGAAGCTGGTTTACAAGCCGATACTCTTGCTCCCGGTTGGCATTGGGGTTATTGGCCTTGGCAATATTCTGTCAAAAAAGAATCGGTGATTGTGGTTCCTCAAGGTGAAATCGCCTTAATTGTCGCCGCAGATGGGGAATCCAATCCCCCCGAACGGATTTTAGGTAAAATTGTAGACTGTGATAATTTTCAAGATGCTCGCAAATTTCTCACCCAAGGTGGGGAAAAAGGTCGGCAAATGGGTTTCCTTACCGCCGGGACTTACCGCATCAACACTGCCCTATTTAAAGTGATTATGGCATCAAATGCCGCTACTCAAGGCATGACACCAGAACAGTTGCAAGTGTACAGTGTGGCATCGGAAAAAGTTGGTATTGTCACCACTTTAGATGGTTTACCAATTCATGGTGGTGAAATTGCAGGTGCAGTGATTACCGGCTCATGATAACTTCCAAAATGGTCAAAAATTTATTTTAGGAGGAGGAAGCAGAGGTTTACAAGAACAAATTCTGCTTTCTGGTTCTTGGAACCTCAATCCTTGGTTTGTCAAAGTTGAGCAAGTCCCGATGACGGAAATTCCCATTGGTTATGTGGGTGTAGTGATTTCCTTCGTCGGAGGAGCGAGTCAAGACGTTAGTGGTGCAGCTTTCACTCATGGGAATTTAGTCAATCCTGGAAATAAAGGGGTTTGGGTAAACCTCTCTATCCAGGTAAGCATCCACTTAATACGCGGATCATGAAAGTGGAATTGGTGCCGACTATTAATATAGTGTTGAACTGGTCAGGTCGCACAGAAAGACATAAATATGATGCCAATCTAGCGTCTTTAACTGTCCGTTCTAAAGATGGTTTTGCTTTTGATTTGGAAGTATCGCAAATTATCCATGTTGGGGCTTTAGATGCTCCTAAAGTAATTTCCCGCGTTGGTGCAATGCAAAATTTAGTAGATAATGTGCTAGAACCCAGCATTGGTAATTATTTCCGCAACTCAGCCCAAAATTGTACTGTCCTAGATTTTCTCAATGCTCGGAGTGAACGTCAAGCAGAAGCATCTGAATATATTAAAACTGCATTGCGAGCTTATGATGTCCAAGCAATTGATACCTTAATTGGTGATATTCAGCCACCAGCTTCCCTGATGCAAACCCAAACTGATCGCAAAATTGCGGAAGAAGAACGGAAAACTTATGAAGTCCAACAAATGGCGCAAACCCAACGTCAACAACTAGTGCGGGAGACAGCTTTAGCCAATATTCAACAGGAAATGGTGAAATCTGAGCAAAGTGTGCAAATTGCAGAACTGAAAGCCCAAGCTCAAATTAAACAGGCTAATGGTGAAGCCGAGTCTACCAAACTCAAAGCCATTGCTGAAGCTGAAGGTATTCGCGCTACAGGTAATGCTAAAGCGGAAACCTATCGGACTGGTGTAGCAAGCTTTGGGTTCCCAAGGTTATACTGCTATGCAGCTAATGCAAATTATTGGCGATGGCAATGTCCGCTTAATTCCTGATATTCTCGTCGGTGGTGGTAATGGTAGCACCAATGGTTTAGTCGATGGACTACTATCAATGATTTTATGGAATCAAACTGGTAAAAAAGGTGAAGGATTAGTACCCATTTCCGCAAAACCTGAATCACCACAACAAAATAGTAATCCTCCTATAGTGGTGGCGTTAGCGAAAGATTAGAGAGGGGATGGGGGGATGGGGAGGTGGGGTGATGGGGAGGTGGGGGGATGAAGGGGGGATGAAGTTGTGTTCTGTATTCCTGTAAATATTTTGTTGTTACAAGAACGTTATCGTTTACAAAAGCTAATTGGTAAAGGGGGATATTGTCAAACCTTTTTGACATTGGATCAAGCTCAATTTCCCCCGCTTCCTTGTGTCATCCAAAAGTTTTCCCATCATCACCAAATATCTGAAGCCTTTTTAGAAAAGACTCAAAAATTAGCAGAGTTAAGCAAACATCCCCAAATTCCTACCTTAATCGCATCCTTTAGTGAAAATGACTATGACTATTGGGTACAAGAATTTATTCCCGGTCATAATTTAGCTAACTTGGTGGAACAACAAGGAATCTGGAGTGAAACCGAGATTTGGGAACTTTTAACCAATTTATTACCAGTTCTCAAATTTATCCATGAGCATCATTTCATCCACCGTGATATTAAACCAGCAAATATCATCCGTATTTCCTCACCTGAAAACAAGAATCATTTTGTTTTAGTTGATTTTGCTACAGCTAAACTAGTCACAACTATTAATCCATTCACCGATGAATCTGCGATTGGTAGTCCTGAATATATTGCTCCTGAACAAACAAGAGGACAAGCAACTTTTGCTAGTGACCTTTATAGTTTAGGAGTGACTTGTATTTATTTACTCACCCAAGTACCACCCTTTGATTTATTTGATGTTACTAACAATACTTGGATTTGGGAAAATTATCTTCATACCAAAGTCAGTCAGAAATTAGTACAAATTCTGAATAAACTGCTGCAAAACGACCTTAAACAACGCTTTACTTCAGCTGATGAAACCATTACAGCTATCAATCTTGTCCACTCTTATCCACGTCCATCTGTGTATATGAGTGATTCTCAATCCTCGATTCCCTCTCCTTGGAGGTGTTTGTATACCCTCATATCCAATTCTAGTATATCAAGCAGCATTAATTGTCTTAGTATCAGCCCAGATGGTCATACCCTCGCGACTGGGGAAGATAATCATCTAATTAAATTGTGGAATTTAAATACTAAAAAAATCATCTCTAGTTTACAGGGTCATACCCAAGCGATCAAATCCGTTGCTTTTAGTCCTGATGGTAATATCCTGGCAACAGCTAGCGATGACCAAACTATTAAATTGTGGAATCTTAACTCTGGTCAAGAAATTTCTACTTTACTGGGACATACCCAATCAGTAAAATCAGTTGTCTTTAGTTCTGATGGCAATATTTTAGTGAGTGGTAGTGCTGATAAAACGGTGAAAATCTGGGATGTCAATACAGGTCAAGAAATCTCTACTCTCACTGGACATCAATTACAAATAAATGCAGTTGCCATCAGTCCAGATAGTCGAATTATAGCCAGCACTAGCAGCGATCGCACAATTCGGATTTGGGAACAAAATGGCTCATGCTATAGCTTATTAACCGTTCTTTGTGATCATACATGGGCAGTGTTAACAGTTGCCTTTAGTCCCAATGGACAAATTTTAGCTACAGGTAGCGATGACAACACAATTAAACTATGGAATGTTCATACAGGTCAATTAATTAGCACACTTTTAGGGCATTCCTGGGCAGTAACAGCAGTCACATTTACTACCGATGGAGAAACATTAATTAGTGCTAGTTGGGACAAAACCGTAAAACTTTGGAGCGTCAGTACAGCAAAAGAAATTACCACACTATCTGGTCATGTAGATTCAGTATTAGCCATAGCTATTAGCCCTGTTGCCCAATTAATTGTAAGTGGCAGCAGGGACAAAAGCATTAAATTATGGCAACTTGTAGAACAACAGAAGATTTAAGCCAGCAAAAATCAGGCGCTACCTGTAAAAGCAACTTCAGGAAACTTTAACTGTGCTTCAGCCATTGGTCGGTTTCTACCTTCCTCTTGCCAATAGTTAATCACTTCTGTGGCTTTGTTTAGCAACTCAACCCGATCTAGGTCAGTAATCCAGTGTTTTGACTCTAGTTCTTTTTTTAACTCTTCCCAGGCATCGTTTCTGGGCCAGAAAAAGTACTTTGTCAACGGACTAGTACCTTTACCTACAACTTGGTCAACTGCGAGGGCAACGTTTTCGTCTAGCCACAAAATTTTTAAAATGAATTTGGTCAATGATACCTCCGGGAAATATCCGGGACTTACATACTAAGTTGACGATTGCCCATTTTAACCTAATAATTCACAAAATGACCAACAATTCCGAATTAGATTATGATAATGCAACCAGAAAAAGCGATCGCAGTTTTTGATATAGATGGTGTTATCCGCGATGTTGCTGGTTCCTATCGTCTAGCACTGGCTGATACGGTGGAATATTTTACAGCCCAGGCTTATCGTCCCACACCAGTCGATATAGATAATCTGAAATCAGAGGGGATTTGGAATAATGACTGGGAAGCATCCCAAGAATTGATTTATCGCTACTTTCAAACTCAAGGACAGACCCGTGAGCAATTGCAACTTGATTATAACAGCATTGTTGGCTTTTTTCAATCTCGTTATCGAGGCTCAGAAGCCAGAAAATTGGACAGGGTATATCTGTAATGAGCCTTTATTACTCCAACTTAGCTATTTAGAGCAATTAACCCAAGGGGGGATTGATTGGGCATTTTTTAGTGGTGCAACTCGTGGTTCTGCTAATTACGTTTTAGAGAAACGTTTAGGTTTGCGAAATCCCGTCTTGATTGCAATGGAAGATGCACCAAGTAAACCTGACCCCACTGGACTTTTTGCCGCTATACAGCGGTTAGAGAATCAAGTTGAGCGAGCATCAACCATCTTATATGTAGGAGATACGGTAGCTGATATGTATACCGTAGTTAAAGCACGAGATTTAGATAATACTCGGAATTGGGTTGGTGTAGGGGTTTTACCTCCCCATGTTCAGGAAACAGCAGTACGTCGTGATAGTTATGCTCAGACATTAATCAAAGCTGGAGCCAAGGTGGTTTTGAGTAATGTACAAGAATTAACTCCCCAGTTAATTCAGGATTTAGCAAGTTGAATTTTTTCTCTTGCATCCTTTTTATTGTAATTTCAAGAATTTATCTAAAGCTACTACCATAGTAGGAGGCCAGCGACGGATATTTTTCACCCAGTCGATATGTTTATAACGACTGTCTAATCCATAAGCTGCTACCCAGTTACTTTCCGCTTCTCCGCTTTGTCCATCTACCCAATAGGCTGCGGTTAAAGCTGCACGCACATCGGCAAATTTGGGATATTTACGGGCAATATTTCGCATTTCCTGGATGGCTTTTTCAATTGCACCAGTTTCATACAGCGCTAAGGCATAATTAGCCCGCGCAAAGGCAAAATTTGGGGCGATCGCTATAGATTTTTGGTAGTCAGCAATAGCTAAATCCCATTTCCCCAACCCTGCTTCAGCATTTCCCCGATTGTGGTAAGCCATTGCATCTTGAGGATCAAGTTCGAGAATGTGATTATAATCTGCGATCGCCAGTTCCCATTTTCCCAAACCTTCCCATGCTGTCCCCCGATTTAAATAAGGGTCAGTGGCATCAGGTGCGAGCTTGATAGCTTGGTTATAATCTGTTAATGCTGCTTCTAACTTATTTTGACTAACCCGAACATTACCGCGATTACTCCAAGCTCCAGCATTAGTGGGAAATTGCTCAATAATTTCTGTCCAGTATTGTTCTGCTGTGGCAAAATCACCCTGATTTGTGGCTGCAACTGCCAGATTCGCTAATTTATCACCCTGTTGTAACTGTTCTTCCACCATGCTGGACTGAGGAGCCTGGGCTGTAACTTGCTGGACACAGCCGAATAAAAGTAATATGCTGAACAAAATACCAATTAGTTTAATCATAGAAATACCTGGTATGCGCGAAACTCAGTCCTTTTAGGGCTGAGAGGGAAGCGACCAGTAAGGTTTTTACCTTCTTGGTATTTCTATATTAACCGTGATGTGGATGTTTAATCAAATTCAAACAGAAAATTTTTGATGATTTCAGTTTGGATATTTATGCTATACTCAAGGAGTATATAAAATTTAAAAATCGGACAAATTGGAGGGTCAAACTATTGCCTAAAACTAAAAAAATTATCGGAGTTCAACAAGTTTTACTTCGTCTAGAGGATGAAACAAAAGCAATATTCGAGTATTTGTGTCAACAATCAGGCAAAATCTACAATACTGGAGTGTATTTTGCACGTCAGATATTTTTTAAGACGGGAAAGCTATTGACAGGAAAGTTTGACTTAGCATTTGAACCATCGGTTTCAAAATCAATATTAGCTCAGTCAATGCCATCCACACCAATGCAGCAAACATTGATGTCGGTAACAGAGGCTTTCAAATCTTTCCGGGAACTAAGAGGTCTATATCTTAATGGTCAACTAGACTTTAAACCCAGACCACCGGATTATTTAACTGGTTCTAAATTATTCAAGGTTGCTTATCCTAATTCTGGAGGACAAAGACCATCCATCGTTGATGGGCAATTAAGATTTTCTCTAGGATTAACAGTTAAACGGTGGTTTGGTATATCTGAATTCTTCTTACCAATGCCATCAAATATTGATTACTCAAAGGTAAAAGAGTTTACTATTCTGCCTAAAAATGGTGCTTTTTACCTAGAGATATCTTACGAGATGGACAAGCCTCAACATACTCTAGATATTAATCAAGCTTTATCCATTGATCTAGGTACGGCGGATAATTTAGCTGCTTGTGTAGATACTTTAGGTAATTCGTTTTTAATTGACTCACGGCAAATGAAAGCCATGAATCAATTGTATAATAAAAAAGTATCAACTCGCAAAGAAGGACTTGCACAGGATTATTGGGATGCTTGGTTAGATGAAATTACTAGAAAGCGTAACCATCAAATGCGTGATGGTATCAATAAAGCGGCAAAGTTGATTATAGACCATTGCCTTAAATATGGTATCGGCACTTTGGTAATTGGTTGGAATCAAGGATTTAAACTAAATGCCAACATGGGGAATTTGAACAACCAAAAGTTTGTACAAATGCCTCTGGGTAAACTCAAAGACCGATTAAAACAGCTTTGTGATTTGCATGGAATTAGATTTGAAATCACAGAAGAAGCCTACACTTCTAAAGCCAGTTTTTTAGATGGAGACTCCCTACCTGAATATGGTTTTAAGCCAGAACGGTGGAAAGCATCTGGAAAACGAATTAGACGGGGTTTGTATCAATCAGCAGATGGTTCAATTGTTAATGCTGACCTGAATGGTGCAGCTAACATTTTAAACAAAGTAGCGGGAAGATTAGGTATTTTACTTGATCAACTCAGTAGACGGTGCTTGATGGCCGTAGCGAGAATTAGATTGTGGGTTTTACCTAAACTAATTCTGTCCGCAGAATCTCAGTGTCTTTAGTTATGTCGTTTATAAAACTCATAACCTTTATCAGTTAAGAGTTTTACGTTGTTGACATTTTCTACAGCGTTTCAAGTGGATACTGGATTAACATTTCTGAAAAAGCTATCCACTCTCCATTACCAGTATAAATTAAGATGCCATTTTCGGTAATTTGACTAGCCTGAATTATTTTTTTCTGTTTGGCTTTTGGATACCATTTGTTAAATACCTCTAACTCGGATTTAACGTGAATTTTCCCATTTGGTTTCCAACCTTGTTCAATAGCGGTTTTTAACCAACTTCCAGGTTTATCAACATCACCATCAGCAAGAATTCCCTTTAACACTGCAATCGCATCGAAAACAATTGCTTCAGAGACAGACTTAATTGTTTTAGTTAAAGTTGAATTAAGTGGAATGTCTAATGACTTAAGTTGTTGCTTAACTTGCTCACTAATACTTGAACGTCCGGCTTTACTCTTTTCTAACGAGATGACTTTGGGATGGTCTACTGGTAATGTTGTGGTCTGTTGAACTGGATGGAGAAATTGATTTAATTGTAATTTCATCTCCTCATTCTCAATTTTAAGTCTTTCGACTAACTCCGAAATACCTTGAACTTGATAAAGCTTACCAGTTAAACTTTCATTAATTCGGCGTAGACTATCTATTTCGGCTTTTAATCGCTTGTTTTCCTCCCTTAACGTCGAAATAATTACTAATTTAGAATTATCTGATGAGAGTGGAGGTTGTTTAGATTTAGGTCGTTGTTTCTGTTGGTCACGTAGGGTTTCAATCCGGTTTCTAAAAGTTTCCTGTTTGTACAGATAAGCAGTAGATACATTGGCGGCTTGAGCGATAGATTTAAAACTAATTATTCCACCATCTTTGATGATTCTGGCAATAGCTTTATCTACACGTTCTGCTGATTCCTTAGCTTTCTGTGCTGCGGCTTCTTGTAATGCTTCAATTTTTCTATTAGTCATTTTCTGACTCCAAATTTTTAATGACTTTTTCTAAATTTTCTTGAATCGGTGTATTCTTCTGAACTTGTAATTCCCAACCATAATTTTTGGCTTTCTTTAAAACGTTATTAGTACGGTCTAAAGTGGATTTTAAAATCGGCAGAAAATTTTTATTTGTTCTCCAATGTGAGCAATTGTAGCAACCATCAAATCCAGAAATATCACAATTACCTAATACTTTGGGTCTAGCACAGTAACCATGTTCTAATGCTCTAGCTTGTACACTCTTCTTAAACCATTCCAGGTCATCATTGCTTCCTAGTATTGTTTCAGCTAATGCAGCAGATTCTCCTTGAAAGTTAACTACTTTTATTTCGTGATATTTCTCAATTTCTTTCCGAAGAGTTTCATCATGAATATGAGCATAAACCATAGTCATCTGTGGTGATTCATGTCCTAAATATCGCTGAATTATGTGGAGCGGTACACCAAGATTTACCATTCTTGTACCAACAGTGTGACGAAACTGATGAGTCTGAAAATTCCAACGTTTACCGGAACTATCTTGAATATCAAATTCTTCAGCAAGTTGTTTTAAAAATTTTATAAAAGTCCTACTATCCATAACTTTAGGCTTGGGATGAAAAGAATTATTATCACGATACTTACCTGTTTGTCTAGCCGAAAACAAGTATTCAAAATTGGCTCCTAGATGTTGTCTAATGTACTGCTGCTGGTCTTGAATAACTTTCACTAGTTCGGGAGAAATTGGCTTAGTATCTTCCTTGCTCATTTTCCAATTCATATATTGAATGTATGAATCTCCTTTCATATCAAATTTTAAGCAATTAATTGACAAATGTAAAAGCTCACCAATTCTCAGTCCCGTTTCTTGAAGTACCAACACCATTCGCATTATTGTTTCTGGAAGTGTCTCTAAATATTGGTTTAACTGCTGCATTACGAATTCTGGTATATATCTAGGTAGAGATTTGCTTGGTTTCCCGTAATCTTCAGGTCTAATTAAATAAGGTGGCACATTAAACCATAAATTAATATTGCCAGTTTCAAAAAATGTATTTAGAGTACTTAGATAATAATTTTTTGTTCGGCTACTGAGTTTTTTCTGATTTAAAAAATCTATCAAGTCAATTATAACTTTCCTTGTAAATTTTTGAAAAGTAATTGAAGGATAATATATTTCCAGAAATTCAGAAAATTTAGTCAAGATAGAAATATATTTTTGTAATTGGCTAAAAGATATATTGGTGGCTTTATATCTAATGAATTTTTTAGCCAGGTCTTTGAGCCAATTCTGCTGAAAATACAAAAAACTAATTTAGTTTCCTGTTTATATTCCCTGGTTTTTATCCCCAAATCATTAGCATTCCAAACATCATCCCCTAATTCTAAATAACTAGGCTTATAGTTAGCATAGTCAACATTTTCAATAAAATGACGTTGACAAGTTAAACAAAAATAACGTTGTTTACCTGCTTTTGTCATTCCCCGCTTACGATAATTACTAATTCCACATCGATAACAGACTATCTCTGCATTATTTTGGATTATATCTAAACTAATCTGTTGATTGAATTCAGCTTTCATTGACATTTATTTTCCCTCTTCTCTACGTTGTAAATATTCCTGATATGCTGATTTTAAATCTTCATCTAAAAGATGAACATAAGTATTGACTGTTGTTTGAATATCTGCATGACCTAATCGCTTTTGTACATAGGTCATTTCCCAGCCTGCTCTGATTAATTCTGTTGCATGAGTATGTCTTAAAAGGTGTGGATTAACTTGAATACCTGTTTTTTTTGACAATCTTCTAAACAAACTATCAACCGTTTTATAAGTTAATGGTTTGCCAATTTCACCTTTACCTGGAGCTTTGATGACCACAAAAACGAAATCACAATCAATATCTTCTGGATATTCATCAATTAGGTAAGCTGAGTACCATTTTATTAATTCTTTACTAACATGAACTGTCCGTTCTGACCCAGATTTAATTCTCACGTAGTTAACGTTATTTAATCTTGGGACAATGCGAATTTCATTGGTTTTACCAGTCACTATATCTTCATGTCTTAGTCCTAATACTTCACCTATTCGTAGTCCTGTTTCATATAGTAATCTAGTTAAAAACTTGTCACGTAATGTGTTACAACTTTCCACTAAAGTATTAACTTGGTCAGGTGTTAAACATCCAGGAAATGTCTTTGGTTCTTTAATTTTTAGTAGTCGTGTTTTAACTTCTTTCCCCTTGCTAATATGGTGTAAAAAAGATTTGTATTTACGTCCTGGTTGCAGTTGATACCGATAAGCATCAACTCCACTAGTAGCTCCTATCCGCTCTTGAAATTCATAGAAACCACAAACAGTTGTTAAGCAATTATTAATGGTCTTCTCGCAACGTTTGGAAACCTGTGGCTGAATCGATAAGACACCAGAATTAGCGTTTCTTAGCCAGTGAATAAAGTTTGATAGCTCCTCTAAACTAATTTCTAGCCAATCTAACTTTGAATCCCTGACAAACTCCCAGAATAATTTGAGGTTATGGGCATAGGTCGCAATCGTGTTTGGAGAACGTCCTACGCTGTCCAGATAATACAAGTATTTTTGAATTGGCTCAATTGGCAAATAGTCATCATCCAGCACCATCCAAACTGGATGGTTTGTGTCTGAAATAATACCTTTTTGAACTTTCACCCTCACTTATCCTCAATATCGATGTTTACATTATAGACTTAGATTACTATTGTATGTAGATAAGACAACAGCGTAGTGATAAAAGTTAATATCAGCTACGCTGTTGTTGTTGTTGTGATTTATAATTAATCAGACATAACTTTAGACCTGAGGGTATCAATGATCATAAAAAATTGCCAAGCAAAAATTGGTAATTGGGAAAACACTAGTACCGAAAAGCGGAATTCAAAATTCAAAATTCAAAATGAATACAGAGTAAGCGCTAAATTCGTGGAGCAGGCATCTTGCCTGCCATTCAAGCCAGGGCAGGCAAGATGCCTGCTCCACGCCTAAAAATAGCACCCCCTACAACAACGATAACTGCTCACCAGATGGTTTAAATCCTAAATGCTTATAAGCAGCAGGGGTGGCGACCCTACCCCGATGAGTCCGACTTAAATAACCAATTTGCATGAGATAAGGTTCATAAACTTCTTCAATGGTTTGGGTGTCTTCCCCTGTAGCTGCGGCGATGGTTTCTAATCCACCGTCGACCATTAAATTGTTCAATCATCACACTCAACATTTTGCGGTCTGTCCAATCTAAACCACATGGGTCTACCTGAAATAGTTGTAATGCTTCAGCCGCTATCGTTTTTGTAATCTCACCTGAAATCTTAACTTCCGCGTAATCACGTACACGTTTGAGTAAACGATTTGCAATACGTGGCGTACCTCTGGCTCGACGAGCAATTTCTGTAGCCCCATCTTCACGAATGGGAGTATTCAGCAACTCAGCAGTTCTGAGAATAATTTGGCTGAGTTCATTCACTTCATAAAATCGGAGTTTTTGAATTAAACCAAAGCGATCGCGTAGGGGTGAAGTGAGCGCACCTGCACGGGTGGTAGCCCCTACTAGAGTAAACTTAACTAATGGTAAACTTCTAATCCGAGCACTGGAACCTTTACCTACCGTAATATCCAGCCGATAATCTTCCATCGCTGGATAGAGAATTTCTTCTGTCATCCGCGACAAACGATGAATTTCATCAATAAAGAGAATATCTCCTGGTTTCAGATTGACTAGTAAGCCCACAATATCTCTAGGGCGTTCTAGAGCCGGAGCACTAGTGATTTTATAATTAACTCCCATTTCTGAAGCTAAAATCATCGCCATTGTGGTTTTACCCAACCCAGGCGGTCCATATAACAGGAGGTGATCTAATACTTCACTCCTCGATTGAGCGGCTTTGATGGCAATTTCTAATACATCCTTTAAATCTTTTTGACCAATGTAATCAGCAAATCGCTGGGGTCGAATACTCTCTTCCTGTTTACCTTGTTCATCAATAGTCGCTTGGGCCTGTAGTATCTGGTTGGGAGGGGGTGGTGACACCGGCTCCTGACGCTCTATCGGCTTTCCATCGGGTTCGGGAGGTTGTTTTTTTGAGGAGATAATCGCCATAACTTCTGCTATTAACTTTCAATTGGGGTATGGGGTCTGGATTTTTCCGGGTTACTAGTCCCTACCTCTAACGCGATCGCCAAAGTCAGTAAGGATCAGAAATTTTCGTCTGGAAACACACAAGGCAATTTAGAATTTAAATTCCAGACAATTACCACAGAGCGCAAAAATCATTATGTTATCTAAAAGAATCTTACCCTGCTTAGATGTCAAGGCGGGAAGAGTTGTGAAAGGAATTAACTTTGTTAACCTCAAAGATGCTGGTGATCCAGTCGAACTAGCCAAGGTTTACAACGAAGCCGGTGCTGACGAGTTAGTATTTCTAGATATTACAGCCACTCATGAAGACCGAGGCACGATTATTGATGTCGTTTACCGTACTGCTGAACAGGTCTTCATTCCCTTGACTGTGGGTGGTGGAATTCAATCCTTAGAAAATGTTAAAGCTTTGTTACGAGCTGGAGCGGACAAGGTTAGTATTAATTCTGCGGCTGTCCGCGAACCTAATTTGATTAATCAGGCTAGTGAGCGTTTTGGTAATCAATGTATAGTCATTGCTATTGATGCTAGACGCCGACATGACCCTAGTAATCCGGGTTGGGATGTCTATGTGCGCGGAGGTAGGGAAAATACTGGAATTGATGCCTTAATTTGGGCGCAAGAAGTGGAAAAACGCGGAGCAGGAGAGTTATTAGTGACAAGTATGGATGCCGATGGGACTCAAGCTGGATATGACCTGGACTTAACGCGAGCGATCGCTTTGGCAGTAGAAATTCCGGTGATTGCTTCTGGTGGTGCGGGGAATTGTGATCATATTCATGCTGCTTTAACCGATGGTAAAGCTGAAGCCGCATTATTAGCCTCTTTATTGCACTATGGACAGTTAAGCGTCGCTGAAATTAAGAACTTTTTGCGCGATCGTCATGTACCAGTCCGATTACCTTTCTAACCAAAGCAAATGTGTCAACCTCCTAGAGTAATCTCAGGTTAGACACAGTTTTGCAAAATAATGTTAATATAATTTTACGAGTTATTAAGTAATATAAATATGTTGATACCTATTTTAATTTTTGATGTGGCATTAGTGGCTTGGTCGCTGCACCTGATGGAAAAAGCTTATCAACACAAGGAATTTTCATTGATGTTAGCTGGGACATTAGTGGCTTTAGCCGCAGCCGCGATGTTGGTCGTCTACTTTTTGATGGGTAATTGCATGACATATCTATTGCAAGTGACTGCGTACTCATAAAAATTGAAATCTAACTGTCAAAAAAAAGAGCGCAAGTACCACAGAAAGAAGTACCTGTATAGCTCTAATACATTATTTAATGGACAGCGCCATATCTACCTCTCAGTATTTGCTAATCTTGCAGGGGGTCAACACAATACAGATTGGTCAGATTGGTGCTCATACTTTGTCCGGTTGCGATTACCGGGGATACCACATTTCTTTATTTCGGTTCAATCTAATTTCTGATGCTTAACCTCTACTACAGTATGCACATTCCCACGGGGACTAAAATCAGCTTTCACCGTTACTGCTAATGGATTACAAGCAGCTACAAAGTCATCTAAAATTTGATTCGCTGATTCTTCATGAGAAATATAGCGATCGCGATAACTATTAATATAAAGTTTTAGTGCCTTTAATTCTACAACCTGTTCATCAGGTACATAACTAATATAAATGGTGGCAAAATCAGGATATCCTGAAAATGGACATTTACAAGTAAATTCTGGCAAAGTGATATTGACATCATATCGTCTGCCCACTCGCGGATTAGGAAAAGTTATGAGTTTTCCGTCTAGGATTTCCCTTTCACCATACTTCATTTCTGGATCAGGCACAGATGTAGTTTCTGGGGAATAATTTGGCATATTTTCTTAAATTTGATTAGTTTGGATATTCTTCTTTTTCCCAGTCTGGACAACTTTGATCATCCCGACCATGAGGATGCATAGCACATACTAATAAGTTACCACCGTATACTTTACCATGATAATGGTGACATCCCATACAAGCAGAATTCTTTTCCATTGTCGCTGCTTCTGCATAAGGAAAACTGGTGTCTATATCGGTGATTGCTTCTCCCATTTCTGAGTAAGCTTCTTGAATTTGTTCTGTAAATTCTTGTAAGTATAGGTCAAATTCAGTAACAATAGTATCTTGTACTTGTTCACTAATTTCTTCCGTTATTTCCCAGAATACATCTACCATTTCCCCTACTTCCAGGAAGAAACTTTCTACTTCGTTGGCTACTGCTTCCATCATCTCCAGTAAATCTTTTTGCCAGTTTTCCATAAACTTGACGCCGGAAATTAATTAAAAATTAAAAATTAATACAGAATCAGTGCTTCAACCATACTATATTATACTGATACAGCCTTGAGTCTATTTAAATTTAAGCAAAGCCTTGATCTAAATACTAGCTGTTAAAATTTTACTTATTGGTCTTGTTGTAGTCTTTTTAACTCTTTCTGTAGTTCTAGAACTTCTTGACGCAGCTTATCTACATTTTCAGGTGATGGAGCTTCATGCTCCTCTAAAATTTCAATCCGCCGAGGTTCCGAAGCTGGAGTTTTTTCTGGAGTTTCTGCCACCGTTTCTGACTGTTGAGCTTGCTTCATCATATCCTCAACAAAGCGACGGGCTTCATCAGTGGTCATTTCCCCTTTAGCCACCATTTCATCTGCCAGTTTTTGGACTTGCGATCGCAGTTCGGCTAATTTTCCTCCAGCTTTCTCACTTGCATAAGAAGCTAACCCAACACCAAGGTAAAAAGCTTTTTGAACAATTTCTCCAAAACCAGGCATTACTGATGATTGCTCCTACAAATGGGGCGACCCGGAGACTACGCCTACCACAAGCATCCCTTATTGCTGCTACCTTCCAGTTCATGACAAGATTTGGGCGTTGAAGTTGCATAGATCCAGGTCTAGAAATAATATAACACTAAAAATTGAAAATGGTGCAATTATTTGGGAATTTTTCTGAACGGTAAATTTCAGGTCAATTCTAACCAACCTTGATAACCGGTCACAATCCGGTTTCCATCCTTAAGAACATGGACTTCTATCTGATCACTAGCCCAAGAAACTTTATCCTCAAAAGCTTGGTTAAATATGTGTACTTGTTGATTTGTAGATGAAACAGGGGAGATAGGAGAGTTCACCGCTAAGGATTGTACAAAAGGCCCGTCAATCAAAATATCTAGTTGTGCTAATAATTCTTGTGTCCCCGGAGGTGCAGATTCAGATTGCAGTTGTTTGAGTGTGTATCCAGTAAAAGACATCACATTTAAACCAGCCGCTTTCACTTTCCGAGCTAAGGATGCTAATGCTGATGCTTGAGCAAAGGGTTCACCTCCGGAAAAGGTAACACCTGTATTATTGTGATTGTTAAGAATATTTTCAGCTAAAGTGTCAATGTTAATGAGTTGATTAGCCTCAAATGTCCAGGAGTCAGGATTAAAACACCCAACACACTCACGAGGACAACCTTGCACCCAAACAACAGCACGAGAACCAGGTGCCGATTAACTTCTGACTGATCTACATAACCCATGATATTCAGATAGCCAGGGGGAATTTCTGTGACTGCTAGGGAGTTCTGATGTACTTTAGTTTCCATATTTTGATAACCTTGATAAATTTCGCCAGTTTATTTAATATAACCAAGCTATTGGGGGGTGACACACCCTCATCATTTCTGGTAAATCAATTGTGGACAGAGGTTGATGAATTTACTGTATTAGATTTAACAAAACTGCATCAGAATTATCGGGTTTTGAGCAATTATTCAGAGATATCCGCAATACTGTATTTTATATTACAAAAGATACTCATGCGTATAAACTCTGAAAAAATTTCCTCTGTTTTCTTCGGAAACAGTCTTTTACTGAAATCAATTTCTGTTTTCTGGCTAGTCAGATAAAGGTATATTTCTAACGTTTTTTGCATCTAACTCTTACGCTATATATAAATTATTAGATGCGCGGTAATATTAATACATTTTATCAGTATAAACTCTGAAAAAATTTCCAGAATCTCTTGACAATATCCGTGTATACGCAGATAATGCTAATTAAGAACAAAAGAATAAATGCCTGCACACGTCTAATATCAAATAGAATATGCAGTGTTTTCACGAATATCATCTTCAGTTTTTTTGAGGCTGATTACTCCTCCGTTTGGATATCGCTACAAAAAGCGTAACAATGTTCATTTAATTAAGGTGTGTTTACTTATTAACGAAACACCTCTGTATCTATAGGTATGGTGGTGTTTTGTTTTGGGAAATTCAACTCTTGCTCAATTTTGAAATTGAAGATGTACCAACTAAACTAAGTTCATGCTAAATCCGTGAACCGGGCATCTTGCCCGCCTGACTTTAATGCTACTGTGTACACATAAGTATGATGCAAAGACCTCTCCCTGGTTTTACTGCGTAAAATCTGTCCCTCCGAAGCGGAGAGGGAAAATTTATGTATATGCATCATCTTTGGAAGTATTTTTTAGCTATTGGTAGCTCCCTTGCTTGTCGGGAAGGGGGTTGGGGGTTAGCTCTGATGTGTTGGATAGGGGCGTATTGCAATACGCCCCTACTTGTGTGTACACTAATTAATTATTTTTCTCGGCTAATTGTTTTAAACATAAAGCAAATTCTACCAGAGAATCATTGCGTCTGATAGTTTCACCAATAATTTCAATAGCTTCAGCAACTTTTGCAGATTCACTCTCTTTATATTGACTACTTTTTAAATTGCGATATTTATCTTGTAGATTAGGATTGTTATGGATTAATATTTCTTGGGAAAGTTTTATTAAATTTTCTTTTACGGCTTTACCTCCTGGTTCAGCTTATGCTATAGTATCAGTTTTACCAAGTTGTTTACGTTTAGCAAATTTTATCCATTTATTCTCATTTCTATGATCATTATTCTTTGTAAAGTAACAACAGATGCCAAGACAATCTACTAACAACCAAGCTTCTAGTTCTTGAACCATGAGAATTAATTTAACTCTATCGTCAGAAGCTTGAACTACTTCTTGAATTTTGTTTAATAGAGAATTTCTCTGTGTAAGTCTTTGGGCTTGTGATTGTATACCATCTGAATCTATCAGAAATATTACTAAGTCGTTATTTTTAAGATAAATATCAACTGCTTTTTTTAATCCATTTGGTTGCCTTGCTGCACAATTATATCCTTCCTTAGTTGCACTATCAATTTTTAAATCATATTTATAATATTCGATTATTTTTCTGGCAATACAACAAACTGCATCTTTATCATAATCCGATTCTGGCACCCAAAGACGAACACTAGACATATTCACCATCCAAAACTTCTTCAATTAATTGACTATGATAAATTGCGCTACCTAATCCAAAATCAGTCATCCAATCAACAGAATCATTGCGAGTTTCAGCGAGTTTATCTAATAAACAAGCTTTAGTTCCCGATTCACCTTTTTTACTTAAAAGTATTACTGATATTTCCGATGATATTTCCTCTGGAGAAAAACAGTCAAGTAATTGTGAACTGTGAGTTGTAAAAACCACTTGAGTTCGCTTAGATAGTCTTTTGATTATGGCAGCAATTTTATTCAAAATACCAGGATGAAAATTTCTCTCAGGTTCTTCAATTCCAATAAATGTCGGAATATCTGGTTGATACAGTAATATACAATACGCTATTACTCTTAAAGTACCATCTGACATATTAGATAAAGGTATTTCCTTACCATCTTCTTCAATAGCTGTAATAATTTGCTCTTTATCTTTAAAATTTAACTTGATTTGCAGGCAATCTTCAAGTTCTTGGCTGATTTCAGTAAATTTATCTTTATAATGTATAGCCCAATACCTTAGAACTTCTTGAGATGTACTAGCGCTAAAGTTTAAGCTTGGTGGAATATTATTATCTTGCTGAAATTTAGAAATATTCTTTGTAATTTTTTCAAAAATATTCAAGGATCTTACCATATCAGGATCTACATCATAAAATTCCCAATTTTTGATATAAGTTGATAACTCCTTGGTAAATGGTTTATTACCATATTTTCCTACATCTCTTAAAGCTAAACCATCACTATTAGAATCTGATTTATAAGGTTGGCTATTCGTAGCATCTTCATCGTTTACTGTCCCTAAGCCATCATTAATATCAATAACTTGAGTTTGATTAATTTTTAGATATTCCCTATGGATTAAAGTATCATTTTCATAAGCTTGGATAGTTACATTATACTCGGCTATATTCTGTTTATCATCTTCTATAGTGATTTCATAAAACATCTGTTGAGCATTCAATCTTAAATTTTCCTCCATAATATGTACAGGTGGTGATGATTGATTCACAAGGAGACTTGTGAGAAAACCTAATGCTTCTAAACAATTTGATTTACCACTGGAATTAGCTCCCACTAGAATTGTTAAGTCTCTAAATTTTAAATCAACATCTCCAAGGCTTTTAAAATTCTTGATTTTTGCAGATACAAGTTTCAGTGTCATAAGTGTCTCCATTCTATATTCAGGATACTCGAAACGTAGCTAATTTAACCCTGGAGTAACAAAAAGTAATATTTGACTCTGATTTTCAGATTGCAATATAGCGGTTTTCAGTCGGATAAGATACAGAATTTGCCCAGAAAGGTATATACCAAGCGACTTTCAATCCTGACTCCTGCTATAGTGTCCACCCACTGAAAATCATAGACTCTCGCGAGTATATCTATGTTAGAATAGCGCATCTTTGCTAGAAAAAGCAATAGCTGAATTTGGAGATGCTAAAAAGTAGTTAGTAATTTTAGACCAGGAAAAAAGCAATAATTTACTGCTCTAATCCAATACTAATTGGGAAATTTTCTATAGATAATCAATATCAAGTAGCTGTTCTAATGTATAAATGCAATTCTGAGGTAAATTATCTAATTTATCCTCTGTTTTCTCAGTTACATATCCTAAAGCATCACTATAAATAGATGTTAATTCATTTGCTAAGAATTGAGATAAATTCGTTGTTAATTGTCGTTTTAATTGATTTCTAAAACTTCTAATTTCTGCTTTCCAATGTCCAGCATTATTTTCAGATTCTTCTGTCCAATATTGTAGTAATAGAAGATGTCTAATAACTTGTTCTAGTAAACTAGCCACCTTAGCTTTATCTCGACGACTCAAATTTTCTAGTTCCTCAATTAAATTCTCTAAATCCAATGCTTGTAAATTATTAGATTTCAATAATTTGATTGTTTCTTCTAACCAAAGATGTTCATCAATTTCATAAAGCTCTTTTAAACTACTATTAGCACTAACTCCTAGCATAAAACCTCTCGAATATAAATATTGTGGTCAGGAGTCTCCTGATCATTATTATATCTCAAAAATATAAACATGAGTCTACTTACATTAAAATTTACATCTTTGACACAATTATTGTCGTACTAGAGCTAAATCACCTACACTAACTCTGACTAATTGATGTTGTCAATCAAAGATCACAGATGTAGTAATTTTAGTTGCAATTTTGGGAATAGCAATAGTCCCAATTAAACTATCATCAGCTTGCCATTGTCCGACAAATTTAGCTGATGCTAATTGGGGAACAAAGGAACTACAAAACTGGTAAAGCATCTTTTGTAATCCAGTCATTATTATCCCTGCTGGTAAATAATCTAACCATTGTTGTCCCTGTTGACGCACTAAGGGCAGTTTAGGCATTGCTATAAATAATAATGCTAGTTGAGCATCTTCTCCATCTAACCGATGGAACATAAATTTATCTTCATCCCGACTAAAGAACAATTTTCCTTTTCCAGAATCTAAATAGAATGAGCCATCAATAGCCATTTTTACTTTTACTCTTACTTCACCCACCACTCCATCTGCTAAATCCTTCACTACCCGCACTACCCAACCCCACACGGGTGAAAGTACAGGTTTTTGAAAGGCGTAGTAATCTGTTAATTCTAATCCACTACCTTGATAAGTCTGTCCCTGTTCATCTTCTATTAAAAAATCGTTAGCATAACGCCAAATTCCTTGATGTGTCCATTCTCCATCAAAACCTTGCCACACTGTCCAACTTCCCGCAAATGGTAATGTTAATGTAGAGCCAGTGTCGGGATATCGTAATCTAGCTGTTAATTCATAATCTAGAGTTCTCTCTGGTGAAGATTGTGGCAATCGCGCTAGTAATTGATATCTGACTAATCCTAAAACATATAACAGTAATAGAGTCACTATATTATAAGGTAATGCATGTACAGGCAATCCCACTGCTGCCCAAAAAACGCTCACCGCTTCGCTTAACAAAGCTGATAAAGCCACACCAAAAGCCGCTAAAATATAACTATTGGGAGATGGCAATAAATAATATCCACCAATTGCTAATGCAACTAAAATAAATTTTAGAGCGGCTGGGTCAAAATAAACATAGATAAAAGTGCCAGTCAGAATACCTCGAATGGTTGTACCTAAAGCATAACTGGTGATAGCTAACAAAAATTGGATGCGAGAATTCCATAAGAGTAAAACCGCAACTACTATCCCCACCCAAATATTTGGTAAGAAGAATATTAAACCTAGTGTACGGAGAAAGCCCTCAATGTAAATTGGCATACCGATACTATACGTATGCGCTGGTAAGATAGATGTTGTAATCCTGCATAACGAAATGCAGCTAGATGTACAATCCAACTGACGGCGATAAAGGGTAAACTCAAGACTGGTAAAAGAAAGTATGTGTGCAGAACATGAGCCAGGGTGTAGGTGAGGAGAAATGCTAATAAACCTGCTGCTGCGGCTAAAAACAAAGATGCTCCACTAGGTTGAAACAGATATCCTACACTCAATCCTGCAAGTAGGGGATTAAATAAAAACGCACCCTTTTCTAGATATGTTTCTCCTAGTTGTGCTGTTCTCACAAATATAACTGCTGCTAATACCCCCATCAACCCCATCATTAATACTGTAGGTTGCAATAACATTGCGGTTAGGAGTAATGCTCCGATTCCCACTCCGCGCAGAAATATAATCTCCGCAGTCGCAGCGCATAAAGCAAATATCAGTGGTCGGGGTTTTTGCCACCATTGATTGATGACTATCCAGAATCTTGTTTTTTGCTTATGTTTAGTTAATTGCAAATGCTCTAAAGTTGTCTGGTATCGCAAATCCCACATAATTCTTAATTTTCTCAATTTTGATCAATAACTGTGTAAAAGGGAGTACGTGGAGCAGGCATCTTGCCTGCCGGGACTCAATGACGGGCTTTTCGGCCGCTCCACGTCTAAATTTGAACTAGTGAATTACTCAGTCGAGATGGTAGATGTTCCCTTCGTTCCAAATCACTGAGGTCTTCTGCTTCCCGAATTAGTTCTACATCCCCTGTCTCGGTTATTAACACTACATTGGGACGATATTCAATAAATTGCATCCATTGGGTATTGTTGTAAGCACCCACTGTAGACACCACCATGCGATCGCCTCTGGATAAGAGAGGAAGCGAAATTTTTTCGTTAATTACATCAATATTCATACATAGCGGCCCATATATAATTGAAGGTTCACAGGAGCCGGAAATTGATTGTGCTAGGGCAATATCAAAGTTATACCAAAAACTGGTAAATAGTAGTTTTACCTTTGATTAAATGACAGTTTTGTAATTTTAGTTACTTAAGTGGTATTAAGTGAGTATTTGATTTCAAAGATGTTTTTGCGGAAATTACTGTGGAAAAATAAATAAGCCCAAAAAACTCCTTCTAAAGGAGGGTGGCTAACGATAAGAAAAAGTGATTTAATTAAATTAAGATAATGGAAATATGTGGATTTGTAAAAATAGATAATCACACTCCCATTATATAACTCGATTATCCGCCTTGGCGTCGCGCCCCGCTTCCCTCCCAGGACATATTTTTTCAACTTCAAGCCTCGAAAAAATCCTTCTCAGGAGGGTGGCTAACGATAAGAAAAAGTGATTTAATTAAATTAAGATAATGGAAATATGTGGATTTGTAAAAATAGATAATCACACTCCCATTATATAACTCGATTATCCGCCTTGGCGTCGCGCCCTGCTTCCCTCCCAGGACATATTTTTTCAAAACAAATGCCATTATTTACAATTATTGACAATATGGAATACTAACTGTAAATATTGTTCCCTTTCCTAATTGACTATCTAACACCAGATTTCCTTCATGTAAATCGACACACTTTTTCACTATAGCTAACCCTAAACCAGTTCCAGAAATCGTGCCAACATTAGATGCTCGCTGAAAAGATGCAAATAAATTAACTTGATCCGCTTCCGGAATACCAATCCCGTAATCAGTGATTTTAAAGATGAGTTTATGATTCTCTCTACTCAAACTGAAATTAACTATATTGCTTTCAGGAGAATATTTAATCGCATTAGTTAGCAGATTTGTTAGAATTTGCCGTAACAGTTTTTTATCGAATTGAACAATCAGAACATTGTCGTAAATTCCATCTCCTATATCCACCGTTAAATCAATTTTGTGTTGACTACTACTAGCTTCTATTTCCTCCTTGAGATGCTGACAAAAAGAGATGATATCTAATGCTTCTAGCTGTAATTCTATCTTCTCCGCTTCGGCACGATTAATCATTAGTACATCATCGAGGATTTGAGTTATATGCTTAATAGTATTTTGCACTGTTTCTAGATGCTCTTGCTTTCTTTTTTCACTCAAGCGATCGCTAAAATTTTGCAAAATACCCGATGATGAAGAAATAATAGCTAAAGGTGTACGAAACTCGTGAGATGCCATGGTAATAAAACGGGACTTTAATTGGTTTAATTCTTTTTCCTTTTCTAGAGCTTGACTTAATTCTGCGGTTCGTTCCGCAACTCTGTTTTCTAACTCCTCAGCAAGTTCCTTAAGTTGTTGATTCTGAAGTTCTAAAGTTTTACTTAACTGTCGTAAATGCAAATGGGTACGTACACGAGCTAGTAGTTCTTCTTCTTGAAATGGCTTAGTTATATAATCTACAGCACCTAGACTCAAACCTTTAACCTTATCAACAGTATCAACCAAAGCCGTCATAAAAATTATCGGAATTGATTCAGTCAAAGGATCAGCTTTAAGCTGTTGACAAACCTCAAAGCCGTTAATATCAGGTAACATAATATCAAGCAGGATTAAATCAGGAACACTCAAATGAACTTGTTGAATCACACTTAGCCCCTCGACCTCGATGCGGACGTTGTAACCTACAGCAGTCAACGCATGGTCAAGAATTTCTAAATTGGTGGGATTGTCATCAACTACTAAAATAGTACTATCATCAAGTAAAGGTTTAAACATTTTTTATTGGTATTCTCATCGGATCTTGTGGACTCTATAGCGTTATACACTTGCATGAGTATATATAATATCTCTCTAAAAAAATCTGAAAAACTCTAAAAGACTTTCAACCCTATTCCCTGTTACCTACTATATGGATTGTTCAGTGATAGTTTTTTGAATAAACTCGCGGGCTTTAACAATTTTATACTCACGTAACATCATAGATATTTTATCTACAAATAAGCGATAGTTATCATTACTTTTGACTAAGTTTTCCAGTTTTTGCTGCATTCGTTTAATTCGCCCTTGCATCGCATATTCTAACAATGTAGTTAAATCAGAGATGGGAGGAATAACTATTTGTGAGTTGATCATTTCCTTCGATAGTTTTATAATATTTACTTCTGACTTTGCATAAACCCAATCTAATTTAAGATATTGAGCTAATATCCGGTAAAGTTCCTCTGCTTGTACTGGTTTAGATAAGAAATTTTGTTCACCAGCAGCTAAACTTTCTTGACGATCGCGGTCAAATACACTAGCGGAAGAAATAATTACAATTATATCTTTTATATCTGGTAATTTCCGTAATTGAGTCAGCATTTCCCATCCATCCATAATCGGCATTTTCAGGTCAGAAATGATGAGATCAGGAGGATTTTCTAATGCTTTTTGTAAAGCTTCTTCACCATTTTTCGCTTCTATAACTAGAAAACCTAAAGGAGCAAGTAAACTCATTAGTACAGAACGATTTTCCCATCGGTCATCCACTACCAAAATTTGCCGTCGTTCTCCTACATAGCCAGTAATTTTACCCAAATCTGTCATAGTATTAGCATCAGCCCAGTCGCTCACAAGAGGACACTGAAGCTCAAATTCAAATAAACTACCAACTCCTAATTGACTCCGAACTTGTAAACTACTACCCATCATTTCCACAAAATTTTGACTGATAGCTAAACCTAAACCAGTTCCTTCTATTTGTCGCTGAGGTGTTCCTACTTGTTCAAAGGGAAGAAAAATTTTTGCTAATTGTTGGGAACTCATCCCCACACCTGTATCTTCAATTTGAAATAATAGTTTGACTGTAGCTCCAGAATTCACCAATGAGGTCGATGATTTCGGGGTATTTTCATCAACAATAATTCTGAAGATAACTGTGCCTTGATCTGTAAACTTAATTGCATTACCTAAAAGATTAATTAAAACTTGTTTGACCCGCTTTTCATCTAGGAGGACTCCTGTTGGTAGATTTTCTGGTGCTTCATAAATAAAATCTAAGCTCTTTTCCTCAGCTTTAATACGTGTAATTTCTACTACTGCCTGTAATAAAGATGGCAGATAGCTAGATACAGGGTAAAGTACCATTTTTCTAGCTTCAATTTTGGCAATATCGAGAACGTCATTAATTAGAGTCAGTAAATGATGACCACATTGATAAATGACATCCACTCCCCGTTTTTGTTCTCTGGTAAGTGATGTCCGGCCCAGAATCTGAGCATAACCTAAAACACCATTCAGTGGTGTCCGCAATTCGTGACTCATATTCGCTAGAAACTCACTTTTGGCTTGATTCGCTGAATCAGCTAGTTCTTTGGCTTGTTCTATTTGCTTGGTATATTCTTGTTGTTGTTGTAGAAGTTGTTTAACTCGTTGAATCAGTTGATTTAAAGAGATAGCTAGTATCCCTGTCTCATCGGGGATATCTATTGGTAATTGCAAGTCAAAATTAGATTCACGAGTGACTTGTTGCGCTATACTGGTGACAGATTGAATGGGAATGGCAATAGCTCGACTAGTATAAATAGCAGAAATAATGGCGATTGCAATGGAAAGTCCTAACCCAATCAGAATAATCTGAGTGCGTAAATGTTCTGCTTGAGCGAGAGTAAAGTCAGCAGCGGCGTCTTTTTTTTCTGACTGTTCATAAAAACTTCTTAACTGATCGGGAAATTCAATAAAAGGAACAAATTCGGGACTTTTTACTAATGCAACCACCAGCTTTTCTGCTTGTACTGCTCCCTCTGGAGTAGTAGTGAGAGGCTGAACTTGTTGAGCAAATTTTTGGGCTTTTTGCTGAAATTTACTCACAGTAACTTCATACTGCTCAAGTAGAGGCTGTAATCCTTCTAGGGTAACTGGGTACTGGGAATGATGACGAGTATTTAGAAGTAAACGAATTTTTTCAACTCGATGAATTAATTTACTACTTTCACGCTGGAAAGCTTGGGGATTACGCAAATATGGTGATAGTTGCTTTGCTGGTCGATTATATAAAATTTCTACTTGTAAAGTACTGAGAAGTTTACGCTCTTGAGAAGCTAATCGGCTGGCTTGTAAAGCTTTCTGTTGATAAAAATTACAAGGAAAACCGGGAAGTTTGAAAGCCCCTGAGAAACAGGAACGAAGTTCCGTCTTTCGTGCTTTAGACAGGGGATGAAAAACGACACGGGCGGTTTTAACCGCCTTCAGTATTTCATTCCTAATCATCTTGACAATCTTATTCTGCTAGAAGTAGTATAAGATAGGAGGTAAAGAAAATGCTTGTTTTTGAGTTTAAAGTTTATGGAAAGTCAGATCAGCTCACCGCAATAGATGATGCAATTCGGACGGCACAATTCATTCGTAATAGCTGTATTCGCTTGTGGATGGATGTTCCAAATACAGGTAAAAACGATTTGCAAAAATATTGTGCACAACTAGCTGCTAATTTTCCTTATGCGAATGAACTCAACTCAATGGCTAGACAAGCCAGTGCTGAACGAGCTTGGTCTTCTATCTCTCGGTTTTATGATAGCTGTAAAAAATGTATTCCTGGTAAAAAAGGTTTTCCGCAATTCCAAAAAGATTGTCGTTCTGTTGAATATAAAACTTCTGGATGGAAACTTGCAGATGATCGTAAAAGCATAACTTTCACAGATAAAAAAGGAATTGGGAGATTAAAACTTAAAGGGACACGCGATTTATATTTTTATCAAATTAACCAAATTAAACGGGTAAGATTGGTAAAACGTGCTGATGGTTATTATTGTCAATTATGTATTGATATCCATCGGCAAGAAAATATAGAACCATCTGGAAATACGATAGGATTAGATGTAGGTTTGAAAGAATACTATACTGATTCTGAAGGTATAACGGTTGAGAATCCTAGATTTTTACGACAAGGTGAAAAAGTTCTAAAACGTTCACAGCGTCGTGTTTCCAGAAAAGTAAAAGGTTCAAAAAATCGCGGCAAAGCTAGACAGATTTTAGGAAAACGCCATCTCAAAATAAGTAGGCAACGTAAAGACCATGCTGTGAAATTAGCACGGTGCGTAATTCAGTCAAACGACTTGATTGCTTATGAAGATTTGAGAATTAAAAATCTGGTGAGAAATCATTGTTTAGCTAAGTCTATTAACGACGCATCTTGGTATCAGTTTCGTGTCTGGCTTGAATATTTTGGCAAAGTATTCCAGAAAGTCACAGTTGCAGTTAACCCGCAATATACTACCCAAGAATGCTCTAGTTGCGGTGCAGTTGTGAAGAAGACCCTATCCACTAGAACCCACGTTTGTAAATGTGGTTGTGTCATGGATAGAGACGAAAATGCAGCTAGAAACATCCTGAGTCGAGGATTGAGTACGGTAGGGCATACCGGAACTTTTGCGCTAGACGCAAGCAACGCTTTAGGAGATGAGTCCTCTGCTCAGGCTGGAGAAATCCTGTCTAAGTAAGTCTTGTCTTTGATTAAAGAATCCCCGTCTCTTCAGAGCGGGGAGTGTCAACTACAGTTAAACCGATGACTGTTCCTCCTAGTGCTATTCCTAGAGCTAGAGCATATCCATAAATAATTTTATTTTTAATACTCAATTTAGCAACATCCTATGAAAATAAATATAGTTTACCTTGACGCTGACGATAGTTTTTAGCCAAAACTTTTATCATCAGTATTATCACTAATTTACTATTGTTTATACCCGTTGCTTTTACATAGGCTGGAAAATGATGACGGAAATATTGCCAATTGGTATTTCCTACTTTATTTTTCTCACAGATTAACCTTGAGTTAGATGGCAATTTTGTAATTTTTCTGACAGATATAGAGATATATAATTATAATTGTGATACCATTTCATAAAAAGTCTGATTCAAATTCAATCCTAATCAACCCAGATATAATCTGATGTTCTGGTGTTTGAATTTTGTCGGTTTACCTGATTTGTAGGGTATTGGGAAGTGTGAATTGGGATATCGCCAACAAATATTTGAACGGTTCCATCGGGGAAATGCAGACAGAAGCAGAAAAATTGAAGGAGTAGGACTAGGACTAAGTTTATCAAGAGAAATAGCGCGAGCACATGGGGGTGATTTAAGGTTGAATCAGAAAATAGTCGGTCAGACTAGTTTTAGCTTGATAATACCTCTGTATATAAATGATGGAAATAGATAAATTCGCTGACTTACTAATTCCTATTTAAGTATAATCACGGCAAGTTTTTTGATTGTTGCTTAGTATTATTAACTAGATTGCATAGGTAAATAATTCCTCATTTATCACGAAGCGCTAAGAGTCGGAAATTGCTTATGATTCATAGGGTATCAAGATAAACAAACTGAATAGCTTAAATATTTACCCTTAATGTTAATTAAATCTAATGAATAAAATTCTGATCATTGATGATGATGTACAAATAAGAGAGAATATTCAGTTAATTCTTGATCTCAAGGGATTTTCGACCCTGACCGCAGAAAATGGCTTGCAAGGATTGCAAATGGCTCAACAATATCAGCCAGATATAATTCTGTGCGATCTAATGATGCCAGAATTAAACGGCTATGAACTAATTAAAGCCTTACGTCAAGAACCAAAAACTGTGGGAATTCCTTTCATTTTTCTAACGGCTAAAGCAGAGTATAGTCATGTACGTGAAGGCATGAAATTAGGAGCAGATGACTATTTAACTAAGCCATTTGAAGTCCAGGAATTACTCAGAGTAATTTCGGTTAGACTAGAAAAAAGCCAAATCATTGCCCAAAGGTATCAAAGTCAGATTCAGCAGATGGAAGCGGAGATAAATTATCTAGCTCGTCATGATAGTTTAACTGATTTACCTAATCAATTTTTCTTGGAAGAAATTTTTAATAAAATCTGTGTTGTAACTTATAATCACGGGCTATTTTTACCATTACTACTAATTGATATAGATATTCTTTACCATGCTAAATTATTTCAACCAAACTTGAGACAGTTGTTACTCAAATCTTTAGCAGAGCGATTGAACCTGCTAAATTGCTCCCATCAGATGATTGACTTAGTAGCTTACTTAAAAACAGATCAACTAGTTTTATTATTAAAGCCAGTTGAGACTAATAAATTTGTAGCAAAGATTGCTGAAGAAATTTTAGAGAGTCTATCAAAACCTGTAATATTTAATAAACAGGAAATTTTTATTCAGGCTAAAATTGGTATTTCTTGTTATCCAAATGATGGTTTACAAATAAGTGAGTTATTAACTCATGCGGAAGTAACTTTAGAACATTATAAATTAGATAATCGAACTTCTTATCATTTTTATAACCAAGAAATATTTAATATTGTCTGTAGAAAAATCATTTTAGAAACTGATTTTGCTCATGCAATTGAGAAAAATGAATTTCAACTTTACTATCAACCACAAATCAATATAAATACTGGAAAAGTTGTTGGTATAGAAGCATTAATACGTTGGGAACATCCAAAATATGGAATTGTTTCTCCTGGAGAATTTATTCCTCTTGCTGAAGAATCAGGTTTTATTATTCCCTTAGGAGAATGGATTTTAAGAACAGCTTGTTTACAATTAAACGATTTAAAAGCAGAAGGATTAAGTAATTTAAATGTAGCTGTAAATATATCAGCTTGCCAATTGAAAGAAGAAAATTTTGTCCAACATACTAAGGAAATTATTGCCCAGACGAATTTTAATCCAGAGTTTTTAGAACTAGAGCTAACTGAAACTGTATTTATTCAAGATACTGAAACAGTAAAGCAGAAAATAAATCAGTTAAGAGATGCGGGAATTAAATTATCAATTGATGATTTTGGTACAGGTTACTCATCATTTAAATATCTGCAAGAATTTTCTTTCAGTAACTTAAAAATAGATAGATATTTTATCAGTAATATCGATCAGCTAGAGAAAAAGCAGTCAATTGTCAAAAGTATAATTCAGTTAGCGGCTAATTTAAACATTAATATTATTGCCGAAGGGGTAGAAACAAAAGATGAATTAACTTGGCTGAAACAAAACTCATGCTCTTTTGTCCAAGGTTATTTTTTCAGTCGTCCTTTAGCGATAGAAGATTTGAAAATTTTTCTAAAAATCAATTACTAAAAAACACTGGCAGCACATTGTATGTAAATGAGTTACAAAATTGAAATCAAAACTCAATCAGCACAAAATGTTTACTCCTGACTCCGGTTATATACTTGCTAAAATATGAGCTTAATTTTAGTCATTGAAGATGAAAATCAAATTCGTTTAAATCTCCAAGAAATGTTAGAATTGGATGATTTTTTGGTAATTACTGCGGTCGAAGGTAGCAGCGGTTTACAATTAGCTAAAAGTAAACATCCTGATTTAATTATCTGTGATATTATGATGCCAGGATTAGATGGCTATCAAGTTTTACAAGAACTGCGACGTACCCCAGAGTCTGCTAATATCCCTTTAATTTTTCTCACAGCTAAAGCAGACCGTCATGATTTGCGTCAAGGTATGGGTTTGGGTGCTGATGATTACATTACCAAACCTTTTCAGCCTTTTGAGATTTTGCAAGCAGTAAAAACACGCTTAGAACGACATTCACTTACAAAAAAACAGTATTTCCAAGAATCTGAAAAAACGAAAACACTGGAACAGGAAAAGAAAAACAATCAAAGTGAACTGCAAAACCTTCATAAACTAGTAGAAAACCGGGAAAATATCTTATATAAAATATCAGAAGACTTACGTAACCCCCTTTCCAACATTAATATGGCAATCTATATGCTGAAGCTTGCTAAAAATAAAAAAGAGTGCGATCGCTATCTATTAATTTTAGAACAAGAATGTGCAAGGGAAATTAAGATACTAAATCAGGTTGATAGTTTACGAGAATTACTGACTGCTGAAAATACAATTCTGTTGCAAACGTACAAGTTGCTAAGTTGAGTAAATTATTTACACGGTACTGAAGGTCAGCGTCAGTGAATATATTTATAAGTATTGGTATAAATTATTATGAATTAATTTGCTGGATTTAATTCTGTTTCCTTTTCCAATTCATGAGCAAATTCGGCTTGACATTTACATAGATATGAGCTATAATAGCGAAAATATTAGCTAAAAGTATTACTTACTTACTTATTTATAATAGTAGCTGAGTATTAACCTGAAATTTTAGCTAAATATAATTGTATGTTCGTAGAGAGTAAAAAATATGCAATTAAAAAGATGGGAGTCTCCCAGACGAGAAGGGAGAAACGATAAAGGAAGAGGTGGTGCTGCCAGAAAGCGTCAACTGAAAAAGCAAAAACAGATGCTCAGGCAAAAGTTGAGAGAAACTCAGAAGCAAGACAAAAATCAACAAGATAGACAGGGGAAAGAAATTTTAATCTTTCCCTTATTTTTTGGGAAAAAGCTTAGTGAAATGAATATAGCGGTTTTTGGTTAGATGAGATACAAAATTTACATAAAAATCTATACAGCAATGGGTTTTTACTCAGTGACTCCTGCCATAGTGAAGCGTCAGTATTAAACAATTCAAAATTTAACCTTAAGAGGTTTATTAACCAGGATTTGAACCTGAAAGATAAATACGAGAATTAAAACCGAAAATTACCAATTCATGAAAATATTAACTATAGGGATTGTATAGGTTGATTAAAAATTATCCTTGACAAAGAAAGGGAACAAGGAACAAGGAACAGAATGGCTCTTGTTTTCTCTTCCCTCTGTATTTCATTAGTTATTTTTTATCCATTGTAATGGTTGTATAAACTATTAAATGGTATATTATGAAGAAAATATAAATTTTTGCCGACAAACAAGAAATTTATGTCGTAAAAATACTAAAGTCATGTACAGTATCAAACAATTATATTGTTAACAAGCGAACAAGAATTTGTCTGGAACTCAATTGAGAAGCTACTGAAGCTCATTAAAATAAATGTCTAATTCGTTCCTAAGTACAATAAATACTTTTTTCTTTGGTTATAAGGAGTCATCTATGCTTGAAGAGGTGTATCTACCTACACAAAAAGTGCTTGATTTTCCCATCACAGCTTTGCGTTTTGACGATCAGGTACAAACCATCTTAAACTGGGCTAGAACTCGTGAGAGTAAAACTGTATGTGTTGCCAATGTGCATATGCTGATGGAAGCACACTGGAATCCAGACTTTGCGGAAATCCTCAAGAGTTCTGATCTAGTCACACCTGACGGTATGCCTCTGGTGTGGATGATGCGAAAAATGGGAGTAAGTTATCAAGACCGAGTAGCGGGAATGGATATTTTTCTGGAACTATGCGAGTTAGCACCAACTCAAAACCTAAGTATTTTATGTTTAGGTTCGCAAACAGAAATTTTGTCAGCCATGAAAAAAAGACTAGAAGCGGAATTTCCTCAGTTGAAAATAGCAGCAATGGAACCCCTACCCTTTCGTCCGTTAACCGAAGCAGAAGATGAAGAACTGATTCAAAAGGTCAATGCTGCTGGTGCCGGGATAGTGATGGTATCGTTGGGATGTCCGAAGCAAGAGAAATGGATGGCTCAACATAAAGGCAAAATTCAAGGAGTCATGATTGGTTTGGGGGGAGTTTTCCCAGTCTATGCAGGAATACATAAGCGTGCACCCCGGATAGTCAGAGATTTAGGCTTGGAGTGGTTGTATCGTTGGATACAAGAACCACGGCGACTGTGGGGACGTTATATGAAGACTATTCCTCCTTTTATTTGGCTAGCTACTAAGCAACTGCTATTATCAAGTCGTTTAGCAGAAGTTTTCCTTAATGATAGTGCGGGATTAAGATAATTTTGGGTTGATCAAGGTTTAAAATTTAGCTGGCGTAGGAAATCAAAACATACACTCTTTTTTTACCAAACCTATAATAGTATACACTGGGATCAGATGAAAAAAATAACCTAAAAGCTATACACCAATAGAATTTCAACCGTGTTCCTTGTTAAGGGTTAGTTGTTACCTGCTATATTGTAATTTTCATATCATTAATCTTTTAGCGACAACAAAGGATGTCTTATATGCTGAAATTAAATCTTGGTTGTGGTGATCAAACTCCAGATGGCTGGATCAATGTAGACTATGCACTTGGTGCGTGGCTGATCAAGATCCCATTATTTTCTCTAATCAACCAAAAATTAAAGCTGTTCAAATTCCGATGGAAAGACGGTATTTTTATACATGATTTACGTAAAACATTCCCCTGGCAAAATAATTCAGTGGATGTAATTTATAGCTCTCACACTTTGGAGCATCTATCTAAAACCGAAGGACAACATTTCTTAACAGAATGTCATCGAGTTTTAAAACCTAATGGTATTATTCGGATCATCGTCCCTGATTTGAAGAGCATAGTCAACAGATATCTTGACAACAAAATTGCTGCTGAAGAACTACTTGATGAACTTAGTGTGGGCTATGACTCTGCGGAAGATGGAATAATTAAGAAAATAATCGCACCCTTGATCAGATTTCCACATAAGTGTATGTATGATAGTCCGGCTTTATTACGAGTCATGTCTGATCTTGGTTATCAGGTTGCTGAGAAGCAGTACGTGGAAAGTGAAATTGATGATATACGAACAATAGAAGATATTAATCGAACTGTTGAAGCTGTAATTATTGAAGGAAGAAAAGCTTAAATACAGAATTACTACATTTTTCATAAAATTTGTCACTTTTGCCAAAATTTATCTGGGCTGCTTATTTTGGCAAAAGTATTGCTAATTCCAGCCAAATTAAAGTGACAGTGAATTAAATAGCTAGAAATAATATATTTGCAAACATTCTAGCACCAGTTCAGCATCACAAGAGTGATCAAACCCCAACTAAAAATTTAAGAGGTTAAATGTTTCATTTCCGGAAAGGAATAGGAAAGCGTCTGGATGCTCTCCGCAAAAATAAAAGTATTTGGAGTTTAGCTGATCAAGGTGTTGTTAGTTTAGGGAATTTTTTTACTAACATATTGTTAGCTCGTAATCTCCCTACAGAAGATTATGGTATTTACCTACTTATTTATGGAGTTATAATTTTCGCTAATGGGAACCATACGGCCTTAATTGTCTACCCATTATCTGTAAAAGGCTCGGTGGTGGAAACAAGGGAATTGCAGAAGATTACTATACATTACTTAGGATTCACACTAGTATTAGCTTTTATTTCTACTATTATAGTATCTGTAGCAACTATCGTACTTGGTAAATCACATATAATACCTTTGACTGCTGGTGCTCTTTTATGTTGGCAAATACAGGAAACTGTGCGTCGAGCTTTGATGTCACACCTTCGTTACTCCGAAGTCTTGTGGGGAGACGCGTTAAGCTATATTGGTCAAGCACTTCTAGTTTTATTTTTAGCACAACAAAAATTGCTCTCGATAGAAAGTATTTTTGTGGCGATGGCCTTGAGTTCAGCATTAGCAGCCGCCGTGCAAATTGGTCAACTGCAATTGAGAATTCTTTCCTTCAGAAACATCTGGGATACAGCGGCAGCTGCTTGGAAGATAGGAAAATGGATGCTAGTTAGTAACCTAATCAATATTATTAATCTTAATGTTACACCTTGGCTTCTAGCGCTATCGCACGGAATTACGGAAACGGCATCTATTCAGGCAATGATCAACATTTTAGGAGCAAGTCATCCAGTCATAGTTAGCACTAATAATCTCATGGTACCTTCAGTAGCAAAAGCTAATGCAGAAGGTGGAATGAAAGCAGTAAATAAAACAGTTTTGCAATATGCAGTGCAAGGTGGAATCATCCTGGCACCATTCTATGGTGTCTTGTTCTTATTTCCTAGACAAACACTGGAATTAGTATATGGTGCAAATTCCCCCTACGTAAACCTAGAAAATATCTTACGTCTACTGACAATTAGCTATATATTTCTATACATATCGCAAGTGCCCTCAGCGATTTTAGCAGGTTTGGAAAAAAGCAGAACGGCGGTTGTTGGTCAAATCAGCAGCGTAGCTGCTTCCATATGCATTGGCATACCTTTAACTATATATATGGGGTCTGTGGGAACGGCCATTGGGAGTATTGTGCCAAATATAGTGCGAATAGTGGCAAATAGTTGGCAAATCAGGAATTTACCAAAGTCCAGCGATGAAAAGAAATCTGGTGTTGATGAATCATCCTAAGAGTTTCGCTCAGGCAAATTTGGGTATAATCACATAAAATGAATAGTTGAATTAACTAATTATAAAGGTATAAAAACATCGTGAAGATTAATAAGCACACCCGTATAGCCTGGATAATTCCCTCACTAATAGGAGGAAATTACTGGCATCCTGTTTTTTGTGAATTCAGTAAGATTTTTCCGCAGACGATTGTTTATACAGGAAATTGGTCTGGTTTTTCACCAGGATTTGAAGATACTTTTCAACTTCAAGTGGTGGGTCAGATGAACTTTGTCTCCACCGTCAAATCAAAAGCCAGCTATAGCCATGGGTTTATCAAGTTATCACCATCAATTATTGGTCACTTATATAAATTCCAGCCCAATGTAATTTTTGCTGGTGGTTTTTCTTTGTGGACTATGGCCGCAGTCATATTAAAGCCTGTATTCAAATGGAAAATCATCATTGCTTATGAAGGCAGTTCTCCTAATGTAGACTATGCAAATTCATCGTTCCGAACCAATTTGCGACGTTGGATAGTCAAGAGTACAGATAACTTTATTACCAACACCAAAGCTGGAAAAAATTACCTGACAGAAGTACTCAAAGTTAAAGAAAGCCAAGTTTACACTGAACCCTATGAAGTTCCCACGGTTAATGCTTTATTAAACAGCATTAAAAACTCTCAGCCAATTGATCAGGTAGAGACACAAAAACCAATTTTTCTGTTTATCGGACAATTAATTGAAAGAAAAGGACTGGAGTTGCTCTTAAAAGCTTGCAGTATTTTACAGTCTTGGGGATACATAAATTACACCTTAATGGTTCTAGGACAGGGTGAATTACGAGAACAACTAGAAGTCTACAGTAAACAAGAAAACTTGCCAGTGCAATGGATTGGTTGGGTAGATTATGGCTCTATTGGTTCTTACTTCGAGAATGCAGATGTTTTTGTACTACCCACTCTAGAAGATACATGGGGAATGGTGGTACTAGAATCTATGGTTTTTGGTAAACCTGTACTGTGTTCTCAATGGGCGGGAGCCTCAGAGATGGTGATAGATGGTGTTAATGGTTATCTGTTTGACCCCAAAGAACCAGAGAAACTGGCTGAACTAATGCGGCGTTTGATTGACAATCCGGATTTAATTACCTCTATGGGTCAAGAATCCCAAAAATTAATCGCTCAACACACTCCAGAAAGAGCAGCACAATTTCTGGCTGAAGTCACAGAGGTAACTGTAAGATCAACAATGAAACTGTAAAATATGAAACTATTAAAAATTCTCATTTCTGCATATGCTTGTGAACCAAATCTGGGTTCAGAACCGGGAGTGGGCTGGAATGTGATTCGAGAAGTGAGCAAGTATCATCAAATTTGGGTACTGACATCTAACTGTCATCGCTCAGGGATTGAATCTGAGTTAGTAATCAATCCACTACCTAACGTAAACTTTATTTATTTAGATCCGATGGGCTGGACTCTAGATTGGATTGGTCAGAATAAAACAGCAGCAAGATCTGTGGTTATTCATTATTACTTATGGCAAATTTGGGCATATTTTGTCGGTCGCTCACTACACAAGCAAGTTGGTTTTGATCTGGCACATCATGTTACATATGTGAGATATTCAAGTCCTAGCTTTGTTTCACTATTACCAATTCCTTTTATCTGGTGCTGTTGGTGGTGGAGAATCAGCCCCGAAAAGCTTTTGGAAAGATTTTAGCTTTCCTAGTCGAAGGTATGAGATATTGCGAAATGTGGTGAGAAGGATTGGAGAATTCGATCCCTTTGTTCGGATTACGGCTCAACGAAGTATTGTCGCTTGGGCAACTACTGAGGATACAGCCCAACGCTTACAAAAAATTGGTACAAAGGTTGTACAGATATATTCGCAATTAGGTTTATCCAACCAAGAAATAGCAAAGCTAGCGGACTATAAAATTCCCAGCAATTCTCCCATTAGATTTATTAGTGTAGGTAGAATCTTGCATTGGAAAGGATTTCATTTAGGACTAGCCGCATTTGCTCAAGCTAACCAACCTAATGCTGAGTATTGGATGGTAGGAGATGGAGCAGAACGGCAACAACTAGAAATATTAGCTGAAAAATTAGGTATCAGTAAACAAGTCAAGTTTTGGGGCAATTTATCTCGCGAGCAGACCTTGAGTACAATAGGAGATTGTCATGTATTGGTTCATCCCAGCTTGCATGAATCTGGAGGATTTGTCTGTTTAGAAGCAATGGCAGCAGCACGTCCAGTAATTTGCCTAGATTTAGGTCTTGCGGTTCAGGTGACAGAGGAAACTGGTTTTAAAATCAAGGCCAATACACCTGAGCAAGCAATAGAAGATATTGCTCAAGCAATGAGATACTTGATTGATGATCAGGGGTTGAGATTACGTATGGGTGAAGCTGGTCAAAAAAGAGTGAGAGAAGCTTTTAATTGGGAAAGTAAAGGGCAAAAGCTAGCTCATTTCTATACGGAAATTTTTCCACAAACTCAAAGTTCTGGGAAATAGGATTACCAAAAATGAATTCATCTCAAAAGTTTATGTCCATCACCCTGATATTGAATGGACTAACAACTTTAATCACTCTAGTTCGTGTCGGACCAATTAGTGGGTTAGGTCTACTCACAATTTCTCTATTTATTGTGAGTTGGTTTTTCATATTCAATCGTCGGAAAATATCTAAAGCCACATTACCAGTATTGCCATTATTGTTATTTGTGATCACCGCTCTCATTAGTTGGATGTGGAATTCGTCTCAACTGGCTCCCATCTCTGTGATCCAGAATATGTCAGTATACTTGGGATTTATTGGATTTATCATCCTCAGTGCAATAGAAAGTTCTCGGACTTTTCACTTACCTGAATATATAACTAAATATATACCAAGGGCAGTTCAGGTATCAGTCACAATATATGGGATGAGTGTTTTAGTATTTGAGCCTGGAAATAATAATCTCATGGGTGCTAGACCATTTGCGTTATTTGCCATCATCGGAATAGCCTGGTTCTTAGCAGCATGGCGCTATGGCTTACCAGGCGCACCACTATGGTCAATTTTGACCATACTTACCATTGCTTTTAGCTTCTCGAGAACATCACTGCTGATCTCTTTAGTGCTGTTTCCTCTATCTCAAATCTCTTTCACGAGTATTAAGAGCTTAATGAGGATAGCTTTAATTATTGTCATGATAGTCATCGTTTCTTACTTAGCATTTACGTATGTAGAACCGATCCGCTCCCGATTTAGCGATACAGGAGATAATGCGACTGTTGGGGGAGTACAAGTCAACACATCTGGAAGAGGTACAGCTTGGCCTGTGGCTATAGCCTCGGCTTGGGAATCCCCTTGGATTGGTAAGTTACCGGTTCTGTAGGCACTGTTTTGTTAGCGCGTGTTGAACCAGAATTTGCTCACCCACATAACGACTACATCCGCATCTTTCATGATTTTGGTTTTATGGGGTTATTTTCCTGGCTTTTAGGATATTGGATATTAGTGATCAAAGTTCTGTTCAACTGGAAATGGGCAGACAAGAATGATAAAGAAAATGCCCATATTCACCTAGCTAGTTTTTTGAGTTTAATATCTGTGGCTTTTGCCATGCTCAGTGATAATGTAGTTGTCTATTCCTTTGTCATGAGTCCTTCTGGTATTATGTTAGGAGCCGCTTTTGGCAGTGATTATCATCGTAAGAAGGTAATTAGATCATATCGCAAACTAGTAGGATCAAGAACTAGTTATACCCAACTGGTTGTCCAAGAGTAAATCTAATCTCAAGTCTGGATATAATTGTTGTAGATTTTGTATTTCTTAATTAGATTCTTGACATACCTTCAAAAGTAACCATATGAAAATTCTATCAATACATAATCGCTACCAACTAGCAGGTGGTGAAGATGGAGTAGTCCAGATTGAAAAATCTTTGTTAGAAGTTAATGGTCATCAGGTTTATTTACTGGAAGTTACTAATGATGATATTAAAAATGCTTGGGATAAAGTGACCACAGCCGTAGGTGCAATCTATTCTTATGCTGCCAAAAAACTTGTTAGTCAGAAAATTAATGAATTTCAGCCAGACGTTGTTCACGTTCATAATTTTTTTCCCTTGCTCTCTCCTTCCATATATGATGCTTGTCAAGAACATGGAGTGCCGGTAGTACAAACACTTCATAACTATCGACTAGCTTGCCCCAAAGCCATACCATTTCGAGATGGTAAGGTTTGTGAAGATTGTTTTGGGAAACTGATTCCTTGGTCTGGTATTGTACATGGTTGTTACCGTAATTCACGCTTACAAAGCTCGGTTGTCGCCACCATGAATAGCTGGCATCAACTCAGAGGTACTTGGCAGAAACGGGTAAATGGTTACATTGTGTTTACCCAATTTCAAAAAGAGAAAATGGTGCAAGCGGGATTACCAGAACAGAAAATATATATCAAACCCAATTTTACTTTTTCCGTCGATTTTTCTGACCAATCTCATCAACGTCATGACTATTTGCTATTTGTGGGTAGGTTATCAGAGGAAAAAGGTGTTGCCGTTTTAATTAATGCTTATTTACAACATAATTTATCAACACCATTAAAAATTGTGGGTGATCTTGACAAGGACAACAGATGCAAGAACAGGTAAAAAATGCAGGTCTAGAACATCTAATTGAATTTTTAGGTTTTCAAGATAAATCTATAGTTTTAAGACTCATGCATCAAGCAAAATGTTTAATATTTCCTTCGATTTGGTACGAAGGTTTTCCTTTAACCATTGCCGAAGCTTTTGCCTCTAGATTGCCTGTATTAGCCCCAAAATTAGGTGGTATGGCAGAAATTGTCGAGGATGGAGTGAATGGATTACATTTTGAAGCCGGGAATGTGACAGACCTAGCTGCAAAAATTAACTGGTTGACCAATCATCAGGAAGAATTGACTGCAATGGGTAATCAAGCTCGCCATAAGTATCAACTTAAATATGCCCCTGATGCTAACTATCATCAGTTGATAGATATTTATGAAAGAGTTAAAAAAGAAAGTTACGCCAAATGCACTAAATCTATTTAAATCATGCTAAATATATAGCTTTTAAGGATGAAATTAAATGTCTGAAAGTCAAAATTCGCAGAAAAAACTCAATCTTTTACAAATTTTCCGTGGACTTGCATCTGTTTTTGTTCTACTGGTTCATGGTACTGCTCTTTTCCATGAGAATGTCCAACAGGTTTTACTTGCTAATATTTTTACTTTTGGTTATGCTGGTGTTGATTTTTTCTTTGTACTCAGTGGTTTTATCATTTTTTATATTCATAGAAATGATATTGGTAACAAAATCAAGCTTAAAGATTTCATTTTAAAACGTTTTATCAGAGTTTATCCTGTCTATTGGATCATTTTAATTCCTCGATTATTATTTACAGGGAAAAATCCTAATTTTATCACTTGTATTACTTCCTTTACGTTATTTCCTTATCCTAGTCCTCCCATAGTTAATGTTAGCTGGACTTTAAGTTATGAAGTATTTTTCTATTTGATTTTTGGTCTGATGATTTTTTATGGAGTCAAATATTTAAGACCTTTAATTATTATCTGGATAACTATTATCCTACTCTACTGGACTTTACATTCATTTAATATCGTGACTTTACCTGAAGAAAATTTATTTCTTAAATTCATCTTAAGTGGACATCTATTAGAATTTATTTTTGGCTGTTTAGTCGCTTATATAACAACCAAATATAAAGTTAAGCAAGGAACTATAATTCTCATTCTAGGAATTATCTTATTCGCACTATCGGCTATAGCTGATGTATATCTAGTAAATTCAACTAATGCTAATTTATTATCTGCCACTAGTATTGGAGAAACACAAATTGCCAAAAACCTCACCCCAATGTATGAATTTCCCTTTGTTTACTATGGAATTCCTTCCATGTTAATTGTGCTGGGTGCTGTTGCTTTAGATTTCAATCGAGAAATTAGAATACCTAATTTTCTTATATATCTAGGTGATGCTTCGTACTCTGTATATCTAGTCCATGCTTCTGTAATCAACATTACTACCAATCTTATTGCTAAACTGCATTGGCAGTCAATCTTTGAAAATGACTTATTAAAGTTGCTTGTTTTAGCGAGTGCTTTGATGATAGGATGCCTGTTTCATTCTTTTATTGAGCAACCATTATTAACGACAATACGCAAAAAAATATTCATTCCCAAAGTAATTATCAAGGAACATTAAAATCCTCATAATTATAGTCAGCCCCACCTCCCTATCACCCCACCTCCCCATCTCCCATACTATCTAAGGTGTTCATAATGCGGATCATTCTGAAAACTCAACTAATCTCTAGCTTCTCCCTGAGTATTCTGTTTTGTAGTCAACTAGTATCAGCAGCTGCTTTACCCCTACGTAGCAAACAAGGAATGGTTGTTTCTGCACATCCGTTAGCTAGTGACGCTGGAGTTTTAATGTTGGCTCAAGGTGGTAATGCCGTCGATGCAGCAGTAGCGACCACCTTTGCCATTTCTGTGGTGGAGCCTTTTTCAGCCGGAATTGGTGGTGGTGGATTTTTATTAATGTATTCCCAAAAAACTGGGGAAATGAAAGCATTAGATTTCCGTGAACGTGCTCCTTCAAAGCTACCAAAAATATGTATCTAGATGCCAATGGTAAGGTACGTGGCAATACTAGTACCAAAGGCTACTTAGCAGTAGCAACACCAGGAACAGTAGCAGGAATGTATGAAATTCATCGTCGTTATGGTAAACTACCCTGGCAAGAGGTGATTAAACCAGCGATCGCATTAGCAAAAGATGGTTTTACTCTCAATCCTCAAAGTACTTGGCGTTCTTTATCAGCTTATGGAAATCGTCAAGTTTTCAGTAACTCAGCCGCAGAAAATATTTTTACGCACAACGGTAAATTTTATCAGCCCGGAGAAAGATTAATCCAGCGTGATTTAGCCGGGACTTTAGCCACAATTGCCCGTAATCCTCAAAGTTTTTACACTGGTACTATTGCTCAAGCTATCGCCACAGATATGGCAAAAAACGGTGGTTTAATCACCCTTGCAGACCTAAAAGCATATAAACCGATTTGGCGAACCCCTATTTGTGGTAGTTTTCATCAAGCTAGAATTTGCTCAATGCCACCACCATCTTCTGGGGGGGTTCACCTGTTAGAGATGTTAAACATCATCGGTAATGCTGATTTAAAATCTTGGGGATGGCATCATCCTGATGCATTACATTTAATGATTGAAACCATGAAAATTGCTTACAGCGATCGCGCCGAATATTTAGGTGATCCTGATTTTGTCAAAGTACCTGTAAAACAACTGATCAGTTCCAGTTATGCCGAAAAACGCCGTCAAGAAATTAAGATGCAAGTGGCTAGACCCGCAGCCGAGGTAAAACCAGGATTAAATCAGCTTCTCAAAACCAAAGAATCTCTCGAAACCAGTCATCTTAACGTTGTCGATGCAGAACGCAACGCCGTTAGTTTAACTTTCACGATTAACTTAGGTTTTGGTGCAGGTGTAGTCACACCAGGAACTGGAATTCTGCTCAATAATGAAATGGATGATTTTGCGGTTGCACCAGGAGTCCCGAATGCCTTTGGTTTAGTAGGGAATGAAGCCAATGCGATCGCCCCCGAAAAACTCCCCTTTCCAGCATGACACCGACCATCGTCACGGAAAATGGACGTTTGCGGATGGTTGTGGGTGCGCCCTGGTGGTAGCACCATCATCACTCAAGTTTTGCAAGTAATCCTGAATGTACTCACATATAATATGGATGTGAGCGACAGCCGTCACCGTACCACGCATACATCACCAGTGGTTACCTGATCAATTAAGGGTAGAACCGTGGGGTTTAGATGCTCTGACTCTGGCAGATTTGCGCCGTCGGGGACATACCATTCAGGAAACTTCACCTTGGGGTAATGCTCAGGTCATTAGTGTGACACCAGATAACATCTTAGCAGGTGCGGCTGATCCCCGTGGTCAAGGTGCGCCTAGAGGACTTTAACACTAGTGCAGATAGAATTGTGGTAGATTTTGTGTTTCTTAATTAGATTCTTGACATACGTTCAAAATTGACACTCCCCGCTCTGAAGTTAGGCATAGAGGAAAAAAAGAGATCCTAACATTGACGACGAGCTTCGGGAGAAAGTCGCTGTTGCCAAATGCGTCGAACCGAATAGTTAGGGTTAACTAATATTGCTAAAGTTAAATAAAACAGACCATTTAGATACTGCTTATTGGCGATAAACAAACCAGCTTTTCTGTAATTAAACTGTCCAAAAAGTTTGATATTTCGTATCCAAAGCGACCATAAAGATTGTTGTTTTTCTTCGGTGATAAACTTATTTAGCTCAGGAAGAGAATTACCTACTAACCTAGCTTGATGACGTGCTATTGTCCATCTAGAAAGTAATTGTTGCGTAAAGAATTTCTGCATGGAAGAACTTTGAGAATGCACTCGATACCAGACCAGAGGTTCAGGAATAGCAATCACACGCTCATAGTGAATTATCCGACTAATCAGTTCAAAATCCTGACCTACAGGAAATCGTAAATCATATGCACCGGCTGCCAAAAATATTTCCTTTTTCATCATGGTGGTGGGATGAATTATAAAAGGAATTTCGCCCCGCTCCATCAAACTATTATATTCTGCCAAGGATATAGAGATATTTTTGTAGACTGAGAATATTTCCGGTCGGACTAATGTGTTGGACATAGCTACCCCAAGCAACTACGTCAGGGTTAGCAATAGCTGCATTAATTTGCTTTTCCAACCGCTGTGGTAAAGCAATATCATCAGCGTCCATAATTGCAATCCAACTATATTTTGCGGACTGAATACCTATATTACGTGCTTGACAAACACCAATATGTTGACTCTGAATAAGTCGCACTCGTTGATCTAATTGAATATAGTTCTTGATAATTTCTATGGTATTATCTGTGGAACCATCGTCTATCACAATTAATTCCCAATTGGCAAAACTTTGATTAAGTATGCTTTCAATCGCATAAGCAATAAAATTTGCAGCATTGTAAGCAGCCATTATGACAGTTATCATTAAAAAATTCCCCTTGTATTCTATCAAGAAATTTGTAGGTAAATCAATGCCTCTTTCCCTTAAGTCTACTTCTTGTAAATTTAGAAACAATAATTATCTAAGTGGCTCATTGGTAGAGCCTGCTTGATTTCTCTCAAAATGTTAGCATAATGGGATACGTTGTAGTATATACGTATGATTTAGATTAAGATGTAACACAGCATAAATTTCAACAGTAGAAGAAATCAAAGTATTCTATCAGAATTAACTTTGATTCTGAAATTTACCTGTACAAAATACAAAACAGGGACTAGAAAGAGCAAAATGCAGTAAATTCTACTTGATCCTCAGGTATAATTTGATTTTCAAGTATATCCATACTAAATCACTCTCTACTTATACAGAGGCTTTTTTTAACAAAAATTAACATAGTTAATGATTTTATATTTTCTATCCATTTTTTTATCTTTCTAACCGATTTGGCGAACCCCTGTTTGTGGTAGTTTTCATCAAGCTAGAATTTGCTCAATGCCACTACCATCTTCCGGGGGGTTCACCTGTTAGAGATTTTAAACTATAAATATGAATATGAACGCAGCCGTCACCTTACCACGCATACATCACGAGTGGTTATCTGATCAATTACGGGTAGAACCGTGGGGTTTAGATGCTCTGACTTTGGCAGATTTGCGCCGTCGGGGACATACCATTCAGGAAACTTCACCTTGGGGTAATGCTCAAGCCATTAGTGTGACACCAGATAACATCTTAGCAGGTGCGGCTGATCCCCGTGGTGAAGGTGCGCCTAGAGGACTTTAACACTATTGCTTGATTCAGTATGGCTGCTACCAAACTCATTAGCCCGATGCTGGGAACTAAAGTCCAACCTGCTTTCAATAGTTTTTGATAGGTAGCCCAACCTTTAGAACCACCGGGAATTTGATAGTCTGGAACTGAAAATTGTGGAAACGTCGTATAAGGACGCCAAGGTTGATTGGGTGCAATCTGCAAATGTAATATCTTCTCTCCATCACCATTAGACTTAGATATCCAGCACATTTGTCGATGCATGGCAAACTCCTTTGCAGTTATTATGTTGCATAATGACAGGTTTTGATCAAAACCTGCCTCACTCTTGTGAGGTAAATTCTAGCCTCAAGGATGAGGCTGGGAAAATTTAATGCTATGATTTGCGGGTAAATTACTGGAAAATTCAGACTCCTATTAGATGATGCCTGTAACCTATGGATAGATTTTTAGGTGGCTATTTTTTTTAATGTTAACTATTATTTTTGTAATTGGGTGTATCAAGAACTACGGTTTTATGAGATAATCACAAACTTATCTCCTCACCAACTCCCTAATCCTTACTCCCGCTTAAAATCTGCTGAATTGTCTCTACTAACTGCATATAAACAGAATCGGACACAACTGGTTCAGATTCAATCAAGGAAATTGGTGTAGTTAAATCAATCCATGACTTACAACCACCATATTCAGAAATATAGGGAATTTCTTGTACTTGGGATAGTTTATAAGTTCTTAGCAGGAGGATATAAAGGGGTTGAAGTGGTTTCCATTTCAGGCGATCGCTAATAAAATACTCATTCCAAATATGGAAAGGGAAGTAAATCCTGACAATTGACTCATCCACTACAGGCATAATATCCGTAATGTTTGCCCAACTACCGATGCGGACAGTTTCAGGATGCCAACCGGGAGTGACGGGATAAACAAGATTGACTAGATTCCGCTTTGAGCATAAAAGCTTGCTGATGCTCATAAGTAGGGTAAAGCAAAATTTGATCATGAGCAACTTGGAAGCGTCGCTCCATGTTCATTAATACCACCTTTACGAAGAGCATAATCGTTTGGCCTGCTTCTAAGGCATCTATGGCCACAGCCCATTCTTTGAGAGCATGAATAGTGGTAGTTGATTCGATCAGCATTGACTGTAACTCTGAAATTTCAATAGGCACGGTTAAGATAAAACTAGTCTGGGAAAGAGTTAAAGAATGGAAAAACGAATTTTGGGATTATCTAATGTCCAAATTACCCCGATTTTGATGGGGACTTGGCAAGCTGGAAAGAGAATGTGGGTGGGAATTGAGGATACAGACTCCATTAAAACCATCCGTGCAGCTTATGAAGCTGGTATTACTACCATTGATACAGCCGAAGTTTATGGAGAAGGACATTCTGAGCGTATTGTAGCCGAAGCGGTGGCGGATGTGCGCGATAGCGTGGAATATGCCACCAAGGTATTCTCGAATCATTTGCAGTATGAAGAGGTGATTGCAGCTTGTGAGCGTTCCTTAAAAAACTTGAAAACTGACTATATTGACCTATACCAAATTCATTGGCCTGCTGGTGCTTTTAATAGCAAAATAGTGCCCATAGAAGAAACTATGAGAGCGCTAAATCATCTGAAAGAGCAAGGTAAGATTCGGTCTATAGGAGTTTCCAATTTTTCGGGTACTCAATTAGCCGAAGCGGCTCAATACGGTCAAATTGATAGTTTACAACCACCTTATTCTCTGTTTTGGCGTCAAGTAGAAAAAGATGCGATGTCTTATTGTATTGAACATCATATTTCGATTCTAGCTTATTCACCATTAGCACAAGGATTATTAACTGGTAAGTTTGCTCCCGGTCACAAATTCGACCCTGAAGATAACCGTGCCAAGAACAAACTATTTCAAGGAGAAAACTTTGTTCATGCCCATCAAGCTTTAGAAAAACTTCGTCCCATCGCCGAAGCACATCACTGTACATTAGCACAATTGGCATTAGCATGGTTAATTGAGCAACCACAAACTCAAGCGATCGCAGGTGCGCGTTATCCTGAACAGGCGATCGCGAATGCTAAAGCCACAGAAGTAAAACTTTCTGCCGAAGAACTAGCAGAAATTGATAATATTGGGCGGATTGTGACTGAACATTTTGATGATAATCCAGTGATGTGGACTTGGTAAATTTAATTGATGAAGTTTAGTAAAGATAATTGTCCATCTTAGTTTCTGAGTGATAAGTTAAAAAGTAGGACACCAAACAACCAAAAACAAACTAAATGGGCGAATGGCAGAGTGTCTCCCGTCAACCAGCCCTAGTAAGTCTCAGCACAGAAATTTAGAGAGTGGTCAAAAGCCTAATTGATTTAGGTGACACCAAATCCCAAAGCGGAAAAACAGGAAAATGCTGAACTTGCTCGTTGTGATATCAACCCTAGTTAGTGATTGTCTATTACTTAAGTAACTTTAGAAACTTGAAATCTTTGAAACCTCGAAAACCTAGTCAACCCTGACTAGGTTTTTAGCATTTTGATAGTAGACCACCCCACCTCCCCATCTTCCCATCTTCCCATCTCCCCATCTTCCCCATCTCCCCATCTTCCCATCTTCCCATCTTCCCATCTTCCCATCTCCCCATCTTCCCATCTTCCATTCAGTGATACTATCTAGACAGTTAAAAAAAATTAACCTTCCTGTCTATCTTGGTACTTCTAAATTGGGAGGAGAACAATGTATCAATTCCAAATCATTGCACACACTAAAACAGGCGAATCTATAGGACTCGTCGGTTCTACTCCCGAATTGGGCTTATGGGATGTTACCAAATGTCTCAAACTTCGTACAAGTGCTGCTGAGTATCCTATCTGGTGGGTGGATACTAATATAAATATTCATTCCTCAAGAATTGAATACAAGTACGTGCGCTTTGGTGCGGACGGTAGCATAAAATGGGAGAGTGTACTAGGAGCAAATCGCTGGATACCACCAGCAGAAATAGCATCTGTGACCAAAAAAATTGTGGTGGATGATGGTGCATTTGGTTATGTGCAACCCTATCCCTATGGATACACTGAGGAATCTAAGCTTAGAAAACCTGCAAATAAAGAGTCTGAAGCCCTGAAAATAGTAGTTATTGGCAGCTCTGTCGCCTTAGGTCAAAAAGCTTGGTTATTGCGAGGTTGGTCTTGGTTATTAGGACAAACCTTAGCAAATAAATACGGACACGAACTCGTGAATGTGTCAGAAGCAGGAGCAAATGTTGGTAGCACCATTGCTCGATTTCCCGCAGTTGTCATCCCAGAACAACCAGATATTGTGATTATTGCTTTGTCTTTAGGGAATGAAGGATTATCCTACTGTCCTCCTCACCAAAGACGAGCAGTACAACGACGATTTGAAAGTGGTTTACAACAACTGGTAAAAATGACCAGGGAATTGGGAGCGATACCAATTTTAGGTGGAGTCTATCCTCATGGTGACTATTCACCGGAACATCACTGGCTATTAAAAGATACACATAGCCGGATGGTGAATTGGGGTGTTCCCGTATTAGATTGGTTAGCAGCACTGGATAATGGACAGGGAAAGTGGAAAGAAGGAATATCTTTTGACCCATCTCACCCCAATACACTTGGTCATCAACTGATGTATGAAGCTATCAATCTGCAACTCTTCCAGATTGATCAAAAGGGATTAGCACAGGAAAAACAACGCTTACAGCAGCACAATAAAGTTCCCGTCTACTTTGATCAAGCGGGTTTTCGCGTTTTAGCCTATCCTGAAGAAAAGCGTCTACAAATTATTAATTCATCAAAACACACTTATACCATCGCTCCTGATTGGCAAGAAATGCAAATAGCATTGCAAAGTCAAGCAGGATTGATTCCAGGTATATATATAGCCAATCATGTCCAGAAAGGGATACTCCCCTACTTTGCGGTGCGGGAGAATGGCACAATTGAAACTGCGGTAGATATTCCCCCTGGTGCAAACCTGGAATACATCTCCACCTTTAATCTCTTTGCACCAAACAACTCACAACTGTTGTTTTATGATGGACATTTGGGGATTTTAAAAGCAGATACTCCAGGGAACTTACAAGAACCTCACCTGTTGGTGATTAACGAATCAGAACAGGAGTACAACATTCAACCCATGTGGCCGGAAATACGTCAAGCACTGAAAGCCATGCCATTGGGAGTTTATGATGATCCTTTGCATCCAGATACACCATTTCGGACAATGATGATTGGTGAGGATGGATTGGAAAGCCGAGTCAAAGCACCTCCTCGGTCTGCGGTGCGATTTCAATATAAATGTAAATTATCAGATATTAGTCGAGTCGCAATTCTTCCTCTTGGCGATCGCTGTGCAGTGCGGATGATGTTGTACAAAATGGAGTATGACACGGCTTTTCCTTTTGATTTGACCCGGACTACCAAGATTGGAGATATTGCCGATGCGATCGTCAATCGTTTTCATGATATGTGGAATCCGGCGTTATTGCACTACGATGCCTTAATCCGGAGAATTTACCATCAGAAGTGGACAGGACTTTCCTTTGCTCATGAAGTCGAAGATACAGACGACCCGGTTAACGATATGTCACCTGTATATGAACGGATGCGCGTTCGGTATACAGCACGCTCAGAGAGGTTTTGGTATGTTCTCAAACACTGCGATGAAGTGCTTTTTGTGCGGACAGGTATTGCCGACCGGAGTGGTGTAGTTGATTTGGTGAGCAAATTAGAAACAGAATGTCAGGGTAAACCATTTAAATTACTACTGCTTTCTCCCCAATCTTCGGATGAGTTTAAAGACCTGAGTAATGTAGTACATTACAATGTCGAATTCAATCCTGATCGGATGTATGACGACTTAGGACATTGGATGTACTGTACAGAGATAATGAAAGGTATATTGGAATCCTTGGGGATATCCAGCAAAAACCTATTCTGGTGTCCACCTAAACTTCCAAAATAATAATTATATCCTGTAGAGGGACGCTGAAAATGCGCCCTCTGCAACGGGTGCGTGACTGAATTTTAACCATGTACGTTCTGGATACTAATCACTGTAGCTCAATTATCTTTGGTAATTTGGTGGTTATAAGTCATTCCCTTGAGAGAATTTTTGAAAAATCAATATAAACTTACACAATGGCAGGCAAGATGCCTGCTCCACAATAGTTTTACAATTGTATCTGTACCTCATTTATCTGTGATATGCTGTATGATTAAATTATCAACCAGATGTGGAAGATTAATTAATGCAGTTAGTTAGCCAGGAATATATCGAGATTGCTGATGATATACGAAGTGGGAAACCTCGAATTGTTGCTACTCGTATTACTGTAGAGGATGTAGCAATAATGCATTTAAAGCTGGGGTATTCCTTAATAGAGATTGCTGGTAAGTATGATTTGTCAATAGCATCTGTTTATGCAGCAATGGCTTATTATTTTGATCACCGGAATGAGATTGATCAGCGAACAGGAGAAGAAGAAAATCAGTTGAGGTGTTGAAGCAAAATCAACCCTCACTTCTTCAAGAAAAACTCAAGCAGTTGAGAAATGAGTGAACGAATTCGCTTTCATTTAGATGAACATATTGATCCAGCGATTGCATTGGGTTTACGTCGTTATGGAATTGACGTGACAACAACCAACAGTGTGGGATTACGCACCCAATCTGATGAAGTTCAGTTAATGTTTATTCAAGAAACACAGCGAGTATTGTTCACGCAAGATGCAGATTTTTTGATTATTGCAAGTTCTAGGCTTGATCATCCTGGTATTACATATTGTAAGAAAGGAACTCGCTCGATTGGTGAAATCATTAAAATGTTGGTTTTAATTTATGAGCTAATGACACCTGAAGAAATGGTAGGACAATGTTGAGTTTGTGTGATTTATGTCTCATAATAACAGATATATATTGTCATGGCTAACCCTATAAACTGAAATTTCTTCAACTAAATAGCAAGGTACTTCCAACCATCTATCCATAACATATTCGCCCATAGAATACTGCCATTAACCCGACGAACTGCTTGGATTAAGTGATGGTGGTTATTCCAGTATATTCCTATATAAACAAAACTAAGTATATAGCTTAGACATACTGGTGTTAAGGGACGTAGTGCATTTAAATCACTTCCATATGGGACTTTTAATTCCAACACCATAATGGTGATGATGATAGCTAATACACCATCGCTGAACGCTTCTAACCTTCCTTTCCCCATTGGTGTCAGCACTCCTATCTAAATTTGTTTATAGAGCAAATTATACTATTGTTGTTCATTGCTACAGATTTTTAGATTTATTTCAATAGAGGGATGCGATCGCATTTCTAAATCAATATAATTATTTTGAGCAGGTATTTTATGAAAATATGATGAGGGTGAAGTCAATCCAGAGGATATTGTTAGGAATTACACTATGTTTTTGTTTTTTGGTTGGCACTGGGCAAAACTCAGTGTTCGCAGCAAATCTCAGAGAAACTAGACAAATCTTTCCAGAAAAAATGCAAACTATGTCTGAAAAACCCGTCAATTTGGAATCGGCAGTTGAGCAATTTTTAACTTCAATTCCATCAGGATATTATACAATCACCAGTATCGAAGCCTTAAAAACCCTGTTAGATAATTCTCAAACCATGTTAGTGGATGTGCGAGAACCATCTGAGTATCACTCAGGACATATACCCCAAGCAATAAATATTCCACTGCGAACCTTGACTCATAGTTTGGATAAAATTCAACATGATCATCCTGTCGTGTTGTATTGCACTTCTGGCTATCGAACAGCAATGGGAGTGATGACATTGCATCTGTTGGGTTATGAGAATGTTCAAGGTTTTCCACTTAGCTTTGCCGGATGGAAAGCAGCAGGAGAATTGATCACTACTAATTAATTGACTAGATAGATTAAAATTTTGACTCTGGAATTCCCAGATATTTTAGTTAAATTTATGACAAATTTAAGAAAGAACTCCATTTGTCTTGGCTTTAACGGAGCGAAAATATATCCTGTGCGCTGGTTTCTGACTATTTGCATCTGTATTTTAGTAGTTGTCTCGAATTCCTTACCCGCTTTTGCTGTCGTGATGCAAATCGAAGAATATTCAGGACAGATGCTCTACCAAATCCGACAAACGATAAGTGATCAAACTGGAAAATCTTGGCAAGTAATCATCTTTAAGCGCATTCATCCGGAAGGTAGTGCCACGGTTTCCCTACGACTAATTGGTTTTCCCGGTGCAGTGGAATTAAATCACTCTCAACCATTAGCCTTGACAACATCTTTGGGACTCACTCTCAAGGCGAAGGATATTTCTAACGAAATTTCTCAGAATACACCACCCCTAGCAAATGTGGGAGAATATGATATCAAGTCTGTTTTATCTCAATTGCAAATAGAAATTCCCCTCAAATTAACTCTTCCCACCAGCAGTGGAAAAAGCATTATTTTATCTATCCCACCCTCTTTAATCGAGGAATGGAAAACCTTTGTCAATTAAATAACACTATCAATATTTTAGTCTTATAACCTGCATGGGGAACGAGATATAGGGATTTTCCGTCTAAGAATCAGGAAAATCGCAAAAACTATCCACTCATGGCAAAATATTAGCCTACCTACTTATCGACTGCTATGGTTAAAAAGAAGCTCTGTAGACGGCAACTGCTCAAGTCTCTGCTCTCATTACTTTTCCTCTTATCATTCGTTACCGTATTAGTCATAAACGGTTTTCAGCCAGCTAATGCTCAGGTAGCACGTCCAGAAATTCGTGGGGTGTGGATGACAAATAATGATTTTGACACTCTGAAACATCGCTCTCAGGTACAAGAAGCTGTTACTCAACTACAAAAACTAAACTTCAATACAATTTACCCTGTGGTGTGGAATTCTGGTTATGTGATGTATCCTAGTGCTGTGGCTAAAAGTATAAATATTCAACCCTTTGTCCTCAAAGGTGCGGATGGTCATGATATTTTAGCAGACTTGATTAACCAAGCTCATCGTCACAATTTACTGGTAATTCCCTGGTTTGAATTTGGTTTTATGGCACCACCTACCTCAGAATTAGCGTTAAATCAACCTGATTGGTTTACCGAAAGAAAGGATGGAAGTGATACTTCTATCACTGCTGCTGGTGAGGTGATGTGGTTGAATCCTTTTCATCCCGAAGTACAAAAATTTATTACCAATCTGGTGGTCGAAGTCATGACTCAATATGATGCTGATGGCATTCAGTTTGATAATCATATGAGTTTACCTTGGGATTTTGGCTACGATAAATATACACTAGCTCTATATACAAAAGAAACTCAGAAAAAAGCTCCAGATAATTATCAAGATATGGAATGGATGAGTTGGAGAGCCAATAAAATTACAGATTTTATGGTAGAACTTAACCAAGCTGTCAAGTCAAAAAAACCCAAAGCGATTTTCTCTGTTTCTCCTAATTATTATGATTTTGCTTATAAATTTCAACTCCAAGATTGGCTGCTTTGGGTACAAATGCATATAGTAGATGAACTAATTGTCCAAGTTTATCGTCCAGATTTACAAAGTTTCACTGATAATATTTCTAGAATAGAAATACAGACAGCACAACAAATTATTCCTACAGGTATAGGTATCATGGCTGGATTAAGGAATAATCCAGTCCCGATGAGCCAAATTCAGTCTCAGGTGCGAGCTGTTCAACAAAGAGGACTGGGTGTAGCTTTCTTTTATTATGAAAGCCTATGGGATTCTGCTCCAGAACCAATCAAAGAGCGTCAGTCTGGATTTAAAGTTCTTTTTCCCACTCCTGCTAGCCGTGTTTCTACCTTAAAATAGGCTGTGTGGAACTGGGAATTTTGGGAATTTTAAAATTCTATGATAGATGAAATTGATCAACTTTTAGCCGCTTGGAAACAAAAAATCCAACTTGCTAGTCAAAATCTGCTTGACCTCCAAGAGCTACCCACATATCAGCGTCTTTGTGGTACTCCTGGATTTACCACGGTAGCTTTAACTGGGGTAACAGCTACTAAGGTAAAACCAGACTCTAGCAGCAATGAATGATTTATTTCAATACCTGGATTTATTAGTAGAAACCATCAATAAAGCTAGTACTATGCGGCAGCAATTACTACCTTTTTTGGGGTCACAGCAGAAAATTGAGGAAATTAAACAAATGTTGACAGGTAGTTCTATCCAATTACCTGCGGTACAAACACCTTTAGCTCAGAGGGAGTTATTAACTGTCATCCAAACGGTTAATAAAGTTACTCCTGACCAACTACTCCAAGTGATGACTAATACATTCTCTGTCGCTAGAGATGCTGTTCTAGCTGTGGATGCAGCTTGGTCTAAGTTAGATGAAACCCTGGTCAACGCTCAAGCACAAATCCAACAGTTAGAAAAATTAGCTGTATCACTCAATCAAGATCAAAACGCTGAATTACTTCAGCTAAAAGCAGTGGTTACTTCCCAATACCAACATATAGAGCAAGACCCTCTGGGTGTAAGCGAGAATTGGGAACAGCAAATAGAACCAATGTTAATCCAGGTGCGCTCGACTTTAGCACAGGTTGCTAAACAAAAAATTCAGGTGCGGGAAAAAATGGCGATCGCTCAAGATATGCTAGAACAATTAAAGATCATCTACACCAAATCTTTGGCAATTTTTGCCGAAACCCAAGAGAAAATTGTGGATAACTCCATCAGACCAACACCATTAACCCAAGTACAAATAGATGCACTAAGTCAATGGTTGATTAGGTTAGAGACTAAATATCAGGAGGGTATAGTTAATCCAGTTATAATTGGTTTAGATAATTGGTTGCTCAAAGCCAAAGAATGCATAACCACAATAGAAGAAGCGGATATAAACAATAACCATCTTCTGCAAACTCGTCGTGAATTACGCGGACGCTTATCAGCCCTGGAAGCGAAAGCTCAAGCCAAGGGATTGATTGAAAATGTCACTTTAGTTACCCTGGCAAAACAAACACAAAAATTACTTTACACACGTCCTACTCCTTTAGCTCAAGCAATTGAACTAGTTTCTCAATATGAAAAGCAATTAAACAAACAGCATTGAAAAAAGTATTGAATCAATGTTTTTTCAACACCGATTCAGTTATCTCAATTATTGGTTATGAGCAGTATACTAGGCACTAAAAAATGTTTTGCATTTGGACAAAAATACCGCCTTTGAGAAATCCAGTATCACTACCATAACTACTAACTGTAAGCGATCGCATATTTTTAAACAGTGGTTTACCAATGATTTCTACAAATTTCAGGATGGGAAATTGATGCTCTAAAGCTTTTTGACTATTTTTCCAGTCTATATAAATATATCCTTGATTAGGTTGGGGAAAAACAGTGATACTATCTTGAAACTGAGAATTGTTAATTAAAGAATTTTCAGGATTGCTGAGGATTTCATGCATTGTTTCCAAATCTGAGGTAAAAATTTGATAATTATCTGAGCTTGTATATGCTCCTTGGATTTTTGCTTCTACTCTTAAGGATTTATCATCTTGGGTATCAGGTTGTAAATCATTCCAAACGGTGATTTTGTGTTTATCTAAGTTGAGAGAACTGACATTAAATCCATTAAATTTGGAGGCGATTGCATCTAAATGCTTTACACCTGCTGCTAACTGTGGTGATTTTTCTGCTACCAAAACCCAATGAGGACTGGTTTGATTTAGACTCGGTGATAAAGCCAGTGCATATTCTCCAGTGATCAGCGAAAAATATCTGCTGACAAATCAAAACCCCAACGTTTTTGTATATCTAGTAAGGGTTTTACTAATCGAGAAGTTGCATCTTCCGGAGAACCATAAATAGTTGTAGCCGTTTGTTCCCAGAATTTACCTAAATTACTATTACCTAAATTACGTAAATTTTTGCCAGCAATCACCAGACCTGTAGACGCAGGAATATATTTTAATGCTGCTATAGGTTGAGAACTTGGTAAAGAAGGAGGAATAACTGGTAATGTACTTAAGAAGGTAGTTTCTGCTAGCAATCCTTTGGGTTTAAAGACTAGAGAAATTAACTGGCGATTGTAACTAGTGGCTGACAGTGGTAAACCTTGCCATTGGGATACTAAGGGTAAATTCAGAAAAGCCGTAGCTAAAGTATTTTGAGGTATTTGTTGAATAGCTTTTTGGTATTTAGCAGTACCAAGCAAATTTATTTGTGGTGCTTGGACATTATTAATTGCGGCTCGTAGGACAGATTCATCATTTGCTAATAGTACATATTTATCTCCCACCACTGCACCAGCTAAATCGTCAGGAGTTTGGTTTGTGGATACTAACTGCTGATGGTCAGAGAGCAACTTCACACCTTTGTATTGTTCCACAGCTAAATTTGCTCCAGCTAAAGCGCGTTTAGAAAACAACAGCTTCAGAAACTCGCGACTTTTTTCTGGTTGTGTAGTTGCTAGTACCATTAAATATCCCGGTTGCTGTCCATTGTCTGGGTCACGGTCAATATCTAAACTGGTGACAGCCAGAGTAATTTCCTTTCCTAACCAAGGTTGAATATCTTGTGGATAATTGATGGGAATCTGAGCTAATAAATTTTTTTTGATTTGGGAAACTTCCCCAACCCAATCCCATTTTTCCAACAAGTCAGGATTTACCAACAACGAAACCATAGCGGGAGCTAGCTTAGAAACAAATAAGGTAGCTCCAGGTTGAGAAAGAGGAGTGATGGAAATGGGACTTTTAGCGAAAACCCAATAAAATCCAGTCATTCCAACTAGTAGCAGCACGATAACACCAGCTACTAGGAAACCATTTGCGTAGCGTCTTGTAGAGAAGAAAAAGCTCTGCTTGTTCACATGAAACCTAAGTAAATGCTCTGTTTTTGATTTTAAGATACTCGTAACCATTTGTAGCATGAAAAAGGAAAATTTTTTCCAGGACATACAGCAAATTTTTACTCTGTTTTATAAGTTTATTTACGTGAATAATGGTATTTTAATTTACTTTTATGGTTAAACCTGTCATAGTCAAAATGTTACGCTGGCGATTGAAGAGAGGGATGGTATAAACGCCTGTTGGAGGTGATAAATTCGGAAATGCGATATTTAATTTATGTGACTTTTACGTTAGAACAATAAAATATAGTTATGATAATTTTACCAAAAATAATTATCTAAGTAAATTACAGTATACCTGTAACAAAGTTCCAAAGACTTAGTGACGAGAAAACAAAGGTGAGGTGAAGTATGGGCAGCGAAAGAGTACATAAAAAAGATTCTTCACGACAATCATCTGTCCATACTGATGCTCATGAGCAGAAATCCAAAACCGACTCTTTTAGTGTCCATCCAGAGTTAAACAACAATACATCGACACCACCAAAGACATCAGCTGATTCCAGTTATGCATCTGACTCGATATTAGCGAAAATAATTCAAACCGCAGAAGCAAAACAGAATCAAGAGTTAGAAGCGAAAACGAACGAAGTATCTAGCCCAGTAAATGACCATACAGCTAGAACCAGAATTATCCAACATCCAAATATACAACCAAAATATTTCCAGCACAGCCCTCCCCGTTGGCAAGCGAAATTAACTATCGGCACACCAGGGGATAAATACGAGCAAGAAGCAGACTCAATGGCAGAAAGGGTGATGTCAATGGACGTACCCACCATTCAAAAAGAACCAATTCAGACTCAGGAACAAGAAAGTCCGATTCAAAGACAGATGATATCCTTCTGGAGGCGTCCAGATGGACACTTACCAGTAAAACCTGCCGTCCAACTCTCAAAAAAAGATAATGCATCAACAGCAACACCAAATCTCGAAAGTCGTTTAGCGAGTCAAACCGGAGGGGGAACACCATTAAACGAAGAAACCCGCTCCTTTATGGAACCGCGTTTTGGTACAGATTTTAGTGCAGTGCGAGTGCATACAGATAGTTCTTCAGTACAGATGAACCAAGAGTTAGGCGCACAAGCATTCACATCTGGTCATGATGTTTACTTTGGTGCCGGGAAGTATAATCCTGGCGCAGATGATGGGAAAAGATTATTAGCTCATGAATTAACCCATGTCGTACAACAAACAGGTGCAGTTCCATCCAAATCAGGGACTAATGTCAGACCAAAGTCAAATAAAATACAAAAACAATCCCTGTTGACCCCATCATTAGAATCAACATCAATTATCCAGTCCAAACAACAAACACCTGAACAAGAGACAAAATATAATTTCGCCGCACCAATCAAGCCAGAACCATCTAGTCAGAAAAATGACCAGCAAATTGGTGAGGTAAAAAATACAGATGAGCAATTAGAAAATTCTGATCAACCAAACGCCGAAGGTGCGCTGACAGCAAAGCAACCAGAACCAAGCAGTGCAGAAACATCTTCTCCAGCATCTGATCAGCAAACACAAAATTCACTAACCACAGCTAAAGCTGGTGGGGTATCTACAGGAAAACAGAATCAAAGTCATAGCAGTACTGCAACCCCAGCTAGTACCAGCAAAGGAGCAAAAGCTCCGACTGGAGCCGCAAATGACCCAGGATATCAAGAAGTCATCCACAAAGTCAAAGGAGTTGCACAACAACAACAAAAACATCCCCCCGCAGGAAGTAAAGCTCAAGAAGCTCAAGCTGCGGCTCAACCTCCAGCGAATGAAGTCCCAAGTAAAGCCCAAGCGAATCAAGTGGGAGACATGGGTCAAGTAGAGAGTCCCGGATTTGACTCTGCTACCTTCAAAGCCAAATTGATGGAGCGAATCGCGGATATGGCTCCCAAAAATTTGAAAGAAGCAGATGAATTCAAAAATAATAATCAACTGGATTCAGTTAAAGGTGATTTGAGTGGCAAAGTTAAAGATGAACAGAAGAAATCTCAAGACCCATTAGAAGAGAAAACCCAAGAAGCACCAAACACCAGTGGGATTGAAACCAAACCCGTTACACCCATTCCCGCACCGGAACCAGGAGTAGCACCATCGGATATTAATGCTGAAAAAGCAGTACCGAAAGCCAAGGGACAGAACGAAGTTGAAGCTCCACTCCAAGAAGACAGTCAAAAACTCGACCAACAAATGGCTGATGCCAAAATAACAGATGAGCAATTAGCAAATTCTAATGAACCAGATTTTCAAGGTGTAGTGACTGCCAAAAAAGAAGCAAAGACTAGCGCCGAACAATCTCCACTCCAATATCGTCAGCAAGAGCAAACTTTACTAACCACCGCGAAAACCACCGCCGAAGCTACCGCACAACAGAATTTACAGGGAATGCAAGCGGTAAAAACTGAAAATTTGAGTCAGGTATCCAATCAGCAAGTAGGTGCTAAGGGTAAAGATGAGCAAGCCCGGACAAAAGTGGCTGGTGATATTAATAAAATCTATGAAGATACCAAAACTAAAGTTCAAGAAACTCTCGACAATTTAGATGGTCAAGTTCAACAAGCCTTTGATACAGGAGCAGGTCAGGCTAAGAAGGCATTTGAGGATTATATTGAAAAACAAATGAATGCCTATAAAGATGCGCGTTATGGCGGCTTAACAGGCAAAGCTCAGTGGGTAGCAGACCAATTTATGGGTCTACCTAGCGAGGTAAATATCTTTTATGAAGAGGGTAGAAAACTTTATATCCAACAGATGGATGATGTTATTAACAATGTAGTAGGAATTATTAGTAAAGGTTTAACTCAAGCTAAAACTGACATCACTAATGGTAAACAAGAAATCCAGAAATATGTCCAACAATTACCACAAGATTTACAAGCAGTTGGTCAAGAAGCCGCTACAGATATTCAAGGTAAATTTGATGAATTGCAGCAGAGTGTTAATGATAAAGAAGGCGAGTTAATTAACACTTTAGCACAGAAATATCAAGAGAGTTTGCAAACAGTTGATGCGCGAATAGATGAAATGAAAGCGGCAAATAAAGGTTTATTTGCTAAAGCTTTTGATCTGGTAGCGGGAGTAATTAAGACTATTATTCAATTAACGCAAATGCTGATGCAGGTATTAGCAAGAGCCGCAGCAGCAGTGGGTGATATCCTGAAAAACCCCATTCAATTTTTGAGTAATTTAATTCAAGCCGTAAAACAAGGTTTCTTGAATTTTGTCAAGAACATTGGTAAATATCTCCAGATGGGAGTAATTGGTTGGTTGACTGGGACTTTGGGTGAGTCAGGAATTCAAATGCCAGAGAGCTTTGATTTGAAGGGTGTATTTAGTTTGGTGACTCAAGTATTAGGATTAAATTATGAATTCATCCGTGGTCAAGCGGTGAATAAGTTAGGTGAGGAAAAAGTTGGTTATTTGGAAAAGGGTGAAGAGACATTTAAGATTTTAGCTACCCAGGGATTAGTGGGAATTTGGCATCTACTGCAAGATAAAATTGGTGATATCAAAACAATGGTGATGGATGGCATTCAAGATTTTGTCATGAACACTATTGTCCAAGCTGGGGTAGAGTTAGTGTTGAGTATGTTGACTCCGGCATCAGCTTTTGTCAAAGCTTGTCAGATGATTATTAATGTGGTCAGGTTCTTTATGGAACGTGCTCAACAGATTGCTGACCTGATTAATGCTGTGGTCGATTCAGTCACAGCTATAGCTGGGGGAGCGGTTGGACAAGCTACTCAAGCGATTGAAAATGCTCTAGCTCGTTCTTTACCAGTGGCTTTAGGTTTCTTAGCTAGTTTATTAGGTTTGGGTGGGATTAGTCAAAAGATTCAAGGTATTATTCAAAAAGTCCGTCAACCTATAGTTAAGGCTGTGGATTGGGTGATTGATAAGGGTGCAAAGGTTGCTAATAAAATTGGTGGGAAATTTAAAAAGAGTAAATTTGGTGGGAAAGTAGTTGGTTTTAAGAATAAGGCTCAGGAGAAATATCAGGCTGGGAAGAAGTTTGTTGAGGATAAAAAAGCTGCGGGTCAAAAGTGGTTTGATGAGAAAAACCAGGCTGTTCATCAAGCTGCTGATAAACAAAAGAATCGGGTTTTAAATACTAAAGCTGGTAAGGCATTAACCAGGGTTAATGATGCTGCTAATCAAAAATTAGAGGCGTTGGAGAAGCAGCGGCAAGCTTTTAATAATAAGATTGATAAAGCGAAGGAATGGCCTGGTAAGCAACTAGAGAAGGTGCAGGATAAAGCAAACCAACTGAGGGAAAGGGCTAAAAATAAGTTTAAGCAGAGTAAATTGGGTAAGGGTTTTGATAATCAATTGGAAAAAGCTAAAGATTGGGGTGCTAAGAAGAAAACTGCTGTTCAAGATAAGTTTGATAAGTTTGGTAATAAAGTTAAAGATAAATTTGGTTTTGGACAGAATCAGCAAAAAGTTAAGGGTAGTAAGAATCAGCAACCCATAGATAGTAAGTCTGATCAGCGATTACCACAACAAAAGCAAGATGACCTGTCTCAGGCTTTAGCAGAAGCTCAGGGATTGATTAAGAATGAGAATGCATCTGCTAAAGTAGTCAAAAAAGGACTAAAACGGATTAAGTCCAAGTATAAGATGATTTCACTTGAACTTGTAGTTAAGCAAAAAGATGGTATTCAAGAAACTGTCTACGTTAAGGGCAAAATCAATCCTACCGGAGAAACCAATGAAGGTGAGATACTTGGTGATTTGGAAAATCTGAGCAAAAAAGATATAGAGGGTTTGATTCGGAAAGCAAACAATGATTGGAAAAAAATAAAAGCAACATACTTAAGTCAGCCGCAAATAATGAAGCAAATCATTGCTTTCCGCACACAAGAAGTAGCAAATATTATCAATAAAGTCAAGAAAAACCTGACAGGTGAGGATTTCAAAGTCTTAGCTCCGGGAAGTAATGATTTGACATCTGATTACGACGTAACTTTTGATGCTGATGGCAAACAATCGGTGGAAATCAAGGCATTGAAGCTATTTAACCAATTTTTCCGCCAAAAGTGGGGTAGTGAGTCTGGTACTGTTTTTGATACGAATGTTTATACAACTGGACATATGCCTGTTGGCGCCGGAAAAGAACAAAAACAAGAAGATAAACAAAAAACAGCATCGCAAATGACCCCCAGGGGCAAAACTTCTACGGAAGCAATTCAAGATGTCATGTCCTTGCTGAAAATAAGACGTTTTATGTCTGATGAACAGTGGAAAAAATATAAACAAAAAATAGTCAATGGTATTCAGAATCAGAATGAAAGATTAAAAATTATATCCCGCTTGATAGAAGTTGATACCCTATACAAACAAGCTAATATCCAAATGGAGCAGAAAATTAATGAGTTAAATCAAGGGGTTATAAATCTTGATAAAAGAATTAAAGATCGGACTAATTATATTAAAAAGACTAATCCAGATGCGGAGATGCAAGCTAGCAACCGACTATATGAAGAGTATTTAGAAAAAGTTGATCAGACATTGCAAAAAATAGAGCATATCAAACAAGAGATCAAAGAAACAGGAGAAAAAAATCAGGAACCATCACAGAAGCTAAATAAATTAACTATCGAGTTACACAGATTGCGTAGCATGGCACTTGTATTTGCTAATGAAGCTTATCACACAGGCGGAGCAGTGGAACACGTAGTGCTTAATCAACAGATGAATTTAGGCATATCGGTTACTAATCAGCAGTATTTGCAGTCAATCAATGAGCAAACAGGTTTCGCAGTCGAGCAAATTAATCATAGTCAAAATGTGGGCACAGCCCTTTGGAAAAGTGCTAAATATGTTGATCGACTTTGTGATGCAATTAATAAAATCAAGATAGAAAACTTCCAACGACCACAAGAACAAGAAAAGCTGTTACGATTAGCAAAAATACTGTTACAAATTAAAAAATCACAGGGAGATTATGAACACTTGAAGACAGATGAAGAAAAATCACAAGCAGCCCAGAAAGTTGGTAAAGCCGAAGGATACACCTCTAGAGAGGCATTTTTACAGGCTGTATTAAGCTTGAACCAACAAGTAAATCAACAAATCCGCACCAAATTGTCTAAGAAGACTAATAAAAGCAAATAAAAAAATAAGATTTAGATATATATACTCAAAAACTATATGAATACAGAGTTTGCCTGGATTATCCTCCGTGATATACCAAAAGAAAAGGTACAGATAGATACAGATAATTATCAGATTGAAGGTGGTTTTCGAGGCTTTCAGCAAGTTATACCTGGGCTTCATTATGTGTCCGTGGAAGTTGATGAAATATCTAAAGGCTTTTGGACTTATTTAGAACCAAACCAGGTTTTAGTGAAAGTCTTTAACCATGCTTCCCAGCAATTTGAAGACGATGAACCAGAAAATACAACCCATTACCAAAAATTAGCTTTAGGAGGAGCGATGAGTCAGGTTTTAATCGCTTATAACCATAATTCTTGGGAAATATGGGAGAAACTGACTAACTACATTAATCCTGGTGTCTTTTCCCTCATCCTTGATTTGGACTCATCAACCCAAACAGTTTTTGATCACTCTGGTGATTTGTCCCAACAACAGACTCGCTTTGAACAGGCTTTATTTAACACTCATGGTGGTGATAGGTCGGCTTTTCTAAGTGAGTTTCAATTTTGTTTTATTAGATGGTACACCAATAATAATGATACAGGAGCATTAAATCATTGGTGTTACCTGCTGCAAAATATTTACAATGCTGGTGAATCTGGTATTCTCAAAGTTCCTACACTTTTCTCTAATTTGATTGACATTTTGTTGGTGCAGTTTGACTGTTTATCAGATGATATGTTTACACATCATAGCGTTATTATTGCCCAAGCTAAGTATCTTGCTGAAGACATGATTGACTCAGATATTGAGAACATTGTCCAGAAAGGAAAGGATTTTGAGGCTTATTTACAGGAACGTGGAGTTTTTCATGACTAGGATAAATTTCTGTAGCATAATTAGAATCATTAATTGATTATTGAAAAAAATGACTGGGAACCTGAGCCAAATTAGTGTAGAGGAACTAGCACAACGTCTGTCTTCGGGGGATTCGGAGATACAGTTAATAGATGTACGTGAACCCCAAGAAGTAAATATAGCTAGCATTGAAAGTTTTACCAATCTCCCTTTAAGTCAATTTGCTGAATGGAGCGAGGAATTTCGGAACCACTTTGAACCTGATGTTGAAACCTTAGTACTTTGTCACCACGGTGTTCGCTCTGCTCAAATGTGTCAGTGGTTAATAGCTCAAGGATTTACAAACGTTAAGAATATTTCAGGTGGTATTGCTGCTTACTCTCAATTAGTTGATCCTTCTGTTCCTGAGTATTAATTTAACTGGATATACTTTGCCTCTGTTTATAGTACACCCTAGTAAGGGCGTATGGCAATACGCCCCTACTATTCCTTAGAGTCAGAAGCAGGAACTTTATACCAAATTCTTAATAAAAATCTGTATGTAAGAATACAAACTATGATATAATTTTATGGGATAATACCGAAAAGGAGGTAATATTCAAAGGCTTAACAGCTTTTGGCTCTATTGTCAAGTTTGTAGCTTAAATCTTCTCAAAATAACCCAGGATCATTTCTAAGTCACTTACTATAATAAAAGCATATACTTTGCTATTGTAAATTAATTAATATTTAATTTTTTGAGTGTCTAAACACACAGACTTTTTCGACCATGAAAATTCATTTTTTGTACAACATCCCATGATGCAAGTCCATTTGACCAATCGACAACAGCATATACTTTGGGCAACTGTACGTCATTACATTGCTACCGCAGAGCCTGTTGGTTCTAAAGCGCTAATTGAAGGGTTTGACTTAGGTGTGAGTTCAGCCACTATTCGCAATGTCATGGGCGTTTTAGAAAAATCTGGATTACTTTATCAACCTCATACTTCTGCGGGTAGAATTCCCTCTGATTCTGGTTATCGCATTTATGTAGATAATCTGATTAAACCTTCAGAAAGTTTAGCTAAAGAGGTAGAAGCAGCACTCCAGAACCGTCTGCACCGAGAAAATTGTAGTTTGGAAGCTTTGTTGCAAGGTGCTGCACAGATTTTAGCAACTTTGAGTGGCTGTATTAGCTTAATTACTATGCCACAAAACAATACCACGACGTTGCGACATTTACAATTAATGCAAATTGAATCTGGTCGCATTATGCTAATTGTGGTGACAGATGCTTATGAAACTCATTCTAAGTTAATCGATGCTCCATTACAATCACCAGATACAAAACCTGACCCAGAGGTGATTGATCGGGAGTTACATATTGTTTCTAATTTTTTGAATAGTCATTTACGAGGTCGAAGTTTTTTAGAGTTAGCTACCCTGGATTGGACTGAATTAGATCAAGATTTTCAACGTTATGGTGAATACATAAAAAAATCTCTAGCCGAATTAACTCGTCGCGCTCCCGCAACTACACAAATTATGGTTCGCGGTGTGGCTGAGGTTTTACGTCAACCAGAGTTTTCCCAATTACAGCAAGTGCAAACTATTATCCATCTTCTGGAAGAAGAACAAGACCAATTATGGCGTTTAATCTTTGAGGCAGAGGAGCCTGAAGATTTGCTCAAGTCTAAGGTAACAGTCCGCATTGGGGCAGAAAATCCTTTAGAACCTATCCGCACTTGTACATTGATTACTTCTAATTATCGTCGTGGTTCTATACCTGTAGGCAGTGTAGGCGTTTTGGGTCCAACTCGTTTAGACTATGAAAGTGCGATCGCTGTGGTGACAGCAGCAGCAGATTACCTTACATTTGCGTTTAGTTAACAGGTTATTCATGGTCAGAAAATTTATCTTGGGGTTTTTATGGGTAGGATTTCTCTCCTATGCTTTGCTTCTTGCTCCTCCCGATCAACCTGATACTTTTGAGTTAATTAAAAACTTGTCTACAGGTCAATGGCAAGGTATTAACCCCTTAGTTATTGCCCTATTTAATATTATGGGTATTTGGCCTTTAGCGTACAGCGCTATCCTATTTATTGATGGTAGAGGTCAGAAAATACCTGCTTGGCTATTTGCAAGTGCATCTTTTGGACTGGGTGCATTTGCGTTATTACCATATTTAGCATTAAGAGAATCTAATCAGCAATTTGTGGGTAAAAAGAACCTCTTTCTCAAGTTGTTAGATTCGCGGGTAACTGGTATTTTACTAACTTTAGGTGCAGCTTTCTTAGTCGGTTATAGTTTAAATGGAAATTGGGGAAATTTTGTTCAACAGTTTCAAACTAACCGTTTTATTCATGTTATGAGTTTAGATTTCTGCTTACTTAGTTTATTATTTTCCACCATATTGGGAGATGACATCGCCCGTCGTGGTTGGCAAAATTCTCAGCTATTCTGGTTATTTGCGGTGATTCCTCTATTTGGTCCATTACTATATTTGTGCGTGCGTCCAACATTAGAGGAATTAGAACCACAGGTAAAACTCAGTTAGAAACTTGAGTTTTGAGTTATGAAAATTTTTGACTCAAAACTCAAGCTATTCAGAATCTAAAAACCACTAAAGTTGTAACCGACTCCTAACAAAACACCCACATCAGTTCTGTCGAAAAATCCTGCATTAACAGAAGCTGTCGCGGTAAATTGCTGATTGAGCGGTACATCAATCCCAACGGTTACCAAAGGAGCAATTTTAGTGTCATTGCTGGTTTTAATAGCTGCACCTACTCCCACAAAAGGAGAAACAGGTAAGGGTTCATTAAATATATCATTGGGTTGGGAGAAAGAAAAGTCATAGGTGACGGGAAGGAGAATGGTGGTACTATCTCCAAACACAACACCAGGTCGGGCTGAGAAGGTATTGGTCAAACCAATTTTGCTAACAAGTGCAAAATTACCATCACCTAAAGATGATTCCCCCCGCTCGATACCAATATTAGCAGCAACACCCAGGTAGCTTCTACCACCACGGGTGGCTCTACCTAAATCCACATTGGATTGTGCGACTTGAGTTGATTGTGCGATTTGAGGAGCAGGATGTTGAGCAGTGGGTTGAATGTATCCGGGAGTTAGTGCTGCTGATGCCGTAGGTACTGTTCCTGGTACTGGTATTCTTGATGATGCAATAGTAGCTTTTGAGTTAGTTATTGGTAATGCCACACTGGTTTTTTCGGTGCTAGCATTAGGGAATTGTGGTACTGATTTGGAATTGGATACTAGAATCAGGACTAAGATTTTGGTGTTCTACTTCCGCAGTCAATTGGGGAACTGATTCTGTGGGAACCAGATTATCTACGGCTTGAGCAGATACTGATAAGCTGTTACCCAGCAAGGTGAAGGCAACTATACTGGGGAAGCAAAAAACACTTTTACGAAGAAACATAGTATTCACGTTCACTCCTACAAAAATATGACCAGGCTAAATAAAGAAGCTCTGCTGACTTTAATAGCACAATGGGGGCAATATTCAATATTTAACCGCAAAAAATGGTTTTTTGCATCTTTATTTTGATATAGTACTCTGGCGGGATTTTTGAAGACATTTGTGTAGTGAAGTTGTATAGATATGCTAATATCAGACTATACCTTTAATTTTTGGATACAATCCTGGTAACTCAATAATTAATTAAATTTAAGTTTTAACCCCGGTTATAGCTTCATGTTTCATTGGCAAAGTAATTACAAATTCCACCCCCTTGCCAACTACTGAAATCACTTCTATTTTACCTTGATGCTTCTCAATTATTTGATAACAAATACTTAACCCTAAGCCAGTACCTTTACCAGGTGGCTTAGTTGTGAAAAAAGGATCAAATAACTTATTGATAATTTCTGGTGAAATTCCTATTCCATTATCTCTAATTCCCACTTTGATATATCTATCATTAATTTTTGATGTTTCTATAACGATTTCTTTATTAGCTTCTTCTTTACATTCTATGAGTGCATCTATGGCATTATTAATAATATTCATAAAAACTTGATTGAGTTGGGCTGGGTAACAATCAATTAAAGGTAAATCAGCATAATTTCTAATAACTTTAATTTCTGGCTTTAGTCGATAATTTAAAATTAATAAAGTATTCTCAATACCTTGATGAATATCCACATCCTTAATTTCTGATTCATCTAATCGAGAAAAATTACGCAATGACAAAACAATTTCCCGAATACGTTGAGTACCCACTTTCATAGAAGAAAATATTTTTGATAAATCTTCTAGGAGAAATTCTAAGTCAATTTCGGCAATTTTATCCTCAATTATAAAATTTTTATGCGGATATTCTTGTTGATATAAATTTAATAAATCAACTAAATCTTGTAGATAATCTTCGGTACATTTAATATTACCATGAATAAAGTTAACAGGATTATTAATTTCATGGGCTATTCCTGCGACCATCTCCCCCAGAGAAGACATTTTTTCTGTTTGAATTAATTGTGCTTGGGTGTCTTTTAAATCTTGCAGTACTTGTTGTAGTTGTTGAGTTCGTTCTTCTACCCTTATTTCTAAAGTTGCACGAGCAAATTCTAGTTGTTGAGTTCGTTCTTCTACCCTTATTTCTAAAGTTGCACGAGCAAATTCTAGTTTCCGAGTATAATCTTCTACCCATTCTACCAAACAATTTAGAGATGTTGCTAATGTTCCTACTTCATCATGACTATTCACATTTGCTCTAAGTTGAAAATTTGATTCTTGAGTAATTTCTTTAGCGGTATTAGTAACTATTTGTAAAGGACTGGTAATTAATTTAGTAGTAAAAAATGCAATGGCAGATGCAATTATAGATGATAGTAATATACTACCAAGAATAATTTGTATTCTCAGTTTTTTGGCCTGACTAAAATTAAAATTTGCCTGCTCTTTTTGAATTTCAGCCCGTCTAACAATAATAATTAAATCATCTGAAAGTTGCTCAAATTTAACATTGAGATTAAGATATTCTTGTTTTTGAAGCAAATTTAATAGTAGATAAGAATTATTCGATTTTTCTAGAACATGATCTAATTCTACTTTGTCCCAAAAACTGAGAATAGTTTGATTATAGAAATTTGTATTATTTTGATAGTTGTGTAATAGTTTAGTGAAATATTGCTGGTTAACTGCCAAATCTTGAGGATGTTTTTTGATAAAAGTTTCTAGTCCAGATAATTGCTGATTAACATAAATAATATCATTCCGAAACTTATTTTTTTCAAATTCAAACCAAATAGAGTTATCTAATACAGAAACTAACTTTTGTGGGTGTAATCTGGCGACTATGACTGCATTTTGTAAATCTTTTAGTAGAGACTGTTGATGATAAGATAACAATAATAGATTTTGGGCTGACTTTTCATAATAATCGGCAATTACCAAACCACTAACTGTCCCAATTGCGGCAATACTAATTGTAATAGTGTAACCATAGATAATTTTTTTACCTATATTCCATCTATCGGTTAAGTAACTGAGACTCAGGAAAATAGATGTGATATTTTTTTTATAAAAATTTATCATTTTTTATGAATTAAAAATAATTTAGAGGACAAATTTTGTCATAAAAACTCAGACAAAGAACAAATTAGCAGATAGAATTATGGGAATTTATTTTAATTCTTTACCGATAAAATATTCTTGGATTAAATCGAAACATAAGTTAAGACTAATTACTCCTTAGCTTTTATCATCACTGGTATTGCTTTAGTTAAGAAAATTTCCTTGTCCAATTACTTGATATACCTCCCGGATCATATTATAATCAGCATCATTCGCTGGTACTAATTTTGCTTTTTTATATTTTTGGTTGGCTTGAGACATTATCAGACTAGCCATTAGTTTATCCTGATTTTTAATCATTAGCGATCGCACTTTTTCGACAAAGCTAGATGCCATCTGATTACTGATTACAAATACATCACTCGGAAGCAATGAGACCTGTAACCAATATAGAAAAATCTTGCTTAGATAAGCGTTGACTTGCTAAAACATTTTCATATCGATCCAATGCTGTTGCCCAAGCATCTACCTCTCCTTTTTTTAAAGCTGATGCACCCTGATCATTTAACATCACAATTTTCAGGTCTCTATTGGGATTTAATCCTGCATCAATCAACAATTTTGCCGGAGAAATATGACCAGAAGTTGAACCTATTTTTCTCATGGCAATTGTTTTGCCTTTTAGCTGAGATAAGGATTTAATTTGACTACCTGCATTTACCACAATAATAGAATGGTAATTAATTCTTTTAACAGCGATAATTGGAATAGCTTTTGCTCTGGAATTTAAAATTAAGTATTCTGAAGGACCTGCAAATACCATATCTACATCTCCCGACACCATAGCTGCTGCGGCTGCGGTCAAGTTATCTACAGGGAAAAATTCGATAGGTATGCCTAATATTGCTTGTAAAGTAGTACAAAATTCTCCATAATCACGTTGCAAATCTTGAATACCAATTACATCTGTAACAGCAAAGTTTAGCTTTTTAGGTGCGGAAATGGATAACCTATCTGAGCTATTATTAGCAGGATTATTTGCTGATGTACACCCAACCACAAATAGTAAAGAATACCATAACAAGTTACGACGTTTCATATATTATTTTGATGGCAAACCTATTTTATTTGCTTGAATTGCTTGCCCATTATACTCAACTTTTAAGCAATGAAAGATTAAGGGGGAGATTATTGTATCATTAAATAAATTATAATTTTAGATGGGTTCAAAAATTAAATATACCCTCAATTTCAATCTCCAAGGCTTTATTTGTTAAGATTTTCTTCCGTCAGCACATCTCCTAAATACTCTCGCAATAAACCCCTTAGCTTTTCATCAGAAACATTAATTTCATAAGTACTCAGGTAAACAGATACTTTATTACCCCAATCTCGACCACAACCGACTTCACCATTAGCAGCATCTTCAGCTGCAATACCTTCCATTAATTGCTCTTGGCTTATGAAGCTGTTGATAAAAGGATTAGTTTGAGAAGGAATAGCTTGGGTCATGAATCATGCCTGAGTGTTTCAAAATAGACAAGGTTATCAGGTTCATCGGGATCTGAATCGCAGTCTACTAGACCTATCCTAAGTTTACGATAGAAATCCAACGCTCCAGATAGGGAATGTAATCCGATTCTACCTTTATAACCCAATTCTTCACTACGGGAAATAGCAAAGTTCACCAGGACAGTACCAACACTTTACTCACCTGAATGAAAATCTGGGTCGAACTCATAAAAACATATTTGATTATTTATTTTGCAGAAGAAAATTCTTGAACATCTTCTATCATTAGTTCCACGTCCCATTTGAAACACATCTGCACTATATTTATCATATTTCTTTTTATCAATAGATATTTTACCATATTTATGTAACCGAATATCTATATCTTTCGCGTAAATAACTTGAGTTAAAGAATCCACAAATCTTTGTTTATAATGAGTATTTTCTTCACTAAATTTGGCATTTTCCAGTGTTTTCCAAAAAATATCATGAAAATAAAAATCTTGTGGATTGTCCTCAGAATTCATCCGACCAGAATTGACAGACTGTTGATATAAAATCTCGATAGCTTTTTTGAAACTATTACTATTTATAGTTCCTTTATTTAAGAAGGTTCCTACAGAAAATAATTCATATATTTTACTAGTTTGTGTAAAATCAATTGGTTTATCGGGATTGACTATGATTTTAGTTTCAAAAGAAGCAGGACTAAAAAATATAAATGGTTCTTGTTGATTACAAATAGCGCATTGATTAATCAGTGAAATCCATACAGATAAAACTTCATCAGGAACATCATTATTAATACAAGAGAAAATTGTAGATATAGGATCATCAATTTCACAATTACTGGGACACCAATCAAATCTTCGCGTGAGTTCAGATATTACCTTATTGAAAAGGTTTAAATAAAAGCTCTCAACCTTGGGGTCATTTCTAAAAGGGTTATGATTATAAATTTCGCTTAATAAATCCTGATTAAATTTAAATCTAACTAATTTATATGAGGTGTTAGAAGCTTTCTCTACTTCTTCAATATAATTCAAAGAATCATTAAGAGAATTAAATATTGTAGAATACACCCTAGATTGCCAAACATCTTCCGTAACCACTAGATAAATTGGATCAATATAATTTTTCATTATGCACCAGACATCCGTTTTTTCAGAGTAGCTGCTAACAAGTCTCTAGAATCATTTTCATCAAAGAAACCTACAGGCCAATTTTCTATTTCACCATATTTATTAACTTCAATCGGGTTACAAATTGAAGTTTTATTTTGTTCATCAAAACTGACAAAAAGAATATTAGTCATATCTCTAATTTCCTCAGTATCTTCTTGAGCAATTCTTAAGCAAAGTCTATTTATTAGATGTTCACTATGAGTTTCAATAACAAGATTTTTGCCAGATTTAGCCATACAAACAAAAAAATCAGCCAACTTTGATTGTAATGAGGGATGTAAATGAATTTCCGGTTGTTCTAAAATAATAGTTTCTCCTTGACCAGTTCTTAAACATTCTACAATAATTGGTAAAATTTGACTAACACCAAATCCTACATCTGGTAAATCAACTTCCACTCCTAAAGAGTTGAGTTTTACCTGATTAATAACTCCTTTAAATCCATCAACAGAATATATTTGTGGAAGTTTCATAAAATCAAAAAGCCACCAGTTGACACTCTCAAGTAATTTGTCTTGCTCTCTTAATTCATAATTATTGATTTTTTTTCCATCATAAATGCATCTGTAGTACTTGGCAATATTCATTTCTTTTTCAACTGCTAAAACTAATGCAGTATATTCTCCATTAATTCCAATATTAATTTTTTTTAAATCATCAAATAGATAAAACCGTTTTGGTGCTTCACGTATAGGTTCAATATATCTAAATTTTAACCAACATTTCCTTAAAAATAGAACTGTTGCTTCATAAGATATATATTGAAAAAGATAGATTTCATGATGCATAAAGAAATGACGATCTTCTTTTTTAAACTTAGATAAATCTATTCCTTCAGAAATAGAATTATTTGTATATTTATCTTTTGCTAAACGACTTTTTTGAATGTAATCCTCTAAATTATGAATAGTTATATCAATAAATTGTAATAAATATTTTGGAACTCCTTTTAACCCCATAAATGAAGTTTTTATTGTCTGAACTATATCATAACTTTGATTGGCAAAATTATTAATTATTATCCTATTTGGGAATATGCCTTCAAAATTTACTTGAACATCGTTGAATAACAATTCAGGTATGGTTTTTTGCTGATAAAATTTTGTTGAAGTAAATTTTTTTCTCAAATCCATTAAATCGAAAAAATCATGGTTAGAATATTTACTAGATATCCAATAAAAAAATAATTCTTCAAGAGAAATGTTATAGATTTTTAATTCATATTTATTTTGACTTTTTCTAATAATTTCTAAATAAAAATCTCTAGTACAATCTTGGATTGAAAAATAACTTACTACTTGTTGACCAGTTGATTTATCATTTTCAATATTCTTTATATTTACAGTAATTTCCGTATCAATAATTTGGTCAAGATTATAATTTTTGATTTTCCAGTAAAACTTAATTTCCTTTTCATTTGAATGATTATTAACGACATCTAAAAAATCTCCTAAATGAGCATATATTCCATTGAAAATTAATGGCTCTTGAACATAATCATTAAGAATGATTTTTGTATCTTCTACATTTGATTGCTTCATTAAAAGCAAACTTTGAATCAAAGAACTTTTTCCAGAATTATTAGTACCACAAATAACTGTTAGTGGTTTTAATTCTATTGGGTTAACTTCTTTAAACCCCTTGAAATTGGATAATGAAAAACTTATAGACATTTTTACCTCCTATAATGATGATAGCGCATAAATTTTGGAAAATTCAATGGTTGTGAATCATATATTTCTATTTGCGTCGTTGAGTAACAAAGAAACCCACAGCAATAAACCATAAAGTAGCGATCAGACTTAACAACAAAGATGCGTAGAAGAGATTATACTGTTTTGGTGGGAGGATTTTATCAATGTGTTGAGTAATGACCCCAGATGCGATCGCACCTCCACCTAAACTAATACTAGCTATTTGGATGGTACGTTCCAAAGAGCGATCGCTTTCTGCTTGTTGAGTTTCAATCACACCACGAATGGTATCCACAAACCGACCAAATAATTCTTGTCCAGGGGAAAGATAATTAATATCTGTTTCTACTTGTTTTTGCCATTTTTCACAATATTTATTAATAAAATCTTGCCAAAATTGCGGAGGAATACTTCCAGTAGGGGTGATTTTATCTAAACAAATACGATAATTAGTAATATTGGTTTTAATAGCTGTTTCGTGGATTTGTAAATCTTGCAAACACCTGGTATAATCAAGGTTTTTTCGAGGAATTTCCGTGAGCAGTTGTTTTAAATCAGATAATTGAGAAGAGTTATGTACCAAAATATTAAATTCTTCAATTTTCTTATCTAAATCACTATAAATTTTTCTAGCATCTGAATAACGGTGACGTGCTTGATCGTAGATATAAATTATTTTATGATAACAACAGAGTAAATTCAATAACCATTCATAAGAGTCTTTTGTTTGGGGTATTCCAGATTGAGTCTGATTTAATTCTATTAAAATGTGAGCTTTTTTAGCAGGATTATTTGGTTCATTTGGGTCATTTGCTTGATATTCAAATATAAAACTACCAAAAAAATCTCCTTTATTTGTTCGCACCGGATTTAAATTTGTTCCTGCAAGCAAAGCTGTGGAAAATTTTTCAGAGACAAGATCACAATCTTCATTGGGGTCTACTTCTCCATAAATCCAGAAAGTTTGACCTAAAGATGATTCAATATGAGATGGTAATAAAGAACTTGGTTTAAAATGCTGTAATTGTGGTAAATCGATGGAGATATTTGCTGATTCAGGAATAAGAGTTAAATCAGCTGCATAAGTGTCATTAATTAAAAAAGGTGATGCATAGGGTTGAGTATTGTCACCCTCTTCTTTAGCAATATTAGCAAAATGTCTATCTAGTTGCTCCTGTTTAGCCAAATTTACTGATGAATGACTCAACCACTCCCTAAATGCTTTTACCGTCGTATCTCGTAACCAACGCTGTGCTGTGTTTAAAGCTACTACAATATTATTTTCATGCTGTAACTCTTCATAAAACCTGACCATTAATAAAGCACTAGCATTACCACTAACAGCCCAAAGACTACTAACTACATTGTTACTACCAGCTAAAAGGAACCCACTGGGTAAACCAATGTATTCATCACTTGTATTCCTGAAGTCTATTAAACCAGTTTCACAAGCAAAGAGAGTTACTAAACGACAGTTTTCTAATTTCAAATCATTAATGATATCTGATAAAGTTAAACTTTCATCAGCTAATTGCAAACTAGACTCTAACGGAGAAAGCGGATTAAATGAACCATGACAGAAGAATAATACACAATTAGCTTTTAGTAAATTTTCATTTATAATCCCATGATTTTCATTGTCTTCCACAGAGAAAATTGCTGCTCTTGTTGCTTGATTATGGTTGAGAACAGAAGAATGTACAAACTGTTTTTTAATCGCTGTGACTGCTCCTAAATCCTTTTCATATAAATCTTTTGTAGGAGTTTGGAAAGCAAAGAAAGATTGAAAATCATTGCGTTGGCGATTTTGGACTTGTTGCAGTATTTGACAACTTGGAGCATAACCGACACCTTTGGGAAATAAATCAATTAGATATGATTCCTGAATAGGTAAAGCATGGAAAGGCAATAAATGCAAGTAACGATGAGGAATTAAAATCAGCTTTTGACAATTCCTGGGAATTAGGGAAATAATTTCGTTCAAGTGGAGTATTTTTCCTAGTTGAATAAATTGATTATTTAATTCTTCTATCCATTGGTCTTTATTCGTGTAATAAAGTTCAAGATAATTCCGAATTAATTTTTTTAATTCTTTTATGTCTTCACTTGCAGATTGCCAAATTATCGGATTTTTATGAGAGTCGATAATGATGAAAGCGCGAAAGCAATCATTAAAAATATAAAATTCGATAATTGCAGTTTCATTATCTAACAGGTTTTGAATTTCAGAATATTGAATTGGTTTAAAACGAGTGTCTCCTAAAATTAATTCTACTAAATTACGAGTTTTACTACGTTCAATATATTCTATAGATAATGTTTCTTTGCGTAATTCTAAACAAACTTCCACCATGCGTTTATAAAGTTCATTCCATTCTTCTGCTTGTTTGCGTTTGCTTTCTTCTCCAGAAACAATATCATTACGTAAAATTTCTACTGTATCAATAGCAGAAGCAAAGGTAGATTCAGCTAGAGTAAATTGCTTTGAATCTTGATATAAGATACCAAGATTTAACAAAGTTTCTGCATGATATTGGGGAAAATCAGTGCGGGTGAGGATTTCGAGTGCCGCAGAGTAAGCTTTAATTGCTAGTTGTAAGTTATCGGCTTTATCTTCCCTGATTCTTTTACGATAAGCATTCCCCAGATTATTTTGCGTCGTAGCCCAATTTTGGGGAAAATCAGTGCGGGTGAGGATTTCGAGTGCCGCAGAGTAAGCGGCGATCGCTTTTTCTAAGTTTTCGGCTCTATCTCCCCTGATTCTCTCAGAGTAAGCAGTACCCAGATTATTTTGTGTCAAAGCCCAATTTTCAGGAAAACTAGCGCGGGTGCGGATTTCCAGTGCAGCAGAGTAAGCGGCGATCGCCTGTTCTAAGTTCTCAGCTTTATCTCCCCTAATTCTGTTAAGGTAAGCATTCCCCAGGTTATTTTGTGTCATCCCCCAATCTTGGGAAAAATCAGCGCGAGTGCGGATTTCGAGTGCAGCAGAGTAAGCTATGATCGCCTGTTCTAAGTTATCGGCTTTATCTCCCCTGATTCTGTTAAGGTAAGCATTCCCCAGATTATTTTGCATCGTAGCCCAATTTTGAGGAAAATCAGCGCGGGTGAAAATAGTTAAAGCTATTTCATCGCAAGTGATAGCAATTTCCATGTTACTAGCTTTGTCACCCAACGGAAACTGCTGAATCAGATTACTAAAATTACCAATTACTCCAGCAATATATTCTGCTGTTTCTGATTCTGCTTCTGCGAATGTATTTGTTGCCCAATCACTTAATAATTTCCCAAAAATATCATTTAATTTATCAATATTTGCTGCTAAAAATGGATAAACTACTTGTGTGTCACCATTACTGTCTGCTGTTGCTTGCAATATTTCTTGCAAAAATCCCTGATAAGCATTCAAATCTGGTGTTGTTGCGGGTAAATTTAACGACTCACGGAGATTAGTAGCCAAATCCCTCAACCAAGTCGCATTATTTTCATCCCCCTGTTGTGATAAATACTCCGCTACTGCTGCCAATGCTTGCAAAAAACCTGCATCAAGTAAGTCTTGATGTGCTTCTAAAATTGCTGCTTCTTCCCCGCTTGGACAATCTAGTAGGTTCTCGATTAGCTGGAAATAAGCCTGTTGACGGGGTTCGTTCATGACCATAAACAGGTATTAGGTAATACGTTTAATATTATGCCACACTACGGTAGTCTGTTTATACAATTTTTCCTAAAGATAAAATACAGTTAAGTGTTTTATCTTACATCCTACCGATTAAACCAGTTTAATATTTCTAAATATAAGTTTTTTAAATAGGAATTTTTAGAAATTGCGATAATATCATATTATTATCAATAAAATAATCCTATTCTCAAGATTATTGAGAATATTCTCAATAACCCTGACATAATTCTTCACAATTTAACGTAAATAGTTCACTCCAAGGATTGATAAGAGGGCTTGACTTTTGTTGTATATTGTAATGGTATACTCCGGTGGGGCTTTATTGCTTTGAATTGTGCTTAGCAAGTTAGGATTGTCCCACTTAAAATTATTTACCCATCTTAATAATTATGTTGTATATTTCACTGTCGAAAGATGACGACCTACATAGCCAATAATAACCGTTCCGGGTTTAAGTGGAAAGAAATGAATCCTCCAGTTACAAAACCTTAATTTGATATGACGTTCAAATAAACGTTCTGTACCATCAGGACAAATAAAAGTTCTCTCTTGTCCATATTGATTTAAAGTTGGTTGACTTTCACCAGATTCATCAAGAGCATAACCTTCTACATTAAATCCTCCACTTATCCAATTTTTGGAACATTCCTGAAGTTTACGTAATTTGTTAAAGATTGGTTGTAACTCTTTTTGTCCATTACGAATATCTTGTAATTGTTTCTCTACATGATGACAAAATTCTAGATTAGGAAATAATTATTCTCTTTTATACCAAATATCATCACCATCAACAATTCCATCACGAATACGCTCTTTTATCCATTCAATATGGTCTGAAATATGAATATTAAGACTAGCATGGCGATCTTTAACTGTACCAATATTAACTAAATCACTATTTAATAGTAGTCTATTTTCTAGCAATGATCCTTGGAAGTTAGATTGACATAGCAATAGTAATGATTGTAGTAGAGAAGATTTATCAGTACTATTCAGACCTGACAATCTATGATTATGGGTATACTGGCAGGCAAGATGCATGCTCCACGGGAGTTGTGTTATTTATATTCTGTATTAGTATACTATTTGCTGATGTAGTGGCAGGCAAGATGCCTGCTCCACGGGAGTTGTGCTATTTATATTCTGTACTAATATACTTGTAATTTGTTAAGATTTTCAAGGAATACAGCAAACAGGGACACTCTTCACTACGATGTCAACATCTATCATTGATTCTCAAGATACTATTGCTATTCAAGCAGCTACTACTGGAGTTGTGGTTTGCGATCGCTCTGATTGGGGACGTATCCAAATTTCCGATAATGACCGTTTACGTTTTTTACACAATCAAAGCACTAATGATTGTCAAAGTCTCAAACCTGGACAGGGATGTGATACTGTCCTCGTCACTTCCACCGCTCGCACTATTGATTTAACTACTTGTTACGCACTAGATGATACAGTATTACTCCTAGTTTCACCTAATCGTCGTCAATATATTCTAGAATGGCTAGACCGTTATATCTTTTTTGCTGACCGGGTAAAATTAACTGATATTACCAATGAAACTGGCACTTTTACCTTGATTGGTCCAGAAAGCGATACGATTATTACTCAGTTGGGTGCCCAAGCAATTATTGGTCAACCGTTTGGTAATCATATTCTGGTGGATGGAATAATTATGGCTGTGGGTAGCGGTTTAGCAATTCCTGGGTACAATCTCATTTTCCCCATTGCTGACCAGGAAAAATTATGGCAGCGAATTTTAACATTAGGTGTCGAACAATTGAGCGATCGCGCTTGGGATGTGTTACGCATATTACAAGGACGTCCGGCTCCAGATGCAGAACTTACAGATGATTATAATCCTCTAGAAGCTGGTTTATGGCAGACTATTTCCTTTAATAAAGGCTGTTATATTGGCCAAGAAACAATTGCTCGGTTAAATACATATAAAGGCGTAAAACAATACCTTTGGGGTATTCGTTTTGATCAACCTGTGGAACCAGGGACGTTAATCACCTTGGGAGAGGAAAAAATTGGTAAAGTTACCAGTTTTACCACCACTGATGATGGTTATTTTGGATTAGGTTACATTCGCAGTAAAGCAGGTGGTGTGGGTTTAAAAGTGCAAGTAGGAGAAACTGATGGTGAAATAGTCAACATCCCTTATATCTCCCATGATTATCCAGCTTGACAATTTTAACTTTCCCATTAAACACCCTGACAAAATTCATCTACCCAAGAAGCTAGAGTACTCGCATTACTATTAGGTACAAGACTGACGGGATTACTCAATTCTGGGATGGGTGTTTGGAAAAATTGTTTATTGATGGCAATTTCAGTAACTAATGCTAATTTTGGTAGAGTTTTTGTCTGAGCTAATACTGAAGCTGGTAAAGTTGTAGTGGTATGAGGAATCTTCGTCGGTATGATTGAAGTCGGTAGGGTTTTGGCTCGACGAGGAATCCCTGTAATCATTAGGAGCGAGCGTTTGGATTTTCGCTGTCCTTCCCTTCCCAAAACTGGTTTCTCAATCACCAGGGTTTTGGTGGTTAATTGGTGATTAAGTGGGGAATTAAGAGGTGGAAGTTTATGTTCAACCCTAATAGACAATTTCCCCAATGATGGTATTTTTGTGGTGGCTAAATCTAATAATGGTTTATTTTCTAAATCATCAGGATTAATCTGTGGTGGTTGTTTTTTAGGAAGTGTTTGGACTAGAGATTGATTTTCAACTTGATGTATAGCTAAACTCGACTCAGATTGTAGTAAATATAACTCTTCATCCGGATTGAAGTTCAGACCTAAAGCTGTAACTATTTGATCAGGATTATTATTAAGATCCAAGATAAAAGCGAGTATTTCCTCAAGTTGGGGTTCCAACACCGATAAAGTTGCTAAAATATAACCAGATGAAGGACGGCGTAGACCATCATAAGTACCCCAAACCCGCATTTTGGCTAACCAGGAACGATTTTGCTCATAGTAACCCAGCCACTTCATTTTTAGTGATTGACGTAGCTGCTGAATGTTCATTTGTGTCCTCTCTCAGATTGAACAAAAGTGCAGACTGAATTGATCAGCTTGATCCTTTAGGATGAAATTGATGATAAAGCATTTATTTAACTTTTTAGCCGTTTCATCAATTTTGTTGCACCAGTAAAGGTACTTCCTGAGCATACCAGGTAAAGTTACCATCATCAGTATATTATTCACTAGTCCTCAGTAGCCACTTGTTTTGACTGTCACAAGAAACTCGCCCACATCATGGACGTAGGGGCGTATTGCAATACGCCCTTACTTGTATATACACCGTAGATTCCCTTAAAGAGAATATTCTCGTAGACGCGGGAATAGTCCGACTAAACTTAACAGGGCGATTGCACTTAAAGCCACGGAAGTTTTAATTTCAAAACCCTCTAGTTCTTTTTTACTTTGCCCAATTGCATCATTAAAAGCTTTTTCATTAATATTAAATGCTGTTTGATTAGTTTTTTTCAACTGTTCAAATGTCCAGTTAGATTCTCCTGGTTGATTACCGATACATAAAGCTATTGCTTCTTGATGCTTACCACTCCGCTCTAATTGACGAATTTTCTGGTCAATATCCAGATATTTACCCAAAACAGCTACATAACCTAGAACAGCTTCCTTCTCACCCCCAAAAGTAATATTACTGAGTTCATCAATTAATAAACCTCTTAACCCATCAATTTTTGGTGGGTTGTTCGATTTATATGCAGTAATAAGTGCCTCAAAAGTTTTACCTTTGGGTAATTGTACTATTTGGTTGATATTATCAAAAAAAGCCTTTTCATGCTTAGTCCCCAAAGCTGAATCTAATAAAAAACGACTTTCAGCGGCATTAGCGATATAACCAGCAGACCTAGCCCGACGCAATGCATGCATTGACGTGAATGCATCCTCTTTAGCCACCTTCAATTGATGGGAAGTAGAAGAAAACACCCCGATAGTGTAAAGCAAAAAGCCCAGTGCAATAGTTGTGGCTGTCAGTAATCCAGGATTCAAAGTCCGACGCATTCGCTGGCTGAGAAACAGTTGTAATACTACTAAAACACTTATAAGTGCTGCACCGGAAATAAAAATTAAGGCTAGGGATATTTTAGTAGTCGAATTTTGTCGTGCGTAAGTATTATTTAAAACTTCCAAATTCACTTGATCCAACGTGTCAGATGCTGGTAACAGAATCTTATCCATAATTTCAGCAGATGCACGGTAAGTAATCAGTACAGAAGTGGTGTCTCCTCGCACATGGAAATCCCGCGCTTGTTGGACTTTGGCTATGTAATTTCCGAAGCCTAATTGCATGGTTTCGATAGGTTTTTGCTCTTTGTCCTCCTCTGTAATATTATGTGCTGCTAGGACTAGTCTTTTAGTAGCTTGTTCATATCGCTCTTGATAACCTTTCAGGGTTTTTTGGTTTTGTCCTGGGGGAAGTATTAATTCATTAGCCACATAGGCATCCATTCCCGCAAAGGCATCTTTGAGGCGTTGAGCGGTGACGATGCTTAGTGTTGAGTCTTTACCAACTGTTTTAATTGCTGTCTTCTGTTTGTCTACTCCGATCAGAGTAACAACCAGCAATAATAAAGTTGCCACCCAAGTAAAACCTAAACTACCTTTGAGCAGTTGAGGAGTAGTGAGATTGCTAATTGTCTTCACGGAAACAGCAATAATTTTATTCATGTTGATGAACTGCTTGGATGGTAATTTTAGTCCAGTGTCCTAGAGTAAATTCATCTTGATCTTGTAGTGGTACATCCATCATGGGTTTTAGTTCCACTCGATTAAAGACTGTACCGTTAGAAGAACCAATATCCCGCAAAGTAAATGTACCATCAATCTGACGACTTAATAAAGCATGACGGTGGGAGACAGCATCATCAAAATCGAGAGCAATTTCTGGGTAAACAGCCCTAGCTTGGCTATTGCGACCAATTAAGTATGCAGGTTTATCTAAATCTATAATTATAACTGGCTGGTTAGCTGGTGGTGCTGGGCTTTGGGGAGAAGCTAGGGATGGGTCTACTGCTACTAAAATTTGCCATGCAATGACTGGAGGTTTAATCTGCTCCTCAACTTCCTGTACTTCCTGTACTTCCTGTACTTCTTTTAGGGAAGGTTGGGAAATAGCAATTGGTAATTCTCCACAAGATTTAGTGACAAAGTTATAACCACAAATCTCACAAAAATTACCACTCTCAACTTCGTGAGGAGTACTACAAGCAGGACAGTTTTCTACGGCTGTGGTTGACTTTTGAGTTAAAGTCAGAGTGGGTATATCTGGGGAACTAGGAACGATGGCATTTTTAGCTAAGAGTAGTAATTCTGCTATACCTTGAATTTTCGCTCCACAATCCGAACAAAAATCTGATTCAGTTGACTGGTGTCCATTAGGACATCTATATAAGGGCATATTTATTTAAGTATTTGCTGTAACTAATAAGCTAGGATTTAGGAATTCGAGTGGTTTTAGTAGAACGAGTTTCTAAGGCCATTGAATCCTCTAAAGCTACCTCGCGCTTTAATTTAACTGTACCTGTAGGTGCGTCTTCAATATCAACTACAGTTTTCAATAGTTTCGCTGTAGCCTCGTTCCCGGATTCATGAGCTAATTTTACGGCTTTACCTAACTTAGCCGTGGCTACCTCAATATTTCCCTGAGCACGAGCTTCTAAACCCTCTTGGATGGATTGAGCTAGTTCTGCTTGCCCGGTATAATGAGCCACAGTTCTATCAATTTTAGTTGATTTAGCATCATCATCTGTCCAAGTTGCTAAAATTCGAGCTTCAGTAATTTTAGTTTCCACACCATTCAAGTTATATACCAGGCTAGCCCGACCAGCTAGCATTTCATCCCCAACATTACCGGGATTAATCTGAATACAAAAGTGGTAATCGCGAGATTCCTGATTACCCCATGCACCAGTGGGATAATCCACTATTTGCGGTTTGATCACTTTAGCCCGGTTGGTCAGATCCACAATATTAGGACTGACTTGTTTGCAAAATAGTACCTTTGCTCCTTGGGGTGTCCATAGTCGCATCGCTACATCACTAACATTTTTACTCATCGCTTTTTCGAGAATTGCCCGAAAATCGGCTTCAATCATCTGGGGGTTGGGAATAATATCGGTTGTCCCAAGCAGTTTATTCCCGATCTGTTGTAATTGGGCTACTCTCCAGTCAGTACCTACACCTCGACAATCACATTGAAATACTCCCTCGCATTTTTGTAAAACTTGCTGAAGTTGTTTTTCATCTAAGTCATCATTTTGTCCATCTGTCAGGAGTAATGCCTGACGGACTGCATTCGGTTTTTTGCTAAACTGGGTCAGGGCTTCAGCTAGCCAGGTAGACATGAGTGTGCCACCATTAGCCATAATATTTTTAGTGGCGGCGATCGCCAGCTGTTTGTTCAACAATATGGCTGGGGATACCGGAAAAACGAGATGGGCTTTACTAGCACCAGCGACGATAAAAAAATAAGCATCTTCTGGCAATAAATTTACTAGTTTGGCAATAGCATCTCTGACTGCATGAATTTTACCACCCCCCATTGAACCAGAAGTATCGCAAATAATGCCAAAAAGTCTCTCACCACTAGTAGTTGTAGTGACATTGCTACCTCCTTCCACTGTGACTGTCATAATCGCGTGGACTTCGCCTGTACCTTGAGGAAGATATTGGTTTTGAAAAACTTCGGCTTTAAATTGGTTAGACATAGAGTTTTTGCACCTTGATTAATTACAAACAGGGAACAGGGAACAGGGAACAGGGAACAGGGAACAGGGAACAGAAGAATAAATTTTTGTAATTTCATGACTAAAATAGTTTCAACCCGCTACATTTATTTATGAGCTTTTTCTCCTGAATCCTGACTTCTGAATCCTGACTCCTACTAATATGTTTCTACCTTTCATCCACAAATCAAAACAGCAACAGTAATATTGTCATGTCCGCCGCAATGAAGTGCAAATTCTACTAATGTGCGAGCAATATTAACTGCTTCTGCATTGGAAGACTTTTGCACTAGGTTAGCTAATTTTTGTGGTTGGGGAGTATAGTTCCATAATCCATCAGTACATAATAATAAATATCCAGCACCAGGGATAGTAAAAGTAACTATGTCAGGAGCAGCAGTATCAGCCGCATCTGCACCTACCCAACGGGTAATGGCATGAGCATAAGGAGATTTTCCCGCTTCCGTTGCAGTCATTTCTCCAGCGGCTACCACTTCAGTCAACCAGGAATGATCCGTTGTTAACTGTTGGTAACTATGCTCAGAAATCCAATAAGCACGACTGTCTCCTAACCAACCAATTGTCGCTACACCGTTTTCCACAATAGCAGCCACAACAGTGGTGGATGATGGCTCAGAATTTCCCACCTTTTCTAAAGCTATTTTACACACAGAAGTATAAGCTGTGGCAAAAGCTAACTTCATCGCTGAGTCGGGATGATCTCCTAATTTTCTACTAGCTAGGGACTGACAGATACTTTCTGCCACAATCTTAGATGCAACCTCTGGCTGTTCAGAACTGGAGACTCCATCGCAAACGACTAGGATGGATGTCTGATTCCCATTTACTGGTTGTAAAGCTAGAAAATCCTCATTCTGGTCGTGTCTGATGCCGCGATCGCTAACTCCAGCAAAATTACGGTTAATTATTACCTCTAAGTGTTCTCTTTCTTTGGTAATGTGGCGAAATCCACAACTAGAACAATATCCCTGGGCATCAATAGACTCAATTCCCGCACCACACTTTTGACAACCTTTGACCGAGAGCAGTTGACCACATTCTTCACAAAACTTATCATCTCCCAATACGGAAGCACCACATTTAAAACATTGGATCATAAAAGGGAACAGGGAGGGAACAGGGAACAGGGAACAGGGAACAGGGAACAGGATTATTTTTGAAATTTTGTCACAAATTCAAACCTACCGAACCCAGATATACATCTAACTTTCTTGTTTTTGAATTTTAAATTTTGAATTTTGAATTTTTAAACCAGCGTTCTAGGTCTGACTCGATTGGCTTCATCAACTAAGCGGGTTTTTTCGTGACCACTAGCTAAGTGTGCCATATCCCGTAAAGCTTTTTCTAAAGCTATTCTCAGAGATTTTTCCTGTAATGGTTGTCCTAAAATTCTCATATTAGCAAGATTAGGTATACTTTGGGAGGTCAGCAAATTCAATGCGGTTTCTAGGATTTGTTGAGTTAATTTATAGAGATCCATCCCTGATAAAGTTAAGGCTTCAATGGTAGCCGCAGCGGCTTTAAGTTCTTCAGGATTGGGTTTAGAAATATCACTATTCAGGAGAATCCGCGCAATTTCTACTCGCGCTCTCGTAAATAAATTAGAAGCTTGGGGGATTCTTTCCAAAGCTGTTACTGCTTCTTTCCGTCTTGATGCTTGATTATTCCCAGATAGACAAAGACAACGCGCTAAACCAAAAGCTGCTGATACATAGTTAGGGTCAGTTCGAGATACTAAGTCATACATTTTAATAGCTAATTTGTAATTTTTTGCCTGTTCTGCTGCTAACCCCAAGGCTAATTTAGGTGCGATTTCCCCAGGTAACTCAAAATAAACTTGGTCAATTATCTTCTGTGCTTCTTGGGGTTTACCCTGTGCCATCAAAGAGCGTCCTCGATACCAGTAAATTCGCCACTCCCAAGGGTCTTGTTCTTCCACTTTAGCTATAGCTTGTTCGGCTTGATCATATACTCCTGATTCAATCAGACTATTGGCTAATCGCAACCATGCTTCCTTGGATTGGGGATGTTTTTGTACTACCACTTCTAAACTGACAGCTCGTTTGACTGGATCAGCGATCGCACTCACATTAACTACAGCATTAAAAGCTGGGTCGCTAGTATCTAGTAATGGAATCAGTAATTGTCGATAGTCAGGGTGAATTGGTTCAAAATCACCACTATGAATCAACGCTAATTCATCCCCACCAAATAAAGTACTAGCAGAGGGACGGGGTATCCCAGTAGATATGGCTACTACTTCTCGCAACACACCTAATAACTGATCAGCCATTTCATCTGCGGACTGAAAACGATCATCAGGATTTTCAGCTGTAGCTTTAATTAAAAACCGATAGAGAGATTCCTGTTCAGCAAATAGCGGTTCTTCGGCTGGACTGGGTAAAGTGTAAAGATGTTCTTTACTAAAACCCTTAACATCTGTTAATAATACTACTAGTGTCCTACCAATGGTATACAGGTCAGAGACAATAGTTGAGCTGCTCCCGCTTCCGGGGCACTATAACCGACAGTCCCATAGATATCACCATCAGGGTCATCAATACGACGAACACCTCCTAAGTCAATTAATTTAACATCCCCACCTTCCACCATAATATTATCTGGTTTGAAGTCACAATAGACTAAACCTAAAGAATGTAAATAAGCAAACGCACTGAGAATGCGGTGCATATAGGCGATGGCTTCCGGGACTGGTAAAGACACGACTGCGGCGAATATCCTTGAGAGTTTTACCACCCACATACTCCATGATGATAAAACCCTCAGTCCCGTGGTTGACAAAGTTGTAGATACCGACAATATTGGCGTGTTTGACTGCGGCTAAAAATTGTCTTTCCGCGATCGCCACCGCCGCACTAGCAGCATCTTCAGTATTGAGTAATCCCTTTAAAACCACATAACGAGATAGAGTGCGATCAAAACCCAAATAAATCCAACCTAAACCACCATATGCGATCGCCCCTTTAACTTCATATTGTCCCACCACTAAATCACCAGGATGGAGACTAGGAATAAAAGAAAACTTCTGTCCACATTGAGGACAAAATCCCTTTTCCCGGCGTAATGGTTGATTGCAATTCCCACAAAAGCGTTTATTTTCAGGGACTTTTGCCTCAATCAGCAGTGCTTTTTCCGGCTCAGTCGAAGGTAAATCAGGAACCGAGATTAATCCCGCCCCCAATTGTCGGCGACTACTCCGAGCCGAAGTACTAATCGTGCGTCGGGAACCCTTGGAACGGGTAGTCAGGGGAGATGAACCTGTACCTGTGGTAATTGGTGAACTTCTAGCGCTAATAGGAGCACTTTGTTTTTGACTAGTGACTGCGGTTTTCACTGCTGCTAGACCGCAGATATTACAGTAACCATCTTCAATAGTGCCAGTACATCCATTTCTGGAGCAGTGTAAACCTTCCATAGATATAGATATTCCTAAAATTTAAGATTTGGCAGTAGGGATGACTGATTTAGTGTTCCCATTCGCAAAAAGAATACATCTGTTAAGAGCAAGAATTCAACCTGATTGAATTTCCTGTCACTGAAAAACATAAAATTATCCCGTGGAGCGGGTATCTTACCCGCCTGCACAGTGAGGAGAGACAAGAAGCTCATCTCACAAAAATTTTATAACCCACTACTATAGCATAACTGGTTTTTAAACCAGTATTTTCTGAGTTTGTCACATCGTAGATATACCCATCTCCCGCTATTTTGAATAAATCAGGAACTAAAAGAGACAAAATAAAGACATAGAGGATAATATCTAATCTCTACCCTTAACCTGGGGAAAGATTCCTAGCTGCAAAGCAATTAATTATTCTGTATCTATCTTCTGTCAACAGTGTTTACACTTATTTTCAATAATTAGCATCTATAAATCTAGCACCAAATAAAATGATAGAAAAGTGTAGTTTTCAGGTTAAATTTTCCAGTAGTTGGCTTTTGGCTATATTTGTGGTGATGATAACCACACCTGCAATAGCCCAAACCGCAAATTTTTCTACTCTCAAGCTATTACCAGGTTTTAATGCAGCAAAAGGAATGGCAAACGGGTATACAGGTGGTTCCTACTCCTTGTCAGCAATGAGGAATCGAGATCAGGATAAAAATGCCTGTGTGGGATTTGCGACTCCAGATCCAGACCACATCATGATTTTGGAAAAAGATTTTGAACACTTAAAAATATTAGTCAACACGGGTGGGGCTGATACGACTTTACTGATTCAAGGTTCGGACGAAACCACATTTCGCTGTGGTGATGATACTGGTAAAAGTAAAGACGCTAGTGTAGATGATAGCAAATGGCAAAGTGGTACTTATCGGATTTGGGTAGGTACATTTAATCGTAGTACTAAGCTTAGTTATACATTGAAAGTACAACAGTAATGAAATCGCTACCCATTACCCATTTAGCAATGACACCAAAAACGGTAAAATGGAAGTGGCTTGATTTTGCGTTTTTGTGTTCAAGGGTATTATCTTGTGCTATCTAGACTGAGTGCTGACTTTCGTATCATATTTGAGCGTGATCCTGCTGCCCGTAACTGGTTGGAGGTATTGTTCTGCTATCCTGGTTTGCAAGCTTTGTTATTCCATCGACTTGCTCATTGGTTATATAGCATTGGTCTTCCCTTTTTCCCGCGACTCATTTCTCACATAGCTCGTTTCCTGACCGGAATTGAAATTCACCCTGGAGCAGTGATTGGTTTGGGTGTTTTTATTGACCACGGTATGGGTGTCGTCATTGGTGAAACGGCAATTGTGGGCGACTATGCTCTCATTTACCAAGGTGTTACCCTTGGGGGTACTGGTAAAGAAAGTGGCAAGCGCCATCCCACTTTAGGTGAAAATGTGGTAGTGGGAGCTGGTGCTAAGGTCTTAGGAAACATTCAAATTGGCAATAATGTCCGAATTGGGGCTGGGTCAGTTGTTCTCCGGGATGTTCCTTCCAGTTGTACAGTAGTGGGTATACCCGGTCGCATTATTTATCGTTCTGGGGTTCGGGTTGCACCTCTAGAACACAGCAATTTACCAGACTCTGAAGCTAACGTCATTCGCGCTTTAGTTGACCGGATTGAATTGTTAGAAGAACAAATCCAATCTCTCCAACCGATTCCATCTCCCACCAAAATTCCGGTTTTTGTCGGTACTACTGCTCACGAAATGGATCATATTTCCGCCGATAGTCCTAAATGTAACCTCCGAGATAGAGTCATCCAAGAATTTCTTGATGGTGCAGGTATTTAAAACTCTTTTTGTTACCATAAATAACCCTGATTTATGACCAAAGAACTCTTAAGTAAAACTCATAAGTATCGTCAAAAGATTCTCATATCTATGCTTTTGTTGATATTTGGAACTGGATTTTACTGGTTTTTAGTTAAATTAGGGTTCATATTTTCTCTGGATAAAATTCCAGATGTGATGTGCATTAAACCTTGTCCCGTTGCACAACAAGTCCATACTTTACCACCGGACAAACAGTTATTGAATTATGACAAACCTCTGGAACAATTAATTGTCTCTCCTCTCAACAAAAGTAAAGTTTCGGTTCTAATTCAAAAATCTCAATATAGACTAACAGTGTATTATGACCTGAAACCAGTCAAGTCTTATCCAGTAGTTTTTGGTTCCAACCCTACAGATGATAAACGTTCCGAAGGTGATCAACGAACTCCAGAGGGTGTGCTGCGGATTCATGACCTGTATCCTCATCCACAATGGTCAAAGTTCCTGTGGCTAGATTATCCCAATGTTCAATCTTGGCGAAAACATTTTCAATCTAAGATTAATGGTCAACTTACTTGGTTTCTTCCCGTTGGTGGTGATGTGGGAATTCATGGAGTCCCCCAGGGAGCAGACTATTTGATTAATAACCGTGAAAATTGGACTTGGGGTTGTATTTCTTTGAAAAATAAAGATGTAGATGAGATATATCAAGCTGTAAAAGTAGGTACAATCGTGGAAATTATACCTTAAGTATACCAAATAAGAAAACCAAGTCTTGACAATTTAAGGGGAATTTAGTTATCGGTTAATAACGAACGTTCGATTTAAAAGCCTAGCTATGCCAAAAATTGTTAACCATAATCTATATCGTCAGGAACTAGTCCAGAAATGTTTTGACTTGTTTGCGGAAAAAGGCTATAGTGCTGTTACAATGAGGCAAATTGCCAAATATCTAGATGTTTCTACGGGAACGCTGTATCATTATTTTCCGAGTAAAGAAGCATTATTTTTGCAGTTAGTAGAGCAACTAACTCAGCAGGATATTATGACTTTTTTCGCGGAGACAAATAATGCTCAAACTATGTCAGAGCGACTAGATGCGATGATCAATTTTATGGATAAGTATGAAGATTATTTTTTTAAACAAACAGTACTCTACTTTGACTTTTATTTACAGCAAGAAGGTGTGACCACACTAAATAATGAGGTGATGCTTCTGTGTTGGGAAAAAACCCGTCAAGCAGTCACTAACTATTTACAAATTGCTGATCAAGAAGTTGTAGACCTAATTCTCAACTTTATGAATGGACTAATTTGTCAGCGATTATATGCAGGTAAATCTGTTGATTTTTATCAACAAAGTAGACTCTTGAAAAGTTTAATTCTGGGTTACTTACGACAACAATAGAAGTAAATACAGGAAATTATCATCTTTGGATCTGGATGATTTTAAAACATAAAACAACCTAAAATTATGAATCTCAAACTATTAATTAAACCTGGACATCAAGTTTTGATATTGTTAGTATTTGCAGCTACGAGTATTACAGCCGGAACTATTTATTATGGTATTTCTCGGTCTGGGAAAGTGGTGGAAAAATTTCCCTCACTCCCAAGGGAATCACTAGTAAAAAAAGTAACGGCGCTGGGAAGATTAGAGCCAGAGGGAAATGTAATTAAGTTATCTGCACCTTTAGCTTTAGATGGCGATCGCCTGGAGCAAATATTAGTGAAAGAAACTGATTTTGTCAAGGCTGGACAGGTAATTGCCATTATGGACTCACGGAATCGTTTAGTCAATGAACTACTACAAGCGAAAAAGCAATTAATAGTAGCGAAAGCTAAACTTAGCCAAGTAAAAGCCGGTGCAAAAGCTGGGGATATTTTGGAAAAAAAAGCAACTGTAGAGCGGTTATATGCACAATCTAAAGGTGATACTTTAGCACAAAAACAAGTAATCGCTAGATTAGAAGCGCAATGGTTAGGAGAAAAAAATGCTCAAACAGCTACAATCGGGAAACTTGAGGCAGAATTGAAGAACGCAAAAGTCGAATATCAACGCTATCAACAATTATATAGTCAAGGAGCCATATCGAGTTCTTTGTTTGATGGTAAACGTTTAAGTCTAGAAACAGCAAGACAACAACTTCAGGAAGCAAAAGCTATTTTAGAACGGATTAATACTACTAATGCTCGACAAGTGAACGAAGCTAATGTCACATTTAACCGGATTAACAGCACCGGAAATCAACAAATAAAAGCAGCGAAAGGTACTCTCAATAGTGTTGCAGAAGTTCGTTTGGTAGATATAGATGTAGCACAAGCAGAAGTCGAAAATGCGATTGTCTCAGTTAAACAAGCACAAAGCAACTTAGAAGAAGCTTATATTCGCGCTCCCATGGCTGGACAAATTCTCAAAATTAATACTAGACCTGGAGAAAAGATTACCCAGAGTATTGCTGAGTTGGCACAAACTAACCGAATAATAGCCATAGCCGAAGTATATCAAACCGATATTGAAAAAATCAAAATTGGGCAACCAGCAGTAATTACTAGTGAAGGATTTACAGGTGAATTAAAAGGAAAAGTTTTCCAGATAGATTTACAAGTAAAACGTCAGAATACTTTTAGCAATCAACCAGGAGAAAATTTAGACAGTCGAGTAATTGAAGTAAAAATTCGCCTTAATTCTGAAGACAGTGAGCGAGTTTCTGGAATGACTAACTTACAGATACAAACGGCAATTCATCTAATAAATGAAATCTAATACAAGAATCATATTTGATTTCTTAAAAAACTCTCTACTCTTTTCTTAGATAGACAATTTCAACAAAACAATACTATTTCTATATGTTGAGAAAATTCTTAAAAAGAACCCCTTTGGCATGGCGGCAATTAATGAAAGAAAAAACTCGTCTTATAATTGCAGTAGCAGGCATTACTTTTGCGGATATTTTGATATTTATTCAAATGGGTTTTGAAGGTGCACTTTTTAATGCGGCTGCTAAACCTCATCGTAATTTACAAGCCGATTTGATTTTAATTAATACCAAATTTCAAACTCTATTTTCAGTCAAAAGTTTTTCCAGAACCAGGCTTTATCAGGCATTAAGTTATGATGATGTTCAGTCTGTAAGCCCTGTTTATATTGCGACTGCACAGTGGAAAAATCCGGAAAATCTCTTAGAAAGAGCTATTATTGTGTGGGGTATAGATCCAGCAGTACCCGCTTTCAAGTTTCCCGAAATTTACCAAAATTTGTCACAAATTAAACCCTTAAACCAAGTTTTGTTTGATCAAGCAAGTCGTCCAGAATATGGAAATGTAGGGGAAATATTTAGTAAAACAGGTAATTTTAAAACGGAAGTAAATGGTAAACTTATTAGAGTTAAAGGCTTATTTAGTAATGGTGCTTCTTTTGCTGCTGATGGTAATATTATTAGTAGTGATTCCACCTTTCTAAATCTGTTTCCCAATCGTCAAGCAGAAAAAATAGAAGTTGGGTTAATTACTCTGAAACCGGGAGCAAATATGGTAAAAGTACAATCGCAAATGATTAAAGGTTTACCCAAAGATATCAAAGTACTAACTCCCGAAGAATTTGCTCAATTAGAAGTCGAGTATTGGGCAAATAGTACAGGTATTGGGTTTATTTTTGGTTTAGGTGTAGGTGTAGGATTTATTGTCGGAATTGTGATTGTTTACCAAATTCTTTATTCTGATGTCTCGGAACACTTACCAGAATATGCTACTTTGAAAGCAATGGGATATAGCGATCGCTATTTATTAGTAGTATTGATGCAAGAATCATTAATACTAGCTATATTAGGTTATCTACCAGGATTAATTCTCTCTCTGGGAATATATCAACTAGCTTATATTGCGACATTACTACCGATTGCAATGAACCTAGAACGGGGGATAAACGTATTAATAATGACAATATTTATGTGTAGTTTTTCGGGGGCGATTGCCATGAAAAAACTACTATCTGCTGACCCAGCAGATATTTTTTAACTACCAAAGTATGAATATAAATTTCTGGTAAAACTCATACAAAATAAAACTTTCATTTTTACCCCCTCCCATAATATGGAAAAGCTTCCTGTTTCTGACTTTAACCAAACCCTAAAATTAGCGTCGGTAATTTCTATTCACAGACTCAATCATTATTTTGGTAACGGAGAACTTCGTAAACAAGCATTATTCGACATTGACTTAGAAATTAACCCTGGTGAAATTGTGATTATGACCAGTCCATCAGGTTCAGGAAAAACTACTTTGTTGACGCTGATGGGTGGACTACGTTCTGCTCAATTTGGGAGTATGAAAATTCTGGGAGAAGAAATTTGTGGTGCAAGTAAAGGTAAATTACAGCAGTTGAGACGAAATATTGGCTATATTTTCCAGGCTCATAATCTGATGACATTTTTGACAGCAAAAGAAAATGTCCGGATGTCGATGGAATTACATGACCACTTTCTAAATCAAGATATAGATGCTCAAGCTGTAGGGATATTGAAAACAGTAGGCTTAGAAAATCGCATCGATTACTATCCAGAGAACTTATCAGGAGGACAAAAACAACGGGTAGCAATTGCTAGAGCTTTAGTCAGTCGTCCCAAAATTGTGTTAGCAGATGAACCGACCGCAGCACTGGATAAAAAATCTGGTCGGGATGTGGTGGAATTAATGCAGAAACTAGCGAAAGAACAAGGATGTACAATTTTGCTAGTTACTCATGACAACCGAATTTTAGATATAGCTGACCGGATAGTTTATATGGAAGATGGTCGTTTAGTTAGTAACAACTATCAGAAATATTAATAGGTTTCAAGGATTAATTTCTTGACAAAACCATTCTTGGTGCTCATTTTTATGATATAGGAATCGATTTTGTGGTTCTCCGCGCAGTTCTAGGTGGTCTACTTCCACAGGGTCGAGTAGCAATAAGCAAAAATTCGCTAATGGTTGATTACTATCTGGTGCTGGTGGTGCAAACGCATCTGGATCATGATTTCTGGTTTCACCAGCAGCAGGCCAAGCAAATTGCACACGTGCTGCATCACTCAGTTCTTGCCAAATCTCATGTCTAGCTGATTGTAATATTCCTCTATCATAACTATCAACTAAAGTCAAGTTACCGCTCAAGCGAAATTGCTCTCTGGTGTGGGGAAAATACCAACAAGCTTCCCCCCAAGGTTGTTGCTGTATTTCAGCCACCTTTTCGTTACGGGTATCAGTTACGAATTTTATCTGATCACTATTTTCTAAAAAACCACGAAAAACCACAGTTCGATTAGCAGGACGACCATTAACGCGTATCGTTGCTAATTGTAGGTAGCGAGCATAAACCAGACTCTGGTTATGATCAAGAGCATCAGCGATCGCCCGACGCCAAGGAGCAAGTAACACCACACAATTTACCAAGTCACATAGTATAATTGTATCTTAACGAAAAATTACGGAAAAAGAAATTTTGTGATAATTATCACAATTTAAGATATAGCGCAAAGTGGCAATTTTCGCAATCTTTAATCCTAAATCTACTTGGCGTATAGTCTTAGTTTGTCAATCAGCAAAAACAAATAATTATGGTTCAAGAACTTGAACGCAAACGTCAGAGTGCAAAGTTTCCCGAAACAGCCCCCGCAGCTAATCCGGTATTTTTTAGAACCTATAGCCGCCGGACACCAGCAGGTTTTAGGGAAACATGGGAACAGGTGTGCGATCGCACCATCCAAGGATTAATCGAATTAGGGAACCTGAATCGGGAAGAAAAGGCAATCTTAGAGAAGATGCAATACGGCTTAAAAGCCCTTCCTAGCGGTCGCTGGTTATGGGTAGGAGGAACAGACTGGTTAACTAAACCCAAGAACTTTTCCGGAGCTTATAACTGCACTTCCACCAACCTAGTAGACTGGAATGCTTTTGGGTTGATGATGGATTTAGCCATGATGGGCTGTGGGACGGGAGCAATGCTGGAACCACAGTATATTAATCAACTACCTTCTATCCGTAATGTACTGCATATCACTGTCCAAGGTGAAATTGGTGCGACTCCTAAACATCTTCGTCGTGAATATACACAAACCTATATAGAAGGTAACAATGCCATAATCCATGTTGGAGATAGTCGTGAAGGTTGGGTAAAATCCTATCAAACCCTTTTAGAACTTTCCACCGATACTAGATTTACTAGTGAAGTCCAAGTAGTGGTGGATATTAGCGATGTCCGTCAAGCGGGAGAAACCCTCAAAGGATTTGGGGGAATGGCAAATCCCGTCAAATTGCCTGGACTTTATCAACGTTGTGCCGCAATTTTGAATAAAGCAGTAGGAAGACAATTAAATTCAGTGGAATGCTGTTTATTGATTGACCAAGCTGCGGTGACAATTGTGGCTGGAAATATCCGTCGCTGTCTTCCAGAAGATGCCTTAGTTCATACTTCTAAAGGACTTGTTCCCATTCGGGATGTACAAGTTGGTGACTTAGTACAGACACCACTGGGATTTCGTCGAGTTGTGGATAAATTCGACCAAGGTTTTCAGGATGTCTATGAAATTGAAACTAATGCTACTTATCCCAGAGCTACCTTAAATCACAGACAAGCAGTTTTGGCAGATGCTCAAGGTACAGTTAACTGGAAATCAGTTGCTAGTTTAGAAGCAGGCGATCGCCTACTTCATAATAAACAAATCCTACCTGGGATAGTTACCCATCTTCCGGCTGATTTGACACAATCAGGATTGTCGTTACTTATTCCCAATCTAACACCTGAAGTAGCTTGGTTAATTGGATTGACTCATGGTAATGGCTATGTTGCCCTTGACCGTGTGGAATGGTCAATGAATAGTCTAGAAATTGAACTAACAGCCAGAATTCAAACCAAAATAGATTCGGCTTTAGCTTTATTTGGACTGACTGCTACTCATAATGTCATCAAAGGCGAAAATGCTGCCAAGTCAATTTGTTCATCTATCCGACTAGCTGAATACTTCCATAAGTATATTAAGCAGCCTCATGTTCCCTTGACAATTCCTAGTTTTATTTTGCAGGGTTCAGTAGATATCCGCGCTGCTTATCTAGCTGGACTAATGGACAGTGATGGAGCCGTTAATAACCGACCTCCTCACTTAGTTACCTCAGTCTATCAATCATTTATTCGACAAGTTGGGGTCGTTTTATCCAGTTTGGGTATTGCAGGTAGAATCAGCATTACTCATCCCCAGCAGCAAGAATGGCAAATTAAATATAACCTCAGGCTTCCAGCCCTCAAAGAACGTTATAACGCCATTATTGCTCTGCATTCAGCGAAAGGAGAACTGCGTCAAGGATTGAAAATGCATGGTTTCACCATTCCTGGTCAAATCATGCGGGAAGCTTATACCTATAGCGAAATGCGAGATATGGGTTTCCAAGGTTCTCGCACCGTTGATGCCAATTATGAACGCTATATAGCGGAAGCTGATATTTCCCTGGATATTCCGGTCACAGTCAAAGGTTTAGGCAGTTATGATCATCTGCAAACTTATGATATTGAAGTGGAAGAAGCCCATTGTTTTTACTGTGACGGTTATCTGACCCATAACTCTGCGGGGATGAGACAATTTACAGCCGAAGACCAAGCCGCAGCTGTTGCCAAAGATAACTTATGGCAGCAAGATGAAAATGGTAACTGGCGGATTGACCCAGAGCGAGATGCCCTCCGGATGGCAAACCATACTAGAGTTTTTCATCGCAAACCCACATTAGCAGAATCCTTGGAAGCTGTTCGTAAACAGTATTACAGTGGGGAAGGAGCAATTCAATGGGCTGGGGAAGCAGTAGCTAGAGCTAATGCGGATTTGCTGATTACACCAGAATTGAAAACAGAGTTTCTGCAAGCTTATGACCAAGGACAAGCTCAGGAATGGTTGGAGAAATTCTATCCTGAGTTAGATGCCAATGAGATAGAACATCGTTTACAAAGATATGGTTTAAATCCTTGTGGAGAAATTACTGGCAGTAACTTCCACTGTAATTTGTCGGAAGTTCACTTAAATCAACTTGACCCAGATAATTTTAAAGAACAGGAAGAGGCTTTTACTGCTGGAGCATTATCTGTAGCCGCACTTTTAAATCATAAATTTCTAGAACCCCGCTATCAATATAGTCGGGAATTAGATCCCATTGTGGGAGTTTCCTTTACTGGCTTATTTGATTTCTTTGTGGGTGCTTTTGGAGTCGATTGGTTACGGTGGTGGGAACAAGGTAGACCCGAAACGCCCCAAGGATTAGTGTTTAAAGCGCAAGAAGCCAAATATCTCAGTTTCTGGAAAGATACAGTACATCGAGTAGTTTGGGAATATTGCGATTGCCATCAAATCAAACGTCCTAATCGCTGTACTACAGTCCAACCCAGTGGCACCAAATCCTTATTAACAGGAGCGAGTCCCGGATGGCATCCTCCCAAAGCGCAAAGATTTATTCGCCGGATTACATTCCGTAAAAATGACCCTGTAGCCTTAGCGTGTATTGACTACGGTTATAACGTCATCCCTTCCCAATCAGATAAAGATGAACAGGGAAATTTACTCAATGATCCATTTGATGTGCGGGTGAGTGAGTGGTTAGTAGAGATTCCTGTAGCTGTACCTTGGGCTGATGTACCAGGAGCGAGTGAAATTGATGTTTCTCAATTTTCAGTTTTAGCTCAATTGGATTTTGTGCTTCAGGTTCAGCGTTGGTATGTCACCCATAATACCTCTGCCACACTAGAACTACGTTCTGAGGAAATTGAACCTTTAGGACAGCGGATTTATGAAGCCATTAAAAATGATGAAGGATATATTTCCGCAGCCCTTTTAGCTCGATTTGATGACCTGCAATCATTTCCGCGTTTACCATTTGAACCCATTGACAAATCAACTTATGATTTATTGTCAGAACAGGTAAGAATTCGCCGAAAAACAGATGATTTTTGTGCGGTATTGAGTCGCTACGATTCAGGAGAATTAACAGAAGCCGAACCCACAGGTTGTGATTCTGATAAATGTATGTTTCCTGAACAGGAACCAACGTAATAGGAATTCAAAATTCAAAATTCAAAAAAATCAGACTATATGTGGGTTTAGTGATTTTGAATTTTTGACTTTCTTTAATGAATATTAAATAGTAGTGCTATTTCTAATCTCATCTCTCCAAGGGGTGAGATTTTTTTATTTCTTTGTCAACCAAACAGTAATTTCTATACTCATACCAATTACTTTTAATGAAATACAGTTCAGTTAAGAAACGAACTACTAATGTCATTCTGAGCGAAGCGTTCGCGGAGCGTCCCGCTAGGGAAGAATCTCACGGGATTTTCCTTTCGCGCAGAATGAAAATATAGGAAATACTCATTTTTCAGCTAATAATTTGAGAAGGTCAAGCACATACATGAAACATGATGATTATTATGTAAGGCGGTAAGCTTGTCAACGACCTTCTGAAAGATGGCGTTTTTTAACTAGATATAGGATATTAGGTTACAATGCCTTCGCCAAATTGAGAGTCTACAAAGATTGTGCCAGTTTGTCCAAATTTACGAGGATTATTTGATAATCTTCTAACTGGTAACGGTTGATTGGTGTTCTTAGCCTCCACTCTCTTTTGTCTGAGATTGGGCAAAAACATTAAGCACTAAAAATTCCCTTCAGGATATCCAAATGGAGGACTTTTATGTTGGCAAAGGTATTCTTAGTACATCTGATTTTTTTAGCTATCAAAGATTAAATGAAATATGCAAAAACTACTTACAATAGCAATTCCCACATATAACCGTGCTGAAATGATAGACAAACAGCTAGCTTGGCTAGCTAGTGAAATAAAAGGATATGAATTAGATTGCGAAATTATAATTTTTGATAACTGCTCTACTGATAATACCGAACAAGTGATTAGAAAATGGCAACTAACGCTCAGTAACACTGTCAGCTTTAATTGCCATCGCAACCAAAAAAATATAGGGGGAATGCCAAATATTATTGCTTGTATGCAGGCAGCGACAGGAAAGTACTTATGGACACTTGGTGATGATGACCCGATTCAACCAGGAACGTTATCTTATATTATAGGTAAGTTAAGACAGCATCCAAGTTTAACATTGATGCTTCTTAATGGTAATGGTCGTGAATACTCTACTAATCAAATTATTGTTGACCGTTGGTTTGATAGTAATAGTGACAGACTTAGGATTAATGGCGAGTTAGAATTTCAGTATTATCTTAATAAAAAGATGGGTGGAGTTTTGTTTATTTCCGCAGCAATATATCAGACTAGGCTGCTACAACAAGCATTGCAAAGCTGGCAAGATGCAGGTAGAAACTTAACATCACAGGCTTACATGACAGCTTACTGCGCTGCAAGTGGAAGTTTCATCGTTACTAAAGATGTTTATACGGAATGCACAATGGGTAACGGTTTTACAGATAAAGACCCGCAATGGACTTTCAAAATTCAATTTATAGATATTCCTGAAGTATATGTAAAATTGATGAAAGCAAACTTCTCGCCGACATTTTGCTTGCAAATGTTAGTAAAAAATTTTCAAAGCGCAAACAGTTGGAGAATTCTTTTAGGTTCCTTCAGGAGATGGCCTATTTTCGCTATACAAGGGCTTCTATTCTACTTGAGTTGTGTGATTACTTCTACTTGGATGTTCTTTTGGAAGCGTAATAGCATAGTATTACCAGCTGAAAGCTTAGGACAAAAGAATTAATCAGTAATCTTCATAAAATTTTGAGCTAAGGCAAGTAAAGGGTCAATGTACCCGTTTGGGTTTTGTACGCATAATCATTAACCCAATGCAAGGCAGCATAAAAGTACATAATAATAGCCCATTCAGGTGCTTCCGTATGGGCTATTTTTGCAATTTCTTCATTCAGTCTAGCGTGCTGTTCGTAGATACTCTGAGTTTTACTTTTAAATTTTTCTAGGTGTAAAGGAATCATTAGCACCTCATGAGATTCAATAAGCCCAATATAATTATAGTAGCACTTATTTTTATTTCTTATGACACAGCTATCCCAATCTCACCGTAGCTGTATTTTGTTACCTACAGTAATTAAGGGTCAAGCGATAGTTATTAGTCTATAGCTTAATTATTTATTGTAACTTTTAAAACATCCTCAAAATTAAACCTGAATTAAACTGAATTTGCAAATCCTGAATTAAACTGAAATCTTCATTTATCAAATCAAGTATAGTTATTGTTGAAAATCAAATTTTCCCGTAAGGAAATCATTGTATAACTCATTATTTAACAAAAATGATACCTGCTTGTGTAAAAATTTAACTAAAATGCAAATTGTTCCCTGTCGAATATCATTTATTTTTGCACGACAAGAACCTACCGCAATTATTTTAGTACGAACTCATATTAAATGGGTTCGTCTGATTCGGTGGAATATTAAGAATGATAGTTTTGAATTTGGACACTGGTTTCATGGCACAATTAATCCTCATCATTGTGACCTTTCTCCAGACGGTTCACTATTTATTTACTTTGCTGCAACTTATCACCCAAAAGATACATCCACTAGGGGAACTTGGGTTGCGATTAGCAAACCTCCCTGGTTAACTGCACTTGCACTCTGGCCAATAGGAGATGCATGGGGGGGAGATTGTACTTTCATTGACAACAAAAGAATTTGGATACAACCAGGATTGGACAAACTAGAATTGCATCCTGAATTTCATTTACAAGGATTGCAATTAGTCACTGAAAAGGGTTATGATTGGAATTGGCGGATGTATCGAGATGATTGGCAGCCTCAATTACCTGCGAATTATCGGCCAAATAGGGCTTACTTCTATTTACCCTGGACTAAGTTAAGCTTGGATAAGAAATATTTGCTCACCAGGATTTACAATCAAAATAGAGTTAATGATTTAGGTGGTGGTTTTGGGAATAGCTTTGAGTTCAACTTGACTGTATTGGCAACTGAGCAAACATTTCCTCTGGAAAATGCAAATTGGGCAGATTGGGATGCTCGTGGACGACTCATTTTTAGTTGTAGAACTGGTAAGTTATGGACTGCTAATTTGCAAGAGTCGAAATTTCAACCCAGAGAAATCTATGATTTTAATGGTCAATATCCAGAACCTATTGTTCCTCCTGAAAGTGCAAGACAATGGTAAATCAATTTGATTTGATTACACCTTGGGCTTCTAACACAGCTGCAACTTGCAAAATTAATGCGTCATGATCAGGTGCTGCTATCAACTGTACACCCAAAGGTAAAGAATTTGCTTCGGAAATGGGAACTGATAAAACAGGTAATCCAATAAAAGATAATGGCTGTGTAAATAATCCTAAATGAGGACGGACAAGAATTTCTTCACCATCTAAAATCATGGTTTGTTGTCCAATTAATGGAGCTGTAATGGGTGTAGTCGGAGCCAGAATTAAATCTACTTTTTTAAAGACTTCCCGAACCCTTGCGCTATACCATCTTCTAAATCTTTGCGCTTGTATATACCAACTACTAGGAATTAACGCTCCCGCTAAAAAGCGATCGCGTGTCGCTAAATCAAAATCTTCCGGATGCAATCGCAATTTATCCAAATGTAAATTCGCTCCTTCACTAGCTGTAATTATAAATGCTGCTGCACGCGCACGGTTAGCTTCTGGAATCGTCACATATTCAGTTACATTTAAAGCCTGAGCTACTTTCTGCACTGCTGCTAATGCGGATGGTGTTGCACCTTGGGTAAAATAATCATCTGCGATCGCAATTCTAATATTGGTAATATCTATATTGGTGAGCAATGTTTTCACTGGTGGTCGTTTAGTACAAACTGGATCACGAATATCTTCTCCCTGAAGCACATCAAAAGCTGTAGCAATATCCCTGACCGAATTAGCAAAGGCTGCCAATATGGTCAAAACTGCTAGAAAATAAAGTCACTCCCGCACGAGATAATCTTCCATAAGTGGGTTTAAATCCGAACACACCACACAAAGCTGCGGGAACTCGAATGGAACCATTAGTATCAGAACCCAAAGTTAAGGGTACTAATTCCCCCGCAACTGCTGCGGCTGAACCACCAGAAGAACCACCAGCTATCCGTTGTAAATCATGGGGATTATGAGTAGCACCATAATGAGCATTTTCCGTGACAAAACCATAAGCATACTCATCCATATTTAAAGCTCCAACCAAGACTGCACCTGCTTGTTTTAATTTAGTGATAGCGGTTGCATCTTGAGTAGCGGGGGGATTTTCAGCATTGATTTTTGCTCCAGCTAAAGTGGTTAAACCAGCAATATCAAATAGATTTTTCACTGCAATGGGTACACCAGCTAATACACCCGGATGATGACCTTGAGCAATTTGTTGATCAATATATGCTGCATCAGCTAAAGCGGTTTCCGCAGTTACAGCAGTAAAACAATTGAGTGCATCATTTCCTGCGGCAATTCGGGCTAATGTGTGCTTGGTAATTTCTACCGCGCTAACTTTACCTGTAAGAACATCATTAGCAATGGATACGGCATCATTCATGGTGCAAAAATGGGTGCAGATTCGATATTTTCTGGTAGAGGAAAAGAATTGACAAGATGTGCGATCGCCATGATTCTCTCAAAATTTGCGACCACACCATCTTTATATTCATTCTGGATGGGCAAATTTAATAAAGATGACATTTGCTCAACATATTCAACCACATTAAAATCCTGATTTTCCATTTTCCTGACTTTCCTTATTTAGGAGAAATTTAATATTTCATCTGGTAATATAAACTTACCATTTTCCCCAAGTTCAAAATCAACAACTTGAAGGACAGCATCAAGATTTAAAGTTCCATAAATATGAGGAAATTCCTCACCTATTTTCGCAAGTTCATAGCGAATTTCAGCTTGGACTTTATCAGCATCAATTACCAAAATTACTAAGTTTTTCTGATTCAGGAAATATCTATGAGCTACACCGAAGATTTGGGTAACTTGTGAACAGTGAATAAAACCCTCAGTATCGAGAGTATCACCGCGATAGCTTCCTAAGTTTTTTGCTTCTTCCCATTGTTGACTTTGGGTAATGTGAAAAATTGTATTCATTTATTTACTGGAAGCAAAGAAATCCCTTTCGAGTATATCATCATAATATACAACAAAAGTCAACCCCTCTTATCAATCCCTGGAGAGAACTATTCTCGTTAAATTGTGAAGAATTGTATCAGCTTTATTGAAAATATTCTCAATAATCTTGAGAATAAAACTAGCTTATTGAGAAAAAGGGGATAGTCTCACAATTTTCTAAAATTCATATTTAAAAAACTTATATTTAGAAATATTAAGCTGGTTGGAGAAAACCGAATCAAATCTAATACTAAAGGTTAAGCAGTAAAATTTACATAGATGCTTTAGTTGCGAAAGGATTGGGTGTGAGTATTCAATTAGAGCAGATTTTAAATAAGATGTTGATGGTTAATGTTAGGGAAAGATATCAGTCGGTTGATAAGATATTGCCGGAAATTACCAATTGTTCCACAGATACAGATATTATTGTCGCTAAAATTGGTAAAGCTGTTTTTTTATCTTAACCGAGTAATGGGCATCGAATCCAGATTCAATCAGTAATTTTTAATGCCTCGAAATTGATTACACAATCAAATTCCGTATTTGCCAACAAAATAAATAGCGTCGATGACCAGAAGAATCTACGCATAAGGCATCAGAGCCATCAAATCCGGTGATGCTGTACTCTTTACCACAATACTTTACTCGTTGTCCCACCTTCAACCCCGAACCGTGAATTTCTGTTACTGGGGTGATAACCTTCTTTTCGATTTGTGTGATTGTTTTCATGCTGATTTATACTTTCCGCAATCAGACAATCAGGAAGAATTACACAGATAAATCTAAAAAAACCGATTTTTTGGAACCGTTGTTTTTTATACAAAAAATTAGCATACTTGAAGTAATAAATTTAGCTCCCCACTCCGGCTATAATTTGCTAGTTCAGCATATTGTGAAAATCACAAGCAAATGATTAAGAATATAAAATCTCTCTCTTTAGTTGTTTTAGGTACTTTAGTTGCTAGCTTTTCTGAGTTGCCTTCGACATTCGCACAATCAAACTGGCCGTCTGGATATTATAGAGCAAGTAATCGTCCGGAAGTTTACTATTTAAATTCTAGTAAAGGATTTCATTGCCATGTCCAAAATCCATCGCAAATGGAAATATTTGGTGGATTTAAACAGGTGCGAGTGGTCGGAACAGAATCATTTAAAGCTAGAACTAATTTCATTGGTGAATGTGGTTGGCCTGATGGAAGATTCTACAGACGCAAGAGCCGACCAGAGGTTTATGGTACTAATACTAAAATTGCTTGTTGGGTCAGTAGTCCGGGAAATGATGAATGCTTATGGTGGATTCCGTCGTGTAATAGTAATTGATGATTCTTCTGATATATTTGCTCAACGGAAAAATGCCGGTGAATGTGTTTGGCCTGGTAAATAGAAACGGTAAGAATTCATGTTGACTGTTGACGTTATTCAAATAACAGTCAACTGTCAACTTTTCAGCTTAACTGAACTGGATTGAATTTTAAATACAAAACTTCTCTACACAACGAACAAACATTTCTACACCCATTGCTAAAGCAGTTTCATCAAAATCAAATCGGGGATGATGATGGGGATAACTCAAATTTTTCTCTGGATTAGCTGCACCAACAAAGAAATAACAACCGGGAACTTCTTGTAAGAAAAATGACATATCCTCTCCTCCCATAGTTTGACATTCAGGCACGATACCAAGAGGGGTTTCCATTACTTCTTCCGCCACAGAACGCACTAATGCCGCCATATCAGCATCATTAATCACTGGTGGATAAAGGTTTTGATAATCAAATTCATAACTTGCGCCATGACTTTGGCAAATTCCGTCCATAATTTGCTCAATCCGTTGTTGAAAAAATCCGGCTAAATCAGGACGAAAATATCTAACTGTACCACTCAATTTAGCTGTATCAGCAATCACATTTAATCTCGTACCTGCATGCAGTTCTCCCACTGTAACCACCGCTGAATCTAAAGGATTGACATTTCGGGAGACTATAGTTTGTAGAGCATTCACAATTTGGGCGGCTACGACAATGGAATCAACGGTTTGATGCGGCATCGCCCCATGTCCACCTCTACCCAGAATAGTGCAATTAAAGCATTCTACTGCTGCCATTAAAGCGCCACTGCGGACTCCTATTGTTCCTAACGGGAGATTATTCCACAGATGTAAACCAATGATGGCATTTACATCGGGATTTTTCAGCACTCCCGCCTCTATCATCGGTTTTGCTCCTCCTGGACTTCTTCGGCTGGTTGGAAGATGATTTTGACTTCACCACTAAAGTCTTGTCGATGTTGTTGTAGATAATAAGCTGTTCCTAAGGCGATGGCTGTATGGCCATCATGTCCACAGGCATGCATGATACCATCATGCTGAGATTTATAAGTTACTTCATTTAATTCTTGAATTGGCAGAGCATCCATATCTGCCCTAATTGCCAATACTTTGCCATCACCGGATTTATTCCCAGCGACAGTGGCAACAATTCCAGTTTGAGCTATACCTTGCTGATAGTCAATTCCCCATGTTTGTAATTTTTGACAAACAAATTCAGCGGTGAGTTTTTCTTGAAAACCCAATTCTGGCCGTTGATGTAGTCGCCGCCTCCATTCTACTAGTTGGGGCTGTAATGAACGAATCGACAATCTCAGGTGAGATAAATCTATAGTGGCAGGATTGGGAAAAGTAGAAACCATTATATTATTAAAATAAGAAATTGTTAAACTCTGTTAATTTTATATTATTGCGTTTATCAAAAAAAAGTCATAGTCAGTTAATACTGGTCAATTATTGTATCATACTTTACCATAGGAATTTTGACTAATTTTTCCCACAAAACCCTAGTCCCTAACACCATCGGCTATAACGGGGGGAACCCCCGACAACGCAATGGTTGCTCTCTACTACCTACTTCCTGTTTCTACTTATGACTCCAACTTTAGATTTCATTACAGTTCCCCCGCAAACCGGGCAAGCAAAGCTAGGTGTGGTTATTACTTTACATGGTTGGGGTGCAAATGCCCAGGATGTAGCATCTTTATTGCCCTTTTTCAATTTACCTGAGGTGGAATTTTTATTCCCTAATGCTCCTTTTCCCTATATTTATTCAGCCCTGGGAAGACAATGGTATGACCTGAGAGTAGAAAATCAGTTTGAAGGATTGACCGAAAGTAGAAAATTACTCATGGATTGGTTGCAGACTATCGAACAAAGTACTGGTGTACCTTTATCGCGGACAATTCTGAGTGGATTTTCCCAAGGAGGAGCCATGACTTTGGATGTAGGATTAAGTTTACCTGTAGCCGCTTTGGTGGATATGAGTGGTTATTTACATCCAGGTGTGGCTACAAATGCTAAAAATATTCCCCCAACTTTAATCATGCATGGTAGACAAGATGAAGTTGTCCCTCTCTCTGCAGCTTTACAGGTCAGAGATACCTTAGAGTCACTAGGTGGAGCGGTGGAATACCATGAATTTGATATGGGACATGAAATTTCACCGCATATGCTGGAGATATTTAGAGATTTTGTGCTGGAAGTACTTAATGAAGAAACATTACAACCTGGGAGTGATTGAGTCGAAAGCTAGAAATAATTAGAAATAATTAGAAATAATTAGAATTATGGGGATTTATTCTGGCTACTAACGGCATATCTTTGATGATTCCTGCCATAAATCCAGAAAAATTTTACAAACTTCTGTCCATCTAATGAGTAATATATATTAGGTGGCTGCGTTTAGCGCAATTTAACCTAAAGCTGAAGGCGTGCTGCAAAAGGGAGGGGCGATTATTATGACAACTCTAAGCATTTCCAGGAAAGAAATTGCGGCCATGACCGCAGCAGAGGTGGAAGATTTGGCTACACGTTTAGAACTGGATAACTACAGTAATGCTTTTGAGGGTTTAAATGATTGGCATCTACTGCGAGCGATCGCATTTCAGCGTCCGGAGTTAGTTGAACCCTATATCCATCTCTTAGATTTGGAACCTTATGATGAGGCTTAATGGTTTGAGATGATGAATGGGGTTTTGGCTAAAATCAAAAAATATCCGAACTTGAGCCTTACATACCCATGTCATCATCTGCACATAACCCATCAGAAATCTCAAATCTTCCGTCCTCAAAAAGAGTCCTTATTTGTGTAGGTGGCGGTATCGCTGCCTACAAAGTTTGTGAACTAGTTTCCATATTATTTAAATCTGGGGTAGAAGTCCGCGTTATTCTTTCCGATGGCGCTCAAAAATTTATTACGCCCCTAACTTTCGCCACTTTATCTCGTCACCCCGCTTATACAGATAATGATTTTTGGCAACCAGTTTACTCGCGCCCATTACACATTGAATTGGGGGAATGGGCTGATATATTGGTAATTGCTCCGTTAACCGCCAATACTTTAGCGAAGTTAGCATTGGGGATGGCTGACAATTTGTTGACCAATACAGTCTTGGCTTCTAGATGTCCCATTCTCTTAGCTCCAGCTATGAATACGGATATGTGGGAGCAGGTGTCGGTGCAGCGAAATTGGCAGCAGTTATTGATAGATCAGAGATATTATGGTATGGATACCGGGTCGGGTTTATTAGCTTGCGATCGCATTGGTGCGGGAAGAATGGCATCACCTCCAGAAATTTTCGCCTATATCCAATCATTACTACAAACGCAAGGAAAGCGAGATTTAGTTGGAAAGCAAGTTTTAATTAGTGCGGGAGGAACGCGAGAATTTTTTGACCCAGTGAGATTTATTGGCAATCCATCTACAGGTAAAATGGGATTAGCCTTAGCACAGGCGGCATTGCATCGAGGCGCAAAAGTAATATTAGTACATGGTATAGCTAATTGGGATGTACCTCTGGGAGTTAAAGGCATTGCGGTAGTCAGTGCGGCTCAAATGCAGCAAGTAATGTTAGAATACTTACCTGATGCTGATATAATTGTCATGTCAGCCGCAGTCGCAGATGTGAAACCCAAAGATTATAGTTTAGCAAAATTACCAAAGCGATCGCTTCCTGAAACTTTACCATTAGAACCAGTACCAGATATTATTGCCCAATTAGCCCAACTGAAACAACCACATCAATGTTTAATTGGATTTGCGGCACAGACAGGAGATATTATTACTCCAGCTCAAGAAAAATTGCAGCGGAAAAAATTAGATGCGATCGTCGCTAATCCCATCGATAAACCTGATAGTGGTTTTGGGAGTGATTATAATCAAGCCATATTTTTAGACCAGCAAGGACGTCAACGAAAAATCCCGTCTAGCTCTAAATTAGAAATGGCGCATTACTTATTCGATTTTATTTTGGATGGAGTGTTTTTAGCAAAAAACTAATCACATATTACGAGATACCTTAAAAATGGGTCGCCCGGGATTCGAACCCGGAACTAATCGGTTAAAAGCCGAGTACTCTACCGTTGAGTTAGCGACCCTTTTGTTGCGTTTTTCAACTTTCTCAATATACCATCAACAGAGGGGGGTTTGTCAAGGGTATTTAGAAAAAATTTGCCGTTAAGCTGAAAGACGCAGTGCAACTAGCTCCTGGCTCTAACACAGTTAGATTTTCTCCAGTGTTGAAAGCATTGCGAGTAGCACTCCAAGGCTCTAGACAATAGAAATCTTTGCCTTTGACAGTCCAAAATACCAACCAAGTAGAGAAATCATCGTAATTAAGGTCAAGCTGCAACTTGCGGCTATTATCAGTCACTGAAGCAGATTTACTAGTTAACTGTCCAAAGGCAAAATCAATTTCATCTTGGTTAAAGTCAAATTTGCCATTAAAGGGTGAAATTCCTTAGTTTTATTATCTTGATACTGTCCAGAAGGAATCTACTCTCTAGCTGATTTTTATCCCCACACAGAAAATAGGGATGGAAACCAGCGGAAAACGGCATGGGTGTGGATGACAGATTTTTATATTCCTGACGCACTTCTAAAGTATTACCTTGGAGTGCGTAGGTAAAAGCTAGTTGAAAGTCAAAAGGATAAACTGCTTTGTTTCTTCATTGCTGTTGAGGATGACAGTCACACTGGCTTTACCGTCAGTTTTATGCTCGCTCACTGACCAAGGTAATTCCCGGCAAAACCATGTTGTTTTATAGTATACTGTTTACCATCAACAGTATAAGTATTATCAGGTAAATTACCACACAGATGGAAAGAGAATGGGATTTCCACCTCTAACGCTCAAATCTGGGTGAGTAAAGCGTTCATGATCCAAATAGAAAAGTTCTTGTCCTTGAATGCGCCAATGGGTAATGATACCACCACGCTCTGGGACAACTTCGATTTGGGAATTTGCAGTGTCATCAGACAGGATATAGGTTTGATATTGTTTATCTTCAATGGCAATTGTATACACAGAATTTAGTCCTAATTGGGAATTGACAGGAGATGGGGAGGTGGAAGAGGCAGGGGGGCAGGGAGCAGGGAGCAGGGGGGAGGGAGCAGGGGGGAGGGAGCAGGGGGGAGGGAGCGGGGGGAGGGAGCAGGGGGGAAAAACGGAGATGGGGAGATGGGGAGATGGGGAGAAAGGATATTTTAATTCTCTTTCCCCCTGCCCCTGCCCCCTGCCCCTTGTCCTCTTTTCCTCCTCTCTCCCTGCCCCCTGCCCCCTGCCTCTTTTCCCCCTGCCCCCTGCCCCCTGCCTCTTTTCCCTCTGCCTCTATTTACACATCTTCAGCAAATACAAAACGATATAATTCACTGGCGTCAGGTTCGGGACTAGTTTCGGCGAATTTAACAGCATCATCAATTACATTTTGAATTTTCCGATCAATTGCTTTCAGTTCACTTCATCCGTTAAATTTTGTTCCAGCAAATAAGCAGCTAGTTTTTTAATGGGATCACGCGCAAACCAAAATTCCTTTTCCGCTTTGCTCCGCAGTTCATCTGGATCAGCTAAAGAGTGACCCCGGAAGCGATAAGTCAGGGCTTCAATTAAGGTTGGTTCCTTCTCCTGCACGGGCACGAGCGACAGCTTCTTGAGCAACAGCACGAACGGCAAGTACATCCATTCCGTCTACTTCCACGCCTACCATGTTAAAAACACTGGCTTTTTTATAAATTTCTGGGTCAGAAGTAGCCCGTTCGTGAGCCATACCAATAGCCCACTTATTATTTTCTACCACAAACAGAATTGGTAGTTTCCAGAGAGCTGCCATATTTAAAGTTTCAAAAAATTGACCGTTATTAGCCGCTCCATCTCCAAAAAAACAAGCAGTTACTTGGTCAGCATTTTGGTCACCTAATACTTCCCGACGGTATTTACTTTGAAAAGCTGCACCAGCAGCCACAGGAATACCTTCAGCCACAAAAGCATAGCCACCTAGCAAACGATGTTCCGCAGAAAACATATGCATGGAACCACCACGCCCTTTGCTGCAACCTGTGGCTTTACCAAATAATTCTGCCATTACTTCTCTAGCGGGTACTCCTGCGCTCAAAGCATGTACGTGGTCACGATAAGTGCTGGAAACGTAATCTTCCCCTGGTCGCATTGCTCCTTGGATAATTCCCGTGGAAACAGCTTCTTGACCATTGTAAAGGTGGACAAAACCGAACATTTTGCCTCTGTAGTACATTTCAGCGCATTTATCTTCAAAAAATCGCCCTAGCACCATGTCTTCGTACAATCGTAACCCTTCTTCTTTAGTGATTTGGACGCTGGCAGAATTAAATGTGGGTAACGTGCGTTCTTGAACCATTACTTTTGTGTATCCCTGTTGTATAGTTTAAACTTGCGGTTTTAAATTAAATTGCCTTAACGTTGACATTAGCTATAAGTAAACGTAGGCAGTCCAATGGAAAAATTTCGCTACCCAACCATGAAAAAATCTTCTTTCTTGGCAGAGAACACCTCTCAGGGTAAAACCCTGTCCCTGATAGTTCTCCAATTACTCTAGGTCACGCTCCCCTCAGATAGTAACAGTTGGCATAGCTAGCTTTCTGCATATCTATTAACAATTTCCAGAAAATCAAGGAATTGGGCAGAGAAAATAGTATTTTTGATCTAGGAATTATCGACCCCAACTTCTATAAAAGTGATCAAGTCGTAGTTTAATGCTGGATGGATAGATATCCACCATTAAACTTGTATTCCCTATTGTCTATTCCTTTTTTATGATACATATTCTGAAAAATTGTGATTAAATTTTAATTGTGATATATTTACATTCTCTGGTTATCAGGTTTAAGGGGGCAATCAACACTATTGTTGACTGACCTGTTAATCAGCATCCAAGAAACGTAAATTAACAATTCTTGCACATTGACTCCAGACTCAGCTATTTAACTGAAGCTTAGGAGTAAATGTAATTTTAAGCAAAAATTTCATCGTATTATTTCCGGAACTGCTAAAAATCCAGAGTAAGATGTGAACTAAATATGTAGAGGAGGAATTCAACTGTTACAGTATACACTTGTAATTTAGATTAAATACGGTATTATTAACGCTATTATTGTGGCACGGTTTTACATGCCTGGGATGCTCTAGGTGAATTATGTCGATCACGGTGCAGGGGAAGTAGGCTGTGCGAATTCCGCTAGATTACTACCGAATTTTAGGACTACCGTTAGCGGCAAGTGGTGATCAATTGCGGCAGGCATACAGCGATCGCATTGTGCAGTTGCCCAGACGGGAGTATTCGACCGCAGCAATCTCTTCTCGCAAACAACTCATAGAAGAAGCTTTTGTGGTTTTATCTGATACCAAAAAACGCAGCACCTACGATCAGCATTATCTTGCTCACGCCTACAATCCTGATCATACTGCGGCGAAAACAACTCCAGACAAATTAAAAATTGGCAACTTCAGAGATGAGGATGCCCAAAGTCTCAGTATCGAAATTGCTCAGGGGGAATTAGTTGGGGCACTATTAATATTGCAAGAGTTAGGAGAATACGAACTAGTCCTGAAACTAGGTCGTCCCTACTTGGTGAATAAAAATAGTGGCGTAGATACCAAAACAGGTAACTACCAACTAGGGGGACAAGAGGAAAACAGTACAGAATTACCAGATATAATTCTCACTGTGGCATTAGCCTGCTTAGAATTAGGTCGTGAGCAATGGCAGCAAGGCCATTATGAAAATGCTGCCATATCGTTAGAAACGGGAGCAGAATTATTAGTTAAACAAGAGGTATTTCCCAGTATCCAGGCAGAAATTACCGCTGACCTTTGCAAACTGCGACCATATCGAATTTTAGAATTACTAGCACTACCACTAGAAAAAACTGCTGAACGCCGTCAAGGCTTGGAATTATTGCAGAATATTTTAGAAGATCGTGGTGGGATTGATGGGACAGGCAATGATGAATCAGGTTTAAATATGGATGACTTTCTGCGATTTATTCAGCAGTTACGTCACCATTTAACAGTTGCGGAACAGCATAAGCTCTTTGAAGCCCAAAGCCAACGTCCTTCTGCTGTAGCCACATATTTAGCTGTTTATGCCTTAATCGCCAGGGGATTCGCTCAACGTCAACCAGCTTTAATTCGTCAAGCCAAGCAGATGCTGATGCGTTTAGGTAAGCGTCAAGACGTACATTTAGAACAGTCTTTATGTGCTTTACTGCTGGGACAAACAGAAGAAGCCACAAGGGTTTTAGAAATGAGTCAGGAATATGAAGCTCTAGCTTTCATTAGAGAGAAATCTCAAGACTCACCCGATTTACTGCCAGGATTATGTTTATATGGCGAACAGTGGCTGCAACAAGAGGTATTTCTCCATTTTCGAGATTTAACCAAACAGCAAGCTTCGCTCAAAGATTACTTTGCTGATCAACAAGTACAAGCGTATTTAGAAGCACTGCCCACAGATGCCCAACTCACTAATGATTGGGATGTGATTAACCAGCAGTCTTTTCCGCAATCATCAATTAATCAACCCAATCATCGGCGCAATTCCCATGAAGCATCTCAACCACTAAATCATCATTACCCATCGGCAAGAGACTCGACCGAAAGATTCCCCAGAGAAAGTTCTGAATATTTCCAGATTTCATCCCCTCCAGAAAATACTTCGGGTACATCTACACCTAGTAGTAGCCAAAAACCAGAAACATCTAGAACGCAGTCACCAATAGAGGAACCTAGAAATAGAAGAAATAGCTATCAGTCTCATAATGCCACACCCAATCGGAATCCAAAACCAAAGCGTCGCCATCAGAACCAAACTAACAATCAAGAACAAGTTGGGGATGAAACTCGTTCCCCTGTTACCCATCGTCGTCAACGTCCTCCCAGACGAAGACGCAGTTTTCTTAACACTCTAGAGGGGAAAACCCGTCTGGTATGGACAGTATTGGTATCTTTATTGTGTATATTAGTCCTTTGGTTATTAATATCCACCACTTTTGGCTGGTTAAAAAATATATTTTTCCCCAAACCATCTTTACAAGGGGAACAGTTAGCTATACAAATTAATCAACCGGTGATTGAGATTCCTGATGGTAGTAGCAAACCCCAGTCACCATCGGCAGAAATGACCAGTGATACAGCCAAAGAAGTGATTCGCACTTGGCTATCGGTCAAAGTCGCCGCTTTAGGTGCATAACTATGATAACTCTAAATTAGAGCAGATTTTAACTGGTTCAGCCCTAACTCAATGGCAGCTAATTGCCCAGCAAGTACGAGCAGAAAAGAGCTATCGAAAGTATGAGCATGAAGTCAAAGTTGAATCTGTGAATACTCTGGGAACGGATTCCCAACGGGCTGTGGTGGAAGCAACGGTAAAAGAGTCAACCAAGTTCTATGAACATGGTCAGATCAAAAATACTACTGATGAAAAATTACGAGTTAGATATGACTTGATTCGTAAAGAAGGTGTGTGGCGCATTCAGAGTATGTCAGTTGCGAATAAGTAGGTGATGGGGGGATGGGGGGATGGGGAGGAATAATTTCACGGTAAAGTCTTCTTGGACGTGGAGCGGGCATCTTGCCTGCTCTACAAATTTAACATGAAGTTAGTTTAGTTGGTAATCAAGAAGGTTTTTAGCATGGTATTTGCCTCAATATCATGGAATCATGACATTCAAGCCGAGGGAAAAGTCCGAATATCATGAAATCATGACATATTGATCCCGGAACGGCTGTAAACTCGTGAAACAGGCAAAAAGGCGTCATCAGACCCCTTGAACACTAGGCATGAATACCGGTTAATATTTATTTAACAAGAGCGCTTTCGCCAACCCCAAAGAAATGCTAACCATAGCAAGACAGAGGAAATTTATAGGTGAGTGGTGCTAATTTTAAAAACAACCTTAGAAACTGGGCAAAAACCAGGAGTCAGGCATAAAAAACCAACTGGGATGAATGGTATTTTATCAAGCATTCTATAACCAGGGAATATTTACCCTTACCACTACTGGAGGCCAAATAGATGGCAAAAGAACGCCCCCCCTTAGAAGAGATGACCTTGCGACAATTACGTAGAGTAGCTAGTGAATATGCTATCTCTCGCTATAGTCGAATGCGTAAGTCGCAACTGTTGGCATCAATTCAAGAAGTGCAACGTAGCAAATCAAATATTAGTTTATCTCATACGCTGGAGGCACAGGAAAACGTGGAAGCTGCAAAATTTGAATTAGGTCAAGAAGATCGGACTGGTGGTTCTCTGGTTGATGTTGATCAAGCATTAGCTGATTTACCAGCTGGTTATGGTGAAAGCCGGATTGTATTGTTACCACGCGATCCACAATGGGCTTATACATATTGGGATATCTCTAACGAACATAAAGAAGTATTACGCAGCCAAGGCGGACAACAGTTGGCACTACGTATTTATGATGTTACTGATGTAAATCTTGAGTACCAAAGTCCGCACAGTATCCAAGAATATCCTGCGGATGAATTAGCTAGAGAATGGTATTTACCAATTCCGGTCAGCGATCGCGATTATGTAATTGATATTGGTTATCGGACTGCTAATGGCAACTGGTTAGTACTAGCTCGTTCGGCTAGAGTCCACATTCCTCCCGTATATCCTTCGGACTGGATTGAAGATGTATTTATCACCGTAGACTTTGAAGAAGAACTACGTAGTAAGACTGTATACGAATTAGTTCCTCCGGCGAAGAAGATTGCGGCTACTACTGCAAATGGTAATCCCATTTACGATCAAATCTTTGGTTTAGCAGAATCTGCGGAAGCACAAAGAGTAGCTGGTTCTATCTTCGGTTCCATGCAGCACGTACCTGGTTCTGCACGTCCCGAAGAAGTAATTAGTTCTTACATTTTCCCATCAGGTGTTGGTTTGTGGGCAGTTCCCACCCTATCTGGAGCGGGACTCACTATGTCTGGAGCGGGACTCACCATGTCTGGTGCAGGCTTAGGCTTCTCCGCATCGGCTGTACCTGTACGTCCCCGCAAATTCTGGTTAATTGCTGATGCTGAATTGATTGTTTATGGTGCAACTGAACCTGATGCCACCGTAACCATTGGTGGTCGTCCGATTAAACTGAATGCAGATGGTACATTTAGATTCCAAATGTCTTTCCAAGATGGTTTAATTGACTATCCAATTTTGGCTGTAGCTGCTGATGGTGAACAAAGCCGTTCGATTCACATGAAGTTTGAACGTGAAACTCCAGTCTCGCAATACCAATGCTAAAGAAGATGCTGTTTTGGAATGGTTAGCTTAAATTTAAAATTTGAGATTTATTTTGGAAATAATCCTCGCTATGATGTTATTCTGGCGGGGATTTTCTTACATTCAGGAAAGTCATCTTTATGACACAGCATATTTTAATTCTGGGAGGACGTGGGCGAATCGGTAGCAGTGTTGCTCAAGATTTAGTCACCCATACGCAAGCAGAAATTACTATTACTGGGCGTTCCTTACCGACAAAGGCGGAGATGAAGTTATTTTCGGGGGAACGGGTCAAATTTTTGAGATTGGATTTGTCGGCAGTTGACGAGTTAAAACAGGCGATCGCACAATCAGATTTAGTCATTCACTGTGCTGAGCCTTTTCACTATCGGGATACAAATGTTCTAGAAATTTGTATTCAGCAAGGGGTGAATTACTTAGATGTCAGTGACCACCGTTCTTATACTATTAAAGCCCTAAAATTACATAATCAAGCTGTGTCTGCGGGAGTAACAGCAGTTATTAATACGGGGATATTTCCGGGTATTTCTAATAGCCTAGTTCGTCAAGGTGTAGAACAGTTTGACGAAGTGGAAAAAATACATTTAAGTTATTTGGTATCCGGTTCAGGTGGTGCAGGGATTACAGTCATGCGAACCACTTTTTTAGGATTGCAACATCCGTTTGATGCTTGGATTAATGGTAAATGGGAATTAGTGAAACCTTATACGGAAAGGGAAATAATTAAATTTCCGATTCCTTATGGAGAAAGTGGAGTTTATTGGTTTGATATGCCAGAGACTTTGACTTTACCCCAGACTTTCCCATCAGTGCAAACAGTTATTACTAAATTTGGGTCAATTCCGGATTTCTATAATTATTTAACGTGGATAGCTGCTCATCTATTTCCGAAATGGTTAATGCAACGCCATAGTATGATTGAGTTTTTAGCTTATGTGAGTCATTTTATGACTGATATTACTAATATATTTAGTGGAATTTCGGTAGTAGTGCGTGCAGAAGTAACCGGAAAGAAGAATGGGGAAACTGCGATTTATTCTGCAACTATAATACATAAAAATACCGCAGTTGCTTCTGGTTGTGGTGCGGGTAGTGTCGCTCAATTATTATTAGATGGGAAAGTTTCTCAATCGGGTGTTTATCCTGTAGAACAGATATTACCTACCGATTTATTTTTGCAAGCTATGCAAAGTCGAGGAATAGAAATTAATTCTATTTATTCGTAGGGGCGTATTGCAATACGCCCATACTTGTGTGTACACAGCATTTGAGCGACTTCTTTATTAAAAGTGATTTCACTTAAATATTATCAATAAATTAGTAGCTAAAAATACATTCATAAGTTACGCAGTTGGAAAGCCAAAATAATTTGAGGATTCAAGCCCCAGAGGGGTGTATCCTGTCCTCCCATTTTCCTAATCAAATGGTTTTTTTATTGAGAAACCTAAAATTTAGTATCAAAAATAACAATTTAATGGTTAAATATCAAACTAATATCACATTTAAAGCTGGATCTGACTAATTCATTACCAGGAAAAATAACAAATACAATGAGTAGACTTAACCGACGTAGATTTCTGATTTACAGTTCTGCGACTATTGGTAGTAGCATCTTTCTCAAGGCTTGCGTCAATAATTCTGACAACCCTAAGAATAGTCCCACCGCTGCTCCTGTAGCTGCTACTGGTGAGAAGATTAAAATAGGTATTCTGCATTCCCTGAGTGGGACAATGGCTATTAGTGAAAAAAGCGTCGTTGATGCTGAGAAATTAGCCATCAAAGAAATTAACGCAGCTGGTGGGGTCTTAAATAAACAAATTGAAGCCATTATCGAAGATGGTGCTTCTAATTGGGATACTTTTAGAGAAAAAGCTACTAAGCTAATTGATCAAGATAAAGTAGCTGTAGTTTTTGGCTGTTGGACTTCAGCTAGTCGGAAAAATGTTAAACCAGTCTTTGAAAGTAAAGACCATATGCTGTGGTATCCCGTCCAGTATGAAGGTCAAGAGTGTTCTAAAAACATTTTTTACACAGGTGCAGCACCAAATCAACAAATTGAACCTTCTGTTGATTGGTTATTAAAAAATAAAGGCAAAGAATTCTTTTTAGTAGGTTCAGATTACGTTTTTCCTCGGACTGCTAATAATATTATCAAAGCTCAATTAGAAGCTCTAGGTGGTAAAACTGTCGGTGAAGATTATTTACCATTGGGTAACACAGAAGTTACACCCATCATCACCAAAATTAAGCAAGCTTTACCCAAGGGTGGGGTAATTTATAACACCTTGAATGGTGATAGCAATGTGGCTTTCTTCAAACAGTTGAAAGGTGCGGGATTAACACCAGATAAATATCCTTCTATGTCGGTCAGTATTGCTGAAGAAGAAGTTAAAGCCATTGGTGTTGAATATTTAAAAGGTCACTATGCTGCTTGGAACTACTTTCAAACCGTAGACACTCCTGCTAATCAAAAATTTGTGGCTGCATTTAAAAAAGAATATGGTGCAGACCGGGTTACAAATGACCCAATGGAAGCTGCATATATTGCGGTTTATTTGTGGAAGCAAGCCGTAGAAAAAGCGGGTAGTACTGATTTAGCTAAAGTGCGTGTTGCGGCTTATGGTCAAACCATAGATGCACCGGAAGGAAAAGTAACCATGAATGGTAATCATCACATATCCAAAGTCGTGCGGATTGGTCAAGTCAGAGATGATGGTTTGTTTAATATTGTCTATGCTACACCTGCACCCGTTGAACCTGTTCCTTGGAATCAATTTGTCAAAGAAACTAAGGGATTTGCTTGTGATTGGTCAGACCCAGCTAAGGGTGGGAAGTATCAATTAAAAGTTAAAAATTAAAAAACAAGAAAGTCAGATTAATTCTTGTTAGTCTCAAGAACAGGCTAGAAGCCTGTTCCACAAATTCAAAATTCAAAAACAAGAAAGTTGAATTAATTCTTGTTAGTCTCAAGAACAGGCTAGAAGCCTGTTCCACACATAATAAAATAAAAAGAGTATGTTTATCGTTGATGGAGAAAAATAAGTGTTAACAGGTTTCTTAGATGCTATATTTAATGGAATTAGCATCGGTTCAGTCTTATTAATTGCTGCTTTAGGATTAGCCATTATATTTGGCTTAATGGGTGTGATTAATATGGCGCATGGTGAATTGATGATGTTTGGAGCTTATACAACATTTGTTGTTCAGAATGGCTGTAAACAATTAGGTGGTTTTTGGTGGGAAATTTATATATTTTTAGCGTTAATTATCGCTTTTATTTTCACCGCATTGATAGGATTAATTCTGGAAAGAGGTGTGATTCGTTATCTCTATGGTAGACCTCTAGAAACTTTACTAGCAACTTGGGGTGTAAGTTTAATTCTTCAGCAGTTTGTTCGGAGTGTGAATTGGGTTTTAGTAATTGGTTTATTTTTGTTTGCTCTGTTATTTTTTGGGGGTTTATGGTTACTAAATTCCCGCACTAATTTAGAGAGAATTCGTAACTGGGTTGTCGCGGTGATTTTCTCGCTATCTTTAGGAATGACAATCACTACAACTAATTTGTTAAGTCAAATTTATAAGCTAGCAGTCACTCAACCTTGGTTTGGGGCACAAAATGTAGACGTAACTGCACCTAATTGGTTACAAACTGGCATATCTTTAGGTGGTGTACAATTACCATTTGCGAGATTATTTATTATTGCTTTGACAATAATTTGTGTAGGAGGTATTTATCTCTTCTTACAATATTCTATTTGGGGATTAAGAATTAGAGCCGTAACGCAAAACCGGAGTATGAGTGCTTGTTTAGGTATCCCCACTCAAAAAGTTGATGCGATGACTTTTGCTTTGGGTTCTGGTTTAGCTGGTGTCGCTGGTTGTGCAATTAGTTTGCTCGGTTCTGTCGGCCCAATACCGGACAAAATTATATTATCGACACATTTATGGTGGTGGTTGTGGGTGGTGTGGGTAATTTATTAGGTACTATTGTCGCTGCTTTGGGAATTGGTACAGCTAATTTTTTAATTGGTTCTGGGACTCTGGCTTTGTTATTCTCTCCAGTCAAGCCTCTAGCTGACTTTTTGACGTTCTTTGCTACCACAAGTATGGCTAAAGTGATGGTATTTGTACTCGTGATTGTCTTTTTACAGTGGAAACCTGGGGGGATTTTTCCGCAAAAAGGTCGGACTATTGATGTTTAATATTATACGGAGGCATGGAGGAGGTAGAGAATGAACAAGGGAAGACGGTTAATCTTAATTGAAGTTGGGGTGGTGGTAATTATCGCCCTGATCCTGATTTTAATTATGCCACTGGTGTTGTCGGAATTTCGCTTGAATTTATTGGGGCGATTTTTATCTCTAGCTATAGTGGCTTTAGGAATTGATTTGATTTGGGGTTATACTGGTTTATTGAGTTTGGGACACGGTATTTTCTTCGGTTTGGGTGGATATGCGATTCGCCATGCACCTGAAACTGCAAATCCCCCCTGGTGAATTACCTGATTTTATGGGATTGTATGGAGTCAAGCAACTACCCTGGTTTTGGCAACCTTTTTATTCTTTCCCCATCGCAGTAATAGCTGTAGTCATAGTTCCAGGTTTACTGGCAGGATTGTTGGGATATTTAGTATTCAGGAATCGGATTAAGGGAGTTTATTTTTCCATTTTGACCCAAGCAGCAATTATTGTCTTTTTCAATTTTTTTAACGGTCAACAACAATTTTTTAATGGGACTAATGGACTGATAGATTTCACAACATTGTTTGGTGCAACTGTTAGTGATGGAAAAACCAAATTTATTTTATATACTCTCACCATCTTGTTTCTTGCTGCTACTTATGGAGTTTGTCGTTGGTTGACAAGTGGACGTTTTGGAAGACTTTTAATCGCAATTCGAGATGATGAAAGTCGGGTGAGATTTTCGGGTTATAACCCTACAGATTTTAAAGTATTAGTCTTTGCTGTTTCTGGGGCGATCGCCGGAATTGCAGGAGCATTTTATACCTTACAAAGTGGTATTGTTTCACCCAGAGCTATGGATATTGCTTTTTCCATTGAAATGGTAATTTGGGTAGCAGTGGGGGGACGTGGGACATTAATCGGAGCAATGGTGGGAACCTTATTAGTAAATTATGCTCGTGCATTTTTAAGTGAACAATTTGCCGAAATTTGGCTATTTTTTCAAGGAGGACTCTTTTTAATTGTGGTGACAGTCCTTCCTGACGGAGTAATAGGATGGTTGCTGACTCAAAACATTCCTTTTTTGAAAAGTCCTCAACAAATTTCCACATATCCCAGTTTAGAAACAGACCCAGAAGTACAAAATGAACGCCAAAATCTTGGAAACTGAAAACGTCACTGTTATTTTTGACGGTTTTAAAGCTCTCAACCAACTCAACTTTAATATGGATGTGGGTGAATTGCGAGTAGTAATTGGTCCAAATGGGGCTGGAAAAACCACCTTTTTGGATGTGATTACCGGGAAAGTACAACCAACCATAGGTAGAGTTTTATTTAAAGGCAAAAATCTCCGTTCCTTACCAGAACATGAAATTGCTTTGCGGGGAATTGGACGCAAATTCCAAACACCCAGAGTTTATCTCAACCTCACCCCACGGGAAAATTTAGAAATTACCAGCAACCGCAATAAGAATGTTTTTTCCACATTGTTTGGACGTTCTCATCCCACCGAACAGAATAGTATTGAAGGATTATTAGCAACCATTGGTTTAACAGCTAAAGCTGATATTCCATCAGCATTGTTATCCCACGGAGAAAAACAACGTTTAGAAATTGGAATGTTAGTCGGACAGTCCCCAGATTTATTACTTGTGGATGAACCAGTTGCAGGCTTAACGGATGAAGAAACTTATCATATCGGTGAACTACTTTTAACCTTAGCGCAAAGCCATTCAATTTTAGTAATTGAACATGATATGGAATTTGTTCGACAAATCGCCAAAAAAGTCACAGTTCTACATGAAGGTTCGGTACTCTGTGAAGGCAATTTTGCAGAAATTCAAAATGACCCTCGTGTGATTGAAGTATATTTGGGACAACAACAGGAATAGTGGACTAATGCTAAATATCTCTAACCTAAACGTTTACTACGGTGAAAGCCATATTCTTCGCAATGTAGATTTAAATATACCATCAGGACAAATGATTTGCCTCATTGGACGTAATGGTGTAGGTAAAACAACTTTACTGAAGACAATTATGGGCTTACTAAAACCCCGCAGTGGGACAATTAACTTAACTGGGAATTTAATCAACTCCAAATCTCCAGACCAAAGAGCAAAGATGGGAATTGGTTATGTTCCCCAAGGACGTGATATTATTCCCCGGTTGACAGTTAAAGAAAATTTGCTATTGGGATTAGAAGCTAGACCGAAACAAGTGAGAAAAGCCGAAATTCCGGAAGAAATTTTTAGCTTATTTCCCGTGTTGAAAACTATGTTATCGCGAATGGGTGGGGATTTAAGTGGTGGACAACAACAACAATTGGCGATCGCACGTGCTTTAATGGGACAACCTCAATTACTCATCTTAGACGAACCCACCGAAGGAATTCAACCCTCAATCATCTTGGAAATAGAAGCAGCAGTGCGTCGCATTGTGGAAAATACGGGAATTTCAGTTTTATTGGTAGAACAACATTTACATTTTGTGCGTCAGTCGGATTATTATTATGCGATGCAAAAAGGTGCTATTGTTGCCTCTGGTTCAACTAATGAGCTTAGTCAGGATGTGATTCAGAGATTTTTGGCAGTTTGATTGGAAAGGGTGTTTAAAAAGTTATGAGGAATTCTAATTTGTCATTCTGAGCGACAGGGAAGAATCTCGCGGGATTCTTCCGTAGCGAGATGCTCCGAGAACTCTGTCGCTTAGGATGACAATCTACTAACATTTTTTACCTTTATTTTGAGTTTTCCAACAGCCTCTTAACTGAACGGTATTTAAATATAACTAAAGCTATTTTTCGACAACTAGCTTCAAACTATTAAATCCGCCCTGAAAAACTCCATCACCAATTGTTTTAACTAGATTTTCTTCTGCTTCTGGTGAGCAATTAAATTCCGCTGTCCATTCAATATAAGTTTGATTCCCATCAGTAATGGGTAATAATCTTATAGTTGCTATATAGTTTGTCAATGGCAATGGCGATTCTACAATAGTATATGTATAACTGTGTTCTAAATCGCTCAAAGCCAATAATGTCTCTATCACCTCACCAAAGTCTACTTTCAGTACTCTGATAGAACCTACTTTATCGCTCGGTTAATTATCTTGAATCTTGCTATCTTTAATACCGGAATGCCACTGATGTAGACCATTGAAATCTCTAATTGTCGCCCAAGTATTTTCAATTGAGGCATTAATAACAGAACTTTTGAATATTTTTGTCACAACTTATCTCCTTGTCGCAGAAAACCGCCTACCAAAGCACAAGCATAAATTTATTTGGTGCTGGTAATATTATCACAAAGATGGCGATCGCTATAAAATGCAATGAAAGACACTAGCTTTAAAGGGATTACTTATTGCCATGTTTAAACCTTACTACGATAAAGTTGATGGTCAGGATCTAACCAAACGATGTAAAAAATTTCATTAATGAAGAACCCATGTATCCTGCCATGTTCGTTTGAAGATAGCGAAAATTGATAAGGTATATTTATTATCTCTTCTTCACCAGGAATTCCAAAACATTTTTCAGTAGTATCATCCCAATCTATGGGGTGACATCGTAATGTTTTACTGCGACTATTCATCAAGTCTTTAGCATTCCAACTAGACACATCCCTCAGTCGTTCAAGCAGTGCTATTAAATAAGTAGATTCCCTACCAGCAGGTGAAAACTTTTGATGGTCACTTTGAAAATACTTAAGTGAAAAACTCACACCTTGCAGTGGAGTTTTTACGATAGTGGGGGTTATTCCTGAAGATGGTGTACTAGGTAATGGTTTATCTTTTTTAACTTTATTTCTCTTCGCCACGTACTTTATAATACTCCCGCATCAATTCTTTAGAAATGATTTCATTACAGGTAGCATCTTGTGGGAGTCCATTCCTTGGTATTAACCAAGGAGCTTCTTGATGAGTCATTTGCTCTAACTCATAAGCATCACAAGCGAAATAAACATCAGCTACTTCATCAAGGAAGGTTTTAACATCTTCAGTAAATTCAGGTTGTGTAACTTCCTCCAAAATAGGTTTCCACTGAAATTTTTTATATTCCTGATAGAGGATGGGAACTACCGAACGATGAACCCACGCTTCAAAGTCATCCTCAAACAAAGGAGTATCATGGAGAGCTAAATGCCAAGCTTGAGCGTAATATACTAATTTTTGCAGCTTGAGGTTGCTGATGTAAGAGCCTGTCTCATTAGCGAGGTGGATGAAGAATTTTGCTACTTCAAAAACTGTCAGCATATATCTCCTCCTTTGTTTCAATCTGAAAAATCTGTCTCTGTAAATAGCATAGAGAATGATTGACAACCAAAATTGGTACAGCGATCGCATCTGCCATCAATATTATGATATACAAGTTTACCACTATTGATCGAGAGGTAATTGAAGCTATGTTAGGAGTCAATCTCGAAGAATCACGGGTTTACCAAGAAGCTGAAGAAGCAGGTCGCAGTAAAGGAGCGCAAACCCTTGTCCTCCGTCTGTTACGTCGCAAGTTGGGTACAGTCCCAGAAACTGTTCTCTCCAAAATTCAGGTTTTGTCCCTAGAACAGTTAGAAGAACTTGGTGAGGCTTTACTCGATTTTAGCGCGATGACAGACCTAGAAACTTGGTTACAATCTCAATCCTAGGTCTGATGAAGTTATGAAATGAAAGTCCGACCATAAATTTATTTAGTGGTGGTAATATCATCACACAGATGGCGATCGCTTTCCCTCACATTTGGATTATAGGTCAGATAGTCATGCAACCAATTGCAACCCCGCACCAACAATTGATCTAAATTTTCCACAGGCCACAACCGGGCTGTTTCGTCATCGGATGCCGTAGCGATGGTTTTGCCGTCCGGGCTGAAACTCACACTATTGACATAACCCTGATGCCCTTTGAATTCCTGAATTTGTTGTCCCTGCAAGTTCCACAACCGGGCTGTTTTGTCGGAAGATGCCGTAGCGATGGTTTTGCCGTCCGGGCTGAAACTCACACTATTGACAGAACCATAACGCTGATGCCCTTTGAATTCCTGAATTTGTTGTCCCTGCAAGTTCCACAACCGGGCTGTTTTGTCATCGGATGCCGTAGCGATGGTTTTGCCGTCCGGGCTGAAACTCACACTATTGACATAACCCTGATGCCCTTTGAATTCCTGAATTTGTTGTCCCTGCAAGTTCCACAACCGGGCTGTATTGTCGGAAGATGCCGTAGCGATGGTTTTGCCGTCCGGGCTGAAACTCACACTATTGACAGAACCATAACGCTGATGCCCTTTGAATTCCTGAATTTGTTGTCCCTGCAAGTTCCACAACCGGGCTGTATTGTCGGAAGATGCCGTAGCGATGGTTTTGCCGTCCGGGCTGAAACTCACACTTCTGACATAATGCTGATGCCCTTTGAATTCCTGAATTTGTTGTCCCTGCAAGTTCCACAACCGGGCTGTATTGTCGGAAGATGCCGTAGCGATGGTTTTGCCGTCCGGGCTGAAACTCACACTATTGACATAACCATAACCCTGATGCACTTTGAATTCCTGAATTTGTTGTCCCTGCAAGTTCCACAACCGGGCTGTTTCGTCGGAAGATGCCGTAGCGATGGTTTTGCCGTCCGGGCTGAAACTCACACTAATGACATAACTTTGATGCCCTTTGAATTCCTGAATTTGTTGTCCCTGCAAGTTCCACAACCGGGCTGTTTTGTCATCGGATGCCGTAGCGATGGTTTTGCCGTCCGGACTGAAACTCACACTCCAGACAGAACCCTGATGCCCTTTGAATTCCTGAATTTGTTGTCCCTGCAAGTTCCACAACCGGGCTGTTCCGTCGGAAGATGCCGTAGCGATGGTTTTGCCGTCCGGGCTGAAACTCACACTTCTGACATAATGCTGATGCCCTTTGAATTCCTGAATTTGTTCTCCCTCCAAGTTCCACAACCGGGCTGTTCCGTCGGAAGATGCCGTAGCGATGGTTTGGCCGTCCGGGCTGAAACTCACACTATTGACATAACGCTGATGCCCTTTGAATTCCTGAATTTGTTGTCCCTGCAAGTTCCACAACCGGGCTGTTTTGTCATCGGATGCCGTAGCGATGGTTTTGCCGTCCGGGCTGAAACTCACACTATTGACATAACCCTGATGCCCTTTGAATTCCTGAATTTGTTGTCCCTGCAAGTTCCACAACCGGGCTGTATTGTCGGAAGATGCCGTAGCGATGGTTTTGCCGTCCGGGCTGAAACTCACACTATTGACATAACCCTGATGCCCTTTGAATTCCTGAATTTGTTGTCCCTGCAAGTTCCACAACCGGGCTGTATTGTCGGAAGATGCCGTAGCGATGGTTTTGCCGTCCGGGCTGAAACTCACACTATTGACATAACCCTGATGCCCTTTGAATTCCTGAATTTGTTGTCCCTGCAAGTTCCACAACCGGGCTGTATTGTCGGAAGATGCCGTAGCGATGGTTTTGCCGTCCGGGCTGAAACTCACACTATTGACATAACCCTGATGCCCTGAAAATTGGTTACGTTCTTTGATATTCAAAAGAATAGTATGTAGAGCATAAATAGGGCTAAAAGCTGGATATTTTTCTAAACTGCGTCCATCTTTTACTAGAGATTTTAATTCTTTAGCAGTTTGCGTTGCAGAAACCAGGGATTCTATTTCGGTAAAATCAAATTGTTTTAAAGCATTAACTCCCGCTCGTTCTAGTTCAGTTGCTTTTAGTGCTTCTTTGAGGGTAATTTGAGCTTGTTTTACATTTTTTTCAGCGTTTTTCTTAGCTGAGTCGGCTTCTTTTATTTTATTCAAACTATATACAGAAGAAACACTAGCGAGAACTAATAAAACTATCGCTAAACTAGAACTTAAAGCTAATCTATTTTGTCCTTTTCTAACTTTTTCATCAGCTTTTTGTTTAGCTTCAGATAATATTTTTCTAGATGCTTCTGTTCTAGTTAACTCCTCTTGAATTAATTGACGTTGCTCACGTTCCCGTTTTAATTCTGATAACAATTCACTTCCTTGTTGCTGACGAATGAAAGAAACCAGATAATCGTGGACTAATTGATAACGGTCAGATGGAGATTCTGGTAAGAGCAAAACTAATCCAGATTCTACAAAAATCTCTAAAACTAAATTTAGTTTTGTAGTGTCTTCAGTTAAATCTTCCGTTAACTCACTATAAGTTTTCAGAGGACGATTTTCGTTTTCATCTGTGAGCAAATACAAAACTAGTCGTGCTACTGTTTCATTTTCACTACCACAATCTTTAATTACTTCTTCTAAAAATCGCTCAACTAGTTTTTCTTTAGTACCAAATTGCTGATATTTTTCTAAAGTTGTAATTTTATCTGTTTGCAGTTGTGTCCCAATAATTTGTAATTCAATGGGTCTGACTTCTCCAATATCAATCGCTAAATCTTCAACCAATTTATTAATTAATGCTGGTTCTAAATAAAAATGGGTTTTCTCGGTCAAACTCTGTACAACTATTTTTGCATCTGCTGGAGAAAAATTTCCCAAATGATAACGAATATTTTTATCAAGGATATTATTATTAATTACGCTTAAATCAAATAATCTGTCTAGTTCTAATAAATAATGTAAATAATCTTCCCGTAAAGATAAGATAATCTTGACAAAAGAAATATTTAGACATTCTTGCAAAAAATCATAAAATGGTCGTCTTTTCTCTGGGTCTGTATAAACAAAGAAAAATTCTTCAAACTGGTCAAAAATCAAAACGGTTAAAAAATTGCGGTTAGCATTTTTCCGTAACTGCTCTAAAATATCTGCTGGGGAATTGAGAGATATTTCGTTTTTTGATAAATATCCACTCAAAACTCCTACCCAATCTGTATAAACTCTTAATAAAATGGGTAAAGCAATTCTATCTCCAATGGATTCCTGTTGTAATGCTGGAATTAAACCTCCTTGCAAAATAGAACTTTTACCCACTCCTGACTGACCATGAATTACCGTTAGTTTATGGTCATTACGACTAATTCTTTCTCGTAAACGTTTCACATCTTCTCCCCGACCAGAAGCAGCAATTTCTTGAGCAATTGTTGCGGGATTTTCCACTTCCAATCTTTCTGGATTCAATGCTTGTCGCTGAGGTCGAAGATAAGATGCACCAATAAAAGCGCGAAAACCATATTGATGTTCAATTTGGAGTTGTTCTAATTTCAAATGAAATGCTGCTGAATATTGTTTTTCCTCAAATTTGAGTAACCGTAATTTCTCTAAAATAGCAATATATAATTGTGGATCATATTGATGATTACTTTTCTGTTTTGCAGTTTCTAAATTAAGAATAGCGGTTTGGATATTACCTAAACCCTGTTGTGAGCGAGCTAATAAAAACCAATAAAAACTTTCTCTAGTTTGTGATATATTAGGTGTATGAGCTAATAATTGTATTGCTTGTTCAGCAAATTGATTAGCTTCTTCCCAACGTGATTCTTCTAAAGCTGTTTCTGCTAAAAAACCATAATCTTGAGCTAATTGTAGAGTTAGATTGTAAGTTTGATGTAGGACTATAGCTTTTTGAGCAAGTCCTTCTAAATCTGTCCATACTTTTAATTTTTGACAAACTTCACCAAGGATATTAATATATTTTGCCACTAAATCCGGTCGGTGAATTTGTTCAAATATCTGAATTGATTGTTGCAGATAATTTCTAGATTCTATCCAAAATTCTTGATTTTCGGTTTGATTAATTTCCCCTTTGCGTTTATGGACTAAGCCAATATTAATGAGAAGGATACCTTGACGTTCTAAATTATTACTCTCTTGCCAAAATTTTAAACTTTGTTGATAATGTTCTTCAGATGAATATAGCTGGTCATTTAAATAATCATAAAAACCAAAAACAAATTCTAAACTTGCTTGAATTGCTAAATCTAATATTTGTTCTCGGTTTTGTAATTCCTGATGAGCAGTTTCCAATTCCCAACGAATTTGGAAATTAGGAATTATCGTACCAGAAAATATTTGCTCAACTTTCTGCTGGAGGAAGTTGAGTAAATCATCATTAGTATTATCAAACGGAATTACAGTTGACCAATTCTCTAAATCAGTTGCTAACCGAATCAGTTTTTTCAGAACTTGGTCATTTACCCACAAAAACATGGGAAAATGAAAGTTTTTTCTAAATTCCTCCCGAACTTGATTAGCTGAAGTCAAAACCCTATTAATATCTTGAACTGACTCTAAACCAAAAACCATTAATGCTGATGGGTGTTCTTGTCCGATTTCATCACTAATAGCTGTGTAAAGGGTTTTGACTGATGCGGGTAAAGAAATCTCCCGAATTTTGACAGGAGATATTTGGTGTAGACGTTCTACCATTTGCTGACGCAATGGAGCATAATTACAATGCAATAAAGTCAGCGAAAATTCCCCCTGAGATAACCTAATTGCTCGCACCAGAGTTTGTAATGCGCTGTCGTTGTTAACAAATATATTTTCTGCTTCTTCGGGATTACTCATAAGGTGGGAGGTGGGGAGGTGGGGAGGTGGGGAGTATGGGGAATTTATAAAATAAAATCTTTTGATTCTAATAAAATCGGATTGACATCAAACCAAGAACCATCTTCATTCCGATATTCAAATACAAACATACTGCGGAGCAAAAGTTCATATCTTTCATGTCCTCGAAAATTTTTCTCTTTCGCTACTTCACGCAATAATTCCCATTCATCAGGAGTAATTGCTAAAGTTAGCTCATTACAACGTTGTTTAATGACCGTTTCTACGCATTTCCTCGATAAAGGTGGGTCATCTTGTTGAAGACAGCGAAATAACAACATCAGCAAATTACGCAAATGACCACCACTGACTCTACACAGTCGCTCTAAAGTCTCATAACTATCTACCACCTCCGTAATTAAATTTTGACTTTGTTCCCAACTAACTCCCGGAAATGCTCTGGACATCACCATCTGTTGTAATAATATAATTCCCGTTGCAAATTCAGAATTATCCTTTAGTTGTACTGGAACCATTGGTAATACTTTCGGGTCTATCCCAAAGCGATTTGTTAATCTACCCAAGGCATTAGTGAAAATTAACACCAAGGGAATTGTATAGACTACATGACAATTTAACTGCTTTAGTTGGTCACCACGTTCAACAAATAAATATTCGGGTTGGTAATAACCTGATGGCTTTAATGAATTATCTACTCTATCTAGATTATCCACAATTACCACTAATCCTTTTTTCCCTTGCGCTTTTAGTTTTTCTCTCGCAGGTTTGAGCAATTCTTGGTTAATTGCGTCTAAAATACCGCTAGTGCGTGGTTCTAAATGTTGTCGTAATTGATTACGTAATTTAGGACTATCTTTGGTTTTAGCAGTAATTTTGGCAATACCCACGGATAACTCTACTTGAGAGGGTTTATCTATAGGTGTTTGCAAAAATTCAGCTATTTCTGTGAATAGATTTTGGAAATATTTTGGTTTGAGGTCAATTTTGATGTCTTCCAAACTTTGACTTACTTCCCGCGCAATGGCCAATAATATATCTGTAACATCAATATCTGCCATATCCAGGCTTTGACTGGATTCAAAATATACTACATGAAAATCCTGGTGTTCTAATTCCGCTTTCAATCGTAGTAATTCAGTAGACTTACCGCAACCAATATGTCCAGTAAATAATTGACAAGTTGCTTCTTCAGGTGCAAGACGGGTAATAGTCCGTCCTAATTCTTCAATAATCTTCGCACCACGGACTTTGGAAAAATCAATATAATATTGTTTGTCTTTTGGATTACCTGCAACCAAAGTTTTGGCAGGATTGCATGCCTGGAAAAATCTTGGTAAATCTAGTTTCATTGCAGTCTAAGTAATACTAGACTGATAATAATACTTCTAAAAGGATTATACAAGCTAAAATAGGATTATTTATGTAATTTTACGAATTCGGGCAGGCAAGATGCCTGCTCCACAAGATTTTGTTGCTACTGATTGAAATTTTTATTCTTTAATTTTATCCAAAGCTAGATTTAACTGCAAAACATTCACCCCAGGTTCTCCAAAAATTCCCAGGAAGCGTCTATCTGTATATTGAGCAATCAAACCTTCTATCGCTTGGGACTGAAGACCTCGCGCTTTTGCTATCCGATTAATTTGCGCTTGCGCTGCTTCCGGGGTAATGTGAGGGTCAAGTCCCGAAGCGGAAGCATAGACTAAATCCGCAGTAGGTTGAATATTCGCTGTTTTTAATCGGGTTAAATCACCCTCAATCTTTTTCTTGGGGTCAGCATCATCTTTACCTTTAATCCGGTCTAACAGTGCTGAATTACTAGGAGCTAAGTTACTAGCACCAGAAGTTCCCGTCTTGAGTATTCCATCTTTATCATTTTTCGGGTCAGCAGTACTGTAGCTATTAGCACTAGGACGAGTATTAAAATAGCGATCACCTGTAAAAGGTTGACCAATCAAAGCGGAACCGACAAATTGACCTTCGCTATTTTGCATCATACTCCCATTGGCTTGAAAAGGGAATACTATTTGTCCAAAACCAATCATCATAAAAGGATAAATCAGAGCGGTAATGACCCATAGCACTAGGGTAGAACGAATCGCTCGATTGGCTTCTTTTGCAAAACTCATTATTAAAACTTCTCCGGGATAAACATCACAAACAACAAATAGATAGAAAGAGCCAATGTCACTAATCCTAATAAACCTAATGCCCAAGCTTGAGGACGAGATATCTGTTCACCCGTCGCTCCATAGACGATGGGAGCAACTACCAAGTTGAAAGAAATGGCTAGGAATAGATAGACTGGTAACTTGTGTTGACGCCATTGCAGCGCAATTTCTTTTAATTCTTCCCATCCCTGGGATATAAACAAAGAAGAAATTTTAGATTGTTTAGGAATAGATTTCATTTGCATCTGCCAAAATTAAGATAAAGGTAAAATCACATCAATTAATTTGATAGCAATAAAAGGGGCAATAATACCACCTACACCATAGATTAAGATGTTACGACTGAGTAACTGGTCTGCGGTGAGAGGACGAAACTGCACACCTTTAAGTGCGAGAGGAATTAATGCAGGTATAATTAAAGCATTGTAGATTAATGCCGAAACAATTGCGGATTGGGCACTTTTTAAACCCATAATATTCAAAGCACTGATACCTGCGGCTCCAAAAATAGTGGGAATAATCGCAAAGTATTTAGCAATATCATTAGCGATGGAAAAAGTTGTCAATGCTCCACGAGTAATTAGCAACTGTTTACCAATGGTCACTAAATCAATTAATTTGGTGGGGTCAGAATCTAAATCTACCATATTTGCAGCTTCCTTAGCTGCTTGAGTACCAGAATTCATTGCCACACCGACATTAGCCTGAGCAAGTGCGGGAGCATCATTTGTACCATCTCCCGTCATTGCTACCAATTTACCTTGAGCTTGTTCATTGCGAATCACCTCAATTTTATCTTCTGGTGTCGCTTCCGCGATATAGTCATCCACCCCTGCTTCCTTAGCGATGACTGAAGCTGTAATTCGATTATCACCTGTGAGCATAATCGTCTTTACACCCATGCGTCGCAGTTGGTCAAATCTTTCCCGTAAACCTGGTTTGACAATATCTTTGAGATAGATCACACCATAAATGCGATGATCTAAACAAACAGCTAATGGTGTACCACCCAACCGAGACACTTTTTCAAAAGCTGCATCTAGTTCGGGGGGACCTCACCACTACGAGAACGGACAAATCCTCTAATTGCGTCTACTGCTCCTTTTCTGACTTGTTTCCCATCAGGTAAATTAGTCCCACTCATCCGGGTTTTAGCCGAAAACTCTACACCCTCAGCTTGATGAATGGGGAAATTTGTTTTTGCACCGTAACTTTCAGCTAAGGTGATGATTGACCTTCCTTCCGGGGTTTCATCAAAGATGCTCGCAGCATGAGAAACTTGAGCTACTTCTTCTACAGAGTAATTATTGATGGGAATAAATTCATCTGCCATCCGATTACCCAAAGTGATAGTTCCAGTTTTATCAAGTACCAAAGTATTAATATCACCACAAGCTTCCACTGCTCGACCAGAAGTAGCAATCACATTAAACTGAGCTACCCTATCCATCCCAGCAATACCAATTGCACTTAGCAAACCTCCAATGGTGGTAGGAATTAAGGCTACTAATAAGGATATCAAAATCGCTACACTAGCACCTGTGCGTAAACTACTTCCGGCTTCAGTTGCCAAATACAGTGCTGATAAAGTTAGCAATGTAAGCTGCAAAAGGAGGAATGGTAGAAACTACAATCAAGAATACTTGGGTGAGGACTGCGAGTAATACTGTTAAAGCTATTTCATTCGGTGTTTTAGTCCGTTGTGCTCCTTCCACTAGCGCAATCATCCGGTCAATAAAACCCTGTCCTGGGTCAGCAACAATCCGGATTGTCAATTCATCGGAAAGTAAGCGAGTTCCTCCCGTCACCGAACTAGCAATATCTGTACCTGGTTGTTTCAAGACCGGAGCGGATTCTCCAGTAATTGCAGACTCATCAACTGAACCAATCCCTTGAATTACTTCTCCATCAGCGGGAATCATATCATTAGCGATAACCCTAACTAAATCACCCCGTCGTAATTCGGTGGAATTAACTTGTTGAATTACCCCATCTGCAAATATTTTCCGAGCAATGGTGTCCGAGCGAGTAGCTCTGAGCGTATCTGCTTGAGCTTTACCTCTTCCTTCCGCTACAGCTTCGGCAAAGTTGGCAAATACTAAGGTAAAAAAGAGAATGAAGGTAATAATAAAGTTTAATAGTCGCTGCTGATTGATATCTGCTTGCACTGTACCAAATAAATTTGGATTGAGAGTGACGAGGAAAGTCACAATTGTTCCTGTCCAAACCACAAACATGACTGGATTTTTGACTGTGATTCGAGGGTCAAGTTTAATAAATGACTCTCTAATTGCTCTTTGGTATAACCCCTGCATATTTGCTTTCGGGGTATGTCTACGATTCGTATTGGTGATTAAGGGATTATGTTCTGGAGCGGATAATTCGGAATTAGTTTTCATATTTTTGAATTTTCAATTTTTAATTTTGAATTGGTATTACCCAATCCCTTTCGCAATCCAAAAAGCTTCACCAATCGGACACTAGAGCTAATACCGGGAAAAATGTTAATGCACCCAGGATTAAAATTACCCCTGCGGTGACACTGGTAAATAATCCCGTATCTGTGCGTAATGTCCCAACTGTAAAGGGGACTGCTTGTTTACGAGATATACTATCGGCAAGAAGTAGTAAACCAAGAATGGGAATATAACGTCCTGCTAACAAAGGAAATAAACAGCTTAAATTCCACCATAATGCTGTTGGTGCAGGTTGAACAGTGCTTAAACCTGCTAAACCAGAACCGTTATTAGCAGCAGCTGAAGCATATTCATAAATCACTTGGGAAAAACCATGAAATCCGGGATTACTCATTCCCGCTAGTTGTTCTGGAAAGGCGATCGCAATTCCGGCAGGAATTAAAATAGCAATGGGGTGAACTAATAGAATTAGAAAGCTAGCAAGTACCACCTCACGTTTTTCAATCTTGCGTCCCAAAAATTCTGGGGTTCTTCCTACCATTAGTCCAGTCACAAACACTGCCAAAATTAAATATGCAAACAGATAAGCAGTACCCGTACCTTGTCCACCCCAAATAATTTGCAGAAACATATTTGAGAGGGTGACAAATAACCCCGCAGGCATTAATGAGTCATGCATTGCATTGACAGCACCGCACATTGTCCCTGTGGTTATCACTGCAAAGAGGGATGATTGTGCCCACCCAAATCTCACTTCTTTACCTTCTAGATTGGGCTGGGAACTGCCTAAAAGTGTATTTACCGCAGGATTTCCGTTATATTCACCGATGGCTGTGATGATAACAAATGCTAGAAAAATCACACCTACCATCCCATAAATTAACCAGGCTTGCTTAGTGTTATTTGCATACAAACCATAGGTATAGATGAGAGCAGTAGGAATGGATATCATACTGACAATTTCAATTAAATTAGTCAATGTATTCGGATTTTCAAAAGGGTGTGCTGAGTTAACCCCAAAGAAACCACCACCATTTTCTCCTAGCATTTTGATAATTTCAAAATGAGCTACAATCTCACGAGCAATAGCTTGACTAATATCTGGGTTCTCTAAAGTGGGTACTATCACATGACCAGCAAGAGTTTCGGGAACACCAAGAGCCATTAAAACTATACAGCCAACAATACTAATAGGTAGCAAAATCCTAGTAATTGAGCGAATCAGGTCTACATAGAAATTACCCAAAGGTCTACCAGTTAATCCTCGGATAAAAGCAATTCCCACCGCTAAACCAGTTGCGGCTGAAGTAAACATATGATAACCCAATCCCCAAATTTGGCTACCATAGCTTAAAGTATTTTCACCAGAGTAGTGCTGCTGATTAGTATTAGTAATAAAGGAAATAGTTGTGTGAATTACCGTGTCCCAAGTGGGAGCGTTTAATTTAGTGGGATTGAGAGGTAACCATCCTTGATTCATCAAAATCAAGAAAATCAAAAATCCCATGACTAAATTACTGTACAAAATTGCCCGTGCATATTGCCATCCGGTCATATCTTCTTTGGTTTGGACACCAATTAAAGCGTAAAGTAATTTTTCAATGGGGGTTAAAATACTATCGAGAAAAGTATGCTGTTCCTGATAGACACGGAACATATATCGCCCAAAGAAGGGGGTAATTGCTATTATGATTAATAGCGTTAATGCAATTTGTATCCATCCTTCTAACATGAGTTATTTAAGCTCCGAAAATTTACAAAAATAAGCGTGGAAAAGCAGAAAGTGTTATGAGGGTTTTACAGTTGGTGTGGGTTAATATTATTGCTATTTGCTGGATATCCTTTTTGAGGAATGTAGCCAAAAAATAAAGTAATTAGTTTGGTGTTCTTGAACAATAATTATTTCTGCCTAAATTTAGCTATTTGTATCAATTTTTATATTTCATCATTTTTCACATAAAAACAAGGATTAGATAGATATAAAATTATGTTTATTTTTTTATATATCATTTGTTTAGGAGCGTTTAGAAAAAATCTAAACTAGTTATATACATTTTATGTGAATACAGTTCAGTTACAGGAATCTTCATGTAGATGAACCACATTTTTTTGTCTCACGCAAAGACGCATTCGCTGAAAGCGTTCCCGCAGGGTAGACGCAAAAGAAAGAAGTCCGCAAAAATTAACTGTGGTCTTCGGGAAGAATCTCGTGGGATTTTTCCCGACTGAGAAAAAATCAAAACCGTAGTTATGTGTTAGAGAATGTTTGAAAAGTCAAAATAAAGGTAAAAAACTTTACTATATTGCCATACGGTTCAGTTAAGCGAGGAAGTAATACTGTCATCCTGACCGGAGGGAAGGATCTCGCGGGATTATTTACTGTCGTCCAGAATAACAAATTACACCTCCTCAAAACTTTTCAAACACCCTCTTATCACCAGCTTCTGAAAAATTAAATCTTCAGTAGCGGATTCGCATTATTGCATCGACTTTACAAAATTTTACGAGAAACCAAGTATATTTTCTCGACCCACTACTGCATAATACACGGTAATTATGGCATAATATTAAATGTGTTGCCTAATACTTGCCAATGCTCATCAACCAACATCCTCAACAAGTTTATATCCAGCTAATTGAAAACCTGCTCAATTACCTAAGTCGAGAAGGACTAGCTACCCTACGAGCGAAAATCAAATTTATCAATACTGGCTTTTTGCGGATTGTGGAGAGAATATGATTATCCGCAAAATAGCCAATTGGTTGAAAAACTTAATCACCCGTCCCACTAAAACGCTAAATCAATTAGAGAAAACACTAGATTTAGAGGACTACGAGCAATTTTTACTAGAAGTATTGCAAGTAACCGAAGAAAGTAACGCTGATTTACAAGCAGTTTACCCAGTGCTAGCAGCCAACATTGATAAATTAAATGATATTTTCGCAAAATTATTACGTGATTGGGCAACAAATACATTCGCAGAAGCAACATCAGAGACAGCAGAATATATTGCTAAAGTAATTTTTACATTTAGTAATCGGATTCAGTCCTTTCCCTTGGGGAACAAAGCTAGTAATATGGAAATTGCCATAACTGGCTATGAAATAGTTTTAACTATTTACACCCGCGCTGATTTTCCCCAAAATTGGGCTACGACGCAAAATAATTTGGGTACTGCTTACTTATACAGAATCAGGGGAAATAAAGCCGAGAACTTAGAACTAGCCATTACGGCTTTCTCTGTTGCACTTCAAATTTACACCTGCGCTGATTTTCCCCAAGATTGGGCTACGACGCAAAATAATCTGGGGATTGCTTACTTATACAGAATCAGGGGAGATAAAGCCGAGAACTTAGAAACAGCGATCACCGCTTTCTCTCCTGCACTCGAAATCCGCACCCGCGCTGATTTTCCCCAAGATTGGGGGATGACGCAAAATAATCTGGGTACTGCTTACCGTAACAGAATCAGGGGAGATAAAGCCGAGAACTTAGAACTAGCCATTACGGCTTTCTCTGCTGCACTCGAAATCCTCACCCGCGCTGATTTTCCCCAAGATTGGGGGATGACGCAAAATAATCTGGGTACTACTTACTCTGACAGAATCAAGGGAGATAAAGCCGAGAACTTAGAAACAGCGATCGCGGCTTACTCTGCTGCACTTCAAATTTACACCCGCAAAGATTTCCCCCAAAATTGGGCTACGACGCAAAATAATCTGGGGATTGCTTACCGTGACAGAATCAGGGGAGATAAAGCCGAGAACTTAGAAATAGCCATTGCAGCTTACTCTGCTGCACTCGAAATCCGCACCCGCGCTGATTTTCCCCAAGATTGGGGGATGACGCAAAATAATCTGGGTACTGCTTACTCTGACAGAATCAGAGGAGATAAAGCCGAGAACTTAGAATTAGCGATCGCGGCTTACTCTGCTGCACTCGAAATCCGCACCCGCGCTGATTTTCCCCAAGATTGGGCTACGACGCAAAATAATCTGGGGATTGCTTACTCTGACAGAATCAGGGGAGATAAAGCCGAGAACTTAGAATTGGCGATCGCGGCTTACTCTGCTGCACTTCAAATTTACACCCGCAAAGATTTTCCTCAAGATCATGCCAAAACTTTGCTAAATCTTGGTATCTTATATCAAGATTCAAAGCAATTTACTCTAGCTGAATCTACCTTTGCTTCTGCTATTGACACAGTGGAAAGTTTACGCGGTGAAATTGTTTCTGGAGAAGAAAGTAAACGGAAGCAAGCAGAAGAATGGAATAAACTTTATCCACGGATGGTAGAAGTTTGTCTAGAATTAGGCAAGGAAACCATAGCGATAGAATATATTGAACGCAGTAAGACTCGGAATTTAGTAGAATTAATTTTAGGAGATATTCCTTTCACACCAATTCAATATTCTGAAATTCAAAATTTGGTAGATAATGAAACTGTAATTATCCAGTTTTACATTTTCAATAATTGCTTTCGCGCTTTCATCATTACTCAGACGAATGATAAACCGATAATATGGCAATCTACAAATGAAGACTTGGAAAAATTAAAATCTTTTGTGGCTAATAATTATCTTAAACTTTACTACTTTAATAAAGACCAATGGATAGAAAACCTAAATAATCAATTGATTGAATTAGGTCAAATACTCAATCTAAATCAAATTCTCTCCCTGGTTCCATCCCATTACCAAAAGCTGATTTTAATTCCCCATCGTTTTCTACACCTATTACCTATCCATGCTTTACCTATTCAGGAATCATATCTAATTGATTTATTTCCTAAAGGTGTAGGTTATGCTCCCAGTTGTCAAATATTGCGACAAGTCCAAAATCGTCAACACAATCATTTTCAATCTTTCTTTGCTGTCCAAACTCCTACAGAAGATTTATATGAAAAGGATTTAGGAGCAGTTACAGCTATTCAGCGAAATTTCTGTAATTCGTTTCTTCTAGAAAAAGATAATGCCAAAAAATCAGAACTTTTCTCCATTGATGAAGGCACTAATCAGATATTCACAAAAGAAGCCTTACTAAAAGCTAATTGTGTATTTTTCTCTTGTCACGGTAAATTTGATTTATCTTCTCCGATGGAATCTGCTTTACAATTAGCTAACGAAAATTTAACATTAGCAGATATTATTAATCACTTAAAATTAGATAACTGTCGTTTAGTAACTCTTGCTGCTTGTGAAACTGCTGTAATAGATTTCACAAATACAAGTGATGAATATATTGGTTTATCTAGTGGGTTCCTTTTAGCTGGTAGTAATAATGTAGTTAGTAGTCTCTGGACTGTTCGGACTGATGCTACAGCTTTATTGATGATTAAATTTTATGAGGAGTTACGGGTAGAAAATAATATTTTAGTAGCGTTAGCTACATCACAGCGTTGGTTAAGAGATACAACAGTACAAGAATTTAAAGATTGGTTGAGTAATTCATCATTAACTATTGGTTGGCAGATAATATTGGCGCAAATTTTTGATAAAATTGCTCAAGATGAGGGTGATAACGCAAAACCGTTTGCATCACCTTATTATTGGTCTGCTTTTTGTGCTATCGGAAAAGGAGTCTAGATAATGTCAGTTGAAAGAATTAGCATCGAGGTTTTTGTAACCGTAATTGAGTCTGCATCTAATTTGCTGACTCTGGAAGATTGGTCTGAATTAGAGCAATTAAACCATGATTTACCAGAAAATGATCAGAAAATCATTGTCATACTTGAAGATTGGTTAAAGTTAGAGTCCCGTCGTCAAATCTTACAAGATTACGAACAGCAATTAACACCACGACTTGGTGCTATAAACATCGAACCATTACAAAAAGGAATAGGTAATACTAAATCTCCCACACCATCTAATCAACCTAATGAATCTTCCAAGGAACTGATAGATAATACCATTAAAAAGAATTCTCCTTTATCTAACTCTCCCAAATCCAATCAAAAACCGTGAAGAATTTTAGCCTTAGTCTCTATGCTTTTCACCTGCACCATACTCTGACGGAGCTTCCTGGAGAAGTGGATGCAGATGCAAATTTATTGTGGGAAAATCTGGTTAAGTTAGGTGAAACCGTACTTCCATTTATGGGATTAAAAGATTTACGGTCAAAGTTAATTTGCTATGATAACAATAAATATCATGCTCAGAGGGAATTAGGAAAACCCAATGAATGGTTAACTCATTCTGGCAATTTTTTAGATTTGGGGAGTTTTTCCACTCAGGGAGGTTTTAAAATTAATGCTCATCTTCAGCCTTTTTTAATTAATGATACTTATGCAGCTGATTTAACTCTATTTCCAGAATCAGCTAATACCTCAATTGATGTACTGCAATTAGAATATTTTCAACCAGGTTCTTTATTACCATCTCATATTCAACCATCGTTAGGACAAACTTTCTGGATTTATGGAGAAGTTGATGCTACTCAAGATTGTGATACTCTAGCTAAAAACTTTGCTACAGCTTTGGTTGCAGGAACAAATTTAAATCCTGTGCAGAAAAATAAGGACGAGTTGTTTGGTAGCATTCTATTTCAATATCAAGCGAATGACCCTAATGAACCAAATAATTCTGCTAAACAATGTCATATTTTAATCGTTATCAATAATCAGAGTTCTCCGACAATCCAACTTGCGGGAAATGCTTATAACGATTTACGTGATTTACTCTGTTGTTATCATAAAATATGCTATATTTATTATCAAGCACGTCAACGTTATTTTGACGCGAGAGGAATTTATAGTTATTTAGACCAGAAAATTCAAGAATTTAATAATCTGGTAAATAATTCTCCTAATCAATTATCTGATTTAAAAAAGCTCTTAGCGGAAATTCCTCAAAAAAGTCTTGATTATGCGAGATGTTTACAAGATTTACAAACTCACCAAATCACGATTAGAACTAATATTTATAATTACCGGATTTGTTTAGAAAAAATCACATCTATTAATAACCAAAAGACTCCTCAATTTTGGCAAAGTTTTATCAATAAAGATTGTAAAAAATGGCAAAAACAAGTCCAAACCGATATTAACTATCTTGCACCTGGTCAAGAATTATTTGGAAGATTGGTGGATACGATTCGTGGTGTGATTGAAACCCAACAAGCAGAAATAGAAACTGAACAAATGGAAAGAGACCGTTCTTTAGAACGTACCATCCAAGTAGTGAGTATAGGTTTCGGTGGTGGTGCAATTATCGCTGGGGTTATCACTCAACACATTGATAAAATCAAATTACCAAAAAATAGTAATCTCTTCTACACATCTTTGTTTTTAAGTATCCTTGCTACTTTGTTGTTTATTCTTTTGGGTTTAGGTATAACTAAACGACGGAAATAGAGGTAGAGTCCCTATACTGTCATCCTGTCATCCTGACCGCAATGTTACTCGGTTAAGCTTAAAAATGAATATTTGTTAAATTGTCATTCTGAGCGAAACAAAGAATCCCGCGAGATTCTTCGCTTCGCTCAGAATGACAATATCAGTTTCCCCGCTTAACCGAACAGTATTGATTCTGACCGGAGGGAAGGATTCTGCAAGATTTTTCTCTTTGGTCAGAATAACAATATTAAATTACTCACTGAACCGAACAGTATTGGGTTGACAGTTGACTGTCAATTTTTTCCTTTTACCAAGGATTACCAATCATGGTAAAACTTGCCCAATAATAAGGATGATTTAAGTTATTATTATTTAACTTTGCCAATTCTGGAGGTAAAACCACACTCTCGGTCAAAGCTGGACTATATAATTTACCTTTTTCAATGCGAATTTGTCCTTTAATCATTGCTAATTGTGCTTGTTGTAATGCTTCGGCTTTAATTTTGATTTTGTTATTTCCTAATTGTCGATAAAAATCAGTCATTAATGCCAAAGTGCCTTCATCGCTAACATACCACAAACTTGCTACTGCTGATTTTACCCCTGATTGTGCAGCAAGTCCAGCAAATCCTAATTCAGCTTCGGTATCTCCCAGTGCTGTTCGACAAGCACTTAATACTAATAATTCGACGGGAGGATTATTAAATCCTAATTTACGCACTTGGTCTAGCTGTAATTTTTTGTCCCAGAATTGAATGTAGGATTGATGAGGTTTTCCGGGTTTAAATTCAGCATGGGTAGCAAGATGCAAAATACCATAAGGGGTTTGTCCGCGCTGGGAAATTAATCCGTTAATCGTGAAATTTTCATTTAATAAAGATTTTCCTTTCCAGAATTTTTGTGTTAACAAAGATAATTCTACTGGTACTGCTGGGAGGGCATTTTGCTCTTTAAATTTAGCAGCACCCATTGCTAAGAGTTGCAATTTTTTAATGTCAACATAGCGAGTATCCGCTAAGTTAATACTAGGAGTAAGTCCGACGCTGTAATTTTCTACCAGGAATTGTTTACCATCGTGGAGTGCAGCAATTGGGAAGCGATTCCCAATCCTTCATCCATGATAAATAATAAATTATTTATTTGTCTTTGTTGCAGTTCAGTTTGCAAAGGTTTAATTAACCAATTATATATTTTGTGTGATGATGCTAAGTAAGCTTGAGAGTTTTTATTTGTAACAGTCTTACGAAATTCCTTTGCTGTGTCTAGTATTTTAGCACGAGTAACATCATAAATCACTTTGCGAATGGGTTTACCCTTAGCGGTGACAACAAGTATTTCTAATTTATCACTATCTCTAACTGAAGAAGATGCTGGTTGATTTTGTATTGTTAAATCTGGAACAAAAGTTACATAAATTAAAGCAGGTTTCGCACCCGTTCCTTTCTCAATATTGGTGAGAATTTCTTTAGATTGGTCGAGACTAATTCGAGGTAAAGCAAATGGTAAATCAAAATAATCTTTGAATTTATTACCAAAAGACGAATCTATTTTTTCCATTCCCAAATCAATATCAGCATCCTCTAATGTATTTGGTATAGATATTTGACTAGGGGGTTGAGGTTGAGTTTCTTCTGGAAAGCGAGAGGTAATTTTGGGAGTAGGGTCAACAGGTGCAGATGCGGTAATTAAACGTATTGCATTTCCAGGTCCTTGAAAATATAAATAAGGAAAAGATTGTCCTAATGTAAGACGATTTCCTAAACTGGTAGTGATTTCTCCTGCTGTACCGTTAATTACAGGATTACCAATATCAAATGGTACTCCTGAATATCCACCAAAATGTCTGAGGGTAAAAGAACCATTAGCTAAATTTCCGACAGTGGAAATACTTGCAATCAATCCATTTTGATCTATAAAAGTATCTGAAGCTCGAAAATATCTACCAGCGGTAATATCAATATTACCACCACTTCCATTAATTCCACCTTGAGCATTAATATATCCAACAGCTACATCACCAATAGGGTCAATGTTAACATTACCAGCGTTACCATTACTAGCATTAGAATTAATTTTTCCGGTGGTAACACTTGTTTGAGCGATTAATTTAATTTCACCACCTTGGGTATTTCCTGCTGCATTTAAATCACCACTAATAATACTAGCATTTTGACTAGTGAGATTAATTGTTCCAGCAGTTTGGTTACTATTAGAAGTATTAACATTACCAATAATTAATTCGTTAGGTGCAAATATATTAATATTTCCACTATTCCCACGAGAGGAAGTTGTAGTGAGATTTCCAGAAGATGTATTGACTTGATTACTACTATTCAAAGAAATATTTCCACCATTAGTAGTAATATTATTTGTGGTGATTCCAGGAGAAGTTATCGTCACATTTCCTTGAACAGTCTGAATGGAGTGATTTAAGTTTAAAGCTTGTTGAGTTTGAATGGTAATATCCTTAAATCCTTGATTTTCTCCAACTTGATTTCCTAACACTAAATTATCTGTATTAATTACCAGTGAATTACTTCCCGATGATTGTCCGTCAACAGTACTATTAAAATTAATTCCACCATTATTATTTGTGAATGTGGTGGAGGAATTAGTTAAAGTAACTGCATCACCATAACTTTGTCCATTACTAGTGGTGACATTATTTTCAATTTTTGTTATTCCACCCACATCGGTAGTTAAACTTTGAGCATTAACTGTTCCTTGGAAACTAGTTGTTCCTCTACTATTAACAGTTAAATTCCCTAATGATTGAGTCGCACCGATATTATTTTTAAAGGTGACATCACCATTACTTGAATTTAAAGTGAGTGAATTACTTCCAGGTGTTTGTCCATCAACAGTGCTATTAAAAGTGATGGGATTATTTGTTGTTGCGAGGATGCTATTATTAGCATTAAGTTGCACTGCATTATTATAGATTTGTGTGTTGGTGGTAGTGACATTTCCATTTAGTTGAATTTTACCTGTTGTGGTCAAACTATTTCCAATGATGTCACCTGCTATAATTTCTCCATTAGTAGCAGTGATATCAATTGCACCTCCAGTAACTCCAGCATCAATGGTAGAGGTATCAACATTTGTTCCGCTTAAAGTTATCGAACCACCTGCTGTAGAAATTGGTTTCGCTATACTCAAACCACCTGAACTATTCAAAGAAATATTTCCACCATTAGTGGTAATATTATTTGTGGTGATTCCTGGAGAAGTTATCGTCACATTTCCTTTATCAGTCTGAATCGAGTTATTTAAGTTTAAAGCTTGTTGAGTTTGAATACTAATATCTTTAAATGCTTGATTGACTCCGATTTGATTACTGAAAACTAGATTATCTGTATTAATTATCAGTGAATTAGTTCCAGATGTTTGTCCGTCAAGAGTGTTATTGAAATTAATCGCACCATTGTTATTTGTCAATGTAGTTGAGGAGTTAGTCAAGGTAAGTGCGTCACCATAACTTTGTCCATTATTAGTGGTGACATTATTTTGAATTTTCGTTATTCCACCCACATCGATAGTTAAACTTTGAGCATTGACTGTTCCACCGAAATTAGTTATTCCTTCACTATTGACTATTAAATTCCCTAATGATTTAGTCGCACCGATATTATTTTTGAAGGTGACATCACCACTACCTGAATTTAAAGTCAGAGAATTAGTGCCAGATGATTGTCCGTCAACAGTGCTATTAAAAGTAATGGGATTATTTGTTGTTGTCAATGTAGTTGAGGAGTTAGTCAAGGTAACTGCATCACCATAACTTTGTCCGTTATTAGTGGTGACATTACTTTGAATTTTGGTTATCCCACCCACATCAGTTGTTAAACTTTGAGCATTGACGGTTCCACCAAAATCAGTTGTTCCTCCACTATTAACAGTTAAATTTCCTAATGATTGAGTCGCACCGATATTATTTTTAAAGGTGACATCACCACTACCTGAATTTAAAGTCAGAGAATTAGTTCCAGATGTTTGTCCATCAAGAGTGTTATTAAAAGTGATGGGATTATTTGTTGTTGTCAATGTAGTTGAGGAGTTAGTCAAGGTAACTGCGTCACCATAACTTTGTCCGTTATTAGTGGTGACATTATTTTGAATTTTAGTTATCCCACCCACATCAGTTGTTAAACTTTGAGCATTGACTGTTCCACCAAAGTCAGTTGTTCCTCCACTATTAACAGCTAAATTTCCTAATGATTGAGTCGCACCGATATTATTCTTGAAGGTGACATCACCACTACCTGAATTTAAAGTGAGTGAATTAGTTCCAGATGATTGTCCGTCAACAGTGCTATTAAAAGTAATGGGATTATTTGTTGTTGTCAATGTAGTTGAGGAGTTAGTCAAGGTAACTGCGTCACCATAACTTTGTCCGTTATTAGTGGTGACATTACTTTGAATTTTAGTTATCCCACCCACATAAGTTGTTAAACTTTGAGCATTGACGGTTCCACCAAAATCAGTTGTTCCTCCACTATTAACAGTTAAATTTCCTAATGATTGAGTCGCACCGATATTATTTTTGAAGGTGACATCACCATTACCTGAATTTAAAGTGAGTGAATTAGTTCCAGATGATTGTCCATCAACAGTGCTATTAAAAGTGATGGGATTATTTGTCGTTGTCAACGTGGAGGAGTTAGTTAAGGTAACTGCATCACCATAACTTTGTCCATTATTAGTGGTGACATTATTTTGAATTTTCGTTGTCCCACCCACATCAGTTGTTAAACTTTGAGCATTGACTGTACCCTGGAAACTAGTTGTTCCTCCACTATTAACAGTTAAATTCCCTAATGATTGAGTCGCACCGATATTATTCTTGAAGGTGATATCACCGCTACCTGAATTTAAAGTCAGAGAATTAGTTCCAGATGTTTGTCCATCAAGAGTGTTATTGAAATTAATCGCACCAATATTATTTGTGAATGTGGTGGAGGAGTTAGTTAAGGTAACTGCGTCACCATAACTTTGTCCATTATTAGTGGTGACATTATTTTGAATTTTAGTTATCCCACCCACATCGGTAGCTAAACTTTGAGCATTGACTGTCCCACCAAAGTCAGTTGTTCCTCCACTATTAACAGTTAAATTTCCTAATGATTGAGTCGCACCGATATTATTTTTAAAGGTGACATCACCACTACCTGAATTTAAAGTCAGAGAATTAGTTCCAGATGATTGTCCATCAACAGTGCTATTAAAAGTAATGGGATTATTTGTCGTTGTCAACGTGGAGGAGTTAGTTAAGGTAACTGCGTCACCATAACTTTGTCCATTATTAGTGGTGACATTATTTTGAATTTTCGTTGTCCCACCCACATCAGTTGTTAAACTTTGAGCATTGACTGTACCCTGGAAACTAGTTGTTCCTCCACTATTAACAGTTAAATTTCCTAATGATTGAGTCGCACCGATATTATTTTTGAAGGTGACATCACCACTACCTGAATTTAAAGTCAGAGAATTAGTTCCAGATGATTGTCCGTCAAGAGTGTTATTAAAAGTGATGGGATTATTTGTCGTTGTCAATATAGTTGAGGAGTTAGTCAAGGTAACTGCGTCACCATAACTTTGTCCATTATTAGTGGTGACATTACTTTGAATTTTGGTTGTCCCACCCACATCAGTTGTTAAACTTTGAGCATTGACGGTTCCACCAAAATCAGTTATTCCTCCACTATTAACAGTTAAATTTCCTAATGATTGAGTCGCACCGATATTATTTTTGAAGGTGACATCACCATTACCTGAAGTTAAAGTCAGTGAATTAGTTCCAGATGATTGTCCATCAACAGTGCTATTAAAAGTGATGGGATTATTTGTTGTTGTCAATATAGTTGAGGAGTTAGTCAAGGTAACTGCATCACCATAACTTTGTCCGTTATTAGTGGTGACATTATTTTGAATTTTAGTTATCCCACCCACATCAGTTGTTAAACTTTGAGCATTGACGGTTCCACCAAAATCGGTTGTTCCTCCACTATTAACAGTTAAATTTCCTAATGATTGAGTCGCACCGATATTATTCTTGAAGGTGACATCACCACTACCTGAATTTAAAGTCAGTGAATTAGTTCCAGATGATTGTCCATCAACAGTGCTATTAAAAGTGATGGGATTATTTGTTGTTGTCAATATAGTTGAGGAGTTAGTCAAGGTAACTGCATCACCATAACTTTGTCCGTTATTAGTGGTGACATTATTTTGAATTTTAGTTATCCCACCCACATCAGTTGTTAAACTTTGAGCATTGACGGTTCCACCAAAATCGGTTGTTCCTCCACTATTAACAGTTAAATTTCCTAATGATTGAGTCGCACCGATATTATTCTTGAAGGTGACATCACCACTACCTGAATTTAAAGTCAGTGAATTAGTTCCAGATGATTGTCCATCAACAGTGCTATTAAAAGTGATGGGATTATTTGTTGTTGTCAATATAGTTGAGGAGTTAGTCAAGGTAACTGCATCACCATAACTTTGTCCGTTATTAGTGGTGACATTATTTTGAATTTTAGTTATCCCACCCACATCAGTTGTTAAACTTTGAGCATTGACGGTTCCACCAAAATCAGTTGTTCCTCCACTATTAACAGTTAAATTTCCTAATGATTGAGTCGCACCGAGATTATTTTTGAAGGTGACATCACCAATACCTGAATTTAAAGTCAGAGAATTACTTCCAGATGATTGTCCATCAACAGTGCTATTAAAAGTAATGGGATTATTTGTCGTTGTCAATGTAGTTGAGGAGTTGGTCAAGGTAACTGCATCACCATAGTTTTGTCCATTATTAGTGGTGACATTATTTTGAATTTTCGTTGTCCCACCCACATCAGTTGTTAAACTTTGAGAATTAACTGTACCTTGAAAATTAGTTGCTCCTCCACTATTGACTATTAAATTTCCTAATGATTGAGTCGCACCGAGATTATTTTTGAAGGTGACATCACCAATACCTGAATTTAAAGTCAGTGAATTACTTCCAGATGATTGTCCATCAACAGTGCTATTAAAAGTAATGGGATTATTTGTCGTTGTCAATGTAGTTGAGGAGTTGGTCAAGGTAACTGCATCACCATAGTTTTGTCCATTATTAGTGGTGACATTATTTTGAATTTTCGTTGTCCCACCCACATCAGTTGTTAAACTTTGAGCATTGACGGTTCCACCAAAATCAGTTGTTCCTCCACTATTAACAGTTAAATTTCCTAATGATTGAGTCGCACCGATATTATTCTTGAAGGTGACATCACCATTACCTGAATTTAAACTCAGAGAATTCGTTCCAGATGTTTGTCCATCAACAGTGCTATTAAAAGTGATGGGATTATTTGTCGTTGTGAGTATGGTATTAGTCCCATTAATTTGCACTGCACTATTATAGGTTTGTGGATTGGTGGTAGTGACATTCCCACCCAGTTGAATTTTACCTGTGGTGGTGAGACTATCTCCAATAATTCCACCTGCTGTAATCCATCCATTCGTAGCAGTGATATCAATTGCACCTCCAGTGAATCCCGCTTTTGTTGCATCTAGAGTAATAGTACTAGTATCAACAGATGTTCCTATTAAGGTGATTGAACCACCGTTGCTAGAAACAGGTTTAGCTATACTCAAAACACCTGAACTATTTAAAAATAAATTACCACCAGCAGTATTTACTTCGCTCACACCATTCAAATTAATTTGACTAGGAGCAGTAATCTTACCAATAATTAAATCTGCTCCGTTGTTGTTAATAGCATCATTAAGATTAACAATTCCTGATGTGTTAATTTGTAGTGAATTATCTATACCAAGAGGATTTGTTGCACCAAAAGTCAACAATCCAGTGGTGATATTTCCTGTACTTTCTAGACTGATTATCCCACCTTGATTTGCACTGCTGGAATTGAGTGTAATCTCATTGGTGGTAATACTACTACCACCAAGAGTAATATTACCACCGTTAGTATTAATATTGCGAGTGAGGCTTAAGGGGTTGGCTTTTAATAGTATTGAACCACCCCCAGTATCAATAGTTGTAGGAATAGCACCACCAAAATTAATTGTATTCGCTGGTGTAATATTACCAATTAAAATATCTGCACCATTATTAATTGGATTTGCATTGATAGTGACGTTACCAGGTGTATTGATTTGCAAAGCTTTCTCACTTCCACCCACATTGGTTGCACCAAATATTAGGTTTCCAGTAATAATATTTCCATTACTATTACTTTGTAAATTAATTCCACCGCCTTTATTTGCACTATTAGTATTTAGCGTTACCCTAGTAGTGTCAATACTGCTACCACTAATAGTAATATCGCCACCATTGGTAATAATATTGTGGCTGAAATTGGCGGGGGCGAAGGAATTGCTAGTATTTAATACTACTGAACCACCATTACTGTTGATATCACCAGAGAAATTAAAATAAATATTACTTACTGGGGTAACATCTCCGATTTTAATATCTGCACTATTACTATTGATTATGCCATTTAAACTAACATCTCTTGGTGTATTTAAACTAATTGCACTTCCACCAATACCATCAGATTGAAGTTGAGAGACAATGTTCTATATTTCCAGTATTACTGGTGACATTAATATTGTTACCAACTAAAGACAGGGAACCAAAATTACCAACTCTAATATTATTGTTTGCGTTCAGAGTTAAATTACCACTTTTACCTAAAGTACTACCATTGGTGCGATCTCTCAATAATTACCCCATAGAGATTAAGTCCCCCTTGACTGGTAATAGAGATATCACCACCATTCCCAGAATCAGTTGCTGCACCTCCAAACTTGGAGATGATTTTCGTCCCAGAAATCGCAGAAATGTCAGTATTAGTGGCAATATTAATCGCTCCACCATTATTTCCATTCGCAGTAGAACTAGCATTAATTGTCCCATTCAAACTCAGACTTCCACCTGTACTAGTAATATTGATATTTCCACCTTGATTCCCATTTGCTTGAATAGCATTGAGAGTAATATTTCCAGGTGCTTTAATGGTAACTGCACCTGGCTGTATTGGATGGATTTGTAGTATTAATCGGCGCTGATACAGTAATTAGACTATTAGTACCTGTGCTATTATCGAGAGTGACATTACCACCATTAGAATTAATAATACCTAATTGGATATCACCAGAAGTAATTGCCTTAAATGTTCCTCCCGCAGTTTGGAAAAGACTGCTAGTATTACTTTGAATTCCGTTAGCTGCATTTAAAGAAATGGCTGAACCGTTACTAATACTTGAGTCAATTGATGCAGTGATAACCTTACCATTAGTGCTGTTAAAAGACACTTGTTTGCCACTAGTACCATTACCAGAAAGACTAACATTAATATCACCAAAAGCATTGAAGATAACATCACCACGAGTTCCTAAAGTACCATTGGCACGATAGGCATAGATACTATCAGTAACAGTAATTCCTCCGGTTGTGCTAGTGAAGTTAATATTACCAGCATTTCCTGCTGTTGTAGCCGAGCCACGAAATACGGAAGATAAAGTAGCTACTTGAATATTATTGTTAGCTGTTAAATTAATTGCTCCTGCATTATTATTACCATCAGTGTTAATATTCAAGGCAGTAATGGAACCATTGGTACTCTTAAGAGAAATATTACCACCTTGGGTTGTGATGTTTCCGAGATTAATATCACTTCCAGATTTAAAATCAACTAATAAATTACTTAAGTTAGATGATATATTAGGATTACCTGTATATTGAATAGTTCCACCAGCATCTAAAACAAACGCGGGATTAGTGGGATTAATATTAGCATCAATTCCAGTAATATTCACTGCTGAATAATCAATATTTCCTCCTGCGGTAACTTTCAACGATGAACCTGTATAGCTACCAACACTGTAATTACCACCAACATTAATAATAGGATCATATAAACTGATGAAATTTGTCGTTTCTCCATTTAAATTACGAATGCTGAAATTCCCTCCACTTTGGAAATGAGCATCAGTAGAAATAATTCCATTACTAACTAGGTTTAAATCTCCACCACTTACAAAAGGGTTATGACCATTGCGGGAAGAATCTAATGCGAGAATATCAATTCCTTGATTACCTTGAATTAATAAATTCCCACCCGATTGAATCGAAGTTGAGTTGAATATTTCTGTGCTATCATCACGGACAATTATATTATTCTCTGCTAGTAAATTTAAATTTCCGGTAGTTTGTAAATTACTCCCCACCAATTTCAAATTATGATTAGCTGATAAAACGGCATTACCTGTAATCACTTGCTTTGCTAGAATGTCACCAGTTTCCAATTGAATATCAGAACCAACTAACTGAAAACTACCATCAGAATTTACTTCGACACCTGTAGCAGAGGTGGAATTTCCACCTGTAATTAATTGCGCTAAAGGAATAGATTGAATTTGAGTATTATTTAAATTATGGGGAAGCGGTAAAAATTCTAAACTTAATAAACTTCCCTGTTGACTCAATCTTAATAATTTTTCTCCTGGAACTGATGCAAGAGTAATTTGTCCATTAGGTGCAGATAAACTCCCGGTACTAATTACCGTTCCTCCCCACAAAGATAAATTATTGCCATTACTAACAGCTAAATTACCTGCATTCAAAATACTTCCTGGTATCTGGGTTGCAAAAGCAAACGAATTGGGATTTCCCACTAATGCAGCATAATCATTACTACCAATACTATTAAACCATTTGTCATTCCCAAAACCGATATTATTAGCAGTGGTTGCAGTAAAAGAACCTGGTACATTTAAACTTGCGTTCTTACCAAAAACAATCCCACTCGGATTCATTAAATATAAATGGGAATTTCCACCAGTAACTTGAATTAAACCATTAATTATTGACGCATTACCACCATTTACCCGTGTCAAAATATTGTGAATATTTGGATTAGATAAAAAATTAGCAATTTCAGTTTGATTCAAACCAAATTGATTCAAGCTATGAAACAAATTTGCACCGTCACCAGATAATTTTCCTCCAGTGATATTGTAAATATTTCCATTGATATTGACTTGGGAATTGACACCATCATTTGCTGGGGTGATTGATTGTGCTTTGACAACAATGGTATTTGCGATAATAGCAAGCAGTGATAATACTCCTGCTAACTTACATTTTAAAAATTTCATAGACATATATTGCTAAATAAACATCAAGCAAAAGTAAAAATGAAATTGTCTGAACGGTTTCATAAGTATATTTCCTTGTACATTATAGCCTAAGTGGCTAAGTATTGTCCATAGATATGGTATACACAAAAATCGCTGAAAGAAGCTCACCCTGGTTTTACTGCGTAAAATCTGTCTTTTAGGTAAAAAATATTTGCCAGTTTGTCTATGTCTAGATATATTGTTATAGGTTATACATATCTTGACTGAGACAAATGAAACTACAATTAATAACCTCACAACTCAGGTATAATTTATTATTGAGTATTTTTCTGTGTCTTGATTTGACATCTGTAATCTTCCCAAAAACTGTATTAGCACAACTACCCACAAAAATTGCTCAAAATTCCTCCGAGCAACTTTTCTCTAATCCCAACCAAAATAAATTTTCCCAACCTTTACCTGGTGTTGCTCCGATTCTAGATAAACAACCAAGTCTGGAAACTCCTCCCACTCGTACCCCTAACCCAGAATCTCCACAAATTAATATCCCCATCAAGAAAATTGAAGTTAGGGGTAATACTATTTTTAGTCCTGATCAAATCAATAAAATTCTTCAAAAATATGAAAATCGTGATGTGACATTTTCCCAATTGCAAAGTGCAGCTGAGGAGATTTCCCAACTTTATTTAAATCAGGGTTATATTACTTCACGAGCAATTTTAGCTAATCAAAAAATTACTGATGGGATGGTGACAATTCAAGTCATTGAAGGTGGTCTTGAACAAATTATTATTGAAGGAAATGAACAAGTAAAATCTAGTTATATTCGCGATCGCCTTAAATTAGGAACTACTCTACCTCTCAAACGCCAAAAGTTAGAAGACCAATTGTGGTTACTCAAAATTGACCCCCTATTTAGCAATATTGAAGCTAGTTTGCGACCAGGAACTAAGTTAGGACAGAGTATTTTATTTGTGCGAGTTAAAGAAGCTAATCCATTAATTAGCAACTTTAGTGTGGATAATTACTCTCCTCCCAGTATTGGTTCTGAAAGGTTTGTTGCGCTAGTAGGTACTCGCAATACGACGGGAATTGGAGATGAGTTAACCGCAGCTTACCAACGTTCTACCACAGGAGGTTTACAGGTATTGGATTTTAACTATCGTTTCCCGATTAATCCGATGGAAGGGACAATTCAATTGCAATCAACATTAAGTAATAGTAAAGTGACTACACCTGATTTTCAGAAATTGGGAATTACCAGTGATAACCAATTGTATGAAATTAGTTATCGACAACCTTTAATCAGAACTCCCCGTGCAGAATTTGCTCTATCTTTAGCATATAATCATCAAGATGGACAGACATTTATTTTCAATAATTTACCTTTTGCATTTGGAATTGGACCTGATGCAAATGGTAACAGTCGCACTCGTGTGATTAAATTTGGACAAGATTATGTTAAACGAGATTTGCAGGGTGCTTGGGGAATGCGATCGCAATTTAATTTTGGGTTAGGAATTTTTGATGCAACTACCAATAAAGCTCCTATTCCGGATGGTAATTTTTTTAGTTGGACTGGACAAATACAAAGGTTACAAATTCTCAATCCATCCCATAATTTGATATTACAAGGAAATATTCAACTTACTCCCCATAGCTTACTTGCTTCTCAACAATTTGTAGTGGGTGGAGGACAATCGGTGCGAGGATTTCGGCAAAATGTCAGAACTGGAGATAATGGATTTAGTTTATTGATAGAAAATAGAATTGCTGTCCAGCGCAACGAATCTGGACAACCAATCATTCAATTAACTCCATTTATAGATATGGGTATGGTTTGGAATCAATCAGATAATCCCAATAAACTACCACCACAAAATTTTATTGCTGGTGCAGGATTAGGGGTTTTATGGGAATTGCTTCCTGATTTGAATTTGCGTGCTGATTATGCTTTCCCTTTAGTGAAATTAGATGATAAGGGTAAAAATGCTCAAGATAGAGGTTTATTTTTTAGCGTCAATTATCGTTTGTAGTGATTGCTGGTAATGCCTGATTCATCAAAATGAAGAAAATTGAAAATCCCATCACTAAATTACTCAACAAAATTAATTATGCCATAAGTATGTAAGGGCGTATTGCAATCCGCCCCTACTCACTTGTCTGTACAGAGTATATCTATTAGAATCGGAAATGCTGCGTTATCTCTGAATATGTCCGATTCCCAAATTGTCAGTGCTGCTGTTGCTAAACTTTACGATACCTATCCCTTCCCACCAGAACCTATCCTAGATCAACCACCTCCTGGTTACAACTGGCGTTGGAATTGGTTAGCGGCTTACAGTTTTTGCACTGGGAGGAAACCACAAAAGCAAGATATCCGCATTTTAGATGCTGGTTGTGGTTCTGGTGTGGGAACGGAATATTTAGTGCATCTCAATCCCCAAGCACAAGTGGTGGGAATTGATTTAAGTGCAGGGACTTTAGAAGTAGCTCGGAAACGTTGTCAAAGTTCTGGTGCAGACCGAGTTGAGTTTCATCATCTCAGTTTGTATGATGTGGAGCAGTTGCCAGGAGAATTTGATTTAATTAACTGTGTGGGAGTTTTGCATCATTTACCTGACCCGATTCGGGGAATTCAAGCTTTAGCCAAAAAATTAGCCCCTGGTGGGTTGATGCATATTTTTGTGTATGGGGAATTGGGACGTTGGGAAATTGGACTTATGCAAAAGGCGATCGCACTTCTGCAAGGAAACCAACGTGGTGATTATCGCGATGGTGTCCAAGTTGGACGCAAAATATTTTCATCTTTACCAGAAAATAACCGAATTGTCAAGCGAGAAAAAGAACGTTGGTCAATAGAAAACCATCGGGACGAATGTTTTGCGGATATGTATGTTCATCCCCAGGAAGTTGACTACAATGTTGATACACTGTTTGATTTAATTGATGTAGCGGAGTTAGAGTTTGTTGGTTTTTCAAATCCTAGCTTTTGGCAACTAGAAAGACTACTAGAAAAAGCACCAGAGTTAATAGAACGAGCCAAAACATTGACTGAACGCCAACGTTACCGTCTGATAGAATTACTAGACCCAGAAGTAACGCATTATGAGTTTTTTCTAGCTCGTCCTCCCCTCCCCAAAACTGATTGGTCGGAAGATAAAGACTTACTGGCGGCTATTCCGGAACTGAATCCCTGTATTGACGGATTTCCAAGCCCAAGTATATTTAATTACGATTACCAATTTGTGAGTTTGTCGCCGACCGAGTTAGAATTTTTGCAAAAGTGTGATGGTTTGTCAACCGTAGCAGAGATTTTAGCAGAAGTATCATTTAGTCCAAATAATATCCGAAGCTTACTCAAGCAACAATTACTATTATTGACTCCAAAACGTATCTAGTCGAGTCATGAAAGCAGGCATGGGAGATGAGGAGATGAGGAGTAGTTTATACAAGTTTTTTCCCCTCTGCCCCTCCGCCCCTCTGCCCCTCTGCCCCTCCGCCCCTCTGCCCCTCCGCCCCTCCGCCCCTCTGCCCCACCCCCTCCCAAGAAGTTAATTGTTTTTTTCTAAAGTATTGTTACCTCAACGTGATATGATTCAACTGACTGAATGTGCAGTCATCATAAGTTAGCTGTACTGGTTTCAAGTCCGTGAGCTTGTTAGAAGAATCAACTGCGCCGACTCCGACAACACAACAAGATGGTGAACCTGGTTTTGAGGGCACAGAACCAGTAGACTCTTCCATGCAAGAGTTCTATCGACTCTACCAAGAGTTGTTAGTCATCACGCTTGTCTTGACAGGGGTTGTTTTTGTCTCTGTCTGGATTTACTACTCCCTCAATATTGCCCTAAACTATCTTTTGGGGGCGTGTACAGGTGTGGTTTACTTGAGAATGTTGGCAAAAGATGTTGAGCGCTTGGGGCGAGAGAAGAAGTTCTCTGAGTAAAACTCGGTTAGCCTTATTGGTAGCCATGATTCTACTCGCATCGAGATGGCATCAACTTCATATACTGCCCATATTTCTAGGGTTTCTCACCTACAAAGCTACACTCATCTTCTACGTGGTTCGGACGGCTTTTATTTCTGACTAACTTAAAGCTCCGGCTCACCTAAAAAAGCCCATCTTCTCCAGGTAAGATTGGAGAAATGCATTGAAATGGAAAGAAAATGCTGAATTTTCTGAACTTCTACTCAGTTCCACTTGCCGAATTGGAAGTGGGAAAACATCTGTACTGGCAAATAGGTAACTTGAAGCTACATGGCCAGGTGTTTCTCACCTCCTGGTTTGTTATTGGTGTACTAGTGCTAGCTTCTTGGGCTGCAAGTAGTAACATAAAGAGGATTCCCTCTGGGCTACAAAACTTAATGGAGTATGCCCTGGAATTCATTCGGGATTTGGCTAAAAACCAAATTGGGGAAAAAGAATATCGGCCTTGGGTGCCATTTGTTGGCACTTTGTTTTTGTTCATTTTTGTGTCAAATTGGTCAGGAGCACTCGTTCCGTTTAAGCTGATTAGGCTACCAGAAGGTGAACTGACAGCGCCTACAAGTGACATCAATACAACTGTTGCCTTAGCACTGCTGACTTCTTTAGCGTATTTTTACGCCGGATTCAGCAAAAAAGGATTGGGGTACTTTGGCAACTATGTGCAACCAGTTTCATTCATGTTGCCCTTCAAAATTATTGAAGATTTCACCAAACCCTTATCCCTAAGCTTCCGTTTATTCGGTAACATCTTAGCTGATGAATTGGTCGTGGGAGTGCTGGTACTACTAGTACCCTTGTTCGTACCTCTGCCAGTAATGGCTTTGGGACTATTTACCAGCGCTATTCAAGCCTTAATTTTTGCCACCTTAGCTGCTGCTTACATCGGCGAAGCGATGGAAGATCATCATGGTGGTGAGGAGCATGAGGGGCATCATTAAACCCCTCAGATGATGGTCATTAGTCTTATATTATGCGTCATTAAACATAATGGCAAGTAAGATTCGACCAGTGACGACTACAAAGTACAACTTCAAGACCCGTTCGATTCAGTAAAGTAAGGAAAAATATCATGGATCCATTGGTTGCTGCTGCTTCCGTTATTGCTGCTGCTCTAGCTGTTGGTTTAGCTGCAATCGGCCCTGGTATTGGTCAAGGTAATGCAGCCGGACAAGCTGTAGAAGGTATTGCTCGTCAGCCCGAAGCAGAAGGCAAAATTCGCGGTACATTACTGTTAACTTTGGCGTTCATGGAAGCGCTAACCATTTACGGTCTAGTAGTTGCTTTAGTATTATTGTTTGCTAACCCCTTCGCATAATCAAGACTGTAGTCCAGATAGGGCGTAACCCTTGCTGAGTGTTGAGTTGTCAAAGTGAGGAGTTGGACTTTTTCCAACTCCATGACTCTACACTCATCACTCAGGACTAAAATATGTAGATAGGAACAACAACCATGACACACTGGATCACCTTATTAGCTGTAGAAGAGGTTGCCAAAAAAGGGGGACTATTTGACCTAGATGCGACTTTGCCATTAATGGCAATTCAGTTTCTAGTTCTAGCCTTAATCTTGAATGCAACTCTTTACAAACCTTTGGGTAATGCGATTGATGGTCGGAATGAATTTATCCGTTCCCAACAATCGGATGCTCAAGAACGCTTGTCGAAAACTGAAAAATTGGCACAGCAGTATGAGCAAGAGCTAGCGGGAGCTAGACGTCAAGCTCAATCTATCATTGCTGAAGCTGAAGCTGAAGCCCAAAAAATCGCTGCCCAAAAAATCGCCGCAGCGCAACAAGAAGCCCAGGTACAAAGAGAACAAGCCGCTGGTGAAATTGAGCAGCAAAAACAACAAGCTCTCACTGCTTTAGAGCTACAAGTGGATGCTCTCAGTCGTCAAATGCTAGAAAAGCTTTTAGGAGCCGATTTAGTTAACCAGCCCTAACTCATCAATTAGTCATTAGTCATTAGTCACTGGTCATTAGTCATTAGTCATAATTACAAACTGACAAACTGACAAACAACCTTGGCAGAGCGCAGTTGTGGATGAAAAATCATGGGGACTTTTTTACTGTTGATTGCCAAGCCAGCACCATTTTCGGTGAAGTGGCTGGCGGGGAGGGAAAAGTTGGGTTCGGTCTAAATACTAATATTTTAGATACCAACCTAATTAATCTGGTCATTATTATTACTGTGCTGTTTATTTTCGGGCGCAAAGTTGTGGGTAATACCCTGAAAACTCGTCGGGAAAATATTGAAACAGCAATTAAGAATGCCGAGCAAAGAGCTCAAGATGCCGCCAATCAATTGCAAGGGGCGAAACAAAACCTAGAGCAAGCTCAAGCGGAAGCCCAAAGAATCAAACAAGTAGCTGAAGGTAATGCTCAGTCTGCTAAAGATGCAATTTTAGCACAAGCTGATGTAGATATTGAACGCTTGAGGGAAGCAGGTGCAGCTGATTTGAATGCAGAACTAGAGAGAGCGATCGCCCAACTCCGACAACAAGTAGTTGCTCAAGCACTGCAAAAAGTTGAAGCACAACTCAAAGGCGGAATTAGCTGACGATGCTCAACAAATTTTAATTGATCGCAGCATCGCACAACTGGGAGACGAGATATGAAAAGTAATGCAGCCACAGCTGAAGTATCCCAGCCTTATGCACAGGCACTGTTATCCATAGCTCAATCCAAAACTTAACAGAAGAGTTTGGTGAAGATGCGCGGACTTTGCTTGGCTTACTACAGGATAGCTCAAGAGCTACAGAACTTTTTGGGCAATCCCTTTAGTCAACCAGAAAACAAGAAAAATCTTGATCAGACAAATACTTGGGGAAGGTGTAAACCCCTATCTACGTAACTTTTTGTTGCTATTAGTTGATAGACGACGGATTGTCTTCTTAGAACCGATTTTACAGCAGTATTTAGTCTATTACGCCAGCTAAATCAAACTGTATTAGCGGAAATAACTTCTGCGGTTCCCCTGACAGAAGCTCAACAGCAAGACAATCACAGAAAAAGTAATTACCCTCACCAAAGCTCGCAAGTGGAAATAGAAACCAAAATAGACAGCGAGTTAATTGGTGGTGTGATTATCAAAGTTGGTTCTCAAGTAATTGACGCTAGTTTACGGGGTCAATTACGTCGTCTTTCCTTGCGCTTAAGCAGTAACTAAAAAGTTCTAGATAATGTCAGTAGCATTGGTTAATGTCAATAGCTGACAACTAATTAACTGACAACTAACAATCTAACACATCTGACAACTAACAACTAACAACTGACAACTGACAATGAGCATTTCCATTAGACCTGACGAAATCAGCAGCATTATCCAACAACAAATCGAGCAATACGACCAAGAGGTTAAAGTTGCTAACGTTGGTACAGTCCTGCAAGTTGGTGACGGTATTGCCCGGATTTATGGCTTAGAAAAAGCTATGGCTGGGGAACTCCTAGAATTTGAAGATGGCACAATTGGTATCGCCCAGAACTTAGAAGAAGATAACGTTGGTGCGGTACTAATGGGTGAAGGTCGGGATATTCAAGAAGGTAGTTCGGTAACCGCTACTGGTAAAATCGCCCAAGTAGGTGTAGGTGAAGCCTTAGTTGGTCGTGTTGTTGATGCTTTGGGTCGCCCCATTGATGGTAAAGGTGATCTCAAAACTACCGAAACTCGTTTGATTGAATCTCCAGCACCTGGGATTATTGCCCGTCGATCTGTACATGAACCGATGCAAACAGGGATTACCGCTATTGACTCCATGATTCCCATTGGCCGTGGTCAACGGGAATTGATTATTGGTGACCGTCAAACTGGTAAAACGGCGATCGCTATTGACACAATCATCAACCAAAAAGGTGAAGATGTAGTTTGCGTTTACGTAGCGATCGGTCAAAAAGCTTCCACCGTTGCTAACGTGGTACAAACCCTACAAGAAAAAGGCGCAATGGACTACACAGTAGTTGTTGCAGCTAACGCCAGTGACCCAGCTACCTACAATACCTAGCTCCCTACACAGGCGCAACTATTGCTGAGTACTTCATGTACAAAGGCAAAGCGACTTTAGTAATTTATGATGACCTTTCCAAGCAAGCTCAGGCTTATCGCCAAATGTCCTTGCTGCTCCGTCGTCCACCCGGTCGGGAAGCTTATCCTGGAGATGTATTCTACATTCACTCCCGCTTGTTGGAACGGGCTGCGAAATTGAGTGATGAGTTAGGTAAAGGTAGCATGACTGCCCTACCAATCATCGAAACCCAAGCTGGTGACGTTTCTGCATACATTCCTACCAACGTAATTTCCATTACCGACGGTCAGATATTCTTGTCTTCTGACTTGTTTAACTCTGGTATCCGTCCCGCTGTAAACCCCGGTATCTCTGTATCCCGTGTAGGTTCTGCGGCACAAACTAAGGCAATGAAAAAAGTTGCCGGTAAGATTAAATTGGAATTGGCACAGTTTGACGACTTGCAAGCTTTCGCACAATTTGCTTCTGATTTGGATAAAGCTACTCAAGACCAATTGGCACGTGGTCAACGCTTACGAGAACTGTTAAAACAGCCTCAAAATGAGCCTCTTTCCGTAGCCGAACAAGTAGCGATTCTTTACGCTGGTATTAACGGCTATTTAGATGACATTGCTGTTAACCAAGTTACCAAATTTACCAAGGGTTTCCGTAGTTACTTGAAGACAGGTAGCAACAAGTATTACCAAGACGTACAAGCCAAGAAAGTACTAGGTGAAGAAGAAGAAGCCGCATTGAAGGCAGCTTTGACCGAATACAAGAAGACCTTCAAAGCAGCAGCGTAATCAGTTTTGGATTTTGGATTTTGGATTTTGGATTAAATCTAAAATCCGAAATTCCAAATCTGACAATCTGACAATCTAAAATCTACAATCGGCATATGGCTAATCTTAAAGCAATTCGCGATCGCATTCAGTCGGTCAAAAACACCAAAAAAATCACCGAAGCCATGCGGCTAGTAGCTGCGGCTAGAGTCCGTCGCGCTCAAGAACAGGTAATTGCTACCCGTCCCTTTGCAGACCGTCTTGGCCCAAGTATTATATGGCTTACAAACTCGGTTGCGGTTTGAAGATGTAGACTTACCCCTGTTGAAAAAACGCGAAGTTAAAACAGTAGGATTGTTGGTAATTTCTGGCGATAGAGGTTTGTGTGGTGGTTACAATGCTAACGTCATCCGTCGTGCCGAAAATCGTGCAAAAGAACTAAAAGCTGAAGGTGTAGATTACAATTTCGTGTTGGTTGGACGGAAAGCTATCCAGTATTTCCAACGTCGTGAATCAACCGATTGATGCAACCTATAGCGGTTTAGAACAAATTCCTACCGCAGCAGAAGCGACAAACATTGCTGACGAACTACTTTCCTTGTTTCTCTCGGAAAAAGTAGACCGGATTGAGTTAGTTTATACCAAATTTGTTTCTTTGGTTAGCTCTCGTCCTGTAGTCCAAACCCTACTTCCTTTGGATACCCAAGGTTTAGAAGCAGCGGATGATGAGATATTCCGCTTAACTAGCCGTGAGTGGTCAATTTCAAGTAGAACGGGAAAAAGTGACCAGTCAAGTTCGGGCATTACCTCGCGACATGATTTTTGAACAAGATCCAGTTCAAATTCTTGATTCTTTATTACCATTGTACCTGAGTAATCAACTATTCCGGGCATTACAAGAATCAGCTGCTAGTGAATTAGCGGCACGGATGACAGCGATGAACAACGCTAGTGATAACGCAGGTGAATTGATTAAAACCCTGTCCTTGTCATACAACAAAGCGCGTCAAGCTGCGATTACCCAAGAATTGCTTGAGGTAGTTGGTGGTGCTGAAGCATTGACTTAGAAAATGGTTTCCTGGTGAGAAATAGCTGATTGCTAGTTGTTTGTACATTAGCGATTGGCTATTTCTTGGTATTTACGGCTAACACAAATTATAGAAAACCCATTCAAATGTTTTATAATTAGCAGAAGAGTCTACGGAATTGACTAGAGGATATTGGTGTATGTCCAAACCCAAACTTAGTGACGAAGAAATTACCCAACGTGGTCAGGAACTCTACGAAAACGGCGTATAACCCCTCTAAAAAAGGGATTAAGAGTTTTATGACTGAAAAGTGGCAGATTTACGCCTCATTACTCCTTAGATTTTCAGGGTTAGCGCATCTCAAACCCTATTGACAAGCGGATTATGCTGAAGGAGAAGAGTTTACTAGAGATGCAGCTAATACAGAAACCATGTACTGATCATTCATAGCAGCTCGCCTTGACTTTTGGCGAATGCTGCGACGAAAAGTTGGTTCTCGGTCTAAGGCATTGAGAGCAATGCGACGTAATAAACCAAAGTTTTGTGGGCTGTGCATGGAACGAATCCGAGATTCATCTTCATGGAAAGTCACATCTAATATCCAATGAACAGAATTTTCAATTCCCCAATGCTGTCGAATTGCATTACCAATTTTGTTAGCATCACTGGCAAGACTAGTAATATAAAATTGTACTTCATGGGTAGTTTTATTCCAGTGCTGAATCTTACGAACTACCATGACTACTGTTGTTAATCCTGCCCACTGATTTTGTTCATGAAGGGCTGGTAATTGTGAAACTGGTACAGTATAAACTGTGCGATTTTCGATGCGGTGATGTCCTTTTTCTACCCGTTGACTAATACTGACATCAACACCTTTAAAATCTAGAGATTGTGCTATTTCAAACCAATTTTTTACTTGTTGATGTAGTGTAGGATGATTATCTTTCAAGCTTAAAATATAATCAGCATTTCCAGCAATTATTTGTTCAGCAATTGATTTTTGTGTACCCATTGCATCAATAGTGATAATACATCCAGATAAGTCCAGAGTTTCTAACAGTGCTGGAATTGCGGTGATTTCATTTGATTTACAACTGACTTTAGTTTGCCCTAAAATCAACCTATGTTCGCTAGCCCATGCACTTACTGTATGTAAGGCTTTTAGTTTTGATTCTCGAATCATATGATCCTCGATGAGTTTTACCATCTATAGCGACTACTTCTACACCCAATTTCTCCACTAATGATTGCACCCAATTCCGAAAACATTGCTCAAATTCTTTGGGGTTTATTCTCTCAAATACTCTTCTAAATGTATCTGGACTGGGTATTCCGAATGGTAATTCTAAAAATGTCGCTAACCACTCTTTTTTACTTAATCCATATTCTTCAATATCTTCCCAACCTTCTGCACCTGCTATTACTGCCAACAAGGAAATAGTGATTACATCGGTGAGTAAATGCAGTCGAGTCCTTTCTACTCTAGGGTCTTTTACGCCTGTAAAATGTTGCTGGAATTTACTGGTAATATCTTGACTGTCTACACTGGGTATAACAGATTTTTTTGTTTTACGTGTATTTTCCTCAAATCCTGTTGACATTGGTTTAGATATGGGGACTAGATGGGTTGTACCTTAACTTACCTTGATTTGTGTCACTCTAACATCCCCCTCTATATCAAGTAAATCCCCTTGTCAAGCGGGTTTGATACGCGCTAACCCTGCTTAGATTTTGAGAGAATTGCATTTTGAGAAATAAAAAGAGACATGATAAAGGTATGTATTAGAAAGTATTTTGACTGGTTACGTGAATTCTGTTATCTATCTATTTACCAACCCATAAGTTCACATTTTCCCTATTCCTGTTTATCGAGGGTTTATACAAAAAAAACCATAGAAAAAAATTGATTTTGCAGTTCCTTGGTGCATTTAGTTACCCAATATTATTTTTCTCTTAAATTACTAGCTGAATGTATGTGAGTAATCAAATGGTTTGAGATCCTAAATCATATGAATGTGGATCTAATCACATGAATTTGGATTTTTCGTCAAATGGTTTGAGATCCCAAACCATTTGATTAATACTACTTAGTATCTTAGCCAACACTTCTCTATCAATATATCTAAAAGCAAAATTTTGCTTACTAATTAGAGATTGGGTATTTTCTATGAAATGGAATAAAGCAAAAATATCACTACTTAATTCATACGTAGTGATATTTTTGCTTTCTGAGTTGTGATAGGCAAAATCTTGCCTGCTATTACCGATTTATGATGAATACCTTGGATAGACACATATCTTCAAAGAATATATTAATTATATTTATTCCCATGTGTGACAAGTCATGGGAAATAATATTTTCTTTAGCACAATCTAAGGAGTCTTTTTGACTCCATTGAATTTTCCTCAATTGTGAGGAAAATAACCCCATGATGACATCGTGAATATTTTTCTTTGGGTCTGAGTTATTGAGAAAATAGTTAGCAGCATCAATAACTCTATATTCAACAATTACAGATGATGTAATCGTTTTGTCGTCAGCAGTCGTTATAGTGATTGTTTCTAATCGCAGGGTTTCGCAGACATTTTTAACCAAAAATATAGAGTCAATCACAGGGATTTTTATGTTAAGTCCCCCGGTCACATGATGAGAAAATTTACCTAGTCTCAACACAATACCTGATTCATAGTCGCAAACTATAAAGAATGGGTTCAAATATGCTCCAAATTGAATCAATGCATCAAAAATTTTATTAAACATATCGACTTAACTTGTTGGTATTGCATCAATTACAGCTATCCCATTAGCCGGGATAGCTAAACTTACTTGATTACCGATTCCTAATTCAGAAGAATTGGTAATCGCTCTAGCAAATAGTGTAGAGCCATCTACTTTTTGTATTATATACATTCCAGTCGATGATTCATAGCTAAGGATGATTGCAGTTCCTTCTTTATTCCTAGCTATTTTTTTATCGTTAGATAATTTCCTGGCAGCATATTCGATTCGATTTAGTGACATCCTTTTTAGTAATGACTCAATGTAGATCATAATTTTAATAATGCCTTGGCGAATTTAGCATTGTTAGTATTATCTGGTGTAACTTGTCCTGCCCAGTCTACATCTCCAGATAATATAGTTTTACTTTTTTTATCATAAGCCATCCATTTAATGTTAAATGCTCCGGTGAAAGGTAATGTAAATGTAGATTCAGGAATGATAGATATACTTATTCCTCCACTTACTTCACAACTAGCATTACCGTACAATGTAGGAATACCATTAAAGGTACAAGGATAATTTCCACCCTGAAAAGAAGCACCATAGATACTATTACTATCAATGCACCTTAAAGGCGAATTTAGTAACTCCATCACCTGATTAGCTTTTCGTTTTTCGAGATGAAAAGACCCGTATTCACCAGTAGCAAAAGTCCACCCTCCGGCTTGCTGAAAGGCTTTCAATCTTAATTTTTCATCATCAGTCAAGTCTCTTCCAACCATAGGTATGTAAAAAAGTTTCTTGTCCTTTATATCAGGCATGAGTGTTGAATTATGGCTAACGCATTTCTTCCACTCAGGTCTATCTCTATCAGTAATTCCTGAAAAGAAATCGACTGATTTATCAGCATACCCGTAAATAGTGTATCCAGTATTCCAAACTATAAAACCTTTTAAGGATGATATAATTTTTATCTCAGTCGCTTGCTTTCGATTCCGTGTGGGCATTGCATCATATCTAGCAATATTTCCCTCCCTTCTCAATACAGCATCTCCTAAACCGATGGCTCCGTTAGTTTGAGAAATGCCATAAAAGGTATTACCTTGAATGTCTTGAATAATCCCTTGTCCTGAGCTTGGATCAAATCCTTTGTACTGTGCAGAAGATTGTTCTTGCTCAATTTCGGCATCTAGTATCCTATTTTGCTGGATACGGTTTGCCATCATTATTTTTCTTAGTTTAAGTAAATCTTGATCCATTTTATTTTCCTGAAATTAGTTGTTTCCAGGCATCTAGTAACAGCCATAGAGAAGCTATTGAGGCACGGTAATTCCATTTTTTTATAAGCTCTGATGAATTTGTAGAGTGATTATCTAAAATCGCTCTAAAATCTCGCTCATGTCGATTTTCATCATCAAGTATTTGGATGGAGATTGCTCGTATAGATTCATTAGTATGACTAGAATCTATCAAATAGAGGTAAAAAGTTCTAGCTCCACATTCTAGAACGCTTAGAATAGCTAATCTGTCTTGCCATCCGTAGTCCGATATCTTTTTCCCATCAAGAAATTTCTTGATAGAAATATATTTTCCGCTAAGACCATCTAAATGCTCGAATACGCATTTTACTTCTACGCCATGAAATGGTGATAACCATGATGATTCAAATACTTCTGTATTCGCTTCTGGGTGGTAATTAATAACTTTATTATTAGGTAAAATTAATTTAATTGGCATTGAAGGACTATATTTGACTCTGCTATCGCCGTCTGCTATCGCAGACAGCATATCACCATGTTTTTTCTCTTCTTTTTTGTGCTTAAGAAAAATATTAGCTAAATCCTCATGCCCATCTTTTCGGGCAAGAGCCTCTAGATTTTCGCAACAATTTGCCAATCCAAATTCTATTTTTCCTAACAGTCTTAAAAATTTTTGCTGCTGTTTCATGCCCAGGTAAATTACCAGTTTAATAATTAATGATTTAAGCACGATTATTACCTACTTACTAAAGTAAATGTGTTTCCATCCCTAAAGAAATAGCACCCGTCCCAAGTATCAGAGAATAAAGCTCCAAATGAGATGTATTTGTTAGTGGCATCAATATCTATTGTGAGCTTCCCCCCGGTACTGGGCGCTTCATCAGCAAATACCTTGCCTGTTTGCGATGTGTTGGGTAATTGATTCCATTTGTAGACCTGTATTGATTTAGACCCAGTAGGAATAGTTAGTCCGAATCCAACTTGAACATATATATCAAGTTTGCTTTGTGCATAAAACTGGAATGCTTTCCCACTCCCTGAGATAGAAGCTCCTGCCGTGCAAATAATTTGCCCTCCAAAAGAAGGACTGGCACGATTAAAAGCAAATTTGTGCCATCTTCCAGTGGTCGGATTGTCACTGGGAATTAATATGTCATCGTCATCAGCAGTTAATGTCGATGATGCTACAAACATATAACTTTCAGGAACAATAACATTTTTCAATGATTGGACAAAGAAGGTTAAACCATCGAATCTATCGCTGGTTCCTAAAGCTTTTATTTGTGCTTTTGTTTGAAAGTATCCTACCGTCATTATCTATACTCCATTGGCACTACCAATATTTGCAAAATTCAGATTTAAATTAATGGTGCATGTTTGCCCATCAATGATGCTGATAGGCGAATCATTAACTAAAAAATTCCAAACTACCCCATCTGCGGATCTAGCCCTAATTGAACCACTTCCGCTATCAGCAATATTGATTAAAGAACCACTGCTTTGTATTTGAAAATCATTGGTTGTGGCGTTAGCTACTTTGTAAATTGTACTTGGGCTAATTCCGCTAGGAATACTGCTTAATGCATCAGCTGTGAAAATTAAAGATTTACCATTTGTAAATCCATGATTGTTTATGGTGATGCGATCAGTACTGGGATTTACGCTTGCGATTAATTGTGATGCATCGCTAGTTCCATTTGCTATTAAGAAAGCTGTTTGAAACTGGAGACTACCCCCATTAGCGGTAATAGTGGCGGATATTGCAGGTAATTCATGTCTTTTTGTGGTGCTGTTATACGTTCCGTCGCCACTAAATGAAATAGGTAATCTGCTGTATCCATTGGTTGGTAATAATTCAGCGCCTACGAAATCAACGATTGTACTACCTGTTGACAAATTGGATGTATTCACTAGTCCAATATAAAATTTGCTCGTGTCTGGGGCTGAAGCACCACGAGCCATAACTTTCGCTTGATAAGTTTGCCATTCCTGTGTTGAGTTAGAAGTTGTCATATAGTTAGTTAGAAGAAAGATATTTCCATTGCTCCAAGGTCAAAGTATTCCACTGGTTTAAAGTCAAACTTGACCAGTGCAAACCTGGGGGCAATCCTATAACAAAATTTCCTGTACCTCCTGTACCTGATCCTCCGAGGGAAGATACTATAAGACTTTGCAGGGAATAGGTATAAAACCTACCCGTGCTGCCAATACCTGTGCCGGAAGTAGCGAATATAGGCTCACTGTAGTGTTGGGTAATTCCCCCACCACTCGCAATTCCGGTTCCCACCCAGATGCCATCACATCCCCAGTAAATTCTTTGTGTGATGTGCCACGCAGTCCCATCCGCTAGATAGTAATAGTTAAAACCATCAGGTTCGATTGCCTGGACTGGATAGAGGGGGCAATAGTTAAAAATTGCATCCATCATTGGGGCTGCAATTTCCTGTCCCTTATATCTGCCCCAGAGAAGCCGACCTTCTCTTTGGGCAATCGCTCGGAGTTGTTGTCTAGCTGTTGCCAGTAGAGAAGTAGAAGCAGAAGTTGTCCCTACTGGTACAAGTGTACCAGCAAGATAGTCCACTTGGTAGGTTCTTTCTCGCTGCCTCAGAACTGTTGGACAAGGGTCTTGAAAATAAGCTTTTTCTTGGAGAAAAGCTTCTTCTAATCTGACATCCGCAGGACAACGTTCTGCGGCAGCGGGCAGAAGTTGTCCGGAATTCGATTGCTTGTCATCCCCGCTGGCATAAATCAAATTCAATTTATTGGTGAATGGCTTGTTGGTTCCGCCATCTGGGTTAGTGACTAGCTCTGATTTCACCCGAACTAGAGACTGGAACGTGTTGATTCGGTATTCCCAAATCCCTTTACTTTTTTCTTTCCATTGTTCAGACTTCAACTCTGAAGTCACTAAATCTTCGGGTGGTAACAACCATCCTGTTGTCCAATCTTCATCTGTCCCATTCAGAATTATCATCTGAATTTCCTGAGTGGTCGTGTTCAGTTTGAAAAGCTGATCTTTTTCGTTATAGGTATAATTTTCTGTTGTCAACTTGACTAGCTTTAAACTAGTGTAGTCAGCAATAGTATTGGGTCTTGCCTGAATGTACTCAGCTAAATAGGTTCCCCTTGGCTGATATGATTCAGTGGTTTTGGATTTTAGCTTGCAAGACAATTTGTTCTCATAGAAGAAAGTTTCTATTTTTACCTCTGAAATCATCAACGAAAACTGAGAGCCGAATGGAGCTTGCAGGGACTTTGGGATTACTAAGCCTACAGGTTTTTCTGATACGGTAGTTATTTTTAGTTTATGGGATTGCTTATCCCATTTCTGTATTTTTTTAGTCTTGAGGACTACTATTGGCTGATTCCCAGCCTTTGGGTCAATTGTTGAAGCTGCTGCATATTGTTCATCCTCGTCATCAAGGAATGCAGTGGAATAGATGTAATATCCTGTTCCCGTTGCCTTCACTACCTCAACGGGGGCTTCACTACCATCTAGCCTTTTATACCAAATTTCATTTTCTCCAATTGTGAGAGTGATTGCACTTCCAGGAGAAATGTCAGCCGTCCTTATTTGGAAAATCTCGTTACCGTCAATCCATCCAAATGAGTTATTGGCGTACAACAGTTTTCCTACTGAATCCAAGTATGAGCCATCTAATCGAAGTGGATTGTTGTATATCACGTTGGGGAGACTTCCAGCGTACCCACTAATACCAGCCCTAGATAATAAAGTGCTGACAATGAACCCAAGTGGCCTATCTGCTCCAGCTAGATAGTCCAGTACAGGGTCTTTATAATCCGTGCTACCGTCAGCATTTGTGGATTGACCTACTAAATAGCGGTCAAACTCAACTGAGTTGGTTGGTTCTTTGAACCTCATGAGGGAAATCAGATCCCCTACACCCAACTCTAGTTCCCGTTTCTGAATATCGTATTTCGGTGATAGAATCCGAAGTGCCCCTCTTGGGTGACGACGCAAAGTTCCAGTGCTATCTGCAACATCCAGGGTTACTTGAGTCCCTCTGCAAAATCTAGTTGGGTTTTTACTATTATCCAATGACTCATCAAAAGAGCCATCCGATTTAAGCAAAATTTTGCCACTAAAAACCACCAGTCCACTTGGGTCAAGGTGGCTATCTGCACCCTCAAACGACATTAGACAGGAGGAGAAGTCTTTCCCCCCTATCAAAAGTCTTGTTTTTCTGGCAGATATGTTTATTGTCATATTTATGGATAAGTTAAATTGTTGGTGGCTATCCAGCCGATAGCGGTACTGATATATATCAAATAGGTAACTCCAGTAGATAATTTCCAATTAACATTACTGGCTGTGCCTAGATACTTCTGACCATTGAAATTAATGGTTGCATTGTTACCACCGTAGTAAGTTAGGCACACTCCATCGCCTACATTAGGGTTGTAAGGAGCGACTAAATTTACAGAGCTATTCGTAGTGTCAATAACCAAGGCATCTCCAGCTTTGGCTGTATAACTACTACTAATATAAGACCAGCTATTACTAGTCATCGTTTTAGTTATAAGTCCGGTGAATAAAGGAAAAATCTGACCTAAGCTAGGGATAGATATGTTGTAATTAGAGCCACTGGACAAGCTTGGTAGTGATGTAACTGCGCTGTTCTGATACGTGGACTTGGTACTATTGAAATCAGTAGTGCTTACTGCATTAATAGTAGGTTTGTAGAGCAGCGTAGCGGTAGACTGAAAATTCGACAGCAGCCCAGATGTCGTGTTAACTACGTTATTGCCAGCGCTAGTCGCTAGAGATGCGGGTAATCCAACCATCTTTTTTTTAACCTGCTGTCTTGATGCCAAAACCCGGAATGCCACCATTACTTAGTAGCGTGTACCGGGTACTGCTGTACGTCCATACATCGAACAAATTCTTATTATTCGCCGCTCCTAAACAGACATCGGTGGAAGTGGTTCCCGCACTTCCACTGATATATCCGCCCCCGCTTGGCTGGCATAGTACCAGTCCGGCAATTAAATCCAGATTGTTACTATTATTCGGGTTAGCATTGGCGAATGCAGGAGAACTCATGAAAGATAGGGGGTAGTTTGCATTTGCCGTGTTGAATGGATTAAGTCCTGGTGGTAGCCAGGAATTGAACATCGATGTCTGAGCCGACGCTAAAAATGCATATAACCAAATATTCTCGTTCCACCATATAGGTACATTCGATGGGCGTAACACCCCTATTATTCCGTTTGTAGCCGATGGTTGAACGATTATTACACCTTTAAATTCAGGGTGCGAAACCGCAGTCAGCACCATTTGATTTGAAGAGTTTGACAAATAATTTGTAGTGGTATTCGCTCCTAAAGATGCATTCGTTCCGGTATTTGTTGTATTATTCCACGAGTCGTAAATAGTGCTGGTGATATTGCCACTAGGGGTGACAACTATATTTAGGTATACAGTACCTTTGGGGTTGTTGTTGTAAGTGCAATAAAAAGTCTGCCCTATACTACTGGAGATATTATAGCTGGGATAAGCTGTAAAGCCAGCGTTTGTCAAGGCTGTTGCCAAACCCGCAACCATTTTTGCTTGGGTAAGAGTAGCTGTGATAATAGTCTGAGTAAGAACTGCGTTAGGCATAGTCAGAAAGATATATAGTTGACTCCGAACGTCACACCTATTATTGAGCTATTGCCCAAATTGGTGATGGTTATAGGTACATTGATGTCGTCACACACACCCACAAGAGATGGGGTGATGTGTATTATCGGCATGTTGGCGGCTGTTATGCCTTCAAAAACCAACCCGGTATCCCCCGATGGGAATACCCCCACAGAGCGAGATAAATCGCTCGTTCTGTACGTTGAGTTTAAATAAAACCTAAATCTCATCGGTATGCTACAAGATACAGAAGTTAATATATATCTAGTAGACATAGCCAAGGTGGTGAGATAATTTACACCACTATTTATAGTATTAGATACGGTAGTGGATATCGTATTATTGGCTGCTCCACCTCCAGTTATCAAACCATCGGCATAAGCCTTGTTGACTGCATCCCCAGAATTCTGGGGGGAAGGAAGATTAATGATTCTTGCTGAATTCTCACAATCAATGTGTGACTTTTGTTTCATCTATTTTTTGACAATGACAGAATACTGATTGGTCGTTGGCGGATTTACGAATCGTTCAACGGTGATATTGTTCGCATCGTTAAATGAAATATCAACACCCACTTGTGAGAATGGAGAACTGCTTTGTCTCACATAGACGAACACATTCTGCGTCGCCAGGCTATGAGTAATTGTAAAATTTGTATTCGTTCCATCACCTACCTGAGTTGTATAAGTGGTGGAAGTTAGCGTATTGTTTAGTTTGGTTTGCAGCGTGGCACTGGTGACAGCCTTCTCGGCATCCGTGCCTGTATTTACTTCCGATTGAGTAGCTAGTTGGATATACCCGACTGTTGAATTGGTGGCTTTATCTATGTTGGTTTGCAGTATGTAAAAACTGTTTCCAACAGTAGCGTGATCGCCTGCAACCGTTGTTGTTTGACATGCGATTGTATCTCCAATTTCAACGAGGAGTCCGTTAGCTCCTCCAATCTTACCGGCAGATGTAACTCTAAACTGATCTCCTGCTGTACTGGCAGGATAATTTGGATTGGTGCTGCAATCTAGCCCGGACGGAGGCTTCATCGCTGTCGATATTAATCCGTCAACGTATGCCTTTGTCGCGGCATCTCCTCCATTTGTTGGCGTGGGGAGATTTATGACTTTTCCAGCATTCTGGAAATCAACGTTACTTAATTGTTTAACCATTTTAGTTTAGATAAGCTTTGCCTTTGGTTGGTTGGCTAAAGGTGATTGTTAGACTGTTAGCATCAATGTCCACTATTTCACCTATAATTTCCTCCCCAGATTCATCAGTGCAACGAACAGAGGGTTTTTTGTTTAAGTTGTGAACAATAATCCATGTCGTCAAATTAGCTGATTGGGTGAACTCAAAATATTTATCGTAGGTTTTACTACCGGAGTCTAGAGTTAGACTTCCCGTGGTAAAGCTGTCGTCAGTGGGTGTGGTAGAACTGGCTTCTTGTAAGGTAAAACTTACAGTGTTGACCCGTCCTACTTCTTCAAATTCTGGTGGCTTAACCATCCAGGTTTTGAATCTTGCATGGTAGCTTATATGGGTATCACCAATTGTTATTAAGGTTGTATTTGGGATGATCGCTCTGGTTCTTGGCAATCGCTCCTCATAAGTCTCATTGCCATCATCCAACCATATCTCTGCTCCTCCATAGGGTGGTGTTCGTCGTAGGTAATCGGATTCGGCGTAAATTGCCTTCAAAATTTTGCATTCGTCCGGCAACAGATAGCAGTTTATCGTCCAAACAAATTTTGGTTCAAACGTTTGCACGATCCAGGATAGGATTCCCGTTTACGCTGTACTCAGCTTTGCTGAACGGCTCTACCCTCGCTCTTAAAAAGCGAGAGATTAAACCTCCTTATCGTTAGGGTCAGTTCTCCGATTGAAAGGGTTAGAGTCATTCGTTAAACAATGTTTTTGACATTTTCCTTTTCAAGGCTATAAAATACCAGTCCTTCGTTTTCCCCTGACAGATAAAAAGCAAAATTTTGCTTACAGGGGAAAATCAGGCTCTACTTTCGAGTCAGGGGAACAGGCTAAAATCTCCGATTTATGGAGCTAGTGATATGCCTGTACTAGGTGCGGTTTCCCTACAAGTCGAACTCGATTTCTCTACGCTAGACGGACAGCTTGAATCCCTGGATGGACGGAAGACCAAGCCTATTAAATTGGGATTAGATACCCAGGATATTCAGAGGCAGTTTCAGGCATTAAACCGACCATCTATCAGCCTGGAGGCTGATTTAAAGGGGATTAAGTCTCAAGTTAGGGATCTCCCTAACCAGCTAGACTGCATCAAAGTGGATCTTTGTCCCGATATTGAAGATTTTCAGAAAAAGCTCAAGCGAGTTGAGCGAATAGTTGACTGCATTCCAGTAAAACTTTGCCCCGATATTGAAGAGCTTCGGAAAGAGATTAGTCAATTGAATGGGCATGTTGACCCTATAAAAATTGATTTGTCTCCTAATATTCAAGATTTTCAGGAAAAATTACGTCGCATTGGGCGTATTAGTTCAATCGAGATTAATGCTGATATAAAAATTGATAGAGAAGCTGTCAAAAATCAATTTATAGATGTAGGACGATATGCTCAGGAGGGATTCTCTCAAGGGTTTTCGGCTGACATCGGGAGAGATGCAGCTAAATCCTTGACCGACAAGTTTAAGCAGGAACTGGATATCCAGTCACCTTCTCGCGTCTTCCGAGAAATTGGAAAATATGCTATTCAAGGATTGATTCAAGGATTGGAGGTTGATGTCAATCAAATTAAAAATGTAGTTAATAGCATAGAGAATCAGTTTAAGGATGCCAATTTAAGAATCAATTTGAAAATTGACAAAGATGATAAGTCTCCCTTTAATAACCAATTAGGGAATCCGTTAGACCAAAGCCAAAAAAATAACAATAACCTTGTCAAAAGTATTGCCAGTTCTGTCGAGGATGGGTTTAATAAGGTTAAACCTCGCTCTGGAATTTTTGACTCAATATTCTCTGGCATTGGCTCGATAATATCAATGCCAATAAAGCAAGCATTAGAAGGGGTATTTTTAGGTGCTGGCTTACCGCTTGGAGAGCGAATAGGAGATGGAATAAAGTCTGGAATTCAGGCTAAATTTGGGCAAAGTATCGGCTCCTTTGAGTTGGTTGCTCAGAAAGCCACAGAAAAGGCTCTAGACGCGATTCCACAAGCCCAACAGTCTTTGGTAGAACTTATTAAGAAAAATCCTATCGGAAGTGAAGTCGTCAAACAAATTGAAGCTTTGCAAGAAATACTTCTTGAATCTGGAATTCAACTATCACCCATTAAAAATGCTCAGGCTTTAACAACAGAAAAAGAAAGGATAATAGCTTCTTCATCTGCTGCATTTGATAGCCAGCAAGTTGATTACAAGTCAACCAAAAAAGCGAAGGCTGTAATCAGTAATGATTTCATCGAAAGTATTGGACAGAAATCCAATATCGAAAAGATTGACGAATCAATAGCGCAACAAAAACAGCAGTTAGATAAGAAGAAAGAGGCAATTGCCCAAACCAAAGCAAGAATTAAGGAGCTAGAGGGTAAGCAAGCTGAAATCCAGTCTCTTCCAACGCCTGATTCAGAAGCCGGTCTTCAAGAAAGAACCAGTACTGAGACATCTATCAAAAACAGCATTAATGAATACAATAAAATATTTGCATCTTTGTCCGATGAGATTGAAAGAGATAAAAAGAGCATCCAATCTCTTGAGAAAGTCAAAAAAGACTATGCACAAAAAATACAGAAACAAATTGAAACATTAGCAGAATTGGGGGTTGAAAAAGAACCCGCATCTGGAGCGGTTGAATTACAAAAACTTGCAGATTTTTTTGAGGAGCAACTATCCGCTCAAAAGACCATGCAAGAAGTTCGTGATGGTACTAAGACCAGAGCTAATACTCCAGAACCTATTCGTCAAAAGAAACTAGAAAAATTAGAGGCTAATGCTGGCACTACAAAAGCCGACCTAGATAAGTTAATGTCCACTCCTGACGCGGACATAAAACAAGTAGAAGTACTTAAAAAACGTGCTATCAATGCAAAGAAAGCTCTGGATATTTATAAACTAGAAATTTCTGATCCAGCTAAATCAATTGATGAATTAAGCCGAAAGTTGTCCATAGCCAATGCTGCATTGGCTGAGAATATATCTCTACTAGAAACAAATTTAACTCAGACTATTCCCACTTTATTTAGGGAAGCTTCCCAAGAGGTTATTAAGATTAGCAATCTTAGTGAAATACCTTCTACTTCTGCTAACACCCTACAAAATACGAAAAATCAACCCATACCTATCTCATCATTTATCCCCAGAGAACAAGAAGGACTACCAAGGCTTTATCAGGATGTGTTTAAGGAATCTTTGAAAGCATCAGGAGTGGATAGCATATCCCCTGAGATGATTCCTCGGCTTGTAGTATCGGAAAAATTAAAGCCTGGGCAAATAGGAGCATATGATCGGAATGAAAACCAGATTCACGTATCAAAGGAATCCTACGAGCAAATTCAGCAAGGAAAGTTAAATGACAAAGATGTAGCAACTTTGTCTCATGAGATTCGTCATGCGTTGCAATTTGATTTCGGCAGAAAAAATGTCCTTACAGACGGCGCGGGAATATCCTTGCTTACACCAAGCCCTGAAGAAATAAGAAAGTTAGCATATCGGATTGAAGGTTCTACTGAGATGCATCCAGCAGAACACCGACCAGTAGTAAGAAAATTAGAGGCTGATGCCTATGCATTTGAGAGCAGATCGGGTTCTCAAATAGCTGGTCAAGTAAAACAAAAAAAAGCGGTAGAAGAATTTGAATCTAGTTTTGGTATTGGTGGTATTAAGTCTGAGATGGCGTTTAAGGACGCCGCAAAAGAAACGCTCCAAAATCTTGGAAAGTTGAACACAATAGCACAAAAGTTTGGAGTTGATATTAGTGCTGAACTACAAACAGCACAGCAAGAATTAGAGATAATTGGCAATACTTTGCAGCCTATTTTGGTGAAAGCCGCAAATGTCGATTCGTTGATGTCTCACGATATCGAAAATATTGCTCAGGAATTAACGTCTGGATTAGCTGTAGCTATTGAACAAGTCCAGGCAATTCCAGGAAGATTGAAGCAGTCATTGTTAGCGAAAAGGCAAGCTGCTACCGAGCCTCAAATTCCTGTCGCTACAGTCGAAGATCAAATTCCTATTGTAGGTGAAGATAAAATCCCTAATGATTCCCTGAACTTCAGTTCTCAGAAAGAGACTCGTAATTATATTGAAAAAAATCTTAATGCTAAGGGAGTCCGTGATTTAGCCCGACGGATGGGGATTAATACCAAACATGCCAACAAAGAATATCTACTGAATGAGATTCAATGGGCATCGGCAACGGGTGATACTAGAAGAGAGGTAGCTAGTTTAATTGGGGAACTTACTCCTGACAAGTTTTTGTCTTCCTCCGAATTTCAGCCTACGGGGAAGCCAGTGGCAGAAGCATCAAAAATAATTAATGAACTAAAGCAGTCACGGAAAGCTTTAGCTGATGCTTTAAAAGTAGCCAAAGGACTTGATGCTTCAGAACGAGAGATAGTTTTGGCGCAGATTATTCAAGAAGCAGAATCTCAACAACTTGTTGCCAGAGAATTGAGTCAGCACCAGTTGACCGGGAAGGAGGGTAAATCTCTGGGAGGTACGAGAAATCAGCTTAAGAGTGTCGCTAATCAAGCCAAACAGGAATTGGCTGCATTACAGAATTTTGATGGTTCTGATGTCGGGGAAGGGCTAGGGAGCAACATAGTCTCAGCCATTGGAAGTGGGATGATTAATGCTCAGAAAGCACCCATTAAAGTTGCTCAAACTGTAATGGCTAGTGTAGAGCAAGCCGCAAAGGATGAAGCTGAAATACAATCACCATCTAAACGATGGCAGAAGATTGGTGAATTCCTAGTCCGAGGACTTATTCTAGGAATTGAGCAAAATGAAAAATTGGCATTAAGCGCAATTGCCCAACTAATGGAGTCAGTAAATAGCGTTCCATTAGGGACGGCTGATCAAGGGCTACTAGTATTAATGAACCGGGAGATAGAACTACGCAATATTTTGATTCAAAAAGAAAAAGAATCGGCTAATGCGAAAGAATTATTTCTCCAGGCTCAAAATGAACACCATGCTTTTACTACTGCTCCTTCAGCAGAAGTCGGACATAGAACATTCAGTCATTTTATTGAAAATTATCATAAAAACGTAGAACCAGCAAAAATAGCTGTAGAACCAGCAAAAATAGCTGCTTTTGATGCACAACAGCAAGTAGATATAGCTAGAGAGAATCTTGAGCATATATCAGCCCAAAAACGAGAATTATTATCAATTCAAAAAGAACAAGTCAAGGTTCCTGTACCACCAGCACCTTGGGAATTAAACCCTTCTCTGTTACCTGAAAACAGCAAGCAAAGAGTCAAGATTCCTGTACCACCAGCACCTTGGGAATTAAACCCTTCTCTGTTACCTGAAAACAGCAAGCAAAGAGTCAAGATTTCTGTACCACCAGCACCTTTGGAATTAAACCCTTCTCTGTTACCTGAAAACAGCAAGCAAAGAGTCAAGATTCCTGTACCACCAGCACCTTGGGAATTAAACCCTTCTCTGTTACCTGAAAACAGCAAGCAAAGAGTCAAGATTCCTGTACCACCAGCACCTTGGGAATTAAACCCTTCTCTGTTACCTGAAAACGGCAAGCAAAGAATCAAGATTCCCGTACCACCAGCACCTTGGGAATTAAACCCTTCTCTGTTACCTGAAAACGGCAAGCAAAGAATCAAGATTCCCGTACCACCAGCACCTTGGGAATTAAACCCTTCTTCTTTGAAAGAAAGTCCTAGCATAGGAGGAAAAAAACAGCAAATAAATAAAACACTTCAAGAAGTTTTCGGAGATATTTTAGAAGGATTGAATAGTCGCTTACAAAAGCTGAAAACCTTATATAAAGCACCAAAAATAGAATTATCTCCAGAAACTATTCATGAAGTATCATCAGGAACGTCTCATCGCTTAAACTCTAGGCTGGATAATTTCGAGGCTAAGAGGCAAATAATTGAGGATCTTCAGTTAGATGATGAGAGAAGATCGTCTAACCAAAATTCTACTGGGAAACGAGAAGTCCAGCGTCAGGAGATTAGGGAAAGAGCTAAATTATCCGCCAAATTAAATCGGAAATACGGATTTGAGGGGTTGCCACCAGAAATTTTACCTGAGATTTCCGGTAAGTCAAGTGTGGAAGATTTTTCAATATTCCGCGAGATTCAAGATATTTTTAAATCTCTAGGAAATGGTGTTGCTAAACGGGTCAGGCAAAGGTCTAAACAATTAGCTCTTGAAGTTGAATCAGCTATTATCCCTGGTTTGGAAATGTCCGCAGAACAGGCCAAGCAACGGGGGAGTACTGATGAACAGAAACAATATCAAAAGCTTGCTAAACAAGCTCGTATAGCTACTAAAGGCGTAAGCAAAGTATTAGAGTCGCCTGAACTTACTGAGAAGCAAGTCAAGCAGCTTAGTAGGCTGAATGAACAATTGGAGAAAGTTTACGACGCTATTGGTCGTCCTTTACCTAGTCATGGATTTTTAGAGTCGTTCGGGGTGGAAATCCCCGGTTTCGCTAAAAACCTATTTGAGCTAGCGAAGGGATTTATTGCCTTCCAGGGCGTATTTATTCTTCAGGATGCTCTTAAGAGAGTATCCGTAGATGCTTTTAATGCTTATGCAGAACTTGATAAACTGAAAACTTCTTTAAATTTTGCCTCTGGCGGCTCCAGTGGAGGAAGCCAGAGCCTGCGTTTTGTTAAACAGCAGGTGCATGATTTAAAAATCCCCCTACAAGCTTCTATTCAAGGTTTTGTTCAACTAGAAGCTGCGGCACGAGGGTCTGTTTTAGCAGGAAAAGATACTAAAGATATATTTCAGGGAGTTTCTCAGGCTAGTACAGTTTTGAGTCTATCAAGTGAAGAGACTGGGGGTGCTATTGGCGCACTGTCCCAGATGATCAGCAAAGGCACTGTAGCAGCCGAAGAATTAAGGGGACAGATTGCAGAACGAATTCCTGGCGCGATTGGAATCGCGGCACGCAGCACTTGGAGTGACAGAAACTGAATTGTCTCGACTCCTTGATAGTGGACAAATAAAATCCCAAGATTTTCTCCCCAGATTTGGGAAGCAACTCCAAGCCGAATTCGGTGATGCTGCTGGGGGAGCATCAAACAATGCCAAGAGTTCAATCTTCGGATTGCAAAACTCCGTTTTGGAGTTTCAGCAAGGAATAGGTGAAGGTGTAGCTCCTGCTGCTACTCAGGGAATTAATCTTCTCGCTGGTGCAGTAGGTGGATTGGCAAGTGTTTCTAAAGAATTGGGTTTTGGAGTACTGGCATTATCTTTAGCCTTGAGCGGCAAATTATTGATGGCTTTGGGTAGTGTTGCTCAACAGTTTATCCTCACTCGTGCTGCTGGCGCATCTTTCGGCGGGATGATGGGGCAGCTGTCATCGACTGTCATTAATTCACCAACCGTGATGTGGACGGCGGGGATTTTTGCAGCCATTGAAGCCATTCATCTTTTGAATGCAGCTGTCAATGGCGAAATCGTTAGTGGATTCCGCAATATGGCGGATGCCGCAAGGAATGCGGCGGAAGAATCCAGGAAAGCTTTTGAAAAGCCTCGTACAGGGAATAAGAAAGAGGAGAACCAGAGATCAACTCCTAAAGCAACTACAGAAATAGGAAAATTTATAGACGAATATTTAATAAAATACAGTCCTGGAAATTATATTGCTCGAAAATTATCCGGGGGAAAAATACAACTTAAAACCTACGGCGAACTTGACCAAGAAAACATCAATTCCAGTATGGAGGATACTTCAACCTATGGAAATGAATTTTTGTCTGGAGCGAAATACCGTTTAGCTGAATTAAAAAAGGGCGCTGGTTCTATTGGCAAGCTTCCCGGCATTGATAAGCAGCTATTCGATGCGGAACAAAAACGACAAATCTTACAAGCTAATATAAAAAGAGAATATAGTGATAAAGGACTTGCAACTCCGGCAGGTGCAAAGCTATCTATCGAGGGGCAGAACCTCAGAATCAAAGAGCTTAATGATAAAAGATCAGAAATAGCTAATCCATTTACAAGAGATATTGTAAGGACAGATAAGCTGATAGATTCGATTAAATCACAATTAGATACTTTAAAAACCCCACAAGCGATTCAGACGCTTGGGGAAGATAATGTACAGAAAAAAACCGATGAGCTACAAAAAAACCTGAATTTACTCAAGCGTTTTAAGGCTGATGCTGAGAGTGCGATCGCCTCTCTTAGAATTAATCCTGTATTAGCTTTCACAAAATCCATTCGAGATTTAAATTTGGCTTTTGCAGAAAGGCAGGAAATCAATAAATTTAGGTTTGAAGGACGGAAAGCCGATATTTCGAGTTACGCGAATGAAGCTTTTTCCAAGGACAGATTCGCCAATAAATACGTGGGATTAAAATCCGCCCAACTAGAACAAGAGCAAGCGTCAATTGAATATAAAAACATCCAAGCTTTGGTTACGGCACAGGATAAAGAACTGGCTCGACCAGAATTTCAAAATACCCTGCAACGACTCGGAGTAAGCAAAGATTCATCGGTAGCTAAAATCGAGGATATCACCAGTAACACTAAAGACCTGAGTGAGGGGGATAAGGCTGTTTTAGAAAAACTCAAATCTGCTAGGGACAACAAGAACAGGCTCAATTCAGCAAGGGATGCGTCCGAGGGGGCAAAGAGCAAAGTTCTTGGTGCAAACCAGGACTTTGAATTATTTAAGTCTGACGAAAAAGCATCCGATGTCCGAGCCAAGATCCAAGAGCAAGAAAATCTCAAAGCTGCTTTTTACAAAAAAGCACAATTAGATAAAACTATTACTGAAGAAATAGCGGCAAAAGAAATTGCCAAAATTCAGTTAAAAACTTTACTGAAGCAACGAGATAGCTTGAACGATCAGCTTATCAATATCCGGACTATGCACGAAAGTGGGACGATATCAGCAGAGGAATATCATAAGCGACTTCGTGATTTATCCACACAATTAACAGAATCAGAAAAGCAAGAGGCTGACGCTAGACTTGCTATTCAATCCGCAACATTGCAAGAACACATAAAACGGTTTGAATTTGTTAACAAACAGGCGGAATCAGCGATCGCCATTTCCCAATCCAATGCCACCATTGGGGTAAAGGAAAGACTGTTATCGGCTGGATTAAATCAGCCAGCAGAAGATAGGGCAAGCTTGGAACAAGTAAAGATAGATGAGCAAGCTACGGTCGCTCATATTGCCCAGATCAAAGTGCGAATGGCACAAAACAAACAACTTTATACCTTGAATTTACGGGATGCCAGGGATTTTCAGCAGGAAGAATTTACGCTAAATCAAGAATTAGCTCAAGCTAATGGGCAATTGATTGATAATAAGATTGCTCAGGAACAGAAATATAGAGAGGCGGTAGAACACGCTATTCAGAGGATTCAGCAGGCTGAAGCGAATAGATTCAGAAGTTTAGAGTCGCAACTTGCAAGCCAAAAAACCGGACTAGAATTATATACTCAAAGCCTGGAACGAACAACAAAGCTAGAAGAATCGCGTTTAAATTTAGCGAAAGCTCTCTCTGACGCAAGTATTTCCCCATTAGAAATCCGCAAGGATTCGGCCAATAGGGCTTTAGGTCTTGCCAAACGCCTTAAAGAGGACGAAAATCTCGACCCACGAGTGGCGGGCGAAATCAGGCGGCAACTGAACTCAGTCCGGCTTCGGAACCAACGAGCTAGAAATACTAAATAAACGGAGTAAAATTGAAGACCAAATATTCAATAAGAAACTCGAAGCATTGAAGTTGGAGCAGGAATTCCAAAGGAAGAACCTGGAGATAGAGCTTCAGAAGCAAAAAATTGCTGCTCAAATGCTTATTTATGACGCTCAAGGAATGCAGCTTGCTGCTGCTAAAACTAGACTCGAAGCTGAGGGGGCTATGCGAATAGCCCAGATAAAAAAAGATGATGTAGGAATCGAAACGGCTAAAGTAAGCCTGGAAATTGCTGGTAGAGAGGCTGTGATAGCCGACAAAAAGCTACAATCAGCTACCGAGAATCTGACTCAACAGGAGGAACTTGGTAGTAATGCGAAGAAAGCTCAGGAGGCAACTCAGGGAATGGCAATTAGCCAGCTAAAAGCGGCTGACAGCGCCCGCAGGCAGTCGGACTCACTAGAAAAAATAGAAGCCCTCGTAGGCAAGCCAAAACCAAGCACAAGTGCTGGAGAGACTGGCGGCAAAAATAGCGATAAGCCTGTAATGCCAAAATTCAAAAATATGAATGAGTATCTGAACTACCAATTATTCGGGCAGCTACCCGGAGAAACGCCCGAAGAAACTTATACCCGAAAACAATTTGGAACTTTGAAGGGGGAGAGTGTCCAGGATGCTCAAATGCGACAGCAATATAACATCTGGAAACCTAAAGTGGAGACTGACCAATTCCACTCTGGACAGCCTGAATCCCCACCTCAACCATCGAATACAAATATAGGAAACAACACGAATACAAATTCATCGGCTGGATATGATGAAGCCCTGAATAGGGCGCAAGGGAATCCTCCCGTTTCGGATTTTAAATCCCCCGAGAAAATTAAAATCTACGCGAACTGGTTTCCTAGCTTGAAGATGGGAGCTAGTGACTTACAAAAGGAACAGAAGCTTGGAGAAAGCATATATGATGTTTATATGAGACTGAAAAATCAGTCAGTACCCAAAGGGGATATTTATCAAGCTTATATGAGGCAAAACGCCATGAAAGCACCGGAAATAGATAAAGTAGAAGGGGCTAAAGTGGCAGCAGGATTTGATCCGAAAGAATTTGCCGATAATCTCAGGAAAGAGGTTTCGAGTATTACTGATCGGATGGATAAATTAGCGGCAAGCATCACCACACTAGCAGCACGACCCAGCGTATTACAAGTTTCCAGTCCGACACCTGTGAGTGACGCGGCTGATATCTACAGCACTCTCAGCAAGAATGCTGTGAGGAATGCCGGAATCTAATAAGCAAAATTTTGCTTTTAATACTGGCGTTAGTTTACGTACTCTGTTGGGTTCCATAAGTAAGCTTCCTCCAATAATACATACAGCTATGAGAATCCCGCCTAAAAACCCCAGTTTGCCCACGCCTAATCCATCGGGGAACCCTGCCATGGAAGAGCTTATTTCTTTGCGCCAAGAAATTAGCGAATTTAGAAAGGATTTCGCAAAATTTAATAAAGAAATTTCCCTACGCATTGCCCTTGGAATCATCGGCGCATTCCTTCTCTTATGGGGGATTGCAGTTCTATTCGGGCTGGTGACGGGAATTAATTTCTAGATAGGAGTAAACGACGCCCTGACGCCCAATTGCTTTAACTCGTAGGACATCCACTTAGGAACATTAACCCGATCTAAAGCGCGATCAGTCCACGGGCGTCCGGCAATAGGATATTTACCGAACGCCATAAAACCAGCATAAAGTGCTGCGGCGTAAACATATCCATTAGTGGGTGCTATTGGCGCCCATTCCCATCGGACGCCGTTGGGAATTGTGCTGAATTTTTTGGATTTCAAAAATCTTTCAGTATCGACGATATCTTGATCAACGAATCCCAGATCGGCAAACGCTATATCACTTTCAATAACATCGTCGAATTCTTGATTTAATATTGCCATTGTTAAGCCAAAAGCTTCTTGGCATTTAGCTTTAATCTGATTAATTCCTGGTTCATTCCTTTTGAATTTCATAATCCTATGTATTAAATTAATAATCAAATAAAATATATTTTTATCCTACTAAAAATATGAATCCTATTTCACAGAACACGACTACGATTAGTCCAGTGATACACGTCAATTTTCAGATTCACGTAGATAAACTAATGGCGGGATTACTATTTGAAGCGTTCTCAGGCATTCAAATATCTTTTGGTTTTCAAAGCCGAAATGTAGGTGAAAGTAAAGCACTGTAATTGCTGTTTCGCTCAGGATATTTTGTATTTGGAAACGAATTCTAGATTCAAGGACTAATCCTGTGACAGATATCGCTGCTAATACTACTGCTGTTCCTACTGCCGCCGCTCCTGCTGCTACTCCTACTAAATACGATCAAATCAATGAAGCTCTTGATGCTATCGACGCGGAAGCACTAAGCATTGGACAAGCTGTTGACACTGAAGCTCAAGAAGTTGCTGTGGTTCTTCAACAATTGCAGGAACTCAAGGCAAATCCGTCCTTCCCTGAAAATGACGCCAAGCTCGACGGCATCATTGCTCGATTAGAATCCACGAAGCAAAATTTTGCTGGAATCAGCGATCGCATTAAAGGCATCGTTCCTGGTGGTTCCGCATCTGTAACTACTCCTGCTGCTTAATCATCTGCAATTCTGATTCAACAAAATGGCGCTGGCTAGTCTAGCGCCATTGCACTTAAAATAAATCACGAGAATTTATGGACGTAGTTGCTAAATTTTGGTGTTGTTCAAATGTCCGAGTATCGGAAGAATCATCGGCACAATTGATAAGATTAGCGCCTGTCATAGGTGGCAGTCCTGAAAATGATAGTTTTTTTGATGCCACTCCTAGTGGGGCTATTGAATTAGTTACCACTGGTGAAGCTGCAAATGCCTTCATTCTAGGGAAAGAGTATTACGTTACTTTCGCTCCAGCAGAACAACCCAATTACACCACACTCTCCGCAGATTCAGGAGTGGTTTAATGAGCGATGCCCTTCAACTAAGAACAATCATTGAATCAGCCTTGGATACCTTTTTAGGAACTTACACATTCCAGCAAGGACAAACCACCAAGGCTGTATCAGTGATTGCCAACAACGGGGAAATTGAACCCCCAGAAGGGACAAAAGTTGAAGGACTGGAAGTAGTTATTTTCCTTCCTGAAATTGCTGCCACAACGCTTCTCATTGGACATAAAAAACGAGCAACATGGATTCTGCATTTTAAGCAGTGGCAACAAGGGAAAGGAGTTCAAGATGTCCTGGACTCCTTTCTTTCTGTGGATTTAGCTGATTTTATAGTTAAATCAATCAGCGAAGTCCCTGCGGACATTCGTCTGGGAATACCAGCAGGAGCGCAAATTAAGTTGATCAAATATTCATTTTTAGGAGATTGAGATGTTGAAGTTACCATTTATAACACCCCCAAAACAAAAAACAGAAATAATAGGAAGTCCTACCATTGGAGAAGTAGAGATAAATAAATATTACACCCTTACGGATGAGGAATGGGCATTCATAAACGGACAGGATATCAAAGAAGTTTACCAGCTTGCTGTGCAATTAGCTCATGAATTAGCTGAAAAATATAACTCATCTATAAATGAAATTGGGAATGCCTTGATAAATGGCGACTACGATTTTTTCAGAAAAGACTTAGCTGATATTTTTAGTTTCAATAGCAAAAGAAACATTCTCCGCCAGCAACGTAAGATTGTGATGGCTACTGCAATTATAAAATTTCGCCTAAATTCGGACTGGACTCTCGATGATTCCAGAGAATGCTGCTCAAATACCACCCAGCCTACTAGAAAAAATAGGCGATTTTGCTATCAATGAAGATAGCGGATGGCTGGATGAAACTGAAGTAGAGGATAAATCTGATATTGAGCTTGATAAAATAATCACTCGATTACAGTCTACCAAGCAAAGATTATCTGGGGTTGGAACTAAAATTCATCAGGCGATCGCTTCCATTGATGCTGAAAAAGCGCCTACTACTTTTGAAGATATAGTGCCTACACAAATTGCTGAACCAACTACTCTATAATCGCTAGTTAATCACCATAGTTAATCGCGAACCAGGCATCTACCAAATACAACCTGGAAGGATGAATTATGGCTTTACCACTCAATCAAATTATTCTCGGCGATGCTCTGGAAGTAATCTCATTGCTTCCAGATAATTGCATTGATACTGTGATCACAGATCCGCCTTATGGTACTACTGATATCAAGTGGGACATACCAATAAATTTGGCGGATTTTTGGTTAGGAATATCCAGAGTAACTAGAGAAAATTCAATCATAGCTATTTACTCATCCCAGCCTTTCAGCACTGATGTGATCAACTCCAACCGCAAGCAATTCCGATATGAAATCATATGGGAGAAAACAATCGCTTCCGGTTTCCTAAGTGCTAATAAAAGACCATTGAAAGCGCATGAGAATATTTTGGTCTTTAGTGGGAAGTCCGGCACTTATAATCCTCAAAAAACTAAAGGAGAGCCATATACGACAAAGGGTGGTAGAGGGTCTGAACATTATGGTTATTGTTCAAGAACCACTACCGTTAATAACGGTGATCGCTATCCTCGTAGCGTTTTAAAATTCCCCACAGTACAGAAGATTGGACACCCGACAAGCAAGCCACTAGGGCTGATGAAATGGCTTGCACTTACTTACTCAAACTCCGGGGAAATTATCTTAGACCCTTTTATGGGTTCCGAAACAACCGCATTAGCGTGCCTAGAAACCGATAGAAGATTTATCGGTGTAGAAAAATCTAGTGAGTATGTAGAGCTTGCAAATAGGCGAATAGAACTTTTAAATTTGTAACAAACTAGCTACCTTTTCTGTAACTAAAATAAGCACAGATTTTCTGTCCTGTTTTGGCATCAACACCATAAGGGGAAGCCACGGTTGGGAGAATTTGTAACTTCCCCTGTTTTCCATCTACAACTGCTTCCATCTCAATAGGAGTTTTCACTCCTTCGGGAAAAAAGGCTGTATCTAGTCCCTGCAATTCCCCGCTCACAACTTGCCCGACTAGATACCCCTCAAGATAAGTATCAGTCGCATCTATACCAGGCAGAATTTTAGTCTGGTAATCATCAGTATGGCTATTTTCTAAAAGAGCCTTGAACTCTAAAATCTCTAGTCCAGGACGCATATTACCAGTTTCTGGATCTTTGGCTAAATCGCCTTCTGAAGCGATCGCTAATTTCAGAGTTGCGTTGGCATATCTAGCAAAGGGCGATTTTCTAACAACCATTGTATATCAATTAAATAAGGTTCATTTGTCTCTGGAACCCAGATTGTGTGGACTTCACCACTATCAACATCCCAAACCTGGGTTTCTCCAGATGGAGCACCATCGTCAATGATGGCCATTCCTGCCATCAGAATGCCATCTCGCAATTTTGGAGTAATCAAAGCCAATCCTCTTACCATCCACATTCGGGGATTACAGATTTTGCCACCTTTACTACCACCTTTTTGGATCTCATCTACTGGGGCTAGTGACAATGCCCAGCTTGGTAGCAATTGTTCATTGGACAACGTAAGGAATGTTATGCAAGTAGATGCAGCAATTTTAACGTCACTTTCTGGGGCAAAGATATAAAAATCGCTAGGCTTGTAATATGGGGGGCTAGCTTTCTGGGAATTAGCATAAACGGAAACCAGTTGGGCGATCGCTAATTCCTGAGCATGCCGATTTTCCATCTCTATTTTCTGCCCCGATTCAAGTGTCGCGAAAATCAGCCAACATGGCTGGTTTCCAAAATTGATGGCATTGAATCGGTCATCGCTGCCCCAGTAGGACTGGATGAGCCAGTAGATTCGCTCCCAGTCGGTTCTAACTTTGTCACGGGAGCTAGCAGCTTTTTTATGTCTTCTTCGCTTACCTCTTCTGACTGGGATGCTTTTGCGATCGCTAACTCGGATTTAGCAAAATCCCAAATTTTTTGATAAAGCTCATCATTTAATTGAAAAGTATCACCAGAGTTCCAGTCTGGTGCAATTCGCTTGATAATGGCTGTAACAGTTGCAAATTGTTCCCGACTGCCATCATTGCTGGCATATTTTTCAATTTTGGCAATCGCGCTAGAATAGCGAATCCGAAGCTGCTGCATCAGTAACTTATCTGCATCGGATTCTCTCTGTGTACCCAAAACAATATCGAGGCAAAGGGTTAAATCTTGAATCCCTTGTTCCTGCTGAATTTGAACTGCTAATTCCGCAGCCAGAACAAAGGGACTTAATTCCATCGCCTCATCAATTTCGATTTTCTCCCTGACAAGCAAACCCCAATGCCTGGGGAATTCCAAGACTCCTGTCCTATCATTCCCCAGGCTAAATTTTTCCTGTTTGGGAGAAATTACAAATGGGAGATTTGAAATCATGCTGGGTCAATAAATGTAACTGGGCTTCTGCTGGTGAAACTAATTGTACTCTTGATAATCCCGTCTGCGGGAGTCTCGATTGGAATTTTTACACCTGTGAAGCCTTTGACAATATGCCCCGTGGTATACCCTACATCGGGCTTGGGTAAGTATAAAGCCCAGAACAATTCGCGGAAATTATTTCGAGCATAAAGGCAACTAGTCCAGCCCGCATTCAATGGACTATAGAACCCGGGCAGTTCCAATCCGTTGCCTAGCATGGTAGTCAGAGAATCCTTCCACCCATCATTCTCGAAAATTTTAATATCTGCCATTTCATCGGCATCGGTTAAATTTGCTGATTCTCTCCGTCCTAGCAATACGGGGTATCCTGCAACCGAATTTATGGGTATGGCTTTTTTTAATGCCGTAACCGCCAGTGTTGCTGTCGCTCCAGGTGCAACATCAGTTGCCACCTTCACCAAACTTTCCGCTCCAGTTGGGTCAATAAAGTTAATCCAAAATGGCGCAACTATAGCCCTGGTTGTTGCGGGTGCGATCGCTACGGCTAGTGTCGAATCGCCAACAGCCCCAGCAGTTGAAACTGTTAAGGTTACTTCTTCGGGGAAGATGCGATCCGCCCCAATCAAAGCAACTTTGATTTTCGTTCCACGCCCAATAATTGCTGATTGTACCATTAGTAACAATTCTCCGTGTAATAAATGAGTTGGTAGCCGATTAATCGACTTAAGCGATAACGCAGATCGTCTTTGTGATATCGGATTTTGTAATCTTTAGATTCCGAATACTCGATCACATCTAGCTTGATAAGCCCTGCATCATCATTGGCTGATAGAGTCGCAGTGTCCCTAGATCGTTGGATTTGATCCAACAAATCTAAAACCTGCTGTTTATAAAGGTCTTTGGCATCTTCCCCTTCTAATTGAGCTTCCGCGTTAGCGAGAGCTTCTTCAAGCTGAGGCTTCCTGTCCAGTGGGATTTCCAGGTGATACAGGAGGTTCACTTTGTCCTGACTGCTGAACATTGACATCTGTACTACCTTTTAATGGACAAGTCTGTAATTGGTCAGGGCAGTAACGCTGTCCATTCATTGAAGTGCGCCATTTCTCACCACATTCTGGACACAATCTAATTCCAGCATCTTGATAAAAGCTGGTGGGATAAATACTTTTCTTAGGATTCGCTTGAGGTTGTTGCGTTGCCATATTTACACCGGAACCATTGGGGTATGAACTTCGACAACTCTTAGTTGCTGATCATTCGAACTGGGTGGATTGCTGGCAGGATCTACATCTAGTGCCGCCCAACCCTCATGGGACTTCCAGATAAATTTCCTGTTCCGTCCGAAGTTTGTATTCGGGTCAGGACGTATTTCCATAGGCATGGCCGTAGCCCAACCTATAGAATCTGGACCAAATGCAAAACCTGCACGAGTGAGAGTAGATACTCCTCCAACGGTTTCCATTGCGACGCCTGGGGTTCCGACTACATCAGTAGAAAACGAATTCCCTTCAAAGATATGGAAACCAGAAAGTGTCCCGGCATACCCACTAATTCGACCTAAATCATTATTGTTGGTAGTCGTGAAAAGCATATTGGTCAGTTCTTCTGCTCCTGATTTATCCAGGATCATGATGCGTTTACCAAGATCCGCATTCAATTGAGCTATATGACTTGGTGGAGCGGCATAACCATATTTACCATCTGGGAAGGTGGGAATTTTTGTGGAACTTAGATATGCTCTTAAATTGCCTAAGAAGTCATTGGTTAGTTGTCCGCCTCCTCCAGCCGTTACACCAGCCGCAGATTCTACCACAGAATTCCTGTTGTTGTAGACGACTCTGGTGGTAGCGAACCACATCTCTTGGATCGAGATATCCTGGAAAAGATGATAGTTGTATCCCATCCTACTCGACATCACAGATTCAAGGTCTATCAGCGAATACGCCATGATGAAATCTGGAATTGAGACTGGGGGAATATTTTCATCCTTACCCATACCATTTTCGTATATCTCAACTGAAATGCTAGCGCCCTGAATAGGCTGTGTAGCACTAGTTGTATCCTGTCCGGGAGTTAATCTCCAGTCACTAGATCTAGTTCCAGCGTTTAAATGCCTCACGCGGGGAACCGCGCAGGTCTGACCGGGAGGCACTGTCGCATTTATCTTGTAATTGGCAAATTGCCATAAGACGAATTGAGCAGAATGCTCAATTCTGAGGACAGTTGATAAGTAGGTTAGAAATGCGGGAGGAATCGTAGAAATTGTTGTTGCCGCATCACTTGCTACGTAGCTGGATTGTCCTTTTAAGAATCCAGCTTTCTGCAACAAAGCCTCCATTCCATCGCGCATCACCGTGCGATTAGCACGCAGGAACCTCGTAGCGACACGAGTATCCTGTTGTAGTGACTCCTCTCCGGTATCGGGGCTGACTACGACTACTTTTGGGGTGGCTTTATTGTCATCAAGTATCCTGGTGAATTCCCGCACCGCATCAGACGGATTCATTCCTCCTCTCATGCTCAACGGGGCAATGTATGTAGACGATTCTTGGCTTGTGCCAGGGATTTGATAACCGAAATCTCCGAAAACTTTTGCCAGAGATTCTTTCTGCTTTCGCTCAGAATCAAGTCTGGCTTCTAGTTCTTGCTTCTCAGTATCGGATTTCTTTTTGTATTCGTCAAATTCTTGCTGCTGCTTTTTCATCTCCTGAGAAACTGTATCCAGTTGCTGCTGTGCAGTTTTCATTTCCTGCTTCACGCCAGCTTGTACTAAGCCCCGGAGATGCTCTTCGCTTAGAGTGATTTCTCCCTCTTTGGCGATGATTGGCGGCACATTATTATCGCTACCACTAACAATTTTGGGCAATGGATTTTCGTCGCTATTCTCAGATCCTGCTTGAGAATCAGAAGGTGTTTGAATCGCGTCAGTAAGACCTTTTTTCTTATTGATTGCACGAATGCGATCAACCTCATTACCACTTTGTATTAATTGAACCATACATATAAACGTAAAAACTTCCGCTACAACTAGTGGAAGTTTAAGAGAATTATGGATTTTTTTTTAGGGGTTTACTTTCCCCGATTTCTGCCGAGAGATAACACCTGCTGTTGGCACTTTCGGGATGGTAACAATTGACATTTCCTTAAGGTCTGTCGTCCCAGACCGAATATAGTAAGGAGCTACTCTAACATCATCTGCTGGGTCTGCTCCCCAGTAAGGATCTGGTGGGAAATGAGAGCAATTTTTGTTATCAAATGAACAATCACAGATTGGACAAACAATTTCTTTAAAGAGAAAGCCACCCAAGCTGACGTTACCAATAACACCGAACCTCAAGCTTGTTAAAGCTGGAGAAGAAACCGGGATTGCCACATCAGCTTGAACCCAGCTATAACCCTCTTTATTTACAACTTGAGCGTTTGTAGCGGCATTGCCGCACTGATTGATCGCCCAATCAGGTGCAGTTTCACTACTGAAAACATTAGCGGCAAACACAATCCCCTGAGATTCCTCTACCTCACCCCACTCATGGTCTAGAATCAATTTTAACCCTGGCAATAAACTAGCGAGAATGGGTAATTCTTCAATCCCCCATTTGCCATATTCACGGTTGAGAAGATTGTCTGTTGCAAGAAATTGAACAACAGCAACTTCTCCGGATTCTAAAGGCTCCATATTAGCTGGAGTATACTGATTGATTTGATCTAATTGTTCTGGAGTTGGATTCGTGTACATATTTACCTCACTTGAATTCATTTAGAGTTAAAAGCAAAATTTTGCTTATTTAGCCAGCCCCAACGAGCCAACATGGAGTCAGATGGCTTATTAGCCTCATCAGAAAACTGCTTGTAACAGCCACAGTTGGCCCTGCAATCACATTGCTGGCAAGGTTCCGGTAAAGTCCCAATGGGAACCCAACCTTGTGCTGCATAGCCAATGCAAGGATCGCAGCTTTCTACTTTGGTGCGAATACGCTTTTCCCAGTTGTAGCCAGCTCGTTGATGGGACTCCAATTTCCCCTTTTCAAATGCTTGTCGGGATGCATTTGCATAAAGTTGAAGTCTGGACTTGAACTGTTCTTCGCTCATGCCATTAGCGATTAATTCTTGAGCAAATCCATTCAGGTACTTGTACTGTTCTCGGATTTGTTGTCCGAGAATTCCATAGTCCCTCTGTGTCATTTCTTTCTGTCCACCAATCCCCAACAGGTATTGTTGGGTATAGAGTTGTTTGATAATATCCCTGGTTCCCTGCTCCCAAGTAGGAACAGTAATTTTTCCATTAACTAAGAGATCGGCAATGGTGGTCATGTCCTTGCCTACTTGGATAATTTTTTTCTTAGTTAACTCCTGCACTCTTGCCTGACTGATGAACTTCCCGGTTTCTTGATCTCGATACCGTTGCGTCCCTTTGTCAAACGTAAAGTTACCGATTCTATCGTCAGCATCACCCTCTGGTTCAGCTTCTAAGATATTGGTGAAATAAGGATCTAGTGGGTCTTTTTTCCATGCTGCTATGGCATGGTCAATATCTGCTGTGGTGATTTCAACCGACGTTGGTAGCGATAGTGGATGTTGATTTGAAAATTGCATAGTTAAGCCTCCAAATCCTCAATACCAGCCAAATTACTTTCATCAGCTTGCGGATTGAGTTGCATAGCATAGGGATCGACGTAAATACGAGGCCATACTATTCGGTATTGCCATTTCTCCTTCGGAATTCCAGCTAGAGCGAGTTCTAAATCGCACATCTGCTTAATACCCTGGGTCATATTCATCCTGATTTTGTTGATAAATCGGGCATAAGCAAGAGCCGGCTGTCCAGCGATTTCTCTGGCTCCAACTGTTGGCATTCCCATTAGCCAAGGTGGAACTCTGGAACGCATTACAATTCGTCCCCGCCACATTAAAACATTATCTATTAAAGCTTTCAAATCAGGGTTGGTTGCGCTAACTTTCCGAATATCAGCGCCATACATCAAGTAAAAATCCGTCACCGCACCAAGTTTTTTTCTGGCTTCATAGCCAGTTTTATAAGCTTTTCTGTAGTTCTCTGTGACTTCTCCAGGCATTACATGGATGTTAGGGTTGACCCCAATAGCTCTACTAGCGAATGCTAAATCCTCGGTAGCTGACTTTAGATTTTCCCAATCCTGGGAGGACTCCCAGAATAAAGAACGTCCATACAAAGTTTTGCGTCGGTATCTCCAATGAACGACCGTTAACGGATGGAACTGAATTGCTGATTCATCTTGTAAGAATCGTCTTTGCTCAAACCCAATTAATTGTCCTTTGTTTAGCTCAAGTCTGAACATTTCCCATGTAGGTAAAAATAGGATACGTTCAATTTGCATTTTTTTGGTGCTCACACTTATGGAGCAGAAAGCATCTCCGTAGATGAGCATTCTTTCTATAGCAGGTTCTAGTGTGATTCCGCCAATGACCTCATCAATTAATCGCTTTAAAATTTTCTCAATTTCAGGATCTATAGGAGTAGTGTTATCATTTAGGGTTGGGGCGATGGTGAAACCTTGGTCATCTCCATCATCGCTGCTCCAGCAAGAATCACAAATTTCATTGATTGCAGTTGCAATCTCAGCGCAGTATTCCCACATTTCAATCAAATGTCGAGCTTTTACAGGATCTCGAATTGGGTATTCTGTAATTTCTAAATCGTATTCACGACCTAGAAATGTAAAATCATTATTATTTAATCTGACACGGGATCTTTGTTGTCCAAGTATGGGCGAAGCTATCAGGGAAGTTAATCCCTGCCATATTTTGGTCAATATTGGGATTGATGCAAATGTAGTTATTGTGAATGGTGATCTCATTTATTTCCTCTGTATCTAATTTCCGAACCAATCATCTTCCATAGAAGTAATTTCAGTAGAAGTATCATCTTCAATATTGTCATCATATAGACCTTCATACATTAAACCGAAGTCAGGCATGATAACCTTGTTTTCTCTTTGAGATGCAAACCAAGCGAGAACTGACGCTATGGCAGCGTCACCATGCCTCTGTTTCCCGTCGGTTCCTTTGCTGCGTTTTTCTTTTACTTTAGGGATACCCTTCAGTACGATTATGTCCCTATGGTCTTGCAGCCAGTCATCATCTGCTGGTAAAAGAATTTTCTTATCTTCCAACCCTGCTTTGTACTTAGGGAAGTTTTTAGCATACCAGGATTCAGTAAACATAATCTGATCTATACGGTGCTTGCCATACCGTTGCATGGCTGCCTCGGATAAATATTGACCGTTGCCTCTAGCATCCATCGCTCCACCTTGAAATCTGGGTAAGCGATCCACAATAAAAAATAGAATTTGTTTCTGTTGGTCAAAGGGTATATTTCGCATCTCTAATGCGAAAATCCCGCGCCTCAATAAATTAGATGTTTGCTGCAATGCCAGTAATGCTGATAAATCACCAGTTCTACCAAAGTCCATCCCGTAGAATGTTCTTAAGTTTACGTCTAAGGCATCAAGTAAAGAAGCAAAATTTTGCTTGAGCCAATCATCAATTTTTGTCTCTCTTTGTTTTTCTGGCTCCGTGGTAAAGCTATCGGGGAGTTCCAAGCTAACAATGGGGATATCACTTTTCATGTTGCTTTCTATCAGCATCCGAGAGAAGTAAGCTCCACCACTCCTAGATGGGATGCATAGTAACTCTTGGTTAGCGCGATCGCCAAACTGTTTGAAAAGCTTTTCTCTCCATTCAGTTTCGGCTTGTTTTGAATACTCCTGACCGCTAACCAAACAAATTCGCTGATATAGTCCATCCGCTAAAGCGTCATCAAATGTCGTGAAATGACGACTATATGGTAGTTTTCCAGCAAGTACATCTTGCTCCATCTCATAGTACGGTTCTTCAATTCCATTGTAAGTACTAATGATATGGATGCGTCCGCCCCATATCAGAAGGGCTAAAGCTGCTTCCAACATTCCATAAAAATCGTCGTGGAACGCAGCTTCGTCTATCACGACTCGTCCTTGGCGACTTCGTAGATTTCGAGGTTTTGAGGATAGAGCCTCGACCTTGTACCCACTATTGAAATAAATGCGAAAAACGAAGATGCTTTTCTCTTCATCTTCGTCCCGAAAAATTTCTTCAGTTTCATCAATCTCAGATGCTGCCATTTTAAAAGCTTTAGCCCAATCAGCAGCATCTTCAACAAATCCTCTCGCCATATCTTTCTCATAACCAATGTAGAAAGTATTTTCTCCCTTGACTTGAGCAGCTGATAAAGCGCAATCGGCTGCTTCTCCCCAGCTAGCGCCAATTCGTCTGGATTTGCTCCAAATTTTAATTGGGCTATTATCAGCCATCCATATTTTCTGATATGGAAGAAAAATCTCAGGAACATCTTCAGGCTTCAATCCAAGGTCACTTACTTTCATTCGAGATTCCCATTATTTTGGCACGGATTTCGGCTGCGGCTTCGTCACTGAGTCCTTGCTGCTTCACAGTCTCTTCGACCTCAGATGCAACTTTCTGGGTTCGATTCCGAACTTCATCCATATACCTTTTTTGAGTAATGGATGTTGCATTTATTCCGGCGATCATCTTCCCTATTTTTGGCAAATCGTATTCTGGATCATCCGAGATTTCGAGCTTGAGAAGCAGTTCAAAAATTTTCTGCTGGTAAACACGAATCATGGCGTCACCCAAGAAATTTGCGTCATCCCCTGCCACTTCGGCTATTGCTCTAGCCTGTTCAGTTGCTATCTTCAGGGCATTTAGTCGCTCCTCAAATCCTTGCCCGTATCGGTGGATGGCACTTTTGGAAATGCCATATCCCTGATTTGTCAACCAAGCGGATAAGGCGTCGTAACCGGAGAAGCTATTTTCTATGAGCTTTTGATTTAGCTGGGTTCTTACCTCCTCTGGTAACAACTCTATTGATGAGCGAATGGGCATTACATTCTCCTTAAAACATAACAATGGGACGAGTTATGCCGGCAGGGCATTCTACATTCCCTTCTACAACATCAATTCCTGTAGCTGTCAGTTCGATTATCCAGGTTGGGTAAGTCAATATTTTGACTAGTTGTTTCTTCTCTAGATAGTCCAATTCTCGACGTAATTCCGATAATCCAGCATTGAAATTTTGGTCATTCAACACCATGTTGATGAGTGACTCTGAAACCCCAATAGGGCGACTGATATTGAGAATCCGAAGAATCCTCCATCTCATTTCTTGTTGTCTGAAATTCGCGATACTCAAAGCTAACAGTCCATCATTCATATACTTTTTCCTGTAATTTTTCGATTTTGGTTTCAATGGCCGTCGCTTGGCGCAACCAATCTTCTCTAGTGACAAATTTATTCCCAGCAGATAGCTGTGAATCTTGGAAATTCTTCTCTAGAAGAGTAAGTCTTTCGTCAATTCTGTTGATCTGGTTGAGTGCTAGTGACAAGGATTGCTTGAACAGCCATCCAAAAGCTGCAACCAAAATGTTAACCACCACCGATACAATTGCGACCGTTAGAGTCCAATCCATAGTTAGTTCCCGTCCATAGAAGCGGCAAATATATATTCCAAAAAATCCACTCAAGAAGCTAGTGCTTCCTGCTTCTCTCTGAAAATCCTTTGAAACTTCAGCCTTTGCATATACCATAAATCTTCTTCTTTATTTCCACAGATTTCGACTAGGGACTGGGAAGAACTATTAAATTCATTCTGGGGCTTTTCTTTGCCCTTAATGATCGCTCGGATGCTTTTGTCAGTCATGCTAAACTTCTTAGCTATATCGGCAATAGGCATACCATTCCTGCTATATTCTCTGATTTCGAGATTGCGCTGCATTCGCTTGTGCTGAAGCAGCAGAGGGATTTCTATATAGTCCCCGCCGACGAAAGCACGAAGGGTAGAGTATGCCTCATCTCCGATGACTGCGGATATCTTAGAATCCCCCTTCCGGGGGATATAGATACGTAGCCCCCCGAATTCAGAGACTAATTTCTCCGCAGATTTTTTTCCTACCACTTCCAGTAAAGTATTCCACGTTTTTCCCATCTCAGTACACCAGTACTACTATAGTGATTTTACTTTAAATACAAAAAAAAAACCGTATAATTAATACGGTTAAGGGAAGTATATTTTTTTAAATTCAGCTATACCGATTTGACGACCACGCCAAGTTTTTTGAAAACTTCAACAAACTTAGCGTGGTTGTTGCCTATGTAGGCAATCACTGTCGCTGTTTCAATTTTTTCGTGTACGCAGCAGAATATACCGCCTTCTAGGGAAAAAACAGCAGCGTTCAATGGGAGAATAAAAAAGGCATCGTAAATCCCCTGCTTAATACTTTCCTTGATTGCGACGAACCAAGAAGATTGTTTTTTAACACTCCGAATGTCGAGCCACATTTTGGGCTGAAATTCGGATTCGCCACTGTGCTGTGGGGACCAAAAAACCCCCATTTCTTCAATTCCATCACGAAGAGAAGAAATTTTTTGCAAACAGGTATTTTCTTCATCTTTTTGCTTGAGAGAAGGAAGAGAAAATGCTTCATAAATTCCTGGGACAATCTTTTGCAGGTGGTTCCTGAGTCGGAGAGAGCTATTGCAGAATTCTTGACTTAAAAGGTCACTCCCTTTTAAATCAACCAAGAAGTCAAAGTCGGCATACGATTGGATTTGAGCTAAATCAAATCTTCCCTCTTGTCCATAGTTCCTATTAGGGTCTGGAACTGAAAGGCTCTCCAATCGAATAATAGAATTCCTCCATGTTAGGGCGCGATCAGTCAAGGGTTTTCCCTCGACTACGTGCGGATATTCCTTGATCACTACAAGACGAGGTTCAGGATTATTCCATAGTAATTTATCTCCCGGCTTACAAGATTCAATGCCGATGATAGGTTTTCCTGTTGTATCTACAGAACTAATCTCTGGGAGCGATTTGCCTTGAGTTGTAGATGTCGTTCTATTCTCTCTGCGTTCAGCTAGCCATTGTTCTAGTAAAACCTGAGTTTGCTGGTATGGAGTTATTCCTCGCCGAATAAATTCTGCCACGGCATCTTCTTCGTAGCTGTAGGATCTAAAATCATCGGTTCCTGGGGTCTGATGTATCCAGATGTTTATGGAATATCCAAGTCTTACGTAACTGCCAGTGCATAACCCCTCTACTAATCTAAATTTTTGGGGGTAATATTCATTCCACTCCTGCTCAGTACTCACAATCCGTAGCTTTTTCAGCTTTTCCGAGTCATTCATAATAGATAAGTCTTCAAACCCATCATCAAACCAAAGGGTGATAATTCCATCAGTCCTGTTTAAAACTGTCCCCAAGCAGAGAGGCCTATCTTCGTAGAACACTCGATCACTAATTAAATATTGATACGTTTGTTCTTTTATAATGTTAGTTCTTTCCAAGAAATCTTGGTATAAGTTATCGACTAACGTTTGAGCATGTTTGACTGGAGTTATTTTTTTGTTAATAAGAGACTCAATTTCACTCTTACGCAAAACCTCGCTTTTATAACCATCTGGAATCCCCGTGAAATCGAGAGGGATTCCGATTCGATTGAAACTTTTACCTTGACTTAATAAATAGTTGCAATCTACAGCTATAGAGCTTGAGTTAGTGGGCTTAATTTGGAAATTCTGAACCTTGTTCCATTCTTCCTGAATTGTTACGTGGGCGAATCCAGACCTAGATTCAAGCACTCCATCAGTTCCATCGTCAAACAGGATTGATATTTTTGAACCATTGACCTTAGTAACAGTGCCGAAACAATGCGGTTTACAGCGATGGCTCACTCTGTCCAGAATTTTTAAATCCGTCAGTGCTGGCGTTGCAAATGGGCGATCGTCAGTCAAGGTTTCTGGATCGCCCTGATTCCTTTCTACGTCTGGGAGAAGTTGTCCCCCAGTGGTTGGTAATCCAAAGTTTTTAGCTTGTAGTCTTAGCTCCTCCCTGACAGTTCGCACTTCACCTGGATCATACCCATCTTTTCTGGACAACGCCCGTTGTAAGCTTTGTTCCAACTTGATATCTTCTTCTATTGATAATATCTGCGTACGAATTCTCTCCTTACCCTTCTTGTCAGCCTTAAATGATTCATCGTTCAACGACTGGAGATTCCGCCCCAAGAATAGCTCCCGGTGAACTGAATAAGCCACCTGTTGATTAATGGGTAAATCGTCGCATCTCATGTATAGATGCTCTGTGCTTGATGTAGGTGGATCGCACAAAGCAAAATCGGTTTTATCTCGCCAAATTTGTTTAGCGACAACCATTTCCAAGTCGCCACGATCAATCTGGAAGGTTTCTGTGTAGTCATCCTCCAGCCGAACCCATGCTCGATTAGGGTCGGAGGTAACTATACTAGCTGCTACAATCACTCGTGCCCCCTTTTCAAGGGATTTTTTCGTTCCCATTAAGGCGGTTCCTTGGTAAAGGTAAACCTTATCCCTTTGTCCGGTGGCTGTATTGCGAGTCTCGAAGTCCCCGACCAACTTAAAAGCGCTGTCAATACTCTTTTCTAGAGCTTCTAGTAGGGCGTCAGCCTCTGGATGATTTTCCTCATGCAATTTGTCGTAAAGCTTCAGTACAGCTTCACCCTTGCTGAAGTTAAATCCACTTATCCCGATCAGTTCTCCAACAATATCTCTGGTCTGTTTGGACTTAGAAGCATTAGAAGCAAAATTTTGCTTTTCTGCTGGATTCGCTTCGAGAAACTGCTTCCAGAAAATTCCTTCTCGGATAATCTGGAGGTTTGTTTTGTGCCTCTGGGCATTGTCCAAGAGAATATCTTTGATTTCGTCACTAATTTTAGTGTAGGTTCTTATCTCTACACGAACTGTCTCAATCCCAATCTTCCGTGCCAATACCAATCGTCGGTTCCCTCCAATGACTTCGTTTTTTTGATTAATGATTAGTGGGTCTATTCTTCCACTAATGCTATATTTTGCTTCTAGGTCTGCGATGGATTCATTTAGTCCATAAATCTCATGATTCATGGGGTGATTTTTTAAATCTGAAACTTTTCTTTCCTCCATATTCATATTAATTAACTTCCTCCCCACCTTCTATCGGTTCAAAATCTTCAAAGCCAGAACCCAGTCTGAGAGTCTCTTCCCAAGGAAAACATCGGTGACTCGATAAAATAGGTGCTTTCTCCTTGGGAATTGGAGTAATACAGTATATCGACGCATTTGAGTAATATTGCAGTTCAACTGCATTCCCTTTTTGGTCGTAGGATTCGAGTTTTAAGTATCGAGTACCGGCAATTTCTACTTCTGAGACAAAGCCTATTTTTTGACGATGCCCTAGTAGTTCTAGGATTGCCCAGGATTTAAATCCGTTTTCAATGGGTGTTGCAAGTGCGGTCGATTCTAGTTGCGAATATATATCCATAATCAATTTTTAAAATGTTTGTGCGGTGGGAACCCAATCCGCTACGGGGCAGATGCCCCGTTTCGTCTGTCGGGCTACTACAGACTCATCAGGCGATACCAGTACCGTAAGCAGCTTTCACTCGTTCAGAAAGTTTTTTTACTTGCCATTCCAAAACTGAGCATTTTTTTTCAAGCACACAATAGTCCTCGGATAGCTCCGCTAAATCGTGTGCTATGTGTTGGCACTGACTTGCCGTGTTTAAATTGGCTCGTCGTAATTCAGCTTTATCTCTAGTGGAACGCTGTAATTGAGAGAACAAAGTTTTCCCTCCTATCTCCAGTCGCTCACATTTTTGCTGTAAGTGAAAGTTTTTAACCCGTTCTTTATGCAACAAGACGTAGAGTTCCACTGCAACTTCCTCAACGCCCTCACGAGTTCCTAATGAGGAGAGATAGTCTGCACAAACTTTTTCGTAAATTTCAACTTCTTTCATCTTTTTGATTAGCCAATTTTTACATTTTTCTTGGGCAGCGATTCTATGGGGATGCCACGAGCAAGGGCATCCGAAAGAATTCCAGGGTCAACTTTATAAGACACGAGCAAAGGTTTATGTGCGGGCTTGAACAGACTTCTGTTAACCTTCGGCTTCGCGCTTTCTTCTAGAAATTTAATACCCTTATCGGTTATCCCTAGCCAGGTTACTACGGCTCCAGAACGACCATTTTTATCTGTTATCTTTACGTCTGTAGCTAATATCAGTTCTTGCCTTACGCACTCGGCGAAAACTCTATCAAAAATTCCTCCATTGGCATAGAATTTATTCCTCATGATTTTCTTTGATCTTTGTTTGGTTTCAAGAAGTCGGAGGAATCTGATTTTTTCTTCCTGGAATGCTTTGGGTTTAGGCTTTTCCATGTTGTTCCACCTCAACTGGTGTCAATTCACAAAGTCTAAGTTCTGGCGTAAATTCAGGCTCGTACTTCTGACACCAGTTGAACCAAAATTTAATTTGTTCCTCATACCGACTGGAGAAACGTAGATATTCTCCGGTCGCAGGTGAATAGCAAAAAATGCACCATATTCTATGTGTCATGCTGACCTCTTTTGCTTAGTAGGAGCATTTGAATTAGCTGGGAGTAATGATTTATTCCCCCATTCCTCTAGACCGACTTCGTTTAAATCGTTAGACAATGCGAATTGTTCTATATGGGCTAGAACTCGCTTAATTCGCCGTGCGTTCCCCTTGGTTTCTTCTTGAATATATTCAAGTAAATCGGCTTTAATTCTCGCGGCACATCGCTTATCAGCGATTAACCGAGTATCTTGTATTCCAGAGTTAGTTAACTCTAGAAAGTGTTGAATCCGATCTACAAATAATTTTTGGCTGGCTAGTTTTGGGTAGATACCAGTCATGCCGATTAAAAGCATGGGGACTTCTGCTTGGTCATGGATGACTCTAATAACATCAAGCAGCGAAGTTTTGCTGGCTATAAAATCCGCTTCGTCAATGAATAATGCCGTTTGGCGAATACGAAGTCGTTCAATAATTCCGTCCATTGCTTTGATATAGGATCTGCATTCGGTCGCTCCTACTTTGGTGGCAAGGCTGTTAGCCATCGAACTTGGGCTCCATTCCGGCATGCACGAAATATACGTGGCATCGAATTGAGTCGCCAGGTACATTGCGGCTGTGGTCTTACCCACTCCTGGTGGTCTGATAAACTAGTCCCATCTGTTCATCAATTTGGTCAGGAGAAACGCGTAGGCCTCGCTGACCTTGGTGATGTTGCTCGTAATGGCGATGTTTTTCTCTTTTCTCACGCTATAATCTCCTTATGTTTTATGGAATTGGCGTTGAGCTGTTGCTCAACGCTTTTAATTTTCTGTATTCCTTGATTTCCTCGATAAGTGAGGAATCAAGATAAGTTAAGTCCCCCCACTTTTTTTTCGCGTACCAACGAAAACGCTGAATACGACTTGAACTGAGATGGCGATTAAAAACATTGCGTGGGTAGACGGCAAGATAGAAAGGTGTTATTAGGAAAAGACCCCAGCTATCATCTAGTCCGAGCGCGTAATCTCCACCTATAGTTACTGCTGTCATATTGCCGATATCATCTGATTGAGTATCAATAAGTAGCTCTCTCAGCAAATTAAACATTTCCTTTTTGAGGGGAAAAACGGCATCATCAAAAGATGATACGAAAGCAACATCCTGCATCCAACTAGATACATTTTCAGAGAATAACCAGTCACGAAAAGCATCTTTAGTAGGGTTCTCTAATCGTGCTTTTTCAAATTCCTTGCATCTTTTTGCTTCACCCATTATTTACTCCTTGAGATTCCAGAACCTGCTTCATAATTCGTCCCTGAGTCATTGACTCAAAACGGATCATGAATTTCACGTCGTCATCTGAAAGTTGATCACCTCCTTGTTGCAAGAACCAAAGTCGTCGGTATCTATCGCCTGGATTTTCTGTCTGCATCGCTCTTGCTTCCAGGCGTACCAATTTTTCTCTTTCCACTTGTACTGCTGCCAACTCCTCTCCGCTCATTGGCTTAGGTTCATTTGGAATTAAACTTTCTATTGCTGTGGCTGCTGCTGTTAGCGCCACGTTTTCAAAATCTTTATTTGACAGAGGGAATGGTATTACTTCAGCCAGTTCTATGTCTGGAACTTCCTCTGCTGCTACTACTTTTGCTAATTTTTTCAGTTCATTAACTGAGGATCTAACAACCTTCTGTTTGTCCTTGGCTTTTTGAGCTTTTTCGGCTCTATTTTCTCCCATCAATTCCGCATTAGTTGCGGTAAACAAGAACCTTCCTAATCCCCCGGATTCGCCAAGTTCAAAAGCGTGGACAATTCCCGCATCTCCACAGGGATCATATTTGACTAGGACTGAATGCCCAATCCACATTACCCATTCGCCAGCAGCATCGGCGTACCATTTGCCACGCCCAATTTCGATGCCTTTTTTCTGAACAATCCTTACCCCACCACCATGAGGAACTTCGGATAAAAGTAGGCTCAAAGCTTGGCGTTCTCTATCCGAGGATATGCGTCGAATGCTTCCTGGGGAGCTTGTCCAAGCTTCAATAGGGGTCATTCCCTGCCGCTCATTCCCGTCAAATCCCCGGTGCCTCCGGTTCTCATAGGAAATTGTCCATCTATCAATTTCCGCTTGTAGTTGCTCAACGGTCAGGCGTAGTTCTATATTTTCTTCCCGTTCTCTAATTTGTTGCTGCTCTGATACGTTTGCACCACAAAACCCTGGCAGTTGGCTCAACAGGTTACGGGTGTTGAGACTACGTTCCACAAACGGTTTCTCCCATGGACTTCGGACTGTACAGATATGATGTTTAATCTCAAGGTCTGCCAATGCCATTGACATTAGCCCGGAGATTTCAGCTTTACCGTTGTCAGTTCTAATCTCATCTGGAATCCCCCAGTCCAAAAATGCTTGATAAAGCAATCCGCGTGTGTAAGCTGCTGCCGATACTGTTGGCGAAACATATGTTTTGATTCGTCGGGAGAAAACGTCGATAACTCGAAGCAGTGAGTAACGTTTGCCGTCCGCCAAGAAGATATCTCCCTTGGTTGCGTCTATTTCCCAGCGTTGGTTCACAGCTAAAATGCCTGCGTCTGCATCCCCGTAGGCGGCGCGGAATCGAGAGTTAAACAGATTTTTACTTCTCAGTAAAGTCCACTCCTGCAAGTGTTTTTCTTTCCACTTGCTCACCCATCTAGTGATTGATGGGAGGGATGGAGCATCATCCCGATACCGCTTTACTATTTCTTGATGGATCTGTACTGCCGACTTTAAAATGTGTCCTAAGATGACTGATTGCATCTCAGGGCATTGGTCTATGGCTGTGTGTCCCTTGCGGTTGCCGTAGTTTCCGGCTAATGCCTGAGTACCTTGCTCTTTGAGCAATTGTCTATCTCGACACAGTTTAGATCGGCTGACAGTAGGGAAGAATTTATAGACATCAATATCTTTGGGGAATGTTATTTCCCGTCTTGTATAAAATTCGCAAAATCTATATTCGCAATCGACTTTCTTGATGTTTGCTGGCGTGCAGCACTCATCACAAAATTTCCCAAAGGCTAATTGTATTTCCAAGGCTGCACGGGCGCGATCGCTATTTCCTCTCCCTGTTCCCCCTACCGGAGCCGTCAGGATAGGATTTTTTAGCATCCGCAGTTCTGAAACTAGCTCATCTTCGCCTGCTTCATAGACTGGAAGAGATTCTACGGGAATCACTTCTTCCTGTTCGGCTAGTTCAGCAAAATTTTGCTTATTATCTTCGTCAATTACATTAGACTTAGTAGCTAGAAAACGCTGGGTTTCAATGGGCAGGCTAGATAAATGAAATTCTTTGCCCCCTCCTCTAGCTTGGCGATCTCTTGATCGCCAATTTTCTCTCTCCGATTTTTTGAGGAGTCCCTTGATAGAGCCAGGTAGTCCAGGTAGAGATATCAGATCAGAGGTTTTGAGCCACATACAGAAGATGCCCCATTGGATTTGATAAACGCTTCTCTGTCATTCCCATACTTCTGACTGATAGCCATAGAGATATATTCCGGCACTGAAACACGGTTTAATGCGGCTCCAATACAGGCTAGTTCGTAGATGGCGAGAGGAATTGAGGGTCTGATCGTTTTTTCCTTGTTGTTTTCCATTGACTTAGATTGTAACAGGTTGTCTTAGGCTGACATAGCCAGTATAGTACATAAAGATCATGATGTACAATAAAAATGTGAGAAAAAATAAACCGATGACAGTGACAATGTTAATTACTACCCGTAAGGCATATACCCCAGAAGGGATAATTCGCTTAAGTAAAGTGTTAAAAGCAACATTAGGTTATAACCGATGGTCAGAAAGGGAGTTCGCTAGACAAGCGGGTATTTCTCATGGTTCCGCCAACAGGTATATCAATGGCAGAATACTTATGCCTCAAGACGATATTCTAAAAGCGATAGCACCACATATATATGTAGCGATATCAATCACTCCTGATGGGGTAGAAATAGATCCAGCAAAAACTTATGGTGAGAACTGGATAGCATTAGAAAATATTGTCTTAAACGACAATCTACAGACTTACCAGCAATCTACTGATATGGAAAAACTTCAAAATCTTATTTCTGATTACATTCATCAAGAAAGAATAACTGAAGAGGAATTTGCTCGTAGAGCTTTATTGCACCCAATAGTAATACGTGAAATTTATCGCGGTAAAATATTGGGAGAGGCGGAAGTAATATTGAGCTTGATCGCGAGCATCTTACCAAATCCAGACACCGCGCAAACTTTTACTAGCTGGGTAGAACTAGCGCAGTATTGCGGATTTTCAGTACAAAAAAAATCTGCTCCTGAAAATTCAGGGCAGAATCATGTTAATTCTTTATGAAAAGATAAAAATTTAGTCTAGTTTTTCACAGGCAACATTTTTAACGACACGAACTAGATCCCCTCGGTAGTAGGTAAGCCTTGCATCTACAGTAAATTTCGCCGCTTGTCCAGTAAACAAATAGGCAATATAGGAGAAATTAGATACTCTAGTACTTTCTAGTAAAGCTTGTTTATATCTGGACAACTCATCAGGTATCCAATAGTCAGACATCCGCTTCCCCACCCAGTCATTAGCCACCGCACCGCTAGATAGATTTATACGAGAATTACTAAAGAGTCCATTGTCATCAGCAAAACGAACCATTGACGCAGATCCCTCAAAACCAAGAATTTCTGTGATAATATCTAATTCTTGTTCAGAAGAAATGGTATTACGCAAAGCAGAAGCATCTAAATTTTGAACTTTAAGTTCCATGTTTGGTATAACCACCCTGTAACTAGTATCACCGGGAAAAGATATTCGTCTTTCCTCAGTAGCTATTGTCACACAAGTTAAAGGATTTGCACAAGAAAATAATTGGAGAATACCCTTGTGATGTCTTACCAATAGCAGGAATATTTGATCGTCTGGGCATAATATTAGCAATGCTCCTCCCAAAATCTGAACAGAGCAGTAGTTTTCTATTAAAAGCCGCATATTTTCGTTTTTATAGCTGATCATAAGTTCAGAATTGGCTGGAACTAGAAAAATTCATCTAAGGATGCGTACATACAGTATCTAGAATGACGCAATAATCACCACTACTTCTCTGACAACAATCGCCTGTTGTTGGTTCAAACTTAGTTCAATGTTGGTTCAAACTTAGTTCAATGTTGGTTCAAACTTAGTTCAATGTTGGTTCAAACTTAATTCAATGTTGGTTCAAACTTAATCTACTTGACTATTGAAACTAATTATCAATAATGAGTAGCTTTAACAAGATGCACAAAAAATATTTATGTCAAGCATCTAAAGATATAGATGCTTGGATAACCATTGTAATTGGCATAAGACCAGAATGTTACCGTAAATACACTTATTCTAATACAAAGCAATAGACATTGTTGGCTCAAAACAACATCTTGCAAAATATCCCAAATCCAGCTTATTATTCCGACTATTCAATTTTGGCTGAGGATAGTGGAAACATTTGAGTCGTATCTTCACTCACATATCGACGGCATATTTTTCTTTGAAATCCTACTCCAGGAACAGGAAATCTATATAGCCGTCACGGAACTCCATCCCATGACTCTTAAAATCTCCGAAGTACATACATTTGGAGTCAAGAATAATGCATTTTTAAAACTATCCCCAGAACTTAGCGCGGAAAAACTTGCAGAATTCATGTCTAGTCCGATTGAGGAGAGCCAAACCATAGAGAAAATTCTCATAGACATGAAGACCAATAGTAGCGATTGAAGCTTCAGACCAAAAGAAAGCTCAGATGGAATAGAAATCCCTTTCCCACCTGCAACAGTCCTTATCAAAGAAAATCAAGGTTACATAATAAATGCATAAATGCCATGCAACGGGATGTAATTGCAAGGTTCCCCTGAACCAATTAATGTGCAATACCCACTGGAGAATGGTTCCGATCAATATACAGAAGAAGGTTGAACGACACTTCCCAACTAGTCCAGAGACTAATAGATTTTCAGTTCGCCGTTTTCTGCAAGTCGTTCAGGAAGCAATAGTCTCAGTTGAACAACAGACAGTCGAATGAATCCAATAAGCAAAATTTTGCTTATCAACTACAACAGGAGTTAAATCATGAGTTTAGTAGAAATCATCGGACAGATAGAGAAAGAGATATCAGTTGATGCCAACGGACACGGAAAAGCCACTATGAGAGCAGTGGCTAGATTAGTAGGTGTAGAACCTTCAACAATTCTTAGACTATTTGAGGGTGTTGATCAAAAGCCTTCTGAAATAGCTAAAACACTTATTGAGCAAGGATTTAGCTGTGTTGCGCTAAAATCATGGAGAACTGAAGGAATACCAGATATAGCTATTGCTGTCATTGCCGAATACTATGCCTACGAAGCTGGACGATATTGTAAGCAACAAGCCAAATTAGTTTGCAGAGCATTTAGAGCTATTGGTATCTTTCAAAATTTGGGGTCTATCCCATCAATTTGAAACTTTGGTCAGCACCACAAGTCCGATAGTGAATGGAGTGTTGCAAGGAGATTTGATTATTACGGGTGGTGCTGATCCTGTTTTCAATTCAGACAATGCGAGGCAGTTAGCAAATGATTTAAGGAAGATGGGTATAAAACAAGTAAATGGTAATTTAGTCGTTAATGGTAAGTTTTTTGTAGATTTCCAGCCAAATTTACAAAAATCCACTCAGGAACTCAAGAAAATATTCAATTCTAAGATAAAAATCAATGGTGGTTTAGTTATCGAATCGCAAGAAAGACCCTGGAGAACCATATTGACTAAGCATCGTTCTTTACCACTGCACCATTTGCTCAAGGAAATGAATGTTTATAGCAATAATGAAGTTGCTGAAATGCTTGCTGCCTCTGTGGGAGGAGCATCCGTAGTACAATCAATAGCAGTTCAGTTAACCGGAGTACCGGCATCAGAAATTCAACTAATTAATGGTTCTGGACTGGGGACAGAAAACAGGATTTCCCCTAGAGCCATTTGTGCTATGTTTATGGTTTTACAACGGGAAGCTGCTGCTCATCAGTTGAGCTTAAGTGATTTATTTCTTACTGCCGGATTAGACCATCGAGGAACAATTCATAGTAGGAATATTCCTTTTGGAACAGTAATTAAAACCGGGACACTCAATCGAGTTAGTAGTTTAGCCGGAGTAATGCCAACACGCGATCGCGAATTGGTTTATTTTTCAATAATCAATCGTGGTAATGATATACAAAACTTCCGAGATAAACAAGATAAATTGTTGCAATCACTATCAGAAAAGCTATAATATTGCTGATCCGCTAGATACCCAATACACTAAGAAGATAAGAGTCTAAATGCGTACCAAAGTTACTAATGTAACCTTTCCCTCCAGAGAAAAAGCATTGTCATTCTATGGATTACCAACAGACTATTCGCAACATAAACATGAAATACCAAAAGAACCATTTAAAACAAGCGAAGATGGGTTCATTCAGGTAGAATACGAAACTATAGTGTTGAAAGAATATAAAATTCCCTTGGAAGCAATCAAAAAAAGTCCGTTAATCAAGCAAGAGTTTAAGTCGTGGGGTATTATTGATAACTTTGAACATGAACATCTAGAAGAAGGGATATACCAGAAATTTATATATAAAAATGGCTATGTATCGTTTTACAAATGGGAGGATGATGAAAAGAATTAATTAAATGAAAAAAAAACACAAATGAAGCAAAAAGACTAAATTTCAAATAATATGATAGACATAGCATCAGTATGGATTTAGAATGGACTTGGATTGTTCTGCACCATGATAATGGGAGTAAGGTAATAGTCAGGAGCGATCGCCTGCGAGAGTATTTTGAAGCACAGGGAGAAGATCGCCCCTTTGTAAAAAGGAAAGTAAGAAGACCTTACACAACATTGCTATTATAGCGATGTTGTATTATTTTTCCTCCACCTGATAGTTCCCATTCTTTGTTAGCAGGAGCAATGTTGCATCTAACTCAGAATCAAAAGTTACTGCTTCCTCTTTTAAAAAGGTATCCTGCCCATTAGCCTTGGCATAGTACTTAATCTCCTTTACCTGTGGATCGGTTTCCACTACAACATGCTGCTTAAACCAATTAAACATCGCTTTCAATAATTCATGAAACTACTATGATAGTATAATCATGGTAGTTTTTTTTAGCAACTCATATTATGACTTACAAAATTCCTGACTGCCACAAATGTGATAATACTGGCAAATATATAAGAACATGGCGTAAACCTATCATCCTTACACCTTGTGATGGTTCTCACGCAACTTCCAGCTTTGAGATGGAAGAAGTTTTTTGCAATTGTAAACATGCCGAAAATATAGCAACCGCCATTCCGGTTAGGACGCGGTACGAAGCACATCTTCCATCGCATTCCGAAGACAATCAAATTGAGTAAGCTTTTTACGAATTCGACTTTTCAACCATGACCAACATTGCTCAATTTTATTAAGATCAGGTGAATAAGATGGCAAATATTTTAATTGACAACCTGCCGCTTCAATTAATTCTTTAATACGTCCACCACGATGAAATGTAGCATTATCTGCAATTACTATTTGTCCAGGTTTAAGTGTTGGTATTAAGCAAGTTTCTAGCCAAGTTTCAAATACCATTCTGTTACAAGCTCCTTCAATAGTAAATGGAGCAAATAAATTACCATTACAATATGCAGCAATCATATTAACTCAACCTTGTCTTTTTCCACTCTTGAGGGCATAAAATCTCTCTCCTTCAAGATTCCAGCCGTAGGCATAATCTTCTCTATTATCCATTCCAGCTTCATCTATATAGACTATTTCCTCTGGTTTGTATAGCTCTATCTCTTTTCTAAATTCTTCTCGTTTAACTTCATCTCTTTCTTGATAACCATAAGTTTTTTTTTTACGAGTAAACCCAATTTTATTTAAAGCTCTTGATATTGTGCGATCGCTAATTTCTCCCGGCCATAATTCAGCCATTTCTACTTGAGTTTTATCTCCATTAGCCTCTACGAACTTCTGAAATTCTTCCCAATCAGTAATTTTATGACCAAATCCTGGTGGTTCATTGGGTAATGCTTGGTAGTCTCCAGTTTCAGATTTCCTTTGCAGCCATAGGTTAATTGTATTTCGACTAATTTGAAAAACTTGAGCGGCTTCAGTCTTGGTCATCCCATCTAATTCAATTGCGTTAATTACTTTCTGACGTAGGTCGTAGCTATAGGGTTTGGGCATGAATTCCTCCTCTTGTATCCGCTTAAATAGACCGTAGTATTGCTACACCCTTCTATTATACAGCTTGTCCTAACTGGAGTGGCGATTGCTATATTAGAATCACTGAAGATCAAGTGAAGCATCCAGAGTATGTTGAGTATTTCGATTCAATGTCCGACAAAGAATGGCTGGAAGCAATAGAGAGTACTAGTTTAGAACAATTGGCCGTAAATCAAGAATTTAATATGTTTGATGAATAATTTATAAAACAAAAATAGGAAATAAGATTGTGAATTACGAACAAGGATTGCTTTTACCAAAAGATATAAGAGTAATGTTCATAGATGGTGGATTACTTGGATTACTTGTATACGTCCGGGAAGAAAACGCTGGATTCCAAATCCCTTTGCAGAAAAGCATTAGATGGATTCCTTGGAAAAATCTATCAAATGAAGGATTACTGCTATTTGAACTAGAAGACGAAGAAGATAAATCTTTAGATTATACTAAAACTACTTTTTCATCACGGGAAAAAGCATTATTATATTTTGACTTGCCCCCACATTATTCATTCAATAAGCATAGAATACCGAAACCTCTTGTAATACAACCTGATTTTATTCATGTAGGATATGAAACAATATCCTTGCAAGAATACGGAATTCCTTTAGATGAAATCAAGAATAATTCTAGAATAAAAGAAGAATTAGTGTCACTGGGTATTAATATTTACGCTATAGAAAAAGGGGATCACATTTACAAAAATTTTAGATGTGATGGTAATACTTTATTTTTTTTCAATGGCATCGAGAAAATTAATTTCAACTCAAAATCTGATTCTTAAGAATAGAAAAATATGTCCCTAATTGACCGTGCCTGAACTTTCACAATATTTTAGCTGAAACCCATAACATACAACCTTTTCATTGTGCCTGGTAATTGTCTCCTAGCATAAGAAAACCTCTAAGAGAGACTCCAGCCTTGATAAGCAAAATTTTGCTTATCAAATTACTCCACCAATTTAGCGGAAATCGAAAATATGTCACTTCTTCCACTAGATATAATAAATCTTATTCTTCAGGAAAACTACGATTACGTAAAATGGTGCTTCAAAAATAACGTAACGTATGAGAACAAGATTGACAGAGAAATATATCTACATCTTTACAAGCTTCGGAACAGCTTGTATAAAGCAATGTCTAGTATAGTAATTTATGACATAAGTGTTGAATAATACTTACTTAAACTATTGAGAATTACTTTCAATTAAATAAATAAGATCCCAAACCATTTGATTATTGTCAATAATTTAGGTGCAATTCTCAATAAGACGATCCCAAACCATCTGATCTAAACTTTGAACTAGTTCAAAGTTAAGTCGAATCGCTGAATCCCGCATCATACCTTCTCTTCCCGGATCTTCCCACTAACTTTGAACTCGGACTTGGATCTCAATTCATGTGATTACCTACAATGTAGATCATAAATAAAACTGATAAATACTAATTTTTTTCAAGTGATTTCATCATTTTTTCAGCTTTGTCTTTGACATCTCCATTAGCATAATCCTTTAATATTTTTTTAAGCGCTTCGTAAGTAGAATATTGAGAATCAATATTAGGATTTCCAGCTTTCAAGTAGGCAATGGAATATAGAGCATCATCCGCCATAGAGCTTTTTGGAAAATCTCTAACAAACTCTTCAAAACTATTAACAGCCATTTGATCCCAAGATATAGCACCTACCGAAAAATTGTTGTAACCAAGCCATAAATAATAATAAGCTACACCAATAGAATATTTGGCTTTAATGGCAAGTTCAGAATTTGGATAATCCTTTAATAGCTTTTGTAGTAACTCAATACTTCTTAAGTTACCAAGTTGTAATTTATAATTAGTCTTTGTATTTTGAAATAATTTATTGGTAATTAAGTAAGTATCATAGCTAGATTTTTCCCATGTACCTGGAGTAAATTTCCCAGATGTAAAAAGCTTAGTTTTTTCCCAAAGGTAGTTATAAGCAGTTAATACTTCAGGTTTATTTTCTCGAATCTATCCAGTATTTAGCTTCTTCATATAAAGCTTTATCACCAGGTTGTTTACTTTGGATAGCCGCTAATTGTTTTACTTCATTAATTTGTTGATTTACGTTTTTCCAAAAACTTGAATCAATGTATGTTTTATCCACTTGAGCAAGAGTTTCCAAAAAAAGTTTATTTTGGGTAATTTGTGATTTTTCTACAAACTTATTAAGCTCTGATTCAGCTTCAGAATATCTATATTCGCGAATTAAGGAAACTGCATTTGTATATGTAAAGTAAGGTTTTAAAGGATGTTCTGAATACTTATTAATAAATTTTTCTACTTGACTTTTAGACATTAATAAGTCCATGATAAATAAAATCCTTGCCCTTGCAACAGAACGTAAAATACCGTCAGGTGCTTGTGATGCTTTATAGTAATTAAGTATTGCATTCTCATAATCTCCTTGTATTTCATAAGCACGCGCTAAACGATATAATGCATCATCGGAAGATGGATGACCAGGATATCTATTAATGAATTTATTCCATAACTTTACCTCTTTATCAGGATTAAAGGGTCTTCTAAAAATATATTTTATATTACTATCATTTAATTGAAAATATGTGCCACTGCTAAAACTTACATATTCTTTACAACCTTTTGTAAATAATGAATTAGAATACTTATTAGTCAACAAAAGTAATTCAGAATAACTTAATTTAGATAAATTATACAGATTATTATATACTGCATCTTTTAGTAAATTGGAAACTTCTAAAGACCAACTCCAATCTTGCCATTTTGGACTGTCAGAACCACCTTCCCTATCTATTAATCCTCGTAAAGCTAAAGGGGCTAATTTCAAATTTTTGCTCTTAGCTGTTTCTAAATATAAATTAAATAATTTTGTATTGGATGTTATTATTTTTGAGTTTTCAGTCGTATCATTATTATTAGTTAATTGAGATAATCTACTATTCATTAATCTTAATATTATTTCCTTTACTTTTTCATATTTAGTCGAGGTATAGATATTTATTAATTCATCAATGTCAGAAGGTTTGATTTCATATAAATCGAATTGATATTCAAGTAGTCTATTAAAGCTATCTGCTGTAATAATATCATTTTTAATAATAGATTTAACTTCATTCCACTGAGGGGGTTGTTCTAGTTGTTCATCTTTATGGCCGAACATTCCGTTAATAAAATTACATCCAGAAAGTAGTATAAATATACTGAAGGAAGTCAAAACTAAAAACTTGATTTGATTGTTTCTCATTTTATTTAGTAAGATTTTGATATTTTAAGTAAAGGATAAAGATTTATTTACTACAATCAGGACGTTGTTTTTTATTTATTAATTCCTGTTGAGATTTCTTCATATAGCTTGATAATGATATTAATGGTTCGTATTTTTTTAAGTCATAATGTGTAACTTCTTGACTATTTAAGCAACGGCTAGAATTTTCCCATGCTAACGATAATAATTCTTTGCCGCCTATGTTATAAATTCGTGCAATGCCATCACTACTTACTGTTATAACCCTATTAGAATTTTGAGAATCAAAACTGCCATAAACTAGTTTTTGATTATTACCCTTGAGTATTAATGGTTTTTCTGGATTTGTTAAATCCCAGACACGAGCAGTACCATCATGACTTACAGTTAGTATACGGTTAGAATTCTTAGGATCAAAGCTACCATAAACTACTGTATCTTGATGTCCAGATAGCTCTGCAATTGGTATATCTTTAGCTATGTTCCATACACGCACTACTTTATCGCTTCCAATTACAAGAATGCGGTTTGAATCTTTTGGATCAAAACTAACATGCCATAGCTCCTGATTACTTATAACTAAAAGTTTTTCAACTTGATTTGGTTGTTTAAGATTCCAAATGCTTACTTTTCCATCACCACCAACTGTTGCTAAACGATTGGAATTGTTGGGGTCAAAATCGCCTTGATTCATAGGAATAGGTGATTGTTGTAGCTCTTGTTGGATTACGGGAGGGTTACTGCTGATGTCCCAAACTGTAGCTGTAGTACTACTTACTGTTAATAAACGATTAGCATTTTTGGGGTCAATACTTATACTTTCGACTTTAATTCCCTTTGGTCTCAGAGGTATTATAGATTCACCTATCCTTATTTCTGCTGAACCATCTCTCTTGATTATTGCAATCCTATTAAGATTATTTAAATCAATCCATACTTTTTGTAATATGCCAACTTTTATTGATAATCTTGTTAGTTCTTTATGCTTATAAATATCCCAGTTTGTAATAGTTCCATCCTTAGTAATAGTTAATACGTAATCTTGATTAATTGGATTAAAAACACCAATCATTATATCAGAACTTGCTTTACCTTCTTGATTTCGTATGCTAGTGAATGATTTGTCATTGGTATCCCAGATTCTCGCAGTATTATCTTCACTAACTGTTAAAATTCTCTGAGTATTTTTAGAGTCAAATACTGCAAAATTAATTGGTTTTGTATGACCATATAAAGTAAATTTAACTTTTGACTTATCAATATCCCATATTTTAGCTGTACCATCAGAACTAACTGTTAAAACTTCATTTGAGTCTTGTGGATTAAAAGCACCATACAAAACTCGACCTTGATGCCCTGTTAACTTCCTAAGCTCTTTACGCTGGTTAATATCCCAAATACGAGTCGTGCCATCATCACTAACTGTTAAAATGTGATTAGAATTTTTTGGATCGAAAATTGCTTGCCAAACGGTCTTTTTATGACCTGATAAAGATATAATATTATTCCGAGAATCTAAATCCCATATACGAATCGTTCTATCATGGCCAACCGTTAAAATTCGTTTTGGATTTCTTGGATCAAAGCTACCATTAACTACACCGATATGATTTATAGTTAAAATTTGTTCATTTTTACCTAAATCCCAAATTATTCCTGTACCATTGTTACTAAGAATTAGTACGCGATAAAAGTTTTGAGGATCAGATATACTCGTCCAAACCTCACCTTTTTTTCCTGATAAGCTTTTTAGCTCTTTTGGAGCTTGAAAATTACTTATATCCCATAATTTAATTGAGGTTTGACTAATAGTTAGTAGTTGATTGGGATTATCTGAACTAATCCGACCATAGCTGATAGATTCGTCATTATGTTTAATATTACTCATAACCATAGGTTTTTTAACATTACTAATATCCCAAATTTTAGCAGTACCATCATTACTAACTGTTAATAATCTATTGGAATTTCTTGGCTCAAAAGAACCGTATATAACACCGCCTGTATGTTCTCGTAAAATAACACTATTGCTGACAGTATTCAAGTCCCATATTTTGGCAGTTTTATCACTGCTAACTGTTAGTACTCGTTGAGAATTGTTTGGATCAAATTCTGCATATATAACTTTTCCATTGTGAATTAACTGTAATTGTTCATGATTTTCTTGAAAAGCCTGCCACAAAGCATAAGTTGCTTGTGGTGTTTCCTGAACTATATTTGCTTGAATTGCTAGTAAAAGACTGCGAGCTGTATCAATATTGAAATTGGCCTCTGAAGACGTAGCTAACTGAAGAGATTTGTTAGTTTTCTCCTTAGCTCCTGCACTTTGCCACTGATTGATAGCAAGCCAAGATGCTATTCCTGTGGCAACTAGAAAAATAAATACTCCAAATCCAAGTGAAACAGCAATCATTGCTCTTTTTTGCAATTTACGGTTTAGATCCAGTTCTTTTCGCAGTTGACTTTCTTTTTCTCTTTGGGAACGCTCCTTTTCTTCCTCAAGGGAATCCTGCAATTTTTTACTTTCATTTATAAATTTATTTTCATTTTCATTTAATCCCCCTAATATGGACTCAAATGATTTATCTTGGATTAACTCCAAAGCTCCATCTAGTTTGGAACCACTCCATAGTTCATTTTGAGATTTTGGATTGTTAGATTTAAACAATGTTTCCCATCGCTGAACATCATCAGCCAGCCTATTTTTTAAAAAAATTACCCCTTTAGCTTCTTCTATCCATTTTTTTAATTCACGCCATGAACTAATTAGTGCTTCATGAGCAATTTCTACAGTTGATTCCCCATCTTCTTTACCATCGCTAACAATTAAATTCTTATCAATTAATTTTTGTAGAGTTAATTTTAAATCGTCTGGAAATTTTGACAATAAATCTCTTTTGCTAACAACTTTATCAACTAAGTTAGCCTTTTCTGAAACCACTACTATATCAACTAATCTTAAAAATATTTTTTTAGTTTCTATTTGCTGTTGATGATTTAATTTATTATATATCTTATCTATATGCTCTTGTAATGCACCCCTAACTCCTCCAATACTTCGGTAGGTTTGTATCTTTAAAATGCGATTTGAATTTGAAATATTATCACTTTTCCAGAGTAAATCAAGTGTGTACTGCAACGAGGGCAATGAGCCAGGTTGATTTAGAACATCCTTAATAATTTCGTCTACTAACCCAGATTCATAAATTACACCATTTTTAGCAGCAGGTTGTTCTATTGCCAAGCGTAATTCATCTAAATACATCTCTGCAATTATTGGGCGGCACTTATCTTTATCTGTAGCTTTTATTATTTCTGGAAAAGAGCTTAATTTATCTATAAAATCAGCCCGCATTGCTAAAATAATTTGTACAGTTTTATCCGATGATTTGGCAATTTGCGTAATGTTTCTGATAAAATTAGCTTGACATTCTAAATTTTCGCACCTAAATACTTCTTCAAATTGATCTATAAAGATTAGCCATTCTGAGTTTTCTTCTTTGAGAGATTCGACTACTTGAGCTATGATATTGGCATCTTTTATATGGGGGTCTTTTTTTAAGATAATATCAATTTCTCCTTGCTTGTAGCTTTTAGTCATTAAACTACTCCGAAAAGAATCAAAAGGGTCTTTATCTGGAGTAAATATAAAATCAAAAAATTTATTTCCCCGTAATTTTGCTAGTCGAGGAATTACGCCTGCACGTATTACTGATGATTTACCACTCCCCGATGCTCCCAAAAGAATTATTAAATTGTTTACTTCAAGACCTTGTATTAAACTATTAATAAACTGTTCTCTACCAAAAAAGTAACCTGCATCTCTGGATTCAAATCTTCTTAAACCTTTATAAGGTGAATTTGCATTTAAAGGACAATTTTGTACAAACGAAGGAGTTATTATAATTTGAGTTTCATGCAAGGATACAGTGTTTCCATCACCTACTATAGATAAATTATCAATATTTTGTGATTGTTTGTAAGTGCCTTGAGATTCTGAAACCATGTTAACCTGCCCATGCTTGAGCAACTAGAGCCGCCACTTTCATGACAGGTTCTACAAGAGAGATTACCGCTAAACCTTTTTTCAGAGCTTCTATTGCCTGGTTGAATAAACTTTTATCGGGTTCTTGCTTAGTTATTTCTCCTTCTGCCACGTTAATAGTTCCTTCTATTGTTGTCTTCTCTAGCTTATTTAAGGTATTACTTTGATTAACATCCTCCTTGAGCTTTTTTAATATAGTCAAAGCTTCTTGCAAATTGGCATTTTTAACTGAAACTTGAGTATTGTTCTGAGAGGAAGTAATATGTCCTCCATGAGCTAGATTAAGTGCAACATTATTGTTACTACCAATATTATTGACGTTTCCTACAGACTGAGTTTGAGAGTTTTGAGGAGTAGTAGGTACAGTAGTCAGAATCAAAACACTAGGTAACTGAGCTTGCAATTGGCTTTTTTGATCATGAGTGAGTGTTTGAATAATATTTAAAATCTCTTCTACACTGTACGTTGGCATTTTCCTCGTCTCCACAAATTTTTAAAATTTTGAATACCCTCAATACCTTCGCCAAAAAAGAGTGCGAAGACAAGAACTAATGGGACAAAGTTGTAATCTTCGAAAGAAACAACTTAAAAACTACACCCAGTGTATAAATCATTTAACAAGCAAGTATTAATTAAGACAAGTATTATAAGCGTACTAGTAATAACCGCATGAATAATGATATTAGGAATATCTTAATGAGGATATTTTTGTACTAACACGAATCTAATTTTTAAGTGCTTAGTTGAATGTAATACACTTTATAATAATATTAATCTAACCCTAATCACTTATCAAGCCCTAATAAATCAGATTTTTTTAAATTTTTCGGTATATAAAAAAGATTTACTTATCACTACTACTTGAGTATTCATACTTAGTTTGAACTCAATCGTTCTATGTTCATATACATAGATTAAAATAAAAAAGCTAATTTTTAGTCAAAATTCAAGAATAAATACTTATAAATATGCTAGAAATACTTATGATACTATTAAGTTTAGTATAGCAATACTACTGATAGTAGTATAGTTTTTAGTATTTTATATCACTATTCTAATAGAACGTGGTGATTTTTGTAAATTGTAAAGAATTATGAAGATAAACACGCATTCCGAGGATGAAGAATGCGAATAATATCAATGCCTTCCGAAGCTTGACGATAAAAAATCAAATGCCTCTCGATGCGATATTTTCGGTATCCTTCACGAATATCATCACAAGCACGACCTAGAGAAGGTTCCCTTGCTAACAGGTGAAAACTAGCATCTAGTTTGGAAAGATAGATATTTCGTTGCTCTCTTCCCCAAGTCTCCCTCCACGACTAATTCTGGCGCACCTTCGATATAACCATCAACACTCAAATGGGATTTTCCACCCCAGGCTGTATCAATTAACAAAATGGCATCAGGTTGAGGTTCGTTATCTAAATCCAGTCGTACAGTGGCATTATCACCCAGTCTCACCCCAGGTGTGCCAATTTTATAATTTCCCAGCCAAATCATCAAATTAGCATGGGGTTCCGCATGAGGTTCAAAACGCAAAGGGGAAGCCACGTAAACTACTCCTGCAATTAATTCCGCTTTTTTGAGGTTAGGCATGGCATTGTAGCGACGCTCAAATTCATCACGATGGAGGCGATCGCCACTTTCCAGTGGGGGAATGTATGTGGGAGTATTTAAATGGGTTTTCAGCATCGCCACAAACAATAAAGGTGGATAAATTTATTTTATCGCACTGTCAAAAGTCTGTGAGTCCCCTACCAAAATTCCCACCAAAACCCTGACTAAAGCTTCTAAATCATCAGGTAATGAATAAATAGTAATATCTTCAGTTATTTGCTGTGCTTTGACATCTAACATCCCAAATCTCCATACATCACCAATCGTCACTGCTCCAAATTGAAAAGGTTGTTCTTCAATTTGGGATATCCCAATCAATTCTGCGGCTAGTTGTGTAAATCCTCTGGTTAAATCGTCATTTTTGGCTTCTACAACTAAAAGGTTATGGTCTGATTTTAATAAATAATCTAGATTACCTTTGAGCCATTTATTTACAATTAATGGATATTCAATACGTAGCTGACAATCACAATAAGATATAGCCACTTCTATTAAAATAGGTGCTACAAGCGTTTCGCGTCTAGCCGCTTCGCTGGTTAAACTTACTCGTGTCAGTGTCCGTTCAATTCGGTTTTGTAATTCTAGTAAGTGTTCGAGGGGTCTTTGAGTTTTTGGAAGTGATAATCTTGACCTAACTAATTTATAACCTAACTCCGCCAAAATATCTTCTGGTGGATATGTCATCTCAAAATAGGAACGAAATGTATATTCTCTTCTGCTTCGAGAATTTTTGGTTTAGCCATATTTAGTAATTTCTTTTATTGGTGGTTTTTAATTTCATTTCTTACCCATTCCCTAAATTCGCTAATTAAATCAAAATATTTTTTTGTGTTAGCATCTTTTAAGAAATTAGCTATTTCTGTTAAAGGCAAATTAGGAAAAGATAAACTTTCTTCAGCAATTATATATTTACTATTCTCTAAAATATTGATAGTAAACATCTGACCATCATATCGCCAAATTTCCGGTACACCCATTTCTGCATAAACCGCAAAGCGATTTTGGGAACTACTAGTAATATCAATCTCCACAACTAAATCCGGAGCAGGGTCTTGTGGTAAATTAATTCTGGTTTTACCACGAATGAAATTGACATTTTTAATATAGAAACATTCATATGGTTCTCCACCAATTAGTTCTGGAAGTTTAAAAGTAGTAGAACCAAGAGGGGAAATATCTAATTCCAGTTCTTCAGCTAAAGTTTCCACAAATCGACCAACAATTTTTTTAGGACGTTCGTGTTCAGGTGAAGGAACCATAATTTCTAATTCTCCCCGATCATAAGTTAAGCGCAGACGACGATTAGTACTGAGTTCATTGAGTAAACTTTCGTAAGTAGCCCAACTTATACCTGATAGATGGACAATTTCTGACGATGGAATCAGAGTTTGACTTGTCATGGCGTATCGCAATGCCTTTAGTTATCACAATATTCTAACAACACTGGAAAAGAAATAGCTGATTGCTTGACCTCAAACAGATTTAGAAATATTTTCAATTGGCATAAATTGGTGGTGGCATATTGGCAAAAAGCACACTATAATAGAAGAGTGAGCAGCATCGGGCTTTAATGGTTTCGACAGGTTGGCGAACGCTACTCTGTGATTCAGGTCGAGAGCGAGTCATCTCTCGGAAATCAAAGACTCAAAAAAAAGTAAATGCGAATAACATCGTTAAATTTGCTCGTCGGGAAGCTCTAGTAGCTGCCTAAAACACCTCTCACAGGTTCGAGCGTCTCTAGTTTGACTCCGTTAAGGACTACAGACCAACCCCAACGGATGCTCTAGTAAGCGTTCTCTGGTTGGCTTGCTAGAAAAGACTCAATCAGAGCATCCTACGTTCGGGACAATGAACGATTCCCGCCTTGAGGGTCAGAAAGGCTAAACCTGTGAATGAGCGGGGGGTCAATACCCAGCTTGCACAGCAGTTCGATTCTGCTCGAATCCACTTTAATAATTAACTAATCCACTCTACAATATTATGTATGGGTGGATTTTGTTTAAGTCGAATGATGTGTTTTTATTTATATGCCTGCAAGAGATATTTATCATGACGCTGTAAAAAATGCCTTGCTTCAAGATAACTGGATAATTACAGATGACCCTCTACATTTAAAATGGGGTTTGAAAGATATGTATGTAGATTTAGGCGCAAAACAATTATTAGCCGCAGAACAAGGAACTAAAAAAATAGCTGTAGAAATTAAAAGTTTTATCAGTCCTTCAGAAATGGCAGACCTCAAAGAAGCTATTGGTGGATTTATTATGTATCGTGCTGTTATTAGACGGATTAAACCTGATAGAACATTATATCTAGCAGTGCGCGACAGCGTATTTACAACTTTATTTGAGGAACCGATTGGTACACTTTTAAGAGAAAGTGAAAATCTAAATTTACTGGTTTTCAATTCTGAAACTGAGAGGATTGTACAATGGATACCTTAGATACTTATCGACGCATTATTAAGGATGTTTTAATCCCTTACACCAAAATTCCTTATTCTTTTGCGGAAATAGAATGTAAAACAGTTTTTGACCTAGAAAACGACAGTTACTTGCTGTTAACTTGGGGATGGGATGGTGTAAAGCGGATTCACGGTTGTTTAGTGCATATTGACATTATTGATGGGAAAGTTTGGGTACAAAGGGATGATACGGAAGATGGTGTTACTTACGAATTAGTAGCAGCAGGAATACCTAAAGATAAAATTGTCTTGGGATTTCATCCTGCAAATGTTCGTCAACACACAGGATATGCTGTTGCATAAAACTCCTACACCGTAATTATTTATTGTCTGATATTTATGTTTAGTTCTAGACTTATTGCGCTAAGAGGTTGTTTGAAAAGTTATGAGGAGGTGTAATTTGTTATTCTGCGCGACAGTACATAATCCCGCGAGATCCTTCCCTCCGGTCAGGATGACAGTATTACTTCCTCGCTTAACTGAATCATATTGTAATATAGTAACGTTTTTTACCTTTATTTTGACTTTTCAAACATCCTCTAAGGCAATTTTTTTTGATAGTTAGGAAATTCTTTACAGGGAATAGTGTAAGACTAAAGATCAGATAAGATAAATTTAGTTTTATGACTCTGTGTTCCCGATCAAGAGTTCCCTATTCTCTCTCTTGATAAAATTTACCTAAAAAAGGCATTAATTAATACAAGTTAAATTTAGCAAAATATATTCTTGATTACAAATTAAAAAAAAATTTAGAGGCAAAATGGGTGCAGAGAAAAAAATTGTTTATTTGCGCTCGGAGACGAATAATGGTAGCGAGCCGCAGAGAACGTTCAACGTCGGTTAACTATACAAACTGTAGAAATTGCTCCTAATACTACAGCGATTCGCTCTCTTGACTGGGATCGCGATCGCTTTGATATTGAGTTTGGATTGCAAAATGGCACCACCTATAATTCCTATTTAATTAGGGGTGAGCAAACCGTATTGATAGATACTTCTCACCAGAAGTTTCGGGATTTGTATTTAGAGACTCTTAAAGGTCTGGTTAATCCTAAAACCATTGATTACATAATTGTTAGTCACACCGAACCAGACCATAGTGGTTTAGTGGAAGATGTACTTCAGTTAGCTCCTAGAGCTACTGTTTTAGCTTCTAAAATCGCGCTGCAATTTTTGGAAGGTTTGGTACATGATCCTTTTTCTAAGCGGATTGTCAAAAGTGGCGATCGCATTGATATTGGTAAAGGACATGAAATCGAATTCGTCAGTGCCCCCAATCTTCACTGGCCAGACACCATCTTCAGCTATGACCGCAAAAACCAAATCATCTATACCTGTGATGCATTTGGGATGCATTTCTGTGATGAGCGAACTTTTGACGAAGACCTAGAAGCGATAGAAGCTGACTTTAGATTTTACTATGATTGCTTGATGGGTCCTAATGCTCGTTCCTTGCTGAATGCGATGAAGAGAATGGGTGAACTTGGCAAAATCAAAATTATTGCCAATGGACATGGAGCCTTATTATATCACAATCTAGAGGTTTTAACTGAGTGCTACCATAGTTGGAGTCAAAAACAAGCGAAAGCGGAAACTACCGCTGCCTTGTTTTATGTTTCTGAATATGGATATAGCGATCGCCTGATCCATGCTATCGGTGAAGGCATCCAAAAAACGGGTGTGGGTATTGAAATGATGGATTTAGCCACAGCCGGAATCCAAGAAATTCAAGAGCTAGCTGGTAGAGCATCCGGGATGATTATTGGAATGCCTTCCACCACAGCTATTGCTGCTCAAGCGGGGATAAGTTCCCTACTAGCTGTAGCGAAAGATAAGCAGGTAGTAGGTTTGTTTGAAAGTTACGGTGGGGATGATGAACCTATCGACACCCTAAGACGTAAGTTTATTGATTTGGGAATAAAAGAAGCTTTCCCAGCGATTCGGATTAAAGACGTTCCTAGTGTATCTACATACCAACTTTGTGAAGAAGCCGGTACAGACTTAGGACAATTATTGATGCGGGAACGCAACATCAAGCAAATTAAATCCCTTGATGTCAATCTAGAAAAAGCATTAGGTCGGATTAGTAATGGATTGTATATTATTACCGCCAAGAAAGGTGATGTTAGTAGTGCCATGCTAGCTTCTTGGGTCGCACAAGCTAGTTTACAACCGCTAGGATTTACTATTGCGGTGGCGAAAGATAGAGCGATTGATTCCTTAATCCGGGTGGGGGATGAATTTGTTCTCAATGTGTTGGGAGAAGGAAATTTTCAAGAACTGAAAAAGCATTTTCTCAAGCGTTTAGCTCCTGGTGCGGATAGATTTGCTGGAGTCAAAACCCAAATTGCCAAAAATGGTTGTCCAATTTTAACTGATGCGCTGGCATATATGGAATGCGAAGTTACCAGCAGCATGGAATGTAGTGACCACTGGATTTTATATTGTACTATTCAGGATGGACGTGTGTCTAATCCTGATGGTTTAACAGCAGTTCGTCATCGAAAAGTTGGCAGTTATTACTAACATCAAACAAGCAGTTTTTGATGAAAACTGGTAATAGGGAATAGAGGAGTTTCAGGTGCAGATACCCTATTTTGTAATTTCAAAAATCAAAGCGGACTCCTATATATGAACGATGCCAAACCACGCGACGTCCAAGTTTTATCTATTGCTACTAATACTCAGGTAATCAGAGCACGTAGTAAGTCACGTCTGCGGTTTGAAATTGAATATGCACTGGAAAGAGGTACTACTTCCAATAGCTATTTAATTACAGCCGATAAAACTGCACTGATTGACCCAGCCCCAGAAAGTTTCACGGAAATTTATCTAGAGGCTTTGCAAAAAACTCTAGATTTAAGCAAGTTGGATTATGTGATTCTTGGTCATTTTAATCCTACTCGTGTTGCTACTTTAAAAGCAATTTTAGAATTAGCACCCCACATTACTTTTGTTTGTTCTCTTCCTAGTGCTGCTAATGTCCGAGCCGCTTTTGTAGATCAAGATATTAAGGTCTTGGTGATGCGGGGTAAGGAAATTCTCGATTTAGGTCAGGGTCATATTTTAAAATTCTTCCCTATTCCTAGTCCCCGTTGGCCAGAAGGTCTTTGTAGTTACGACCAACAAACTCAAATTCTGTATACAGATAAGCTATTTGGTGCTCATATCTGTAGTGATGAAGTCTTTGATGACAATTGGGAAGCGTTTAAGGAAGACCAACGCTATTACTTTAATTGCTTAATGGCTCCCCATGCTACTCATGTTCAAGCTGCTTTAGAGAAAATCTCTGATTTGCAGGTGAGAATGTATGCTGTGGGTCATGAGACCTTTGGTACGCACTAGCTTAATTGAGTTGACTAAATCATATGGTGAATGGAGTCGTTCTCAAAATGAGCGGGAAATTTCCGTGGCTTTGCTGTACGCTTCCGCTTATGGTAACACGGCAATTTTAGCTCAGGCGATCGCCTTGGGATTAACCAAAGGTGGTGTCGCGGTAAAAACGATTAACTGCGAATTTGCGACCCCAGATGAAATTCACACCAGCTTGGAACAGTCTGATGGTTTTATCATTGGTTCTCCCACCATTGGGGGTCATGCACCGACACCCATTCATACCGCTTTAGGAATTGTGTTAACTATTGGTGACAATAGTAAATTAGCGGGAGTGTTTGGTTCATATGGTTGGAGTGGTGAAGCCTTTGATTTAATTGAAGGTAAACTTCGCAATGCTGGATTTAAATTTGGCTTTGAAACTTTAAAAGCTAAGTTTAAACCTGATGATGTGATGCTGAAACTTTGTGAAGAAGTTGGGACAGATTTTGCTCAAACTTTGAAAAAATCTAGAAAAGTTCGTGTCCCTCAATCAGCTGCAACGACCGTAGAGCAAGCTGCTGGTCGGATTGTCGGTTCTGTTTGTGTCGTTAGTGCTAAATTGGGAGAAGTTTCCACCGGGATGTTAGGGGCTTGGGTTTCTCAAGCGACTTTTAATCCTCCGGGATTAACCATTGGCGATCGCGAAAGAAAGAGCGATTGAATCGTTAATGTATCCAGGTAGCAAATTTATCTTAAATATCCTACCGGAAGAGAATCATATAGACTATATGAAGCATTTCCGCAAGTCTTTTGCACCTGGGGAAGACCGATTTGCTAATTTTCCCACCATCATTGCTGATAATGGCTGTACAGTTCTGACCGATGCCTTAGCTTATTTAGAATGTTCAGTTAGCCAACGGATGGAATGTGGTGACCATTGGGTAGTATATGCTGCTGTTGATAACGGAAAATTAATCCAACCTGATGCTGTAACGGCTATTAACCATCGTAAAACAGGTACACATTATTAATTGAACAGGGAATAGGGGGAAAGAGGAAAAGGGGCAGGGGGCAGGGGGCAGGGGGCAGGGGGCAGAGGGGCAGAGGGGCAGAGGGGCAGAGGAGCAGAGGAGCAGAGGGGCAGAGGAGGAAAGAGAATTGAAAAAATCCCCCTCATCTCCCCCTGCCCCCTTGCCTCTTCCCTCCCCATTTGAGGTAAATCATCCATCAGAAGGATGCCTGAGGAAATTTTCTTGAGTAAGATAGAACATATTTTTACCCTGAGTGAAGTTTGGGCTTGGTATATATTCCAAGCCTTTTTTATATAAAGACTCAGTACGTAGAAAATAAAATGCTTTTACACATCACAATTCAATACTTATGCAATATGATTGATGATTGGTATCAATACGCAATTACTGATTATTTAATTCAGTATATTTACCATTGTTCAATAGGAACACAATGATCATACATTAGTCTGTGTAAACATAGTTGTGTCTACTCACGATCAGATCATGAAATACAGCGTCGCTTTTCCACAGCTAAAGTTATTTTTGGGTAAAGTTATCCTGACATAACTTTCCTAGACTATTTATAAATTGCTACCTTTGATAGAATAAATGTTCATCATGCTAATACTTCTTGCACAGCAGACTTTAGGCTAGAGTTCGGCATCCTTAATCCTATTGGTTAAGTTATTGACGGTGTGTTATTATACAATTGCCTGCAAGTATAAAGGCGTGAACAAACAGAAAGATGCCAACTACCTTTGGGGAAAATATCAACTATGGGATGTCGATTGAGAATTATCTTAAATGAAGACGAAAAGCAAACTCTGGAAGAGTTGAGGAGAGCCAAAGAAGTTCCTCAACGGACAAGAGATAGAGCGCAGGTTTTGCTGTTGAATGCTCGTGGTCTTAAGAATGAGCAAATTGCTCAGGGTTTGAACTGGGCTATTTCCACGGTACGTCAAACCCTTCATCGTTGGGAAAAAATGGGTTTAGCAGGATTATGGGATGCTCCAGGTCGAGGAGGAAAGCCCCGCTATTCCGAATCAGATTTACTTTATTTAGAAAATTGTTTAGTACAAGAGCCACAAGCTTATAACTCTAAACAACTAGCCAAAAAATTAGCTTCTGACCGACAAGTTTTTCTCAGTCCTGACCGACTCCGACGTGTACTGAAAAAAAGAGGTAGAATTAGCAACTCTCGCGGTAAAACCAAAATACAAGATGTTGGTTGATGGTCAGAGACTAATCATTGGCTACATTCTTGAAAAGAGATTAAGGGAAAAAAGCGTCCATTCTTGTCTTCCCTTAATCTTGGACTGGTGAGAGAGTTTCACTTTTCCAACTTCTGTAATAAGTCTTCCATTAGATTTATCTGAGTTAATCCAGGAGTTTATGCAAATTCAGGATTAAGTTTACACTTCTTTGTAAATTTAGAAGCTACGGTGATAGAAGCATCATATTTACAGGTGTTTTTTATGCACCGGAGCTTCTTTCTGATGATTTAGGAAATAAGTAGAATCGGATAATACAATTAATACTGTAGGTCAAGCGGGCAAGATGCCCGCTCCACGGATTTAGCACAAACTTAGTTGGATTTGTAATTGGCTAATGCTATTTTTAGCCGTGGAGCAGGCATCTTGCCTGCTCCAAGAATTTAACATGAACTTAGTTAAGTTAGTAAGAGTCAAAATTAACAGTCTCGTGCGAGTGCTGTATTTAATTTTGAATTTTGAATTTTGAATTAAAAAAAGAGGTCTTGATTGACCTCTGAAAAACTCAGTAAAATAAACTTTTGCTTTATATGAATTAAGCTAAACCAGCATTAGTACCTTGCTTACCAGTAGCTAATTCTACTTTAACAATTTTACCACCAGCTTTTTGAATACGTTGTTGTTCTTGAAACCAGTTTTCATAAGGAACCAACTTGGTGAAGTAGGTATTTTGTAATTCGCGTTGGGTGCGAATGCGAGTTTGACTGGGAACAAGAGCAGTAATTTTAAACAGACGGGACATGTGTTTGATATCTCCTGTATGTTGGAAAGTTTTTTATCTCAAAATTTTGAGTGCAAATCTTTAAAATTATTGATTGCAAAGCTGGAAATTAGGTATCAATACCAGAGCGCTAACACTCATCGGCATAGATTTTATGCTTATAGGCAATAGAGCGTTCTAGCACTCATAACTGATTTCCAGACCTTAATAAACTGCACCTAAATTATTAAGTGCGAATCTAACTCCTAGCTCAAGCCAGAGGAGATATAGTCTAAGTAAACACCCATTTCTTTACCAGCATCAGCACCAACTAAGCTAGCAGTTACTTCTTTGATAGCTTGGATAGCTTGAACTGTAGAACCACGGGTACACCCAAGGAGTTGTAGGTTTCTTTCAAACCGTTAAGTACACGCTCATCCAAGATGGAAGGATCGCCAGCTAACATAGCATAGGTAGCATAACGGAGGTAGTAGTCCAAGTCGCGGATGCAAGCAGCATAACGACGGGTGGTGTACATATTACCACCGGGACGGGTGATATCAGAGTACAACAAGGATTTAGCTACAGCTTCTTTAACGATTGCCGCAGCGTTAGCGCTGATGGTGCTAGCAGCACGAACGCGCAGTTCACCAGTAGGCGAAATAGCCTTTGAGCTTTTCTAAAGCAGCGATGTCAAGGTATTTACCTTGAACATCAGCAGAGTTGATTACAGCAGGTAATTGCGTCTTGTCCATGTTGTTATTTCCTTAGTTTTCAGGACTATGGGAAGAATTCTGTTTCTGATGGGAGAAACAGGTTGAATCCTACTGGAGAGCACCGATTACGTAGTCGAAGTAAGAACCAGCTTCAGCCGCGTCTTCAACAGAAAGAAGAGTGGAAGCAGCGCTCTTTAAACCACGAACACCTTCAGCAACACCAGCGATAGGAGTGCCTAAGGATTTGTACATTTCACGAACACCGACAATACCGATTTCTTCGATGGGGGTAACATCACCAGAAACGATACCGTAGGTAACGAGACGGAGGTAATAGTCGATGTCGCGTAAGCAAGTAGCAGTCAATTCTTGACCGTAAGCGTTACCACCGGGGGAAACAACGTCAGGGCGTTTTTGGAACAGTTGGTCACCAGCTTGCTTAACTAAACGCTCGCGGTTGTCGGTCAAAATTTGAGCGATGCGGAGACGTTGTGCGCCACCAGAAACAAAGCTCTTGATCCGATCTAATTCGCCGGGGCTGAGGTAGCGGGCTTCAGCATCAGCATTCACGATAGCCTTCGTGACGATACTCATTAATGGATTCCTCCAAAACTAATGAAACCAGAATTTGATTAAACTGGTGTGACTTGAAATTGGTTGACGGTAAAGTTTGTTTTCTACTTTTTTTCGAGATAACAGTTGACAAACTGCCATAACTAGTGTTTTTTATCTTGACTTGAGTCAATATCTAAAACACAAGCGGGAAAACTCACTTACCTTCCGAAAAATATTTTCCGGCATTATGTTGAGCATTTATGACTGCTCTTAATAGTTTGTAACATTCATTTTCAGATTTGGTTCATCCCCGCCGGGAAAAAAGGGGTAGAAAGCTGGATTCTTGCCAGCATCTCTACCCCTCTAATCCATCAGGTTTCCCCGATTAATGATGGCTAGCTCGTCCTGTTAATACAGCCGGAGACAAACTAGACCAAGATTGTTTCACCAAATCAGCTGCGGCTTGAACACTACCCAAGTAGTTACCTGCGGGTAGAGATGGGAAGCGTGGGTAAGGAACCACATCTTCACCAAAGTAACGAGCATATTCTGGACTGTTGACAATTACCTCTACAGCGGCTCTTAAACCACCATCAGCCAGTAGCTTGTTGTACTGACGGATTTCGCCTTGAGTCGCAGGTGCACGTCCCAATAAGTGACGGAATAGGAATTCAATCACTTTGGTGTTGGGATAGGGGGTATAGAAGCGTTTGCGATATATCTCTGAACTAGCTAGTTCCCGGACAAACTCCCGCACGGAAATTTCTCCGTTCCGCAATTTGCTGTCTAGTTCAGTTCGGCGATAGTAATCGGGGACTTGACCGCTAAATACATCCAATACCTGACAATAAATGGCATTGATTACCGATTGTCTTTCTGGTTGGTTTGTACCGTTGGTGAGTCGATAAATTCTAATGGGTTTACGACGACTTGTACCTACACCCACTTCTACCGATTGTCCACTACCATTACTGAAAGAACGACCCAATTCAATAAACAAGGGTTGAGTTCGATCAATTTGTTTGGCTTGTGCAGCTACGTCGGCGATCGCCTGAGCTAACAACGGTGTATTTTCCGACTTAATCCGAGGCTTAACGGTCTTAAAGCTAGGTATAACCACATCATCATTTTGCTTGGTGAGTTGGTTATAGAGCTTTTCAGTATTGGGGAAGTTAGCAGCGGGTAAGGTGGGGAAGCGACGATAAGGAACAGTATCTTCACCAAACGCTTGGTTATACTCAACACTATTAACTAAAGCGGCAATAAAGGCGCGAATCCCTTGGGTTGCCAAAATCTGGTTATACTTACGGATTTCAGCTTGGTCAACGGGGGCACGTCCCAAGAAATGCTTAGTTCCCAACTCAATGACTTTGGTGTTGGGGTAAGGTGTATAGAATTCCTTCAGGTACAGAGTCGAGTAACCTAAAGCTTCAATAAATTCCTTCACCGTAATTTCCCGATTTCCGAGTTTGCTTTCTAATTCGGTAAATTCGTCATTAGTCACAAAAGGAGCTATATCCCGCTCGAAAATCTGACGATAAGCAGCACCAGCCAAAGCTTCGACGGCGGCTTTATCAACAGTACTCAGTCAGCTTAAAGACCTTGGTTTGTTCGCGTTGCTTAGTAACACCTTGGTGAATGCGGAACTGAATATCTGGTTCAGTGCGATTTTCTGTCACTGCACCCAATTCCACAAAGCGAGGAGTTACTTCCTGCTCAACTTTTGCACCTAAATCTTCTCGAATACTACCAACGCGTAAGTTGACGTAAAGCTTGACCCCCAGGAGTTAGATAGCGTTCATAAGGAACAGTATCTTCACCAAAAGCTTCGGTGTATTCCAGCTGTCAATGATGGCATCAACTACGGCATAGAAGCCTTTCTTGGAGGCAATGTCAAAATACTTATTGTTCTCTTGACGACCGTAAGTAGGACGACCTAATAAACGACGGTGAATGTATTCAATTGCTTTACATACATAGAGACGATGTCCAATACATGTTGCGGAATAAATCCGACTTCGCCAACATCCGCACAAATTCGCGCACGGAAATTTCGCCGTTTTCCAGCTTAATTTCCGCATACTTTTAGGCGCTGACCTTCATAAACATCCCGACCAAAAACTTGCAGATAAATAGCTTTAATTACTGCTTGAGTAGAGCTTTCCGAGAATTTGACACTGGCACCCTTAACACCCTTTTTACCAATGTTCCATGGTAATTGGTCTAATTTGAAGACTTTAGCACCAAGAGTTCCAGGTGCAATACCTCTGGCTTGAGGGTTACCATGTTGGTTATTAATACCAGGTCCTTGATGAATCAAGATCCGTCTGGTATCTTTGCCAAAAGGTGCAGGACTGCTGCTGGGGTTGCGGGTTTCTTTCGGGAAAATCGCTCCAAATTGAATTTCTAGAGGGTCATTTCCAGAACCATAGGGTGTTGGTCTGGTAATGGATGATCGTAAGCAGCAAAAGTGGTAATAAACTGAGGAACTTTGCGGAAAGGCGCACTGTAGTTAAACAGGTCTTGTTGTAATCCCCAGTTGCGACATTCTTGTGCTTCTTGCCCCAGACCCCGAATGTAGGGAACTGTTTCTTCACCAAAGTAGTCGCCGTATTCTTGAGAATCGACTAAAGCATCAACTAAAGCAGCTAAACCACCATTAGAAATAATCGAAAGTATTTTTGAACTTCTTCACGGCTACTTGGCCCACGTCCCAAAATGTGACGGAAAGCCAACTCTATAACTCGGCTGTTAATAAAAGGCTGGTAAAACTGTTTTTGGTAAAGAGGAGATTTAGCAAGACGGCGAATAAACTCCTTCATGGAGATATCGCCATTTTTGACCTTAGATTCTAGGTCAGAAATTGACAAACTATAAGCACGGGTAATATCCCGCTCAAAAACTTGGCGATAAGCGGCTTTAATCACCTCATTTTTTTCGCTGACAGATAAACCAGTCTTCATCACAAACTTAGGACGACGTTCTGCCGCAATAAAATAAATTTGCGGTAGTTGTAAACCTTGTTGGTCATCCGAAGGACGTTGACGGACTTTGGTGGAAGGTGTGGGGGCTTGGAATTCGGTCAACAATACATCCATGTACTGAGACACAATTTCGGTAGCTACAGCATCTTTCCGGAAGTAGGAAAGAGATGCGGCTTTAATTTCTTGTAAAGCCACCAAAGTTGCTTCACCAGAACAAGCATTTTCAATTATTTCCCGTAAACCCCTGGTATTCACCGAAATGATATTGGGGTCACCAGCCACAATTGCGTAAGTAGCATAGCGCAAGAACCAGGATAAATCCCGTAAGCTCTTAGCCATGTTACTAGCGGACATAACGAGCGACGTTAATGGGTCTAAAACCAGCAGGTACTGAAGCACTGGGAGAAGTGTTGAAAATAGAGCGTAAGTTTTCTAGGAACCCACCACGAGTTTCCACATAAGTAACTGTGCCTAGCTTCATCCCTTCTTGAACATTTGGTGCATTAGCACCAGCCAGGACTAATTCTGGTTCTCTGGGCTTTTCTAAAAAAGCCATTGGGGAACCACCCACAAAAATCCGGTTAGCTGCACGAGATACGATAATCTCAGAATTTTCCGTCAGGGTTTGGGCAATTTCTAGACGCTTTGCACCAGACGCAAAATAGCTGGATAGTTCATTTAGTTCCCCTGTTCCCAAAAAGCGGTCTTGCTGCTCGGCTTGGGAAATTGTTGCTACAGCTAGGGTTTGATAGAGTTGCGGACGCGCAACTGAGCTTCCACCACTTGCCTTAACACTCATTAGATTAGTAAAACTCCCATCATAAAAAGTTTATGTGTTAAGTCTGGGTTGCTTTGAGGCTTGACATATCCTTAGAGATATGCTTTTCAAAGTTCGGCCTACAAAACTGCCAGTTAATTAACCCAGTTAATTTTTAGATTAGAACGTTTTGTGTTTACTCTGGTGATTTATTAAGAAGTATGTCGAACATGAGATTCAAATGGTTCAAACTGCACAGTCGTATGTTTTATCTTGGTTTATGGGAAACATTATTTTTGTAGCGTTATGTTACAAATAGTTGAATTATTGTTTACATTACGATTCTGATTTTTGCAACTCTAGGTAGAACTTTAGCGGTCATGTAAGTAAGCGGTGGGATAGAAGATTTCCATGCTGTTAATACCATAGTTACTAGGGCGATTGCCTACGGCATATTGTTGGCGAATTCCTCAAAATCGCTGATAACCCTTATTATGTCGTGATTTAGATTAACCTATGAATAGGAGTTTGATAAATTCGCCAACAGTATCTTAGCTATATCTACCCCCCATTCTCTTATCTGTTCATTTTGGCAAGAGCAGATTTCAACTCCAACGACATCAACGGGGTTTTATTAGGGAATTCGCTCTCTTTCACGCGGTATGGGTGGAGGAAGAGGATTTCATTTCCGTAGCGCTGGATGAATTCGTTGTCAATGCTTTCCTCTTTTTCCGGAGCAACTCCTCGCTCCCTCAGCGCATGGCAAACCTGCGCCTCGAAGGATTCAAAGACTTCTGCTGTGTCTGCGATCAGATTTTGCCTTGAAGGGAGGGATTCCGTGAGTAGAGCAGCTGCATTAATAATGCCTGCTCCGAAATTATCTGTGTCCCAGTTACTTGGACAGTAAGCCGTTTTACGCAACATAGTCTTGAATGCTCGCGTCAGATTCTCGACTCCGAATTTGTTAACAAGATTATCTCGCCCGTGATGAGAGAGCCAAAGCGCTGCGATACCAGCAACACAAGCAGTCGGATACGACGTGCCGCCGCAACCAGCTTTCACAAGATCGAGTGGGTCATCTATATAATTTCGCCGCGCACAATATACAGCTGTAGCAGGTGCAGAAATGGCTACACTTTTTCCCCTGCATGAACCTTCCCATTTGGTAGCATCAGGTGTAGTCCCCGCAACTGCAATACAGTTCTTATCCCAACCCGGATAGGTCACCGACAGATTACCAATCACCACATTACCAGCCGCCGCTACGCAAATGATACCTCTTTTAGTGGCTTCTTCTATAGCTTTCTCTATGCAACGAAAACGCTGAAGTCCACCGAAACTCATGGAGATGACTTGGCAGGTTTGGCTCGCCGCTTCAATCGCTTTTGCGATATTATGCGCGTTACACATAGATACGATAGGCAATGAGTGAAATACGCGGTATGGCACTATGTGAGCTTCAGGAGCGGTTCCTCGAAAATTTTGTGTATCTTTATCTTTTCGATTAGCAACAGCCAGGCTGCACGTAGCAGTTCCGTGTCCTGATTTTAGCATCAGAGATTGTCTCTTATGTAAAACATCCCAGGGTTGCTTGTATTTCTCAACGAAGTTTTTACCAAGTTCTATTTTAAAACTGTCTTTGATCTCCTGGTGTTCAGTCACACCACTGTCGATATGCCCAATGAGAACTCCCTTTCCCTTGGACAATTCCCATGCCTCATATACACGCATCTGCTTAAGATGCCACCCGTGATCCTCGGGGTAACGGTCTTTAGTCCAACAAATATCATTATATTTTTCAGCAAAATCAGGGTGTATTTCTCCTAAATCAACTGATGGCTCCTGTAAAAAGAATGGCATTACTGACGCAATATTGGTTTCATCGGTTAACTGATAGACCAAATCGAACGGTGATACTGAGATTGCAGAGTCTGCGCTGGGAAAACGCACGATAGCAAAGCGTGCGAGGTCGCTATTTTCAGACTCAAATAGTTTTTCGACTTCGCAATTTCCCTCTGTTCTGGAAAAGTGCAAGAGTTGGGTACGTAATGTCGCCAAATCGAGGTTATCCTTGGTTTCTACGATGAAAGCTACTCCATCGCTGGGTTGTAATGATAAATCCTGTTCTGTCACTATACATCTCCTATTTGTTGTATTTGTGGAAGGGTTTTTGGAGTCGGTTTACCGGGTTTGTCTGGCTCCAACGGCTGGCGTGTTGACAATTATGCGTTGATTATCTATCACACCGAACCTACCTTTACTTATTTGTGGCAATCCTCGTTTCAGTATAGTTCTTTTTTGTAACTCTTTTTAAATTAGCGAACCGGGTAGTTATAAACGCCAGTTTAACGGCTTTGCTCTTGGTTAAAAGGTCAAGTTTCACCATGTATATCTAATTCCCCCTCGCTGGTTTCTAACCCCTCATGTTCTAAAGAACCATTCCGAGCAAAAATCTCAATCATTTCGCTGCGAGTTAAATTATTTTTAGCAGCTAGTTCTGCCAATTTTTCCCAAGCTGTATTGGTGATTCTAATTGATCGCAATTTTTTCGGTTCACTCTGATAATCTGGCTGAAATTTGCCAGCAGCATTACGTTGACGTCTGGGAGATTTATGTCTTGTCCCTGAATATGGTTCTGTAATTACATTTTCAGTAGTTTTATATCTAGTTAATAACTGAATTAAGCTATCAATCAGGCGATCGCGCTCCATCGGTAAAATTTCTTCGCCATGTAACATATATTGCAGAATAGCAAAATGTACTATAGTGCCCAGAAACATCCGTGCTGCTACTTCTGGGTCAGGGAGTTCTAATTCAGGATGATGGACAAAATACTCAGTCAAAAATCCCAAAACCCTTTTGTCTCCCTTCTCTAAAAAGATTTGCGCTAGTAATGGAAATCTCCCCGATTCACCTACAATCAATCTCACGAAATTCATGAAAATTGGTTCGCAAACTGCTTCATCTAAAAAATTTAAAGCGATGCGACGCAATACAACCTGGGGTTCCCCTTCTAAAAATTGTGGTTCTTCGGAATTGAATATTACTTGATAAGCACGTTCTGCTAGTTGTTCAATCAACTTAGCGAATAATCTTTCCTTATCCTGAAAATAACTATATACGGTTGCTTTTGATACTCCAGCAACTGCTGTGACTCGATCCATTGTGGTTGCAGCATAACCGTTGACCAAAAACTCTTGCATTGCACCACCCAGAATGGCATCAACTTTTTCACTGATAGCACACGGTCTGAATGATCTTCTTCTGCTTGTTGCTTTTTTCTGCTCATAATTATCAACCTTAAACCAAGAAACCAGTTATATGTCAACTGTTCACCCGAATGGGTGAAATTTTCGCTTCCGTCTTGACATTATTATAATGTACCGTTTAGTTTAGTTATAGACTAATTAAACTGATTAGTTTAGTTAACCGCGCTAAATATTCCCGAGGATGCATAATGGTACATGATGCAGGCGCTAAAGGGTTTGTAGTCTTCAAACCTAACTCTCGTCAAATAATCATGCTGGTACTAGCCACAAGTTTAGGAATCATCGGCATTCAAAGTTATCAATTTTGGCAAGTGCAATCACAGGCAAATATAGCCACTGAAGCCGCTAAAAATCGGATCAATTCTGTGAAAACAGTCACTGCTTTAGGCAAACTGGAGCCAAAAGGCAAAGTCATCAAACTTTCTGCACCCACATCTGGTCAAAATAGTCGAGTCGAGAAACTGTTGGTGAAGGAAGGAGATAAAATTAAAAGTGGACAAGTTATTGCCATTTTAGATAATCGCGATCGCCTGCAAGCAGCTTGGCAAGAATCCCAAGAAGCCATCAAAGTTGCCCAGGTAAATCTAGATAAAGTGCAAGCAGGGGCGAAATTAGGGGAAATACAAGCCCAAAAATCGGAAATTGCCCGTATAGAAGCACAAAAACTAGGAGATGAAACCCAGCAAAGACAATCTATTACCAGGTTAGAAGCTCAATGGCAAGGTGAAAAGAGTGCACAACAAGCAACGATTAGGAAACTGGAAGCAGAATTAAAAAATGCAGAAATAGAATTGCAACGCTATCAGAAACTCTACCAACAAGGAGCATCTTCCCGCTCTTTATTTGATAGCAAACGCTTGAGTGTTGATACCATCACCCAACAATTGCAAGAAGCCAAAGCAACATTCACCAGAATTGATCGTACAGGTAGTAAGCAAGTCAGCGAAGCCAAAACTGCCCTCACCAGAATAAATGCCACAGGTATTAAGCAAGTTAGTTCTGCGGAAGCCAACTTAAACCGGATCGCAGAAGTACGTCCAGTGGATATAGCCGCAGCTAAAGCCGAAGTTAACCGGACATTAGCCGCAGCTAAACAAGCAAAAGCCAATTTAGACCAAGCTTATGTTTATTCTCCTCAAGATGGAGTCGTTTTCGAGATTCTCACCCGTGCGGGGGAAATGGTATCCAATCAAGGCATTATCGAAATTGGACAAACCAATCAGATGTATGTATCTGTTGAAGTTTATCAAAGTGATGTTAATAAAATCCGACCAGGACAAACAGTGAAAATATCCAGTAACTCTCTCCCTAGTGATTTACAGGGAAAAGTGGACTGGGTGGGTTGGAAAGTAGAACGTCAGAACATCATTAACGCTGACCCTAGTGAAAATATTGACTCCAGAGTTGTCAAAGTCAATGTAGCACTAGATTCAGCATCTAGCGAGAAAGCCACCAAATTTACCAATTTACAAGTGAAAGCAATTATTGAGTTATGACCGCATTCATTTCCGAACTACAACGACGCACTCCTTTAGGGTGGTTACAACTTAAACATCATAAAAGTCGGTTATTAGTTGCTTTATCAGGAATTGCCTTTGCTGATGTTCTCATGTTTATGCAACTAGGTTTTCAGAATGCTTTGTATGATAGTAATACACGTCTGAATCGGGCTTTAATTGCAGACATAGTTCTCATCAGTCCCCAAAGTCGGAATATGCAGAATATTGCGACCTTCTCCCGCAGACGACTGTTACAAGCTGCTGATGTACAAGGTGTAAAGTCAGCCACACCCATGTATATCGGTTTAGTTACCTGGAAGAATCCGCAAACTCATCGCAAAACCACAGTCCAAGCAATTGCTTTTAATCCTGAAGAACCTGCTCTTAACATCCTAGAGGTTAATAACCAATTAGATCAAATTAAACTCCCAGACACTTTCCTGTTTGACCGGAGAGCTAGAGGTGAATACAAACAAGTTTTTAACCAAATTGACTCAGGTAAAAATGTCACCACAGAAATAGATAAACGCACCATCAACATTAATGGATTATTTAAATTAGGTGCATCTTTTGGAGCAGACGGAACATTAGTTTCTAGTGACGAGAATTTTTTAAGAGTATTTCCCAAAAGACAAGCCGGAAGTATAAATCTGGGATTGATTAATATTCAACCGGGATATGATGTAAAACAAGTAGTAGGAGATTTAAAAAAGCATTTGCAAAAAGAGGATGTGAAAGTTTTCACCAAAGAAGAATTTGTCAAATTTGAAGAAGATTTTTGGAAGAAAGAAAGTCCGATTGGATTTATTTTTAGTTTGGGTGTATCAATGGGATTTATAGTCGGTGTGATTATTGTCTATCAAGTACTTTCCACTGATGTTAATGCTCATCTTAAGGAATATGCTACATTTAAAGCAATGGGCTATGATAATTTCTATCTATTAACCGTCGTTTTTGAAGAAGCAATTATCTTAGCTGTATTGGGTTTTATTCCCGGCTTGATAATTCCTTTAGGATTATATAAATTAGCTGCAAATGCGACGAATTTACCCATATATATGACGGTAATGAGAGCATTGATAGTTTTACTATTAACCATAATCATGTGTGCTTTTTCGGGAATAATCGCAACTCAAAAATTGCAATCAGCTGACCCTGCTGATATGTTTTAACAAGAGGATGGGGAGGCTATCATGTACACATAAATAGGGGCGTATGGCAATACGCCCCTACAAACTGACAATTGATATAGTTAACAATCATAAATTACCAATCATTAAATGCTATGCATTCAGTAATTTCCATTCAAAATCTAGATCATTATTTTGGTACTGGTCAACTCAGTAAACAAGTTTTATTTAATATCAACTTAGAAATTAATTCTGGGGAAATTGTGATTATGACTGGTCTTCTGGGTCTGGTAAAACTACATTACTAACCTTAGTAGGTGGACTGCGTTCTTCGCAATCGGGTAGTTTACGGGTTTTGGGTCAAGAACTCTGTGGTGCTAAGGAAAAAAAGCTTACACAGATACGAAGGAATAACGGTTATATCTTCCAAGCGCATAACTTACATGGTAGTTTAACCGCAATTCAGAACGTGCGAATGGGTTTAGAAGTACAACCGAAAATTTCTCCCCCAGAAATGCTAAGTCGCTCTCAAGCTATGTTAGAAGCAGTGGGATTAGGAAATCGACTCGATTATTACCCAGATAATTTATCCGGTGGACAAAAACAACGAGTTGCGATCGCTCGCGCTTTAGTAAATCAACCGAAAATAGTCTTAGCTGATGAACCCACCGCAGCACTTGATAAACAATCTGGTCGTGATGTGGTGGAACTAATGCAAAAATTAGCCAAAGAACAAGGCTGTACAATTTTGCTGGTTACCCACGATAATCGAATTTTAGATATTGCTGACCGAATTATATACATGGAAGATGGTCATTTAGTTAGTGATTCCTATGGTGGACAAAGCGATCATCTTGTTACCAAGGAGTCAGAATAAATTTCCATTCCTAGTTCCTGCTCCCTGTTTTTAGAATATGATTGAACATAAAATCATCTAATTAAATCGTCAGCAAATGAAACCAGGTCTGCTAAAAACTACTTTTCTCTCGGTAGCGATCGCCATTTTCATGTTTTTTGCAGTAATTATTACTCATGCAATTACACAGCAAAATCCAGTCAAAAGCGCTCAACCAGCAGATATATGCATAAATACTAATTCATCACCTTGTCTAAAGACCACAGCAACTTCTTCCCCGACACCATTTATTCCCAACCAGCAATTAAATGAACAAGACCGTTTTTTCTCTATAGTTAATCAGAAACTAACTACCAGACCGCAACCAGGTACTTTTGAATATATTTTATTACGTGCTTACGGTGCAGTTTTTGTGAATCAAGACCCAAGTATTAAATTACCACCAAAAGTTATCTTTACTAACGAGCTAGAAACTCAAAAGTTTCAATCTACCTTCATGATTGGAAAAGTTAATGGTACTAACGACTGTTTCTTACAAAAAGCAGCAGCAGATGCATTAAATAAAGCCATGAGTTTACAGAAATTTTCTCTTAGATCAGGTCATGGTGGGGGTGATTGTACACGTAGTTTCGCTACTAATTTAAGATTTTGGCAAAAATATGCAAATAAGCAAACTTTACTAAGAGTACAAACAGGAAAAGAAACTAGAATTTTGGGTACAGTAGCACCTCCGGGAACCTCACAACATCTTTTGGGACTAGCAATAGATTTAAATGTATTTAACCAAGCACAACGGAAAGCTTTAAATGAAAATGGTTGGTTTCAAACCGTAGAATATGATGTTCCACATTGGACTTATCTGAGTTGGACTCCAGAAAACTTACCAAAGTTTGGCTTTAAAAATAAAGTTATCAAGGGAATTAGTTATTGGTTAACACCAATTTAACAGGCTCTTGCCTCACTGGTAAAAGTGTCAAATATCTGGATTTTCTCCCAATTCCCTTAACCGAGCCTCTAAATTTTCGGCTCTTTTCTTTGCTGCTTCCGCTCGTGCGATTGCGGCTTCCTCTAGTGCCAGAGCGGCTTCCGTTCGTGCGATCGCGGCTTCCTCTAGTGCCAGAGCGACTTCCGCTCGTGTGATCGCGGCTTCCTCTAGTGCCAGAGCGACTTCCGCTCGTGAAAGAGCGACTTTCTTTTGTGCGATCGCAGCTTCCTCTGGTAACAAAACCAGATTACCAGCCACATCAAAAAACCGTAACCATACCGCAGTTTCTCTGTCTATTGTTCCCTCATACGTACCTAACCATAACCCTAAACGCCTACACCATAGCCACCCACGTTCATTTGGGGTTAAAGGCTGATATCGGATATCATCATCTAAATGCCATCCCTGTAAAGAACTGGGGTCAAAGGGGTCGTAGACAAAATAATCTGAGGTACGGAAAATCTGCTCGTAAATATCTTTTTTTACACCCTTGTCTGCTTCTGCTGTAGATGGTGACGTTAATTCCACGATCACATTGGGATAGCGACCATTTTCTTCCCATACTACCCAGCCAAGCCTTGAGGTAATGTTATCAACATTCAGCACCGCAAAAAAATCTGGTTGACGGAAATCGCGGTTATGTGCTTGAGTGGTGCTGTAGTAAATAAACATATTACCCCCGGTAAAAAAGTCATTGCGGTCAGCCCAACCTTGCTGCAATGATCGAATCAGGACATTCATCGCAATGCGGTGACGATTTGATTCCAAGGGTTCACCATCATCAAAAATTAAATCTGTAGGTGGGTTATGGGATTCCCAATCCACAACTGTGGTCATTTGGGATATTTTTTCTAAGTTTTTTTCAGTTACCATTGTGTCAACCCCCTAACAGCAATATCCATTCTACCACCCATAATCAGCAAAAATTGTCAAATGCTTAAGTTCCTTCAAGATATAACTAAACTGGTAGATTGGTAACGAGTCATTCTATACTGTCGGTTATTGGAGTCTACACAATTTTCACCACCTGTAGGAGTTTCGCTAGTTTTTTGTTACTGTTGTACTGGCTCCTTTGTTATAATTCTTTTTTTATGCCAGCAAAAGATTTTTATCATGATATTGTAAGGAAATCTCTTTTAAAAGACAATTGGGATATCACTAAAGACCCACTTATTTTAAAATGGGGTACAAGAGACTTATATATTGATTTAGGTGCAGAAAAACTGATAGCTGCTGAAAAGATGGGCAATAAAATAGCAGTAGAAATTAAAAGTTTTATTGGTGCTTCTCCCGTCACTGACTTAGAAAATGCTCTAGGTCAGTATATCTTATACTACGACATTCTCACTCGATTGGAACCAGACCGCCGCTTGTACTTAGCCATTCGTGAACAAACATATTCAGAATTATTTACTGAACCCATTGGTAAAATATTATTAGAGAATCAGCGTCTTTATTTATTAGTCTTTGACTCAGAACAGGAGCTAATTTTGCAATGGATACCTTAGATAACTATCGCCAAATCATCCAAAGAATTTTAATGGAATACGCTCAACTACCTTATGCTTATGGTCAATTAGAAAGACAATTAATTATCGATCAGAATGCCAATCACTACGTACTACTGACATTAGGCTGGGAAAATAAACAACGAGTGCATGGTTGTTTAGTCCATATCAATATTATCAACGATAAAATCTGGATTCAAAGAGATGGTACAGAAGATGGTATTGCCAATGTTCTTGTTAACAATGGAATCCCTAAAAGTCAAATAGTTCTAGGATTTCAACCATCAGATGTAAGAAAACATACTGACTTTGCCGTTGCTTAGTTTATGTTTGATTCCAAGGGTTCACCATCATCAAAAATTAAATCTGTCGGTGGTTTATAGGATTCCCAGTCCACAACTGTGGTTGTTGGGGATATTTTTTCTAAGTTTTTTTCAGTTACCATTTTACCAACCCGTAAGTTTAATTACATTTTAGGCTCTGGATTCAAAAATGACAAAAATACCCCTAAGTTCGGCATCTCCATCTTCAATTGCTAGTCCTAAGTATGTTTTTTGTTTCTCAGTAGGCATTTAACAATTTATTTAAAATCCTTTGCATATCATAGTTCAGATGTTTCTGCAACTGCTAATAAATGCAATCGCCCCATATGTGACTAAAAATATTTGCAAATTGCGAATAGAGCGTGACCTAGAATAATCATTCTCCAGACATACGATAAAAAGTTACTATGACTTTGAGTTGAATTAGGCGATTGTTACTATAATTACTTGATATACTGTTGAAAAAATCTAATATTTTGGTGATAATAGGCTGTGGAATGGAAAGTAGAATTTCATCATGAGTTTGAGCCGGAGTTTGATGCTTTACCCATAGAGGTACGAGAGGAATTAGCTGCTACAGCAAAATTATTAGAAGAATTCGGCTCACAGCTTAAGCGTCCTCACGTTGACACCCTTAATGGCTCAAAATACGCCAACATGAAAGAATTACGTTTTTTAGCTCATGATGGTGTATGGCGTGTAGCATTTGCTTTCGATCCAAAAAGACAAGCAATATTATTGGTAGCAGGGGATAAGTCGGGTGTTAGTCAAAAACATTTTTATAAACAACTGATCAAAAAAGCTGATGCACGATATAAAGATCACCTTTTAAAATTAAAAGAGGAAGGTTAAAACAATGGGTAAAAGTTTGAGCGATAAAATTAAAGAACTTCCTGTAGAAAGTCAAATCAAAATTGAACAACGTGCTCATGAATTAATTGCTCTAGAATTGACTAGACAAGAGAAACTTAAATTTAGAAAGAGAAGAATCGTAACCCAAAAAGAAGTAATTATATTTAGGAAGATTAAAGACAATACGTTGGTTTAGTTAAAAAGGTTGTATCCCGCTCTTGAACAGCCAATTAACTGTATTTCTTAATGTGTGAGAACTTTACAAATCCATGCATATTGATTTCATTGCTTGACTATAGACCCACTAATTAACAGCCTACGCATACAATTTTAGTACTCCTGGCTACACAGAAAATTATCAGTGATTAATATAAAAAGGCTAGTTCTCTCTACTGGAAAAAGTTAGTGATGGGTCTAAGGTATAAAATTTATACTGTGTATAAATAGTCCTATAAATCAACATATCAAAATCGCTGAAACCTATATACACCAGTCTTTTTGCAGACCATATTGCTGTAAATTACATAGATATCAGATCAATGCCTATTAGTATTATTACTATTGTGTATTAATGTCAATAAAGCTAACTTAATTTCAGCTAATACGTTATTCTTTGGAGAAAGATATGGATCAAAATACAGTAGAAGCGGTAGGGTTTACCGCAGCTGGTGCAGGTGTTGCAGCTACAGTAGGAGGAATGGGATTAGCAGTAGGCGGAACAGCTGTTGCCATAACTAATGTAACTAACATCATTACTAATACAAAAAAAGTAACAAAAATTAAGGAAGTAATAGCTTTGGCTGACAAATAAATAATTGGAGGTAATGGCAGAATTTTAAAAATCTTTGTCAAAGTTTGGTTTTGAAGTTCTATAGCGATACTGCTTCCAGTACTGGAAGTTGCAGCTATTGTTAAGTAAAATGTGTAACTATCAGCAATATATTTAAATAAGTCGTTTGGATCTACACTATTATTTATTTTAGAAATAAAAGAAGGTAAAAAAGCATATACAATACTAGATATAAATCCAAAAATTATATAATTATTATCATTTTGTATGGTTTGAAGAAGATTAAAGTGAATATGTTTTGAGAGAAGATAAATCCAGTGATGGAAACTTAATTGATTTGGGTTAATTGAGGTTAATATTGATTTTTGTGTGGGCTTTTCTATAAAATCATCATTTTCTACAATTAAACTTAAATGACCTTTTTCCAATACAAAACTTTTTGTTGCTTTTACACCAATCGTCTTATCGTGAGAAATAAGTAAAACTGTACCTCCCGCATCATGGAATTTCTGTAGTTGACTCCAAATTATATCTATATTTCTTTCATCTAGATTGCTAGTAGGTTCATCCAATACTAGTAACAGAGGAGTAGCTGCTTGTGCTAGAGCAAAAAATATAATGCTTTCCTCGCCACCAGAGAGATTTATTTTATCTTCTTTTAGAGAATAATTAAATTTCTCTAGAGTAGAAGCTACTCTGCCTTTAGTTTGATTTTTAAGACTCAGAAATAATATACCAGGTAGCGTGTATTTCCGCCATGCTATATGACGGTTAGTGGCGATAGCCTCCAGATATCCTATCCCCTCACGAAAAGACTTTCTCCGCAAGCCCTAATTTAGTTAAAACCGTCCATTCCCCTGGACAATATGCTTCACCGTGGTCAGTGTCTCCAAACTAATAAACCCGCGACGATGACCTTTTTGGTTAGACATTCCCAAAAATACTGCATCTCCCCGCGAGGGATTCCGATAAAATCGTGGTGAAGCATTAATATAAGCCGAAGCCGTATTTACTCCCAACGCAAACTGACGACTTTCTTGGTAGGAGTCGGTCACAATACAGTCCATGCCCACTACTATATTGATTAATCCAGGCGATCGCAATTTCTAAGCTATCCACCAATTTAAAAGCTACTGTCTTATTTAAATAGGGTGTACCCCATTCTCCATCTTTAGCTAGATGTAATTGGGGAAAGGCTTCTACTAATTCTTCGTCCCCTCTGAGTTCAAAGCCTTTTTCTTTTAAATTATTCCACAACACAATTAAGGAAGATGGTAAGGCTTGACGATGGATTAATACTTTCTCAATCGCGTTGACTGGATCTGGTTCACTTTCATGACTATCCAGTATAATCCAGCGCAACATTTCCAAACTCCCATTCAGCGACCAGTAAAGATAACAGTTACCCATCGCTGATTTTAAGACCGGACAAGTGGCCTGTCTCACTATCTGTTGGACTAAACTAGAACGCCCATAAGGGATAACTAAATTTATATATTGGTCTAAGCTGACTAAATCCCGAATCGACGCACCATGTTCTGCTGTGACTAGTTCTATGGAACCTGTTGGTAGTCCCACTTCGCTGATAGCGGTTTGCAGTACTTCAGCGATCGCCGTATTGGAATGACTAGCTTCAGTACCACCTTTTAAAATCAGGCTATTACCAGTCTTAATACAAAAACCAGCGGCGATCGCACCCAATTCAGGAAATGCTTCATAAATAAATCCAATCACTCCCAAAGGCATTAACTGGGAGTAACTTTGAGAGTCTTCCTGTTGATAATCAGCAGTCCTGACTCGTCGTAAAGGATCTGACAATCCTGCTAAACGGCGCAGAATTTTGACTGTCATTCCTAGACGGGAGGGAGTGAGCTTGAGCCAGTCTAAAATCAATTCTGGTACAGCCATTTCCCGACTAGCTTCTAAATCCAACGTGTTAGCTTCGAGAATATCATCAAAGGAGCTTTCCAGAGTCTGTGCCATCGCTAACACAGCACGACTCCGTTCTGCTCCCTTGGTCGTTCCCAGCTTGAGGGAGGCTTGATAAGCGCTTTTAGCACTTTTTACTGGTTCGGGAGAATCATCTAAAACTTCAGCACTCATTCAAATTAACGTCTGTAAATAAGCCAGACCATCAGCGTTAGCAAAATTACCAACAGCATTGATACTATAACCCAAGCAATCATACCAAAACCACTGACTAATCGGAGTGCTAATGATGCTGATATAATAATTAGCAATAAAATGATACTCAGTGATATTGGTAGATAAGTGTTGGTCAACTGAGAATGGATCATATGCCAATTATTCCCTTTCCAGCGCCAAGTCCGCTTGTAGGGATAATTGGTAGAAAGTTCGCTCAGAATATAACCATTATCTTCCACAACAAATATTTTTTGACAGTGATTGCATCCAAATGCTTCTGTCAGCACAATCGGAATTAACTTTCCTCGACGACGACAAGGACAAGCGTATTCTATATTTAAATCTATTTTTTCAGATTTTTGAGGTTGCACAAGCGATCTAATAACTTGAGCGTATTTTTTGATTAAGTACAAAACTATTATCCCACAATTAAATATCTGGGTCTAGCTTCTCTAGAAAATAGTAGATTGTATTTTTCAGAAAGCGGGTAACGCGATTCGAACGCGCGACATTCACCTTGGCAAGGTGACGCTCTACCACTGAGCTATACCCGCGACTTCCATCTGAATACAATCTTGCCAGATTTATTAGAGTTTGTCAACCCCTGAAGCAAAGAAATTTTTGGGAGAGGGAAAGAGGCAGGGGGCAGGGGGCAGGGGGAGAAGAGGACAAGGGGCAGGGGGCAGGGGGAGAAGAGGACAAGGGGCAGGGGGCAGGGGGAGAAGAGAATTTAAAATATATTCTCCCCATCTCCCTATCTCCCCATCTCCGGTTTTCCCCCCTGCACCCTGCACCCTGCCCCCCTGCCTCTTCCTTTCCCCCCTGCACCCTGCACCCTGCCCCCCTGCCTCTCCCCTCCCCCCTGCACCCTGCACCCTGCCCCCCTGCCTCCCTCTCTGCTATAGCTTTTCTGATTGTGGAATCAAAGTGGTGACGCTAGCATCGTGAACAGCAGCTGGTAAAGATTGGGAGTGAGCATAAGGTTCTGCTAAATTAGAGCGTAATTGCCGCATTAAACTAGCCATTTCCAAGGCATTCATCGCATATTCCCAGCCATGATTACTCTTAATCCCGGCTCTTTCTAAAGCTTGTTGCATGGTATCCACTGTCAAAATGCCAAAAATTACAGGTACACCTGTTTGAAAACCTGTAGCAGCAATACCTTTAGCTACTTCTGCGGATACGTAATCAAAATGAGGGGTTTGCCCTTTAATCACTGCACCCAAACAAATTATGGCATCATAACGTTGGGAGAGCGCCAATTGACGAGCGACTAAGGGAACTTCAAAACTTCCTGGTACCCAAACATAATCAACTTGATTACCGTGAGGGTCGGTGTCTATACCGTGACGTTTTAAGCAATCTTGACACCCTTCTAGAAGTTTAACCGTAACTAGGTCATTAAATCGACCAATTACCAATGCAAACCGCAAAGGTTCTGTTTGAGTAAAGGTACCCTCAAAAACTGCCATGACTGCCTCTTAATTTTCTATAAACTTCGGAATGAAGTTCTTTTTTTAACAAAGTAAAGCAGAAAAGCTGATTTAATATGGTCTTCAATCCAGCTTTTTCTGCTCCACTAGTTATTATTGTATCTTTCTGATTGAGTCTGAAGCGGTTGTCTAGACCACAAAAAAGTTTAATATTCCGACTAGGATGACTAAAGCAGCCCAAACTCCAGAACCAACCCAAAGTAGCTTTTTAGATTCAATCCAATTTTGTGGGGTAGCATAAGCTACAGGAACACCAACAACTAGAACAAAAGACACTAGAACTAGAGATATTAAAGAAATTTGGAATAATATCGACATTTTTGGTTCTCCCAAGATAACAAATTAGTAACATTTCCCACTCCTACCGCAGCGCGGAAATTGTGGATTCCCTATTTTTAACCTATCAGAAATTGGGTCACTATAGGAATAGGATTTGATTCTTGAACGTATTTGTGTAGGAAGGGAACAATTATGGATTTAATCCTTTGTCACACGACAGTAGATTTTGATGCTCTAGGGGCTGCGGTAGGATTAACACGCTTATTACCTGGAAGTAAGATTGTGTTAACTGGAGGTGGCTCACCCTCCAGTGAGGGATTTTTTGGCTTTACATCGAGATGAATATCCTTTCATTGAAAGGCGTGCTGTCAATCCCGAAAAAATCCGTTCCCTGATAGTAGTCGATACTCAGAAACGCGATCGCCTGGGAAAAGCCTGTGAATGGTTTGATTTACCCCACATTCAAAAAATTATCGTTTATGACCATCATCTCGAACAATTATCAGATATTCCTGCTACCCAATTATCTGTTTCTGCTGTGGGAGCTACCACAACTTTAATCGTCGAACAATTACAAACACTACAAATTTGTCTAACTTCTGCCGAAGCTACGGTGATGGCTTTAGGTATTCATGTAGACACTGGTTCATTAACTTTCGACCAATCTACAGCCAGAGATGCTCTGGCTTTGGCTTGGCTAATGCAACAAGGGGCTAGTTTATCAGTAATTTCAACTTACCGTGATCCTGGTTTATCACTGCAATTGCAACAGTTATTAACACAATCTTTAGAAAATTTGGAATACCTCTGTTTAAGGGGATATACCATCGCTTGGATCACTCTGAAAACCGAGGAGTTTGTGGCTGGATTATCCAGTTTAGCCTCGCAATTAATGGAATTAACCGAAATTGACGCCATTTTATTGGCAAACGAATATCCTTTAGGGGAAGGTGATTTCCGGTTAACTGTAATTGGGCGATCGCAAATTCCCGATACTCATCTCAATCAGTTATTAGAAAAATATGGAGGAGGTGGTCATTCCCAAGCAGCATCTTTAAATTTACGGACTCAAGACGGACAGACAATTTTAAAACAAATTTTAGATGAATTCAAAGCCCAAATTCCTCATCCTCCTATAGCTAGAGATTTAATGTCTTCTCCAGTCCGCACCATTCGTCCCGAAACGACAATTGCTGAAGCCCAACGGATTTTGTTGCGCTATGGACATTCGGGTTTATCTGTAGTTAATACCGAAGGGCAATTAGTGGGGATTATTTCCCGTCGAGATTTAGATATAGCATTACATCATGGATTTAGTCATGCACCCGTCAAGGGATATATGACCACAAATGTGAGAACTATTTCCCCAGACACAACATTACCCCAAATTGAAGACCTAATGGTAACGTATGATATTGGACGCTTACCGATTTTAGAAAATACTAAATTAGTGGGAATAGTAACTCGTACTGATGTTTTACGGGAATTACATCAAAACAATTCTGAGCTAATGGTACTAAATGCTGAAACCCAAACCTTATCACTTAATACTGAATTGCGTCAGTACCTTGCTCCTCAATTATGGCAATTACTTACCATCGCCTCCCAGGAAACAGAAAAACGCGGTTGGCATCTTTATTTAGTAGGAGGTGCAGTGAGAGACTTACTGTTAGCTGGAGCAGCAGCAAGTAAATTGACAATTAGCGATATTGATTTAGTCGTTGATGGTTTTCACAAAACCGCTAATGTGGGTGCAGGTGTGGAAATAGCCAAAGCACTCCAGAAAATTTATCCTCAAGCTCGTTTAGAAATTCATGGTGCTTTTCAAACTGCGGCTTTACTATGGCATAAAGATGCAGAATTAGGTTCATTATGGGTAGATATTGCTACCTCTAGAACTGAATTTTATCCTTATCCAGCCGCAAATCCAGAAGTTGAAGCCAGTTCAATTCGTCAAGACTTGTATCGTCGGGACTTTAGCATTAACGCCCTAGCTTTGCGTCTAACTTCCCCTCGTACCGGAGAACTGCTCGATTTCTTCGGTGGCTTACTAGATTTACAAGCCAAGCAAATTCGGGTATTACACGCCAATAGCTTTATTGAAGATCCTACCAGAATTTATCGTGGTGTACGCTTTGCGGTACGGTTTGGATTTGAGATAGAACCACAAACCGAAGCATATATTCGATATGCTATCAACAGTGGAGTTTATGATCGTACTTCCCAAGAAAATACCAAAACACCGGCGTCTCCAAACTCGTCTAAAAACCGAACTAAAACATATTCTGGAGGCTCCTTATTGGCAAATAGCTTTACAGTTACTTGATAAATTAGGCGCATTGCAATGTATCCATCCCACCTTGAAATTAGATACACAAATCTTGCGACAATTACGTTTATTAGAACGTTGTTTACGACAATTTGACCCACAACAGACTATAATTCACTGGGAAATGCGGTTAGAAGCTTTAATTGCTCACCTAGCACCGAAATATCGCTTCAAGGTAGCCAAAAATTTGCAATTAGCTGATGATGGTATTGCTAGGTTAAAAAATTTATCGCAAATCCAGAATGATGTCATAGTAATTTTACCTACTTACCAACGCCCTAGTCAAATTGTACATCTATTGCAAAAATATAACTTACCGACCTTAATTTTAACTGCTATTCAAAGTCCTAGAAAAATCAGGAAAATAATTTGGAAATATCTTACTGTTTGGTCAAATGTACAACCCCTTTTAAATGGTAATGATTTAAAGAATCTGGGCTATAAACCAGAACCACAATATCGACAAATATTAGATGAGTTACTTAGTGCGACTTTGGATGGATTTATTCAAGATAAAACCGAAGCAGAAGAATTTTTAAAGTCTAATTATTTACGGTAATTTAGTTAGTGTTGAAAATAGAGGTTACTTAAATAGCCTTGATGAAGTGGTATTTTTGTCATATTATGTCATATTATGTAAACTAATGTAAGTAATTTGGGTGAGAGAATGCGACGGGCGCAACAGAAATCAGTAACCTTCAGAACTGAAGTAGCAAAACTTGCCACTCTTGATGCTATTTCTGTGTCTTTGGGTCGTAATCGAACTTCGCTGATCAATGAAGCGCTTGATGCTTTTATTGAAAGTCAAATTTGGCACAAGCGTGAGATGATGAAATCCCTGGAAGAAATACATGAAGATGAAACTATTTTGGAAAAAGAGATGAATGAATTTTTTAACGAAATTGCTTCATAAAAAATGTGATCAGGTAATCCGTGTGGAGTTACTGGAGTTTGTGATTTATATGACGTTTAATTAAAATCAACAAAAAGCTGATTTATCCCATTCATTATTACTGGAATTTTGTTTTCAGATACATTCAACTGTTGAAAACATTTATCTCTATATTCTTCTTTTTGAATGAAATTATTGATGGCTTTAATGAGAGGTTCTCTGATTTCGTAGGTTTCTTCAGCTTTAGCAATTGCTCGTAAAGGGATTTCATTATTTATACGTAATATTGCTAAATCAATTAAATCTCTAGATTGTGTACTTGAATCATTCCATCTATCAGCATTAGCCATAAACTTTGATGTGAATCTATCACTTATACTCAAACAAGGAATATTAGCCCAATTTGGATAAACAGGTGGGTCTACAGTAAAACCTTCATTAGCTACAATTTCTACTTTAATATTGGTGTCGTTGACAATAACGGAAAAACGAATACCATATTGATTTATTGTACTTTCACCTAATTGAATATCTATTAGATTTTGAAATAATGTGGCAATTCCTTCATCATACAGCAATTTTCTTAAATATCTGTAGTTTTCAGTTTTATATTGGAAGAGAAAATCAATATCTTTACTAAGTCTATATTCATCATATTCTAACGCTAATAGCGTACCATCTGCGAAGTATGCGGAAGCTTTTTTAAGAACTTCTGGATTAAAACTTTTAAGGATTTTAAGTATTTTCTGATGATGTTCTATATTAAACATTTCTAAATCTGGCAATATCCAAGAGTTGTATTTTTTAGCTAAATAATGAATAAAATCTTTTTCTTCTTTCTTTACATTATGGAAAGTATTTTGATGATGCCAATTGCGTTGATATAATTGGATCATTTCTTTCTCAGTCAATTGATAGACATTATTTAGTTGCCAACCAACAGACTCTAGGAACGGCAGATTTTGTGGATTAAGCATAGTAGCTAATTATTTGAATTTGCGGTAGTTTTACCCATCATTATTTATTTAGTGTTAAGCTATTCACCAGGTAATTCACGTATTTTCTGGATTAGGGGTGGTTCAATAAACTCACCAGAGCGATGCTTGGGGGCGATTTGTGAACACTCCCAGACAATCGCCCGCTATATCAGGTAATTGATTTTACTCTGATTCTACTAATTTTGGTCTATCTTGTAGCCATGTTTCCAGTTCACTGACATTAGCCAGAGTTAACCATACATCGGTTAATTCTTCTAATTGTTTACCATGTAATTCACGTATTTTCTGAATTAGGGGTGGTTCAATTTCACCAAAACGTTGATTGAGTAACTTAATAACTAGCTCCTGTTTACCTTCGAGTTTACCTTCAAGTTTACCTTCAAGTTTACCTTCGCGTTTACCTTCGCGTTTACCGCTTCTTTCAATACTAGTAATATAAGGCATCTTTTTCCCTTCCTCATACTGTTTTAGTTCTTGCTGAAACTCTCGTTCCAAATTTTTGGGTAGCGTCATCATCCAATCAATCAGAGAATATAGATTGATAATATCCTGTCTATCAAGTCCTTGCTCATACAACCGCTTAATCAAGGCTAGTTTAAACTCTTTCCTCTTGACCGGTTGCTTGTGGTTTCCAGTGTTCTTAGATGTACCATAACCACTGTAGCAAAAAGATTGCGGTTGGCTTCCAACTCAGACCATTTTTGTCTATAGTCTAACAGCTTGACGATGGGAAAGGTAAAATCTTTAGTAATCTCAATTCCTTGAATGCGATAATGGTTGGGTCGCCAATTAACATTGTCATCCCCAAACACTACTAATGACTCAACTATGGAATTGTATTGTTCACATAATCTATTGTTATAGTAGAATATCCTCTGAGCGAAATTGTCTTCCCATTGACTTTGAATTTCCACATGGATATAGAGATAGCTTACTTGACCATTCAGGCGATAAACTTTAGCCAGAGTGTCTGCATATCTTCTGCCAACCTTAGCATCTCTAGTAACTTGTTTCAACTCCTTATTTAAGAATTCAATTGGTTGATTCCAATCAATTGCGGAATGGATTTTAGGAAAGAAAAACTCCAGAAAATCCTGGAAGTATATCTCCAGAATATCTTTCCAAGGAGAATCATATTTTGTCTTTATCTGTGCCATACTAAATGTCAATTAAGGAATGAGATAGTTCTATTTTCAAATTCACTCCTCTAATTAATTATCCTACTTATAATCTTACATTAAAACCATCAATTTTTACCAAATGTTTTACAACTAAATTTACAAATAGTGAAGTTCTCAGCCTAACCACTGATGACTGAATGCTTACATTTTTTCTCACGTACTTATCCAATTTATGATTTGTTATAATTTTTATATAATGTTGGTGTAGGAGATGGTTTTTGAGGCTTTAAAATAAAATTTAAGTTAAATCCAGTCAATTGTAATGTTGTTGCTATCCAACCAGAAATAAGCAACGTTAATATTGCACTTACAAAAGATATGAGCCTAGAATTAGCAGTATTTTTTATTACTCTACTATCCGGTTCTCCTAATTGTATCGGATTAGATATAGCAGCAACTTCTATTCCTTGCTTAATTTCTGGTAGAGATAAAGGAGTGTAACAAGCCTCACACTGTACCGAGCTATTAGGATTTGGATGATTACAGTTAGGACAAACATAAATCAAGGATTCATTCTCTTGTATTGATGTTAACTCTGGTGATTTATAAGATAAATTGATTCCACATTCACGACAAAATACTGCATCTGGAAGATAGTTAGCTCCACATTGTAGACAATTAGTTTTCAATGCAGAAACTTCTGATTGTATTGATGATTCAATTGGAGGATTAACTGCGGTTGGTAACCACAATATTGAACTTTGTGGATCTATTTCAGAACTTTCACCTGAAATATTAGTCTGATTAGACTGCTTTTGAGTTACAATACCTCCAAGCGATCGCCAAGTTAATGGTGCTTTAGCTGGATTTTGAAAAGTCATGGGTAACCAAGTTGCTCCAGGAAATTTACTCTCTAAACGATTTATTCTCTCCCTTGCTCTCCGTACTGCAAGATGTAAAGTTTTCCCAGCAGCAAATGCTTCTAAAAACCTTTGCAAAAACTTCTGTGCTACTTCATCTGGAACAGGTTCTCGCATAACTATAATATTAGGAAGGTGAGACTTGCCTAATTCCCTTGCTATTCCTAATCCATCACAGGAATTAAAAATTGCTAATTGTAAACCCCACCTTACAGCTTTTTTTAGTTCAGGTTCTAAATCACTAATTGTAATAGTTTCTTCATCATTAAGATCGATAAAACCACTTTCGTTATCATCTTCACTCCGACTGTGACCGGCAAAAAAGAGTATCTGTGGTTGATGTTTCTCAATCTGCTCACATAAATGATCTAAATCAGGTTTATCTAAAGGAATAAGTGTAGCATTAGCATCTTCAGTTAATAATTTTTCTAACATTTCCCAATCTTTCAGGGTATTAATTCGAGTATCTTTTCCAAAGACTGCTAATATCTTCACTTTATTATTTGAGGATGATACTATTTGTCCTTGTTTAACTGGTAAGGACAATACAACTTCAGCGCGATGGTAATGGCTGAAAAAATCATCCCAAAGATGCCAAGGTAAACGTTGTAATTCTGGATTTTCAGTTTTAAAAATAACCCGAATCTCTTCAGATTCATCCTTCAGACTTTGGAATAATTTTTCTCGGATAGGGCTAAAATTAACGTCGGCTTTTAGCCAGCTATTAAGACTAGTATTTAACTGCTTACTAGCTTTTTTAATTTCATTTAAAATAGAAGATGCACTACCTCCTGTAACACTAATTCGAGTACCATTTCTGCCTGAAATATAATTACGATAGCTTAACTGCCAATTAATATAATAAGTATATAAATTTATATTTGGAGATAGTTTTCCTTTGGCATCAGCAATCAATTGATTATCACCTTCTGTCCGAATTTCCAAGTATACGGAAAATCCATTTTCAAAATTCCCCTCAACGAAATTAATTATTACTAATTTGCCCATTATTCCCCTTGATAGGTTTTATATCATAAAAATCCGAGTTATATTGACATTAGCAAGCTGAATCTGGACACTAAATTCTTCTCCTTGTTTGCCGCTAATATCTAATTGAACCCAATTATCTGTATTTTTAGATTCGACTTCTAAAAGATGTTTTCCTGACATATCAAATGCGATAAATTTCAGACCTTGAGGTAAATTTTTACCATCACTTGTATGCACTTGTAATCGGATATCTCTGTTCTCGGCAATTTTAGGTATAATAGCAACTATTAAAGCTAGAGAAAAAACATTTGATTCAATTTCTAATTGAATTTGCTCTGCTCGTAGTACCATACTTTCAGCACCTCTAACAGCAAACAATAAATTTGTTCTTTGTGTACCCAAAACTTCTTCTACATTTTGCCAACCTGTATCAATAACATTTTCTAACCATTTTCCTAAATTAACTATTGACTGTCTAGATAGAATATTAGAATCTATTCTCTGGATAGGAATATTCAATATTTCTGTTAATTCTCCTGATTTTACAAGAGCATCTAATTTCTCAAGACCTTTTTGAGAACCATCTAAAATTAGTTCCATACAACCTTCCTCAATTCTAGTTAGTTTAAGTGAATCATCATTTGAAAGCTTTTGAAGATGCTGAACAATCTCTTCTAAATTCACACCATTCAGTTTTTCAATATCAAACTCTAACTTAAGTGTACGTCTTGTTTCCGATTGCTGATTTTCTGAGTCTTCATCTCGATTTTGTAAATAGATATTTGCTAGCATCTTGGATGCAAAAATATCGTGAATTATTGGATTATGCTTGATTTCTGATTCAAAATTATCACGAACTCTATCAAATAAAGTTTCTTTGATTTTAGTTATATACAATTTAGGTGCATTATCAGACTCATCTTTTAATGTTTCTGATATTAGTTCATTGATGATAAATTGCTTCTTCTCTTCTGTTAACTCACCTTCTGAAGTTAATAGTAATGCAATGTCATTTATAGATTTCAATGGGATTACAACCTGTTCCGCTCGCTTAACCTGCTTTATTTCTTTAGCTAGCTGCTGAATCTTTCAATCTAACCATTGCAATTCTTCTCTGTGTGCTGGATAAAATGTCTTTTCCAGAACGTACTGTACAGGGGATGAACCAACTAATTCCTGATGACATTCTCTAGCAATAGTTTGAACTGCTGATAGCAAGGAGATTTTAAGTGCTTTTTCTAGCTCTTGGTTAGCTTGTTTATCATGATGCGAAAAATAATTTAATATTTTTTCAATGGTAGGAGCAATTAGGCTTTGGTCTACTCTATTAGTTAGAACACCTACAAGAAATGGGACTAGAATTAAAGTAAATAAATCCATCGGTTATTCCATTTAGTTCAACGTTTGGTATCTAAAATGCCTAAATAATATCACTTAAAACGCTTAGGAGTATAAGTAAGCTAATTATTTACGTGTTAATACTTAAACTTTAAGTCTCATATTAGCAAAGTAATTATATTTTATGTAGTCTATTGGATTAAAGTCAAGTATTTTCCGAGAATAAAAATAATACACTATGTTACAAGACATGAATAAATCTGGAAATCTACTCCATTCATTCTGGCAAACAATATATCTGACTAAACTTGAGGATGCCACAATCTATAACTCTCCAGGATTAAGCCAGAAACGATACGGACAAGCTATAATTCTCTTGCGGAGTAAAGTAACAAAAATTTATGAGTAACCCACTTGTGCAAGCCTTTTTCGTAGGCAGAGCAGCAGCTGAAGTCCTAAATGAACGTCTAGAAGTCGCTTTAACCGACGCTTTGAGTGATTTGGGCAAATTTGACGCTGAAGCCAGAGAACAACTACGCCAGTTCACAGAAGAAGTTCTAGAACGGGCAAATCGATCTGCCGAAACCACTGGAACTGGTACATCTAGTAGTACAACAGGTTCGCAACCAGTTGATTTACAAGCTGACATTGATGAATTACGTGCAGAAATTGCCTTGCTGCGGACTGAATTACAACGTTATCGCAGCAGTACTTTATAAAATCTGGGCAAAGCAAATATAAAATATAACTTAAGGAGTTCTGCACCCTGCCTTCAGCAATTTGCCCCCTACTTTCTTGTCTCTAGTCCCCACAGTTTTAGAAATCAGAGTGTCTTTTCTTCTTAGTGATTCAGTTAATACCCAACGGTAAGCAAAAAATATGGACAAAGGTTATTCAGATCAGGCATACCGTTGGAATCGTGAAACTTACTCTAGCAAACGCCGCTTTGTGGATATTTGGTCTTTTGTCTTGACCATAATGTTCAAGCTTTGGCGCTACAACAAATCTTGGAGCTATCCTGGTGGTATCACTGAGGCGAAGCAAGCGGCTAGACGTCAAGCTCAAGCCGTTTGGATTCGCACTACTTTATTAGATTTAGGTCCACTTTCATTAAGGTGGGACAGCTTTTCTCTACCCGTGCGGATATCTTTCCCAATGAATATGTAGATGAATTATCCAAGCTACAAGACAAGGTACCGGCATTTAGCTATGAGCAAGTCGAAGCGATTATTGAGCAGGAACTAGGTAAAAAAATTTCCGAACTCTTCTACAGTTTTGAACCCATTCCCCTCGCGGCTGCTAGTTTGGGACAGGTACACAAGGCTGTACTGCATTCTGGGGAATCAGTGGTTGTCAAGGTGCAACGTCCAGGACTCAAGAAGCTATTTGAAATTGATTTAGAAATTCTCAAGGGTATTGCCCGTTATTTTCAAAACCATCCCAAATGGGGACGGGGACGGGATTGGATTGGTATTTATGAAGAATGTTGTCGCATTCTTTGGGAAGAAATTGATTATCTCAATGAGGGTCGTAATGCTGATACTTTTCGCCGGAATTTTCGCGCTTATGATTGGGTGAAGGTCCCCCGTGTTTATTGGCGTTATACTACTTCTAGGGTTATTACTTTGGAGTATGTCCCAGGGATTAAAATTAGTCAGTATGAAGCTTTAGAAGCTGCGGGTGTGGATCGGAAAGCGATCGCCCGTTATGGCGCTCAAGCCTACCTCCATCAATTGCTGAATAATGGCTTTTTTCACGCTGACCCCCATCCTGGTAATTTGGCAGTTAGTCCTGATGGTGCTTTAATTTTCTACGATTTCGGCATGATGGGGACGAATTAAATCCAATGTCCGGGAAGGATTAATGGAAACTCTATTTGGTATTGCTCAAAAAGATGGCGATCGCGTGGTTGAGTCACTGATTGATTTGGGGGCGATCGCGCCCGTAGAGGACATGGGGCCGGTGCGTCGTTCTGTCCAGTTTATGCTGGATAATTTCATGGATAAGCCCTTTGAAAATCAATCAGTGGCGGCGATTAGCGATGATCTCTATGAATTAGCTTACAATCAACCATTTAGATTTCCGGCTACTTTTACTTTTGTCATGCGGGCCTTTTCCACCCTGGAAGGGGTAGGTAAGGGCTTAGATCCAGAATTTAATTTTATGGAAGTTGCCCAGCCATATGCAATGCAGCTTATGACCGATGCTCATGGTTCAGAGGGGAATAGCTTCTTGAATGAATTAAGTCGTCAAGCAGCACAAATGAGTACTACTGCTTTAGGATTACCACGAAGATTAGAGGATACACTAGAGAAGCTAGAACGCGGGGATATGCGTCTACGAGTTCGTTCTATAGAAACAGAACGTCTGTTACGGCGACAGAGTAATATTCAGATAGGTACAAGTTATGCTGTCATTAGTCAGTGCATTTACACTTTCAGCAACGATTTTATTAGTTAATCATTATCTATGGTTAGCACTGCTGGTTGGTTTAATTGCGGGGATAATTTCAGTTATACTGATGCGCTTGCTTTTCCGTCTTGACCGTTTTGACCGTATGTATTAATTGTTGCTTGCAGAGAATTTATGAAACTTAATTTCACGGTTTAAGTGATCCGGGACTTATTCGTTCTAATAATCAGGATGCTTACTATGTCGATCCAGACGGACGGTTTTTTATCGTTGCTGATGGAATGGGTGGTCATGCAGGAGGAGAAGAAGCAAGTCGCATTGCTACCCAGGAAATTCAGGATTATTTAGTGGCAAATTGGCAAAGCTCTAAAACTTCGGTAGAAATTCTTAGAACATGCTTTATGGAAAGCTAATGAAGCTATTTTGCAAGATCAGCAAACTCATGCTGAACGTGCTGATATGGGTACAACAGCTGTAGTGGTGATTTTTCGCGAACCAGAATCAGCCCTGGTGCGGCTCATATTGGTGATTCCCGGTTATATCGACTTCGTGGATCTCAATTAGAACAAATTACTGAAGACCATACTTGGGTAGCACGGGCGATTAAAATTGGTGATATTACTGCCGATGAAGCCCGCTCTCATCCCTTTCGTCATGTTTTATCCCGTTGCTTGGGACGCGAGGATTTACATCAGGTGGAAGTACAACCACTAGATGTGCAATTTGGCGATCGCTTGCTATTATGCAGTGACGGACTGACGGAGGAACTCGTTGATGAGAAAATAGCTAACTATCTTCTTGATACACCCGTACTCGAACAATCTGCTATATCCCTGATTGAAGCTGCTAAAGAAAACGGTGGACATGATAACATCACAGTTATTATTGTGTCCATAGAATAAAAGTCTTTCAGAGGGAACAGGGAACAGGGAACAGTGAATAAATATAGGACTCCTATTTTATTTTTTAATTAGACTTCATACTCTTCCCCTGTTCCCCGTTCCCCGTTCCCTGTTCCCTTTCTCTATTAACATTTAACTCTTAACGGTTAACCAACCAATAACCAAATTTTAATAAAGTAAATATACTCATCAATTTGTTCAATTTGAGCATTTTTTTGATTGACAACTTGATACAAATATTTTTAACTTCCAATTTTCCGTGGAAGGTCTTAAATTAAATAATTTCGGTAGTTGACTTCTTGCACCTAATAAGGTATGGAGATTATAATTTAGACTAAACACCCATGAATTTCTCTCGTATCCCCCTTCAGTTCTTAACTAACAGGGGATTGAATGCATATCTCTTCCATAAGAGGCATTCTCTGATTAGAGAGGTAATAAAAGCAACTTCATTTCCTAAAAAACACCTATTCTCCCAAAATAGACCTTACCAGGCTGAAGTTGTGCATCTGTAAATCTCAATCTCAGCTATTTCAGCACCAAAAATACCCATAAGGATATTGGCAATTTGTCAAACAATTGTTATCTTTCTTAATACAAAGAAACACAAGGAGGACAAATACCAGTCAAACATTATCTTTCTGGGTCTTTTGTCAGAAAAACCACTTTTACTCGTTGTTTTTAGGAGTCAAATATGAGTGAACCAATTGAACTTTCCCTAGAGCAGCAATTTAGCATCCGCTCGTTTTCTACTCAGGTACAGGAAATGAGCCATGAACAAGCAAAAGACTTCTTAGTTAAACTTTATGAGCAAATGGTAGTCCGGGAGGCAACTTATAAAGAACTTCTCAAACACCAGTGGGGGTTAGACTCAGGTTCCGCTATGGCATAGAGGAATCCTTCTTGTGTCGCAGTGGACGACCTCCTTCTCTTGCTTGGTTCCACCAGATAGGAAAAGAGCTGGGGATGTTGGGGCGTCAACTTCGATAGATATAATTCTCTGCCTAGATCCGACAACGAAATACTGAGTTAGCAAGATACAGATATAAAGGCGATAGGCATATGCCTAATAATATCCTGCTTCCACCAAGGAAGTCAGCCTCAATGTGGCGTCTTTTTGTCGAGTTGCCAAAACCCAAGCCAGTTAGTATGGCTGAATCTTTCTCGACCACACACAGTTTACCTTTTTTATGGCCAGGAGTGACAACTAACCGGGGATTTTATTTGTAAAACTTTACAAATGATCTTGATTAGCCAGAAAGATCAAAGGGAGAGTCTGTATCAATTGTTTCTAGCTTTAGCAGAATTTGAGGCTTAATTTTTTCAAACTCAGTTTTTAAGAGATTTTTGCTCATTTGGGGATCAGCTGATGATGTTAATGAATTGCTGGTTTTTAACCACTGTTCTAATCGTTGACATTGAGCGGGGGCAATACTAGAAACTAGGACATGAGAACAGCGATTTGGTGTCTCCCTGGCAAATAACAATAGACGATAGTAACCTGTATTTTGCAACAAGCGGATGATTTCTTGACCAAAACTAGTTTTAAAATCTAGATAGTAGGGTAACCATTTTGCACCGTATTTGCGATTGTAAATGACAGTAATCCATAAGAGCATGGGATGGGGAATAGAGATGAATAAAAATTGATTATAGCGGGTACATATTAAACGCTTTTGTATTTCTTGTTGGGGTAGCATTACCCAAAGTGCTGGTGAAAATTCGCCATCAATATTGATGGGCTGAGGAAAAACAATATCAGCAATTGGTTTATTTTGTGGCCAGGAAGTAAAACAATTCACTCGTTACTGACTGGACTTATCCGTAAATGGGCTTTTGTTTTCGGTTCTGGTTCGGAAGTAACTGTAGGAACTACAGGAACTAGGATCGATTTATTTGGTATATCTGGAGATTGAGGAATATCAGGCTGAATTTTGCTAGTATTCTCTCGCTTTTCGATAGACGCTAGTCGCTCTAAGATATGACTGATACTTTCAGGGCGATCGCTAGTGGATTTAGCGAGACAACTCATCACTAAATCTTCCAACTCTTGGGGAAATTCTAATTCTGGGTCAATATCATGAAAAGAGCGTGGTTTTTCATATTGATGCACCTTATACCAAGCTCCAAATGAGTGGGTGGAAGGGATCAGTGGCATCTTACTGGTGATCATCTCAAACATCATCACACCCAGACTATAAATATCAGAGCGATTATCTAGCTCCTTACCTTCCATTTGCTCAGGAGAAGAGTAAGCTAAAGTACCCAAATAGAATTTAGTGTGATCACTATCTGACAAAAGTAACTTGGCAATACCAAAGTCTAAAATTTTGACTAATTCTCCAAAACTAGGATCTTGAACCACCAACATATTGCTAGGTTTAATATCACGGTGGATAATGGGACAAATCACACCATCAACCAGAATACCGTTATGAGCAGTTTGTAAACCCAAACAAATTTGACGTGCCATACTCAGGAACCTATTTAAAGATAGATGTTCCTTCCGGACTAACTGGTTTAACCCCTGTCCTTGGAGATATTCCATTACATAGTAGGGCGTATTCTTATCGTCTACGCCATAATCCATCACTCGGACAATATGAATGCTTTTTTGCCCTAATAAAGCACAGGTTTTAGCTTCTCTTTCAAAGCGTTCTTGCAAACGCATTTTTTCATTCTGAATAGTCAAAGCGAGAAACTTAACTGCAACAGGCACTCCTCCCAACAAAGTATCCTTAGCACGATAAACCCGACCCATTGCTCCAGTACCAATTAATTCCTGTAGCTCATAGCGTTTGCCGACTAAGCGACCAATGTTGGGGTCTGACATAGATAATTCGACTCCCATGTTCAACAATCTTAGGTAAAATCAGCCTTTGTCAATGAAATAATGATCAGTTTTTAGATTCTCTCTTGCTCAAGTCAAAAATTACCACTGTTAAATCTAACTTGATGAAAAGAATGATTCAAGTAATACAAACCTTTTTTATATCATAGCCCCTGATAGTAGTGCTTGATATTTAAGTAAAAACCAAGCGGAAGTAATTTGTAGCATAAGTATTGTTGATCAGATTCTCAACCCTGATTGTAATTAAGTTTGCCGAATTTAACCGCAAATTAAGTAATTTGAAGTGATGAGATCAAGACAAAAATTATTTTTATACCTTAATCGCCCTATTTCGGTTGACGTTCTAGACTTGCTTCCATTGTACTAGTTAAAAAATGCCCAGTTAAGATACCGCTAGTTAAGTAGTACGTATCATCGTTAATTCGGTGTAAAGTTTCAAAACCACTACGACGTTCGCGATCGCCTACTACCCAGTAACGCTGTACAATAGTATCTGGACAAATCCAACCTTCACCTTCAATCTGACCGAATAGACTATGCTGGATTAGAAAAGTATATTGGCGCTCTCCTTCATGTAAGCGACCCTTGTACTGCAAAGAGATTTCCGAGCGATTACTACCTGGAAAGACTAGTTTGGTAGCCATAGAGAACCAATTATCTCGATTCCAAATTACTAAGGTTAAACCCTTAACATTTATTGGCATCGCATCTCGTTCCAGCCAGCTTCCTTGCATTGTCCAGCGACCTGGTTCTAATAAAAAAGTTTGAGACACCTTATATGTTCCTCAGCAGATGAAAAAAACTAATATACTTCCGTAGTTTTTATTAAATTGTATATATCACAACATTATTTAGATCTAGAACATAGAGTAAAATAATACTTCAATAAACATCGTATATTACCATGTATCTAGTATAACTCTGACTCAATTGGTTTGATTAATATTGTTGCTCAGGGGTTTTGTGATCCATTTGGTGGTATTAAGCAACTCAGCTTGCCCCGGATTTCTGCTAGTTAGAGTGCTATGCTCACCAAATTCCTCGCGTTGAGGAATACCCTGACTTTGGGTAAGTCGGGCAGAAATTTCTAACGCTTATATTCTTACATATTATGTGAGAATTGAGACATTATATTTTAATCATGAACAGGGAACCAGGAACAGAAAGAGAAGTTATCTTCAACTCACCCCATTACTGAGGCAGAATGGATTTCACCTAGTAGCACTTCTTGAGGTGCACCAGTAGCTGCTGGTAAATTACCAGGAATTTCGTGAAAACGCCAGTAGGCTAATACTGCAAAAGCGATCGCTTCTTTAAAATCTGCGCTCAAACCAATTTCATCTGTAGTCACAACTGGGATGGATGATAACAAACACTCTAATCGCTGTTTTAAATATAGATTCCGACTACCACCACCACACAAGAATACTCTTTGTGGCATTTGTGGTAAAAAAGTCTGGTAACTATGGACAATAGAAGCGGCAGTTAGTTCTGTAAGAGTTGCTAATATGTCAGCAGGGCGTAAGTGAGAATTTTTGAGCATCTTTTAAACATTGTTGTAGATAAGCCACACCAAATAACTCTCTTCCAGTCGATTTAGGTGGAGGTAAATGGAAGTAATCCTGTTGGAGCCATTGTTCGACTAGAGAATCACAAGAAGTACCACTAGCAGCCCAGTTACCATTTTCATCATACTTTTTAGTACCAGTAGTTAAATGCTCTACCGCTAAATCCAATAAGCTATTACCTTCTACCCGTATCCCAACCCAGAATTTTATCTAACCAGTTGTGATGACGTGGGGGAATATAAGCCACATTTCCAATCCCACCAATATTCTGAATACATCTACCTTCTTGAGGATGACTCAGTAAATAAGCATCAACTCTAGGTACAAGCGGTGCGCCATGACCACCAATAGCAATATCTGCTACTCGGAAATTACTGATAGTAGTAATTCTAGTTAAATGAGCTATTATTTCACCACGTCCTAGTTGGAGACTGTAACCTAGAATTTGGTGTTCCGGATTTTTTTGGGGAGGTCGATGGTAGACTGTTTGACCGTGGGAACCAATTAAAGTCGCTGGTTGATGACCAATTTGAATATTTTGGACAGCTTGGGAAAAACAATTGGCGATCGCATCATCAATTTCTGCCAATTCTGCCATTGAGATCGACTCTCCGGCACAAAGTGCCAAAATTTTGTCTCTCAGTGGGATGGGATAGGGATACGTTTCCCCTGCGAGTAATTCCACTTTCAGATCCAAATCTGTCCCGGAAATGTCTACTAACGCAGCATCTATACCATCTACAGATGTACCACTGATTAAACCAATCACACGAGTTGAATTCATAGTCAAATTAAAATCCTCATTTTTAATTGTTTAATAGTTCTGGGGCTACCCATCCTTTTTGAATAGCTAAAACAGCAGCTTGAACACGATGTCTATGGCGATCGCCAGAGCCATCACGTACTTCTAGTTTTTGTAAGATAGTATGAACGTGTACACGCACTGTCCCAGGAGAAATATAGAGAACAGAGGCAATTTCTTGATTACTCTTACCATCTGCTACTAATGCTAGAATCTCCTGTTCCCGCTTGGTTAGAGGATTTTCCTGGGTAATCATCGACAAAGGAGAATGATCTACAAAAGCGGCTCTAATTTCTGTGGTCGCAGTTTGATCCCACCAAGAAGCACCCGCAGCTACGGAACGTAATGCTAAAATGAGAGATTCAGCCGGGATACCTTTGAGACAATAACCTTGAGCCCCAACCTTAATTAATCGAGAAATTAGAGGGGCTTCAGAACGAGAAGTTAAAGCTAAAATTGGTAGTTTTGGGAGTTTTTGTTTAATTTGAGCACAAGCTTCTATACCCCCAATTCCTGGTAAACCAATATCCAACAATACCAAATCAAGAGGATATTTGCTTGCTAATTCCACAGCTTGCTCTCCATCTTCTGCTTCGGCAACAATTTCTACTCCTGCTTCTTGTTGTAACCGCATTCGCAGACCCAAGCGAAATAATTCATCATCTTCAACTAGTAAGATTTTTAGCGTCTGAGCAGGTTTAGTCATGGCTTATGGTGGAAAAAAGAGTGCGATTTTATACGGTAGATGTAAATAAATCATAAAAATACCAGAGTTAAATATTTTTGCAAGTAGTCAACGTTGGGAATATATTATATAAACTGGTAATACAAACTAGCTAGATAGTTCCCCAAGAATAAAATCTAGGTATTCTTAATAGTAACTCCAAGTGGTGTCAGGATAATAGTCAAACCTGAAAATAATAAATACCGATTAACCAAGGTTGGTAATATAGAAAATTACTTAATTGCCAAAATTTAAATTTATGGGCAATTTAACTGTGATTTCCGAAAAATTGGCTAATTAGCACTTAAATTTAATCGGGTGAAAAATATATGGGACAAGGTTTTTTACAAATTGGGTTAACACTTTGTATTGTTATCGCTATAACTCCTTTACTAGGGAAATACATCGCTCGTGTGTTCTGGGAAGAAAATACTCTGCTTGATCCCCTAATGAATCCTATCGAAACCAGTATTTATGTACTAGCTGGTGTGCGCCGAAAGGATGAGATGAGGGGTGGACAGTATATCCGATCAGTACTAATTAGTAACCTACTCATGGGTATTTTAGTATATCTGTTGATATATTTTCAGCGAGTTTTACCTTGGAATCCCAATGGTTTTGGTATACCTAGTTGGGATACCATGATGCATACGGTTGTTTCCTTTTTGACTAATACTGATCAACAACATTATGCACCAGAAACCACCTTTAGCTATTTTACTCAAGTAGCAGCTTTAGGTTTTTTGATGTTTACTTCAGCTGGAACTGGATTAGCGGTAGGAATTGCTTTTATTCGCGGATTGACAGGTAGACCACTGGGAAATTTTTATGTTGATCTCACCCGTGCTATCACTCGGATATTACTCCCTATCTCCATCATTGGTGCGATCGCCTTACTATTGTTGGGTGTACCCCAAACCTTAGCCAGCCTTTGATAGTGGAAACTTTGGACGGAGGCACACAATATATTGCTAGATGACCAGTAGCCTCTTTTGAAATGATTAAGATGTTGGGTGAAAACGGTGCGGGATTTTTTAGCGTTAACTCAGCTCATCCCTTTGAAAATCCTAATGGAGCAACTAACCTCATAGAAACCATAGCGATGATTGCTATCCCTGCATCCTTAATTTATACCTACGGATTATTCGCGAACAACATTAAACAAGCTTGGTTACTGTTTTGGATGGTGTTCGCGATTTTTGTGGTATTAGTTTGGGTGACAGCTGTGGGTGAAGTTGAAGGTAATCCCTTGATCAATAATAATTTAGGTTTATCACAACCCAATTTAGAAGGCAAAGAAGTCCGGTTTGGCTGGGCACAAACCGCATTATGGGCTGTTACCACTACAGCTACTATGTGTGGTGCTGTGAATGGGATGCATGATTCTTTAATGCCCCAAGGCATATTTTCGACTTTATTTAACTTATTCCTGCAAATTATTTGGGGAGGTCAGGGAACCGGAACCGCTTACTTATTCATTTACTTAATCCTCACCGTCTTTCTGACTGGGTTGATGGTGGGACGTACACCAGAATTTTTTGGACGTAAAATTGAGAAAAGAGAAATTGTTCTTGCTAGTGTAGTACTACTTATTCATCCGATCTTAGTCCTGATTCCCAGTGCGATCGCCTTAGCTTACCCAATTAGCTTATCAGGAATTAGCAACCCAGGCTATCACGGCATTTCCCAAGTAGTTTATGAATATGCTTCAGCTGCTGCTAATAACGGTTCTGGTTTAGCTGGATTAGCGACTTCCCAACCTGCTCCCACGGCTTTGTGGTGGAATATCAGACTGTGTAATCTCTCTATTTGGGGGACGCTACATTCCCATTATTGCCCTACTCCTACTAGCCGATAGTATGTCTCAAAAAGCAACAGTACCAGAAACACGAGGTACTTTGAAAACTGACTCTCTGCTATTTACTACAATTACAGCGGGAGTCACCATAATTTTAGGAGTACTGACTTTCTTTCCCGTTTTAGCTTTAGTGCTCATAGCCGAAGGTTTTAAACTAGCTTCTGGGGGCTGAATTTATCAAAACTTTTTTCGCAGCGCAGCAACATCAATATGAATCCAGTACCTAACCCAAAACCTAAAGCCTCTCGGTTTCGTCCCGGTGAGCGGCGTCAAAAACGCAAAAAAGCGCGGTTAAATACAAATTGGCTCTATGTTAGAGCGATTAGAGATGCTTTTATCAAGCTTAGTCCTAAACACGCCATCAGAAATCCAGTGATGTTTGTGGTTTGGGTAGGAACAATTATCACCCTAGCCGTCACCATTGACCCTCAGTTATTTGTACCAACTTCCCAAAAGAACCCTCAATTATTTAATGGTTTACTCACATTAATTTTATTCTTCACGGTTTGGTTTGCCAATTTTGCTGAGGCTGTAGCAGAAGGAAGAGGTAAAGCTCAAGCCGATGCTTTGCGGTCAACGAAATCAGAAACCATTGCCAAAAAACTGGCTGCGAATGGTGCAATTGCAGAAGTTCCTTCCACTACTCTTAAACAAGGTGATACTATCTATGTCTCTGCTGGAGATATGATTCCCGTGGATGGGGAAGTAATCATGGGTGTGGCGTCAGTGGATGAATCAGCAATTACTGGTGAATCAGCCCCAGTATTGAAAGAATCAGGTTCTGATGTTGCTAGTTCAGTTACAGGTGGGACAAGAATTATCTCTGATGAATTAATTATTCGGGTTACGGCTGACCCTGGTAAAGGATTTATCGACCGGATGATAGCCTTGGTTGAAGGCGCAGAACGTAGCAAAACACCCAATGAAATTGCTTTAACGGTGTTGTTAGCAGTTCTGAGTCTAGTATTTTTATTGGTGGTAACGACTCTCCCCGCGCTGGCTTATTATGTGAGAAGTCCAGTTAGTGTACCGATTTTAGTGGCCTTGTTAATAGCTCTAATTCCCACCACTATTGGTGGATTACTGAGTGCGATTGGCATTGCTGGTATGGATCGAGTCGCCCAATTTAATGTAATTGCTACTTCAGGAAGAGCTGTAGAAGCTTGTGGAGATGTTAATACATTGATATTGGATAAAACAGGTACGATTACCCTTGGGAATCGGTTAGCGGAAGAGTTTATTCCTGTTAATGGTTATACCCAAGCAGAAATGGCTAGCATTGCTTGGGCAGCAAGTGTCTTTGATGATACACCAGAAGGAAAATCAATTATCCGATTAGCCGAAAAAATGGGAGCTAGGTTTGATTTTGACCGTAACCAAGCCCAGGGAATAGAATTTAGCGCTAAAACCCGGATGAGTGGTACTAATTTACCAGGTGGACGGGAAGTACGAAAAGGTGCTGTAGGTGCAATCAAGGGTTTTGTGCGTTCCCGTAATGGTCGGGATACTCCAGAATTAGATGCTGCATATGAAAAAGTCTCTCAACAGGGTGGTACACCTCTAGCTGTTTGTTTAGATAATGAACTCTATGGTGTGATCTATTTAAAAGATATTGTTAAACCTGGCATTCGCGAACGTTTTGACCAATTGCGTCGGATGGGAGTGCGAACCATCATGTTGACTGGGGATAATCGCATTACGGCTTCGGTCATCGCTAGAGAAGCAGGAGTTGATGATTTTATTGCTGAAGCTACACCAGAAGATAAAATTAGTGTGATTCAACGGGAACAAGCAGAAGGTAAATTGGTAGCCATGACTGGAGATGGTACTAATGATGCACCTGCTTTAGCTCAAGCCAATGTTGGAGTAGCTATGAATACAGGTACTCAAGCGGCTAAAGAAGCAGCTAACATGGTTGATTTGGATTCTGACCCGACAAAACTAATTGATATTGTTGGGATTGGTAAACAATTACTCATTACCCGTGGAGCGTTAACTACATTTTCTTTGGCTAATGATATTGCTAAATACTTTGCAATTATTCCCGTGATTTTTGCCAATGCTAACTTAGGCAGTTTAAATATTATGCAGTTAACTAGTACTAATTCCGCTGTGTTATCAGCATTAATTTACAACGCTTTGATTATTCCGGCTTTGATTCCCTTAGCATTAAAGGGAGTACAATTTCGTCCTTTGACAGCAAATCAACTTTTACAACGGAATATCTTTATTTATGGTTTAGGCGGAGTGGTTGCACCGTTTGTGGCTATTAAGTTAATAGATATGCTGGTGACTTTGATCGGATTAGCTTAAATTCGGTCAGTTTTTCTTCTCTATTCTCTATTCTCTATTCCCTATTTTTTATGCCTATAATTCGAGAAATATTTAGAGCCTTACGAATTACCATCGTGCTTTGGTTAATCACAGCAATTATTTATCCTTTGACTATTTTAGTAGTTGGTCAAGTTTTTTCCCCAACTACAGCTAATGGTAGTGTTGTATTAAGTACTACAGATGCCAAACCAATTGGTTCAGCTTTAATTGGTCAGATATTTACATCAGACCGTTATTTTCATAGTCGTCCTAGCGCGGTTAGATATAGTCAAGGAAAAAAAGCTAAACCTACAGGTATTTCTGGGGGTACTAATCTTGCTCCTAGTAATCCAGAATTAAAAACACGGGTTTTAGAAATAGGAAATAAATTCCGAGATGATAATCAACAACCCACTGCTGATTTAATTTATGCGTCTGGATTTGGTTTAGACCCGCACATTTCTTTTAAAGCAGCGCGACAGCAGTTAGAAAGGGTGGCTCGTGTTCGGGGGATGACAGAAAAAGAAATAATACCCTTGATGAATAGATATACTGATGGTAGGTTTCTATGGATTTTCGGGGAACCTGGTATAAATGTTCTACGATTAAATTACGCTCTTGATTTGGAAGAAATTAATCGCAAGCAAAATTAATTATTAGGTGTCAGAAGTCAAAAGCCTGGAGAGAGAAAGAAAAAGTCAGAGGTTAAGAGATATAATGGTTAAGATTTTTTCTTAATCCTGACTGCTTGTATTAAATCGAAAAAGGAGTCAGAATCAATACAAATTAGAATAAATACAAAAATGGTAGGCTATTTCAAAATCTTTTCTCATATCTTCTTCTTTCTCCTGAATCCGGACTTCTGGCTGGTGACTCCTGTTTTTGGTTGTTCAATTGGGTTATTTTTACCTGAAGTCATTAATTAGCTCGTTATGATTACTCAAAGAGAATTATTAAACAATACTTCTGATTATACCAATACTACGTATATGACTTCTGTATCTTTTTCGTTTTACCCAGGACGACGAGGTAAATTCAAAATCTTTATTGGTATGGCGCCTGGTGTCGGGAAAACTTATAGAATGTTAGAAGAGGCTCATGCGCTCAAACAAGAAGGAATTGATGTTGTCATTGGTCTATTGGAAACTCATGGTCGCAAAGAGACTGCCGATAAAGCTGAAGGGTTAGAAACTATACCACGCTATTCCGTTGCTCATGGTGATTTAACACTGTTGGAAATGGATACAGAGGCAATTATGAAGCGTTCGCCTAAATTAGTTTTGATTGATGAACTTGCTCATACTAATGTCCCTGGTTCCCCACGAGAAAAGCGTTATGAAGATGTGGAAATTATTTTAGCCGCAGGTATTGATGTTTATTCCACTATGAATGTTCAGCATTTGGAAAGTTTGAATGATTTGGTGGCTAGAATTACTAGTGTCGTAGTCAGGGAGCGAGTACCGGATAGGATTCTAGAGGAAGCAGATGAAGTAGTAGTAGTAGATGTAACACCAGAAACTTTGCAAGAAAGGTTAATGGAAGGAAAAATTTATGCTCCCCAGAAAATACCTCAAGCTCTGAGCAACTTTTTCCAGCGTCGTAATTTGATTGCTTTGCGGGAGTTAGCTTTGCGAGAAGTAGCAGATAATGTTGAAGAAGATGCGATGTCTTCTATCCCCAACGGACAATTTTGTAGTGTTCATGAGCGAGTATTGGTATGTGTCTCTACTTATCCAAACTCAGTACAACTATTACGCCGAGGTGCTAGATTGGCTAATTATATGAATGCCCCTTTCTATACTGTATTCGTGGCTAATCCTGAACGCTTCCTCACCAAGGAGGAGAGTTTACACATTCACAATTGCGAAAGGTTATGTAAAGAATTTGATGGCACTTTTATTCGGGAAGTTAACACTGATATTGCTTGTGCGATCGCCCAAGTCGCACAAAAATATCATATCACTCAAATTGTCATTGGTGAAAGTCAGCGATTGCGTTGGCAAATGTTATTTAAAGGTTCTTTAACTCAAAAGTTGGTGCGGTTGTTGAAAAATGTAGATTTGCATATTATTGCTAGTGAAAAAACTAAAACCAGCTAGTAAGATGGAAAGATGAAAAGATCATCAGCTTTATCCGTATGGTTTCAGTATATTTTAGAAAACTTAACCCAGTTATTAATAGCCAGAGATGTTGAAGTAACTATTTTGCCATAAGTCCCCAATATAAAAGTACTTACGACAAAATAATTAGCTTCAGTTAGAGACACGAGGAACAAACAGGTAACGTAGATTAATCCTTAACCAGCGTAGCCAGCGCATCCAGATTTTAGCTGGTTGGTCAAAAAACGTGAAAATATCACCAAAGCCTAGATTAGTTTTTTGATGGTGTAGCCAGTGTTGCTCAGGTGTAGTGATAAATAAGATTTGACATAAAACAACCACAAGTTTTGGAGTCTCCCAGCCTAAAGCGATTACGTGTCTCCACCAAACATGAAACTGACCTAGTATCAGTCCCACGATGACACCAACAGGAGATAAAGACCACAGAACTACCCCCGCAAAAATGTATGGTAGAGCACCTAAGATACCATCTAGAAGAACTTGGGTATTTAGTGTTAAAATAGCATAGTGGCGGAAGTCTTTCTTCCAGGAGTGGTGTGTTGTTAGGTGGAGGCTACCGAAAACATGCTCAGGTACATGGTAAAAAAAAGTGGAGAGAAAATCACCACACAATAGTAATAGCCAAGCAACAGCCATCGCCTCAAGCATTTTTGCTCCTTAAATTAATTAAAAAAACTCCGCAGAAAAAAGCATCCCAATTTTTCATGCTGACCAAAGATAACATAGTTAAGCATCTACCAATAACTTCAGCATATACCAGTATTTTCTCTTAGTCCAGGTACACTGAAAATGTTGCTGAAACGAGAATATACTTTATATGTTGTGTATCTGCGCTTTACCTGATTTTCTTTAGAATCTATCCACATAAAGAATTTGTAGTTTTGTAAAACTACAATCCTGAATTGCAGTGAGCAGAATTTATCCAGAACCTACCATCTGGTTTTTAGTTCTAGGCTGGTGGTAATTATACATCTAAATTCCGACAGGAATGCCGTATTTTATCATAATTACTTCCCGATCTTCTTACTAAGCCATATGGCTTGAGCAAAGAATAGGTTAACGTCAGTACAAATTTAGATTAAGTTTTCCGAACCAAGGAGCTTGAGTAATTGCCATTGAAATATCTATATATATAGAAGATATCCATGTAGAATCTTAATTGCTAGATAATAAGCATTTGCAGATTTTTCATCTGGATAAAAGGGACAGAATTTTTAGTTTTAACAACCAGCAACTAATATCATGTTATTGCCACAGAGAACAGAGAAAGGAGGCTGAATATTCCCCGTTCTCAAAGAATTTGGAGTTCCAGAAAAAAAAATTCTTTTACCTCTTGACAAAACCTAAAGGAGCTTGTTAGTCTAGATGAAGTGGAAGGCAAGAGCCGGAAACAACCGAACCGCGAAAAAATAATACTTTGAAACGTTAAAGACAACCAACCTCGTCAAAAACAAGATTTACTCTTGGGAATCCCCAATAGATATAGTCTAAATTAAGAAAGAGGATTCCGAAACAAAAAGTTTTGGTAGCCAACAAACTCTAGTCTCAACAAAACGGAGAGTTTGATCCTGGCTCAGGATGAACGCTGGCGGTATGCTTAACACATGCAAGTCGAACGAGTCTCTTCGGAGATAGTGGCGGACGGGTGAGTAACGCGTGAGAATCTAGCCTTCAGGTCGGGGACAACCATTGGAAACGATGGCTAATACCGGATATGCCGAGAGGTGAAAGGCTTGCTGCCTGAAGATGAGCTCGCGTCTGATTAGCTAGTTGGTGGGGTAAAGGCTTACCAAGGCGACGATCAGTAGCTGGTCTGAGAGGATGATCAGCCACACTGGGACTGAGACACGGCCCAGACTCCTACGGGAGGCAGCAGTGGGGAATTTTCCGCAATGGGCGAAAGCCTGACGGAGCAATACCGCGTGAGGGAGGAAGGCTCTTGGGTTGTAAACCTCTTTTCTCAGGGAAGAAAAAAATGACGGTACCTGAGGAATAAGCATCGGCTAACTCCGTGCCAGCAGCCGCGGTAATACGGAGGATGCAAGCGTTATCCGGAATGATTGGGCGTAAAGCGTCCGCAGGTGGCTATGTAAGTCTGCTGTTAAAGAGTCTAGCTCAACTAGATAAAGGCGGTGGAAACTACAAGGCTAGAGTACGTTCGGGGCAGAGGGAATTCCTGGTGTAGCGGTGAAATGCGTAGATATCAGGAAGAACACCAGTGGCGAAGGCGCTCTGCTAGGCCGTAACTGACACTGAGGGACGAAAGCTAGGGGAGCGAATGGGATTAGATACCCCAGTAGTCCTAGCCGTAAACGATGGATACTAGGCGTGGCTTGTATCGACCCGAGCCGTGCCGTAGCTAACGCGTTAAGTATCCCGCCTGGGGAGTACGCACGCAAGTGTGAAACTCAAAGGAATTGACGGGGGCCCGCACAAGCGGTGGAGTATGTGGTTTAATTCGATGCAACGCGAAGAACCTTACCAAGGCTTGACATGTCGCGAATCCTGCTTGAAAGGTGGGAGTGCCTTCGGGAGCGCGAACACAGGTGGTGCATGGCTGTCGTCAGCTCGTGTCGTGAGATGTTGGGTTAAGTCCCGCAACGAGCGCAACCCTCGTTTTTAGTTGCCAGCATTAAGTTGGGCACTCTAGAGAGACTGCCGGTGACAAACCGGAGGAAGGTGGGGATGACGTCAAGTCAGCATGCCCCTTACGTCTTGGGCTACACACGTACTACAATGCTACGGACAAAGGGCAGCAAGCTAGCGATAGCAAGCAAATCCCATAAACCGTAGCTCAGTTCAGATCGAAGGCTGCAACTCGCCTTCGTGAAGGAGGAATCGCTAGTAATTGCAGGTCAGCATACTGCAGTGAATTCGTTCCCGGGCCTTGTACACACCGCCCGTCACACCATGGAAGTTGGTCACGCCCGAAGTCATTACCCCAACCGAAAGGAGGGGGATGCCTAAGGTAGGACTGGTGACTGGGGTGAAGTCGTAACAAGGTAGCCGTACCGGAAGGTGTGGCTGGATCACCTCCTTTTAGGGAGACCTTACCCATTTAGATATCGAAACAACATTGATAGAGATACTAAATTGGTCATCCTAAGGTCGGTCGAGATTGGTTGAAAGTTTTCAAAGTATTATTGACTCGGTTTGTTAAAAGCTAATTCAGGTAGATAAAAATCAGCAACGTGGTGGAAACACCAGACTGCTGGGTAAAATACCAGCCAGAACCTTGAAAACTGCATAGTAACGCGAAACAAAGCAGGTAGACACAGACTATCTTTTGGATAGATTGTGAATACAAGTGGAGGAACACAAGTTTGAAGTGGTCAAGCTAATAAGGGCTAATGGTGGATACCTAGGCACACAGAGGCGAAGAAGGACGTGGTTACCGACGAAATACTCCGGGGAGTTGGAAGCAAACATTGAGCCGGAGATGTCCGAATGGGGCAACCCTATATACAGCCTGTTGAATATATAGACAGGTATGAGCCAACCCAGCGAATTGAAACATCTTAGTAGCTGGAGGAAGAGAAATCAAATCAGAGATTCCCTCAGTAGTGGTGAGCGAAAGGGGAAGAGCCTAAACCAAAGAGTTTACTTTTTGGGGTCGTGGGACAGCGATATCGAATCTAGAGATTAGACGAAACAGCTAAATACTGTACCAGAGGAGGTGAAAGTCCTGTAGTCGAAAATCAAAGGATAGTAGCTGAATCCCGAGTAGGATGGGGCACGAGGAATCCCATGTGAATCAGCGAGGACCATCTCGTAAGGCTAAATACTACTGTGTGACCGATAGTGAACCAGTACCGCGAGGGAAAGGTGAAAAGAACCCCGGAAGGGGAGTGAAATAGAACATGAAACCATTAGCTTACAAGCAGTGGGAGTCCGATTAAACGGATGACCGCGTGCCTGTTGAAGAATGAGCCGGCGACTTATAGGCACTGGTAGGTTAAAGCGAGAATGCTGGAGCCAAAGGGAAACCGAGTCTGAAAAGGGCGATAATCAGTGTTTATAGACCCGAACCCTGGTGATCTAACCATGGCCAGGATGAAGCTTGGGTAACACCAAGTGGAGGTCTCGAACCGACCGATGTTGAAAAATCAGCGGATGAGTTGTGGTTAGGGGTGAAATGCCAATCGAACCAGGAGCTAGCTGGTTCTCCCCGAAATGTGTTGAGGCGCAGCGGTAATGATTAAAACTGGGGGGTAAAGCACTGTTTCGGTGCGGGCTGGGAAACCGGTACCAAATCGAGACAAACTCAGAATACCCAGAGAACACATTGCCAGTGAGACGGTGGGGGATAAGCTTCATCGTCAAGAGGGAAACAGCCCAGACCACCAGCTAAGGTCCCCAAATCATCGCTAAGTGATAAAGGAGGTGAGAGTGCATAGACAACTAGGAGGTTTGCCTAGAAGCAGCCACCCTTGAAAGAGTGCGTAATAGCTCACTAGTCAAGCGCTCTTGCGCCGAAAATGAACGGGGCTAAGCGATGTACCGAAGCTGTGGGATTAATTAATTAATCGGTAGGGGAGCGTTCCGTCGTAGGTAGAAGCAGTAGCGGCAAGCAGCTGTGGACGAAACGGAAGTGAGAATGTCGGCTTGAGTAGCGCAAATATTGGTGAGAATCCAATGCCCCGAAACCCTAAGGGTTCCAGAGCCAGGTTCGTCCGCTCTGGGTTAGTCGGGGCCTAAGGCGAGGCCGAAAGGCGTAGTCGATGGACACAGGGTCAATAATCCCTGACTATGATGTGGGAGCATAAGGAGGGACGCATGAAAGATAGCCATACCCTAATTGGTTTGGGAGGAGTTTACGAACTCCGCGTGGGGAAGGATAGTGCCTAGAAAAGCTTCTTATGTGATGAAGACATCGTACCCGTACCCGAAACCGACACAGGTAGGGAGGTTGAGTATACCAAGGGGCGCGAGATAACTCTCTCTAAGGAACTCGGCAAAATGGCCCCGTAACTTCGGAAGAAGGGGTGCCCACCTCAGCAGTGGGTCGCAGTGAAGAGATCCAGGCGACTGTTTACCAAAAACACAGGTCTCCGCAAACTCGTAAGAGGAAGTATGGGGGCTGACGCCTGCCCAGTGCCGGAAGGTTAAGGAAGTTGGTCAGCGAAAGTAAAGCTAGCGACCGAAGCCCCGGTGAACGGCGGCCGTAACTATAACGGTTCCTAAGGTAGCGAAATTCCTTGTCGGGTAAGTTCCGACCCGCACGAAAGGCGTAACGATCTGGATGGTGTCTCAGAGAGAGACTCGGCGAAATAGGATTGTCTGTGAAGATACGGACTACCTGCACCTGGACAGAAAGACCCTATGAAGCTTTACTGTAGCCTGGAATTGTGTTCGGGCTTCGCTTGCGCAGGATAGGTGGGAAGCGATGAAGTATTCCTTTTGGGGAGTATGGAGCTAACGGTGAGATACCACTCTGGCGAAGCTAGAATTCTAACCCATGACCGTAATCCGGTCAGGGAACAGTTTCAGGTGGGCAGTTTGACTGGGGCGGTCGCCTCCTAAAAGGTAACGGAGGCGCTCAAAGGTTCCCTCAGCACGCTTGGAAACCGTGCGACGAGTGTAAAGGCATAAGGGAGCTTAACTGCAAGACCGACAAGTCGAGCAGATACGAAAGTAGGACTTAGTGATCCGACGGCGCAGCATGGAATGGCCGTCGCTCAACGGATAAAAGTTACTCTAGGGATAACAGGCTGATCTCCCCCAAGAGTCCACATCGACGGGGAGGTTTGGCACCTCGATGTCGGCTCATCGCAACCTGGGGCGGAAGTACGTCCCAAGGGTTGGGCTGTTCGCCCATTAAAGCGGTACGTGAGCTGGGTTCAGAACGTCGTGAGACAGTTCAGTTAATATCCGGTGCAGGCGCAAGAGCATTGAGAGGAGCCTTCCTTAGTACGAGAGACGGGAAGGACGCACCGCTGGTGTACCAGTTATCGTACCAACGGTAAACGCTGGGTAGCCAAGTGCGGAGCGGATAACCGCTGAAAGCATCTAAGTGGGAAGCCCACCTCAAGATGAGTGCTCTCACTACGAGAGTAGGTAAGGTCACGGGCAGAACACCCGTTAATAGGCGGTAGGTGGAAGTACAGTAATGTATGCAGCCGAGCCGTACTAACAGACCGAGGGCTTGACCTCAATTCAAGATTTGGTGTAATTCGCGTTACTTGCAGCCTTCAGGGTTTTGTACCCAACAGTTTTTCCTGGTGTCTATTGCGCGGTGGAACCACTCTGATCCCTTCCCGAACTCAGTTGTGAAACGCTGCTGCGGCGACGATAGTACGGGGGTTGCCCCATGCCAAAATAGCTCGATGCCAGGTTTCTATTCTCAAAAGCCGTCCTCATCTCTTCGAGGGCGGCTTTTGTGTTTTACAGAAACAGTCCAGAATAATCTACGTATTTTTATAAACACATTCAGTATGAAGAAAATTTTAGATTTAATTGAATGCAAAAAACAAGCCTACGCGGAATTGCCCTTGTTTACCTTTATGCAGGATACACAGATTAACCCTAAACAAAGACTGGGTTTTGCTCCGTGTATGGCACACTTTATTATGAGTTTCGGTGACCTCAATAAGTATGTTTTTCGCAGTGAAAACAGCACTAATTCTTTGCAACAGCTTGTTAACAAACATACCTATGAAGATGATCATCACTATCCCTGGTTTCTGACCGATTTGAATAAACTCGGCTTTAACTCATCCCAGGGGTTTGTTGATACTCTCCGCTTCCTCTGGGGTGAAAATACAAAGATTACTCGACAACTTTCTTATCAACTGGCAGCATACACCTTAGATACTGATCCCATTTATAAAGTGGTGGTAATTGAAGCGGTTGAAGCTACGGGTCATATATTATTCAGCTTAACGGCAAAAGTCGCAGCAGAATTAGAAAGTATTCATCATCAGGAATATCCGTATTTCGGACAATTTCACCTCAAGTTGGAAACTGGGCATGTAACCGGATTGATAGATTCGGAAAAGTGTTTACAAGAAATTGTGCTTACGGAGGAGCAAAGTCAAATTGCAGCAGATTTAGTGGAAAAAGTATTTGATATTTTTACGCAATGGGCTGATGAATTGCTTACATATGCCAACCAGAGCTATACCGCTAATCCCACACTGAATCAATAAATATCTAAATCATATCCGGTATCGAAAACACCACCCGAAAACCACATATCCTCAACCCACCATCAGACTCATTCCAACTACGACTAGCACTGCGACAAAGTTCTGCACTGAAACTCCAAGAACCGCCGCGGACTACACGCCGATGCATATCACCATCAAGTTCCCACACTTTACCATCTGTAGGTGCGCCAACATAATTATTATGCCAGGAATCCGCACACCATTCCCAAACTAGTCCATGCATATCATACAATCCAAAGTTATTCGCTACGCCAAAACTACCCACAGTTGTAGCTTCCTTTCGGAATTTAGTTTTTGCTTCGCCAAGATAGGTATAGCTACGACTACAATTAACTAATTCAGAAGTAATGGTTTCCCCAAAATGAAAAGATGTGGTAGTTCCCGCACGACAAGCATATTCCCATTCCGCTTCACTGGGTAAACGATATTCACGTCCAGTTTTTATTGATAATCGTAAACAAAATTCTATTGCTTCGTGCCAAGATACATTTTCTACAGGTAAATTCAAACCTTTAAATTTAGCTGGATTGGAATTTAAAGCTTGTTTCACTTTGGGTAAAGCTGCAACTGCACGCCATTGGGCTTGAGTTACAGGAAATTTTCCCATGAAAAAGGGTTCAATTTTCACTGAATGTTGGGGACGTTCATCTGCATCTCCTTCAAATTCTGGTGAACCCATCATATATGTACCACCAGGAATAGATACCATTTCTAAGGTAACGGTTTTACTCAATTCCTCAACTATAAATTTTCCTTTCCGTCTATCTCGATTCACTTCTCTTCCTGCTGTATCTACCGTGACCACAGAAAATTCCACATTCTGTAGAGGAGGTAAGGGAGGTAAAGGTGAGATGACTTTTACCGGTGGTTGGGGAAGGGATGAAAATTTTAGTACGACACCAGATGTGGAAAATGCCAAATCCTTGAGAATTTCCCCCGCTGATTGATATCTATCTCTAGGGAAATGTTGTAGCATTTTATCTAAAATTTTTCCTAAGTCATTACTGATACTCATCCCTTTATTGGCTAAACGTTGTTGCCATAACCATTGAGCATTCATGGCATCATAAAGAGGATCGATAATTTGTCCATAACCATTTTGTAAAGGTAAGTCTTGGGTTAATAACCGTACACAAGTTACACCCAAAGCATATAAATCACTCCCTTGACAAGGAAATCCAGCCATTTGTTCAGTTGGTGCATATCCTAAAGTATAAATTACGGTAGCTTGTCGAGCTACACTGGTTTGGGTGACTTGTTTTGCACCACCAAAGTCAATTAAAACTGGTTTACCATCAGCTTCTCGACGGATTATGTTTTCCGGTTTGATATCCCGATGAATGACTTGATGCTGATGGACAAATTCTAGAACTGGTAATAAGTCAATCAAAAGTTGACGAATTTCTAATTCGCTATAAGCTTGTGTTGCAACTTCTTGTAATAGAGTTTTACCTAAAATAAATTCCTGGACTAGATATAAACTAGAACCTTGCTCAAAATAAGCTAGTAGTCTGGGAATTTGGGTATGGTTTTCTCCTAGTTCATACAGTCTAAAAGCTTCTTCCTTAAAGAATTCTGCTGCTTTGTTACGCTGTAATGTTCCGTGTACTTGAGGAAAAAATTGTTTGATCACACAAGGAGCATTCAGTCTGTCTACATCTTGGGTCGCATAGGTTCTACTAAATCCACCTTCTCCTAATAAGCTTAAGACTCGGTAGCGATTTCGTAAAAATTGACCAAAGTTTTTTTGTCCGCAACTAACACAAAATTTATTGCTGTCATGGTTGAACGGATTTGAGCAATTGGGATTTTGGCAAATTTGCATTTTGGGAATTTAATAGCATCTTGTCCAAACTTCGACCCAATATATTATCTAGTGAAATAAAATATTTTATAGCAGCGGATTAAACAATTCAAAATTTAAGGCGCAGTTTTTTTATCTCCAGAAGCACGCATAAATTCCGCTACACCTGCAACTAGTGCAGAAACTACAATTAACATCACACTAAGAGCATTAATATCCGGTTTAACTCCTGACCTAATCCGACTAAAAATTTCCATTGGTAAGGTGCTGGTACCACCACCCGCAGTAAAACTAGAGATGAGAAAATCGTCTAAACTGAGAACGAATGCCAATAAGCAACCAGATATAATTCCTGGTAGTAATTGCGGTAGCAAAACCTGGATAAAAGCTTGGATTGGGGTTGCACCTAAATCTAATGCTGCTTCTTCTAAGTGAGGATCTAAATTATTCAGTCGTGCAGATACAACTAGTCCCACATAAGCCAGACAGAATACTACATGCGCTGCGACAATTGTCCACAAACTGAGGGGAATGGCAAAAGCAGCTAGACAGACTAGAGTAGAAACAGCGATCGCAATATCGGGAATAATTAATGGTAAATAAGACATTCCCATATATAATCTTTTCAAAGGGAATTCATAACGCGCCAATCCCAACGCCATTAAAGTACCGAAGACAGAAGCAATTCCTACTGCACTAAAGGCTACCAGTAAACTATTTTTCAAAGCGATTAAAATTCGTTCATCACTGAATAGCTTGTAATACCAATCAAGGGTAAAACCTTGCCAGGAGGCACTGTAAGGCGAGTGGTTGAAGCTATAGAACGTCAACACTAGTATAGGCAGATACATAAATACAAATACTAGTAGTGAGAAAACCGCTTGCCATGCGACACGCGGTTTATACAGTAATTGAATCTTATTCATTAATTAATATTTTTTTGCCGCCGACATAGAACATAGCAGATTTTCTCTAAAAAGTCAACAGCATGGAAACACCCCTCCTCAATTTGTATCTTTTCCATGCCTAATACTTAAAAAGCTAGATTTATTAACTCAAGTTATTCATGTTTATTTTCCCAAGTCTCCCGATGCCAAATGTTGGGGATAATTCAGATTTTAAGGTTATTTAATGCCAAATTTGACTATTTTGCATAAATACTCTGAACATTCAACTTGCTGATGCTAGTGGAAATATTACTTCTAGAGGAGAATATTATTTCATTACCTAAGATAGACTAACAATATGAAGTTATGAGCATAAAATTTGGGGATAATTATTTAGCAAGTAGGTTTCCAGTATAGAGAAAAACGCCATTAATTACTGAGACAAGAAAAAAAATACTGGTAATTACAGTCTAATTTGTAGGAGATAAAAAATGAGAATTGCTCAACTAGCCCCACTTTGGGAGAGAGTACCACCTCCAGCGTATGGTGGAATAGAATTAATAGTGGGTCTATTAACTGATGAATTAGTGAGGCGAGGACATAAAGTAACGCTATTTGCATCAGGAGATTCTTTGAGTTTAGCTGAATTAATTTCCGTACATCCCCAGGCTTTACGACTTGATTCTACTGTGAAAGAATCCTCTGTTTACGAACTATTAATACTAGCCGCAGTTTATGAAAGGGCAGAAGAATTTGACATTATTCATTCCCATATGGGATATGCAGCATTACCATATGCAAACTTAGTAGAAACGCCTACCATACATACATTACATGGAACTTTTACCCATGATAGTGAAAAGATTTTTGAATATGCCAAAAAACAACCTTATGTGACTATTTCCCAAGCACAAAGAGAACCAAAATTAGGACTAAATTATGTAGCGACGGTTTATAATGGCATTGATGTGAGTAGTTATGAATTTTATCCGCAACCAACAGATCCTCCTTACTTAGCATTCTTAGGGAGATTATCACCAGAAAAAGGAACCCATTTAGCTATTCAAATTGCTAAATCTACTGGTTGGCGGTTGAAAATAGCAGGTAAAGTGGATTTTGTAGATCAGAAATATTTTGAGCAAGAAATTAAACCTCATATTGATGGTCAGCAAATTCAATATTTAGGTGAAGCAAATCATCGAGAAAAAAACGTCTTAATGGGTGGTGCAGTAGCGACTTTATTTCCAATTACTTGGCGAGAACCTTTTGGATTAGTGATGGTAGAATCAATGGCATCAGGGACACCTGTGATTGCTATGAAAATGGGTTCTACAGCAGAAGTAATTAGTCATGGTAAGACTGGTTTTCTTTGCAACAATATACAAGAGTGTATTAGTTCACTAGAAAAAATAGCAACTTTAGACCGCTTTGTGTGTAGAGAGTATGTGAAAACCCATTTTGGTGTACAGCAAATGACGAATGGTTATGAAGCAGTTTATCAACAAATTCTCAGCGGGAAATTCATTCAAAATGGATATTCCCGCAGTTTAACGAGTTTAGGAATTTAAACTTCGATGAATTTAGCGCGAATATCTTCTATGCGTTGACGATTTACTCCTAAATCACTTTGACCCAAACGGGAAGCAGAACGCAAATGAATAATTTTAGCCTCAGTATCTAAATAGAATTCTACATCATCAACAAATCCCAATAAAGCACTTTTGAATTCTGCATATAAATAATCATCTCTTTCCGTAATTATCTGAGTCCTGGGTAAAGACTGAATGATTCTTTTCAGAAAAGCAAATGCTTTTTGGGGGTCAGAGGTAAAATTTAATGGTGCAATTTGATGAACTAAATCTGAACTCTGACTAGATACACAGTTAGGACTAGAAGGACAGGGTGCCAATCTACCATTAACAACACCTAAATTATTGGGTCTTTGACCTGCGAAAATCATCATGTTATTCGTGAAAAAATAATATATTGAGCAGTTGCTAATTTAAATTTATATCAAAAAATGTAAAGATATTTGTAAGAACCAAGTACAAAATCTGTGAAGATAAAGAAGGCGATGAGTACTCGGCTGAAGGCATCGCACGCAAGATGTGTGTTAAATAAGTCTAAACTTCAGATAGATTATGACCTCGACAATTTCCATTAAAGAAACCCAGCGATTAGAACTCGCAGCGCTAGAAATCCCCACAAGATTGCTATTAGGGCTGACCTCTAACGCTAATCCTATTGTACTCCAGGCGATGAATACCTCACCCGTAGGACATCTTGACCCAGCTTTTCTGACGCTGATGGATGAGATTCAGTCTTTACTACGCTATGTATGGCAAACAGAAAATCCCCTAACTATAGCAGTAAGTGGTACTGGTACAGCAGCAATGGAAGCCACCATAGCCAACGCTGTAGAACCAGGTGATGTAGTTTTAATTGGTGCAGCGGGTTACTTTGGTAATCGTCTCATCGATATGGCGGGAAGATATGGTGCAGATGTGCGAAGCATTAGCAAACCTTGGGGACAAATCTTCAGCTTAGAAGAACTCCGCACCGCAATATCTACCCATCGTCCCACAATTTTAGCCTTAGTGCATGCAGAAACCTCCACTGGTGCAAGACAACCATTAGAAGGAGTAGGAGAATTGTGTCGAGAATTTGGCACCTTATTGCTAGTGGATACAGTCACCAGTTTAGGTGGAGTCCCCATCTTTTTAGATGAATGGGGAGTGGATTTAGCTTATAGCTGTAGTCAAAAAGGGTTAGGTTGTCCCCCTGGAGCATCCCCTTTTACCATGAGTCATCGAGCGATGGAGAAATTACAACGCCGCCAGACTAAAGTTGCTAACTGGTATTTGGATATGAATCTGCTGGGTAAATATTGGGGTTTAGAACGCACTTATCACCATACCGCCCCGATTAACTTATATTATGCATTGCGGGAAGCATTGCGGTTAGTAGCAGAAGAAGGATTAGCTAATTGTTGGCAACGTCATCAAAAGAACGTAGAGTATCTTTGGGATGGGTTGGAAGAGTTAGGTCTAGGTTTGCATGTAGAGAAAGAATATCGTCTACCCACTTTAACAACTGTGAAAATTCCCGAAGGAGTCAATGGAAAAGATGTTGCTCGACAGTTATTAAATGAGCATAACATAGAGATTGGTGGCGGTTTGGGAGAATTAGCGGGTAAGGTTTGGCGTATCGGTTTGATGGGTTTTAATAGTCGTGCAGAAAGTGTGGATAGGTTGTTAGCTGCTCTACCGCAAGTTTTAGGTCATTAGTTTGGCGTGAGGGGTGCGTTAGTGGTAGGATAACGCACCTGTAAGCGATATTGTCAGCATCACTGTTTAGGGTATACAGTAGCACAAAGCTTAAACCCTGACAGAGTTGATTTTGCTGATGAAAAACGACTTAAAGGCTATTCTACGCACGTTTTTAGGAATATTCCTGATTTTTACATTACTAGTATCATGTCTAACTGCTGATGCTAAAATAGCAAGAAATACTACAAAAATATCACCAGATATCTGCTACCCGAAAGTAAATATCAAGCAAGAACAATACATTATTGGCTATGGTAGTTTAATGGAAAAAGCTTCTCGTCAACGCACTACTGTGAAGACAGGAATAGCTTACCCAGTATTAGTTAAAGGTTATGAACGGGGTTGGTTTGCTAAGGGAGGAAGCGTGGGATTTGATACGACTTACTTGGGAGTAGTTGCTAATCCTCAAAGCAGTTTCAATGCAATTATTTACCAGATACCAGAATCAACAGACATGACTAGCATTGATAAGAGAGAATACTTTTATTGTCGTCAATTAGTGAAACCTGAAAATTTCTCCATTCTGAAAAATTCTTCCCAAAATCTTCGAGGACAAGTATGGATTTATGTGATTAAACCAGAGAATTTTACTATAGCTAGTACAATCTATCCGATTGTCCAATCATATGTAGATATTTTTGTGTCTGGTTGTTTAGAGCAGCAGCAATTTTACAATATTCCTGATTTTGCCAAGCAGTGTATTAAAACTACTACTAACTGGTCAAAATATTGGGTTAATGACCGCATTTATCCCCGTCGTCCTTTTATTTATGAACCCCAAGCAATACAAATTGATAAGTTACTGAAAGAGCAAATTCCAGAGTTTTTCCGTGAGATTAAGATTGAATAATCTAGGTACTCAACCAGAATACGAATTTTGTGGTTACAAAATCTCTCTCTAAAGAAACCCAGTCCTATGGTTAGAACTTCAGTGATAAATAGTATCTATTAACACAAGAAGTATAGTGATATGTATGTTATTCTCGCTACAAAACTCGAAATAGTTGACACTCAAGAGAGTATTTCTATGAATAACCATCCGATTCAAATTAATGATACGACTTTGCGAGACGGTGAACAGGCTGCAGGTGTAGCCTTCAACGTTACAGAAAAAATGATGATTGCCACATTTCTTGATGCAATTGGGGTGCCAGAACTGGAAATTGGTGTTCCCGCAATGGGACAAGAAGAAGCCAAGTCAATTCAGAGTATTGTCAATCTAGAGTTAAATGCCAAATTACTGGGCTGGAACCGGGCTAACTTATCTGATATTCAGGCATCTATAGATTGCGGTTTGCAGCGAGTACATATTTCTGTTCCCATCTCAGAAATTCAAATTGCTGCTAAATTTGGGGGTAAACGGCAGCTAATGTTAGACCGTCTACGAGATGCGATTAATTTTGCCAGTGATAGCGGTTTATCTGTAGCCATTGGTGGTGAAGATTCTTCCAGAGCAGATCAATCTTTCCTTCTAGATGTAGCACTTTTAGCTCAAGAATGGGGAGCATTCCGGTTTCGCTATTGTGACACGATTGGAATTCTTGACCCTCTGACTATTTACAAGCAAGTTCATCATCTTGTTTCTCACCTTTCCATTCCCGTGGAAATGCATACCCACAATGATTTGGGATTAGCAACAGCCAATTCACTAGCTGGTATTCAAGCCGGAGCACTATCAGTGAATACGACTGTGAATGGAATGGGTGAACGAGCGGGTAATGCAGCATTGGAAGAAATTGTGATGGCACTAAAGTGCATACATAATATTGACATGGGCATTGATACCAAACGGCTATTGGAACTATCACGATTAGTTGCTAAAGCTTCCAATTGGCCAGTTCCGCCTTGGAAAGCGATAGTGGGTGAAAATACTTTTGCTCATGAATCGGGGATTCATGCTCATGGTGTTCTCCAAAATCCAGATACTTATGAACCATTTGCACCAGAAGATGTGGGCTGGGAACGTCGTTTTGTGGTAGGTAAACATTCGGGGCGACATATTGTGTTCAATGTACTTCAACAACATGGCATTACCCTCAATCAACTGGAAGTACAATCAGTGCTAGATGCTGTCCGCAATAAGTCAGTACAAATCAAGCGTGGTCTGACTGTGGAAGAACTGTTGAGTTTAGTTCCTCAAAAATGAATTACTAAGGAAATGTATCTTATTCGACTGAAAAGCACTATTGAAAAGTAGCAATATTAACGACTAGATAAGAGTTTGACGAGATAAACAATTTCAACAACCAAGGTTTAAAATGGTTCGGGAATAGAAAATAATCCCATGCTGTGATAGCCATTTTGGAACTAAGAGCTTAAAATAGTTTCAATACTGTTTGCGGGACTTTAGTAACGACTTCCGAATATAGTTCTGTCAACTAGTCTAGTTGGTCGTGCTGCCATTCCCCGAACAGTACCCCCTGCAAAAAAAAGCTCTTATGGCAAACACCAACATTAATTGGATTAACCAACATCAGCGAGTAGCCAGGGAAGATTTAGTCATGTTTATTAATGCCTGCCTTTCTTGCACAGGACAGCGCGAGTTCTATAGTGATAGTTATGGGCAGAGAGTATCTATTGATTTTTTACATGACTATATTTTAGGTAATTACCGCTTACTTTATACCCGAACATTGGCAGCAGGGATTAACCACTTCAATCAAGCGCAGATTATCCTCAAGTTACTAGCAACAGGAAAACACACACCTCCTGAACATCGTCAAGAAGAAGGGGCATTGATTACCGCAGCATTATCAGCTTTACCACCACAACGAGGTTGGGAAGTATTGCAGCAATTACGGAAACGAAGTATAAATAATCGTCGTAGTCGGGCGATCGCTCGTGATTATCTCCAGCAAAAACGGGATATCAACTTTGATGCTGTTAAATATCGCGCCAAATTTCGAGCCATTGCTGCCCATGCTCATCTGCAACTACCAGGAGAATTAGGTAATTTCCTCTTTGGTCAATGGAAACAACGAGTTTATCAAACCGAATTATTTGAAACATTTCGCCAAGCACACTATAGTGCTCAAGCAGTTTATCAACTACCTTTTACAGTAGCCGAAGGTTTAGCAGCAAAACACGGAATCAAACGGGAAGTGTTTTTATCCCAGATTCAAGCACAAATGACCTTGAACGAAAAATTGCGCTTTCAAACTTCAGCCCACCGCTCCGAAGTAGAAATCGACATTAATTTAGGTCGTCTACCTCTAACTCGTTTAGCATTGTATATCCTCTCCTTACCATTAGAGACTCGTCAACAACAGTGGGAGGTCTTGAATCAAGCCTTAGAAAAATCTGCTGCTTTCACATTCAAAAAATCACCCCTAAAACTAGGACGAGTTGCAGGCGTTTTAGATTGCAGCTACTCCAGTTCTGGTTCCATCGAAAAACATCGTCGTCCTTTAGGAGTAGCCTTAGCCACTCATTACCTACTAAAAGCCGCATCCCAGGAATACCAAGGATTTTGGACAACACCAACCAGTGATCCACTCCTAATTCAACCCCGTGGACAAACAGACCTAGCTACACCCCTACTGGATGCTTTAGACTGGGGTGCAGATTTGGTAGTAATTATCACTGACGGCTGGGAAAATGACCCACCGCATGGAGCATCAGAAATTCTACGTGTATATCGTCATCGTTTAGACCCAGAACAAAAAACTTCCATTGTGCATTGCAATCCTGTTTATAATCCCCATGACTTTTCCTTACATCCTCTAAGTCCCACCATTCCCACCGTAGGATTAAGAGATGCAGAAGATTTACTGACAATGTTGGGTTTTGCCCGATTTGCTGAAGGTTCGGCATCTTTAGCAGAATTAGAGCAATATTTAGCAGAGCGAGTCAAGCAAATGTTGGGCTAATATATATGACATCCAAAAGCAATTTATTATCAGATATATCCTTGAAAGGACTAGAAATTGCCCCTTCTCAAGTATGGGGAGCAGTGCGGATTGTGCCATTATTGCGTCATCATGTACGCAATGATTTGCGGTTAATGCGTCGTAGTTACGATGAAGATTTAACCATTGTTTCCTTAGCGGGAGAAATTACAGAACCAGGAATGAAATATTGTTCCTATGTTCCCCACGGATTAGTGTTGTCGTGGACTGATGATGGTAGTCCGGTGGGAGCTTTTGGCGGACAGCTATTTAAAACAGATGGTAAACAACTCAATTGTGATTGTGCAAGTATCCGGTTAATGCATCGAATGGTAAAGCGAGAATCTAGTCATCAACTCAGATTTTTGCCTTTGCATTTAGCAATGGAAGGTTTTTTATCAATGTTTTTTTCTGAGCACTGATATTGCTTGGCGTGAATATTCTAAATATGCACTTTCTCATGGACTGGGTAGCCGAATGGAAATGTCGGTGAATGGACGTTATATTGCTGGACTTGAAGATGCTTTACGAGTATTTGAAATTTATGCTCGACAAGTGGGAGTATTAGTATTTGTAGCGGAAACATTAGCATCATCTTTTGTAGTTCCCACACCAGAAGATTATCGTCTTTTACACCAAAGCTTATTAGAAGATTTTTATGGTGAATTATTGTACCAATTTGGTTTATTGCATAATACTACTTTTCCCATGAATGTGTCCTTAGATGAGTCCAAAATCAATGATTTAAGGGCTTTGAGAGTAGCAGTTAAAAATATGCGTTCAGACTGGGCATCATTTCAGGGTTTTATGGCCAAGGGACTATTAGGACGCCAATTAATTTCTCAAAAAATTTATACTGCTGGTTCATTTGTACTGCAACGATTTATTACTGACCTCAAACCTAAGGAAGAAAATCATATTGGGGAAGCCATTGTTCGCGAAAATGGTGAATTGGAGTATTTGAAGACTTATCGTTTATCAGAAGCCCAGAGTCGTCGAGTTTATTTGCTGAGTCAATTAGCGGAGCATAATTGGAATGTGGATGCTACAGCTAGCAAATTGGGCAATACACGAGAAGAATTGGTGCTGCGTTTAGAAAATGCAGGTTTTGGTTATTTATTGAATGCAGATGTCAGACAAGCTGCACTGAAAAAGATGAAAGGGAAAAAGTAATAGACATCTCCATAAATAATGTAAGGGCGTATAGCAATACGCCCCTACCAAGGGTTTTAACGAACGCATAATTAATTTTCGCAGATGTTTAATATAGCAGGAGTCAGGAGTAAAACCCTGATTATGAGCGAGTTTTATCTTAAAACTTCAACTCCCGTGGAACAGGCATCTTGCCTGTTCTTTCTCTGCCTCATAGATAATAAAAACTTATACATCCTCTGGGGGAATTTTACGGTATTCCTCACAAGTTCCTCAAAATTTATGTTTATAACTAGTGTTGATGGTGATAAACCAAATTCACAAAATTTAATTTTGAATTCTTTAATGGAGCTTAGACATGATTAAATTGCTGGTGGGGATTCTAGTTTTTGTCATCAATACAGTCTATAAAGATCGTCCTTATCCCCGTTTTTATGTTCTGGAAACTGTAGCCAGAGTACCTTATTTTTCTTACCTTTCAGTGTTGCATCTCTATGAAACACTAGGATTTTGGCGAAAAGCGGATTGGTTAAAAGTTCACTTTGCGGAATCCTGGAATGAATTACACCATCTATTAATTATGGAATATTTGGGAGGTGCAGAATTTTGGGGCAATGGCTTATTAGCCAGAACCACTGCACTGATTTATTATTGGATTATTGTGATCTTATATATATTCTCTCCTAATTCTGCCTATCATTTCATGGAATTGGTAGAAGGACACGCTTACAGCAGTTATAACAAATTTTTGAAAGTAGCAGAAACAGAATTAAAAGCAACTCCAGCACCAGAGGTGGCAATTAGCTACTATCGAGATGGTGACCTTTATATGTTTGATGAATTCCAAACTGCTCAAGCTCCAGCAGAACGTCGTCCTAACGTTGATAATCTTTATGACGTATTTGTGGCAATTCGGGATGATGAACTGGAGCATGTGAAGACGATGGTAGCTTGTCAAAAGAATGATGCTCAAATTGCGTTTAAGAGTCCTCATAGTTTGGAATCTCAAACAAAAGTTTTACAGTGAGAAAATGAATCTCCTTTAACCTAAATTTCACCCTCTTTCGGCTGGCAACAATTTATGTTGTACAGCCATTTTCTATTTAATGGGGGTAAGTAACTTTTTATTCACGGGTTAATTCTTTTTCAAGATCATCAAAGTCTACTGAAAAAACATCCATTTGTTCACGGGCAAGTGCAGTGAGGAAGTCGCGCCGATTTAAACCTGCAATTTGTGCAGCTTTTTCCTGAGAGATTTCTGCTTTTTGATACCAATATATGGCGGCTGCTAGCCGCATATCGCGGACAAAATCATCTGGAGAAAGACGACGGGCAGAAAATACTTCTGGGGGTAAGTCTAGATTTACTTGCGTCATAATTTAAACTGGTAAAAACGTGAAATCTCCTCCTGTGTGAGCGCCGATTGAATTTGATGCGCTACACTCCATGTTCCATCATCATCAATACTACCCGAATTACTTGAAACCTGTTTTGACATTTGGGGTTAATAGGGTAACATCTACTTAGTTCTAATATCCCATAAATGTGATAAATAACTAGGTTTTGCTGAGTTGGAAACAAAATTTTACTCTATCTTGAGGCATTCTTGCTTCGATATTAAGTTTGATATTTAGGGAGGAGCTTGCTAGATTTGGATTTGCATCTCCGGCTATTTTCTGCAAACGAATCCTCAAAGGGATTGAAGATTCAGAAGAAGATGTATGGATTTGGTTACCAGAGTGGCAACGATTAAGAGAATTAATATCTTCTTAACCTGAGCAATTTCTAATCAAAATATCAGAAGACAATTCATCAACATAAAATTGAAATTAATTATGAATTACAGTGCAGTCCGGGTGTGTTAATTATCAGGAAAATAACGTAGAGATTATTAACGCCGAATTTTAGTTAGCAATACCCAAACTATTATACTTGTCATCAATCCAGTCAACACACTTCCATAAAAAGCTGGTGTTAATATAAATGGTGTCTTCGCGGTGGGTGGAAACTGAGCGACTAAGACAGAAGAAGCTATTTGACTGGTAGCGAGTCCCAAACCAGCGATCGCAATGCTAGTATTGATAGTGCGATCGCTTTTAGTTTGTTCTATATTAATAATCCCCTGGATAGTACTATTGAGATTTTCCAGTAAAGTTAATCCGGGAGTAAGAGTTGCTAAGTCCGCTTCGACTTGACGCTGATATTTTCGAGCATAAACATCTCCCTGACTAAAGGTTTCTAAAAATTTCAAATCACTACCCTTGTGTTTTATCTGAATATCAGCTAACCGAGATTTATAATTATCGAGATTTAATTGAATAGTCCGACTTTGATTTTCCAGATAATTTAAAGCAATAGTATAATCTGATAAATTGATTAAATTATCAGTAAGACTTTTTTCCAAATCTCTTAATTTCAAAGTATTATTTTGGAATTGTGTAGTTAATTTAGAAGATTGTTTAATAGATGGCTGAATTTCCACATATTCTTTTTTAAGCTTAAGTTTTTGATAACGACTTTGATAATAAGACCAAACTATCTTATGACGATATTGCCAAAGACGTAAAAAATCATGATATAAACTTTGCACCTGTTTTCGCATCTCATCTGCGGAAATATTTTCGGGAAATAACCAAATTAAGACATGATGACTTGTTTCTCTAAATTTATCCCAAAATTCCTTACCATTGACACCCAAATCCTGGGGATGATACCACAACTCAAAAATCGTTCCTGATTGTAATTTACCTTTACCAATTAAATCACGATCCCAATTATAATTATTGACAACTTGTGTATAGCATTTTTGAGCGATATTCTCAATTTCTGAATCAGTTTTATTAATTGGTAATTTACCCCAAAGTAACCAAGTTTGCCCAAGAGTACCTGCTTGCTGAGAAAGTTGTTGATTAATTTCCTGTTTTAATTTTCCAAAAGGTTCATCATCCATATTTTGAGGATTATCATTACGTTGATGTTTCGCATCAAATTTACCAGAATAGTCAATTTGAAGCGCATAAGTATCATTAATTTGCAGAGGATAGTAATAACCATCGAAAGGTGATTTAAATTCTCTAGTTCTAGCTTTTCCCAATAGCTCAATTATCTCAACATCAAGATTTATAGATTTGAGAAATTTTGTATATTCTTCTTGAAAAGTGTTTTTATCTGAATCAGCAAAAACTTTGCGACAAAAATCTTGACAATTTTGCTCAATTCTAGATTCATCTTCCCCTAATCCATCTTTTAAGTCATAGAGGAATAAATCAATACTGGGATAAATAATTTGTTCAGTCATGAGATTATTTACCAGTAATAAATTTTCGGATTTTTTCTAGAAAAGTTGGTGTAACAAGATTTTTGGCTACGGTTATAGAATTAATATCATTGAAAGTATTAATAGCTGCATTAGTTAATTCGCTAGTGGGGTTAGTTGGTAGAGGTTCCGGTTCTAAACCTTTAGTACGTACATTAACATCATCCAGATTAGCAAGTTCCTGTTGATAGATTTTATATAAAGGTATGTAACTTCTAGCGATGAGATTCAGATTACCAATATTATTTGGATCATTTTTGAGATTTTTACCAATTTCATGTAGTTGAAGTTGGATAACTTCTGGTAAACTAGATTCCTCTAATTTGGTAAGAGCAGTCAAGAAAGCTGTGAGAGTAATAATATTATTAGGTTTCATGTTCGTAGTTGCGCTTTAGCGCAATCAGTTCTAAACGCAAGAGAAAGATGTTATTTTACCCTTACTACCACTATTGTACACATAAGTGATGAAAGAACCCCTCCCTACCCTCCTTGCTAAGGGGACAAGAGTGTATTTCCGACCCTTAGCAAGGGTGGGACTAAGAGGCTGTTTGAAGCGATTTCTCGTAAATCTAAACGCACCTTAATTAAATCTCGCAAAACCTCTAAATGCAATTCAGGAAAATCTGTTTCGGTGAGAGTTTTTAGAGCTTTATTATAGCTGTCAGCAGCTTTTTTCCAATAAGCGGGACGGTGGGAACTTGTTTGTGCTTGGGAATAATGAGCATTACCTATAGCTTTATGCAATTTTCCCCAACCTTCTGGGTCTTTATCTGGAAGACAATATTTCAAACCTTCGTTATAGATTGCTAATTCTCCCTCATAACCACGTTGATTTAGTGCAGAATTTGATTGAATTATGCCGAGTAGTAAACTAGGTAGGGGATTATAATTAACTGAATTTCTGGCTGTCATACCCAGGTTTAACCAAGCTTCGTAGTCATCGGGTTTAATTTTTAAAGCGTGGTCAAAGGATGCGAGCGCTTCTTCATATCTTCCTAAATTATTCAGCGCAACACCCCGGTTGTACCAAGCTGTGTTGTCATCAGGTTTGATTTTTAAAGCTTGGTCGTAGGATGCGAGCGCTTCTTCATATCTTCCTAAATTACTCAGCGCAACACCTCGGTTGTACCAAGCTGTGTTGTCATCAGGTTTGATTTTTAAAGCTTGCTCATAGGATGCGATCGCTTCTTCATATCTCCCTAAATTACCCAGCGCAACACCCCGGTTGTACCAAGCTGTGTTGTCATCAGGTTTGATTTTTAAAGCTTGGTCATAGGATGCGATCGCTTCTTCATATCTTCCTAAATTATCGCACAATATAACACCCCGGTTGCACCAAGCTGTGTTGTCATCAGGTTTGATTTTTAAAGCTTGGTCATAGGATGCGATCGCTTCTTCATATCTCCCTAAATTACCCAGCGCATTACCCTGTTCAAACCAAGCTTCGTGGAAATCAAGTTTGATTTTTAAAGCTTGGTCATAGGATGGAATCGTTCTCCAAACCTGTCGATGGTATTTCCTGTGTATTAAAGTGTGGTCATAGGGTTTGATTTTTAAAGCTTGGTCATAGGATGCGATCGCACCAGCAAAGTCTTCTGCTATAAATTGATCATAACCTAGATTAAACCAAGTTTCTGCTTCATTTGTAGTAGATTCATCGTCAGCATCAACTACCTGAATCTCTTCTTCCCTTATATTTTCTGTACTTTGTTGATTTACGTCTACTCTCTCTAATAAACTTCTCCCAATTTGATAACCAACATCACCCACCTTCCCAACACTTAACTCACCCAATTTTACTAACCGTCTTGCTAATTCCTCATTCTCTACAGGTGATGCTAATAATCTCTCCCCAAAACCGCGCAACCACTCCACCAAATCAGCTTCAATCACACCCTTTCCAGTCAAAAACCCCTTGACATCTGCTCGACTCCAACCATCAGCTACCCCTGCTAAGAGTTCAAGAAACAAAGATTCATAATCTATCTCTGGTTGGGGTGTTTCTATTTTGACAGGAGGAGTAATCTTCTTCCTGCCAAGTATACGCTGGAATAACCTTCTGAGCCAATGCCAAAGCTGTCTAAGCATCTGCTGTCAACTTGTCTTGTATCTTAGGATATATTTTACATGATTTTCTAGGTAAATCAAGTATATTGTTTTTATTTCGTGCATTCGTCGAATGCGTGAGCTAAAAACACATTTATTCGTAGCGTAATTACATTAAAATAGACAACCCTATGAAGAACTTGATAAGTCAATACAGTTCAGTTAAGCTGAAAAATGAGGCAGAGTCCCTATACTGTCATCCTGACGGTCGGGAAGGATTGCGATCCTTCCCGACCGTCAGGATGACAATACTACCTTCTTCCCTTAACTGAACCGTATTGCTTGATAAGTTATTATCAGAGAATGCTGGAAATGAAATTTACACCTTAATGGAATTTTTGGATGCTTTGGGTTATCGTATTGGTTTATTACCTAAACAATAATAGTACATCCTAATAAGTCGCTTTTAGACGATTAATCAGATATTCTCCAGCAAGGATGGGAGGATAAATAGGTGATTTTTGTTGTGAGCAACTTTCCAAACAAGCAATTTCTGTATTATCATTCGGATGACAGAAAAAAGCAATAGAATATCTTGAGTGATTTCTTCTCTCATCATTGGGAATTATCACTCGATGTTTAGTTGAGCAAAATATTTCATTTGTCCATCGCTGCATCAAATCACCGATATTCACTACTACTGTCCCCGGAATTGAGGGTACTCCAATCCATTCTTTATTAGCGGTTTGCACTTCTAATCCTTCGACTCCATCTTGAAATAGCAAAGTAAGACTACCATAATCGGAATGTTCTCCAGCTCGCACTTGTCCAGGTTGGGGAGATGTTTTTAATGGTGGATAATGTAGTAGTCTTAATGTATGATTTCTATGATTATGTCTACTGGTAAAAAAGTCCTCTGGCATTTCTAATGCTAAAGCAAAAGCTTGGAGTACAATGTTAGATAACTCTACACAAGCATTATAAAAAGCAATTGTAACAGGATTATTTGCCAGGGAAGGAGAAGATAAAGAGCTATTAATTAGTTCTGGATTTCCTATATTAAAAGCCTCTTTTAAATCCCCTATGTCGTTAGGGTTAAGGTGTTCTCTTCCCAATCCCACATAACCAGTATTACTAAAATGATTACTCCAGTCGAACTGTTGTTTGATTGCTAATGGTGAATTAAAAAAAGATTTGCTAAGGTTGAAGATTGGTGCTGTTTCTAGAGAAATTGCTGAATTTTGTATATACATGAAGCCAATTTCATGACAAGCTTGATAAATTTGTTTAGCTACAGTTTTTTGATTGGCTTTGTTACTCGTTTGAAATTTTGATAAATCAATTAATGGAATTGACATGATATTATAATTGAGGTATCTTGAATATTAAGAAATAAGCCTGCGCTAAAGCGCAACTACGAACCAAGTTTTTGGTGAGGTAAGGATGGTACAAACACCTAGTAAGTTAGCAACTATCTCCATTGAATTACCAACAGACATTGCTCTCCAGATTACACTAGAACAGTTTACCGCAATTGCGATCGCCAATCGAGATTTACAACTAGAACTGACCGCAGCAGGAGAATTGATAGTGAATCCACCAACTGGATGGGAATCTGGACAACGAAATTGGCATATTTCTGGAGAGTTATATATATGGTGGCGCAATTCCGGTAATCCTGGTCAAGCTTTTGATTCTTCGACGGGATTCATCCTTCCCAATGGTGCTATCCGTTCTCCTGACGCTGCTTGGGTGAGTCAGGAGCGTTGGGATGCACTCACTCCCGAACAAAAAGGGACTTTTGCGAATATCTGTCCTGATTTTGTCATGGAATTACGGTCTAGTTCAGATACCCTTAAGTCTGTTCAAGGGAAAATGCAAGAATACGTTGACAACGGAGCGAGATTGGGTTGGTTATTTGACCCGCAGCACCGACGGGTGGAAATTTATCGACCTGGTGTAGATGTGGAGATATTAGAAAATCCTGTCAATTTATCTGGTGAGGATGTTTTACCTGGATTTATTCTCAATTTAAATCAAGTGTGGGATTAAAAATCAAACTGTTCTAGAACTTGTTTGATAAACTTTTGCCAAATTTCATTAGGAACCCAAACTTGTGTTAATGCTAGTTTTGCTTCTTCATCATTTATCCCTGCTCGCAAGCGACGATAAAGATAGATAAAAGCAGAAACTCTTTTATTCGCAGCACAATGAACAAATATTTTTTTATCTTGATTTGTTTCCAGAATTTCAAAAAACTCCATCAATTGCTCAATAGTAGGTTTTTCCCAAATTACAGGAATATGGATATACTTCATCCCTAAAGATTCTACAATTTCTGCTTCATTAGCTAAAGCATTACTTGTGGTTGGTAGTGCTAGATTTATAATTAACTCATATCCTGATTCTTTAATTTCGGGAAAATGTTCTGCGCTGGGTTGTCCCGATGTGGCTATTTGATTGGAAATTTGTAGAAAATTGTATATATGTTCAATGCTATTGGTAATCATCTTAATTTAAGTTCCCAATTTGATTTTTTACTGAATCTGATTTGCATCGTTAATCATCTGTTTGAGCTATTGCAAAATATGAATCATTTTCATTGTAAAGATACATAAATCTAAGTCCATCTAAATCATGTTTAAATCCCCATTTTTCATAAAAGGGAATCATTGCTGGTAAGCAAAAAAGAGCAATACTTTCAATTTTCTTTACTTGATGATGATTGATGATTGCATCCAATAATTTAGCTCCCAATCCCAATTTTCTATGACTGGATTTAATAATTACATCATAAATTATGGCTCGATAAACAAAATCTGTGAGAATCCGAGCAAATCCAATTAATTGTTCATCTTCATCTATCATAGCTATAATAATATCTGTTGTATTTAGCATTTTCACCACACCTTGATATGTACGCTCTTTACTCCAGAATTCAAGTTTATATAATTCTACCAGTTGAATAATTTGATTCTCATTTAATTGGTCAACAATTGTGTAATCCATAATCTATACTCTGCATTTCAATGGTAAACTAAAAATTAATTATAGCACTAAGTTAACATTATGTATAACCGTACCTACTCCGAAACAATGGCTGAATATAATCAGTGGATGAACCAGAATCTCTATACCATTTGTGCAGAAATTCCTGATTCTCAAAGGAAAGAAGATTTAGGAGCATTTTTCAAATCCATACATGGAACTTTGAATCATCTACTATTTGGCGATCGCATTTGGATGGGACGTTTCACCGGAGAACCTTTTTCTGCTAAAATTGGTCAGGAACTATATTCTGATTTTGATGAACTTCGTCAACAAAGAGAATTAACGGATATTCAAATTCTTTCTTGGTCAGCGAGTCTTTCCCCAGAATGGTTAAATCAAACTTGTCAATATACCAGTGGTGCAGATGGAAAAACCAGAATTCTACCTAATTGGCTTTTAGTCACTCATATGTTTAATCACGAAATTCACCATCGAGGACAATTAACAACACTCCTCAGTCAGTTAGGATATAATCCTGGTATTACTGATTTACCATTTTTCCCTGGTTTAAACGCAATTGTTAATTGAGTTTGCTTAATGGAGTTTCTAATCCATCAATACTCACAGTATTATTTTTGCGTTGATATTCTCTAACTCCTTCCTCTCCCTTTTTACTAGCCCAAGTAACTAAAGTTTGTCGCTGTCCTTGATATTCATAAAGAGGAACTCCAAAACCACAAGAGGTTTGCACTCTGTCAATGTCAGCGACAATAATTTGTCTGGTTCCAGGAGTGGGTGTAAATAAAGAATATAGAGAATCCCAATCGGGAGAATTTGGTAAAATTGTCTGTCCTTTTCCATAAAGACGTAAAATACAAGCTGGTTCCTGGAAAGCACAAAATAACAAGGTGATTCGCTGATTCTCTGCTAAATGTGCTGAAGTTTCATTTCCACTCCCAGTCAAATCTAAATAAGCTACCCGATGGGGTGAAAGGATGCGAAAGCCTTCCAGTCCTTTGGGAGAAATATTAATGTGTCCGGTAGGACTTAACAGTGCAACTCCCCACAAAAAACATCTGTTGTTTACTAATGAAATCTTGCAGATCCTCGCTGATGCCATCAAAAAGTTTAGCCATAATTATATGCGATAGTTATTATGGCGTATTGTCTCAATATTATTCTCCTAAAGTCAAGTTTTGTGTATTCCTTTCTTCCTCCCCTGATTCAGCCCATTGACACCGATGTTACCCGTTCTACTGGTGTCGAGTTATCTGTATTGCGTCTTGATTCTATGCATCCTTTGGTTAATGGTAATAAATGGTTCAAGCTCAAATACAATTTATTAGCCGCTCAAGAGCAAAATTTATCGACAATACTAACTTTCGGTGGTGCTTATTCTAACCATATTTATGCTACTGCTGCTGCTGGGAAGCTGTTTGGTTTTCATACTATTGGCGTGATTCGGGGAGAGGAGCGACTACCATTAAATCCCACTTTGAGTTTCGCTACCGAACAAGGGATGGATTTACTTTATCTTGACCGGGAAGCTTATCGTCATAAACACACTTCGACTTTACAAGCAGATTTACAGCAACGTTTTGGTCAGGTGTTGATCATTCCCGAAGGTGGGAGTAATCTTTTTGGTGTTCAGGGATGTACAGAAATTATTGATGCGGCAGCACCCTTTAATATTATCTGTTTGGCTTGTGGAACGGGTACTACTTTAGCAGGAATTGTTCTGGCTTTAAATCCACCACAAAAAGCGATCGCTTTTCCGGTTCTCAAAAATGGGGCTTTCCTGGCTAATGATATCCAACATTTACTCACTGATTATCTTGCTTCTGGTTTACCTACCCCTCATCCATCTCCTGCTCCTTGGGAACTTATCTGTGATTATCATTTTGGTGGTTATGCCAAGGTTAATCAGGAACTGTTAAAGTTTTGTCAGGAGTTTCCTATCCCCTTGGATTATGTATATACCGGAAAAGTGTTTTATGGGGTGATGGATTTATTACAACGGGGATTTTTTCACCGGGGCGATCGCATTCTCATTGTCCATACCGGAGGGCTACAGGGTAATATTAGTATCCAGCAGCAATATAAATCACTATAGGGAGAATCACGTCCAAGCATGATAGTTATGAACTATAGTGCTGGGATTTTGCAGATAGTTAACACGCTAGACTAAAACTACCGCGATCGCACCTCCTAAAGCTGAGAAAATAGCGGAGACAAATGCGGTGGCAAATAGCCACCAAGCTGCTGTGGCTGCGGCTTTACGGGTTTCTTCGGCTTGTCTTTGGGCTTGTTGTTTCATTTCTTCGATGCGCTGTTGAGTTTCTGTTTGTAACCGTTCTGCTCTTTCTAAAACCTTATTGCGGACTCTTTCTATTTGTTCAATAATCCCTTGAGCATCTTCTTGGGAAATATCATCGCGGGAACTCAATATGGCTATTAAGGTATCTCGGTTAAAAGAGGAAAGGCGATCGCGCAATGCTTCAAATCCAGATTGCGGGTCTTCCAATAATGTCCGCACATCTTGTTTAATACTATCGTAGTTTAATTCTGGACGGTCTAAGGAGTTCAGATAGTGACGAATTTTGATAAAGATTCCGTCGATCACTTCTTGAATTCGTCTTTGCATACCCCGCACCTGAGCCACAAATTGCTCCCGGACTGTGATGATCGTATCCGCTATGTTCATTGCTTCTATATCTGTGATATCTTCGCGAATTTTTAATAAAGCAATGATGGTTTCTCGGTCGAAATGTGCTAGGCGATCGCTAATGCTTTCGATTCCTACTCTGGGGTCATGGAGCAATAATTGTACATCTCGTTTAATACTTTCGGGATTTAATTCGGCTTTCCCTGTGCGACGTAAATACTCTTGTAAATAGGCTTGAAAATTTTGGAATCTTTGTTGAGTGCGTGTTGCTAGACGACGGGGGGCGCGAATAATATTGGCGATCGCAGTTTGCACAGCATTAATGATTTCATTAACTTGTGCTTCACTCAAATCTTGACGCTGACTGAGTAATTTGACGAGAGTATCTCTATCCACTTGCGATAACCTGCGACTTAGGGCGGCAATACCCTCACCCGGATGTGCAAATAATATCTGTAAATCTCGCTGAATCCCTTCTGGATTCAATTCTTCTTTCCCAGTCTTGTGTAAGTAATCTGTAATTGTGTTGATCACAGAATCATATTGTGCTTGTGCTGTGCGGATGACAATTTCTGGAGTATGACTAAGGTTATCCCAAAATTCGGCAACTACATGGATAATTTGCTCAATTTGTGCTTCAGTTAAATCCTGTCGTTGATTCAATAACTGCACCAAAGTATCCCCAGGAAAATTTGATAGATGTATACCTGTTTCGGGGTTTTGCACCAGTTTTTTTAAATCAGCACCGATACGATAGGGATTTAATTCGGAAATTCCGGCGTTACGCAGATATGATTCGATTTTTATGAGCAAATTTTCTGCTTGATGTTGTGCCTGTGCTGCTAAAGTTTGGGATTCTGCTAAAATGCGATCGCGTTGTCGTTCCAATTCATCTAAAATCTGCTCGGCTTCTTCAGGTTGAATATCATGACGAGCTAACAATATTTCTGCCTGCTGTTGACGATTAATTAAAGCTAGTCGCCGTGATAAAGTAGGATAATCATGGTCTAAATCTGGCAATTTGGATTTGAAATCTCGCTGAATCGCGGTGGGAGTTAAATCATCTTTATTAGTAACCAGTAAATAACTTTCTATTCGCTGTTGTAAATCCTGGACTATTTCTCTTTCTTCCGCAGCAATCACACCCACGAGAACATTTTGACGGACAGCATCTAGTTGATCAGCAACTCGCTGAATTTCACTTTGGGTGAGCAATCCTCGTTGTTGGAGGATTTTGATAAAGTGATTTCGTCCCAGTTTTTCTAATTCTCTTCGGACTGTACCTGGATCTGCGGCGGGGTCATAGATAACTTCCCGAAATTCTTGAACGATATTTTCCTGACTGAGTTGCCAAGCATAAGTATTGAGGAGATAATTTTCTACATCAGCGCGAATTGGACTGTAAGGTGGTTTAGAAGTAGGTAGTGCGAGTTGATCAACTTGATTAATCACTTTGGCTCTAGCTGTGGCTAGCTTCCCCCAGATTTCTCCGACATCCCCATCTGACAAATCAGTTCTTCCCAAAATAATCGTCATCAGTGTGGATATGGTTTGCCGTATCCAACTTGGCATTGGTTCTGGTGGTGGGGAAGTTTGGAGTTCAGCCATTAGTTGGTCAAGTTTGGCATTGATTTCGGCGGTTTTTCCCAGTCCTGGAGGAAGTGTTTTGAGATCATTAACTAATTCAGTTAAACGCTGAGAGGTGGATGGTTGCTGACTAACTACCCGTTGCCAAACTTTATGTAAACTGTCGGCAATCCGGTTGACTTCTTGTGAAGAAAGGTCAGTGCGACTGTGAACTAAATCAATAAACCGCTGACGATTAATATTTCTTAAATCAGGATGACTAGCGATCGCTTGAAACTGTGGTTCATTAAGTAAATTTTCAAACTCAGTCCTAATTTTAGTTACATCTATAGCTGTGGGACGGAGCTGATTTAAATAATCTTCGATTTTTTCACGAATATTTGAGGTAGCGATCGCACTACCCAGTTCGCGTCGGACAGCGGAAGCTGCGGCGGAAGCAGTGGCAACGACTTGCTGATTAACATTTCTTGACCCTAGTACCGCAGTAGCAGTTCCCAACATGGCTTGTACACCAGAGGTTGCAGTATTAAACACTGAACCAATAAAGGAACTTAAAGTAGTAGAACTTAGCCAAATTAATAATAAAAAATATGTACCCCAAATAACTAAACCGAGAATTGCTCCCATTCTCGGATCTAAAATTAACAAACTTAATTTTACAGCTAGAAAACAAGCGATGAGTAAAGCCAGTGTTACCGTCACCAGAGTCCAAATTCCTAACACAGTGCCGATTCTGCGAATTCTACCCCCGAAACCACCAATAGGAGATATATCATCATCAGAATGGTGTCCCAGATAGGAAATACCAGCAGCAAGAGAGAGGTTAGTTAAAACTAATTGAAAAGCCAAAGCTAGAATCACACCAGAGACTAAAGCCACAAAAAAACGTGGTTGAGATGTGATGACGGATGCTTGGGCTGGTGTCACCCTGGAGGGGTCTACTTGAATCTGTGCCATCCATAATGGTGGGTAGTAGATTAAAGGTATAATTTCTATAATTGGCAACATTGTATTTCTCACCTCTTTTAATGGTCAGGACTAACGGTTTTACTGTATTTATGGCAATATAGGACTGTTGCAGCTTTAACAATCCAGTAATTTAGCTATTTTTTTCATCTCTCTGAGGTAAGAAGATTTATCCAGCACCAAATATAATTTTTGGTGTTTATGAATAGACATTTATATAAATTTTACGCAATCAAACAATCATTTTAACATTATTTAACTTTTTTAAGAATTAGTCCTTTTTCCAATTCCTTATTTATAAATTCTCTCACTTGGCAATCGCGAATTTTCAAGAAACTTTCTAGATAACGACGATAATCACCAATAATTTAATTACGAAAGTTAAATATATCGAGAGTTCGTAGTTGCGCTTTAGCGCATGCCTTCACTAATAACTTGACAAAATGATATTTTCACAGTTAAGATACCAAACTAGATTTTTTGAATAATTTTTGTAAAGTAGACATTTTCCGAAAATCTAACTCCTTTTTTAAATATTTTAGAGCATGTGCTAAAGCACAACTACTAACGTATGTATGAATATCGGAAACTTAACCAAGAACAAAAAGTGGCTATTGTTGAGGAAAGATTAGCAAAAGGCTATCCATCACATTGTCCACCACACCCATTAATTGATAAGGAATTTTATTTGATTACCGCTACTTGTTATGAACATAAATATAGAATTAATCATCAAGAACGTCGTCAGCAATTATTAAATGAGTTGTTTGAGAATTTCATCTGTGAAAACATAGAAATTATAGCATGGGTGGTTTTACCAAATCATTATCATTTATTAGTGAAAAATGTTGATTTTAAAATTTTAAGTAAAATGTTGCGTTCGATTCATGGTTTCCTGGCTCGAAAATGGAATCAAGAAGATAATATTACTGGTAAATTGTGGTATTCCTATAGCGATAGAGCAATTCGTTCAGAACGACATTACTACACGACTTTGAATTATATTCATTATAATCCTGTCAAACATGATTGGGTAAAATCTCCTTATGATTGGATTGAAAGTAGTGTACATTGGTACTTAGAATATTATGGCAGAGAATGGTTAAGAAATTGTTGGGTTGAATATCCTGTTAAAGATTATGGAAAAGGATGGGATAACTTATAACTCGTTCGTAGTTGCGCTTTAGCGCATGCCTTCACTAAATGACTAAGTTTGACAAATACTTTCATAACTTAGTCATCTTTTTTTGATTTATAAATTTAGAACCTCTTGTTTTCACAATTTCAGGAATATATTCATTTTTATCATCTTGTCCTGGAAAGGTTTAGCACGTAATCCTTTAATAAAGGCATGCGCTGAAGCGCAACTACGAGCCAATAGTTTTATTTTATTTATCTACTTAGTTTAAAGGGATAAGGAAATAAAAAATATTGAGGAGATAAGAAATGATAATTTCCTATCTCCTCAACGAATTTTAGATTTACAAAATCCCCAATTCTTCTATTCTCTGACTTAAATTATTCATCAATACAGAGAGGAATACCCAAAACAGTGCAGGGAAAATCAGCACCCAAAGCTTCAATCAGAGCATGATTAATAGATTGACAACCCAAGAATAAAATGTCGGCAGATTCCAATTCCACGACTTTTTTAAGTTCTTGACTCATGCAACCAAAACGGAGATGAGATTTGAAAGAACCTTGCCATTCTTCAGCCAGACTTTTAGCTTGCCAGAGAATTCTATCAGCTTGTTTGATGGGAGCCAAGGACTTCCCTCGTAATTTGGTAGCTATTGCGGTTACTTTCGATGAACTAGAAAGCAAAGCTTCTGCTTGAGTAACATTACTCATGGAATATTCTAAAGACAGATCATTTTCAGCCAAGCTAATGGTATCTGTATATTGATAACTAGGATAATCTTCTACCACATAGACAGCTTGAACTGTAACTTCAGCATTGGTAGCCAATCGAGTTTGATGAGCAATCCAAAAGGCAATATCTAAGGCTGTATGACTGTTAGGCGACGCATTATAACCAACGATTAAATTGACTGAACTTGCCTGGTTACCTACTTTGACAAAAGAGTTTTTTGGTTCTGGCAACAATACCATTTGTTCAATTAAGTCATTTCGACCTACAGCGTTTTGGAAACGCGCTAACATTGGTTTGATTTTCACAGCTTTAACTTCTCTCCATGAAACGAATAACGAATGAGAAGTAGGCTTATCAATTTTAGATTTTAGATAGGAGAGTGGGGAAATGAATATAAATACTTACAAGACTCACTCTCAAATCCCTACCTTAAACCTGAAATTGATCAAGGAAACCCCAATAACAACTGGTATTAAAGCCAAGGTGTTGGGGGTTCCTTCCATTGCCGGCGGAGTTAGCTGACGGGCTAAGACTGGAAGGTGTCTCTCATTTGATTAGCCCCAATTTTTGGTTCCTCCGCTTCAAATTTTAATTTTGATGAATTTGAATTAGGCTACCCACTAAACAACATGATAATCCATTTTACTTGAATTGAACAAAATGTCAGTACCAGAAAAAATCTGGTATAACACGGAACAACATACTTGATAGCTATCAGCTAAATTCTACCACGCCATGCTAATAGACAAGCACCAAAAGCAGGCTCATATCGAGGATAAATAACTTTTATTAAGGGAAAATTCTCAGTTATAGATTCCGTAAATTTTTGATGTATCTTAGATTGACCTCTCCAGACACTTCCGGTAGTGACTACTTCCACTATGGACTCAGAATTAAAAATTGACTGCATGACTGTAGATGTAGAGGTAACAAATTCTTGCACAGTATTGTCAATTATTTTATTTGCAATGGGATCACCTGTCGCTGCTGCTAAATCAACCACTGGTGCTAAAGCTGCTATTTCTTTAACTTTCCATCCCTGTTGATAAATTACTGGCACTAAATCTTCGATGCTTGTTAAATTGAGATGCTGCTTAAAACCATCAATTAAACTTGTCGCTATCTCTCGTCCATCATAAGATTTTAATGCTGCTTGCATCCCTGATAAAGCAATGTGATAAGCACTACCTTCGTCACCTAAAATATAGCCCCATCCCCCGACACGCTTAGTGATACCTTGATGATTTCGACCAAAAACGACTGAACCAGTACCCACTGCGACGACAATACCCACATCATCCCCAATGCCAGCAAATAAAGCAATTTCCGCATCATTACCAATCATAATCGTCAGTGGTTGTAATTGCCGAATAATTGGCAATTCTTGAATTAAACCTTTAAATAGTTCAATATCTGTCACCCTACCAACACCAGCTAATCCTAAACAAACTGCAGCAATCGGCAAATTACCTGTGTTTTTTACTACTTCTTCAATGGCGGTTTCAATCACTTTGAGACTGGATTCAATCCCAATACTTTGGTAATTAGATGGTCCGGCTTCACTACGACCAATTACTTGATGTGTATTATCCATTAAGATACAAACTGTCTTAGTTCCACCACCATCTATTCCTAAAACATAATTCATCAGACAATTCCTAATTAAGCTTAATCAGTTATATAGCAGGGAATAGAACTGAAGATTTGATGATATGTGAGTTTTACGAAAAATTTATATTTTCAATTATCCCTGATTCGACAAATTAAGTAAATTTGCTAATTTATACACGATTCTCGCTCCCACATTCCCATCCCATTCTGCATCACCAACTTCACAAAGATCAAAACCAATAATCTTCCTTCCACTCTTAACCAATTCTCGAAATAAACAAAAAGTTTGTTCCAATTCCAATCCTCCTGGAACAGGGGTACCTGTATGGGGACAAAGTTTAGGATCTAAACCATCAACATCAAAGCTAATGTAAACATTTTCTGGTAAATAGCTAATCATTTCTTGACATAAATTAATCCAAGTTGTTCCAGCATAAAGTTTTTGTTTAATTGCTGAATCATAATAAGCTATTATCCTACCCTGAGATTGATTAATTATTTCCACTTCATCTGGACAAATATCCCGCAAACCGATTTGTACTAACTTAGTAATTTGCGGAATTTTTATGGCATTAAACATAATAGAAGCATGAGAAAATTCAAAACCTTCATAGCTATCCCGTAAATCTGCATGAGCATCAATATGCAAAATACCAAAATTAGTATATTTAGTGGCTAGGGCTTGAAAATAACCTAGTGGTGAACTATGATCACCTCCAATCACCGCAACTTGTTTACCTTGATTAATGGCTGTTTGCGCTTGAGTAAATAACCATTCATTCACCTGTTGACCCGCTTGATTAATTTCTGTGAGTACAGGTGTTAAGTCTGGTATATCTGTTAAAGGCTGACCTTGCTCTAAACGCTCAATAATTTTTGCTGCTTGTTGACGATAATATTGATTTTTCTCCAAAATATCTTCCGAAATTTCCACCATAAAAATTCCCTGTTTCCAACCATCGGGATGATCAAAGTCCAATAAATCCATTTGTCTAGAAGCATTCAAAATCTGTTGTGGTCCGATTAGCTGTACCAGCACCATAAGAAACAGTTACTTCCCAAGGTACAGAAAAAACAATCAGATTTGCTTGTGCATAATCAAATGGTAAGCCAAATAGATTACCATTTATTGCGCCTACACCACTCGGATTATAGTTTAAAATTGGATTACTCATGTTTCTCTTTTCAATTTAGATAGATTTATGTATTTTAACAGATACTTCCAGCTATATTTTCTTAAATCCAGTTAATCATGTCCACTTTTCCCAATCCTACTCATCAACCAGTTAATCCGAATACTCCCCCAGAAACAATTACAGGAGTAGTCGAACGACTGACTTTTTACTCCGATACATCAGGTTATACTGTAGCCAGGTTAACTCGCGATCGCATTCAAGAGTTAACCACAATTGTTGGCAGTTTTGCTAATATCCAACCAGGACAAACACTACAAGTAACCGGCTTTTGGCGCGACCATCCACAATTTGAACCTCAATTCCAAGTTATCAATTATCAAGAAACCAAACCAGCGACAATTACAGGTATTGAAAAATATTTAGGTAGTGGACTAATCAAGGGTGTAGGCTCGGTCACAGCAAAACGAATTGTTGCTCATTTTGGCATTGAAACCCTAGAAATTATTGAAAATCAAATTGACCGTCTGATTGAAGTTAACGGTATAGCTAAAAAGCGGATTAAATTAATTAAAAATGCCTGGGAAACCCAAAAATCGATCAAAGAAGTGATGGTATTTTTGCAAGGACATGGTGTTTCCACAATTTATGCCGTTAAGATCTATAAACAATATGGAGATAAGGCGATTGCCATAGTCACGGACAACCCCTACCAATTAGCTACTGATATCTACGGAATTGGGTTTCGGACAGCTGATAAAATTGCTAGAAATATTGGAGTAGCACCTGATTCAGAATTTAGATATTCTGCGGGATTGGTTCATGCGTTGAGTGAAGCCGCAGAGGATGGACATTGTTATCTTCCACAACCACAATTGATGGAATCTGTGATTAAACTGCTGACTACAGAATCTCATCAACCAACAGAAGCAGCAATTATCCCCATCATCCAAAATATGGTTTTGAAGGAAGAACTAATTCAAGAGAAAATTCCTGATCAAGGATTACTGAAGTATCTGTACTATAAACCTACTTATTTTCATACTGAGCAAAATTTAGCACAACTAATTAATCAGCGTCTGCATCAACCCATTATCACTGACATTCCTCGTGTCCGGGTTTGGATGGAGAAATTTACTGCTAGTCAAAAAATTCAACTTTCAGAACAGCAACAACAAGCGGTGGAAATAGCAGCTTATTCACCCATCATGATTCTCACAGGTGGTCTGGAGTGGGAAAGACGTTCACAACACATACTATTGTCAGTTTATGGAAAGCGATGGGTAAATCCATAGCTTTAGCTGCACCAACGGGACGAGCTGCACAACGATTGGGGGAAATGACTGGTTTAGAATCTAAAACGATACATCGTTTATTAGAATTTGACCCCAAAACCAGAGATTTTAAATGTAACAGTGAGAATCCTTTACCTCAAAAAGCAATTATTGTTGATGAAGCCAGTATGTTAGATTTATTTCTAGCCTATTCCTTATTCAAAGCTGTATCAGCCGATTCTCAACTATTATTGGTAGGAGATATTGATCAATTACCATCAGTCGGCCCAGGTAATGTCCTCGCTGACCTCATCAAGTCTGGTAAGATACCAGTGGTACGACTCACCCAGATATTCCGACAATCTCAACAAAGTGCAATTATCACTGCTGCTCACCAAATTAATCGTGGTCAATATCCAACTATGGAACTAGTCAGCAATGCTCCTATTTCTGATTGTATTTGGCATGGTGGAGGACATCAACCTGAACATGGAGTGCAAACGATTTGTGAATTAATTACAGATTTGCTGCCAAAATTAGGTTTTAATCCAGCTACTGATGTGCAAGTACTATGTCCGATGATTAGAGGGGTAGTAGGAACTCGCAACCTCAACACCGTATTACAACAACTGATTAATCCTAAAGCCCCTGAGAAAGTGGAACTTACCAGAGGTGGGATGATACTGCGAGTCGGTGACAGAGTGATTCAACAAACTAATGATTATCAAAGGGAAGTTTTTAATGGTGACTTGGGGATAATCACAGGGATTGACACTGTTGAACAGGAAGTGATTGTGCAATATGGGCAACGCTCTGTGATGTATGATTATGCTGACTTGAATGAAATTACCCTGGCCTGGAGTGTGACTATTCATAAAAGCCAAGGTTCAGAATATCCTGTAGTCATTTTACCTTTGTATATGCAACATTATCTGATGCTCTCTCGTAATTTGTTCTATACTGGTCTAACTCGTGCGAAATCTCTAGCAATTGTGATTGGAGCAAAAAAAGCTATATCCTTTGCAATCCGCTCTACAAGTGATAACCAGAGATATACATTCCTACAACCCAGATTAATCCAAATGGACTTGAGAAAATAGAGATAATTATTTATAATTATTGTTCTATAAAGTTTTTATTCCCTTTTCTCTACTCCCTACTCACTACTCACTACTCCCGGTTTAATATGCAATTAACAGAAATTTTGTCTGAACTGGAATATCATAATACTAAGTTTCCTCGTCTGGCTTTAGAAAGAGCAATCCAAGCACGGGAAGCGATTACTCCTTTATTTTTAGAAAAATTGGCAGAATATAGTCAAGATTTGCAGTTTTTACTGCATAATCGAGACTTCATGTTGCATATCTATGTCATGATGTTATTAGCACAATTTAAGGAGGCTAAGGCATACCCTCTAATTATCCAATTTTTTTCTCATCCAGGCAATACTCCTTTAGATGTAACGGAGGATTTAGTCACAGAATATTTAGCTAGAATCCTTGCTTCTGTTAGTTATGAAAATATTGCACCCATCCAGCAAATTATCGAGAATAAAGAAATTAATGAATTCATTAGAGGTGCTGCTATAAAATCATTAGTCATTTTGGTCGCGCAAGGAATTATTTCTAGAAAACAGGTTATCCAATATTATGAGGAACTTTTCCTAGATAAACTTCAGACAAGTTCTGATTGTTATACTTGGACTGATTTAATTATGAGTAGTGCTGTTCTTTGTCCTATTGAACTTCAACAATATATTGATAAAGCTTATAAAGAGGATAAAGTTGACATATGTAGTATCAATGAAAGCAAAGTGGCTGATTTTCTAGAAATGGGTATAGAATCTGCTTTAGAAAAACTTCGTAATCATCATTATCATCAAGAGTATTCTTTTATTGAAGACACAATATCCGAGTTGGAACATTGGAATTGTTTTTTAGCACAAAAAAATATTGAATCAATGGAAGCGACTCAAACTGTTGAAACCGTTGAATTAACTCAAATAGTTGAAATAACTGATGTAATTGAATCAATGGAAGCAACTCCAATTATTGAAACCGTTGAATTAACTCAAATAGTTGAAATAACTGATGTAATTGAATCAATGGAAGCAACTCCAATTATTGAATCTGTTCAATCAACTCAAATAGTTGAAATAACTGATGTAATTGAATCAATGGAAGCAACTCCAATTATTGAAACCGTTGAATTAACTCAAATAGTTGAAACAACTGACGTAATTGAATCAATGGAAGCGACTCAAACTGTTGAAACCGTTGAATTAACTCAAATAGTTGAAACAACTGACGTAATTGAATCAATGGAAGCGACTCAAACTGTTGAAACCGTTGAATTAACTCAAATAGTTGAAACAACTGACGTAATTGAATCAATGGAAGCGACTCAAACTGTTGAAACCGTTGAATTAACTCAAATAGTTGAAACAACTGACGTAATTGAATCAATGGAAGCGACTCAAACTGTTGAAACCGTTGAATTAACTCAAATAGTTGAAACAACTGATGTAATTGAATCAATGGAAGCGACTCAAACTGTTGAAACCGTTGAATTAACTCAAATAGTTGAAACAACTGATGTAATTGCATCAATGGAAGCGACTCAAACTGTTGAAACAACTGACGTAATTGAATCAATGGAAGCGACTCAAACTGTTGAAACCGTTGAATTAACTCAAATAGTTGAAACAACTGACGTAATTGAATCAATGGAAGCAGCAGAAATGATTGAAACAACTGATGTAATTGAAACAACGAAAACAATTAAGAATTCCGACTCGATTTTTACAGGATTTAATACCTCATCGAAACCAGCTAAAAATAAAAGTGATAAAAAGACGAAAATGCAGAAAGAATCTCGTCGGAAAAATAGACGTGTAACTAATTAATAAATCCTTTCGATCTTCCTTCGCTCCAATAAGCTAAAAATAGACTAACTATGCAACTTTTAATCTAATCAAAACGATTAAACGTGATTACAGCAATTTTCATGTATTTAGACCACAATTAATTTTTGCGGACTTCTTGATTTTGCGTCTACCCTGCACTGAACGTCTTCAACGAATGCGTGAGACAAATGTGGCTTATCTACATAAAAATTGCTGTAATTTTGAGTCTGATCAGCTCATGCTAAATCTATAAATCAATCCGGTTCCAATACTACTTGATTTTTAAACAAGACTCCGTACTCTTTCCCTGTTCCCTCTCTACGCAAATAAGTTCAAAACTCAAATCGGATTCCTGTATAAATAGTTAGGGTTAAAGTAAGAACCACAGATAAAAACGCAAGGCGTTAATGTATTGAATACTACAAAATACGTAGTCTTAGATGTTCTTGGTAGTTTTTTGTCCAGATTGATCTTAATCCAACCGATAGATATTTCTTATCCAAGGCTATTAGTTTTTTTTATGGTAGGATAACCAAAAAATCGAGGTTCTCCGAGAAATCTACATATAATTAAGGTTTTGATAAATGATGATGAACTATTTCAGTATCAAATTCATTTAATGTAGCATAAAGTACTTAATTATTTATTTATTATTTATTTATTTTACTTTTCAATTTTGTAAATTACTGTTAAGATGTCACTAGCTTAGTTAAACATCACTATTTTGCAGGGGCTTCAAAAATGTAATGAGTAATACATTTTATCTAAATAAAAACACACATAATTGATTCTTAAATTTAGGCAATTCTCATCCTCATGAGACTGGAAAAACCTTTTTTCAGAGTCTAAAGACACGAAAGCAGTAAAATATACCTATTTGGGTGTCTTCATTCTCAAAATGTACGCAAATATAAACTATGTTGAACTTATTTGACGCAATATTTATATTGTTGTCAGTATTTTTTCATAGATTATTTTTTACTGCTGACTAAACTTGGTATATTTGATATATACATTTTCTATAACAATTACCAAGACAACGAGTTAAATAATTAAGTAGCAAGGGATAAATCGGATGGGATTTGAAACTTTATTGTTGGTATTGGGTATTGAACCAATCACTGCATTAGCAATAGGTGTAACGGCTGGAGTCGCTGGAGTCGCTGGAGCTGTTCTCGTTCAGTTGTGACTGCTGCTACTACTAGTGGTGGTGATTCAGCTAAATCTTTAGATGAGTCTAGCAACGAATTAAAGAAATTAGCTAAGAATACTCTGGTTGTGGGTTTGGAAGCTTTAGATAATGTCACCAGCATCGTGGCTGAAACCCAAGAATCATTTACGGATTTATGGAAAGATGCTGCTGATGAGTATCGTCATAAGAAAATTCAATCTCATTTGGATCTCCCAACTGGTGAAGTAAAAATTGATTAATCATTTGTGGATAGTCAACCACTACCACACTGATTGTTCCTAAAATTCAGATATTTATAAATCTGAGTTCCCTATTCTAGTAAATCCTCAATAGATATTGAGTTTCAATATCCTGCAATTTTCGCATATATAAAGGGTGAACTTCAATGCTAATTACAGCAGTGAATGACTTTAGTTTGGCTAATGAAAAAGTGACAGATTTAGATTATAAGATTTTACATCAAAATGATCAACGTCTAAGAATTTATATTCCTAGACTGGCACAGGATCAAGAATATGCTCAGAAATTGCAGCAAGTGATTGATGGCTTAAGTTTTGTCACAGAAGTGCGAATTAATTCATCAGCAAGATCAATTGCAATTGAATACAAAAATGATGGTATTTCTAGCAATTTAATCCCAGCCAAAATCCTCAAATGTATTGAACAAGTTAGTTTGGACAAAGACCCATCTGACTTAATTGAGGAAATTAATTCTGAAGCTGCTGTGAGTATTTCTAAAACCGTGAAAATGGTCGGTTATCAGATTGTTCACAGATATGCACAACGTATACGTATTCATATTCCTCGCATCAGTACCGATGCTGATTATGTTACCAATCTCAAGTACTTGGCTGAGTCTATAGATTCTGTCATTGAGTTCCGAATTAATCAATTAGCTAGTTCCATAGCTGTCCAATTTAGCTATGATTTAGATGCTCCAGCGATCGCCAAAGCTGAAGCCAAACTATTCGATGTAATTCAGCAAGCGCTCAACTTTAATCTGGATCAGGCCATAGTAGCTACCTCTGGTTCGGGAGAAAAAACTGATCATGAAATTAACTATTGGGAACGGTTAGGACCTGCGGGAATTAGTTTGTTCCTGAGTATTGGTGCTTTTGTCGGATTACCATTTCCCAATCTTCTCATTGCTGGAGCTATCTTCTTCACGGCTTTACCAGTATTCCAACGTGCTTGGGAATCTATTCAAGAAGACCGTCAACTCAATATTGACTTCCTGGATGGTCTAGCAATTAGTTTACATACACTCCAAGGTCACTATTTTGCTCCTGCATTTATGGTCGGTTTGATTGAGGGGGGTGAAGTAATTCGGGACTTGACGGCTCGTGGGACTGAACGCGCATCTTTAGACTTACTCGATTGTTTAGGTAAGTATGCATTGGTAGAACGGAATGGTAAGGAAGTGCAGATTCCGGTCAAAGATGTGGTCGAAGGAGATCACGTTATTGTCTATCCTGGGGACCAAATCCCTGTAGATGGACATATTCTGCGTGGGACTGGGTTAATTGACCAGTGTAAACTCACCGGAGAATCTGTTCCTGTGACTCGTTCGGAAGGGGATGAGGTTTTTGCTTCTACCTTATTGGTGAATGGTAGTTTGTGCATCCTCGCTGAACGTTTGGGTAATAACACCCGTGCTGGGGTGATTGTCTCTCTGATGAAGTCTGCTCCTGTGCATGATACTCGGATTGAGAATTATGCAGCGGTGATTGCGAATCAAGCTGTACTTCCCACTTTATTTATTGGTACTGGTGTGGGTCTGTTGAGTGGGGATTTGAACCGAGCGATCGCCCTCTTAACGCTAGATTTAGGTACAGGTATTCGGGTTTCTGTGCCCACGACAGTGTTATCAGCCCTGACTTATGCCGCTCGGAATGGTGTATTTATCCGTAGTGGTCGCGCTCTGGAAATTCTGTCACGAGTTGATACAGTTGTATTTGATAAAACAGGTACTCTCACCCAAGGTCATGCGAAGGTAACGGGAATTAAACTCACCAAGAGTGGTGTATCGGAACGAGAAGTATTAACTCTAGCTGCTACCGCAGAACAGGGTTTAACTCATCCTGTAGCTGAAGCCATCGTTCGTCATGCTAAAGATGAAGGTATACAATTCTATGAGTGCGAAGCCTGGGATTATAAAGTGGGCTTAGGTGTATATGCGACCATTAACGGTCAGCAAATTGTAGTTGGTAGTCATCGGTTGATGGCTCATGAAAACATCAGCTTAGATTACCTGAATCAGCAATATCCTAGTATTAAATCAGGTAGTAACTCTCTGGTTTATATTGCTGCTAATGGTGAACTGTTAGGAGTGCTTCTCTATAGTGATCCCCCACGTCCAGAAAGCAAAGGGGTAATTCAAGAATTACGGAAAGAACGCATTACTCCCTATATGCTGAGTGGAGATGTTACCAGAGTTGCTCAGGCGATCGCAGGTGAGTTAGGTATAGAACCCAATAAAATCTATGCGGAAGCTTTCCCAGAGCGGAAAGTAGAAGTAGTCAGAGAACTACATGATAGTGGTAAAACTGTCGCTTTCTGTGGTGATGGAATCAACGACTCTGCCGCACTAGCTTATGCCGATGTATCTATTTCCTTTGCTGGTGCCACGGATATCGCTAGAGAAACCGCTGATGTGGTCTTAATGGAAGACGATTTACAAGGTCTAACCCATGCGATTAAGATTGCCAAACAAGCAATGGATATTATTTGGCAAAATACAGCGATTGTGGCTCTTCCAAACGTAGGTGCGCTACTCTCTGGGATATTCTTTGCCCTTGATCCAATTTTAGCGATCGTCATTAATAATGGTTCTGCAATTGTGGCTGAACTCAATGGTTTACGACCATTGTTAGGAACTGGTGGTGTGACTCCTCTCAGCAGTCATCTAGACAGTCAGATTCTAGAGGAAGTGGATCATCAACTCCATATTGAACTAAACGGTAATTCCAAACCAGAAACTGAATTCGCTGATTTGACCAAAGAAAGTGTTGATCAAAGAGTTTTAGTCGGTTAATTACTATAGGAATCCGCTTTGAGTTTTGAACGGATTTGCGTAGAGAGGGAACAGGGAACAGGGAACGGGGAACAGGGAAAGAGTACGGAGTCTTGTTCAGAAATCAAGTAGGATTCCTATAAACAGGCACCAGGGAATTGAATAAAAAAAGGGGGGAAATAATTCATCCCCCTTTTTTTATTGATTTAGGATTGGTTAGTCTAGAAATAAATTACCGATGTTAAACTATTCCTCTACCAATAAACCAAAGCAGAAAGCTGAAAAAATTAGAAACGGTGTCCCAGGTAATACGGGAAGAATAACTCCGATAATACCAATCACGAGACTTAATGTGCCCACCGTTACTAACGCTGTCTTTTTGATCAGATTTAAAGCTTCATCCATTGATTTGCTACCTAAAAATTTACTAGTAACAACCAAATAATTTTACAATTTTTTATGTATGATTAGCTATTTTATTGCATAACCAGTTGATGTATTTAGCCAATCAAACTTCTATTCAGTATTATCCCCAAATCAATAGCACAAAAATTACTTCTTCTGGGCTTTTAAAACCCTATTTTCAAGGTACATTTTCCGAGAGAATTAAGTAAAAGCATGGGTAAAAAATCTGATTTTAATGAAGCAATTATTGTGGAAACTCTCATTAGTGCCTATACTCACGGTACTAACAGTAAATAGTACAGCTAGTTTAGCATTAGCTGGAGGATTTATCCTGAATGAACAAAGTGTCAAAGGTTTGGGAACTGCTTTTACAGGAAGTGCAGTGACAGCTGATGATGCTAGTACTATCTTTTTTAACCCAACTGGTTTAACACGGCTACAGGGTAATTCTTTGGTTGGAGCTAGTTATGTAATTCTCCCTTCCATACAATTTCAAAATCAGGGTTCCAGGGTAGCAACAGGTGCAACCCTTACAGGTGGTAAAGTCGATAATGCAGGCGTGGAAGCTGTTGTACCTAATCTCTACGCAGCTTGGAGTATATCTGATCAGGTGAAAGCTGGGATTGGTATTAATGTACCTTTTGGACTTTCCACCAAATACAATAGTGATTGGGTGGGACGTTATCAAGCCATAGAATCTAAAGTCAGTACCATCAATATCAATCCCACCATAGCCGCTAAATTGAATCGTAATTTTTCTGTGGGTGCAGGATTGAACGTCCAGTACGCTGAAGCTACACTTTCTAACGCAATTGACTTTGGTTTAATTGGTCGGAGTGTAGGTTTACCTACACAATCCCAACAAGCAGATGGTTTCGTGAAGATTACTGGCTCTGATTGGAGTGTTGGCTATAACTTGGGAGTGATGTATGAACCAAGTCAAACGACTAGAGTTGGTTTAAGTTACCGTTCGCCCATTACACAAAACATTCGCGGTAATGCTGATTTTACCGTACCGACCAGTACTAAAGCCCTAACTAGCACTGGTCGGTTTACAGATACAGGTGCTAGTGCAGTTTTGAAATTGCCGGATACATTATCACTTGCTGTCTACCAACAGATTAACCCCCGTCTATCCGTTATGGGTGATGTGACTTGGACAGGTTGGAGTCGGTTTCAGGAATTACGAGTCAAGTTTGATAATTCTGCACAACCAGATAAAGTGCAATCTGAAAATTGGCATGATACCTACCGTCTGGGACTTGGTATTAACTATGCTCTAAATAAACAACTCACTCTCAGAACTGGTATTAGTTACGATCCTAGTCCTATCGAAGATAAATATGTAACACCAAGATTACCGGGGCAATCGCACTTTATTAGGTTTTGGTGTCAGCTATCAACCATCAAAAACATTTGGTCTAGATTTTGGTTATACCCATGTTTTCGTTGAGGATAGCTTGATTAACCAATCTAGTACTACAGATGGTACCGTCAAAGGGAGATTTTCTGGAGAAGTTGATGTAGTCGGTTTACAACTAAACTGGCATTTTTAGAATCAGTGGGCATAGCAGGAGGCGCAGGGGCGCCAGAAATTTCCTCTGCCCCTCTGCCCTTACACTGTAATCTTAAACTACAGCCTCAACTTTAAGTTCCACTTTTTCAGGGACAGGAACATATGGTGTTTCCTTTCCTTGAGCTAAATAGATAGCTAATTGACTTTCAATTTGGTCACGAACAATTTGACGATATTCTAAAAAATGCTCATTGTGAGCAGCAAGTAGAAAGATACTGTTCCCATACCTTGGGGTTATTTTTAATGATGCTAAATAAATGATGCCAGAATTTCCAACGAGTTTCCCGCAGAATACCTTGACGCCAAATCACAATTAACAAAGCTTTTAAAACCACCCATTCCAGCTTTTTAGCAGGTGCTGTCCATTTAGGAGCACCTAACATCAGAAAACAGCGATAAGTGCGATCCAAGTAAGCAACAGGGTCATATAAAGCACAAAATGCTTCAATATATTCTCTAGCAATTTCTTCCAGAGGACGGGTAGCAATAAAATTCATCAAAGTCGTCTGGTTAATATTGCTCTCTTGATTTTCTCGTAATCTACCTTCTTTTTTGAGACGATGCCACAAAGCCGTATTAGGTAGGGCTTGTAACATAGCGAAAGTAGTGGAAGGAATAGCCGCAGTTTCTGCAAATCGGACAATGCGAGAACCTGCTCCGGCTTTTTCACCATCAAAACCAATGATAAACCCAGCCATGGGGCGTAATCCAGTTCTAATGATGGTTTCCACCGATTCAGCTAGAGAATTACGGGTATTTTGAAACTTTTTGGTGAGTTGTAAACTATCTTCATCTGGGGTTTCAATACCCAAGAATACCGCTTTAAATCCACAATCGACCATCAATTCCATCAATTCTGGGTCTTGTGCTAGGTCAATAGAAGCCTCGGTGTCAAAAAAGAAAGGATATTTATGTTCAGCCATCCAGACTTTTAACTCTTTCAACAACAACTTCACATTCCGCTTGTTGCCAATAAAGTTATCATCTACCATAAACACACTTCGATCCCAACCCAACTCATAGAGATAATCCAATTCTGCTAAAAGTTGTGCTGGAGTTTTAGTCCGAGGTTTACGCCCATAAAGCACAATAATGTCGCAGAATTCGCACTGGAAGGGACAACCCCGGGAAAACTGTACCGACATCATATCATAAGCATTAAACTCTAATAAATCAAACCGGGGGATAGGAGTGCCTGTAACATCAGGTTTCTCTGTCGTACGGAAAACTCCAGATGTTTCCCCTTTTTGGACAGCCTCCACAAACATCGGTAAAGTAATTTCCCCTTCATCCAGAATCAGAAAATCTGCTCCCACACCTTCGACATCATGAGGTGTAGAGGTAGGATAAGACCCACTGCCACTAACTTACCACGTCTTTTAGCTTCCGCGATTTGTGCCAATAAATCCTGTTTTTGGACAATCATCGCCGAAAAAATGACTATATCTGCCCATTCCCATTCTGATTCTGTAGCGGCACGAATATTGCGATCAACTAGCTTAAATTCCCATTCTTGGGGCAAAATTGCCGCTACTGTCACTAAACCTAAAGGTGGTAATAATACCTTGCGGTCTACTAACGCCAAAATCTTTTCATATGACCAAAAGGTTTTAGGAAATATAGGATAAACTAGCAAAATACGCATTTAATATCACTCCTCAAAGCTTGATTCGTTCTCTAACTGTAACTAAAAATTAGAAGTTATTGACTTTTTGCTCAATTTGCTCTAATTCATCTGACTCCCAACTTAAGTTAAGATTTAGGGTATCATGTGGCAGAAATATGGTATCAGGAAAAAATCTTGATGAGACAGGTTGCGATTCCGTGTTTATTCTTCCGTAGTGGCACATCCCGTGGTTCAATTTTTTCTGAAAACCGATTTACCAACTGATGCACTTACGCGAGACAAGATACTTCTGTCCGCAATGGGTTCACCAGATGATCGCCAAATTGATGGCCTTGGCGGTGCAACAACACTGACCAGTAAAGTAGCATTATTTTCTCCCTCTGATCATCCTTGGGCAGATATAGATTATCACTTCGCTCAAGTGAGTGTAAATCAGTCTAAAGTTGATTGGAGTCCATCCTGTGGTAATATGGTTGCTGCCATTGGGGCTGCGGCGATTGAAAGAGGTTTAATTCCCGCTATGGATCAGACAACTACTGTCAAGATCCGCAATATAAATACAAATTCTCTGATTGAGGCTGTCATCCTCACAAACGATGGTATAGTCACCTACGATGGTAATACATCTATTGACGGTGTACCGGGAACAGCAGCACCAGTTTTATTGAATTTCATGGAAATTGTTGGCTCTAAAACTGGTCAACTTTTACCAACCGGCCATTGTCGGGAAGAAATCGAGGGAGTTGAGGTTACATGTATTGATGTTGCTATGCCTATGGTCATAGCCCAAGCTCATAGTTTCGGGAAAACTGGTTATGAAACAAAAGCCGAACTAGATGCAGACAAAGCTTTTTTACAACGGATGGAAATAATTCGCTGCATTGCTGGGGAAAGAATGGGATTAGGTAATGTTGCCAATAGTGTCATTCCTAAATTCGCTATAATTGCACCACCACGTCATGGGGGTAACATTACCTCCCGTTATTTTGTTCCTGATGTTTGTCACACTGCTCATGCAGTAACTGGTGCAATTTGTGTGGGCTGTTGTAGTCTTCTCAAAGGATCTGTAGCCGAAAATATAGCAATTTCCACAGGTTCTGGGGATGAAATTATTGTGATTGAGCATCCTTCCGGAAAAATAGAAGTTTCTTTGGTGACAAGTTATCAAGGTTCATCCATGATTGTTGAACGTGCAGGGATGTTACGAACGGTGCGTCTTCTCTTATCTGGTAATGTCTATGTACCAAGTAGACTGTGGAATTAGATAAATTCAAAGGAAACAATATGTTAAGTGAAAATCCTCCAAAGTTACTCAAACGAGAGTTGGGTTGGCTTGGTGCAGCAATCATGGGATTAGCATCAGTGATTGGTGCAGGTATTTTCGTCAGTATTGGGATTGCCGCGGGAATATCTGGTTCAGCCGCAATTGGCGCTTTAATTGTGGCTGGACTATTAGCCGCTTGTAACAGTCTTAACCTGGCTCAACTTGCTGTCAGTCATCCTGTTAGTGGTGGAATTTATGAATATGGTTACAAGTATTTAACACCTTGGTTAGGTTTTACTGGCGGTTGGATTTATCTTTTAAGCAAAACTGCTGTCGCTGCAACTGCTGCTTTGGGATTTTCTGGCTATCTTTTGAATAATCTAGGTATTACTAATACTAGTATTTTAGTGCCTGTAGCTGAGGTTGGTGTATTTGTTATTACATTAATTGTTCTCAGCGGGATGCAGCGCTCTAAAATATCAACTATTGTCGTGGTATCAATCACCCTATTATCACTACTTTGCTTAATTATTGTGGGTTTATTTGTCTGCTTTGGCAATGGGTTTGAGAAATTAACTTTCTCTCCCACCAATTCTCATCACTGGACAATCAACTTTCTTCAATCAGTGGCTTTGATGTTTGTGTCTTATAATGGTGCAGCGCGAATTTCGATGGTGAGCGAGGAAATTGTAGACCCGAAAAAAAGCATCCCCAGAGCGATTATTTTCACCATAGTAGCAACCATGCTCATTTACATCAGCGTCGCAGTGGTCAGTTTGGGATCAATTGGTGCAGATGCTTTTGCTGAAGCCACCAAATTAAACGCCGCACCTTTACAAGCCGTAGCTGATAGTTTTCATATTCCGATTCTCTCCAAATTTTTAGCGGTTGGGGCGACAACTTCTATGCTCAGTATACTATTAACAACAGTTCTGGGTGTATCTCGTTTGCTGTTAGCAATGGGACGTCGTGGGGATATGCCAGTTTTTTTTACTAATTTAAATAGTGCTGGAACCACACCTGATTTAGCCGTTATTGCTGTAGGGATTACCATCGCTCTGCTCGTTTGTATTGGTGATGTCAAAGCTACTTGGTCTTTTGGTACATTTGGTGCTTTATATCGAAGTGCCATTATTAGTTTAGCAGCGTTGCGTATTAGTGAAGAACAAAGATTGTATCCACAATGGATATCTTGGTTATCTTTTTGGTCGTCGCTGTTGCTAGCCTTTTTTATCGAATGGTACTACTGGTTAATTAGTTTAGGATTAATTGGTGTGGGTTTAATTTGGCATTTTGCATTCCGTCAGCTAAATTCCAAAGAAAATCTACCAGTGACTCTTAAAGAGTAACTATCAAAATATAACGAGAATAGTAGGGGCGTATTGCAATACGCTCCTACATCACCCCATAATTTCAGAATTAGGGAGTTAAAACCAGGTGTGATTAATAATAAATCCTGGTTGGTAGAGTCACCCTGGCAATCTAAGTTATACTACAACAACTCAGTAAATACTATAGCTGCTAACCACGATTATAGCAATATTGCCAGCAACGAAGAAAACTTGGAAAGCCTACTAAATAAAGGTATTGCCAGCAACGTTGCTAGTCCTGTACAGGTTCTTTGTGCTAGCTGTGGTTCAGCCAACATTAAAAGAAATGGTAAGTCAGGAGGTAAGCAGAAATACTAGTGTAGGGATTGTAAGAAAAATTGGATTGAGTCTATCTAAATGTAGATTTTCTAATTAATTTATACTGACTATTACTACTCTCTAGATATTGTCGTTTTCACTGGAAATTATTCCTTTTAAATCTTCAAGTCCTAGTAAAGAAATACGTTCCTCTTTGTTCCCTAGTCGAATTTTCCATCTTTCCTCCATAAAATTGAGAAGTTCGAGTCCTCGGTTTAAAATTATTTCTGGAGTCCATTCAGTGTAATAACATATCTCATTTTCTGCATAAGAACCATAACGGTATCCAACACATTTGGTTCTATCTCCATTGACCTTTTCTAGAAATGGTTTATTTTGTAGGCTTGAGTTTTTAGGTCTAGAGAGAGGTAATAAATTACCAAGACTATGACATAACTTATTTTTTAATTCAGGAGAGCAATTTTTAAAAGCAGTCCAATCCTCATTATTATCTTTTTGAGGTAATATGTGTTCTATTGTTATAAAATCTTCTTTATCTTCTTGAATGTTATCCCAAGATATTTTAGTACGTTTAGTTCTTGATTTTTTTTGTAGATTGAGTTCGTATTCAAAAAGAAAATATCCAATCAGTGACCAAGCATAAAACCCTTTTTTTCTAGTAAATTGCTCTTTAAGAGATTCTATGAAGTTTTTAGAATTTATAATATTACTTGATTCGTTATTAATCCTGTTAGTAATTTCACTTAATCCAGTTTTTTCAATTTTATCTGTCCATTCAATTATATTTCTTGCGAGAGGTATTCTATATTGTCGATAGCGAGCATAACCATAAGTTTGATAAATAAATAAAAATCGTTCGAGACTACGCAAAAATTCTACTCTTTTTTCATTTGATGTTTCTTCAGTAAAGAAGATTAAAAGTAAAGTCGGAATTCCTTCTATGTTCATTCTATTAATTTTATCTAACCAAATTTTTATTTCATTGTTTAAGTCTGTCTCTGAGGGATTAAATAATTTGTACCATATTTCAACGCAATTTTGGAGTGATATAGTATAGTTATAAACGCTTCTTAATGTCAGTTTTTGATTATCAGGAGTATCCTCTGCAAGGTTTCGTTGAGTAAACCAAGTATCTAATAAAAAATTTGAAGATTCTGAATGCATTCCTAACATGAGAAACCTATATTTATAATCTTCGGTTTCATCATTTTTTGATATAAAAATAAAATAATAATAATAATGAGCGGCAAGAAATTCGTCATCATTTAAAGGATTTTTTTTATTACGACCAAGATTGTGATATATTGTCTTCCAGGAATCATTGATATTTCGGCGTAAAGTTTTTTTATCAGTATCTAATCCTTCAAGCTGGAGAGATAGGTAAATAAGTCGATTTTTTAGTAGTTCTAAATCACTTAACTGTTTGCCTCGATTATTCATCGTTTCAAAAGCAACACATACATCTACTTCTTCTGCAATTGTAAATATATTAAAGAGAAGGTTTTGTGTGACTTTTTTGTAAATCTCACCGAGTTTATCATGACTCAAATCTTTTAACTTTTCATTAAAGAATAATTTAGCATTTTCAAGATTTTGTGTATAAACAGTTTCTTTGAAATCACTTCTTGTCGTAGAATGTTCTCCAAAAATAGAAGTCTTTAAATATTCATAACTTGGATTATCTGTCTCATATCCAAATATATATGATTTTGATATTTCATTATCTTTTGAATCGGAAATAAATTTTTTCCTAATATATGAATAAGGTGTATAGTTAAGTTTATCTTCTTCATTGATATGTTCAAGAATTACTTGAATTAAAATAATTGCAGAGGTTAATCTTTGTTGTCCATCAACTATGTAAAAGGGTTGGAAACTCCTTGCTTCAATAATCCAGAGGTCAACTTCCCATTTTTCATATATGTCTTTTGGGACAATTTCAAGGGTCAGAACCCCAGTATAGTGATTTTTCCCAGCCTTAATTTGCTCAATATCGTTCCAAAAGTCTTTTAAATGCTTTTCTTGCCATGCATATCCACGTTGATAGTCTGGAATTCGGAACAGTCGTTCAGTAAATATCTTGGACAAAGATTGCAATTGAGTATCCATTGGTGACTACCTGATTCAATATATTTTCAGTATAAAATGTACAAAAATATATTATCACTCGACCACTTATTTGTACATTTTTTTGTCGTAATAATACATAAATTTACATAATGTTCTAATTATTCTGTTCTCAGTCTTGGTGAAAGTGAAGTTAAGATAAGACTCTACAGTTTTCTGGTTATCTAGTTTTACTGCTTTCTGGTTCTCCAAGCTTTTTCAAATTCTACGGTACGCCTAATCATGCTGTTAAAAGTTGGTATTCCGCCACTAAGTAGCTCTTGTTTTAGTGTGTCATCTTCTTTACTGGGATATGGTGGCACGATAGTTAACAAACAGCGAAAGTTAGCAGTACCCAGATCCTTAAGTTTTTTTTACGAGTAAACCCAATTTTATTTAAGGCTCTTGAAATTGTGCGATGCCTGCGGCGGGCGTAGCCATCGCTAATTTCTCCTGCTACACCCTTCTATTATACAGTTTGTCCTAACTGGAGTGGCGGTTGCTATAATTCCCGAATTCGTCGTTGAAAATTTTTAGTAAAATTAACGGTAATCGTGGGTAATTTCATTGATCATCAATTCCATTCCATAGTTCTGAAACAGGTCGAATTTTCCCTGTCTTAGCTTCTTGTAGTGAAGTCCTCAGATTTTCTAAAATAGATTCTTTAGATTCATCATCTTCATCTACTTCTTCAACAAATAAGACAATAACTTTAACCCGACTAGGTTTATGAACTTTTAAAGGTATATCTAAAGATAGTTGCCCATTTTCATCAACGGTGCCCATTAATTCTTGCGCTATCATCTTGATTTCTATTATAGATATTTATTAAATTTAACATAAAAAATGTCAGTCTGGATAAAAAATTGAAAATTATGGTTTTATCGGTGTTAAAACGTTCAAATAGTTTAAGTACCCGATCCCCCTGTTTGAACTTGTCCTATGATTATTTGGTATAGTCCTTTAGTAAATTAATACAATATAATTACTTATTGACACAATATGCTAATTCTAGCATAATGAAAATTAGATGAATGAAAAACAAGAAAAACCCCTCAAATGGATTGCAAGCGCCCTGGATGATTTAAAGGATTTTCCTGAAGATGTACAGGACATAATGGGTTATGCTCTTGACTTAGCACAACATGATCAAAAACACCCTGACGCAAAACCTTTACACGGTTTTTCAGGAGCAGGAGTTTTAGAAATTGTAGATGATTTTGATGGAAATACATACAGGGCAATTTACACAGTTAAATTTAAGGGAGTTGTTTATTTACTACATTCTTTCCAGAAGAAATCAAAACATGGTATTGCTACAGCACAACAAGATATTGAGTTAGTTAAGAAGAGGTTGAAAATCGCTCAAGAAGAATATCTTAAAGAAGTCGCTAAATAAAATGGAGTAAAAATATGATTGACGAAAATACCGTTTATACTAGTAGCGGGAATGTATTTACAGACTTAGGTTTATCTAATCCTGAAGAAAGATTATTAAAAGCTGAACTAGCACGTAAAATTAGTGAAATCATTACTAATGGAAATTTAACACAAGTTCAAGCTGCTGAAATTCTAGGAATAGATCAACCAAAAGTTTCTTCACTAATTAGAGGCAGATTAAGTGGTTTTTCAAGTGATAGATTAATGGCTTACCTGAACAAATTAGGCAGTGATGTAGAAATTACAGTTAAGCCAAAACCTGAAAATCAAAAGTTTGCTCGTACAACTGTAGTCTGCTAAGAGAATATTTGAAAAGTTAGAAGTGTAGTAAAAATGGATATAGCAGGGAACAGGGTTCAAAGTCTTTTGGTGTATGGCTTTTTAAGTAAATATTGTATCTGATCCAACTGCATACCGCTATATTGTCGAAACTATTTATTTGTCATTTTTCACTTATGAAAGAATTCATGAAACAGCCTTCATCTTGGCTAGCAAATGGAATTAAACTGAATCTCTCTGATCAATTTCGTCCTTTTTCTTTTACAGAAGAATTACAGATTCGTTTGGAGGAACTTTTAGAAAAAAATAAAGACAATTTACTAAATTCAGATGAACAGGCAGAATTAGCTGGTTTATTAGAATTAGAAAAGATTTTCAGTTTTATTAACGCTAAACTAGCTTCTTAACTGTGGTTATCAACAAAAATAAAAATTCTCTACTCCTTACTTTCTATTCCACTCAAACGCAAAACATCGCTCATCGTCGCACAATAATTTGGTAAATCGAAACTAGCAGGATTCACAGCATTTTCATAACTAAAATGCCGATAATTCATACAAAATCTATCCCATGCAGCCATTTGAATCCGAAACACTGCAATTAGTAAATTAGCTAATCCTAAAGATAAAGGAATCCGTAGATAAATCTTTTTACCCAAATAATTACAAACTTCTTGCACAGCTTGATCAGCAGTTAATTTTTCTTGACCTAATACAAATCGTCTGGGTTCATCTTTTTGGGGTGGAAAATCAATAAAATACTTGACTACTGTGGCTATATCTTGTCCATGAATAAAATGAAAGCTACCATCTACCTGTAAAAACCGAATTAAATTAATATATTTTGTAACTTCAGCAATTCCCGATGTGAGGTGAGAATAAGGTTTTTTGTCATCACCACCCAAAACTAATGTGGGAAATACAGTGGTAATTTTCGGATAAATTGCTAATTTTTGCATTAAATGCAAGCAATCGTATTTAGACCTGATGTAATCAGTACCAATTTCTCCCGCTTCCTTCAAAGGTTGGTTATGACGGTCTAAAACACTCGCGGTAGAAAAATAAATTACCTGTTGACATCGATCTGGATTTAAGAGATTGAGTAATTCCAGAGTTTTAAAGACATTAATTTCAAAAGTGCGATCGCCTCCCCAAGCCGTGGCGGTTAGTACTGCTGTATCAATGGTAGACAATAAATTTGCAAACCGACCAATTTCCAACATATCCCCCTGTAAGACGGTGATACCTGGACGTGCTTGGGTATCCACTTGTAACTTACTGGGATTTCTCACCAACAAATAGAGTTCGTGATTAGTTTCCTGAATCAAAGCTTCACTAATATAGTGACCAATACAACCACTAGCACCTGTGACTAAAATTCGTTTCTGGGTCATTAAATTTAAGAGGATGGGAATTGGGACTATCAGTTAACTGTTAACAATCAACAGTCAACTGACAAATAAACAACTAACTACACCAAAGCATTGATATTTAATTCTTTGGCTGTTTTAAAGAAGAAAGCCACATTTTCTTCTGGGGTTTCTGGTAAAACACCATGACCAAGATTGAGAATATGACCCCAATTCCCAGCTTTGCGAACAGTATCGATAATGCGATCGCGAATGAAATCATGGGAACCGAACAGCACACCTGGATCAAGATTACCCTGCACTTTCACATGTTTACCTAATCTTGCCCGTGCTTCTGCCATATCCACAGACCAGTCTACAGTAATGATATCTGCTCCAGATTTTGCCATTCTCTCTAGCACACCAGCACCACCACTCACCAATAGAATCAAAGGTGTATCTGGGTGAGTTTGTTTAACTTGCTGGAAAACCTTTTGTTGATAAGGCAAAGCAAAAGTATCATAATCTTGAGGACTCAACTGCCCTGCCCAAGAATCGAACATTTGTACTACCTGGGCACCACAATCAATTTGGTAGCGGACATAGATGGCGATCGCATCAGCTAATTTATTTAATAACTGATGCAAAATGGTCGGGTCGGAGAATGCCATCTGTTTGATAATCGAGTAGGTTTTAGAACCTTTACCCTCGACCATATAAGCTGCTAATGTCCACGGTGCACCGACAAAGCCTAAGACAGTGGATTCATTACCCACTTCTTGGCGTAAAGCCTGTAAAATAGTCCGGATAAATGGGAGAGAAGATTCTGGGTCTAGAGGACGGAGGTGATCAACTTGAGCTTGACTCCGAATGGGGTTGTCAATAATTGGGCCTTTTCCTTCCCCAATGTCCATCTCCACACCTAAACCAGGCAAAGGGGTAACAATATCGGAAAATAGAATTACTCCATCAGGCTGAAAAGCTCGCCAAGGTTGCAAGGAAATTTCAATCGCTACATCTGGTTTTTCGGAGCGATCGCGAAATGAAGGATATATCTCCCTTAAATCCCGATATGCTTTCATATATCGCCCTGCTTGTCGCATCATCCATACTGGGGGACGATCTACCACTTCACCACGAGCAGCCCGTAGGAGACGAGGAGCCTGTAAGGAAACGCCCATTTAACACTTCATCCTAAGTCACTTAATTTATGTCAGTTCTTAGCTTAACATAAACGGTTTTCCAAAAAAATTGCACACAAAACTTAAACAATTGAAAATTTAAAATCGAGGAGTCAGGATTCAGGATTCAGGAGTCAGAATAAATACCCAGAGTAGAGCATTTTCCGATTGATAGCCGGAATTTAGGATATGTTTATATTATCTATTTCCTGTTTCCTATGCACTCCCTCACATTTACAAATAATACCTAATAGTGGTAATAACGCGGCTTTTTTTGGGCGTGTAATGCTGTTTTCAAGAAAAAGACGGTTTGATTGTGGAGAATACTTTTCCCCTAGTTAAGTGTTCCAAAAGCCAGAATAATTATTGTCGATAAAATACCAGGACAACTAGGTTAAAAATCAATTTTGAGATAAAATATTAAATATTGATAAGAAAATCAAAGGAGAAAATCTGAACTTTAACTAACATTTTTAAGAACGGAATTTTAATAAAAGGCTGATAGTATTATTAGCATCGAGCCATAACTATTTTACCATGATAACAATGATATTTAATTCTTTGCGTCTTGGCGCGAAACATAAAAATGTGGTTCATCTACATGAAAATTTATCCCAGTTCGCACATTTTTTGGGGAGTTAGAACAAAGGCTACTCAGCGCTAAAAATGATTTACAGATTAAAACTACTGGGTCTAGTCTCCACTTAATCTAACTTCCAGTTAACAGAAAACCTGCAAACGTGGAGCTAAATCAAGACAAAAACCAGACCCAGTATAAACTGTCACAAAATCCGACTTTCAATTTTAGCGTTTGCGGTAAGGTACTGCATTCAAATAATCAATATCAAATGCAGACAGCTTTTGAGCATAGTTACCTTTACCAGCAAGGGATGCAGCCAGATCCGCGTATTTGCGAGGATCTCCCTCTGCAAGACGTTTTTCTTGAGCTTTGCGGGTATAGAACCGTTCCACAGTAAAGCGCCAATCGGTCTGTACGGTACCTTCTCTTTCTTGGAAATCTTCACCGTAACGGGGTGTGACTAAGTTGAAAGGACGACCTTCTAAACGCTTACGTTGATAAGGTACGGTGTTCTCACCAAAGTTAGCGCTGTATTCTTCGCTATCAATGATGGCATCAACAAAACCGCTAAAGCCTTTGGTACCAATGACAATTGACCAAGCAATTTGCTCATCTTTATTGTAAGATGCGCGACCCAATAAACGTTTCAGGGTGATGTCTACTAGACGATAGTTGTTGTTAGCAGACACAACTAAACGATAGAAAGCTTCAGATTTAGCTAAACCTCTGATGAAATCCCGTACTGAGATAGAACCATATTTTACTTGAGATTCTAAAGTGATTTGACGGTTGAATTTGAGAATCTCATGTTCGCTGAAAACTTGGCGATAAGCAGCCCAAATAATGGACTGAATATCTGTGTAAGAGCTGACGTCTTCAGTCCGGTAGATATATGGTGTATTTTCGTTCTGGTCAGCAACGCTCGAAACTTTTAACCCGTTGATTTTGACTGCTTGGTTTGTATTCAAGTAATGGCAGTGCCATGCTATATCCTCTGATTAAGAAATTAAACAAACAGCTAGCTAGTGAGAAATTAAAGAGGTTTGATGCCTCCTACTTTTTCTGCTCGCTTGATCTATTGTCCCCTATTAAGTTCCACAATTTAACTAATGGGAAACCCAGCACTAGAATTAATGGAAACAGGAATACCTTGTGGCGTGGTTTCTCTGGTGGTGTTGGGAATGGTGATGTTTGCAGTGTTAACTTTTGTATAGACCAAGGTTTTGATATGAACAGAACTTGCTAATGCCAAGAAGTTCTTAATATCTCCTTCCTTATAGCGCTCACTTTCTAGTTTGTCGCGCCAGTAGTCAGCATAGCGGGGTGTGACTAGATTAAAGGGACGGTCTTTATAACGTCGTCTTTGGAAGGGAACAATATTTTCACCAAAGTTGGAGAGATATTCTTCTGAATCCAACAAAACATCCACAAACCCACCCCAACCAAGGGTGGCAATTTTGATTGACCAAGCGATTTCTTCGGCTTTGTTATAAGGTGAACGACCTAAAAACCGTTTTAAGGCCAGTTCCACCAACCGATAGTTAGAGTTAGATTTGATGACTAAGGTTTGGTAAGCGTCAGATTTAGCTAAACCGCGAATGAAGTCACGCACAGTAATGGCTTTATTCTTCAATTGAGATTCTAAATAAATCTGGCGGTAGAATTTGAGGATGACATGTTCGCTAAAAACTTGGCGATAAGCAGCCCAAATTAATTCTTCGATTTCCCCACCAGCAGCATAGTCTTCGATGCGATAAAATACTGGGGTATCTTCGTTAGGTACTTCAAAACCAGAGACACGCTGATTTTGGGAACTGGGTTTGTATTCAAGTAATGGGATTGACATGGTGATCTGTTGTCCGTTAACAGTTAAGTTCTAGGATTTCCAGCTAAGTAACGATAAGGCAAGGAAACTGGTGTGGGCTTCACAGTTGCTTGTTCTATGGTGACTTCGCGGACAGTGTTGGGTATTTCTAAGGTTTTGATTTGGGACGTAACTGAAGCAATTGTTCTTTGATAGTTACGTTCGTCAGTCGATACCTGTGCTGCTAATGCTAGGAAATTAGCTGGAATACCCCGGCGAATTTTTTCTTGAGAGACTTCTCCAGTCGTCCGAGCATTGTAAAAAGAACGCCCTCCTAAGTAGAAGAGTGTCTGTTTATTGCGCCAATATTCAGCATAACGAGGATTCGCTAAGTTAAAAGGGCGTTCTCCAAAGCGTCGGCGTTGGTAAGGAACGATGTCATCTCCAAAGTTTTCTAAGTATTCTTCGGAGTCTAATAAGGCATCAATAAAACCATGTAGTCCTTTAGTGCCAATGACAATTGACCAAGCAATTTCTTCGTCTTTGTTATAAGCTGCTCGTCCTAAAAACCGCTTTAAGGTGAAGTCAACTAAGCGATAGTTAGAGTTGATATCTGCTACTTGAGTGCGATAAACTTCTGATTTACCCAATCCCCGGATAAAATCCCGGACATTAATTGCCCGATTTCGCAGTTGTGATTCCAAACCTATTTGCCGATTATTCTTGATAATCAGGTGTTCACTGAAAATCTGCCGATATGCTGCCCAGATGATGGCATCAATATCTGCATCTGATGTCGCCACAGATAAGCGATAAATACTTGGCGTGTCTTCGTTCGGGACTTCGTAGCCTTCTACACGCTGATTTTGCGTGGTGAGTGAATATTCCAGCAGTGGTATTGACATTTTTACTTTTACCTTGTTTTATTGTCTATAAAACAATTTCATTGAATTTGAGCTAATTGAATGCGGGCGCGAACTGATGAGGCAGAATCACTAGCCAGCATTTCTTTGAGTCTAGCCCGGATAGGTGCTTCTATTGCCGCTATTTTTGTCAAAGCTTGTAAACCGACAACAGCAGCATAACGAATTGACCAATCTGGATCTTGGGAAATTAAAATCAAGTGGATAATGCTGATTGGTAGCTTCTGAACTGGAGATGGCATCCAATTTATGCCAGTGTAAGTTCCCTAATCCTTTGGCGGCTGCACGGCGGACACTGGGAGCAAAATCTGTAACTGCGGCATGTGATTAATACATTTATAGCACGGGGATCAGCGATCGCTGCTAAAGTGCGAATCGAATAAGCCCGTGCGCCATAGTTATAATCATCAATTTGCGTCTAGCAATTGTGGTACTGCTATTTCTCCCAAATCCGTGAGTGCAGATGCAGCGATCGCGGCGGCAGTAGGATTGTTATAACCAAACACAGCGATTAAAGTGGGAATTGCGGCTGGATCTTTGGCTGCTGCCAAGTTTTGCACGGCGATCACCATTTGCTCTTGTGTTTCAGCTACAGTTACCGCTTGAATAAGTGCTTCCATGATTGAAGAAGGCATAGGTAACAGACTAACCGACTAACAGGAAATAGGAAAATCCCCATGATTAAAATAGGGGATTTAAACCAAACACATTTTGTCTAGTGCTATCCGTCTGAAAAAATGTATTTATTCTGACCCCTGACTCCCGACTCCTGACTCCTACTATAAAAGTGAATCCATCAATTCATTACCCGAATGGCATGATCAGAAATACCAAAGCATCTAAATCATCTGGGAGTTGATATTCTAGTAATCCTTTCAAAGCAATCAGTTTGAAACTATTTTCCACTTTGGCTTGAGCGATCGCTTCTGCTGCTGCCAAATATCCGATTGCCCCTAAATCCCCCAAAACAACGCGACGCAATTTCAGATCACTGTTGTCCAACATTTTCACTAATAGCTCTCCATAAGAGAATCTTGTGTCAGTTGGTACATAGCTCTGGCCGCGGAGCATTGTGATCGTGGGAACTGGATGTTCTAGAAATGGTTGAACAAGGGAAATAGCCTCAGTTGCACCAATCGCTCCTAAGGCTTCTAATACTGCTTCATAAGGCTGGGTCAGATGGGGACGACCGGGTACTTGCACGGCTTGGCCAAGACCGAGCCAGCGAGTAGTTGCATCAGTGCTGGTACTGCTCTTTGGTCACGAAGCATTGCCAAAGATTGGGCTGCGGCTTCGCGAACATAAAAATCAGAGCATTCTAAACACTTAATTAAGCTGGGAACAGCTTTCATATCTCCTAATTTTCCCAGCGCCCTAGCAGCATTACGGCGGAGAGGATAACCTCCTAATTCTGTTCTGTCGGCTTCATCCTCTAATGCCGCCATCAAGTCGTCAATAGCTTCTGGTTGACACACACGAAATTTACCCAACCACCAAGCTGCATAATAGCGGAGACTTAAATCTGATGATTGCAGATTGGCGATCGCTAATTCTGGTGTCAGATCTGTTGCTCGTCAGCAGTATGTTCTTCTCGCACTGGGTTCAATCATTGCTACAGTTAGTTATTCTGCACCCACAGCGCTCAAAGCTTCAATTTTGATGATTTTGCCACCTAGACGGGTAATCCGTTGGTATTTCTTCATTTATGCGGCTGTAAGGTACGGTAATAAATACGCTACCACTACGACGAATATTGTATTTATTTTTGTCAGTTTCTTGATTTTGGCGTAAGCCTACAACTTCATAACGAAATATCCGACTAGCAGATGAGGAAACGCTAGCAGACCAAGTGTGGTTTGACCAAACATTTATGCCTATATCTCCTAATTCTTTTAACCTAAACTGTGGGTGTCGTCTAAAATCCCAAATCCAAAATCACCATTAGGTTGAGATAATGCTAACAATTTTGCCGCCTTGTTTACGAATCTGTTGCATTTTGTCCAAAAAGCGCTCATAAGGAACGATAAATAGCGGTGCTACTACGGCGAACACTGGGATAGCCAGGACTACGAATACCTGTTACTTCCACCCGGTAAGTGCGATTGCTAGCACCAACACCATTGCCTAAATTTTGCTTAGGAGCTATATCCGCAGAAGCGCGGAAATTCCAATCATCGTTAGTACCAGAATGGTCCGACAATGGAAGAAGCTTTATTACTAGCTAACTCCCAGCTAATCGAGATTTATTGCCTTCAACTTGAGAAGTATCGCTGTTAGCATAACCACGATAGAGACGGAAAATCCGGTTAAAGCCAGCGATTTTCTGTCCTGGTTGAGTTTCAAAACCACGATAGTAAGGAACAACGTTGTCGCCGAAATTGCTTTGGTACTCCTGAGAATCAATGTAGGAGTCAATTTCTGCATCATAACCTTGCATTAATGTACAAATCTAAGTGATAAGTCACTTCCGACTCATCATATGGCGCGCGACCCAACAAATGTTTATAGTTGAGTTCAATCAACCGAGTTTGGAAGCTATTGTAGAAAAATTTGGCTTTGTAGAGTTCTGATTTAGCTACACTCCGCACAAACTCGCGTACTGTCAAGTTGCCATCTCGGAGTAGTGATTCAGCACTGATGAGGCGATCAGATGCCAATATATAATCATTACCCAAAACTTGGCGATAAACGGCGCGAATCACCAATTCCACTTCTTCTTTACTGGCTTTGGGGCGCAATTCAACTGGACGTGCGTCGCTAAAAGGCTCTGTTCCTAGCCTGGATGCTGCTGTGGTAATTGCCATTTTTTCTCCCTATATACGTAGCATAACGACTATTAGCGTCGCTGCTTGGCTTTGCTAAAGATGTTTATCTATGCCTGCATAAAAACTATGCCCGGAGCGAGATCCAACTGCTAGGTTGATTCCATCCAGCACTTGTACCCCTCTCCGGGCATGACGCTATCTAGCTGAGAGCGTTGATTGCGTAATCAATGTAGGTGTTAGCTTCGTTAGCAGCTTGACCGCCTAAACCATGATTAGCTTTGATGTATTTGAGAGCTTCAACATACCAGCTGGGAGACAATTCAAAAGAACTGTTGATTTCTGCCAAACCAGCAATCAGGTATTCATCCAAAGGACCTGTACCACCAGCAACTAAGCTATAAGTGATGATGCGTAGGTAGTGACCAACGTCACGAGCGCATTTGCCTTTACCACGAGCATCAGAAGCAAAGTTAAACCCTTGGGTTTGGGTGGTGTAAGGGAATTTTTGGTATACAGCTTGGGTTGCACCATCAATCAAGCTTTGTGCATTGGAAGTCAAAGCACGAGCAGCTTCTAAGCTAGCGCCAGCACGCTCGAAACGACCTCTAGCAGATTGGAGTTCGGTGTTACCCAAAAAACGTCCTTGGGTATCAGCAGCTGCAATAGCTTCGGTAATAGGGGTTTTAACCATGGTTTGAAATCTCCTTGGTAATTTCGTAATTTCTTGCCAGAAAACCTAATTTCTAGGTAGGATTTATTTGTAGAGCTATTAAACAACAGCAGCAGCAGCGCGATCAAAGTAACTAGCTACTTCAGAAATCAATTGGCTGCAATCACCTTTAGTGATACCACTGGGGTCGTTAGCAATAGCAACTGCTGCTTCTTTCATTTTTGAACGCCAACAGCTACAGAAGAACCAGGAGTACCTAAAGCTTGGTAGGTTTCGCGTAAACCGTTAAAGCAACGATCATCTAAAACACTGGAATCACCTGCTAAGATAGCGTAGGTTACATAGCGTAAAATGATTTCCATGTCGCGTAAACAAGCAGCAGCACGACGGTTGGTGTAAGCATTACCACCAGGAGCAACTAATTGAGGTTGTTCTTCAAACAAAGCACGAGCTGCGTTGGTAACAATTGTAGAAGCATTGCTGGTGATGCGGTTAACAACATCCAAGCGCTTGTTGCCATCAGCTAACAACAGCAGCTAAGGCATCGAGTTGTTCGTTGCTCAAGAATTCGCCTCTAGCATCAGCTTGGGAAACAACCTTGGTGAAAACATCTAATGTCATGGACTCTAATCTCCTAATTACTTAGTTGAGAGATGTCTAGAATTAAAACTGTCAATCTTTTATCGGGATGGATATTGATTAACTCTAGACCAGGAATCAAACCGTCTCTCATCATTAGTCTCTCTCTCTTTGGTACACAAGTCAAACAGAAATATGAGAATCAGGGGTGATTTTATGAGAAACCAGCAAAAATCATTGTAGTGATTGCCGTGTTTAACTTTGGTCTGTTGTTTAACCCCTCCAGATTATGTTTATACAATGGTATAGATCCATTATTTGTTACAAATTATGAATAAATAAGATCCGGAAGTCAATAAAAGCCTCAAATCCTTTTCATATAAGGACTTTAACTGAGAAAAACTCAATATTTTCTTTACATAACTTTACATTCAGGGGATAATTCTGGAGGGATGACTCGGCTTAATATTATTTTAATAATTGAGAAAAGCCTGAAAAAATCAATATATTGACGCTTTTTATTCTTGTTAACAAGCAGAGAATTTTGTTAATAAACGTTAACTTTAGTTCATGAAACAATCCACAAAATCTCTAAAATTCCTCCTTTTGGAGGGAGAAGGAAGAGGCAGGGGGGCAGGGAGCGGGGTGCAGGGGGGAGATGGGGAGATGGGGAGATGGGGAGATGGGGAGATGGGGAGATGGGGAGAAAGGATATTTTAATTCTCTTTCCCCCTGCCCCCTGCCCCTTTTCCTCTTTCCCCCTGCCCCCTGCCCCCTGCCTCTTCTACCCCCCATAACGACGGCGTAAAGTTTCTAGCAAAGTAGTAAAACTATGGGGAGGGGTAGCTGTTACCTCAATTTCTGTGCCAGAGGTGGGATGTTGTAGTTTGAGGCGCCAAGCATGTAGAGCTTGACCAGGCAAGTTGACGCCTAGTGAACGACCAGAACCATAAACCCGATCGCCCACAATCGGATGACCAGTTTTGGTGCTGTGGACACGAATTTGATGGGTACGACCTGTTTCTAGTTGAAAGTGCATTAATGTGTAGTTACCAAGGCGTTCTCGGATTTGCCAATGAGTGATAGCTACCCTACCGCCTTCTTCTACAGGGACAATAGCCATTTTTTTCCGGTCTTGCGGATTCCGGCCAATGGGTAAGTCTATAGTGCCATTGTCAGTTTTTGGTGCACCATAAACGATGCCTAAATATTCTCGTCGTGCAGTTTTGGCTTGGAGTTGTGCTTGTAGGTGTTGAAAAGCAATATCAGTCTTAGCAATGGCGATCGCCCCAGTTGTATCCTTATCTAATCTATGGACAATTCCTGGACGTTGGACACCACCAATGCCAGGTAAATTGGGACAATGGGCTAATAAAGCATTGACCAATGTCCCATCGGGATGACCAGCAGATGGATGTACGACTAAGCCAGCGGGTTTATTGAGAATGAGTATTTGCTCATCTTCATAAAGTATATCTAAAGCAATAGATTCAGCTTGGAGTGCCAATGGTTGGACTTCCGGAATTTCTATGCTAATGCGATCGCCTGGTTGGAGATTGATTTTTTTAGAAGTGCAAACTTTGCCATTTAGCTGAACATGACCCTGTTCAATTAATTGTTGAATGCGAGAACGAGAGTGATTAGCTAATTCTTGGGTAAGATATTGGTCTAGACGATGGGATTTTTCGGAAACTTGTAAATTAAATTCGCTCACAATTATTATGGATTAATTCCCTTTTCTGATAGTGAACTACCTACACTAACATTGATTTTCCATCAATGGGTAGTACTCCTGATCTTAACGCAATTTTGAATAGTTTAATCTGTGGCAGTATTAAAATTAGATATATACCACTTCACCTTTCTCAAACAAATGCTAGGAAACACACTTGCAGGAAGATACCAAATTATTAGTCACTTAGGTGGTGGAGGCTTTGGGGATACCTTTGTAGCTTACGATACTCAGTTACCGGGTTCACCCCCATGTGTAGTCAAGAAATTGAAGCCTCAGTCTAGTGATTCATTAACTTTAGAGACAGCAAGACGTTTATTCGATACGGAAGCCCAAGTTCTCTATAAATTAGGTACTCATGATCGTATTCCTCAACTTTTAGCTTACTTTGAAGAAAATGCCGAATTTTATTTAGTGCAGGAATTCATTGAGGGTGAAGACTTAAGTAAAGAATTAACTTTAGGAAAAACCCTAAATCAAGATGAGGTGATTTCCCTATTAAAAGAAATTTTACATATATTAGAATTTGTCCATCAACAAAACGTCATTCACCGGGATATCAATCCTCGAAATATCTTGCGTCGTCAACAAGATGGTAAGTTAATTTTAATAGATTTTGGTGCAGTTAAACAAATTAGTACTCAAATAATTACTCCCTCTGGACAAACTAAAACTACAATAGTTATTGGTACCCCTGGTTATATGCCTGGAGAACAAACACAAGGAACACCAAAATTTAGTAGTGATATTTATGCCTTGGGAATAATTACTATTCAAGCCCTGACTGGTTTATCACCTGAACAACTAGAAAAAGATGTGGAAACTAATGAAATTATTTGGCAAAATCATGCTGTGGTTTCCCCAGAATTTGCTCAATTTGTCGATAAAATGGTATGTTATGATTTTCGTCAACGTTACCCTTCCGCAACAGCTACGTTACAAGCATTGCTAACTTTAAATCAATCTGAATCTAGAACAATAGCATTAGCTCCTGTTTTTGTACCTACTAAAGTTCCAGAAAATCAACCTCAAAAAGGTTTATTCCTCAAATTAGTTTTAGCTGTATTTTTTATCGCTGTTACTGGAATTGCGGGAATATTTATAGTTAGACATATTAATAATAATAATGCTATAGAATTATCTAAACAAGGTAATACACTTTTAGAATTGCAAAGATATAAAGAAGCATTATCAGTTTATGAAAAAGCTGTTAGATATTCAACCTAATTATGTGCCAGCATGGAATGGTCAAGGGAAAGCACTATTCGCATTAAAAAAATATGATAATGCCTTAACAGCTTATGATAAAGCTATTCAAATTCAGCCAGATTATGCAGAATCATGGAGTGGTAGGGGATTTGCCTTAGCTAATTCACAACGATATTCAGAAGCGATTATCTCTTTTGATAAAGCATTACAATTAAAGAATAATTATCCAGAAGTCTGGAATGCTAAAGGTGATGTATTTACTAATTTAAAACAATATGATCAGGCTATTAAATCTTATAATAAATCAATTGAATTTAAATCTGATAATTATCAAGTTTGGTATAATAAGGGTTTAGCACTCCATAACTTGAAACAGTATGAAGAGGAAATTGCTGCTTATGATAAAGTCATAGAATTAAAACAGGATAACGAAGCAGCTTGGTACAATCGGGGTAATGCTTTAGTTAATTTAAATCGTGATCAAGAAGCATTTACAGCTTATGATAAAGCCGTACAATATAAACCAGACTATTATCAAGCTTGGCTATCGAGAGGAAATATGTTAGTTAATTTACGCCGATTTCCTGAAGCCGTTGATTCATTTAAAGAAGTAATTAAATATGATCATAATAATTATCAAGCCTGGTATAATCGTGGTTGGTCACTACACCAAATCCAACGTTATGGAGAAGCAATAGAATCTTATAATAAAGCCATTTCTATAAAAACTAATGATTATCAAGTATGGTATAACTTAGGTAATTCTCAATATAGTTTACAGAAATATCCAGAAGCGATCGCATCTTATAAAAGAGCAGTTCGTTATAAAGTTGACCATTATGAAAGTTGGTATAGTAAGGGTAACGCTTTATTAAATTTAAAACGATACCCAGAAGCGATCGCATCTTATGAACAAGCAATTAAATACAAACCTGATTATCAACAAGCTATAGACGCACGTAACCAAGCTGAAAATTTATTAAAAGCCGAAAAAATCAAATCTTTGATTATTCGTACTATGAAACCTCTGCAAAATTCTCCTAGTCAGAAACGTGAGGAACAGCGATTTATTAATCCTAAAAAACCATGAATAACTAACGAATATTGACTTCTTGTAAATAGTTACCAGGTTGTAAATCCTCCTGAAAATTAGTGGATTGACTGCGAATCAATGGATCAATTTTCGGCTGAGAATTATCCATTAATATAGCTAAATTTTTTGCATATTCACGTTGATGCTGCTTTTGAGCATATTCTTTTAATTTAATTTGGGCTTGAGCATAAACTGGAGTATTTTTGGGAATCTGACGGAGGATTTTTATGGCATTATGAAAATCACCAGATAAAGCTTTTGCGTAGGCTTTGTGCAAAAAGTAACCTGCTCTAACCTGTTGTTTTTGATTGTATTCAGCTAATTTTTTTTGGACTATCGCACCAGCAGGACTTTCTGGAGGAATTTGGCGTAAATAGTGTAAAGCAGCTGAAAAATCCCTATTTTCTGCTTTTGTGTAAGCTTTAGCTAATAAATTTTCTGTTTCTGCTTGAATATTAACTTGTGCTTGCTGTGCTAATTTATCTGCTTTAGACCGCCAATACGCAATTGGTGGTATTTTAGAAGTAGCACTAAATACGTCACCCCATCTACCATCATCAAATGCTGTTTCTGCAATTAAATATTGTTCTACAGCAAGTTCCCATTGTTGTTTCCATTCTTGGATATTGGCTTGAGCTTCTGTGTAAATACTACTTTGAGCAGAAATGGAATTAGCTAAGGCGATCGCCTGTGGTAAATCTCCGCCTTGATATTCTTCCCCCGCTTGATATAAAGTTTCTTTTTCTGAATAAATTTGCGAATTACTAATTAGAGAATATGTGCCCAAACTCATCAAAATAGTATTAACTGTTAGTCCTACTTTTACCCCTGTTAACAGTGAAGAAGATTTATCTAAAGCCGATGGTTCTCCTTTACTAGAAACCGGATTTTTTTGAGTTTCCCAAGCCATTTGCTTGAGGACTTGCAGTAATTCTCCAGCAGATTGAAAGCGGTCTGAGAAATTGTAGCGGGTCATTTTACTGAGGATAGCCGCTAAATAGTCATTAACGGGAGTATTTTCTGTACACCAGATAATTTCATGACTATGAGGATTTAATTTTAATTGCAAAGGTGGGATTCCTGTTAAAGCCTGAATTGCAATCATTCCTAAAGCATAAATATCACTATTAGGTTGTGTTTGACCAATAAATTGCTCTGGGGCGATGTATCCTAATGAATTTGTAGAAATTTCATTAATAGACGATTCGATATCACAATTAAAATCTATGGGTTGAATTGAACCAAAGTCAATTAAAAATAATTTACGATCAACAGTACGTCTAATTAAATTTTCTGGTTTGACGTTGCAATGAATAAAGCCTTGAGAATGAACAAATTCTAAAATGCCTAAAACATCTTTGAGGAATTCCACCACTTCTCTCTCACTCCACAAACGCCCCTGTTGTCGATTAATAGGTAGCTTTGTGGTTAAATTATCGCCCTCAATAAACTCTTGGACTAAGTAAAATTGCTCATTTTCCTCAAAACAAGCAATCAGTTGAGGAATTTGGTGATGACGTCCCAAATGCTTAAGGGTTTCAGTTTCGGTCAGAAAGCGTACCCTTAAATAATCCATGTAAGTCGAGTGACAACTGCTAATTTTCAGTTGTTTGACAACACACTTAGATTTGACTGGATGTTCTATATCTACAGCCATGTACGTTTGTCCAAATACTCCTGCACCTAGATTTTGGACTATTTGGTAACGCATTTGTAATACTTTACCCTGAATCTGGTAGCTCATATGCTGGTTACTGAAAAATCCTTATATACGCTTACAGAGATTGCGGCTTCTGTCCGGAATTCTGAGCCATAAATCCCGAAAAAAAGGGAGTAGGAAGTAGGGAGTGGTGTGTCCTCTGAGTGAGTTATAAACCGATGTTTCTACAAGTAGTCTGTTCCAGATGGCGATAAAATTGATACTATTTAATCCCTGCTCCCTATTTCCCATAGTCTCTGATTTGCGAAAAGCTGACTATATAAGGATGATAAAATGTGTTTCGGCGCGGTTAAGTTTACTGTATTGTATAACCACCATCAATGACTAGTGAATGACCCGTCACAAAACTAGCTCCATCGGAACACAACCAGATCACACCACTAGCTATTTCTTCAGACTTACCCAAGCGACCAATAGGATGTTGGAGTGCAAATGCAGCTTTTCCATGTTCTCCATCTTCTCCAAAAGCACGATCTACCATACTTGTATCAATGCCACCAGGACACACAGCGTTAATTCTGATATTATTTTGGGCATGTTCCAAAGCGAGGGTTTTAGTTAAGCCAATTACACCATGTTTGCTGGCAACATAAGGAGTCTGTATTTCCCATACCAACTAATCCCAGAATGGAAGAATTATTGACAATTACACCGCCACCTTGTTTTAACATCTGAGGTATTTCATACTTCATCGATAACCAAACTCCTTTGAGATTAATATCAATCACCTCATCCCAAATTTCTTCTGTTTGTTCGATACCCATTCCAACATTCCCTTCAATGCCGGCATTATTAAATGCGTAATCTAGGCGACCATATGTATCTACTGTTTGGGCGATTAAGTTTTCTATTTCCACTCCTTGCTTGATATTAGTTTGCACAAATAAGGCTTCACCTCCCATCGCTTGAATTAATGCGACAGTTTCTTCACCTTCTTTCACCCTTCGACCAGCAACTACTACCTTTGCTCCTTTTTCCGCAAAAGCTAACGCAGTAGCTCGACCGATACCAGAGCTACCGCCTGTGACAAGAGCAACTTTATGATTAAATTCTGCCATTTTGGAATATTTAATGAAATTAGAACTCTTTTATTTTCCAGTATAAAGGCTTATTTTGGAGCTATTTTTTACTGTTCTCTTCTTTATCTTCAAAGGCATCTGTTAACGGTTTGACGACTTTAGCGATCGCTTCTTGGACAAAAACTTTGATAAACTCATCTTTGCGATTGATTTGAAATTGTCGCTGGACAACTTCCGTCATCCCCCCATCACCCCAATCCTGATCATGACGAAAATATTCAATAAAACTCTTCCCAGCAATTCTGGTTAAATAAGCTGCGGTCACACCTTGAATAGCTCTACCAATGATAAAAGTGGCAACATTCAATTGTAAAGCGGTAGAGAGTAATTCAATAGCACCTTTAACAATCCCTAAACCAGCAATAGTTTTACCTAAAGATAAAGCTAACTCTTTTCCCCGTTCCATATTTAATTCTGAACCGTAAACTCTACCAATTTCTACCACCATTTGAGCATTAACAGCGGCTGTAGCTAATAAATCTACCATTGGTAAAGGAGTGACTGAGACAACTCCAGCCCCAATCCACTGGAATCGCTCCACGATTTTATCTGCTTGACGACGACGTTGAGAATCAATCAATTTTCGAGCTTCTTCTCCCAAGCGGAGAGATTGCAAAAGAATATTATCCGCTACCAAATCTTCACCTTCAGCCCGCAAAATTGCTGCCATTCGACGTAGTAAAGGTACTATTTCTGATTCTGGTTGGTAAATTTCGCCTGTTTCTAATTTTACTGATTGAGGATTAGCAGAAATAGCAACTACATCATGAGGAGCAATAAATCCTAATACCCGTTGACGTAACCGGGCCAGGATAGATTCTGTATCTGTATCGGTATAAAGGTCAGTTTTGTTGAGAATCAGGAGCGATCGCTTACCAATTTCCGCTAAACTTTGTAAGGGCTGAAATTCGGAACGTCGTAAATCATTATCCACCACAAATAATAATAAATCTGCCTCTGTCGCTAAAGCCCTAGCCAACTGTTCCCTTTCTGTTCCCGCTACACCTGCTTCCAAAATCCCTGGAGTATCAGTGATTAAAATTTTGCGTTCTAAACCTTTTAACCGTAAACAATAGGTTTCTCCCACTTGAGTTGTACCCATTGGTGCATCTACTTGACCCACCATTCTACCCATAATCGCATTCACTAAGGAAGTTTTACCAGCACTTCCCGTCCCAAACACTACCACTTGAATTTCTCCCCGTGCGAGGTTAGCTTCAATTTCTCTAGTGCGACTAAGTAAAGCTTGACGGGTAACTTCATCTTGAATTTGGGCTACTTGTTGTCGCACCGCTTGGAGAGTAGAAGAAGCCGCATCAGATTTAGCCGCCGGAATTTGTGCTGGTGTAACTCGACGGGAACGACTAGCACGAGATTTTTGTTCCCCAGATTGAAGTACGACTACATAATAGATAAAGGCTGCAACCAAGCCCCCAACCAAGACAATCAGCAATAAAAGCAGCAAATTACCTAGTAATGGAGAATAGGATAATTGCCAGTATAGCCGTGATAGGGAATCAATCAGCCATAGGGTTAATCCTAAAATGATGATTAAACCAACAATCAAGGTAACTAGGCGGGGAAGAGGCATGATAAATAATTCAAAATTCCCTGGGTTCGGTAAACCTACAAAATTCAAAATTGAAGATTGAAGAGGTTTGATAGACTGATAAAGCTTATTGTAACTAACTTTGAACCAAGACAGGGGGAAAGCTATGGGACTATTTGACCAAGTTATGGGCTTCGTCGCTAATTCTAATCAATCAGGTGGTTTGGGTCAACTGGGAGATATTATCAATACCGTAGAAAGCGTCCGTAATAATGCTGGTGTTGATAGCAGCCAGTTTCAGACTATTTTATCAGTAGTTGGGGGAGGGATACAATCGTCTTTGCGAGATACACAAAATGAAGAAGGTAATGCCGCCGCCCAAGATTTAGTGAATAATTTTGCTGGTACAAGTCCTAGTTCCGCAGCTGTTAATGCTTTATTAACTCCAGAAATTCAACAGCAAATCGCAGAAACTGCGGCTGAACGTGCTGGTTTAGACCCTCAGATTATTCAACAATTACTACCCTCGGTTGTCCCATTAGTATTAAATTTTTTACAGTCTGGTGGTAATCCGATATTTAGTGCTTTTCTAGATGCTGATGGTGATGGTGATGTGGATATTACCGACGCTATAGCTTTAGTCAGCAAATATTTAGGAAGGTAATAGTTTTGTCATTGTTTCAGGTGGGATATAAATTCACATCTGAAACTTTTTCCCTCTTGATTAAACCCCTAGAAAAGAGAGTTTCCGAAAATGGTAAAAACAAACTTGACTTTTAATGATATTCAAAAAGATGAGCAATTTACCACTTTAGTTTGTGGTGAAAAAAGAATTCTACGCCACAATGTCAGTTGGGAAGAATTTGAAAATATTCTCACTGAAATGGGAGATACGCGAGGCTCTAGAGTGGCTTATGATCAAGGAACACTGGAGATTTTCATGCCATCGAAAACCCACGAATACTATAAAGAAATTATCGCACACCTAATAATATATCTGGCTGATGAACTGGAAATGGATTATGTAGTTCTTGGTGCAACTACGTGGAAACGAAAAGATTTATTAAAGGGTGCAGAACCTGATAATTGTTTTTATATCCAGAATGAACCAGTAATTAGGGCAAAGATACTAGAGATTGATATTTCCCAAGACCCACCTCCAGATTTAATTTTAGAAGTGGATTATACTAGCCCATCATTGAATAAATTACCAATTTATGCAGGTCTTGGTGTTCCTGAATTGTGGGTATATGATCTGCAATATTTAGATATCTATCATCTGCAAAATGGTAAATATCAGCAGGCAGAAACTAGTCTAGCTTTTCCTGATTTTCCTGTGAAAAGTATTCCTGATTTCATTAATCAAAATATTAGTGCAAGTAGAAGTGTACTACGTAAGACATTTTTGAAATGGGTGAATATTTTATTACCTCCTAAAAATTCTCCTCTGGGCTAAATCGCGCAAATATCTGTAAATTATCACAGCAACAACTCCCAAAATTAAATTTACTACTAATTCTGTAGCGATGAACTTTAATAAATCAGGATAAAGTAGCTGTGTTGGTCTTAAAGGAGTTAATTTTCTCGCTAAATTAAATAAACCGAAAATAGCATTACCACCAAATAATAACGTAAACAGCACTAAAATCCTTTGCCAAAAACGCTTTTGGGATCTATACTTTGTGATTAAAGAAATAGTCTGTTTACCTTGTATTTTTCGTAGCAGTTGTTCAAATCGCCAAAACATCCACAACAAAAATGGAAATAAACCATAAGTCAAAAAACTTAGAGGTTGTGGATATCCCCAAGCTATGGAAAATATATTCACTAAGGCATGACAAATTACAGAATTTAGCCAAGCGAAAGGGATTAAATTAATGTCTCGACTAAAGCGAATGGTAGAAGCAATATATATGGCCCAAGCATAACCCCAAGGAGCGCTGAACAGAATATGAACTGGTGTACCAATTATCCGTTCGATAATTAAGGCTTTACCACTGAGTAAATAAATTACATTCTCTTCGGCAGTAAATCCCATAGCTACAGCAATGGTAAAGAGAAAAACGCTAGTAGCACGCAAGTGATACCTGTTTTGTAGATAATAGGTGGGAACCAGAACTGCTAAGAGTTTACAGCCTTCTTCAATCGGGGCTATTTCTACCAACTGTCGCAGCATTTCGGTGGGAGCGATTGCCCAATTAGCCGCCAGTTAATAACCCATTCTAATCCCCAGGCCAGGCAACCTGATATAGCCCCAAGAATAAAAAACAATAACAATGGTAATAAAGTTGGAGCTACGGAGATACGGCGGTAATAAAAAAATAACAACAGTAATGGTGGTATAACTGCCCACAGCAGTAAAAATATATTAGCCACTCAAGATTAGCCACTCACTTGAGCGATAATAGTACGGTGAGGAGAACTATTGCTAGTGATACTGGGTGTTTGGCAACCTGTTTCCAGAATAGCTCGTTCCATATCCAAGGTAAAATATTTACCTAAGTAAAGTTCAGTACTTTTGAGCAAAGTAAAAATGTAAGTCGGCATTTTTTTATAAACTTCCGATTGGGGGTTCATAAATTAATTTGTGTTTAACAGCTTTTTTAACTTATGACATATTTCCGGTCAGTCAGTCTATATTTATGAAATTTTCCACCGCTACGTCTAATAGCAGTACTTGTAACTTGGATTTAATTGTCCAGTCGCCCAATTTTATATGATTGAGCGAGCTATTGCAGAACTTACGGAAGCGATTTTGAAAATTTAACATCTTTTTATATATAGGAATCCGCTTTGAGTTTTGAACGAATTTGCGTAGAGAGGGAACAGGGAACAGGGAACAGGGAACAGGGAAAGAGTACGGAGTCTTGTTTAAAAATCAAGTAGGATTCCTATATTTGATGCTGAATACTTGGTCTACTAGTAGTAACTAGATATACTTTTATTTTCAGATAAATACGGAATATTATTTATAATCAATTGTAACCTGAAAATGCTTTAATCAATCATACTTGCATAAATAGCACAAACATAGCTGACTACAACCATTGCCTATAAAGTGCTTAATAATCAAGGTTTATTCTCTAAAATACATAACCCATATTGAATGGGGTTGAAGAAATAAAACTTAGTAACAAAAGAAACAAAAGAAACAAAATCACTCAATATGGAAACACCCAGAATCATTTTAGAAGAATTAAGAAATATATTCACCAAGATTGCCGGAGTAGACCAACAGATTGATCAGGCAGAATTTAAACAAGCTTTAGGCTTGAAAGACGAATATTTTGCCGACCGACTTTTTTCTATATTTGATACTGATAATAGTGGCAGTATCCAAATAGAAGAATTTTTAACAACTGTAGAAAATCTGGTTTTTGCCACTACAGAAGAGAAACTAAAATTTGCTTATCAATTACATGATACCAACGGAGATGATTGTATTGACAAAGCAGAAATTGCTCATTTGATTAGCTGCCAGTCTGAATGAAAATAATCTCAGTTTTAAGCTGGAACAAATTAACGATTTAGTCGATATATTGTTTCTAGAAGCTGATAGTGACAACAGCGGGGAAATTTCTTTTGTAGAATTCAAAGGTTTAATAGGTAAATTTCCTGATTTAATTGATGCGATGACAGTTAGCCCTGTTAGCTGGCTCAGACCTCACCCGCAAAACTCTCAAACAGTTGCTACCCCATCAAAAAAGCATTCAAAAAACGCTTACATCAAGCATTATATTCAAAACAATTGGATCAAAATTGCTTTTTTATCAATCTATATTGCTGTGAATCTGTTTCTCTTCTTTGGGGCAGTTGACCGATATGCAAATTTAGGGGCAAATGTATATATTCAAATTGCCAGAGGTTGTGGTGCAACACTTAACTTCAATGGGGCGCTAATTCTTATCCCCATGCTACGGCATTTTATGACTTTACTTCGTAAAAGTAGCCTTAACAATTATATCCCCATAGATGAAAGCATCGAGTTTCACAAGCTGATCGGTCAAGTCATGTTTGCCTTGGCAGTTGTGCATACGCTAGCACATTTTCTCAATTACACTACTTTACCAACTGGCTTCACTCAAAGTTTATTTGGGACAAAAGCTGGTTTATCAGGATTTTTATTGCTGCTAGTTTTCACAGTTATGTGGGTAACGGCACAAGCACCGATACGACAAGGAGGGAAATTTGCGCTTTTCTACATAGCTCACATGGGTTACGGGCTGTGGTTTATACTGGCGTTAATTCATGGTCAAGTTTTTTGGCAATGGGTGTTATTCCCGGTGCTGGGATTTGTGATTGAATTAGTTATCCGCTGGAGGGCAACAAAAGATGCCACATTTGTAGTTAATGCCTCTTTACTTCCTTCTAAAGTTTTAGGTTTAGAAGTTCAACGTCCAGCATCTTTTAACTATCAACCAGGGGACTATTTATTTATTAAATGTCCCAGCATTTCTAACTTTGAGTGGCATCCATTTACAATTAGTAGTGCCCCGGAAACACCAGATGTTTTATCTTTACATATCCGCGCTGCTGGCAGTTGGACTGGAAAGTTATATCAACTTTTTCGAGAACAGCGGGAAGAATGGATACGTTCAGATATTCTCAATCTGAGCAGGGAGTTCCAGTTTATTTAGATGGCACCTTATGGTACACCAAGTACACATATTTTTGAATCCAAATATGCGGTGTTAATCGGTGCTGGTATTGGTGTAACGCCTTTTGCTTCTATCCTGAAAAGTATTTTGTACCGTAATCAACATCATTCTGCTAACATAAATTTGGAGAAAGTGCATTTTTACTGGTTAAATCGAGAACAAAAAGCCTTTGAATGGTTTGTGGAACTATTATCACAAATTGAATTAGAAGACACTAACAAACTCTTTGATATCAACTTATATCTAACAGGTGCACAGCAAAAATCAGATATGAAATCTAGCACCTTGTTTGTGGCAATGGATTTGATGCATTCTCGGACAAAGGTTGATTTAATCACTGGTTTAAAAAGTCGAACCAAAACTGGTCGTCCAGATTGGGATGAGATTTTCCGCGACTTAGCAAAACAACATACACCCCATAAAGTCGATGTATTTTTCTGTGAGTCCTGGACTCTCAACACAGTTAAAGAGTCTCTGTACAAAATATGGATTTGGCTATAGAAAAGAAAACTTCTAGTTCTAAATCTAAGTAATCTGGTAATTTAGTTTCACAGTCAGGGCTAAAGCACCAACTATGTGCATAATATCTTTATCTAGTTGGTACTCTAGCTCTAACTCCTTGAAAATACTTGATTTGTTACTCTCTTCCCAAAACTACACCAAAGCTATGGTCAGCATGAATCTCTATAACTAAATCAATAGTGTCAGATTTAACCAAGGGTTTGATAAATAATTCCGGGTGGAGTGATCGCCAAAAATAATCAACAAATTCCTCTATTTCCCATTCCGTCATTCCTGATTTACCCAAAGCAATCATCTGTCTTTCTGCTTGCTTACGCCATTCTAAAGAGCAACGGTAATCTGTGGGATACAGTAAAATCAAGCTGTCTAATTTTTTCCACAGGGGAAGATACTCTGGCAATCGATGATTCATATCCCTGGCAAATTGTCGGTCTTCATCTGTGATAATTGGTGGTGGAGCAGTATTAAATACATCGGGACTGATGGGTTGAACACCAACAAACCAACCTTCAAATAGAATAATATCTACCTGATTGTTAATGATTTGGGGAGTTGTGCGATCGCCTGCACCTTGATAAGCGGATTTATCAAAGCGGGGAACATAAACTGGATTTTCGCATCTGAGAACTTGGTCAAACAAATTTATGCCTAAATCTACGTCGTGGGTACCTGGTGGCACGCCAAATTAAGCGAGGATCATTTTGGGTTAAAACGAGGCGATCGCCATAAGTTTTATATAAATCATCTAAAGATAAAGTCAGGGTAGAGTATCCCAACTCTTGCAAAATCAAAGTCAGAACCTTGGACATAGTAGTTTTTCCAGTACCTTGTCCACCTAAAATCCCTTGGATGAAAGGTCTTCCCAATTGTTGGTGCTTGGAAACTAATTGTATGGCTAAGGGTAGCCATAAATCCCATAGCACCTTTAACATAGTTTGGGGTTCTACCTGGAGACTAGTTTGGCAAAAATCGTTAAAGGTGGGGAGAAAAGAGGCAAATAAATGCGATCGCTTGTGAATCACTTCAGCTACATTTTCTGGTGTGATGCCAAAAGCTTTTGCTCTGGAGGTATCTGCTAGTGCATCTACTTGTGCTGATTTTTGCCAAAATTCGTTTGTTGTGTCTGTAGTTAAATTAATCATGTTAAGAACCCAGTTTTAATGCTTCTACAAATAAACTATAGATAAAACCAACTTTGAGTAAATTTAGTGATTCTACCCACAGGGTTTGTCTAGCTTGAAAGCTCCGACTATAGAATATTCTGCTAGTAATTTCCGTGAAAAATACTAAAAACCCCGCTACTACAACATCTAATTCTGCTTTTTGTCCAGCCGTAGTTGAGATTACAGTCCCCATAAAAAAACCAAATAGAAAACTAATTATTAGCAGAGAAAATCGCCGCCAAGGGTTAAGAAACCATTGATTTAAAAGCCTAGCAATGCCATCTAATAAATTATTAAGACGAGTATTTTGCATATGAATAATTTCTTCAAATAAAAAGGACATAGTAGCGTGAACTTAGTTGGGTTAATAAGACTTAAAATTGACACACTAGACATAGACTTTTAAAAAAATATCATTGTGATTTTACACTCGCATTACATAATGTCTTTAAGAATATAGATAATGCAATTTCTCAAAGTCGCTCAGAAATATGGTATAATCTTGCTTGGTATTAGGATCAATGAAAAAATCTACAAGTTTTTGTTTGAACCCCCTAGACCTTATACCCCTCATTTGACTATAGCCTTCAGGTAACTATAGATGCTTAAAATATTATAGTCAGTATGGTGGTCACTTATCATATAAAAGAGCTATCTTAGATTTATAGGGCTAATTAAGAAGGGTGTAGGGGGTTAAAGCTTAGTGTGTAGGAAAATTGCTGTTTATAATTCTTCAAATCAATTAACTAGCCAAATATATGCTAGTTAATATTATCCTACTCACTCAATAGCTATCACAATACCTAAATACTCCCACAGTCTAGAAATAGATAACTTTCTGGAAATCCCATTGGGGATAATGGGCTGCTATTTTCTCAAGCCTAGAAATACTTATTGCTAAATTTATGATTATGAAAAATTCCGTGTATCGTAACTTGGCTGTTACTGCTTGTTCATTGGGATTATTAGGCTCACTGGTGGGCTGTTTGGGGATGAGCGTAACGTTCGAGTCTACTAACCCAAATACCTCATCACCAAGTCCTGATTATACAGAAAATGATGTAACTCCTACAATAGCAGTTTCGTCTAGTTCCATCACTCCTACCAATCAAGTAGAAGACCAGAAGGCTGCTCAAGTTTTATCATATCGTTTTGACTCATCTCAAAAAAGTCAGAATCTGGGAACTTTACGAATGAGTAATCAGACAAATCAGCCTGTGCGATTAGCTTTATTAGCAAGACAGTCCACAGGTAAGAAAGTCAAAACTCATCATGATATCCCCGCTCATTGGGATTTTGCTCCTCAAGAAGGTAGCGAAAAAGGTCTACTATTGTCTCTACCTCAAGGTAGTTTAAAATTAGAGAAAGGAGATATTTTAGTAGCCTTTGCTCAAGATGGTTCCCGTCGTTACTGGGTCACTTACGTTGTGGGAGAAACTCCATCTCCAAGTTGGAATACACAAAGTAAAGAGTGGCAATTAATACTAAATCCCTAATATTTCTGTTTACTGTTCTCCGAGTAAATAATGTCAAAAATCGAATACTATTCTTAGAACCACTAAACTATTGATTAGTGACTGTTTCCACTAAGGATTTATGAGGCTGAAATTGACTGTTCCCCAAACTGTTGAGCAGTGGTTCAACAATCTAGCCAAGCGTCCAGCCCTTGCTGCGACTTTGCTGATTCTGTCTTTGCTGCTAATTGTCTGGGTAGCTTTTGGCTGGAACTTAGGCAATATTGGCTTGATTGATGAAACAGAACCTTTGTTTGCTGAAGCATCTCGGCAAATGTTTGTCACAGGTGATTGGATTACTCCATTTTTTAATGGGGAAACTCGTTTTGATAAACCTGCTTTAATTTATTGGTGTCAGGCGATCGCCTATGCCATAATTGGCGTCAATGAGTGGGCTGTACGTCTGCCTTCAGCGATCGCTGCTATCTGTGTAACCATACTAGCTTTTTATACTGTCCATTGGCACTTACTCCAAAAAGATCAGTTAGAGCAAGTAACGAATCTGACTCGACGCTATTTAACAGCTTTTGTGGCTGCTGCTGTGCTAGCAATCTCTCCAGAAATGATTATTTGGGGAAGAACTGGTGTTTCCGATATGTTACTTACCGGATGTATGGCATCAGCCTTATTATGCTTTTTTTTAGGATACGCAAATAATTCTCAGTTCATCATCGTCCCAGGTGAGGAAAAAAGCCGGGAATCTAATTCCCGATTCCCTAACCAATGGTACTTAGCTTTTTATGTCCTCATTGCTGGAGCAATTTTAACCAAAGGTCCCATCGGAATTGTTTTACCAGGTTTGATTATTGGGACTTTTTTACTATACCTGGGTCAACTGCGGCAAGTATTCCGAGAAATGCACCTGTTTTTGGGCATAGTAATTATCTCAGTTTTAACAGTACCTTGGTATGCATTAGTCATCTGGCGTAATGGTTGGAATTATATTAATGCCTTTTTTGGTTATCACAACCTAGAACGTTTTACAGAAGTAGTTAATGGTCACTCTGCACCCTGGTATTTTTACTTTATCGTGGTTTTAGTAGGCTTTGCACCATACTCTATATACTTACCCCTAACACTAGTAAGGCTAAAATTTTGGCAACGAGGGTACTGGCGTCATCAAGAACGCTCTCAACAATTAGGTTTATTCGCCTTTTTCTGGTTTATTTGCGTGTTTGGTTTTTTCAGCATTGCTGTGACTAAACTGCCTAGCTACGTATTACCTTTAATGCCAGCCGCCGCTATCCTCATCGCCTTGTGGTGGAGTGACCTATTATCAAGTACAAAAACAGAGAATCATGAAAGTACTTCTTTTCACTATTTACCCTCATCTTGGTTGCGGATAACTACCTGGATAAATGTAGCTTTTTTATCATTTTTGGCAATAGCATTAGCGCACTTAACTCAAATCTTAGGTAGTGATCCAGCCGTTCCTAACTTACATCAGCTAATTCAACAGTCCGGTTTAACTACTTGGGGTAGTGGAATTTGGTTAATTTGTGCGATTCTGATTGCCTTTTTATTACTGAAGCGTTTTTGGTTGCCTATTATTGGTATTAATGTATTGGGGCTGGCGGCATTTTTAACTGTAGTTTTGATGCCTGCTTTGTTTTTGATGGATCAAGAACGTCAACAACCCTTAAGGGAATTATCGGCGATGGTTGTCCAAACCAAACAACCGAATGAAGAATTAATTATGTTAGGTTTCAAAAAACCTAGCGTCTCTTTTTACACTCGTAACCGAGTAACCTATTTAAAATTTTCGCGAGAGGTTGTAGAACATATTCAACACCAGGTAGAACTGAAACTCCAACCACCATCGTTGTTACTGTTAGCTGAACAGAAAAGATTGCTACAAATGGATTTATTACCAGATAGTTACAAGAGTCTAGGTGCTAAAGGTGCTTATCAGTTAATTCGGATTCCTTTTAAGAAAGTCAAATTGGAAAAGATGGATGTATCTTAAGAAGGGAACAGGGAACAGGGAACGGGGAACAGGGGGGGCAGAGGGGCAGAGGGGCAGAGGGGCAGAGGGGCAGAGGGGCAGAGGGGCAGGGGGGCAGAGGGGCAGGGGGGCAGAGGGGCAGAGGGGCAGAGGGGCAGGGGGGCAGAGGGGCAGGGGGGCAGAGGGGCAGAGGGGCAGAGGGGCAGGGGGGCAAAGAGAATTAAAAAGCTTTTCTCCATCAGCCTATTCTCTATTCTCTATTCTCTATTCTCTATTCTCTATTCCCTGTTCCCTGTTCCCTGTTCCCAATTAAAGCTTGATTAATGTGACTTAATAAATCTTCCATTGAAAGGTCACGAGGTAATATCTGGGTAGCAATACCTCCAGTCAAATCTACTAAGGTGTTGACAATTGACTCAATTGACTCATTTCCGTTTTGACTAGACTGGGGAAGACTTTGCTGATGATGTTGATTTAAACGTTGATCAAGTACCAAAATCGGTGGTAAATCTAAAGGTAAATCTCTCAATCCTTTAATTGCTTTACGCACTTCTTTCTGATTAGCAGATTCGTCTAAGTAAATTAGTAACAAGTCAATACTTTGGTGACGAATTTGTTGTAGTACTTCAGTCCAACAGCGAGCCATAGCAGCTTTAAAACCAGCGGTTTGTAGATATTGTATTAAAGCTTGGAACCACTCCGAACCTCGCTCAGTAGTAGTAGTTTCCTGGTTTAGTTGGTGCATAGCATCTGGGAAAGAGGAATTTCTTTCACTTCGAGAACCTTTCCCTGGTTTGCGTTTTATCTGGGGTAAATCCCATAACATAGTTAAATCTACTACCAGAATACTAGCAGGGCAACAAAAACCTGAAGCAATTTGCAGGACTGATAATAAGGGGTCAGTTTTCTCGCTGCGAGTTTGATTCTCTTGATTCGGGGGAGTTAAATAAGGGAATACAGATAATCCTGGTATTTGGGAAGCTGCTAAGGTGGTAGCTACATCACAAGTCACCAGGGGTATCGCGGCTAAACGGGGATGCTGTGTTAATTGTTGTAAGTAGTTTTGAGCAGTGGAGCTTTCCACATCTAGCAAAACTACATCAAATTGCCAGACTCGTGCTAATAATTCGGCTTGGTCGAGGTCATCTACTTCAATGACGCGATGTTCCCTCAATGAGGAATGAGGATGGACAGATGTTAATTCCGGATTTACTAATCGGAGAATTCGTAATGGTTTTTTGGTGAGAGTAATGTGGTTTTTTTCCGGTTCCAGCTTCTGTACAAATGGAGTAGTACATAATTTTTCTAAAAGTGGTGCTAAAACTTGATGTTCTATGGGTAAAGTTAAAAAACCATCCGCTCGATTACTATAAGCTTGCTCTTTTTCAGCTCCGGTTGCAGTCACAATGATCGGAATATGACGAATTGCACTATCCGATTTTAGTAAAGTCAGTACATCCCAACCAGATAACAGTGGTAGTAAGGGATTTAAAAAGATCGCTTTTGGTTGTAAGCGACGAGCTTTTTCTACTGCTTCTGTTCCAGAACGCGCAATTACTACTCTATATCCTAAACTTTTGAGATGTTCTGTTAAGTCTTCAATATATCGAGCGACTGATTCAACTACTAACACTAAGCGTTGTGAGCTAATGGGATGATGTTGTGCAGTTGATGTTAATTTTTGATGGGGTGACTGAGGTAATTCTTGAGAGAGATTAGACAGTTCCCATGAGTCTGAATTTCCGGCTTCAGATTCAGCAAAGCATATTTTGGGAGGACTAGGAGGAAGTAGTAATGTAAACTGACTTCCTTTACCTTCGCGGGATAAAAAACTGACATCCCCACCGTGCAGACGGGCTAAAGCTCTAGTTAATACTAATCCTAAACCAGTTCCTTCAAATTGGCGGGTTAAGGGATTTTCCAATTGTTGGAATTTTTGAAAAATTAAATGTTGTTGATGTTCCGGTATCCCAATCCCTGTATCCCAAATTGTAAAGGCTATCCACCCTTCCCAATGACTAACTCGTAACCCAATTTCTCCAGAAATTTCCGTAAACTTAAAGGCATTTGAGAGCAAATGTACCAGCATTTGGCGTAAGCGTAATTCATCCGCTACCATTTGCTCTAAACCGGGTTCAATCACCAGGTTAAATTGGTGTTCTGCTCCTGGCTCGCTTTCATGAGTAGAGACATGACCAGTCTTACTGGTTTGATTATGTAGTGCTTTCACTTCTAGCAAAGCACGTTCACACACAGCCCGGATTTTCAGTGGAGCTAACATTAGCTCCATCTGTCCAGTTTCCATCCGAGTCAAATCTAATATGTCATTGACTACACTCATTAAGTGGCGTCCACTTTGATGAATTAATCCTGCATAACGAGCTTGACGCTCATTCAGTTTTCCTAATTGTTGATCTACGAGTAAACGTGATAATCCTAGTACAGCAGTTAGAGGTGTTTTCAGTTCATGACTAATACAAGCTAAAAACTCGTCCTTTAAGCGATTTAGTTGCATTAAATCCGCATTTTTTGCCGCCAGTTCTTTACAAAGTTGCTGTTGCTCTGTAACATCAGTAACTAGTACCAACCATAAATTCTCAGTATTTACCCGTGAGTCCTCCGATTTGAAGATGACTTCTGAATCAGAACTCAAAACTTTTAATTCTGGGCTATCTAAGGGAATTTTGGCAAATTGCCAAACTCGTTCTTGACCATTTTGCACTTCGACTACACAAGTGCAAGTACCTAAATGACTATCTAAATAACAACGAGTAAAAGAATTGTTTTCTGCTGATGTTGGTAGTGGGTTATTTGCTGTTTCCAAATCTCTTTGGGAAATAGCTTCATTTTTGACTCGCCAGGAATTTTCTTCTGAAGGACAATAATTATGCTGATGGGGATGGAATTTGATGGCTGGTGCAGTGGCGTATTCTGGTTCTTTAGTCTGAATGGGGGATGATAATATCGACTCGACTTGCTGTTTCAGTCCCTGTGGGTCTTTTAATATTCCCAATTGTTCCCACCAAGCCGAGTTTTGAGTAACTACTTCGCCTGTGTCTGTTTGTAGCATTAAAGGCCAGGGTAGTGTTTCTAATAACTGTATTAATGGTTGGTGGAGTGCAGGTGAAGGTTGATTTGGGGATGCTGGGGAACTAAATTGCCAAGGATTGGATGTAGTATGAGTATTTGTTTCTATTTGATCAAGGTTTTGATGATGCTTGGGGGTGATTTTTTCCGGCGTCAAGCAAGATAACAGTCGTAAATAATCCACGACTCCTAAAAATTTCCCTTCCGAATCAATCAGCACCCAATCCAGATGATTTTGATGGGTGGGATGGTTTAAGCATAAACAGAACTTATCCAAATTTTCCGTGGCGAGGATAGTCTGGATGGGCAAAATCGTATTGGTTGGTAAATTTGAGAGTGGCTGTTGTAAGTGGGAAATTGTCTGTTCACCGTTAGCAGTAGCTAATAATTTGGGGATTAAGCTAGCCGAAGACAACAATCCAATCGGGCATTGCTGTTGATTGATAATTACCATGCGATCGCACTGCTCACGCTCAAAAATCTCCAGCACCACTGCCAGAGTACTAGTTTCTACGCAGCTGGGTATCCTGACTAGAAAGTGATCAAGTGGGTACTGTAGCATTGACATAAGGGTTCGGGGGTTATTCTTCATATAAAACCTCCAGCATCACCAAGAGCCAAACTGCTAATGGTCTTCACGCTTGATGTCATCTCCTCTAAGAAGACAAAATATCAGCGATTCTGGTTGTAGTTTTGACGGCAAACAATCGGTATAATCTCTCACAAACGCAAAAATTGAATGTTGCTACTGTTTTGGGACTAATAAATTTTGGTTGCTTTTGTGATGGAATTTTACAATATCTCTGGAGACAGTTCTAGGTTAATCGACACTCATAAAAGTGGTTTTTACTAACTTTATTATCAAGCGAACATACTGATTGATATTTTACGGGTAGTAAAACACTTCATCAATAGCGACGACTAAAACAATTATGGCTCTAAAGGTTCGCTTTAGAACCTTGAGGAATTATAATGATTTAGAATGAGACAATACTTTAGGTTCGTTTAAGTATCTTATTAAGGAGTAAAATTAAGAAATCTATCTTCAACTAGATGGAAAAATATCAATCAGCTAGTATACACCCTTGGTTATTAGCTGTATCAATAAACTCCAATTCTTCCGATTCAGTCACTGAGATATGGAGTTATCCACCCCATAATTTAGTCAAAAACCGTCAAACTTATTAACCCTGCGGTATCGGCACGGGTGAGCCAGGAGATATATAAAAAACAAATGTTGTTAACTGTATTGATTTTCCTAGTGAATGTCAGGAAAAATTTAAATCATTCTCGCCTAGACCAGCAACAAAGTTTAATTCGGTGGATGGATTGGCTTTTAGATACCATAGATAGCCAATGGTGCTATACAAGAATAGTAGCTACCACGCCTGTAAAAATCTCGTCTGTGCCGAAGTGGGTAGAACAAAACCAATCCGATCATGTCTGGGCATGCCACAAGCAGAAAAATCAGCAGTTTTTCCCACAGATGAACCAAGGAGAAAAGCAGGAATTATTGTCACAAATCAAATCCGATTACCGAGATATTCTGCTTAATTACTTTAGTACAGACAAAAATTTGCAAGAAAAGATCAATAAATTTATTAATAATGTATTTTATGCTCATATTCCTGTGCCTTACATTATAGAAGTTCATATGGAATTAATTGATGAATTTTCTACACACTTAAAATTAGAAGGAAGGAGTAATGAAACCTTACTGGATTATCGTTTGACATTAATTGACATTTTAGCACACCTGTGCGAAATCTATAGAGCAGCGGTTTCTAAATGAATTGAATAGAACTAATGCTTACTAATGCTTAATTATATAGCAACTGCCAAGGTGGTTAGGAAATTAATTAATCATGAAACTTAGCCGAAAATCTTGTTTTTACTCCTGACACCGGAAACCTGACATATTTTTCTCATCCTCAAGATATTTATGAATAAAGCCAGAAAAACATATGTTCTCAAGCTTTACGTAGCCGGAAATACACCTAACTCCGTGCGAGCCTTAAAAACCTTGAAAACGATTCTAGAGCAACAATTTCAAGGTGTTTATGCTTTAAAAGTAATTGATGTCCTGAAAAGCCCCCAACTAGCTGAAGAAGATAAGATATTGGCAACACCGACCTTATCAAAAATTTTGCCCCCACCTGTTCGGAAAATTATCGGCGATCTTTCAGACAGAGAAAGAGTATTAATTGGATTAGACTTACTTTATGAAGAATTAACCGAAGAAGAATGGCAAGAGTGAGATTTGATCAAATACTTAGCGGATAAAGTTCTAGAAATTGAATACAAATTTTATTAATTACAGAGCTAAAAAATACAATCTATACCAAAAAATGAGTGAAAAAGACGCACTAGAGCCAAAAAAAACACCAATTGGGGGTGTAGAGAAAATCAGGACAATGATCGAAGGTTTTGACGATATTAGTCATGGTGGCTTACCTGTAGGAAGAACCACTTTGGTTAGTGGTACATCAGGAACAGGTAAAACGTTATTATCTCTGCAATTTCTCTATAATGGCATCACCTACTTTGACGAAGCTGGAGTATTTGTCACTTTTGAGGAATCCCCTAGCGATATTATTAAAAATGCTCATATTTTCGGCTGGAATTTGCAACATCTCATGGAGGAAGGTAAATTATTTATTCTGGATGCCTCTCCTGACCCGGAAGGGCAAGATATAATTGGCAACTTTGACCTTTCGGCTTTAATTGAACGCTTGCAATATGCCATTCGTAAATATAAAGCGAAAAGAGTATCCATTGATTCTATCACCGCAGTATTTCAGCAGTATGAAGCGATGGGAGTAGTGCGAAGGGAAATATTTCGTCTAGTCGCACGTCTCAAACAACTGCATGTGACTACCGTGATTACCACTGAACGCAGTGAAGAATATGGAGCTGTGGCTTCTTTTGGCGTAGAAGAATTTGTTTCTGATAATGTGGTGATTGTCAGGAATGTTTTAGAAGGAGAACGCCGCCGTCGAACAATTGAAATTCTCAAATTACGCGGTACAACCCACATGAAGGGTGAATATCCTTTTACGATTACCAATGAAGGAGTCAACATTTTCCCCTTGGGAGCAATGCGTTTAACCCAACGTTCTTCTAATGTGAGAGTATCTTCTGGGGTAAAAACCCTAGATACTATGTGTGGTGGTGGTTTCTTTAAAGATTCTATTATTTTAGCTACCGGAGCCACTGGTACAGGTAAAACTCTATTAGTTAGTAAATTTATCCAAGATGGTTGCTTGAGTGGAGAACGGGCGATATTATTTGCTTACGAGGAATCTCGTGCTCAACTATCCCGTAATGCCTATTCTTGGGGAATAGATTTTGAGGAACTAGAAAGACAGGGATTACTCAAAATCATTTGTACTTATCCTGAATCCACTGGATTAGAAGATCATTTGCAAATTATTAAATCAGAAATTGCTGTATTTAAACCAGCTCGCATTGCCATTGATTCTCTTTCCGCCCTAGCTAGAGGAGTAAGCAATAATGCCTTTCGACAATTTGTAATTGGTGTGACTGGTTATGCTAAACAGGAAGAAATCACTGGATTTTTTACCAATACCAGCGATCAATTTATGGGGTCACATTCCATAACTGATTCTCATATTTCTACAATTACAGACACAATTCTCATGTTGCAGTATGTAGAAATTCGCGGCGAAATGTCAAGGGCAATTAACGTATTTAAAATGCGAGGTTCCTGGCATGATAAAGGTATTCGGGAATACAATATTACAGCAGATGGGCCTGATATTAAAGATTCGTTCCGTAACTATGAGCGGATTGTTAGCGGTGCGCCTACCCGCGTTAGTATAGATGAAAAGGCGGAACTTTCTCGCATTGTCAGACGTTTTGAAGACAAACAGAGTTCCGATTCTTAAATTGGGCATAATACTATATTTATTTTGAAATTTAGTATCATGCTATGATTCTGTAGTGAAGACAGGTTTTCTGCCGCTAGATTGATGTTTGTGTGAGGAAATGCGGTGAAAGGACAGCAATTATTCTATAGCTTCTTACCAGGTGTAACAGCAGCAGTATTAACAACTCAGCCCGCTTGGGCTAATACTGTAATTGATGGGGTACAGTGGGAATCTTCTCCTAATGTCTTGACTGCTAATCATGGTCAAGCCTCAGTCAAGGGTAGTTCTTTAAGCTCAGAATCTGTTGTTAGTGGGTTTAAACCAACTAACAAGTCTGTTAATAACAGTACTCTACCATCTATAACTGTGGATGCTGTGATATCTACAGCACAAATACCCCAGTCAGATAAGAAACCTGATATCCGCTTGCAGACAGTTTTACCAACTTCAGCGTCAGATACAGGAACAGCCAATTTGTTAGTAGGGTCTAGTAGATGTATAGAGAATCAAGGAAAGAGCCAATCTAATTTTTCTGCGGCTTGGCTTGAGAGTTCCAGTTCTTGTTCATCCCCAAATCTAGCTGTGGAATGGGTAGCTCAGAATCATACCCCTGCATCAACAATTACGTCTACACCTACTGATATACCAAAAAATCCCCAATCCACGGGAACTGTTATACCTGTAGTGAATAGTGGGGTACAAAATCCTGACTCCATTATAAACGTTATTCCTGGCGCTAATAGTGCCATCAAGGTACGCAGCGACTTGAATCCCAATCCCAATCCGCTACTATTTCCGACTAAACCAGAGGAAGTCACATCTCAGGGAACTGTGGCGATAACTTTATCGCAAGCTTTGGAATTAGCCAAGCGTAATAATAATGATTTACAGGTGTCATTATTACAACTAGAGCGTAGCCAAGCATCCCTGCGCGAAGCACAAGCATCTTTATTTCCTACTTTTGATATCACCACTAGTCTGACTCATGGACGAGATGCTTCCAGTACCCTGTCAGCAAAACTATCCGATACAACAGCAGCAGTTAATGACACTTTTAGTGGTCAAGCTCAACTGGCTTATAATCTCTATACTTCTGGCAGAAGAATAGCTACGATTAAGCAGGCTGAAGAACAGCTCCGTTTTGATGAGTTGGCTGTAGAGTCAAAAGCAGAGGATATTCGCCTCAATGTGTCTACTGACTATTACAATCTGCAACAAGCAGATGAGCAAGTGCGTATTTCTCAATCCGCTGTCCAGAATGCTCAAGCCAGTTTACGAGATGCACAAGCACTAGAACAAGCTGGAGTAGGTACTCGGTTTGATACTTTACGTTCTCAGGTGAATTTAGCTAATGCTCAACAGCAATTAACTAGAGCGCTTTCCCAACAGTTAACCACTCGACGTCAGCTAGCGACTCGGCTAAGTTTGAGCCAGTCAGTTAATATTAGTGCCGCAGATGCTGTGCAGTTAGCTGGTCTTTGGGAGAAGAGCTTGGAGCAAAGTATTATCTTAGCTTATCAAAACCGCCCCGAACTACAACAACAGTTGGCACAGCGCAATATCAGTGAACAACAGCGAAAACAAGCACTATCGTCACTAGAGCCACAAATTAGTTTGATTGCTAACTATAATTTGTTAGATCGGTTTAACGATAGTGTCAATGTTAGTGATGGTTATTCCGTGGGAGTGCAAGCCAGTCTGAATTTATTTGATGGGGGAGCTGCTAAAGCTAAAGCCGCTCAAGCTAAAAAGAATATTGCGATCGCTGAAGTTTCGTTTGCTGAACAGCGTAACCAAATCCGATTTCAGGTAGAACAAGCTTTTTATACCCACAAATCTAATTTAGATAACGTGCAAACAGCTAATGCAGCTCTAGAGCAAGCTAGAGAAGCACTACGTTTAGCTCGTTTACGCTTCCAAGCTGGTGTAGGTACTCAAACTGATGTCATTAATTCCGAAAATGACTTGACATCAGCGGAAGGTAATCGAGTTACAGCCATTTTGGATTACAACCGGGCGCTGACTCAGTTACAGCGATATGTCACCTTAAGGGGCTACAAGAAACTTTAACTGAAATAGTTGTAACTTTAAAAAGCCGCATTTATTTGGTAATAATACCGATAAATGAGGCTTTTTACTGTCAGTTTTTAAAGGAAACAGGACACAGAAAAATCTGATAATCACTTTGGCGACTGCGGTATACTTTATTTTAAGTTTGAATTTTTAATTATGGAAGTGGTTTTGAGGAATATTTTCTATGTCACGTTTTCATCAGCTTCGCACAACATCTTTATTCCAGCATTCTAGTGGAAAGCAGTTTAAAATTGGTGGTTATCGTCCTGATCCCGCTGATGACAATGATAAAAAATATGGTGCTAATCGCTACGAACACGACGAACTACCGCCTAAAGTAGATTTACGCCCCCATTTGACAAAAGTAGAACAGCAGGGTGAATTAAACAGTCTGTACAGCTAATGCGATGGCTGGAGCTTATGAGTATTTAGCGATGCGTGAAAATGGTACGGCTGAAGATGTCAGCCGTTTATTTATTTATTACAATGCCAGATATGCTGATGGTGACGTAGAGCAGGATCAGGGCACATATTTACGCAGCTGTATTAAGGTATTACGAGAATACGGTGCTTGTCGTGAGAAAATTTGGCCTTACAAGCCAAATCAAGTGTTTGAAGAACCCCATGAAAAGGCTTATGACGAAGCTGCTAACTTTTTAATTGATGAAGCGGAACGAATAGATGTAGATTTGTATGCCATGCGTCATTGTTTAGCAGAAGGTTATCCCTTTGCATTTGGCTTGCAGTTATTTGGTTCTTTTGAAGAAGCTAAAAAGACAGGAAAGATATCAATCCCAGATCCAGATAGTGAAAAACATCTGGGTGGACATGCCATGTTATGTGTCGGGTATTCTGACCAAAATGAGGTATTTTTGGTTCGTAATTCCTGGGGAGAAACTTGGGGAGACAAAGGTTACTGTTATATCCCATATGAATACATGACCAATCCCGAATTAAATGGTGATTGCTGGACGATTAAAAGTGTTACAGATGTTGACTATAGCGAAGGTGTATGGAGTGGGAGTGAGGAAGGTTCTTTCTATAGTGCAGCACTGGCCGCAGCAGCCAATATACTGGCATTAAATAAGGACGAAGACGAAGACGAAGACGAAGATGAGGACGAAGACGAAGATGAGGACGAAGACGAAGACGAAGACGAAGACGAAGACGAGGACGAAGACGAAGACGAAGACGAAGACGAAGACGAAGACGAAGACGAAGATGAGGATGAAGATGAGGATGAAGATGAAGATGAGGATGAAGATGAGGATGAAGATTAGTGAAAATCAAAATTTGATGGTATTGATATGCTCTCGGCTAACCAAAGCTATATAATGGAGGTTTTATTATGGAGAGTGACCTAGTTGAAATAACTTGACTCGAGAATGATTGTTCTAGGTACCGATCCATTTTGCTATTTATAGCGATCGCAAGGTAGTTAGCATATCTATGTGATAATGAAACTACCTTCACAATCATGATTTTACCCTTGACTCCTGACTCCCGGTATAAAGATTCATGACCATACTGACATCACAAGAAATTGCCTTATATCGCTCTCAATTAGCTGATAATGATAAAGCAATGGAAGCATTAGACTTAATAGAAGACTGTGAAGGAGACTTAGAAGATGCGACAATGACCTTAGCCATTCGAGCCGGACAACAACCAGAACGAGCTAATTCAGAGTGGTTAGATGCCTTAGCCAGACAATGGCGTGGAGTTATTTGTCAGCAAGAATATCGAGAAAACTTGCTAAATGGCTCAATTCAGGCGTTAATGGAAGAGTTGGTCACAATACCATCATTTCCCCGACCTTTAGCAACCTTTGTTTTGCTGTATGTTCTCAAGCAAGGGGCGAATAATTTTTGTGAGCCTCTAGATTTGCTAAAATCATATAGCAGCAGTCAGCAGTCAGCAGTCAGCAGTCAGGATTGAAAGTCGCTTGGTGTATACATTTTTGGGCAAAGTTTGTATCTCATCCGACTGAAAACCGCTATAGTCAATCAACGTCCTAACCATCTTTCCCAAAATTACCGTATATATTAATATTTCAATGAATTACCTTGTAGCTGTATTACCAGATCGCATTCAAGCCGAATCCGCCTACTTAGCTCTAGAAAAAGACAATATCAAAAGTACTATTATTGGTAGAGGGTATAAAACTGCTGATGAATTTGGCTTAATTGACCCGAAAGAACAAGCTAAGAAACAAGCTCGGTTAATGGCGTACTGGTTAATACCTTTTGGCTTTTTTGCAGGTTTTACTTTTAGCGTCATTAGTGGTTTACAGACCTTTGCTTGGGCTGGTCAAATTGGTAATCACGTCATTGGTGGAATTTTAGGTGCTGGTAGTGGTGCTATGGGTAGCGTCTTTGTGGGTGGTGGTGTGGGCTTAGTAGAAGGTGGTGGTGATGCTTTACCCTATCGCAATCGTTTAGACGCAGGTAAGTATTTAATTGTAGTTAATGGTTCAGAAACTATGACTCGACAAGCTACCCGCATATTACGACAGTTTGAGCCAGAAAATATTCAAGGCTATGCGGATGCAAATTAATGTTTAGCAATTAATTTTTGAGTATGTTACCCAGAGAAGAACTTTTAAAAGGTGTTGACAATAGAGATAGTATAGCTCGTGTGATTGATCAGGCAGAACAAGCCATCAAAACCTGGGAAGTAGTTTTGACTGATTTTCTTTCTCCACCTGAGTTAGTGGAAATTCAACGTGTATTTAGTCGATTAACAGAGATACAATTGGTATCATGGGGTGGATATCCTCAAGCTGAACGTCAAAGAATCGCGATCGCACGTGCGGAACTTCCTCTAGATCAATCCCAAGTAGCCCTAGTAGTTTTAGAAATAGCGGGAAATTTTCTGTTTGATACCGCTAGTCATCGAGATTTTTTAGGTGCCATGCTGGGAACAGGTATTGTCAGAGAAAAAACCGGAGATGTGATTGTATTGGGAGAGAGAGGAGCGCAAGTAATTGTGACTCCCGAATTGGTAGAATTTTTAGGAATGAGTCTCAAACAGGTGCGCTCTGTACCAGTGAAAACTCAGCAAATTGATGCCAATGAGTTAAAAGTCCGGGAACCAAAGAAAAAGGAATTAACTACAGTAGAGGCTTCCTTGCGTTTAGATGCGATCGCCTCAGCTGGGTTTGGGATGTCCCGGAGCAAAATGGTAGATTTAATCGACTCTGGTGATGTGAGAATTAATTGGAAAGACATAACCCAAGCTAGTTCCCACGTCAAAACCGGAGACTTAATTGCGATTCGTGGTAAAGGACGTTTGGAAGTTGGGGAAATTGCTGTCACCAAAAAAGAACGTTATCGAGTGCAGTTAACTAGGTATATGTAGCTTAGTCAAGCTATTATTGGGTAAATCACTAAGATTTAAACTGTTTGGCGATGATATTGACCAGAGACTCCCTGGGCAAAAATCGGTGCAGACTGGTGATTAACTTATTTCCTAAACCACCACTGACCACCGTAGAATTGCCTTTTTCCAAAGCTAATAAAGCATCAGATACAACTTCTTCAGGAGTGGATATCTTATTATTTGAACTTGCTAAAGGTAGAGGAAAATTAGCTGAATTGAAAAAATTTGTTTCTGTGGACCTGGACAAGATACTAAAATTTTAACTCCATAATCACGATTTTCTGCCCATAGAGCTTGACTAAAACTAATCACAAAAGCTTTAGTAGCTGCATAAACAGATAAATATGGCATGGGTTGAAAACCAGCGATTGAAGCTATATTAATAATGCTTCCAATCCGACGTTTTCGCATCAGAGGCAGAAATTTATGGGTTAAATCAACTAATGCTAAAATGTTTAATTGAATCATTTGTAATTGTCGTTCTTGATTAGCTTCAGCAAAATCACCATAATCACCAAATCCAGCATTATTAATTAATAAATCAATAGTTAATCCTTGAGATTGGATAGCATCAAATACCACCGCAGTGGCATTAACTTCTGTGAGGTCTTTAGCTATCACTTCTATTGTAATGGGATATTGCTTTTGTAATTTTTCAGCTAACTCCAGCAATTTTTCTTGAGAACGAGCCACCAATACCAAGTTAGTTTTACGTGCAGCTAGTTCTTGGGCAAAAGCTTTACCAATCCCACCAGATGCACCAGTAATTAAAGCAGTTGACATTTTAGTAATAATCAGTTAGAGGAATATCATCTCGATGGTAGCAATAAATAGAAATTTTGCCTCTCTACAAGATTAACCATTACGGAATCAATCTTCTACCCTTACATCCCCAAAAAATCCTTATTTTCCATATTTAGCTACATCCAGTAGTAGTATGTATATATAGCGTTGGGTATAAATATGCTAGGCAAAATCAAATGGATCGGGCTTTTCATAGTAAGTACAGCGGGGGTGATATGGGTTGTAAATTTACCCTCTCCCATGATTCGTCAACCCGTAGCAAAAGCAGCACCAATCCTGTTGTTACCAAGTTTTATGGGCATGGATCATGATTATCGAGGAGCAATAGATTCTTTAGAGCAAGCCGATCAATTAGTTAGTAAAGCTACCAGTCCCGCTGATATAGAACGGGGAGCAGAAAAAGTCAAAGATGCAAAAAACCATTTAGATAATTTACCGGTGTGGTTTTTAGGTTATTATCCGCAAACTTATTGTAATTTTTTTGGTTGTACTTGGTATTTTACCTTTGATGAATTTCAAAGCGCACGTCAACGAGTAGGACGGTTAGAAGCTGTGGTTTTTCAAGATAAGAATGCTTTGACACCTTTAGCGGAAGGACAAAAAGCGGTATTATTGGCAAAACAGCAGTATGAACAAGCGAAGAATACTCAAGAACGGGAAAATGCGATCGCATCTTGGCAAGTAGCAATAGATAAATTAGACCAAATTTCTCAGCAAACCTTAGCTGGACAAACCGCACAAACACAACTCAAAGCTTTTAAGCGAGATTTTGAGAATGCACGAGCTGGTATCTTTATTGCGGCTGCGGAAGAATTTGATGTAGAAGCCCAAAAGTTACAACCAACAAATTCTCAAGTCTCATCAGAATTATGGGAGCAAGCAATTAACCGTCTACAAGAAATACCAATCAAGAATCCCAGATATTTAGAGGCTCAAAAATTAATTGCTGCTTATCAAGTAAAATTAAAGACAGTCGTTGCCCCACGTAGTACTACATATATAGAAGCAGGGAAAGAGTATGCTTTATCTGCTGCTCAAGCTTCCCAAAATCCACCCCATACTGCTCTTGAGTGGGAGAAAATTGGTGATTTATGGAAAAAAGCGATTAGTCAATTATCGAATATTCGAGTTGATGAACCAAGTTATGTAGAAGCACAGAAGTTATTAGCGCAGTATCAAACCAACTTGGGAATTATTGAAAATCGTGGTCAAGTAGAAAAGGAATCACAGGAAACGCTTAAACAAGCTAACCAAGAAATACAAAGTTTGATTGCTCATCCTCCTGCTGATAATAATCGCCTGAAAGCGGAGATTCAAGCAATTATCACTCGTCTTAATACCGTTAAAGCCGGGACAACAGCTTACCCTGAAGCACAGAGGTTATTGGTGTTAGCGAGTAATAAGCTCAAGCAAATTCAGAAAAAATAAAGATTTAATAAAATGTATAGGGTGTTAATTAAGTGGTAATAACTATCTTAATCTCTAAATAATATCAAGAGGGTGGGAGCATCAATGGGTAAAACATCCCTTTACAGTCCTGATGGCATTATGGCACTAATGCAATATATACAGGATGCTCAAGACATCCCTAAAAGCAATAGAGGATCATAAAAATGTCACTCAGTAAGAACTCACAATATACTATCAGTCCCCCTAGTTGTCGTTCTAGGCGTGTTAGGTGTTTGGATTTTGATGAGTCATCAGTCTACTTCGAGGACTTGGATAGCGGGGACAATATAACTTACAGCCGGTACATTTTAAATCTAATAACCGTAACTTTAAACTAAAATCGAATCATCTACCTCTGTTAGATACAGAGGTTTATCATCAATATTTTTGAGGGATAGTCGATATTTATTCAAGGTGGTGTCAATATGAGCTAGATGTCAACAAGTTAATATATTCCGGGAAATTTCTATCTCAAAAAACATGACTTATCCAAGTCTTCATCAGGTCTGAGATTTGAATTTTTGTTGAGTCGGTGGTTTTAAACAGTCTGATGCATGGCATGATAATCACAACAGACGTTTTGAACCCACTAGTCATAGGATGCATTCAATGTAACGTTCCTACGTTTCAATAGACCTCGATAAACACAGGCAGGAATTTAAAAAAAAGTCAAAAATACCTTTTGAGCATCAAAAAGAGGCTTTTGAAGCTCTTAATAAATATTTTTCCCCTGGTAGGGGAAAGCCTGGTAGCGGGATATTGGAACTGCCGACAGGTGCAGGTAAAACATTCACGGCTGTTTATTGGTTGTCCAAGCATTTAATCCCCAAAAATATTAAGATTCTTTGGCTAGCTCCAACATTTTACTTGCTAGCTCAAGCATTTCAGTCGTTCTATGAAAATGCTATAGAAATCCCTCCCTCAAGAAAAACTCTAAATATCCGATGCGTTTCTTCTAATCCCTCTCATGCAAACCCATCATCTATTCTGCCAACAGATGATGTTGTTATAATGACTAGCTTTTTAGGGGCTAGTCGATACTTGTTTAATGAAGTATCAAAATATCCAGCAAGTATATCGTTTTGGATTTGAACAGCAATTGCCCGTGCTGTTGCTAAATCCTTGGCACAATTATACTGCCCACCAGGGATAGGATTGAAAGTGTGGCGTTTTCCACCATGAGAGAATTTTAGCTGGATAGTTCTATTATGATTAATTGGTTTGATTGTTCGCATTGTCTTTTTTGTCCCACAACTGTCCCATCAACTGCTAGATTTAGGACTATTGACTAAAACAGAAAAGCTCGCTATGATTGTTAATCGTAGGTTAAGGACGTATAGCTCAGTTGGTTAGAGCGCTACGTTGACATCGTAGAGGTCACTGGTTCGAATCCAGTTACGTCCATTTATGTAAAGTGACACATTATTTGTCATCGGTGACAAATTGTTATTGTCGTTTGCCAAATTATTTGTCCGCGTTGACAAATTACTGTCCGTCTTGACAAATTAATGTCCATCAATCTTTATCCATCAATGTAGTAGACGTAGCCATCAAAGTGTCCTCTTTATAATATCCTGGTTATAGAAGCTTCGATAACCATGAAAAGAATAGAGGACGTAACTGGATTCGCTTTCAATCCACCCTTTTCTCAAAAATTTTTTTGTTATAATTCGTAAACTATATAAACTTCTTTCAAATTGCCCCATTCCGGGAGAGATGTTGAAACAGCACCCGACCAAACCTCGCTTTGGTTTGCCAAAAATAAATAATTAAGGTGGATTCCTCCTTGCTCGGAGGTGATTCAGCTTTATATTCTTGTGCGATCGCAATAATTTCCTTTGCCAGTAATCTATCTATATATTCCCCTAACTCTGACTCCCCAAATTCATGAGGTGTATCGCGATATGGATAACAACTATCCGGTATCGTGCTACGGGTAAGGGTTCCAGCCTCTAAAATTTATACTTATAAAGTTTGATACTAATTTTACAGAAACGTGGAATCCAGTAACGATTACACAGTAAGGATTACAAGCCTATGTACACTTTTAATATTGATATAAATAACGATATGAAATTCCATGCCGTTAGTAGGATTACTTAAGATTAGGAAGCAACTACTAAATCAATTGGTGTGATATTTTTCCATTCCTCTGATTCATTTTCTGCACACCAAAGATCATATCTTTGTTGAAGATTTAACCAAAGCTCTGGTGTAGTTTGAAAAGCAGTTGCTAATCTAAGAGCTATATTAGGTGTAACACTGGCGTGTTCATTAACTATTTCGGATAACGTTTTACGCGATACACGAATAACATTAGCAAAATCAGTAATGCTCATGTTTAAAGGCTCTAAATACTGACGCTTAATTAAAGCACCAGGGTGTCTTGGTTTTCTCTTAGTAGTCATGATAATTACTCCTAATGATAATCTGTTCTTACCAAGTAAAGTATTCTTCTGGGGTTAGGTGGGGAACCTTGTCTTTAGCCGCCATCATGGTTCGTTACCTCCTAAGGTTTGCATCTACTTATTATACAGCGCATTTCCTTGATATGAAGTACACAAAGGCAGGCAAGATGCCTGCTCCACAAGAGTTTTACTATTTTATGTGTACCTCATTTATCTGTGATATGCTGTATTTACACTACCACCAGCAGTGAAAACTTGTTTTACGGGTAGACTCTGTGTTAACACAGAGTTTATTTATGCGAATATACTAAAAATATACCAAAAACTGATAATTTATAAAGTGTGTAGATACATCTGCTCAAAAAATATTTATCAGCAAAGCTATGACCACCAAATTAATTCTCAACACCAATGAAATTTTGAAAAAAGGCTCAACTGGAACCAAGGTTAAACAGCTACAAGAAATCTTAGCAGAACTCAACTTGAATCCAGGTTCAATTGATGGTATTTTTGGTAATCAGACTGTAACAGCTGTACAGCAGTTTCAAAAAAAAGCAGGTTTGACAGCTGATGGGATAGTTGAACCAACTACTCAAAATTCATTAAATCAAGCTATTGATCAACCAAAAGTAGCCCCAGAAACTACTCCCATTATAGCCAAAGGATCAGCTCTTTATGGTGGTCTTTCCGGGAAGGTACCATTACCAGGGGTAGCGCTAATTAAAGAATTTGAAGGATTTTTCGCTAAGGCTTATCCTGACCCACTCAGCGGTGGTAAACCTATTACTATTGGTTGGGGAACAACGCGCAAAAAAAATGGTGGTGAGTGGTATTTAGGTGAAACAATTACTCGTGAAGAAGCTGATGAACTATTGATTTATCAACTAGATAGTAGCTATCTACCGCCAATGCTGAAAATTCCTGTATGGAATGAGTTAAACGCTAACCAGCAGGGGGCTTTACTTAGTTTTGGATATAACTTAGGTGCTAATTTCTATGGTAATGATAACTTTGCGTCTATAACTAGAGTTTTGAAAAATAAACAGTGGGATCAAATTGAAGAGACATTCATTAAATATAGAAACCCTGGTAGCAATGTTGAGCAAGGTTTGAAAAGAAGAAGAATCGCAGAAGCTAAACTATTCCTTCAACCCATTAACTAGATGTGCAAATTTGGAATCGCAATACCATAAAAGTTTTGTAAAGGGGGGGGGGAAATAAAGTGTTATTTCATCCCCTGATTCGGGGAGAGGGTTAGGGTGGGGTGATTCCACTGCTTGCTAAGGGGGAAGGAGTAATGCTATATACACTATATTCCCAAGCTTCATATAGGAATATGTGTCTAAAAAATATTTAATTACGGAAAACCTGAATTTAACTTAGTTTTAAACTCCTGAATTTAACTCAACTATTCATTGAAAAATTAGTATTTAATAGAATCATGGATAGATCAAGAATCACCAAATCGGTTCTGAGACTCTATACCCACAAAGTAGAATTACTTGTCACGGTAAAGTAACTTTTAATACTTTATTCATCAGGCTTCATCTTTAAATCCTCCTCATTAATTAAGGAGGGTTATTTTAACATCTTATTCATCATCTTGTCTTGGAGTTTATCTATATGCTCAGTCTTCTTGCTAAGAATTCCACAAATAACACAACTACATTTACAAAAGTCATGTCAGAAAAAAATAAGTTTTCCTCAGCATTAATTCAAAATTCCCAATTAGCAGAAGTTGTCGCTCCTGATACTAAATTCGAGGTATTACAGACGAGTGAAGGACATCATTTATTTTTTTCCATAGGTACAGATAAAGTCTTATATTTAACCAGGGAAGTTGGTGGAGATTTCACTAGATGGGAAAAAGTTAATTTAAGCAGTATCCTCTCTCAATTTCATGACGGATTAACGGTAGTTGCTAAAACTTTTGCTATCTCACAAAAAAATAGAAATAAAAATGTTGATGTGGCTTTAGTCGTAACTGTTGATGGTCAGGATTATTTATATTTATCGGAAAATAATCCCAATTTCGATCTGGACTGGAGTCAAGGTTTAAATTGGGTAAATCTAGAATTTGATGATGCAAATTATTTTTTCGGTAAGATGGATATCTTTAATATTTATATGTCTCAAACCCGGAGTCGAAGATTTATTATTGTCGATATTATTGCTAATCCTAATGCATCGCAAAAAAATATTTTCAGATATTATCTTGACCCCAGCAAATTGGTGACAGGAAATATCTGGAATCCCCATAATTTACCCGCTAATTTACAGCCAAATCAAATCAGTACTTGTGTGGGTAGAAAAGCAAAAGAACGTGTTGGTGGTATTTATACACTGATTGCCACTGGTACCGAAAAAAAACTCTTTTATACTCCCCTCTATAATTCATATAGTTATTCTCGGATTTCTGCAACTCCAGTTAGTTTAGTTGTCCCTAATTCTGCTTCCAGCATAGCGGTTTGTCCAGCAGTTGCTTCGGGTAATAATTATACTGATATTTTTGTAGCTGGCGATTGCGCACTTTATTATTTTCCTTATGATGAGCAAAAAGATGGTGAAGAAGGCTTAAAAGTCTGTGAACATGATATTTTCCGCAATTTGCAAAATCTATATGCACATACAACAGATACGAAAGTGATTGTTTGGGGATTGAATAGTTCACAAGAATTTTTTTATATAACTTGCAACAAAACAGATGTTAGAGATCCATCAGCTTGGAGTTACCCAATTACGATTTTCAATGGAATTAAGCAAATCAAATCTTATGTCAACTGTTTGAATAATGGGAATATCTTTTTCTTCCTTCTAGATGATAATCAGTTAAAGAAAGCGGTGCAATCACCGGAAATAACTGTTTGGAAATATCAAGATATTTCTTTACCTCCTTTATATCCACAAGATACTAAAAAAAATTAAAGGATTTTGGTGATGAAGATTTATATTGCAATCCGGTTCAGAGGATGTTTTAAAAGTTCTTAGGATTTTGAACACAAGTGTACTAACAACTCAGTTCAGCAGACATTTTTTACTTTTAAAACATCCTCTCAATTAAATATTTATAGTGCAGTCCGAAAACCCTGCACTATAAAATGAATCAGAGTTTTAACCAGGCCATTTCCAATCACGAATTTCTGGCATATCTTCACCATATTTTTGGATATAGTGTTTATGTTCAATCAGCTTATCTTGTAATTGCTGTTTGACATAAGCGGCTTTAGAACCTAATTGAGGAACACGATCAATTACATCCATAGCCAAGTGATAACGGTCAAGATCATTCAGTACTACCATATCAAAGGGAGTGGTGGTAGTTCCTTCTTCTTTATAGCCACGCACGTGTAAATTGCGGTGATTGGTATGACGATAAGTTAAGCGGTGAATTAACCAAGGATAACCGTGGAAAGCAAAAATAATCGGTTTGTCAGTAGTAAAAATTGTATCAAAGTCTTTGCTACTTAAACCGTGGGGATGTTCACTTTTTGGTTGGAGCGTCATTAAATTAACTACATTCACTACCCGGATTTTCAATTCTGGGAAGTGTTGACGCAAAATATCCACAGCAGCTAATGTTTCTAATGTGGGAATATCTCCAGCACAAGCCATGACTACATCTGTTTCACCGTCTTGATCAGTGCTAGCCCATTCCCAAATTCCTAAACCTTTGGTACAGTGCTTAATCGCTGAGTCCATATCCAAATATTGTAATGCTGGTTGCTTCCCAGCCACAATCACGTTGACATAGTTACGGCTTCTTAAGCAGTGGTCTGTGACTGATAGTAAGGTGTTGGCGTCTGGGGGAAGATAAACACGAATGATTTCTGATTTTTTATTAACTACATGGTCAATAAAACCTGGGTCTTGGTGAGAGAAGCCATTATGGTCTTGTCGCCAAACATGAGAAGTCAGTAAATAATTAAGAGATGCAATGGGACGACGCCAGGGAATATGACGAGTAACTTTCAACCATTTAGCGTGTTGGTTGAACATGGAGTCTATGATATGAATAAATGCTTCATAACAGGAGAAGAATCCATGACGACCTGTAAGTAAATAGCCTTCTAACCATCCTTGACAGGTAGTTTCACTCAAAATTTCCATGACCCGACCATCAGGAGATAAATGATCATCTTCTGGGATAATTTCGGCTGTCCACACCCGCTCTGTGGCTTCAAGTACTGGGCTCAAGACGATTAGATGCGGTTTCATCTGGTCCGACAATGCGGAAATTACGATGTTTTTGATTGAGTTTGATGATATCCCGCAGGAATTTTCCTGTGATTTGAGTGGCTTCGGCGATCGCCTTTCCGGGTTGAATCACATCTACAGCATAATCACCAAAGTCTGGTATTTGCAGTTCCTTTAGTAAAAGACCACCATTAGCATGAGGATTATCTCCCATACGTCGATGTCCTTGGGGTGCTAATTCGGCAAGTTCAGGAATGAGAGTACCATTGTGATCAAAGAGTTCTTCTGGTTTATAACTCTTGAGCCAATCTTCTAAAAGTTGGAGATGTTCTGGTTGTCCAGATACATTCCCAAACGGAACTTGATGCGATCGCCAATAATCTTCAGTTTTCTTCCCATCCACTGATTTGGGACCGGTCCATCCTTTAGGGGTTCTCAAAATAATCATCGGCCATTGAGGACGGTTAGTAAAACCATGTACTCTAGCTTCTCTTTGGATACTTTTAATTTCCGTAATCACAGTATCTAAAGTTGCAGCCATTTGCTGGTGTACTAATTCAGGATCAGATCCTTCCACAAAATATGGTTTATAACCATAACCAATAAATAAACTTTCTAATTCATCGTGAGGTATTCTCGCTAATACAGTAGGGTTAGCAATCTTATATCCATTCAGATGTAGTATTGGTAATACTGCACCATCATAAATGGGATTGAGAAACTTATTAGAATGCCAACTAGCAGCTAAAGGACCAGTTTCTGCTTCCCCATCACCAACCACAGCCGCGACAATCAAATCAGGGTTATCAAAAGCCGCACCATAAGCATGAACCAAAGCATAACCTAATTCACCGCCTTCATGGATAGAACCAGGAGTTTCGGGCGCAACGTGACTAGGAATACCACCAGGAAAAGAGAACTGTTTAAAGAGCTTCTTCATTCCCTCCGTATCTTGGGAGATACTGGAATAATACTCACTGTAAGTTCCTTCCAAATAAGTATTCGCTACTAGTCCAGGTCCACCATGACCAGGACCTGCAATATAAATTGTATTCAAATCATATTTTTTAATCACCCGATTCAGGTGAGCATAAATCAAATTTAACCCTGGTGTGGTTCCCCAATGTCCTAAAAGTCGTGGTTTGACGTGTTCTAGTGTCAGACGTTCTAACAGTAGAGGATTGTCGAGTAGATATATTTGTCCGACGGAAAGATAATTAGCAGCACGCCAGTAGGCGTTTATTTTCTGTAATTCATCATCAGTTAAAGGTTTTGTTTGTGAAGCACTTGCTAAAGTCATCATCAATCTCCAAATATCAAGGTATATTCACCCTATGCATTTGATATGCAAGTTTACCGTCTGTAGTTTAGGGGGTCATCATCCTATCTGTGTAATTTTTTCAGCTACGAGTTAGAAATTTTCCAATTAGTAGCTGCTCAAATTCCAATTAACTCTATAGTTGTTAAATAATTAACCCTATGCAAGGGTAGCAGACACAGTAAGATCCGACTAAATTTTTAAGCTTTTTTTTATAGGGACGAATGAGAGAATACGGGAAATATACTATGTTCTGTTCAAAAATAAAGTAGAATTCCTATAGCTAAAACAGGCGGTGAGGGAATTAGCATAATTATGAGAATGATACTTTAGGAATGTTAATAATGACTCTACAACTAAAATTCTCTACACAGAATTTTGATCAACTGGTTTGGACTTGGCAAAACCATAAAATACAATATACGGTAATGGGTACAGGACGTCCTTTACTTCTGGTGCATGGATTTGGTGCTTCCATTGGCCACTGGCGTAAAAATATCCCTGTTTTAGCTGAGGCTGGGTATAGAGTTTTTGCTGTAGACCTTTTAGGTTTTGGTGGTTCTGATAAAGCCCCAATTAATTACAGCATGGATTTATGGGTAGAACTACTGAAAGATTTTTGGCTAGCACACATCCAAGCACCAACAGTATTTATTGGTAACTCTATTGGTGCACTATTAAGTTTGACAGTTTTAGCAAAACATCCGGAAATAGCTGCTGGTGCTGTGTTAATTAACTCTGCGGGGGGATTAAGTCATCGTTCCCATGAATTAAATCTGCCGTTACGAATAATCATGGCTGGTTTTAATAAATTGGTGGCTCATCCGATTACAGGGAAATTCGTCTACAACCGCATCCGTCAAAAAGCTCAAATTCGCCGTACCCTGATGCAAGTTTATGGCGATCGCCAAGCGGTCACGGATGAATTAGTGGATTTAATTTATACACCTTCTTGTGACCCAGGAGCGCAAAAAGTTTTTGCTTCTATTCTCACAGCACCTCCGGGAGCTAGTCCAGAGGAACTATTACCCCAATTAGAACATCGTTTATTAGTAATTTGGGGTGCTGATGATCCTTGGACGCCCATCACTGGAGCTAATATCTACGAAGCAGCACGTCAAAATGGTCATGATATCAAGATTGTACCCATTCCTGGCGCTGGTCATTGTCCCCATGATGAAGTCCCAGATATTGTCAATGCTCAGATTATTGATTGGTTAGCAATTTAGGAACACAGAAGAATGGGAGAGAAGAGGCAGGGGAGCAGGGAGCGGGGAGCAGGGGGGATAGGTACAGGTACAGATATTTTCCCCCCTGCGCCTCTTCCTCTTCCTCTTTCCCCCTGCCCCCTGCCCCCTGCCCCCTTGCCTACCTTCACTAGTAAATAACCTATACTTGTCAGACCACCCCACCACCCCACCTCCCCCTACAGATGGAGATAAATGTGCGTAATGGATATCCAGGTGAAATTCCCTTCAGTCACCATCCCAATTTTGCTCAACAAGGTTATCAAGTTATTCAAGAACTAGGATGTAATCAGGAAGCGGGACGCATGACTTATTTAGCTTATGACCTTAACTCACATCAACAGGTAGTAATTAAAGAGTTTTGTTCTCTGAATGGGATGACTGATTTATCTGGAGTAAAAATTTATGAGCAGGAAATCAAAATCTTGCAACAACTCAATCATTCCCGTATTCCCAAATATATTAATTCTTTTGAAACCGTGAATGGTTTTTATTTAGTACTAGAATATAAAAATGCTCCATCATTAGGAATAAAACGCATTTTTCATCCTGAAGAAATTAAACAAATTGCTTTGTCAATATTAGAGATTTTGGTTTATCTTCAAAAGCAAATTCCACCAATTATTCATCGAGATATTAAACCAGAGAATATTTTAGTGGATGACCAATTGAATGCTTATTTAGTAGACTTTGGTTTAGCAAGATGCAAAGGAGCAAAAATGTCTCTGAGTAGCTTTGTTGCAGGTACTCCTGGTTTTATTCCCCCAGAAGAACTGTTTGGTTATGCTTTGACAGAAGCATCAGATTTATATAGTTTAGGAGCCACATTAATTTGTTTACTTACTAATACCCGTTCTGTAGATATTAATAAATTGGTAGATGCTAAATTTCGCTGGAAATTCTCACAATTACTACCACAAATTCATCCTCGTTTCCACTCATGGTTACAGAAAATGGTGGAACATAAGCGTCAACGACGCTATGGAAATGCTGAATCAGCTTTAGCTGCATTAAAACCAATTCAGGTCATGGGTAAAGTCACAAAGATGGATAATTTTGTGCAAGCGATCGCCCATCATAAGTATTTAACTATACTAGCAATATGTAGCATCTTCACATTAACAATAGGGTTAGCCTGGATTAATTTCCACTCTGCTAATGCTGGTAAACATATAGAAGCAGGGGATGTTACGGATTTTCAATTTTGAATTATTTGATATCTGCGATACAAACAGAGTAGAGAGATGGAAATAGGGGAACTAGGGGGAAAAGAGGACAAGGGCAGGGGGCAGGGGGAGAAGAGGAAAAGGGGCAGGGGGCAGGGGGCAGGGGGAAAGAGAATTAAAATATTCTATCTCCCCATCTCCCCATCTCCCCATCTCCCCATCTCCCCATCTCCATTTCTCCCCCTTGCTCCCTGCTCCCTGCCCCCCTGCCTCTTCCTTTCTCCCCATCAGGAGATACTTAACTAGATAATTTTGGCACTACGTAAACCAAACAGCAAACCAGCAGCTAAACCCAAAAACAAACCTAAGTAGACGATATAAGCAATTACACCAAACATTGATTCTTCTCCAAAATAGTCTTAAACCCATTGAATCATTTAAAAAAGGAACAAGGAATAATTTTTCCTATTTTCTTCCTACTTCCTACTCCCTCTTTTTTGATATTGCGCTACAATACGCCAATTGTATGCTTGGTTGGATATGAGTTCTATTATCAATGTAAATCTACCAGAAAAGTCTTATGAAATTGCGATCGCATCAGCTAGTTTAGACCAGCTAGGTGAACATCTGAGTGGTTTGCAGCTAGGTAAAAAGGTGTTGGTTGTGTCTAATCCCATGATATATAAACATTATGGAGAAAGAGCGATCGCATCCTTAAATCAGGCGGGATTTACAGTAAGTAACTATAACCTACCACCAGGGGAACGCTACAAAACCCTCAACTCCATCCAAAAACTCTATGATGTAGCTTTAGAAAACCGTCTGGAACGTTCTTCGACAATGGTAGCATTGGGAGGAGGTGTAATTGGGGATATGACTGGCTTTGCCGCCGCTACTTGGCTGAGAGGGATTAATGTAGTGCAAGTCCCTACCACACTGCTAGCAATGGTAGACTCAGCGATTGGTGGGAAAACGGGAGTAAATCATCCCCACGGAAAAAACCTAATTGGGGCTTTTCATCAACCGCGTCAAGTTGTTATTGACCCAGAGGTATTAAAAACCTTACCAGTGCGAGAATTTCGGGCAGGAATGGCAGAGGTGATCAAGTACGGCGTCATCTGGGACGCCGAATTGTTTGCTCAGTTGGAGGCGAGTAAACATCTCGACCAACTCCGCTACTTAAAGACCGACCTGATAAACAACATATTAACTCATTCTTGTCAAGCGAAAGCAGATGTTGTCTCTAAAGATGAAAAAGAATCAGGATTAAGAGCGATTCTCAACTATGGTCACACCATAGGTCATGCGGTGGAAAGCTTAACTAATTATCGTTTATTCAAACATGGTGAAGCGGTGGGTATTGGGATGGTAGCAGCAGGTCAAATTGCTGTGGAGTTAGGACTTTGGCAAAAAGAAGATACCGAACGTCAGAATGCTTTGATTCAAAAAGCAAATTTACCTACTAAATTACCCTCTGGTTTAGATATTGAAGCAATTATTGAAGCTTTACAATTAGATAAGAAGGTAAAATCAGGTCAAGTCCGTTTTGTTTTACCAACACAGATTGGTGTAGTAGAAGTTACAGATCAAGTGTCCAATAATACTATACGTCAGGTATTGCAAGGAATGTTTTAAGAATTCAAAATCAATATCTTTACCAATTTAAGAGGTTGTTTGAAATTGTAAAATATCCTCTAAAAAGCCGACTCTAAAGCGCAACTATGAACCAATTCTCTTGGTTTGTAATTGCGCTGTCTTCGCAAGTTAGTAGGTCACTAATTTCTGAACTGAGAGGGATAAATCTAACATCAATACTACACTAACTAATAATAATCAATTTTTTATATCTGGACTGACGCTGATACCAATTCAAAATTCAAACACAAGCAAGTCTAATTATGTCTGATTTCACAAGTTTGTAGAAACACTAAAATTAGCTCAATGGAGATAGGGACGCGCAGCTTTGCTACAAAAAAAGCTCGAAACCTAGCCGAGAGATGAGCATAAGTAACACTTACATTTCCACTGAAAGCTCATCTACAATGTGAATCCGTCCTTTCAGAATCGAACGTAATAACCTGTCAATAGCATATCTTTCCTCTTCTTCTAAAGATTCAGATAACATTGCGGCCATTAAACCATAACGGTCAGCTTGAGTTAACGTGTAAGTTGTAGCTGAACTAGCAAGAATTTCGGAGATAGCACCTGGAAGCAGATCAATAGCAAACATGGAAGTGACTCAAACTCAATATCCTTATATTGGCTTTTTATTTGCAAATGTTATGTGACTGTCACAAGAAGCTTTCGTGATCATTATAGATTTTCCTTGTAACGTCTGTAGCCTATAACTGTGATTTGAATCAATGGAAGAAAGAAACAGGAAACAAGGAATAGTAGTTACATCACCCACCTCCCCACCTCCCCACCTCCCCACCTCCCCACCTCCCCAACTCCCCATCACCCCACCTCCCCATCACCCCATCTCCCCACCTCCCCACCTCCCCACCTCCCCAACTCCCCATCACCCCACCTCCCCATCACCCCATCTCCCCACCCTGCTCTGATAACTTCGACGCCATTGTTCAAGATAATGTATAGACACTGATTTAGTCACCACATTAACCTCATCTCCTCTCCAGTTAATTTCCGGATTTGTCGTAAAAACTCCACAGTCTAACTGCTCAATTCTGATATTCCAATATTGGCTAAATTTATTTTTTAACGTAAATACCTGCTCAAATACCTTGTTTCGGTGCTTATTTCTTCTTTTCCTTTCCGTGGCTCCGGTTGCTTCTGTATCAATAAATTTAGTTTCTATTAAAAATAAATCATCCATAGATGTCAGGTAAACAAAATCACATTTACCCAGGTCTGTATAATCAGCGATGGGGGATTTTTCAAATAGCAATAATTCAGAACAGAATGGAAATAGATTTTGAATATTCAGAAACAAATAAGCTTGTAATAGCAGTTCGTTATCATAAGGAAATGCTATTACACCCTCAAAAAACCTTTTAATGTCTTCCTGACTTTGAGGTTGAATTCTTCGACAATAAGCTACGAATTTATTTAGTTCTTTTCCGGTCATTAAGTTTATACTCCTTCCCCTGGTTGCTACTGCAACCCTCATGGCATCAAAAAATACCATTATTTCTAAGGAGTTATCAACCGGATAATTGACTAGATACGGCCAGTGCATATCCAAGAAAATCTGTTAATATACAGTTGACTTAAAAGCATATAATAGGGTATGATTATTCGCTGTTAATTTCCCAGTAATGATTTTGCGTGAGCTTGGAATCTAGCATTTTTGAGAGCCTGAACCGCTGAAGAAGAATCTTGTACCCAGAATTGCCTACCAAACCGGACTAATTTACGAGTAGTGCCAGCTTGTACAATACCAATAACGGGGACTTTGGCTTTTTCTCTTTCTCCTGATTGTTCTTTTAAAATAGTACTCAGACGATGGTGTTCTTCAATTGCAGCTGCTTGTTGAGGATTTAATTCCACCATGACCAATTGTATTGTTTCCAGTTTTTCTGCATCTTCAACAATAAATTGATTTTGTTCATCCCGACGGTCTACTTTTCCCCAGATTATCAATCTAGCATCAACTTCAAGTAGAGAATTAATCCGTTCATAATTTTTAGGAAAAACGACTGCTTCCGATTGTGCTGTTAGATCTTCGATTTGTAAAATTGCCATTGGGTCGCCTTTTTTGGTAACGACTTTTTTAACATTATTTAACATGACTACAGCACAAAGCATCATGTCATCTTTTTGTTCATTCAGTTGGGATAAGTTAATGGGAGCAAGCATCAAAGATGATTGCTTAATGGATTTTAGCGGATGGTCGGAAACATAAAAACCTAATAGTTCTTTTTCTAAACGCAATTTTTCCTGGGGAGGAAAATCTAGCACTGGTTTAGCTTTGGGCACAGATTCAAAAGCATTATTATTTTTTTTACTGGTAATATCATTAAATCCACCACCCAATAAATCAAAAATATTTCCTTGACCACTGGCTCTATCTTTTGCACGAGATTGTGCCCAATCATAAACTAATTCTAAATCGTTGATTAACTGATTACGATTAGGTTCAATTTTATCAAAGGCTCCACAGTAAATTAGTGACTCTAAAGTGCGTCGGTTTAGGGCGCGTAAATCAACCCGGTCACAAAAATCAGCTAGAGTTTTAAATTCATGGGATTTTTCTCTGGCTTCTAAAATGCTGGCGATCGCATTTTGACCCACATTCCGCACCGCAGAAAATCCAAACAAAATTTTCCCTGCTACGGGCGTAAAATCCAGTCCAGAGCGGTTAATATCTGGTGCTTCGATTTGAATACCCATATTCGTGCAGTTATTAATATACTTCTGCACTTTGTCTGTGTCGCCACTATTAGCTGTTAATAGGGCTGCCATGTACTCTAAAGGGTAATTAGCTTTTAGATACGCAGTTTGATAAGTTACATATCCATAAGCGGTTGAATGGGACTTGTTAAAACAATTTGCCGCGATCAGCCCGCTTTTAATCGCAAAATTATGATCTTGTTCTAAGCCAATGTCATAGACATTTTGCTTACCGATAGAAGTGCGAGTAATTATTTTAACCATAAATTTAATTGTGGAGAACAAGGAACAGGCTACACCAAGAAAAATAAAGTAGGAATCTGAGACAACGGAATACCATTTTAACTATTTTGCCGTTAATCCCCCACTAAATTTGTCAAAGCTAGGAGTTATTCAACCTGTGTTGACATCGTGTATACAATGCCCTACTATAAAGAAAGAGCATGACCTAGAACAATCATTCTTTAGACAATAGTATGACTACTCAAACATCAATCAGTAAAAATCGTGACACGATTAATATTAGGATTCAACCAGAACAACGAGAATTAATTGATCGTGCAGCTTCAATTCTTGGCAAAAATCGTACTGAATTTATATTAGAAGTCGCTTGCCAAGAAGCAGAATCAGTTATCGCTGATAACACTTTCTTTGCTTTAGATGAGGAAAAGTATCAACAATTTGTTGAAATTCTTAATTCACCACCTAAAGCCATTGAAACAGTTACAAAACTTTTAATGGCCAAATCTCCTTGGGAAAACAATGATGGCAGAAACAGAAACACAAAATGAACCTCAAATAATTAATGCACCAGAGGCATTTAATTCAACTCATGATACAGCGTCTTTTAATTGTCGCTCGGAACGATTAAATGATTGGTTAAAAGAGAGTGCATTAAAATTTGAAGGTGAGACAGCTAGAACTTATGTGGTAACAGCAGGAAAGAGAGTAATTGCTTACTACTGTTTATCAACTGCTGTTATAGATAGAAAGATGGCTACTAATAAAATCAAGCAAAACTCACCCAGTTCTATTCCTTGTATATTAATCGGGAGGTTAGCGACTGATTGTAACTGGGAAAGAAAAGGAATAGGGTCTGGATTATTAAAGGATGCTTATTTACGTATTTTAGAAGCAGAAAAAATTGTGGGAATAAAAGCTTTAATCGTAGATGTTCTCGACCAAGATGCTAAAGAATTTTATATAAAAAATGGTTTTATAGTGTCACCTATAGAGCCAAGGAAGTTAATGATGTCTATTAAAGATATTAAAGCTTCACTACTAGAAGCTTCTAAAGCTTAAAAAGATACAAGGGTCTTGGTTTAATTGAAACTCTCAGGTCTAAGTTCCCTGTAAAAAAAAACAAGTGGGCATAAATTGCCAAAATATATTAAAATCAGGGACTTGGAATATAATAGAGAGCAATCATGGCATTCATCCGCGAGTTGCACGAACAGCTAACCAAAAAAGAACGTTCTGCCGTTGAAATTACCCAAGAAGCTTTAGACCGCATTCAAACGTTAGAACCAAAATTGCACAGTTTCTTACATGTGACAGCAGAACAGGCGTTAGCACAGGCCCGTGCTGTGGATGCAAAAATCGCTGCTGGAGAAGAAATTGGTATCCTCGCAGGGATTCCCATTGGGATTAAAGATAATTTGTGTACTAAGGGAATTCCCACCACCTGCGCTTCCCGAATTTTGGAAAACTTTATCCCACCTTATGAATCAACCGTAACTCAAAAACTGGCTGATGCTGGGGGCAGTTATGGTGGGTAAAACCAATTTAGATGAATTTGCAATGGGCAGTTCTACCGAAAATTCTGCCTATCAAGTCACTGCTAATCCTTGGGATTTGTCCCGCGTTCCTGGTGGTTCTTCTGGTGGTTCCGCTGCCGCAGTAGCAGCAAATGAATGTGTGGTAGCTCTGGGTTCTGATACTGGGGGTTCCATTCGACAACCAGCATCTTTTTGCGGTGTGGTGGGATTAAAACCAACTTACGGGTTGGTTTCTCGTTATGGGTTAGTAGCTTATGCTTCCTCTTTAGATCAAATTGGCCCTTTTGGTCGCACTGTAGAAGATGCCGCTATATTATTAAATGCGATCGCCGGACATGATCCTCAAGATTCTACTAGTCTGAAAGTAGAAATCCCAGACTATGCCGCTTAGCTTAAGACCGGACTTGAAAGCTAGAAAGAAACTGAGAATTGGTGTAATCAAAGAAACATTTGGTGAAGGATTAGACTCATCAGTAGAAGCAGCTGTGACTAAAGCTATTGATGAGCTACAACGTTTAGGCGCAGAAATCCATGTAATTTCCTGTCCGCGTTTTCGCTATGGTGTACCTAGCTACTATATTATTGCCCCTTCCGAAGCATCAGCTAACCTAGCTCGTTATGATGGTGTGAAATATGGTTTGCGTTCTCCAGAAGCAGATAATTTATTGTCGATGTATACGCGTACCCGCGCTGCTGGATTTGGAGCGGAAGTTAAACGTCGAATTATGATTGGTACTTATGCCCTGTCTGCTGGCTATTATGATGCTTATTATTTAAAAGCGCAAAAAGTCCGGACTTTGATTAAAGAAGATTTTGACAAGGCTTTTGACTCGGTGGATATATTAGTTTCGCCTACTGCTCCCACCACTGCATTTACAGCGGGAGAAAAAACTGATGACCCTTTGAGTATGTATTTAAATGATTTGATGACTATTCCTGTTAATCTTGCGGGTTTACCAGCCCTAAGCGTTCCCTGTGGCTTTGATCACCAAGGTCTACCAGTGGGATTACAACTAATTGGCAAGGTATTGCGGAGAAGATCAACTATTTCAGGTCGCTCATGCATATGAACAAGCAACTAGTTGGCATCTGAAAAGACCAAGTATATAGGAGAGGGAGAAGAGGCAGAGGGGCAGAGGGGCAGAGGGGCAGAGGGGCAGGGGAGGAAAGAGAATTAAAATATCACCCTCATCTTCCCCTGCTCCCCCTACTCCCCACCTCCCCACCTCGTGATATTTTTTATTTTTAATTTTTCCAGATATTGGCAATAAACAGCAGAAGAAATTATACAGTTTCAACTATTGTTTAATGGAGCGCTGACAGCGGCGACAATTATGGCTACAACTTCTGTATATTTGTTAACTATTGCTGACAATCATACTATTGAAATTAATCAAGATGAATTGCGATCGCTACTGGGTAAAATAGAAACTGAACTACATCAAAGTAAAGTTTATCGTCATGCCTTAGCGACTTTGCAAAAGCTACTTGGTGCTTCTTCTGAACAAGCAAAAATTCTATTTAAGGCTGTAGGTAGAGAAGCTATTGGTTTAGCATTTCAACAATTTGCTCAACAACCTCAAAATAGTATAGACAGTGATTTCCAGGTGGATGTAGCATCTTCTAGTAATTCATCACACCCAAAAAGAGTAATGAATCCATCATTCGCATCTACAGATGTGAATCCAGCGATTAGTTCAGAAGCAAAGTCTAATCAAGAAATTAGAATGAGTCATATGCAGGGGGATAAATTACCTGTAAAAACTGAACTCAAGCAACAGATTATAGATAACCCACGTTTAGAAAGTTTGTGTCAAATTGGACAACAACTCAAACAAGCTCGTGAATCTAAAGGAATGTCCCTGACCCAATTACATATCTATACTCATATCCAAATCCCGGCTCTGGAAGCTATAGAAAATGGAAATTTGGATGTATTACCTGAAGATATATTTCTACGTGGTTTTATTCGGATGATGGGTAATGCCGTGGGACTAAATGGCACAAATTTAGCTGCTTCTTTAATTGCACCGGATCAAGTACAATCAATTTTACCATCTTTCTATCAGCCTAAAAAGACTTTAGAAGCAAAAGCATGGGACTTAAGTAATGTGCATTTATATGCAGGTTACACAGCTTTGATTGCTGGTGCAGTGGGAGGACTATCTTTAATATCCCAGCAAATAGGTAGTGAAAAAGTTATGAAAACAAATACAGTACTTCCGACATCCTCATCTTTTTCCCAGTCAAACTCAAAAATGAACACAATTCTGAAACCGGGAATCAAATCTAGTCAGAATAATGGCATTATTCAAGCTGATATTTCTCCACCCGAAATATTATCAATTAATCAATTACAAATTAATCATTGAACTCAGTGAAGGAATCAAATCGGGTATAGCAGATTTCACAAACGAATTTGGCATAAATTCTAAAATTGAGGATGCTTGAGAAATATCAGCAAAACGGCGTCCTTATTTCAATCTCATGTTTAAAAACATGAGTTTTCCCTGTTCCCTGTTCCCTCTAAAATAATTTTAATTAGGATCTTTTTTTGGTTCTTTATTTCCTATGCTCTTTGGTTTTGCTTTAGGATGAAGCGGTTGACCACTTAAAATTAATTCTTCTTGTAGTACAGTTTGATAAACTTTCGGTAAAGAATTTGTATTTGCATTTGTTTCTATACCATATCCTAAACTTGTCCACGTCGGAGATAAACGCTTTAAAACATCTTTTAATTTCCCTTGGTGCAATTGTTTAGAAATATCTATTCCTCCCCAATTTCGAGGGTCACTTAACCAACTATAAATAACCATATCTTGATACTCTGGTTCAAAACTATAAGTGCCCAGAACATCCATTTTCTCGGTTGAGGATGGTAGCGAGGAGCAATTTGATACCATGTAGTATTAATAATTTGATATCTACCAGCTGCTGTAGAACAATTACCTTTATTTGTACCGGCGTTGATGGTGACACAAATACCTGGATGGTGACTAAAATCAGTAAACTGTTGACCACCATATAATACAGAGTAGGGGCGATCATTATTCGCTTCGCTAGCAGAAATCGTTCGCATTAATGCTCGAATATAAGGATCACCACCTTTCATGACCAAAAGTTGTTGCTTACCAGTAAGATTGGTATTAATGGGCGGTTGCTGTAAATCTCCAAACATATACCATTGAAACATAATCACAAAGCCAAGCAGTGCGGCTATGGGCGCAATTAGTTTCTCAACACCTTGAGATTCCGATTCTTTCAGATTTATTACTCCTTAAAAATTACTTTCCCACCTTTAAGTATAAACTCTTGTGTAGCAAATGTATATTATGAGGCAACACCAGCAAATAGCTCTGACCAGCTTTTAGCTGTAGCATCTGGTCGAGAAATAATTTCCACAATTTTATTATGTGCAGCTGATTCCGAGAGAGATTCAACACAAACTTGGGCAACTTTTTGCCGAGGAATGCTACCATCGAACAACTCATCTGCTCCGGCCATGACGATAGGATCAGAATTATCTTCGTTCTTTAAACCCCCTGGTCTAACAATTGTATAGGTTAGTCCACTGTTCTGAATGTACTCTTCCGCTTGTTTTTTCCAAAACAAAATCAGCCAAAATAGGTTGAGGGGGTGGAAGAATTGGGAAGTACATAAAGAAGAAACTAAAACAAAATGCTCAATTCCCTTGGCTTTAGCCACATTTACTAAATTCTTTGTCCCTATAAAATCTACGCTATAGGGAGTAGTGGGGTCAAAGCTAGGTTTGGCACCAGCAGCACAGATGACTACAGTACTATCACCTAATGCAGCCGTTAAACTTTCAGGCTGTAATAAGTCCCCAATCACTAATTCTGCAACCGGGGGTAAAATATCTTGGGCTTTTTCTGTATTCCGCACTAGCGCACGGACAGGAATATTTCGGTTGATCAATTCTTGGACAATCCGGTGACCTGTTGCACCTGTTGCGCCTGCTACAAACACTTTCATAGAAATACTCGGTTTAGTGACAGAGATTTAGATCCCACCTTAAATATATCATTTCTATAAGTAGGGACGATTACTCCCAGAATAGGATAACTTAGGAAAAATGGCTAGGAGTTCCTGAATTTGGTGATAGACTATTGAATTTTCTAGAAAATTAAACTTTAATGCCAAAAATACCCCCAGTCTTGGGAAACATGAATATACACAAAGGCCAAGCTATGCAGGAATGGTGTTTATGCTGACCCAAAAAAATGAATCTTCATCTTTAGATATTACAGAAGCCCCTTTACCTATTATCTTAGGTGTGACTGAGGAGGAGCAAGTATTAAAGGAAAATCCTGTTGGTAATGTCACTAAATTTTCTGGGAGTTATCAAGATGCGATGGAATTATATGCTCCTGCATCAGTGGTGACTGACTATCTAAATACTCACGGCTTGTGGTTTGCACGTTGCGCTGAACCAATGAAAGTGCAACCGTTGGGCGAAAATGGCTATGCTCTGGGGATTGGTCGGTTTGGTGCTTTTGGTTATCAAGTTGAGCCAAAAGTCGGTTTGGAATTATTACCCCCGGAAGCAGGTATCTATCGTGTCCGCACTATTCCCATCCCTGATTATCAACCGCCTGGTTATGATGTTGATTATAACTCCTCTTTACAGTTGATCGAAGTTCCTGTAAATGATCTATCTCAAAAAATTGGTGATGTGACTCGTTTAGAATGGGCATTAGATCTAAGTGTGGAATTACATTTTCCTAAATTTATTCAGAGATTACCTCACCAGATGATTCAATCTACAGGCGATCGCCTACTCAATCAAATTGTTCGTCAAGTTTCCCGTCGCCTGACATACAAAGTTCAACAGGATTTTCATCAGTCTTTAGGTATACCTTTTCCAGGAAAGTTAAAAAAGCGATAGTATGTTATGAAAGCAGTCTTAATGACAAAAGTTGGTAGTCCTGAAGTTCTCCATCTGGAAGAAGTACCAACTCCTCAACCTGAAAATACTGAATTATTAGTCCGTTTGGTAGCAGCAGGGATTAACCCAATTGATACCAAACTGCGAAGTCGAGGCACATTTTATCCTGATGGACTACCAGCTATTTTAGGCTGTGATGGTGCAGGTATTGTGGAAGCTGTCGGTGCTGGGGTACAGCATTTTCGTCCTGGCGATGAGGTATATTTTTGCTATGGTGGACTAGGAGGACATCAAGGTACTTATGCAGAATATACGGTTGTTGATGAGCGATTTGTGGCTCGAAAACCGACCACCATCTCATTTGCTCAAGCCGCAGCAGCTCCTCTAGTCTTAATCACCGCTTGGGAAGCTTTATATGAAAGAGGGAAACTAGAACCTGGAGAAAAAGTTTTAATTCATGCTGGTGCTGGTGGTGTTGGTCATATAGCTATTCAACTGGCAAAACTCAAAGGAGCTGATGTGATCACCACAATTAGTTCTCCAGATAAAGCCAATTTTGTCCAGGAACTAGGTGCTAATCAAGTTATTTTCTATCAACAAACCGATTTTGGACAAGCGGTATTAGATTGGACACAGGGTGAAGGTGTAGATTTAGCTTTTGATACTGTTGGTGGTAAAACCTTTCAACAAACTTTTCCCACTGTGAGAGTATATGGTGATATTGTGACCATTTTAGAACCAGATGCTAATACGGTTTGGAAAATTGCTAGACAACGCAATCTTCGCATTGGCTTGGAATTAATGTTGACACCCATGTTATTAGGATTAATTCCCAGTTTAGAACATCAGAGTAATATCCTCCAACAATCCGCAGCTTTGATTGATCAAGGTAATTTGAAAATCCAGGTTAATCATCAATTTCCCCTTCAAGAAGCAGCAAGAGCACATCAATTATTAGAAGCAGGTTCGATTACAGGTAAAATTGTCTTGCAAATTTCTCAGCATTCTTGATCAAATGTTATTCCATCGCACGGAGAGAATGCTGACGAGATATTAGTAGGAGTCAGAATTATTCAGATTTATTCTGTCTCCTGACAGATGTATTTTTTTAGTAAATTTTATAATCATAATATAGCAAGGATTCAGGATTCAGGATTCAGGAGTAAAAGCGTCTTGCTGTATAGCTTTTGGCGGCAAATTGTGTACCTCATTTAACTGAGAACCGCTATATATAATCTTTAGTATATCGAGTTATTAACTAAGTTCTATCTTTAGATATATATTCTCTAAATAACAAGTAAAACTCTCGACAGAGATAGCTCAACTTTTCCTCATTTTCTGGTAAGTTTTTGAGCAATTTTTGAGTCAGGACTTATATTGAATAAATTTAATCCTAAATCTAGAATTGAATAACGTCCAAAAAAATTAGTAATGACTTTGTTCCCAGAAAATCCAGATATTAAATATATATGGGGAAGGGTAAATAATATGTCTAGTCAGCAGATATTACAACATCCTAAAGTAGTAACTCATCAAAATTTTCATGAAGTTACTACCAATGAAGTCAAGCAACAATCAACAAAGCCAGATGATTTAAATATTCCAGATTTAGTGGTATCTCTAACTCCTTTAGGCTTTATCGTTAGTTGGGCAATTTTTCTCGTAATTTTGCGAAAAATCCGCACAAATTTAGATAATAAAAGGGTTTTTAGCATTGATACTTTACACAAAGTTCCGTGTAAAAACTGTCAATATTATTCTAATAATCACTATTTAAAATGTGCTGTACAGCCTCATATTGTTCTCTCCGAAGAAGCAGTTAATTGCTCTGAATACTCACCAAAAAAGCGTAAATTTAATCTCAAAAACCTGTTTCGCTAAGAATGGGAGCAAAGGAGGCAGGGGGCAGGGGGCAGGGGGAAAAGAGGACAAGGGGCAGGGGGCAGGGGGCAAGGGGGAGAATATTTGTACCTGTCTCTTCCCTCTTCCCTCTTCCCTCTTCCCTCTTCCCTCTTCCCTCTTCCCTCTCCCCTGCTCCCTGCTCCCTGCCCCCCTGCCTCTTACCTCCCCATCTCCCCATCTCCCCATCTCCCCATCTCTCCATCTCCGTTTTTCCCCCTGCTCCCTGCTCCCTGCTCCCTGCCCCCCTGCCTCTTCTCTCCTCCCCTGCTCCCTGCTCCCTGCCCCCCTGCCTCTTACCTCCCCATCTCCCCCTTGCTCCCTGCTCCCTGCCCCCCTGCCTCTTCCTCCTCCTCCTCCTCTTCTTCTTCTTCTTCTTCTTCTTTTGTTTCCACAATACCCCGCTCTTGATTCAGTGCTTTTTCCTTGGCCAAGCTATCTATAGCATCACCTAAGGCTGTAGTTAGATTTTTACGGGTTTGAGCATGGTTATCCTGTTCGATTTTTAAAGCCTGCTGGAGGATAGTGTATTCTTTCAGTACGGAGATAAGTTTGGCTTGGATTGCTTCTAGAGTAGTTAATTGGGAAATATCTGTTTCTATATCTGTGGTTGTCATCCCCTGAGGGAGAGTCACACTGTCTATACCTTGGAATTTTTGTAATTGTGCTTTCAAAGTGGCGATTGCCTGTTGGGACATTTGAGTATCTGTACGTCGCTGTTGGGCTTCTGTATTGTATAGTTGACGCCATTTTTGGGAACTTTCCCAAGCTTCATCTCGTTCAGCTTGCAATTGAGCCATCTGCTGTTTTAGGGATTTAATTTCTGCCAGCCACTGTTGGGTTAAGTGGGTAGATTTATCAATATTTTCAGTCATTATTCTAACTAAGAGTAGTAAATAATTTTTCGTAGCTTCATTTACAGTAAGATATTAGTACCAAAGCTAGAAGCCAGAAAAGAATAAAACCAGAATTTTTATACTATTAGTGATATTGCGGCAAAAAGGTGTAAAAAGATAGATGTGATTTTGACTAGATTCTCGCAAATTATAGATGGAAACAACTAGCATCGACTGCAATCATGGTTCTGTCGCGTTTTTTCAGCTTCTTTCGCCATATTCATTGGCATACCCTTAAGAAAACTGTAGCGAGGATTATTGAAAGACGGCTTTTAGGACTAGCCTCAGAAATAGCCTTTAATGCTATGTTATCTTTGTTTCCAGCAATTCTGGCCATTCTCACTGCGATTGGCTTATTACCAGCATCTTTACAAGAAACTTTCAAACATCTACCAGGAAGAACTTAACCAAATCCTACCCAATGAAGTTCTCACCTTAATTGAGGATTTTATTACTTCCGAAATTACTAATTCTCAAAATAGCAGCTTGTTTTCTCTCAGTTTTGCAATCGCCATTTGGACTGCTTCGGGGGGGATTAGTACAGCGATGACGGCTTTTGATCAAATCCATCAAATTCCCCCAGAACACATCCGTCCCTTTTGGAAAGCCAAACTTATCTCCTTAGGATTAACAATGGGGATAATTTTATTGTTGATACTAGCATCCTTCCTGGTATTTATTAGTGACTTAATTTTAAGGATGCTAGGAAATCAAAATGCTTTTTTAGAGCTAGTGTTAACGTATTGGCCCCTATTACGCTGGTCACTAGTTTTAATTATGATGTCCTGTGGTTTTGCTTTTGCTTATCGCTATGAACTTAGTCTCTGGAACCCAGGTAAACCGATGATGCCAGGAGCGGTTTTAGCTGCTATTTGCTGGGCAATTCTGTCTGGACTATTTCGGCTATATGTGTCTAACTTTGGTAACTATAATAAAGTTTATGGGGCTGTAGGGACGATTATAGTTTTGATGTTGTGGCTATGGATGAGTGCTTTTATTCTCTTGGTGGGTGATGAATTAAATGTCACTGTTGGGGAAGAAATGCGCTCAAAGCTTTGGTTCAAAAAACAACAGAGAAATAATTAAATCCATCACAAAAATGGATACCCAAGTAGTAATCACTGCTTTTGTGGCTGATTCCCCTACTTCCTTTGCTCCGCCTCTAGTCGTTAAACCCCAACTACAACCATTGACAGCGACTATAGTCCCAAAAAGTAAACCTTTGAGCAAAATAATCATTAAATCCGATGGTTCTAAAAAATCTCTCACTGAGTCTAAAAAAGTTTCTGGGAGGACATGATAAAATTGGAAAGCCACAAAAGCGCCACTGGTAACACCCATTAATAAAGCCAACATGATCATTAAAGGCATCATTAAACTACAAGCGATTACTCTTGGTAATACCAGATAATCAATGGGGTCAGTTTTCAGCATATACAGCGCATCGATTTGTTCTGTTACCCGCATCGCCCCAATTTCGGCGGCAAATGCAGAACCTACTTGTCCAGCGATAATACTAGCAGTTAAAATTGGTGATAATTCTCTGCAAAAGGCGATCGCAAAAGCACCACCTACATTATTAACTGCATCAAATCTGACTAATTCTCTGGCAGTTTGAATCGTAAAAATCATTCCCGCACAAGCACTCACCATTAACACTGGACACAGGGAAACAGCTAGCAACTGTTACCATATGATCAATAATTTTCCGATAGTAAGTTTTTCCTTGTAGGAAATGCAGTGAAATTTGCCCAAAAAGCAATATAGATGCTAAAAAGCGGGTAATCCACAATTGATCAAAACTTTTCCTTGTTTGTAATTTTGCAACCATTCAAAACTTATGAAGAGAGTAGGGAATAGGGAGTAGGAAGTTTTTCTTAAAAACGAGTCTTACAAAAAAGTAAGAATACATTGGTTAGAAATCAGGAACAAGTAGAAGTTAGGAGATATCATGCTGGAGATTTATCTCTCTTCGTATTTATTCTGACTCCTGACTCAGGACTCATGACTTTGGAGAAAAAAGTATGTCCCAATTAGGTATTTGATTGCGTTGAGCAATTAATAATTCCTGAATACCTTTTTCGGAAACATCCAAAAGTTGATTCAACTGACTACGGCTAAAACTACCTGACTCTCCTGTTCCTTGAACTTCAATAATTTCTAAATCCTGAGTCATGACCACATTAAAATCTACAGCAGCAGTTACATCTTCGATATAATTGAGATCCAAAAACGGCTCTCCGGTAATTAATCCAACAGAAACTGCGGCTATTTGTGAGCGAAGCGGTGATTGTGTTAATACTCCCTGCTGTAATAATTGGGATATAGCATGAGCCAAAGCGATAAAACCACCTGTAATTGCAGCGGTTCTAGTTCCTGCATCTGCTTGTAGAACATCAGCATCTACAGTTATAGTCCGTTCACCCAAAATTTCAAAATCCAATGCAGCTCGTAAACTGCGACCAATTAGACGTTGAATTTCTTGTGTGCGTCCCGACAATTTCAACAATTCTCTTTCTTGCCGTTGTTGTGTAGCTGATGGCAACATTCGATACTCAGCAGTTAGCCAACCTTGTCCCTTTCCAGCTAAGAATCTAGGTACACCCTCGGCCACACTAACCGTACAAAGTACTTGAGTATTACCACATTTGATCAAGACTGAACCAGGAGCAAAACAGGTAAAATTTGGGTAAAAGCTGATCGGACGGAGTTCGTCAGATTTTCTCCCGTCTGGGCGTTGCCAAGCCATTGGATTTGCCTCTAAATTGGATGAAAGAATACTGCTTTTAGATTACAACAGTGCCCGTAAATCATCAGGACAATGTATCCAATAGCCAGATAATTTTCAAGGAATTGATAGCAATTTGAGAATATTTTGCAGAACTAATTCCGGTCTTTGGTCGCCGTTAATCGTCAACAAGCGACGACGCCGATCATAATATTCTAGAATCGGGACAGTGCGATCATAGAATAATTCTACACGACGTTGGACAATTTCTGGTTGATCATCGGGGAGCGATCGCCCCAAAGAACGACTCACCATAATTGCTTCTGGGACTTGTAAATAAATTGCCCAATCTAACTTTTGACCTAAATCGTCTAAGAGAAAATCTAACTCTTCAGCTTGAAAAGCCGTGCGAGGATATCCTTCTAGCACCCAACCAGATGTGATATCTGGTTTTTGCAGACGAAATCTGATTAAATCAATCATCATTTCATCTGGGACTAGCTCTCCAGTTGCTAGATAGGACTGGGTAGCGCGACCTAAATTACTGAATCCAGCTATTTCTTCCCGTAAAGTTTCTCCTGTAGAAAGCAGTGGAAGTTCCAAGTATCGACCTAGTTTTTCAGCTTGGGTGCTTTTTCCCGAACCTGAACCCCCTAAAATCACCAGTTTCACAATTATTTACCTCTTAACCCTGTCAAATTTTGATTTTATAATGGTGTTTTGACCAAAAATAGCAGAAATCCGATGTTGATTTTTTTTAAGTGCATCTCCCCAGTATTTAAAATTGATAGTGAAAATGAGAAAATTCAGCAAAATAACTGTTGACTTGAAGGTAAATCTAGTGCTTGACTTAGGAAGACCAGACAGATTTATGATTTTTGATAGGCTAATCACTACTCTAACGCTACAGTTATTTCACGTATAGTTATTTGTAAAATTTTTCTATGGTTGCCCAGCTAGATACCCCAAGCATAAATTCGACTCTCAGCTTACCATATCCAGTCGAGGGACTAGTGCAAGTTTTCACTAGCTCGCACCGGAATTTTTTTACGAGTGTCATGGCTCAGTCGTTGCGGATTGCTGGTCAAGGAACATCAGTATTAATAGTGCAGTTTCTCAAAGGTGGTATTCGTCAAGGACATGAAGGCGCTATCCAGATGGGAGAACATTTGGATTGGATTCGGTGTGATTTACCTCGTTGTATTGATACACCGCATTTAGATGATTCCGAGCATCAAGCTTTACAACAATTATGGCAATATACACAAAAGGTAGTATGTGAAAGTAAGTATGCTGTGGTAGTATTAGATGAGTTAAGTTTAGCGATTAACTTTGGTTTAATTCCCGAAGCAGAGGTTTTAGCTTTTTTAGCAAAACGTCCTCCCCAAGTTGATATTATTCTCACAGGTCCTGAGATGCCGAAATCCTTATTGGATGTAGCAGACCAAATTACAGAAATTCGTCGCAGTCATCGACCGTAAAACAAAAAACTGAAGAGAAGCGAGAGAAGGCTTATATACAATTGAATAAAAATTTTGGATCATTTTTAGAATTTAGTATCCTTAATCATGCTAAGATAGAAGGTTTGCAAATTAAAGTAAAATGACATCGAACTTAGTAAAAAAGGTAACTCTGAAATGTTGAAGAATGACAAGTGGATCATTGAGCAAGCAAAGAAAGGCATGATTAAACCATTTGAACTCAGCTTAGTTCGCACTGTAAAATTGGAATCTGGTACAGAAGTACCAGCTTTGAGCTATGGTTTATCTTCTTATGGTTATGATATACGGTTGTCACCTAAGGAATTTTTAATATTTAGGCATATTCCTGGCACAGTTGTTAATCCTAAAAGATTTAATCCGAACAATTTAGAATCTGTACCTTTACAGCAGGATGAGGATGGAGATTTTTTTATAATTCCAGCGCATTCTTATGGGTTAGGAGTTGCATTAGAAAAATTACAAATGCCTCCTAATGTAACTGCAATTTGTTTAGGCAAAAGCACGTATGCCCGTGTAGGGCTAGTAGCTAATGTTACGCCTGCCGAGGCTTCATGGAATGGCGCACTTACCCTAGAATTTAGTAATTCATCAAGTGCTGATTGTAGAATTTATGCGAATGAAGGTATTGTCCAATTATTATTTTTAGAAGGAGAACCCTGTCAGACTACCTATGCAGATAGAGGGGGTAAATATCAAAATCAGCCTGAAAAAGTGACTTTAGCTAGAGTATAGTTATTGTTTATGATTGACATTGCTTAATTTTTCCCCTAACCTCCTTTTTCGCTTTCATGCTGTGCAGGAAGGGCTACACGCCCATGAAAGGTATGGTAGTGATGTGAGAAATGTTCTAAATACGGGCTTTCTAGTACCGTGAGGCGTTTAGCTATATTCTTGTTAACTAAATAGTATAGAAATCCAGTATCCACAGCAAAAATTCTTTTGAAATCTGCTGTTAATTCTGGTAATCCTGCTAGATTTGATTCACATTCTGACGGTACTTTTTCAAAAAAATGGTACTGCTGATGACGATTAGATTTGACTAAATCCCAATCTTTTGAATTGATTGAACGTGTTTTATCATTGCGAATTTCTTGGGCAGTAAATACTTCGCATAAAAGAATAGAATTTAATAGCTTAGAAGGCTGATTTTTATTTTTACTAGCATTATAGTCCCAATCTAAATCACAGTCTTGAGTAAGAATGATTGTATAAGGATGAACAAGAGGTTGAAATTTGGTTGTCTCAAGGACTGACAAAGATTCATCTGGAATTGGTTTATACTGGATCACTCCAGTTAGAATTTCTCCTTGTCTTAGAGCCTCATTTTCATTAGAGGCTCTATAAATCAAAGGCTTGATCATAGTGATTCTATTCAAAATCTAGAATTAAGGGTGGTCTGACTTCACTGGGCAATATACTACCAGTAATTATTCTTGATTCCTGGGGCAAACTACTTTGTCGCAAATCAGTCTGATAATCTTGATGATATTCTACTATACTGCCAAGTGTTTCAAAAGCTTCTTTCAAGCCTTCTGGATAAGCAGTAAAAAGTGTATTTAATAGTGTTAAACACTTTAAAAGAGGAATTATATTCTGATTCAATTGACCTGACCATTCAGCAGTTGGAGTTGATGTAATGGAAACTTGAATTTCCAAAGAGGAACTTGCATATTTTAAGGTTTTTCCATAAGGTGTTTGGCTAGAAGTAGATATGACTTCATACCTTTGCCCTATTATATTTCTGGTATTAGTTTCCCTAGTGATTATTTGCATACGATTATATAGATTTAGGTTGCATTGCTCGGTGTAACTCTTCCGTAATACTCCAGCGAAAGAGGTTTCTTGCTGTCCGGTTTGATTTGTTAAGTATTTTCCAAACATCATCACCTCTTTGAATTTTATCTTCAGTAAAAAAATCAGAATCTAATAAGTAGGCAGTTTCATCTATACCTTCCTCTGTGTCTCTAACTGTAACAAGACCATGATTGAAATTGACTTGGCCAAGTTCAGTTTTTATTTGCAAATTTTTTATAAAATTTTGAATTGAATCTGCTATTTCAAAAGTATATAGTTCTGAAGCAATATGTTTAGGTATTAATTTCTGCCATTCTTTATCTTTAATATTCAGTTTTGAACGCATGATCAAATCACGATATCTCAATCCTATTCGCGAGTAAAAAGAAGGATTGTATATCGACTCAAACACCTCTAATACACTTTTAAATCTTTCTATAAAGTGTTCATATCTTTCATATTGAGTTGTAGCAAATGTTATGGAATCTTTATTGAAAGATAACTGCCATTTTAAATCATCTGATTTGAAGTAATAAGTAACATCACTAGGCAAATTAGAGTTAAATTGAGTTAAAAGATTTGATATTTCTGGGGGAATTTGTAAGTTTCGAGAAGTTTCAAAAATAGGATATTGAAACCTGACATTATCCTGAAAATCCACTGGTTCTTGGTTAGGAATTCTCAGAATAGTTGGGAATTTAAGTTGAGCAATAACCTCTATTAAGGGGTTGTACTCATAAATTACTCTTTCACATTCTGGAAGTTTCATACTGAAATTTTTTTCCGCAATTAAGTGAGTCAATTGTGTCACAACTTCACTGGTTATCATGAGTCAGTTACTTGTTGTAGTCACAATTTAGTCTAAACTAAGCCCTGAAATAAACAGCTATTTTCTCCAAATCTACATTGATATAATATATGATTCAGGGGATTTAACTTCATTCTATTGTAGAAAGAACCATTGCGGCTAATATTTTCCGGAAAAATTCCCTATATACCTCTGTAATCCCTTATAGCACGCCTTTTGGTCAGGCAGATATGCTGATAAAAAGCACTTCAACATCTTACAGTGATTGGCACTTATGCTGTATCTTATGAAGATACAAAGGGTAAATACCAGGATCAGTTGGAAATTGTGACCCTAGCCCGTATATAATCTAGGAAAATACAAGTTTATGGATTTGTCGTAATTCCGGTTGAACCAAAACCCTTGCTTCCTCTAGACGTGTGACTTAATTGATCAACTTCTTCAACTTCAACTCGTACTACTGGTGTAATGACCATTTGGGCAATTTTCATTCCTTGTGTTACTTGAAAAGAATTTTTGCCATGATTTATTAAAATTACACCAATTTCCCCCCGATAACCTTCATCTATCGTACCCGGAGTATTTAAAACCGTAATTTGGTGCTTGAGAGCTAAACCACTTCTAGGACGAATTTGAGCTTCAGTTCCTTGAGGTAATTCTATAGAAATACCAGTATGTATGAGGTTACTTTCTCCAGCAGGAATTTCTAGGTTATCTATTGATATCAAGTCTAAACCTGCATCGTTTGGATGCTCATACTTAGGAATAATAGCTAAATCATTTAACTTCATCACTTTCAGTCCAATCATATCTTTTCTCCTAAATACTTAGATAGTCTATTTTTTTTGATTTAATAACTGATTTGTTACTAGTGTTATAATCGTAACAACTATAGCTTCTATGGATTTCTCTGTAGCAGCGAAACATTGCTATAGTTTTATCTTCCCTAAGTGTTTATCTTGCTCATAAATAAACTCTTCCTTCATTGATAAAGCAATCTCCGCTTTTTGTAACTCTGTCCCCAAGTAAATCGCATGTCTCAACGTCCAATCCTGGACAGTCCGTAACTATTTTCCGAGAAAGTTGACTTGCTGATTTACCTGAATAGCAATTAACTGTTTCTCCAGAACCAGGAGTCATATGTTCTACAACAATATTGTTATCCTGTACAGTAATTACAAAACTACCCGCAGGGTCAGCATAATCTCTTTGCTCGCAAATTTTTTTATATTGTGATGCAATTACATTCTCAGCATTCTCCCAGCAATCATCATAAATATGAGCGCTTTGACTGATAGTAATTAAGGGACCCATCTTTAATTTATAATTAGAGCTTTCAATAATAGCATTGTAAATATGACGTTGTAGCTCCCGCAATCCCATTGCATTTGCAGGCCATGCAGAAAACATATCATTACTACGAAAAGTCGCTGTTAAAGATAATTGATTATCAACTATTCTCACCCAAATATGATTAAGACATGGAGGACTATCATTATGATCATGACTTGCATCCCATAAAGACATGACGGCTCTAGCTGAATCAATATCCGCTACTAATTTATTTATGACTTGCTGAATTTGATCTCTTCCGAACCAAGAACGCAAACGTTGTCCATAAGTATATTTCACTCCTTCTCGATTAGGAGCATCATCTAAAATTTGAGAAACATATTCTTCAAGAAAATTACGGTCAATTGGTAAATAATTGGGTTCGGGAAAATAAAAATCAATAGGTTCATCTGTAACAATAGCAATTAAGTCTATTAACTCTTGCCATTTTCCATCATAGCCAGTAGGACGAATTGTTCCGGTTTTCTTAATGCGATGAATGATTTTTACCCAAGTTTCAGCAATGGTTTTACCTTCAATTCTATGACCGTAGCGATTCCCTGGTAAAATCGTGGGTTCAATGCTAGACAGAGGAAACTCTAATGGTAAACCCCAAGGTTCTATAATTTGTTCTTGAGCATAAGATTTAACTAAATTAACTGCTTCTGGAATAGATTTCGCTTCTTTCCATTCTATAGAATGTCGCAGTTTTTCTAATGTTTCTATATCAACTTCAATATCTATATATCCAGGAATATTAGAATCAATTACCCAAGATTTCCGTCCAGTGTCACTTAAACTTTCTTTCACCCCATTAATAAAAAAGTCTAATAAGCATTGACAAGCACCTGAATTTTTATCCTCTTTTGTAGCATTTAGTATGACTAGAAATCGGACGTGGGGATTGAGCAGTAAATTGCGAATTAGTAAATTTATCCCTCTAGTGGGTGAGTATAACTGCCCAATTACCGCATATTCTGACAATTGTAGGTGTTTTGCGATCGCCTGTTTGACTGTCCACCCGGTAATTATGGCTGTTTGTCCATTTCCATAAAGCAACTGGTTGGGTTTGTGTTGTGCTGTGTAGCGGAATTGAGTTACTTGAATTGTTTCTGTCATCATGAAATAAAGGTCAAAAACAGACCAACATATAATTAAATCATAATTGTGCTTGTATTGCAAATGTTAGCTCATTTATTTTTTTGTTAATCGGCTAGAGTTTTAAAGGGTGTTTCAGCAAAAGATAGAATAATTTTCCAAACAAAATAAGTATTAATACGGTTTTACTTGGTAAATACTACTTAAGCTACAATTTACTTAATGTCTGGGAAAAAATTAAGTAAATACATGGAAACATAGATACTTCCACCAATTGTAGCAATACGATGCTTTGCTGCTTGGGCGATCGCATTTGCTTCTGCGTGTATGGCTCTAGATGGTAAAGTTTTACTAGCATCACAGCTACTTAACCCTGGATAGCAGTATCCTTGGGTAGTACAGTGAGCAGATCCTGATGGTGATCCATTATAACCTGTAGCTACCACTTGCTTATTTTTTACAATTACAGCACTTACGGGAAAAGCTAAACAGGTTGAGCGGGTAGCTGCAAGTTTTGCTAACATTAAAAAATATTCATCCCATGTCGGTCTTAAGTCAGCAACCCAGCCCTAAAGGGACTGAGCTTGTAAGAGAAATCAAACAAGCTGTGCTGACCAGACCACTCTAGGCTTAGGCTTAGGGTAGCCGTTATCGGAGTCACGACACCCTGGAATGCGTTCGCGTCAGCGTGTCGTCAGACAAGCTAGTTCCCTGCTCTGTCATTTGCAGTTAAACAGTTTTAAGGTAACAGAAACAGTGCTGCAAGTCTAAAAAGCTCTGATAACAGGTCGAACGTGCAAGCGTGTGCTTTGCACAAGCTAACATTACCCATAATTAATTTTCCCAGATGTCTAATGGGAATTTTCTTTGTCTCTGCATATGCTAACTCCATTCCTACACTTTAGTGACCGTGAGTTTAGCGGATGGTATTGAGTTAACCTTATCTATAGTGAGTAGGATATAAATAAAATGTCAGAAAAAACTTTCGATATTGCTGACTTGTCTGATAATTTACTTGATTTATTATCAGATATCCAAAATCATGTTGAGATTACGCTAACTTGTAGGGGAGTTCCTTTGGCAAAAGTCTTACCTCTATCTCCAGCAGAACTTAAAGATGAAAAGGCTGGTTTCAATCATGGCTCAATCATGATGAATAATGAAAATGTTTTAAAACCAAGAGTTGCGGGTTTTTGGCAAGGACAGATTAAGATTTCTGATGATTTTGATGATAATTCAGAAGATGTGATTGCTGCTTTCTATGGGGAAGAATAATGAATTTTCTGTTAGATACTCATATCCTATTATGGTTTTTAGAAAATGATTCTAAATTATCAAATCAGATACGAGAAGTAATTACTAATCCTGAAAATTTAATTTTTGTTAGTGCTATTAGTGCTTGGGAAATTTCAATTAAACAGTCTTTAGGAAAATTAATAGCTCCTACTAATTTAGAGGAGGCTTTGCGCTTTAGTCGCTTAGAGGTTTTAGCCATGACTTTGGCACATGGAATAAAAGTTGCTGATTTGCCAATGTATCATAAAGATCCTTTTGATAGGATGTTAATTGCTCAGGCTTTGGTAGAAGATCTAACTATAATTACAGTAGATCAGAAATTTAAATTTTATGCTGTCTCATTATTAATCATTGAACCCTAAATAAATTATATCCGGAAGCAATTGAGTTCTTGGATATTCATTTATACTTAAAACCCTTAGTGGAGGGAAGTCAAAAATACGCATTATTAACAAAACTACTTGGATTATACTTTTGTAATTCAATATCTAAGTAACCCATGTGTTGTGGTTGAATAGCGGGAGAGTTAGCACAGATATCTCTAAGTAGATTGAGAGGGTTTTTTCCCCGATAACACTGAATCACTTCACCACTACCAGAGGTTGTATGACTAACAATGATTTCTTTACCATCAACTTCAATTAGAAAATTTCCACAAGGATCAACTGTCCACCCTGTAATTATAGCTGTTTGTCCATTTCCATAAATCAACTGATTGGGTTTGTGTTGTGCTGTATATTGGAACTGAGTTACTTGACTTGTTTCTATCATCGTTACTTCCTTCCTTAACTGAACGGTATTGCATCAAAAAAAGCATAAACTCTTTTCCCGTTATTTCCCCCATAATTAACACACTACCTTTTTATTCAGAGCAAAAGAACGGGGTACAATAGAGGTTACGGTTATTTGCCAATTTTTTCTGCTTGAGACAACATCGGAATGCTAGACCAATTTCTTGATTACCTGAATTTTCATGCCAACGCTGAATCCTTCGTAGTTCTGCTGATACTGGTATTATTAGAGGCGGTCTTATCAGCAGATAATGCGATCGCCTTAGCTGCGATCGCTCAAGGTTTGCAAAATAAAGAACTTGAACGTCAAGCTCTAAACATCGGCTTAGTTGCTGCTTTTATATTGAGAATCTCTTTAATTCTCACTGCTACTTGGGTGCAAGCATTCTGGCAATTTGAATTATTGGGTGCTGCTTATTTATTATGGTTAGTATTTCAACATTTTACTTCCCAAGAGGATGATGAACAACATCATCATCGGACCACGTTTCCAATCTTTGTGGCAAGCTATTCCTATCATTGCTTTCACTGACCTAGCATTTTCTCTCGATAGTGTCACTACAGCGATCGCCGTTTCTCAAGAAACCTGGTTAGTACTCACAGGGGCAACTGTAGGGATAGTTGCTTTACGATATATGGCGGGATTGTTTATCCGTTGGTTAGATGAATATGAAAACCTAGAGGACGCTGGTTATATTACTGTGGCGTTTGTGGGGTTGCGTTTGTTGTTAAAAGTGATTAACGATGCTTTAGTTCCACCGGAATGGTTGGTAATTTTGGCGATCGCAGTGATCTTTGTTTGGGGTTTTTCTAAACGTAAGGTTATTAACCCAGCACTAGAAGAAACAGCCAAGGTGGACTTAACACCAGATGAAAGCACGAAGACGGAAGTTAGAAAATAACTCAACCTCCCCTCTTATTTACCTTGTACACACAAGTAGGGGCTGCAATACGCCCCTACTATTACTCACCCTGGTTTTGCGTCAGTAAACCCAGGGTGAGGTTTAGTATTGTTACTCGCGTACCCAAGGTGTTAAAGAAGGTTCCCAATTAACTAATTCTGCATCAGTAAACCAGAGAGCTATTTCCTGAACTGCGGTTTCTGGAGCATCAGAACCATGAATTAGGTTGCGACCAATGTTAACGCCCAAATCACCTCGGATGGTACCTGGTTCTGCATTTAAAGGGTTGGTAGCGCCAATGATTTTTCTAGCGGAAGCAATTACACCATCACCTTCCCATACCATTGCTACCACAGGACCAGAAGTAATGAATTCCACTAAACCCTTAAAAAATGGTCGTTCCCGGTGAACAGCATAATGTTGTTCCGCTAATTGCTGACTCACGTTTAAAAATTTCAATCCCACCAGGGTAAATCCCTTGGTTTCAAAGCGACCAATAATTTCGCTGATTAGTCCGCGTTGTACACCATCAGGTTTGATTGCTAAAAATGTGCGCTCCATCTGTGTCTCCCAAAACTTAATAAAATTTTTATTTTGCCTGTGGTACGTCGTCTGCATCGGTAGGAAAGAGGAAAAAATCCCATTCCTACTCACTAACCACCACTGACCAATCAGAGTTTATCTCAGAAATAATCTTTAATTGCATATCCGTTAGCAGACGAATGCGCTAAATTGTTAATTCGTGGGATAAAGACAGAGGTCAGGAAGAAATGGGTGTTGAATCAGGCATTACATCTGAAGAGGTGGTTAAACTACCTAGCCACGGTCATAAGTCTGAGGGAAAAAATCCTAAGCAAAAAAAATTGCTACCAGCTAGCAGTACCCCTACGGATTTACCTCGGTCTTGGAAAATTGAGGATAGTGAAGACCTCTACCGGATTGAAGGCTGGGGACATCCTTACTTTTCCATTAGCGCTGCTGGTCATATCACTGTTTCTCCCCGGGGTGAACGGGGAGGCTCTCTTGACTTGTTTGAGTTGGTTAATGCCATCAAACAGCGTAATTTGGGATTACCTTTGTTAATTCGCTTTTCCGATATTTTGGAAGACCGGATTGAGCGACTCAATGCTTGTTTTGCCAAAGCGATCGCCCGCTATAATTATCCTGGCGTTTATCGGGGTGTATTTCCGGTTAAATGCAATCAACAACGGCATTTAATTGAGGATTTGGTCAGATTTGGCAGACCTCATCAATTTGGTTTAGAAGCAGGTTCTAAGCCGGAATTAATGATTGCTCTGGCTTTATTGAACACTCCCGGTGCTTTACTCATTTGTAATGGCTATAAAGACCGCGAATACGTCGAAACCGCAATGTTAGCCCAAAGACTAGGACAAACTCCCATTATCGTCCTAGAACAAGTGGAAGAAGTTGATTTGGCTATTGCGGCTTATAAGCAATTAGGCATTAAGCCGATTCTGGGAGTACGAGCTAAATTAAGTACTCAGGGTATGGGGCGTTGGGGTACATCCACAGGCGATCGCGCTAAGTTTGGATTGACAATTCCGGAAATTATTGAGGCTGTTGACAAGTTACGAGCTAATGACCTTTTAGACTCTTTACAGCTCCTACACTTTCATATCGGCTCGCAAATTTCTGCTATCAATGTGATTAAAGATGCCATCCAAGAAGCTAGCCGCATCTATGTGGAATTAGCTCTGTTGGGAGCAGATATGAAATATCTGGATGTTGGTGGCGGATTGGGTGTGGATTATGATGGCTCTCAAACCAACTTCTACGCCTCCAAAAATTACAATATGCAAAACTATGCCAATGACATCGTGGCAGAGTTAAAAGATACTTGTGCAGAAAAGCAAATCACCGTACCTACACTGATTAGTGAAAGTGGGAGGGCGATCGCATCCCATCAGTCAGTACTAATTTTTGATGTTCTTAGCACTAGTGATGTCCCCTTAGAGATTCCAGAGTGTTCCCTAGAAGGTGAATCCCCGATTATCAATTACCTTTGGGAAACGTACCAATCCATTAACAAAGAGAATTATCAAGAGTTTTACCATGATGCTGTCCAATTCAAAGAAGAAGCTATTAGTCGCTTTAACTTGGGAATTTTAAGCCTCCGAGAACGAGCTAAAGCCGAGCGTCTTTACTGGGGATGTTGTCAGAAAATCCTGATTATTATTCGACAACAGGAATATGTACCAGATGAGCTGGAAGACCTAGAAAAAATTATGGCTTCCATCTACTATATCAATTTATCTGTGTTTCAATCAGCACCAGATTGTTGGGCAATTGACCAATTATTCCCAATTATGCCTATCCACCGTTTAGATGAAGAACCAGTTCGTCGGGCAATTTTGGCAGACCTTACCTGTGATAGTGATGGCAAAATCGACCGCTTCATTGATTTGAAAGATGTGAAATCGGTGTTAGAACTCCACACATTTAAGCCAGGAGAACCTTATTATCTGGGGATGTTTCTGAATGGAGCTTATCAGGAAATTATGGGTAACTTACATAATCTTTTTGGTGACACCAATACTGTGCATATTCAGTTGACGCCCAAAGGCTATCAAATTGAGCATGTTGTGAAAGGTGATACCATGAGTGAAGTGGTTAGTTACGTACAATATGATTCTGAGGATCTAGTGGAAAACATTCGTCAGCGTTGTGAACAAGCTTTAGAAGAAAAACGCATCACTCTAGCTGAATCTCAACGCTTGCTACAAACCTATGAGCAAAGTCTCACTAGATATACGTATTTAACCAATGATTAGTTAGTTAAGGGATGGGGAGGGAAGAGGCAGGGGGGCAGGGTGCAGGGAGCAGGGGGGAGAAAAGAGGCAGGGGGGCAGGGTGCAGGGAGCAAGGGGGAGAAACGGAGAAACGGAGAAACGGAGAAACGGAGATAGGGAGATGAGGAGAAAGGATATTTTAATTCTCTTTCCCCCTGCCCCCTGCCCCCTGCCCCCTGCCCCTTGTCCTCTTTCCCCCTGCCCCCTGCCCCCTGCCCCTTTTCCTCTTTCCCCCTGCCCCCTGCCCCCTGCCTCTTGTCCTCTTTCCCCCTGCCCCCTGCCCCCTGCCCCTTGTCCTCTTTTCCTCTGCTCCTGACGATTAATTTATATTTGTCTCTAGCAATTCTGCGATCGCTTGACGCTCAACTGGATTAATAGATGACATAGTCTGACGAGCATCAGTAATTAGCCAATCTAAAGCAGCAGCTTGGACATCTATGGCTGCTCCAGTTTTATCTACACAATAACGACCGTATACTAATTTATCAACCAAGCGGACTCCTGGACCAAACGGGACCATTCAAAAATCACACTATTTTCCACGGTGGCACCACTGCATATCCAGCAATTAGGTCCAATCATGGATTGGACCAATGATTTTAGCTCCATCTTCGATTCTGGTCATTCCACCAATGTAAACTGGACCTGTAATATCTACCTTGTCCCAATTCACAGCTACATTTAAACCAGTGTAAATACCAGGGGCAACTTCATGACCAGGAATTTGTACGTGCTTGATTTCTCCTAACAATACACCACGAATTGCTCGCCAGTAATCTGGGACTTTACCAATATCTACCCATTCAAAATCCATGGGGATGGCATAAAAAGGAGCGTCAATTGCTACTAAGTTGGGAAACAACTGACTACCGATATCATATTGTACATCAGAGGGAATATAATTAAATACCTCTGGTTCAAAAATATAGATACCTGTATTGATATTGGTGCTGAGAGCTTCTTCGATGCTAGGTTTTTCTTGGAAAGCTCGGACGCGATTATTTTCATCAGTAACAACTACACCATAACTAGGAACTTCTTCTATGGGTACGGATTTGGTAATGATGGTAGCAATTGAATTTTTGGATCGATGCCACTTGACTGCTGCGGTTAAATCCAAGTCAATTAAAGCATCACCACACAACACCACAAAAGTATCATCAAAAAATGGTGAAAAGTCTTGGATGCGGCGCATACCTCCAGCTGAACCAATGGCTTCACCGACAAGTGTACCATCCACAATTTGCCCTTCAAAAGAATAAGCTATCTGCACCCCAAAACGTTGACCATCCCGGAAATAACTTTCTATTTCCTCAGCTAAATGACTAACGTTGACCATAATCTGGTCGAATCCATGTTTGCGTAGCAGCTCTAGTAAAAATTCCATCACTGGCTTTTGCAGGATGGGAATCATCGGTTTAGGGGTTGTATGGGTAATGGGACGCACACGAGTACCCTTACCTGCTGCGAGAATCATCGCTTTCATAAAATTTTATTCCTCAACCACAAGCCAGTTTACTTTCATACAATGATACTTAATCATCAGTTTTTATCTTTGCTATCAGTAATCCCTACTAACAGGAATAACAGGAATTTGCTGGGTATAGCAACTATATGTATAGTTTAACTGTCAACTATCTTCTCAATTTACTCGGATTTTGGGTGTTGCTGAAATATGTCCCCCCAAAGTCTAGGGATTTTCGATAGCCGATTTGGGATTAACCTAACCACGAGGGGGGTTGGGCGTGAACCGAAACCATTTTTAATCTAAAATCTAAAATTGACACGGTTCATAGCTAGCTTTCAACATTTCTCAGCATTGGTTGAATTTGTTAGTAAGCGAATTTTAATCTCCTGGTAAAATTCCTCTTGTAATAGCTCTACTTTCGATTGAGCACAGAGAAGCAGTAGCGCCCAAAAAACACTAACTAGGTGACTGTGTTCAGAGTGATGAGCCAAGTTATTTTCATTTGGTGATTTGGTTTGTGACCACAACTCTACTAATTGTTCTAGATTCAACCAATCTTGTTCTAGAGGTAGCTCTTTGGCCCAAAGATGTAACACCTGTTCTAATTCTCCAGCTACTTCCGTCAGATTTTCTTGGTGTGCTAACTCTAGGGCTTGTCGCATCGCTTGAACACTAGGTTGACGCTTGAGACGGTTAGGTTTACTAACGTTCTGCACCCGTTTTAGCTGATCCGCCATCACTTGCAATTGCTTAATTAACTCTGGCAAGGTGACTCGACGTTTTGGTGGAGGCATTGCTGCTGGACGACGGCGCAAATGCCGCTCTAATTGCAGAGGATGAGCTGGATGTAATAGTCCATTTTCATCATCTATATTAGTATCGTCTATTACATTCTCTGGGTCGGCTACTACAGTTGACAACTGCATTAAGGTATTAGCTTTAAATAATACTAGCATTGATGCTGATAAAAAAGCCTGTCCAGATTGAGACAAATCAGCTTCATAACCTCTTGTTGTTGCCTCCGGTGCCATTAGTTCTAGATAATGGTCAATCACTTCAATCACCTGAACATCCCAAGGATCAATTTCTCCTCGTTCAGCTTGGCCAATCAGGAGTGTAATTGTTTCCAGTAGCTCGGCAGCATCCATTTTTAGCTTAAAATATAGGGGATTTTAGAAAAATGCACTCTTGCTAAATCCTTACAATAGCAAAAATAGTTTGGAACTATAGCAGCGTGATAACAGGAGTTAGGAGTCAAGATAAAATATAAGTATATTTACTTGATCAACCCTAATTTTCCTCTTGCTCAAACGGTGATTTATGACCAAGATGTACGCTGGGGATAAAATTATTAGATTTGTTATTTTTGATGGCGTCAAAAGTGCCCTTGACTGTACCAGCAATAGGTACTGCTACTAGCGTCCCTAACAAACCGGCAATCTCAAACCCCATTAAAATGGCTACAAAAATCCAGATCGGATTCAGTCCGATAAAATCACCCAATAACTTGGGTGCTAATAAGTTATCTTTAATTTGTTGCATCATAATCGCCACTCCCGCTACTGGTAATGCTAGCCACCAAGATTGTAGGAGTACTAAAATTGTGACTAACCCAATACCTAAGCTGGCGCCAATAAAAGGAATCAGTTCCGAAAGTCCAATCAAAAGCGCAAATAACAGGGCAAATGGTACTCTCAAAAATAAGAAAATCGGTGTGAGAGCGACAATCATAAATATTCCCAACAGTAACTGACTGAGGAAAAAGTTCTGAAAATTTAATTTTAAGGATTTATTAAAAGGAATCCCAATGGTAGAGGGTAACAGATGAATGATCCCATCCCAAACGCGATCGCCATATAGGAGCATATAGAATGCTAATACCACCACTAAAACCACGTCAAGTAAACCTGTTAATAGTATTCCCGCAAAACCCACGGCTCCACCAGGGATTTGTTGGACTATATTTTGAATATTGGCATTGATTTGATTGCTGACAATTTTTAAGTCAATGGGTAAACGGCGCTGTTTTGCGAATTCTGCTAAATGCTGAAAATTAATTTGACTGGAGCTTAACCAATCCGGAATTTTCTTTAACAGTTGGTTGGTTTGGTCAGCTACTACGGGGACTAGAGTTACTCCCAAAATACTCAGCAAAGCCAGGGTAAGTAATAAGACGATAATTACTGCCTGGGTACGAGTAATTCTGGCTCGTTCCAATAATTTGACTGGGTAATTCAGCAAAAACGCTAAAATAGCAGCAATACTTAAAATGGTAATAGAATGTTGAAAATAGCGAAACAATGCTGATAACAACCAGACATTAAGAGCGATAATTGAGACTGCTCAGACCATAAATTAATAAACTTTTTAGGGAAGCTGAACGGTGCATTTGATGTTATCTATTTTGTAAGACTTCAGAAAATAGCACGAATAAATACCAAGTCGCTTTAATTACTGGTGTTGATCATCAATATTTTCTTCTCCATCGTGTATAAGTATATATGATGGCAAGGAAACAAATCAACATGGATAAAACAATCGCTGACCTTCGCAAAGACTACACTTTGCAAGATTTAAATGAAAAGGAAATAGACCCCAATCCTTTCACACAGTTTAAAATCTGGTTTGATCAGGCATTAGAGGCACAACTACCTGAACCTAATGCGATGACTGTGGCTTCTGCTACACCAGAGGGTAAGCCTTCGGCCAGAATCCTGTTGTTGAAGGATTTTGATCACCGGGGTTTTGTCTTTTTTACCAACTATCATAGTCATAAAGGGCAAGAAATTGCTGTCAATTCTCAAGCAGCATTAGTTTTCTGGTGGGCAGAGTTGGAACGTCAAGTCCGTATTTCTGGAACGGTAGAGAAAGTTGACGCCGCAGAATCAGACCAGTATTTTTGGAGTCGTCCTGTTAATAGCCAGATTAGTGCTTGGGCATCTAATCAAAGTCAGGCGATCGCAAGTCGAGTAGAATTAGAGCAACGCTGGATAGAATTACAGCATCAATATGCAAATCAACAAATTCCTCGTCCTCCTCATTGGGGGGGTCTACGAGTTATCCCCACAGAAATTGAATTTTGGCAAGGACGAAGTAGCCGTTTACATGATCGCTTGTTATATACCTTAAATGATGGAGCATGGCAAATAAGCAGGTTATCACCATAGACTTTAATTTCTGATTTCCAAATTGGACAAAAAAAAGTCCGCCATGCGGACTTGATCTTGTTAAAGTTTACTTATGATAAGAAGTGTAATAAACTTTACTACCAGTATCAGGAACAAAATGGCAGGTAATCGCGGAACGCCATAAGGACTTCCAAATTGGTTCGTCAGATTTATGGAAGTAATCACCCATCACCGGTTTAATCGCTTCAGTCGCTTTGATTAGATTGTAGTGAGGAATATTCAAGAAGATATGATGTGCAACATGAGTGCCAATATCATGATGAATATGATTAATAAAACCATAGTCCCGGTCAATACTAGAAATAGCACCTTTAAGGAAAGTCCAATTTTCACCCCGATACCAAGGAAGTTCTGGTTCGGTGTGATGTAAAAATGTGACTAAATCTAACCAAATTACAAATACAATGTAGGGGACAGCATAGTTTTTTAATAACCACATCCAACCCCATTGATAGGTAAGGAAACCCAGCAAAACTACCATGCTAATCCAAAGTGTGGTGCTGGTAATAATATCCCATTTTTCGGAAGGTTTAAAAAGTGGACTATTTGGTGAAAAGTGGGAACCTTGTTTATTGGGAGAGCGCTTAAACAAGTACACCGGATAAGCTAATAAAAAGACGTAGTATCTACCTATCTTTTCCACTAGAGACATCTGGTTATACTGTTTTTCGGAAACCGGATACCAGCTTTCATCATTATCGATGTTACCAGTATTTTTATGGTGGGTTCTATGGCTAATCCGCCAACCATGATAAGGAACTAGAATGGGTGTATGAGTCAGATGTCCAATTAGATCATTCAGCCATTTATGCTTAGAAAAAGATTGGTGTCCACAGTCGTGACCAACTACAAACAAAGCCCAAAACATGGTGCCCTGCATTAGCCAGAAAATCGGCCATACATACCAAGAATCTAGATAATTAGCTCCTGCATAAAGCAGACCAACAATCAAGATGTCGCGAAAAAAATAAAACAGAGATTTTACGGTATTGGGCTGAAAACAGTCAGCGGGTATTGCCGCTTTTAAATCCTGTAGAGTAAATGGTAATTTACTTGTATCTTCAGAAGATTCAGAAGAAGAAGTCTGCTCGAAGTTAATTGTATCTAATTGCACTGAGTTCTGGTTAAGAATGTAAATTTAGACGGTATTTGATTAGAGGTAATCTGAGCGCAGCAGGGAACAGGGAATCGCCTATTCCCTGGTTAATTATTTTCCTGCGTAGTATTCTTTAAATGTCTTATAGCCAACATCAGTTTTGTATAACTGACATTCATCTGTAATTTGCTTCATTAAAGACCAAGAGAACCGACATTCATCATGTAGATATTCTCCCCAGTTCTCTTTGATGCTGCGATAAGCTGACCGCAAATTATAAGAAGGAATGGCAGTAGAAAGATGATGGGGGACATGGACATTAATATCATGGCACAGAAATTCTACCCAGTTAGGATAATCACAATGAATAGTACCAGATAATTGGGCGATCGCCTCCTGCCATCGGTGAGCGGGGGCAAAATCCACATCAGGCATAGTATGGTGAACTATCGTAAAGGTGCTCATCCAGAAATGATACACCATCCAAGGGATAAACCAATATTTAATAAATCCCCAAATTCCAGTCGTAATAATCAGAGAGGGGAAGACAATGACGGCGAACAGAACTACCACAGCCACAGAAAGTTTGACACTAGATTGGTCTTTAACTTTAAACTTGCGCCAATCAAAATGGACAACCGCCCAATGTCCAATGGAACCTACCCACCAGAGTCGAAAATGCATGAAGGCTTGAAAAGCCGATTGGCTAGTTTGATTCCAACTAGCAAAAACTTCTTCGCGAATTGGATGCCAAGCATTATCCTCATCTAATTTGTTAGTATGAGCATGGTGATAATTATGCCCAATCCGCCAACTATGAAATGGGTAAATCAATGGCATCATAAACAAGTGTCCCACCACATCATTTACCCAACGTCGGTTAGCAAATGAACGATGACCACAATCATGACCAATCACAAAAAAGCCTGTTAAAGCCGTACCAGTAAAAATCCAGGCTAAAGGCAAAAGATACCAAGGAGCAAAAATCAAACTCAAGTAACCTAAAGCCGCCATCACAACACTGATAATTGCTCTTGTCCAAGCTTTACGGCTATCCTTTTGAAAACATTCCTTGGGAATAGTTTTCAGAATATGTTTGAGCTTTAGCTCAGAACTACCCAGGTTGGTAGAGACGCTGTTAGTCGTCTCAGTGCTATATTTCTCGTTCTTAATTGCTGATGTAGTCATGAATACCTGAGAGACAACAAAATCCCTTACTAAATCACGCTGAAAAGTGATCTGCCGCAAAGCTTTGTAACATTAATGTTTCAGATGATCACAACCTAAATTACCACAACAAACATCCAAATTTTTAGGGAATCTGTAGTGAAAATGGTATTTAAGTTAGTAGCTGGTAAAAATCGCTCTGGGTAAGTCAATAGTTATAGTATATTATTGCATAACTATATAACTATTGACTATAATAAACCCCAAATTACTGTTTTGTATCTGCCAATTTGACATTGGTCGCTAGACCCAAGAGTTGGAGCAGTTGAATCGTCATCCAGGTTAAATCAATTTCCCACCATTCCAAACCATGACGAGCTGAGTATTGAAAAGCATGGTGGTTATTATGCCAACCTTCGCCAAAAACTAATACAGCTACCCACCAGCAATTAGTTGATCTATCGCCGGAATCATGACTTTGATAGCCAAATTTATGAGTAGCACTGTTAACTAGCCAGGTGCAATGGTAAACCCACACAATCCGCACAAAAACACCCCAAACCAAGAAAGACCAACCACCCCACAGCAAAAGTCCTAAACCCAGAGCAAATTGGATAAAGATGAAATACTTTTGTAAAAACTGATAAACTGGGTCGTCCGCAATATCCTTGGTAAAACGAGGAATATCCGCATGAGAAGGGGAGTGAAACAGCAACCAGCCAATATGACTCCACCAAAAGCCCTGATTGGAATCGTGCGGATCGGGTTCAGTATCTGAATGTAAATGATGAATGCGATGTGTACCCACCCACTCGATAGCTCCACCTTGGCAAGCCAGAGTTCCACAAAAAACTAAGAAATATTCTAGCCACTTCGGAGTTTGAAAACTACGGTGAGTAACCAGACGGTGAAATCCGAGAGTAATACCTAGACCACCAGTGACCCAGTACAGGAAGAAAGCCACGCCCACAGCCTGCCAACTAAAGTTGCTAGGAAGTAGAGCAAATAAAGCGCCAATGTGCAACGCGATAAAAAATAGGGTATTAACCCAGTTAATTTTAAGTTTATTTGAGGTAGCTATTGTCATGCAGTAACCTAAATAGAAATTGTTAAGCCTAAGAAAACCTGACCCGTTTACGTAGCTAGGTGCTACGTGCCATCAGTCCGCATACTTATACTTTTTTGTGAAAGAGGAACTTAATGAACAGCTCAGAACAGCTGCGACAAGCAGAAAAAGCACTATTAGAAATTTTTTCTGGAATTGACGCTCAGGTCAAGCATAATCTTAAACGAGTGCTAGATGCCTTTCATCATCACCGTGTCGGTGCACACCATTTTGCCGGTGTTAGCGGTTATGGACATGATGATTTAGGACGAGAAACATTAGATCACGTATTCGCCGAAATCATGAATGCCGAAGCAGCAGTAGTGCGAGTGCAATTTGTGTCAGGAACACATGCGATCGCCTGTGCATTATTTGGAGTACTCCGTCCTGGAGATGAAATGTTAGCAGTGGCAGGTTCTCCCTACGATACACTCGAAGAAGTAATTGGCTTGAGAGGAACAGGACAAGGTTCCCTTATTGAGTTTGGCATAAAATACCGCCAATTAGACTTAACCCTTGAAGGAACTATAGATTGGCAAACCTTAAATAACAGTATCACCGAAAACACCCGTTTAGTCTTAATTCAGCGTTCTTGTGGCTATTCTTGGCGTCCCAGCTTATCAATTGCTGACATTGAAAAAATAGTCCAGATTGTCAAACAACAAAATCCGCACACAGTTTGCTTCGTAGACAATTGCTATGGTGAATTTATTGAAACCCAAGAACCCACCACCGTGGGTGCTGATTTAATCGCCGGTTCACTAATTAAAAATCCTGGTGGTACCGTTGTCAGTGCTGGTGGTTACATCGCTGGTCGGGCTGACCTAGTAGAAGCAGCCGCTTGCCGCCTGACTGCACCCGGTATAGGTAGTGCAGGTGGTGCCACCTTTGACCAAAATCGTCTGTTATTCCAAGGACTATTTTTAGCACCACAAATGGTAGGTGAAGCCATGAAAGGAACCTACCTCACTGGCTACGTATTTGACAAACTGGGTTATCCCGTCAATCCCGCTCCCTTAGCTCCCCGTGGCGATGTAATTCAAGCCATTAAACTCGGCTCGCCCCAAAAGCTGATTGCCTTCTGTAAAGCCATCCAACAAAATTCTCCCATCGGTTCTTATCTCGACCCCATTCCCGATGAAATGCCAGGGTATGAGAGTCAGGTAGTCATGGCTGGAGGTACATTTATTGAAGGCAGTACTTTGGAACTGTCTGCCGATAGTTCTATTGCGGGAACCTTATATTGTCTATTGTCAAGGGGGAACTCATTGGACTCATTTGGCGATCGCTTTGGAAGCGGCGATTGATGCAGTCGGCAGAATTTAATCAAGGCTCAATTTGTGTCTGTGTGGAGCGGGCATCTTGCCCGCCTGACTTCAATGGTAAGTTAAGAGGTAACTCATGGACTGCTAAAAGCGATCGCTTTAGAAGCCGCCATTGATGCAGATTATTTTTGTTGCCCCCAAAGAACCAAGTATGCTCTGGTCTAAATAAATCAAAAATCCTGTAATTATACATATCCTAAAGTAATTAATGTCATTCTGAGCGAGTGGAACAATCCCGCGAGATTCTTCCTTCCGGTCAGAATGACATTATCGGGATTCTATGCATTTTTCAGCTTAACTAAACCGTATTTGGCAAATAAATCCCTTCCGAGTATACCATAACAATATACAACAAAAGTCAACCCCTCTTATCTATCCCTGGAGTGAACTATTTACGTTAAATTATGTGAGAGTTGTTGAGAATATTCTCAATATTATTGAGAATAAAGCTATGCTTATTGAGAGAAATCTGCTGTTGTCGCAATTTCCCAAAATCCATATTTAAAAAACTTATAGTTCTGACATCATCACAGATATGAAGATAGAAGAAAAAGATTTGGACGCGGGGAGATTCGGCATAAAAGAAACCGATATCCCAAAGTAAGAGGACATCGACAGTCTAGATACTAAATTGGCATTAAGTTAGGTTAAGGGGAGGATTTTCTTTCCACTCCCTCTCAATTAATGCTCTGCCAATATTTAGTTTAAAAAACTCACAACATGCGCTAAAGCGCAACTACGAACGAGGAAAATTGGCTCGTAGTTGCGCTTTAGCGCATGCTTCTTAAAATTGACAAAGGTATTGAATTTGGGAATACTCTATTCCGGTAACTTATACTGCTTGACAATTTGTTTAGCAAATTCGGGTACATGAGCTTCCAGTTTTTCCGGGTGATTCCGTTTTACATATAAATAATTGCGGGTAAAATGAGAATCAATGGAAAATCGCGCATATTCCAAACCCTTGGGTCCAATTCTTTCAATGACTACCCCCATGAGTTTTGCTGCCCACATCGGTAGAGTAACACCTTTATCATAGGCAGGAATGCTTTGTTGTACTGCTTCTTTGCGATTTCCTTGGGAGGTGACTGGTTGGGTGTCTATTTGGTCTTGGACTAAATCTAGCATGGCTTTACCAGTATCATTTCTGACGACAATCCATTGCCAGCCGAAGGGAGCGCCCATGTAACCAACTACTAAATCAGCTAGAGAGTTAACGTAATCAAAGCAACTCATGCAGGAGGGAGCAAATACGTCTTTCAGTTGATTGGTTTTTAAGCCAAAGAATGGTACTGTTTCGGTAGACCCATCGGAATGTTTGAAGTGAACTCGAAAGTCTTGCATAAATTCATAATGCACTACTGTCTCAGGTGAGCGACTGGTGGTTTCTAGGAATTTTTGTAGTCCGGCGCGGGTGACGTTATCTACGCAGGGTGTACCTAAAACATAGAGTTTTTCTAAGCCTAGTTGTTTTTCTACGGCTCTTAATGCTTGGATTTGACAACCTACGCCTATTACCAGTAAACGTTTCATTCCTGATTTTTCGATTTGTTCTAAAACGGAAAGGTTGGGGGAAAGGGTAGGTTTGTTTACTCGTGCAGCTAATATTTCTTCTGGGGTACGAGCGATAACTGGCATGGGTTGAAAGCGGTCTTCTTTGGTGTTTTGCACACAGACGACTCCTTCCACTAATCCAAGATTGAGCATTTTAATAGCAATGCTACTAACAATACCTGTCCATTGTGCGCCGTCAATGGGTTCTTGTTTTTTTGCTGCCATCATGTCTTGATGAACACCAAAGTATAGTTCGTTCGGGTTGTCGAGGTTGCGGGGACGGCTATGGGTTTGGGTTTCTAGTTGGTCTATTTGTTGGGTGATAAAGGCGCAGGCTTCTTTGACGTAGTGGATGTAATATGTATCGCACAATCCGCATTCGCTACAAAGTTCTTTGGCTGGACGTCGGCTGGTGGGTTTGAGTGCTCTGGCTTTTTTGTGTTTATGAGAATCTAGGTCAGTCATCATAATTTGTTCGGTTTATAAGATACTCAGTAAGCGTAAAACTCAGTCCCTTTAGGGCTGAGATATAAGCGACCCGTGCGGTTAAAACCGCATTGTTTTTTTTGATTATAAACTATTGCGATATGGATTACCAGTATGTTATATTAGTAATCAGAAAAACGATTAAAAAGAATGGCGAAAAAGAAACATTTAAGGGGAGTGCAGCAAGTCTTTATTCATCCAGATCAAGAAACCAAAGCTATTCTAGAATATCTTTGTGAACGAGCGGGGAAATTGTATAACACAGGTGTTTATTTTGCCCGTCAAATACTTTTTAAGACTGGTAAGTTATTAACAGGAAAGTTTGACCTGATTTATGAACAAAGCATAGTTAAAAATACTTTGTTTAGTTCAATCCCATCAGTGGTGGCACAACAAACATTAATTTCTGTCACCGAAGCTTTTAAGTCGTTCAAGGAATTAAAAGCAAAATTCATGCGGGGTGAACTTAATTTCAGACCCAAGCCACCAGATTATTTGGACGGAGCTAAGTTATTTAAACTCGCTTACCATAATACAGGTGCGGGTAGACCAACTTTACTAGATGGAATGATTAGGTTTCCTCTCGGATTAACAGTTAAAAGATGGTTCGGGCTAGCTGAATTTTTCCTGCCAATGCCATCAAATATTGACTACTCAAAGGTGAAAGAGTTTACTATTCTTCCTAAGAATGGTGCTTTCTACTTGGAGTTATCTTACGAGAAAAGCAAACAAGAACATGATTTATATATCAATCAAGCCTTGTCAATTGACTTGGGTACAGCAGATAACTTAGCTGCTTGTATAGATACTTTAGGTAATTCGTTTTTAATTGATTCACGGCAAATGAAAGCTATGAATCAGCTATACAACAAAAAGGTATCAACTCGCAAAGAAGGACAAGCCCAGGATTATTGGGATGCTTGGTTAGATAGAATTACCAGAAAGCGTAATCACCAAATGCGTGACGGCATTAATAAAGCTGCGAGATTGATTATCGACCATTGCCTTAAATATGGTATTGGTACATTGGTAATTGGTTGGAATCAAGGCTTTAAAACTAATGCCAATATGGGGAATTTGAACAATCAGAAATTTGTACAAATGCCTCTGGGTAAACTCAAAGACCGATTACAACAGCTTTGTGATTTACATGGAATTAGATTTGAAATCACAGAAGAAGCGTACACTTCTAAAGCCAGTTTTTTAGATGGAGACTCCCTACCCGAATATGGTTCTAAGCCAGAAGGGTGGAAAGCGTGTGGAAAACGAATTAGACGTGGTTTGTATCAATCAGCAGATGGTTCAATTATCAATGCCGACCTCAATGGGGCGGCCAATATTTTGACAAAAGTAGCGGGAAGATTGGGTATTTTACTCAACCAACTCAGTAGACGGTGCTTGATGGCCGTAGCGAGAATTAGACTTTGGGTTTTACCTTTAGCCTAACTCTGTCAGCAGAATCGAGGGCGTCTTTAGACCTGAGAGTTTCAAGCAGATGGTGCTTTTATTAAGATACTGTCTTTCGTTTACTGCAAAGAAGATTGGGGAAGGAAGAAGTTGCTAAGAAGCTGAATTTTATGTATTTTTAGCAAAATATATAGTTTTTGATAATTTGATTGATTAAGTATTTACACTAAAGCTTGTATTTAAAAAGGTATGTTATTTTTATAAATACGTTCAATTTAAGGTGTAAAAGATAATGAGTAACAATGCCCAAGAAGCTGCGGGATTTGCCGCAGGTGGAGCAGTAGCAGGTGTAGGAGTTGCATCTGTCGTCGGAAATATGGGTCTAGCAGGAGCATTTGGTGGTATTGCTATTGGAGCCGCTCCAGTTGTAGCTGCTGGTGCTGTAGTTGGACTTGCTGCTTATGGATTGAAGAAACTTTTTGACTAAAAGTAACATAGGAAATTAAGTAAATGCTAAACTCGGAAGACTTAATGCTTGTAAAAATTACTGCGGCTTCATCAACAGCAGCAGCTACTCTAGGAACAATTACGGTAGCTACAATTACCTCTAGCGCTCCTGGAATTTTAGGCGTTTTAGGATTGACAACTACAACAGTTGTTGCACTCCCTGCGGCTGGAATTGTAGCTACAGTTGGACTAACAGCTTGGACTGTAAAAAAGGTATTTTTTGAATAACTTGCTAGATGGCAAAACAGCCTCGTAATCCACTGCAAAAATTTGTGCGGGGTATCCTTCGGGATTTAGTATCTCAAGCTAACGGTGAAAAAACTAATAAACCCAAACAGTCCAAGCTTAAAAAAGCTCCTGCTAATAAGCTTGAATCTCAAATCAAGCAGAAAACTAAAAAACAATCACGCTATATTCCTTTATCAGTTCGTTTTGCAGTTCTAGAAAGAGATGCTCACCAATGCGTTTCTTGTGGTAAAAGTCCGCCAAAAGTCATCCTAGAGGTTGATCATAAAGTAGCTTTTTCTAAAGGAGGCAGTCATGATATGAGTAATTTACAAACATTGTGTTTTGATTGCAATCGCGGTAAAGGTATGCATAGCTCAATATAATATAACAACAACCCTTTAGCCAAATTTCTCCTAAGGGGTTTTTATATTCCTAAAACTAATACCTTTGCTAATTTAAGAAGTTGGCGAAGACAGCACAATTATGAATAAATTTTGCTGGCTCGTAGTTGCGTTCTCTTCGTATGTTATATGCTGATAAACCATTATTTTAAAGATTTGAAAATTATATTTTATTATCGGTGTGGAATATAACAGGAGTTTTCAGGGGATAATCTCATGACATCCAATTCCCAAATAGGTACAGCATTCATTGTTGGTGGAACTATAGCTGGTGCAGGTTTTTCCACAACGGTCGGTGGAATAGGATTAGCGGGCGGATTTGGTGCGGTGGGAATTGGTGCAATTCCTTTAACTGCTGCTGGTGCTGTGGTTGGTACTGCTATATATGGTGCTGTTCAAGGAGACGCAGCAGCAGTTGGTGCAATGGGAATTGGTGCTGTTGGTGGAGTTGGAGTTTATAATTTTGTCGGTGGAATGGGAATTGTCGCACCAAAAATTGGTTTGGCTTTTGGTATTGGTGCTGTACCTATGGCCGGATTTGGTGCTGTCGTGGGACTTGCGGCTTTTGGTATTGCTAAGTTATTAGACGAATCAGGAGTTAAAGAAACTCCTACCCAAGTTTTTGACCGGATGGAAGAAAAAATCCTTCAGATGGAATACTACAGTGCTGCGGTGATGGAGTTACAGCGATTTTTATCTGGGGAGGATTTAAATCAAAAATTTGCTGATTTGGAAATTGAGGAGGAGTTACAAAAACTCAAAAGTCAATCTTCAACTCCTGATATTGAACCCGAAACGGAAGTTCTCTCTACCCAACCACCAGAAGTTTGGAAATGTGTCAAAACTATTCAAGGATATGCGGCTGATGTTAATGCGATCGCCATCCATCCCGATACTAGCACTTTTATCACTGGCAGTAACGATAAGCAGGTGCATCTCTGGAACTTGAAAACCGGAAAATTACTATACACTTTTCCCGGACAAGCTGAAGCTGTATTAGCTGTAGCTATCAGTCCCGATGGAAAACAATTGATTAGCGGTAGCGTAGACCGAAAAATCACCAATTGGGAATTAGACACAAAAAAATATAAGCGCACTTTCTTTTATTTGAAATCTCCCTATAGTCATAATGGTTTCGTCAACTCATTGGTTTATAGTTCAGATGGGGGAACTATTGTTAGTGGAAGCAGTGATAAAACTATTAGAATTTGGAGAAGTTCCACAGGAGAACTTAAACGGACTTTAAATGGACATACAGATGCGGTTTTGTCGGTAGCTATTAGTGCTGATGGTAAAACTCTGGTTAGTGGTGCTGCTGATCAAACTCTCCGAATTTGGGATTTACAATCTGGTCAAGAGCGTTTGGTTCTCAATCAACATTTAGGTGCTGTGAATACAGTGGTGATTACCCCTGATGGTCAAACGATAATTAGCGGTAGCACAGACGCAAAAATCTATCTATGGAATCTTGAAACTGGGGAATTACAATCTCTATTATCTGAACACACAACGGCGGTTTTATCTCTAGCCGTTAGCCCGGATGGAAAAATCCTCGCCAGTAGTGGCCATGATGGCATAATTCAACTTTGGCATTTACCCACTGGTGAATTATGGGAAACACTCTCTGGGTCTAGCCCTTTAGCTTTTAGTGCTGATGGTAAAACTCTGATTAGTGGTGGGAATGGTGTTGGTATCAAAATTTGGCAACATCAGACCTTCAGAGAACCTGATACTATTCTATCCAGAGCATGGTGGGAAATTTTAGGGGTAGATGAGTTTGCTCATCCTCAAGCTGTGAAAATGGCTTACCGTCGATTAGCTAGATTATATCACCCTGATATTAACCCTACTGACAGGGCTAAAGCGTCAATGCAAGCACTTAATCTGGCTTATCAACAATTTCAGAACCTAAAGCGAATTCCTCGATAACATTTTTTAATTAGACAGCGATTTGTATATTAAGTTACAGCTATTATCAAGAAAACTTGATAATTATATATATTTATGTTACGAAAGGATAAAAACAAAACTTATCAAGCAAATATAGACAATTTCATTCGATTTCTGCAATTTGTTTTTGATTTAAGTGCAATTACTCAATTTTTCTCCAGCATAGCCAAAATTTATTAACTATAATTAATTTAGGTTATGGCTATTGTCCACCAGGATATAGTCTTTGACTGGCTGAATAGGTTAGAATTGATAACCCTTAAGGATTATTGGCTATATTTTTTTTAAGTACTGTTATTGCATATTTAGAAAAAACATTATAGATTGATAATTTATGGGGGGAAAGGTCTAATTTAGAGTCTCAGCATTAAATCCTCATCAAGTAATTATACTGTAAAGGATTAAAACTTCACAGAAATCTTGAACAGTACCAGAAATATGTTTTTGATTCCAAAAAGCAGAGTTCTGAGATTGAAAATGAGGTAATGGATAATCTAAAAATATATCTCATGAAAATGTTTTTAGGTGTCATTTCTCGGTTGAAGACCAATTATGTTTAACTGTAATTCATCCTCATGATAATTGATTAAAGGCTAATTAATTGTTAATTACGTTGCATAAATATCTGCAACTCCGTCTGTTAGTATTGGATTATTTCTTCAAAAGTTATTAATATTCGCTATTCTCAAAAAACTGTTTTTGTTATGCTGAGAATAGTGAAAAAAAGAAAGAAGGCGCATCTACCACAAATTTACTAGCTAAATGGAGTTATTCTGGCGATGCAACTAAATGAATTAAGCGCGACTGAAAATATAGAACATGAGGCATGGCAAACGCTGGAGAATTCAATCCTCTACTATCAAGGACGTCCTGTAGGTACTTTAGCTGCTTATGATCCATCGGTAGAGGCATTAAATTATGACCAGTGTTTTGTCCGAGATTTTGTTTCTTCAGCTTTAATCTTTTTGATTAAAGGTAGAACAGATGTTGTTCGGAATTTCCTGGAAGAAACCTTAAAGTTACAGCCTAAAGAAAGAGCCTTAGATGCTTATAAGCCTGGTCGGGGTTTAATCCCAGCTAGTTTTAAAGTGGTATTATTCAGGTGGGGAAGAATATTTAGAAGCGGACTTTGGTGAACACGCCATCGCTAGAGTCACACCTGTAGATTCTTGTTTATGGTGGTTAATTTTGTTGCGTGCTTATGTAGTACGCTACAAAAGATTATGCTCTGGCTTATCAACCTGAATTCCAAACAGGTATTAAGTTAATTATGGAAATTTGCTTGGCTAATCGCTTTGATATGTATCCGACGCTATTAGTTCCCGATGGAGCTTGCATGATTGACCGACGGATGGGTATTTATGGTCATCCTCTGGAAATTCAAGTTCTATTTTTTGCAGCATTGCGTGCAGCGCGGGAACTATTAATTTGTAAAGGTAATCAAGATATTGTTGCTGCAATTGATAATCGCTTACCTTTATTATGTGGTCATATTCGTCAACATTATTGGATAGATATTAATCGTCTCAATGCAATTTATCGCTTCAAAGGTGAAGAATATGGTAAAGCGTGCTGTTAATTTGTTTAATATTTATGCGGATTCCTTACCCTATTATGAGTTAGACAAATGGCTACCTAAAAAAGGTGGTTATTTAGCAGGTAATGTTGGTCATCACAGTTAGATACTCGCTTCTTTTCACTAGGAAACTTAATGGCGGTAATTTCCGATTTAGCCACAGAGGAACAGTCCCAAGCAATTATGAATTTAATTGAAAAGCGATGGGATGATTTGGTGGGAGATATGCCTATGAAAATCTGTTTCCCGGCTTTGGAACATGAAGAGTATCGAGTTGTAACAGGATGTGACCCCAAAAATATACCTTGGTCATATCATAATGCTGGTAAGCTGGCCGGTTTTAATGTGGATGTTAGCCGCAGCAGCAGTGAAAACTAAGAAATTGCATTTGGCTCAAAATGCGATTGAAATTGCTGAAGCACGTTTAAGTGAAGATGAATGGCCAGAATATTATGATGGTAAGAAAGGGCGATTAATTGGTAAACAAGCCAGAAAATATCAAACCTGGACAATTACTGGTTACTTATTAGCTAAGGAATTTCTGAGATAATCACTCACATTTACCATTAGTTAGTTTTGATAAGTTACCGCCAGAGGTAGTTTCCAGAGCTTGTGAGTTTGAAATTAGCGGTACAAGCCCTTATCTATCTCGATAAGTTGCTAAAATTAAAGAGGGAACCACAAGAACTGTTCCCTCTTCTCTATTCTCTTTTTTATGGTAGCTATTTCGCAAGAACCACAAAAAATGACCATTGAGGAATACCTGGAATGGGAACCTCAGCAAGATCAGTATAAGGATTCTAGGCATTTTTCGGCTTAACTGAACTGTATTGTACTATCAATAGGAAGAGATAAATCCCGTGACCATTCGTTCCAAGAACCAAAATAGTTTCTAGCATAAATTCCAACTGTTTGCAGCGCAATGAGTGTATTAGCAGCCCTGGAACCTTTAAAACAGTAAATATACACAGTAGAAGTAGGATTAATCCCCACAGAATCACATATGGCGAGAATTTCTGTCCGTGAGCGGAACATGGGAATTGAAGATGTTGAATTCATCAGCAAATGCCATTCTAGCCACACTGAGTTAGGAATTCTACCTTTTCGTGGACAAAAATCTGGATGGTAGGGAGAAGAACTTGTTCCTTCCCATTCTAGGCGATCGCGCACATCTAATTTAAGAATTTTCGGATTGTCAAGTGCTTGCAACATTTCGGTTGTAGTCACCATTAGCTCTGGTTGGGGATATGGTATAAAAATCTGATTTTCCCGTTGCGGTACTTCGATGGTGATAGGTAAACCAGCAGCTAACCAAGCTTGATATCCTCCATGTAACACTGATACCTGAGAACAACCCAAATATTGGAGTAAAAAAGCAGCTCTACAAGATTGTCCATAACCTTGGTTAAAAGTATCTTCATAAACAATTAAATTTTCTGAACCTGAGATTCCCGCTTTACTCAAAATATCGGTAAAATACTCTTGTAATTTTCGCAGTCCTTCTGGATGAGAATTATCTAAAAGGTAAGTAAAGAATTCCCGAATATTAATGGCTTGAGGAATATGTGACATTACATATTCTTCGGAGCTTCGTGTATCTATGATAACAGTTTTAGGATGATTTTTAGATAATAAAGTTAAGAGTTCTTGAGGGGAGATGAGGGGTTTGGTATCTACCATTTAATTCTACTGTGATTGTACCGTTTGGTATTATCTCGTTTTTGAGTTTGGTACTTTGAAGTGGTAATCACAGCAGGATAAATCAAAATTGTTAGTCAAGAACTTTTATGATGGCAGTCAGGAAGCAGCCCATAAACCAGATAGTTTTCTTGACCTTTAATCATTTTATTAAAAAGCTTTATTGATAAGTTTGTAATTGTTGCTCTACCCCCATATAGCAATCTATTTTTCTTGAGATTTAGATTTAGGTACAGCTATCTTCACAGGTTTACCTTCTAGAAGACCATCACCAGGATTAGTAATTAATGTTGCATCTGGAGTTAAACCAGAAACAACTTCAACTTCAGTACCATAATCTCTTCCCAACTCTATTTTCTCGTATTTAACTTTACTTTGCTCTGTGATAGTTATCTAATTTTACTGGTTTACCACAATAATGTATAATTAAGTACAGCACAAAAACCCGTCCCGAAAAAAAATTCGATTATAATAGGAATGGGTAAGTTTAGCAAAACCGTATGCCAGAATTTAGTCTACAAGCTCCTTTTGTGCCGACTGGTGATCAACCTAATGCGATCGCCCAACTTGTCCACAGTATAACCGCAAATAATAGGTATCAAACCCTACTAGGAGCCACAGGCACGGGAAAAACATTTTCTGTAGCCGCTGTGATTGAAAAGGTGGGAAAACCGACTTTAGTATTAGCGCATAATAAAACCTTCGCTGCTCAATTATGTAATGAACTACGAGAATTTTTTCCCCATAATGCAGTGGAGTATTTTGTCAGTTATTACGATTATTATCAGCCAGAAGCTTATATTCCCGTACGGATACTTATATTGAAAAAACAGCGGCAATTAATGATGAGATAGATATGCTACGACATTCGGCAACGCGATCGCTTTTTGAACGTCGTGATGTGATTGTAGTGGCTTCGATTAGCTGTATTTATGGTTTAGGGATGCCCGCTGAATATCTAAAAGCAGCAATTTCGTTCAGAAATCGGGATGGAAGTTAATCAGCGTCAGATTTTACGGGATTTAGACATCCGTCCAATACAGTCGCAATGATATAGAAATGGGTCGAGGCAAATTTCGGTGCAAGGGGATGTTTTAGAAATTGCTCCTGCTTATGAAGATCGGATAATTCGCGTTGAATTTTTTGGCGATGAAATTGACGCTATTCGTTATATAGATCCCAGTTACAGGGGAAATTATTAGCAGTTTACAAGCTGTAAATATTTATCCTGCACGCCACTTTGTTACCCCAGAAGAACGATTAGAATGTAGCTTGTCAAGATATTGAAGCGGAATTAAAACAGCAGAAATTAACTTTAGAAAAAGCCGGAAAAATATTAGAAGCACAACGAATGGATCAGCGGACACGTTATGATTTAGAAATGTTGAAAGAAGTGGGTTATTGTAATGGTGTAGAAAATTATTCTCGTCATTTAGCAGGAAGACAAGCAGGAGAACCGCCAGAATGTTTAATTGATTATTTTCCTAAAGATTGGTTATTAGTTATTGATGAATCCCACGTCACAGTTCCCCAAATTCGGGGAATGTATAATGGTGACCAAGCTCAGAAAGAAAGTTTTAATTGATCATGGATTTCGACTTCCTAGTGCTGCGGATAATCGTCCTTTAAAAGCCGATGAATTTTGGGAAAAAGTAAATCAATGTATTTTTGTTTCTGCTACGCCTGGAAATTGGGAAATAGAAATATCGGAAGACAGAATATAGTTGAGCAAGTAATTAGACCAACTGGAGTAGTTGATCCAGAAATTTTTGTGCGTCCCACCGATGGACAAATTGATGATTTATTAGGAGAAATTAAAGATAGAGTTGACCGTCAATGAACGAGCTTTAATTACTACTTTAACTAAACGCATGGCGGAAGATTTAACTGAGTATTTGCAAGAAAGGGGATTCGAGTCAGATATTTACATTCAGAAATTAACTCTATTCAACGCATTGAAATTTTACAAGATTTGCGAGATGGAGTAATTTGATGTATTAGTTGGGGTAAATTTACTGCGGGAAGGTTTGGATTTACCAGAAGTTTCTTTAGTGGCAATTATGGATGCAGATAAAGAAGGTTTTTTACGAGCAGAACGTTCTTTAATTCAAACTATTGGTCGTGCTGCACGTCATATTCGAGGACAGGCAATTTTATATGCAGATAATTTAACAAATAGCATGATTAAAGCCATTGATGAAACCGATAGAAGACGGGGAATTCAAATGGCTTATAATCAAATACATGGAATTACACCACAACCTATTGGTAAAAAATCTAGTAATGCGATTTTATCGTTTTTAGATATATCTAGACGCTTAAATGCTAACAGATTTAAAAATAGTTGATGAACATAGTAGATGATTTACCTTTAGAGAAAATTCCCGAATTGATTAGTCTGTTGGAAATACAGATGAAGGAAGCTGCGAAGAAATTAGAATTTGAAGAAGCCGGAAAATTGCGCGATCGCATCAAGCATCTTAGGGATAAAATGTTAGGGCGTTGAATCGTTAATCCAGGATAAATACGTGGGGTTAAAATATGCTAGATGGACATAAATGTAACAATCAAGACGTAGCTGCCATTATTACAGGAATGACTGACGCTGAAAAACCATTTATATTTGAAACTGTGGAAGCAGTACTTGCAGACCCAGGAATTGGCCAAGTTATCCTTTGTGTCGAGGAAAATAATAGTTGGATAGATATCACGATCAGAACTCTGAAGGAAGATCCACGTTTAATCATAGTCCGGATGCCAATGGCATTTTTAGGAGCAGTTCGGAATCGAGCTTTAGATTATGTGAAAATGCCTTGGGTTGCTTATTGCGATGGTGATGATATTTGGTGTATTGGGAAAACCCTAGCACAGCTGGCTTGGGCAAAAACCACAAAAAGTGATTTTGTCGCTAGTGATCATTATCTGGTCAATGAGGGTGGTAAAATCTGCGCTTATGCATTTGCACAGCATCTGCCAATGCCTTCTTCATGGTTAGTACGTACTGAAGTTATGAAGCAATATCCATTTCAAGATTCATTATCTACAGCCGAAGATGGTGAATGGTGGATCAGAACGAATAATATAGTTCGTAAAGTTAGATACCCGAAAACACTCTTGAAATATCGGATTCGGACTGGTAGTTTGAGTTCAAATACACCTTCTAAACGTCGAAAAGCAAAAGTGGTAGCTTTTGCTAGTCTCCCTATTTTTAGGGAAATTATTCTGGCGTTGACTTGGTGTATTTGGCTAATTACACGACGAGAAGACTATATTTGGCTCAAAGAATGGGGAGAAAAAAGTCACCCTTAAATTAATTTGTTACTGCTTCTATCCCCAAAAGCTTTTGTGTTTGGGTAGTAATAGCAAACAAACGATCAGCATGACAGAAGATTTCCCAAGCCCGAATTCCCATAAAACCAATACCTGCAATGGCGAGGGGAATAGCAGCAGCACCCAAAAGAGCAGCAATTGGTGGAAACAACATACAAATTGTTACAAGAATTCCAGTAATTACACCTCCAGAAATTCCGGCTTGAGCAGTAGCAAGAGCGACTCTTTCACTTAATTCTTGTGGTGTAATCTTACCCTCAATCCATAATAGTGAATTTTCTAAGATGGAAAATACTAACTCAATCACTGCGGCGGCGATCGCTCCTTGAATAACGGCTTGAACTATTTGAGAAACTGCGGCTTTAAAAGCTGCATCCGCTAAAACTTGTCTAGCGACTGCAAGTTCTTCGGAAGTCATATCTGCACTACCACGAGCGCGGTTAATCCAAAATTGTTCAAAAATACCATTGGCCGCTTCACTACCTCCACCATGAAAATGTGATTGAATATGGCTCCAATCTTTATCCTGACAAAAGTTGCGAATGGCTTCTGGCGTTGAGCACGGATTTGTGCCGGAATAGTTTCAAATACTTTTGCAGCTTCTTGAATATTACGGAGGCCATCACGGACTCCAACTCTGGCAAATTTTAATTGTAAAGTTAATGGCAAATTTTCAAAGCGGAGATGATATGCCATTTTCAAGGCTTCTTGGGTAGCAATCACACTAGCACTGGCGATGGCGCTAGGTGCTTCATCTGCTAAAGCAGCTATCTGAGAAATGGCTTGGTTAGATAAATTTTGAGTCTCAGCTACAGTTTCTTGCACCTTGAGGATAAGTATTTCTATTGGTTTCAGGTTGATTTCCATATTTGATCCCAGCGCGTATACTTAATTATCTATGTATTACCCCCTGATTGGCAAGATACAAACCAACTAAACTAACTTCATGCTAAATCTGTGGAGCAGGCCGAAAAGCCTGCCTGAATTTAATAGCAGGCTTTTCGGTCCTGCTCCACTAATTATTTATGAATAATACTATTATGTAATTATTTGACTTTTCTGATGCCAGTCAAACAAGTTATATTACAGTCATACCTGATTTGTGAAAAATATTTGTGTTTCCTCTCTACGACAATAACCATACACGAACAACTCCGTATTTTACTTACGGATTAATCGGGATAAATATTTTAGTTTTTCTTCATCAATTGAGACTACCGGAAGAAGAACTAGAGCAATTTCTTCATCTATATGCCTTAGTCCCTAAAGAATTCACTGCTAATTTATCCGGGGAATGGACAACTTTAATTACATCCCAATTTTTACATGGAGGATGGTTACATATAATATCTAATATGTTGTATCTCTGGATTTTTGGTAACAATATTGAAGACCGTTTAGGACATTTCAAATATTTAATTTTTTATTTGACTTGCGGTGTTTTAGCTGGTTTATGTCAATGGTCTATAAATATGTATTCTATTATTCCTTCCTTGGGGGCTAGTGGAGCAATTGCAGGAGTTTTAGGTGCATACATTATTTGGTTTCCTAATGCCAGAATTACCAGTTTAATTTTCTTGGGGTTCTTTATCACTACGGTTGATATTCCCGCAGTGTTTGTAATTGGTATTTTCTTCATCCAGAATTTGATTTCTGGTCTAGTTAGTTTACAAACCGCTACCCAGATGACTATCAATACCGGGGGAGTTGCTTACTGGGCACATATTGGCGGCTTTATTTTTGGGATGATTCTTGCACCGTTATTTAATTTTTTTGGTCGAGATTAATGGTCAAGTATGAATGGCACTAAGATAAGCTGAAAGCAATTTGCAACACTTCAAAGCTATACAGGAAAAGAGTTATGGCGTTTTTGGGTATTTTTTTTGAGAGAAAATTTGCCTCTAACTCGAAAAATTCCGAAATTGGGGTCGGGAAACGTGGAAATAGTATAGGAAGAAAAACACTTGGCTATTAAACCAAAGTTTTTCTACTTAGTATATCGTCATTAGTTGATACCTAGTAGTTGGATTATTACTAGTACGGAAATATCCATAGCGATATTCCTAGTATCATTAAGCCGACATATAGCAAGGAGTCAGGAGTCAGGAGTGAAAGTCGCTTGGTGTATAGCTTTTGTCGTAAATTTTGTACCTCATTTGACTGAGAACCGACATAATCGAAATTAATTAGTGTACTTAGTTGTTTCACCATTGAGATTTACTTTCTACAGAGAGCCTTACTTTCTGAATATTCTAAGAACAGCTTTTTGGAAGTCGCGAAAAATTTGTGACACTATCCAAACACACAACCAAAATAAGAGTCCTATGAAATCCCTGAGTAAAATTTTAGCTTTGTTTTTGATCTTAACCATCGCGTTTGGTGGATACCATAGTAATGCACAAGCCGCAGCGGCTATATCTGGTACATACAAAAACACCCTTACTGGAGAAATCCTACGGATAACAAAGAATAATGATACTGATGGTTCCCTAAGTGGCACAATTACCTCTGGTGGAAAAACGTTAAACGTTAAAGGATCCTATCATTTCCTGAAATCAGTAGAAAATCCAACAACAATTCAATTTATAGCTACAAGTAGTGATCTGGTTTTAAATCCCGATCCAGAAACCAGTGAAGCATGGGCGGGAACCGGAAATGCAAAGGATTTTGCGGAGCTGAATTTGTTGGGTATACGCTCCACCTTAGGAACACAAAGAGGTAGTAATACATTAAAAGTACTTGGTCGAGCCATTCAAACGTCTGTAGAATCCCAATTTGATCGAATATACTCCCCAATGCGACACTCAGTAGCACCTTGCTCTTGAAGCCGGGAAGTTTTCTCTAAAAACCGTTCTACTGTAATTTGCGCTACACTTAACCCTTGTGGCGCAAATCTATAACATAGAAAATCAAAGCATCTTGATATTCTTCCTATAAAAGTGCTAACTCCTCATCATTACTTTTTATGCAAACTAACTGGCACTTCCTCCGATTTTTCCAGATTTTCTGATGGCAATTTTTCTATATTCTCTAGTTCTGGTTCTGGTTCTGATTCTGGTTTGAAGGTGACCATTTCCAATTCTATCTCTGATGCAGAATTTGCTCTGACGGGTTCAGGTAAAGTCACGGCAATATCAGCACCATTGATAATCGCTCCTAATAGACCTAATTCTGATTCGGTTAATTGATCGATAGCTTCACTTAGCATACCCTCTTGGGTAAGATTGGGTCGTGTTACTAAGATCATTCCATCAGTGTAAGGTTGAATTAACAACGGATCATTAGATAGACTTAATGGACTTGTATCTAAAATAACTAAATCATAACGCTCACGGGCATCCTCTATCAGCTGTCGTATTTCGCTTGATTCCAAAATAGCGGCTGATTGACGGAGCGAACCAGGGCTGGGAATAATATATAAATTTTCTACATCTGGTACTAAGCGAATACATTCACTCAGGCTCCGATAATAGCGTAATGGTTGAATGGTGGCGTCCGGGTCTGGTGCAACTTTTAGGGATGAAGCCGATGATGGCGATCGCAAATCAACTTCCATAATTAAAGTTCTTTTCCCAGCACGCGCTGAAGCTATACCTAAATTATAAACAGTTGTCGTCTTACCTTCATACTTGCTGATGCTAGTAATTAAGATGACTTTCAGGTTTTTGCCACCCACTCGTCGTAAATTACTCCTTAATTTCTCATAAAACTCTAGATAAGGAGAATCTGGAGAAATTATCACTGGTATAGTCTGAGATTCTAAATCATCAACTAAGATCAAAGGCAACTCTGCCAACAGATCTGTTTCCCGTTGCTTGAGACTGTTGCGGATATCTGCTTCGGTTTTAATCGTCCCCTCCATCGACCCTAATAGAAATATAACTGCTCCACCAATCACTATACCCAGGAAACCACCCACCGCTAATGTCATCGGTACACTCTTAGGTTTAACTATTTCGGCAATAGCAATTGGTTCTCTGGCCACAGTGAGACTACTAACAGTTTCCGCCTCAGCGGTTTTGGCATCTGTGAGTTTAGTTTGCATTTGGTCGTAAACAGATTTTTTGAGTGTCACTGTTTGTTCTAAACGCGAGCGCTCTAATTGCTTATTAGGTATTAAAGAATACTCCTGTCTTAATCTTGCCTCCTGTTTAATTTCCTGAGCTAGCTGTTGTTGCAGTGTATCCCGTTGAGTTTGTAAATTTACCATTTGATTGGCTAAATTTTGTCTAGTCGGGTCTAAACTGCTTTGACTCCTGATTCCAGGAATATTGCCTCGAAATGGTGCGGCTATTCCCCCACCCCCTAAGACTTCATCCGCTCGTTGCTGTAGTAATTCTTCAGCTGCTTGTTTCTGACGCTGCAACTGAATCATCGTCGGATGTTGTGGACGCAAGTCTTTTTGGTATAGCGATATTTGCGATTCAGCTTGAAAAATCTGCGATCGCAAGCTGGCAATAATAGTATCGGCACTCAAAGCCGAAGAAACATAAGCTTGTTCTACAGTTAACCCCAGCTTATTTTTTAAACTCTGAATTTGAGCATCAATGCCAGAGATGGTAAATCCTAGTTGCCGCTGTCCATTTTGACTAGTAGTAATTGCACTTAGTAAACTACCATTTTCAGATGCTAGTATAGCTGGGCGTTCCCGACGATCATACAGTTGTAATTTTTGTTCAGCTGCTTCTAATTCCTGTTTAGCTCGTGGTAAACGCTCACTAATCTTGTTAATAATATCTTCTAATCGCCGATTATTAATCTTACCACTTACATCGGTCATCACTGCCATTAATTCTTTCAATACAGATTTAGCTCGATTAGAATCACTATCTGCATATTTTAGTTCAATAATAGTAGACTCTAATTCACCAGTCCTACCCCTTTTAGGTAAAGTCAGATTGATCCGGCTACCAATAGTTTGTGGATTAATACTAAGTTTTTTCGCTACCGCTTTAATTACGTCATTTGATAATAAATTTTCCTGATTTAGAGTTTGCCCTTGCTGCTGAATCGCATTCCCAGTCAAAGAAAAAGAAACTGGTGGACGAGTATAAGAGAGTGCAGAGCTTGCGAGATAATTAATGGGTGGTTCGGGTTGCATAGCCACTACCGTTGACCCAACTAAAACTAAAGCAAAACTAGCAACTCCAAACCACTTATATTTTTCAAAAGCAATGAGATAGCGCTTAACAATGGGTGGTGTCATAGCTGTTCATGAAGAATGGGGGATAAACCAAAAAATCTTTATTTAGAATCCACTACCAAAATTTTGAAAGAAGCGGAAAAAGGATTGAACATTAAAGAACGGTTGAGTAATAGTATTTAATAAATTAGTAACTCTACCAATTAGATTCCGACCCACCACAATTACATCATTATCTTGCAGGGCTATATTTTGAGTAACATCACCAGCCAATGCTTTTTTTGCATCAAGTCTTTGAGTAACAGCTTTACCTCTTTCCGGATCAAAACGCACGAGGGCGATATCACGCAGATTAGCAGTGTCCAAACTAATTCCGCCTAAAGCATCAACAAATGTACTACTATTAGGTAGGGTTTGAATACTAAGTCCTCCCGCCGCGTAATTTAAAATCCGCACTTTAATTTGGGGTGTAGCCAAAGATGAACGTGCGATTAAATTGCGATCATAACCCTTATCAGTACCAACTTCACGACGAGGGATGATGATGGCATCCCCATCTTGGAGACGCAAATTAGGGACTGAACCACCATTTTGCAAAATAGTATACAGGTCTATATTTTGTGAGACTATAGAACCATCATTGAACTTGCGACGTATTTGTACTTGCCGTAGATCTGCTGAAAAAGTAGCCCCACCAGCTAAGAGGAGGGTATCAGGAACTCGTGGCAATGTTGATGTTACCGCATAAATTCCTGGACGAGATACTTCTCCCGTAATCGTTACTTGTACTGGTTTTGTCCCCACTAAAGATACCACCACAATCGGCTCAATGACCAGATGATTTTGAGTTAAGGCTAAGGCAATTTTTGCTTGAGCTTCTTCCAAACTCAAGCCTTTTAAAGATAATGTTCCCACTTGAGGGACAACAATATTTCCTTCTGGACTAATTGCTGCCTGAAAATTTAGATCCGGACGTTGGATTGTCAGGGATAAAAATATTACTGGGTTAATAACATAACGATTTAACCTAGTATAAATTTTCTCTTCAGCTTCTTTCAAACTCAAACCTTGTAAAAAAATAGTTCCCAACAGCGGGACAACAATGTTGCCTTCTGAATTAATTTGCGATTGAAAACTTAAATCTGAAAATCGTTGTACTGAGACACTAATCCCATCCCCAATCCCTAAGCGATAACGGGAGGACGCTGTACCACCACATTAATGGCATCTCCTAGTTCATAAAAAGTAGCGACTAAATTGGGGGGAAATTTCACTATTCAGGCTGGGGAAAAGAACATCTGTATTTGGACTAGGTGTAGGGGGTAGCTCTAGAGATTGACCTGGAGATGGTAAAGGTAGTGCCACCACAGATGGGACAGATGTTGTTAAGAAAACACTTGCCTGAATACTAGCTAAACATAAAGCGCTGAATCCCTGTGTATTAAAAATCATAATACTAAAGACTGATACAGTCAATCTAGAATTAAATATTACTGGCGCCAAGTTATAATTTTACACTGTCAGCCTCTAAAATGTCTGTTTTTTGTGGAACAATTTAATTGTATTTAATTGTATTCTTACAAACTTCCTACTTCGCTCAACCTAGTTTGTACTGTTGCTGCCAAAGATTGTAGCTGAGAAAAATATTTTTCTACCTGCCCTAAAGTTTCCATAGGCATGAGAATACTCACAGCTACCCAAGGAATCCGTTGTTGATGTAATTGTGCTAATTGATCTGCCACAAACCAGTTAAAAAGTGATGGATGACCGCTTGTTGGCATGGCATACCATTGCAAAACCGCAAAGGTATTTTGCTGGGCATAAGCTCGAAAAAACCTAGCTTCTATTTTGATGGGTGGATTTAACTTTAATGTTGTGGGTTGATTAATAGTAAATTTAACTACACGATACTGAGCGATATCCCACTTACCCCAACGAATTTGTCCCCAGCTATTTATATCTGTCCACTCTACTTGTGGTTGATCTGCTCGGACTATTTTGCGGTAATAAAAGTAGCATAGATTGAGTGGATGAGTTGTCCTGATTAATTAGCTGTACAGACCATTTATGCTCACCAATTACTTCTATTTTCTGTTCAGTAGTTTGCCAACCAGGAAGACTTAATCCGACATTACGAACTTGTTGTAGTTGCCCAAGAGTTTTCACTGGCAAGGGTTTCTGCCATTGCCAATGTCCTGTCAGGTATCCGGGAACTGCCCCTATCCCTAACAGTAGTAGTAGTGATAATAATACTACTATTTTCTTCCAGTGCTTTTGATTAAGAAACTTGGATAAGGGAATCATAAGATAACTCAGTAAATGGGAAAAGAGCAAGTCTATACTGATGCCAACCGACCTGAATGGGAAAGGTTACTCCCTAAGATTCTTCCTCAATCAAGAAGTTCTGATTGAGCCAATTTAATAAAGGTATCAACAGAAATAACATACTAGCTGAATATATATCTCCACCCCAACCAGCATGTAGCCAATTAAATGCTCCTTTTTGCCCTGAACCATGAAAATAAGTAAGTAGGGTATTGCGAATAATGTTCCCAAATATACTTGCGGCAGTGGCAATTGATAAAAAAGAAATGGTAATTCGACGTGATGACAATACATTTGTCCAATCCAGCAACATTAAACACATATAAAGTGTAGTGAATAACATTTTCAATCCAGCACAATAGGGAGCGACTTCCACAATTCTGCCATTTATAGCTAGATTTATCCCGTAAACCATCACATTCATGCCGAATTGATTGAGAATAAAACCTACCATCCCAGCAATAAAACTTTGTAGGGGTAAGCTATAAGGGGAAATCAAGTATGGAATTGCCGTCGGAGTAGCTAAAAATACTAGCAATAAAGGAAATTTTTGTAATTGCCACCCTGGTAGACCCTTGAACCATAAACAAAGTCCTGTCAGTATCGTAGGTAAAGAAAGATTAACCCATTCGGGTATACCACTGAGATAAAAACTTCCACCCACTATTAATAAAATGACACCGAAAAGATGGGTTTGATCTGGTAGTCGTTGCCATTTTTTCCGATTGATCCAGCATAAATAAGCTGCGTAAGGTATACCAATAATACCGTGGCTAAAATACTCGTGTTCAGTACTAATAGTTTTATGTACCCAACCATCAACCCAATGGATGAAGATAGGACTATAAAGTAGTAGCAAAATGCTAAAGATAGCTAGATTTAACCACTCTGAACTGTTTCTATTTCTCAATTCTGGCTGGATTGTCATAATTATTTTACAAAGACAGGGAACAGGGAACAGGGAACAGGGAACAGGGAACAGGGAACAGGGAACAGGGAACAGGGTAAAAGTATGGAATCTTGTTCAGAAATCAAATAGGAGTACTATATTTATTCACTATTCCCCGTTCCCTCTGAATTATTGAGAATTGAAGTAATTGCGGTAACAACTTCTTCAATTTGGTGATGAGTTAAACCAGGGTACATAGGTAGTGATAAAATTTGCTGTGACAGTTTTTCTGCTTGGGGAAAGTCTCCTAGTTTATAGCCTAAGTCTTTAAATGCTGTTTGCAAATGACAGGGAATTGGATAGTGAATACCAGTTTGAATTCCGGCGTCTATTAATCCCTCCTGAATTTCTTGGCGTCTTATTATACAATTATCATCCACTTTAATTACATAAAGATGATAAGCATTGTCCCGTGTGACTTTGGTTTTCTAAGGGGATAATACCCGCAGCAGCTAAGGGTGCTAATTTACTAGAGTATTCCTGGGCATTGGTGAGGCGATCGCGATTCCATTGAGGTAAATATGGTAGCTTCGTTAGTAAGATTGCTGCCTGTAAATTATCTAAGCGACTATTTTGTCCCAATTCAATATGAACATACTTTTGCACCGCCCCATAATTTCGCAAGCATCTAACTCTCTGGGCTATATCTGGATCTGCGGTAACCACCATTCCCCCATCACCAAATGCTCCCAAGTTTTTACTAGGATAAAAACTAAAGGCTGCGGCTATTCCCACTGAACCAGCACGATATCCATCTCTTTCGGCCAGATGAGCCTGAGCAGCATCTTCAAAAATTAGTAATTTATAGGTATTAGCAAAGTCTAATAATGCTAATGGTGATACCATCTGACCATAGAGATGTACAGGAACAATGGCCTTGGTTTTGGGAGTGATGACGGCTTCGGCCGCTACCAAGTCAATTAAAGCTGTTTGGGGATCGCAATCAACTAGAATTGGTCTAGCTCCAGCATGTAGCACCCCAATCAAGGTAGCCACAAATGTATTGGCTGGCACAATCACCTCATCACCAGCACCGATACCACAAGCTTGTAAACCCAGAGCAATAGCATCAGTTCCTGATGCTACACCAACTCCATTAGTCGTGCCTGATGCTGTTGCAAATGCGGTTTCAAAATCTAACAGTGCTTGCCCTAAAATAAAATCTCCCTGTGCTACCACATCCTGAATTGTCTGTTCTAGTTGTGTTTGGATGGGCCGGTGTTGCCACTCAGGTCTACAAAAGGAACTCTCATGGTTTTTTGATTCATAGCTCAGTATATTTTCAGAAATCCGATCTTGAGTATTTAAGTGTACTATTTTACATTTAGAATTATTAAACTATCAGTAGGGATAGGTCAAGATGGATGATTAGATCAATCTACCTCTATCTACAATCTTTGTAATCCAAATTCCTCATTTGCGAGCAACCTTGGATATTACTCCAGAAAGTCGCGGAAAAATTTTCCTCCCAATTTGTTTATCAGCAGTGAAATTGGGGAATGCTTAAAGATAGTAGCAGCAAATATTAACCCCAAAACAGTGGTTATATAAATTACAGCATCAAGTAATTATTAAGGTAGAATTGGCAATGGTAGAGCCTGAAAATACATTATCTGCTCTCAAAGATGGTTGGATAAACCTAGATACCAAGGAACAGCAACGCCTCAAAGCGTTGTCGGTCTTAGGTTTGCGGCAATTAGAAACAATTCCCGTCTTTGAAGAAGCTACTCAAACTGCTGCCCACTATTTGGAAGCACCTATTTCCATTTTGGGATTTATTGATCAAGAATATCATTGGTTCAAATCCGCAGTGGGCTTATCTCGACTAGGCCAAGGACTAATGATCATGAATCATCTAGCTCAAAGCCGTCAATTATTACGCCACGAATCATTTTGTACTCAAGTAGTGGAAAAATTTCGCGTATTAGTAATTGAAGACACTGACAAACTCGTAGATCCAGCCATTACTCAAAACAAACTAGTTCAGAATTATGGTATCCGCTCTTACTTAGGTGCACCACTATTTGATGCTGATGGCAATTGTTTAGGTGCATTAGCCGTAATGTATTTACAGCCACGCAATTTTAGCAGCCAAGACATAGATTTTTTACAAATTGTCGCCCGTTGGTGCATGAGTGAATTTGAGCGCAACCAATTACTGCAAAGAACCCCCGAAAAAAGTAGTCCTAAAATTATTTCCCACACTCATCCTAGTGTGTTACCCAGTCAAGAACATCTTCATGAAATCAAAATCAATCCACCCAGTTTAGAAAAAGAGCTTTTTTCTACTTCTACTAAAAAACTAAAATTAGAACTTTTAGCACAGCTAACACAAGAACTACGTACACCTTTGACATCTGTATTGGGGATGGCTAGTGTATTAGGACGTGAGATTTATGTTCCTTTAACAACTAAGCAGAGAGAGTATGTAGAGATTATTCAACATAGTGGGCGTTATTTACTTTCTTTGGTTAATGAAATCACCGAACTAGGTGCAATGGATGAAAATTCACATCAGTCTGAATTTGGCTCCTGTGGATATTGAAATGCTTTGTCAACAAGCTATTAATACCCTCAATGAAGTGGCTACTCGACGAGAGCAAGATATTCGTTTGTCGATAGAACCAGGACGTAGTCGCATCTTTCCTTTGGATAAAGATAAAGTCAGGCAAATCCTGTATCACTTAATCTTCAGTGTAATTCAACTTTCTGCTACTGGTAGTGTGGTGCGTATTCATGTTTCTTACAAAGAAGAGATGATTATCATGACTGTATGGGTTTCTCATCCCTGGTTAGGAGATGGTATTACTGAGCTTGACCCCTATTTTCGCCTCAATTCTTTACCTTTGTTGGAAATGGTAACTGATTTAGCATCCTATAGTTCTGATTCGGATCGTCAAGAACCAGATGAAAACCTGCCCACACCGATAGAACAGGTGGAAAATGTCAATAATTTCCATTCAGTTACATCTGTTAATCATCATAGTCAAAATCTAACTAAAACATCTGGTAGTTTATCTCGCGAAAGTTTGGGTCTATTATTGAGTTGTCAGTTAGCCGAATTACATGGTGGACAAATTTCGATTCAAGGTTCGCAAGAGTCAGGATATCGATATGTACTTTCTTTGCCATTACAAATGCCAACTTCTTCCCCTACTAGTAACACTTGAAAGCGTAACTACGAGCAAATTCTACTGGTTCGTAGTTGTGCTAAAGAGTCGGCTTGTTAAATTTAGTAAAGGTATAAATTCTTAAATTGTCATGCTGACGCTTGGGTTCGTGGGGCGTTTATTAGACCATACTCCGCGCACCTAACCATTCCTAATCAATCAATTACTATACCTCTGAACTTTTATGGGAACTCGTGTTTTCTCTAGATACGCTAGGCTATGCTGTAACCAAAATATTTCTATCTTGGGAAAATTAAAGCTAAGATATCAAACTAATGAATCGTTTCCTTTAATTACTTGCAGTTGTCAAACTCTACTAGATGAGGTGTCTTATGTCTGCATTGAGCATCAAAAAAATCTTTCGCAAAAAAGAGTTTTTGTCTCTGATTAAAAATTTAGTTTCCCAGATTAAAATACCAATTGATATTGAGTGGCAGACGGTACAAAAATGATCAGTATTGGCGAAAAAATAGCAGAAAATAGATATCCTATCCAGTTATCAGGAGAAATTATTGGTTGGGTGATTGGAGAAACACAAGCTATTCTCATTGCCGATTTACTTGCTTTTTTTGTAAGACAAGAATCTGAAAAGAAAGAACTTGCTCAGGAATTACTGGAACGATACCAAGAAATAGATTTATTTGAGGATATCTCTACTCAACTTACTGCCAGTTTAGATAAGCAGCAAATTGCTCAACTGGTACTTCAGGAAATAAGTCAATTGATTACATCTTCTGCCGGCATGATTCTACTCTTGAGCCAAGATCAAAGTAATTGTGAGATTATTGCTGAATTTGGTGGTTTTTTTGACAATTGCCCACCAGAATTAGATCGGGGTATTATTGGTCAAATTATACAATCTGGTCGTGCAGAAATCATCAATGATATCCAAACTGATCCTCGGTTGTGGAAACAGAAAAATGTCAATGCTCTGATTTGTGTCCCTTTGAAAGCAAAAGAACGCGTTCTCGGTGCGATCGCCATTGGTACTACTGTTACCGATACTTACAAAGCCGAAGACCTAAAACTGATGAGTATCTTTGCCTCGCAAACGGCGATCGCGATTGAAAAAGCACTCCTATATGAGCAAAGCATTCAAATTGCCAGTCTTGCTAAAGCTTCAGCGCAGAGACTTCAGCAAGCTCTCCAGGATTTACAACTGACACAAACCCAATTGATTCAAAGTGAGAAAATGTCCAGTTTGGGGCAATTAATTGCGGGACTAGCGCACGAAATCAATAACCCAGTTAACTTTATTTGTGGTAATTTAAAACATATTTCTGAGTATACCCAAGACCTATTGTACTTATTGCAAGAGTATCAACGATTTTTACCTGTCCCACCATTAGATTTGCAATCAGAGCTAGAAAATATTGATTTGGAATTTATCTTGCTGGATTTTCCCAAACTGCTCGATTCCATGAAAATGGGAAGTGATCGGATTGTGGAAATTGTCAAATCCCTCAAGAATTTCTCCCGTCATGACGAATCTCAAATTAAAGCTGTCAATATTCACGATGGGATTAAAGGAACCTTAATGATTCTTCATCATCGTCTTAAAGCAGGTATTAACCGTCCAGAAATTGAAGTGATCAAAGATTATGGAGAGCTTCCCCTCGTAGAATGCTATCCAGGACAGTTAAATCAGGTCTTTATGAACATTCTCGCTAATGCCATTGATGCTTTGGAAGATGCAAAGGCTCCCCAACTAACAGTATATAAGCCCCAAATCACCATTCGGACTCAAGTTCTGGACAAGGAATGGGTGGTGATTCGGATTGCTGATAACGGTTCTGGTATCAAAGAAGAAGTAATCCGACATATTTACGATCCCTTCTTCACCACCAAAGAAATTGGTCAAGGTACTGGTTTGGGTATGGCTATTAGTCACCAAATTATTGTAGATAGACACGGAGGAATTCTCAAGTGTCGTTCTCAACTGGGTAAAGGGACAGAATTCTGGATTCAAATTCCGGTCAGTCAGATTCTGGATACCGCTTCTGGACAAAATCCTTCCACTTTGGTTTTAGGGGAAATATCTGGGAACGATGACAGCACTTACATTACACCAACCTCTAGCACCATACATCCTGACCTAGAGGGCTTCATTCCTTCGACCACGCTCATGCTCCAATCCAAAGAACTACTATTGCGTCATATTCAACTGCTCCAGGGACTTTCTCCAGAAAATTCCAATGCAAATACTAGTTCATCTGCTCATCTTTATCACATATTTCAACACTATCCGATTTCCTTAAAGCTGTATACTACTTTATTATGCAATATCAAACTGACTTGACACTCTCGGAAAGTCCCTATTAACAATGGAATTAATCAAACTAAGTTCAATTTGTGTATTTTTATATCATTTCTATCCAAAACGTTTATATCTAGGTTCTAATAGTTATCGTCACACCTTCACTACCTTGGCAAACTTAAACATAGCAGATAAAATGAGTCAAATTGGTCTAATTGCCGAGATTTTGCAATTTGCCTTAGATGGGGTGTTTCATGTCCGTATTTAACCTCAAGAAAATTCTTCGTAAAAAAGAGTTGTTATCTCTCCTTGAGAATTTACTTTTTCAACTCAACATACCTATTGATATTGAACTGGTTGATGGTACAAAACTGATCAGTATTGGTGAAGGAATCGTAGAAAATAGATATCCCATTGAAGTATCAGGAGAAATTATCGGTTGGGTGATTGGAGAAAAACAGTCCACTATCGTCGTGGATTTACTTGCCTTTATCATTAAACAGGAAACTGAAAAGAAAGAACTCGCTAAAGAGTTACTGGAGCGATATCAAGAAATCGACTTGTTTGAGGATATCTCCACTCAACTTACAGCGAGTTTAGATAAGCAGCAAATTGCCCAATTGGTACTTCAGGAAATGAGTCAGTTGATTACATCTTCTGCGGGAATCATCCTACTCTTGAAGCAAAATCAAAATAATTATGAAATTCTCTCGGAATTTGGTGATTTTTTTGACAATTATCCGCCAGAAATAAATCAGGGTATCATTGGCGATATTATGCTCTCTGGTCGTGCAGAACTAATTAATAATGTGCGATTAGACCCTCGGTTCTCAGGACATAAAAACGTCAATTCTTTAATTTGTGTACCGTTAAAAGCAAAAGAACGGGTTTTAGGTGCGATGGCAATTGGTACTACTAGTATTGATATTTACAAAGCAGAAGACCTAAAACTCATGAGTATCTTTGCCTCGCAAACGGCGATCGCGATTGAAAAAGCTTTGTTGTATGAGCAAAGCACTCAAGTTGCAAGTCAAGCTAAAGCTTCAGCCCAAAGACTTCAGCAAGCCCTCCAGGATTTACAATTAGCCCAAACCCAGTTGATCCAAAGTGAAAAAATGTCAAGTTTGGGACAACTAATTGCCGGAGTGGCACACGAAATTAATAATCCAGTCAACCTGATTTGCGGGAACTTAAAATATATTACCGAGTATACCGAAAATCTATTATTCTTATTGCACGAGTATCAAAAATACGTACCTATCCCGCCTTCATCTCTGCAATTGGAGCTAGATAAGATCGATTTAGAATTTATGATGGCAGATCTTCCTAAGCTACTAGATTCCATGAAGTTGGGAAGCAATCGGATTGTGGAAATTGTTCAATCTCTGAAGAATTTCTCCCGTCATGACGAAACCCAAATCAAATCGGTCAACATTCATAATGGTATCAATGGCACACTGATGATTCTCCATCATCGTTTGAAGGCAGCTCATAACCGTTCAGCAATTGAAGTGATCAAAGATTATGGAGAACTACCTTTAGTCGAATGCTACCCAGGACAGTTAAATCAAGTATTTATGAATACCTTGACCAATTCTATTGATGCATTAGAAGAGTCAACTGCTCTGTTGGATTCTACATCAAAACTGAAAACATACAAACCCCAAATTACCATTCGGACTCAAGTTCTGGATCATCAATGGGTAGTGATTCGGATTGCTGACAATGGATCTGGGATGACAGAAGAGGTAGTCCGACACATTTATGATCCCTTTTTCACCACCAAAGAAATTGGCAAAGGCACTGGTTTAGGGATGGCTATTAGTCAACAAATTATTGTAGACACACATGGGGGAATAATCAAGTGTCGTTCTCAACTAGGTCAAGGGACGGAATTCTGGATTCAAATTCCGGTTAGTCATATCATGGAAACGACTCCAAAACCCAATTACTCAGCTTTGATGGAGGGAACATTCCCAGATGTCAACAACCTGAAAGATATGGGTGACGATGCACTCACTCCCAACACGACATCATATCCTCTACCTGATCCAGATGGATTTATTTCCTCAACGACGCCAATACTGCAATCTAATGATTTAGTATTACAACATATTCAAATGATTCAGGGACTTGCTCCCGAAAATCCCAATATTGATCCGATTTCATCGGATAATCTTTACACTATATTCCAGCAGTATCCCATTTCTCTCAAGCTTTATGCTACTTTATTTTCTCGATTCTATTCTTCTCAACCTACCGACATCGACACAGATTAATTAATTTTTTTGATTAACACCTATAAAATTATTTTATGCTAGATAATTCTAAATTATTGCCAATTAGACAAAAAGCAATTCTCAAGCAATTCTGGATCACCTTCTTACCACTATCTGTCTTGGTGGGGGCAGTGTTATTTATCATTCATCATACAGAAAGTAACGCCGAAAGAACGGCGATTTTGATTAACGAACGCCGTAATATCGACTTGCAAGTAAAAACGGCAGCTAATGATTTTAATTTAATCAGGTCTGACCTGATGTTTCTCTCTACCCAAAACGAGCTACAGTCCCTGCTCAACCAACCTGGGGATCAAAATGAATCACCGGAGTTGAAACTGGCTATAGCTAAAGAATATCTTTCCATGTCTAAGCAAAAGCAACTCTATGACCAGATTCGCTTTATTGATCAAACTGGCAAAGAAATTGTCAGAGTTAACTTTAACAAAGGTGAACCCAGTATTGTCCCTGAAGAAAAATTGCAAGTGCAAGCCAAGCGCTACTATTTTAAGGATACCTTCTCGCTCCAGTCAGGAGAAGTCTTTGTTTCACCCCTGGATCTGAATATTGAGCGCGGTAAGATTGAACAACCACTCAAACCGATGATTCGTTTTGGTACCCCTGTCTTTGATTCCCAAGGACAGAAACGGGGAATCATTGTCATGAATTACTTGGGTAAAAAATTCATCGATAACCTGAACAAAGAAAATTCTACCAGTTTAGGTGAAATGCTACTGGTCAATAGTGATGGTTATTGGCTCAAAGGACCCAAACCAGAAAATGAGTGGGGTTTTATGTACCAAAATCTGAAAGACCAGACTTTTGCCAAAACCTTTCCTCCAGCATGGTCAAAAATTGCGACCACAGATTCAGGTCAGTTGCAAACAACTGATGGATTATTCACCTTTAAAACTCTGTATCCACTTGTAGAAGTGGGTGGGGCTAAATCCAGTACCGGAGCCACAAATGCTTTTGAGTCTAGTCATGGCACAGTGGATACTAAGTCTTACCGTTGGCAGATTGTCACTTATATTCCTGCTGCTGTTTTAAATACGCGATCGCAGAATTCTTTACATCGGTTACTGCTGTTCTATGTTGTCCTGAGTGGATTGATTGGAGTAGGTTCCTGGCTATTAGCCATATCCCGCTTACGACGGCAAGAATCAGACACAGAACTACAAGCTACATTAGCTGATCTGACTACTATTATTGATAATCTCGCTGATGGGTTGCTCGTTACTGATACCACAGGACTGATCACTCGCTTTAACCCAGCACTGCTAAAAATGTTTCAGCTTGGGGATATTGACCTAAAAGGAAAAAACTGTACAGAAATTTCCCAAGACCAAATTGCTGATTTGGTCAAACAAACTCACCAACAGTCACAAGAAATCTTTACCACTGAAGTCAAACTAGCTGGTGATAGGATTGGACAAGCTTTAGGAACTGCTATTTTCAAACAACCTTCCCAAGATGAAGTTCAACGATGGCTAGGTTCAGTCATTCTGATTCGGGATGTCACCGCCGAAAAAGAAATCGATCACATGAAAACTGACTTCATTTCCACAGTTTCTCATGAGTTGCGGACACCATTAACTTCTGTACTTGGGTTTGCGTCCCTAATTCAAGAAAAACTGGAAAATGATGTGTTTCCCCTGCTTGCTAACGAAGATCGTAAACTGCAAAAAACCATTACCAGAGTATCTAATAATCTAACTATTATTGTATCTGAAGCCGAACGACTGACATCTTTAATTAACGATGTGTTGGATATTGCCAAGATGGAAGCCGGTAAGGTGGAATGGCAAATGCAGACAATTGATCCGGGGGAACTATTGGATTGGGCAACTAATGCAACAGCCGGATTATTTGAAACCAATGGACTCAGTATGGTGAAAGAGATTGAGTCTGATTTACCACAAATTTTGGGCGATCGCAATCGGCTTTTACAAGTACTAATTAACTTAATTTCCAATGCCGTTAAATTTACCCAATCCGGGTTTGTGACTTGTCGGGTTAAACAAGAGAACGATGGTGTGTGCATCAGCGTCATTGATACAGGCATTGGTATTGCCCCCGAAGATCAACCCAAAGTATTTGAGAAATTCCGTCAAGTTGGTGATACCCTAACAGATAAACCCAAAGGTACAGGATTAGGACTACCCATTTGTAAACAAATCGTGGAACATCATGGTGGCAGAATTTGGGTAGAGAGTACGATTGGTCAAGGTAGTACATTCTCATTTTTACTTCCCATTGACACAAGTAATCAAAAAGTTAATATCAATTTAAATTTCGATGCTCTATTCAAACAACTCAAAGAACATGTAATTACTACTAGTACAGTACCGAATAACAAGCATAAAACCATTCTGGTAGTAGACGATGATGCCAATATTCGGGAACTACTCCGACAAAAACTGGAAAGCGAAGGCTATAATGTTCGGGAAGCGAAAGATGGTGTGGATGCCATTAATCAAATCAACTCAGCTCGTCCTGATTTAATTGTCTTAGATGTGATGATGCCTCAAATCAATGGTTTTGATGTAGCAGCAGTATTAAGAAATAATCCTGATACCGCTGACCTACCCATCATTATTCTTTCCATTATTGAAAATAAGGAACGAGGTTATCATATTGGGATTGACCGTTATCTTACTAAGCCTATAGATACAGAGAAACTCCTCAGTGAAATTGGCTCACTACTTTCCCAAGGTGCTTCTAGTAAAAAGGTATTGGTTGTTGATCAAAATGTATCAACACTCAAAAATATATCCGATATACTGCAAGCTCAAGGATACAACGTAATTGAAGCCTCAGACCCTCAAGAATGCATCAATAAAGCTCGATTATCCAAACCTGATATGATTATCATTGATTCTATTTTTTCGGAAGAATCTGAGTTAGTGAAAACTCTACGGTTTGAAAAAGATTTAGAGAATGTGTTTTTTATTATGTTATCTGATTGCCAAACTATTTCCAGTATTAAATCTTTATGACTCAAAAAATTCTGATTGTGGACGATGAACCGAATATCGTGATTTTGATGGAACAAGCTTTAGAAGAATTAGAAGATGAAGGGGTAGAGCTTTTAACGGCAAGAAATGGACAAGAAGCGCTGGAAACTATTAAATCTGAACAACCGAACCTAGTTTTTCTTGATGTCATGATGCCCAAAATGAGTGGGTTAGAAGTCTGTCATCTGGTTAAAAACGACCTAAAAATGACCAACGTTTATATTATCATGTTGACAGCTAAAGGACAGGAATTTGATAAACAAAAAGGAATTGATGTTGGTGCTGACCTATATTTAACTAAACCATTTCGTCCCAAAGAAGTACTAGAAAAATCAAAGCAAATACTCGGTTTTTAAAAATAAAATTAGAAAACTCTTGTGGAGCAGGCATCTTGCCTGCCCTTGTCTACGGTTGTGTTTAAACTTTATGTTTCGGTAATCGACGACGACCACGACCATTTTCTGGTTCAGATTTTCGCAATGGAACTACTTCGGCTTCACTACTTTCCCGTGCGACCCGAATTAGTAATGCCGTAGCGACTAAACTAGCAATCATCGAATTACCACCATAACTAAACATTGGTAAAGGTAAACCTGTGGTTGGTAATGCACCTGTAGCCACACCAACATGTAGCAATGATTGCCCTACCATCACAGTTGTTACCCCAATAGCCACTAATTGATGTATGGGATTTTTGGCTTTTAGTGCCACCATTAAACCTAATGTGGCAAATATAGCTAAGATTGCTAATAGCAACATACTACCCACAAATCCAAACTCTTCTGCAAAGATAGCAAAAATAAAATCAGTATCCTGAATGGGTAAATAAAACAGTTTTTGCTGAGAAAGACCAAATCCAACACCCCAAGTTTTACCAGAACCTACTGCTAATAAACTTTGCACTAACTGATAACCATCCCCCGTGGCATCAGCCCAAGGATTGAGAAAAGACATGACCCGTTTGCGCTGATATTCCTTAATACTTATACTTAAAATCGCTAATAATACACCACCGAAAGCAGTTCCCCCTAAATACTTGTAAGGTAGACCAGCAGCAAGAGCAATTAACCAAATTGTCATTCCACAAAGCGCTGTTGTACTCAAATTAGGTTGAGCGAGAATTCCTAAAAGCACCAGACCGAAAACACCTAACCAACTCAACCGTAACCACCAAGTCAGTTTTTCCCATTGACCAAAAAGACTGGCACTTTGTAGCACCAAGAAGGGTTTAATTAATTCTGAAGGTTGAATCGGAATCGGACCTAAAGCTATCCACCGGGCTGCATCAAAGGCCTTTTTCCCTAATCCTGGGATTAAGGTAACGAAGATTAAGACTAAAAACAGCATTAAAAACCAATGTGATACCCCCAAGATTTTCCGTAAGGGGAGATTTACAATGATGTTAAAGGCAATTAAGGAAGCAAATACCCAAAGAATTTGTCGCTTAAAGTAGTACAATCCATCATGATGACGTGCATCAGCAACAGGGTAGGATGCTGAAAACAGCATAACTAAGCCCATAAATAGCCAAATTAATGTTAACCAACGCAATAATCGCGCCTCCAAAGCCCAAGTAGAGGCGGAATTATCAAAAATCGGGATGAAGGGGCGTAGATTCACAGAGTCTAACCTTTCTCGTTGATTAAGGGAATAGCGTCCCTATATATAGCAAAAGCAAAGCAATATTCTACTATAAGATATTTGTGTTGGTTAATAATTGTAAACTGAAATTAAGTTTAGATTCCAATTAACATATGATATTACGACGCAATTTTCTGAACATTTTGCTTGCTACCTGCTTGATTTTGATGAGTTGGTTAAACTTTGCTCCTACAGCTAATGCTATTGGTGGTATACTGCCAACTATTAATCAACCTGCACCTGAGTTTAGCTTATTAACTAACACAGGTGAGGGCAAAATTTCTCTCTCTGACTTTCGTGGTCAGTGGGTAGTACTCTATTTCTATCCCAAAGACTTTACTTCTGGTTGTACAATTGAAGCACGACGTTTTCAACAAGATTTGCCTCAGTACATAGAAAAGAATACTCAAGTAATTGGTATCAGTGCTGATGATGTTAACTCCCATGCCAAATTTTGTGATTCAGAGGGTTTAAAATTCCCTCTTTTGGCAGATACAACCGGGATAGTAAGTAAAGCTTATGGCTCTTGGTTGGGATTCATTTCTGTGCGTCATACTTTTATTATCGATCCTCAAGGTATCCTTCGAGATATTTTTTTGAAAGTCAACCCCATTATTCATAGTCGGGATGTTTTAGCTAAACTAGAGAAATTGCAGTCTTCTGCAATCTAATCAAGAGGGGGGAGATGGGGAGATGGGGAGATGGGGAGATGGGGAGGATATATTTTTAATATTCTCCATCTGCCCCTTGTCTTGTATTTTCACTCCTTACTTTTAATGTTTTAATTATTAGGAGATTTTCGATTATGAATCATGATGCATTCATTGTCCCACCTCATAGCAAAATTTCTTTAAAAAAAGACTATGATCCTGCTTACAAAGATGATTTTCATGAAAAAGCTGATGCGGCTACAAAACTACAAATAAATATTCAAAGAATGGCGAATTATCAAAATATTCTTTATGCTCAAAACACTTATGGATTATTAATTATTTTTCAGGCAATGGATGCTGCTGGTAAAGATAGCACCATTAAATATGTTATGTCTGGGATTAACCCTCAAGGATGTCAAGTTTTTAGTTTTAAGGCTCCTAGTGTGGAAGAATTAGACCATGATTATTTATGGCGGACAACTAAAGCTTTGCCAGAAAGAGGCAGGATGGGAATATTTAATCGTTCATATTATGAAGAAGTATTAATAGTTCGTGTACATCCGGAAATTCTCCAACGGCAAAAATTGCCGAATATAGCAAAAAATAATCAAATTTGGCAACAGAGGTTTGAGGAAATTAATAATTTTGAAAAGTATTTAGTTAATAATGGAATTATCATTCTTAAGTTCTTTCTGAATGTCTCTAAAGCCGAACAGAAAAAGCGGTTTATGGACCAGAATTGAATCCCCAGAAAAAAATTGGAAGTTTTCAGTTGATGATGTGCGTGAACGTGCTTTTTGGGACGATTATATGCAAGCATATGAACAGATGTTTAACAATACAAGTACTGGGTTCGCCCCTTGGTATATCATCCCCGCTGATCGGAAATGGTTCACTCGGTTAGTTGTAGCTGATATTATCTGCCAAAAATTAGAATCACTGAATCTACAATATCCTACATTAAACGAAGAGTATAAAAAACATCTCTCAGAAGCAAGGCAAATACTAGAAACGGAAAATTAACCTACTACACCACGACTCAGGAGTGAAATCTCAGTAAATCTAGAGTTAAAGGTAATTTTTTGTAAAAAAATCAACAAGAAATTTTTCTGGGAGTTATTATTAGTACTGGTAAAAATTAATTTTTCTAGTAGTTCAATATTAGTGCTTAAAAATGACCAATTTAGAGAAAGATCCTGAATTTGAAAAACTACTGGGTTATCTTCGTCAAAATCGGGGCTTTGATTTCTCTGGTTATAAGCGTTCTACCTTAAAACGCCGTGTAGAAAAGAGAATGCAGTCGCTAAGAATAGAAAATTTTGAAGATTATTTAGATTACTTAGAAGTTTACCCAGAAGAATTCATTTATTTATTCAATACGATTTTAATCAATATCACAGGTTTTTTTCGGGACCCAATACCCTGGAAATATTTAGCAGAAGAAGTATTTCCCAAAATTATCAATAATAAACAAAGTTCTGAACAGATTCGGATTTGGAGCGCAGGTTGTGCCTCTGGAGAGGAGGCTTATACTATAGCAATACTCATGGCAGAAATTATGGGTATTGAGGAATTTCGCCAATCTGTGAAAATTTATGCTACTGATGTAGATGAAGAGGCACTTAATCAAGCCCGTCTAGCATCTTATTCAGCCAAAGACTTGGAAGAAATTGTCCCAGAATTTCGACAAAAATATTTTGAGGTAGTGGGAAACCATTATATTTTTCGCCAGGATATGCGTCGCTCAGTCATTTTTGGTCGTCATGATTTACTTCAAGATGCTCCTATTTCTCGTTTAGATTTATTAGTGTGTCGGAACACAATGATGTATTTTAATGCGGAAAGTCAGGAACGGATTTTAACCCGGTTTCATTTTGCATTGAAAGATAAAGGCTATCTCTTTTTAGGAAAAGCAGAGATGCTCTTGTTATATACCAATTTATTTACACCACTAGATTTAAAAAATCGCATATTTACTAAAGTATTAAATGCAAATCTTAGGGAGCGTTTGCTGTTAATGTTACCTCCTGAAGAAGATTCTAGTAGTCGATTTTCACAGCATATCCGGTTGCGAGAGCTAGCTTTTGATTCCACAAGTATTGCTCAAATTGTCGTAGATATTAATGGCATTGTTATGCTCATCAATGAGCAAGCTCGCCAAATATTTTCACTTTCAAATCAAGATATAAATCGTCCATTTCAGGATTTAGAGATATCCTATAGACCTGTAGAGTTGCGATCGCTAATTGAAAAAGTATATAGTGAGTTTAATCCCATTACTCTCACGAATATAGAGCGTCGTATATCTAACCAAGAAGTTCAGTATTTGGATGTAGCTGTCAGCCCTTTACCAGATACTGGTAATAAGTTTTTAGGTGTCAGTATAACTTTTAATGAAGTTACACATTATATTAAACTGCAAGAAGAGTTACAACAGTCACGTCAAGAATTAGAAACCACAAATGAAGAACTGCAATCTACTAATGAAGAATTGGAGACAATGAATGAAGAACTCCAATCTACTAATGAAGAATTGGAGACAATGAATGAAGAACTCCAATCTACTAATGAAGAATTGGAGACAATGAATGAAGAACTCCAATCTACTAATGAAGAATTACAAACAAGTAATCAAGAATTGAGAGAGCGGACTAATGAACTCAATTACTCCAATGTGTTGCTGTTTTCTATTCTTAAAAATCTGCAAATCGGTATTTTAGTGATTGACCCGAATTTTAATATTCTAGTTTGGAATTATATCCTAGAGGATATGTGGGGTTTGCGAACTGACGAAGTATTAGGAAAATCTTTTTTCAGCCTAGATATTGGTTTACCGATTGAGCAACTGCGATCGCCTATTCGCGAATCCTTGTCTAAAAAGAAACAATTTGAAGAGATGCTTTTAGATGCTACTAGTCGTCGGGGTAGACAAATTCAATGTTATGTTTCGATTACTCCCTTAATTAGCATGGAGATACAAGGTTCGGTTTTAATGATAGCCGATGTAGAAAGAGTTATGAATATGGTATCTTCACAAGAGATGGTAAAACGAAAAGCCATTTAACTAGACAGATGAGTCAAAGCTAAAAACTAGGAGCATAATATGGACGTAGAAAATATTCAGCAAGCGATTAATCTTGCTTATCAGCGTTTAGAGTCTCTTTTGCAGCGTAGTCATCAAGAGGAACAACAGTTCAGAAATCTAGATGACCCCATCAGTTTATTAAAAGAAGCGATGACTGAACTTTCTATGTCTTTAGAAGAGACTCAGGTTTTAGCAGAAGAGTTACATCTGCAAAATGAAGAATTATTAGCTACCCGTCATTTAGTAGAAGCAGAACGTCAACGTTACCAGGATTTATTTAATTTTGCCCCAGAAGGATATTTAGTCACAGATACTCAAGGAGTAATTTTAGAAGCTAACTATGCCGCAGCACAAATGCTAAATGTACGTCAATCTTACTTAATTGGTAAACCATTCTCTGTGTTTATACATCCCAAAGGCAGACAGAATTTTCGGCAGCTACTAGTACAATTACACGAACAAAAAAAGCTCAAAGAAGAAGAAATATATATTTACCATCTTGAGGGAGATATAGATTTCCCTGCCGAATTAAATGCTTTGGCTATCTTAGATCATCAACAAAAAACAGAAACATTGCGCTGGTTATTTCGAGATATTAGTGACCGCCAGAAAACACAACAGAAAATCGCTGAACAGGCAGTTTTATTAGATATCACTACAGATGCTATTTTAGTTTTAGACTTAAATAATCAAATTTTATATTGGAATAAAGGTGCAGAGCATTTATATGGTTGGAAAGCGGCAGAAACTCAAGGGAAAAATGCTCACCAACTTTTCGGTCAAAAAACTCCACCCCAACCGAAAGTAATCCAAAAAATATTGATGGAGACTGGTTTCTGGCAAGGAGAAATATTTAAATTCACTAAAGATGGTCAAAAAGTCTTAGTGATAAGTCGTTTGATATTGATATATGATTCTCAAAATTTGCCTAAATCAATTATGAGTGTTGATACAGATATCACCCTCACAAAAGAACTAGAAAACCAACTACTTCGGTCGCAACGTTTAGAGAGTTTAGGTACTCTAGCTAATGGAATTGCTCATGATCTAAATAATATTCTGACTCCAATTATGACAATTGCTCAACTTTTACCCATGAAACACAAATATTTGGATGAGAGTTCACAGCAAATGTTGAAAATGTTGGAAACTAATGCCAAACGCGGGGCTGATTTAGTTCACCAGATTTCATCCTTTACCTGTGGTTCAGAAAATAAACGCACCCTTGTCCAAATATCACATCTCATTCAAGATATTAAGAATATAGCTCAAACCACTTTTTCCAAATCTATTGAAGTTAGTACTAATATAGCTACAGATATAGAAAATGTAATGGGAGATACTACCCAATTGCATCAGGTATTACTCAATCTGGTCATTAATAGTCGTGATGCTATGCCCAACGGTGGTAAACTACATATTTCTGCTAGCAACTTATTTATTGATGAAACTTACGCTAAAACGCGGATTGACGCTAAAGTTGGACTATACATTTTAATTACAGTTAGTGATACTGGATTCGGTATTCATCCAGAAATTATGAAGCGAATTTTTGACCCTTTTTTTACTACCAAAGAAATCGGGAAGGGTACTGGATTAGGTTTATCTATAGTCATGGGAATCACTAAAAATCATGGTGGTTTTGTAGAAGTATTCAGTCAAGTTGGTATTGGTAGTCAATTTCATATATATTTACCGAGTTATACAAGTCTATTTACCCAAGTAGTAAACGAAGTAAAACTAGGAACATCTCAAGGAGAATTAATTTTAGTTATTGATGATGAGCTAATAATTACTCAAATTACTACAACTACTTTAGAAATGTACAACTATAAAGTATTAACTGCTCAAAATGGCATAGAAGCGATCGCTTTGTACAATCAACATCAAGAAGATATTAAACTAGTACTAATGGATATGATGATGCCTGTCATGGTGGGAGAAACTGCTATTCGCGCTTTACAAATTATTAACCCACAAGTAAAAATTATTGCTATGAGTGGATTGGCTACTGCTGAAGCTCTGACACAGATTACTGACAATGGTATTCAAGGATTTCTGTCTAAACCGTTCACTGCTCATGAATTATTGAAATCGGTACAGAATGTTTTAGGGTGATGGGGAGGTGGGGAGGTGGGGAGGTGGGGAGGTGGGGAGGTGGGGTGATACTATATTATATATTTCTAAGGAATTATCTCTAAGGTTGATTTGCAGAGAAATTAATTTGCTGTATTCTGGGCATGTGTCTGCTGAAAAAGGAGTAATAAAAAATGCTGACAGAATTAACCGATGCTCAAACCGAGCAACTTTGTGGAGGAGGTATTATCACTCCTAATGCTAAAGCAGGTAAAACTCCCTCTACACCCGGAAATAGTGGTACATCTCCCAATATGGGAGATCCTCTTTCTGTTGGTCTTACTCCTTTTTTCCCTCCTCTACCTGCTCGGAAAATGCCTGGTTTAGGACGATTGAAGAAAAGTTCTAGTACCGGAAGCACAGGAACTGAGCCGCGTAAGTAAGGAGGGAGATGGGGAGATGGGGAGATGGGGAGATGGCTTTGTCGGTAATTAGAATATTTGTTCTAAGGCTTTAATTAAACGATCAACTTCTTCTAAGGTATTATAATGTACCATACTCACTCGAACTACTCCATTTAATTCTGCTAACCCTAAATACTCAATTAAGCGTTTAGCATAAAAATCACCATAACGAATTCCCACAAAATGGGAGTCAACCTGAAGCGGGATATCTGAGCTATTCATCCCATTTACTACAAAAGAAATAGTCGGTACACGAGATTGACTATTCGCTTGTGTTTGACCAATGATTCGCACTTGGGGTTTACTGTTAAGGTATGTCAATAAGCGATCGCTAATTTTTTCTTCATATCCACTGATTAAATCAAATGCTTGCACCATTTGAGTTCTTAAATCAGATGAGGTTTCATCACCATAGTGCAATTGTGCTAATTTGCTTAAATAATCGCATAAGCCTAACATCCCATAGCTTAATTCAAAATTAACATTACCTAACTGAAACTTATAAGGAATATCAGTTTGATTAATAAAATAATGATTCCACCCAGGTATGTTTAATAAATGTTCTTCTTTACCATAGAGCAAAGCATAATGAGTTCCATAGACTTTATAAAAACTCAAAACATAGAAATCCACATCTAAATCTTGAACATCAATTAGTCGATGCGGTGCATAAGCTACTCCATCTACACAAATCATCACTCCTTTTTGATGTACAAATGCGGCAATTTTTTTGATGGGGTTGATAGTACCCAGAACATTAGATGCATGGGTTAAAGTTACCAATTTTGTCCGCTCAGTTATCAGTAAATCTAAATCTTCTAAGTGTAATTCTAAAGTATCTGGACGAATTTTCCAGAATTTAATTTTCATGCCTTGTTTTTCTAAAGCTACCCAAGCCCCAATATTTGCTTCATGGTCGCAGTTAGTAACAATAATCTCATCACCTGGTGTAAAAGTTTGACTTAAACCCAGCGCCAGGGTTTTTAACATCATAGTTGTTGATGACCCCATCACTACTTCTTGGGGAGACTGAGCATTAATGAATGTCATCATTCCTCTAGCTGCTGAAGCTACTCTTTCTCCTGCTAGTTGAGAGACACCATAAGAAGCCCCTAACTGAACATTGGAAGTTAACAGAAATTCACTAACTCTATCCACCACTGTTTTCAGGGTTTGTGAACCACCTGCATTATCAAAAAAAACCCATTTACCAGCTAAAGCTGGGAAATATTGCCGAACTTGGTCAATGTTGAGCGACATTTAATGACTCCCTAGATAATTTCAATTTTTGACTCTAGCTTACATTTATAGCAGGGAGTAGGGAGTAGGGAGCAGGGAGCAGGGAAAAATCTCATCTGATTTTTATAGAGAATGCCGATTTAATTTTTACTCAAAACTATCTCTTCCCTGATTTTTTAATATCCAACGTATTCTTTCGGAATCTCTCTCAGGGAGGTATACTTCTATATCAAATAGTGCCTTGCTCTAATGTTTATAGCTAAAGAAGTAATCAAAGTTTTGATTCTTGACAGATTTTATTTCATTTTTTTGTTAAGTTAAAACTAGAGGTGAAGAGTTGATCATAAAAGAGATTGAAAAGAAGGAAACGAGTTATGGATACTGCTGTTAAATATGACATTTCGGTAATTAGAGAAGAAGCGGTTCAGCTACTGAAGAGAGGGCTGATTAACCGTCAACAACCAATTTATACTTTGGGTAAATATATTCCCTATCGGGATTGGGTTTATTTTGAGCAAGAGTTAGAAAATAATGAATATTTGCTCAGAGATAGGATTATTGACCTCTTAGGTAATGAAAAATGGGAAGAAGATTAAAAAAATCAGGTGTCAACCCAACTCAAAATGCAAAATACCCTGGGTTACGGTAAACCTGCAAAATTGAAAAATGAGAAGGGTAGAAATTGGTGTCAGGAGTGAGTATTTTTGAGAATAACTGCTTCTATTTAATATGCTTCAGCGACGGGAATACAGAGCAGGCAATTTAGTCATATTCACCAGCAAATTACCCCTCAACTATGGGGTAAGGGATGGAAGTATGAAAACTCTTAAACCTTACTCAAGTGTTTTGAGTCTGGGATACCTTTCTTGTTAGGTAATTTTCCTAAAATAGCATCTGACAATGAACTTTGATGTTTCCAGATAAATACTGGCATCTCTTGCCAACAGTGACGGCAAAACCAATAAGTTTCTGAACTACGTATGTGTTGCAAAAGCAACCCCGAACAGCAAGGGCAGTAATTCATAATCTTATCAAATCCTGTTAATAAAGGTGTTATGCCTGAAAAGGACGCTCGCTCTGACGGCTAACAAGGATGAAAACCTTTTGTATTTATATTGTGACTTTAATTTATAAAAATGAGTAACTTGTGAGAAAACTTAAAATAATCATAAAGTTCCGTAAGATTTGTATACAATTCCCTCATCTTTCCCCTAAAAGCAGATAGAGTTGTATCCTCACAAAATCCTCAAATTATCTTTGTATAAAGATTGAGTGGGGATATGAAAAATCGCAAACAATTCACTACAAACTTCTTAAGTAATTAAGCTGTTAAGGAGAACTAGATTATGCTAGAAATAATCCGGGGACAACAACAAAGCGATGATTGCCCAAGCAATAGAGAACAAGCCTTAGTTTTACCTTTCCATGCGGTAGGAATTGCAGATATATCCTTAGTGGGAGGCAAAAATGCCTCTTTAGGAGAAATGATTCAGCGATTAGAACCCCAAGGAGTAAAAGTACCTACAGGATTTGCCACTACTGCTTATGCTTATCGGTACTTTATCTCTAATGCAGGTTTAGAAGTCAAGCTGAGAAAGATTTTTGCTTCTTTAAATGTAGAAGATGTGAACAATCTGCGGCATTGTGGTAAGCAAGCCAGATTACTGATGTTAGATACACCATTTCCTCTAGAATTACAAGAAGCGATCGCCAGAGCTTATCAAGAACTTTGTCAACATTATAATACTGATACTGATGTTGCTGTCCGTTCTAGCGCTACTGCGGAAGACCTACCGGATGCTAGTTTTGCTGGACAGCAAGAAACCTATTTGAACATTCACGGGATTCAAGGTGTATTACAATCCTGTCACAAGTGTTTTGCCTCGCTGTTTACTGACCGGGCTATTTCCTACCGTCAAATGAGAGGTTTTGACCACTTCAGTGTGGCTCTGTCGGTAGGGGTACAAAAGATGGTACGTTCTGACCTAGCTGTGTCTGGGGTGATGTTCTCCATTGATACCGAGACAGGTTTTAAAGATACCGCCTTGATTACTGCTGCTTATGGCTTGGGTGAAACTGTGGTTCAAGGTGCCGTTAACCCCGATGAATATTTAGTATTTAAACCCACTTTAAAACAAGGATATCGCCCCATTATCAAAAAGAGTTTGGGGAGCAAAGAAATTAAGATGGTTTACGATGAAGCAGGTTTAAAATTAACTAAAAATATCTGTGTTGGTGCATGCGATCGCATCCAATTTGCTCTTAATGATGAGGAAATTTTGCAACTAGCAAAATGGGCTTGTATCATTGAAGATCATTATTCTCAAGTCCGGGGAATAGAAACACCAATGGATATTGAATGGGCAAAAGATGGGATAACAGATGAATTATTTATTGTCCAAGCCCGTCCCGAAACAGTGCAATCCCAAAAGCAAAAAAATATCCTCAGTCACTATCAATTAAAAGAAAAGAGTCAGGTTTTATTAACAGGTCGTAGCATCGGGGAAAAGATTGGACAGGGTAAATCTAGAGTAATTTTAGATGTGCATCAAATTGCTCAATTTCAACCGGGAGAAGTGCTAGTTACCAATCGGACTGACCCTGACTGGGAACCGATTATGAAAAAAGCCAGTGCCATTGTCACCAATTCAGGAGGACGCACTTGCCATGCCGCAATTATTGCTAGAGAAATGGGAATTCCGGCGATAGTGGGCTGTGGAAGTGCTACTACTTTATTAAAAACTGGACAAGAAATTACAGTAAATTGTGCAGATGGAGAAACCGGAACAGTTTACCAAGGTTTGTTGTCTTATGAAGTGGAGGAAATCGCACTAGAAAACTTGCCTCGTACCCGCACCAAAATTATGATGAATGTGGGGAACCCGGAAGAAGCATTTGGTTTAAGTGCTATTCCTAACGATGGAGTAGGATTAGCGCGGATGGAATTTATCATTGCTAATCAGATTAAAACCCATCCTCTAGCTTTGCTGTATTTTGATGAATTGAAAGACGAACTGGCTAAATATAAAATTGCCGAATTAACTGGTCATTATGAAAATAAAGCCCAATTCTTTGTAGATAGATTAGCTCAAGGAATGGGTACCATTGCCGCTGCTTTTTATCCTAAACCTGTGATCGTCCGCTTATCTGACTTTAAGAGTAATGAATATGCCAATCTTTTAGGTGGTAGTCAATTTGAACCTCAAGAAGAAAACCCGATGATTGGTTGGCGTGGTGCTTCTCGTTACTATGATGATAAGTATCGGGAAGGTTTTGCTTTAGAGTGTCAAGCTATGAAGCTGGTACGGGATGAAATGGGATTAACCAATATGATTTTAATGGTTCCTTTCTGTCGTACACCGGAAGAAGGAAGACGTGTCTTAACAGAAATGGCTAAACATGGATTAGTGAAAGGAGAAAATGGTTTACAAGTCTATGTCATGTGTGAATTACCGAGTAATGTGCTTCTAGCTGAGGAATTTAGTCAAGTATTTGATGGTTTTTCCATTGGTTCTAATGACCTCACCCAATTAACTTTGGGATTAGATCGAGATTCGGCATTAGTAGCTCATCTGTTTGATGAACGGAATGAAGCAGTTAAACGCAGTATTGCTACCGGCGATCGCGACGGTGAGGAAAACTGGACACAAAATCGGTATTTGTGGACAAGAACCGAGCGATTATCCAGAATTTGCTCGTTTTCTAGTCGAACAAGGAATTGATTCTATTAGCCTTAACCCTGATTCAGTCCTGAAAACACTACTAGAGATAGCTGCTGCTGAAGCAGGTAATTAGAGGCAGGGGGCAGGGGGCAGGGGGCAAGGGGAAAGAGAATTTAAAATATATTCTCCCCATCTCTCCATCTCCCCATCTCCGTTTTTCCCCCCTGCTCCCTGCTCCCTGCCCCCCTTGCCTCTTCTCTCCCCACCACCCCATCACCCCACCACCCCAAACACTATGTTTCACAAAATCTTGGTTGCTGTCAATAATACAGAAATGGATCGACAAGTTTTTGAGCAAGCTGTTTCCTTAGCAGCAGTGCAAAATGCTGAGTTGATGTTGATATATGTTTTTTCACCTTTTAATGAACCTTATTCAGTATCTTCAGGTTTAACCACTGATGGTATTTATCCCCCCTTTAAATCACAAGACGTCAGTTATTATGTGGGCAAATGGGAAAAACTCAAGCAAGAAGGTATAGAATATTTAACCTTACTGACTAATGAAGCCATTAGTAAAGGTATTAATGCTGAGTTTTCTATAGAATTAGGTGAACCAGGTTATATACTTTGTGAAATAGCTCGAACTTGGTCAGCTGATTTAATTGTGATTGGACGACGTGGTTTAACTGGAGTTCGAGAGTTTTTTCTGGGTAGTGTGAGTAATTATGTTTTGCATCATGCTTCTTGCTCAGTGTTGACGGTGCAAGGTTGATGGAAAGAAAATTAATCCCAATCACCTAAGCTAGGGTAATAAATCAAACTCCTTAAATATACGTAATTTTTATTAGGTAGGATGAAAATTATGTTTTACAGGATAAGATAAAAAACAACTCCAAAAGCTGCGCCCCTTAGGGACATTATGTTTTTATTAAAGTACATCGAATACTCAAATAAATTTCAGCAATTACGTTTAGTAACGCACTCCAGAATATCATCTCTGATTGGTGTTTTATTTGGTTTGTCATTATGTTGTGTTTTGATATTGCATGGTTGTTCTCTAGCACCAAAAACCCAACTTCAACCACTGAGAATAGGAATCACAACTTGGCCCGGATTCGACATTATTCTTTATGCTCAAGCAGTAAGAATTTTTGAAAAAAGAGGTTTAGATGTTCAATTGGTGAGATTTCAAAATCAACAGGATTCTTCACGAGCCGTAATTCGTGGTTCCTTAGATGCAGCTTTTGCTTCTCTCTGGGATGTAGTACAGGTAGATCCAGGAGATGATAAACCCGTAATTATACTAGTTACCAATATTTCTCATGGGTCTGATGGTATTGTTGCTCAAGCTCCATTAAAAACAGTTAAGGATTTGAAAGGTAAGCGAGTTGCTGCCAAGTTGGGTACAATTAACCATTTAATTTTATTGGAAGCTCTTAATCAATACAAACTACTACCCAAGGATGTAGAAATAGAGGATGTTTCTAATGAAACTGGGGCACAACTAATGGAAAAAAAATCGTTAGATGCTGCGGTAATTTGGCAACCACTATTAGGAGAGACAGCGAAAAAAGCTCAAGGAAATATTATCTACACAACTAGAGAGGTGAATAGTTTGGTAATTGATACTTTAGTCACCAGCAAAAATAACATTCAAAAGAAAAAACCAGAACTGCTTCAGTTGTTATCTGCTTGGCTAGATGTGATGTATGCGGTGCAAATAAAACCAACAGAAGTATATAGTAAAGTAGCCCCACTCCTGAAACAATCCCCAGATGCTTTTGCTCATGATTATAGTGGCTTACAAAGAGGTGATATTGATATGCAAAAACAGATGTTTCAAGATCAAAGCCGTTTAAAGTTAGCACTTACCCAAATGGATCAATTACTAAAATCAGATTCTAGAGCAGGACGGTTATCACGTCACGATATTGAAATTAATTCCGAACTAATTACAACAGCAATCAAATCTTGGAAAACTTGAAGCAATAATTCTAGATATACAGCAGAAAGCAAAAGTAAATCCCTCTTATTGAGGGTCTTTCACATCATCAATGTGAGTTCATAATCACCGTAATGATGACTAAGTAATAAATATATTTACATCCAATTATTTAAGTATTTTTTATATTCAAGTAAAATAAGTTCTCTGTAGCAAAGTGTAATTAGTATATCTTTATGATTAAAAAACAAACATTTCGACAGTGTTTGTAAATACTTCATAAATATACATTGATCCATAGAGTAGAATTAACAGTAGGAAAATTACTGACAAATAAATAAAATACGAACTCAAATAAGTATAAATTCCATTTTAATGCGTAAATACACGCATAACATTAACTATCAAAAGGATAAAAAAATGAAAAACTTGAAGATATTAACCAGATTATCTTCCTTAAACAAAGATAATCTTTCCCAGCAACTGCTATGGAGTTGTGGACTTTCCCTGGTAACTGTTGGGTTTGGAACACTGTCAATTAATTATCAACTAAGTCAAGCAAATCTAGAAAAACAAGTTCGTACACGCGCTCAGTCAATTACTCAATCTATTGAATTTGCTACGGAAGGATTATTAGAAGTAGAACAGCGTCACACTTTGAAACGAGTAATCCAAAACTATGGTACTTTACCCGCAGTCGAAGAGATTACTATTGTCAATTCTGATGGTATTATCTTAGCTGATAGTGAAGGAACTAACCATGATTTATCCTACAAAACTCGACATTCCGAACTGATGCCAACTATAACTGAGGCTCAAATTAAGGGAATGTCAACATCTCGTCAGATGGTATTAGATCATCAGTTAGTATTAGTGCAAATCTTACCTTTTAGTAGTAAATTATTTGGAAATTCAGGTAAACGGGGATTAGCGATCGCCATTTTAAACTTGAAACAAATGAAGAAAGATGCTGGTGAAATTTTTATGACCACTACATTAACATTATTAGTAGGGATTACGATTATTATTTTTTTTATGGGGATATTGATTCGTCACAATATTTTGAACCCGATCAAGGCTTTAAATACAGCAGTAATAGATAGCAAACAAACAGGTATTTTTTCTAAGCCCCAAAAAATGCCTACCAATGAAATTCTATTTTTAGCTAGGACTTTTAAAAATGTATTTGAGGAACGTCAAAAAATTCAAACTATATTGGAAGAAAGTGAAGCTAGAGAAAAAAGAAAATCTCAAGAATTAGAAGCCACATTAATAGAACTGAAGAATGCACAAACTCAGCTAGTGCAAAGTGCAAAAATGTCTAGCTTAGGACAATTAGTAGCGGGATTGGCACATGAAATCAATAATCCTGTTAATTTTATTCATGCAAATATTAAGTATCTTCAAGAAAATACTGATAAGTTATTAGAGTTAATTCAAGAATCTCAACGACATTTATCGCAAAATATTGAATTTTTAAATTTATGTGATGAACTAGAAATAGATTTCATTCAAGAAGATTTACCAAAAATTCTTGGTTCCATTACCTGTGGTACTCAGCGCATCCGTGACATTGTCATCTTATTACGTAAATTTTCAGGCTTAGAGGAAGCAAATTTTAAAGCTATAGATATTCATGAAGGCATTGAAAATACATTAAAAATTTTACAACATTGATTAAACGCACAATCTAATCGTCCTGCTATTCAGGTAATTAAAGATTATGGCATATTGTCTTTAATAGATTGCTATCCTAGCGAGATAAATCAGGTATTTTTAAATATTATTACTAATTCTATTGATGCTATAGAAGAGAGAATTAAACATGAATCAATCATACCAAGTATTACAATTCATACTTATTATATTGATACAGAATGGTTGGTGATTAAAATTGCTGATAACGGTTTAGGCATGGAAGAAAATATTCAAAAAGAAATTTTTAATCCATTCTTTACCACCAAATCTGTCGGTAAAGGAGTAGGTATGGGAATGCCAATTAGTTATCAAATTATTAATGTAATACATAAAGGTAATTTAGATTGTTCTTCTGTTTATGGTCAAGGAACTGAGTTTATGATTAAAATTCCGATCCATCACCCAGAGATGAAAAATACTTGAGTTGAGTAGATGGAAGTTCCCGGTTATCTCTTGAGGCAAAGTCATTCAAAAATCTGCATCGGATTCCTATATATGTGAATCTAAATCTTCTCCTATCTGGAAATACAGGAATTTTGCCTGGGTAGTGTTAGTCATTTATGTGTGGAGGGGAATAATAAGAAGTAACTAGAATATAGCTTCTTCACTAACTGGTATTATGTTATCATTTAAACCAACAACATACACAAATATATTGAAGCGATTACTTTTAGGAATTCGCTCTAGACTATCATCTCTGGTTGGTGTCTTATTTTGTATATCATGCTGTTCTGTCTTGATATTACACGGCTGTTCCGCGATACCGAAAACTCAACTCCAAGCTCTGAAAATAGGCATCACCACTTGGCCAGGTTTTGATATTATTCTCTATGCTGAAGCAACAGGTATTTTTAAGCAAAGGGGTTTAGATGTTCAGTTAGTAAGATTTGAAAACCAACAAGATTCTTCACGAGCAGTAATCCGTGGTGCTTTAGATGGGGCGTTTGTTGCGCTCTGGGATGCCATACAGGTAGATGCTGGAGATGATAAGCCAGTAATTGTACTAGTTACCAATATTTCTCATGGCTCTGATGGTATTGTCGCTCAATCTGCGATGAAAAAAGTACAAGACTTAAAAGGTAAGCGAGTTGCAGCCAAATTAGGTACAATTAACCATTTAATTTTATTGGAAGCCCTCAATCACCACAAAATACTCCCAACTGATGTGGGCATAGAGGATGTTTCTAATGAAACTGCTGCACAACTGATGCTAAAAAAATCACTAGATGCTGCGGTGATTTGGCAACCACTTTTAGGTGAGACAGCTAAAAAAACTCAAGGTAATATTATATATACAACTAAAGAAGTAGACAGTTTAGTAATTGATACTTTACTCACCAGCAAAAAGAATATTCAAGCTAAGAAACCAGAATTGGTGCAATTTCTCTCCGCTTGGTTAGATGTTATGCATGCGGTCGAAATTAAGCCAGCAGAAGTATATAGTAAAGTTGCTTCACAGCTAAAGCAATCACCAGAGGCTTTTGCTAGTGATTACAGTGGCTTAAAAAAAGGTGACATTGTCATGCAAAAGCGGATGTTTCAACACCAAAGTCGCTTACAGTCAGCGATAACTCAAATGAATGAATTACTAAAATCCGACCATAGAGCGGGGAGGTTATCGCGTCAAGATATTGAAATCAATCCAGAACTGATTACCACAGCAATAAAAGGTTGGAAAGCTTGAAAAGATTATCTTGGTTACGTACACATAATCTTTCTCAGCAACTTCTCTGGAGTTGTGGTGTTTTGCTGGTAACGGTTGGTTTGGTAACACTGTTAATTAATTATCAATTAATTCAAGCAAACTTAGAGAAACAAGTCCAGACACGTGCTCAGTCAATTACTCAATCTATTGAATTTGCTACTGAAGGACTTCTAGAAGTAGAACATCGTCATATTTTAGAACGCGTGATCCAAAACTATGGTACTTTACCCGCAGTTGAGGAAATCCTCATTCTCAATCCTGATGATATCACTCTGTCTAATAGTCAAGGAAATAGTCAGAAGTTATCTTCTATAATCAAACAAACAAAATTCAAATCAGCTATCCATGAAGCTAGAATTACAGGAATATCAAAATCTTATGAGGTCGTATTACAGAATAAGTCGATGTTGGTGCAAATCTTGCCTTTTAATAATGTATTGTTTGGGAATTCAGGTAGACGAGGATTAGCGATTGCCTTCTTAAACTTAGAACAAATGAAGCAAGAAGCTAGTCAAACTTTTCTGATGACTACCTTAATATTAATAATGGGGATTGTGATTATTCTTTTCTTCATGGGTATGCTGATTCGCAAAAATATTTTATATCCGTTGCAAGCTTTAAATCAAGCAGTAATAAACAGCAAAGAAACAGCTATTTTTATTATGCCTAAAAAAATGCCTACTAATGAAATTAAGTTTTTGGCTAGAACTTTTCAAAATGTATTTGAAAAATTAGAATCCCAAGAACAACTAAAACAAGAAATTACTCAACGTCAAAAAATAGAAGCCATATTGAGGGAAAGTGAAGCCAGAGAAAGAAGTAAAGCGGAAGAATTAGAATATCTATTAATAGAACTGAAGAAAGCACAAGCCCAGCTAGTGCAAAACGAAAAAATGTCGAGTTTAGGACAGTTAGTGGCTGGAGTAGCTCACGAAATTAATAATCCTGTGAATTTTATCTACGGAAATATTCAATATCTTCAGGAATATATTGACACCTTATTAAAAGTAATTAAGCAATATCAACAGGGTTGGGAAGATGAGGCTGAATTTATAAATTTATGCTCTGAACTTGATCTAGATTTCATCCAAGAAGATTTACCAAAACTATTTGGTTCCATGAAAAGTGGGACTCACCGCATTCGCGAAATTGTACTATCATTACGTAATTTTTCGCGCTTGGATGAGTCAAATTTCAAAGCTGTAGATATTCATGAAGGCATTGAAAGCACGTTAATGATTTTACAACATCGTCTGAAAAAACAATCAACACGTCCAGCTATTCAAGTAATTAAACATTATGGTAAATTATCTTTATTAGAGTGCCATGCAGGCAAAATGAATCAGGTGTTTTTAAATCTTCTCACCAATGCTATTGATACTCTAGAAGAGAAAATGAAAAATCAAGAATTATTGCCAACAATTACTATTCATACTTCCTTAATTGATGGAGAATTCGTAAAAATTAGCATTACTGACAATGGTTTAGGGATGACAGAGAATATTCAAAATGAAATGTTTAATCCTTTTTTTACCACCAAACCTGTTGGTCAGGGCATCGGTATGGGAATGTCAATTAGTTATCAAATAGTTAACATCATACATAAAGGTAAATTGGATTGTTATTCTGTCGATGGTCAAGGAACTGAGTTTGTGATTACAATTCCTATTCATCAGTCTTAAAGAACCTCACCCTAACCCTCTCCTTACTAAGGAGAGGGAACCGGATGTGATTTCAGCAGCCCTACTAATTAAACTAACTTCATCCTAAATCCGTGGAGCAGGCATCCTGCACTAAATAAATTCCCCAAATAGCCATTGGACGGAAATATGTACTAGCGCGGAAAGTGCCATTGCAGTGATAGCTTCGGGGGTACGGAATTGCAAACCATTGTCATAAATTTGCTTCACCACAGCTTCCGTTAAACGCAATGCTTCATTCTTTCATTCCCATTTGCACAAGGAAGGCTGCTAGACCAAAATTAATCCCTGTCCACACTTCCAAAGGATGGGTAGAATTAGGATTTTCTGGTACACCATTGGGACGTAATCCATTCGCTGCACCAAATTTACCATCAAAGAATTTCAGGAAACAAGCATCATACACGGTTTGTAATGCCAGAAAAGCGCGATCGCTCGGGACAATATCCGTTAATCCCAATAATCTAGCATAAAACTGTCCACATAACTGGTCAGCCATGACTACATCAGAACCACTCTCACTATCTAAACGATAATATTGTCCATTCCAAAGTTTTTCTTGATAAATGGGGAGAGATTGTTGTAACCAAGTTTCATAGATAGATTTTTGTGCGGCTAATCCAGCTATGTTTGACTGATTTGCTAATAGTATATCACTAATGGCGATAGCGGATTCCAAAGCTGCTAACCATAATCCTCCACAATAAGCACTCACTCCCTGTAAACGCCAATCATCAAAGGTTTGGTCAGGAGCACCGGAATTTTCGGGAATACCATCTCCATCTTGGTCAAAAGTTTTCAGATAGTCAAGAGTTTGGACGATTGCTGACCAACATTCTGCTAAAAATCCGATATCATCAGCACCAGTCAGCAGAAAATCTCGATATACTTGCAAGACAAAATCACAGCTTAAATCTTTCCATAAATTACAATCTTGATAGCAGGTATAATTGGTTTTTTCCCAAACGTGTTCGTTGGGTGCGCCTAAATCATGGGGTGTTGCTCCCGCAATTTTACGAGGTGCAGTGGTAGTTTCGGCTTTGATGGTGTGATAATAACCAATGATTCTGTTATGGTGGTCACGATGGGGAATAGCTCTAGCAAAAGCGCGAATTACTGATTTTTCCAATTCTGGAAACAACATCAGTAAAGCAAAGGAACCATATAACCGCACATCTAAACTTTCATACCAACGGTAATCTAAACACTCTAACACCCCAAATTGTCCAATGGGGTCAAGCTCTGACGCTGCACTCCACAGAGTTCCACCACTGGTGAAGACGTAAAGTTCATTAAACAAACCATTTTCAACCAGTGCGGGTAAATCTTGGTCGAGAATGGTAGATTGCCAATTTTCAATTTGCGATCGCCAATTTTGATATGCTGGGAGGGATACTAAGGCGATTTTCAAAGCATTTTCTCCACTGCGGTCAAAAAAGTCTGTATATCTGCGATAGTAATTCACTCCCGCGGCAAATTCCGTCACGGGAAAATCCCAGGTTAACACAAAGGGAATTTCTAAACTTCCTCCGGGTGGGAGAGTAAACCTGACCGCAATAGCAGCTGCAACTCTAGTATTTTCTATTGCCGGATTAGCATCTACATAATTAGATAAAGAACCATCCACAGCAAAACTTTGCCATATTTCCTCACCTGTCCCCACTGGATTCCATCGGGTATGATAAAAAACTTCTGTTTGGGGATGTTTCTCGGTTGCAATACACCAAGTTCCATCTCCTTCCTGCACAGGTGTATGATTATTGATTCCACCTAAAACACAACTAAGATATTGAGAATCATCAATTAACCGATTATAATTGCCTTGACTTGACCCTAAACGAGGTAGATAGTCATAAACTGGACTCCCATCATCTCGGATTTCCACTTGGGGAGATTTTAGAGTATTAGTAAACCAACCCACCATATTTTCCCAAGTGAGCATAATACTGAGAGTAATCTGTGCATTAGTGGGATTATGTGCCTTCCAGAGAAATACTGCTACAGGATAACTAGTTTCCTGATAATTATTTGCCCAAATCGGCGAAAATTGTTCACAGGTTAATTGTGCTTGGAAGACATTTTCATAAACAAACCAACTGCGAGGATATAAAGCATGATATGTACCTGTTATCTCTTGATTAGAATCCCGGATACCATTGCCAATCATTCAAAATATCATCTTCTGGGGGTTGGGTAGATAAAGCATAAGCTTGGGAAGATGTAGAATCAGATTCAAAGACACTAAATTGACAAGAAGGGAAATTTTGAAATAGATGTTCACCCCCATCAATGTGCCACAGATTAAAATCTCCCCGTGATGAACGTCCAATGCAACCTGCACCAAAACCTCCTAGAGGCATACCATGCCAGAGCTCATCATCTAGATTACTAGCATAGCGTACAGTGTAGGGTTTGTCCCAACCCAGACCGATGGGACGATTCCAGGTGTAGGGGGGGATTTGTGAAGAGGTTTGGTTTGTCATCGCTTAGTTTTGTGGTGAGCAGTTTTGAGAACACTAGCGCGATGTGTGACTTTTCTCAAGACAAAATTTAACCTCTGGAAATATTCTATAAGTAGTACTTTACTGGTAAAGTATAAATACTCATCATCAAACTACTATTCTCTGTTCATCTTGTTAAAATTATATGCAAATATTCAACAATTGGAATGTGGTGGCTAAGGGATGGTATATTCTCTGTCCGAGCCATACTCTTCGTCCCAGTGAAGTTAAATCTTTTGAACTTTGTGGACAAAGGATTGTTGTCTTTCGGGGTGAAGATGGACAAGTGCGATCGCTTTCTGCATATTGTCCACATCTAGGAACTGACTTAGGACTAGGGAAGGTAGATGGAAATATGATTCGCTGTGTTTTCCATCAATGGGCTTTTGATGAAACTGGTCGTTGTCAAGATATTCCCTGTCAATCTAAAATTCCCCCCCAAGCGCAATTACCTGCTTATGCAACCGATGAAAAATATGGATTTATCTGGATTTATCCTCAAGCAGAAGCACCGGAAGGAGTAGCTGAATTTGATGAATTGAAGGGTAAAGAGCTAGTTACTCAAGCGGATACTGCGTTTGAGAGAGGATGTCATCATCACATCTGTATGATGAATGGGATTGATGCTCAACATCTGAAAACTATTCATCATCTCGATATCAAAATGGAATTATCTTTAGCGGAAAATGAATCGGGTACTCAGATTGATTTTACCATGTGTGGTGAGTTACCAAACACAACCCCAAGGGAAAAACTAGCACAAAAATTCCTCGGCTCTACTTATATGTATTCGATGCGATACGCGAATGGTTGTATAGGTTTATTGACTATCATGAAAAATGTCCGTTTGTTTCCTCCTCTGCATATGATTTATGCTTACACCACAATACCAAGTCTTTCTCCGTGTGGTATTAATGTTCCCCTCAGCAAAATTCGGATTCAACCTATTTATGTCACCGCAAAACGTCCAGGAATTTGGGGTTGGTTGATTAGTCAGTTTTTACTAATCTGCACTCGGTTGAGTTATTATATGCTCAGAGATGAAGATGGTAAAATTTATGATAACATTCAATTTAATCCCAATATTCTTCTTAGTATTGATGCTCCTTTAGCTCGATATATAGATTATGTGAACCGATTAGAACCATCTTGCTGGTCAGATCAAATTAAAAATTAAAAATTAAAAAATGGAATTTTATACCATTTCATTTCCCAATACTGATTTTGCTGATTTGCGCTTAAATCCTGGTGATGCGCTGTCAGAACATTTAACTGTGCAAAATTCCCCGGTTTTATTCGGTTGTCGAACGGGATTATGTGGTACTTGTTTGGTCAGAGTTACTGGTGATATGCTACCTCCTCAACCAGAGGAAGAAGAAGTTTTACAAATCCTCGCTCCATCAGATGCTCAAGTAAGATTAGCTTGTCAAATTCATTTAACTGGAAATATTACCATTGAGCGATATGCACTTTGATAGTTTTTGGTATGTGGTCGCGCAAAGTGAGCAATTACAACCCCAACAAGTGCTAAGTCGTCAAGTGTTGGGAGAGTGGTTAGCGATTTTTCGGGGTGCGAATGGTCAACCTGTTGCGCTCCAAGACCGTTGTATTCACCGTAACAGTCGTCTTTCCTGCGGTAAAGTTCACCAAGGAAAACTAGAATGTCCTTATCACGGATGGGTTTATAATGAGCAAGGACAAGTAATTGCTGTTCCAGCCGAAGATACTCAATTTCGTCCTCATCAGCGATTACAAGCTAAACAATATCAAATTTGTGAACAAGATGGTTTTGTCTATGTTTGTTTAGCATCTCCCCAAATTCCACCTTTTTCTATGCCTTATTATCAAGAAGCAGGGTGGTATCGGGTGCGAGTTATTCATCGTTTTCACAACAATGTCACTAATTGCGCTGAGAATTTTATTGATATTCCCCATACGGTTTCTGTCCATCCCGGTATTTTTCGTCAGTCTCATCGACAGAAGTTGGAAATGACAGTAACTCGTCAATCGGGGACAGTTGTTGCTGATTATCGCAATGAAACCAGTAATTTAGGTTGGTGGTCACGGTTTCTCAATCCTCAACAAACGACTATCTTTCATAGCGATCGCTTTTTTATGCCGAATATTACTTCGGTCGAATACAAATTTGGCATTAATCGTCACCTGTTTATCACCAGTCAATCAGTACCGGAAACGGAGACTTCTACTTTAGTTTATACGGATGTTGCGTTTAATTACGGGATGTGGTCTTTACTCGCAATTCCCTTTGTGTGGTGGACAGCAAAGCGAATTATTGGACAAGATGTAAAAATATTAAAAATTCAACAAGATGTCATTAGTAAGTATGGACAGCAATTTGCCCATACCCCTGCGGATACAATTCATACATTTGTGGAATCTATCCGGGAGGCGATCGCCAGAGGAGAAGATCCGCGTTTACTCCCTGACAAAACCGTGAAAGTTACGTTTTGGGTGTAGATTGTTCCCCATCATTCCGGGTAATCCCCATATTATTATTTGTTTTAAGCCACACCATAATCTGTATACTGCCGCTTATAAGCAGGTTGCAAACCCAAAACAATATCCTCTCGTGATACACCCATTACTACCAACTCCTCAGCCGGATTTTGGTCAGTTAAATTTTGCTGAAGCCAGATTTTTTCATCCTTAATATCAAAATGAATGATACAGCGATAAACACGCTTTAAACCTTCCCATCCTACATTCATCCACTGATAATGGTCGCGCTTGTCATCAAAAATTAGCTGGACTTCCACTTCACTTTGGGCCACATCTTCGTTAGCATAACGAGTTAATAAACTTTGCACGCACTCCCGATACTTGGCTAATTTATCCATTGCTCAATTACCTCCTTTACAGGGTCATAGACAATTAATAAAAGCTTATACCTTTGTATAGCTGCTTGTGTAAACTCAAACTGAAAAAACGTCTTGTAAATATCTAAAGGAACAGCTAAATATAATAAACGGTCTGGTTCAGTTGCTTCTAATGCTAATCTATAGCTTAAAAACTGACCTAAAGCTGCATAAAAATCAGTCACAGCCGAGGGATTCAGAAAACTCTTAATTTCTACAGCTATTTTCTGGCCATCTCGCTCTGCTGCGAAAACTCGTTCCGCTCCTAAATCAATCTGAAAGTTAACGTTACCATATTTAAATTTTAATGGGTCGGCTGTAATTACCCATTGTTCTTTTTCGAGAGCTTTTTTGACGTTTTCATGGAATATATCTCTAGCTGACATTAGTGTATTTTCCCAAAATTCACCAATTTCTGCAATAATCCTTCTGTCTCACGTTCCAATTGCAAAATTTCCACAGTTACTTCCTCTAGTGTTCGCAATGGCTTGTGCTGATAAAGTTATGGTCACGATGAACGATTGCGATTATCATTAACATCATAGCACTGAAGGATAGCGAGCAGAGCCATTGCCAGAGGAGAAGATCCGCGCTTGCTCCCTGACAAAACGGTGGAAGTTACATTTTGGGTGTAGATATGGTAGCTCTTTTCAGCTTTTGGAGTTTGTTTGCATTAACACTACTGCAATCGGAACAAAGGCAATTATTGCGTCAAAAACCAATGTCAGATTGGTTATTAGATAGTATAGGGTTAATGGTACAAGGGGGAATTATTCCCATTTTGCAAACCTTGCTGGTGTGGAAGGGATATGAATGGATTTTACCCCATGCACGAGGTTGCTTAGACTGGGAATCTTGGGTGAGTTTTTTAACTTGTTTTGTGGGAGTTGATTATCTTTACTACTGGAACCACCGCTGGTTGCATACTCCACGGTTATTCCCCATTCATGCAGTCCATCATACAGTTACGCAAATGGATATGCTGGGTTCTTCACGCAATACTCTTTGGTCGAGTTTATTTTTGCCTTATCTTTGGGTAAATGCTTTGATGCTGTATCTTCTCAAAGACAATAGCAGTTATATTTTGGCTATGGTGATAACTTGCCTGCTGGATTTATGGAGACATAGTTCCTTAACAATTGATGTTAATTCTATTCTTTATCAATTTTTGAATCCTTGGTTAATTTTACCTCAAAATCATGCTTACCATCATGGAAGTTCTACTACTGGTAACTTTGGAGCTAATTTGAAATTTTGGGATAAATTACACAATACTTATGCAGAGGTGATATTAAATACTGATGACTTGGGAGTTACGTTAGATATGAGTTTGATTCAAAAGTTATTTTGGCCATTTTTCTAAATTTCTCGAAAGACATCACCCTGGTTTTACTAGTCTCGCTGAAAAGAGCTAGTTCATGCAGTAGAAATAGATGAGCAATATCAATACTATTGGTGATAATCACTCCCCGACAAGCCTTTTACCTTCGTAAGATTGAGGATTAAACTACCATGACCCTATTAAGTCAATTTATGTCCTGGTTTCCGGCTCTGGTAATTACTATTGCTGGAGCTTGTTTTCTGTGGATTTTGATCGCACCGGGAATTCTCAATATTTTCGCATTGCTATTTACGCTCTACGGTTTACCTTTACTGGTCTATCACCTGCATCAACGTTTTCATCCAGTAGAACCAGGAATTAGTTATTTAATTACTAAAGAATATAATCCTTGGTGGGGAACTCATCAAATCCAGATGATTTATAATGCTTTTCCCACTCTAGAAATTATTCTGCGATTGATACCTGGTTTATTTTCCCTCTGGTTGCGTTTGTGGGGAGCGAAAATTGGGAATCATGTTTATTGGACTCCTAGCGTTAGCATTATTGACCGGGGATTATTGGAAATTGGCGATGGCGTGATTTTTGGTCATTTAGTTTCGACTGCATCCCATGTCATTAAACCTAAAAAGGATGATTTAGTCCTATATGTGCAAAATATAAAAATTGGTAGTAATGTTTTTATTGGTGCCGGGACACGCATTGGCAACTGGTGCTAAAATTGAGGATGGTAGCTATATTCCTTTCATGCAAACCATTTATCCTGGACAAAAAATTGAGGTTGAATCATGTCCAGAACTTTGATTCAAGCTTTGTCTTGTTTCCTCGCTCCCGCATCGGGTGCATTTGAGCAAGCTTTGCGTCATCCCCAAGCAGCGCAAGAGCGGGTTAAAGTCAAGGTGTTGAAACAGTTAGCCAAAACTGCTTATGGTGCAAAACTAGGAATAGGTAATCATTGGGAGTGGAACCGGATTCCCATTATAACATACGAAGATTTACAACCCTGGATAGAAACACAACGACAACAACCCCATCAGTCTATCCTCACACCAGAAAAAATTCATTTTTGGGAACGGACTTCCGGTAGCACTGGTTCTGGGAAGTGGATTCCTTATACAACTTCTTTGCTGGGTAGCTTTAGCGCCATGTTCTGTGTCTGGGTATATGACTTGATTCGACATGCAAGCACCTTTGCGTTCTGGGAAAACTTACCTTTGTATTTCTCCACAAATTGGTGCAGGAGAACCAGGTATTGATGATACTAACTATGTTAATGGTGGTTTACGTTGGTTGATTCGTCAGTTTTTAGTGCAAGTTAATGGTCGTTTCCCTGATGTTGAAGATTTTCGCTGGAAATTAGCATTAGCTTTATTGGAAACAGGAAATCTAGAGATTTTCTCCCTCTGGAGTCCAAGTTTTCTGACTGTACAACTGGAATTTATTCAAGAGCATGGTCACGAACTACAAACTATTTTACAGAATCGCATTAGCTTAGACCGTTGGCAGTTACTTTCACAACCGAAAATTCCTTGGATGCAACTTTGGCCAGAATTAAAGTTGATTTCGTGTTGGGATAGGATGTATGCAGCAGACCAGGTTCACATTCTCCACGATTATTTTCCCGGAGTTTTGATTCAAGGTAAAGGGTTATTAGCGACAGAAGCTCCCATGACCATTCCTCTGATTCCATCTGGGGGATTTGTCCCGGTTTTGAACCAAGTGGTTTTAGAATTTTTAAACCCCCAAGGTCAAGTGTGTGGATTAACCGAATTGGAATTGAATGTCACTTATGAATTAGTAATTTCTCAATTGGGTGGTTTTTGTCGTTATCGGATTGGCGATCGCATTCAAGTATCTCATTGGTATCGGGATACACCTTGCTTGGAATTCGTGGGACGAGGGGATAATGTCAGTGATTTAGTGGGAGAAAAGCTAACCGAAGCTTTTGTCGCTTCAATTTTGAATGAATTGGGATTTACCTTATGGGGATTTTGTTGTTTAGTTCCCATCCCAGGTAATCCCCCATATTATTGTTTATTTTTAGAACAATCTCCTGAAAAAACGGACGTGATTAGTACTCAGTTAGAAACAGCTTTACAGACAGGATTTCACTATCACCGAGCGAGATTACTAGGACAACTCGCAGCAGTACAGGTGGTTATTGACAAACAAGCAGCAGCATTGGTGAATGGGAAGGGGAGAATAGGCGATCGCAAATATTCTGTATTAGAGGTAAGAAAAAACTTCTGTTCCTAAATTTTATACAACCACGTAAGCTCTTATTCAGAGGGAACAGGGAACGGGGAACAGGGAACAGGAAAAACTCATGTTTAAAAACATGAGATTGAAATAAGGACGCCTTTTTTTTTCGTGCCACTCTCCTTAAAAAAACATCTTTTTTCTTGACTGAAGCTCTAAACTCAGCAACTTTTGTTTTTAGGGAACTCCAGAACAGGACACTTTCTGTTCCCTGTTCCCTGTTCCCTGTTCCCTTTCTTAGTAAAAATATTAAGAATTTCTATAAATTCAGCCTTTTTTGAGGGTGATACTTTTAGCATCAACTATGATAATTAAATTTATAATTAAATTTATAACTTGATTATAAATACACGTCTATCTTAATGTTAGTCTCATATCGTTAATTCCATCAACCAACCATGAAAAAGTTCTTACCATTACTGGTTAGTGCCCTACTTCTCAGTAGTACTGTTGCGTGTAATAAGCCCGGTGATCAACAGGTTAATACAACGGCTAATAATTCTCAAAATCAGCAAGTAGTTGTACCTGCGGGCACTATTTTGGATAGTATTCTCCAACAAGATTTATCCACGGGTAAAAATAGTAATAATGATCGATTTGTTCTCAAAGTTAAGGGGGGAAATCCAACTTTTAAAGATGCTATTATTCAAGGACATTTAGAAGATGTAGTTAAAGCAGCTAGAGGGAAGAAAGCTAGTTTGCATTTAGTTATTGATGACATTGTGCTAAAAAATGGGACAGCTTATCCGATTGATGTAACTTTAGTAAATACTCAAGTAGAAACAAAAACCAAGGGCAAGTTTATCCAGAATGCTGGCATTATTTTAGGTGGAACAGTTGCAGGTCATTTTCTGGGTAATCAAGCCAAATTCAAGCATGGTGCCTTAGCAGGTGGTGCAGCTGCTACTGCTTTTGTCTTGTCTAGTCCAGGGGGTGAAGTAGTTCTTAAAAAAGGAACAGACATCAGGCTGAAACTCAAAACTGCTTTTAATCCTGCTTCCTAAAAGTGTGATGCCATCGCCAGGAACCTGATAGGACGACGACCCTAGCTCAAATATTTACGAGTCTCCCAACAGCGAACTGGCAATAATGGCAGCCTGAGTGCGATCGCGCAAATTTAGCCGATCTAAAATGCGGGTAATATGATTTTTGACAGTTTTTTCAGTAATAGACAGATTCTCGGCAATTTCCCGATTGCTCGCACCTTTGGCAATTAATTTCACAATATCTCGTTCTCTAGGTGTCAATTCGTCCCAACCCGGAGGTGTAGACTTGGACACCACGGGAATCTGCCCCATCACTTTTCCTAGTCCCGGACCAATTGAGTGTATCCTTTGTATACCATACGGATGGCTTGGGCGAGTTCTTCTGAAGGTGTATCTTTGAGTAAATATCCCGCCGCACCATAACGTAATGCTTGAGCTACATAATCTTCATCGGCAAAGGTGGTGAGAATTAAAACTTTTGTGGTGCTAAATTGCTGGCAAATTTGACGAGTGGCGGCAACACCATCCATAATTGGCATCCGGATATCCATCAAAACCACATCAGGTTGAAATGTTTTCACTTTCTCGATAGCATCCTCTCCATTTTCTCCTTCGGCTACTATTTCTAAATCTACTTCTAATTTGAGTAATGCTTTGAGTCCGCGACGAATTAAATTTTCATCATCAACTAATAATAGGCGAATCATATTGATTTGGGTGGGGAGATTTGGGAATAATTCAGAATATCTTAATTTAGTGGGAAATTAGCAATTATTTTACATCCTCTATTTAGCGAACTTTGAATATTAAGATTTCCCCCCACGGCAAGAGCGCGATCGCTCATATTTTGCAAACCAAAACCAGTGGTATTTTGATTAATTTCAAAACCTTTACCATTATCTTCAATAATTAACATTAAACTAGTTTCTGTTTGAATATTAATTTTGACTTCCGTGGCTGATGCGTGTTTACAAATATTTGTCAAAGACTCCTGCACAATTCGGTAAACAGCTACTTTAACATCATGTTTAATTGGCTGGTGTAAATCTGTTAGCACCATAATTACAAAACTGCTGGAACGTTTAAACTCTGCCACTAAATTGGCGATGGCATCTGGGAGAGATAATCCTACCAATGGATCAACTCGCAATGTGAGAATTGATTGACGCACTTCTTTCAAAGCATTAGAACCCAATTGTTTTGCTTCCGTCAAAAATTCTGTTGCTTCTTCGGGGTCTGTTTGCCATAATTTTAAGGCAGCTTCTAAATTTACATTTAACACCGTTAAAGCATGGCCAACAGAATCGTGGATATCGCGGGCGATGCGATTACGCTCCTGAACTGTAGCTAATTCTTCAATTCTCAAAGCATATTCTCGTAATTGATCATTGGCAACAGCTAATTCTTCACTTTTTATACTCAATTTTTGGCGACTTTGAAATTCTTGAACTATTGCATCCACAGCCATCTGCATAAAAATTGTACTAATCCCTAAGATTAACACAGAAACTAATAATACTAGTCCTAACTGTTGATTAATTGCTAAAGGTTGAAGCAGATTCAGATATTTTACTCGGTACAATTGAGTTGTTAAAGCGAAAATCACCGCCAAACTACTGACAATAGAGCGAGTTAAACCTGCAAATATTAAGCAATTACGAGCTATTAAAACTATATAAAGTAGAGGGACAATTAAAATTCCTCCCACAATTGAAGAAGTGACAATTAAGAGCAACTCAAAACCCGTATAAATGATTTTATTTAGTGTATTTTTCTCTGGTAACTTCCAACCGATAATTCCAAATATTAGTAAACAACATAAATTTAATAGTGGCACTCTGGGCAAACTGGATAACAAGCCAAATACAGAAATAAAAATTTCGCTGCAAATTACCATACCTAGCAAAACCCACTCTAAATAAAGTAGAAATCGTAAGGGATGTTTTCGGTTGGAAATTAAGTTAATCATCGATGATAGCCATCCTATTTGATTTGTGGAATGGAGAATTGAGAGTATTAGATTGCTGGATGGTTGATTGAGAATTGCCGGATAGTGGTTTGTATTTGAGCAAGATAGGGACTAAAGTCCCTATAAAATTCAGGACTTCCGCCTCATGTGTTGAAGGTCTGACAAAGCTTATGCTGTGAACATCGAAACAACAAAGGAAGTCCAAAATGAAAAATCGATTGGTTTCAATATTAACTGGAGCAATGGTGTTGACTTCACCTTTAACCACCACAGTTGTTCAAGCCCAAACAGTCCCTCTTGTCCAAATGTTCCCCGCTCTGGCTGGAGTTTCACTGACACCAGAGCAGCAAACCCAACTACAGCAGTTAAGTCAACAAACCCTTCCAGAAGTTGAAAATATTTTAACTCCGGAACAGCGATCGCAATTTCAAGCCGCATTAGCATCAGGTAAAGGCGTCAGGGCGGCACTGTTGTCTGTCAATCCTTCTAGCCAACAACAAAATCAAATCCGCGACCTTTTGCAATCTAAAAAAAATCAAATTACCAAAACATTAACTCCACAGCAAAAATGGCAGGTAATGCAAAATGTTCGGTCGATTCAACAACAAAGGAATTAATCTTGATTTTCAGCCACATCTAATTTAAAATTAAAACCCTAATGAATTACGCGAGTTTATTTTTTCTCAAAGCCTTACCTTTTTTGTTGATTTTAATTGTAATGGAAGCAATTTTCATTGTACAATGGAAAAAACAAAAATACCCTTGGCGAGAAAGTTTTATTTCCTTTATGATTGCCATTGGGCATCGCATATTGCAAATGATTCCCACGACTGGCTTATTAATCTTGGCTTGGCATCATCGCATCTTCACTATTTCTCTTAACTCTGGGTGGAGTGTACTGTTGTTATTTATTTGCCTAGAATTTGCCTATTACTGGTATCATCGTGCATCTCACCGTATGCGCTGGTTTTGGGCTACTCATGCCGTCCATCATTCCCCCGAACATTTTAATCTTTCAGCTGCTTACCGTTTGGGATGGACTGGAGGAATTTCTGGTAGTTCAATATTTTTTACACCACTGGCTTGGCTAGGTTTTAAACCATCTGCGATCGCAATTGCCCTGTTCTTAAATTTAATGTATCAGTTCTGGCTGCACACCGAATTAATCCCCAAACTAGGGATTTTGGAATGGGTTTTCAATACTCCTTCCCACCATCGAGTCCATCATGGTTCCAACTCTCAATATATTGATCGGAATTTTGGTGGTGTCTTAATTATTTTTGATCGTTTGTTTGGTACTTTTGCCATAGAAAACCCATCTAATCCCCCAATTTACGGCTTAACGCATTCAATTAAATCTAGTAATCCCTTCACCATTGCTCTACACGAATGGGTAAAGATTTTCCAGGATGTAATTTCCACAGATTTGTGGTGGGAACGCTTTTGTTATATATTTGCTGCTCCCAACTGGAAACCAAATCGTCCCAAGTCGAATGGTTTGAGTATGCGGTACACCAAAATATTAAAGGTAAGGTAAATTAGCGTTCTTTCAATCTGGTTTACTCAAGCTATGGTGTACACACACGTAGGGGCGTATTGCAATACGCCCCTACACCATTTTGGTTTGGGGTCTGCGGTGACTCGAACCCTTGTCAATCTGTTGCTATTAAGTTGTTTTACTGATACTATTTAAGATGTAGCAAATAAAATAGTAAATACCCATGTCTGAAAATTATCATAATTCAGCCGTTAATGGTGCTGCAACAACCCATATTCATCATGCTGGTTTACAGGATTTATCCCCTAATACGGTGAGTAGATTATATAAAGGTGGAATTAGAACGGGAGAACACCCCAGAATCGGGACTCAAGCTCAAGAAATGTTAGAAAAGATTCCCCCTTCTCAACGCGCAGGTATTGACAGTAAATCTGCTGCTAATCATACTCAAAACTATCTATCCGATAAACATGCGAGCCATATTCAACCACATAATCAAGGTGGCTCTAATCAACCTCATAATATCAAGTGGGAGAATGGGAAAGATAATATTCGTCGTGGGAATAAACCCATGACCTGGGAAGAACAAATGAAATTAGATGCCAAATGGCATTTTGATAACTTGACTGGTGCGGTGAAAGCAGGTATTCAAGCTATACCTTTGGGGACTGCTGTGGGTGTAATAAGCACTGCTCCTGTGTCCATTTTAATTAATGGATTAGCTGTAGTTAGAGGAGAAATATCTACAGAAGAAGCAGCTATAGCTACATTAAAAGACACTATTATGGGTGGTGCAGTGGGAGGTGCAACTGCATTTACAACAACAGCAATAGCAGCAGCTTGTCCACCAATTGCAATCGCACTTACTGCGGTAGCTCCAGCATTAGCTGTGATTGGTACTGTAGGTATGGTTCATGAGTTTTTCCAAATTCTTGATGACCATAAACAAGCGGTGAAAATCTATTATGAATCTTTAACTCAACAAGAATTAGAACATTTACAGACTATTGAAAATGAATTGATTTATGAACATAGCAAAAATCTAGAGTTTTTAGCTAAGACTGAAGCCATTAATCTAAAAATTAAAAGTCGTCCAATTTTACCAGGAGTAGAAGGAGCAATACAACGTTTACATGAATCAGTTGCTATTGCAAAATCTCTGGGATTAACATCAGAGGAACTTTCAAATCTTTCTTGTGGAGCGGGCATCTTGCCCGCTTATCAACATTTAATTAAATGAATTAGTCAAAAAATCTATGTTTTTCATACCTTTTATCATTGGTACTTTAGGAGTAGCAATTGGAGCAGTTGCGGGTGCTTTTACCGCTCATGCTGCTGGAGAAACTGATAGACAAGCAGCAAAACATCATCGGATTGTTGCTAATGAGCTAGTTGAAAAATATGCAAATCTAGAAAAACAATATCATCAACTTGCGGATGAAAGTAAAAAGCAAATTCATGATTTAACTCGACAACACGCTTTAGATGAAGTAGAAAAAGACTGTTTGCGTTTAGCAGTGAGATTACAACAGAGTTTAATTTCTTTGATGTGGTCTATAGATAGAGAACCGAACATAGATGTCTTAAAGCAATTTATCCAAGCAGTAGAACTTACAAATAATATTCTTTGTCGCATTAATGAAGAATTAGTTATCGTCCCTAGTGATTACTATGAACGAAATTTTACTAAAGCTCTTAAAGCTGTTCAAGGAATAAACAAGAAACTTAATCAGGAGAAAAATATCATGACCACCAACTATCCTCAAGAATTTCAAGATACCTTTGAGAAAATTAATGCTGCTGGTAATAAATTATTAAGTTACATAAGAGAAATTCATCAGCAGCAACTTCAAGAAGCAAATGACAGTCAAGGCTTAAAAAGCTTTGAAGATAATATTACTAAAGCCTTACAAGCATTAGGACAACAAAAATATCAAGTAGCTGTAATTGCAGCAATGAACTCAGGTAAAAGTACTTTTCTTAATGCTTTGATTGGAGAAGATGTGTTAGCGACTAATATAGAAGCTTGTACAGTTTTTCCTACCGATATTCGTCCAATTGAAGTGGGACAAACACCCAGACTTTTAGAATATCGAGAAAGACAAGAAAATCCTGAGATTATAGCTATTGGTAATACTGGAGAAATTAAGCAAAAATTTTTAGAGCGTACACGTCAAATCCGAGAAACTGAGAAAAATCCAGACAAAACTACACGCTTTGAACTACAACATCCCATTGAAGCCATTAGTAAATTGCCATTTCTAACTGGGTTTACCTTAGTTGATACTCCTGAACCAAATGATTGGAATGCTGGAAACTTTGAAACCGTGAATTTAAAACAGATAGCATTAGAAGCACTTCGCACCTCTGATGCTATCTTATTTATTCTGGATTATACATCCTACCAAGCAGATACAAATTTAGTCTTAATTCAAGATTTGATTGAATATCGTCGGGAATTATTGAAACAGAATAAAGGTCAAATTTACTTTGTCCTTAATAAAGTAGATATGCAAGGTGCAAGTAATAGACCAATTCCCGATGTTATCAAGTCTTTACGAGAAAGTTTAGTGAGATTCGGTATTCCTGAACCAAATATTTTTCCAGTTAGTGCAAGACAAGGTTTATTATCTAAACTAATTCTACAAGGAAAAGCAACTGATCAGGATATTCAGGATTTTAAACTTTTCTATAGTGCTAGATATGCAATTGAAGATGCAGAAGGAAATCTGATGATACCTGCACCCTGGAAATTGCACCACAATCTTTACAAGATAGTGGAATTCTTCGGATTCAAGAAACAGTAATTCAAAATATCATCCAAACTTCAGGATGGAATTTATTAAATGATGTTTTGGCTGTTTTTCAGAAAGCTGTTCAGGGTATAATTGACAATTATAATACAGAAATTCGGGGTTGGGAATTAGAATTTGATGAATTACAACAAAAAATAGAAGAATATAAACAATGTTCTGATTCAACGAGGGATAAGGTTGCTAATGTAAAAAAGTCCCTAGAAGCACAAAAGCGAATATTAATTACCATATTTAGCCAAGAAATGAGTGAATTTGCTAAAACTGCTAAAACTCGTATAAATCAAGAAATCAATAAAGTAGTAGAAAATCAAGCTAAAAAGTCTGATGCTTCCAAAAAAAATCAAAACTCTCTTTGGTTAAGGTTGAAAAAACTAATTCGTTGGTTTGACGATGATTCTGATTTAGACAACTCAGACCCATATAAAATCAAGGTAAGAGATAAAGCAGATGCTAAGAAAATTGGTAAAACCATTAACGAATACTGTATTCCAATTATACATAATTTTTGGATAGATACCCAAGATAAACTGGTGAGAGAAGGAACTAAAATTCGTGAGGACTTAGTTAAACAAATCCAAGAAGAAATCCAAGCTATTTCTAATGAATTATCTGAATATATTGGAGATGCATTACAAGTAGAAATTGGTGTTAATCCCATTCAATTTCCTAAATTTGAATTTTCTGGTATTGATGCGAAAATTCAAAAACAACAAAAAGTAGTTGTTAAAGTTAAGGAGAAAGTAAAAACAGAGAGTAGACCCTGTAAACCTGATAAAGTCTATACGGTCAAAGTTCCTTATAAAGAAAAACTATCTTATTATGAAATTGATTTAAAACAAATTGCTCATGAAATTCATGAAAAAATAGATAAGCAAGTAGGGAGAAATCTAAACTTACTCCAGAAAGTTATTGAAGAACAAGTAGGTGAAGATTTTCATAATGCTGAAGACCAGATTAATGACTACATTAATAGATTTCAGATTAATTTCGATGAATTACTGATAAAAAGAGTAAACAGGGAAGCAGAATCTCAGGAAATTATTGATATTCTGAAGATTAATAAATTGCAAGTCAGTGAATATCTAAATGAATTGATGTTGATTCAAGAAATGCTGGAAAATTGGAAATAATAAAGGAATTTAAAGAAAGAAATAAATCACTCAATCACCAACTAAACTAAGTTTCATGTTAAATTTGTGTGTGGAGCAGGCATCTTGCCTGCTATTAAAGTCAGGCAGGCAAGATGCCTGCTCCACAGCTGACAGCAGTTTTCATGTACTTACACCACAGTCTATTGCTTCCTTTGCGCCTATGCATCTACCCTGAGGGAACGTCTTCGACGAATGTGCGAAATATAAAAATGTGGCTTATCTACATGAAAATTGTGTAAAATAGCATGAACTATTTGGTTAGGATTTAGCACATAATTAACACGCTAGACTATTTCTATGATATCAATTCCCAAACAACCGCAAAAAATGACCTTTGAGGAATATCTTGCTTGGGAACCGCAGCAAGACCTTCGTTTTGAATATATTGACGGTGAAGTGTTGGCAATGACAGGTGGTACAATTCCCCATAATGATATTGCACTTAACTTTTATACTGCTTTGCGTCCACATCTACATTCTAGAGGTTGCCGAGTAAATGTGTCAGATGTTAAGGTACAAGCCAGTCCTAACAGTCGTTACTATTATCCTGATGTTATCGTCAGTTGTCATCCAGAAGACCTTAATGCTCGTAGATTCATTCAAAATCCTAAATTAATTGCTGAGGTACTTTCTCCTGGTACAAGTAGTAAAGATAGGGGTGAGAAATTTCTTAATTACTTGAAAATTTCGACCATGCAGGAATATATCTTGATTGACTCGGAAAGAATTTCTCTGGAACGTTACTGTCGGGGAGAAGGAAGAATGTGGCTTTACTACCCCTATGCGGTTGGAGATATCGTCACCTTATCTAGCATTGAATTTGAGTTTCCTATTGAATTACTGTATGAAGGTGTTTTATTTGAAACAGATGGTATAGCTGTTCTTTAGATCATGTTATTTTATCTGCTACTCGTCTACAGGGGTTAGTATTGCTTTCCATACACTATTAGTAGAGTTCTGTAAAATCAGTGAAACTCGCTGGTGTTAAGGATTTATGGCTAAGATGATGGAACCATAAATAAATAGTTTTATTGTTACTCACTTATTTAATACAATATAATATAATACTTGTAGTAAGTTGAAAATTTTTATTTACTCGTAAATAATTTTACGCTTTACTCAATTTTATACTGATGATGAAAAACATAAAAACCTGGATAATAATTGCGATCGCCACAGTTTTAGGATTATTAGGAATCTCTAAACTCTTAAAACTACAACAAGAATCTTCAGCACAACAACAAGCATTAATCCAAGCACAGAATTTGGTAGCGGAAACCGAAAATATTAATAATGTTGCCGATTTAAACACCTTGAAAGGATATCATAAAAAATTACAAGAGACAATTTCTACTCTAGAAAAGATTCCTAACTTACCGGGTTTACCTTACTTAAAAGCTCAACGAGATTTAGATGAACTTCGTCCACTATCAGCAAAAGTAGAGTCACAATTAAAAACAGAAGAACAAGCATCGACATCTTTAGACTCTGCGCTTAAATTAGACCAAGAAGCAGCAAAATTGGTTGAAGCACCATATTCACCGGAAAATTGGCAACAAGCACAAGATAAATGGGAACAAGCAATTACTATCTTACAAAAGATTTCCTCAAATACTTTTATTGCTGATGCGGTAAAAAAAGGCTTGATTGCCTGTCAGCGTAATTATGCTAATATAACTCAACAATTAGCGAAAGAAGATAATGCTTTTCAAAATTTAGATTCAGCTATTGATATGGCTGAAAAAGCGGCTCAATTAACCGCTAATCATCCTTATACTATGCCAGATTTAATTAATGCTAAAGTACAATGGCAAACCGCAATTAATTTATTAACAAATATTCCTTCTGGAAGTACTGCATCTCAAGAAATTGCATCTCAACTTGTAGCATATCGCAAAAACTATATTAATGTCAGCGATGCTATAGACCAAATTAGAAAATGCATGATCAATAATTCCAGTTTAGAGAGTTCATGTACAGATAATGTCGTTTTAAATATTACAGCACCAGATACTACAGCATTTAATGATGATAGTGCATCCGAAAATTCACAAGCTACAGTCCCTACAGATGAGAATAATGCAGACTCTAATTCAAATACTAGAATTACAAAATTTAGGACTAGGAATATCTATGTTAATCCTTATAGTCGGAATATAACTAGTTCTGGATTGAATAATGGTTCTGTATCTGTTCGTTCCTACACACGCAGTAATGGAACTCACGTTCAAGGTTACTCTCGTAGCAGTCCAGGAAGTAGAGTCGGAGGTTTGGGTAGTTCTCGTTCTGGAGGTGCTCTTTCATGAATCTTACTAGAAAAGAATTTTATGAACAATATAAGGACATTTTTAGTTGGTATGATACTGATGACTTCGCTTGTTATGATGTCCTGACTGTTGCACCGGAATTAATAGAAAAAATCAAGCAAGCATCTGTCAGTGTTTGGGAAATTTTACTCCAAGCAGCAGAAATTATGAAACAATTAGATGAACAAACTCTTATAGATTTTGATTATCCCCCAGAAACCTTACGACTGATTAAAACAACTACACAACCACCTTTTATTGCTAGATGTGATTTTGCCATTAATAATGAGCAAATTTATCTTTTAGAATGTAATGCAGAAGTAGCTACATTTATTGTCGAAACTTTTAAAATGAATGGTATTGTTGCTAATCATTTTGGGAAAGAAGACCCGAATCAGAAAGGTGAGATTTTACTGAAAACTGAACTGAATAAATATATAGAAGTTGCAGCTAATTATCTTGGTAAAATACCAGAGGAATGTCAGATTATTTTTTCTGCTCTCTCCCATGCTGATGAAGATACCAGCACTGTAGAATATTTGAGGTCTTTGTGTAACTATAAATCTAGTTTTTGTCCGATTGAAAGTATGACAATGGATGAGAATCAAGTTTATGACCAGTTTAATAGAAAAGTCGATATTATTTACCGTCTATATCCTACCGAATGGATGGTAGAAGATAAAGACCCAAATCTAGATGTGTATATCTGGGATTATCTAGAACCACTTTTATATTCTCAGAAAGTAGCTCTCATTAATCCTGTTAGTTCTTTTGTCATCCAGAATAAAGCTTTAATGGCTCTGATTACAGAGTTGGAATTAGATTCAACACTTAAAGAAAATCTCCCAGGATATAGTCACTTTTTACCTACATTTATGCATCGTTCTCAAATTAGCTATCCTTTTGTTGCTAAACCAACATGGGGTAGGGAAGGTAAAGAAGTTAATATTTATAAACATATAGGTGAGGTGATCAATAATCCTGCTTCCGAATATATTCATCTATCGAAAATATATCAAAAATATATAGATTTACCTCAAATAAATATTCAGAATGAACCCCATGTATTACAATTTTCTTGTTTTTTAATTAATGGTATTCCTGGAGGAATTGGAGCCAGAATTGGTAAGGATTTAATTACTGATACTTCTAAGTTTTTACCAATAGGTTATTAGCAAGAGAAGTATTAATTTTTTTTAATCGGTTGTACCAATGATAATCCCATCGCTTGTAATCCCCATCGCTCAAACCAAGGAACTGCTAAACCCCAACGCATTTTAGTTAGGAAAAACCACTCAAAAGCACTCTTACACCAACTTACCCAACGTCCCTCTAATGCTATAGCTTTTCGGCGTTCTCCTGTGATGGAGTTGGGTAAAACTTGATCAGCCAAAAATGCAATTCCCGTATCTCCAAAATCTGCTAAACAAAGTGCTGCTAAAGTAGGATTCACCAGAGGAGCGGAAATTACTCCCAGTTCTACAGCAATATTATGCGCTACACATACTCCCATCGATTCCGTCATTTGTCCAGTTTTTGGTACCCCAATGGGAATCGGAGTTTTTTGCGGTGGTTGAAGTTGAGTCGTCACTCCCACACCATAAATTGAAGGAAACTGAGGATGTTGATAAGTTGGTAATACAGGTAAAAATCCATTTTTATCGGCTAAATTCGGTGTTTCTCTCAAAAAACGTGCTCCCGAAATGCTGGTAGTAGCATGGCGTAGGCATACCCTAGAGTAGAACCATCAGCCAGGTGAATTTTTTCTGACTCAATTTCACTAATCGCTGCATTCTCAACTACTTTAATTTCTCTTTGGTCAAGTAATTTTTTCATCAACTCCCTAGAATTCGACATACCACCAATTCCCAAATGTCCTACATAAGGTTCTGGGGTCACAAAAGTAATGTGGGCTTGCTTTCTCAATCCTTTTTGTCGCAATAGCCAATCCGCTAGTAATACAAACTCGTAAGCTCGTTGCAAAGCAACCTGCTCCTGGTAATGCTCCTACTACTAGATTACCCGGATTTTTGAGAAACTTTTGCCATGCGATCGCCGCTTTTAATGCATGAGCCGGATTACACACCGATTGTACATATCCAGCTGCTTCTTGTAGTCCTGGTACTACATCTAGAGCTAATTCTGCACCTGTAGCAATCACAGCATAATCATAGGGAATCACGGTTTCCCCCACCACCACTTGTTTTAACTCTGGATGAATTTGGGTAACTGCTCCTAATACCCACTTAATGCCTCTATTTACTACTAATTTTTCTACATCTAATTGAATATGATTCAGGGACTTCAAACCCAGTCCTACCCAAGGGAGAGAAGGAATAAAGGTAAATTTGGGAGTATTAGAAATTAGGATAATTTTATGATTTTTCGGCAGCATTCGTCGCAGTTCATAGGCTACGGGTAATCCACCTATTCCTGCACCAATAACGACAATTTGCACCATAATAAATACCCCTAGTTAATTCAATATAGTTAGTGCTACAAATGACTCCGACCACAGATATGAGCTTTATCTAATTCTAAATTATTTTAGCATATTACGCTTAAGTAAGAGAGGATTTGACTTTTAAGATTTCTTTCTCTGATGTAATTGGATGCTAATTATAAAAAAGTAACCCAAAGCGGCTTTAATTTGGGTTACTTACACTATTTTTGCCGGAATTAGAAGTAATTAAATTAACCGTGAATAGCTGGAGCCACCAAAGCTAAAGGCTGAATATCCCCAGCTGCTAAATCTAAGGGGAAATTGTGAACGTTGCGTTCATGCATGGTTTCAATTCCCAAGTTAGCGCGGTTTAAAACTTCAGCCCAAGTATTAATCACGCCATCTTCAGCATTAAGAATGGAATGGTGAAAATTAAGTCCATTCAAATTAAAGGCAAAAGACGATACACCTAAAGCTGCAAACCAAATCCCTACTACTGGCCAAGCAGCTAAAAAGAAATGCAAAGCACGACTATTGTTAAAAGATGCGTATTGAAAAATCAATCTCCCAAAATAACCGTGAGCTGCAATAATATTATAGGTTTCTTCTTCTTGACCAAATTTGTAACCGTAGTTTTGAGATTCAGTTTCTGTGGTTTCCCGAATTAAAGACGAAGTTACTAGAGAACCGTGCATAGCAGAGAATAAAGCCCCACCAAAAATACCAATTACTCCCAACATATGGAATGGGTGCATCAGCACATTATGTTCTGCTTGCAGTACTAACATGAAGTTAAAAGTGCCACTAATCCCTAAAGGCATTCCATCGGAGAAAGAACCTTGACCCACAGAATAGACAAATAGTACCGCCGTCGCCGCCGCAACTGGTGCGCTGTAAGCAATACAAATCCAAGGACGCATCCCTAAGCGGTAAGATAATTCCCACTGCCGACCTAAGTAGCAGAAAATACCAAGCAGAAAGTGGAAAATAATCAACTGGTAAGTGACCACCATTATATAACCACTCATCTAAGTTAGCTGCTTCCCAAATCGGATAAAAATGCAGTCCAATCGCGTTGGATGTAGGCACAACCGCAGCAGAAATAATGTTATTTCCATAGAGTAAAGAACCACTCACAGGTTCACGAATACCATCTATATCTACTGGTGGTGCCGCAATGAAAGCAATAATGAAACAAGTCGTTGCGGTTAAAAGTGTGGGAATCATCAGTACACCGAACCAACCAATGTACATACGGTTGTTGGTACTGGTAATCCAATGGCAGAATTTTTCCCAAACATTGTTGATTGGGGACTGTTGCAGAGAAATTGTCATAATTTTTAATTCCTCGGTTAATCGTTGTTCAAGGCAAGTTAACCTTATCCATTATTTAACTATATGGTTATATAGTTTGTCAAGTATTCTGGGGGGATGATTTTGTAGAGAATTTTCCGCCTCCTGGGTAGACATTTACATTATATTACTATATAGTTATAACATAAAAACTAGATCATCAATAGAAAATTAATCGGGAGGCTATTAGTATGCTATTTCGACAACTATTCGACCCAGAAACAAGTACATATACTTATTTAATTGCTGATCCGGTGGGTCAAGAAGCGGTTTTAGTTGATCCAGTCTTAGAACAGGTGGAACGCGATCGCAGTTTACTCAAGGAACTGGGACTAACGTTGAAATTCTGCTTAGAAACCCATATCCATGCAGACCATATTACTGGGACAGGTAAACTTCGAGAGATGACAGGTTGTTTAGGAGTTGTCCCAGAAAATGCCCATGCTGCTTGTGCAGACAGGTTTATGAAAGATGGAGAAGTATTAAGATTAGGAACTGTGAAAATTCAGGCGATCGCAACTCACGGTCATACTGACAGCCATAATGCTTATTTGGTCAATGATACGCACCTATTAACAGGAGATGGGTTATTAATTCGGGGTTGTGGACGGACTGATTTCCAAAGTGGAAATGCAGGTGCGATGTACGATGCAATTACCGAAAAACTATTTACTCTATCTGACGACACCTTAGTTTATCCAGGTCACGACTATAAAGGTTGGACTGTTTCCAGTATTGGGGAAGAAAAGCAATGGAATCCCCGATTGGTAGGTAAGACCCGTGACGAATTTATGCAATTAATGACAAATCTCAATTTACCTAATCCAAAAAAGATGATGCAAGCAGTACCAGCGAACCAACATTGTGGTGATATTGCGGCTGAATAGTTTTAGCTCAGACAGCGATACAAAGATATAGAGAAATCAGAGAATTGAGGAGAGAATTTCATGACTACTTCCCGGTTAAAGACTTTGCAAACTATTGATGCTCAAACTCTCAAACAGTTGCTTGAGCAAAATACTGTAACCCTGATTGATGTCCGAGAACCGTCCGAATATGCAGGGGAGCATATTCCCGGAGCCACTTTGGTTTCTCTTTCTCAATTTGATCCACGTCAAGTTCCCCAAACTGAAGATAAAAAACTAGTTCTTTATTGTCGTTCTGGGAATCGCTCGAAAATCGCTGCCGAAAAGCTATTTGATGCCGGATTTAATCCTGTCACTCATTTAGATTCAGGACTGAGTGCTTGGAAAACCGCAGGTTATCCTACCCACATCAACAACAAAGCACCGATTAGCATTATGCGTCAGGTACAAATTATTGCAGGTTCTTTAGCACTTACAGGTACATTACTAGGTGCTTTTGTTTCTCACTGGTTTTTGATTATTAGTGGTTTTGCTGGTGCAGGATTAATGTTTGCAGGTATCACTGATACCTGTACGTTGGCAATGCTGTTGGCTAAATTACCTTATAATCAACGGAGCAGTTTATGATCTGGGTTATTGGACATCTATTAGCAGCCTGCATTGGCTTAAGCTTAGGTTTAATTGGGGGTGGTGGGTCAGTATTGGCGTTACCAATTCTGGTTTATGTGATGGGTGTTCCACCAAAATCTGCTATTGCCATGACATTGGTGATTGTCGGTACTGTCAGTATACTGAGCTTAATCCCCCATTGGCGAGCAAAAAACATCCGCTTCAAAACTGCTTTTATCTTTGGTTCCACCACCATGATCGGGGCATTTCTAGGCGCAAAAATTGCCACCTTGCCAGTAGTGACCGACACTTTGCAAATGATGCTGTTTGCGATTACCATGTTACTAGCAGCCGTATTTATGATTCGACGCAGTTCTCAGTCTGTAGTCACAGAGGCAGATTTGGCGCTTTATCCCCCACCTGTTTGCAAGTATTGTTGGTTATGGTTAATGACAGAAGGTTTGGGGGTAGGAGTTTTAACTGGGTTAGTTGGTGTGGGGGGTGGGTTTGCGATAGTTCCGGCTTTGGTATTGTTAGGGAAAGTACCCATGAAAAAAGCGATTGGGACATCCCTAGTAATCATTATCTTTAATTCAATTTCCGGCTTTTTAGGCTATGTGGGACAAGTCCCCCTGAATTGGAACTTGATGTTATCCTTTATTATTGCTGCCAGTTTGGGAACAATTCCGGGAGCCTATTTTGCACAGTATATGCCAGCGCAAAAGCTTCAGAAAACCTTTGGTTATTTTCTTTTAGTAGTTGCTGCTGTGGTGTTGGTACAAAATCGTCAAACACCTCACTCTTCTAAGGTATCAATTCATAATTTTACCAACAGGTAGCCCGTAATTTTAGAGCTAACTAGGGACTGACGTTATTGATATGCTATACTACGATATAGTGATATAGCGAAAAAAAATCTCTGCTATTCTTTATGTTGAAAACGTCACCAGAGGCTTTAGGGCAAATTGCTAATTATTTTAAGGTGCTTTCGGAAATTAGTAGACTCCAAGTTCTCTGCTCGTTAAAATCAGGCAGCAAAAATGTTACACAAATCATTGAAAGCACTGAATTAGGGCAGGCAAATGTTTCCAAGCATCTGAAAATACTGACACAAGCGGGAATTGTCCATCGGCAACCACGAGGGGTCAGTGTTTATTATGAAATTACTGACCCGTTAATTTTTGAGATTTGTGAATTGGTGTGCGATAGCCTTTCTATTCGCTTAGAAGAACAGTCACAGCAGTTAAAACAACTAGAACTATTGCACGAAAGGTAAGCTCAACGGGTTATTTCCAATTACTAACTAGACATCCTAGAATTAGAGAAAAGGACGATTCCAAACACAAGCACATTCCAAATGCGTATTTCTCTAAATTGGCTCCGGGAACTAGTAGAAATTAAACCCGACCTCGGCTGTGAACAATTAGCCCAAACCCTGACAATGGCTGGGTTTGAAGTAGAAGCAATTGAAGATCGTCGGACTTGGGCTAATGGTGTTGTGGTGGGAAAAGTGCTGGAGCGTCAACCCCACCCCAATGCTGATAAGTTAAGTGTCTGTCAAGTCGATGTCGGTGCAAAGGAAATTTTAAATATTGTCTGTGGTGCGGCTAATGTACGTGCAGATATTTATGTTCCAGTCGCTACTACAGGTACTTATTTACCCAATATTGATTTAAAGATTAAACCGGCAAAATTGCGCGGTGTCCCTTCGGAGGGGATGATTTGCTCTTTAAAAGAGCTAGGTTTACCCACTGATGTTGATGGCATCCATATCTTCACTCAGGAAAATCTATCTTTGGGCAGTGATGTTCGTCCGTTATTGGGTTTAGATGATGTGGTGTTAGATTTAAGCACTACTGCCAATCGCGCTGATGCTTTGAGTATGGTAGGTATAGCCAGAGAAGTCGCAGCTTTGACAAATGCTAAGTTGTCTATTCCTGTTCCTGGGGATGTGGCTATGACCAAATCTAAACCAAGTTTAAGTTTGAAGATATCTGATCATCAAGCTTGTCCTGTTTATATTGGCACAGTGATTGAACAGATAAAAATTGCTCCATCCCCTGATTGGTTACAACAGCGTTTACGTTCTGCTGGGGTCAGACCAATTAATAATGTTGTTGATATTACTAACTATGTTTTGTTAGAATGGGGTCAGCCACTACATGCTTTTGATGCCAATCGCCTCCAGTCTGTAGCTAGTAATCAAGATATTATTATTGGTGTTAGGTTTGCTAATTCTGGGGAATTTCTGAAAACTCTAGATGGACAAACTCGCAATCTCTCAACTCAAAATTTGTTAATCACCGCTAATGATAAACCTGTGGCTTTAGCTGGGGTGATGGGTGGAGAGGAAACGGAAGTTGAACCGGATACCCAAAGTTTAGTTTTAGAAGCAGCAATATTTGATTCTGTCGCGATTCGTCGTTCTTCCCGGGGAGTGGGTTTAAGAAGTGAAGCTTCTACTCGATATGAGCGGGGAGTAAATCGAGCCGAGTTAGAAATCGCTAATCGTCGGGCTTTATCATTAATCACTGAATTTGCTCAAGGGGTAATTGTCCAACAAGAAATTAGTGACACTCGTCCTGACCCCTCAACTTGGTCACATTCTATTACATTGCGTTTAGACCGCATTAATCAAGTCCTCGGTCAGGTTGATTTGGGAGAGGAGACTGGAGAACTGAGTGCAGAAGATGTGAAACCGATTTTAATTGCTTTGGGATGTCAAGTAGATGTGGTGGAAGAAGGTGTTTTGACTGTCATAGTACCACCTTATCGTTATCGCGATTTAGAACGGGAAATTGATTTAATTGAAGAAGTTGCCCGTCTTTATGGCTATGATAATTTCTGCGATACTATCCCAGATAACTCAGAACCAGGTTATTTACCTTTGGATCAGGAATTAACCCGGAATTTACGCGGTAGTTTCCGCGCCGAAGGTTTAACAGAATTAATCCATTATTCTTTGGTGAAACCAAGTGAGGAAAGAGGAGATTGTTTTAAGCAATCCTTTGTTTGCAGAATACTCAGCTTTGCGAAGTGATTTATTACCTGGGTTAATTGATGCTTTTCAATATAACTGGGAGCAGGGAAATGGTTCTCTCAATGGCTTTGAAATTGGCCGGGTGTTTTGGCGAGAAGAAGATGGTTTGCAAGAAACTGACCTTTTAGCCGGTATTTTCGGTGGCGATCGCACTCAAGGTAAATGGTCAAGAGGTGGTAAGGAACAACCAATGACTTGGTTTGAAGCCAAAGGGATTTTGGAAAGTGTGTTTGGGCAACTGGGTTTAGTTGTAGAATATCAACCTGACCATCGCGATTCCCGTTTACATCCCGGACGGACTGCTTCTTTATGGGTGCGTGGTAATAGGTTAGGAACTTTTGGACAAATTCACCCCCAAATCCGCAGGGATAAAGGTTTACCAGATGAGGTTTATGTGATTTCAACTGGATTTAGATGTGCTGTTAAATGCTCTGGACCAAGATGAAATTCTCATTCCCAAATTCCAAGCTTATTCTAGTTATCCAGCTAGCGATCGCGATATTGCCTTTTTTGCACCTATGAAAATAACAGTGTCAGAAATTGAAAAGGTAATTACTAAAGCTGGAAAACAATTACTAGAGTCAGTGGAATTGTTTGATGAATATCGGGGTGAAAATGTTCCTTCCGGACAAAGGAGTTTAGCATTTCGCTTGATTTATCGCGCAGGCGATCGCACTCTCACGGATGCAGAAGTAGAACCAGTACACAATCAAGTCCGCGATGCTTTAGTGGAAAAATTTGGTGTTAGTTTGAGAAGTTAGTTAAATACCCACACTATCATAAGATGTTAGTGTGGGGTTTATCTATTTTTATCCGTGGAGCGGTACTAGAGCCGTATTTTTTAAACAGTTAGGAGTACATAGGGACAATGACAAAATATGTAATGTGGGGAAGTTACTGCGATAACGTTCTAGAAAACGTGACCCCTATCGTCAAGCTCATTTAGAAGGATTAGCGAAACAAAAAGAATCCGGTATACTGATTACTATTGGACCGACCAAAGATATTACTAAAGTTTTTGCCCTTTACGAAGCAGAAGACGAAGCTACAGTCCGTCAGTTGGTTGAAGCTGACCCCTATTGGCAAAATGGGATCTGGACTGAATATTTTATCAAAGAGTGGATTCAGGCCTTTTAGTATGGACACTATAATCTGTCCTGAGCCAGATTGAATTGGAGCAGAAATTATTATAGTTTCATCAACATTGAGTTATCATAGCAGCATTCTCTATTTTGACTGACTAGAATCAGGCTATCTGCTGCAATGCCGATTTGATGACTTGGTTGGATTTCAGAATCTAAATCCGATTCACCAAACCTTCTGAAATTTTGAATTTTGAATTGTTTATGGGTGGTGCTATGAATTTAATTTGGAAGCGTACAGTTATCTCCAGCTTTTTAGCTGCAAGTTTAGCAAGTATTACCTTAATTCCCACTAAACCCGCTGCTGCTGATGATCAAATCATCCGAGATGTTGGTATTGGTGTTGGTGTTGGTGTTGTATCTGGTGCTGTAAGAAGACGCGGTTCTCTACTTCACAATGCGGTGAAAGGTGCTGCTGCTGGTGCTGCTGTGAATGCAGTTAACGGTACCAGAAACCGCTACCATCGCAAACACCGGAATTTAGGTCAAGATGTAGGTGTTGGTGCCGCAGCTAGTACCGCTACTGGTGCTGTTCTTCACGGTGGTAAAGATACTTTGGGTGATGCAGTTGATGGTGCAGCTACAGGTGCAGTAATTCATGTACTCACCAATGGTAAATAATTTTTAATCAAGTAGAGGAGCAGTGAATAATATTCCCTATTCCCTACTCCCTACTTCCTACTCCCTAGCCTTTAAGTGCTTTGGTAAAATTACGTCGATAAGATGGATTAGCGATATATAAAGCTGGCCATAGACAAAGATAAACCAATCCGATTAAGTAAAGTTTGGGTAAAATTAGTCTTTCTAAACCCAGACCAAAATTTCCAGACACCAAAGCCATAAGCCAATATCAAACCAAAAACAATTACCTTACCCATTTTGATCAACTCCGTTTGTAACTAATAGAATTTTGTTATTTCTAACCATAAAACTGATATTTGAATTTTCAGCAAGCTAGTCACACTCCCCATCCCCCCATCTCCCCATCTCCCCATCCCCCCATCTCCCCATCTCCCCATCCCCCCATCTCCCACTATAAGAGTACTCCATTGAGTATTGGGGAGTAAATATGCTTATTTTTCCAGATGCATCTAATGGAAGTTCCTCAAAATTCCAGATTCGTAGCACACTTAAAGAGAAGATAGAAAAATTTCCTATTTTATTGATGTAGACGCACCAACGACTACAAGTTATTCAGGAGGATTTATGCGTGCAGTGCTAATGGCAGGTGGTTCGGGAACTCGGTTACGTCCTTTAACTTGTGATTTACCTAAACCAATGGTTCCTATATTAAATCGACCAATTGCTGAACATATCATCAATCTGCTCAAACGACATCAAATTACAGAAGTAATTGCTACTTTGCATTATTTACCTGATGTTCTCCGAGATTATTTTCAAGATGGCAGTGATTTTGGCGTGCAGATGACTTATGCTGTGGAAGAAGACCAACCTCTAGGTACAGCAGGTTGTGTTAAAAATATTGCTGAACTTTTGGATGAAACTTTTTTAGTGATTAGCGGTGATAGTATCACAGATTTTGACCTCACGGCAGCAATTGAATTTCATAAACAAAAACAGTCAAAAGCTACTTTAATTTTAACCCGTGTTCCTAACCCCATTGAATTTGGGGTGGTGATTACGGATGAAGAAGGACGAATTCAACCGATTTTTAGAAAAACCTTCCACTAGCGAAATTTTTTCTGATACCGTCAATACTGGAACTTATATTTTAGAACCAGAAGTTTTAGAATATTTACCAGAACATACTGAATGTGATTTTTCTAAAGATTTATTCCCCTTATTACTAGCCAAAAATGAGCCTATTTACGGTTATATTGCCCAAGGTTATTGGTGTGATGTGGGTCATTTAGATGCTTACCGTCAAGCTCAGTATGATGCTTTAGACAGGAAAGTAAAACTCGAATTTGCTTACCAAGAAATTTCTCCAGGTTTGTGGGTAGGTCAAAATACTTATATTGACCCCACAGCTAAAATTGAAACTCCAGCCGTGATTGGTGATAATTGCCGCATTGGCGCCAGAGTACAAATTGAAGATGGCACAGTAATTGGTGATAATGTCACTATTGGTGCTGATGCTAATTTAAAACGTCCTATAATTTGGAATGGGGCAATTATTGGCGATGAAGCTCATTTATCGGCTTGTGTAATTGCTCGTGGGACTCGTGTTGATAGACGCGCTCATGTCTTAGAAGCTGCTGTAGTTGGTTCGCTTATCCACAGTGGGAGAAGAAGCACAAATCAGCCCTGGTGTGCGGGTTTGGCCTAGTAAAAAAATTGAATCTGGTGCAATTTTAAATATTAATCTGATTTGGGGAAATACCGCCCAACGAAATTTATTTGGTCAACGGGGTGTCCAAGGATTAGCTAATATCGATATTACCCCAGAATTTGCGGTGAAGTTGGGAGCTGCTTATGGTTCGACTTTAAAACCTGGTTCTAAGGTGACAGTTTCTCGTGACCAGCGCAATGTTTCGCGCATGGTGACTCGTTCTTTAATTGCTGGTTTAATGTCTGTAGGTGTGGATATTCAAAATCTTGATTCTACAGCTATTCCCATCGCTCGGACAGTGATTCCGACAATGGCAGTTGCTGGGTGGTATTCATGTCCGGGTACATCCAGACCGCCGCTGATTATATCTTGATTGAATTCATGGATGATAAGGGGATTAATATCTCCAAAGCCCAAGAAAAGAAAATTGAAGGGGCTTATTTTAAAGAAGATATGCGGCGGGCTCAAAGTCATGAAATTGGTGATGTGGCATATCCTAGCCAAGTAATTGACCGCTACTGCACTGCTTTTGAGAAATTGTTGAATGTTTCCACTCTGCGTAACAGTCGGGCAAAAGTCGTCATTGACTATGTTTATGCTGTGTCTGGGGCAGTTTTACCCCAAATGTTAGATAAATTTGGTGCTGATGCAGTGGTGTTAAATGCTAGTTTGAATAAAACAGCAATGACTAACTACTAACCGGGAAGGACTGCTGACTCAATTAGGTCATGTGGTGGAAGCACTCAAAGCTAATTTTGGTGTGCAAGTATCAGCGAATGGTGAACAATTAATTTTAGTTGATGAATCAGGTTTTCCGATTCGCGGGGAAATCTGACGGCGTTGATGGTGGATATGATGTTAACAGCTAACCCTAGATGTTCGGTAGTTGTCCCAGTTCATGCTTCTAGTGCGGTGGAACAAGTCGCTCGATCGTCATGATGGTAAAGTAATTCGTACTAAAGCTAATCCCACCGCTTTAATGGAAGCTTGCACAGAAAAATCCCAATGTGGTTTTGGGTGGAAGTGGGGAAACTGGTTTTATTTTCCCCCAATTGCATCCAGGGTTTGATTCGATGTTCTGTATTGCTAAATTAATTGAAATGCTGACCATTCAAGAGCGATCGCTGGCCACTGTCCGTTCCGAATTACCCCGTGTCATTCACAAAACCTATACCGTGCGCTGTCCTTGGACTGCTAAGGGGGCATTAATGCGTTATTTGGTGGAAACTCACCCAGCCCAAAATTTGGAGTTAATTGATGGGGTGAAAATTTGTCAACCCTATGATGATAGTTGGTTGTTAGTTTTACCTGATGCTAGTGAGCCAATAGTACATTTATATGTTAACAGTAATGATCGTGATTGGGTAGATGACACCTTGAGAAATTACCGTTCTCGTGTTCAGCACTTTGTCGAAAGAGAAATAGAACATTACGCTGCAAATATCTAATTGACGCGAGTCAGGATTAAAAGATTTTCAACCCTCAAAACTGTTTGGGTTTTGAGGGTTTTAAGTGGAGAGATTTATGTACTAACTAAAACACCGAGGTTTGCATCGGTATTCTAGTAAAGAATGGTGCCTATATTATTTTGATGCGAATTAATTTTGTCATTACCATTACCTGCACCATTAGCCCCACCATTAACATTAAAAGGGTTTTGATTGGGTGGTTTTGGAAAACCATCACCTAATGGAATATAAAGAAAGGGAGTTTTATCAGTTTGGTTGGGAAAACCATCACCAAAGATATTATTATGATTTTCTGATGTAGGAGAGTTATTGTTTCCACCCATGATAATTTGTTGCTGTCTGGACGATAAATCGACCAGTAGCGGAGATATCAAGATGTAATTTGACATAAATTTTTGCCTCACTTACAGACTTGGATGATATAGCAGGAGTCAGAAGTCAGGAGTCAGGAGTAAAACTCTTGTGTATAGGGAGTTTTATCATGAATCAATATCCTACTCTTTGGCGACTGCTATAAAACATCTCAGCCATTAACTGTAAATCTTCTTCAATAGAAATGCATAAATCTAAAGATAGAAATCCTCAAAGAGGAATAGAGGAAAAATGTCAATTTTCCTCACCTATGCTAAAAAAAGCAAGGGTATAGCATTGCCATACCCCTACTTATCAGAACTTATTATACAGATAAATACTTAGTTCAATGGCTTTTTCGCATCATCAGCTTTTGCTTCTACCTTCACCGTTTTCACACCTTTAACTTGTTTAACAGTGGATTCGATTAGCTTTAAGTCTGCTGCTTTAGCAACTGTTCCCTTCACCAAAACAGCACCTTTTGTAGCATCAACTTCTAACTTGTTACCAGGGAATTTTTCTTGTAACTTAGTGATGACTGAAGTTTTGAGATTAACCACTGTTCCAATTGCTGGAGTTTTTGCTTTGTCAGCGGTACCGTTAGCAGATTTTTTCTCAGCAGTCTTGGTGGCATCAGCCGCAGCTGTATCTGTGGTTTTAGTTTTATCAGCACCATCTTTAACCGCAGTTTTAGTGGCATCAGCCGCAGCTGTATCTGTGGTTTTAGTTTTATCAGCACCATCTTTAACCGCAGTTTTAGTGGCATCAGAGGCTGCTGTATCTGTGGTTTTAGTTTTATCAGCACCATCTTTAGCAGTTGCATCTGTGGTTTGAGATGCTTCTTTCACTGGGGCTGTAGTACTTTCGCTGGTGGTACTAGGAGTGTCAGAACTGGTTTTAGTAGCATCTTGGCAACCAACAGCACCAGCTAATAGAACCCCACTAATGAGAAAGGGAATTAACTTTTTCATTTTTATCTCCGAATTAATGAATGGAAGCGGTTAATTGAGCTGTGTGTGATGTTGAGGAGCAAATCTTTAAAAACATTACAGCTAAACAGGTATTTTTAACACCTGAATTTCTACATTTGGATGTAGATGCTCAGTCGCGTTTCTTAGGGTAGACTTTGCTGCACCAAGAATAAGCCACTTGATGCTATCAGATTTGAGGTTAATTGGCGATACTTCTTGAAGATTTATTGCCATCTCCCTTGCCCCATTATCAATTTCCACTCTAAAATTGATAAAACAGGGGAAATTGCGGCTGAATTGTTCGGTTCTACGACTGTTACTAGTACACGATAAAATATAACCTTGTCAGCATATAGTGCAATGGCTAACCTAGTTGCCGTTTGATACTCTTCAATCAAGGGGTAAAAACCTGTGTATGAATGGATATTGCCGAGTCTCAGCGAAGTCTTAGCCCAAAGTCAATCAATTTTGGCTGAATCAACTTCTAAATCAGCAGAACAGCAATGGCGCATCAGTCTAGCAGCCACAGAACATCTGCTACTGAAAACTTTAGCTCCGGCTACACCTGATTCTATTCAAGGTTTGGTTTTAGCCGCACCAGCACCTCTATTTAGTCAACCACAACTAACTCAAAGTTTACAAACCATAACTTTTAGTACTAAACCTTTTAATCCCTTAGCACTAATGCCTTGGAAAATACCTAGTCATACGTCTGGGTTAAGTGTAGATAGTGACAATGTAAATAATAATACTGTTCAAAAATCAATTTTGCATTTATTGCCAACTGACCCACTTGCTTCAGAGCAATTCTGTTTGGTGTTTACTGATAAATTTAGATTAGTCTTGGTTTTGACTGAACATATCAGTGGTAAAAAGGAATTTTCCTTTTCGTTTGAGCCGGAAGTAGTTCACCAAGCATGGAAAGCTTTAGGGTCTAGGGTGGTACTGACTAATCCAGAATTATTTGCTGATATAGACGCTTTAGTAGCACAGTATGCTCCCGGAACTCCAGATTACCGCATTATTCTTCAATTTAGCCAATTTTTGCTTCAGGAATTAACTGAACCAGAGACACAAACAGTCTCTAATCATGCTTGTAGCCCGCCATTTTTCTCTTCCTCATCTTCTTATGTACCAATCGCTCCTCCATCTCGTCCAGATATAGAATTACTGCAAGCTTTTGCTCATGAAGTTCGGACACCATTAACCACAATTCGCACCATGACTCGTCTACTCTTAAAGCGACGAGATTTACCCACAACTGTGATTAATCGCTTAGATATTATTGATCATGAATGTACTGAGCAAATTAATCGGATGGAGTTGTTGTTTAAGGCAGCAGAGTTAGAAACCTCTACTTCATCTAGATATTTCCACACCCAACTAACACCAATGTGTTTGGATCAAGTATTGCAGGAAAGTATTCCCCGTTGGGAACAAGCTGCACAACGACGCAATTTAACTTTGAATGTAGTTTTACCTCAGCAATTACCTAATGTAGTTAGTAATCCTACTATGCTGGATCAGGTGCTGACGGGTCTGATGGAGAATTTTACTCGCAGCTTACCACCTGGTAGCCATATTCAAGTTCAGGTAATTCCAGCTGGCAACCAATTAAAGTTACAATTATCACCGCAAATCCAGTGTGAAGATGGGAATAAACCGACTACACCTCCCCCAATTCGCAAGTCTCTTGGTCAATTACTAATGTTTCAACCGGAAACAGGAACAATTAGTTTAAATATTACAGCTACCAAGCATTTGTTTCAGGCGATTGGTGGTAAATTGATTGTGCGGCAGCGCCCTCATAATGGAGAAGTATTAACCATTTTTCTACCATTAGAGGTTAAAATTGATGCTGCTCAGAGATGATTCTATTTATTCTATCTTCGTATCTTCTTATTTCTTTCTCCTGACTCCTGACTCCGGGATGGTGAACTTTTTGGCGGTGGTTAAATTTATGGTAAATATAGAACCTTCATCCAACTTACTTTTCACAGAAATAGAGCCTCCACTGTAGTTTAGCAGTTTCTCCACAATGGTTAAACCTAGTCCGGCACCACTAGTTTCTTCTGGTATACCAGTGCGGACTCGATAAAAACGATCAAAAATTTTGGGAATCTCGTTTTCTGCTATACCAATACCTGTATCCCGAAATTCTAATTGCACTATATTTCCTTGTACACGACTTCGCACTAATACTTGACCACCATTTGGGGTAAATTTAATACTGTTATGTAGTAAATTAATCACAATCTGTCTCAGTCCTCCTACCACACACCAAACCAGTGGTAAATCAGTGGGAATGGTATATCCCAACATGATACCTTTTTCTTGAGCTAAAGGTTGGTAAGTGCTGACTACAACCGGGACAATATCAGATAAACGCACTAATTCTAATTTGGTTTCGTCTAAATCATGTTCTAGATTGAGTAAATCTAGCAAACCAGTAATCAAAGAATTTTGGCGATCGCACTGATTATTGAGCATCTGTAAATAACGTTGTCGCTGGGGTGGTTTTAGATGGGGTGAATTTAATAATGACAGCGTGGTTTTTGTATGAGTTAGAGGTGTTCGTAATTCCTGACAGACATTAATTAAGTATTCGTCTTTAAGCTGTTCTTTTTGGAGTAAATTTTGATTTTGCTGTTGTAATTTACCAATCCGTTTATTCATGATTTGGCGATTAATTTCATCCTGTCTCTGAAGTTGTTTGACTAACAGTTGATTGATTAGTGTCATTGTCGGTGAAATAGGACAAATAAAATCCATTACAGTGACTGGCAATGCTTCTAGATTATCTAGATTATTTATCCCATTTAAGACTGCCTGGATGGTTTCACCCTGAACTGTATTTATTGCTAATAATAAAGGAGTTGTATGAGTATTCTTAGATTTTATTAAAGGTCGATAAGCTAAAATTAAACTACAAAATTGTGGTGATAAAACGATGAAAAAATATTCTCTTTTAAATTGGCTATTAGATAGTATATTTAGGTTTATATAGGAAAATCTGGACGGATAATTATCACTTTTTAATTCACTAATTTTGTATTTATAGATAACTGTGGAAACATCTGTTGAAGCTTGATAACGGTCTAATTCTGAATGCCAGATTTTTCCTGGTGGGAATTTTACCAATAAAGTAGCTGTAATTTGTTGTTCAATGAGTAAATCAATTTGCGCTCTCATAAGTGACAACAAAGTAGCAGAACTTAGCAACAATGGTGGGGTATCTGTTTGCTCACCAACAGCCAAATTATAAATAGATAAATTCCAATCCAGAGAAAAATTCATCAAATCAGGGAGTAGTGAGGTGGTGAGGTGGGGGGGCAGGGTGTGGTGAGGTGGGGGGAGAGAAGAGGCAGGGGGGCAGGGTGCGGGGTGCAGGGGGAAGAGGCAGGGGGGCAGGGTGCAGGGTGCAGGGGGGAAAACGGAGATGGGGTGATGGGGTGATGGGGTGATGGGGTGATGGGGAGAATATATTTTAAATTCTCTTCTCCCCCTGCCCCTGCCCCCTGCCCCTTGTCCTCTTCTCCCCCTGCCCCCTGCCCCCTGCCCCTTGTCCTCTTCTTCCCCTGCCCCTCTGCCCCTCTGCCCCTCTGCCCTATTGTTTAATTTTTAATGGCTGAGAGTCTTGTTTGTAAAGCTTCCCGTGCATATTCTCGATCATCAAAATGGATTTTTTCGGTGCCGAGAATTTGGTAATCTTCATGGCCTTTACCAGCAAGCAATACCCCATCCCCAGGTTGTGCATCTAAAATGGCAGTCTTGATGGCAATAGCCCGATCACCAATCACTACTGCTTGTCTATGTGCCGGAATGCCATCTAAAATATCTTGGATGATTTTTTCTGGGTCTTCAGTGCGCGGATTATCTGATGTTACAACCGCCACATCAGCTAATTCAGCCCCTATTTTTCCCATTTTCGGACGTTTGGTGCGATCGCGATCGCCACCACAACCAAACACACAAATTATTTTTCCAGGAATAAAGGGACGTGTGGCTTTGAGCAAATTTTCTAAACTATCGGGAGTATGAGCATAATCCACAATCACGCTAATATCCTGGGCTGGAGTAATTTGCACACGTTCCATTCTACCAGGAACACCAGGAAATTCAGAAATTGCGGATGCTACTAATTCTAAATCTAAACCCAAATGCAAGACTGCACCGATTGCTGCCAAAAGATTTTCTAAGTTATATTGACCCACTAGCGGAGAACGGAAAGGTGTGTCGCCCCGGGGTGTATGTAAAATACCGCTAACTCCATTTGGCTCATAGCTTAAATTACTCATCCATAAATCAACGTGGGGATTATTAACACTGTAACTCCAAACTCTGTCGGGATTCAACCCGGCAATTAACTTCTGACCGTAGGAGTCATCAGCGTTAATTATCCCCCGTCCGGTGAGATAATCAGGACTAAATAATAATGCCTTAGCGGCAAAATAATCTTCCATATTGTGATGATAGTCCAGATGATCTTGGGTAAGATTGCTAAAAACTCCTACCTCAAAAGGACAACCCAACACCCGACCTTGGTCTAAAGCGTGGGAACTCACTTCCATTACCCCAAATTCACAACCGGCTTTTACGGCTTCGTCTAATTGTTGTTGTAATTCCACTGCAAATGGTGTAGTGTGAATCGCTGTTTGTGCAAAACCAGGCCAACGAGTATACAGCGTTCCCATTAAGGCAGTAGGGATATTTACTTGATTTAAAAGATATTCAATTAAATGAGTGGTGGTAGTTTTGCCATTAGTACCAGTTACACCCACCAGTTTCAGTTTTTGTCCAGGATAACCATAAAAAGCTGCGGCAATTTGAGCGCAAGCTATATTCATATTACTGGCAGTAATCACAACAGATCCATCTGTAGAAGGATGTGTATGAGCAGCTGATGGAGAGATGATAGCGGCAATGGCACCATTAGCGATGGCACTCTGCCAAAATTCTCCACCATCAACTCTAGTCCCTGGCATACCTATAAATAAATCGCCCACACCGCAAGCATGGGAATTGGTTTTTAGTCCTTTAACTTCTATATCTTCAAAATTAGATAATAGTTGAACACCGTCTACTGCTGCTAATAATTCCCGCAAATTCATCTAGTGAACCTCGTCAAACAATTTTGGCTTGTGAATTTTAGATAGCTCTAAAATTTTGGTGACACGTTCTGAGTGTACCTATCTTGCTTATTTTTTTAGCTGGATAAATACTTGTCGAGCATTTTCTCCAACTGCTGCACAGTAGCACGGGGAGAAGGACGGGGTAAAGACTGCTCTCTTCCTTCTCTAGTAGTTAGACATAGTACGGGTATTTCATATTCATAAGCATTTGACCAATCTTCACGAGTGGTAATATCCCGGATTTCTAACTCAAAGCTGAGATTTTGGATTTGTTCCAGCTTTTCTTGCAAGCCTTCACAAAGATGACAACCAGGTTTACTGTATAAAATTAATCGCATTTTGTCCAAATATTTTGTTTACAAAAGTTTAAATATCCATATAGCGGTTCTCAGTTAAATGAGGTACAAAATTTACCCCAAAAAGCTATATAGCAAGCGGCTTTTAGTCGGTGACTCCTGACTCCTGGCTACAGTATAGCATTATCATCCACGTTTAATTCCCTTAAAGCGTTCCTTAGCTTTCTCAAAAGCATCTTGCATCACTTCTTGAATCTTCTGGGGATCTGGTTTCTTTCCTCCCATCAAATCACCAAAATAAACACAAGCAGCTTCTCCCAAAGACCAAGTATAAGTAGCAGCCCAAGATGCTGCAATTACACTGCCAAAACCAGGTAAGAATTTAATTAACTCCCGCGCAATAGCTTGAGCTAGAAAACCACCTGCGATCGCACTTACCACACCCCCCGCTTGAGATGGTGTGATGGTTTGACCATATAGTTTACCCAATAAAGTCACCATTGATACTTGTAATGCCGTCAATACAGGCATGGTGGCAAAAGGTAGAGGTACTGCGGCTAGTGTAGCTGCCATAATGGCAAAAGCTAAAATATAGCGTCGTCCAGCATCACGGTATAAATTACCCAGTTTATCACCCCCTTGCTGATCTAATAACTGATAAATAGTTTTTGCTTCTGCCTCTGGCAGGAGTTCGGCTAAAGTATCTCGCAAGGCTTCTAAACCGTAAAATACTGGCTGGTAATTATCTGTTTCTAAGGTAAAATCAATCAGAATCGAGCGATCGTAAATGCCAGCAAAAGCCTGCTCCATTGCGGCAAAAGTTCGCTTCACTTCCTCAAAAGCGGGAGGATAATCAGGATGGTCAGCACCAGCAGGATAAACTTCATGCAAGCATGTTACCACTAATAAACAAGGAATAGTGGGATATTTTTGCCGTAAATCTTCAGCAATTTTTCGTAGTGTATCAGTAGCAAAATCGTTGAGTTTAACGGTAAGAATTAAAACTCTAGCCCGACGGGAATCATGTTGTAAGTCATCAACTAACTCCTGAATAATTGCCTCTGTTTCCTGGTTAATATCCCCTAAACCAACCGTATCTGTAAATATCAATAACGGCAATTCATGGGAAGGATAAGCATAGCGCTCAGTATTTTTAGTGTGGGGACGAAAACCTTGTCCGACAATTTCCGCAGAAACCCCTGTCAGTCCCCGGACAATAGAACTTTTACCAGCTTGGGGTTTACCAATTAGTAAAGCTTCTGTAGTTGGTAATTCAGCTCGAACAGTTTCTAAAATCTCCGCAACTTGAGTTTCGTTGACACTAAACCATTGTGCTACCGTTTGTCCCACCTGGTCTACAGGTAGAAGTTGGGTTAAACCAGTTTTAGCTTTACTCAAGATATCCGAAAAGCGATTTTTCCCAGGATGATCCTCCGACTGATTGGTTAAGGTCGGTTCGTGGGATTCCTGAGCATCAGGATGAGGTAGCTTGGTCATTGGACAGAAAATGACGAAAGATTCTCACTATTCACGACTCCATTGTAATAGATTCTTTCCCAGAAGATTTACTTTTCTAGATAGAAGAACGGTATAGATAAAATGTACCACTTTCATGAGAAACTCTATTCTAGGAATATATACGGTGAGAATCAGAGCATGGATAGACGGACTTTACTAAAGATATTTGGTGCTAGTGCAGTAGGAACTTCCCTAACTGCTTATTTGACATCATTAGCATCTGCTGATGCAGGTAAAAGCGCTGATTGGGGTTATATTGGCGAAAACGGAGCTGATCGTTGGGGAGATTTAGATCCTGCATATCAATTGTGTAAGGTGGGAACTCAGCAGTCACCGATTGATTTAAAAAATGCGATCGGCGCAGATTTGTCGGGAATTAAGATTAATTATCAACCGACTCCGCTCCAGATCATTAATAATGGTCATACCATTCAGGTAAATTACCAACCGGGAAGTTCAATTATATTAGATAATCAAACTTTTAATCTATTACAGTTTCACTTTCATCATCTTAGTGAACACACGATTAATGGTCAACATTCTGGAATGGAATTGCATTTAGTCCATAGCAATCCTAAGCAACCAGGTTCATTAGCAGTGATTGGAATCATGTTAAAAGAGGGACAAAAAAATGCTGCTCTAGAAGCGATTTGGCAAAAATTGCCAACTAAACCAGGCCCAGAAAAAATTTACAGTGATGTGATAGTTAATGCGATACAATTTTTGCCAAAAAACCAGAAGGTTTATCGCTATTTTGGTTCGCTGACAACACCACCTTGTTCAGAAGGTGTAAATTGGATTGTGATGCAGCAACCTCTGGAGATGTCAAAAACTCAAATTCAGCAATTTGCGGCGATTGTGTCTAATAATGCTAGACCAGTACAAGGGTTGAAAAATCGCTTTTTGTTGAGGTCTTCTCGTTAATTGATATTTGAATTGATGGTTATTTGAGAATAGTTATTATGACTATTCTCAATGCTTTTGACATAAGTTTTAGCCCCAAATAACAGTGTAATCTGAAAAGATACCTGACATCAAACGCCCAACTGATCCAACATCCACTAACTACCATTACACAAAACCTGGCGCATTTTTTTCATGTTACTAGGTAACTCTGAATTCATAGCTTGCTGAACAAAAATCGAAGGAATGGGAATATTCGGTGTGGCTTGCACACTATAAGCCAATACCGTACCATTACCACAATCTTTCAATTGTAATTTAGCACTAAAATCCTCAAAAGTTCCCTTTTCCATATGGAATTGCACTTGTTGTCCTAACACTTCCACCACATTCAGGTGAATTTCTACTTCCGCAGTGAAAAATAAAAAAGCTTTTTGTGCCGTCTGATACAGACGTTTCATTTCGCCTTTGTGTACGATTTCACTTCTGGTGATATCCGGAAAATATTGTACCCAACGGGGATAATCGGTTACTTGTTGCCATACATGCGATTGCACTAAAGGTAAATACATCCAAGCGGAAACCGCACCACCCCAAGTGGTATGTGACCGCGTTTCTACCAAAATCTCCCCTTGGAATAACCGCTTTTGTTGTTCTTGACTCCAAACCAAATCTGAACTTTTCATCATTGAGTTAGAAATATAAAATAAAGACATAGTAATTTCCGCTACTCCTCAATTTACTTGTCAACTAAAAGGTTAAACTTACCAACCATAATCTGTGAATAAACCCAACTAATTCTAATTTTCAGTCAAATTCACCAGTTTTCCGGACTCTGATCATGTTTAAATCATAATTCTGGTGCATTCACTAAATAATTGTATTTATCGGCACATATAATCAAACCAAGCATTCAAGTACTTAACAATAGACATTTTCCAGGATAAAAAGTTTAATTTATTGCTAGAATGCCACAAATGTTATTTAAACACCAACTTCGAGAAAAAAAAACCAAAAATCTATCGAAAACCCAAGTAAGATGATTATTTATGGTCAGCAGGTAACTATCAACTGTCGATGACAGAGAGTTCACAAATTATTTACAGCCGCTATAATTACTATTTTATGCTAAATTTTGGCGTTGAGAGGTATATTTAGGTGAAACAATCTTCCTTAAATCGGAGATTAGAATCTACTTTTGGCATTCTTCTGGGTTTGGGAATAGCCGTTTGGGTGTTGAGAGGCTTGGGAATTCTGACTTTTATTCCGGGTGGTATAATTTGGTTATTATTACTGGGAGCGATTGCCGTTGCAGTTCTCAGTCATATTCAAAGAACATGGTGGAGAATTTAAACCTGAATCCTTACGATTTGATTAAATTCTCCCAGTTGTAATTATAATGAGAAGGAAATTTCTATCAACAATTTATCAGGAGCAAAATAAGATGTCAAAATACGTCTGTAATACTTGTGGTTATGAATATGATCCAGAAGCAGGGGATGAAGATGGGGGAATAGCCGCAGGAACACCATTTGAAGATATACCAGACGACTGGGTTTGTCCAGTCTGTGGTGTTTCAAAAAGTGACTTTAGCATAGAAGAGTAAATAAATAAGATTGGAACTTCCATTACAGACAGTTATCATTGGGGGTGGTGCAGCAGGATTTTTTGGCGCGATCGCCTGTGCACAAAGTCATCCTCATACCCAAGTTACCTTAATTGAAGCGAGTCGGCAACCACTAGCCAAAGTCTTAATTTCTGGTGGGGGACGTTGTAATGTCACTCACGCTTGCTTTGACCCCCCAACTTTGGTACAAAATTATCCCAGAGGTGGAAAAGCTTTGCGAGGTGCTTTCACTCGTTTTCAGCCTAAAGATACCGCAGCTTGGTTTGCATCTCAAGGTGTCTATCTGAATATCGAACATGATGGTCGGATGTTTCCGGTGACTAATAGCTCGGAAACCATCGTCGAATGTTTAATTAAAACGGCTGCAAAATCAGGAGTACAACTCAGGATTGGTACACCCGTAGTTGCGGTGAACAGACTACCCAAATCTGGGTTTGAGATTACGTTCAAATCGGGAGAAGTGAAAAATTGCGATCGCTTACTTTTAGCAACTGGTAGCAATCCTTTGGGATATAAAATCGCTAGAGAATTAGGACATGAAATTCAACCACCCGTTCCTTCTCTATTTACCTTTAACATTGTCGATCCCAAATTAAGAGCTTTAGCGGGAGTTAGCGTTCCCAGTGTGCATTTAAGATTGTCTGTGGATGGTCAACCTTCATTACAACAAATTGGAGCTTATTAATTACCCATTGGGGTGTGAGTGGTCATGCTATCCTCAAACTTTCAGCTTGGGGAGCGCGAATCTTGCACGACAACCGTTATCAAGCTAAGTTATATATTAATTGGCTACCAGATTTATCCCCAGAAGCAGTGCGCGAAAAATTATTAGGGGTAAAACAGGAATTTCCCAGAAAAGCGATTCTCTTGCATCGAGGTGTTGACCTCCCCCATCGCCTCTGGCAATATATAATTACTCGTATAGGCATTACCGCAGAAGATCGTTGGGCAGGAATATCTAATAAAATATTGGCTCAGTTGGGACAAGAAATCTGCCAAGGGGAATATTTAGTGAATGGTAAAGGTGCTTTTAAGGAGGAATTTGTCACTTGTGGTGGTGTTAGTCTCAAAGAAGTTGACTTTAAAACTATGGAAAGTCGTTTAGTTCCCGGTCTACATTTTGCAGGGGAAATCTTAGATATTGATGGTGTCACCGGAGGATTTAATTTCCAAAGTGCTTGGACAACTGGTTATTTAGCTGGTGTGGGGATGGGTAATTGAACTTACTGCTTCCTTCCTTCCATATATAGTAATCTTGGCTTTATTAATAAGTTTTGTCACTTTGATTTATGAAACTCAGCGAAATTATCACCCATTTTGGAGAAACTGTTGTCAACCACAGTTTGACTAATCACCCAGAGCAAGACAGAGAAATTACGGCGGTAGCTCCGATAAATCTAGCTATTAATGGTACTATTAGCTATGTAGAAGGGTTAAAATATGCTCCAGCTTTGTATGAAACAGGTGCTAGTGCGGTAATTATACCCCCAGAAGAGAAATTGCAAGAGCTAGCGCAAGAAAAGGGTATCGCTTGGATAGCTAGTCGAGAACCAAGATTATTATTTGCAAAAGCGATCGCGATTTTCTATCAACCATATCGTCCCGCTCCCGAAATTCATCCCACCGCAGTCATTCACCCTACAGCTAAAATTGGTCATGATATTCATATTGGTGCTCATGTCGTTATCCAACCCAATGTGGAAATTGGTAATGATGTGGTCATACATCCCAATGTAGTCATTTATCCAGATGTGAAAATTGGCGATCGCACCACATTACACGCTAATTGCAGCATTCAAGAACGAGCTATCATTGGCGCAGATTGTGTAATTCACAGTGGTGCTGTAATTGGTGCGGAAGGGTTTGGTTTTGTTCCCACCCGGACGGGTTGGTTCAAAATGGAACAAGCTGGTTATACGATTTTGGAAGATGGGGTGGAAGTTGGTTGTAATAGCACAATTGACCGTCCCGCATTGGGAGAAACCAGAATTGGGAGTCAAACTAAAATTGATAATTTAGTACAAATAGGTCATGGTACTCAAGTGGGATTTGGTTGTGCGATCGCTGCTCAAACGGGATTAGCGGGAGCGGTGAAAGTCGGAAATCGAGCGATTATCGCTGGACAAGTGGGAATTTCTAATCAAGTCAAGATTGGTGATGGAGCTAGGATTTCTGCACAAACGGGAGTTTTGTCAGATGTCAAACCAGGAGATGTGGTTTCTGGGACTCCCGCAGTTTCTCATAAAATATATCTTAAGGTAGCGGCTATGTATGACCGTTTACCAGAAATGTATCAAACGTTGAGAAAGTTACAACGTCTGTTCAAAGAAAAATTATAACTAAAATACGCTGTAGAGATGATTTTCGGATTGTCTCTACTTTGATGGTATGGTCGTCTAATTTAAATATCTTCTGGTAAAACCCATTTTGGTGGTTCCGAGATTCTTTTCCGTAATCGTTCTTCTGCTAATTCCAGCATTTTCTCCAGGGAAGTCTCCTCAATAAACTTGGAAGTTTCTTCTCTGAATTCAAGATTAGGGCATTTATCCCCTAAAACACACCCATTAACACAGGCTTCAGCGCAGTTAATCGCTTGCTCCACAGTAAATACTCCCCTACTTAGGTTTTTTTATCTTCTCTAGAATAGACATCTGGGAAAATTAATTATGCGTTCGTTAAAACCCTTGGTAAGGGCGTATGCAATACGCCCTTACATCATTTCTGGAGATGTCTAATATTTTAACTTATCAAGAGCTGCTGTTAAGCTAGCCGTATAGATAATATTTTATCAAAAAGATAGCTCATGTCAGAACTGTTGGCTAATACTGGAACGATTGCTGCAATTGCTACTGCGGTTGTCCCTCAACAAGGTAGTGTCGGAATTGTGCGGGTATCTGGTACTCAAGCCATTGCGATCGCCCATCATCTATTTTATGCTCCAGGGCGTCAAGTTTGGGAAAGTCACCGCATTCTCTATGGTTATATCCGTCATCCCCAAACTCAACAAATGGTGGATGAAGCGTTATTACTAATCATGAAAGCACCTCGTTCTTATACTCGTGAAGATGTGGTGGAATTCCATTGTCATGGGGGAATTATGGCGGTACAGCAAGTATTACAACTATGTTTAGAAAATGGTGCAAGATTAGCTCAACCAGGGGAATTTACCCTAAGAGCGTTTTTAAATGGTCGATTGGATTTAACTCAAGCGGAAAGTATCGCTGATTTGGTGGGAGCGAAATCACCTCAAGCTGCTCAAACGGCTTTAGCTGGGATACAAGGAAAATTAGCTCATCCCATTCGTCAGTTACGTGCTAACTGTTTGGATATTTTAGCGGAAATTGAAGCGCGGATTGATTTTGAAGAAGATTTACCACCTTTGGATGAACAATACATTATATCAGAAATTGGGAAAATTACCGCCGAAATTTCAAGATTATTAGCCACAAAAGACCAAGGTGAATTATTGCGGACTGGGTTAAAAGTCGCGATAGTGGGTCGTCCCAATGTGGGAAAATCTAGTTTATTGAATGCTTGGAGTCAGAGCGATCGCGCTATTGTCACAGATTTACCAGGAACAACCCGTGATGTGGTGGAATCTCAGTTAGTGGTGGGGGGGATTCCCGTACAAGTGTTAGATACGGCGGGGATTCGGGAAACAATAGATCAAGTGGAAAAAATTGGGGTAGAGCGATCGCGTCGAGCTGCGAGTGCTGCTGATTTGGTGTTATTAACCATTGATGCTTCCGTGGGTTGGACTGATGCAGATCAGGAAATTTATCAACAAGTAGAACATCGTCCCGTGATTTTGGTAATTAATAAAATTGACTTAGTAGATAAATTGGATCATGGATTAGCATATCCGTCAACAATTAATCAAATGTGTGACTACATCAGCCTCACAAAGTCAAGGTATTGAGGGATTAGAAACAGCCATCTTAGATATAGTAAATACGGGAAAAGTGCAAGCGGCTGATCTGGATTTAGCCATTAATCAAAGACAAGCAGCAGCGCTAACCCAAGCAAAAATGTCTTTGGAACAAGTAGAAAGAACAATTATTGATAAATTACCGCTTGATTTTTGGACAATTGATTTACGAGGAGTGATTCAAGCTTTAGGAGAAATTACCGGGGAAGAGGTGACAGAATCAGTTTTAGATCGGATTTTCAGCAAGTTCTGTATCGGAAAATAGGAGATTGAAAATATTTATGGGTAATTGCTTTATGCATCAGGAAAACAAGACTAAGATGGAAAAACTAATCAAACCAGATCAGAATTCGATTAGAATTTATGTACTGGATGCTGGTAGTGTGAAAAAAACCATTACTTATGGTTCAGAGATACCTAGACAAGAACAAGCGATCATTATATAATTAACTCATCAGCCTAATTTTTTGGCAAACCGAAGCGGGGTCGAAAACCCTGGGGGGTTCGCCAAATCGCCAGAACCTTGACAATTGAATACTTTCAGCGTTTCATTAGTTTCAGTTGGCGCTTCACCCGAAGCCTGTAATGAGGTTTTGAATGAGGTTTGCCAAAACCGCCTCTAGAATCCACTTCTAGACTATGTTTCAGAGGGCGGACTTTCTATAACCTAAATCCCCTCACGGGGACTGAAACTCTTCGGCGCTTTTGGGCGATCACTCTTGCTCATGGCTAGGTCAACTTTCTATAACCTAAATCCCCTCACGGGGACTGAAACTTACTCAAGAGTATTAGTCCTGACTATTACTCAAGACTTTCTATAACCTAAATCCCCTCACGGGGACTGAAACTTAGTCTAGGGTAATAGTCCAGACTAATACTACCACTTTCTATAACCTAAATCCCCTCACGGGGACTGGTGCGACTATCAGTTGCACGAATTGAGTGAGTACCTCAGAAATACTCCTGGTTAATGTCTGAACCAGTACCCGCCCGAAGGGGCATCACGGGTAACTGTGGTGTTTCAAAGCTAGAGGGTGAAGTGCGCGACCTCAGCGAGTCGTAATGTGGAGAAAGCGCTAGGGTAAAACCAGAAGAGTTAATGAGAATGAACTCTTGACGAGGCACCGTGATGCGGAATTACCGAAAACGACTGACACGGTAAATGGGGCAAAAACACAGAAAACTGTGATGATATTCCGCCCTGTCCTCGGAATATTCAGACACCATAATACCCCCGGTGTATAGAGAGAACCCGACCCGGTTGCAACTCAAACGTGTGATATGAAGTAACCCCAATGAGGTCTACTCACTATTTCCAATGTGATTAGTAGAGATGGAGTAATCCTACTTTAATCCCCCAGTGGGTGTGAGATGCCATAAAAAGCTAAAGTTGCCACGTCGAAAGACAACAGGAATAAATAACTGAGCAAATAGGTCGAATGACCAACTTGAAAGAGTGCTGACGTATGGCGGGTGAGTCCCTTGTTTTCTCTGCAATTAGAAACCGAATCTTTGGGGAAAAGTTAGATGCAATGAAAATTTGTGAACGTAACCCAAGGAAAAACTACCTAAATGGATAAAGCGCTTCGCGCTCAGAAGTGTAGCTTAGGGGACGAACGCCAAAGAACATTAAGGCAATCAGAGGTGGTAGTTGCAATACTATCAATACTATACAGTCTTTCTGGAAATTATTCAGAACTTCTGATGAGCATTGGATTTGCCAAAGCCGGATGCTTGGTAACTTGCTTGTCCGGTTTTTTCGGGGGGAAGGGAGTAGCGATACTCCTACCCTACCCACTAAACACACAGATGGGAGCGAATGCCCAAAAGGAAGTATCCGCTTTCTATAACCTAAATCCCCTCACGGGGACTGAAACAGCTTTTCCAGGAACACGGAATACATATTATTAGGAGCTTTCTATAACCTAAATCCCCTCACGGGGACTGAAACGTTCATGGACGCCTGAAATTAACACTAATCGCGGTTCAACTTTCTATAACCTAAATCCCCTCACGGGGACTGGTGCGACTATCAGTTGCACGAATTGAGTGAGTACCTCAGAAATACTCCTGGTTAATGTCTGAACCAGTACCCGCCCGAAGGAGCATCACGGGTAACTATGATGTTTCACAGCTAGAGGGTAAAGTGCGAGACTTCAGCGAGTCGTAATGTAGAGGAATCGCTAGGGTAAAACCAGAAGGGTTAATGAGAATGAACTCTTGACGAGGCACCGTGATGAGGAATTACCGAAAACGACTGATACGGTAAATGGGGTAAAAAAACACAGAAAACTGTGATGATATTCCGCCCTGTCCTCGGAATATTCAGACACCATGATACCCCCGGTGTATAGAGAGAACCCGACCTGGTTGTAACTCAAACGTGTGATATGAAGTAACCCCAATGAGGTCTAACCACTATTTCCAATGTGATTAGTAGAGATGGAGTAATCCTACTTTAATCCCCCAGTGGGTGTGAGATGCCATAAAAAGCTAAAGTTGCTGCGTCGAAAGACAACAGGAATAAATAACTGAGCAAATAGGTCAAATGACCAACTTGAAAGAGTGCTGACGTATGGCGGGTGAATCCCTTGTTTTCTCTGCAATTAGAAACCGAATCTTTGGGGAAAAGTTAGATGCAATGAAAATTTGTGAACGTAACCCAAGGAAAAACTACCTAAATGGATAAAGCGCTTCGCGCTCAGAAGTGTAGCTTAGGGGACGAACGCCAAAGAACATTAAGGCAATCAGAGGTGGTAGTTGCAATACTATCAATACTATACAGTCTTTCTGGAAATTATTCAGATCTTCTGATGAGCATTGGATTTGCCAAAGCCGGATGCTTGGTAACTTGCTTGTCCGGTTTTTTCGGGGGGAAGGGAGTAGCGATACTCCTACCCTACCCACTAAATCCAATAAATGGCCTGTTAATTTTTGCGAACTTCTTTCTTTTGCGCCTTTGCGCCTTTGCGTGAGGCATAAAAATGTGGCTCATTTACATGAAAATTGCTGTAAATCCCCTCACGGGGACTGAAATTTATAGCTTCCCCTGCTCTATTTGGTGGTGAATCCCTTAGATTCCACTAGAAAAAAACCGAACTCTGAGGAGAAAAGTTGGATGCAATCTAGAATTCTGAAATTAACCGAGAGAACTACTTCCTGGAACAGCGTGAAATGGAAAAACTCCACCAGGGTAGTCAGGAGACTCAGACAAAAAATCTTCAAGGCAACCAAAAGCGGTAGTTTGAAGTTGGTTCGCAACCTACAAAAGCTATTAACACGTAGCTACTCTAATATACTACTCTCTGTGAGGAGAGTTACACAACTAAATAATCGCAGTAGAACAGATACTTCAAGCCCGGATACTTTAGGATTTCCCCGGACATAGCGTGATAGAACTAGGTTCTACTCCGGCAATATCTTGCAATGCTTTGAGGAAAATCCCCAAAGCGCCGTTCCAATCTCTAGGGAGTTTATGCCCACATTTTGGGCATTTAAACTGCTTAGAACCACCTAGCTTGGCATGAACATGACCACAAGATGTGCAAGTTTTGGATGTATATTCCTCTGTGACATCTATGACTGTACTACCACGCTTAAGTGCTTGGAACTTTAATGTTTGTTTAAATCTAAAATGCGCCCAATTCAGCATTTTTCGCACGGTTTTAGAATTAATTTTTCTCTTTTTATTTCCGGTCTTGGCTACCATTTGGGAAGTCTCAAAAGTAGGAAGAAAAATTAATCTGTATTCTGTAGTTAACCATTTAGCTACTTTTTTGTGGCATTCATCAATCAGGTTACGAACCCGAATGAATAACCCATCTATTTTAGCCTGGGTTCTTTGTCTGGTGCGCTTGTTTATTTGACCTTTTAGCTTTGACTTTTGAGAGATTAATCCATCAATATAGCGACATAATCTATAGATTTTAGCTATGTCGTTATTACCTATGTCTATGAACTTCTCTCCATCAAATCCTGTCAGAAAAGAACGCACTCCAGGGTCAAGAGCAATCATTGTCTGTTGGTCGGAAACTTGAGGGATAAACTCTACTGGAAACACTGCAAACCATCGCTTTTTGTCATAAACAAGCTGTGTTGATTGCGACCAAGTTTGTTTCCTTATCCGTGGTTTAAATGACTTATCTTTCTGTTTAGTCTGATATTCTACATCCTTTGATGGCAATGGTTCTGATGCTTCAAATCTTAAACCTTTTACCTCGTCAGAATACCACGTACCATTGGCATAGTTCTCTGGCTGAAATTTAATTGCTCGTTTCGCATCACGCCAACTTCTAAATCTTCCCGCCTCACTTTGTTTAGTTCCTTCTTTCCGACTGGCCATGAAAGCTTTGTAAGCATCAATAACCGCTTCACCTTTTGGATTATAAGGACATTCTTTGACCCAATCAGGAGCATTATTGAGTATTAATTTTCTTAGCTCATATTTGGACACTCGACCATGTTTACGAAGATAAGCAATTGCTTGATTATAGCAATACTTAGTTGCTGCTAACCATTTTTTCCAAATTTGATGGAGTTGGGCTTCTGGGTAAATCCTGATCTTTAGCGATTTCAGATTTATATTTTCTGAGTCCGTACAATCTGGTGCTGAAGCTGTGGAGGATAGCAAGGATGTCTTCCACCATTTCGCGTTCGGGAGATAATTCAACTTGGTTGAGAACCACGATTTCGCCAGAGTTAATGGCACAGCAGCCCGCAAAGAAATCGAAACCAAATCTGGCGAGTCTGTCTTTATATGCGATAACAATACACTCGATATCTCCTGGCATAAATCGCTCCAATACGGCGAGAAATTTTTTCCGTTTGTAGTTAAGACCTCCGCCAATTTCTCAGATAATTTCTGCTGTAGGGTATCGAGATTGGAGATAATCAGATTGACGCTGCAATTCTTCTCGTTGCTTGGTGTCCCAAACCCTAGCGTAGATGATCGTCAATCGAACAGACTTAGTTGTTTTGGTGGTGGTATCGTTACGTCTTTTACCTCTTGGAGTACGGAACGCTTTGATTTTACCCTCTTCTTCCCAATGTCACAGGGTTCCTTCGTTAACTCCCAAAGTTCTAACTGCCTCGCTTGGGGAAACATATTTATCTGACATGGCGCTAATTTAAACTAGTTATCCACTATAACACAAAATCCGGCAGTATCCAGCGAATTAATTATTTAGTCGATCAGCAGGGGTGGATAAACTATTGGTAAAGACACCACAAGGCAGGGGACTATTAGTTAATATTTTAACTAAGTTTATTCCGTGGCAGCCATTACCAGTAAAGTATATATACTTAACTATAACCAAAAACGAGAACTAGAATTTTACTCCCTATCTATCTTGGTGGATAAGCTTGTGGATCAATCATTGGTGCCGGATAACCAGTCATAGGCATGGTATTCATGGTTCCATTGGGTACAATGGGAGGATTCATTATTTGTGGTTGATAACCTGGTTGATAACCTGGTTGATAGCCTGGTTGATAATTATTTACAGGTGGCATCATACTAGGAGCGGTGGTGGGTGTGACTGGGTTTTGATTCATCTGCTTATAAGCAGCACTGGATATAGAACTGATCAGTTTTTCCGCACGAGGATCATTATTCGGGCGTTTTACCATCACAGAAGCAATATATCGCTTACCATTTGGGGCATCAACTAAACCTGTATCCGCTAACATTGTGCCAATATCGCCTGTTTTATGAGATATCCTCGCTCCGGCTCCTAAACCAGAGGGTAGTAAAGTATCTCTTTCTGTCCGACGCATAATATCGAACATTAAATCTCGCGATCGCGGACTCATAATATTCCATCCTTGAGATACCATCGCCATCAAATTCCCCAATTCTTTGGGACTGGTGGTATTGGTTCCGGATAAATCTGGCAGCGGATTACGAATGACAGTGGTCACTAATCCCCAACTCCGGAAACGTTCATTTAGGGCTGTGATTCCTCCGAGTCGGTTAATCAGCATATTTGCAGCTGTGTTGTCGCTGATGGTAATCATCTTAGTGGCGACTTCTAGAGCGTTATATTGAGTGCCAGCGCCCTTGTATTGTAGATTACCAGACCCCCCAGCGATCGCATTTTGTTGCAGGGTCAACATTTCATCCATGCGAATTTTTCCCGCATCGACATCTTGGAAAAAAGCGATCAAAATAGGGACTTTGATGGTGCTGGCGGCGGGAAAAGTAGTAGTACTATTAATATCTACGTAAGCACCCGTATCCAAATCCACCAATAAAACTCCTGGGGTCAAATTGGGATTAGTACTAGCTAAAGTTTGCACCTCTGTTTTCAAGGGCAACATTTCTTGGGATAGATATAATCCAGGCGTTCCGGTGGGAGAATTAGGATTAGTTTGTGCTGGGGCTGTATTCGCGTTAGTTGATACTTGATTAGCCGACGGGGTGACGCGATTAGCGGGGTTAAGAACGGACAATAACGTACCGACAATTGCCCCCATACCCACTCCCACAATTAATAACCGCAAACCATACAAGATGGTGCGAGCCATCGGCTTTAACCTAGCCTTGCGGGAGCGCTTATCCATTGGCAATTGCTTAGGTACGCGCACAGTCTTAAATTTTACAGGTTTATTGGGAGCGGGAAGCATTTTCCCTTTCACCTTAGGCATTTGTTTGACTGCTGCGGGCATGATTAGCCCACTACGTTGTCTTTGCCCCCCAGTCAAATTTGTGGCTGGGCTGGAACTCTGATTCAGACGTGTTAGCGTTGTTGCTTCTGTGGTGGAAACAACCGATTGCTGATTTTTGGCATTGGCTTTCTTTTGTCCCGCCTTTTGGGTTGTGCGAGGACGTTGACGGCGTTGCACTGGTTGACGCCGTGAGAAAGATGATAGTTTGTCACTTGATTCTGACACCGCTACTCCTTGTGACCCACTCGACTTTATTTCCGATAGACTTTCGACCTAAAATCGACTTTTGATGCACCTTGATACTCAGATAAGCCTCTGGCACTAAGTAGCATTTTTGTGTTTAGTGTAAGCCATATTATGACTTTTGGGGGATGTTTGCGGAAATATTAACTTATAATTACAAATTTTACATTTTTTGCTGCATTTTAAGCGCCCATTCTATTTGTCGCAAAATCCCTCGCAACATGGCCACCTCACTTAAGTTTAAATGGGCACGATTATACAAGTGACGAAATTTCTCCATCCGACTAGATGTAGTATGAGGATAAAGGTAGCCAATATTTAGTAATAACGATTCTAACTGTTGGTAGTATCCTTCCACAATATCCACTGGCGCGATATCTGTCTCAGGGATTATTTCTGAGGGAAATAGGTGAGCAGATTGTGACAATTCATAACAACAAATGGATACGGCAGTAGCTAAATTTAAAGATGAATAATTTTCACTAGTGGGAATACGAATAAATTTGTGAGCATAATTTAATTCTTCATTACTTAAACCTCTATCTTCCCTACCAAAAATTAAAGCTGTGGGTTGTTCTGATTCGGCTAATAACCAGGGTAGGGTGGTGCGGGCGTTTTCCAGAGGGACTTCTCCACTCCGCACACGTCCGGTAGTCGCAATTACCCGAACACATCCCTGCAAAGCTTCTACCATAGTTGTAGCTAATACCGCAGATTCTAAAATCTCCTTGGCGTGAACTGCCATTTTTAAGGCTTCTGCTGACAAATGATCGCATTGAGGATTGACGAGAACTAAGTTGCTGAAACCAAAGTTTTTCATCGACCGGGCGATCGCACCTAAATTCAAGGGCCTGCTGGCTCTACTAATACAATTCTTAACCCAGCCCAGCCCATTTTTGCCTCCATAGATGATACTAAAAAAAATATTGTTTGGTATGCCGATTACAACCATTTCGTTATTGTACCTTGATTAGCCTATTTTCTGTGAATACCTGTATCTAAGGTTTAATCTCACGGCATTTTTAGTTAAAAATGAATAAAAATATGTCTGATGAATTTAATACGTCAGGGATATAAACACTTGGTAAATGTTACCGTAGAGAACAGGAATGCCATTTACTGAATTTCAGGAAAGTGTTATGACTACAACCCTGTTAGAGACTAATTCCCTAGAGTCGTTACTAGGTAAAGAAGCAGAAGACTTGCTTACTTACAAAGCCAAAATTCCTCAAGATTTATTACATTTACCCGGACCTGACTTTGTAGATCGGGTTTGGTTAAATAGCGATCGCCATGTTCAAGTATTGCGAAATCTCCAACAAATCTACTCTACAGGACGTTTAGCCAACACAGGCTATCTTTCAATTCTCCCCGTAGACCAAGGGATAGAACATTCTGCGGGAGCATCCTTTGCAGCTAATCCCATGTACTTTGACCCAGAGAATATTATTAAACTAGCAATTGCGGGAGGTTGTAATGCAGTAGCCACAACTTTAGGCGTTTTTGGCAGTATTTCCCGCAAATATGCCCACAAAATTCCCTTTATCGTCAAACTCAACCATAACGAACTGCTAACCTATCCTAATCAATTTGACCAAATCCTGTTTGCTGACGTAGAACAAGCTTGGAATTTAGGAGCTGTAGCCGTAGGAGCAACAATTTACTTTGGTTCAGAACAATCCACCAGACAAATACAAGAAATTAGTCAAGCTTTTAAACACGCTCACGAATATGGTTTAGTCACGGTTCTGTGGTGTTATCTGAGAAATAACGCTTTTAAACAAGATCAAGATTATCACTTAGCCGCTGACCTGACTGGACAAGCGAATCATTTGGGTGTCACCATTGAAGCAGACATTATTAAACAAAAATTACCTGAAAACAATAATGGTTATGGCACAGTTGCCAAAGCTACAGGTAGAAATTACGGTAAAACTGATGAAAGAGTTTACACAGATTTAACCAGCGACCATCCCATTGATTTAACTCGTTATCAGGTTTTAAATTGTTACTGTGGACGTGCCGGACTGATTAATTCTGGTGGTGCATCTGGTAAAAGTGATTTTGCGGAAGCTGTCCGAACTGCTGTGATTAATAAACGAGCTGGTGGTACAGGATTAATTTCCGGACGGAAGACATTTCAGCGTCCTTTTGAGGAAGGAGTGAAGTTATTTCATGCAATTCAAGATGTTTATTTATCACCTAATGTAACTATCGCATAAATCATTTAATTACAACTTACTATACCCGTGGAGCGGGCATCTTGCCCGCCATAGAAGTGAAACAGGCAAGATGCCTGTTCCACAAGAGTTATTAAGCAACTTTGTTATAGAATTATATAGAGTTTTGTTGTTCCCTTTTGACAATTGTTTATGATAAATCCAGAATCATTGACACAAAAAGAAAACCATAATTTTAAGCAAGAAGTATTGATTATTGGTGGTGAGACTGCTGGACTTGGGACAGCATTAATGCTAGCTAAACGTGGTTGGACAAATATTACAGTTTTGGAACAACGTCCTACGGCTGATTACTATGAACCTGATAAATCATTCAATTATCAAATTGATGGTAGAGGTCAAAAATTCACCGACTTACTAGAACTGACAGAGAAGTTATCACAAATTAGCTGTCCCAGTACAGAATTTTATTTAACGAAGATTAAAGCAAATGGTAATCGCAAAACATTTAAATTACCTACTGTAAATTCAAGCCGAAAAACTGCCTATTGGCTACCCAGAAAAGAATTTGTATTTTTATTATATCAAGAAATTGTTCAAAATTGGCAAGAGCAAATTACTGTCCTCTTCAACGCAAAATGTATCCAAATCAATAGAAAACCTAGAAATAATTCAAACCAAGAAAACCTAGAAGTTGTAGTTATAGAAAATAGTAATTCCGTTATATTTACACCTGAGCTTTTGGTCGGTTGTGATGGATTGAACTCCATAGTCCGCAATACATTAAAAGAGTGGGATAAACCTAACTCAGACCAATTTGAGATGAAGCTTTTTCCATCAGCTAGTTCGTCTTTGAAATATAAAGTATTAACTTTACCTCCCAAATTTTCTCTTGATTGTAGTAATAATGAACAAGCTGTAAGCACGATGGCTTATGCAATTCGTAGTGGTTTAAAAGGTCGTAAACAATCAGTTTCTCTTGGTATATTACCGATTAAAAACCCAGATACACCCCGTTCTGCAAATATAATTAAATATCCAGACCACCAAATATGGCAATTAAAAAATAGTCAGGAACTATACAATTTCTTGGAAAAAGCCTTCCCACAATTACCTATACATCAAATAGTCTCACCTGAAGAAGCAGAGAGATTTGTTAAAAGTGAAGGTGGTTACTTTCCTATTCCCCAATATTGTTCGGGATTACATTTTTTATTAGAACAAAATGGTTTAGAAAAATCCCAGACTTCAACAAATGGAATTGTGCTTTTAGGAGATACTATTCATTGCTTTCCTCCAGATATCGGACAAGGGGTAAATGCAGCATTGGAAGATGTTTGTATACTGAATGAAGCACTTGCTCAAACTAATGATGAACTGTCCCGTGCTTTACCATTGTATGCATCTTGGAGATTACCTGATACAAAAGCCCTAGTCTACCTTGCCCAAAATGCTTATCCGTGGCAATATAACCAAGACACTGTTGGTAAATTCCTGTGGTCGATTAACTTTTTTCTGCGGCTTTTATTGAGTAGATTATTACCCTTTATATTTAATCCTCCAGCCTTTTTTCTGATTCAGAATGATCAACTTTCCTACCAGCAAATCTGGGTTATGGTTGAACGCACCACCAAGATTCTTTATGGATTTGGTATAATTATCCTGTTTGGGTGGCTGGTTTTAATTTTCCATATAAGTAGGTGAACAAAAATAAATATTCGTTTGTAGTTGCGCTTTAGCGCCCTCAACCTTAAACGCAAGCGAGTTGCATAAATTTTACATAACTTCATATAGTTAGTATTATTTTCGTTTATCTACTTACAGCATATCGCAGATAAATCAGGTACACATAAAAAATAGTAAAACTTTTGTGGAGCAGGCATCTTGCCTGCCTTTGTCTACGTAGTAGAGCCTTGATTTGGGTTTGATAACTTTGTCCAAGTGACTCAAACTACTTTTGCGGAAATAATGCGGATCTAATCCACACGTTCGGTATTTTTCTTTAAATTACAATCGTAACTCTTATAGTAAGATATCAAAAATACAAGCAATGAGACTAGACAATATAAAATAAAAAACTAACCATATACTAACTAGACATATAACTACAAAAAACTAAATTAGAACAATAATGACTTTTAAATACAATAGTATCATTAGTGCCGAATTTATCTATACTACTGTTTTGAGTGAATTGTTTTATACTTAATCTAAATGTGTTTTCAGTTTCATAATTTTGAGTATAGATTATAACAGCTTGACATTGAATTCAGTAGTAATTATGATTACATAATGCAACCAATCATTTATTGCATTAAAGTGAATAAAAGTATATTCACTTTATCTACGTTTTTATGAATATTCATAAATATACTCTCACCAAATTTATGAGAGAAAGCATGATACGTAACCTAAACATTTTCTTAGAGGAAACTTATGATTAGCATTTTCAGACAGAAAACAACCCTCACAACTGGATTAGCCATTAGTTTAATCTTAGGTGGTCTATTTCATAGTAGCCCTACTACTGCTCAAGAAATATACATTGACAATAAATGCCAACCAAATCCGCAATTAAGTCAGTCTGATGATAAGTTTACAGTTTTCTATAAATCTGAATTTAAAGCTCAGGGAAAAACTTATTGGTTTTATTCTGGGAGGTATCAAGACGGTTCAGCAATTTTTTGTCTTTCTCAACCAGGATTTAAACAAGCGCGTCCTTTGAATAATTTAAAACAAATACAGTTCAATTTTATTGACAAAATTACTAAAGACACACGCAGTAAAACTGCTTTTTTCGTTGTTACTCATGAAGGTAATGGTTCTTATGTACCTATGAATGAATATCGGCTTAATTTTGCTACACCTTCTAAACCAGCAATCACTAAACTAAGAACTTGGAAGTCACCAGATTAATTTGGTAATAATATCCACGTCAGAAATCCTAAAATTTGCTCAACTGAAAGATGATAATATTAAACGCTCAAAGGGGAAATTCAACCCAATCACAGAAACTAGAGATTGGTCTATGGCTGCAAGTGAAGATTATTGCCAACGAATTGCTAGAAATACTGGTAAACGACTAATCGAAATTATTGATACTGAAGATGACATTTTACCAATAGTTTGTATTTTTGAGGATTACGACAATGACTGAAACAGCTACCTTACTACCTCTCAGCACATTTATCCCGATTTTTGCGGCTATTAGCGATCGCAATTGGTTACAATTCAAAGAACTGGAAAGAGCGATCGCTTTGGATCATGGAGTAGATACTTGGGCAGATGTTTTAAACTTTCGGATTATGCCTGCACTAGAACCTGAAGCTAAAAGATGGTTATTAGTGCAAAGATGTAGCCAAGGTATCAAATCAGTAAAAACTGTGACTTAATTTTTTATTAGGATGGATAACGGATGCCTGAATATGTTAATCAAGCGGGCAAGATGCCCGCTCCACGTCTAAAAAGCAACTATACCTCCCAATAACTTTTCAAACACGCTCTAAGAACTTGGAAGTCAAAAGATTAATTTGGTGATAACATCCACGTCAGAAATCCTAAAATTTGCTCAACTGGTAGTAATGGATATTCGCTGATATCAATCCTGACTGAATTACCTTCCAGTTTGAGAAATTTCCAACTAGTTCCACTGGTGACAGAACCGAAAATTATGGGAATATTTATATTATTAGCGGCATTAAATTTTTGAGCAGCTACCATTTCCGCAATACACTGACCTAAACCACCATTTAGATTTTCTTTTTTTGCTTCTATAATTACAATAACTGGGGCTTGAATTTCTAATTGCGTTGGTGATTTACTAATAATAAAGTCACAGATACCATTGAGTCCAAGGTTAGGCTCTACGGTAAAATCTTCTCCTGAAAAAAGACTGATTTGCCGATTTAATAAGCGTCTAACTGCTGTTAATACAGGACTAATAATCCATTCAGAACGTGCTTTTTCGCTACCCCGTGCTAGTACCAATGGTAAACCATCTTCTAGTTCTTGACGTAGCAAATCATCAAGTTCTACTGGAGGAATTTCTGGAAAAAATCTTCCTCCTTCTTGAATGGCGATCGCTAAATCCTGACGGACTTTTTTAAGTGTAAAATCGCTATAAGGCATGGTTATAATTAAGTCCCGCTATCAAACCAGCTTTTAATACTGGTGTAGGAATACACTAAATAAATTTGTCTACGCCAATTGCTAGATTATTATAAATCCAAGAGTTCCAACTCCACGAACTATTTTAGAATATTCAACAGGTCTGGAAACATCTCTTAAAAAATTCTTCCCTAATTGATGATTACTCAAGTAACTAAGTCTAACAGCAGAAGGATATAAATCAAATCATGAAAGGAGAAATGAATGTTAAACTTCTGGTTAATGGTGAGCCACAAGCTCTAAATATTGAGCCACGGGTGACACTCCTGGATGCCCTACGTGAACGTTTAGGATTAGTAGGTAGTAAAAAAGGTTGTGATCATGGGCAGTGTGGAGCTTGTACTGTCATTATTGATGGTCAGCGAGTTTATTCCTGTCTGGCTTTGGCGGTGATGCAGCAAGGAAAGGAAATTGTTACCATTGAAGGACTCAGTACAGGCGATCGCCTCCATCCGGTACAAACAGCATTTATTGAAAATGATGGGTTTCAATGTGGTTATTGCACACCCGGACAAATTTGTGCTTCTGTAGCTCTACTAGAAGAAATCAAACGAGGTTGTGTTAGTGCTGTCACCTCAGATTTGAATCACCCTCCCCATTTAGCTCAACTTTCAGAAGCTGAAATCAAAGAGCGATTGAGTGGTAATCTCTGTCGCTGTGGTGCTTACAATGGTATTGTCGCTGCTGTACAACAGGTAATTGGACAGAATCCTCCTTCCCCAATAGCAACGTGGGTGCATCATGAATAATTTCGGCTATATTCAAGCTACTTCTGTGAAAGATGCTGTTAAACAGGCAGTTGACTCGGAAAATGCCATGTTTATTGGTGGTGGGACAAATGTGGTTGACCGCATCAAAGCGTTTCTAGAACAGCCATCGCAATTAATTGATATCACTCGGCTACAAATGCACGGTATCGAACGGATGCCTAATGGTAGTTTGCGTTTGGGAGCATTAGTGACCAATACAGCAGCTTCTGACCATCCTGATATCCGTCGTGACTATCCCATATTAAGCAGAGCAATTCTCTCTGGTGCATCCCAACAAATTCGCAATGTGGCAACCATCGGTGGAAATCTTCTCCAAAGAACTCGTTGTCCTTATTACTATGATACGGCTTTCTCTTGCAACAAACGATTACCTGGAAGTGGTTGTCCCGCAGTAACGGGAATGAATCAGATGCATGCCATTCTTGGTGCTAGTGATAAATGTGTCGCCGTTAACCCGTCAGATATGTGTGTCGCTCTAGCTGCTTTGGATGCTGTGGTGGAAGTGGAAGGACTCCAAGGTAAACGGGAAATACCCTTTGCAAATTTCCACCGTTTACCAGAAGATACACCACAACAAGATACTCATCTTCAGCCAGGAGAGTTAATTATCTCGGTGATTTTGCCACCATTATCCTTTGTTAAGTCAGGAGTTTATTTAAAAATCCGCGATCGCAGTTCCTATTCCTTTGCGTTAATATCTGTAGCAGCAGCAGTGGAACTGGTGGGGGAACGAATTGAAAATGTCCGTTTGGCAATGGGTGGAGTAGCACATAAACCTTGGCGAGCCACAGAGGCAGAACAGTTTTTAATTGGTAAACCTGCTGATATAGCCACATTTACCCAAGCAGCAGACATCGCCATGCAGGGCGCAAAACCCCTAGCTCATAACGGTTATAAAGTGGAATTGGCAAAACGGGCAATTCACCGCGCTCTCAAGATTTCGGCGCAAGGAGGAGGTATTGCATGAATAAACAAATTAGCACTGATATTAATCGTCAAGATGGACGAGCAAAGGTGACAGGTGCGGCTACCTTCGCAGCTGAACACCAAATCCCCAATTTAGTTCATGGTTATCTGGTAACAGCTAGTATCGCTCATGGGCAAATTAAAAGTATTAACACCCAATTAGCCGAAAAATCTGCCGGAGTAATTGCGGTTTTTACCCATAAAAATGCCCCCAAGATTTTTACACCTAGCAATGACTTTCTCAAATTCAGAATCTACGAGGCGCGACTACCATTAGCAGATGACAAAATTTACTATGGAGGGCAAATTGTTGGTTTAGTAGTAGCAAATACCTTTGAGCAGGCGCGAGATGCAGCCCATTTACTTCAGGTCGAATACACCACCGAGAAGCCTGTTATATCTTCCCAAGAAGTCACCTTCAAAGATGCTCCACCTGTATTCGGGGAAGAAATGAAATTTGAAAAGGGAAGTTTTGCCCCGGAGAATTGTGCCGATGCAGCAGCTAAGGTTACAGCTACTTATCAAACTGCTACTGAATTGCATGCACCGATGGAACCTCATGCCATGATTGCTCACTGGCAAACTTCCGATTCACTTACCATCTATGAACCAAGTCAGTGGGTGCCTGGTAGCCAGCGCACCTATGCAGAACTCTTTGAACTACCTGCGGAAAAAGTGCGGATTATTACCCCCTTTTTGGGGGGAGGATTTGGTTCAAAAGCTTTTCCTTGGCCTCATGGTATTCTTTGTGCAGCAGCAGCTCGTCAACTTCAGCGTCCCCTCAAGCTGGTTCTGAGTCGGCAACAAATGACGGCAAATGCTGGACACCGTTCCCCCACCGAGCAAACAATTCGGTTGGCTGCCAATGCTGATGGTAGCCTCAAATCCATTGAACATACAGCAAAAAGCTACACGTCATTTGTTAGTACTTTTGCAGAACCATGTGTAAAGGTCGCGCCAGGTATGTACGCAGCACCAAATCTGCGAATGGGGCAACAACTGGGAGTGATGAATGTTGGTACTCCCACATTTATGCGGGCGCCGGGGGAAAATCCTGGTATGTATGCTCTAGAGTCCGCGATGGATGAATTAGCGTGGGAGTTGGGAATAGACCCTGTGGAACTACGACTAAAAAATGAAACCAAGAATCATCAACGTCAAGATTTACCTTTCTCGGCTAAACATTTTGCTGAATGTTTGCGCTTAGGTGCAGAACAATTTGGTTGGGGAGATAGACCAAAAAAATTGCGATTGCTTGGTGCGGATGGGAAATTAATTGGTTGGGGAATGGCGGCGTCTGGTTTTCCTGCTTATCGGGGTGGAGCATCAGTTAAAGTCAGGCTATTAGCAGATGGAACAGCCCAAGTTCTGACTAGTGGTAATGATATGGGTACGGGTACATATACTATTATTGCCAGTACAGCAGCCGCAACATTGGGACTACCTGTAGAAAAAGTAGGTGTGGAATTGGGTGACTCTTTATTCCCCAATGGTGGAATGGCGGGTGGTTCTCAGATGACAGCAACTGTAATTCCCGCCGTGATTGTAGCTTGTCAAGAAGTTCTCAAAACTGCGGGAGCGCAAACGGCTGATGAGGTGTTTTGTCTGCTCAAACAATCTCAACAAGCTGCAATTGAAGCTACAGGTTCCTCTACTGCTGATCAAGACCAGAAAAAATGGGCATTTCAGTCCTGGGGTGTACATTTTTGCTCCGTCAGCATTGATGAAGAAATCGCCCGCTTACAGGTGACACGTTGGGTGTCCGTGATGAATATCGGTAGAGTTATGAATACCAAAACCGCAGCTTCTCAAATTCGTGGGGCTGTAATTATGGGTATCGGACAAGCTTTAATGGAAGAATGCCAATTTGACCCAAATCTTGGTTCTCCGGTGGTTTATGACCTGGCTACTTATCACTACCCCACCCATGCGGATATTCCCCGCATTGAAGTTAGTTTTGTGGGTGAACCTGATTTAAATTTTAATCCCGCTGGAGTCCGGGGTGTGGGTGAAATTGGCATTACAGGTGTCTCGGCGGCGATCGCCAATGCGATTTATCATGCTACAGGTAAACGCATCCGCGAGCTACCCATCACACCTGATAAATTGTTTTGACGTGTATTTCTAATCATACCAGCAGTCCAGTTGCATTAAGGTTGGTAACTTAACATCCAGTGTTGAAATTCTTCTCTACTCATCTGTGACTGCTCCTCTATTTTCTCCCTGGCAACCTGAGTATCAGTTTCATAGTAGCTGCTCTCGGAAAAGGCACTACAAGTTTGAATCATTTGTGTACGGGGGATGCGACGCTGTTCATAGTTCACCAGTACTTCCTCAATCGTTGATGCTTGAGAAAAGCATAATGCTAGTTCATAAGCATCTTCAAAAGTTGTATTCGCTCCCTGTGCTAAAGCCGGTGCCATTGCGTGAGCGGCATCACCTAATAAAGTTATTCTTCCTTGACTCCAAGACTTGACTGGTAAGCGATCGCAAATTCCTCCCTCTAGTATTTGTGCAGCTGGGTGGCTTCGACAAGAAGACGGAATGGTTCTCCCCAATCAGCTAATTCATGGAGAATACGAGATTTGACTTCATCCATATTTTCAGAAAGAACACAATCCGGTAATAGTTTACGATATATCCACGAAATATACCCATCACCTACATTCAGTAAATACATGAATTCTTTATTACCTTTAACAAATCCAAGATCACAGGAGTCAAGTATATCCTGGTTATATTTAATAACAGTACGCCATGACATACTTCCTAAATACCGAGGTTTACCATCGGCAATCAAAGTGTCTCTAATTACAGAATTAATACCATCACATCCAATCACCAAGTCAGCGTTAACTATTTTTCCATTGGCAAAAAATATTTTCACACCATGCTCATTTTGCTCAAGACCAATACAGCGATGGTGAAGATGGATACTCTCAGACGGAAGTTTAGATGCCAGAATTTGCTGTAAACGCCACCACCAAACAGTTATTAATGGCTCACCATATTCATCTTTGTATTTTTGGGCTGGTCTAGTGCGGATTGTTTCACCCTGAGTATTTTTCAAAATGGTAGTTCTAACTTCACAACCGGAATTTTTGAGAATTTCTATAATTCCGGGTTCAATAGCTTCAAGACATTTTAAACCATTTGGTAATAACCCTAGACCACCACCAATAGGGCGAAAATCTTGTGCTTTTTCGTAGACTTGAACATCAACACCCAATTTTCGGAGTGCCATAGCCACAGCCAAACCTCCTAATCCAGCCCCAATAATCGCCACTTTTGCCATCAATGGTGTTGACAATTTCTGAATTTGAGATTTTTCTGGTGTGTTTGCTGGTGTGTGCATTGATTTACCTTTGAATATATTTTTTAAAGTTATGAAAGAGTTAAATAATATCCTGACAGAATTTACAGAATATGAGTATGATACTGAACCAAAATTTCTCGCTACTGTTGTCAATGTCAAAGGCTCTACTTATCGTCAACCAGGGGCGCGGATGCTGATGACATCAACAGGTCAAATGGTGGGGACAATTAGCGGTGGTTGCTTAGAAAAAGATGTATTTGAGCATACCCGTGTATCAATCCCAGATGGAGAAGCGATACTCGTTACTTATGACACGAGTGCTGATGAGGATATTATTTGGGGGTTTGGTCTGGGTTGTAATGGAGTGGTGGAAGTTTTGATTGAGTGTCTCCATCCAGACGAACCACTTAACCCCTTAATTTTTATTAATCAATGTTTTTCCCGTCAGCAACCAGGTATTATGGCTACTGTTTTTAGGGTGGAGGGTACAGTAAATGTGAAAGTGGGAGAACGGTTAATCCTCAATTCTGTTCTTAGTGTCAATACTGATATTGATGAACCTACTTTGACTAAAGTTTTAATTCAAGATGCAGAGGATGCATTAAAAAATCAACGTTCCAGCGTCAATCAATATCAACTTTTAGCGGGTAAAGTTTCTATTTTTATAGAATTGATTCAGCCACCCCCACAGCTCATGATTTTTGGTGCAGGTCGTGATGCTGTACCAGTAGCAGAGTTTGCTAAAGCTTTAGGTTGGTGCGTAACTATCATTGATTGTCGAGCCACAGAGGTAACTAAAGAGCGTTTCATGATGGCTGATGCGATCGCTCTAACCCGTCGAGACATTCTTTCTCAGGAAATAAAAGTCAATAAACACACTATTGCTGTAGTTATGACCCACAATTACCTCGACGATTTAGAAATTCTCAAATTGCTCATCCCCTCTCCAGCATCATATCTAGGTTGTTTGGGGTCGAAACAGCGCACAGAAAGATTATTAAAGGATTTACGTTTACAGGGGGCTGAATATACTTCAGAGCAATTACAAAAGTTGCATGCTCCGGTGGGGATGGATATTGGTGCAGATACACCAGAAGCCATAGCCTTATCAATCATTGCCGAAATTCAAGCTTTACGGACAAACCGTGATGGAGGTTTCTTAAAAAATCGCACTAAACCAATTCACCAACCTCATCAAGTCCAAGAAATCCTGATTAAACACTAAACCATCACCCCACCTCCCCACCTCCCCACCATGACAATCCCCAAAGAATCAAATATTGCCATAATTATCCTGGCCGCAGGTGCATCAACTCGGATGGGAACACCCAAACAACTGTTACCTTATCAGGGAAGCAGTTTACTTCAACATACAATTAATTTGGCGATTGCATCGCTGTGTCAACCTATAGTAGTAGTGTTGGGAGCAAATGCAGAACATATACGTTCAGAAATTCAGGAACTTCCCATTCAAATAGTGGAAAATCCAGATTGGTATTTAGGAATGAGTTCCTCAATTCGGACTGGAATTCTCTCCCTTGCGAATCATACTCCCACTATAGATGCAGCAGTGATTACCGTTTGTGACCAACCGTTTCTGTCAGTGGAAATTATCAACCAACTAGTTATGGCTTACCAAACTACAAAAAAAACTATTATTGCTAGTGAATATGCAGAAACATTAGGTGTACCTGTATTATTCAGTGACATCTTTTTTCCAGAACTAGCAGTCTTAAGTGAAACTGTAGGGGCAAAAAAATTAATTAAAAATCACTATAATCAAGTATTGAGTATTCCTTTTCCTTTAGGTGAAATTGATATTGATACTCCCCAAGATTATCAACAACTCGAATCTGCTGAATTTAAAGCAAAAATGCTAGAGTGATAATATTGATGGGGCTAAGTTGACATATGACCATTGCAACCGAAATACCAATACAACAGCAGTTACTAAGTTTTGGCGATTTTATCGTCCGTTATGGTGACAGTAACCGCTACGAATTGATTGATGGAGAGGTGTTTGATTTGGAACCAACAGGCTACCATGAAGAAGTTTCAGCCTTTACCACCACAAAAATCTGCGCCCAAATTGATGCAATAGGTTTAAATTGGTTTGTCCTTCAGCGAGGATTACTACGTCCTTCTAATTTGGGTATGACAGCATTTAGACCTGATATTATGGTTGTTGATCGCAATGAACTTGCGAAAGAACTACTTTGGAATGACCAATCAATCCTCACGCTGGGCAGTTCGATTAAATTTGTGATGGAAGTAGTTAGTAGCAACTGGCAAAACGATTATGCGCGTAAAGTCGAAGACTACGCAATTTTAGGTATTCCTGAATATTGGATTGCGGATGATGCGGGTCTAGGTGGGACTCGACATATTGGGAAACCGAAACAACCTACCCTTTCCATTTGTACGTTAGTGAAAGGAGAGTATGAAATTCAGCAGATTCGAGGTAATCAACCCATTACTTCGCTGACATTCCCAAATTTCAAACTGACAGCCGAACAAGTTTTAAAGGCTGGCAGATAAAGGATAAAATATTTACGGGGGCGCTTGATAACAAATCATGGGAACGGACAAAAATTCACGAACCGGTGGAATATGCAACGCCGATTACTTTAATTCTAATTTAGCGAAAATATTGGGCTGGTTTAAACTTGTGACTTTGAGTATAGAGTTTGATAATATTGGCTGATTTGGAATCCATTTAAAAACACCATCATTAGCTGTTTCAGATGCAATTATCTGAACTAGGTTTTTTCCAGATTCCAATTCAATTTTTACTTTACCAGCTAAATTAGCTCTCCACAAAATTAAATAAGGAATATTGGTTTTAATGGGGATATTATTTACAGGTTGACTAATGATAATTTTTGGCTGTTCTTGAGAATTACCTTTTTGACGAAATCCCAGATAATGTGGTAGATTTATAGTCTGTGGTGTAATTAATGTTCCAGTACGAGGGTTAGTAATTAATGTAGAACCACCCCCATCTATCGTAATTATATCACCTTTTATTCCTAAATTTCGGAGTAATTCTGCGGCTTGGTCTAACGTATTTTGATTGACAGTTAATATGAAAATTAATTCATCTCCGGGAATATTATCTTTGTTTAATGTACCAATCACATGATATTTATTTGCCTGATTTTTAAATAAAACTTTTGCAGGATGGTCGCTGTACTGATAAGTTACAATAGCATTTTTTACCCTTTGTTTATTCAGGGGATATCCTGATTCTGGTTCATAGTCGGTAATGTAAGCACTGTTTTTATTCCAAACTAATGCTTTTAGTTTTATATTTTTGTAGTAATCATTTATTGCTGCATTAAAAGTTCCATAAGGACTACTTCCTGCTGTGATAACTTGACCATTTAGTTTGACTGGAAATGCTAATTCTGTACTTGATTTATATTCTTCAAAAAAAGCACAGTTGATTAAAGAAAATATTTGCTTTCCATAAAGTAAATTATATTCTTGCCATATATTTCCAAATGGTTTATTTTGAAAATAAGGACTGTAATCATCAAGATTGTTACGATAATATTTACCTTGTTTAATTCCCATATCATCTATTTCCCCAATAATTTGCTCTATCTGGATTTTTCGCAAATCTATTATTTGCAAATAGGCTTCATTCCCATTAGATAGGGAAGTTTTATATAGTCCCGCTCCTGCAATAACATCAAGAGGATAATATGTTTTTGGTGGGGTAAAGGCTTTAGCTTTATGTATCATAATATGAACAGTCAAAAATAAAATTAATATCAATAAAAGTTTTTTTATCATATTATAGGACTCCTGATTTTGCTAAAATGACTATGTAATCCGACATCAGAGTTTTACTGCTGCTTCCTACTTGATTTCTGAACAAGACTCCGTACTCTTTCCCTGTTCCCTGTTCCCTCTCTACGCAAATCCGTTCAAAACTCAAAGCGGATTCCTATAGGACATAAATATTATTTTTGTCGCACAGGAAGTTGAATCAAAAACTCTGTACCAACTCCAGGAGTAGAAAAACAATCAATTTTACCATTGTGTTTATCTACGACTATGGTATAACTAATGGATAATCCCAAACCGATACCTTTTCCTACAGATTTAGTAGTGAAAAAGGGGTCAAATATTTTTTGTTTAACATCAGCATCTATTCCCAGACCGTTATCCTGAATAGAAATACTCACTGTATCTGAATTCAGTAATTGAGTAGAAATTGAGACTATACCGCGTTTTTGATGTTGATGACATCTATCCAAAGCTTCAATAGCATTAATCAAGATATTCATAAATACTTGATTAAGTTCTGCTGCATAACACTGGATTTTGGGCAAGGTGCTATAATTTTTTACTAATTCAATTGCTGGATAATCTGATTTAGCTTGCAGACGACTTTGTAAAATTAGTAGAGTGCTATCAATACCTTGATGAATATCAACTAATTTAAGAACAGATTCATCTAACCTAGAAAAATTACGTAACATCAGGACAATCTCTCTAATTCGTTCTGTACCATTTTGGATAGAAGTAATAAGTTTTGGCACATCTTCTTTGATAAAACTAAAATCAATATCTTCCAAAAAATCTCTAATTTCTAAGGTGCTATTTGGATAGACTGCTTGATAAAGATTTACCAATTCAATCAGGTCATTAACATATTTATTGACATAGAAAATATTACCATAAATAAAGTTAGCGGGATTATTAATTTCATGAGCTACACCAGCTACCATTTGACCTAAACTAGACATTTTTTCGGTTTGAATTAACTGAGTTTGAGTCAGTTTTAATTCATGTAATGTAGATTGCAATTGCTGATTATTTTGATATAATTCCTGAGTTCTAATCGCAACTTTTTCTTCTAACTTGGCATAAAGTTGAGCATTTTCTAAAGATATGGCAACTTGGGCAGAAAGAAGTTGTAATACCTGTAACCTATCTGAGGTAAAAGCCCCTATTGTCAGAGAATTTTCTAGATAAAGAATAGCAAGTAGTTTACCTTGATGAATAATCGGTGTACACAAAATAGATTTAACATGATTTGCCATAATATAAGGGTCATTCGCAAATAAACCCTCAGCAGCAGAATCATTGATAACTAGATATTCTCTTGTATTCTCTACATATCTAATTATGGAAGTGGGTAAACGTTTATCACCAACTTCTAGATTACCTGCTTGATTAAGAATTAAGTAACCAGTCTCAGCCCCAGTATTTTCAATGACAATATCCATCAGTTTTTGCAACAAATTATCGAGATGAATTTCTTCCGATAAAGCCTGAGATGCTTTAATTACTGTAATTAAATCCAGTTGGTCTGCGGCATTTTTGGTGGAACTAATAGTAGTATCGTGAAATTCTGGCAAATTGAGAGATTGATGAGGAATAGAGTGGAAAATAGGAGTGAGAAGTTGCTGATAAAGTTGTTCCATTTGCGTGATTTTGACTTTTGCACCCCAACGAGAATAGCAATAGTAAGCTTCTTGCATATAACCAGCAGCTACTTTCACCTTACCCCAAGCTAAATAGAATTTGCTAGCTAGTTCGTTTGCTAAAGCTTCTTCTTGAAGATAACCATGTTCTTTTGCACCAGCGATCGCTTGGTCATATAATTCAATAGCTTCTGTCTTTTGACCTAAAACACGAGCTTTTTCAGCTGCAACTAACTGCCATTTATGCAAGTAATTCATCGGAGCATGATGTGCCCAAAATTGCAATTTGGCTTGATTTTCCTCAACTTGTTGCATCTGTGTTGATAATTCAGCCCCTTGACTAGGTAATAGATTCAAGAAAATCAGGGATTCATAGAAATATAAACCAGCTTCGCAAATCAAACCCCTACCTGATGCTAAATAATTTCTGGCTTGTGTCACATATGCAAAAGCTTGAATAATATCTTCCATCAAGAACTTCAACATCATTCTATATATATAGCCATAGAATATTCCCGGTTTATCATGAGAATTTTGCTCAATCAAATTTTCTTCCCGAAACATCTCCGTTTTTTCGGATTTACCCAGCAAGAACCTTGTAGTTTCCCAAAAAATAGCAGTGCGATTAGCAATGACAAAGAGTTTTAAATTAAGAAGTTGCTGATAGTATGCACCAATTTGTGGTTCAATTTCTGCCAAAGGTTGACCACACCAATAGACATTCATGCAAAAACCATTAACATTGTATCCAGCCGACTCTAAATTACCCATTTCTAATCCGACTTGATACCCGGCTTGAAGAATAGGTAAAGTTTCTCGTAAATGGGATGTGCGGTGGAGAAGATAAACACCAATTGGGACAAAAGTTTGAGAACGAAAGTTTTTAGCTTCTACTGTAGAACCTAACCGATAAGCTAATTGACAAAACTGGGTAGTAGTTGTGAAATCTTGAAGAAAATTATGGAGTAGAACACTGTAGCAGGCATAGCAATAAGCCGACATAGGGCTGTTACCATATTGGATTGATAATTTCACCTGCAAAGTAACTAATATTGGAAATAAAAGTGAACCAGTTAGATAACAAGGTGCTGTCATACTTGATGCCACCTGCATAATAGAAAACTTTTCAGCATCTACCATTTTTGGGAGATTAAATAAATTTTCCACGGTGCGCTCACTCATCAATGCTGATACTTCTCGCATTGCTTGTTGTACATCTTCATTAGTAGTCTGTTCTGGTAACTCAACGCCAAATTCTTGCAGAATAGATTTACCCACAGGTATGACATCTAAAAGCTGCTTTTGAGAAGCTAATGCTTGCATTTTCACAATATAAACTTGTACTCTTTCCAAGGGTGTCTTAGTGTGATGAATCACAGCATCAACTAAGTGATTTATTCCCTCAAAGTGACCACAAAGGAACACTACCTCTGCCGCCAATTTATGTAAATTTAAACATATTTGATACTGTCTTTGCCAACCATTATCTCTCAGTAAATTTAGCCCTGTCTTAGCATATTCAAGAGCAGCCTGATAAGCAACTGAGGCTCTAGCTTTAGACCCAGCTAAAAGATTAAGTTGTGCTAGTTCATCATATTCACTTTCCTCGGTCATCAACTCAATCCCATAATTTAACTGGTTGACTATGGCAAAAATACGTTCTTCTTTAGTTGCGACGGAAACTTGCTGAAGTAGTAACTTACCAATCTGATAGTGAACTTGGGATCTTTCTCGTTCCGGAATTAAATAATAAGCAGCTTGTTGAACACGGTCGTGCAGAAATCTATAAGGGACGCCAATAATTTGACTATTTGACGCTGCACTTTGAATTTCTCCCACATCTTCTTGGTAAAACTTGTAAGTTTCATTCAAAGGTACAATTAACCCAAACTGTAAAGCTTTCCAGAGAGATGTCCCTGTTTCTATTTCTGATTGTGCAGAAACAATCGCTAGTGTAGATAAATCAAACTGTGCCCCAATACAAGCAGCCAATTTTAAAATATTTTGAGTTTCTAGCGGTAGCTTCTGTAATTGTTGCGCCATGAATTCGACCACATCATCCGTCAAATCTGCACCTTAATTTGGCGATATCACATTGCCAATATCCGACATTCTGATTAAATTGAATGAATCCATCTTCGTACAATGCTTTCAGAAACTGACTGGTAAAAAAAGGATTTCCTTGAGTTTTTTGATAAACGAGTTCAGCTAATGGCTCGATAGTGGTAAGTGTACAACTTAATGTGTCTGCTACCAATTGATTAATATCAGTGAACTAAGGGCTGTAAAGTGATAGTATTCACCTTTGCTCCTAATTTTATAATTTCATCCACTGTCAACATCAACGGATGCACTGGAGAGACTTCGTTATCCCGATAAGCTCCTAAAATCAATAAATACTCTGCATCCTGCATCAATAATTGTAATAATTTGAGGGAAGCGGAATCAGCCCATTGTAAGTCATCCAAAAAAATTACTAATGGATGTGACTCACTGGTAAATATTTGAGCAAATTTTGGGAATAAGCGATTAAAACGATTTTGTGCAGCATCACCGGATAGCTCTAATGCAGGCGGTTGTTTGCCAATTAACCGTTCCAGTTCTGGGATGACTTCAATAATGACTTGTCCATTTTCTCCCACTACTTCCAGAATTTTATTTTGCCATTGACTTAATTTGTCTGCTGATTCACAAAGCAATTGCTTAATTAAATCTCGAAAAGCTTGGACAAAAGCACTAAAGGGAATATTTCGCTGTAATTGGTCAAATTTCCCTTTGATGAAATAGCCATGCTTTTGCACAATTGGCTTCTGCACCTCATTCACTATTGCTGTTTTCCCAATCCCAGAAAATCCCGCTACTAACATTAATTCAGCCTTGGCTTGGGAAACACGCCAAAATGCTGCTAATAGCATCTCCACTTCCTGCTCCCGACCGTAAAGTTTTTCCGAGATGAGGAATCGGTTTGACAGGTCGTGTTTTCCGATAGTCAACTTGGTAATTTCACCTGTGGACTCTAGTTCTTCTAAACAAGCTACCAAATCATAATGCAGTCCCAAAGCACTTTGATAGCGGTCTTCAGCATTTTTTGCCATCAACTTAAGAATAATATCCGACAGGATGGGGGGAACTTGCGGGTTGAACTGTTGAATTGGGGGGGGTCGTTTAGCGATATGACAATGGATTAATTCCATTGCTTCCTTCCCTGGAAATGGTAATTTTCCTGTCAATAATTGATAAAATGTTACTCCTAGTGAGTAAAAGTCACTACGGTAATCAATCCCCCGATTCATTCTTCCAGTTTGTTCCGGTGATATGTAAGCCAATGTTCCTTCTAGCACATTAGTACTCTGGTTTTCTTGGGTTTCTCTGGTTAATAAGGAAGCAATGGAAAAATCAGTTATTTTGATTTGCTGGGTGGAGGGGTTAATCAGAATATTGGCAGGTTTAATATCTTTGTGAATTACCCTAGCTGTATGTAATTGGTTGAGAGTATCAGCAATTTGGATAGCGATGTGGAGAAACTGGTTTACTGTCAGAGGTTGTGTTTGGATGAATTTATCTAGGGAAATACCACCATAGTCTTCCATGACTAAAGCGTAGCTATTTTGATAAGCTTCCAGGCTATAGGGTTTAATAATACTAGCTATATTTAGATTATGGGTAATAGTATATTGATTGCGAAATTGGACTAATTCACTGAAATTAGGATATTCTCGATGCAATATTTTAATGATAACTGGTTGTTTATTTTCTTCCCGAATTGCTTGATAAATTAATGTACGGGAACTAGCATGAAGCTGTTTAATAATTTGATAACTAAGTATTTGTGATGTTATTATCGACATAAAAAAATTCCATAAGTTTGTTATTTATTAAAACATAAGATTAATTTATTTTTCAGTATATATCGTTTTTTTTTGCAAAACCCTGAAAAAGGCAATCAACAAACACGTATTCTGTGATGAATTTATACTATATAAATTCAGTATTAATTTGTTTCTGTGATCATCTTATTCCTGATCCTACAAATTTGTCATGCAGAATGGAAGTTTATCAAAACTGAGTCTTTCTATATATTTGGTAAGACAATGTTCTTCTAATGAAGCCTTAACTAAAGTAGTTATGAACATGAGAAATTTATGATTAATCTCTAATTGAGATGGTGATTTAATTTGTGAATCTAATAAACGAGAAATTTGTGTTATCAACATAATATTAGACAAGTTAGATTCATTTTGTAGAATAATCTGGCATTTTTCATTGATACAATATTCACTACCTATATGATAATACTTAGAAAGTATTTGCACTGGTTTTGGTTGCCAATTAATAATTCCTTGTTTAATTCCTGGTATTTTGTTGAAAATTATCACAGCTATTTTATGTAGGTATGGAACAAAATCACCGATAGTACGAAATCTATATATTGGTATATCTATATCTAATTCTCTGGTGCTGATGGGTGGTGAACCAAAAGTATAAGTTTCTAGAATATAAGGTGTTATGGGTTTTAAATTACTTTCATTAAGTTTTTTGGTAATTAATGTAGCCACAGCACCACCTGAACTATGTCCAGTTAAAAAAATATTTTTGTTTAAGTTTTCTGTTCTTTGAATAAAATCTTTTATTTGTTGCCAAATACTGTTAACGTAAGAATTAAACCCGGAGTGAATTGATTCTGAATTAGGGAGTGCAAATAAGTTTAAAAAATGATCTTCTAGTTTTTTTGTCCCTCTAATGGAAATAACAATATCACTTTCTGTAGATAAAAACAATCCAAAAAAAGTCAACTTATCAGTATCAATTAAAGGATTTTTTGCATAAATAAATTCTACTATATCATACTTTTGAAAAAATGATGGGCAACCAGATTTAAGGATATTACTAACAATATCTTTTCTTTGTATATAGGCGATGTAAGCCAATTGAGAAAGACAGGCCATTTCTAAGATACGTTCTCTTTTAGGGAATGATTTCATATTAGTTACCATGCTAATTGTGGTTTTATTTGGTGTTAAAAGCTTTATTAAATGATAGAAATATTATTCTTAATAATCATCAAATATAAAATGATGATTATTTATTTTACAGGAAATTTTCTACAAATTTTTGGATTTCAAATTGGTATAAGCCCCGGATATAGAAAAGGGAATAGAAAACATTATCAACATTTACCTATTCCCTATTTCCTTCTATCTGATGGAATTGTATCCACCTATCACACCATATTTAGACATGACAATTTGCCATAATTGTATATTTCTAGCTCTAAAAGAACCTGCACAGGATAATAAATAATACTTCCAAAGCCGATAAAATTTATCTCCATACTTAGGCTGAAGAATTTCCCAATTTTGATTAAAGTTGTCGAAAAATTCCATAAAAGTCCGGTCGTAGTATTGACCAAAATTATGCCAATCTTCTATTATAAATAGAATTTTTCAGGATTTCGGTACTGATATGAGCCTAGCTCGTAGATTTACTTAAGCACTGATATCGCTTAAGTAAAAACCGAGTCGCACTCATAGGAGATATATTGAGCTTTTTCAGCCCAAAGCATAGGCTACTTCAACCAAAATCAAACCTGATTCATCATATTATTAAATTTAGTCATAAGTTTTATTTATTGCCAGTAAGGCTATGCGGGCGATGGGCTACGCCCCGCCGGAGGCGATCGCTCCTACTTTCAACAACTAATCATGGGAGAGAATTTAGAAGTTGACCCATTCGATTCTGGCTGATTGATAAGCTGAGAATGTAACCGAAGCAAAGATGAAAATTCTGCTCCTATCAACTAATCTTTTCTGCTTCCCTGATTCTGGCTAGTAGTAATTTTTTCTACCAGATAATTTTGTATAATTTTTACTATGGTTTAATAATACCCTGGAAACTGGGAACGGGAAATGCAACTGAAGCAAATAAAAATTCTGCTAACTCAATTATCTGTTGGATTACAGTTAAACTAAAATTCCAAATAAAAAATTACCAAATGCAAATGTATCTTGGCTTATAATTCACATAATCCTACTTATGGGGGATGACATCAACACTATAAAATCTTGTTTTATAAGAATATCTAACTTGTCATAGTTGAAACTCATTAGGTCTATTCAAGAAAATTTAGTGAGCGGTTAATTTTTTTCCAAAATAATGCCAAAATAATAATTTATTTATCAAAACTTTCTGCTATACTAGCATAGTACAGATAAACTAAAACAGGTGAATTTTCAACAAGTATAATTCACATAATTAATAAGGTTACATTATATGTCTAGTATACGTACAGGTATTGAGTGGACAGATAAAACTTGGAATCCCACAACTGGTTGTGACAAGATTAGTCCAGGCTGTTTACATTGCTATGCAGAAGCTCTGACTAAACGGTTTCCAAATAATTTTAAGAATGGATTTGACTTAACTTTACACCCAGAAAGATTAGAAGAACCTTTAAAGTGGCGGACTCCAAGTAGAATATTTGTTAATTCTATGAGTGATCTTTTTCATGAAGATGTGCCTCTTGATTTTATTCAAAAAGTATTTGAAGCAATTCAAAATACACCTTGGCACATATATCAAATATTAACAAAAAGACCTGAACGGTTAGTTAAATTTGCACCTGATCTAGAATTTCATAAAAATATCTGGTTGGGTGTATCAGTAGAAAATCAAAATTATGTTCATCGCATTGATTTTTTACGTCAAGTTCCAGCTACTGTGCGTTTTCTTTCTTGTGAACCATTATTAGGTTCATTGAATCTTGATTTAACAAATATTGATTGGGTCATTGTCGGTGGAGAATCTGGGCAAAAACACCGTCTAATGAAAAGTGAGTGGGCAGAAGATATTCTTGAGCAGTGCCAAAAATCTGAAGTAGCATTTTTCTTCAAGCAAGTTGGTGGTAGAACTCCTAAAGCTGGAGGTAGATTACTCGATGGTAGAATATGGGATGAAATGCCTGACGCTTGGCAACAACATCAGATATTATGGGATAAACATCCTAGAAAACTATCTTTAAAAAAAGAAAATTTTGGTCTTACTGCTTAGGTGGAAATGTAACTTCGACTGAATCTCCAAATGAAATTTCACCTTTATTTTTTCTTCTTTTGTGAGCAGGTGGTTTGGCGATAATCTTGCCTTGAGATTCAAGATTATTTAGAGCAGATTTGTAGTTTTTACTAATGTAACGTTTACCAATATTATGTTTCATATAAATTTCTTCCATAGTTATTGTCTTTCCAGCAAATGTATCAAGTAGCATCTCTTCTAATTCATCAAGAGGACGATAAAGTTCAAACAGTAACGTCTGTCTGTAAGTAGCTGGATTATATTCAAAAGAAGGTACACCTTGATTTTGATCAGAACTCTCTTTTGCCATTATATCTTTCATAATTTCATAACCTTTGAAATGTTTGCTCACAAAGATTAAGTGATGGCTAGTACGGTTTTTCTGTTCATGTTTAAAGCGAAAAGGTAAAACATATTTTCCACCCATTTCTTGTAGAGCTTCACAAATTGCTTCTATAATTGTTAATTCACGTTCTTTCGGGTTAAGTGCTTCCAATTCTTCCCGTAATATATCCGCTCTAGTTTTTCCAAATAATGCATTCATATGTTCTTGAATTACTTGATTAGGTAAACCCATATTTATCCGAGTATAATTGAAAAAGAAAAGGCAATCACAACCCCAGTTTTTGACAACTGAATTAATAAGTTTTAATGATAATCCTTTATATCCCCAAGGATCTACAAAAAATAAAGTTGGACCTAATTTGAGTTGATTAAATGTGTTAACAATATTTTCTCCAACTTCATAATTTATAATAACAGGCTTATATTTTAATGTTTCAATACCTGGAATCGCATCTATAGCTTCTTGTAGGGAATTTGTATTTTGACTATTAGCATCATTAAATAATGTTCTCAGCATATTTCTCATATCTGGGTTAGAAATCGCAGTTTCTAGAACTTTCATAGGTGTAGATTCCGCTCCATCTTTGTATCGCCCTGAACCAGCAAAAAGGTCTATATAGTAAATTTGCTGCCCTGCTCTTTTAGCAGTTGGTATAATTACATTTGCCCAAGCCCAAAAATATTTCTCAACAATCCTAGCTTTTACCAAAGATTGCTCTTTCTGTTCATCAAAGAATGATTCGTTGTTGCTCATATCTAAAATCTTAAGGTATATTTTAGTATGGTAAATTAAAAGTCACGTAATGTCTAGAGCTACAACAGAAAAGTTGCCGGCTTTGTCCCTTGACTTATAATTGATCCAATAACCTGCACACCTTATTTTAGGTCTGAGACTATTATTTTCACTTTAGATATATAATAAAGGTAAGCTGATAGAGTCAAAAACTTGGTAAAAATGACTAATCTCTTACAAGAAGCACTTGCTGTAGTTTCACAGCTACCTGAAGCAGAACAGAATGCGATCGCCCAATTAATTTGGCAGCAATTAGCCCAGCGTACACAAGATTTGAATCCGACAACTATTGATTTTATGCAATTTGCTGGTATAGCTAATGCCCAGGAAACCGTAATTTTGCAAGAACTCGAAACCGAGATTGATGAATTGCGTCGGTTAGATTTACAAAGACAAATTGATTTGTGAAAAAAGCCCTATTAGATACCAATATCCTTTCATACTTCTTCCGAGGTGAACCACAAGTTATTAAAAAACTGCGTGAATATCAACATATATATTTGTTTTATTACTGGTTGGACGTTATTCAAATTAATGTGTATTTTAATAATATCTTTTAACATAATAGGTGCAATAATCTTTACGAAGACTGGATGGAAGAACCCTAATGATGGTTTTATTCATAAATTTTTAGTATTACTCTTAACGCCGATTATATTTATTAGAATATATAGCAACCGCCATTCCGGTTAGGACGCGGTACGAAGCACATCTTCCATCGCATTCCGAAGACAATCAAATTGAGTAAGCTTTTTACGAATTCGACTTTTCAACCATGACCAACATTGCTCAATTTTATTAAGATCAGGTGAATAAGATGGCAAATATTTTAATTGACAACCTGCCGCTTCAATTAATTCTTTAATACGTCCACCACGATGAAATGTAGCATTATCTGCAATTACTATTTGTCCAGGTTTAAGTGTTGGTATTAAGCAAGTTTCTAGCCAAGTTTCAAATACCATTCTGTTACAAGCTCCTTCAATAGTAAATGGAGCAAATAAATTACCATTACAATATGCAGCAATCATATTAACTCAACCTTGTCTTTTTCCACTCTTGAGGGCATAAAATCTCTCTCCTTCAAGATTCCAGCCGTAGGCATAATCTTCTCTATTATCCATTCCAGCTTCATCTATATAGACTATTTCCTCTGGTTTGTATAGCTCTATCTCTTTTCTAAATTCTTCTCGTTTAACTTCATCTCTTTCTTGATAACCATAAGTTTTTTTTTACGAGTAAACCCAATTTTATTTAAAGCTCTTGATATTGTGCGATCGCTAATTTCTCCCGGCCATAATTCAGCCATTTCTACTTGAGTTTTATCTCCATTAGCCTCTACGAACTTCTGAAATTCTTCCCAATCAGTAATTTTATGACCAAATCCTGGTGGTTCATTGGGTAATGCTTGGTAGTCTCCAGTTTCAGATTTCCTTTGCAGCCATAGGTTAATTGTATTTCGACTAATTTGAAAAACTTGAGCGGCTTCAGTCTTGGTCATCCCATCTAATTCAATTGCGTTAATTACTTTCTGACGTAGGTCGTAGCTATAGGGTTTGGGCATGAATTCCTCCTCTTGTATCCGCTTAAATAGACCGTAGTATTGCTACACCCTTCTATTATACAGCTTGTCCTAACTGGAGTGGCGATTGCTATATTTATGGTTTATGCCTATTTTATTAAATCAACATGATTTTGTCTCTACTAAAACGCCTTGTCCTATAATAACTAAAGAGTCATGTCCAAATAAAACTTTATCATTTAATTCTTTACCTGTAGCTACTAAAGATATTTTAAAATCAGTAAGTAATAGTTGTGGAAAATCTTCTTTTACAACGAATGGCAATAATTCACCTATTGTTTGCGGTAATAACGGTCTGATTATATTCGTATTCATATATCCACCTGGAGAAGGAAAAATTCCCCCAAATACACCAATTCCTGTCGCTATGATTGTAAGTAGAGAATATCAATGGAAAAAAGGAAGTACTACAGAAATTGAACACACTAATGAAGGTTTAAAGATAGTAGAAAAAATGCTAAATTAAGCCGGAATTCAGCATCTTCTTGAATCATCAAATCAACTTGTAGCTGTCGGTACAGCTTCAATAGAAGGTGAAGATAATCGGGAAACAAGAAGAGGTTCAGATAGATCTCAAGAAATTATGAAAATTGTTAAAAATAGACTTCCTGCTAATAATCAAATAAAAAATAATGGTTTTTACTATCTTAATTTAGGGAAATATAAAGAACAATGTAATGTAAACTATCTTGTTGATTCTAATACTGCTTATCAAAGACCTATTATAATTTTAAGTATTTTGAATAGCGAAGATACTAATCAAAATGATATTAAAGAATCAGTAGCTAAAACTCTAGAACACCTACCCGGAGAATTAAAACCAAGTTGCTATTCAACGTTTGAATTTACTACATAACTAGGTACAAACAAAAGCATATATCAAAAAAACATGAGCTATTTAATAAACATGACTAATCTCTTACAAGAAGCACTCGCTGTAGTTTTACATTTTCAAACATCCTCTAAGAAAATAATAATTTTATATCTCGATATCCACTAACGACGTGCATAATTTCAATACCATTATCTATCACGCGATAAAAAATAATATAACTATCTAAAGGAATACCTCGCAAATAATCTTTAATGTGTTGATAACTGCGTCCCATATTGGGAAAATCAGCTAAATATTTACACTTGTTATTAAATTCTTGTAGAAAATCCTCTCCAGCTTTAATATTGTTCCTATAAAAATAATCAATGATTTCTTCTAAATCTTGACTAGCTGCTGAAGAGATAATCAATTTTTTCATCTTTGATTCCTTTTATTTCTCTCTAGCTTTACGCAGTTTTTCTTGCAGTTTATCAACTACAATGTCTAAATCTATTCCTTCTCCTTTATCTAATTGTTCAGCAGAAATTTCCACTTTTTTTCTGACTTCCTCTTCCCATTGTCTATACCCTTCTTCCCATTCAGCTAGTAGTTTTAATGCCTTTAGAATCACATCATCAACATCAGTATAAATACCAGTGCTAATATGAGACTTGATTATTTCCTGTATTTCTGGTTTTAGTTCAATACTCATAAATTTACAATACCTTTGCCAATATAAGAAGCATGCGCTAAAGCGCAACTACAAACCGGATAGCTTCCTGACTCAGCTATAGCCACCACTATCCTACCATCTTATATAATGAATTGAATAACCTGCACACCTAATTTTAGGTCTGAGACTGTGACAGAAACCGGAAAATACAAAGATACTGTAAAATTACCCAAAACCAAATTCGACATGCGGGCTAACGCGACCAAGCGAGAACCCGAAATCCAAAAGTTCTGGGCAGATAATCAAGTTTACGCTAGTTTGGCTGAAAATAACCCCGGCGATTTATTTATACTCCACGATGGGCCACCCTACGCGAATGGCTTATTACATATTGGTCATGCTTTAAACAAAATTCTCAAGGATATTATTAACCGTTACCATTTACTTAAAGGTCGTAAGGTTCGCTACGTCCCCGGTTGGGATTGTCACGGTTTACCCATTGAGTTGAAGGTTCTGCAAAATATGAAGCAAGCAGAACGTCAAAATTTGACCCCGTTACAATTGCGTCAAAAAGCTCAGGAATTTGCTCTCAATACCGTCAATGACCAGCGCGAAGGTTTTAAGCAATATGGAATTTGGGGTGACTGGGAACATCCTTATTTAACCTTAAAGCCAGAATATGAAGCTGCTCAAATTGGTGTTTTTGGGGAAATGTTCTTAAAAGGTTTCATCTACCGAGGTTTGAAGCCGGTTCACTGGAGTCCTAGTTCTAAAACTGCTTTGGCTGAAGCTGAGTTAGAATATCCTGAAGGTCACAAGTCTCGGAGTATTTACGCTGCTTTCCCTATCACGGGTTTAGCGGTGGGATTAAAATCTTCTTTGGCTGAATATTTGCCTGATTTAGGTGTGGCTATCTGGACTACTACTCCTTGGACTATTCCGGGAAATTTGGCTGTCGCCGTCAATGGTGATTTACAATATGTAGTGGTGGAAGTCTCGCGCCCAGACGCAGAGGCGCAAAGTGGATTTAAATATTTGATTGTTGCGGCTGATTTGGTGGAAAAGTTAGCTGTGACTTTGGGTGTTGAGTTAGCGGTAAAAGCTAATTTTGCGGGAAAGGAGTTGGAGCATACTACTTACCGTCATCCCCTGTTTAATCGGGAAAGTCCCGTTGTCATTGGTGGGGATTATATTACGACTGATTCGGGTACGGGGTTGGTACACACTGCTCCGGGTCATGGTTTGGAAGATTATTTTGTCGGTCAGCGATATGGTTTACCTATCCTTGCACCTGTGGATGATAATGGGAATTTTACTGCTGAAGCTGGTGAGTTTGTCGGGTTGAATGTTTTGGGTGATGGCAATCAGGCTATCATTGATGCATTAACTGCGGCGGGTTCTTTGTTGAAGGAGGAAGCTTATGAGCATAAGTATCCTTATGATTGGAGAACCAAAAAACCGACGATTTTCCGAGCAACTGAACAATGGTTTGCTTCGGTGGAGGGATTTCGGGATGCTGCTCTCAAAGCGATCGCCTCTGTACAATGGATTCCATCTCAAGGTGAAAATCGCATTACCCCAATGGTAGCAGAGCGTTCTGATTGGTGTATCTCTCGTCAACGGAGTTGGGGTGTTCCCATTCCAGTATTCTATGATGAGGCTACAGGTGAACCTCTGTTAAATGCGGAAACTATCAATCATATCCAAGCCATTATCGCCGAAAAGGGTTCTGATGCTTGGTGGGAATTGTCCATTGAGGAGTTATTACCAGAATCTTATCGCCATAATGGCAAGACTTACCGGAAAAGCACAGATACAATGGATGTGTGGTTCGATTCTGGTTCTTCTTGGGCTGCTGTGGCTCAACAACGTGCTGAATTAAATTATCCTGTAGATATCTATTTGGAAGGTTCCGATCAACATCGCGGTTGGTTCCAATCTAGTTTATTAACTAGTGTGGCGGTTAATGGTATTGCTCCTTATAAAACTGTGTTGACACATGGTTTTGTTTTGGATGAACATGGACGGAAGATGAGTAAATCAGAGGGGAATGTGGTTGACCCCCAGTTCATTCTCCAGGGAGGAAAAGACCAGAAAAAAGACCCGGCTTATGGTGCAGATGTACTGCGATTGTGGGTTTCTTCGGTGGATTATTCCTCTGATGTCCGTTTGGGTGGTAATATCATCAAGCAATTAGCGGATGCCAGAAATAAGATTCGCAATACCGCCCGGTTTTTGTTAGGCAGTTTGGATGATTTCAACCCAGAGACAGATGCAGTGCCTTTTGAGGATTTGCCTCAATTGGATAAATATATGTTGCACCGCATCCATGAAGTGTTTCAGGAAGTAACGGAAGCTTTTGAGAGTTTCCAGTTTTTCCGATTTTTCCAAGTGGTGCAGAATTTCTGTGTGGTGGATTTATCCAACTTTTATTTGGATGCAGCCAAGGATAGACTGTATATCAGTTCGACTGATGCTTTCCGTCGTCGCAGTTGTCAAACCGTGTTACAGATTGCTTTGGAGAATTTAGCTAAGGCGATCGCACCTGTATTATGTCATATGGCGGAAGACATCTGGCAGTTTCTCCCTTACCCAACTCCATATAAATCAGTATTTGCTGCTGGTTGGGTGAAGTTAGAGGATAAATGGACAAATCCGGAATTAGCTGAGTTTTGGGAAAAATTCCGAGATATTCGCACCGATGTTAATAAGGTGTTAGAGCAAGCTAGGGTGGAAAAATTGATTGGTTCTTCCCTGGAAGCAAAGGTTTTGATTTATGTACGGGATGAAAAGTTTAGCAATGGGATGAAAACTTTAAATCCTGTTCATGGTAATGCTGTTGATGAACTCCGTTATTTATTCCTGACTTCCCAAGTGGAGTTATTGGATAGTAGTGATGGACTGGAGGGAGTTAAATACACTTCGCAGTCTGAGAGTTGGGAAATTGGGATAGTGAATGCAGATGGGGTGAAATGCGATCGCTGTTGGAACTATTCTACCCATGTTGGTGAATCAACAGAACATCCGCTCATTTGTGAACGTTGTGTTTCTGCTTTAGCTGGGGAGTTTTGAACAATTCAAAATTCAAAATTCAAAATTAAAGCTGAATTTCTGAATCCTAGAATGGGAACAAGAAATAGAAAAACTGTTGCTTGTTCCCAACTTCGATGATTTAGTTTTTAATTTCTAAGTTTCCAGGAGAATTCTATGACTATAACTACAGCTAAATGGAATTTAGAAGACTATCACCGCATCATTGATATAGGGATTTTAGTAGGTCGTCGTGTGGAATTATTGAACGGGGAAATTATCAATATGTCACCAGAATGACGGAACACGCTCAACTCAGCACCGATACAGCTGATTATTTGCGGGGACTGTTGAGTGACAAAGCACTGGTGCGAGATGCGAAACCCATTACTCTCTCGGAAAATAATTCTGAACCTGAACCAGATTTAGCCATAGTTGAACAGAATCGCGCTATATATCGAATTCATCATCCTTATCCAGAAAATATCTTTTGGTTAATTGAATATGCTAATACTAGTTTAAAAAAAGATTTAGACGCAAAACGGAAAACTTATGCAGTTGCGGGAATTACAGAATATTGGATAGTAGATTTAATTCACCGTCAAGTTAAAATTTTCCGTGAACCGTTAAATGGTGATTATGGTTGTGAATTGACTTTAATCGAGGGAGAAATTAGTCCTTTAGTATTTCCAGAAATTTCAGTTTCTATACAGCGATTGTTAGGAATATAGTTTTTGTAAATTGCTATTATATTAACCTAATTAACCTATATCTAATTTTCTAACCATCAATTGAATCTATATTTCTACCTTGGTAAGCATGACGTTCTTGGTCAATTTCTGCAAATATTTCTGTTAAATCAGGTTGATTTTTCCATACACCAAATAATTTATTTAATTTAGCTAATCTTTCTTCTTCTGTTAAATTTAGTTTTGGTTCTGGTGTTTGGTTTTCAACAAATTTCAAATCTATTATTATTTCTGTTCCATCTGGAATGTTATTTAATTGCTCTAAAATTTCAATGGTTTGACCGCGTTTAATGCCTTTAATTTTCATGTTATTTTATCCTTTATTTTTTCAACTATCAATACTATGCTTTATGCAGTTTTTCTTGCAGTTTACCAACTACAATCTCTAAATCTATTCCTTCTCCTTTATCTAATTGTTCAGCAGAAATTTCTACTTTTTTCTAACTTCCTCTTCCCATTGTCTATACCCTTCTTCCCATTCAGCTAGTAGTTTTAATGCCTTTAGAATCACATCATTAGCATCAGTATAAATACTCGTATTAATATGAGACTTGATTATTTCCTGTATTTCTGGTTTTAGTTCAATACTCATAATTCACTTTCTGAAAAATTAAACCCCGATTCCATTTTATGACAAATATAATATCAATTCAAGTTTTGGAACCCAGAGATCGGTATTAAGTCATAGTTTCACTGAAATGCTTCCCATTTGGTAACAGGGATTACTGGAATAATCAAATCTCCCAATATTTCACCGCTATCCTTCATCACTCCAAATGCTGGACGTTGGGGTTGAACAGTAGCAGGATAGATAATAACTAAGGGTTCTCCGTCATGGGTGACGGTTAAGGGCGTTTTGGTGCGTTGTATTTCGGCGAGTATTTGTGGGAGTGTTTCGGGTAATTTGCTGGTAGTAATGTGTTCCATAGTACTTCCTAAGAAAATAATAATTTTATTTGCTCTGGACGTAAACCTACAGATTCATAAGTTTGTCCATTACTATCACTAAATTCTACTTCAAAAGCAGCACCATTAGCTAATAGCTCAACTACCGTACCAACTTGACCACGCTGTAGACTATATTCAGGTAAATCAACTGTTAATGCTACTACATCAAGCAACTCAGGTGTGGTTTTACTCATTTTAGCTATAATAGAAAAATTTTCGGCTTTTTCCCCTTGACTTATAATTGCTCCAATCATCTGTACACCTAATTTTAGGTCTGAGACAATTATTTTCACTTTAGATATATAATAAAGGTAAGGTAATAGAGTCAAAAACTTTGTAAAAATGACTAATCTCTTACAAGAAGCACTCGCTGTAGTTTCACAGCTACCTGAAGCAGAACAGAATGCGATCGTCTCCGACGGGGCGCAGCCCATCGCCCAATTAATTTGGCAGCAATTAGCCCATCGTACACACCAGTTAAATCCGACACCTATTGATTTTATGCAATTTGCTGGTATAGCTAATGCTGAGGAAACCGTAATTTTGCAAGAACTCGAAACCGAGATTGATGAATTGCGTCAGTTAGATTTACAAAGACAAATTGATTTGTGAAAAAAGCTCTATTAGATACCAATATACTTTCATACATCTTACGAGGTGAGCCACATTACTCTGAGTATCTTACTCGCTGGTAACTTCAAATTTTAGGTTAAAGGTAAACGAATAATTTTTGCGAATAAACTTTGTAAGCGATGCTGTTGAGCACCCATTTGATAGAGCAAATCCCCTTTACCTAGTAGATAAGCTGCTGCGGTTTGTTTTCCTCCCAACACAATGCTAGAATCTGCTTCGCTAGCAGTCCGGAGCGCAACTCTTCCAGGGAGATTGGAGCGAATAATGGGGGTAACAATACCAGCTTCAGGACGTTGAGTTGCTATAATTAAGTGGATTCCTGCTGCTCGTGCCATTGCACCCAAGCGTTTGATATTTAATTCTAGAGCTTTGCGGATTTCTTTTTCCGCCATAAAGTCAGCATATTCGTCAAATATGCACACAATACGCGGTAAAGGTGGGGATTTTTGATTATAGGAACTTAAATCAGCACAACCTGCTTTCTCAAACTTTTTATAGCGGGATTCCATCTCTATAACTAGTTTATCCATTAGTTCTATGGCGTTATCCCCATCTTTGACAATTGGTGAATATAACCAGGACATTTGCTCAAACTCAGGAAATGTCACTCGTTTAGGGTCAACCAGAGCGATTTTTAGATGTTGGGGAGAGTGACGATATAGTAAACTCAGGAGGAGCGATCGCAAAAATTCGCTTTTTCCACTTCCAGTTGTACCACCGACTAAAAAATGACAAGTGTTGGGGTCAGATAAATCAGCTTCTACTAATTCTCCCTCAATACTCACCCCAATCGCAATTTTCACAGGTGCGGTTGGAGCTAAAGACTGGGATTGAATATAATCTTCAAAACCAGCAACTTGCCTGTCTTTACGAGGTAAATCCACACTAACATATCCAGATTGAGGAGCAATTAATGGTGGATGTGCTAATCCTAATTGTACTTGTAAATCAGCTGATAACTTTAGCAGTGCATTTACTTTGACACCCAGATTTGGTTTAAGTTTGACCCGAATAAAAGCAGGACCGACAGCAGCACCATGATATTCAACACCAACATTAAAGGATTTTAGTGTATTCACTAAAGATTCTCCTATTTCATCAGCATTAGGAGATATTTTTCTTGGTGGTTTTGGGTCTGTGGGAACATCTATAAATAAAGTCTGACACTTTTGTTGTTGGGGACAAATTTCACATAAATGAGTTTGAGTTGTTGCTGGTGGTGGATTAGGAAGGGGTGATTCCCATTTTAACCATTCCTGCATCTGTAATAATTTATGGGGAATCAACTGATTGACAGTATTTTCTAAATCTTCCCAAGCATATTTATATTCTTTAAATTCTGGTAAAACACAATAAACTGCGGAATCAACTGGGATTTTTTTCTTTTCCCATAACATATAACTATATAGAGAAACCTGAGCTAATTGTGCTGATGGGTCTATAGGATAATAAGTTTTAAATTCCACCATACAAAAGCGATTTAATTCACAGTTAAAAACTAAGCAATCAAATTCTCCTGCTACTCGTTGCTGAGTTCCATCTGGTAAATTAAAATAATGTTCAATCTTATGACTTTCAGAAATAAAAGTTTTCTGAATAACTGTTTCTGCATCGCAATATCTACAATTAAGTACCAGCAATTCAGTAAAACGTCTGATTAGTCCTTGTATCCCTTGCCAAACTTGGAGTAAAACAGGTGCTTTACTAGAATCTTGACTAACGGTTTCTTCTAAATAAGGAAAGAATTTAATTTGATAAAATATTTGTTGAATTTCCGAAGTAACTTCATCTATATTTAACTGAGAAGCAGGTAACTTAAATAAAGCTTTAAATTGTGGTTCAGAAATAATTGATTTAATAAAATCATCTGCTAATCTGTGAAAAATATTTCCAACTCCAGAAACAACATTTTTTGGATAAAAAACAGGATTAGCAGCAAATTTATGATTTAAATAAAATAACCGGGGACATTCAAAAGCAACTCTGACTTTAGTAGGAGTTAAAGAGGGATTTTCTAATTTAGATTTTGATGGGTTAGAGTTATGATTGACCATAGGAATATGATTAATATCAGGTTGAGAAAATTTGAGTAAATGGTGATGAACAGCAGCTAAATAAACAGTATCCATTGCTGCATATTGTAGCTGTTTTTGAGATAAAGGACGTCTTCCCCAATCACTGGTTCCTTCTTCTGTATCTACATGGGAAAAATTACAAAGTTCACTAGCGAGAGTTTTTAGTTTTAAATTGGAAGTTTGTAATACGTTCTTGGTAATTTTTTTCGCTAATCTTAAAGTACAAGTAACATTTTGTGCAAGATTCCCTCCTAGATATTTTAAATCAAAACAGGAATTATGAAATACTTTTTCAATTTGGGGATTAACCATGATTTGGTTAATAAAATATTCTGCTAAATCAGGTTTATTTAAGACATCAATCAGGTAGCTCGATTCACCTGTTAAATCTGTAGAATCAGCTAAAATTTGAATTAGAGATAATTTGGGATATTTGGTATTCCAATCAGCTATTTCCGTATCCAACCAGAGGGTTTGATATGTTGCTAGTTGAGATATTTGTTTGTAAATTTCAATTGTTTCTGTTAAGTAATACATTGGTTGACAATATAAGTAGATCAGCAACAAAAACTAATAGTTTGTAGTTGCGCTTCAGCGCAATTAACCTTAAACGTAAGCGAATTTTATAAATTTTACATAGCTAATATGATTTGCATCTGTTTACTTAGTAAAAACTAATTATATTCAGGTTATAAAACAAATGGATTGTTCTGATAACTTAGCTTTAGGGTTGATAATTTTAACTTTTCTTTCTTGACATAATAAGTCAATTAAATGTTGTATCTCAGATTCTTTCACATCAGAAAAATGACTAATTCCCTGTGAAATTAAAGTAGTTACTCCCATATAACCTTGAGTTTTTACTAGATTTAATAAAAAATCCTTAACTGGTCTTAAATCTGGGTTTCTTTTACCGTTATCTAAAGACAGATCAGACTTCTGTTTAGAGACAATATGTAAATCCTGCAATAAAGTGCATTTTTTTAAAATCTCAGATTCACGAATTAAAATTTCTAGTTCTTGTACAGTAATAGTTTTACCTCCAATCACTAAATCCTGAGATTTAGCAGAATTTACGAAGCTTTGGTATGTTGCCAAGTAGTGAACAGAACCTAGACTTGGTTTAATATGATGATGATTAGTATATGTAAAAATCTGTCTATAGAGTTGATTTCCAGCAAGGTTTGGTTTTCCTAAATCTCCTGCACGAATTAAGTACAAAACTTGACAAGCATTATTTTTAACTGCTGTCTGACAAGCATTCATGATATTAAAAAAGCTATTCATACTTGCATCTTCTGTCCAGACTATACCTACTCTTTCCTTATTGACAGAATTTTGATAACTCAAAGAATAATTCCCATACCTTCCGTTTAAAAATTTAGCTTTAATTTCCTTTATTTGTAAAGCTGTTAGTACATATAATAACATTTGAATTAAGTCCGGTGCTGCTTGCAAAGAAATTCTAGTTATTCTTCCCTGGTTTTTGACATATTCCTTTTGCCATAACAATTGAAATTCGGCTTGATTAACAGGTTCTAGAGTTGCAATAGTTTTGTCGATAAGTTGAGAAGGTGCAATAACTTTTGTGGGAATTTGATCTGACTTATTAGATTTTTCTTTTAATAGCGAAAGTTTGTATTTTTGATATTCATTACAACCTAAAGTTAAGGCATTTCTAGGCATAGTTTTACCTCCAGGATAGGATTTTTCTAGAATTTGCCTATCTAGAGGAAAAATGGAAGATTCAGCTTGGGGATTTGCTGCTTGATGTAATGGCTTGAGATGATAAATCCAGAGTGCTTCCGCTTGTTCTATGGTAATGCGTTTTAATTGAATTTTTTGATGTATTCCTGCTTTATCCGCTGGAAGAATACGATCAAGATGCCGCTTCAATGTATTAGTTATAATACTAATAATAACCAAAAAATTTCTTAAATTATCTCCATGAATAGTGGTATTAACATTAAAAAAAGGTTGTATATCTAGAAAACCTTCTGGTAATTGTGGCATGGTATCTAAATTATCAAAACATAAAACAATGGGTTGAGTTTGTGTAGAAATTCTACCAAAATTTGCTAAAATATTTTTTGCTGTATCTTCTGTTTCAATACAGTTTCTAACTTTTAACGCTTTCATAGATTCTTCGCTTAAATCATCTCCCCGTAACCATTCGCACGCTAAATCATATAATTCTGGATTTGTGAGATCATGTAGTACTCCAAAGAAAATATCAGGGTTATAAATACCTGCTTTTCTATAAGTATTCTTAAGATGTTGAATAAATTTTTGACGATTACTTTGTAATACTTGCCAAAAATTATCATTAAATATTCTTTGTTGCAAGTTACTTTCTGTAAAAACAGATAAGCTTTTAATCCACAGTATTAACTGTGAATCTTGCTCACCTTCTGGAATCTGAATTAAACTATCAACAGTATGACGCAAAATATGCCGCCAAATGTTAGTACTATCAGCCCAATTACAGAGAATATAGACAAAGAAAGCTTTATTATTTAGAGTGCGTTTTAGCCGACCCAATAAATAACTTTTGCCACAACCAGAATCACCAAATAATAATACTGTACGGCTACGATTATCTGTAGATACTAAGTCAAGTAAATTTTCAATATTTATAATTGCCTCTTGATGAATTGAATCAACCATAAATGTTGAATCTTGTTTATAAGCCCAAAAATTAGTAGGCTTCAAATTGATTCCGTTAAAAGGATTGACTTCACGTTTAATAATATCGTTAATGCCTGTCATAAATGCAACCTAATGAAAACTCAAATTTATGAAAAAATGAAAAATATCCTGAAAACTGTTAACTCACTACGATAAAAAACAATGAACCACCAATATTTTGAGGAATTCCCGTGTCAATTTGCTCTGGTGTGTAAGCACTGACTTCTTGTAATGCGCTCAATTCAATTTTGTCAATTTTTTGCAACCGATAAAGCACCTGATCTAATTCATCTCGCGACAGAGGAGGTTGTAACTTCTCTCGCAAATGGAAAATAGGTAAATAATTCTCTGTCCCCAACTCCCGATCTAACTTCTCGATAATTTGCAAAATTTCTTCATCACTAGGTTTAATGATTGTTTCCCCATCCGACTTTTGACTGCTAGATAGTGGAGCAGAAACTTTTACCGACTCTACCACCCGTAAAGATTTCCGCAAAAAACGCAGGTAATTATTCAGTAGTTCCAAGCTAATCGCAGGTTGAGAACCTTTACTGGGACTATATTCATCCCGTAAATGCTCAATTCCTCTGGTCGTCAACCAAACCTCAGCCCTAATTCGTTGCATTTTGATTTCTACTGTAATCAAACCTCGCTCACTCAAGCTGGTTAAGATTGTCTCTCGTTCCGCAGCTTTCAGTGAGGTGATTTCGCTGGGAGGAATTTTATTACCAGCCTTACTGGTTTTCTCTAATACCTTCCGTTCCTTTTCACTCATCGGTATTTGCGCTGGATCAAGTTTTAGTAGAGCTTGACCAGGAGGTAATATTTTCACTGTAGCAATTTCACGGGAATAGTCTACCAGATCGCGATCGCCTAAAACCCGACAAATTTTATCTTTACCTTTAAAAGAATTGAAAATGCTAGCACTCAAGGGAGAACGGTAATTCTCACATCCCAACAACTTTAACAGGAATTTTAATTCGTTTGTATCCATGCGGGTAATTTTGCGGTGTGTGACTGAGAATAACTTTAGCTTAAAAAACTAAAGTTTACAAAGTTTTTCTATAGTAACTCTAATTAGTGTGAATAACTACGTCATGTTGCAATGTTATTATTTTAGCTATTATATGAGTATTAATTTCGCTAAGTAGAGAAGAGTTGTATATAAGACAAGTATTTTTTCTCACTTATTGACAAAACAAACAAGATACTGGCTTTGACAAGCTACGCGAATACACGACCTTAATTTTTAACTTACCATTTTCTCTAATCATAGAGTAGGGTGGATTGATAAACCCACCCTATTCCTTAGAATTTACAGAATGCAAAATTAACTTTTCTGTTCATGTGATTTTCTTTGTCTAAGCTTCCTCAAATAAACACCTCAATAGATTTATTCCCTAAATCTGCTCATTATTATTGAGATAGACCAAGCATTAAATAATGCTATATTTTCTGCAATAACTCCTGAGTTAATTGACTGAATGCTTTAGAACCAGCCGAACCTGGATTAAGTAAAACCACTGGCATAAAACTATCCACAGCTTTAGCTACATTCACATCAATGGGGATTTGATTTTTACAAATTTTATCTACACCAAAATCTTCCACAACTCGGTGCATTACCTGTTTGTAATATCTACTATTGAGAATATTAGAACTAGACATACTAAAAACAATTCCTAGCATTCTAATCCCTATTTTAGCTTCGACTTCATGACTGTCTTTTAATTGTCCAATCCGTCTTTCCAGTAATTGAATACCCACTACAGATAAAGGTTCTGGTTTCGCAGGTAAAATATAGAAATCACTAGCAGCTAAACCGCTACGAGTGAGCAGGTTATAACCAGGCGCACAATCTAAGAGAATAAAATCATATTGGTCACGCACTGGTTTGATGATATTATTAATCAACACTCTTTCAAAGCGATTCCAAATGATTTCAAAATCCTGTTCACCCAAAGCTAAAGATTGTTGATGCAGCATTTCTGAAACTACAAATTCATCATACAAGTCGATATCTCCTGGTAATAAATCTAATCCGGGAAGATTACATATTTTAGTTTGAATGATATCTTCAATCGTGACTTTAGAGTTAGGATCAGGATTAATAAGTTCGTCTAGTAAATATCTAAATGTCTGTTTTTGCTTGCGTCTTTTGGCAAATTCTAGAGGTGACATTAGACTGAGTGTAGCACTAATTTGACTATCTAAGTCTAGGACAAGTACCCGTTTACCATGATTTTTCACTAAACAAGTAGCTAAATTTACGGTGAGCGTAGTTTTACCAACACCACCTTTCATATTTGCTGTGGCTATTACATATCCCATGGGCTGATTCCTCCATTAATGCCTTGTCCTCTAGGTAGCTTATCTGTTACCTGATGCTTAGAAACTTTCGCTAAATTTAATCTTTTTAGGGGATGTTAAAAAGTTTTTTTAGCCATATTCTTTGATGAAACAGTGAGATTATAGCAGTCTAGGATACAATTTGCTATCCAGAGAAACGACTAAATTAACTTTTCTCTGTTGTACAATTTTATCTGAACTATATCCAGTACTACAATCCAATTAATTAATTAACTGACTAACTAAATTGTATTGATTATGTATAATTTCTTACTGATTTCATCTTTTTCTGAGTTGATAAAATTTAATCTTCAATAGATATAAAATGGCGGTCAGATTCCAATACGGTTCAGTTAAGGGAGGAAGTAATATTGTCATTCGGAGCGAAGCGAAGAATCTCGCGGGATTCTTCGCTTCGCTCCGAATGACAGAATATTATCAGATTTTGGCTTAACTGAACTGTATTGGGCAGATCCCATATTTACCAGGCTGCATCCTGACGCGGAGAGGGGCGTATTGCAAATAGGGGCGTATTGCAAATAGGGGCGTATTGCAAATAGGGGCGTATGCAAATAGGGGCGTATGCAAATAGGGGCGTATGCAAATAGGGGCGTATGCAAATAGGGGCGTATGCAAATAGGGGCGTATGCAAATAGGGGCGTATGCAAATAGGGGCGTATGCAATACGCCCCTACTTAAATTTCCTGTTGAAACTTATGCCCGGTTTACTTGTGTGTATACCGTAGCGAAGCGAAAAGGGACATTTTATGTATATTTCTCCGTTTTATAAGTATCTGTTTAGCTATTGGTAGCCCTCTTCCCTCCTAGTAAACCATTGACAAATAAATTCACCTACTTGCACTTTGTCGCGTTGGGGTCTTCAAATTCACCTGGTTCGCGTTTAAGGATTTGATTGAAAACAACTTTATTAGCAGGATTTAACACGATTAAACGAATCAAATTAGCTTCCACAGGTTGCCATGCTACCTGATATTTATAACCACGATTACGCCAAGTGAAGACAGAACGCTTCTGATTACCTGAGCCAACACCACCAACTAAACACAGTCTCTGCTTATTCTTTAAGTTGAGACTTTTATAGTAATAAGTATTCTGCTGTTTCCAAAGTGTTATGTGCCAAGTTTTATCAGTATTTTGATAATCAAAAAATTCTCCTTCTGGAAATGGGAGGCTAGCAAAAGCTGGTTTTTGTAAAGCAATGTTGCTAGCTACAGGTAGAACTAGACTAAGAATTAAGGCAATATTAACAGGTTGAATTTTCATCATTTTTTATGAAAATAATTCGCACAATTTACCTTATAAATAGAGAGATTGTCAAACAACTTTAGATTGTATATTTATGACCGCAATAAATTCCATAATTTCTCTATAAACTACTATGCAAACCAACAATTTGACATTTTGGATCTTTAATTCCATTACCAGAAACCCAAAATCTAAAATTCGGTGAGGAAATCACTACCGCCTAATTGCCGATCGCAACTTGGGTAAATTTGTTAGAGTTGACGTACCAGGATTTTTGACTCACATCTGAAGATAACGTCAGTATAAGAGGCTATTCATGCTTACAAATACCTTACTTCTATCTAACCAACTGCCTAACTTACAATATTCATCTACTCCAGAACGGTTTGATGAAACCTGGGAAGCCCCCTTGGCGACTCTCCTGGGACTGGGAAGGGCCGCAGGTGCTAACTTCATTGAATTTTATTTAGAACGTCGTAATTATATTAGTTGTTTAGCAGAAGATGATGCTATCACCAGCATTTCACCTAGTTTAGCGACAGGTGCAGGAGTGAGAGTGTTTCGCGGTAACGCTGACTGTTTTGTTAGCACCAACAATATCACCTTTTCTGGTTTAAAAGCAGCCTTAGAAAAAGGTCTTTCCATTTTGGGGTTACAACTACCCGCCCCCAATGCTTTTATCCCAGAAATCAATTTGGAATTACTCAGAGACTACGCCATCAAAAGAGGGAAAGATAGCTGGTTACCTCTGTGTACCACCATTCGGGAAATGGGTGAAGTGCTTCTGGATGGGACTACTAGCCTCAAACAAAAAGCTAGCCATATTCAATCCCGTCGCGCTACTTATTTTCGAGATTGGCAAGAAGTATTAGTTGCTGCTAGTGATGGTACATTTGCGCGGGATATTCGCTTGACCCAATCGGTAGGATTTAGTCTCCTCTGTGCAGATGGTAGTCATCGCACCTCCATTGGTCAACGAGATGGTAACACTAGTGATGCTAATTTCCTGAGAACCTGGGATTATCAACAAGCTGCCGAAAATATCGCCGAATCTGCGGGAAAAATGCTGTATGCAGATTATGTAGAATCAGGTAGTTACCCCATTATCATGGCCAATCACTTTGGTGGGGTTATTTTCCATGAAGCTTGTGGACACTTATTAGAAACTACCCAAATCGAACGGAAAACTACACCCTTTGCTGACAAGAAAGGTGAAAAAATTGCTCACGAAAGCCTCACTGCTTGGGATGAAGGACGAGCAGAAAACGCCTTTGGGACAATTGACATGGATGATGAAGGTATGCCCGCACAAAGAACCTTATTAATTGAAAAAGGTGTTCTGAAGAACTTCTTAGCTGATAGAACAGGTTCTATACGCACCGGACACCCCAGAACAGGTAGTGGAAGACGGCAGAATTATAATTATGCTGCTGCTAGTCGGATGCGAAATACTTATATTGATTCTGGTGAATACAGCACTGCTGATTTATTTGCATCCATTGATAAAGGTATTTACTGTAAGAAAATGGGTGGGGGTAGCGTTGGTGCTACAGGTCAATTTAATTTTGGTGTTGATGAAGCTTATTTAATAGAAAATGGCAAAATTACTAAACCATTAAAAGGAGCAACTCTCATTGGTGAAGCCAAGGAAATCATGAACAAAATTTCCATGTGTTCCCAAGATTTAGAACTCGCTCCTGGTTTTTGTGGTTCTGTGAGTGGAAGTATTTACACTACAGTTGGACAACCTCACATCAAAGTTGATTCTATTACTGTGGGTGGACGATAGATAATTTTAGATTTTGGATGATAAATGAGCAGCAATGTAAAAATATTAAAATCCAAAATCTAATTTCTACAATTTTCTTTTTGATAAAAAATCCCCAATCCAAAATTGACTATGCCTAAAATTCAAGCCATCGCTACCTACGCTAAAGACAACGCTAATAAACTAGGAATCAAAAAATTTGACATTTACGGTTCAGCTATAGATGAAACCAGTGTTCAAGTTGACCAAGGTGAACCCAAACAAGTTAAAGCCTCTAACCGTTCTGGTGTCACCGTTCGGGTTTGGAATGAAAATAATACCATTGGTATCACTAGTACAACCGATGTAGATCCTCAAGGTTTAGAATTAGCTTTAAAAACTGCTTATGAAGCGAGTTTTTTTGGTGTTAAAGAGAATGTCCCTGATTTTAGTCCCGAAGCGACTATTCCCATTACCAAGACACCTGACCAAAAAGTAACTCCGGCTCCAGCATCTGAACTAATCGAGAAATTACTAACTGCGGAAAAAGAACTTCTCGCAGCTCATCCAGCCATCAAAAGTGTACCTTACAACGGTTTAGGACAAAGTGATGTTGAGAGATTTTATCTGAATAGTGATGGGGCTTTGAGAAATGAATCTCACTCCTTAACTTCAATTTATCTTTACAGCAAAACCGAGGAAGATGGCAAAAAACCTCGTGGTGCAAGTGCATACAGAATCAACCAAAAATTAAATGATTTAGATATTAATGGTTGTATTCGAGAAACTGCTGATAAAACTATCAGTCACTTGAACTATGAGAAAATTACCAGTGGTAAATATCGGGTGGTTTTTTCTGCGGAAGCTTTTTTAAGTTTATTGGGTGCTTTTTCTAATTTATTTAATGCTCAAAGTATTTTGGATAATCAAAGTTTATCTAAATCTGAAGATATTGGTAAACAAATTGCTTCTCCTTTACTTTCCGTTTATGATGATGCTTTGCATCCAGCTAATATTGGTGCAGAAACTTTTGATGGTGAAGGTACTCCCACCCGTCAAATTTCCCTGATAGAAAATGGCGTTTTAAGAATTTTCTCCATAGTGCGGGAACTGCTAAAAGATTAAATGCTCAACCTACGGGTAATGCTAGTATTGGTGCAAAAGTGAGCGTTAGTCCCAATTTTTATCATGTTTTTGCTGCGGGAATTCCTGAACAGGAATTGAGTTTAGAAACTGCGGAAAATGTGATTTTAATTGATGACTTACAAGCATCTCCATGCTGGAGTTAAAGCTTTACAAGGTTCTTTTTCTTTACCTTTTGATGGTTGGTTAATTAACAAAGGTGAGAAAACAAGTATTGAGTCAGCAACGGTTGCTGGTGATTTCTTGGAAGTTTTGAAGTCGATTGTTTATGTAGAGAAGGAAGTGGAGTTAACACCAGGGGGAGTTGCTCCTAGAGTTTGGGTGAATGAGCTTTCTATTACTGGTGAGTAGAAATGTAATCAGTTAGAGCAGAAATTTAGTCATGCTGAAGAACAGTAGTTAGTAAAATGCTTGCTACTGTTTTTTTCTGAAATTCAAATATGGTTCAATACGGTTGGTGTTAAAGAAGGAAGTAATATTGTCATTCTGAGCGAAGCGAAGAGTCTCGCGGGATTCTTCGCTTCGCTCAGAATGACAGTATAGGGATTTTTAGGGATGTCAGTATTCAACAAAATATTGCAAACAAAATTATACAATAATTTCAAGCGATCGCACCAGTTAGATTTTCCAACCAACATCTATTTATACTTAAGTCGCGTTAACCACAATCGACAAAAATAGTATAGTAATTTTAAACTTCCAGAAAATTCCTTGTCAATGCGATCGCCAATTCTAATCATACAATGAAACGAAAAAGTTTTTGCCGTTATCTTATACTTAGTTCAGTGTGCTTTGGTGAAGTTCCAAGTAGCAACTCTGTGCTACACTTGAAGTTGTATATGAAGTCAGAAATTGCGCTCGATACACACTAGCTTCTCAGCTATCTCTTGGTGCACCAAATTATTACTATCAGGGCTTTCTCAATCACCTCAAAAAACCATCAGTTAACGGACGTGAAGCAGGCTCTAGCAATTATGAACTCTGAGCGTGCTGATATGTATCACACGCTTACTCTACTGGACAATCAGTTTGTTAAAAACATTCCCGATAAGTTATCAAGAGTGCTTCAGTCAATTCTTAAACATCCTTTACCTATGCTAAAGAAATCGGAACTCTCAACCTACCATTATTTTGGTGAGCAATGTTGTGATGTTCTGGCTTTACTTAGGTATCTCTCAAAAGCTAGCAGTCAAGCTCAGAATGAGTTTACTGAGTTTGCTGATTTTTTGCGTTCATCAGTTATTGCTGATTATAAAACAGGAGGAAAACTATATGATAGTTCTCAATCTAAGAAATTATGTGGTTTGGGTTTATACTTTCCAGAAACTAAGCAGACAATTTCTCGCTATCGCTCCCTGACTTTATATCGAAAAGTTGATTTAATCGGTTTATACAAAGAAATCTTACAAACATCTAACCCACGAATAAACAACTAGTACCGCAAAGCTGAATTCAAAATTCAAAATGAATACACAGTAAAAGTTTCATAGATTTGAACTGGGTAAGTTATTTCCGCCAAGCTGTACTAGTATATTAAGTAAAGAATTGAAACTCGCTTAGTAGGTTTAGTGATAAATATGAGGCTAGAATACTCACATATATTGATTTTTGAGCTTTCTGCAAAACTTCATCAGCAAACATTAAGAGGCTATAATTTAATTGAGAAGAACATAACTGCTACCTCAATAAACTGATAACCGCTATAGGCTATTCCAAAATATCTGATTGATGCAGTTCTACAAAAAGTTCAATTCTAGTGTGCAGCATTCTTAACATAATCTTGGCTCCATCTTCAGGATGTCCTTCCTGGATTCTGTCTTGCGCTACCAAAAGTTTCATTCCGGTATCATCAACAGTGAGGGGGGAAGTGTAGTCTGAACCTAATTTATCCAGTCCTGTTTGAGCGCAAAAAATAGCTGCGGTTACGTCTTTAGCTAATAACTTACTCTCCGAAAGTGCTAGCCAAGCTTTGCTTAATGCTAGTTTAATATAGGGTGAGCTTCCTGAAGTAGGGGTAGTTTCTTGTTTTACTAGTATTTTTCCTATAGCTGATTCACCTTGGAAAGATTGTTCAACTTTAATCAGCCATGTATTTACGCCTTTAGATTCAATTGTTGTTGCGGAATTATTCATAGGATAACTGTTTTGTTTTTGTGATGAAAGCAAAATATTGCCTGTACTGGGTTTCAAAATAGTAGCACTCTGAGTAAGTCCACAAGTTGAGAAAGCCAGTAATCCCAAAGATAATAAGACCAACGGTAGTCTATTCATAATATTCTGGAGATATCTAAAAATATTCATCTTCGGTAAAAAGCTGATTACTTGGTAAGATTGCCATCCTTACCCTTGTAATACACTAAATGATATTTGGAACATACAGCCTTAACAGCAGCTTCTCCTCTATCTCTAAATTTACCTTTAGCGCCAGCAAAGGTATCATTCCAAGTTTGATTCATCTCATCAAACATCTTCTTTTTGCCTGATTCATCTAATCCTACAAGTAATTTGTTAAATTCTTCGGTACGAGCAGCAACAAATTGTCCTGTTCCAGATTGAACTACTGCAATTCTATCTTCTACATAGACAAGTCTAGCTAAATCTTGTCCACTAAACGAAACATCAGTCATTCCACCCTCACTAGCATCATAAGGATGGGTATGTCCAACACCAATTAATGTATCATCTTTGCCTTTGTCGCCATAATCAGGACTAAATGAACCTGACTTACCTGGTTTTCCTGGTTTCCATTGATATTCACCACTCTTATCCTTAACTAGGATTCCACCTTGCTCCTGAGATTTCCCTCCTGGTAAAGATTTGTCCCAGGCATTCTGCATACCTTCTTTTAACTTTGGTGGTAGTGTTAATTTATCTGGGGCATCACCTTCTTTCAGTTTTTCTCCAGTGATTTTATCAAAATCCTCGTCACGTTGAATAGTAGTAACAGCACGTTTCAATTGAATTCCTCGTGGCTCTGGTGAACTAATTGCGCTGGGAACAACTGATTATTTGCTGGTGCATTTGAGTGAGTTTGGCTTTTTTTAGCATTTTTTTGTTCTCTAATATACATTAACTTAATTCTCCAAGTAAAATTGTGTGCAATTAGATTCGCTATTAATGTTAATTAAAGCACAAACTTAGATGAACTTTCAAGTCTTCCCACTACCAATCAAATACAATAACGCCATCCGCACAGCCACACCACTGGTAACTTGTGATTGAATCAAACTAAATTCTGGATCATCCATTAAATCAGAACTGATTTCTACACCCCGATTCACTGGCCTGGATGCAAAACTTTGACATTGGGTTTACACACTTTTAACCGACTGCGGGTAATCCCAAACAACTGATGATATTCTCGCAAACTTGGGAGTAAATGAGCCGTCATTCGTTCTTTTTGCAGGCGTAAGGTCATGACAAAATCTGCATTTTGTAATGCTGGTTCCAAATGCCAATGCAAAAATAATCGCTGTGGATTGGCTTTTTTATCTCCCTCTTCCAGCAGATATTCGGCAAAAAATTTCGGTAATAAGTGTCGGTGGTGCTGCTAAATGTACTTCCGCACCACTAGCAATTAAACTCCAAATATTTGACCGCGCTACGCGAGAATGCAAAATATCCCCAACTATGGCAATTTTCTTCCCCGCTAACTGTTCTATCCGGGGTTGAGCTGAATCTATCAGCGTACATAAGGTAAATAAATCTAGCAATGCTTGGGAAGGATGTTCATGTTGACCATCTCCAGCATTGAGGACACTAACTCGTACTCCTAAATTATCCATTTCTTGCGCGATCGCCATCGGTACTCCTGCTTCTCGATGACGAATCACCATAATATCAGTTCCCATTGCTAAATAAGTCTTAGCTGTATCCAGGATTGTCTCTCCCTTGGTCATGGAAGAACTAGCAGCAGCAAAATTCAGCGTATCTGCACTTAAACGTTTAGCCGCAATTTCAAAACTACTCCGAGTCCGGGTAGAAGGTTCAAAAAATAAATTTGCTACTACCTGTCCTTGTAAAGCTGGTACTTTTTTAGTACGGCGTTGATAATACCTCTGGCAAAAGATGCAGCAGTTTGCAGTACAGCATTATATTCGATAGTTGAGAAATCAGCTAAGGAAAGAATGTGATGACGATTCCAGCTAGTGTTAGGCATAAATAGGTATTATAAAACTTTGCTATACCAGGAGTCAGCCATGTTTTTGCACTCCTAACTCAATAAATCCGCACGGGGTTTAAAAGTCTCAATTTCTCTAATTTTCTCATAAAGTTCCCGTTCTTGAGGACTAATAGTTTTAGGGGTGACAATCTGAATTTCCACCAATTGGTCACCACGTTTACCATTTTCACCAGGATAACCTTTATTAGCTAGTCGGAATCTTTGACCAGACCTAACTCCGGGAGGAATGGACATTTTCACTCGAACTATCCAGCGTGGGTGCTTCTACTTGTCCACCTAATGTCGCTTCACTGGGAGTCACTGGCACTTGACAAAAGATATTTGCCCCCTCTAATTTAAACAAAGGATGGGGGTCTACAGTAATTTTCAAGTAGAGGTCACCACCACCAATACCCTGATTTCGCAGTCGGATGGTTTGACCTGTGACCATAGCTGGAGGCATCGTCACTTCTAGAGAACGCCCATCTTCCAAACGAATTCGCTCATTACCACCTTGATAAGCTTTCTCCAGGGGTAAAGTTAATCTGGCTTCGATATCCCGACGAGTGGGACGGGGTGGATTATTAGCTGTATATTCAACTTTAGTATTTCTAGGCGCACGAAAAGGGTCTGTGGTAGTACTAGCAGGATTTCGGCTATCTTTGCGAGAACTGACACCAATGACTTGATTAATAAAACTTTCAAAATCAGAAAACTGGCTAGGGTCTACCTCCTGATTGGGACGATTAGACCGATTTTCCCAATCTTTGGATTTTGGTGTTTTACCACCAGTGAAGCCCTTTTGCTTCCAATAACGACTAAACTGGTCATAATGCGCCCGTTTAGCCGGGTCGGAAAGGATTTCATAAGCCTCACCAATCTCCTTGAATTTTTCCTCGGCTTCCTTATTTCCTGGATTCAAATCAGGGTGATATTGTCTGGCTAGTCGTCGATAAACCTTTTTAATTTCTTCACTAGAAGCATCTTTAGGGACTCCTAAAATCTCGTAGTAATCGCGAAAGTTCTGCAAATTCTGCATAGTAAATTATTTTAATTTAAATGATTTAGTTATCCTCCACCTACAGGTAGTAGCCTTTGGTGCAGTTTGACACCACACCATTAGCAGTCCCTGTATCCTATTCCTTTCTACAACCAATCATCGTCATTATCATCCCAGTTATCTCGGTAACTAGGGCGTGATTTCCGTGCGGGACGGTTTTCCGATGGAGAAGGACGACTCTCTCGACCATAATCTTTACTACCATAATCCCGATAACCATCCCGTCCCCGATATGTATCTCTAGGTAAATCTCGCTCTCGTTCTTTCTCACCAGTAAAGATTTCGCGGATAGTCCCAAACAAATCTTCTTCTTCGTCCTCAGCGTAATACTCGCGGACTTCCCGATTTAATTCATATAGTGCATCTTGGAGGTCAGAATAAGCTTGGTCAATACCGCGATCGTCATTTTGCTGTAAACTTTCTCGTAGTTCTCGGCAAATATTATCAATGCGTTGACGACGACTGCGAGCAAACTGCATCCCCATTTCTAAGGCTACTTCTCGGAGTTGTCGTTCTGCTTGTAAAATTAAGGCTTCGGCACGAGTGCGCTTTTCTACCCGTTCTTTCCGCTCCCGGTCAACATCAGCAAACTTTTTAGCATCTTGAATCATCCGATTTACTTCTGATTCACTCAGGGTAGAAGCACCTTGCACAGTAATGCTCTGCTCCCTTCCCGTCGTCCGGTCTAAAGCTGTGACTTGTAAAATTCCATTAGCATCAATATCAAATGATACTTGCACTTGAGGGATTCCCCTTGGTGCTGGCGGAATACCATACAATTTAAATCTTCCCAATGACTTGTTATTTGCTGCCATTTCCCGTTCACCCTGGACGACATGAATTTCCACGGTGTTTTGGTTATTTTCGGAAGTTGAAAAAATATCCGAACGGCGGACTGGTATAGTTGTGTTGCGAGGAATTAACTTTTTCATCACCCCACCAATGGTTTCTAATCCCAAAGATAGAGGCGTAACATCTAAAAGTAGAACATCTTTCAGTTCCCCAGCCAAAATACCAGCCTGAATGGCGGCACCCACAGCTACCACTTCATCAGGGTTAACATTTTCATTGGGTTCAATCCCAATCAAATCTCTGACTATTTGCTTGACCATTGGCATTCTGGTCGAACCACCAACCAGAACAACTTCTTCAATATCTGCGGCGGAAAGTCCAGCATCTTTCAACGCTCGTTTGACTGGTGTTCGCAAGCGACTGACCAATTCACCACACAAACCCTCAAACTGAGAACGGGTCAGACGTGTTTCCAGGTGTTTGGTGGATCTTCTGTGGCTGTAATAAAGGGTAAATTGATATCAGTGACACTCACCGCTGAAAGTTCAATTTTAGCCTTTTCTGCCGCTTCCATCAAACGTTGTAACGCTTGGCGATCGCGTCGTAAGTCTACCCCTTCAGTTTCCAGAAATTGTTCAGCTAACCAATCGACAATATTTTTATCAAAATCATTACCTCCTAGCTGAGTATCTCCACTAGTGGATTTAACTTCAAAAACCCCTTCACCCACTTCCAGGATGGAAACATCAAAAGTACCGCCTCCCAAATCAAAGACTAAAATAGTCTCAGTATCACCCCGGTCTAAACCATAAGCTAAAGAAGCAGCAGTGGGTTCATTGAGAATTCGCAGCACTTCCAACCCAGCAATTCTCCCCGCATCTCTAGTGGCTTGACGTTGGGAATCATTAAAATAGGCAGGAACAGTAATCACAGCCCCAGTCACTGGTACACCCAAATAACGACTAGCATCATCAGCTAATTTTTTGAGTACCATTGCCGAAATTTCTTCCGGGGCAAAATCCTTATTTAAACGCGGACAAGCAATTTTAATATTCCCCACTTCATCTTTACGAATGGTATAGGGTACACGCTTAGAATCGGGATTAAGTTCGCCGTATTTTCGACCAATAAAGCGCTTTGCCGCAAAAAAGGTATTTTGTGGGTTAAGGACAGTTTGCCTTCTGGCCATTTGTCCCACCACTCTTTCACCTTCCTTACTAAAACCAACGACGGAGGGCGTTGTTCGCATTCCTTCTGCATTGGCAATGACCACCGGCTTGCCACCCTCCATCACGGCGACTACTGAGTTGGTTGTACCCAAGTCGATGCCGACTACCTTGCCCATGCGTTACTTTTCTCCTCGGTATCTGATACATTTTCAATGGGGCAGTACTATTTCTAGCTTAGTGCTATCCGATCAAACCCCTCAATGGTATAATAATCATTCTATCTAACTCTCTGCCTAGAATATTCTATTGGCAATTACTTTGACCTTTCTCCTGCCCGAAAAACAATACATTGCAACTATTTTAAACAAAGATTTTGAATTTAAAAGAGCGATTAGAAAATCATTTAAGGGAAATAGCGCGGGAACGTGATCCCTACATGGCCAGCGCGGGACATTTTTTTGTCCAAGAATACATTCGCGAAGAATTGTCCCAATGGGGAAGTGTGGAAATCCACACCTTCCCAGTTAGGGGTAAAAGTTGTGAAAATCTGATTTTGAATTTGCCGAACCAAGTTAGCAACCAAAAACAAGACTTACCTCCGATTTTAATAGGTGCTCATTATGATGGTGTCCCCGGCACAGTTGCGGCTGATGATAATGCTACGGGTGTCGCAGTATTACTAGAACTTGCTCGAAATTTTGCTATTCAACCCATCCGATATCCGCTAAAACTAGTAGCGTTCGATATGGAGGAATATGGTTTATTGGGTAGCAGCAGTTATGTGGCTAAATTGCGTGAACAAAAACAATCCTTACGTTTAATGCTATCTTTAGAAATGTTGGGTTATTGTAATTCTACTCCTGGGTCGCAAAATTATCCGCCCCCTTTAGGACGGTTTTACCCAAATAGAGGCGATTTTATTGGTTTAATTGGTAATTTGCGGACGTTGGTAGATTTAATTAGTCTGAGCCACAATATTCGTCAGACTGGTGTAGAGAGTCAGTGGCTACCAGTACCAATGCAGGGTTTAATGGTTCCCGCAACTCGACTTAGTGATCATGCACCTTTTTGGGATGCTGGTTATCCAGCCATTATGGTGACAGATACAGCATTTATGCGAAATCCTCACTATCACAAACCTAGCGACACGATTAGCACTTTAGATTTAGATTTTCTCACAGGTGTATGTGTAGGATTAGAAGCGGGAATTAGGAAATTATAGAAAGGGATATTATCACCCAATCACCTTAATCAATCCACTTTTTAGACCATCAAATACACTGTTAATTTGCTGACGATGATGTTCATTCAAACTTTCTTGGGAAAGAAGGGTTGACATCAGTAGTTGTTGATCTTCACGGGTAATTCGGCGATAAGTAAATATGCGCTGCAAAACTGTCTCAAGCAGCATTTCGGTTGAGGTATCAGTAGCCAACATATTTTTTACTAAAAGTTTTTGTATTCTTCAAAAGGATTTTATACAATCGTTATATTAACAAGAATATATAAAAATCGATAAGGGTAAGTCTACGCAATCATAAAAATTGGTGAAAACCATCTGAATTTATCACCCCAAGCATCTTTTAGGTAAAATAACTGAGTAAATAAAAAAAGTAAAAGTTATGACAGTAGCTCGAATTGGAATTATTGGTGGTAGTGGTCTATATAAAATGGATGCACTCAAAGATGTAGAAGAAGTAGAAATCCAAACCCCATTTGGTTCACCATCTGATGCTTTTATTTTAGGAACATTAGGAGAAACAAGAGTTGTTTTTTTAGCACGTCATGGTCGAAATCATACGCTGTTACCCTCTGAGTTACCTTTTCGTGCTAATATTTATGGGATGAAACAATTAGGGGTGGAGTATTTAATTTCCGCTAGTGCGGTTGGTTCTTTAAAGGAAGAAGCAAAACCCCTAGATTTAGTAGTACCAGACCAATTTATTGACAGAACCAACCATCGAGTTTCGACTTTTTTTGGTGAGGGAATTGTTGCTCACATTGGTTTTGGTGACCCAATTTGCCGGAATTTAGCTGGTGTTCTTGCTGAGGCGATCGCATTTTTAGAACTACCCGATATCAGTTTACATCATGGTGGCACTTACGTATGTATGGAAAGTCAAGCATTTTCCACCAAAGCGGAATCTCATCTTTATCGCAGTTGGGGTGCAACGGTCATCGGGATGACCAATTTACCAGAAGCGAAATTAGCCAGAGAAGCAGAAATTGCTTATGCCACTTTAGCATTAGTCACAGATTACGATTGTTGGCATCCAGATCATGATAGTGTGACAGTGGAAATGATTATTGGTAATTTGCAGCGAAATGCTATCAATGCTCAAAAGGTGATTCAGGAAACTGTCAAGCGTTTGACTGAGAATCCCCCCAAGAGTGATGCACATTCGGCTTTGAAGTATGCCATTTTGACCAATTTGGAAAAAGCACCCGCAGCGACAAAGGAAAAATTGGAGTTGTTGTTGAAAAAGTATCTATAAAAGCTACATTTGGCTCGTAGTTGCGCTTTAGCGCATGTTCCAATCCGGTTCAGTTAAGCTGAAAAATGGGCTAGAGTCCCTATACTGTCATCCTGACGGTCGGGAAGGATCTCGCGGGATTCTAAACGACAGCGAAGAATGACAATATAAGGATTCTACCCATTTTTCGGTTTACAGCGATTTTCGTGTAGATAAGCCACATTTTTAGATTTCGCGCATTCGTCGAAGACGTTCCCGAAGGGTAGACGCAAAGACGCAAAGGAAGAAGTACGCAAAAATTAGCTGTGTTTTGAATACAGGGAAATGGCTGTAATTTTAAGGGGAAATAACCGTCGTCTGAACATGGATATCAACATTCAGTCTTTTACGCAAAACATTGAAAATAGCTGTTAAATTATCCATTGTCGGATTACCTTTTGCAGATAACATCCGATGTAAACTCTTGCTGGGTTTAGAAGTTTCAATTGCTAACTGTTCAAAACCTACTGTTGCATTCACAATATCTCTCAAAATTAGTCTTGCTGTTTCTGGTTCACCATTGAGGAAGAGAGAAATGGCTTCATCTAGGAGAGCAATGACAAATTCAGAATCTCGTTGTACTCGTGCGTTAACAGTCTCTTTAAAGTCTCTAGTAAGTTCCATAATAACTACCTCTGCTCTCTATTCCCGTTGTCAGTTGCTTGCTCTTTACTAATTTCTTTTTTTCTCCTTTTGTACTCTTGGTACAATTCTTTAGCATGATTAATATCAGATTGCTGATTTTTCTTTGTTCCTCCACCAAATAATACTATAAGTTGCTTACCATCTTGAGCTAGATAAATCCGATATCCTGACCCAATCGATTTTATATTCACCGATACCATCAAACCATTTAACATTTGATGTGTTACCTAACTCCAGACGAGACTTAGCAACTGTCACTTTTGCAGCAGCTTGGGCATCCAAATTATTAAACCATTCTTGATAAGGTTTTGAACCATCTTCTGGAAGATATTCTTCAACTTTCATACTAGACATAATATATAGTAACGTATATGTTACTGTATGTCAAGCGGTGTAATTTTTTAATTTCCTACTTGTTATACATAATTTTGATTGAAAGTTTCACTAAAATATTAAAAAAAATTTTTAGCTCGCTATGCTCACAAGGGTAAAGAAAAAAAGGGAAAAGGACAAAAGAGCAAAAGTATAAAGAGTAACTAAGTTCATGCAGCAGAACACGCAACACGAAAACCGAAAGTGTCGTAACTGTCGCCTGCACTATAAGAGTAACGATAGGCCGAACGGCAGTATACAGGATTGAGTATCCAAGAACCACCACGCAGCATACGATAATCATTATCATTTACCCAGGCACTTCCATCTGTTGGTGCTCCTTTATAATTTTCGTGCCAATTGTCTTCACACCATTCCCATACATTTCCGTGTATATCATATAATCCAAAATTGTTAGCTACTCCAAAACTTCCTACTTCTGTTGTTTCTTCTCTATAAATTCCTTTAGATCCCTTCCCATATGAACCTAACCAGGTAGTATATGGTTCATTATCTGTGCCTCGGTAATTTGCCAAATCAGTTGTGATGGTTTCACCAAAATGAAATGGTGTTGTTGTCCCAGCTCGACAAGCATATTCCCATTCTGCTTCACTGGGAAGGCGATAATGTCTACCTGTGTATTGGGAAAGACGTGAGCAAAACTCAACCGCATCATACCAGGAAACTTGCTCTACAGGACGATTTACTCCTTTAAAGAAAGATGGATTGGGATTTAGTCTTCGATTCACTTGCGGGAGTACAGCTACAGCTTGCCATTGGGCTTGTGTTACTAGATATTTACCCAGATAAAATAGTTTTATGGTGACTTGATGTTGAGGACGTTCACGGCTCAAACTATCTTTCTCATTTTCGGGAGCACCCATTATAAAAGTACCTTTAGGAATAGAGAACCATTTCTAATTGAATGTCATTTTTTAGGTTTTCAATAAAATATGTAGCTTGATTACTACTACGCTTGATTTCTATTCCTCCTCCCCACTCAAGAAAGCCTTGTTTCAGTTCAATGATAGCTATTTCAAATGCAAAGGTTTCTATGGGAGGATGTAGTACATTTTCAATGATTGCTTCTTGACTAACTGGTTCGGGTTTTCTGGATAAATCATTAATAACTTGAGCATAATCTAAAAAATCCTGAAATTGTTCTGATTTTTCTATTTGTTGTTTAAACTCTTCGGTAATTTTCAGCAACCTAGCTCTTTCTGCTGGGTTGACACATTCAGAAATAGCTCTAGCGATTTCTTTAACGGTTTGCTCTGTGTCTAAATATAATAATGCACCCCATCTCTGAACTTCTAACTCTTTTTTACTAAAAAAAGGATTTGTTCTGGCTAAATGCTTAACATAATTTAGTAATAAACTAGCAATATCCTTAATTCTTTTTTGTCCAAATTTTTCATTTTGTTCTAAATCATGTAATAAATAAGCTCTCACAGCTTCATCCATCACATAAAGTTCATAACCAACGGGACGACACAAATCAGATAGCAATAAATCAGCTTCAGCAATCCAAGGTACTCCTTCACTTTTGAGAAAATAAATTCTAATATAGTTGACTAATTCTGGAGTTAATACTAAAGGTAAAGCTGCATGACAAGCTAACAAATAATAAGAAGATTCAAAACGACTGACAAATCTTTCTACTTTATTTTTGGCAATGATTTCATCTGTTATTTTAGTCATGTCAATTATTTCTTACCTTTGTAATATTGCAATTGCTTGAATTAACCCCTCTTGATTCATGGGAAACATGGGTACTAAATGAGAAATAATTTGAGCAGTAGTACTATTCCAGCGTAATTGAGGAACAGGATTAAGCCATGCTATTAAATTAGTATGTTGTTGAATTTCCCAAATTACCTCTGTAGTAGCTGATATTCTTTCTCTCCGTCGATATCCTCTAGCTGCACCTCCATCACTAAGAATTAATACTCTGGTTTCACTATCACATTGATTTAAAACACTTTCTAGGGAAATTTTATCAGTTAAAAACCGATTTTTATAAATGTATTCTGCGGGAAGATTATGAAAATAAGCAACTTCAACTTTTTCTATAGAACTTTCATATTGAGCAGTTTCGATTAGGTCTTGACTAAAATGATGGAAAGGTGTCATGGAACCTTCCTGATCTACTAAAATTAGCAAGTGAGCATGATTTCGTTCTCTTCGACCATAGACGGGTTGTAAGAAAAACCCTTGTTTACTCGATTCTTCCACAGTTGTGTTAATATCTAAAACATCCTTAGCTCCGTCAGCAATAGGACGACGTAAATAACGCCAACTATAAACCATAAAACGACGAGAGATGGGATAATAAGTGTTAAATTCGTCATCATCTTCATATTCTTTTATTGCTGGAGGATTGCTAATGGGTAAAGTTGATAAATCCTCAGTTGTTGGTTTGGTGATTGTTGTCGCAGGGGTTTCCATTGAGGTGGTAGAAGAAAATGTTGTTGATGGTGAGTCGGTTTGGTTATTATTTACATATTTTTGGGTTTCTCTAAGTTCCTCTGTGTTTGTGTTTATAGGTTCTTCAGATTCAAGAACAATAATATCAAATATCAACTCCAAATGCTGTTGTTGTTCTACAGATTTACACCATAACAATCGTAAAAGTGTTTTAAATTTGTCTCTATTTTCGGGAAATAAACCTGCGGATATAGCATCTAGTGCAGAAAAGTATTCTCTCACACTCAGATTAAAACCGTCTTCACGTAAACGGTAGAAAAGGGTTTTTAAGTAAGTATCTGGTTTAAACAAGGTAGGTGGGGAGGTGGGGTGATGGGGAGGTGGGGTGATTAATGTTTGTTTTAGAGAGTGGGTGAGGAAAAGGATGTGTTTTTTTGCCAATCTTGACGAATTTTAAAAATTAACTCTCGATAAGGAATTAGTTTACCTTCTTTAAGTTCATTAACAGAATAAGGAGGATGAGGATTTTGCTTGGTCTGACAACTATGAAGTGCATCTAACCAGTCTAAAAATTCACTTGTACCAGGAATTTTAAACAATCCTTTATTTTCTCGAATGTTAATGAAAAGTTTAGCTGCTTCTTCAACTAATTCATTATCGGGAAGAATTCAGCTTTTTTTGAGTTTCTGTTTGTTGCTTCTGTTGATAATGAATATCCACAATTTTTTGAAGTTCACTAGGATTATTTGGGAACTTAACATAATAATAAATACAGCGTCGTAAAAAAGGAGCAGGTAAATTTCCTTTTTCTTTATTGCTGGTAATAATTACAATGGGTTGACAATTAGATTTAGCGGTAATTGTTTCTCCTGTTTCTCTAATTTTAAATTCCCAAGGTTCGTCTAAAACAGTGAGTAAATCATTGGGAAAATCAATATCCGCTTTATCAATTTCATCAATTAGTACTACCGCAGGACAGTTTTGTAAACGAAAGGCTTGACCAATTGCACCAAAAGTTCGATAATCTTGAGGATTACTGGGATTCCTCAGATTATTTGGTTCTAATTTCTGAATTTGGACATCATGAAGTCTAAGAATCGCATCATATTCATATAACCCTTCTTGTGCTTTAGTCGTTGAGCGAATATCCCAGCGATAAAAGGGTAATCCTAATTCATAAGCAACTGCGATCGCTAATCGAGTTTTTCCACAACCTGCTTCTCCTTCTAATAATAGTGGACGACGTAAAAAGATGGCTAAATTTACTGCGTCAATCAACTCATCTGGTGCAATATAGGGTTCAACTTTTTGAGGTGAATCAGGATGAGAATTAGCAGGACGGTTTTGAGGATTGTTGTCAAATTTATAAGTCATATTCATAAATTGATTAAGAGGGTGTTTGAAAACTTATGAGGAGGTGTAATTTGTCATCCTGACCGGAGGGAAGGATTGCGAGATCTTTCCCTCCGGTCAGGATGACAGTATTACTTCCTCGCTTAACGAACCATATTGTAATATAGTAACGTTTTTTAACTTTATTTTGACTTTTCAAACATCCTCTACGAAAAAGTATTTACCTTAATTAAAGTTTCCCATTCTTGCTGTAAAGCAAAGCAAACATCTCTTGGTCTTCCATCAGTTTCTTTATAAATTTTAGTACTTATATCCTGTCTTTGTTGAACTGTTAAACCTGTAGTTGGATAGGATTTTAACCATTCATAAATATCTTTTTGTTTCCAACTATCCTCTAAAGGAATTTTTACCAGTTTATCCGGTTCAAAGCAATTAGAATCATCATTACAATGACAGGATAATCTTTGATAAATTTCTAATTTAGAAATAATGACAGCAATTACTTTAATTCCCGAAAAATTTTGCGTAATTTTATTTATTTCCTTTCGTAAAGGTTGCCAAAATTCAGTAATAAACCAAGGAATTAACGGTTCAATTTCACTTTGGTCACTAATATCACACTTTATCTCTATGAAAAAAACTGAATTATTTTGTAAAGAGTTACCCAGTTTTTGTATAACTAAATTAATATATTCATTAATCGTCATTTCTTCTTGTTTGATATTCAAATATTCACCAATTTTCTGTACTACTCCCTCTGAATTTCCTGAAGTATATGTTGCATAAAATTCACGAAAATGCCCTCTAACTGGCTTTAATTCATTTTTCAGTCTTTTTAAATATAAATCCCCCTGTCTAATTAAATTCTTTTCCATGAAAAATAAGATAGTAACTTCATCTTCATTTAATTGGGATTGTATATCTATAAAAGTTTGTGTTGCTTTTTGAAAATTAATATGGCATATCGATTCGTCAAAATCTATATAATCTTCATCAAAATTTGATTCTTGCTGATTATTTTTTCTATCTTTTTGTTTAGGATTCTTTTCAAGAATATTAAATTCGTTTACTACTTGATAAAACTGTGTTTTTAAATCAGCAGCAATATCTATTTCTTGGTTAGCAATCATTCTATTTAATAACTGATAAGTAAATTCATTTATTTTTGAATTACCAGGATTTCTCTCATAAGCTCCCAAAATCAAATTTAATAATTTATCAGTTTTTTCAGCCCATTCAATTAAATTAAAAACAACAGTTTGATTATCAGTATTTTCACTCAAGTTTTCTAGATTTTCTCCTAGCTTGAATTTTACCATAATTTTGAGCTGGTTATAATTTGGATAAGCATCTAATAAAGCTTCAAAAAATTTTTCAGTTTCAGAATTTGATAATTTCATTTTTAATTCAGATCAATACCTGTTTATTAGAAGTTCATTTTCTTCACTATTAAGCTTTTCTAGGAAAGATACTGTTGACAATTTGTAGTTTTTCCATAGTTTATGTTACATGACTATGCGAGATAATACCAAGTATGTAGCTAAGTAGCGTTAATCTTAAATAAATCTTCATATTCTCCCAGTATAGTCCAATACGGTTCAGTTAAGCTGAAAAATGGATATCCTTATATTGTCATTCTTCGCTGTCGCTTAGAATCCAGCGAGATTCTTCCCTCTGGTCAGAATGACAATATTATTTAGACCGGAGAGTGTCAATACATCTGAATTTTCTGATCATGATTTACCAATCAAATGTATAAATGCACGATTTTTCCTTTATCCTCGGATATTTTGTATAGCTGCTACGGCTTCATCTTTGATTGTTCCCCAATTGGGTAGAATGGATTCATCTGTAGCAACTAACCGTTCTAGTTCGGGAATAACTTGAGCATCTCCCAATTGTCCCAGTGCGAAAATAGCCCAAAAACGTACTTCAACCGACGCATCTTTTAAAGCCGCAATCAGAGGAACAATAGATCGAGTATCTCTAATATCACCCAATGCTTCTGCTGCTTGTCCTCGTACTCTCGGATCTTCATTTTGGTTTTCTAACGTATGTATCAGGTGTTCTACTGCACGAGTATCACGTAATGCTCCCAGTCCATAAGCAGCAGTAGTTCTAACCTCGACTGTTTCATCTTCTAGTAAGACTGAGATTAAGTGGGGAACAGCTTCTGGACAGAAAAGCGTTCCTAATGCGATCGCAGCTTCACTACGTAGAGATGAATCCTGGTCTTTCAAGGCTAATAATATAGATGGTAGCGCTCGTTTATCTTCTAATCGAGATAATGTCCAACAAACTGTTTTGCGTATATCTACATCTATATCTCTATTTTCTAAAATTGCTAACCAATCATCATCACAAACCGCTCCAGTTTCTAGAACAGAGTCTATATTTTTCTGAGTTTGGGAACGGTATTCAGAACCTATTTGTTCAACTATAGCCTGTAGTTTTAATTTGAAGTCGTTACTCATTTTTAGGAATAGTATACAATACTATTTGGTTAAGTGGGGAATTTGATACCGATAATATATTCTTGTGTTGTATTTTCAAATATTCTTTCTTTTTGTATCTATTGTCACTCCTTACTGAGAAACTATTTTTTGGACAAATATTATGATTGATAAACCCGAAAAAAAATCAGAAGTTCAACGAGATATCAGATTTGATATTTTAAAAACAATTGGACTTTTGTTGATTATTTTTGCTCATGTTCAACGAGAAGATAATATATTTTTTCACATCAGGCGTTTTGATGTACCTTTAATGGTGATGGTATCAGGAACACTTTATTATTATACATCTGGACAAAAACAAGCATCTTTCTGGAGTTATTTACAAAAAAGATTACCACGTCTAATTGCTCCAGTCTGGGTATTTTTAGCTTTTTTCTTTATTTCCGCTGTGGGAATATTCCATGCGATATCTCAACCATATCCTTTCTCATTAGAAAAGATATTCGAGACATTTACCTTATTAAAGGGCATCGGTTATGTATGGATAATTCGTGTATTTACCTTAGTTGCTCTTTTTTCCAGTTTACTGTTTACTCTATATAAGTCAACTCAATCTGAATTAAAGTTTTTGGGTTTATTATCTATCAGTTATTTAGGTTATGAACTTTTATTCAACTTCACTCAGAAATTTAATTTTCGTAGTCCCATACTTACTAGTTTAATCAAGGATTATTTATTTTACTTAATTCCTTATGGTTGTCTATTTGGCTTGGGGATTACTTTACCAAAACTCAGGGGAAAAACTATATTATTTATAGGTGGAGTTTTCTTAATAATATTTTCATTATGTGCAGGGTATTATTACCATCGTTTAGGAGATTTTATCTCGAATACAGATTTTAAGTATCCCCCCAGAATTTACTTTATTTCTTATGGCATTTTTATGTCATTGTTCAGTTATCTTTTAGTAGATAAATTGGTGATTAAATATAATTGGTCAGCTAATAATAATCTAGTAACCAATGCGATTACTTTTATTAGTTCATCTTCTCTATGGATATATTTATGGCATATATTCTTTGTCTATTATTGGCAAAATTTGCTCGTTAAGAATTTACCGGAATTTGCTAGTCACTTTAGTATAGCTTTTTTAGTAGTGACGCTGGGAGCAATGACTATAACTTATCTACAGAAAAGATGGATTTCTCGATTAATTGATAAAACTAAATTTGGTCAGCATCATTCTTATTTACTAGCGGTGCTATTTTTAAAATGATGTCCTTCTCCTTACCCAGACTACTAAGAACCTCACCCTAACCCTCTCCTTAGTCAGGAGAGGGACAGGTTTTATGCAGTAAAACCAGGGTGAGGTTTTCAAGAAATCCGAAAACTGAAGTTGAGACTAGCCCAATTATTGACATCTAAAGCATAAGCATCTGTAATTGTGCTATTAGTTTTAATACTGGCGTTATGTAAATCTTGCAACATAGCGAGAGCAACTTCTGTAGGATTAATCAATGTAGCTATAGGTTGTTGGTCAGCAGTAGGATATTTAGCCGTTTCTAAAGCAACTAGGGTTTCCGTAAAGGGGCTAGTACTGAGAATAAGTTGGTGTTCACATTCAGTAGCTGGTGCGGAGATTAACCATCCCGAAGCCGCAATACTTTGTGGGAAAATAATTGTCTCACCGGGAAGGATGAATATTTCTTTCAGTTGCAGTTTAGATGCGGTATTATTGGATGTTCGCGGAAATTGCCAGGGATAAAATGCGAATCGCCGTTCGGCTATTATTTAATCCCACTAAAAGTAAATAAATTGGTTGAGTGCTGAGGTTTTGGACTCGATATTGCAACCGACTACCTACAGGTACGATGGGAATTTTGCCTGATACCCTACCTTGATATTGAGGTTTCAAAGTTTCTCTGATTGAAGTGCGTCCTGTTTCCTTTTCGATTACCAACACAGGAGCGATTTTATTAATAATCTCTAAGCTAGCTTTGACGGATAAACGAGAAGAACCTTCATTTTCTGTCAATCTCCATAACTTAGTTGCAAACAAAGCCGAAAATTTCGGTGCTAACCGTTGCACTGCTCCTTTGACAGCTTCCCCAACTTCCCCCGCAGTATTGAGAATTAAATCACCGCTCAGGGAAAATAAACCATAGCGACTTTTTGGTTCTCGTAACTTTCCAAATAAATAATCTGCTGGTTTTTCACCTGCGACTACAGTTGATAACCGAGCCAAGGTAGCAAAAGCACTTGTAGCATCTACTCGCTCAATTCTTTGTAACTCTGCATCAAGAGCTACAGTAAAATCTATATTTTTGGGTATTACCCGCAGTGATTCCTGGACAAATTGCCCAATTTGAGGAGGAGTAGTATTGGGAATCGCAAGTCGTGTTTGAGCTGTAAATCCAGTTCGCGATTGCCAAATTAATTCCTCTCCTGTATCCAATCTCAACCGAGAATTTACACCATAGTCTTCCAGAACTTGTAGCGGTAATCCTCCCAACCATAACTCCACGGTTTTACCATCATCTTTAATCGCAGTAACTACACCTTCAGCCCCACGACTGTTGAATAAGGAATCATCCGCAATTAAAGTATTTTGGAGATTTTCTGGCTTTAGCAATAAAGCTGGCTGTTGTTTGCTCCCCAAACGGTACATCGTACTACTCAAATGAGATAAGATAAATCGATTGGTTTGTGGTGGGGTGATTTCCCATAAATATTGGGTTAAGGCGTAAGTGAATAATCCGACACTACCACCAGTGATTAGTAATTCACCCGCTAATTCCTTCAGTTCTGAAGTTGCTGATAATACAACAGGATGATTAAGGGCAATTTTCTGGGTTTTCAGTTGTTGGAGAAACTCAAGTTCCTCCATCGCTAACTTAGCTGTAGGAGATTCTGGATAAGCGCGAATTTTTAATGCTGTGGGTGGAAATCTACTCGGAGTGTAATAGCTTGTATCTAAGATAGCTGTTACTTTCTCGGTAGAGAGCGATCGCAATAACAGCAAAAGAGTTTCTGCTAATAAATAATTAACAGTTGAATCATTGGCTAATTTTTTACCGTTAACGGGGATAAGAGCATTTTGCACAGTTTCAGCAGCAGTTCCCAAATTAATCCGAGTCCCATAACCGCTAAAATGAAAAACCACCGTATCATCAGATTTAACTTGCTGACCGAGATAACCTCTCACCGCTGACTCAATGAACTCCCTTGTAGCTTGTTCCTCAGTCACAGTCAGAATATCTGAAGCCTGAAAACCAAAACGATAAATCAACAGTTCCTTTTGCAATTCTACATCAGTCAAACAACCACCCAAAGCTGGATATTGGGGATAGTGATTAATGCCTACTAATAATGCTAACTTACGTGAACCAGGTTGAGCCAAAGCTTGGTAATAACGATTACCAAAGGACAACCATTGAGCCTCTGTTATCCCCAATAACGCAAGTATTGAGGTGATTTTGTGTAAAAACGTCCGCCGTTTCATAAATAAATTAACTATCAGACCCTAGCCATTTAATAGCTTAAAGGCTAAGGTCTGTAATGTAAGGTTACAGGTTATATTTTTTATCCCCACTGCCTGGTTATTAGGCGTGCATAACACGAGCCAATTCCGCAGCGACTTCCGGACGAGAAAATTCTGGTGGAGGTAATTCCCCCCGACGCAGCATTTCCCGAACTTTTGTTCCTGATAAATGAACTGCGTTCGTTTGACTTGCTAGGACTGGTTTTGGTAGTCGCCATTTGTTTGGTACGAGTGCAATAAAAAGCGTGTTCAAACTTCATGGGCATAATACCCAATTCCCCAGGCGCAAACTCATCAAAAATATATTGAGCATCATAAGTTCCGTAATAGTCACCTACACCAGCATGATCTCGACCAACAATAAAATGAGTACAACCATAATTTTTGCGAACTAAAGCATGGAAAATAGCTTCCCTGGGCCAGCATAACGCATAGCCGCAGGATTAATTGCTAAAATTACCCGATCTGAGGGGATAATAATGTTCTATGAGAATTTCATAACAACGCATCCGCACATCAGCAGGAATATCATCTTCTTTAGTTGCTCCCACCAAAGGATGTAAAAATAGACCATCTACAGTTTCCAAAGCGCATTTTTGAATATATTCATGGGCGCGATGGATGGGGTTACGAGTTTGAAAACCGACGATAGTTTTCCAACCCAGTTCTTGAAATATTTGCCGTGAAGCGGCGGGATCAATTTGGTAATCAGGGAAATAAGGGATGAGGATCACGTTGCAAGAACCAAATATCTCCGGCTAGATTGATGGAACCTTGATCATAAACAACTTTGACCCCAGGATGCTTTTGGTCATCAGTCTGATAAACATTGACCGCTTCGTGGTCTTTGTCATAGCTATACTTTTCGGTCAGTTCTAAAACCCCAATAAACTCACCATCTGGGGTTATCCAGACGCACTAAACCACCTTCTTAAAGGGGCAGCAACTTCTTCAGTGACAGATAGTGTGATGGGGATTGACCAGAGCAACACCATTAGCTAGCTGCATTTCTGTCGACACTCGATCGTAGTCCGCTTGTTTCATAAAACCTGTGAGAGGACTAAAACCACCAATCGCAATCATTTCTAAATCAGAAACGGCTCGCTCATCAAGTGTACACTCGAGGCAAAAAGTCAGCTTTGGAGAGAAATATTTCCTTTTGTGCTGGGGAAGCAATCCGGTTAACTAATTCTCCACCGTGGGGGGCAATGGCATCTGGATGGTAACTCAACGTAATTCCTTCCTGTTAACGATAATTGTTGCAAACTATGTACTAAGTTATCAAATTGTTGGTACATTCCGAACAAAAAGATATATCATATATCTGCAAATTTGTCTTGGGAGTGATTAGTCCCGAATCCATTCCTTAATCATGAATGTAGTGATATAATATACTTCATACCCAAGAGTAATTTATAGTCCAAAGTGGAATGGGTTTTGTGATTAGACCGATTAAAACAGAAGAGAACTATCAAGCTAAACTTAAATGGATAGAGTCGTGGAGCGGGCATCTTGCCCGCTTGACCTCAATGGCATATAGGAAGAAAAGCACTTGCTGATAGATATTCCTAATCCTATTGACACATTTATCTTTCGTATGGAACAATTAGGCGTATATCAATGGGATTTCATTACATTGGTGAGAAGCCATGCAGAAATTAAAGGAATCTTATCTAATAAACTTCCTTTAAGATTACAAATTATTCGTGCGCTTCACAAATATTTACGAATACCAGTCGATGTACGTTTACATCAACGATGATTTTCTCCAATTAAAACACCAAGGCTTGCGTATTTATACTTATTTTCTTGTTCAACAATGATTTTAGGAATGTTAATAAAAATGTTGATAATTGAGAAAGCTTAGTTAAGGATAAAATCTATGGAAATGGCAAAATCATATGCTAAAGAGATTCATCAAAGTTTTGATAAACTATACGTCAACTGGCTTCCAAATGAAGCTGTGACATTAGGTGATTTTGGATATTTACAAAATGGACTTTTTCATAAAGAAGGAAATTTAAAAGAAATCCTGAGAGACATAGAGATCCATGAAGCCTCTCCCAATCCTCCTGCTTGGTATGAATATAGGTCTACAAGTACCCAAGTTGTAGAAATCTCTCCTCAATCCCAAGTTAAAGTGAATGAATCAATAGATATTAACGTTGGTTTAGAAATAAAATTTTCTCATAAAAATTCTGTTTTTTTTAATGCACCAGGATGTGTGGTCAGATTTATTGATAATTTGCTAAACTTTAAAGAAAAAATAATAGGTCTATATAATACTGGAAAATGGCAACAGGAATATGTCATTGTCACCAAATTATTGCAAGCAACATCTGCAACTATTATCATTTCCTCATCGGATAATTCTTCTATAACTCTTGAAGCAGGAGGTCAAACTACTATTGATTTAGCAAATGCTAACCTAAAATTTAAGGTCAAGTCCGAGAATAATATAGGATTTAAATTGACAACAGAAAGGGACATTATACCTTTGATAGGCTTTCACAAACTGAAAAAAGGATTTTTGGGACTTGGAAATCCTACAATTGATACTGTATTTGAAAGTTCTTTTGATAGAGGAAATCAAGTTGAAACTGAATGGGATTTGAGCGAAGTAGATGATGTGATTGATTGAAAACTCGGATGTTTGATTGTAATCGAGGATAACAAACATTATATTGATATCTTGTTATAAGAGGAGGATTTTATAGATGTATATCAATGGTAAACAAGCACAGGAATTACATGAAGCACTATTGAGTGCATTTCCTTCAGCAAGTTATTTATCGCAAATGGTTCGTTTTCAGTTAGGTGAAAATCTAGATAGAATCGCATATGGTAATAACTTATCTGAGCTTGTTTTTAATTTGATTCAATTTTACGAATCTCAAGGAAGATTAGATAAGTTTATTCGTGCTGCCCAAGAAGCAAATCCATACAATTCAGAACTTCTAAGATTTGCAAAAAAAAATAACCTATATTTCCAATCTTCCGATTCTTCACTACAGAAAAATGTAGAAGTACCTCTAGAATCTCAGTTAGTAATTCGTGAATTTATTGAAAAATATTATAGTCAAGAAGAACCTACACTTGATCTTAGCAATCAAGGAATTGAAGAACTACCACCTGAAATAGGACAATTAACAAATTTAAAAGAACTTGATCTCAGTGGGAATAATTTAACTCAATTACCGATTGAAATAGGAGGATTAATTAACTTAGAAGTTCTGAAATTGCGTGGAAATTATTTAAAGACATTACCCATAACTTTTAACCATATTCAAAAGTTGATATTACTAGATTTAAGCTATAATCAACTATCTTCATTTCCAGAAGAAATCACATTTATCCAACATCTAAAAGGGTTGAATATTACTGGTAATTCCCTAGTTGATATACCAAAAGAAGTAAAAAATCTCATTAATTTAAATACATTTTATCTCAGCGAAAATAGATTATCACAATTACCAGTCGGCTTTGGTAATCTCAAACAACTAACTTCACTTGATATCAGTAAAAATCAATTTGAACTATTACCTGCGGAAATATCGTATTTGATCAACTTGCGAGAACTAATTCTTAGTGGTAATCATCTAACTGATTTACCAATCAATTTCCGGGAGTTAATTTATTTAACAGAACTCAATCTGAGTAGAAATCGTTTTTCATCTGTACCAAGTGTCATTACACACATGACTAGTCTGGATTCACTCAATTTAGGGGAAAATAAATTAACTGATTTACCTGATAATCTAGTTGATCTAACCAATTTAACCAGTATAAACCTTCAAAACAATCCCTTCACTGAATTACCAGAAAGTTTTACGAGGATAACCGATCCTTCTAGTGTTTTTAAATTCCTTATAGAACGTGCAAAAAATCAAAATGAACCTTTAAGAGAGGCAAAACTTCTAATTGTGGGAGAAGCACAAGTAGGCAAAACATCGTTGATTAATCGACTGGTATATAATACTTATAATCCCGATGAAAATATAACTAAAGGAATTTCCATTGTACCTTGGGAAATATCTGTGAATAATGCTAACGTAAAAATAAATATTTGGGATTTTGGTGGACAAGAAATTATGCATTCCACGCATCAATTTTTCTTAACAAAGCGTAGCATTTATGCATTAATTCTTGATTCCCTTCGTGGAGAACATGAGAGTCGGTTAGAGTATTGGTTAAAGCTTATTCGTATTTTTGGTGGAGACTCACCAATTTTAGTGATATGCAATAAAGCAGACGAATACCAATTGGATTTGGATTGGACAGGATTGAAAAAAAAATATGGTATTTACAATTATGCGCGTACAGTTTCTTGCAAAACAGGACAAGGGATAGATGAACTTAAAAAGTTTCTTAGTGAGATTATAACTGAACTAAAACATATTAATGATCCAATTCCAGCTAATTGGTTAGCTGTAAAAAACAAATTGCAAAGAATGAGAAAAGATTATATTTCTTATGGAGATTATCAGAGAATTGCTAAATTAAATGGTATAAAAGATCATGTAAATCAGGAAAATTTATTACGATATTTACACGATTTAGGTATTGTATTATGGTTTGGTGATGATCCACGTTTAATTAGCACAAATGTTTTGAATCCAGAATGGGTAACTAGCGCAATCTATCAAATAATTAACTCTAACTTAGGTTATCAGAGAAAGGGAAAACTCAAAATAGATCAACTTCAAGAAATTTTTAACGATGATAGAAAATATCCAAAAATAATACATGGTTTTATCATTGATATGATGAAGCGTTTTGAATTATGTTTTTCATTTAATAATGAACCAGAAGAAACTATTCTCATCCCCGATTTACTACAAAAAGATGAACCTTATACAGGAAATTGGCACGAAAGCTTGTTATTTCAAATTCATTATGATGTACTTCCTGGGAGTATTATTTCCCGCTTTATTGTCAAAATGCATAATTATGTTTTGCAAGGAACATACTGGAGAAATGGTATTGTCTTAGAAAATATAGATCATGATGTGCGAGCATTAGTTCAAGCTGATTCCACAGAACGAAAAATATTTATCAAAGTTACTGGTGAATTAAATCAATCTCGTAGATTTCTTGAAGTTATTCGGTCAAATTTTGGAGATATTCATAAATCTATTTCCAACTTGGTAGATAGTGAATGGGTTCCGGTTCCTGGAACCAATGCTGTGGTTAGTTATGAGAGTTTATTAAAGAATAAACAGTATGGTATTAACAAATTTATACCTGCGAATATGGACAGGCCAGTGTCTGTTAATGAATTGCTTATTGGAGTCGATCCACCAGAAAAATATCGAAAAGATTCTTATTTCCAAATACGTGAATTTGAAACAAGCATTTCTCCGAATTTGCGCGAACTTCTAACAAATCTTGTCAATAATTTGATTCGTATTTCGGTTACTGAATCTTTTGAGGGTCGAACTTCACTTCTGTTCAATATTCCAGATTCAAATAGTTTGAATCGAAGTACATTTAATGCTAGAACTGATATATCCTTACTTGTTCAACAATTACAAAAAAGGGAAAATCAATTATATATTTTCATAGATAATGCTTGGCAATATATTCAAGGTGTTCAATTAGGTACAGATTTATTAGTTTTGCGCGATCGCATTAAAGAGGAACTAGAAAATGGATAAAAGTAATATGGAATTTCGTGAGATTCAAAATGAATTTGTTAATGCTTTATTAAGAATACCAGTTACTGAAACTTTTTTAGGAAGAAGTAGTTTATTAGCAGGACTACCACAAATTGCTTTAAATCAATCTGAAAATAATACCCGTCTTGATTTAAATCAAATCATTAATGGATTTATCAAACTGGGACGGGATAAAAAAACTGGAATTAGACCTCTGATTATTATTGCTGAGAATGCAATGCAGTATATTCAAGATTGGGAAGGAGAATTAAGTAGCACTTTAAAAGATATTATCCAAAAACTGGAAAAGTATTATGGTGGTGAAATACCGACACCATCTGTTCCTCTTCCCGAATTTGAAGAACTTCTTTTTAAAGGACGAGATGAACGTGTACCTTTCATCTTTATACAAAAGGCATTAGAAATTAGCAAAAGTATATCTCGATTCAGAGTTCCGCGTATTTTTGGTGGTAAATTCAAAGATAATGAAGTTACTTTTGGTACAGCTTGGATTATTGCACCAGGTATATTAATTACAAATCACCATGTTATAGAAGCACGAGATATAAAATATGAGTCTCCTGCAAATCCAGAGGATTTCAGATTACAAGCTGAGAATTTAACCGTCTGGTTTGATTTTTTTAGTGAAAGTGGTTCATACTTAACCTGTCAAAATGCTGAATTATTAGCTAGCAATAAACAACTTGATTACGCAATTGTCAAATTGAAAGAGTCAGAAAAAATATTAGATCGTCAACCACTATGTCTGGTAGAGAAACGACCTGACTTAGAACGCGGATATCGCTTAAATATTGTGCAGCATCCTCGTGGTGGTTCGCTTACTTATGCAATTCGCAATAACTTCTATGTGGGGACAGGTGCTAATCAAGATTTTCTACGCTATCTAACAGATACTGAAGGGGGTTCTTCTGGTTCTCCCGTGCTTAATGATTATTGGAAAGTCATTGGATTACATCATGCTGCAACACCAGTACCACCAGAATATTATGTTAATTTACCCCAAGAGAGATATCAAACTTTACCAGAAGAAACTGTGAAAGGACAGATAATTACTTATCACAATGAAGGTATTGAAATACACGCCATTCTTAATGATTTATCCCCAAACTTACGTTCTGAAATTTATTTAGCACAAGGTTGGAATAAGTAAGAATACCTCAAGAAGCAACCCACTTCTAATCCATGAAACCCTAAAAGTGTTCCAGAAAGTCCACTAGAATTATTTTTAGGTTAAAATCAGGTAATAGAGCCAAGAGTTATGGAATTGGATAAATATGCGAATTAAGCAAATTTCTGTGAACGGCTTATTTGGAATTTTCGACCATGTAATTCCCTTGAACATGGATGATCGAATTACTATTATTACAGGACCTAATGGTTTTGGCAAAACAGCCATACTGAGAATTGTGAATGGTTTTTTTAACTCCCGATACTCAGAATTGCGAACTATTCCATTTAGTAAATTTAAAATTGAATTTGATGATGGTAGTGATGTAGAAATTATCAAAAATAATGAAAATCAGAAGGAATCTCAAAAAAATAATTTAATTTTCCAGTCAAAAGAAAATATATTTCCTTTAGAAGCAATAAAAATACGCTTTGATATAGTAAACTCTCGCTTAGATATTATTGATGATTTTATCCCAGAATTACAAAGAATAAACTCTAAAGAATGGGTTTATCTTCCTACAAAGGAAATAATTTCTTCACAAGAAGTTATAGAGCGTTTTAATCATTTATTACCTGCAAACTTGAATTGGCAAGAAGAGTTCAGAAAAGAGCCTGAATGGCTAGAGAAAATGAAGGCTAATCATATAAGATTGATAGAAACGCAACGTTTGTTAAACTTGACTCCTAATCATTCTTCTCGCAATAGAATCCATTCTCCAAAATTATCAACTGTATCTAAATATTCTGATGAGTTAGCAAAGCTAATGCAAGATAAATTTAAGGAATATGGTAATATATCTCAATCACTTGATAGAACTTTTCCAGTTAGGGTTGTAAAACAACAACCATCATCAGATCTAACGGGTGAAGAACTTCGTGAACAACTTAATGAACTTGAAGAGACACGATCTCAGTTAATAGAAGTAGGGTTTTTAGATAAAGGTCAAGATTCAGAGTTTCAAATCCAACCAGATGATATAGATGAAAGCACTAAAAATACTTTATCAGTATATATTGAAGATGTGGGAAAAAAAATGAGCGTTTTTCAGGAAATATCCAAAAAAATAGAGCTATTTAGGAAAATAATTAATACTAAATTTGCCTATTCTTATAAAGAAATAAACTTTAGCAAGGAAAAAGGATTCATTTTTACAACACTTTATAATTCTTCATTATCTGAATTGAAAACTCTCTCCCCAACTGATTTATCATCTGGGGAACAACATGAGTTGATTCTCATATATGAATTATTATTTAAGGTTCAACCTAACTCTCTAGTTCTGATTGATGAACCAGAATTATCTCTTCATGTAGGATGGCAAATTCAATTTTTAAAGGACTTACAAGAAATTACTAAACTTGCAGATTTAGATATTTTAGTAGCTACTCATTCACCAGATATTATTCAAGATAGATGGGATTTGACGGTTGAATTGAAAGGGAAAGATAAGTGAGAGATTTTATTACAGTTGACCGTGAAGCTAATCAAATTCGACTATTAAGACAGACTTTTCCGGGAGCTTTTTTATTAGTAGAAGGTAGCTCTGACAAAATATTTTATGAACGTTTTATTGATAGATTAACTTGTAGATTAGTTATCGTTTCGGGAAAACCTTCTAGTAAGCTAAGAGTTATTGAGGTTTTACGAATTCTAGAACAATCAAATTTTAAAGGAGTTTTAGCAATTATTGATGCAGATTTTGAGCGTCTTGAAACTTTACTCTATACCAGTCCTAATCTTCTTCGCACGGATACTCATGACCTAGAAACCATGCTAATCAAATCACCAGCTTTTGATAAAGTAATAGCTGAGTTTGGTTCTGAAGAGAAAATTGCCAATCGAGATGTAAGGATAATATTACTTGAAATTGGGATATCAGTAGGTTATCTTCGTTGGATTTCTCTGTGTGATGACCTGAATCTGAGTTTTGATATTAATATCAATTTTTTTAATGAGAAAACTTTGCAAATTGATGAAATTAAACTAATTCGAGAAGTGAAAAATAAATCTCAAAAGCACTCTATTAAAGACGAAGATTTGCAACAACGGCTCACGAGTCAAAAAAATAACGGTCATGACCCTTGGGAAGTTTGTTGTGGTCATGACTTAGTAAAAATTCTATCGACTATGTTACGCAAAGCCATTGGTTCTAATGAAACTGCTGATGTTGAACAAAACCGTCTTGAGCGTAATTTAAGACTTGCTTACGAAGAAGTTTATTTCTGCACAACACAAATATATCAAGAAATTCAAGTATGGGAAAGTAAGAATTTTCCATTTAAAGTTTTGCGAAATGACACATAATCTAAAATTTAAACAATCATATTCTATAAGCCAATACAGTTCAGTTAAGCCGGAAAAATGGCTAGAATCGTTATACTGTCATCCTGACCGGAGGGAAGGATTCGCAAATCCTTCCCTCCGGTCAGGATGACAATATTATCTTCCTCCCTTAACTAAACCGTATTGTTCTATAAGCCCAAATTTCAAATTTAGCGGTGGAGGAAAGAGTTGTATTCAAAGAACCATAATGCTGAATGCAAAATTCTTCAAACTCATTCATTATTTGAGAATAAATTTCTGCTGACACCCTCCAACATAAACCATAAGCTCGTGATTTGAAGATATTCATTAACTCCTCTACTGTATTACTAACTGTCCACTCTTTAGCTACTAGATAATTTGATAAATACCCTTTTTGATTTAAATACCCTTCTGCATCTATTTCGGAAATTACCGAATCAAAAGACTCTAATTCTGTATATTTAGCTAAAAACTTCCGAAAATAGCCTTCAAATTCTTTCCTAGCTGGTGGAGTAATCCATTGACAATTTAGATAAAATCCTCCCGGTTTTAATACTCGGTCAATATCATCTAAAAATGCTCTCCAATCAGCAACTGTATGAAGCATATGAATAGTTAATACAATATCAAAACTATCAGATGGAAAAGGTAATTTTGATGCATCATCATGAATCAAGTTTAAATTAGGAGCAGGGTAATTTAATTTTTGCTGGAATTGATTGAGCATTTCCTGAGAGATATCAATTCCGGTAACACTATAACCACGTTTAACTAAAGGAAGAACATTTAACCCTGTACCTACACCTGGTTCTAAAAAGGTAGTTGCCAATGTAGCACCAGTAAAATCAATAATAAAATCTGCTACTTCCTCTGCTACTGATTCTGTTAACCAACGTGTTTGATCATAGATTTGGGCAATATTATCGTAGTAGTTAGGTTTGTTCATAATTTTGTGCAAAAGTCAAATAGGAGTTCTATAGTTAATTAATTGTGGAAAATCAACCTGACGGATTACCCATTTTCAGGTTAAATATTCTCAAGGATATGCACTCTATCAGAGTTTTCGGGTATTATACGTGACCAAACAAGACCAAAAACCCTCTCGTTCTTTCGCTGGAATTGCTGGTATAGTTGCCGCTGCAACCTTAATTAGTAAAGTCTTTGGTTTAGTTCGACAGCAAGCGATAGCCGCTGCGTTCGGTGTGGGTGCTGCGGCTACTGCCTATAGTTATGCTTATATTATCCCTGGTTTTCTATTAATCCTCCTCGGTGGTGTCAATCGTCCTTTACACAGTGCTATCATCAGCGTTTTAGCCAAGCGTAAACCAGAGGAAGCTGCTCCTTTAGTGGAAACAGTCACAACTTTGGTAGGGGGAATCCTATTAATAGTAACATTTGCTCAGATATTCTTGGCTGAGGGAATTGTGGATATCGTTGGACATGGATTAGAACCGACTACGAGAGCGATCGCCATCGAACAAATCCGGATTATGGCACCGATGGCTTTATTTGCGGGATTAATCGGGATTGGGTTTGGAACCCTGAACGCTGCTAACCAATATTGGTTACTCTCCCTCAGTCCTTTGCTATCTAGCATCACTGTAATTGCAGGGATTGGGATTTTAACATTACAACATGGAAAAGACATCATTCAACCACAATATGCTGCCATTGGTGGGATGGTGTTAGCTTGGGGAACCTTAGCGGGAGCGATTCTTCAGTGGTTAGTGCAATTACTTGTACAGTCCCGATTAGGACTAGGAACATTAAGACTGAGATTTGATTTTAAATCTCCTGGGGTTCAAGAAGTAATTAAAATCATGACTCCAGCGACAATTTCATCAGGAATGATGCCAATAAATGTCGCAACTGACCTTTATTTTGCGAGTCCCATTGCTGGTGCTGCGGCAGGTTTTAACTATGCAACATTATTAGTGCAAACTCCTTTAGGGATTATATCTAATATTATCTTATTACCCCTATTACCAATGTTTGCTAAACTTGCCGCACCAGAGAATTGGCAAGAATTAAAAACACGAATTCGACAAGGAATATTGTTAGCGGCATTTACCATGTTACCGCTAGGAGCATTGATGGTAGCTTTATCTGTACCCATTGTTCAAGTAGTTTATGAAAGAGGTGCATTTAACCAAGAAGCGACAAAATTAGTATCTTCCTTATTAGTAGCTTATGGTGTAGGGATGTTTGCTTATTTAGGTAGAGATGTTTTGGTGAGAGTATTTTATGCTTTAGGTGATGGACAAACACCATTTAAAATAAGTGCTTATAATATTGTACTCAATGCTTTATTGGATATGTTTCTGGTGCAACCTTTTGGCGCACCTGGTTTAGTAATGGCTACAGTAGGGGTAAATTGTAGCTCGATGTTGATGCTATTAATTATACTCAATCGTCGGTTAAATGGTATACCTTGGCAAGAATGGAGTTTACCAATTTTGGGTTTAGCTGGGGGTAGTGTAGCTGCTGGGGTAGCTAGTTATGGAACGTTGATGGGTTGTCAACGGGTATTAGGTCAAACGGGTTTGGTGATTTTGTTATTGGAGTTAGCGATATCTAGTTTGGTGGGGTTAGGTGTATTTGCAGTGATTGTTTCGTGGATGAAAATACCGGAGGTGAATAGTTTTGCAGTCAAGATGCGGAAAAAGTTTTTGAAGCGATAATTTAACCAGCAACCAGGGAAGCGATTTTATTAACTCAAGATATAATAAAGCAGCGAGGTAATAGTGCTGATTGCTTACCCTGAAAATCCTTCGTGTCGTTTTTAGCTCGTTTCCCATATACCCAATATTTTTATGAAAATCAAATTCTCAAATTTAGGTAGTATTAAAGAAACAGAGTTAGACTTGCGTCCTCTGACAGTGATTATTGGACCGAATAACTCAAATAAAACTTATATTGCATATTCTATTTATGGATTGTGGAAGCGTCAGCTGATGAAGCTACACATCAAAGATGATACCTTAGATATCCAACATAAGGAGGATGGTCAAGGTAGTTTGTCGCTGAAAATAGATAATAATCTACTTGATTTTTTTATCAGAGATGCTGAAGCAGCAGCAAGAAATTTTCAAGGAAGTATTTTGGAATCATTTTTTCAAGATTCAAGTCGTAAACTTTTTTCTCAAACATCATTTGAAATAATAATTGAGCCACAAGAAGTACAAAATGCAATCAATCAATATTAAATCAAAAAATTAATTTATTCTTAGGTGAGGATTTAGATTTAAATATAATAGAATTTAATCGTGAAAATGATATTTTATTTATTAAATCGCAACCTGAAAAATACAAAATTGTAGAAGAAAATATCAATGAAATTGAAAAAGAAATGAAATCAATTTTGCCTGTATTACTCAAAAGAAATATTTTTTCTAAGATATTTCCATTTCCTGCGGAAAGAAATGCATTTATAAATACATATAAAATATTAGCAAATAGACGATATAAACTTCTTAAAGAAAATCAAAGAGCGATATTTATTTAGAAGTAATATTTCTGAAAAACAGTTTGAACTATTAAAAGAACAAGGTGATATTCGTTATCCACAACCAGTAGAAGACTTTTTAGATTTTTTATCTGATATAGAACTTGAAAATATAACAGAAAACTAATTCAAGAAATAAAAATGAATTTCAAAAATTAGCGGATGAAATTGAAAAGCAAATACAAAACAAAAATAAAACTAATTTAAAAGTACTAAACTGGGTGGAAAAGAAATCAAAGTTTCAGTAAAAAAAGGTTTAGAAATTGATCTATATAATGCTTCTTCTTCTATCAAACAACTTGCTCCATTACTTTTATATTTAAGATTTCGAGCAAGTAAAGGTGATTTTTTGGTAATTGATGAACCAGAGATGAACTTACATCCAGAATCACAAGTCAAAGTTACTTGAAGCTTTATGCTATTCTTGTGAATCTTGGGTGTGAGAGTTTTACTCACAACCCATAGTCCATATATTATGGCTCACCTCAATAATTTAGTTAATGGTAATCATGAAAATCCTGAAATATTGAAAACATCAATCTTAATCTCTCTATCTTACAAGATGAAAGAGCATTTCTACCTATGGATCAAGTTAGTGCGTATGAAATAAAAGATAATAAACTTGTTTCATTACATGATCCAGATTATGGTATTAGATGGGATACTTTAAGTGATGTATCAGTAGATATTCAACAAAAGTTTTTTGAAATTTATGACAGACAAGAGACAAGAAAAAGCAGATGAAACAGAAGAATAGTCCTGCTGAAATATTGCAGGATAAAAAAGATAAACTTGACTGGCAAAATTTTAACTTTCTAGAAAATATGCTAGTTTTTTGTGCAGTACCAGGAAGAAGTGTCCCTAAAGAAAGTGGAGTACATTTTCGGATAACGTTTAGATTCTCAGAAAGAATCTATATGTATTTTATTTCAAATAGATAGGAAAAATGATCCTTTAATCAGAAATCAAGAATTAAAACGACCAGATTATATGTCTCTTTATATTGATTCTAATTCATTGTATTTGCACTATTATTGAAATGAAAGGTACAATCAAAATTCTTTAGAACGATGGAATTGAACAAATTTTAAAATTAAAAGAAATTTTAAAAAATGAAATTGATAATCATTTACGTACAAAACTAAAAATTAAATTTCAAGGAATTTTATTAACTCCATATAATTCACAAATTCCATTACCAAGAAATACAGAACTAGCTAAAAACGGTTTTATTATTTTACCAATTCAATATAATAATAAAGCTGAATTATATCATTATGTTTCAAAACTGAATAAAATAATAGAGAAATATAATCATCGAGAAAATAATAAGTGAAGCAAGTCCTTTATTTATTGAAGAGATTTTAACGAAAAGAGCATTACCAAAATGGATAGCAAGATGAATATTATTCTGAGAATTATTTTCCAATGCTAAAGATAGGGAAGGAATTTATATCGACTATTTATTACCAAATGATACCGATTATATAACTCTTACATCGAATACAAAGTTCACTGAAATTAATATAAAGGGAAATGAGTTAAAAATAGAAGAGTATAGAGAAAAGATTACAGAAGAATTACAGATACTCAATTTGATACAAAAATTAGCTATTAAAGTTTTATGAAAATACTGTTCGGGTAAGCGAATAGTATTGATTTTTATGATACTCGTATATTTTTAAATTTAAATTTATTGCTTCCTTCGTTAACTGAACCCTATTGTTATATAATGTAGAAGTAGTCTATTTTAATGGTACTTCCATTTTGGAAAATACTCATAATTTACCTGAAGATTCTGAGGTAGAATTCTTCATCCAAGCTACTTCAGTTGTATCACCACTTATTTCAGACGTAGAAACTAAAAAACGGTTTCTGGAATCTCTAATTGAACGGATGCAACACAACCAAATTCCATTCAACGCACCTCATTTAACAAGGGAGATGTTACATGAGTGATAAAACATTTTTAATGAAATTAAACCAGGAATATTTTCATAGCAATGCGCCAGCGATATGGAGCCATCCAGTGTCGTAGTCGCCAGACATTGTTGATCAAGGAGTTATGGGTATTGGTTGAAACTTTAAAGGGGTCAAGCCGACCAAGAATATTGGCGGTCTTTGATGATGTCGTCATATTTTGATCCCCCAGGAATTTTTCAAAGCTTGCTTCTGGTTGTGGCAAAGGTAACTTTTTTGTCAATTCGTGTAGCCATTAATTTATTGATGTATTTAATACTGAAATAAAGCGTATACTTACGCTTTTACAGGTTCAATCCCAGATTAGTATAATAGGTATTATCTTTTGTATTGATTGTTTTAGTCATTGGAACTACTTACCCGTAATACTGTTAATCGGTCGGAATAGTGTATTTTATGGACGTGGTTTATAATCTCATGAACAAGAATAAATAGCAAGTAGGAATGAAGCGGAGATCCGAAAACTAAATTCACGAACCCCAAAAAATCAATCAACTATACAATCTTAAAGCATTTTCACGTAAAATAGCTAAAGCGATCGCCTCAGCATCCTTCGCAGTAATATCAGAATCCTTAATCGCGGTTTCCAATACTTCCCCTAATAACTGTCTCCCCCATTTCGCTCCTAAATAAAATAATTCGGGTATGGAATGAGCATCAGAAGAATACATGATTTTACTGGTGGGTGATAACTCCAATAATTCCCCAATGGTCTTTCGCATTCCCGATACACTTAACAACGGAACTGCTAAACCAAAATCTAAATAAACTTGGGGATAAACAGATGCTAAATATCCCGCTTCTCGCATATAAGGATAAGCAGCGTGTAATAATACTAAAGGTGCTTGACGATATGGCTCTGATTCCAGAATATATCGTAAATGCAAAGGATTCGCTAAACGCAAATCTAAATCTGGATCTCCAAATCCAGTGTGTAATTGCACAGGTAATTTATATTTAGCTGCAACTAATAATGCTTGTTGTAAAAGAAAATCAATTAAAACTTTATCCGTTAACCGCAATGGATGATTAGTAAGATGTTGTTTTAATTCATAAAAATGTGCTGCTGCTACTTCTTTTTCTACTGGTTGAATATGTAACCCTGTCCGATAACAAGCAATAGTCTTATAAGCTACTACTCCCACGGGAGGAGGGTCAATTTCACTATTAAATCTTTCTAAAAAAATGTCAAAATCTGAGGTCAGGAAAATTAGCTGTTCTGCTAATGCTTCTAAGCGCAAAATCCGGTTGACAGCAATTAATTGTTTATGCCATGAAATTGGGAGAATTTTATTTGATAAAAATCCATCATCTAAATATATAGCTTCAATATTGCCAGCCCGAAAACACATCTGGGTTAGATTTTCTATTCCTAAACTTTCTCGACGTTCTAAAATTGCAGTTTCTTCCGGTTCACATCCTAATAAACTGGCAATTTCCCTTAAACTGCGTCGATAACATAAAGTGTGATGAGCATGATGATTAAGTATCTCCACATCTTGTGCTTCAGTAAAAGCAGCAGCATAAGGATAACTAGCTGCTACTTCTGCTTTCAGTAAGTTGTGACAATGTTGGTCAATTATAGGAATTTCTGTCAGATTCATAAGAAAAAACTCTAGGGATAATTGTCTGACTCAGACTACACATTTAGCAATCAGAAATATATCTTGATTCTGATGCGGTGACTGCTTTTTTTAATAACGTTCTAATAACAACTTAACCTCTGCTCCCAATTCCCAATCTTTCATTGCTTCCCATTCTGCTTGACGCACTGCTAAATAAGATTGTGATAATTGTGGGTTTAATGCTGCTAATAGAATATCGTTTTGTTGTAGATTTGCGAATCGCCTCTCCCAAGTTTTCTGGTAAACGCTGTATACCCCTACTCTCGCGCTCGGAGATTGACCAAGCTCCTGGGTCTTGGGCGACAGGTTCCCCTGGTTCTAGATTTTTTTGCACACCATCTAATCCCGCCGCAATAATTGCTCCTAGTGCTAGATAAGGATTAGCGGATGCGTCCACTGTTTTTAACTCAAAATGAGTGGAACCAAAACCATCTGGACTACTGGGAACTCTCACCGATGCTTCCCGATTATCGAGTCCCCAACAACGGAAAGCACCACTCCAAAAATGCGGGATAATCCGACGGTAAGAATTAGTACTGGGAGTAGTTAATGCCATTAATGAGGGTAGATGATGTAAGATACCTGCGATAAATGCTTGTCCTATTTCTGAAACACCACAAACACCTTGAGCATCTGGAAGTAGGTTTTTTCCATCTCGCCAAATACTTAGATGAACATGACAACCACTACCAGTAGCTTCACTAAAGATTTTTGGTAAAAAGGAAGCTGTAAGCTGATGACGAGAGGCAATCGCTTTCACAGTTTCTCGAAAAGCAATTTGCCAGTCAGCTGCGGCTAAAGCATCAGTATAGCGCATGGTAATTTCCTGTTGTCCAAGTCTGATTCTGGATAATACTGTTCCACCGGAATTCCTTGAGCAATGAGCGCATCAGCAATATCATTAATCACTTCTCGATGAATATCCATTGCTTGAGCCGCAGCAAAAACGGTAGAATCAGTGGCAATAACTCCATCATCAATTCTCCGGACTAAATAAAATTCATTTTCAAACGCAGCTTGAATTTCCAATCCATGATTTTTGGCTGCTTCCATCATTCGCAACAAAAAACCACGCGGACACAAAGGCCAAGTTTTACCATCTAAAATCATATTTCCGATGACCCTAGCATGACCAGGAGCATAAAATAAAGGAGTCAGAGTTTGCCAATCTGGGATTAAGCGAATTTCTCCCACTAGGACCTAGACCACTATTAGCCACAACACTATCATACATAACCGGGAGTGCTTGTTGAGCTGCGGTAATCCCCACCCCATGTTCAAAATAGTGAGATAACATCTCTAAATGCACAGCTTTACCACGAATGATATTCGCGTTATCGCAAAAGAGGATACGGACAAACTTCACCCCAGCTTCTTGGAGAGATTTTCTGATTTTCTTAAAACTTTTTGCTTCCGTCATGATGCAAATAATTATGTTATTATATTGATTTTACACTATTTGCAGAGTTTTCCAGTTTCTTTTCAGGTTAAAATAACTGAGAAATTCAATGGACAAAACTTTGTGGTCAATCCCTACACCTCGAAATTACCAATCCCCGCTCCCTTAATGGGTGCTGATGCTGGCTCGTTTACTGAGTATACAGTAACTCAACGGATGCCGGCGATCGCTCGTCGCGTGATGGTGGAAAATAACTTCCCCACCTCAGTTAATCAAAGTTTAGAGCATCTGGCAACGGAAATACCAAATGGATATTTACCGTCATTGCTCAATGATACAGGTTTAGATGTTCCTGATTGGGAAGAATATCTCAAACCATTCATAGGTCAACGTTGGGTAGATGTACCTTGGTTTTTTGCGGAAACGTATTTTTATCGTTTGATTTTACAACTTACTAATTATTTTCTACCTGGAGATTTACAAGGTATTGACCCCTTTGCATTACAAAAATCTCAAGGGTTAGAAGCATCTCTCGATTCAATTATGTCTCTGTGTACTCAAGTTGATAAATGGCTAAATGAATCGCGCCAAGCTGGGAAAGCAAATCAAGCTTCAATCATTGCACTTTTATATTTTTCTTTATGGGGAAATCGAGTTGATTTGAGCTTGTGGTCAGCCTTTGCAGCAGATGACCGGAGTAATTTTGATATTCATAATCAGCTAACTCATATTTTAGTTGATGATGTCTTTTCAGTTAGCGAATTATTAATTAGGGAAAAACATCAACGCATTGACTTTGTGATAGATAATGCAGGTTTTGAATTAGTTTGTGATTTGTGTTTAGCAGATTTTTTGTTAGGTAGTGGTGCAGTCAATCAAATCTACTTTCATTTAAAACCTCATCCCACTTTTGTCTCTGATGCGATGATTAAGGATGTGCATGACACAGCAGAATTTTTAGCTGGAGGTAGTCATCCTCAAGTTAAGTCTTTTAGTCAAAGATTGCAAGCAAATATTAGTTCACAAAAGTTAATATTATCGACAGATTATTTTTGGACATCACCCCTAGCATTTTGGGATATCCCCAATGCTCTCAAAACTGAATTAGGTCAATCTAGTTTAATTATCGTCAAAGGAGATGCTAATTATCGTCGTTTATTAGGCAATCGCCATTGGGATTTTACTACTAATTTTGCAGATATTGTTTCTTATTTACCTGCACCAATGGTAGTTTTACGCACCCTAAAATCTGAAGTAGCCGCAGGACTGAAAGCAAAAGTCATTGCTGAGGTAGCAAAATCCGACTCTTCTTGGTTAACCAATGGACAATGGGGAGTGATTCAATTTGTAGATGCTTGAAGTAGCGATAATTACTATATCTGGTCTACTTGATGGAGTAAAGCTATCCACATATCGCTAGGATCAGAATAATAATCAATTTCCTCAATTTGATAACGATAGGTTTGAGTATTGTGCTGGAGAATAATGTAGTCTCTGGGTTTGATGTTTTTACCTGTTCCAGTGATGCAGCCTTTCATCTCTTCATCTAGGAATTCAAACATATAGTCACTTCCAGCAGTTAATTGAGTGAAATCGTGAATTTTATGTGGGGGCTGGACTTTTTGCTTTGGTTGTATAAATAAAGATAAGAATCGGAATAAATTTGAGCTTAAACTGATACCTGTACTCATGAAAATCATCAAATCATTTAATATAGAATAACTTAAATAACAATGTTAATCTACTGATTTCCTGAAAAAATAAATTTTTCGAGAATTTATTTGGGAATAAAAATGATTGATTTAATCCTGGAGCTAAATTAGAAAATTCTACCTAGAGAAAGATGTATTTTCAGTATTTATTCTATGAGCTTTGGAGATTTATAAAACATGCGCTGAAGCGCAACTACAAGCCTAGTTCGTAGTTGCGCTTCAGCGCATGTTCCAACTCTGGTTATAAGCCAAATCAATCTGCTTCAGTAGTATCTCTAGAGTAGAAGAATTATCCAAAACCACATCAGCACGACTGACTTTTTCCTCTATCCCTAATTGACTATTAATTCTAGCTAAAGCTTGGGTTTCAGTTAATTGATTACGCTGTATTAATCTTTGCAATTGCTGCTGTTGTGAACAATACACTACCCAAATATCATTTACTAAATCAGTCATCTGTGATTCAAACAGTAAAGGTATGACTAAGACCAGCACGGGTGAAGTTGATGAAGTGATTTCTTGGTGAAAGCGATCGCGAACATAAGGATGAATCACCCGATTTAACCAATCCCGTTCTTCTGGTTGCTCAAAAATGATGTTTCCCAATGCGGGACGATTGAGTTCACCATTGGATAATAAAATTTGTTTACCGTAACGTTGCGCGATCGCATCCAAAATGGGTGAACCGACAGCGACCGCATCTCTAGCATAAATATCTGCATCTAAAATCGGCAGATCATAAGTATTTTCCAGGTAATTAGCTACAGTAGTTTTACCTGTAGCTATTCCTCCAGTTAAACCAATTAGATACTTACTCATGATCAACCCATGCAATTAAAGCTGCAATTAATCCATCTAAAGTGTATTCTGCTGCTTCTATATTTACTCTTCCCAGTAAAGCATGACAAGCTTGAGAAGTTTGTGGGCCAATGGAAGCAATCCAAATTTGATTTAGATAATTTTCCCCAAATTTACCTTTGGTTAATTCGCAAAAATACTGTACAGTTTTAGAACTAGCAAACGTAATTATATCTATTTCCCGATTTCTTAACGCTAATTCTACCGGTAAAGGAATACTGCGAGGACAACCAGACTGATAAGCGGGAACTTCCACGACCTGAACACCTTGAGAGGTTAATTCCTTCACCAAAACTTCCCTTCCCCCAGTTTCGACTCTGGGAAACAATACCTTTTTCCCAATCAGTTCTTCACTTAATTGTGCTACTAAAGCATCAGCAATAAAGTTATGGGGAATAAAATCTGGTTCCATACCATATTTGCGGAGACTTTGGGCAGTTTTTTCCCCAACTACCGCAATTTTTATCCCAGCTAGAGCAAAAGTACCTTTTCCTTGGGCAATTAATCGTTCCCAAAAATAGTCTACCCCATTAGTAGAAGTGAGGATTAACCAATGGAAGCTATCTAAATTAGCGATGGCTCGGTCTAAAGATTCCCAACTAGAAGGTGGTCCAATTTCCAATGTCGGCATTTCTATCACATTAGCTCCATTAGCCATGAGGCGATCGCTAAATTGACTAGACTGACCAACTGAACGTGTCACTAATATGGTTTTACCCATCAAAGGCATATGATTGCTCACTATTCCCTATTCCTAACTAATTATTAACAATAGAACTCACCCCATCACCCCATCACGCCACCTCCCCACCTCCCTGTCCTTGTTGCAAATATTCGCGTAATCTTACAACTTCACCAATCACGATTACCACAGGAGAGAGGGATAAACCAGCAGTTTTTTCTAAAATACTGACTAATTCGGCTATCCAGACCTGTTGCTGTGGAGTTCCTGCCCAACGGATAATAGCAATGGGTGTGGAGCGTGGTCTTCCATGTTTAAATAATTGCTGGATAATATCCGGCAGATTTTGACCTCCCATTAAAATTACCAATGTTTCCAAGCGTGATATAGCTCCCCAATCTAAAGCATCTACTTCATGTCCGGTGAACACAGCAAATCCCCGACTCAGAACCGGGTCGGTGAGCGGAATTCCGGCAAATAAAGGGGCTGCAAGGGCGGAAGAAATTCCGGGGACAACTTCAAAATCACAACCAGATGCTTTTAAAGCAGCGATTTCTGAGGTACAGCGTCCAAAAATAAATGGATCACCGGATTTGAGCCTCACGACTTGTTTTCCTTGCTGACAATACGTTATCAATAACTTGTTAATCTCGGTTTGGGGTGTACTGGGTTTACCACCACGTTTCCCTACATCTAACTGAAGACAATCTGAAGATACACAGTCTAATAATTGAGTATCTACTAGGGCATCATAAACCAATACTTCCGCTAGAGCCAACAGACGATAAGCTTTTACAGTTAAATATGCGACATTGCCAGGGCCAGCACCACCAGATAAACTTTGCCCTTTAGTGCAGTTAAAATATCCATTCTGAAGCACGTTCACCCAAATCTAGAGGAATGCTGACAGGTTTACCAAGCCGGGGGCGATCGCGAGTTTTGGTAATAAAACTTTGCACTTGAGTCGTTCCTCCCAAACCATTTAGATAATCAGCAATATTATTTAGATGTTCTTGATACTCAGTCTCATTTAAAGGAAAAGAGACTTGCTCCACATATTTCCACATCACTTGTAGAAATATCTTCCCCTGTACTCGTCTTAGCTGGACATCATAAGAGTGTCCCCATTTATCATTTAACAGTTGACGTAATTCCTTTCCAGTCATGGCTCCTAAGAGAGGGTAATGGCTAGCTCAATTAGATTTTACATTTAGTTTTGCAATGAAGTTCCGTAACTCCAGTATGATAAGGATATAAAGAAATGTAATGCTAAACGCAAAAATGCTAAATATATCTTGCTATAGACAAGAATTAGCATCATGGACAGCATCAACAGTTCAACTTAGATAAGAGTAACTCAAGTACTAGTACTCTTGTCACTAATGATTAAATAAATACACAAAGAGCGCGTAGACTATGGCTCAATTTTCTGAATCCTCAGATGTCCCCGATATGGGGCGTCGTCAATTCATGAACTTGCTCACTTTTGGGACAGTTACTGGAGTAGCTCTAGGCGCATTGTATCCTTTTGTTAGCTATTTCATTCCCACCTCTAACGGTAACGCTGGTGGTGGAGCCACAGCCAAAGATGAATTAGGTAATGATGTTAGCGTCGGTAAATTTCTAGAAGCTCATAATCCAGGCGATCGCACTCTAGTTCAAGGACTGAAGGGCGACCCCACCTATATTGTGGTAGAAAGTAAAGAAGCGATCGGCGATTATGGCATTAACGCGATTTGCACCCACTTGGGTTGTGTAGTCCCCTGGAACGTAGCTGAGAACAAATTTAAATGTCCTTGTCACGGTTCTCAATACGATGCAACAGGTAAAGTTGTTCGTGGAGCTGCACCACTTTCCTTGGCTTTAAGTCATACCAAAGTCACCGACGACAAAATTGTACTTACCCCCTGGACAGAAACCGACTTCCGGACTGACGAAAAACCTTGGTGGTCTTAGAACTGCTGACAACCGACAACTCACAACCGACGAAACAGAATGAGACACGCTTCCCTAATCGCGAGGTTTACTCGCAATGCTAGGGTGATGGTAAATACATTACTCATAGCGATCGCTACAGTGACATTTTTCTTCACCAGCGATGTAGCCCTTCCCCAAGCTGCTGCTGCTTACCCATTCTGGCGCAAGCTGCCTATCCCGAAACTCCCCGCGAACCAACAGGGCGGATTGTTTGTGCCAACTGTCACTTAGGAGCCAAGATTACCGAAGTGGAAGTGCCCCAATCGGTATTACCTGACACAGTATTTAAAGCTGTGGTTAAAGTTCCATATGATCTGACAGCCCAGCAAGTAGGTGCAGATGGTTCTAAAGTGGGTTTAAACGTCGGTGCTGTACTGATGTTACCTGAAGGCTTCAAGATTGCTCCTGATGACCGGATTTCCGAAGAACTGAAAGCAGAAACAAAGGATTTATTCTACCAATCCTACAGCGATACAAAAGAAAACATCATCATTGTTGAGATGTACCAGGGGAAGAATATCAAGAAATGGTATTCCCCATCCTTTCACCCAACCCTGCAACTGACAAGAATATTCACTTTGGTAAATACGCAGTGCATGCAGGTGGTAACAGAGGACGCGGACAAATCACTCCTGAAGGTATAAAAACCAACAACAATCTTTACACCGCTTCCGCATCTGGGACAATTAGCAAAATTGCCAAAGAGGAAGATGAAGACGGTAACGTGAAATTTGTTGTCAGTATCAAAGCTGAATCTGGTGAAGTTGCTACTGAGACTATTCTTGCTCAAGACAAATAATTGTGACTGAAGGACAAGCAGTTAAATCTGGTGATGCTTTGACCGATAATCCTAACGTAGGTGGATTTGGTCAAGATGATACAGAAATTGTCCTCCAAGATCCGAATCGAGTTAAAGGGTTAGTGGCCTTTATTTCCTTGGTAATGCTAGCTCAAGTGATGCTAGTGCTGAAGAAGAAGCAAGTGGAAAAAGTTCAAGCCGCAGAAATGAATTTCTAATTTCTCTGCTCCATGATTAATTATAAGACAGGTGTAATTACCTGTCTTTTTTTTTAGATAAAAATTCCACCAAAATAGGCGATGCATTTTCTGATTGAGAAGGTACAATGGGATTAAAAACAGCCAAGTGTTTTGGTGTGTCCATAATTTCTCAAAGCAGACGAATATGCATACCGTAATTACACCTGAAAGAATCGAGTTGCCACCGGGTGCGGTGTTAAAAATTTTAGGAAACTGGGAAGATTATCAAGTCCTAAGTCAGCAACTTGGCAATCGCAGCTGCCCTCGGATTAAGTATCGCAGAGGAGAGATTTTGCTGATGGCACCGCTACCAGAGCATGGAAGAGATGCAAGCTTACTGGCAGATATTGCTAAAGTTTTGTTAGATCGTTTAGAACAAAGATACGATTCATTTACGCCCATCACCATGAGCTTACCTCAAGTTAGTGGTATTGAGCCTGACTATTGCTTTTATATTGAAAATTGGAGCAGCGTAGTCGGTAAGAATCGGATTGACTGGGAGAATGACCCTCCACCAGATTTAGTGATTGAAGTGGATGTTACTAGTTATACTAATATTAATGACTATCTCCCTTATAAAGTGCCAGAGGTTTGGCTGTTAAAGAATAAGCAGTTATTAGTTTATGGGTTCCAGGGTGGAAAGTACACAATTACAGAAAGTAAATATTTTCCTAATCTTTCGGAAATTGTCCAACAATGCCTGCAAATTGCCACCGTGCAAACGACAAGTGAAGCGATTAGGTGGTTAAGAAATTTTTTATTATAACTGATTTTTTCAGACTTGAGCCAAACCCTTTTCAAGAATATACTTTGTTATATCTAACCTATTTTCTCCAATTCCTTGATCACAACTGCTTTTAATGATGGTAAAGAATGCTGAACCGTTGCCCATACTACCGCGACATCAACCTGCCAATATTCATGTACCAGCATATCCTTCATCCCTGCTACAGATTTCCACGGTATATCTGGATACTGTTCACGGCGTTCATCAGGAATTTTTTTAACTGCTTCACCAATAATTTCTAAAAGCTTCACAACTGCCAAAGTTTTCTCTCTATTGGACTCAAAAGCTTCATAACTAACGCCATTTACAAATAATCCAATTTCTGTAATCGCGTCTAAAACATCCTGTAAAAATTCCGTATAACTACGCTTCATATATAAATTGCCTCAGCTAAAACACGCTCGCGAATCCGAGGTTTTAGCCCGTTTTTAGTGACAATATCTACCTCTAAGCCAAAAAGCTGACTTAAATAATCTCTAAGTTCCACCAACATAATAAAAGTAGGTGCTGTTTCATAATCAATCAAAATATCTATATCACTTGCTTCTGTTTCTTCTCCCCTAGCATAAGAACCAAAGATACCGATTTCTGTAATTTGATAATTTTCACAGAGAGATTGCTTTTGTCGTGATAAAAGTTGTCGTACTTCATCAAAGGTTTTCATATATCACCTTTATATTCACGTTCTGCTCTCATTTGACGACTTTGACCTGTAGAGCTTCAATCTGATTCTATCTGAATTTTTCCAAAAAATCGAGTATTTTGAATTTTGCTTTGCGGTATTAGTCTTTACTTTTTTTTGGAAATTCTTAACAGATTTAATCAGAGGATGTTTGAAAAGTCAAAATAAAGGTAAAAAACGTTACTATATTGTCATTCTGACGGTCGGCAATAATTTCGCGGGATTCTTTCCTACAGAACGCTCCGCGAACCCGAACGTTAGAATGACAAATTACACCTCCTCATATGTTACGATGCAAAATTATTTTGAGCGGAGCCGGAGCCGCTCCGTGAGGGAGAACTTTTAGCATCTTGCATTACTAGCAACTTGAATTATAGGATTATGGGACTAATAATTTCTGCTAACCGCTCACCAGTACGTAAAACCTCATCAGGTTTGCAACCGACGATTGGAGGTTTGACTACAGCATTGCTTCCAGTATTAGAGAGGATGGGTGGAGTATGGGTAGCAACGGAGGAAGGAGAAACTATATACCCCTATTACCTAGCTTTTCCACCAGAAAATCCTCGATTTCAAGTACGAATGATACCGATAAGTGAAGCTCAGTATAATAACTACTACTACGGGTTCGCTAACAAAGTGATTTGGCCGTTAGCTCATGGTCTGCCTCAGTACATGGAGTTATGCGGTTCTTTTTATACGGATTATCAATGTGTCAATGCTTGCATAGCTCAAGCTATGTTGGCGGAATGGAAAGAGGGAGACTATTTCTGGATACAGGACTACCATCAGATGCTGGTTCCGTCTTTTATCCGTCAGAAAAAACCGTCATCTCGAATCGGCTTTTTCTGGCATATCTCCTGGCCATCTGTGGATATGTTCCAGATTATTCCACAGATAAAAGAACTTGTATGTGGATTACTGGACGCTGACCTGATTGGGTTCTCCTCAGAAGAATATTCAGAGAACTTCCTCAACACTGTGCGAGTATTACTTAAGTCTGAGGTGGGGAGGAATTATGTCATTTGGAAGGATCGCCAGGTGCGGGTTGAAACTCATCCTATCGGAATTGACACTAATCTTTTCAGGGATTATGCTGCTAGCACCGAGGTGTGTGAAAAATCACAATTACTTCGGAACTATGCTCATACAGAGTTCGTTGCATTGGGAGTAGATAGACTCGACTACACTAAAGGAGTTTTAGAGCGTCTTTTAGGCTTTGAGCACTTTCTCCAGTCGCATCCTCAATACCATAAAAGGATCACTTTATATCAGATATTATCTCCAAGTCGTACTCAAATACACTTTTACAGCGATTACAAGCGCAAGGTGGAAGAGGTTATAGGACGGATCAACGGGGCTTTTATGCAGGAAGAATGGATACCTGTGCGTTACTTTTACAAGTGCTTTTCACAAAAAGAATTAGCTTCATTTTACCAAGCTGCTGACTTAGCTTTGGTTACTCCCTTACGGGATGGCATGAATTTGGTAGCTCAGGAATTTGTCAGCATCACTGAGAAGGGTGTTTTGATCCTTTCTAACCTGTGTGGAGCTAGTCAATATTTACCAGAGGCTCTCTTGGTTCACCCTGATGATGTGGAAGCGATCGCCTCAAAAATCAAGCTGTCGATAGAAATGAATCTTGAAGAAAAACAGACTCGGATTATGGCCTTAAAAAGGCAGATAAATATCCTAGATGTGCATAATTGGTCTGATAAGTTTTTAACCTCATTGAGTTATGAAACCACCTACAGTACAGAAACCTCTAATTCTACTAGACTACGACGGAACTCTAGCCCCTTTAGTGCTGAATCCTGCCTTAGCTCATCCTCATCCTGAAGTACCTAAATTACTGCTCACACTTGCTAGTTGTTATCCTCTTTATATCGTGACTGGACGCCGAGTACAAGACCTGGAAATGCTCCTACCACTTCCTAGTCTGAAGGTTATTGGCCTTCACGGACTGGAAGAGAGGACGGTAGGAGAGAAGTTGCAAAGTCAACAAATATCTAACCAAGCATTAGTATCCCTTAATTTGCTGCGTCAAGATTTGCCAAAAGTAATCGGGCTTCGGGTAGAAGATAAAGGGATGACGATTGCTCTCCACTATCGTGGCGCTCTAGATGAGGCAGCTGGTAGAGGAAACTTTAAGAGCATGGATTTTGGATATACCTGAAGGAATTGAGGCTTTATGGGGAAAAAAAGTGTTGGAACTGCGTCCAATCGGCTTTGGCAAAGGAAAATCTGTACTCCAGCTTGCCGCTCGACACCCTGAGTGCATTCCTCTGTATATAGGAGATGATACTACCGATGAGGAGGCCTTCACTGCTTTGAACCCAGAAGCTGTGACAATCGAAGGTGGGAGAGGGTGCAAGTCATGCTCTTTATCGTCTGGAAGATATAGAAAGGGTCGTTAGTTATCTTCAGAGTTATTTGGAGCTTGGAGAAGTACAGAAACTAGTGCAGCCATAATGACAGAAATTTGTAAAATAAATACTTATGCTGTTTTACTTGCAACAAAAAATACAATACCAGAATGATACCATTACTACTAGCCTTAAAGCATCCATTATGGATGCTTTGTTTTCAGAAGTATTCATGGTTACTACTACTGGTATTTTGTTAAGCAATTTCTTAATTGAATTGGGTGGTAGTTCGATAGTTTTTGGAATGCTATTTTCTATCCCAAATGCAGTCAGTCTTGTTCAGCTTTTGGGTGCATACCTATCCGAACTAACAACTAGTCGCTTTCACTATTCTTTGTTAACACATGGGCTTTCTCGTCTAGTCTGGTTGTTTTTGGTTATTGGTATTGTAGCCCACAGTCTAGGACAGATTAATTCCCATCAATTAATAAATCTAACGCTGGTGGTCATATTACTAAGCAATTCCTTAGATGCTTTGGGAATTCCATCTTGGATAAGTTGGATGGCAAGGATTGTTCCTGAAGATATCCGGGGGCGTTTTTTTGGTTTACGTAATGGTACTCTTTCTCTAATGAATTTAATCTGCTTACCTTTGTTAGGGTTATTTATATCAAAATTTCCGGGAGGAACTTTCCAAGGTTTTGGGATTATTCTAGTGCTGGGAATTCTATCAGGGGTAATTAGCTTAGGGTGTCAGTACTTGCAAGTTGATATTAACCCTCAGATGGAAAATGCTTCTTTTACCACGGCTTCTGATATAACAAAAACTGCAAGTAATCAAGCAGAGAGAATTCAATTTTTTCTGAGTAAACAAGTTTCCAGTATAATGGCAGGCATTCAACAACATAATTCTAACTTTTTGATATTTGTTTTCTATTTCAGTTGTTGGATGCTTACTTTTAATTTAATTGATCCCTTTTTAACCTACTATATGCTCCACAATCTAAAGCTAGACGTAAGCTTGGTGACACTTTACGGTACTATTCATAGAATAGGATATTTACTAGCTTCAATTTTTTGGGGTTACTTATCAGACAAAATAGGCAATCTTTTCATTTTAAGAATAGTTGTGATCACAGGTGCAATCATACCTCTTTTGTGGATGAATGTGAGTCCGACATGGTTTAATATATTTATATACCTACCAATGCTAAATTTCTTAAGAGGAGGGGTTTTAGCGGGTGCAACGATATGCAATAATAATATACAAATAGCAATTTCACCAGTCAAGCAGCAATCAATTTATGTTGCAATTATTAATGCTATGGGTGGCATAAGTAGTGCTATTGGTATAACTATCGGTGGGTTCATTGCAGAAGACTCCTCTTGGGGAGGTTCATTTGTATTATTTAAAGTTTCTGCCTTTTTGATATTATTAGTTCTGATTCCGCTTGCTTTTGTAAAGGAGTGAATATTTGGCTACCTTGTACATACAAATTTTCCATTTTACAGTGATTTTCATGTAGATGAATCACGTTTTTTTGTCCCTTCTCTAGATAGATTTTTTTTTGATAGCATCACGAAAAAAAAATCATTCGTGAGGGGGAGGGGCAACATCCTTGAAAATGAGAGAATGAAGTTAGATAATGGAAGTGTGACTATTAATATTTATAAATGTACAGATTCCCATTGTCTATAATTTGATTAAATCATAGTTTTCCATCCCCAACCACCTTCTCTAGATAGATTTTTTTTGATAGCATCACGAAAAAAAAATCATTCGTGAGGGGGAGGGGTGACATCCTTGAAAATGAGAGAATGAAGTTAGATAATGGAAGTGTGACTATTAATATTTATAAATGTACAGATTCCCATTGTCTATAATTTGATTAAATCATAGTTTTCCATCCCCAACCACCTTCTCTAGATAGATTTTTTTTGATAGCATCACGAAAAAAAAATCATTCGTGAGGGGGAGGGGCGACATCCTTGAAAATGAGAGAATGAAGTTAGATAATGGAAGTGTGACTATTAATATTTATAAATGTACAGATTCCCATTGTCTATAATTTGATTAAATCATAGTTTTCCATCCCCAACCACCTTCTCTAGATAGATTTTTTTTGATAGCATCACGAAAAAAATCATTCGTGAGGGGGAGGGGCGACATCCTTGAAAATGAGAGAATGAAGTTAGATAATGGAAGTGTGACTATTAATATTTATAAATGTACAGATTCCCATTGTCTATAATTTGATTAAATCATAGTTTTCCATCCCCAACCACCTTCTCTAGATAGATTTTTTTTGATAGCATCACGAAAAAAAAACATTCGTGAGGGGGAGGGGCGACATCCTTGAAAATGAGAGAATGAAGTTAGATAATGGAAGTGTGACTATCAATATTTATAAATGTACAGATTCCCATTGTCTATGATTTCGCCCTTATCTTCACGTTCTGCTCTCATTTCTTTGATAATTTCCAAAAAATCTGGATCACCCTGAAAAATTCCAGCAAACTTCATCAAAGAATTTTCTTTTGGTATGGGTTGTATTGGTACTGGAATTTTAATAATTTCTGCTTTTTCTAAGCGTTTCTGTAATAGTTGCTGAACTTTTTCAATTGCACCTTGTTTAGTTTTATCTCTAATTTGGCAATCAGGAACTTCTAGGACGGTAGCTAATGTAATACCATCACCTGTACTTTCTAATAAAATATTCTAGTTATCCATAAGATTTGCTTGGTTTAGTTTTTTGATAATAAGGTTACATTTTGTTTTACAGAAATACTCAGTATCAGGGAAAAAAGTGAGTATTTTGACCTGTAGAGCTTCAATCTAATTCTATCTGAATTTTTCCAAAAAATTCGAGTCGCCTTTTGGCGACAAAAGAGGAAAAAAGAACAAGTACAAAGAACAAAAATAAAAAAGTATAAAGGACTACCGAATAATTCTCCCAACCCCACAGGCAAGCCGAAAACCAATAATATTGTTGTCATCGACAGCCCTAAAGTAGTTGTTACGGGACACGGAACGGCAGCCTCCAGGATAGTTGTACCAGGAACCACCCCGCATACAGGCGTACCTTTGATTTTGAGAAAGATTATCATTCTTATGAACCCAAACACTACCATCTATTGGTGCTCCTTCATAATTATCATGCCAATCATCAAGACACCATTCCCAAACATTCCCGTGCATATCATATAGTCCAAAAGCGTTAGCTACTCCAAAACTGCCTACTTCTGTTGTTTCTCTATATTCGGAATCATAATAATTTGCTAGTTCTGGTGTGACTGTATCCCCAAAATGAAATCCTGTTATTGTTCCTGCTCTACAGGCATATTCCCATTCTGCTTCACTGGGTAAACGGTAACTTTTTCCTGTATGCTGGGAAAGGCGATCGCAAAACTCAACCGCATCATACCAAGACACACGCTCCACAGGTCGCTTATCCCCTTTGAATCTTGATGGGTTAGGATCTAACTTTCTGTTGATTTGCGATAGTGCTGCTACTGCTTTCCATTGAGCTTGGGTTACTGGATATTTACCCATGAAGAAAGGCTGAATTGTTACTTCGTGCTGGGGTTTTTCTGAATCATGTCCTTTCCCTTTTGGTGAACCCATCATGAATGTATTACCAGGTATAGCTACCATTTCTAAGCTAATACCATCACCCAGGAGTTGGTTAAAATATCGGTTTTGATTTATCTCTCGTTTGATGATTTTACCATTATTATTGACGGTGACAGTTTCAAAATCAAAAGACTTTAGCTCATTACTTTCTTGTTCCAACGATTGTACATTTTTAAAATCTCCTCTAGAAGATAGAGATGTAATCGCATTTCTAACTAAATCCTCTCCCTCTTCATCCTGATTTCTCTGCGCTGCGACTAAAGCCAAATTCAATCTTACTAAAGGGTCTTGATTTGCTTCAATCCAACGCCAATAAGGACTTAATGAAGCAGTTATCCTAGCACTACGACAGATTTTATCCGAACTCATTTCCTGCTCATAACCCCATTTCAAAAACAAGATTAAATTTGAGTTTTCTTGCAAAAGTAAATCCTGACCTTTATTATTATTTACATTACGAAAAAGCTGAAGGACTCTATCACAAAAAATATCACTGTAAAAATTCAAAACTTGAGGAGCAATAAAATCAATTCCTCTTCCTTTCTGCAATTTACTTTCTGCATAAGTACGCGCAGGTTCTGGTAACGTTACTCTCCAATCAGATGCAGTAGAAGACTTTTCAGCCATAGAAAACTTTAGCAATTCTAGCAAAGCCCTATTCCCATTTCTACCCCAAATAGCTCTAGCTAAATCCTGACTCAATCCACTAGAAAAGAAAGCTAACAAAGGAAATATATCTTTTCCTTCTACAGATAATATTTCAAAAGAACGTTCCAAGGTTATCCGCAAACTTTTTTCTTTTCTTTGTTCAGGAGAATAAGAATCAAAAACTTCTAATGGTTCATCTATCAAGTTCTCACAAAGCATCTTCAGAGTAGATTGAGTTTCCACCATATAAGATGCTGCTAATTTAATCGGTAAGGGATAACCATCAAGAAATTTTACGAGCAGATTAAAATCCTTTATTAAATCATCATTCCCCCATTTTTCTGGTGGTGGAGCATATTTTTTAAATATCTCTCTTGTTTCTGATGCTCCCATACTATAAACTTCTTCTTGATGACAATAAATATCCCTGACTAAGGAATCACGAGAAGTTAATAACAATCTCAAATTAAGACATTGTTCTATGAGCAAATTCAAAAACTCAATTAATTCATTAGATTCTTTTTCAATCAATTTATCCAAATCATCGAGAATCAAAAATCTTCGACTATTTTTGAGTTCTTTCTCTATAGCAAAACTCTTCAATTCAAGAATTTGTTTAAGTTTGATAATCAGCGTTCCCACAGAATCAGTATCACGCAAACTAATAAACCAAACTCCATCCTTGTAGCGATTTCGCTCATGTAACCATTGACCAATTGCATAAGCTAAAGCAGTTTTACCTATTCCTCCCATACCATGTAGAGCAATACAACGTTTATCGGACTCTACCAGTACTTTGATTACTTGATGTATTTCTCGTTTGCGTCCGACAAAGGTGGGATTATTAGGAGGAATATTAGTATTTGACCATTGCGGATAAATAACCTGATGAGAATCGGTTGGTTCTATAATCAGAGATTGATTATGGGGAACTTGGGGTAATAATCTAAATTTGAAAGCTTCATCAAAATTAACTCCTTTCTGAAAAGTTAGGGAGTTAAAAAGTTTTTTTAATTTATCATCAAGTTTAACTGCATTGCGACTGACTAGAAAAGCATTAGCTATCGTATTTTGATTGAATAATGCTTGATAAAGTCGTCGAGAAAAACACTGATATGCAATATCTAGAATTTCATCTTCAGCATTAACTGCAATTACATGAAATACTCCTGCTTGTACAAAAGCCTCTGCTAATTTTTCTGAGTAGCAAGCATTCAATAATGCTAATTGACAGGGAGATTCTTTTTGATTTGATAAGGCAATTTTCAATTCTTCTTCAGTAAAATAACGAGCAATTCCTACTTCATCTTCTAATACTAAAGCCGTGTTATTAGCCTCTCTCATCCCATGACCAATAAAATGAATAATCAGTGGTTTGATACGACTAGAAAATACATCTTGTAGGGTCTGGGATGTTGCTACTTTCACAACTATTTCTACTGCTATAGGATGGGATATATCCTCTAACACTAAAGCAATGGAATCAATTTCTTTCTGAATTGATAAATTCTCTACTGGTAAAAAATCTTCATTGAGTAGAGGGGCTGAAAACAAGATCAGAATTTGATTACTGAAAGAATTATCTGGTTGAGGAATTTTTTCTACCCCAGGATTAATAGGGACTTTTATATCTACTTTTGAGAGAACCATGCTTCTATTTCTTCATCAGTAGCAGTAGTTAAGTCAATATCAGGGCGTTTTGGATGTTCTAACTTACCTTTTGGCTCTATTCCTTTTTCGCGCAATGTTTTCCGCCAATTATTGATGGATTTAGCGACTTTAATGCTATAATCAATCAAATTGGCTGTTGCTGCTACTCCACCAAGGATTGTAGCAATAAAAACTATGTCATCTGCACCGAATACACGGCTTGGTGACTTTTGCACGTTGATTGAACTCATTTCTAGTAATGTTTCTAAATATTCTATTTCACCTGATAATTGGGATGAAATCACTATGCTACAAAGAGGAATTTCACTCATTGGTTTGACCTAATACTCTATAAGTCAAGTATTTTACTTGAACTGAGTATCATTTGTCTATAGGACTAGGATTTGATTCTGGGAGACTCATAAAACGTAGTAAAACGGTGTAATTGATTGTGGTCTGAGTGAGGATTGGTATGATGGTAATAGGCGTCTACCTCCCAATCATCTGTCTAGACGTTGGTTAGCTCCCACTAACCATAAAATTGATTTTGTCTATTTTACTCCATTTTAAGTTATTCTATTACTAAATTTGTTTCTCTAGTTAAATGGCATAGGGGCGTATTCAATACGCCCCTACGAAACATAAATCAATGAGGCTCTAAACTCTCAGATGCAACTGTCTGCAATTTTGAATTTTGAATTTTGAATTTTGAATTATCAAGTTCCCCCTCTCTCCAACTATCAGCAATATCTTTAATAAAACTAGCGATAGGAATGGCAATTAACACACCTAAAATACCCCCCAGTTTTGCTCCTATTAATAAAGAAATTACTACCCAAACCGGATTTAAACCAGTTAAATTCCCCAAAATACGTGGAGCAATGAAATTAGAATTTATTTGGTCAATTGCTACTGATACACCTAAAACCTCTACCGCTAACCAGAAGTTTTGCAACGCTACTAATAAAGTCACTATGGCAATACCTATTCCTGTCCCAAATGGAAATAGTGAAAATAAACCGATGGCAATTCCAAATAATAGCGCTAAGGGAACTTGTAATGCTAGAAATGCTAAAATTATTCCCACTCCTAATACAGCACCTAAAATTGCTTGACCAATGAAATAATTTTCAAAATCCTCCCGGAGTATGGTTCTGACTTTTGTGCTAATGTGTGGAGGAAACCATTGATAAATTCCATCCCAAAGTCGTTCACCATTTAAAACCAAATATACGGTCAGGACTACTGCTAGTAGTACATTGACTAAAACTCCAATCGTATCAAAAGCAAAACTGAGAATTTTCCCAGTGAAAGATTGAAATTGACTGGATAATCTATCCAATGCTTGAGTGACTAAACCACTTAAATTAACTGGTAGTTGTTGGGTAGATGCCCAACTTTGAAAATCTTGCAAATGTTGTGTACCAGAATCAATCCAACTCGGCAAAATATTCGCTAACTCATTTAGCTGTTGTAGGATAATCGGGACGATAATTACCACTACTCCTGCTAAAATTACTACAGTTAATAGTAATACTCCTGTAATTGCTAGATTGCGTGGTACTCCCCGATTCTGGAAAAAATGAATGGGATAGTTTAAGACAAATGCTAGGAGGACAGCAGCCAAAAAAATGCTGAATTGGGGTTGAAAATATTGTATAAATTGAAGTAACAGCCAACCGTTAAGGATGACGATGGGAAACGCCAAGCCAATACTTAACCAGCGTGGTAATTTGTTTACTGATTGCATTGTGGATGACTCCAGTTCATAGTTTCACGCGTTAAAGTTGCTGATAAGTGCTGATAAAATCGAGCATGATCCGTTGATGCATTACGGATAATGGTCGCACTTCCCCAGCAATAGCTGAATAACAACTACCCTGACGAATATCTTCTGATGTTAATAACCCCATATCCCAGCCTTCGTTTAGCACCAATTGATTTAATTCTACTAACAGTGGTGCTTGAAAGACATGACGAATTACTTTCTCGTCATCATAAATGCCAAATGGAGCCAAAGATGGGAGGTCATAGCCAATTTCTTCTTTGATTTCCCTGACTACAGCTATTTCTGGAGTTTCCCCAGGTTCAATGTGTCCCCCAAAAAATGCCCAGCATCCTGCTGCTACTAGATTAGGGATATTATCTCGTAGTTGCATCAAAAATCTGTCTTCTTGGTAGAGAATGGCGATCGCTACTTCTCGGCGTTGATTGTTCATATATTACTCTTCCTCTAAGTAAACTTCCCCAAACTCTTTTCCGGCTAATGGAATGCTTTGGTAATGCACTTTGGCTTTAAATACCACTTGTTCACCTTCTTTAAGATTAATCTGATTTGTCACCACCCATATTTTCCCGGTTGAATCATTAATTTGATACACCCATTTTTTGATCAGAGGTGCATATTTTTCTACTTTCCCTTGGACATAAACTGTTATCTGATTGTTAGAATCGGGTTTAATATTCCGAATCGGGGTGACATTAGCGCTGAGAGTGAATTTATTGGCATTACACCCACAAGTACAACTACAAAGTCCCAGAATGAGGAAACAGCTAAAATAATTGGGGATGAGTTGGAACAGATTAAAATTTGACCATAAGGGGACAATCAGGGATTTGTTATACATGAAAGTTATAGATTTTGAGTAAACACTGCTTTTAATCTAGACTTGGGACGAGAAACAAATTGATTAGGAAATGTTCATGAATACACAAACTGCTAAATTACTTGATGGTAAAGCCTTAGCTGCCAAGATTTATGCAGAACTTGCGGTCACGATTCAAGAATTACAACCAAAAATTGGTAGACCTCCTGGTTTAGCAGTGTTGATGGTGGGGGACAATCCAGCTTCTGCCGCTTATGTAGGCAATAAAGAAAAAGCCTGTGCTAAAGTGGGTATTGCTTCCTTTGGTAAACATTTTCCCACTGAAACTACTTTAGGGGAACTTGAGGAAGTAATTGCGGCACTGAATGCGGATGAACGAGTGGATGGGATTCTGGTACAGTTACCTTTACCTCCACACTTGGATGCCATTACCCTTTTACATCAAATTGCTCCTGATAAAGATGTGGATGGGTTACACCCAGTCAATTTAGGCAGATTAGTTCGGGGTGAACCAGGGTTACGCAGTTGTACACCACAGGGAGTCATGCGACTGCTAGCCGAATATAAAATTCCCTTAGTGGGAAAACAGGTGGTGGTGGTGGGACGTAGTATTTTAGTAGGTAAGCCCATGGCTTTGATGCTATTAGCAGCTGATGCTACGGTCACTATTGCTCATTCGCGATCGCTGGATTTAGCCAACATCACCAGAAATGCTGATATTGTGGTTGCCGCAGTGGGTATTCCCGGATTAATTACGGCCGAGATGATCAAACCTGGCGCTGTTGTGGTAGATGTGGGAATGAACCGCATCACCGATGTCAATGGGAAAAGTCGTTTAGTGGGAGATGTGCTTTGGTCTACAACCACTAACGTCGCTGAATATATCACCCCAGTTCCTGGTGGTGTGGGGCCGATGACAGTAGCTATATTATTGCAAAATACTGTTTCTAGCTATTTACGGGCAACGGTTAACTGAGACATAATTATTCCGCACTCTTCTATGAGTAATTGAGTGCCACTGCCACGTAAAATTGTGATTTATATGCAAGAAAATCTCCAAATTCAGGAATTGTCAGCATGGTAGCAACGGATAACCTTCAAAAAACACCAGAGGGAACTAAATTTAACCTCTCCGCTTATCTCAAGGAACGACAAAAGCTTTGTGATCAAGCCTTGGATCAAGCAATTCCGATTGTTTATCCAGAAAAAATTTATGAAGCTATGCGCTACTCCCTTTTAGCTGGTGGTAAGCGTGTACGGCCAATTCTTTGTCTAGCTACCTGTGAAATGATGGGTGGTAGCATTGAAATAGCTATGCCTACAGCTTGTGCTTTAGAAATGCTGCATACCATGTCCTTGATTCATGATGACCTCCCCGCCATGGATAATGATGATTATCGGCGCGGTAAGTTGACAAATCATAAGGTTTATGGGGAAGATATTGCCATATTAGCTGGAGATGGTTTATTAGCTTTAGCTTTTGAGTTTACATCTACACAAACTCCTCAGTATGTATCCAGAGAGCAAGTTTTGCAGGTAATTACGCGGTTAGGCAAAGCTCTAGGTGCAGCAGGTTTAGTGGGTGGTCAAGTCGTGGATTTAGAATCAGAAGGTAAGTTAGATACTTCCCTAGAAACTTTGAATTTCATTCATAACCACAAAACCGCGGCTTTATTAGAAGCATCTGTAGTCTGTGGTGGGATTTTAGCTGGAGCATCATCGGAAAATGTGCAAAAGCTCACCCGTTTTTCTCAAAATATCGGACTGGCATTCCAGATTATTGATGATATCCTGGATATCACTGCTACTCAAGAGCAATTAGGTAAAACCGCCGGTAAAGACCTAAAAGCACAAAAAGTTACATATCCTAGTCTTTGGGGAATTGAGGAATCACGCTCCAAAGCCGAACAACTAGTAGAAGCCGCTTGTGCTGAACTAGCGTCATTTGGCGAAAAAGCACTACCTCTCCAGGCGATCGCTCACTATATCACTAGTCGCAATCACTAAGCTAAGATTAGATGCTCTAGATGCTCTCCATTTTGGGTTGCATCTGGTTTCTACAAAAAACACTGCTGCTCATATTTAGTAAACTTCACCAAAATACCATGCAGGACATAAACCAAGTTTTAGATAATCAGGTGCTGCTGGTTGCTCTGGTAGCTTGTTTCGTTGCACAAGGATTAAAGCTCGTTATTGAGATCGTCAAACATCGGAAACTGAATGTGCGGGTTTTAGTCACCACTGGTGGAATGCCTAGTTCCCATTCAGCCCTAGTAACGGCTTTAGCAGCTGGTGTGGGGCAAACTCTAGGTTGGGCATCTCCTGAGTTTGCTCTAGCTACAGTTTTTGCTATTATTGTTATGTACGATGCGGCTGGAGTCCGTCAAGCTGCTGGTAAACAAGCTCGGATTCTGAATCAAATGATTGATGAATTATTTGACGAAAAACCCGATTTTAGTCAAGATAGACTCAAGGAATTACTGGGACATACACCAGTTCAAGTTATCGCTGGGTCAGCTTTAGGAATAATTATTTTTTTACTAGCTAGTTTTTGGTTATCTAAACCTGCTTATTAATGGGAAGGGAATTGGGGCGTTGGGGCGTTGGGGAGTATATAAGACTTAAGACCCTAAAATCGGTGCTAAATTAGAGTGGCGATCGCTTTCAACAATATCAACCCCGCACTTTAACCCAAGAATTTTCCACAAGAATAGATAGTCTTAAAATTACCATTCTCCTCTTTTTTAAGGAGTATTACTTTCAAGGTTGACCCTCTCGATTCTTGGTGATATGTGATCGACTTTTTTGTTTCCTCCAATTCAGCGACAGCATATGTGTTCCACAAAAAAGTACTGCGCCTTACTTTGTAATAATTATTGGGATAGCTTTTTTGAATTACTGAGTTTAATCTTGCCTCTGGACTAACGCTCAGAATTTGTAAAAGGTTCATACATTTAACATCGTCGGTTTTGGCATTTTGAAAATGGATGAGGTATGAAGTTGCCAAGATATAATTTCTGTTCAACCATCCTCCCATACCTAAAATAATTAGAAATAACAAGACCAAAATAAAAACTGGTATTGGCAAAGACGTCTTCATAAAATTTAATTTGGCTATTTCCTTACTAACCACTATACAATGGTAATGTTTGTATAAATTGATAAACGCACAGAATTAAAGCTCCAATCGGAAAAATCAGACCTTTCAAATTTTGGAATGGGAATTTTTTGTTACTGCTTAAGTAAGACATAATTAACCCGAAAATTGCACAAAATGAGCCTAAAGCAGACAAAAATAAAATAACTAGAACAGAATCTAAATCTACTTGCTTTGCTAGGCTAGGTTCATCAGACCATTCATAAGGATACAGGGGAATGCCATAACTTAAAATTACTAAAGCATAAGCAAAAAAGTTAGAAATAAATATTACGATAGTTTTTGATTTGGAACCATTCTTAATCATTGGGTAATCCTATTAATTGTTAGTGGAGCAGTCCAAAAAGCCCGCCTAAATTCAATGTTCATATTCCTCTAATTCAAATTCAAGAATCCCGATTTCACTATCATCTGGAAAAAATAATTTTGCTTTTTCCATAACTTCTCTAGCACTAAATATATTTCTCATGTCTATGTAACATTTAATTTCTCCAATCAGTGCTGATTTTAAAGATAATTCTGCATTTTCTCTAGCGGTATAAAAATAATTAATTGCATCTTCGGAATGATTTAATACATATTCAAGATAGCCTAACTCTATACAAGGCTCTATAGATTTAGGTGATATTAGATTAGCTATTTTTAGACTCTCTTTAGCTGTTTCCAAATCGATATTTTCTGGATAATCATCTAACACTTGAATTATCTTACCACGTATAACTAATAATTCAACTGAATACGGATAACACTCTAAAAGTTTTTCAAGCAATCTAAATGCTTCGGCAAATTTTTCTTGATTGTATAATGCCTTCAATTGGCATAAATCCTCTAATAATTGAATATGCATTGTCTTTATAAGTAGGGCATAGATTATACTAAATTATCTCGGTTAAATATTGCAGTGGGTAATATTCGCAACATTGCTTTAAGTGCGGCTTTTATTGCGTCTGATGCTAGAGAACCAGTGATGATGAAACACATCAAGCAATCAGCAGTGATTGAGTATGTTAAGCTAGGAATGGCTTTGACTGATACAGATATCAATGATTGGGTTTGAGTTGCTAGAAATGGAAGATATTTTTGCATTTATCAGTTAAAACAGTCTCATCTGTGGCAATCTAAAAGATGTTTAAGCTACAGCAAAATCAATCTATCAGCTTATGCAAACTCTACCCCCACTTACAACTGTCAACACTACAATCATTCAACCTGCCTTTGACACCGCAATTAAACGGCGGAAAACCCGTCCAGTCAAGGTGGGCGATGTCACCATTGGGGGTGGCTACCCAGTAGTGGTGCAGTCGATGATTAATGAGGACACCCTAGATATTGATGGTTCTGTAGCGGGTATTCGTCGTCTTCACGAAATTGGCTGTGAAATTATTCGCGTTACTGTACCCAGTCTAGGTCATGCCAAAGCTTTGGCAGAAATTAAACAAAAATTAATTCAAACTTACCGTGATGTGCCAATTGTCGCTGATGTTCATCACAATGGCATGAAAATTGCGTTGGAAGTTGCCAAGCACATTGAAAAGGTGCGAATTAATCCTGGGTTATATGTGTTTGAAAAACCCAGTACCAGTCGTACTGAATATACTCAAGCTGAATTTGAGGAAATTGGTGAAAAAATCCGCGAAACTCTAGAACCTCTGGTGATTTCTTTGCGAGATCAAGGTAAGTCCATGCGAATTGGTGTCAATCATGGTTCCTTGGCTGAAAGGATGCTATTCACCTATGGTGATACTCCAGAAGGTATGGTGGAATCAGCAATTGAATTTATTCGCATTTGTGAATCTCTGAATTTTTACAATTTGGTTATTTCTCTCAAAGCTTCACGAGTACCAGTGATGGTAGCTGCTTATCGGTTAATGGTTAAACGGATGAATGAATTGGATATGGACTATCCTTTACATTTAGGCGTTACCGAAGCTGGTGATGGGGAATATGGACGGATTAAATCTACAGCCGGAATTGCAACTTTATTAGCTGATGGGATAGGTGATACGATTCGGGTGTCCCTCACCGAAGCACCAGAAAAGGAAATTCCAGTTTGTTACAGCATTCTCCAAGCTCTAGGTTTGCGGAAAACTATGGTGGAGTATGTTGCTTGTCCTTCCTGTGGACGGACTTTATTTAATTTAGAGGAAGTTCTACATCAAGTTCGGGAAGCTACTAAACATTTAACTGGCTTGGATATAGCAGTTATGGGTTGTATTGTCAATGGTCCTGGAGAAATGGCTGATGCTGACTATGGTTATGTGGGCAAAACTCCCGGTTACATTTCTTTATATCGTGGTCGAGAAGAAATTAAAAAAGTCCCAGAAACCCAAGGTGTCGAGGAATTAATTAATTTGATTAAGTCTGATGGACGTTGGGTAGAACCAGAAGAGGCAGGGAGCAGGGGGCAGGGGGCAGGGGGATAAGAGGACAAGGGGCAGGGGGCAGGGGGCAGGGGGAAAGAGAATTAAAATATCCTTTCTCCCCATCTCCCCATCTCATATCTTCCTCTCCCCCCTGCTCCCTGCTCCCTGCCCCCCTGCCTCTTCCCTCCCCCTTGCTCCCTGCTCCTTGCCCCCCTGGCTCCTCAGGCGTCGCCGAAAAGGATGACTTTTAATGAAATAAGCATAAATGCTCAGTCAGGACAGAATGACCCTGTGTTAGATTGGGCATACTGACTATAATTCTTCCCTCTGGCTCAAAATCATTATGGTGATTACAAAGAGTAGGCTTGTTTTGGGTGCTACGGCAGTGACGCTCTCAACGATCGCTTTTACTAGCCTTGGTATCCACTCACGTGGTCAGGCTTTATTTAAAGAAAGTCCTAAAGAACTGATCGATGAAGTTTGGCAAATTGTCCAACGTCAATATGTGGACGGTACATTTAATCAGGTTGATTGGCTCTCTGTTCGTCAAGAATATTTAAACAAGTCCTATAGTAGCCAGCAGGAAGCTTACAAGTCGATTCGGGAAATGCTGAAAAAGCTGGGCGACCCTTACACTCGTTTTATTGTAACGCCACCGAATTCAAGAGTATGCAGGTGGAAACCTCTGGGGAACTGATTGGGATTGGTATTACTCTAGGTCAAGATGAAAAAACCAAGGAATTGGTGGTCATTGCCCCCATTGATGATACACCTGCCTTTAAAGCTGGACTTTTGTCGAAAGATGTGATTTTGGAAATAAATGGCAAAAGTACCAAGGGTATGGATACTAACCAAGCCGTATCTTTGATTCGTGGTGAAGTCAATACCAAAGTCAAATTGTTGATTAAGCGTAATAAGGAAATTAAACCATTCGAGATTTCGCGATCGCGGATTGAAATCCATCCGGTAAAATTTTCCGAAAAACAAACCCCAGCCGGTAAAATTGGCTATATTCGCCTGAACCAGTTTAGTGCTAATGCTGGCAAGGAAATGCAACAGGCAATTAAAAAATTAGAAACGAAGCAAGTAAGTGGATATATTCTGGATTTACGAGGTAATCCGGGTGGTTTGTTGTTTTCGAGTGTCGAAATTGCGCGGATGTGGCTAAATAAAGGCACAATTGTCTCGACCATAGACCGTCAAGGTGAGCAGGAACGAGAAGTTGCCAATGGTAGTGCGTTGACTACTAAACCATTAGTAATCTTAGTGAATAAAGGTTCGGCTAGTGCCAGCGAAATTCTGTCCGGAGCCTTACAAGATAATAAACGTGCGCTGTTAGTGGGGACACAAACCTTTGGTAAGGGGTTAGTGCAATCAGTCCGACCATTAGAAGATGGTTCTGGATTAGCGGTAACTATTGCTAGATATCATACTCCTAGTGGTAGAGATATTAATAAGCATGGTATTGATCCAGATGTCCCCGTGAACCTAACTGATAAGCAATTAGAGGATTTATGGCTGCATGATCGAGATAAAATTGCTACTCTAGCTGACCCTCAATTTGCTAAAGCAGTGGAAGTATTGGGTAAACAAGCCCTAAAAAAATAAAATAACTGGAGTCACCGAGTCACGTCCGTCAGGAGTCTGACAGAGAGGGCAGAGTCAGCATTACCTCCTGACTAGCTGCCTCCTGCTCTCTGCCTTTTTTGATAATACAAATATACTATTATATGCATTGGCAACAGATTTTTGTGAAAATCTCTAGGAATAATCTTTGATCCCTATTATCAGCTGCCGCATACAGTCCTACACTGAAGGTGAGAGTTGAAAGGCAGTCGGGAGAAATTTTGTGAAAAGAGTTTTAGCAATCATTTTAGGCGGTGGCGCGGGTACTCGACTTTATCCACTCACCAAACTTCGGGCGAAACCAGCAGTACCAGTGGCGGGTAAATACCGCTTAATAGACATACCTGTTAGTAACTGTATTAATTCAGAACTTTTTAAAATCTACGTTCTGACGCAATTTAACTCAGCTTCTTTAAATCGTCACATCGGTCGTGCTTACAACTTTACTGGTTTTAGTGAAGGATTTGTAGAAGTATTAGCTGCACAACAAACACCAGAGAACCCTAACTGGTTCCAAGGGACTGCTGATGCTGTGCGTCAGTATATCTGGTTATTACAAGATTGGGACGTAGATGAATATCTAATTCTGTCTGGTGATCACCTGTATCGCATGGATTATCGTTTGTTTATCCAACGACATAGGGAAACTAATGCGGACATTACTCTGTCTGTTATCCCCATAGATAATCGCCGCGCCTCAGATTTTGGGTTAATGAAAATTAATGAATCGGGGAGAGTCATTGATTTTAGTGAAAAACCCAAAGGTGAAGCCCTAGAGAAAATGCGTGTTGATACTACTGTATTAGGCTTGACTAAAGAAGCAGCAGCAGAGCAGCCCTACATTGCCTCAATGGGGATTTATGTCTTTAAAAAAGAAATTCTGATTAAGTTGTTGAAAGAATCTTTGGAACGGACTGATTTTGGTAAAGAAATCATTCCGGATGCCGCTAAGGATTACAACGTTCAGGCTTATTTATTTAATGATTACTGGGAAGACATTGGTACAATTGAGGCATTCTATCACGCAAATTTGGCCTTAACCCAGCAGCCATTGCCACCTTTTAGCTTCTACGATGAAAAAGCGCCAATTTATACCCGTCCTCGTTATTTACCACCGACTAAACTGTTGGAATGTCAGATTACAGAATCGATTATTGGAGAAGGTTGTATCTTGAAAAACTGCCGGATTCAACATTCAGTTTTGGGAGTGCGATCGCGGATTGAATCGGGCTGTACGATAGAAGAATCGCTATTAATGGGAGCGGACTTTTATCAAGCTTCTGTAGAACGCCAATGTAACCTGGACAAATCAGAAATCCCGGTGGGTATTGGCACAGATACCATCATTCGCCGCGCTATTATTGATAAAAATGCCCGCATTGGTCACGATGTGAAAATTATCAATAAAGATAATGTCCAAGAAGCTGATCGCGAAAACCAAGGCTTTTACATTCGCAGTGGCATCGTTGTGGTGTTAAAAAATGCCATGATTCCAGATGGTACTATCATTTAGAGAATAGGCCGATAGGTGAGAAAGATTTGGTGGTGGGGATTGAGAACCTACCACCAAACCCAATATCATTTGGATCAGTTTTCTTCAATAGGGGGTGCAGAATCTCATCGACAAGTTCGGAAATTTCCCAGAGCTAATGAGCGAGAACCACACTTAATTTTTTATATTGTTTGTTAATTTAAAATCAGAATCATTTTACCAGGGATTTTACCTGGTAAACCGGGAATCTCGTATCTTAGAAAAAAACATAACATAAATTCCTACAGGAGGCTGGTAGATGGCTGCAACCGACTTTAAAGACTATTATTCAATCTTAGGAATCATTAAAACTGCCAGTCCAGAAGAAATCAAACAAGCGTTTCGGAAACTAGCTCGCAAGTTTCACCCAGATGTCAATCCTGGTAATAAACAGGCAGAAGCACGCTTTAAAGAAGTGAATGAAGCTTATGAAGTTTTGTCAGACCCAGATAAACGCAAAAAATACGACCAATTTGGGCAATACTGGAAACAAGTCGGTGAAGGCGTCCCTGGTGGTGCTGGTGTGGATATGAGCGGAGTTGACTTTAGCCAGTATGGTAGTTTTGATGATTTTGTCAATGAGCTACTAGGACGCTTTGGGGGTGGTGCTCGCACTGGCAGACAAAACTACTCTTATCGTCCTCCGACCGGAAGACCCAATCCTGGTTTTAATGATTTCAACTTTCAAGAGATGGGAACCAGTACCGCTCAAGATAGCGAAGCTGTAATCACTCTAACTTTTGCCGAAGCCTTTGCTGGTGTCCAAAAACGCTTTAATGTAGGTAACGAAACTATTGATGTACGCATACCTCCTGGTGCTAAATCTGGCACTAAATTACGGGTAAGAGGTAAAGGTCAAGTTAATCCTATGACTCAGCAACGGGGAGATTTATATTTAAAAGTGGAACTTCAATCTCATTCTTTCTTCCAAATGGAAGGTGATAATTTGGTTTGTGAAGTTCCCATTACCCCAGATGAAGCAACTTTAGGAGCATCTATTGATGTACCTACACCTGATGGTAATGTTAACGTAAAATTGCCAGCAGGAGTGCGTTCTGGTCAATCGTTGCGCTTACGTGGTAAAGGTTGGCCTTTAGCTAAAGGTGGACGTGGTGATCAGATGGTGAAAGTAGCGATTGTTCCACCAAAAGACCTGAGTTCACAAGAGCGGGAATATTATGAAAAAATCCGCGCTATCCGTACTTATAATCCCCGCAGTCATTTGCCAAAAATTAAACTTTAAATAGGAAATAGAGAATGGTGTTGATTACATAAAACAAAAAATTAAGATTGAGTTACGGGAATTTTAATCTGAAATTCTGTACCTTTTCCTAAACTAGAAGAACATAGAATTTGTCCATTATGTTCTTCCACAATAATTTGATAACTTACGAATAAACCCAGTCCAGTACCTTTTCCTACAGGTTTCGTAGTAAAGAAAGGGTCAAATATTTTCTGTTGATATTCTTGGGAAATACCAACTCCATTATCAGCAATGGAAATTAAACAATCATTAGTTTCTAGTAACTTAGTAGTAATATTGATTTGAGGATTTATATTCATCATTAGATTTTCTTGCAAAGCATCAATAGAATTTGTTAAAATATTTAAAAATACTTGATTAAGATTTGCGGCATTACACTCTATAAATGGTAGGTTATCGTATTCTTTAATAACCGTAATATTTTTATGTTCCACTTGACTGTATAATCGATTTTGTAAAAGCATGAGAATACTATCAATATTCTGATGAATATCTACCTGTTTAATTTTAGATTGATCCAGTTGAGAGAAAGTACGTAAAGCAATAACAATATTCTGTATACGATTTGCTCCAAATGCCATCGAATTTAGTAAATGAGGTAAATCTTGTTTGACAAAATCTAAATCCATTAGTTGGATAAAACCCTCAATTTCTGGTTCCGATTGTGGGCATTTTTTCTGGTAGATTTCTATGAGTTCTAATAAATCATGGAGATAGGTTTGAGCATAAGGTATGTTACTATAAATAAAGCTGATAGGATTGTTTATTTCATGAGCTATTCCAGCGGCAATTTGTCCCAAACTATTCATTTTTTCATTTTGAATAAGCTGGCTTTGAGCTATTTTTAAATCATGGATAGTTTCAGCAATTTTGTCATCACTTTCTGTTAAACTTTTCAGACTGTGAGAAACCAAGAAAAAGAAATTTACTAATGCAAAAAATAATCCAGTTAATTGAAAAAATTGTAAACTTAATGCTTTTCTATTTGCAATATTTTGTTGTTCTGTAGTCAGTTGATTCATTAAATCTAATAATTTAACATTTATTTGATTAGAATAGATTATAGCATGTGATAATTCTGGTTCAGATATATTACCTCTGGATAAAATAATAAAGTCAATTTTGGATTTATATATTTTCCAAATACCTTTTGCTTGCATAACTAATAGTTTACCTTTATCCGTCTTTACACCTGACAAATATACTGATTTACCATCACTACCAATCACATTTCTACCTAGTTCTAAGCCCAATAAAGTTTCATCAAATTGTTTATATGCTTCCACTAATTCCTGATGGGGAGCATTAACTGAATATTTTATGTCTTGAACTATTTTTATTTGGAGAATAGTTTTGGCAATTTTTTGTGAGAGCATTCGCTGACGACCAGCTAAATTAATAATTAGAGCATCTTGTTTTAATTCAGAAGAAATTATCAAATTGGGGATGATTACAGCTAAATCTGAACCCAAAAATAGTGCAGCAGAAAATAAAATTGCTCGGTATTTACCAGAAAAAAGTATGTTTTTGCACCAAGCATATTTTGAATTAATCATCATAGCTGAGATTATACTTAGATGAATCAGGACTTTACTATTTATAATTTGTACTTAAGATGATGTTTTAAAAGTTAAATATTTCATGCTTAACTTAGCGTCCTGTTCGCGCTAGCGTTTCCGAAGCAGAAGGGAAACATCTCAGCATGAGAAATTACACCTCTCAATAACTTTTAAAACATCCTCTCAGGAATTTCTCCCGATTAATTATTGCAGAAATTGATGGACAAATATAGTATTCGCCATAATTTTATTCTTAATCAAGAAATAAATATTACATTGTTTTAAAAATCCCATCAGAATTTGTGGGGAGTTTGACTAATTCCAGATTTTTAGCTACATTTTCAGGTTTTTTCATTCCCACCAATGCTGTTGCTATACCATCTATACTGCGAGTAAATTGTAGGGCTTGCTGTCCAATAGTCAGCGACTCTTTGCTGGTTGAAGTCATTAGAGGTAACATTTTTTCTAATTCCTGCCCTTGAGCAATTGACGCCCTGGCAATTGGTGTAATTTCTAACTCTCGTGCAGCCTGAATAGCTGTTATTTGACGACCTTCAAAAGTTTGAGTGGGTAGAGTGGCTCCCTCTAACACAAGTAAATTCAGGGGTAGTTGAATGAATTTAAAATCGCTTTGTCCCTGATGAGAATGGTAATGGAGTAAAAAGCTTACTGTTTATGAGGATTTCCAGATTTTGATTGTGTTATCATTACTACCACTAATAATTATATTTTTATCAGTGGTAATATCAGCACAATTCACCGAATCTTCGTGACCAACAAGTATTCCTATCTCATTACCTGTATTCACATCCCATAATTTCACCGTTTTATCCCAACTACCGCTAATTAACATTTCTCCATCTGCGGAAAATTTGAGCGCAGAAACTAACCAGGGATGTCCAGATAGAACCCGAATACATTGCTGTGATAACATATCCCATAACCGAATAGTACGGTCTTCTCCCCCTGTGGCTAACAATTTACCATTGGGACTAAATGCTATACTTCTAATGGCTGCTGTATGTCCCATCAGAGTGTGAATGGATGCGAATGTTGTCAAATTCCAAATTTGTACGGTTGAATCAGTACTAGCACTAGCTAAGAGTTTTGAGTTTCCTGAATCAAGAGCGGTGGAACTAAACGCTAGAGCCGTTATTCCTAGTATATGTCCTCGCAGAGAAGTGATGATCTTACCAGTTTGAGAATCCCACAGATTCACGGTTTTATCAGCACTACCACTGGCAAGCATCTCCCCATCAGGACTAAAGAGAACAGTGTTGACGCTGTGTTTATGACTGGTTAAAGTTTGTATAATTCGACCTGTTTGGATATCCCAAAGATGAATTTTGCCATCGCGACTCCCACTCGCTAAGATATTAGCAGCATGAGGATGAAATGCCACTGATTTAACAAATTGATCATGACCGCGACAAATGCATAGCTGCTTCTGGGTCTGTATATCCCAAATGCGAATAGTTTTATCATCACTAGCACTTGCTAAGATATCACCATCAGGTGCGATCGCAATAGCATTAACACTAGCAAATAAACCATGATGACCACGAAGGGTAGCAGAACATTTCCATTGCTGACGTGATACTTCTATCGGCTTCAAAATTGGAATCATCGTTTTTGGTCTGCGAAGTTTCTGAATCTCAGTCATCACTTCTAAAGCCGAACTGAATCTTGGATTGAGGTCAGGAGCGATTAAACGATTCAGCAATTTAGCTAACTGCTGATTTTCCCACTGTTCGGATGGTTGGATGGTATCTGATAACCAATAATCTTGCCATATCCACTGCTGGCCAATCAAGTCAAATAAATTAAAGGGATGAATCCCAGTGATGAGATGAATGCAAGTTACTCCTAAAGTATACAAATCACTGGCAAAAATCAGTTTTCCTTGGAGTTGTTCTGGTGCTGTATAAGGACTACCCAAAGCGGTGATTGCTCTAGATATTTTGATGGAACCAATATCTACCAAAACTAAATTTGCTAAAGTCTGGGAATTTTGATTAGGTTCCAGAGAAGTTCGACAAATAATATTCTCTGGTTTTATATCACCGTGAATTACTCCACCAACATGAATATGCTGAATTACGGGTAACAAGCTGGTCAAAATTTGCCAGATTTCCTGGGCATCAAATGTAATTTTCTTGGTTAAAACTTGAGCTAGATTCTCTCCAGGGATATACTCCTGTACCTGATAGAAAATTCCAGTCTGCTCAAATTGGTCTAAATATTTAGGAATTGGAACAGACTGGTTTAATTCTACTGATGGAAACAGTGCTTGAATCTGAGAGGGAAGATAAAAATGGTTTTTCTGCCAAGATTGTTTGACCACACACAGGGAAGATGGTGTGTCAGTCAAATCAATACAGAGAAATGTCCGACCAGATATGCCCTGTCCTAGTAGTTGAATAGCGCGATAGCGTTCTGCTAACACTAAACTGGAGTCACAACTATCACAGGATAGATTTTTAGAGGGATTTTCTGGTGACGGACATCCAGGATGAAAACAATAACTGTGTAAACAATTCAAAATTCAAAATTCAAAATTAATGATCAAGATTTTCTTTTTCCCCAGTTCCTATTACCTGTTCCCGGTGATGACTATTTTCCGAAATTGCTGCGGTTTGATTCCATAACAACATTCCCATCATGGCATCCAGCAATCCAGAACCATTGCTACCACTGACAGATACATCAGGAACAACTCGCACTTGGCAATCGCCAATCACTTGCATTAATTGTAATGCAGTATATGCCTGACCCCCCAAAGAATTGACCCCAGCTTGATAAGCATCAGCTTTAGCATTTCCAGTTAAGCGAATGGATTCAGCTTCACCATTAGCTTGTTCCACCGTAGCAGCAGCTTGGAGTTTAGCAATTTTCACCCCTTCTTCTGCGGTAACAATCTCTTTTTGAATATCAGCTAATGCTGTTTCCCGGACTAATTCTTGTCGCTGAATTTGAGCAGTACGCTGAGTCATATAAGTCTTTTCCTGTTCTTCCGCGATTTTCCGCTCTGTCAAGGTTTGCATCAATTCCGGTGGAGGTGAAATCAAACCAATCAATGTATCAACAGCCTGAACATCATAAGTTCTTAAGGCTTGACGAACATATTCTGCGGCTTCGGCTTGACGTTCACTCCGAGCCGTCAGAAAATCAAGAATAGTATATTCTTGAGCCGAGTTGCGGAAATAGTTACCGACAATGGGACGTAATACCTGATCCACCAGATTTTGCATGGAACCCAATCGAGAAATTACTTTGGGTGCATCCATAGCACCAACATGGATAACTTGGAATACTTCTAAATCAAATGTAAAACCATCAAAAGAAAGTAACTTCAATGCGGAAAGAGAAGAATCGTATCCATGTTCCCCTCGAAAACGGGCTGTAAAATTGAGAACGATGTTAGTGGTAGGAACTAGCTCCACTTTCATAATTTTAGTATTTAAAGGATGTTTCCCCGCAGGTAGTGATTCAATCCAAACCCCTTTATCTCCACGCTTGACTAAATCACCATGAGTAAAGGATTCACCACTCACATCTCCTTGGGATTTTCCTACATATGAAATCACCACCCCCACATATCCAATGGGTACTTCTGTCATGACCACTTGTTCCATCTGCAAAAACCAGGGATTGAGATTCCATGAACCAGAAAGCATCACTTGTTCTTGTAAACCTCTACGTCCATGTCCATCCATAAAGGTTTGAACATTTTGGAAATTATCATGACCAGCAATTATTGCAACAGCTATTTCTCCGTCTTCAATGGGTGTCCCATCCAAAGTAGTCACAATCCCCACTAGATCAGGTTTAATTGTATAAACTTTAAGATGGTCTGCGGCTATACCATGCTGAGTGGCTTTATCTGAGGTAATCACAGTAAATAGAGCCGTATTAATGCGATATGTACCTGTAGTCAGCAAGGCTAATTGTCGCCCTTTTTCTCCGTGGTTGGTAAGAAATGCGCGAGCATTTTGGAAGTTCTCACTTTCTACCACTTTACCTAAAATCCGATTGGGGGGAATAGATGCGCCATCATTAGCAATAATTAAACCAATTTCATCTTGGGGAATAATTACTACTGACTCCCTTTGGACATTATACTGCCAAGGAAAGTAGCCAAAATGCCAACCAGGAGGTAGGGTATCAGCTTGCAAACCAGCTTCCCCATTCAGCGCAATTAATCTTCCCGCAGGTAGACTTTTAGCAGAGAATTTTTTAGTTACAATTCCCACTTCCCGCTCTCCAATCACAATCAGTCCCGCAATCCAACCTACTTTCGGTAAAAATATGAGGATTAGTACGATTGTGCCGATAGGATATATCAAGAAAGGTATGCTAGGAACCTGAGCAGGTATGAGTTGTAGACTTTGCTGTTGAACAGGTGCTAAAGGTTTCTGAGGAGTCTGAGCAATAGCTGGTCTAACGACCGTTGTGAATATAGATGTTAGTAATGCTAAGGTTAAGGGTAGAGATTGGGTGAAAAACTTTAATTTAGTCATGGTTGGATTCCTCATAAATAATGAAAATTATGGTTTTTGACTAGAGATAGCTGGTGGTGCCAGCCTTTTTCTATCTACCGAATTCACGGATTGGGAATTCTGGAGCAGAAAGAAATCGTAACCAGTTATTGAAGCGCGACTGGGTTGAATTTTGAGGAGAATTGGTTGACTGTTATATTTGGAATGGCCTGATGATTGAAAGCCAATTTTACCTATAGCACCATTTGCAGAAAAACTATTATTGCTTAATGCTTGTTGTAATTCTTGACGATTGTTGCTAGTTTGTAAACCAGCGATTAAAGCTATAGTTGCATCATAACTGGTCGCAGTTCTCCAACCAACATTACCACCCCAAAGTTTCTGAGCATTTTTAGAAAAAGGATTGTGAGGAAATGCTAAAGGATGCCAAGGTACGACTACTATGATACCATTGACATCTGCTTTTCCTTCCAAGGTTTGAAATGTGTAAAGTGTTGGACTAGCAAATAGTGGTAAACGTCCTTTATTGGCTTTAACTAATTCTAAAGCTTTGTTGAGTTTATCAATATGAGGAGCTAAGACAAAGCCATCAACATGATTTTTTATAGCCTCATCAATGATTTGATGAGGATTAAATTTAAAGTTTGAGAAATCACAATTGATATCAATTATTTCCACTTTTTGTCCATATCTATAAATACCACTTTGAAATTGTTCTTTAAAAGATTTATTATCTTCGGCTGTTTTCTCCACACAAATCGTTAATTTAGTATGATTAGTTTTTTCAATTATATATTTAGATAAAGATTCACCAATATAAGTAATATTGGGAGCAGTGCGGAATATATATGAACCCATTCCGGTCAGCTTTTGGGAAAAGCTAGTAGATGACATCATCACTAACTTACCTTTTTCATATATTGGTGCAGCTACTACAGATGCATCACTAGCATTATGTCCAATAACGGCAATAATGTCTGAATCTTCTACTAATTTATCAGCGATTTTTCGAGTGATAGTTATGTCATTGGCATCATCAATAATTTTAATTTTGAGGAATTTTCCCTGCATCCGACTTTGATGATTTATTTCATGTTGAGCTTGAGCAACTCCCCGCAGAATTTCTTGCGCTACATTTTTATTACTGCTGATGGGAACTGAGACAGCAACGGCAAAATTGGAGCGATTTCCGATTTCAGCATTATTTAAGTATATCAGCGTTTCTGGATCATTTGGAAGTTGCTGCAATGCATTTTGGAATTTTAAAAATGCTCTACCATAATCTTGGTGTAAGAATGCTTCTACACCTAATTCTTTATCCTGATTGTTAACTGATGGGATTAAAATTTTTTCTCCATAACTTGTCCGATTCCAGAATTGAAATTCCTCCCACCAGTGAGATCCAATCGCATAAACACCAATTGTCGTAATTACACCCCCTATTGCTAATAGTAAAAATTGCCGCCAATTTTGCTGTTTAGGCCATTTTAAGGAACTAGCAGCTGGATTTTGGAAAATCACGGGGAGCCAAGAAGCACAAGGATATTCAGACTCTAATTCTTCTTGTAATCGCTCACGAGCTTGTTTAACAGATAAATAGAAAGTTTCACCATTAGAAAATGCCGTGAGAAAATACTCCAGAAAATGTTGTGCTACTGTATCTGGAACAGGTTCCCGCATCACAATTATATAGGGAATTTTCAAATCAGCCAAACTCTTAGCTAATCCTAATCCATCACAGGAGTTAAAGAAAGCTAACTTCAAACCTTTTCGCACCGCATTTTTGAGAGAATTCCGAAAAGTATCTAGAGATAAACTCTCATTTTGATTAATTTGAATTTGCCCTTGATTATCACCGTCTGTACTAAAGCTATGTCCAGCAAAAAAGAGAATATCCCAAGATTTATTCCATAACTTATTAGTAAATTCTTTCCGGGATGGTTCTTGGAGTAATTCAACTTTAGTTACTGGTAGTTTTACTAATGAATCTAAATCTTTTTGAATATCAAGTCCCTGGTTATGACCGAGAAGGGCAAGAATTTTAACTTTATATTTTAGGTGTTGTAATGATGGTTCATATTCAGAACAAATAGCAATTTCTGCATGAGGATAACAGGATTGAAAGAAATCCCATAAATGCAAGGGGAGTCTTCTAATTAAAGAATTTTGAGTTTTGATAATAAAATGTACTTCCTCCGATTTTTTCACCGTAGGTAATAACTTCCATTGTAATTCTTTTTGTACAGATTCTTGATTTAACCATTGATTAAGACTGACAACCAAGGCATTAGCAGCTTGAGAACATTCATCTCTACTGGAAACATTAGTTACTTGAATTGGTGGTAAAATAATTCGCCAAATTTTTTCTAAACGTCGATAAGTTGATTGCCAATCATGATATCGTTCTGGAATTTCTGGTGCGGGAGGTAATGTCGTAGAAATTTCTACCGAATGGGGTTTTCCCTCTTCCCCAATCTTGAGATTAACACGGAATCCTCGTTGAAAATCTCCTTCCCCAATTTCAAAGACAACCAACTTACTCACAATTTATGTCCTTTTAAGTATTAAACAACAAAATTTTCAGTAATCGTCGCATTCTCCCAACTAACTCTCACCCCAAATTGCTCACCGAATTCCGCACTAAATTTTAATTGAATATAGTCATCTTGATTTCGGGCTGCAACTTCTAAGAAAGGTTCACCATTGGCATATAATCCGGCTAATTGAATATTAGCAGGTAAGTAGGGTTTCATTCCCATCGGATACAATCTTAACAACACAGCAATAGTTTTGTCTGGTTTGGGTAGAATAGCTACCATTAATGCTACACTATAACCTGCGAATTGCATACCCAAATCCATAATCCGTCTGGCTTTTATCATGGTATGGTCAGGGTCTACTGTCCAGAGAATCTCTGCTAAAGTCCAACGAATTTCTTCATCCTGAGTAGTTTGCAATAATTTCGCTAATATTTCACAGAAGTCTGAGTCATCAGCAATTTTTAAGGGTTGAGATAATGAAGATTTTTGACTTTTATATAATTGCTCAATTACTTGCTTAATTTTGGCAGGAGTATCTAATTCAATCCCTTTAACTCGTTTCGAGCGAAATGCTAAAACTGGAGTATTTTTACTAGATAATTCCGCAACTGTTTGCCATCCAATCTGATAAATACCTTCTAGCCATTGTCTTAAGAAGACTATTTTTGATTGGTGTAAATATACTATTAATTCTGATAAAGGTTGTAGTTGTTGGATATTCACAATTGATGATTTGATAGAGGGTAGAAATCCCAAAATTTTTCCTTCAGTACAAGCTATATCTAACTGAACAATTACATAACCAATCCGGTCATCCCAAACTTCTGGAGGAATATGGCAGTTATCTTCATTAATTCTCACAGATCGGCATTCTAAATGTCCAACTCCTGTCAGTAGTAAATCCGCTACATCTGCACAGAGTCTTCCCACAGAATTCATACTATAACTAGCTTCTAGATTTGTAGGAATATCTAACATTTGCAAGTAAGTATTAACTACTAACACAGATAAAGTATTAAGATAGATTTGCTTGGCTTTGGCTAATACAGATTGTTCTTGAGCAAATTCTTGAGCAATTTGTCGAGATGATGCAGGAATAGGGATAGTAATGATTTGTTGATCAATGGATTTACTCATGATGGAGATAACCTTGGGATTTACCAAAATTTAATAAGAGGGGAAAGCATTGTCGTTGATAAAAGTTGCTCAGGGTTGCGATCGCCACTCCATATTTTTGAGCTAATTCCGACCAAGGTATTTCTGGTGGTAAGCGGTCTGCTATTAAAACCTGACAATTTATATCTGGGCGATCGCGAATATGAATCCGACGTAACTTACTAGCTTCTGTTTGCAACCATTGATGAATTTCTTCCAGAATAGGTGGTGGTTCTGGATGAGCAATTAAATTATCTAATGGGTCGATAATTTCGTGGTTTGATAAGGGGATGGTCTGAGTCTGTTGATGACTTTTCCTGGGAGAACTGGCGATGACAATCCAGCAGTCGATAGTGGAGATATTTATTTAACCAAGTAAACACATTTGCTTGCTCTGGGTCAAAGTAATCAATATTACGACAGAAGTACAACCAAGTTTCCTGGAGAGCATCTTCACGATTAGGTACACCATCACCTCTGAAAAGTTTACCCGACTGCTGAATTCGGTAAATAATTTCATTCAGTCCTGTCTGTCGTTCTCGACTACCCCGTGGATGCTGACAGACTTTTGCAATTAGTTGGTGAATATGTACTGCTTCATTCATTGTTGTTGGATTTGTGAAATTTAATAGTCCCGACAACATTTAGTGATTGGCTGTTTTTGATGTTAAAAGTAATACATATCATATTTTTACCTGGTTGTGAAGTAGCATCATCCCAATTCAAAATTCCAAAACCAGAAGGTTGGATTATATCTGTGTTTTAGCCATTGCATTTGGATCAGGATTTTCACGAAATGGTCTTAGGTGAAGTTTTCCTTGATTGCTTTTCTATCCACAGAGAAAAAATTATCTATAAATTTACAAATGTTTACCAATAGTAGGGGCGTATGGCATACGCCCCTACTAAGTGTACTTAATGACAGTACAAGAAAAATGTGCTGTATCGCTGACAACAATCACAACAATCCCATTGATTCTAGGGTTTTGACATCTGATTGAAAATCCTCTACATCATAATTGATACACAGTCCCCGTAAAGCAAGTTGATGCTGAAACTCAATTACTGTAAGTCCAGTCCAAGCACGAACTTTACCACTACCGATTTTTCCTTGTTGATAAAGCATAATCGCGATTTCTAATTTTAGTTCACCTTCCGTCATTTTGCTGACTCGGACAATATCATCAGGTATCAAGATGCTCATAATCAAGTTTATAATTTCTTTTTGTGAAGATGGATTTACTGACTATTCATTTTTTCTTAGAGCGATTCTTTCGACGAGATTGTTCTTGCATTTTCTTCTTCTTCTTAGCTTGATTTTTGCCTATTTTGGGGCTATAAGAAGTAAATCCGTTTCAAGTTAATATGAGTTTACCAAGATTTGGGGAAAAAAGGGGAGAAGGGGTGATGACGCAAATAGAACGCATGACAGTGGCCATTTTGACTTTTCAAACATTCTGTGAATTAATGTAACTATCAATACCAAAAAATATCAAATAAAATCTATGAAAATCCTTATCAGACCACTATTTTAGAGAAAGGAGCTTATAGACTATTCAGGAATCCCCCAAGCTATGCTAAATGAAATTCTGCCTTTCCCATTGGAGTTTAACGCGATCGCCATTGCTGGTGCTAGTTTATGGTCGTTAGTCCTTTACTTAACCTTCTCTTCGGTGAGTGAATGGGTGATCGAGCAGCTAAACCGTTGGTTTAATTTTGCAGAGCGATCGCTTTACACTAGCAAGACAGAATTTGAAAGAACTCGTAAAGCGAGAGAATCCCAAAATGCTTTTTACGCTTCATTATTCAGCATCATCCCGTTTTTAATCATGGGTGCTTTATTTAACTGGTTTTTGGATATCAGTTTAGGTGGTAGCTGGGGAATTAGTATCGGTATCTTAAGTGCTATCGGTGCGGGTGTTTATCAATTAGGTAAAAGAGACGCTCTTTAATTAGTGGTGAAAGGTACTACGGCGTACCTGAAGGGGCGTATTGCAATACGCCCCTACTTGTTGTTACATTTCGATTTTATGTACTTTTGCGGTTATGAGTAATAATAACATTGAGTAGGTTGCAGGGATGGGAATACTAAAGGATAACCAAAAATTAATTAAATCTTAAAACAAGGATTTGGTAACTTAAACTACAGTTTTTATTGGTTTTTAAAGATTAAATACAAAAATAGCTTTTTTTTGTAGCTTTAGCTATAAACACGTCTATCTCAAAGCCTAAACTATAGGGATCACTACAAAAGTAGCTACTATTCATAGAGAAAATTAATTTATATATCTAAGGTATGGTGCTAAATTCCGGTGAAGATTAGGATAATCAGAGAAGATCAAAAAATTTCATAGATCAACTTCAGGGATAATCGCTCAAATCTCCCAACTGATAGGTGTTGGTGTGTCAAATTTGAGTATTTTTTAAACACTTTTTCAGAAATTTATTCCAATCAGGGGTTTTAAAATGCAGACCATACAAAAAGTTTGTTGTCCAAACTGCGGTAGTGCACTGAACGTCATTATATTATTGCTAGTCAATTAACCCGAACACAATGCCCTAGTTGTGATTATTTAATGATTAGTTGTACTCGGACTGGTAAAGTCATTGAGGCTTACGCTCCCGGTATTTATATCAAAAAGTAGAAAGATTTAGTTGATGTTTAACCATTCACTAAATCTTTAATCATTCTACTTTGTTAAGGATATTTCCTGATTCCTTCTTCTCAGTTGTCCACAAGCAGCATCAGCTTCTAAACCACGGGAGTAACGAACACTCACCGCAGTGTTTTGCTCTTGGAGGGTTTTAAAGAAAGCGTTAATGCGATCGCTAGTCGGGCGTTTATAATCTACTTCTTGAATGGGATTGTAGGGGATTAAATTGACATGACATTGAAATCCCCGCAACCGTTTTGCGAGTTCCAGCGCATGTGCTGGTAAGTCATTGACACCAGACAAAAGTATGTATTCAAAACTAATCCTACGTCCAGTAATTTCCACATATTCCCGGCATTCGGCTAATAAATCTGCCAAAGGATAGTGGCTAGCACTGGGAATAATTTGTTCTCTGAGAGTTTGGTTAGGAGCGTGGAGACTAACCGCGAGGGTGATTTGTAAATGGTAGTCGGCTAATTCTCGAATCCGTCCGGGAAGACCAACAGTGGAAACCGTGAGCGATCGCTGTCCAATACCCACATCTTGATTTAAACATTTCAGAGAGGCTAAGACATTCTCGGTATTTAGTAAGGGTTCACCCATACCCATAAACACAACATGACTAACCCGTTGCTGAAAATCTTGTTGGACTGTCAAAACTTGATCCACAATTTCGTGGACAGCTAAGTTACGCTTGTAACCTCCTTTCCCCGTCGCACAGAAATCACAAGCCATTGGACAACCAACTTGAGTGGAAACACAAACCGTTAAGCGTTTATCGGTGGGGATACCCACAGCTTCTACAATTTGTCCATCTGATAATTGCAAAAGATATTTGACTGTATCATCAGTAGCCACAGAACGGTGATGTACAGTAGAACGACCAATGGGAATTTCGGCAATTTCTGTCCGCCATTGTTTAGAGAATACCGAAATATCCGCCAGCGATCGCACTCCTTTTTGATAAATCCAATCATGTAACTGCTTTCCTCGATAAGCAGGTTGTCCTTGCTGTTGTACCCAAGCAGTTAACTCCCCCACCGTTGCACCGAGTAGAGGAGAGAGTTCTTTGGTTTGGGGGGTAGATGAGTTAACTGGGGATACAAAAGGTGTAGCAGACATAAAAAAATCATGAGTTGATACCGGATTTCTATCCTAACAGACTGCAACTCTGAATTGGGTGAAGTTAGTTTTAACCAGCAAAAATCCTGGCTAAGAAAGCGGTAATTTCCGACCATGCAGCAGATGTAGCCGCAGAATCATAACGATAACCATCATCTCTCATAAAAGTATGTTCGGTGTCATACACTAGAATATGCTGGTCTATCCCCGCATTTTCCAAAGCCGAAATTATGGTTTGTCGATCATGATCAGAAATATGAGGGTCACGAGTCCCAAAAACTGTAAGTACTTCGCCTCCGATTTCCGGAAATCTTTGGATAGTATCAGCGACTCCTTTTCCTAATTTACCAATGGGAACACCAGTGGGATAACAGCAAACTGCGGCTTTGACTTCACTAGCAAAAGCGGCTCTAAACGCTAAATGTCCACCAATGCAAAATCCTAAAGTAGCGATTTTATCTGGAGATACAGAACTATCTTGTTTGAGAAATTCAATCACCGCTCGACCATCAGCATCATAATCAGCAATAGAAGTGCGACGAGCATCATCATTACCCCGCATTCTCCCTAAATCATTGGGTTCAATCACAGAACCAATGGGTTCAATCCGGTGAAAAATCTCTGGAGCAGCGACTACATAACCAAATCCAGCTAAGTAATTAACTAACCGAATTATCGCTCCACCCAATTGATAAATATCACTATAAAATAAAATACCTGGATAAACACCTGCTGGTTTGGGTGATGCAACATAAACCCGCATTAAACTATCATCTACTCTTAATTCGATATTCCGCTGAATAATTTGCACTTTTTAATTTCCTTTTCCCAGTCATCTGCAAGTTATATTTTTAGGAAAGAAGGCAATAAGGTTCCTATTTCCGAACTCTTATGCTCTCTTTAATCCTTTTTATAATTCACCGAATTTTCGGGCTTTCCGTAATTATCAAGCTCATTTATGGGATATTAAGTATTTTTATGCATTTATCTAGTCAGTTATGGAGAATCAGGATTTAGCACCAGCTTGTCCAGAGCATCCTTTGAGACATCTCCAGAAATGATGTAGGGGCGTCAATGGCGGGCAAGATGCCCGCTCCACGTATTTACGGATTATACTCAGAGATTTTTTGACTCAACTACTAATTGTTCAAACCTGACTTTTCCCGTTAAGTCGAAAAATAACGCGAAAAATCAGACCCAAAAAAGCGGTGGAAGCGGCTTGTTATCATTATTTTCGTGTATCTACTTATAGCTGATATGACATGAGATTAAGTATAGATTTATATTTTCGTTAACTGTGCTACAATTAAAATAATCCATCAATGTTTATTTACTCCATGCCAATCATAGTAAGGGTTTTATAGGTAAAGATATCAAAGTCCCGGATATAAAAAAAGCTTTCTTTATTCCTTCTTTTTTACGAGTTGCTAAGAGAATATAATTATGTTATCCATCTTAATAGCATTTACTTTAAAAGCGAATATCAACCTCAATATTAATAACTCACCTCAACCAGGCTGGAGTTTATGGCAAAAAGATACAGAAATGAAAAAAACTGATGTTGAATTTGGTTTCTCTAATTCAGATGCCAGTGAGTATTCATCTTTTGGTATTGCCTGTTCTGACATGGGATCTAAGTTGGGTTTAAAGCCTGAACAGGTTGACTATTGGTTCAGAGTAAGTAACTTAACTAATCGTATTGGTACGGGTGATTTAGAAATAGGCTGTTTGTGGAAGAACGGTGGCTTTTATGAAACTTTTAAAACAACTGCTGTGAATACAAAATTTAAAAATATTAAGTGCTTCCGTGTATATACTCCTAATAGGGAAAGTTTGGTAATTCGTGAAGAACCAAATACAAATGCTAAGAAATTAGGTATAATCAACTATCGTAGAACTGTGAGACTTGATGGTTTTCCTGCTACCATTTCAGAAGTGGATGGCGAAAATTGGATTTACATTATCTCACCTGCTAAAGGGTGGATTTCTGATGGTAATGTTGCTGCTTCTGGTAAATTGAGATTATGTTCATCGAATTTTGTGAAATAACCAGGTTCTCATACTGAATTCAATGGCGGGCAAGATGCCCGCTCCACGTATTTAGAGATTATACTCAGAGAGTTTTTTAACGAGAGCTGATTTCCATTAAATATTGATACTCATCATAATGGAATCAAGGGATATCCCTGGCTCTATATGCTTTCGATTTTGCCAAAGTCGATCCTTCAGTAATTATACTAGGGTCTACAAATCTTGATGATGAAAGGATTTAGCATTTGCTCCTGTATAAGTAGCGACAATATGACCATCTCCAATCATTTGATATTTGTAAGTGATTAATCCTTCTAAACCCACTGGTCCGCGAGGAGGCATTTGCTGAGTACTAATTCCTACTTCTGCTCCAAAGCCATAGCGGAAACCATCTGCAAACCGGGTGGAACAGTTATGATAAACTCCCGCAGCGTTCACTAATCCCAGGAAGGTTTCTGCTGCTGTGATATTTTCGGTAACAATCGCCTCTGTATGACGAGAACCATATTCATTGATATGAGCAATCGCATCCCCTAATGAATCCACAATTTTGATGGCTAGAATGAAATCGCTGTATTCTGTTTCCCAATCTGTGGTGGTGGCTTTGACAATACTAGGTAAAATATTCAAAGTGCTTTCATCACCTCTCAATTCTACATGATGTGCTTGTAGAGCTTCTGCCAGTTGGGGGAGAAATTCCACTGCTATACTCTGGTGAACTAACAAAGTCTCAATCGCATTACAAGCTGCGGGATATTGAATTTTTGCATCCACTGTAATGCTCACCGCTTTAGCTAGATGAGCAAATTCATCTACATAAAGATGACAAATTCCCTCAGCGTGACCTAAAACTGGGATTTTGGTATTTTCTTGGACAAAGCGTACAAAAGCATTAGAACCTCTAGGGATAACTAAATCTATATATTTATCTAATTGCAAAAGTTCTAATATTTCTTCTCTCGTAGTTAATAACTGTACCACATCCGGGTTAACTGCTGTTTGAGATAAACCTTGTTTAATTGCCTTGATAATTGCTTCACAAGAACGAATCGCTTCTTTCCCACCTTTGAGAATGACACCGTTACCTGATTTAATTGCTAAGGAAACAATTTGAATTGCAGCTTCTGGACGAGCTTCAAAAATAATCCCTAATACACCCAAAGGACAAGTGATGCGTTTTAGGGTTAAACCATGATCTAGTTGACGATGAATCTGGATTTGACCTACAGGGTCATCTAGTTTACCAACATCTCGCACCCCAGCGATCGCATCTTTCAATTTATGCTCATCTAATTGCAAACGCTTGTAAAGTGGTTTAGCAATACCATCTGTGACTGCTGTTTGACAATCAACCACATTAGCTGAGAGAATTTCTACTTGAGCCAATTCTAAAGCTTGAGCGATCGCCTCAATGGCTTGATTTTTTGATTCAGTGGAAAGTAATGCCAGCTTACTTGCAGCCTGGCGAGTAGATTGAGCGATGGTCGTTAGGGGAGAAGCAACTTGTAAACTATTCATCTCACAAATATTAAAATACCGTTAACATCCATCCTAACAACCAATATGGTTCAACTAATCCTGATCCAACCTCTTCAACTTTGAATTTTGAATTTTGAATTTCTATGTCTTCCTCCGATTGGGTGAACCGATTGGGTAATCAACAAGTACTCTGGTTGGGTGATGTTTAATTGAGTGCAAAATATTTATCATGTAATCACCCGATAAGCATATTCCCTAACTAATGACTCGAATATTGTAATAATAGCTACACTTATCATTGTTATCACATTCACGCGTCCTGAACATAGACTAGAGTAATATCATGTTACTCTGGTTTTTTATTAGACATCTCCAGAAATGATACAGGGGCATATTACAATACGCCCCTACCAAGGGTTTTTACGAACGCATAATTAATTTTCCCAGATGTCTATTGAAAACGCCATACATTAAGTAAGTGTTAATTTTTACAAAAATATAGATGACAAAGTTATAACTATTTGTCTTTTTGTGGGATATGTTTAACCCTTGGGATTGGTGGATGGAACTAAATTCTACTCATCCACTCACAGGTAAACGTGTCCGCGCTCTTAGTACATATGCAGAACAATTGGGTTTAGCAATTGAATTTGATATGGGACAAGTGATTGGGGAAGGTAAAAGCCTGAATAAGAGTCAGCTGTTCTTTTGTTAGGTTGCTGGAGTATAGTTTACTCATTGCTCTCCACGGTTCTGTATTTACGTATTTACAGATTATACCCGGAGAGCTTTCTTTACTCAACTTCTAACTTTTCAAACACCCTCTTATGAACATTTCACCATTTCTCAATAAAAAGCTCACTCGACGTTTTAAAGGATACGACTTTGATGGCAATGGCTACGCCGAGAAAACAGATTTCGAGCAGGCTGTTGCCAGGATGTGCGAGGCATTTGGTCATGACCTGATTCCGTAGCGCGACAGCGGTTATATGACCTCACCATGCAACTTTGGCAGCGTCTTGTCACCACTGCCGATGCCAATGCAGATGGTCGTATCAGCGAAGCTGAATACAAGAATGCATTTGCCAACAGTATGCTTGTAACCCCTGAAAACTTTGAGCAAGGCTATCGTCCGTTTTGCGAGGCGGTCATGGATATCGTCGATGTCGATGGCGATGGTCGTCAAAGTTTAGAGGAATATGAACTTTGGATGCATACGTTGATCAACGTGCCAAAAGCCGATACGCGTGTGGCTTTCCGCCTGATCGATAAGGATGGCAGCGGCTATATCACCACCGATGAAATGGTGGAGGCTATCCGCGAATACTACTTCAACGAAGACCCGCAATCAATTGGAAGCTTGTTGCTAACTCCGCTTGATTCCTAACCTGCACAAGATAGAAATGTCCATTCCCTCACAGTGATGCAAAATTCTAGGTACTGGATGTCTGGGTTTGGGTTTTGTAGAGTTTTGATGATCAGCGATGCCTCCCTCCGGAGAGTACGCCATCGCTCTCTCATGCACTCCCTCCAATCCCAATGGACTACACACCGCCGGAGCGATGGCGCGGAGCGATGGCGCGGAGCGCCCGCTGTAAGCATGCTAATCCCAACAGAGTCTTGTCATTTAAGGGCAGGAGGCAGGAGTAATGTAATCTTTGTATGACAAGACTTTTAACCTTTTATTTTCTTTTCCTTCTGCCTCCTGCCTCTCTCTCTGTGCAAGGGTTTTCGGACTTAACGGGAAAAGTCAGGTAGGTGAGATGGGTCAAATTTCTGGATAACCAACAAAGTTTTTTTCACTGTAGTAATTCCTATGCCTGACTTTGATAAAAAATCAGCTAGATTACATATATCATCATTCTTCATTACTTGCTTAACTCTTTTAATATACGCTTTACCCAAACTAGTTATTTCTATAATTTCTTTCTCTGATAGTGAAAGGAAAATAGTTTTTAGAGAAATAAAAATATCATCAGGTGCATGAGAATCATAGATATATATTTCTATAGGTAATTCACATTTATGTAAATACAAATTCATAATTTCTAAGGATTGATTTTCAGGAATCCCTCCATTTTGAGTTCCTAGTAGTGGAAAAGCAATTGAAGTAATCTTTTTTTCTATATAAGTATCGACAAATTTTTGCAATCCCAATTCCAAAAATTCTATCTGTGATGGTTTTTTCCAATGTTTTTTAGTGGGAAAATTCAAAACCCAATGTTGGTTGGATTTATATAACCAGAGCTTACCAATATCCATCAAATTTGAGGAGCAAATTTCTACATAACGTGTATACATTTCTGGATATCTTAAGCGGAACTCTAAAGCAATACCTGCACCCATTACTCCTACACAGTTAACGGTGTTGACTAAGGTTTGGCAATTTGAGGTAAATAAGTTACCCTTGATTATCCTTGGATTCATTGGTATAAATTAACCATTCGTGACCTTTCTCTTGAAAGTGAACGCTCATCCGAGTGTTAGATTTATATTGTAGCTGAAGACCACGAGATGAGCTAACAGTAATAATGTCATCCAGGAGAATTCGAGAAATGTCATTAAATGGGGAAACAATTTTCCGATTAAATGGGGGTTGTTCTGGAAAACTAAGAATTAATTCTCCATCAATATCACCATATCTATGGTAGTTATCAATTTGGACATCAATGAATTCTCCTTGCTCTTTAATTGTTACGTAAGGATTATGATTATAAAATAAAGTACCTTCGTTGACAATTTCGCGTTCTTTAAAGATGCGACTAATATATTTTGAATCTTTACCCAGCAGGTTTAATAAAGTTTCTTTATCTTGATTGGTTCGACAAATAATAGTTATATCTTCTAAATTGAGTTGAGTAAAATCGAGATGATTGTAAATGATAAATTCTTGTTGAGATGCTCTCAAAAAAGTTTCTTTACCAACTTTCTGCAAGCTAGAATAGACATAATCAAAATCAAAACATTCTTCTAAGAAAGTTGTACTATTGCCATAATGAGAGCCTAAAGCCGCTAAATTTCCACTACTAATACCACATTTACTACCATGTGTTTCTAGCACTCGTTTTAGGTTGAAACAGAAGAAAATTGGGACTGGACAAAGAGCATAAATCTTGCCTCTACGCTTTCCTAATCCTTCATTATGCCACTGAGTTGGAGTCTGAGGACGAAAATAGAAGCGAGCAAAATCTTTCACATTTTCACTGGTACGCGCAATAATATTTGCTCCGGCTGAATCTTTGAAATTTTGGCAAAGATTTCTGGCTAATATTTTCTCAGTTTTGAGAATGGAAACAGCATTTTCAATGTGAGTGAAATGATATGTATATCCTTGCCAAATAGAGTTTTGACGATTCAGCCCTATTTGTAATTGAGATGCAAATTCTTCTAATTCTTGTGATGATCTTTCTAATGAAAAATCATCGCTAGTGCAACTGGTATATATCTCAAAGAAAGGATTATGACTTTCAACGTCCTCTTCATATATAGTCTCTAATTCTAGACTTTTAGCAATTTCTAGAGGATCAGGTTCTCCAGCTAGTTCGGCTCGCTCAGTCACAATCAAGACCATGTATTCTAGAATATCTATAATCTGTTTATCATTGGCAAACCAAGAATGTTCTCGACTAGAATATAACACAGGTGCTATTTCTTCTCTTTGCACTCCGTTTAATAGATAAACATAGACAGCTTGACGTTGTGCTTCGGTTACTGCTTGTAACACCCATTTAATAATTTCTTCTCTGTCAATATTTTCTCTACGAGAACGACAAGCATAGAAGAAATTTAAAGCACTATCTTGATAATCTGGGTTAAGTATTCGGTGAGTGGGTGCGAAATCAGCCAACAACTTTTCTTCAATCACTGAGGAACTAATAGTTAATAATTGTTGACATGGTAGATAACTATCAGCTTTAGACATAAAGTAAGCTGTCTCTAAAAAACTCTGGACTTCAATAAGTTCAGAATCTGGGTTTAAGTTATAGAAAAAGTCTTTGGTCAAGAGATTACCAAGATATCTAGCTTGCAATGGTTTTATCTGTGGTTGACTATTTCCGATTTCATTTTTCAATACATCAAGTAACCATAATTCTTTGATGGTGTAACGTTGAACTAATTGACTTCCTAATAAATTTCTGACTTCTTCCCATTTACCGCTAGCAATCAGGTTATTGTCATACTGGTTTTGAAAACCTGGCCAGTCAGCAACTTCTAAAAAAGTGGTTGAGTCTGAGAGTTTACCTGTAACCTCGTGTTTAACATCGTCAAGTAAGATAAGTTGACGATAGCGACCGCACAGACCACTAGGCAGAGATTGACAACGGATGATAAGATAACCCATAGCGCGATCGCCTGTCAACATCTGACGGATAATATCAATGCCTTCATCTGGGTTGTTTTTTTGCCAACGAACTGCTAATTCCTCCCACAGATAGTTCCAAAAATCATATTCATCAACTATTATGAAATCAAAAGCATCTGACAAAGCCTCCCAATTATCTTGACTAGCACAGAAAAAGTTATAAAGAACTTCTCCTAAACTTGCTCCGATTTGAAGTGCTAAATCACGGTTACGAATGGAAGACTTAACTAAACTTTCTCGACCTGTGGTAATTTCAAAATCAGCATTCAAGACAAAATTAAGAAATAGTTGTTCTTTGGTTGGTGCTGTTACCCAGAAAGTGGGGGTGTATTTAGGTAACGCATTCTGAATAATACCATTTCTCTCCACCAGACCTAAAACCAAAGTTGCATTTGTTTCTGTTCCAGTTTTTAGACATAAAAAGACTGAGTTCTGAGCATTATCATCATTATATGTACCGATTTCCACTCCAGAAATACCAAGAAAAGTAGAGGGATTCCAGTATAAAGTAGTTTCTTGATGATGCTGATCAATAAATTTACAAGTTTTAATTCCTTTGGAAAAAATTAATAAAATATTGGTGACAGAGAGAAAGTGCTGAAGTAAATTTTGCCAAGATATATTTTCTTCTAGAGCTAATTCTATGATAGTGGCATCAGCTAAATTAATGTAACGTTTTAAAATGCTTCTGAGTTCACTAGTTTTTTCAGCATTAATTCGGGCGGGCATTAATCCACCTTCAACCGTAAAACCCAAATTTTTACTAAGTATATAAGGTTGTTTAGAAACCAGATAAATACTCTTAAATCCTAAACCAAATTTACCTGTTACTCCATCTCCTTTATCGGAAATATTGAAACTGAGCATTTTTTCCAAGTCACGATGAAATCCCTGCTCACGATATTGTTTTCCGGGGTGTTCAGGATGTTGAAAGCAGCTAATTGGTCTACCTCCATGAATGAATTGAAGTTTATTATCATCCAACACGATAATAAATTGCTTTCTAGTATCTTCCAGTTTTTTCGGTGATGACATTCCCATCCATTCAACTACTGCATCATCTGCATTTTGAAATAATTCAAAAGGAATACTTGTATTTTGGTAACCATATAAATGTATTTTATCTCGCACGGATTCCCATAATCCTTCTCTAATTTCCTGGCTTTCTGAAGATTCATTTTCTAGTAAATTTGATAGTTCTGAAATCAAAGTTTTAATTTTTCTATTGATAGGTTCAATCGGTTTACTTTGTTGATTTAATTCGGCTCTTTGGTGACGTAAATCATCCCAACGGGTTAAAATAGTTTTGATGGCTGGAATCCGTTTATCTGCACCTAATGTTCTCATCACAGATGATGCATCTTCTATTAAATATTCTTTTGCTACTTGAATATCGAGTTGATCTGAATTTAGTAAACCTTCCCAAATTTGCTCCAGTGATGATGAAGTTAATTCATACACTTGCTCTAATAAGATTTTTGTAGATTTCTTCAAAAGATTAACTAATTCTGAAGAGTTAAACTGCTGAAGTTCAATAGGTAATAACTCTAATTCTGTCACATCAGGAGCAAGTCTACTCACAAATAAATGGGGAGGATTTTTAGTATTAACAAGACTTGCTTGGAAATTAAACCCCATGATAGATGGTACTTCCCTAGTGGTATCGCTAGCTTGACCCACATGAATACGAAAGAAACGATTGGTGATGGGTTGTTCTTCAAATAATCCTTGACGTAGAATACCTAAATCTCGTTTACCTAGATAAAGATTAGCTAGATTTTGAACACTTTTTTCAGCACCATATAACAAAGCTAAAAATGCACCAATTGGTTCGGTAGGACAATAGTTTTCCCAAGCTCGAAAATAATTTTGTAAAACATCAAAATTGCTTTTATTTACTACTATAGATGAAGTTTTTGAATCAGCTAATAAATTGGTTTGTTGCAAATCCATTAAATAGATTTTTAGAATGATAGACTGCTCCTGATCTAAAAGAAAATTACTATCAATATTTTCTCTATTTCCCCATGTTAATTTATAGGGTGTTTGCCAATGTTTACGACGATTTAGTAAATTGATTTTACTTAAAATTTCTGGAAATGTATGATAGTGATTAACCGCTAATTTTAGATAGGAATTAAAAACTTTGATTGTGATTTCATCAGGTTCATCATTTAGTGAAACAATATTTTTAAGAATTTTTATCAGGTAATCTTGATTGAGTTTACCTAACAAATTAGGAAGTAAATACTTTTTAAATTTTGTTGGGTTAATTTGTTGAGCAAAGTTCCAAACTGGCAAAAAACTAACATCAACATTATTAAATATTTTCCAGACTTCATTTAAGGGAAATTCATCAATTTCAAATTCTCCTAATTGATAATTATCTGCTTCTTTCAAGAGTAAACCAACTTGTGATATAACCTGATCTTCAGTTAGAAATAATTCTTGAATTAACCATTTCCAACAGCTTTCATAATTACGAATTTCTGGAATTAATTGTGAAGAGACTATGTTGGAACTAGAAGTTAGAATTAATAATTCTTCAATTTCATTTTCTAAAGATGGATAATGAATAACGTTCGGTGGATAAATAGCATTACCTTGGATATCTACTAACCAAGATTGTGTTTTTAAAGATTGATGATTATTGGCATTTAATTCGGCATTTTTATTGCTGAATAAAGAGCTTAAAGCATCCAGAATAATATCAAAATACAAGTGAGGTTGACGGTGATGAATAATAAAATCAATTACATCATTTTCATACCAAGAAGAAAACAGCTTTTTGACGATTTTTAAGCTATCGTGATTTTGAATGTCATCATCTAAAAGTGATAATTCAGCATATTCTCCATGACTTAGTTCAACTAATCTTGATAAATGCTCTCTAATTTTTATGGGAATAATTTCAATTATCTGGTGAGGAGCAATTAGTTGATTTTGCACAACTAACCATGTTTCTGTTCTTAGTAATGTTTTTATAGTTTGGTTGTTAGAAATATCTATATCTGGGAGAGTATCTAAAATCACTAAGCAAAAACTACGCCAATGATTGACTGTTCTCTGGGGATAATGAAAAACTTTTTCCAGTATGGTTTGTTCATTCCAAAAAGTAAATATTCTTTTTACCCAAGAATATGCTTGATGATTTTTCACCCAGTTAGGTAAACAAAGTTCAGTATATTTAGTAGAGTCTAAAGTCTGAAGTTTCTGTTGATATGGTAGAAATTTTATCGGGAATCTGATGATATCTCTGGGTGGGATTGCTCTATCCTCTACATCCACTAACCAAGAATTATTTTTTAGCTGGGTTTCCCATTTATCTTTTTCTGAAGTAGAAAGTTGTTGCAGAGCATTTAAAATTAAAATGCAGTATGTACTAGGATTGGGAAGATTTAAAATAGTACTGATGGCTTGCTCAGGAGTCCACAACGGTATCCAGTCCTGATTCAGTTCCTCTCTATTTTGACGAATCAGCACAATATGTTCTTGTAAACGTTCATCGAGAGGAAAATCTGGATTTTCTAAATATATTCCTTCTGCTTCAATATTAACTAGTTCACCATCAACGGTTTCATGAAGTGGTAGGGATTTCCATAATTCCTGATTACTAGGTCTTTGACTAATATAGCGCAATAACTCATATCTTTCCGATGGTTTGAGAAAATTACCATCTACACAATCTACTCCTAACTCCCGAATTAAATCTACAACTTCTTCAGATTGCAATAATTTAATTCCTAATATTTCGCTTTTAGCTGAAGGAATATATTCAATCAGTAGGGAATCAATTAATCTCCAATCTTCACCTTTTATTTGTAAAACTTTTTTCCCCAATTTTTGCCAGACTGTACTTTCTTGGGAAGTTTTATATAAAGGAGTGATAGTATCTTCATATTTTTCTTTGTTTCCATGTAGCAAGTAACGCAATTGATTAGACATGATTAATTAACTCCTGCAAAAGCTTGGTTCGTTGACTTGAATTTCCTAAAACTGGTTTAGTGGTTAAAAGTTGTAAACAACTTTGGGGATTAAATTCAGGGATATTTTTTAAAGTGCTAGTTTTGGCTAGATTTTGAGCAATCTTTGATTCTATAAAAATTAGTTCACATTCAGGTAATGCTATTTTTACAGCAGTGTAGATAGGTGTTTCATAATCTTTTTTACTCCCTTTGAAAAGGAGAAATTTTTGCTTTAATTCTTGTAACTCTGAGTAAGAGTAAAAATAATTTACATTTTGATGATGATTATATCCAAAAAACAATGGCAAATTTGCAACCAGATTTAAAACCGTTTCTAGTGAATTAATCTGCTCAAGAATTTGCTCTATAATTGCCTTGTTTATCATCTTCTTTGATTCTGTGTTCAGAGATTGACTAAGACAATTCAAAATAGATTTTACTTGCTCAGTTTCTAAAGAGCCACTACTACCAGAGGAATTTGGCTCAAACGATTCATAAATCAAGATTGGTTGTTCAATATTTAGCTGATATAATTCCCTCAAAACAAGTTGAATATTTTTTTCATCCTCATTTATTTTCTTGATTTTAAATCTTCTTTCAGGATGAATAAATTCAACTATATTTCTGATAAATTTCTTTAGTTCATCTTGTTGAAGTTTTTCAATATCAATAGTTATAAAAACCTCTCGAATGAATTTGATTAAACTGGTTTGGACTAAAGATTTGCCAATATTTCTTTTATTTTGCTTTAAAAAAGTAACCAGATAATCAACATTCTGCGTTTCTGTAAAAAGTAACTTTATTTCTAATGATGCTAATATAGCAACAATTTCTTGTTCTTGCCAATCCCAAGCAGTTTCATGTGCTAAAATATTGGGTTGTTGATGGTGAATTAAATAATAAGCTTCTGCTAAGTTACGTAACTCTGTAAAAACTGTCCAATTAGGAGGAATACCAGGAAGCTATTGCACAATCACATTAACTGGAATTAGTTCCCAAGCACTAAACTCAGGTTTAATTCTCAATACCCATTGATAATGACTACAAATACTTTGTTTATAAGCACGACTTTTGAAAAAATTAGATGTAGAAATAGCTTGACATAAATTAGATATATCTTGTGTAGATAGAGCATGAATGCTCGCAAAATTATCCAAAGCAGGTAGAAAAAGCTGTAAAGTTCCTTTAGTGGAAAGCAAATAATTCCACTGACTGATCATTTCATCTTCATTTGTGGGAGTGGTTTCCAGAAATTTACCATTTCGGATTTTTGACAAACCTTCAATATATTTTCTTCCCGAATCGAGAAAGAAATAACCATGCAGAAAAATTGTATAATCTTCATCACCTGCACAATTAATGATTTCATAAGCTTCTGATTCTGCTCCTTCCATACTAGCATCTTGGTCATCACTAGTTAAAGGCAGAAAAACAGACCATTGCAACATTAATCTAGCTTTATTTCTATACTTGAGAGATTGCTTAGTAAAAACCACAGCACAATGCGGAATTGATTTATCTGGTTTACTTTCTGTATCCCCATCTTCATTAATTGATATTCTTTTTGTCCAAGAAGAAGATTGTTGTAAATCATCCCAAAAATTATTTGATGTCTCAGCTAAATTTTCATCTAATAATAGAGAGAAATCATTCGCTGCTAAAATCTTTTCCTTACCAGCGAAACTGATTTCAGCTACATTCTCATCGAGAGAATTGATATTAATTTTTCCTTGTAAATCGTGTTCATTTGGTTTGATTGCTTTATCTTCTGAATTGGGATAGATACAACGTTCCCAATGATGTTCGTTATCTAAACTAACCGAAAATTGTGGTTTGATTAAACCACTATCTTCCTCTAACCAATATTTAACACTTCTCAGATGACGAAGCAAAGGTAATAATTGACCTATCCTCATTTCCATATCTTCAGGTAAATGAGATTGAACCGCACTAATATCATGGTAATAATTAGCCAGAATACAACGTTCATCTGGCATCTTTTGCCGAAGTGGAACCCATAATAAAAAGTATCTTGATTCCGGAATGATTAAATTTTGTTCAATTAAATAACTTTCTAAACCTAAACGGTCTTGCTCAGAAAGTTCACCCCATTCTGGACGTTTAGAATCAAATCCATCAGATGTAGCCCAAGGGTTAATGAATTCACCACATCCTCCGGAAATCTCTTGAGAACGAGCAATATAAAAGAAGGCTTCACAAAAATGAAAAATACTTTTTTGTCCAAGTCCAAATTTACCAATTTTACCTTTATCCTTGGCATTAGCATCAATTCCAAAACAAGATATAGCTTCTTTATCTAATTCGCTAAATGTACCGTTATTTAGAAAAAATAATGCAGGTACTTTCAGAAGAGGATGTTCAACTATATATCCCAGTCCTTGAACTATACCAAATTCTAAATTTGTCGCTTCTCCATCATTTGCATTTTGAATTATTTCTTTGATAATGGGAAACCCTTGTTTATATCTCTCTCTTAATAAACTTTTGATATTATTGACAATTGTTCCTGGTTTATTTTTATAACCTGCCATAGTTAATACTCTTTAGTATATTTATAAATTGTTTTATAGTCTTTTTTCTAAGCGGGTGTTGGAAAAGTTATGAAGAGACTTATACTGTCATCCTTCCAGACCCTCAGGATCACAGTATAAGTCTCTCATTAAAACCAAGTATCCCATTTGTATATATCTTTTTGCAATTAGTAATTATCCTGAAATTATGTACTAAAAATTAGTACTGTCTTCAATGAAATAATCATTTAGCTCAGTAAATATACTTTGATATTTTACACTTTTGATCAGAATTTATGAAGTGATGAGTCTTTCTAAACCCACAAGCTCATTCCATGGCATTATATGCTAGTAGTTGTGCTTAAGTGCAGTCAACTATAAACGCAAGAGAGGTTCATCAATTTTACATAACTTTACATAACTTTACATAGTTAGCACTATCTTTAAATTATCTCCTTTTCATGAGAGCTTCCAAACTTAAACTACTATCGCTCCTCTCTAGGAATAGGAATTTCCACTTCTTCACTGCTTGAATCTTCTTTCTTTTTACTCCAGTCAGGTTTTTTGGGACTCCAAAAATTTGAAAAATTATAATTAGAGATTTTTTTCCATTAAAATACAACTCGTATGTGGTGTTATATGTTCAAATACTTTTACCCCTTCATAAGTATAATCTTTGTATAATATTTTTAAAACTTCCTTGAATCCTAGTTTTCGAGCATTATGCTGAGAAATTAATCCGGTAGTTTCACAAATTGCTAGTTTAAATTTTTTTTCTTTGGCGAATTGTAAATTTGCTAAAATCAAATTTTTAGAAATATTTTGGTTCCGATAACTTTCTCTAACCCCTACCATTACCAAGTGTATTATTTCTCCTTTTTGTATATTTTTACTAGACATATACTGGTTCTCTAGTTGTGTAATTAAATCTATAATTGGATAAAAATTTAGTAAGTCATTAAAATTAGAATTGACTTTTTCGCTATGTTCCTGAATCAAATCTTCGGAAATTCTAAATCCTATAACTTGGTCATTTATCACATCCTTAGCTATATGGGATAAACCATCTTTTATCGCTTGAATACAAACTTTTTCTGCAAATCTATAAAACTCTTCTCTAGTTATCCCCAAAGCTAATGTTAATGGTTCACTACTAGAAAACACTTCAGATATACATAGAATTGTATTTTCTAAATCTTTTTCTTTCAAGACTTCATAAGTAATATAATTTGGGTTCGACATCATACCTTATGCTTTAACTATAGCGTGATTTGTTCCCTGCAAAAATAATTTTCATGGAAAAAAAATTACAAAATATTAGCTCTGATCGTGCGATCACTATTGTGCGATCGCACTACCAAAGATAACAGATCATCAAGCTTATTGGGACAGCCAGGAATTTAAGTAGGGGCGTATTGCATACGCCCCTCCCTATTTTTGTGTACACCGAGCTTCCTTACTAAGAAGAGAGTTAGGGTGAGGTTCTTCCATCACTTATCTAAACCACCATAGCCTGATTCTTGGCTGAAGAATATCAGAATATGGGTTAGGATAAAGCCACGGCACGGCAAGAATAGAAGACACGTAAGCATTTATCTTTGCCGTATAGGACGAGTAGTTGAATAAATTTGATAAAATATCGTTGATACTAGGTAAAGTTGGTGGTGTTGGTGGTGTTGGTGTTGATGTGGATTCTCCCCCATTAGCTTGCTCGCATAAGCTATCGTCGATTTCAATTCCTAGTATTGTGAGTGAATTCTTAGTAGATGGCGTTGGTATTGTCAGTAAATTCATAACGTGACGCCCTTATTTATTAATTAGTTTCTGAAAATGACAATGTATGTTTGCCATATCTAAGGTATATATGTCTTCTCATTATATTTCAATCTCTCAACTAGTAGATGAAAATTTAATCAACATCAACTAATTCTTATACGCTTCGCTAGAAGATGCAATTAACACTTTTAGCTCAACAAAAAATCTCTCTCCTTAGCAAGGCTACAGTGTACATACAAGTAGGGACGTATTGCAATACGCCCCTCCCTACTCACCCTAATTTTGCTAGACTCACAACCAGGGTGAGGTTCTTTCAAAACCCATTAAGCAATATTCAAGAAACCAGTTTGAATTAAATACGAAGTGTAAGTAATCAATAACTGGGAATCAATGGGAGGACAAACCACAGAACTACCTGCTAGTGCATCCAATGTTTCTTGACAACTAATAGTAGGTCTTTTCGCTGTCAAATACAAATCGGGAATAGTTAACTGTTCATCAGACCAACGCTCTAGCAAGAAAGGACGCAATGTGTATAATGGATTGTCTACAGAAGAAACATCATTGATTAATTTTGATTGCCATTCTTCATAAGGAACCATATCAATTGCAAATCCAAAAGAGCGTATCCAGTCGATTAAAGATTTTAATGGTACTGGTTGAGGATGTTGCAAGTGGAAGGCTTTACCCACAGATGTTTCTTGTCTGGATAGATAAACTATGGCTTTACTCACATAGTCAACTGGAGACATATCCAGCATATATTCTACATCAGGGAAACTTCCCATTTGTAAACAACCCTTGACCATTAAATTGATAAAGTCATGGGTATTACAAATACCTGTTTGGCTATCTCCAGAAATTAATGGTGGTCTGTAGATGGTTATGGGTAATCCGCTATTGCCTGCAATTTAACCATTTTTTCGGCTACCCATTTTGTTTGAGAGTAACCCAGATAAATACCTTCCCAATGATTAAAATCATCTTGTTCTCTAACTACTTCACCTGCATAAACAGGGGATTCAAAAATAGCTACGCTGGAAACGTAATGTACAGGTTTAACTTTGACATGACAAGCTAAACGCAAAACTTCTTGAGTTCCCAAAACGTTGGCTGTTTTTAGTGCTGAATAAGGATAAACATAATTCAACAATGCGGCACTATGATAAATAGTGTCTATATTCGCAGCGAGAATTTGAAATTGTTCTGCACCAATTCCTAACAATGGTTGAGATAAATCACCTACAACTGGAATCAGTCTAGACTCAAATGCATCATCCCAAATTGCATATTGTTCTAGGTTTTTTTGCAGTTTGCTTTTGCCTTCTTCGACATTAGCTGCTCGCACTAAACAATATATCTCCGCTTGGGTTTCTTGGAGCAATTCACGGATAATAAAAGCTCCTAGATATCCTGTTCCCCCAGTTAAAAAGATATGTTGGGGATTGGTAACAGAAACACCAGTAGAATTATAAGCTTGGATGGTGGGGTCAAGCTGAACTTCCGCACCCAAATCTACGAATGGGGTTGTATCTTGAATAGGAGAAGCTTTGGTTTGATTGATATCTCCAGAATTTTCCAGTTGAGAATTCGCTGGTAATTCTTCTGATAAACGTTGTGAAAGTGCCGCAATATTAGGATAATGCCACAATAGCAGAGGAGAGGGTTGAAATCCTAGTAATTTCTCTAACTTACTCACCAAAATCATGGCTTGGGCTGAATCCAAACCATAGTTTTCCAAGTTTTCGTGGATATCTATTTCGTCGGTAGCAACTGCAATTAATTCAGCTAGATTGGTTACTAACCATGATTGAATATCTTCGGCTGTATATACTTCTTTAAAACTCATTTGTACATCTCCAATAATGTCGAGCGAACTGGATGATATTGACTGTAATAATCAGGTAGTTGCAACCCTTGAATTTTTAAACTTTGAATCCGATATAAAAATGCTGTACCCATCATAATTTGGTCAGCTACATCAACTACATGACGGTTGTTGGCTTCGGATAAGTAAGAACCGCGCACCCAGTCGTTGAAGCCCCCCATTGCTGGCCACACCAAATTTGATAGTCAACTTCTCTGCCTTTTTCTCCGGTAAGTGACCAACGAGAAGATAAGCCTAAATACCAACGGAAAATTACCGCCATTTTTAATTTAGGATTATTGACAGCTTTCCCTAATTTTTCCGGGTTTCTCTGGGATAAATAGGCGGCTGTTCCTTCCCAAACTTCCGCAATACTTTTCCGAAAAACTTGTTTTTCTAATTTCTCTCTTTCCGCGAGAGGAATTTCTTCAATGGAGTCATAAGCGCGGTACAGTTCATATAGTTTCTGCGCTCGCATGGGGAACATTGTCCCCCGTTTAAGAACTTGTAGTTTGACTCCCATCTCAAACATATCAGCGGCTGGAGCCATAATCATATCCGCCATTTCTGCTTGAGCTAAGTAATTTTTTGGTATGTTCACAGGCTCCAGATTCAACACAAGACTGATTAATTGAGCCTGTCATTACATAAGCAGCACCCATCATAAAAGCTGCTAAAGCTGCTTGTGGTGTCCCAATTCCTCCCGCAACTCCAATGCGAATGGGTTTTTCATAATTATATTTTGCTTGAATTTCATCCCGTAAAGCAATGATAGAAGGTAGTAAACAAACGAGAGGACGATTATCTGTATGACCCCCTGAATCTGCTTCTACGGTGATATCATCAGCCATTGGGACTTTAGCTGCTAAAGTTGCTTGCAATTCACTAATTAAACCTTGTTCAATTAGTTCTTTGAGAATTCTGGCTGGTGCTGGTTGTAGAAATTTAGTCGCAACTTCCCGACGGGAAATTTTGGCAATTACTTTATTTTTGATGTCAATTTGATTAGCAGAATTTAAACTTAGTCCTGCGGCTCGGTAATAGACGATGTTCGCTGTTAGGTCTAAAAATGCCGATGCTTCTACAGTTCTGACCTGATATTTCAGGTATAAATCTATTGCCCGGCGTTCAATGGCTGGTTCACTGGGACTGTGAATTAAATTAAAAGCATAAGATCCATGAGGTAAAGCTTCTTGAATCCGGTTAATGGCTGTTTCCAAACGGTCTGGACTTAAACCACCTGCACCAAAAGAACTTAAAATTTTCTGTTTTCCGAGTGCAATTACCATTTCTTCGGAAGCAATACCCCCAGCCATTGCCCCTGTAGCATAGGCATATTTTACGCCATAACCAGAGAGAAAATTAGGGTCGCCTAATTGTTGTCGATTTATTGGTGGTACTGAGAGCAGCAATTCTACTGCTGTAGTTGAGGAGTTTTCAATGGGTGATAAATACCCATCATTAGTAACACCAATTTTTCCGGCAACTTTAACGATATAAGTAGGTTTATCTAATGTCAGTAATTTATCTTTGATGGCTTCTTGTTCAAAAGATATACAATCTAATGAACCTTTCCACACTTGGTTTTGATGATTAAACCAGGTGCAAAAATTCAGACCATTATCCTGTTTATTTCGTACCGTTTCTACGGTTGTCACTCTAGTTTTTCCTCAAATTATCAGCAATGGACTACGGAATTTTTGATTTTGGATTAAACTCAAAATTGAATAATTACCAACAAGAATCTATCCATCAGGAGCCAGAATTAGATATGTGCTTATTCTGACTCCTGACACCAATTCAGTAAAATAATTCAAGAGGTTCAAACTCTGAAACCCAGATACCATCTGACTTTCTTGTTTTTGAATTTTGAATTTTGAATTGGTATTACACTTCTTCGTTCAGCAAGTTTTGAGCGCAAGTGAGTTGCAATTGAATGATTTCGCTCATTTGTTGACTGAAATCTTGTCTAGCTTGCAAGAAACTAGTGTGTGCTTTTGTCAACTTGGCATGATTAGCATTTAACTTTTGATACTGAGAGAGATTTAAACGAGGCATACTAATTGTGTAACTGGATTCTTTCTCTGTTGTCGCTGGGGTGATAACGCTAGTTGACTCTGAAGATTGTAGTTGTTCTCTAACTTCAAAAACGTTATCAATGATAGTTTTCATGGGAATTTTTGCTGGTTCTGGTTTAAATTCAGGAACGAAATGATTTCTAATTTCACTTAGAGTCATATCGCTCTTGGCTTTGAGGGAGTTAATGATGGGAATTTCTGGGTAATTAACTCTGTTCTCATCAGAATTTTGTGCGGTCTTGTTACCAAATAATTGACGATTTTCGTCACTTAAAATGGTAGCAGTAATGGAATTTCCTCCCAAGGTAATTTTTCTTTGTGTTAATTTACTTTGATGGGTGGTTGCTGATGACAAACTGTATAGTGGTGATAAATCTACACTCACTCGATGACTGAGCAGTTTTGCTAATGCTTTGACGATGGAGGTATGGTCTTCCATTCCGCGACGATTCAAGGAAACTGTCAGATGTTCTTTGGTTCCCAGAATTTTGTCAATCCAGCGAGAACAAACCCCACCCGCACCAGCTTCGATAAAGATTTTGGCTCCATCATCCCAAATTCGGTTGACTAATTTGGGGAAATCTAGTTCTTGACACAATCCAGTCGCAATATTATGTGCGATCGCCTCACTAGTTAATTCTATGGGTTTATACTCAGCAGCAGAGTAAAATGTAATATCGGGAATATTTTGGGTCGGTAAAGTATTTACCTTCTTAATTTCCCCATATTGCGATCGCATGGTTTCGCAATGAATCAAATGGTCAAAGGGAGCCGGAAATGCATTACAGCCGAGAGTTTTAATCACTCGCTGACAAGCTGCTTCTTCACCAGCAATTAAAACTTCTTCGGGTGTATTAATCTGGGTTAAATAGACACGTTTTTCCGGTTTAATACATTCCCTAACTTGGGCAGGAGTAGCCATCAATACATAGTTACTCCAAACAATTTTGGTATCTCCGGTTAAACCCCAATATTCGCGCACTGCATTTTTAGGGCCTGATAACTTATCCCCAAACAAGGGAGAGGAATTTAAAGTATTACTACCACCTTCAAAATCACTCCACACCCCCTGAGCTACCATCATACTAGTTTCTCCCAAGCTATAACCAAAAACATATTTTGGTTTGACTTGAAAATCATCCCGGAAAATAGCGGTCATGTATCGAGCAAAAGCATTTCGGCTTTCAAACATGGCTAGAGAATCTTCTAGCAATTGCTTTTCTAAAGTTTCTAGTTGTCGAGTTGACAATTTTGGCAAACTTCTGGGATAAACTAATTTTTCGACATCAGCAGCACGTTTGTAAAGATTATTGCCTTTAAATCCTCAAATACTTTAGGGAATAAGCGGAACACACTCCGACCAATCCCCACATAAGAGTTAACGGCTGCGGGATAAACATAAGCAACCTCGCTTTTCTTCCCTAATGGTTTACTGGTGAAAATAACTACCAATGGGAGTTTGCCAATCTGTACCTTTTTCAAAGGCATTATTTATACCTTTGTGAGCAGATTAATTTCTTTGAGTAATTCTTTTTGGTTACGTCCAGTGATAGCTAAAGCATATTCAGCTTGAGAATGTTGTTGAAATTCAGCAAAAGTCTGACTAGCAGCAGTTTAAAGAATTACTATCTGTAATTGATTGTTGCAGATTGTTTAATAGTTGCTAGGATTGAGCTGACGATCATTAGCAGCAACAGGGAATAGATAATAAGGGACTTGTTGCAAATACCGATTATCTCGTTCCGTTTGAGTCGGTTTCTTCGGATAAGATTAAGTGGGCATAAGTGCCATCACAACCCATACCATTAATCGCGGCAATTCTGCGATTACCATCTTTATGCTAAAAACCAAGGTCTGGATTCACTAGCAACATAAAAAGGACTACCTTCCCATACTTGCGGCTTTTTCACACCAGACCAATTAGGAGTAGCAGGAATATACCGATAATAAAGACAAAGTGCAGTTTTAATTAAACTAGCAATTCCCGAAGCCACAAAGGTATTACCAATATTAGCTTTCACACTACCAATGGCACAATGTAGACCATTTCCCACCGGAGGATAAGCTTGTAATAAACCGTAATTTCCGCTTCATCTTCCTGGGCAATACCACTACCGCAGACCTCCAAATAATTGACTTCTGTGGGTTGAATACCTGCGTTTGGAAAGCTTGGGTGCAGACTTGATTAATTTGCGCTGCATCTACAGCCACAGAAGAAGATTGTCCAATATTAACAGCATCAATTACTGCATAGATGCGGTCATGATTTTCTAAGGCTATTTATTGACGCTTCAGCACTACCGCCCCTGCACCTTCTCCTACATTCCAACCATTGGCTTTTTGGTCATAACTTAAGGTATTAGCACCAGTATTAAATGTGGCAAATTGACTGCGTAACAGGACATTTTCCAAACCACCTGCTAAATCAATTGCACCTACAACCACTGCATCTACTTCCCCAGATACCAAGAGCATTTCTGCTAACTCTAAAGCCTTAAAAGTAGCAGTTTCCACAGCACTAATAGTGAAGGATCCCTGTGAAATTCCATAATGAGGAAATCCGACTAGCCATAATGTTGGAAACATAACTGAGATATTCACCAAGTTCCACTTGTTGATGCAGACTATTTTTAACGATGGTTTCCAGTTGGGTAATTTTTTCAGATGGTAAAGAGATTTCTGCGGCGTTCAAACCATCTTTAATTTGCCAGGATAGATTCCATCGCTGTTGTAGCTGGTGAACAGATAAATCTGCTTCCGCAGCGATAATAACTGCCACATTGCTCCCTGGAGCTATATTCGCATCTTTGAGAGCGCGGTCAGCAACCTTCAATAATAATAGTTGTTGAGGATTCAGGTTCTCCACTTCATTGGGAGGGATTTTGTAAGCTAAAGTGTCAACTTCAAAATCGGTAATATATGCTCCCACGGGTGCTTTACCTTCAGGTAAACCGTATTCCTTGCAGGAGATTTTCTTGTTCGTTGATACCATACCATCTTTTTTCTGGTAGGGGAATAAAATGCTGTTTACCATCGTAAATGCTCCGTTCAAAAGCATCCAAACCATTGCATTCACCAAAAAATGCATCCATTCCGACAATAACTATTTTCTGTGTATGACTCATTTGATTATTCCCCCTGTGACAAAATTAGATGCGAGTTAGTACCACCAAAACCAAAAGCACTTAAAGCTGCGTATTTAGTTGGCTGTTTATTTGGCCATTGGGTTGCAGTTCTGACAATGTTTTGTGGAGAAATGACACTATTTTCAGAACTAATCGGTTCGGTAATATTAATCGTGGGGGGAATTACACCATGAGACATACTGAAAATTGTCTTGGTCAAGCTCACCATACCGGCTGCAACTAGTAAATGACCAACATTACTTTTGGTAGAACCTACCATTGGAGATGCTTGATATTTACCAAAGAAGCTGTCAATGGAATTCAATTCTGTGGTATCTCCCAGCAAAGTCCCAGTCGCGTGACACTCCATGTAATCAATTGCTTGGGGAGTTATTTCTGCTTCTGTATAAGCTCTCTCAAAAGCTAAGGTTTGACCCTTGGAATTAGGACTGAGAATGTGCTTACCTTTACCATCATTAGAAAGTCCATTACCGCATATAGTCGCCAGAATGCGATCGCCATCTCTAACGGCATCACTATATCGCTTCAGCATGACCATGCCAATCCCTTCGGAGGTAATTAGTCCTCTGGAAGCTTTATCTAAAGGACGACTAATTCCATTTTCTGGATAACCTTGAACTCCAGAAAATAACATCCTTAAAAATAAAGGGTCAGTACAACTAATCGCACCAGCTAACATCACATCAGCTTTGCCAGACCAGAGATAATGAGATGCCATTTTAATGGCATAAAAAGATGAGGAACAAGCAGCATCAATGGAGAAGTGAATTCCAGATAAAGAAAGAGCTTGAGCTACCATTGCTGCTGGTAAACCACAAACCATTGCATTATATGGAGATGCTTTGGTAGTAACGGGTAAGGATGCTAAATTAAAATCTGGTTCTTGTAAAAGAGTGCCAATTGCTGGTGCAATTGTTTGCTGATAAATTGGCGCAAACAATTGATTAGAAGATTTGGTAGGAAAGCCTAGAGAACCTAGAACTACACCACATTTGGAAAGAACAGTTTGATTTCCCCAATAACCACTTTGTAAAATTGCTTGTTTGGCTGCGTAAAGTGACCATTTAAAGGAATTGTCTAAACTTTCCACAAATGATGCTGGTAAATTATATTCACTCGCATCAAATTGGAAATTTCTAACAAATCCTCCATTCAGGAAATAAATTTTTTCCGGTTTCCCTTTGATAGGGTCGTAAAAAACTGTGGGGTCTACTCCCATTTCGGCGACAGTTACAGATGAAGTCGCATTTTTTTCCTCAATCAAATTCTGCCAAAACTCTTCCGGGTTATTAGCATCGGGAAACAGACAGGATAACCCGATAATTGCTATTTTTTCCACTACTAAAATCCTCGTTGGGGCGTTAGATGAAAAGGGAATTATTCCCAGGATTTATCAGGATTTACGCTATTCCCCCAACAGGTCAATTAGATATCTAATAGTGTGATCAAGTTGATTAAGAAAACTCTTGATTGTGTTTTCTTGTCTTTTCTTGTGTTGTGGAACGGGCATCTTGCCCGTTTTGAGCAGGCAGGATGCCTACTCCACAAAGCAAAACAGAAAAAAACAGAACAAAACAGATTTTAGTTTTATTGTTTCTTCTTAAGTGCTTTCATTGGCCAAATTACGGCTTTAGCACCTAATATCTGTGAATAGATTTCCCCTTCGCGACTGTGGAGAATAAAATTGGCTGTGACTCCACTATCTGTTTTTGCCATAATTTCACAAGAAACATAGAAAAGTTCATTAACTGGTGTTAAAGCAAATTGTTCAGAATGTGTTAACTGTCCAGGTAAACATACTTCCCGATGAAAATGACTCAACCAAACCCATAAAGTTTGTGTACTCAAATCATTAGTATAAGGATTGTGCCACTTAACCGGAAACTGTCCTTGTTGTTGAGGAGTGATTTCTTTCCATAAACATTCAGCAGTTAGTTTCTCTGGAGTTGCATTTAAAACTCTGAGAATTTTCTGGAAAGCTCGTTCATGAAATAATGATGAATCTCCATTTTGATAAAAATCATTGGTAGTGATAGTATGATCTTCAGTCAGATTCAGGGATTGATAGATAGGTATTTCTGGACTTTTTCTCACTAGTTTTGTCAGAGAGGAAAAGTGATATTGAGTAATACCTTTGGCATTTTTACTCAGTATTTTAGTTTCAAATTCTATGGAATCAGAATTGTTTTTAGCAACTTCTTGTAATTCCAGGATATATTCGTTAGCTAGACTTTCATTGAAAGTGATTCCCTTGAGAATTTTAAAATTCTTGCAACTCCGATATTGATAACCTGGATAAAGTTGTTCACAAGCATTAATCATCCAAGACATAGCGCAGGTAGCTGGTAAGACTGGAGAACCTGCAATACTATGATCATATAAAAACGGATTTTCGGCTAATGTCATCCGTCTACGGATACGATAGCTTCGCAATTCTGAATCTAAAAGTGTTGGTAGAGGAGTAATGGGATGACCAATCACAACCTGTGTATCATCTTGATAACTGGAATGTAATTCATTTACTAACATCTGTGTACCATCTGCAATGGGAATAATCTCAATTCCCCGTTCCGCAAAGGCTTTTTTCAGTTCTGGTGTCACCATCCCGCTATCCCAACCACCCCAATTAATGGCTACTACATGGGATTTAGGATAATATTGTTTCATCAATTGAGCCGATTTATTGAGAATTTCATTGGCAATCGCATAATCAGTTTGACCAACGTTCCCATAAAATCCTGTCACGGAAGAAAACAATACTAAATGCTGTAATTGTTGAGATGGAACACAATTGAGGAGATTTTCTAAACCTTGAACTTTAGCAGTATAAACTTTCTCAAAATCCAGTTCAGTCTTCTTTTCAATCAATTTATCGGCTAAATTACCGGCTCCATGAATAATACCTGTAATTGCACCCATTTTTTGTACAGCATCATTCAGCTTTTCTTTTAAAGCTGGTGTATCTGTAACATCAACACTAATATATTCTACCTTTGCACCTGCTTTTTCGATAGCTGCGAGGGTTTGTTTAATTTCCCGACTAGAAGTAATTTGGTTAAATACTTTTTGTACATTGATGGGTGTAGGTTTTTGACCTTGAGCGATGATGTTTTCCATGATGCGTTTTTTTAATGTCGCATCGTCGAAACAATCATGAGCAAAATCTGGCTCAGTGGCTAATAATTCCGAACGACCAAGCAGAATAAATTTACAAGGTTGTTGCTGCGCTAATTTGATAGTACATTGAGCCGTAATCCCCTTAGCACCTCCACTTACAACCAAGACGGATGACGGACTAAGTTGGACTGTTGTGGTCATAAATCCTCTCAATAAAGTTTAAAAAATTTTCGGAATTGGAGAGTTGGGGAGTTGGGGAGTTGGGGAAGATGATCATGATATTTTAATTCTCTTTATCCTCTGCCCCTCTGCCCCTCTGCTCCTCTGCTCCTCTACCCCTCTGCCCCTCTGCCCCTCTGCTCCTCTTCTTATTCCGCGATTAAAGTTACTCGTCCTTGAAAGCTATAACCAACTTCAGAAATATATCGGTTAGGGTCATGAAGTTCAGCAACAATATAATATGCTGACTCTTGCGCTTCTAAAGTTGGACTTAAATCAATAGCACGAGTAAATACATTCGGCCATTCCCATCTCAGACTTTTGGTTAATCCAAATAACCCAGCACCAATTACTCCAAAATTATGCTTGTATTCCAATCCAAAAGCACCGTCGAGATGAGCAACTGTACAGAAACAACTTCTACCCTGAGTTGCGGCTGTATTTAGAGATTGTTTCAGATGTTTAGCCATCAAAAACACGTGTTTAACAATGGCTTTTTCCTCTTTTAAATAAGGAATTCTGCCTGTTTGTTCGGCTGCAAATAAAGGATGTAGATGAATGAAAGCACCAATCATTCCACAATGAGTAGAGATGGCTTCTAATTGTTGTTGTAGATGGTCTTCACTTAAATTCGCTAATGTTACACGAGTTACTCCCGTAGGTAGAGGCAACTGTTTAGGCATTAGTGATAATGGAAAACTCATCACCACTACTTTCCAACCTTGGTCAATCAGAGATTGTGCTAATTGACCAGTGGTGAGGGAACCATCATCAGTGATTAAGCTAATGTGTCCCTCTGGTAATTTGAATTCCAAAAAATCTGGACGTGGTAAGGTTTTGAGTGTCGCTTTCAGTCGGGGAACATTGGTAGCGATGATTGGTGATACAGAGAAAGAGGAATGAATATCTTTCTCTGTTTCCCGATTTTCCACTAGGGAATTAGACTGAGACTTTTTTTTTCACCTCCCACCAGCTTTTGGAGATAATCAACGATTTGTCCAATGGTGCGAAGGTCTGCTAATTCTTCAATATTTGGTTTAGGTAAGTTAGGGTACATTTCTTGCATTGCACCTAAGATTTCTACCCGTTTGATGGAATCAATTCCTAAGTCTGCTTCCATATCCATCTCAAATTCCAGCATCTCCACTGGATAACCAGTCTTTTCGCTGGTGATGTTTAACAGGGTTTGACCTAAGTTAGCAAATTCATCGCTAGTTTCTACCTCTGTTACTAACGAGGTATTAGCATCACTCAAGGTAACGACTTCAATGACTTCTTTAGTTTCAGGTTTAGTTTCAGGTATTGTGTAGGTTGGGGTAAATTCATTTACTACTGCTGCTTCGGCTTCAATCCGAGGTTGGGAAACTTCTACAGATTTCACTGAGCTATTTTTAGAAGCATGAGATTGTAGATACTCAACAACTTGACCAATTGTGCGTTTTTGTCTCCTAATTCTTCTAAATTAGGCTTAGGCAAATCTGGGGATAATTCTTGTAATGCTCCTAGAATTTCTACTCTTTTAATGGAGTCAATACCTAAATCTGCTTCCATATCCATCTCGAATTCTAACATCTCGATGGGGTAGCCAGTTTTTTCGCTGGTGATGGCTAAAAGGTTTTTACCTAAGTCTTCGAGATTGATTGTGCTGGTTGTCGCTGTGGGTGCTGGGATAGGATCGCAACGTTCGGCAACTGGTGTATCAATTACTGGTTCAGCAATTTTCAATCAACTGGTGTTTCAATTACTGGTTCAGCAATTTTCACAACTGGTGTTTCAATTACTGGTTCAGCAATGGTTGAGCTGGATGGCTTTTACAGCTAGTGGTTGAGTTTCAACAATCTGAGTAGTAGTTGGTACAATTTTTCTGGTGTAGTTGCTTCTGAGCTAACGATAGCATCAGATGAGAAGCTACTTCATGACTTACTGCTACATTGTCTCCAGAAAGTAAGTTGAGAATATTCTTCTTGGATGAGGTGGAAAAAGTATTTGGCATATTCTACTTGTTCCTGAAAATATTGCTCATGAATGCGAAGGGTTTCACCTTGTTGACAGTGAAACTGAATCATACTGCGCTCTAAGCTTTCCATCATCACTTGCTTAATTTGAGCAGCTTCAATGGAGATGTAGCATTCACAAACAATGTGTTCTGTTGTTGAATCAGTTGGAAAAACGTTTTCGCGTATTCCATCTGATGGTTAGATATGTGCTGTGAACTTGTAAATTCTCAGTTTGATTTTGCTGAAATTGAGTTAGCAGTTTTTCTAAACTTCCGAGAGCTTGTTGGAAGTTTACAACTTTGTCAGGTCTGGTTTGCATCTTCCCTCCGTCTGGGGTTGCTGCTGGTGTTGTTACTGGTGCTGCTGGTGCTGGTTGTGAAACTATTGCAGTTTGCATCTGTGGCTGTTGTGAAATATTAATTTGAGGAACTTTTTTATGTCCATTGGTGATGACAGGTTGGGAAGAAGAAATATTCTCCCCCTCTCCCTCTCTCCCATCTCCCCATCTCCCCATCTCCCTTTCACTTGATGTCCATCTTGTAAGGTTTGAAGAAAACCGTTTTTGGTTTTTTCTGATACGTAGTTAATTCCGTTTAACTTGACAGTTAAAGTCTTCTTTTGGTCAATGGGGGGGTAGTACAGGGGTGAGTTGATAAGGATCAAGATTGCTCAAAGCCATCCCAATTACCCGCAAGTGTACGGCGGCTTCCCGCAATGAGCGATCGCTATTTTTTGAGTGCTAGGATTCAGAGATACGGTAAGATGGGGGCGATCGCCTAAAATATCTTTGATCAAGTTGGTGAGAATCCGCTTTGCTCAAATTCTACAAAGCAACGACCACCAGCATTATAGATATTCTCGATTTCTTGTTTAAATAGCACCGAGTTGGAAAGATGACTTTCCAGAATTTTCTGGATTGCAGTTGCTTCCTTGGGATACTGCTTACTAGTGACATTGCTGTAAACGGGAATTTGCGGATGCTTGGAAACTCACCGACTTAGTGGCGATCGCAAATGACTTTTGAGCAAAAGCAATCAGAGGATGTATGGAAAGCAGCGGAGACTGGTAATAATACCGCTGCATATCCTTGGACTTGTAAAGCTTGACGAATTTTATTGATTTCTGCGGTTTGGCCGGCTAAGACAGTTTGAGTAGGTGAATTGAAATTAGCGATAGTCACCTGGGGAAAATGTCTCAGCACCACTTCCAGTTTAGCTAATATCTTCCTTGACAGCTAACATACTACCAGCATCATGGTCTGGGTCTTTGGGAGCAGCCATTGCTTGACCTCTGGACTTAACCAGAAACAAGTAATCTTCCTCAGTTAAAACCCCCGCAGCCCATAAAGCTGTTAGTTCCCCAAAACTGTGACCCGCAGTAAAATCGGATTTAAACCCAGCAGTTTGGAAAATGGAATACAACCCAGCACTAAAAACCCCAATAGCAGGTTGAGCATATTCGGTTCTTTGCAAAGCTGCAACTTGAACATTTTTCTCCGCTTCCTCAAAAGTAGGACGGGGGAAAACAATATCAGAAATAGGCTGTAAATTATCCTTGAGTAACAAGCTATCCATCAACCCATAAAGACGGCGTAGGACAGGGAAATTCATCACTGCTTCCCGACCCATCTCTAAATATTGGGAACCTTGACCAGAAAATAATGATACAACTTTACCACCCAATTCCATTCCCGAAGCCCGGTAGTAAATACCTTGGGGATGTTCCCAAGATGAAACTGATTGTTTCTGCTTGAGCAAATCAATACTAACTTGCAATAACTTTTGAGCTTCTGGTAAATTCTCAGCCACAAATCCAAATCTAGCTGTGGAGAGGGGAATGGTTTGGGTTTTGCACTCTTGAATTAATTCTGCATAGTGTCTTTCACCATCACTTGATTGCAACTTACCCAAAACCTCTTCCGATTTGGCTAGTAATTGAGATGGTGTAGCCGCAAACAAGAGAATTTCACTAGGTGCATTATGTAAGCGATAAGCTAAGTCTTGTGAACCTTGGTGATTAGCTTCATATTCTTCCAAAACCACATGATAATTAGTCCCACCAAACCCGAAGGAACTCACTCCCGCACGTCTGGGTGCTTCTCCCGCAGAACGAATCCAAGGTCTAGTTTCGGTATTCAGATAAAAGGAAGAATTTTTAATGTTGAGTTTGGGATTTGGCTCAGTAATGTTAATCGTCGGGGGTAATATTTTGTGATGTAAAGCCAGAGCAGTTTTAATGAGACTAGCTGCACCTGCTGCGGCTTTGGTATGTCCAATTTGGGATTTGACGCTACCTAAAGCAATATGCTGCTTTTTAGCATCGTGTATACTAAAGAAATCTCTCAAAGAACCAAATTCGGTGGGATCTCCAGCCATTGTGCCCGTTCCATGAGCTTCCATTAAACCCACAGTCGCAGGAGAAAAACCAGCATCATCATAAGCACGTTCTAAAGCTTTAACTTGACCTTCTTTGCGGGGAGCATAAATGCTCTTGTAGCGTCCATCACTAGAAGTGCCAATCCCTTTAATCACGGCATAAATTTTATCACCATCTCTTTCGGCATCTTCCAGACGCTTGAGAACAATCATCCCAATCCCTTCACCCAGCATCATCCCATCAGATTTAGCATCAAAGGGTTTAACATTTTCACTGGGAGTAACCGCTGGAGTTTTGCTGAAAGAGATATAAGCCATAATGGTGTTGTCAGTATCCACACCACCAGTTAACATCATATCACTACGATGTTCAATTAGTTCACTAATAGCCATTTTTAAGGCACCAAAGGAACTAGCACAAGCAGCATCAACTACACAATTGGTTCCCCCAAAGTTGAGCCGATTGGCAATTCTTCCTGCAACGACATTAGCCAACATCCCAGGGAAAGCATTTTCATCCCATTTCACATAAGCACTTTTCAGTTTCTCAACAATGATTTGGGTATCTTCATCAGATAAACCACTGCTTTTGAGAACTTTTTTCCAAAGTGGATATTCTAACCGAGAAGAAAGTGGTAGACCTAACTGCTTGGCTTGAGCTACACCTAAAATTACTCCCACCTTTTCCCGACTAAAATCACGGGATTCACTATACCCAGCATCTTCCATTGCTTCTTTTGCAACTACCAAACTTAATAGTTGCGATACATCCGTAACTTCTAAAATGCTGGGAGGGATACCAAATTCCATTGGGTTAAAATCAACCTCTGGGATAAAACCACCTCTTTTGCAGTAGGTTTTATCTTCAGTCGTTCTGGGGTTGGGGTCGTAATAATCTTCAACACTCCAATGTGTTTCCGGCACATCAGTGATACAGTCAAGTTTATTAATGATATTTGACCAATATTCCCGTAAATTCCTGGCTTTGGGGAATAAAGATGCCATCCCCACAATTGCAATCGGATTTTGTTGTAGTTGTCTGTTAATCTTGTTAGTGGGCATAGATTTTGTTTCTGGCTTCATCTTTTTCTCCTCTATAGACCTAATCACAGCTTTTTCACAACTATTAATAAGGCTCTCTAACTCTGACAAGGCAGTATCAATTGAATAAGCAGACATAGGACATAGACTAATCTTGAGTACAGGGGATTGGGTGGTTACAGTAATTTTTGCAACCAGGAAACAGGGAACAGAGAACACAGAACAGAGACTTTTTTAGTCTCCTGTAAATAGTTCACTATCCAGAATTCTTTACCCCATAGGGGTTTGTTGATTTAAAAGAATGTCACAAATTCAAACCCACTGAACCCAGATAAAATCTGACTTTCTTGTTTTCGCATTTTGAATTTTGAATTGGTAGTCCCTCGTTCAAAAATCAAATAGAGTCTTATATCAATGTTCTGTATTTGATTAATGAGATGGTCATTTTCAGCGCTCAGGATAATACATTTTAGAGGATTTGCTCCGTGAAAGCTGCTAAATTCGTTACAGAAACAACGCCACCCTGAAATTTAATTTATGTTTATGTGAAAAAATACTTAAAGGTCTTAATTTGATAACTTAACGGTAAGTTTTAGTATTTTTTCCTTTTTTTGTTGTCATCAGTTTACTAGTTGCCTTATTGGTTTAAAGCATTGAATTAATAAAAAGATTAGCACATCTTAAAGAATCTGAAAAGTTAGTTTAAAGTTATTTTATAAAAAACATAGATTTTGAAAGCGAGGATTCAGAAGTTGGGAGTCACAATAAATACAAAGAGAGAAGATTTGAAGATTTAATACCAGAATGTACTAGTAAGTAATTAAAAGAGAAGTTTTATAAAAATGTTTGATATTACACAATTTAATTCCTAAAAATTAATCCATAATATAGCCAGCACCAAAGCAGTTAGGACAAAAATAAATAATGGAACCCTCTCCCAACAAGAGTTTTCCTCCTGACTCCTGCTATATATGATAAATCAAGAGCATCTCAAATGTGCAAAATTACATATACCTATTTGAATTTTGCATAAAATACATTACTCTTTATCTCAGAAGAGAACAGTATTCCCTATTACCCACAACCTATTTATTTGGAATTAACTCTCTCGTATTTTACGCTACTTAATTAAATACAAAATCAGGATAAAACTAAGGATAATTAGCGGTCAAGCCCCAGTAAAGCCCTGATCAATACTACACAGGTTTTGTCTAAAAAAATCAAAGTCTGTTTGGGTTTTACTTTCACCTCCTCAATGGTAGTAAAAGTAGATAGTAATTTATACAAAAGTAATTAAACCTATCCAGTGATTGAAAATCCAGTATTAGAGATAAACCTTCTCACTTCTCTCTACTCCCTCTTGAAAAGCATAATGGAATGAAAATATGGCAGTAAACAAGGAAAGCCAATTGTTCAAAAAAAACACTAGTCGGTGGAAAATAGTTTTGGCTGCTTCAATTACTTTAGCTACTGGCTTAGTATCTTTCTACGGTTTTTCACAATTTAGGTCACTATCTACTAATCAGTCTCATCTGATTAATCCCACTCAACCCACTCAACCCACTAAACCTAAATTAGCTGTAACTGCTTTAGGACGTCTACAACCAGAAGGAAAAGTTACCTCATTATCTGCTCCTAATTCTAGCAACGGTGTGCGAGTAGAAAAACTGATGGTAAAGGAAGGTGATGAGGTTAACATTGGTCAAATACTAGCTTATTTAGATGATTATGCTCGTTCTCAAGCATCACTAGAACAAGCTCAGAATAAATTAGCAGTTGCTAAAGCTAAATTGGCTCAGGTAAAATCGGGAGCTAAACCTGGAGATATTCATGCTCAACAAGCGGCGATTGCTAATTTAGCATCTCAGTTAAGAGGGGATGTAGCTGCTCAAAGAGCTACCATCAATCGCATTCAAGCGGAAGTAGATAATGCGACAATGGAGAACCATCGATATCAGAAGTTACACCAAGAAGGAGCCGTTTCTGCTTCTGTAGCTGACAGTAAAGCTTTGGTACTCAAGACCACACAACAACAGTTAACAGAAGCTCAAGCTTCTCTCCAAAGAACTCAAGATACTCTCCAAGATCAGTTAAAGCAAGCAGGTGCTAAACTCAATAGCATTAAGGAAGTACGTACTGTAGATGTAGACGCAGCGAAGACAGAAGTTGCCAGTGCGGCAACTGCAATTAAACAAGCCAAAGCTGACCAGGATTTAACTTACATTAAATCTCCCATTGACGGCAAAATTTTGAAAATTCATGCTAAAACCGGAGAAGTAATTACTAATGCCGGATTTGCTGAAATTGGCAAGATATCTAAAATCTATGTGATTGCAGAAGTGTATCAAACTGATTTGCAGAAAGTGCAGGTAGGACAAAAAGCGACCATTCGTAGTACTGCATTTCCTGGAAAATTACAGGGAACTGTCCAAGAAATTGGTTGGCAAGTTGAGAAACAAAGCATTTTTAGCATTAATCCTACATCAGATACAGACCGCAAAGTAGTCGAAGTAAAAATCAGCATTGATAATCCTGCTGATAGTCAAAAAGTAGAACGTTTCACTAATTTACAAGTAGATGTCGCTATCCATATATAGTCTTACTCCCCCCATCACCCCACCTCCCCATCACCCCACCTCCCCTCCCCCTGTTCCCTCTTTAAAAATGAAATTCAAGATTCCTTTAGCATGGTTACAGCTAGCCCAGCAAAAAATTCGGTTTTTAGTAGCTGTATCTGGGATAGCTTTTATTGTCCTGCTGATGTTTATTCAACTTGGTTTCCAAGATGCACTTTATTCTAGTGCTACAGCAGTACATCAAAAATTACGAGGTGATTTATTTATGGTCAGCTCACAATATAAATCTTTGACCTCAAATCAGAGTTTTCCTCGGACTCGCTTATACCAAGTTTTAGGATTTGATGGTGTAGAGTCAGTTAGCTCAATGTATTTACAGTTTGCCAAAGTCAAAAATCCTGAAACCGGAGAAAAATATTCAATATATGTGATTGGCTTTGACCCTAGTAAACCGGTCATGAATATTCCAGAAGTTGAAGAGAATCTCGATAAACTTAAAATTCCTGATTTCATGCTTTTTGACCGGGATTCTCGACCAGAATTTGGTCCAATAGCAGAAAGATTTTATCAAGGAAATAATGAACAAACAATTGAGATATTTCCCTTTGATGCGATTAATAGGTTACAGGGTGAGAGTCGCTGGTTTATTTAGTTTAGGACCTTCCTTTGGTGTTGATGGTAATTTAATCGTTAGTGACTCAACTTTCTTAAGAATCAATCCCAATATTCGTCCAGCCGAGAAGATAGATATAGGCATTATCTCTCTAGCACCAGGTACTGATACTAATAAAGTCCTCAAAACTTTACAAGCAAATATACCTAATGATATCCAACTATTTACACGAGAAGGCTTTATTGATTTTGAGAAAAAATATTGGTCTGTAAGAACTCCCATTGGATTTATCCTAAATCTAATGCTAACAATGGCTTCAGTTGTTGGAGTAGTAATTGTTTATCAAATTCTCTACAGCAATATTGCGACTCAATTCATTGCTTATGCAACTTTAAAAGCGATTGGTTATGCCAATGGATATCTATTAAATGTAGTATTTCAACAGGCTTTAATTTTAGCACTTTTAAGTTATATACCTGGATTCATCACTTCCATCTGCTTATATGACTTTGCCATGAAAGCCACTAAATTACCCATCATGATGACAACTAATAATGCCACATTAGTTTTAGTATCTACAGTATTGATGTGTATGACATCTGGAGCGTTGGCTATCAATAAACTTCGTTCCGCAGATCCGGCTGATATTTTCTAGTTACGGAGTGAGAATAAATCTTCTTTTTTTATCTCCTAACTCCTGATTCGGTGATTCCTAACTCCTTCTCATAAATTATCTCTCCTATGAATCTTAACAATAAAACCCTTCTGATTACCGGAATTGACGAATTTATTGGTTTACGTGCAGCTGAATTAGCTATAGCTCGTGGGCTAAAAGTTCGCGGACTACAAAGTTCTCCACAGCCAGATAAAAAACTGCAAGATTTAGGGGTTGAAATCATCATTGGTAAAATCACAGATGCTAATATTGCCCAAAAAGCTTGTCAGGGAGTAGATATTGTTTTACATACAGCACAATTAGCTCAAGAATCTGGTGATATCAAGCATTTTCGTGAGGTAAATGTGAAGGGGGCTTTAAATATAGCCCAAGTTGCTAAACAAAATGGAGTGAAAACTTTTGTACATCTCTCTAGTGCAATGGTTTATGGCTTTAATTATCCCAATGAAGTTACCGAAGTCAGGTTGCTCTATCTGGTGAAAATAATCCTTACTGTGAAACTAAAATTGAAGCGGAAATAGAACTCTTAAAACTGAATACACCACCAGACTTTGGTATCATTATTTTACGGGCTGGAGATGTTTATGGACCAGGTAGTATTCCCTGGACAGTCCGACCAATTTTGATGATGCGGCAAAAATTATTTGCTTATGCTAATGATGGTCAAGGAGTCATCAATCATTTATATATAGATAATTTGATTGATGCTATTTTCCTGGCTATGGAAAAAGAAGCTTACGGAGAAATTTTTAATATCACCGATGGACAAAAAACTTCCTGGAAAGACTATTTTGTGCATTTAGCGGCTTTAGAAGGTTTACCTGCACCTCTGTCTTTAGGAAAGGAGGAAATTAAATTATTTCTCAAATTACGTCATCAAGGACAAAAATTGATGCGGAAAAAAGCGGATATTTTACCAGAGTCCGTTGATTTTATGACTCGTCCTTATGCTTATTCAATCAACAAAGCTCAAAGCTTATTGAATTACAAACCCACGATTGATTTAAAAGAAGGAATGCAACGGACGCATGAATGGGTACAAAAAACTGATTTGCAAAAGCTGGTTTAATCATCTATTGGTTAAATGACCCAGTAAATATCCTGTTGATTTACAACTGGTAATACAACGATATGCAACGGTAATTTGAATATTCTACCTCCTAAAGGTAGTGATAATAGTACCGGAAAAGTTCTATCATCAACAGTTGGTATTGATAGTCAATTTTGTCAAATCTCTGAATACTAGGTTTTCAAAGTGCATCTGCTGACAGCAATCTAGCTGAGAAATTAATTTTACTCTCTATTCCCTACATAGATAGATTTGTAAATCAAAGCCGATTTCTATCGTCAAGCTAATCACGCAATAACCTGTGGAGAAATATCAAATTATGTTGAAAATATCACAATGGCGTTATTTAGTACTGGCAACTTTATTGAGTCTTAGCTGTACTGAAATAGTCAGTGCTGAACCAACAGCAAAATTAACTGTCATTGTGAATGGTATCAGCCACCAAAAAGGTCAAATTTGCTTAAGAGTTTATAACTCAGCCAAAGGATTTCCCATGAGTGGTACTGGAGTTAAAAGTGGTTGTACTAAGATTACAGGACCACTCTCACTAAAGTTTTTGGTGGGTTAAAACCAGGTACTTATGCGGTTGCAGTGATTGACGATCAGAATAGCGATCGCAAACTCAATAAAGATCTGATCGGTTTTCCCACAGAAGGTTTTGGTATTTCCAACAATCCTACTGTATCCGTCATGACTGGTGCACCAACATTCCGGGACTCTAGTTTTATGATCAATGGAGATACTACTACTACTATCAACCTCAAATATTCTCTTGACCCCTAAAGGGAGAGACCAGGGGCAGGGGGAAAGAGGAAAAGGGGCAGGGGGCAGGGGGAAAGAGAATTAAAATATCCTTTCTCCCCATCTCCCCATCTCCGTTTCTCCCCCCTGCACCCTGCACCCTGCCCCCCTGCCTCTTCTCCCCCCTGCACCCTGCACCCTGCCCCCCTGCCTCTTCCACCACCCCATCTCCCTACAATTGAATGCAAGATTTGATGATTTTTCTGTCTAAGTCTTTGCTAGGTTGGCTCGTGATTCAGGTGTGTCTAACCCTAGTTTTTTTATGGTATTTGCGTCCAAGTCAAAAAAACTTATTACCAGATGATCAGTTACCTAAAACTGCGGTGATTCTTTGTCTCCGGGGTGCTGATCCATTTTTGCCTAAGTGTGTGCGATCGCTTTTACGTCAAAATTACCCAGAATACGATTTAAAAATAATTCTGGATCATCCAGAAGATCCCGCTGCCAGAATTATCAAGGAAACCATCGCTCAACTAGAAGCAACCAATGTACAAATTAGTAATTTGACAGTAGTACGTCACAATTGCAGTTTGAAATGTGGTGCTTTAGTACAAGCTATCTCAGACTTAGATGATAGCTATAAAGTTGTAGCCCTAGTTGATGCAGATACCATTGTCCATCCCAACTGGTTGAGAGAATTAGTTAGTCCCTTAACTAATGTCAAAGTCGGAGCGACTACAGGTAATCGCTGGTATGTACCTACAGGTAATTACTGGGGTTCTTTAGTGAGATATGTAGGTAACGTTTCTACTGTGGTGCAAATGTTTCTATTCCAGATTCCTTGGGGTGGAAGTATAGCCATCAAGACAGAAGTAATCCATCTAACTGGATTATTAGAGAAATGGGAACAAGCTTTCACCGAAGATTTTACACTCCATAATGCCCTAAAAAAATATGGTTTACAAGTAAAATTTGTACCTTCACTATTAATGGTGAATCGGGAAGAATCGGATTTATTGGGGTTAATTGAAAATCTCCAGCGCTTATTACTTTCTTCGCGATTTTATCATCCTCGTTGGTTAGCATTAGTGAGTGAAGCTGTTTCTAGTATCTTATTTCCAACTCTACTCATTATATTAATTTTAGAGTCTTTATTAGAAGGAGAATGGTATACTTCGGCTCTACTATTCAGTTGCTATAGCATCTATACTATAGGACTATTATTACTAATGCTGCTCATGGAAATAGGAGTACAGCAAGTAATTCGTCGCCAAGATCAGCCGATTACTAAATTATCAATTCCTCTAGTCATAAGAATGTTTATTGCTATTCCTTTGACTCAATGGATTTATGGTTTAGCAATGCTATCTTCTTTATGGATATCAACAGTAAAATGGCGTGGACTCATCTATCGATTCTACGGAAAGGGGAATATTCGACTAGTAGAATATCATCCTTATCAATGGTTAGATCAACCAGTTGATCCAAAAATTTCTTTATAAACTAACATTTACTGTTGTTAAAGAAGAAAGCAGAAGAGGGAAATCATCAACCTTTTCTATAGATGGATAAATTTTACAGATTTTTTGTATTGTTCATCGCGCATACAGGGGAATAAGAAAGCGCTGACATACAAAATCTATGTTTTCATGAAAAAAAATCGCTGCGTAAGTCCTAAAAGTAAACCCAGCATTATTCATGAAATACTCACTTTTATGACTACACAAAACCCTCTTCGTATTGCACTTTTTACTGGATTATATGCACCCTTTCTGACTGGTGTTTCAGTGGCAGTACACCAACGAGCGCGTTGGTTATTACAACAGGGTCATGATGTTCTGCTCATCCATCCAGAAATTAATAATCAATATCCTAAACATGTTGGTAAGCGTCCCATGTCAGGTTTGGAAGAATTACAAACTTTTCCGAATTTTTCTTCCTATGCATTTCCGACTCAGCCATTAATTTTCTACAAATCTCTTCCACAACCTCTAAACTATCGACATTGGAGTGATACTAAATTACTGATTCACTTCCAACCGGATATCATTGTCGTGGAAGAAGCTCCACAAATGAGAGGATTCTACTCACTCTTTTTACAAGGATATGGTCGTCATGTAGGCACTGACTATGCCAAGCAAACAGGTGTTCCCATCATCTCAGTATTCCATACGGATATCATTGCTTATATCCAATATTATTTCGGGAATTTGTTATTTGGCTTAGTCCGTCCACTTTTACCGATGATGGTCAAACAGTCTACTAGTGCCTATGATTTGAATTTATTTTCCTCTCTCGAACAATTAAATAAATACAAAAAATTGAAAGCTCAACGCAGTGAATACCTACCTTATCAAGGAATTGACTGCGAAAAGTTTCACCCCAGAAATATCTGTTATGACCCCATTCCTGATGATAAACGACCAACAATCTTGTTTGTGGGTAGAATCACCGCCGAAAAGAACGTCAATCAACTCCTAGATATATATCCACTTATTGCAGCCCAGATTCCGGACGTTCATTTAGTAATTGTGGGTAGTGCTTGTTAGATCAAGAAATTCGGAAGCGTGCTCAAAAATTCAAATCCGGTGTCACAATTTGGGGTGAATCTCACGGGACAGAACTTTTAGGTTGGTTTGCTAGAGCCGACGTATTTGTTAATCCTTCCACCACCGAGAACTTCTGTACAACTAATAATGAAGCACTAGCTTCTGGGACTCCCCTAGTTGCAGTAGTAGCACCTTCCACTGCGGAACAAGTTCATCCTGGTCACAATGGGTTTTTAGCTGAACCTAATAACCCAAAAGATTTTGCTCAAAAGGTAATTGCTATTTTACAAAATCCTGACCTGAAAGCAAAATTCTCTGAAAATGCTCGTCCCTCAATTTTAGATTATGATTGGTCAGCATGTACACAGAAATTTGAAGATAAACTCTATCTATTAGTAGAAGCATCTCAAGAAGAGTTAGTTCAATAAATTGTAAGTTCGAGTTATCAACAGGGGCGTATTGCAATACGCCCCTACCAAGGGTTTTAACGAATGCATAATTAATTTTCCTAGATGTCTACTATAGACTAATTCAAAAGGGAAGGAAATAATAATTTTCCTTCCCTTTTTTTGCTACTCAAATCTCCATATAGGAATCCTATTTGATTTTTGAACAAAAAACCGAGATAATACGTGAGTAACTTACAAGTCTAATAAGAAACAATGATAAATCATCATTTAGAAGCTTCAAAGCAGCCAAAGATGGTACTATTAGATGGTCAAGTAGAGAATATAGTCAACATAAAGATACTGGATCGACGAAGGGCAATAAACTTATCTTTGGAAGAACGAGAAATAGCGATCGCTGAACTACAAAATTTTATCGCTCTGTATCCAGATTCTCGCGAAGCAAGAAAAGCGTTAGCAGTCAAGCTGGTTTATCAAGGCTACTCATATCATGAAATAGAAATAATTTTAGATATTTCAAAAGGGTCGATAACAGCTTGGAAGCAAGCTTATGAAAAGAATGGGATTGATGGTTTGCGGTTAAACCATAAAGGTAGAAAGAGTTATTTAAGTGATGAACAGCGTCAGGAAGTTTTAAATTGGTTAAGCTCAAAAAATTGTTGGGAGATAGGAGAACTGGAATATAAACTGGCATTTGAATATGATGTAATTTATGAATCAAAACAAAGTTACTATAACTTATTTGAGGCAGCAGGAATAAGTTGGAAAAAAACAACTTCTTTAAACCCTAAAGCTGATCCAGAGGCTGTAGCTGTAAAAAAAAAGAGATTGAAACAATTTTAGAAGAAAATAGAGAGTTAATTGAATCAGGAGAAATGAGAGCTTTTTTTATTGACGAATGTCATTTAATGTGGGGAGATTTAAATGGATATGTTTGGGGAAAAACCGATGAAGAAATAGCAGTGCCAGTTGTGAATCAACGAGAAAAACAGACATATTATGGAGCAGTGGACTATGTTGAAAAAAAAATATTGCTTAAACCTTATGATAAAGGTAACTCGAAAAATACAATTGATTATCTTCACTATTTAATATCCGAGTCTCCTAATCAAAGATTACTGATTTTTTGGGATGGTGCTACTTACCATCGTTCTCAAGCAATCAAAGATTTCTTATCAGAAATAAATCAAGATTTAGCAAGTGACCAATGGAAAATACATTGTATTCGTTTTGCACCTAATTGTCCAGAGCAAAACCCAATAGAGGATATCTGGTTACAAGCTAAAACATGGGTGCGACGTTTTTGTGCATTAATTCCTTCCTTCTCGCATCTAAAGTGGGTATTTGAATGGTTTATACGAAATACAACTTTTGATTTTTTCAGGCTTAAAATGTACGGATTTTTTGCTAAAAATACCTAGAATCTCTATATTTATTGCCAGAAAGTATCGAATCTATTTATTTGAAATAATCATATTTATCAAGGGAAATTAATTATCATTAATTTCCATAATATCATGCATTTTTACTTTTATAAATATTGAAACAAAGGGTAGTATACTACATTTTATAAAATAGCTTAAACCCAGTCATAGCAATAATTGAAGCAAATTTTTATATATAATTATTATGATTTAGATATTTTCAGTTAACATGATAATATCAATTGAATTTATTGCTAGAAATTTTCTTCTTTTACAGTCAATATTTTGTAGAATAGCTGTAATTATTCAGTTCAGTAATCGTAGGAGTCAGCAAATCCCTCTCTGTGGTTGGTTGGTAATCGCTGGCTTAATATTGTGGTTTATAAGACTTTTACTGCTCTCCGTATTATCTCGGTTTTTTATTTAAAAATCAAATAGGATTCCTATATATTAATTCTAACTATTTTTAGGTAGAACGGGCAAGATGCCCGCTCCACGGATTTAGTATGAACTTAATTTGATTGATAAAACTCAGAAATATACTACTTACAACGTGCAATAATAAGGACTAAGAACTTATAGAGGTAACATAAAACAGCCTCTAAATTGACAACAAGCACACTCAGGGAGTTAAATAAATGTACAGTAGAGAATACCGTCCAGCCAAACGTAAACAGAATCAGAGTCTGCCAACGACAAGTCAGGTAGACTCGAAAGAGTACATTTATCAGCCGAAAATAGAGGAAGTCAAACCGGAACAAAACCCAACCGATGTACAAAGTAAAACAGACGATGAAACATGGCTTAATTCAGGACGTATAGATGGAGCAGATACTTCAAGCCCGGATACTTTAGGAGTGATCCGGACATAGCGTAATAGAACTAGGTTCTACTCCGGCAATATCTTGCAATGCTTTAAGGAAAATCCCCAAAGCGCCGTTCCAATCTCTAGGGAGTTTATGTCCACATTTTGGGCATTTAAACTGCTTAGAACCACCTAGCTTGGCATGAACATGACCACAAGATGTGCAAGTTTTGGAAGTATATTCCTCGGTTACATCTATGACTGTACTACCACGCTTAAGTGCTTGGAACTTTAATGTTTGTTTAAATCTAAAATGCGCCCAATTCAGCATTTTTCGCACGGTTTTAGAATTAATTTTTCTCTTTTTATCTCCTGTCTTGGCTACCATTTGGGAAGTCTCAAAAGTAGGAAGAAAAATTAATCTGTATTCTGTAGTTAACCATTTAGCTACTTTTTTGTGGCATTCATCAATCAGATTACGAACCCGAATGAATAACCCATCAATTTTAGCCTGGGTTCTTTGTCTGGTGCGCTTGTTTATTTGACCTTTTAGCTTTGACTTTTGAGAAATTAATCCATCAATAAAGCGACATAATCTATAGATTTTAGCTATGTCGTTATTACCTATGTCTATGAACTTCTCTCCATCAAATCCTGTGAGGAAAGAACGCACACCAGGGTCAAGAGCAATCATTGTCTGTTGGTCGGAAACTTGAGGGATAAACTCTACTGGAAACACTGCGAACCATCGCTTCTTGTCATAAACAAGCTGTGTTGATTGCGACCAAGTTTGTTTTCGTATCCGTGGTTTAAATGACTTATCTTTCTGTTTAGCCTGATATTCTATATCCTTTGATGGTAATGGTTCTGATGCTTCAAATCTTAAACCTTTTACCTCCTCAGAATACCACGTACCATTGGCATAGTTCTCTGGTTGGAATTTAATTGCTCGTTTGGCATCACGCCAACTTCTAAATCTTCCTGCCTCACTTTGTTTAGTTCCTTCTTTCCGACTGGCCGTGAAAGCTTTGTAAGCATCAATAACCGCTTCACCTTTTGGATTATAAGGACATTCTTTTACCCAATCAGGAGCATTATTGAGTATTAACTTTCTTAGCTCATATTTAGATACCTTGCCATGTTTTCTCAGGTAAGCAATTGCTTGGTTATAGCAATATTTAGTTGCCGCTAACCATTTTTTCCAAATTTGATGGAGTTGCGCTTCTGGGTAAATCCTGATCTTTAGCGATTTCAGATTTATATTTTCTGAGTCCGTACAATCTGGCACTAAAGCAGTGGAGGATAGCAAGGATGTCTTCAACCATTTCGCGTTCGGGAGATAATTCAACTTGGTTGAGAACCACGATTTCGCAAGAGTTAATGGCACAGAGCCAAGCAAAGAAATCGAAACCAAATCTAGCGAGTCTATCTTTATACGCGATAACAATACACTCGATATCTCCTTGCATAACTCGCTCCAATAAGGCGAGAAATTTTTTCCGTTTGTAGTTAAGACCTCCACCAATTTCTGAGATAACTTCTGCTGTAGGATATTGAGATTGGAGATAATCACATTGACGCTGTAAATCTTCTCTTTGTTTGGGGCTAGAAACTCTCGCGTAGACGATGGTGGATCGAATAGATTTAGCTGTAAAGGTGGTAATGTCGTAACGTCTTTTACCTCCTGGAGTACGGAACGCTTTGATTTTACCCGCTTCTTCCCAACGTCGTAGGGTTCTTTCATTAACTCCCAAAGTTCTAGCTGCTTCGCTTGGGGAAACATATTTATCTGACATTGCGTTAATTTAAACTACTCATCTAGTATAACACAAAGTCCGTTAGTGTCCAGCGAATTAATTATTTAGTTCAGCAGTATTTTCTCGACAAGTGTTTCGACCACAACCACGGGGAGTTCAATTGAAACCAATGGAGGATTTTAACAAGCAGCAACATCAAGAAGCCATAGTTTTTCAACAAATGACAAGACCAAAGCAACCCGGAGTTCAGTTAAAATTGAGGAAGGATTTAATTGTTCAACCACAAGAAGAGAAAAACCAGCACACACCAGATAGCGTCCCAGTAGAACCAGAGCAGCAAACAACGCAGTTAAATCAACCTAGTAATTTATTAGAGGAAAATGATGAATTGATAAAGGGAGAATTAGGAACAAAAGTGCATGAGCAAGCCGAACCTGGATTAGTGCAGTTAGCTCCTAAAGATAGTCATTATGGAACCTTTGATGATAAACAATACAAATTTGATAATCAGGGCAAAGAACAACGTGTTGCTTTTGAGCTAGAATTCACACCTAATGATAAAGCTGATGCGACAAAAGTTGGATTAACCCAATCGGCGAAAGTTGTACAAGAGGGAAAAAATACTCCCTTAGATCCCAATACAGCCTCTAAAACAACACCAAAAGGCTATGCTATTGATAGAATTCCAACAGCACCTAATCCTTTGTATGCTACAAATGAAAAATCTGCTTCAGATCCGGAAAAATTGGAATCATATACAACTAATAATTTTTCAGGACAACATGCGGAAAAAGAAGGTTCTAGTTGGACAAAAAAAGCTATTCTCAAAGATTGAGCCACCATCCAAGGAGGAAACAATTCAAGCGCAGAGTTTGAATCAGCAGCTTTAGCTATAGAAGGAAATGAAAAAGGTACTTACTATGGTTCTGTAAAATGGGGATGGAAAAAAGATGCATCAGGAAAACTTTCTCTGATTGATTTTGATATTGTATCGATGGGAACACCTTCTAAAAATTTTCTGGAGGCTGCTAAAAAATGGAACGCAGGAAAAACTGAAGGAACAATAGTACCTAAACCTGATAAAGTTCCAATAGAAATATATGATCAGTCTTTTAATTCTGTTGGTATAATTGGTAATTTTCCTAATACCACGCTCATTAGGAAATACACTATTTCTCACAATAACATTAATTATCTTTATGCTGAGGTTATGCTAGGAGTAAGACGAGGAAAAATTGGTTATGTTAAAGTAGATGACCTACAAGATATAGGTGACGGTAAAGACACTGTTAAACTATCTATTGTAGAAGTAAAAAAGGTTGCCATAGAAAAGCTAGAATTATTTGTGGATTTCCCGAATAAGCAGAATAAAATTGATTTACCCAAGAACACTCGTGTAAAAATTATAGCTAATCAAGGAACATCTGAGAAAAAGATTCAAGTAGTAGATGGGAAATATACTGGTAAAATTGGAACGATTTTATTAGAATCACCTCAACAGTATCTGGTAGACGAATAATAAATTAAGTATACAGTGATACTATAAGAGAAGTGATTTCTAAAACTGAAAATTACTTCTCTTCACTATACCTGAATCATTTTCAAGATTCTTTTCTGTCAATATGTCACCCTAATAATTCTCTAATGAAGATAATGTTTTCAAAAATCAACCACGTTACTATTTCCTCATTATTGGTAATCAATACATTACTAATATCAGGAGTATATTGTCAAGCTTCAGCTATATCGGCTACGCAAAAATCACTACATAACACCAAGAGTAATAACATGAATAATTTCGATACAAAAGAACTAATAAAAAAACTACTTAGCGATGACTACGGGAATTTAAACTTTTTTAATTATGGTATACGAGACAGCATTATTACAGAAATATGGCATGAACCTAATAGCCTAGAAAGGTTAGAAAATGTGATTAAAGATCGCAATGCACCTATGAAAGCAAGATTTCTAGCTTGTGAAATATTATTTGACAAAGAACTTATTTTTTTAGTACACGTAGGAAATAAAACAGTAGCAGAAATATATGTACAAGCTTTTCTAAATAATTATACTGGAATGGCTAACTCCTGGGGATTTTTATATGAATTAAATCATGAAAGTCGTGTAGGAGTAAAGTTTTTAATGATTGGAGAAGAAGCAGTTCTTTTACTAGAGAAACTATTGGATAACGATAATCCTATAAGTTCCGCAGGAAATATGCGCTATATAGGTAGTCAGGAAGCAACAATTGGTAATCATTATAAATATCGGATCAAAGATTTTGCGGCATTTTACATCAGTTCAATTATGGTATTACCCATTAAATATTATGAAGAACCAAAAGAAAGGGACACAGAAATAGAAAGGTTAAAAGTGAATATTAGGGATGTGCGAGAACTAAAATCATTAATGAAAAAAGCTCTAGTAGACAGTAGAAGTTACTATACTATTGAATCACTACCAGAAAGAGAAAGAATTCGTAGTCTTGCCCAAACTATCAACAAAAATATTAAACGACCTTTTTGGGGAATACTAAATCAAATAGAGTATTTCTTTTTATTTGCAATTGCTCCAGAATCAGAGGAAATTGTTCCCTGGGATATTAGTGTTCAGGATTATTGTTTCGCGCTGAAGAAATTAACAGGTGAATGGTGGGGATTCCCAGCTTTGCCTCCCACTAAAATTCTGAAAATGTTTGATCAAGAACCACACATTGCATATTGTCTTGTCAAATTGTTAGATGATACCACTCCTGTGAAATATAGTCCCAGTAAAACGGCGATAAATATCCAAGCAGAAACTTGGAAATGGCAGGTTAGTGATATTGCTGCTTGGTTAATTTTGAGCAAATCTGATCAGGAATATGATCCCTATTTATCTCCATCTGCTCGACAGATTATTAAACAACAACTCAAATCCAAATTAGGTAGATGAACTAAAATAATATTAACTATATATACATCCACTCATAGCTGTCAAGATTACAGAAGTATAAAAATTATAGCTAGTGAAGGAAGGTTTGAGAAAAAATTCAGGTAGTCGATGGGAAATACACTGGTACAATTGGAACAATTTTATTAACGTTCTGCTTTCTCTCTATCTGCTTCTTCAGGCGTTAACAAAGGAATACCAGAATCAATGATTTCTTGGCGAAGTTCTCTGAATTTTTTACCTGATTGAACACTAGGTTTTATCTGCTGCTTTTGGCGTTCAAGTGAGTCAATAAACGCTAAAACTTTTTCTTGCTCATCTGTATTCAAAGCTTGCCATTTATACAGCAGTTGTTCTGTAGTCATATTTATCACTTTCCTTATCAAACAGACTATAGTATTACTACTTCATTTGTGAACGTATCCATGTAGTGAGGTAGTAGGATGCGTGTAGGTTGTTTTTCTCAAGAATCAAATAGGATTGCCATACTATCCTATAATTATATATTATATCTCACAAAAACCTATTTTTAAGGCAAAAATACCGGAAAAGTTCAATAAATTTCATCAGATACTTTCCCATCCAAAAGCTGCAAATACTTCTTGTGGAGCGGGCTTCTAGCCCGCCCATTAAACCTCAAAGCTTAAGTCTTTTGAGCATTACTCAATTTCATCAAAATATGCTTACAAATTAACCTGTTCTAACCAAGTTTGCCAAAGTTGATGTGCTTGAACTTCTAATCCTTTAGCATAATTAGCAGTATCTTGACGTAATTGACGAACTCCCAGAGATGGAGATGCACCAATTTCACTAGCATGTCCAATAAACCACCTTTCTAAACCTCGTGCGGTTACTTCTGGGTGAAATTGCAATGCTAAACCATTTCTTCCCCAGGAAAAAGCCTGATTTTGATATTTTGTCGTCGCAGCTAAATGAGTGGAACCCACAGGTAAATCAAAAGTATCTCCATGCCAATGTAGTACGGATGTATGTTCTGATGCTAAATGAACTAACGCAGAGTTTTTACCATCCTCGCTCAGTTCCAGTGTTCCCCATCCAATTTCTGCTCCTGAACCAGGGTAAACCTTAGCACCTAATGACCTGGCCATGATTTGTGCTCCTAAGCAAATTCCCAAGGTTGGTAAATCAGCAGCTAAACGCTGTTCTAATAAACGTAACTCATCCCATAAAAAAGGGTAATCTTGCTCATCATAAGCTCCAATTGCAAGCGCCCAAAACTACAACTAAGTCTGGAGATAGAGGATTTATCTGATCCAAATAGTCAAAACCTGCTTCCAGATAGGTGATAGAGTATCCCTTTTGCTGAAGAACTTCACCAAGAGTACCCAAATCTTCAAAAGCAACATGTCTAATAGCAATAGCGTTTTTCATGATATCAAAAAGGGAGTTGGGAAATTTTTGGATGGAGATGGGGAATTAAAATAATTCATAATCAGCAAAAGCTTGTTGAATAGAATATGTTGAAAGCACACCAGCAGATGCAAACATTTTTAATGTTGGTTTTGCGGCTAATTTAACATCTGCTACTATTTGCTGTGGAATATGTACTTCTTGTAAGATGCCTTCAGCATCTTCTCTATTAAATCCTAAATATCTGAGAATGTTATATTCACACTGACGATCTACACCTAAAAATGCCCAAACCAATTGTGGTAATAACTGACCCATTACTTCTTGCTCATAAGGTGAAATACTATTCCATAGTAGAGGAAAAAAATTGCGGAAATAAGCACCATGCAAAAGTTCATCCGCAGCATGATCTCTAATCACATCACGCACCACAGAAGAAACTTGTGGATCTGCGGGAACACCATCCAGAACTTTTGTTACTAAAGTCTCAGAAATAGCCACAAAAAAGAGTTTAATTAGTTCAGGTGAAATACTATTTTTATTTTCACTTATCACTCTTTCCAGAGTCCTTTCAAATTGTGGTTGTCCGATTACTGACGCATTAAGATTAAATGTTTTTTGTACCTCTTTTGATAAATTTTCTACAAAAAATGCATGTCCACCTTCATCACAATAAATACGTAGGGCATCATTTTTCTGTTCTACCGTCAAATTCAAAGGTGCTTTTCCTTGAGCTAATGCACTGCATACAGGATTGACATGATTCAGTTCTAATATAGTGGTAAAACGTAAATGAGCTAGTAGTCGGAAGGCTAATAAAGTCATGGAATAGTCTGGATTTTCAGCTATTGCATGATGTGAAATCAGCGGCACTAAAGCCGGAGAGAATGGTAATCCGGATATAGGGTTTTGTCTGATGGGTTTACTACGAATCCAGCTAGTTTCATTCCATTTTTTGAAGGGACTGCGATATTCTTTATTGATTGTTGTAAAACTTGCTTTAGGTTTTGTTGCTAATTGCATAGTGAGAGTACCTCGATGAATTAAAAGGATTTTCTGTAAGCACTGCAAGACAACATAGATATATACAAATATCAAACAATAGTCATGAAATAGGACACACGCATGCAAAAAATTAGTCGTTTTTTTGTTTCTCTTAGTGCCTAATTATGATTCATTACCTTGTTTCCCTTTTACGCAAAATTCTCAAAAATTGGTTGATCCATTGATGAATTCAGGATTTCAGCCATTGATTCGCTCAAAATCAACAACTGGTTTGATTTCGTAGCTAATGTGCTGGAAACCCTTGAAACATAAGTATTTATTCATTTTTTCTAGCCCAAAGCATTAGTTTTACTTATGAATAACAAGAAGACTATAGCTATTTGTAATATAAATCAGGTTTAATTTTCCAGAAACCTCCCTTCTTTCCCTATTCCCTCTATACTGGTTTTTTTAAGCTACCATTGAGCAAAAAGAATATTTTATGATTAAACTAGACCAGATTTTAAAGTTGATTGGTATAGCAGGAACTGGAGGACAAGCAAAACTGATGATTCTTGATGGACAAGTCAAGGTCAATGGTGAAGTTGAGACTAGACGTGGACGAAAATTAGTACCCAGCGACGAAGTAACCGTAGCGGGACAAACTTTTAATGTTGGGGATGTACTGGAGAGTTCATCTGTTGGGGATGCTTGGGCTTGATTTCACAGAGCAAAGTTTAAGATTTCCCTGACCCGCAAAACTACCATCAGAAACCCACCCATCTAAGGGGTAAACTATATGCACCCAGTTTTCCCCATCTACTTCGGAAATAAGTGCGGGTAAACTATCTGTTCTCACTATTTTATTATTGACTACTACTCCTAATCTCCTAGATTTTTTACTGGCTTCTTTGCGAATTACCAAACTTTTTTGATTAGGAGAATTTACTCGTAGACAATTATAATTCTTATGATAATTCTCAAGTGGACTTTTGATAGCAGTTGATTCATAAGTACTTGCAAAATTACCTTGATACCAGCAGCCAAATTCTACCTTTCCCGTACCCATCCGATGAACTGAATTACTTAATCTAAACCAATATTCAATTTTTTCATCAGGTAAACCAGTCTGAGTAATACACCTGTGTTGAAAATCTAAATATCCCCCCAATTCTAGATTAGAAAATCCAGAGTCAAAACCTGCTGCTGGAATTTCTGTCTTTGGTCGCCATAAATTCCAACCTGGTTCTGGTATACTATTCATATTGGGATTACCAGCGAGTACTAACCACAAAGTCAACATAAATATCCTCTTTTATTTCATTTATTTTTATTTATATAGTTGATGATGATTGGGGATGAGGAGCGATACGATTTTAGTCCCTTTTGGATTTGATTCGAGAAGACTGTAAATGAGCATAGATTTTTTCTAGCAAGATTTCCGAGTTAAATGGTTTCAGCAAAATATCTTCTTCTTTCAGGTAATTCCGCCAGTTATGAATTTTTTCTAAATCACCTCCAGTCATCATGATAAAAGGAATATCTACTGTTTCTAAATCTTGACGAATTTTTTGCAAAAATGTCGAGCAATTTTCATAATTTTCATATTTATTCATATTTTTACTTGAATAGCCACACAAAATTAAATCCGGCTTTTCTAGTTTAGTTAACTGATATCCTTGCTCAGATAATGCAGTAGTAATCACATGAAATCCTTCTAAATTAAGTATATCTACTAAAAGATTCAATAACACAGTTTCGCTTTCAAATATTAAAATCTTGTTCATTCTACCCGCTACTAGGATTTACAATGCTCGATTTATCTATCCTGTAAGCTAAACAAAATTTGTGAATAATCTATGAATGCAAAAGAAAATAAAATAAATGATTGGTGATTGGTAATTTTTTCCTCTGCATCTCTAATTCTACCAGTTGAGGAGTAATCGTATTTGCCTGACTAAATCAGGTGCTTTGAAGGGTTTAGTAATGACTCCAGTCACCCCTAGTTCAGTAAATTGACGCTGTTCAGTAGTCTGAGCTTTAGCAGTTAGTAGAATGGTGGGTATAGATTTGAGGATAAGATTGGCTTGCATTTGTTCAAACGTGGTAATGCCATCCATTTCTGGCATCATCACATCTAGAAGGATAGCATCGGGAAGTTTGTCCATAGCCATCGCTATTCCTTCCTGTCCGGAAGCAGCAAGTAACACTTCCCATCCAGCAATGGCTTGGAGAGAAATCTGCACAATCTGACGAATACCTGGCTCATCATCAATAATTAAAACCCGTTTAGCCCCCATTAGTTACTCTCTCCATTTAACAGTGTAAAGTAAAAAGTGCTACCTTCTCCCAAAACACTTTCTGCCCATATTGTACCACCGTGCTGTTCCACAATACTACGACTAATAGCTAGCCCCAGACCAGTTCCACCTTTAGTGCGCGAATCAGAAGCATCCACCTGATGGAAACGCTCAAAAATACTTTCTAGGTTGTAGCTAGGAATACCTCTCCCCTGATCTTTGACTGTAAATAGGAGGTAGGGAGATGGGGAAAATATTTTGCTTTCTCCTGTCTCTTGCTTCTTGTGTCTTGCTTTTTGTTTGCTCACAAATGATGATTGACAACTGATTAATGACTCTACAGTTAACCAAACAGTTGAACCAATCGGAGAAAATTTAATCGCGTTACTGAGCAGGTTAATCAGGACTTGCACTAGCCTATCTGGGTCTGCATAAATTTGGTAGGATGAGGGTATAGGATTAAGAATTATCCCCCCTTGACTTGCCATCTCTTGCATTTGGGAAATAGCAGTATTGATTAACTCAGCCGTGTTACAGATGGATTTTTCTAGACGAATTTTACCAGATTCGAGGCGTTCTAGATCCAGAATATCGTTAACTAGGCGGACTAAACGATCTACACCTTGTGTAGCAATTTCGATAGTAGCTTCACCGTCTGGGGAGTTAGCATCTATAATTTTTTCATGCAGCAAACTCAGCCCCGCTTGCATGGAAGTTAAGGGAGTTCGTAGTTCATGGCTGACAACTGAGATGAACTCAGCTTTAATCCGTTCTAGTTTGTAACGCTCGGTGATGTCTTCACCAATACTAATAGTACCGATGGGATTTCCTTCTAAATCTCTCAATAGGGTGTCACTCCAAGAAATCATCCGTTCTTCACTTAATTTAGTTAAAATAGCGTTGTGATAGTGAGCATAAAAATTATTTTTCATTACCTCATGGAAGGTATTTTTAACTCTATGATGTTGACTCTCAGGCAGAAAATTCTTCACCCAGTTTTTGCCTAAAACCTCGGCTTGGGTATAGTCAGTGAGTTGCAAAAAGAAGGGATTAACATATTCTACATTACCATTGACATCTAAACCAATCACAACTAACTGTACATTATCTAGAAGCGATTTCCAGCGTCGATCTGATTCTTTCAGAGTGGCTTCAGTCGCTTCTAAAATAGTAATCAGTTTTTCTCGCTCAATTTCCAGGTGTTTCCGCTCGGTGATTTCAATGAGTATAGTACCCAATGCTACTGGATTTTGTGTTTCTCCCCAAATCGGAAAGTAAGAAACCAGCCAATAACGTATCACTTCCGGTTGACTAGGAACAAAACCACTAATTTCCAAGTTAGAAATGGGTTGTTTTGTATCCAGAACAGTTTGTAATAAGGGTGAAATCGTTTGGGCAATGTCTGGGAGCAACTCCAACGATAATTTTCCCAGATGTTCCTCAATAGAATACCCATTGACGGTTGCCAATGCTTGATTAATCTTTAAGAAACGTAGGTCAGTATTGACTATTGACAATCCTACATTGGCTTGACTGGCAGCATTAAAAAATCCATCTAATAATTTTTCCCGATTTCTTAATTCTCGCTCTAGTTTCTCTCTTTGTAATAGTTCTCGTTGTAGGTGATTGTTAGATTGAGCTAATTGTGATGTGCGTTCTGAAACTCTCTTTTCTAGTTGCATATTCAATTGTTGTAGTTCCATTTCTACTTGTTTGCGATTGCTAATATCTTCAGAGAAAATGATGATTCCTGCAATATCTTGTGTGCTATTATACCAGGGATGAATTTCCCAGCGTAACCATTGATGTAACCCATCGACTCTGACAAATAAATCTTCCTCACATTTCTCAACTGCACCCGCAAGACAATGTTGATGAATTTGGCGCCATTTTTCGGTAACTTCCGGAAATATCTCGTAATGAGATTTACCAATGATAGCTTCAAGAGACTCCAGTTGATAATCATTAATCCATCGTTGACTGGCAATTACATAGCGCATATTCTGGTCAAACATGGCAATACCCGCAGGTGCATATTTGGCAAACAACTCCAGTTGTTGCTCCCGTTCCTGTAGAGCTATTTCGGTTAATTTGCGTTCTGCTAATTCGGTTTGTAACTTTTCTATTAATGATGCTTGTTGAATGGCAATACTCACCTGAATGGCTAGTTGACTCATAAATTCCACATCGAGGCTTGTCCAGTGACGGGGGGCTGTACACTGATGGGCAATGAGTAATCCCCAGAGGATTTCCCCTTGGATAATCGGAATGATTAAATTTGCCCGCACCATCAAAGATGTTAAAAATTCCCGATGGCATTCTGTCAAACTAGGATCTGTATTAACGTCATCAATGGTTCTAGTTCTTCCTTGTCGATAAGGTTCTATCCACATTTCGGGAAAGCACTCTTCCAGAATTACCCAGCCGATAATGGAAAATGCTTGATCAGCAGCAGATTCTTGCACAACTAAGCCAGTACCATCGGGTTGAAATTGGTAGATAATGGCGCGATCGCTCTCTAGAATAGCTCTAACTTCTGTAACTGTAGTATAGAGAATATCTTCTATATTGAGAGACTTACGGATAGATAGTGCAGTTCTGGTAATTAATTGTTGTCGCTGTTGTTGTCGTTCTTGTTGTTGAAGCCGTTGAGTTTGGCGTAAAACATTGCTAATGGCTTGATGTAAATTTTCAGCATTAATGAGGTTTTTGTCTAAATAATCCTGTGCACCACTTTTGAACAAATCAACAGCAACCTTTGTGTTACCTTGTCCCGTCATCATAATGGCGGGAATTCTTTCTTTACCTGTTTGTTGCCGTAATGACTGCAAAAATGCTAACCCATCCATACCGGGTAAAAAGTAGTCAACCAGCATTACATCTGGCATCTGCTGCTGACACCACCGTAAAGCATCTTCACCATTAGAAAACTCGAAAATCTGGTAAATATCAGGATGATTCTTGGTGAGATATCGGTGATAAATACCGCGATCAGACGCTGAATCATCTAATAGTAAAACGGTATATTGTCTTACCTCAAGGTTCTCAAGCATCTCCCCTGTTTTCTACTCACCTGTGCTCCTTTCATGGCAGTCACTTCGGCTCGTAATGCTTCTAATTCAGCAATTAGTTGTGTTTTGGTTTTGTCGTGATCATTCAATCAAGCTATCTCCTAGATAAAGGATTCAAAATCTTCCTGAGTATCTTCACTGTTTCAGGTTGCTGAACAAATCCGGTTTCTCCCCAATATTTTAGCTTGGTAAAGTGCCACATCTGCTTTTTGGTAAAGTGTTTGTAAGTCATTACCATCATCGGCAGCTTGAGCAATTCCTGCACTAAATGTGACTTGAAATCTAGTTATATCCTTCTTCCCTCCTACCTCCAGTTGTGCAGTGAATGAATACTGACTTAATTGCTGAAGAACTTGTGCTAGTCGTCGTATTCCATCTTTTTTGCTTGTCCCATACATACCTACTACAAATTCCTCACCACCCCAACGCCCTACTACATCTTCTTTTCTAAAGGATTGATGGAGGAGTTGACCAAAGTAATTGAGGACGCTATCCCCCATTTCATGCCCATATTGATCATTAACAGATTTGAAGTGATCTAAATCCAACATTGCTAAAGTAAAAGGTTTTTGTTTCTGTTGTGCTAAGTGTAACAATCTCGCTAAATCCTGCAAAGCTTTCCGTCGCAAACTTAATCCTGTGAGTGGATCTATTTCCGTCACTCTCCACAATTTGCGTTGTTCTAAGCGGGTTCGCACCCGGGTTAGTAATTCCATTGGTACAATTGGTTTAGTCAAAAAATCATCAGCACCAACAGTAAAACTACGTTGGATAGTTTCAGTATCTGTATGAGTAGATAAAAATAAGACAGGTAAACGATTCCAGATGGCATCACGGCGGACTACTTGACACAAATCAAACCCACTCAACCAGGTGGCTGTGCCTTGGTCACTGTTCTGATCAGATGGAGAAACTACACTAAATTCAACATCTAAAATCAATAAATCAGGAACTGTCTGCTCCAGTATTTCCCAGAATTTATGGGGCTGATCTAGTAGAGTCACGTGATAGCCAGATGGTTCTAACAGAGTCCGGAGCAGATTTAACAAACCCGGATCATCATCCACAATTAACAACCTGGCCACAGGCTGATTAACCTGTTGTATGACTTGAGTTATAGTTGCTAATGCTTGATTGGGAGAGATGGGTTTTTTTAAAAAGTATTGACTTCCCAACCGCGCAGCTTCTATCCGTTGAGCAAAGGAGTTCTCAGCAGTCAGGATGATAACAGCAATCTCTGGGTATTGGTGACGTACTACGGCCAGAAAATCTAACCCATTTTCGCTGGCATCAGAAAAGTTTATATCCAACAAAATCACATCAAAGTGATCAGCTAAAAATTCCTGTGCTTGTGGGAGATTAACGGCAATTTCCGCTTTTAATCCCCAATTTATTGCCTCTATTGCCATCTGCTTGGCTAGGAGGAAGTCATCGTCTACGATGAGTAGAGATGCTGATGACACAGAAGGAGTTACAGATAAATATTCGGCTTGATTTTCACCAGCGTATTGCAAAATCTCCTGCTGTAACTGGCTCACCAGTTGCCCTACCTGTTCAATTTCTGCTGGTGCTAATGCTTTCTGCTGCTGGAAAAGTTGCTGAATCTGACGGGAAATTTGGGAAGCAGCATCTAAGCCAAAGCAGCCTAAGGAACCAATCAAGGTATGTGCTTCTCGTTCGGCTTCTTGCTGTTGTGCTGGTGTCAGAGTTCGTGTTTCTAAGGCAGTAACGGCTGTTTGAATAATTAAAAGGCGATCGCTATAGGACTGGTGATATTGTTCCCAAAGAGTTTTTAGTTCAGATACAACGCTAGTAGGAAGGATAGATGTGCAGGTAATATGTTTCTGCTCAGTCTGACTGACAACTTCCTGCGGCTTGAGCCGATACCCTTGTTTATAAATTGTCTCGAATATATCGACAACACCCGCTTGTTTAAGTTTCTGTCGCACCCCCTTAATATGTGCGCGTACTGCTCCCTCAGTGGGAAATTCATCTGCTTTCCAAAGACGATCTAGCAACCGACTGGAGCTAAAAATTTGGTCAGGATATCGGAGAAACAGTTCGAGTATTTCATATTCTTTTGCAGCCAGATAAATCGGCTTTTCCCGATATGTGACTTCACAACTGTTGGGGTTGAGGCACAAATTACCCCAAGTCAACAGAGGTGTTCTTTCTATCTGGTTTCTTCTTAATAATGCTCGAATTCGAGCTAATAATTCATCAATCTCAAAAGGTTTAGCTAGGTAATCATCAGCACCAGCATCTAAGCCCATGACTTTATTCGTCACCGCATCTAATGCTGTCATTAATATAACTGGAGTATCGCGATTAGGATTAAGAGCAGAAGACTGATTAGCCCGAAGTTTTTTACAGAAGCTAATGCCATCCAGCTTGGGTAACATCACATCTAGGAGAATCAGATCATAGGTATAAATTTCTGCTAAGTCCCATCCAGCTTGCCCATCCTGGGCTAAATCAAGGTGATAGCGTTGCTTGGACAAAGTTCTTTGTAGCAGTTGGGCTATATTTCTATCATCTTCGACACAAAGAATTTTCAAATGGGCTATTCCTTAGTAGTTTAATTTTATACAAATATTTTGCATCTTGATTTTACATAGTTATAAAATCAAGATTACCATTTTCTAGCCAATCAAGATACCAGTTTTCATGAATAGAAAGCCACCGAGGATTAGCCGCTTGCTGACCGTACCAGTCAAAAGTAATTAAACTGAAGGCAGCAGCAGAGAAGTTGTCACACTGAGATAAATCATGCTCAATCCACACGACAAATTTTGGATTCAGCCCAAATTCCTTGACGACCAGATTTGCTAAATTCTCAACCTCTGGGATGGTGAAAGAACCTATTTTTGCTCTGATCTTGGCAAAGAGAACTATTTGTATTTGTGGGTAAGGTAAATATATACGCAGTTTTTCCTGAGTTTTTTCTGCGCCAAATAATGTCTGAATGGTAATGTTAGTTGAAATTTGGTGTATACAATTCATGGTTTTTGACTTTTTCATGTATATTTTCTAAGGCACTATTAAACTAAAATCAAAGGGCGTTTTGGTAATGACTCAACTAGCTGATTTAGACTTTTTTGCTCCAGGATTGGCATTTCTTGCCAGCAACGGCGACAAAACCAATAAATATGATGTTGGCGAAAGTTGCGCGTCATGATGTCTGAACAGCAAGGACAGGTATTCATAAAATATTAAACCGTGGTTACAAAATTTGTTTTGGCTATGAATCGAGAGAAAATGGAAATAATCTCATCTAATTTAAAGCTATGACGAATTTATGAAGTATTTGTGAATGGGGATCAAATCTTGGGGAAAAATAGCAATTCAATATTTTCTGCAAATAAATTTAGATTTTTATGTATTTAAGTTACAAAAATTGCTTTTGACAATGACGGCTAAATGCCCCACATTTAAAACTAGCAGCCGCATATTATCGTTATAATATGGCTAGAGGACTCTATATCTGGATTTTTGCCAATCACTCCCCCACATTCCATCAGTGAGGTTAAAGCAAAATGCCTGTAGAAACTAATCATCGTAAAAATTCTATTAAACCACCTAAAATCCAGCAATTTGGGGGCAGTATCCTCATTTTATTGACTCTGTTGTTGATGCTAAACCTGATTCTTCCCAGCTTTTTCGGGAAAGGTGTGTTACAAGTTCCCTACAGTCGTTTTATTGCTGATGTGGAAGCAGGTAAAGTAGTCCGAGCCATTGTGGGTACTTCCCAGATTCAATACTCGATTAAAGGTACAACTGCTGATGGTAAACCAGTAGAAAGGGTATTTGTCACGACACCAGTAGCTATCGACCTAGATTTACCGAAGATTCTCCGTGAGCATCATGTAGAGTTTGCGGCACCACCACCTAATGAAAATGCCTGGTTTGGAACTTTGCTGAGTTGGGTAATTCCACCATTAATTTTCTTTGGGATTTGGGCGTTTTTAATGAATCGTCAAGGTGGAAAGACTGCGGCTCTCACCGTAGGAAAAAGTAAAGCGCGGATTTATTCTGAAGGTAGTACTGGGGTTAAATTTGGGGATGTGGCTGGTGTTGATGAAGCTAAAGTAGAGCTAGAGGAAATTATTGACTTTCTCAAAAATGCGACTAAATACACTAACTTAGGCGCAAAAATTCCTAAAGGTGTATTGTTGGTGGGTCCACCGGGAACTGGAAAAACACTTTTAGCCAAAGCGATCGCTGGTGAAGCTAGTGTGCCCTTTTTCAGTATCTCTGGTTCAGAATTTATTGAATTATTTGTAGGTGTGGGTGCTGCACGAGTGCGCGATTTATTTGAGCAAGCTAAACAACAAGCTCCCTGCATTGTCTTCATTGATGAATTAGATGCACTGGGTAAATCGCGTGGTGGAGCTGGGGGATTTATCGGTGGTAATGATGAACGGGAACAAACCCTCAATCAATTACTGACAGAAATGGATGGTTTTGATGCTAATACTGGTGTGATTATCATTGCTGCAACTAACCGTCCAGAAATTCTTGACCCAGCTTTACGTCGTCCTGGTCGTTTTGACCGTCAAGTGGTAGTAGATCGTCCTGATAAAATTGGTCGGGAAGCCATTCTCAAAGTTCATGCTAGAAATGTCAGATTAGCTGATGATGTCGATTTAGGGACAATTGCCATTAGAACTCCTGGTTTTGCGGGAGCAGATTTAGCTAATCTAGTCAATGAAGCTGCATTACTAGCAGCTCGGAAAAATAGTCAATCAGTGCTGATGATAGATTTCAATGAAGCTATTGAGAGGTTAGTCGCTGGTCTAGAAAAACGCTCTAGGGTCTTAAATGAAATTGAGAAAAAGACAGTCGCTTATCATGAAGTTGGTCATGCGATGATTGCGACTTTAATGCCTGGTGCTGGTAAAGTCGAAAAAATATCAGTGGTTCCTCGTGGTGTAGGAGCTTTGGGTTATACAATTCAAATGCCAGAAGAAGACCGATTTTTGATGATAGAAGACGAAATTCGGGGACGAATTGCGACATTATTAGGTGGACGTTCCGCAGAAGAAATCGTTTTTGGCAAAGTCTCTACAGGTGCATCTGACGATATTCAAAAAGCCACTGATTTAGCAGAACGGGTAGTAACCATTTATGGAATGAGCGATCGCATGGGTCCAATTGCATTTGAAAAAATTCAGCAGCAGTTTCTGGAAGGTTATAGTAATCCCCGACGCTCAATTAGTCCTCATATTGCAGAGGAAATTGACCGAGAGGTGAAGCAGATTGTCGATTACGCTCACCATATTGCTTTAAGTATTCTGCAACATAACCGTGATTTATTGGAAGAAACTGCACAGGAATTATTGCAAACAGAAATTTTGGAAGGGACAAGACTACAAGAATATCTTCAACAAGCAAAAGCACCGGAGGAAATAGCTGAATGGTTGCGGACAGGAAAATTATCTGAAGATAAACCGTTGTTGCAAACACTTTTAATTTAATGTCAACCAACTAAAAATCTGTTCTACGGTCAGTTCTAAATTAATACCTTCAAGTATGGGCAGACTACCACTCTCGTATAATTCTACTCGTTGACCAGGAAAAACTGCCAAAACAATTTCTTCTTCTGGATTAATCAACCAACCCAATTCAGTCCCATTACGTGAGCAATGCAACAAATTAGCCAGGACTTTTTTTAGTTTCTGGTTAGGAGAAAGAATCTCAACTGACCAATCAGGAGAAATTTCAAAGCGTTTAGCAATTTTGCCAGATGGCATTTTGGGAATTCTCTCCCAGCGAAATACTGCAACATCAGGAACAATAGAAGCACCACCAAAAGTACAACGTAGTTCAGGAAAGCCGATCGCAGTTTTTGCAGTTCTAGCGACTCCATTCACAACTTCCAAAAACGTAGTTTGAATTAAACTATGTTCTCCCTGTGGCATAACTTTTTGCGTAATTTCCCCATGAAAAAATTCTGATGCTGGCTTATTTTCCGGCAATGCCAGGAATTCTTCTAATGTAAGTTTGGATTCAATAGCTACACTCATACCCGATTCTTTAACTCCGTTGCCAAATCTTAATGGTTTTATCCAAACTACCGCTCACTAAAATGTCCCCAGAAGCAGTAAACGCCAATGCAGTAACTGTATGATTATGACCAGTAAAAGTTGCCAATAGTTCCCCGGTTTCTAAATGCCACAATTTAATCGTTTTATCAGCACTACCACTAGCAATAATTTGCCCATCAGGACTAAGAGCAACTGTATGTACACTATCTCTATGTCCTTTGAGAGTGTGGACTAGTTCCCCAGTTTCTAATTGCCAAATTTTCACAGTTTGATCCAAACTACCACTAATCAAAAATTTAGCATCCTGACTAATAGCTAAACAATTAACAATGTGAGAATGTCCGGTTAGATTATACAGTAATTCTGCATTTTGCCAACAAGAAGTACGCCAAACTTTAATTTTACGATAACTACCTGTAATCAGGATTTGTCCATCTTGGCTTAATACTAAAGAATGAGCTGCCGTATCATCTAAAGATAAAACAATTTTTACCTGTCGTTCCTGTAAATCCCAAAGTAAAACTTGGCGATCATCTCCACCAGTAGCTAACATATTAGCATTGGGGGTAAAAGCAACACATCGCACTACCCCATGATGTTTATGCAAAATATCAATTAAATCTAAAGCACCAGTATGCCAAATCTTAATTGTTGAATCGGCACCACCACTTACTAATGTTTGTCCATCATGACTAAACGCCAGGGAATTTACTTCATCAACTAACCCAGATAACACCCAAGGCTGTTCCGAAAAAGTTTCTATTAATTCACATGTAGTTAAATCCCATAACTTTGTTTCTCCTCGACTACCACTAGCTAATATAGGCAGAATTTTACCATTCTTAACACCATTGACAGTCAATTTTTTAGCCGTATAGGCCAGACAGTTAATTCCTTTAGTATGTCCTTTCAAAGTTTGCCAACATTCCCAGTCTCCAATAATATGTTTGAGAAAATGTGCCGATGGCAAAGTCTCAATCGTTTCTACTATCATATTTTCGGTAACTACTGATAGGGAATCTTTTGTAGAAACTAGAGATTCTAAATACCAATTTAGCCCACCACCGTACAACAAATTACTAGGAGTAATATGGAGTTTTGATTCTGTCAACTCCAGTTGATTAGTAGGCAAAAATCCAGTAATTACTGCCCGTTTTTCATATCCTAATTTACTTGTAAAAGGATATAAAAGACATAGAAAAATTAATACCTCATGATGAGCTAAATCCTCCTGAGCCACTGTCCAGCGAATCTTATCCTTTTTGATCCCATTAAAACTTTCTCCATCAGCTACATAGACTTTAATCGTCAATTTAGGGTTATGTGCTAGCGAGTAAATAAATTTGCTTTCTCCACGCAAATTTCCTTCATCATCTAACACCATATTTGCTAAAGTGTCTTGTGGCACTTTTTTTACCAATTTTCCCAAGCGTTCTATCATTAACCTTTCGACAATTTGCTCCCGCACCAAATAATCTTCTGCTTGTTGCTGAAAATATTTGGGAAAAGGAATGACTAAATCAGGAGGTTCAGGATATTCCGGTGGTATGGGTGGAGGGTTTTTGGCGAGAATTTCGGCTTGTTGACGAGAGAATTCGAGAATTTTTGTCAATGGCTCTCCCCAAAATGCCATAATTTCACTGTGGCAACCTTTGACTTGACTGGATAATAAAGAAAGGTCATAAGTCTTGGGTTTTTTCACACGTTGAAGGAAGTCAACTTGTTGAGCTTTTAGTAAGTTAATCCAATCCATCTGTATGATACCGACACACTATTGCATACCTAAGGTAAGCGATACAAACGCAATTCCTTAAGGCATAACCTTTATTGAAACAAAATTCAGTAATTTTTATAGTCTAATAGAACACATTGAACCAGGGAATAGAGATAGATAGTAGGAGTCAGGATTCAGGAGTCAGCAGTAAAACCCTTGTGTACGGAGATTTTCGTCATCAGTTGATCTCCTCATCGCTTTGACGATGGCTATCACAACTGACCAGAAGAAAAGGTTTGTTAATTCTAAGGAATTGGATAAAAAAAATAATGTGTCTAGAGGTACAAATTTAAAACTTATGTATACAAGAGATATCCTAACACTCAATGTATACATTTAGTAGTATTTAATACTAAATATTTAATAGAAAAATGCCCTCATCAATCACTTTGAGGAATGTTACATTTTCTAAAATTTGAATAAATAAAATCATACTATCTACCAGAATATGCTGGAAAGACAGGAGTTGAATTTTTAGAAATCTATGTGTTATACTTAAAAAAAACACTGGTATCCACAAAATTATTTATGTGGTTTCCCTGAACTAAGGGGATTCCAGAAATTCGGACATCCATAAGACTTAAGAATGATCAGTGAGTGATTATGAACAGAAATAATCGCAAAAAAATGACCTGATGTTTTAAAACTAAGTAATTTCACCCAAATTATTAATTTAATCCAACTTCTGATTATGAATCTCACCTTAAATAATACATTGTATCAAGTGCTATACGGCGGTAGTAGCAACGATGTTCTCAGTATTAGTATCGGTAACGGTATTATCTACGATAATAGTTCTGTTGTTAATACTACTACTAAAATTAACAGTTCAAATATCGGTGGATTTAGTGTTGACCAAAAATATTTGAGTTTCGATGTTAATAATGATGGTTTCACTGATATTGTCCAGATTTGGAATAACGCTGGTCAAGCTTATGCTTCTACCAAAATCAATAATGGTAATGGTGAATTTTCTAAACTTACTGACTGTGATATCGGTGGATTTAGTGTTGACCAAAAATATTTGAGTTTCGATGTTAACAATGATGGTTTCACTGATATTGTTCAAATTTGGAATAACGCTGGTCAAGCTTATGCTTCTACCAAAATAAATAATGGTAATGGTGAATTTTCTCAACTTGCTGACTATGATATCGGTGGATTTAGTGTTGACCAAAAATATTTGAGTTTCGATGTTAATAATGATGGTTTCACTGATATTGTCCAAATTTGGAATAACGCTGGTCAAGCTTATGCTTCTACCAAAACAGGTAATGGTAATGGTCAATTTTCTAAACTTGCTGACTATGCTATCGGTGGATTTAGTGTTGACCAAAAATATTTGAGTTTAGATGTTAACAATGATGGTTTCACTGATATTGTCCAAATTTGGAATAATGCTGGTGAAGCTTATGCTTCTCCTAAGATAAATAACGGTAATGGTCAATTTTCTAAACTTGGTGACTACGATATCGGACTATTTAGCGCTAATCAACAATACTTGACTTTGGATGTTAACAATGATGGTTTAAAAGATATCGTCCAAATTTCTAATAATAATGGTGAGGCTTATGCTTCCGTAAGTATAAATAACGGCAAAGGTAAATTTTCTCCGATTGGTGACTATGATATTGGACTATTTAGTGCTGATCAAAAATACTTGACTTTAAATTCTAACAATAATGGTCTACAAAATATCATCCAAATTTCTAATAACAATGGTATTGCTACTGCGGATCTGTATTCATATAATTTCGTTAATGACACTCTGATTGGGGGAAGTGGTAATGACAAAATCACTGGCGGTTCAGGAAAAGATGTTTTAACTGGAGGATTGGGAGGGGATTATTTTGAGTATACCCAATTAACTGATTCTGTCTTTAAGAGTTTTGATGTAATTACAGACTTCAATGCTAATCCTGGTAATGATTTATTTCTGGTTAGCACTACACCAACTGGATTTTTAAATGCCGGAAGTATTGCAACTCTTGATGCACCTACCATTGGAGCAACATTAAACTCCACTAATTTTGCAGCTAATTTTGTGGCTAAATTCACCTTTCGTAGTCGTAGCTTTGTAGCTATTAATAATAGTATAGCCGGGTTTAATTCCGGTACTGATGCTATTATTGAAGTCACAGGATTAACGGGTACGTTAGGTATCAATAATTTTACAACCTCTACTTTGAATAATGGATTAACAATGAGAGGGTTAACAGGTAATAACAGTATTGTAGGTAGTTTTGGTGATGATATCATTGATGCTTCCACTAGTAATGGGATGAATACCCTGAGTGGTGGAGATGGTAATGATTTAGTTATTGGTGGTTCAGGGAATAATACCTTAGATGGTGGAGATGGTAATGATTTTCTCATTAGTGGTGCAGGTAATGATCGTCTATATGGTGGAAACGGTAATGATATTTTGATTGGTGGTTTAGGTCGTAATTTATTAGTAGGTGGACTAGGACAAGATATATTTGTCTTACAACCTGGAATAGTTAATAATTCTCATGTGATCCAAGATTTTAATCCAGCAGAAGGAGATTTAATTGGATTAGCTAGTGGTTTATCTTTTGGTAGTTTGCACACTTCTTTGTCTGGGAATAATACTCTAATTTTTGATACCAATAATATTCTTTTAGCTACTCTACTAGATTTTAATTCTAGTTTGAGTAGCAGCAATTTCATGTCATATACCGGGTCAATTAGTTAAAATAATTGTGATGGAGTTTACCAATTATGGACATTCAAATGATGAAAAATTTATCCGTTATCAGCATACTGAGTTCGTTGGCATCATTAGGTTTTACTACCCCTGCAAACGCTCTAAGTGCTAATCTAAGTTGGACTGGAAGCAATTATTATTACCTTACAGGTTCGTTTAGTTATGTTAATACGAACCCAGATGATTTTATTAGAAGCAGTGATAATGAAATAACTAGCTTTCAGGTGTCATTTTATGACAACAATAATACTTTGTTAACTAATTATAACTTGACTCAATTATTAGCTGCTCCATCAAGTTTTAATTTCAACTATCAAATTAGTACAGGACAAATCTTAAAGACTGGTGCTTCTAATACTCAAAATGGTTTTTCCATTGGTAGTAATCCCAATGGTAGTAGTGGTTATGTCTTATATTCAGCTGGAGGGGCAATTTCTTTGCTTGATATTGCTCAAAATTTTCCTCTGGATAAAAATGGTACACTAACTACTGCAACAGTGCCTTTTGATTTTGATTCTAATGTGGGTTTAACTGTACTTGGTTGTTTTTGGGGAATCAATATATTGTCCCGCAAAAAAAGTTCTTGAATAATTCAATATTCAAAATTCAAATCATCTCCCCCTACTCCCCCCTTTCTATAATATATTTTGTAACCCTTTAACTAATCTCTCTATACCTACTTTTGCCGTATCTTTTTGTAGCGCACCATATGCAAGACGTAAATAACATCCGTCTTGCATACCAAAGGTTGTGCCGGGAAGTACGGCAACTTTATATTCTTGAATTAATTTTTTCACTAACTCAAAAGTATCCATTTGAGTATCAATTTTTAGAAAGAAATAAAAGGCACCCTCAGCACCAGCAATAGTACATAAGTTTTGCAGACTGCTGAGTGAGTTCATGACTAATTCTCGGACTTGGGCAATCGCCTGAATATTCTCTTTTAAATATTCCTCTTGAGCCTGTAATGCTCCTAATGCAGCATACTGGGAAATTACGGGTGGACAGATTAAAATTGTATCCTGCACTTTTTTGACAGCAGTTAATAAATGTTTAGGTATTACCATATACCCAATCCGCCAACTAGCAAAACCGTAGGCTTTAGAAAGACTATAAAGAGAAATTGTATATTTAGTACTTTCAGCAAATGCACCGGGGGAAATATGTTTAACTCCGTTATAGGTAAAATATTCATAAGCTTCATCACTAATATGATAAATACCTCGTTCCTGACAGATTTGATTGACTTGACGTAATGCTGTTTGGGAATAAACTACTCCGGTGGGATTATTTGGAGATACTGTAACTATGGCTCTAGTTTTGCTAGTAATTGCTTGGTTAATCGCATCAGGACGTAGCTGATAATTTTCATCTGTATCTACTAACACCGGATGACAACCAGCCATCATAATTGCCATTTCATGATTGAAATAATAAGGGGTATTGAGAATAATTTCATCCCCAGGGTTAGTAATTGCTAAAATGGCATTTATAAACCCCATATTACTACCTGCGGTGACGACAATACAATTTTCTTCAGTGATTTCAATCTGATTAAACGTGGATAATTTTGTGGTTAGTAATGCTAATAATGGCGGAATTCCTTCCACTGCTTGATAGAGATTATTACTAGATTTGGCAAAAAATTCCCCTAAAAGTTCTAATGCAGTAGGTGGTGGATTGTAATGAACCACACCTTGTCCTAACGAGATAGTTCCCGGAGAATTCTCAATTAGTTCCAACACTACACGAATAATTGGGGACTGTACTGCGTCCATGCGTGAGGTTAAATTATTAAACATTTTTTTACTAATTAATTTTCTGGAATTCCCACAGGTGACAAGCGGCAATCGCTCGTAAGTTTTGACAACGAATCAACTCATGAAAATTTAAACCCGAACGTCCTTCGATTTTAGCTACTGTTTCGATTCCGGTACATAAATGTTGCGCGGCTTCTGCTTCTGCATAACCCCGTCGTTTCGCAATCCGAATCGCTGCAACATCAGCATTTATGGCTGAGTCTGAAGATTTATTCCCGCTCCAAATCCGAGTGCAATGCGATCGCACTTAACCCCACAGAGACAGCAACACCAATGATATCTGATTGCAACACCTCCACTAATCCACCGAAAATCCCTAGTAAAACTACACCTTGATTAATACCAGGTTTTAACCACTCTACCCCTGTTAACCAGCTAACTATATGTAATAATAATAAATCTCGTTGTGGTTTCGTCAGCCGACGCCACAAATCGAAGTTAATATAAATTGGTCGTTCTCGATGCCAGGGTAGGGGAAAAGCAGCATCTATCACCTGTGCTTGCTCCGGTTTATTGATGATTTTGCACATCATCCGACTAGAAGCAGGCATAACATCTAATAAACGACGGATTTCAATATTCGGCTCCATAATAATTATAGTCAGAAACAAGAAACAGGAAACAGGATTGTTGATAAGATGGAATTACCCGAATTAGTTAAAAATCAAAGCCAATATAATTGAAAATGTGATTGTCATGTCTAAAAGTATACTAACAACCACAACAAGAATCCCTCCCCTCGAAAACGGAGATCAACTGACTCGGACTGAATTTGAACAGCGTTATGAGCAGATGCCGCAAATCAAAAAAGCCGAATTAATTGAAGGAATTGTTTATATGGCATCACCCTTAAGAATTACTCAACATGGCAACCCTCATGCTCGAATTATAACTTGGCTAGGTACATATTGGTCAACTACACCAGGGGTGGAGGTCGGAGATAATGCCACCGTCCGTCTTGATGCAGAAAATGAACCTCAACCTGATGCCTTACTGAGAATTATCAGGAATGGACAATCAACTATTAGTGAAGACGGATATGTAGAAGGAGCACCAGAATTAATTGTAGAAATTGCCGCGAGTACTGCATCTATTGATTTAAATGATAAATTGAAAGCTTATCGACGTAATCAGGTACAAGAGTATTTAGTTTGGCGAGTATATGATGAAGAAATTGATTGGTTTCGTTTAAGAGAAGGAAAATATGTTAAACTTGACGCTAATGAAAAAGGAATTATTTGCAGTGAAATTTATCCTGGTTTATGGTTAGCACAGAAAGCCTTACTTACAGGAGATTTAGCTGAAGTATTAGCAATTCTACAACAAGGAATAGTTTCCCCAGAGCATCAGATTTTTATTAAAGAAGTCAGCAAGTGAGCCACAATTACACAATTTGTTTGTAGTTGCGCTTCAGCGCAATTAACTCTAAACGTCAGCGAACTTCATCAATTTTACAAAATTTCACGTATTAGCATTATGTTTATCTTAGTGCAAGACATAAAATGTGGTTCATCTATATGTAAATAATTGCTTTAATAATTGGATATCTATATGGATGCTTTTGCTCCCACACCCCCAGAATGGACAAATCGAGCCATTCACGCTTATGAATTTTGCTGTCCTAGTTGTCGTTCCAGCAGTTTAGAGGCTACAGAAGTTTGGTTAAATCGGCGATCGCCTGTAATGACAGAAAACCATCGTCGCAAATGGCAAGAATTTTACCATTGTCACTGTGGTTATGTTTGGTGGGCTTGGAGTAGCGATCGTCCTCCCAATCATCTGACTCCTGAAAAAACCTCACCCTAATCCTCTCCTTAGTTAGAAGCTACCGTGTACAAACAAATAGTAGGGGCATATTACAATACGCCCCTACTCACTTACTATGATAGACGAAACAATCTTAGAACGAGAAAGTAGTACGTAAAGTACCTACATATTCAGTGCTGTTCTTATCATTGTTTTCAGGATTGAAGATCACCAATACACCAGGAGTAACTTGGATATGGTCACTGACTTTAACTTTGTACAGACCTTCTAAGTGGTAAGAAGTACCACCAGTTTCACCTTTAATCCGGTGTCCACCAGTAGCTTTAGGAGGTTGACCGAAGATCAAACCTAAAACATTACCTTCTTTACCAAAGTCTTTAACAGCTAAAGAAGTAGCCCAGTACCAAATATCTGTACTATTAGGAGTCCCAGTTAAAGTGCTGGCAGTTGTATAACCAGCCCAACCACCCAGAGTTAACTTAGCACTAGGCTGCAAGCTGGCTTCTATACCGTAGTTGTTGGTTTCAGATCTAACATTATTAGCAAAAGGTTTATTTGCAGTAATACTACCTGTTTCTTGTAGGAGTTTGCTAGTAGCACGATTACTCTGATAGGCATGAGCGTAGGTCAAACCAATACCGATGGCCTTATTAGGTTTGAAACTTAATTGACCGAAAATGGTGTTATCACCATTAAATAATCCTTTACCAACAGATGGGTCAGCAGCATCATCTCTGTTTTGAGCATAGTAACCGGCACTTAATCCCAAAGGAACCATCGGGATTCACATTAAACGTAATACCAGCACCATCCCCAGCTAGACGATAAATAGGGCTAAAACGTCCATAGCGAGAAAGAGCACCTTTACCAGAACTATAGAAGTCAGGGTTGAAAACATTAACGTTTTCATTTAACTCAGCACCTATAGCATCAATCTTGACACGTACTGTCTTAGTAGGGTTGAAAGCGTAGTTGAGTTTATCAACAGTAACGCCATTGCCACCAGGAGAGCTACCACCGTCAAAACCCAAACGGGTCATATGAGTACCAGTGATATCTTTATTATAAAAAGTATTGGTAGCTTGTAATCGGGTTTGTAACTGGTCGCTACCTGTGAAACTAGTATTTAAGCTCAACCGCACTCGGTCAGAGAACGTGGTATTGGAACTTAATTTACTAGTGGGTTTACCAGAAGTAACTGCAATTTTGTCACCAAAAGCTTGAGACAGTCCAAAAATGACTTCTCCAGATAGCTTGGTGGTGGTGGAGAATTGATTTGATTCCAATTCAGCGGTGCGAGCTTCTAAAGCATCAACACGACCGCGTAAAGTTCCTAATTCAGCCGAATACTCTTCTTGTAAACGCTGTAAGGTAGATAAATCTTCTTTTTTGATTAAATCAGCGCTAGCTGTAGCAATCAATTCGTTAACTCGGTCTAAACAAGCATTCAAACCAGCAGCAAATTCATAACGAGTTAATGCCCGGTTTCCACGGAAAGTACCGTTAGGATAACCAGCTATACAGCCGTAACGCTCAACCAAGGATTGCAAAGCTTGGAATGCCCAATCTGTAGGCTGTACATCAGAGAATTGTGAAACAGATGTTACTTGACCAATATTAGCATCAGCGCTAACTAATTGTTGGTTGGCGTCAGCAGCTACAGCACTGTTAGCTGTGAAAACGGTTGCTGCTAGCACAACTGGACTTACTTTCAGAATATTCCAGAATAGTTTTGTCATTTTTTTACTCTCACACACACTTAAAATAGTCTCCCCATGAGCCATCCCTTACCGTTAAGGGAATCTACACATGACTATAGAGGTCATTATACAATATATTTGAACATTAAAACAAGTCAATCATCATTGTTTTCTACATATTTATTTTCCTCCAATTCCTAGCTCACGGTTTTGGCGATCGCAGAATCAGGTTACGTCTGTGGCGTAATATAGCGCCTTCTGACTCAAACTGTTGTAGTAAACGGGTTACAGTCACTCTAGTGGTATTTAGTACCTCTCCCATTTCTTGATGAGTAACATTTAAATCAATCAACTTGCCTTGTTCTACATTCCGACCAAATTTTTCACCTAACCAAACCAAAAATTGCCATAGACGCAATGAAACAGGTTTCCGATGTACTATACTCAGAAGTTTTTCTGATTGTTGAATGTGAGATAACAGCGCATCAATATCTTGATGCCACAAATGAGAGGGTAAAATGCTTACTTCTACACTGGTTAGACATTCAATTTGATAAGGCTGAATTTTGGATAACGGATAGCCAATGATGTCACCTACTCCCCAGTAACCCAAAGTAGTAAATGTTCCATCTTCATTCCAGGTTAAGGTGCGAACGGCTCCTCTTTCAATCCGCCACAATATATGATTTTGTATTGGCATTATTTGCCGACGGCTAAACAATTGCTCGGTCAAACTAACATTAGTTGATACAGGAACTGAGTTAGGGAGGATACTTAGGGAATTAGTCATTACAGCACCTGATTGTAGAATCTATCGGACTAGTATTTGATTTTTGAAATTAGAATAGGAAATAGGGGAAATATACGGAGTTTTTCATAAATGAAGTATGAGTCCTATATCGGGTTTTGGTACTTAGTAATATTAAATATGTAGAAAATAACTTTTTACTTTCCTTCGTTACTATAATTCTCCAAGATTAAGAAAAGGTAAGCATTTATTAAAATTAAAAAATCCCCCCATCCCCCCATCCCCCCATCCCCCCATCCCCCCATCCCCCCATCCCCCCATCCCCCCATCCCCCCATCCCCCCATCCCCCCATCCCCCTATCTCTCTATCTCCCACAACCGACCAATAACACCCAATCCTAATAATAAAGGCATCAACCAATCACCCCAACGCACATATAACGTCTGAGTTTGACGGCGATAAATTATTTCTGCATGGGTTTGATAAATATTATGTTCTGATCTCCACAAAGTTTGACCATGAGGATTGACAAATCCAGAATATCCTGTATTCGTGGCTCTAACTGCCCATCGATCAGTTTCAATCGCTCGCATGATATCCTGGGCATGATGTTGATCTAACATAGCTAAAGTGTAATGAGCATCGTTAGATGAACTGAGAATAAATTCTCCACCTGCTGCTGCTTGATGACGAAATTGTTCAGGAAAAGCTGATTCATAACAAATTCCCACAATTACTCGTCCAAAGGGTGTGTCAACTAACTGATTTGCTGTACCAGGAACTTGGTGTGCATTTAGAGGTGATAAACGCTGAATAATACTCCCAAAAATCCCTTCTAAGGGAATATATTCTCCTAATGGTACTAGTTTAGCTTTGTCGTAGCGACTCACTATTTCACCTTTACCGTTAAAGGTAAATAAGCTAATGGTGTAACTACCCTTTCTTTCTCCAAATGCTCCAATCCAAGCCACCACTCCTTTTTTAGCAATGGCGGAAATTAAAGGCAGTTTCATTAATTCACTCTGGAAAATGGGTACTGCTCCTTCGGGGGTGAGAACTGCATCTACACCTTGTGCTGCTAAAGTAATATATCCATCAGTATATTTTTTGACTACTCGGCTAAATCCTTGGGGATATAGTAACTCTCGATTGGGGACATTACCTTGAATAATTCCCACTTTTAAGGCATTTTTTGGTAATGGAACGCTGGGAATATTGTATAAAATTAATCCTATTAAATGACCAGTAATTAATAGTCCTATGGCTATCCCTAAATTTCTTTTTGTATTGTTATTAGCTTGATGTCGATGTATCCATGCTTCGGCAATGAAGCCGTTAACCGCTACTATTAACGCTGTAGTCGTAGTGGTTCCAGAAAGTTGACCCAAATGTAGAACGACTAAGTTGTGGGGTGATTGGGTATAAGCCAGAGAACTCCACCATAAAGGCCCTGCACTCCAAAGGCTTTCTAAACTGCACCAAAGAGCCGTACCAATTAAGACACGGAGCCAGGCTTTTGGTTGGTTTAAATACACCATCCCAATTGCCCAAAGCATGACCAATAAACCACCCCAAAGACTGATGAATGCCCAACAAAATAGGGTAATTGCTAAAGCTGGCAACCAGGGAACATTTAACCAATCCATGGGATAAATGCCGGTAATCCAGGATAGAGCTACACCATGATAGGCGATCGCCCACAATAAAGGCAAAAGGTAGAATTTGCGACTCTTGATTTCTACCTTTTTACTGACAACCAATACCCACAGAGGTGCTATGGCAATCCAAGCGAGGAACCATGCACCTACAGGGGCAACAGTTAGCCCCATGAAAACACCACTTACGACCGAGAGCAATAGGTAAAAAGGAAAAGGTAAAAGTGAACTATCGCCTTTTTCTTTTTCCTTTTGCCTTTTTCCTGTTAACTTCATTCAGCTTCTTCTAACTCACCCGTATCACCAGTATCAGGAGGAACTATTGCTACTCCAGTAATAGCATCATCTTCATCTAAACGCTGGACTCTGACCCCAGTTGCTGATCGCGATTGGATGGAGATAGCATTAACCGCCTGTCGAATGATAATACCGCGATTTGTCACCATCATAATTTCTTCGTCATTATTGACAATTCGTAAGGTGGCTAGTTTATCTTTGGTTTTGCGGTTTTTAAATTTGGTAGCCATTAAACCTTGTCCAGCCCGATTTTGCAGTCGGAATTGGGCGACGGGGACACGTTTACCATAACCTCCCATTGTAATTACCAGTACCCAAGGTCTGCAACAGCCGTGTTCCCAGTGACTTCGGCGATTTCTTCGTTATTTTCAATATCTTCAGTTTCAATGATTTCTTCGACTTCTGCTTCTCCCACAGCATCTACTGTCTCTACTGCATCTAAGGTGTCCAAAATAGCGGCGGGGAGAATATCCATTCCCACTAATTCATCGCCAGATTTTAGTTTCATGGATTTTACCCCACGAGTTGCTCTACCTAGAGGACGCAGTTGTTCATGGGTACAACGAAAGTGAATTGCCATCCCATGTCGAGAACCAACTAGTATACTATCTTCCACCCTGGCTCTACGTACCCAGCGGAGTTGATCTCCTTCTTCTAGGGAAATAGCGATTAAACCATTGGCGCGAATATTGCTAAATGCTGCCAATTCGGTTTTCTTAATATTGCCACCTTTAGTCAGCATCACCAAATATTCTTCACTGCTGAATTCATCCACTGGGACAATGGAAGTGATTTTTTCTTCTTTGGGAATGGGTAGCATTTGCACAATGGGTGTCCCCCGACTAGTGCGGGAACTTACCGGAATTTGATAAGCTTTGAGACAATAGACCACACCGCGATCGCTAAAAAATAATACGCTATCATGATCACAACAAGTTAAAAAATGTTCGATGTTATCATCATCTTTGACCTTAGCTCCAGCTTTACCTCTAGTGGCACGGCTTTGGGATTCAAAGGTATTGACGGGCATTCTTTTGATGTAACCTTGCTGTGTTAAAAGAATGATGGCTTTTTCATTAGCAATCAAGTCCCGCTCATCAATTTCCCCTTCCGCATGGGTAATCACCGTCCGACGGGGTGTAGCAAAGGCAGTTTTGATTTGAGCAATTTCCGTTTCAATTATCTCTAGTACCCTTTCCCGTCTAGCCAAAATATCTTTTAAGTCGGTGATGCGGATTTCTAATTCTGTGTGTTCGTGGCGAATTTTATCAGCTTCTAGGGCAGTTAATCGCCGCAGTTGCATTTGTAAAATAGCATCAGCTTGAACTTCTGATAGTCCATAAGTTGTAATTAACTCACCTTTAGCCATAGGTGCATCGGGAGCATGGCGAATTAAACTAATAATGGTATCTAAATGGGATAGGGCAATTAATAATCCTTGTAGTAAATGATCTCTTTCTTCGGCTTTTCTTAATTCATAGCGGGTACGTCGATTAATCGACTCAATCCGAAAATCTAGGAAAACACTGAGAAATTCTCTGAGGGCTAAGGTTTGGGGTTCACCATTCACCAAGGCCAGCATATTAGCCCCAAAGTTAGCTTGTAGTGGTGTCTGTTTGTAGAGATTGTTTAAAACCACACGAGGATAAGCATCTCGTTTGAGTTCAATTACAATTCTCATCCCATCGCGATCGCTTTCATCTCGAATATCTGCAATGCCATCAATTTTTTTATCATTCACCAACTCGGCAATTTTTTCAATTAATGCTGCTTTGTTAGTTTGATAAGGTAATTCAGTGATAATAATTGCTTCTCTTTCTGGACGTCCCCTTTGTTCAATAGTTTCAATATTAGCAACTCCACGCATGGTAATGGAGCCACGTCCAGTGGTATAAGCTTCTTTAATGGATGTTGTGCCTAAAATCTGTGCTCCCGTAGGAAAATCTAGTCCGTGGATATACTGCATTAACTCCAGAGAAGTAATTTCTGGATTGTGAATTAGTGCTACTAAACCATCAATTAATTCACCTAAATTATGGGGAGGGATATTAGTCGCCATCCCCACCGCAATCCCAGAGGAACCATTGAGCAGTAATTGGGGGATACGCGAAGGTAAAACCGTCGGTTCTTGTTGTGAACCATCAAAGTTATCCGCAAAATCTACAGTTTCTAATTCGATATCCTGTAGCATTGCAATACTAGTTAAAGCCTGCAAGCGACATTCTGTGTATCGCATTGCTGCCGGTGGGTCATTGTCTACAGAACCAAAGTTACCATGACCATTAATTAGAGGCGATCGCATGGAAAAATCCTGTGCCATCCGCACCAATGCATCATACACTGCTGTATCCCCGTGAGGGTGGTATTTACCTAATACTTCCCCCACCACACGGGCGCATTTCCGAAACGGGCGATCGTGTAGCAGACCCAGTTCGTGCATTGCGTAGAGAATGCGACGATGTACAGGTTTAAGACCATCCCTCGCATCTGGTAACGCCCGACCCACAATTACGCTCATAGCGTATTCCAGATAACACCGCGACATTTCATTCCGCAGATCCGTGGGGATAATCCTCTCCTGTGAGGTTGTCATAACTTAAAAAACTCCCGAAATCGTAGATTTTAGCCTTTCTATTTGACAAAATACAAAATTAGTTAAAATTAATCTTGAAGAATTGTCATATTTTGCTACAATTCTAACATAATATTGGCTTTTTATCCAGTAAAGAGGGAACAGAGAAGAGAGAACAGGGAACAGCCAGAAAAACCCACCAGGATTTTGGATCTAGAACCGCCTAAATTTATTTATGAAAACAATTCAAAGGGAACAGGGAACGGGCAACAGGGAACAGGAAAAACTCGTGTTTTTAAACATGAGATTGAAATAAGGACGCATTTTTTTTGAAAAAAGGAAAAGAGAACGAGGAACAGTGAATATATATAGGAATCCTATGTAATTTTTGAACAAGATTCCATACTTTTACCCTGTTCGCTGTTCCCTGTTCCCTGTTCCCTGTTCCCTGTTCCTTTTTAAACCAGATTCTTATAAAATATTTTTGAGCCATTAGTTAATCGTTAATCATGACACATTCTACAGATATTGCCACTTTAGCACATTGGATGGCGGCTGATTTTAGCAATCAAGCGCAAGCTTTTGAAAATCCGCCATTTTATGCTCATATTCGTGTTTGTATGCGTCCTCTTCCTGGGGATATATTATCATCTGTAAGCTTGTTTGTAGAACAGGCTTATGATTATGACTTAAAGAATCCTTATCGGTTGCGAGTCTTGAAGTTAGTCCAGGTGGGAGAACATCTAGAAATTGAAAATTATATGGTCAAAGACGAGGAAAGATTTTATGGCGCGGCTCGAAATCTAGAACAGCTCAAAAATTTAAAACATGATGATTTAGAAGCCTTAACAGGTTGCAATATGATAGTTGAATGGACGGGGAATAGTTTTAAAGGTAAAGTAGAACCAGGTAAAGGTTGTATTGTATTTCGGAAAGGGCAAAAAACCTATTTGGATAGTGAATTTGAAATTGATGAAGAGAAATTTATCAGTTTGGATAGAGGCAGAGATTTAGAATCGGATGAGCATATCTGGGGTTCCGTCGCTGGACCTTTTTACTTTGTGCGTTTGAGTAGTTTTGCAGATGAAGTCAAAGTGAGTGCAAAATAACTGTGTTGTGGAGACGTTGTTGAGAACGTCTTCACATTTACACAAGATGAAAATCAGGAACTCGTGTGACTGAAGTTTCCCAACCACCATTGGGGTAAAGCTTCAGCCATCGGAACCCTGGTGGTTTAGGGTCAATGGTCAGCGTTGAACTATTTGGTAGAAACTGAACACAAGTTGAGGGAGTACCCAAATATTCAACATGATGACGAGTCTGCTGAAATTCTTGATGAATGTTACCAAATATAACTATTTTCACTTGTGGATGACGATCTAAAACACCAAAAAATTCCTGGGAATTTTGGAGGATATTCAGATCTAACCATTGAGAATTTAGGCTTAAGGGCGAATGATGTAGTGATAATAAGGTGGGGTTATTACCTAGTAACTTTAACTCCGAGTCTAGCCAATCTAGAGTTGCAGATGAAAGATAGCCTTCTCTAGAACCAGAAATTGTGGAATTAAGTAAGATAAAATTCCAGTTACCACGCTGAAAAGACTTTCGCCGCGAAAACATTCCCAAGTTTAACATCTCATCCATGGCGATCGCACAATCATAACTTCCTGGTAGCCAATAAGTTGAGATTTGTAGCGGCTTCAGTAAGTATTGTAGATTTTCATAGGACTCACTTTTACCATCACCAGATAAATTACCAGTTAAAATTAGTAAATCAAGTTCTGATTGTAGTTCTTTTAACTGCTTAATAACCACCTGAAAAGACTCTGTAGTAGTGATTCCTAGCATCTGGTGGTTTTCAGCCGCAAACAGATATATATCTGTGATTTGGGCGATATATAGAGGAGAAGCTTGATTTATATTCGCTGAAAACATTGTTTGTGTTTTAATAGCCAATTCTCCTGCGGTGCAAAGTAACTGTCGTGATCATAAACAGATGCTTTTGGGAAAAAATAATAGTATTATAGTTAACCTCAAAAGCTAATTCTAGAAATAATTCCGATAATATCCTCCTTAGTTTTCTATCCATCTTAAGATAGAAATTTCCAAATGTGGTATTTTACCACCTCCCCATCTCCCTATCTCCCCACCACCCCACCACCCCATCTCCCCACCACCCCAAAATTTTTTTCCCAACATATAGACTTTTTGCGAAAAGGTTGGTAATATAGTTAGATATAAGTCCGGCGACATAGCCAAGTGGTAAGGCAGTGGTCTGCAAAACCACCATTTCCCCGGTTCAAATCCGGGTGTCGCCTTTGACAAAAAGAGCCAAAACCGAGCTATTTGAGGTTTCAGGCAGCAATTTAAGCAAATTGTATAGTTCTGGTTTATTAACTGCTGAGGATAAATTTGGGGTAAAAATGTAAATTAAAGGTTTATTTCCATCCCAATAGAAAATGTATTCTCAAAACTCCGAAGCGAAAGCGTCTAAAGGGTCTGTCCAGGTTAAAACATCTAATGGCAGGCTTCAGGTAGTTTTTTCTCATCCTATAGTTACCCCAATAGGGGAAATTAAAACAAAGCGTTTTTATCTTTTTACTGAGTATGACGATACACCACTTGGTAGAGAAAGCGCATCTGTTTTAACAGCCACAATCCAACGTGATATTGATTATGGTGAGTTTGATGCTAGTTTGGCTAAATACAAGCTGACAAAATATCTAACAACCGTTACCCCAATTACCTCATCTGTTATTTCAAAATATAACTTAGGTGAACTGTGGGAACGTTATACAGAATTTAAACAACCTCAAGTGAGTCAATCTACTTATGCCGTCGATTACCGAAGGTATCGCAACCACATTGCTAACTTACCAACAAAAAACCTTGAGGATGCGATCGCAATTCGCGATTATCTCATAGCTAATCTAAGTGCCAATGCTGCCAAACGTACACTGACTAATATTCATGCTTGCTGCGATTGGGCATTGAAAAGCAAGCTGATTGAATCTAATCCTTTTCAAGGAATGGCACAGGAAGTACAGATTCCTAAGTCCGAATCTGAGGAAAATGAAATTAATCCATTTACAAGGGAAGAAAGGGATAAGATTATTGCTGCTTTTGAAGAAAGCAAGCTATACAGCTATTATGCTCATTTAGTAAAATTTCTATTTTTTACAGGTTGTAGACCATCTGAAGCAATTGCTTTACAATGGAAGCATATTAGTGAAAAATTCATTACTTTTGAGCAAGCAATCACTATTAGTTGCAAGGGTCTAGCGCTCAAAAATGGCTTAAAAACACAGAGCCAAAGACGTTTCCCGATTAATAATCAAGTCAAGGAAATTTTAAACTGTATCAAGGCTGAAAATTTTGAGCCAGAAGATTTTATTTTCAAAAGCAAAAAGGGTGGATTTATTGACTTTGGTGATTTTCTAAATCATGCCTGGAAGGGTTATAAGAACCGTCATGGCAGACAAATTGATGGTATAGTTACTCAATTAGTAAATCAAGGCTTAATTAGTGAGTATCGTAAACCCTACCAATGTAGGCATACTTTTATTACCCTATGCCTTGAAGCTGATATTGATGCTAAAGATGTTGGCAAGTGGGTTGGTAATTCCCCAGAGATAATTTACAAACATTATGCTGGCAACAAGCGTGATTTACAAGTACCTAAGTTATAGCTAGAAATTGTATCCTTGTTATCTCAATTAACTATACAACTATACAGGAGCGATCGCTTATGGTGGTTAGTAGTCCATTTGTCCATTATAATTACTTAAGCTAAGAGATTTATTGACAACACTCATGTTCAGAAAAAAGTTATATGCTTGTACCGTACCATGATAAATTCGATTATCACGCTTTTTAATTTGACTATTTGTAAGCAGTTGATTCGCTTTAGCTTGTAAGTCATCATGCGTTCTAGAGTTAAAGCATTTATTAATTCCATAGGAAGTTTTCAACATTTCCAGTGATGAAACTTTTACTAAACCTCCTAGTTCATCTTCTGGAAAATAGCTAAGTATATTTTTTAAGGTTGGTAATTGATTACTCTCCATTGCAAAATTAATTGGCTTGAGGTCTTGAAACCAACCGAAAGGATTGTCTAGCAGTCCAAAGATATCCTCTGGAATATCCAGTCCACCTTTATGAATCCAATCCTCTCCAGATATTTGATTTATAACGTCTTCTTTAGTCATGACTCGTAATTTTGATTTAGTACAAATATACTAATTATTTTAGCTTACACTGTCAATAAAAAAGACTATAAGAAAAGACATTGAGCCATATAGCAGCAATGAATGGTGCTATATCAGCTAACATTACACCAACACTTACAATGCAGCAACTAGACACAATTTAGCAGCTAGAATTTAATCTTGGTACACCGTCACCAATTCCCCTGTCGTCACTTTCATCATTTGCTACAAAGATTTTGGAAATTATTCAAAACACTACAAAGTACCTAATTAGTGTAGAATCTATCCGTAAGTCTAGACGTTGGGGAGAGAAAACACCAGATATGGGGGCAATAGATGCTGGTTTGTATGAGTTGGTTAGGGAAGGGAGGGTGACAGACGATGCCTTTGGCGGGGCGTAGCCATCGCGCTCAAGGTTTTAGCTGCATCCCATGAAGTCCTTAGCGTAATTTTCGGAATCACTGCTCATTTCACCTCATTACTAAGCTTTATCTTCAAAGGGAGTAAAGTACTCTCATTAAAGTCTTGATGAAAGACTTTGGTCTTTCAAATGCTAGTATTTCCCGTTACCTTGGGGAAATTTGCCTTCTCTCAGACATAAAACTCTTAATCCCCCTTTTCGAGGGTTTAGGCAAAAAACCCCAGATTAAGTACCACACATACCACAAAAGTAGTATTAACCCCCGCCCCCAAGAGAGGTTGCTAGCCCAATTCAGTTTTATTTTTTAGATGTAGTTTCTTCTATTTTTTGTAAGATTGTAGGCATTGCCACTTTTATCACTTCCAATAAACTCGTATTTTTATGATGTTCGCATAGTTGTTTTAATAAAAAGACTTGCGTTTTAGTATAGGGTGAATCATTTGTATATCCTTCCAATAGTTTTGTATGCAAGTCAACTATAACTTTAATATGTTCTAACGCCCAAAATGCTTCTGGATACGCATTAGCTAAATCTGACGATTCTCGTTGCCATAAACCAATTATCGCCTTATTTGATAATCCTATTTGTGTATCTATACTATCTGAACTATAATATAGTTCATCTGCCATTGCTTCCATTGAATAAGTAAAAAAATTACGCTGATCTGAAAAAAATTTTGAATTATCTAATGGAAAAATATGTGGATATGAAATATTAAAATAATTTGGGGAATTCCAAGTTTTAAAAACAGAATGGAACAGATGTGACCTTCTTTCATGTTCTCCACCTGAATTACCTCTTTCTTTTACCTTAATATAAGTTGTGTTACTTTTATCCTCAACATACCAAACCTCTCTTCTTACCTTTTCATATTTTTCATAATCATGGCTAATTTCAATATTTTTCCCACTTGCTTTAAATATTTCATCTTTTACTTGTTCTGCTACTGATTTGAAGTTTTCTTTTGTTTTATCATTTACCTTTATTGATTTTTTAATCTCTGCGACAGTATAATTTCCTTTAAAATGTGCAGACAAAAAAGAACCATAAGAAAAGAATATTGCATAATAATACATCTGGTGTACCTGAGCAGGTAAATAAGAATTTCTTCCCAGTAATATACCAGCAAAAAACCATTGCCAAGCATTTATCATTTGTAAAAAACTAAATGTAAATGACCATTTTTTATAGTCTGCAATAATTTCTTTATCATGAATTTTATTTTCCCTATTATTATTGTTTTCTCCCAACAATTTCATTCCCTGTAAAACATTAGCCAAATCTTCATTATTTAAATTTTCATAGCCTTCAATTTCATTAAATTCATGTAATATTTTTTTAAATGTAAAACACTTTTCTTGGTATTCAGACATATTTATTGTACCTTTAAAATAAGTATTAAAATTATAAATTCATTACCTAGTTGTTTTGATGAAATTGTAATATAATTTAAAATATAAAAATTTGTTTATTCCCAAAATAACAAAAAAATAAATTAAGTTACTATATTTTCGTCTAAACGTTTTCGTTGATCAAGGTTTGGTAGTTTCCTCCTCCTGCTTCGTGAACTTGACTGGACTATAGTCGAGTACCAGGAATATATCACTATACTCCCGTCCCCCACAGAACCGGGCGTGCGCCTTATACCCCCAACAGCGATAATCTTGTCACTGATTGTAGTTATTAATCTCAGTAAATATTTACCAGGGGCAATTTGCCATAATTGTAGGTTAACAGCCTACAATAATTGACCTGTGTGGATTAGGAGATCGATATACATCATTTTCCTGATCTATACATCAGCCCCCTTCCCACTGGTGCTACTTATATTAACGAGGTGTATTGCTGTTGGCTACTGGTGTCAAGATTAAGGTACATCCAGCTACAGAGAATCTATGGTTTCCAGATATTGAGAGATTCACGAATTGATTTTAATTCCTCTAGATATTCATTCAGTTTCTCTTTTTGCTGATTTAAGGTATTAATAATTTTATCTACTTCTGTTTCTTTTGTCTCACGTTCTTTAAGTAGACTATCAAAGTCATCTTGAAATTTTTTGATGTAATCATTGATTTGTTGTTCTGCACGTTTAAAGTCTTCTACAATTTGCTTTTCGATTACTCTTTGTAGCAACTCTCGATTATTTGAAACCTGTTCATCTATTTTCAAGTTAATTAATTGTGTTGTTTGACGTAAATCTATTTCATAAAATTCTTGTTTGTCTTGATATTCAACATCAACATAATAAACTTTATCAGAATCACAGCAACCACTTTTTCTTCTGAATTCTTTTTTGATCCTAGTAAATACTTCTTGTTGTTGTTTAATAGCCGCATCATTTCCCTGAAATTCAAAAGCAGGAAACTGAATTGGGTTAACATTTAATTCAACTTCCAAAGCTTCACCCAAATAATTTGATAGTTCATTAGATATCTGTTGGATATCACTTTTAATTTTGAGAGCTAATTCCTCCCGAATATGAGTAACCTTTCTAACTAATGTATCTTGAGTATCTAGCCAAAAACTTTGAATCAGAGGACTACAAAATTCGTTGATAGTTTTGTGAATATTTTGAGCATCCTTTTTATTCTTGACTTTGATTATGTATGGATCAGAATTTCTCTGATTTTCATTAATAGATTCATCAAATGAGTCAAAAGGCTAAATTCGTTTTTTTTTATCCTGATTATATGTATACATATCTAAAAGTCTAAATATATACGTGCGAAATTGCCGAAAAACTCAAAATCCCCAATCTATACCTCAGTTTCTACCTTGATACTAGTGCTACTTATCTCATCGGACGTATTCTTATTGGCTACTGGAGTGAGCATCGACAGAGAGGCGATCTAAAAAAAACTGCACCGATTCAATTGTTCCTCCTGCCCCCTCTCTCGTCTGAGTTCTCGGAAATAGTCATTTTCAAGAGGTTGCTAGCCCGATTCATGGCAACCTACAACTAGTACATCTCTACTGCCATCAGCAAATACATTCAATGAGTACTCAGTGACTTGCTTTAGCCGGATGTGTCGTCAGAAGTACGTCCGGTTCTGAGCGGGTGGGAGTATAGTGATGTATTTCTCCTAGCCAACCAGAGTCTAGCCTATATACTCTGGGGAGAAAGCAATCGCACTCAAGGTTTTAGCTGTATCTCATGAAGTCCTTAGCATAATTTTCGGAATCACTGCTCATTTCACCCTGGTTATGGATTTATTTTGGATGCTTTATTTGTATAAGTGTTTTCGTGAATTGGTGTTATTCCAAAGCTTTCAGATTGCTATTTTGGTGCTTTTTAGAACTAAGCTATGGAAAAATCTTTCATTGTGAATGAGCAATCGTCTCGGATGGAGGGAACCTCATCGCCCATTAGAGTACTTACACTAGCCCAAAAAACAGCCTTTTTGGACACTAATTATACCACTGATGAGAAACTGCTGTCAGGGTAATGCTTCTGGCAGTTACTTTGTAAGCAATTCAGTGACATAAGTATTTTTACTACATTTTAATCATACGATTACATCATTTTTTGAGAAAATATAAATTTTAACAGATGACAACTTGACATTATTATTTTTGTGATTATGATTGCATCAGACAATCAATTATTTGTCATATTAAAGCAAATAAAAGTATTTTTAGATTAAAAACATGAAAAGTATGTTTACTGATTATCTATTGATGTTTTACAGTAATTAATATGTACGTAAATTCGTATCTTTGTGTCATAGCTGAAATTAGAACTACAGTTATATATAATATACGTAAACGAATAAAGTGTATGTAATTTAGATTCAAAAAATAAATTAATTTGGAGTACAACTATCATTGTTATAGATAAAAAATTGGATATTCTAAATGTAGTTCTTGACAAAGATTCTACAAATCCTATTGATGCAGTTTTGGGACATGAAAAATAAACAATCTCTTTAAGCTGAAGGTATACAATATTATTGCTAAATTACCTGTAATCCTTAGTTTTCGTTATCTACATGAACAATTATATTTATTAGAAGAGAATAGAGTATGCTAAATATTGAAAATTTTCATAATATTAAAGAACAATTAGAATCCAACTATTTATTTCTTGATTTAGAGGTAGATATCTCAGGAAATATTTATTGTATTGCTTTATGTCATAGAGAGATTGCTTTAGATTGTTTTGAAAATAATATATCTGATATCTGTGATCAACTAGATACTCTTAAAGAAGAAAATATACATATATGTGGGGCATAATTTTAGGCGATTTGACTATAATTACTTAATTAAGCAAAGATATAATTGTATTGATTCTTTAATTATAGATACTTTAGAATTATCTATCTTAGCTTTTCCTTTACAGTCTTCCCATAAATTAAACAAAGAATATAAGCTGAGTGAATATACTAGCAATAATCCCTTAGAAGATGCAAGAGCAACAAGACTGCTACTTCACCAAATTTCGGATATGTTTTTTCAAAAGCCAACTGAAGTATTGCAAGTGTATCGCCATTTATTAACTTGTGGTACAGATTTAGCAGATTAGGCTTATCATAAATTTTTCAATATAATAAATGAATCTGTGGAAACAATTCCTTTTGACAAAATTCCCTATGAGGTATTAATGGGGTTTAGTCAGAGCTATGTTGAACAGTTTTGGAGAGACGCTCATTTCAAGGATTTTGATAGTCGTTTGTGTATGGCAGGACTATTGGCATGGAATTATGAGAGAAATATTACTGAGCTACCAAATGGATATTCAGTGTGGTTATCTTACTTACCAGGATTTAATGATATTCTCAATGGTGTAAGACCTCTATTTAAGGAAGTCATTTCTTGTCAAAGTTTTCTGCACTATTTTGGAATTGATAAGTTTCGTTCAGTTCAAGAAAAAGCTATTAACAGTATTCTGAATAATGAAAACCCATTGATAATTATGCCAACAGGTGGTGGCAAATCTCTGTGTTATCAATTGCCTGCTCTTATGTTTTTTCAAAGACAAAGAGGATTAACAGTTGTAATTTCTCCTCTTCAGGCACTGATGGCAGATCAGGTAGCTGATTTAGAAAATCAAGGTCTATACTTTGCAACATTTATTAATGCCAATCTAAAAACTTCAGAACGGAGTAAACGCTTACAACAAGTCTTAGATGGAACATTAGGTTTACTGTATATTAGTCCAGAACATTTACGTTCTCTTAGTATTCGTTCTTTATTTGAGGAACGTCCCCCTGCCTTGTGGGTTATTGATGAAGCTCATTGTATTAGTCAGTGGGGACATGATTTCCGCCCTGATTATCGTTATATTCCTAAATTTATCAAAGAACTATATGAAAAAAGAGAATTTTCTTTACCTCTACCTCGACTAGCATTAATGACCGCAACCGCCACTGTTGCTGTTTGTAAAGATATTAAGGAACTTTTATCTAGTTATAAAATTAATATTCAAAACGAAATAACTGACAAGAATATTCGTGAAAATCTTAGTTATGATATTATTCCGGTTGTAAATGATAATGAAAAAGAAACTTTTATTATTAAACAAGTTCAAGAAGTTTTAAATCAACAAAATGGTTGCGTTTTAGTTTATACAACAACGCGCAAGAAAGCAGAGAAATTAGCGGCTATACTAAATGGATTTGACATAGAAGCTCGACACTATCACAGTAAGATTTCAAGGTTTGAGAAAGAGGAAATTTTGCAACAATTTAAATCAGGAGAATTAAATGTAGTAACAGCAACTTGTGCTTTTGGCATGGGAATTAACCGCCATAATGTTCGTGCTGTAATTCACCATAGCATGAGTGCTAATTTAGAAAACTATATACAAGAAACTGGACGGGCTGGACGAGATGGACAGCCTGCTGCCTGTAGTTTACTATTTAATTTAGAGGATGCTGACACCATTTTCTTCTTGCAAAGTCTCAATCAACTTAGTGAGACAGACTTAAAAAATATTTTTATTGCTATACGTAACATTCGTGACCGCTTAAAAAAAGGGAATGTTGTTTTTGAGGATTGGTTTTGGATTACTATCAATGAAGTTTACCAAAATAGTTCTTTAGATGATGATTTTGCTAGTGAAGATGAGCAACGCGATACAAAGATTAAAGTTGCCATATACTATTTAGAAAAATTTAAACTAATTGAAAGGGCTGAAAATTTATCAACCTTTATTGAATTTGAGTTGCTTTATTCAAACGTTCAGGAATCTTTATCTTATTTTAAAAAATATAGCTATGAAAAATGTTTACCTAATCATGAAATAGAAAAATTCAATCGACTAATTGAAGCAATGCACATCGTTAAGTCTTTTTATCATGAAAAAGGCAAATCCATTCCTGTCGATAAGCTAACAGATGAATGTGGAATTAATATTAAGAATTTAAAAGTCCAAATCAGAACTTTAGAAGAATCTGGTGTTTGTACTTTTGAAATTCCTTTAAGTTTACTCATTAATAAGGGGGTAAAAGGAGATGCCAGAAAAAAATATCAGCATTTTAAAGATTTAGAAATAGAGCTTCTAAAAAGTATTTTTGAAATTCAAAATGAAAAGAATATCATCCAAATTAATTTGAGAGGTTTAGCTTCTCGATTAGATACTGATGGCACTATAAAAATTAGAGCGGCTACTTTAAAATCTCTGATCGAGGTTTGGGCTGAACTAAAATGGGTGGAATTAGCTTTTGTTGGAAGAGATATTGTTCGCTTACAAGAATTAAATATTAACGAAGACATATTAAATGCCAATCAAGATATAATTTTGAAAATTATTCATGTTGTTTACCAAAAGATTGGTGATAAAACAGGCAAATTAAGAGTTGATTACGAACTAGGAAAACTGTTAAAAGATGTACAGCAGGAAATCCAGCAAGACAATTTGCCAGAAGTTAATTTAGAACAAGCATTAATGTGGCTACATCGTCAAAAAATTGTTCGCATTATTGAGGGACTTAATCTGTTTCATCAAGCTTTAAAAGTTAAGGTTATTAAAAATGCAAGTATCATTTCTATTCCCCCTGGATATTCTAATGAAGTAAAACCCTACTATGAAGAACAGGCACAGCGAACTCATATCATGATCAAATATGGAAAAATTGATGATTATCTTGTGCGTCAGCAATTAGTTCAAGATTATTTTACTTTGCCTTCTAAAGAATTTTATACCTCTTATTCCGAGCTTGATTCTCCTCAAAAGAAGCTTCCTGTTATGGAATATGATATTGATAAAATTTTAGGTGGTTTGAATGAATCTCAGAAAAACATTGTCCTGTCAGAAAGCCCAGGAAATGCAATTATTGCCAGTCATGGTTCTGGGAAAACCCGCACTATTGTCCATCGAATTGCATATTTGGTAAAAGTTAAGCGAGTAGAGCCAAGCCGTATTTTAGTGCTAGCTTATAACCGTAATGCGGTGAGAGAATTAAGAACACGTCTACAGAGACTGATTGGAACATCAGCATCTCGACTGCAAGTATTTACTTTTCATGGTCTAGCACTTGCTTTATTAGGACGAACAGCAGGAGAAATCAGGCGTTCTAGACAAAATACTGAAGATACGTGGAATACACTGCTAAAAGAAGCTTGTGACTTAATTCGCAATGGAGATGAGTTAGATGATGAGGATAGCCAAGCTAGACGGATTCAACTCTTAGGGAATGTTGAATATATTTTTGTTGATGAATATCAAGATGTTGCTAAAGATGAATATAAAATCATTCAGCTAATTGCTGGATTAGGTGAATCTGAGGATAAATCAAGGTCAGTACAAATTAATCTTTGTGTTATTGGAGATGATGACCAAAATATTTATAGTTTTAGAGGTACTGACCCTCAGTACATTATTCAATTTACAAATGAATACAAGGCTACACAATTCTTGCTAGTAGAAAATTATCGTTCAACAGAAAATATTATTGCAACTGCTAATCGTCTCATTCAGCGTAACCAAGTACGTTGCAAACAGCACCCAGAGGAACAAGTTCGGATTAACCAGGAGCGTAAATATCTGACAGGACAGCCCGTAGTAGCTTTAAAATTTAACGATGCACTGCAACAAGCAGGATGGGTTAAAGATAAAATTCACTCATGGCTCAATTCAGGAATTGCTCCAAATGAAATTGCTATTTTAGCTCATCAATGGGATAATCTTAGTCCTATTCAATTGCTTTTAGAAAGAGATAACATACCAAGTTATGCACTTAAGAACAATAGCATAACTCTAGTTAAAAATCGTTGTACTTGTTTATTAATAAATGCTCTCAAAAGAGATTATATTTTAGTTGTAAATCCTGAAGAATCAATTCAACAAAGATTTAAAGCATTTTTTAAACGTGCTGGTAGATCCTTGTCAGAACCTACAGTTAAAACTCTACTAAAAATTTCTAATGACTTAGATGACGAACGGGGGTATGGTTGTGAACATTTAGCATTACCGAGCAGTATTGATGAAATTTTAACTGGTATTTTTGAGTTTAATGAAAGTGGTGAAACTTTTATAGAAAATAACTCAATTTTAGTTACAAGTTGTCATAGTGCCAAAGGGCTGGAGTTTAGGAAAGTCATTCTGTTGAGTGATGGATTTAAAACTGGTCTAAGTGAAATAGAATCGGAGCGAAGACTTTTCTATGTTGGTATGACTCGTGCCAAAGAAGAACTAATTCTCTGTTCTACTCAGCAGAGCTTATTGATACAACAAGCTGGCTTGAATTTTCAAATAACTCATTATCCTCAAAGTCAAATTTCCCAGTTGATGTACTACTTTGATTTAACTCCTGCTGATGTAAATCTTGGATATGGAACAACAAGAAATAAACAGAATATTATTAAATATATACAAGAAGGAAATTCAATTAAATTGAAGATAAATAATTGGAGGAATGGCTGGAATATTTTTACAAAAGATAATCAAGAAATTGGTGCTTTATCACAACGAGGAACACAATCTCTTAGTAATAGAGGTATTCATGTAGGTCAATTTGAATTCCAGCTTGGTGAGATAAAAGTTAGGTATATCTATAACCATATCAAAATAGATGAAGTAACAGGAGAAATTTTAGAAGACTGGTTTGTTGTTATACCCCAAATTCGAGTATGTCGATAGGGCATTGAGCCGAGATTCTTGTAGGGGTAAAGCCAGGGGGTAGAATCAAGGAAGAATGTTGCCACCCCTCTCTTCCAAAACCGTGCTTGTGATTGTTGACCGCACACGGCTGGCTACTCAATGTGCAGTCCTTTTGTCATTAACGGACTTCTGACTACCATCAACAGCAGTTTTTTCATCATGGCAATGTTGATGTAATAGCTGAAGATTAGCCCTCTCGTCTTTTCCTTCTTGAGAAAGTGGGGTTTTATGATCAACTTCCATTACATTTACTGAGAGAAATTTGTAATTATAATCACTATTTTTGTCAAAAACCCAACTGTCCTCCAGGGTGTTTTGACTACGCCAAAAAACATCTTGAGAACGTTTCGTTTTTGACTTGCTTACATCTCCAGCTTGTAGAAGACCGGAGAATTACGCAAATTAGTTAAATTCTTTTCTGGCACGCCAAAAATGATTATAAAAAAAGGAATAGGGAAAGAAGAAATAATTTTTTCCCTATTTCCTGGGTGTTAGGATTAAGATTGTAACCAAGCTTCTAGATCGGCGATCGCACTAAAATCAAGTAAAGCCTCACCCAGTTCTTCTAGCTGTTCAATAGATAATCCTTGAACTTGCTGTATTAATACTGGATTAATTTGGCCAAATCGACGATTAATTAGACGTATAATTAGCGTCTGCTCACCTTCCTGTCTACCTTGCGTAAGAGTCTTTTGTTCCCATTCTAAGTAAGCTGTTGATAAGTTCATTACATCCTCCCGCTCGTCTTCAGTTAAATCTGTTTGCTCAAGAGTAAAAATGCGTAAATTAGCCAGAAGTCGCAAGGTACTATCTTTATATGGATTAGTATCTGGAAGTGCTAAGAATTCTTCAATAGCACGACGTTGAACCTTGCCTTTACCTAAAACTCTTAACCAGAGAGTTTCGTCTGTGACTGGTAGTTGATTAATTGCAATTATAAAACCTCTCCATCCTTTATGGAAAGAATAAACCCCTGGACAATTAATCTCTGGGTCTATAATTGAGGGAGTTATACGCTGCATTACTCGGTGCATTTCCTAGCAAGGATGCACTATCACGAATGGTTCGGTTTCAATTGGGGGAAAGTTTGGATGCGATGGGCTACACAGCAAGCTTAGATTACTTCGCTATCATAAATTGCGAGCTATAAAAAGTAGCTAATGAATGGGTGTATTAACGTAAGGAGTCAGGGGAAAAATATTGATTGGTTTTGTGATTCAGGGGTAAAATAATTATTAGAGCGTTTATAAAATAGGTTAACGGCTATGTTTGTTAAAGGTATAAAAAGAGGCAGAATTATTGAGTTATTAGAAGATGTACATTTGCCTGATAATCAAGAGGTTTTAGTAGAAATTAGAGAGATTAATGATTTTTGGTCGGCTTTACAAGATTTTAGAGAAAGGGTGGATTTAGAAAGTATTGATGATGATACATTTGAAAATTTACGAGATAAATCTCCAGGAAGAGAGGTGAATTTATGACTGTTAAGTATTTACTAGATACTAATATTTTATCAGAGGCTAAACGTCCCAAACCGAATCAAAAAGTAATGGAACAGATAAAGTTATGTAAACATGAAATAGCCACAGCTACTGTAGTGATTCATGAATTATTATATGGATGTTTTCGACTTCCTGAGTCTAAAAGACGTCAAGATTTAGAGGATTATATAAACCTTGTAATTTTAGCACAACTCCCTTTATTAGATTATGACTTAAAATCCGCACAATATCATGCACAAGAAAGAGCAAGATTATCTAAATTGGGTAAAAACCCTGGTTTCAGTGATGGACAAATTGCTTCTATCGCATTTACAAATAATTTGTTTTTAGTGACCAATAATGTCTCAGATTTTCAAGATTTTGATGGTTTGAGAATAGAAAATTGGTTTAATTAATGTAAATAATGTACCAGAATATACTCCTTAGCAACAATTAAAGCCTGTTCTTGAACATACCCCACCCACCGCTTAATAGCCTCAACCTCGTTACATCCCTCACGAATCAACCCCAAAAAATGCTTATTAAAACTATTAACAGCATGATTAAACTGCATCCTACGTTCACTAGCCCACTGTATAGCAATCCACTGCATCAATTCATTCATTTGCGCCCCAGATAATTCTGCTAGAAACTTGAGTAACTGATTAAGTTTCTCATCGCTTCCTAACTAAAAATTTGAAGTTTGGCTGCATCAAATATCACTCCTCGACGAGCAAAATATTTATGGATATTGATTTCTACAAATATAGGACTTACGCCTTGACAAAGTGGTAAAATGGTGAGGTTGAAAAAAAGTGTCATCTACAAGCAGGTACAGAACAATTAGAGAACTCAGTAAGCCATCAACAGCGTAGTGCAATCTGGAATTTTACACTCTATTTTTGCTATCAGAGCCAAAGCACGGGGGATGTTGCAGGTTAGCAAAAATACTCGAAGATGTGTCACACGATAGTGTGAACCGCTTTCTACTGAGGGAGCGATATGAACCAAAAGACTTGTTTAATATTGTACAAGGAATCATAAATTCAGTAGGAGGGATTGTCAGTGTTGACGATACAGTAATAGAAAAGCTATACAGTAACCCAAAATATGCAGAATTAATTGGATATTTTTGGTCTGGAAAATATCATAAAACTATCAAAGGGGTGAATTTAATTACTTTGTATTACAGCGATACGGAGGGGATGAAAGTACCCATCAATTATAGAATATTTATTTCAGGAGATATATCTTTCCAAATATATTATTGATTAGATATCTTAGACAATGATATTTCAACTTCATCCCTAACTTGTTGAGAAACATCATTTCTCATTTGTAAAAGTTCAGCGTATGCCTTCCTAGCTAAAGCTTCATTATCAGATTCTCTAGCAATGTGTTCAAAACCATGAGGAATCAGGGAACGTGATTCTTCCGCTGCCAAATTTTTCAGCCTACATAAAATTTCAAATGCCTGTTCATTAGCAAAGCATTGTCCTAAAATTTCGGAAATAACAAACCAGGACATCCAATCAGTAAAAGCACTATATGAACTTTCTAATAATGGCAATAAACTGTCTTTTTGAACATTAGATAATAATTGAAAATTCAATTGAAACACTTGTAGAAAATGCCAGGAGCCATTTGAAGCTAAAAATTTTTCTTGCTTAAGTAAATCAATAATCAAATTAAAATAATATTCAGGGAAATAATTCTTCATCGCCATATTATTTGATATAGCATGACCACATTCTTGCATTTGTATCTCTTCACCCGCAGCTATACCTTGTTCAATAGCTTCATGAATAATTTTAGGATTCATAGTATCAAATGCTTTGTAAGCTGTTTGTAATCCTGGTAATAACTTTTCTTGTTCATAGGCAGATAAATTTAACAAATTTTTTTGCAGGAGTATAAGAAAATACCATCCTCCTCCTAATTCTAAAAATTCATTCTGATTGAGTAACTCAGAAAGAAAATCAAAATATTCGGCATAAATTTGAACATCTGATAAGGCGGTTTTTAGATAATAAACACATTCTCTTAAGAGAATGCCATCACTTGATGCAATTGCTTTATTAATTGTTTCTTTTATTATTGATAAATTAATCATCTTACTGTCCACCATAGCCACGAATTAATAATTATTACTATTTATAATTATATCTTTAAATTATTAAAATTGGATATAAATTTATAAGTATGTAAAGAAAAGTAAAACAATCAACTTGTATTAAGGATTACCCCATGATCTACGACTATGGCAAACAATCTATGTCTACTTTCGGTACTGGCACCGCTTAGGAATTTGGTTATAAATACATCGCCAACTACGAGATTAAGTGCGTAAATCTGAGAATAAGAGCGACAGTGCAACTGTGGGTATTATTGATGCTCAAGTCGATAAGAAGTCATACGTTACCGCATCCTTTTCCCCTAAGAATCGGACTTGACAATTAATTACTCATCATCCGGCTCAAGCCTATAGTTTCTCAGAAGGTTTACCTGTATGTAAATACTGGGCACAGGATTTGTGGAGATGTATTGAATTCTCCTCTTTGTCAGTATTTCCATCTCTGACATGAACAAGATGATGAAGTTGCAGTTTTTCTCCATTCTTTCACCAATGTCATTCTTGACTATATTTACTCATGCTGAATGTGGTGTCAAACAGTCAAAACGGTTGAAAAAAAAGGGTAAGTTCACGGTTATTATGGACGAAAAGCTTGGATAATTATAGCGAAAAGAATTGCACGTTTCTTTGTATTTAATACCCGCGACTAGGAGATGGGTTAAATATTATAGGCGGAATCCATTCTAGAGGATTAGTCCATTGGATATTAGGTAATTGAAACCAATTATTGTTTGGGTCTTCTGATTCCCTCAGATCATCAGGAAGTTGACCACATTTTGATACATAAAGTGCCTTATTCTCAGCTAAAGTAGACTTCAGCTGATCTATCAATCTTCTATGTCCTCGCTTACTTAACCTTGGTTGTTTATTATCATCAGGATGTGTTTCAGGTAAGTTATTAATGTTTTCATGTAGTTCTCCTATTCGCTTATTAATATCGCTAATAATATTACGAATTTTTTGTAAAAGATCCTGGCATTCCTGACTCTTTGGGTCAAGCCTACGGGATAGTTTGACTGCTTCTTGCTCAGATGAACCATTATGTAATTGCTGTGATTTTGCATCCTCATAAAGTATGTCAGTCTTAGATGTTAATGACTCACTCGGCTTTCCGGACTCTACTACCTGTTGATTAGCCGAGTTTAGCCCCAACGCGCTCATTTTTGCCGGGATTCTTCTGTAAATAGGGTCACGCTGTATCCAATGAGGATCGGCTGAAGATTGTGGCTTTGCCTCAGATTCGCATTCTGAGCATTTCATCTCTACAGTCTTTACTTTCGGCTGGTAGATACTTCGGTTGGATAGGGAGTGATTCTCATTACGCTCTTGCTCATACTTGTCCCTTTGCTTATCAATGGCAAGCTTCATCTGAATACCGCGTGGCTTTGGTCTTTCTACTTGCCGAGAAAAAACCGCCCCATCAATACGACCCGAATTAAACCATTCATCGTCGTTAATTTTAGCCTGTATCTCTTCTATTGAATATTGCTGTGGTTTTGCTTCCTCAGCTTTCGGCTGGTGAATTAACGGATTCGGAAGTAAATGATTATTTACAGGTTTTTGCGCTTGATTTCGACTTTTTTTTGCTATTTTATGTTCTCTAATATACATTTATTAAATGCCTTTGTTTAAGTATGAAGTTTGATAAGCTTTGTTCAGCGTGTCAAGATGCAACATAACTCTATTGATATACCACTAAGTATGTAACTTATGTTTTTTACTAACGAAAATACATAAATCTTTAAAAATATTTTATTGATGAGGGGATGACTCAGTTTACAGATCAAGAGTAATAGTATACGACTTAAGCATTGATAAAAAACGTCATTTATGTATTTTGTGGGGTGTAGTCACTGATAATGTTTTCTACAATGTATTCACGTATGACTTTTGTAAATAAATTCCTTTGCAATTCATACCAATTAGAAATTATGTTTTTAGAGCGCATTAATTCCAAGCGAACAAATGCTTGAAGAGAACAAAATATATGTGTTCTAATAGCATGGCTATCTCTAACCATGAATCGACAAATTCCACATACTTGTTTTATTGCTCGATGAAAACTTTCAATGCCCCAATGATTATCATGAATTGTGATAAATTCACTTCTTGTCAATTCCTTAAGTTTTTTCTCATCGGGTAGATATAAAATATAATGTCTAGAGTCTTCTTTTTTAAAGTCTTTCCTAAACACTTTGACAAACCCAAATTCCCTTAAATGGGTTACCAAACCTTGATTTGGAATTTCCAAAGTACTTACCTGACGATACTTTCCCGGTTCATTGGACACAGTTCTGTTTTTCTCAATTCCAAATAGAAAACCCAATTTTTGGTTTTTTAAAAATTTCAGATTTTCTACTCCTGAGTACCAACTATCTCCTGTTACGAACCTTGGCTTTAACCCCCATTCCACGACTTCTCGTAACATTTCTTGGAAATAATCATTCTTCGTTTTTCCCTCTTTTTTATCATATATTCTATAATTTATTGGTACTGTCATTCCCTCTGTATCACTGTAATACAAAGTAATTAAATTCACCCCTTTGATAGTTTTATGATATTTTCCAGACCAAAAATATCCAATTAATTCTGCATATTTTGGGTTGCTGTATAGCTTTTCTATTACTGTATCGTCAACACTGACAATCCCTCCTACTGAATTTATGATTCCTTGTACAATATTAAACAAGTCTTTTGGTTCATATCGCTCCCTCAGTAGAAAGCGGTTCACACTATCGTGTGACACATCTTCGAGTATTTGTGCTAACCTGCAACATCCCCCGTGCTTTGGCTCTGATAGCAAAAATAGAGTGTAAAATTCCAGATTGCACTGCGCCGTTGATGGCTTACTGAGTTCTCTAATTGTTCTGTACCTGCTTGTAGATGACACTTTTTTTCAACCTCACCATTTTACCACTTTGTCAAGGCGTAAGTCCTAAAATAAATCTTTCAGTTCTTCTGCAATTTCCACTGGTGGATTTCCCGATAATGCAGTGGCAATTAGACGCTCTGCACTGAGAATTTCACCACAATCAATTGCTAGGGTTGCGGCACTACGATGTAGTATTGAGCGAGTTGGTTCTGCGGCTAAATTATTGGCTATTAATTCTGCTGCTACCATTTCTTTTTCAAATGCTTGTCGCGATAACTGGTTAACTAAATCTAATTGATTTTTCAGTTTAGCGATTTCTGCCATTTGGGCTAAATCCATAGCCTGTTGATGTAATTCTTGAATCTGACTCATTTTTTTATGATAAATACTAAGGGATTACTGAATTCAACGACTACAATGTAAGCTGGAAGTGTGCCATCAGTGGGACTTACTTGCTCAAGTTTCTGTTTAAACAGACAGCACAGGCTTCTGCCAATGTTGCAGCAAAAGCTGGGGTAATAGCGGGTAATCCCTGCCCAAGTTTAGTGATTACCAATTCTTTCGGTTTTGAATCCATCAGTATTATAGGGCGTGTCAAGATTGTGATTGTAACCAAGAATCTAGGTCAGATACTTCAAGCCCGGATACTTTAGGAGTTCCCCGGACATAGCGTAATAGAACTAGGTTCTACTCCGGCAATATCTTGCAATGCTTTAAGGAAAATCCCCAAAGCGCCGTTCCAATCTCTAGGGAGTTTATGGCCACATTTTGGGCATTTAAACTGCTTAGAACCACCTAGCTTGGCATGAACATGACCACAAGATGTGCAAGTTTTGGAAGTATATTCCTCGGTTACATCTATGACTGTACTACCACGCTTAAGTGCTTGGAACTTTAATGTTTGTTTAAATCTAAAATGCGCCCAATTCAGCATTTTTCGGACAGTTTTAGAATTAATTTTTCTCTTTTTATTTCCGGTCTTGGCTACCATTTGGGAAGTCTCAAAAGTAGGAAGAAAAATTAATCTGTACTCTGTAGTTAACCATTTAGCTACTTTTTTGTGGCATTCATCAATCAAATTCCGAACCCGAATAAACAACCCATCAATTTTAGCCTGCGTTCTTTGTCTCTGACGCTTGTTTATTTGACCTTTTAGCTTTGATTTTTGTGAAATTAATCCATCAATAAACCGACACAATCTATAGACTTTAGCTATGTCGTTATTACCTATATCTATGAACTTCTCTCCATCAAATCCTGTGAGGAAAGAACGCACACCTGGATCAAGAGCAATCATTGTCTCTTGGTCGGAAACTTGAGGAATAAACTCTACTGGAAATACGGCAAACCATCGCTTCTTGTCATAAACAAGCTGTGTTGATTGCGACCAAGTTTGTTTCCGGATACGCGGTTTAAATGACTTATCTTTTTGTTTAGCCTGATATTCTATATCCTTTGATGGTAATGGTTCTGATGCTTCAAAGCTTAAACCTTTCACTTCCTCAGAATACCACGTACCATTAGCATAGTTCTCTGGCTGAAATTTAATTGCTCGTTTGGCGTCACGCCAACTTCTAAATCTTCCCGCCTCACTTTGTTTAGTTCCTTCTTTCCGACTAGCCATGAAAGCTTTGTAAGCATCAATAACCGCTTCACCTTTTGGATTATAAGGACATTCTTTGACCCAATCAGGAGCATTGTTGAGTATTAACTTTCTTAGCTCATATTTGGACACTCGACCATGTTTACGAAGATAAGCAATTGCTTGATTATAGCAATATTTAGTTGCTGCTAACCATTTTTTCCAAATTTGATGGAGTTGCGCTTCTGGATAAATCCTGATCTTTAGCGATTTCAGATTTATATTTTCTGAGTCCATACCATCTGGCGCTGAAGCTGTGGAGGATGGCAAACACGTCTTGAACAATTTCGCGTTCGGGAGATAATTCAACTTGGTTGAGAACCACGATTTTGCCAGAGTTAATGGCACAGCAGCCCGCCAAGAAATCGAAACCAAATCTAGCGAGTCTGTATTTATACGCGATAACAATACGCTCGATATCTCCTGGCATAACTCGCTCCAATAGGGCGAGAAATTGTTTCCGTTTGTAGTTAAGACCTCCGCCAATTTCTCAGATAATTTCTGCTGTAGGGTATTGAGATTGGAGATCATCAGATTGATGCTGCAAGTCTTCTCGTTGTTTGGGGCTCGATACACTAGCTCAGATGATGGTGCATCAAACAGATTTAGTTGTTTTGGTGGTGATATCGTAACGTCTTTTACCTCTTGGAGTACGGAACCCTTTGATTTTATCCTCTTCTTCCCAATGTCACAGGGTTCCTTCGTTAACTCCCAAAGTTCTAACTGTCTCGCTTGGGGAAACATATTTATCTGACATGGCGCTAATTTAAATTACTCATCTATTATAACACTAAATCCGGCAGTATCCAGCGAATTAATTATTTAGTCGATCAGTTACAATCAACTATGATTACGACTATAACCGTTTTATCCAGAGTGCTGCTATGACCAATCGTTCTTATGATGTTGTGCTGTATGGTGCCAGTGGTTTTGTGGGTAAACAAACTGTAGAATACTTTGCCCGTCACACATTCCCTGGACAATTGCGTTGGGCGATCGCTGGGCGAAACCGTCAAAAATTAGAAGCCGTTAGAGATAAAGTTGGCGTATTAGTTGATATCCTGGTTGCCGATAGTCAGGATCAACAAGCTATCGATACTATTGTATCCCAGACTCGGATTATACTGAATACAGCAGTGCCCTTTGCCCTATATGGTAATGCTATAGTGGATGCCTGCGTTCGCTACAAAACCCATTATGTAGACATTACTGGGGAAACTCCTTGGATTAAGACAATGCTCATTGATCGCCATCATACTCAGGCAGCAGTCTGATGGTACTCGCATTATTCCTTGTTGTGGTTTTGATTCTGTCCCCTCAGACCTGGGTACTTACATGGTAGTGCGCCATATGCAACGAGAATTAAATGTGTCTTGTCAGCAAGTAAATGCTTATTTCCAAGCGTATGGAGGCTTCAATGGTGGTACTCTGGCATCTTTTTTGCATATTTGTGATTCAAAACAAATGGCTGAACTTGTGTTTATCCCTTTCCTGCTGAATCCACCTGCACTTCATACTCAGGATGAAATTGAACGTAACCGCGATCCAAAAATACCATTCTTTGATTCAGACCTCAATACTTGGGTTGCTCCTTTCTTCATGGGATTTGTTAATACCCGCATTGTTCGCCGCAGTTGTGCATTGTATGCAGAATGGCAGGAAGCCTATGGTTCCAATTTTAGTTATCAAGAGTATCTGAAATTTGATCCACCTTTGTCATGGTTGAAAGCAACTCTTACCACAGGGGGGATTGCCATGTTTATGTGGATTTTACAACAGCCCCAGTTGCGATTGCTCTTACAATCCATCTTGCCTCAATCCGGTAGCGGACCTTCTGAACAATTGATGAATGAAGGCTGGTTTTCCTGTGAACTGATAGCTACCAGCATTGATGGGCGCAAGGTACGAGGGCTGATTAGAGATCAAGGAGATCCTGGCAACCGAGCAACGGTAAAATTTGTTTGTGAATCTGCCTTGAGTCTAGCACTCCACGCTGATGAGCTACCAGGTGGTAAGCTACGGGGAGGAATATTGACTCCAGCAACCGGCTTAGGGGATGTTCTAGCAAAACGTTTACGTCAGGCTGGCATGACTATTGAAGTGAATCTATAATGTTTAGTACGAGATAAAGAAACGACTAAACTCAATGCTATAAAATACTGGATGGAACTACTGAAAACTAAACCCTCACAGTATCCTTATCTGGGGTGAACTTTTCCTCTAGAAAATTGATTTATTTATATTTTTCAGACTTGAGCTAAGTAGGTTAACCGACAAATTTAAAGGTATGTAAAGAAAGATTAAGCTAAATTATTTTTGTTAAATTTAATACGTATCGTCTGGTTAGTGTCTTGTAGTCAATACCATTACTTTTAAAAGATATTAGTGCTGATAGAGGATAATGGCGGTTAGATAGAGTGAATCCTGACAAATTATCCTATTATTTTGATCATTGTCTGATTTGTCAAAAAAACTACAGATTTAAAGACCTATGTCATCAAACCGATGGACTCGCAACACCCTAGACTTGTATCGTGAAATTGGTGATCCACTAGCCGATTCCGTCATTGAGAAAATCTTTGGACTGAATGAGTTGGATGCCGTAAATAAACTCCTCAAAGACATTCAAAACAACGATGATCTGGTAGCAGTCGAAATGCCTGACGATCTCGAAGATTTCCTCAATACCACAGATGACTGGCCTTCATGGGCGGATCGGGAGCAAATCCGGCTCGGACAACAACTGTTTTCGCGTTATGGTATGCAAATGACGATGGCGTTGTTTTGTTGGTCGTTGCCTTCATGCTACTCTTGCGCCAAGGGAGCGCAGGTACTGAGTATGACTCACCGAATCACGAAAAGGGTACATCAACGCCTCGTGGAAACCGCGCAGTTTGTCCTCGATGTTATGGCCGAGGGTGGGTTGGAGCCAAATGGTCGTGGGGTACGCACGGCTCAAAAGATCCGTCTGCTGCACACCACAATTCGCTACCACATGAGGCAATATCCCCGCTGGCTTGCTGAGTACGGCGTTCCTATCAACCAGGAAGACTTGGCTGGTACGATGCTATCCTTTGCACTGTTACCCCAGGTTTTGACTAAGCTAGGATTGGACTTTACCACGGAGGAAGAGTCCGCCTTCTTTCACTGTTGGTGTGTCATTGGCTGCATAATGGGAATTCAGGAGGACGATGTTACCCCGTGATGTCGAGGATGGTAAAGCGTTGTGGGATGCGATACTGGCCGATCATGCGGCTCCGTCAGATGCCGGGCGAGAACTGACTACGGCGCTGGTTGATTATATGAAGGAACGCGTTCCCGGCCAGATGTTCGATGGTATCGTTCCCACGCTTATCCGCGAACTCTGCGACGAACGGGTGGTTGAAGCGGTTGGTATCGAACGCGCTGATTGGACTCGGCACTTTTTACGTCCACTGCGCTGGATTTTTGGCATCACCGACGAGATGCAGGATCGCTCGAAGCTGGCAGCGCGGATTAGTGGTGCATTCTCACGTCGGCTGATTGAGGGACTGCATTACCTTGAGCGGGAAGGACAAAAGACGGAATTCACTATTCCCACTAGCTTGCAGGATAACTGGGGGCTAAACCTCCGTGAAAAATGATTGCACATTTGTCAAGACTAATTGATATTCAGCTAAGGGAATTTATTAGCTTACAGGTCGAAAGGTCGAAAAAATTTATCTAAAATCAGTAATTTCACCTTTACATTTAAATTTCGGTAGCTGTACTATATCGTTAATGATAAACATCACTAGATATCATCAACGATTTTTGACAACGCAGTATTAAGCACAATTGTGTTTGCCTGTCTTGGGGCGATGGGCTACGCCCCGTCGGAGACGATCGCTTCTGTTAGAGATGCCAGACTATTCCATAGCAGGAATTGTCTTATTCTAAATTGTCATGATCTGATGGCTTAACTCCCATCACCTAATTTCACGATTAGGTGTATTTTGTGATGTCGATTTAGTTTCATCAGTGTATTAATCAACCTAATGTCAATTAACACCCTTACACCAGAACAAAAAGTTACACCAGGACAAATAGTGCGCGTACGATCGCGTCAATATCTGGTGGAAGAAGTTGTTTCTAAACCATCTCCAACCCAAGATACTAAAGTTAGTCTTTCTTGTTTGGAAGATGATGCTTTAGGAGAATCACTGGAAGTTCTCTGGGAAAGGGAAATAGATGCGAAAGTTGTCGGGGTGACATCTTGGGATGCGATCGCTAATCGAGGTTTTGATAATCCTCGGTTATTTTCTGCGTATTTACACACATTACGGTGGAATTGCGTAACTTCCACAGATGCAAAGCTGTTTCAGGCTCCTTATCGAGCGGGAATAGAAGTAAAAGCGTATCAGTTGGAACCGTTACGAAAAGCTTTACTAATGCCTAGAGTCGGGTTATTTATTGCTGATGATGTCGGTTTAGGTAAAACTATCGAAGCAGGATTGATACTGCGTGAGATGCTAATGCGACAAAAAGTAAGACGGGTGGTGATTTCCTGTCCTCCATCTGTGGTAAGACAATGGCAAGAAGAAATGGAAAGTCGTTTTGGACTAACATTCATGATGCTTGACCGTGAGTTTATTACTGCTCGTCGTCAAGAACGGGGTTATGGGATTAATCCTTGGATGACACACACCCGATTTATTATTTCCCATGCTTTATTGCGAGATGAAACCTACGCAGCACCATTACGAGATTGGTTAGACGATTTTTGTCCAGCATCAATGCTGATTCTGGATGAAGCTCACAATGCTGCACCTGCGAGTGGTGCAAAATATGCGGTTGATTCCCAACTGACCAAAACGGTGAGAGATTTAGCACCGCGTTTTGAACACAAATTATTTTTGTCCGCGACTCCTCACAATGGACATTCCAACAGTTTTGCAGCTTTATTAGAAATTCTCGACCCCCAACGTTTCTGTCGGGGAGTACCTGTTCGGAATCGCAAGTTGTTAGATACAGTCATGGTGCGACGTTTAAAACAAGATTTACGGGAAATTGGAGAGGAGTTTCCCCGACGTTATGTACTCCCCATTATTATTGATCAGCTTCCAGAAGATGCACCCGAACTGAAATTATCTCGATTACTACAACAATATCGTAGTCTGCGGGAAGAACGACTAAAAGATACAGCTAAGTCTACTCAGACTACAGCCATGTTGGTAATTACTTCACTCCAAAAGCGGCTTTTGTCTTCCATTGAAGCATTTGCTCGTACCTTAAAAGTGCATCGGACAGCAGTGGAAAAGCAAACAGTTAATCATGCTTCCATTCATGAAGATAGATTATCGTTACTTTTGGAATCTCCTGGTGCTGATGACGAACGAGCAGAATTTGCAGAAGACGAAGTTCAGACAGAAGAAGATGCTCAAATGACTCTAGCTACTCAAATTGTCGAACAAACAGCTAAGGAATTAGCAATTTTAGAGGAAATGACCGATGTAGCTAATTCCTCTCGTTATCAATCAGACCCACGCATTCAAAAATTGGTGGAATGGATTTGTGAACATCTTTGTCCGGATTTGGGTCAACCCAATGCTGTTTGGTTAGAACGACGAGTTATTATTTTTACGGAATATACAGATACTAAACGTTATTTACAAGAACAATTGCAAAGTGCCATCGCACATTCCCATCGTGAACATGAACGGATAGATGTATTTCATGGGGGGATGGGAGAAGAACGTCGCGAAGCGATTAAAAGTGCATTTAATGCTGACCCGCTACGTCATCCCCTGCGGATTCTGATTGCGACTGATGCAGCTAGGGAGGGGGTAAATTTACAAAATAATTGCGCTGATTTATTTCACTTTGATGTTCCTTGGAATCCATCGAGAATGGAACAAAGGAATGGACGGATTGACCGCAAATTACAACGTTCTCCGGTGGTGCATTGTTATTACTTTGTTTTACCGCAACGAACCGAAGATAAAGTATTGGATGTATTGGTCAAGAAAACAGCCACAATTCAACAAGAACTGGGTAGTCTTGCACCAGTATTAGAAAAAAATGTATCGCGTTTATTGGTGAATGGGATTCGTCACCAAGAAGTAAATCATTTGACTGATTCTATTAATAAAGCCGAGGAATTAAATCATAAAGAAACAGGAAATAAAAATAAAAATAAAAGGGTGATTGATGAAGAACTGGAACAAGCGAGAGTGCGACAAAGGGATTTGAGTAAACAAGTAGAGCAGTTACAAGGGATGTTGAAAAATTCACGGGATTGGTTGGGACTAGATGACCAACATTTTCGAGATGCTATTTCTGCTTCTTTAGAAATTCTGGGAGTTCCTTCTCTGACACCTGTAGATGTGAATGAAGTTTATCAAAATCCTGTAACTGCTCGTTGGACAATTCCCGCTCTTGACCAGTACACGGGTGCAGATCCCACTTGGTCAACTACACTCGATACTTTGAGAAGTCCTCGGAAAATTGGACAGAAACCTTGGGAATGGAGGAAAGAAGCACCAATTCGTCCTGTAGTTTTCCGTGACCCTGGTTCTTTAGATGGAGATGTAGTTCATCTACATTTAGAACATAGAATTGTCCAACGTTTATTAAGCAGATTTTTAGCACAGGGTTTTTTGCATGATGAATTAACTCGTGCTTGTGTTTGTTTGACTAATGACCCCATCCCCAAAGTGATTACTTTGGGAAGATTAGCTTTATATGGTGAACGTGCTTCTCGTTTACATGATGAAGTAATTGCTGTAGCAGCAGATTGGTTAGACCCAAGCAGTCGAGGACGCAAGAAACTTCAACCTTTGAATCAAGGGGAGAAAGATAATGTTTTAGATTTATTAGAAAATTCTTTAGCTTCTCCTCATTTATTGCAAGTTCCAGAAGCAGTGAAAGAGAGATTCAAAAAAAATGCTGCTCAAGATATAGCTGAATTAATTCCCCATTTAGAACGTCGTGCGACACTTTTAGCGGAAAGAGCCGAAAAGAAATTAACTGAACGTGGGATTAAAGAAGCTGCGGAAATGAAGGAAATTCTGGAAGAACAACAAAAACGAATTATCGAATGTCAGAAAGATTCTCAAGCAGTGCAATTGACTCTTCCATTTATAGAAGAACAGCGTCAATTAGATGCAGACCATCGTCATTGGGAAAAACGTTTAAATGCGATCGCATCGGAATTAATTTCCGAACCAGAGCGAATTCAAGCTACTTACAAGGTAAAAGCTGTCAGAGTTGAACCAGTTGGGGTAATTTATCTATCACCTATTTCAGGTTAAAGGAAATAATGAAAAATGACTAAAGATCCAGAAATTCGGTTGCATAAAGAATGGTTAGGTTTTCTTCAACCAGTGGGATTAGTTGTCTCTCCCCCTGCATTATCAGCTGCTCAAGCTGTGGTTAATCGTAATGTGGTAGAACTACAACAAAAATTGCAACAAGTTGCAAGTAAACAACCATTTCCAAATCATATCAAAAAAGATATTCAGAAAAATTCCCTTAACTTTTGGATTTCCGATTTTACTGATTTTGCCATTAATGTTTTAGATTGGGAATTAGAAGATTTAGTTGCAAGTCCAGAAGAATTAACCATATCCCTCATAGATTATAACGAAATTTTAACACCTACCTATGCAGTACCCGACCCCAATGGTGGTTGGATGATGCTGATACAGATACTAAATCCTGGTATTGAATTCGACAATATTAGTGCTGAAGATACAAAATCAATTGGTTGGCAAACTAGCCCCCAGTCTAAGTTTGAGCGACTTTTAAAGGAAACTAAAATTTATACTGGCTTATTGTGCAACGGCACAGAATTGCGTTTAGTTTATGCACCTTCGGGAGAATCATCGGGACATCTCACCTTTCCAGTCCCAGCAATGTGTGAAGTATCGGGAAGGTTGATTTTGGGTGCAATGGAGATGTTGCTATCAGCTGACCGACTATTTAATGTTCCCAGCGATCGCCGTTTACCTGCTATCTTAGAAAAAAGTCGTAAATACCAAAATGAGGTTTCCACTAAATTATCAGAACAGGTATTAGAAGCATTATGGGATTTATTGCGCGGTTTTCAGGTAGCAGACGCAAATACCAATAGTCATTTACTGGATGACATTGCTTCCACCGCACCTCAAAATATTTATGGGGGATTAATTACGGTTCTACTGCGATTGGTATTTCTGCTTTATGCTGAAGACGTGCAACTAATTAAAAAATCTTTGCTCAAATAGACTAAATCTATATAAATTCTGCTAAACTCAGAGAAGTTGAGTTAAGTAGGTGTTGATGCAACATGTCACTCCCAAGGAAGCAGCTAAAATCCTTGGTGTCCATGTCTCCAGCCTTAGAAGGTGGGAAAATGAAGGAAAGCTTAGGGCAATCCGTACACCAGGCGGTCAGAGGCGATTTGTCCTCGATGAAGTTGAAAAAATCGGGGGAATGCCCAAGACAATTAGAACTGTTGGCTACGGACGAGTCTCGACTCATGGACAACAAGAAGATTTACAACGACAACTTGAGCACTTACGCGCAAGATGTCCAGAGGCAGAAATCATTTCAGAAATTGGCAGTGGACTCAATTTTAGACGGAAAAAATTCCTCACCATTCTGGAAGGAATCATCGATGGTGATATCCAACGTCTTATCATTGCCCACCCTGACCGACTCGTTAGATTCGGGTACGAATTGGTTAAGTGGTTATGCGAAAAATTTGAGTGTGAACTCGTGGTTCTCAATGACCGCAAATTCTCTCCTGAACCAGAACTCGTACAAGATATCTTGTCCATCATCCATTCTTTCTCTTCACGGTTACACGGACTTAGAAAATACAAATCCAAGCTCAAAGAAGACTTACAAACAGAAAACCCGGCATTCGCGCTCGAAATCGACCAAGCCGCAACCCAACAGTGTACAGAAAATCAGACTATATCCGAGTCAGGAACTACATAAAGTCTGGAAACGCTGGTTGGCTCAATACCGTTATTATTACAATGAAAGTATCAGCTTACTTCGTTGTTTAGATGGAATTGAGAAATGTTCAGCTGAGTCATTGGACAAAATATTACAGCAGATAGAGAACATTCCCGATTGGGTGAAAACCATTCCCGGACATCAAAGACAAGAAGCCTGTTTTGAAGCGTATGATGCTTTTCATCGCGCCAAAAAAGATGGAGGAGAAGCTAAATTTAAGTCAGCCAAAGCCACTAGTCAAACCATACAATTTAAAACTGGCAACTATAAAAATGGGACATGGTATTGTCGGACAACCAAAGGATTGAAATTTACCACTATTGGTCAAACAGCACCCTATCAATGTGAATATGGTACAGAACTGGTTTATCGTCGGGGTAAATGGTTTGGCTGTTTCCCTGAATACAAAGAAGTTGTACCTACTCAGAGTGATAGAGTCATCGCATTAGACCCTGGTAATCGTACTTTCTTAACTGGCTATGATGGAGAGAATGTCTTAGAGATTGGCAAGGGAGATATCGGACGCATTCAAAGATTGTGTCAGCACCTTGACCATTTAATCAGTCGTTCCACCAAAGCAAGATGCCGTCAACGTAGAAAGATGCGTATTGCTGCCAACCGAGTTAGAGAAAGAATCCAAAATTTGATTAAGGATCTACATAATAAAGCTGTTAACTTGTTAGTTAGTTCGTATAAAGTCATATTTCTACCCACATTTGATTCTAGCCAAATGGTACTCAAAAAACGAAGTGGTAAGAAACGTAGAATTAACAGTAAGTCAGTCCGGCAAATGTTAACTCTTTCTCATTACCGATTTGAGAAACATCTTCAACAATCGGCATTAAAGAAAGGTGTAATTGTCGTTTTATGTAATGAGTCTTACACCTCTAAAACTTGTGGTGCTTGCGGTCATATTCATCAAAAATTAGGTGGGAATAAAGTTTTTAAATGCCCACATTGCGGAACTCAAATTTCTCGCGATGTCAACGGCGCACGTAATATTTTATTACGTGCTTTGCAAGCAACTGCCTTCACCGTGACGCATGATTCTATTGTGCTTTCCGATGTATCGGAATTGACGGATGCCATAGTTAATCACCTTTAATCGTTTTGATTAGCTTAAAAGTTGCACAGAGGATTGATGTCTCAAGATGCAGTTTATACTCGTTATTATTCTGTAAGTGGATTATATGAGCGATTGCGGGAAGATGCAGGGAACTATCCAGATACAATGGATCAGAGATATGGTGCTTGGGCTTGGTTATTGAGTTTATTTCGGTTAGTATATGAAGGTGGGGGTCATGCTGATTTGTATTTACCCGCTCGTCATGGACAACTATTTAACCCCGATGAATATCCATTTTTAGAAGGTCGTTCTGACCAGACAAAATATCAATCCGGGGAAAGTATGGAAATTCCTCGCGTTTCCGATGGGGTAATTTATCGAGTATTACAAGGATTGTTAGTACTGGATGGAGAACGTTTATCTTATCGCTCTTTGGATGTGGAGCAAATTGGTTCTGTCTATGAAGAGATTATGGGTTATGAGGTAGAAAGAGCAAATAGTCCTGCGATTGGGGTTTGGAGTAAACCGAAAAGTTCTAAATCTTCGGTGACTGTGGTGATTAGTGTTGAGGAAGTTCTGAAAACTAAAGTTGGGGAAAGAGCTAAATATTTAAAGGATGTTGCTGGTTGTGAAATTACTGGTAAATCTTTAACTGAGTTAAAAGCAGCGAAAACAGCAACAGACGTAATATCAGCTTTAGGAAGGAAGATATCACTGAAAACACCAAGTTTAATGTCTGTGGGTTCTTTGTATTTACAACCTGGAGAGGAACGACGACGTAGTGGTTCTCATTATACTCCTCGTGCATTGACGGAACCAATTGTGAAAGAAACCCTCAGACCGATTTTAGCAGCTTTGGGAGAAAATCCCACCGCAGAACAGATTTTAGATTTGAAAATTTGTGATTTAGCAATGGGTTCGGGTGCGTTTTTAGTAGAAAGTTGTCGTCAGTTAGCTGAGAAGTTGGTTGAAATTTGGAATAAGCAAAATGTCTTACCAGAAATTCCTGCTGATGAAGAACCATTATTATATGCGCGACGTTTAGTAGCACAACGCTGTTTATATGGAGTCGATAAAAATCCTTTTGCGGTAAATTTAGCAAAATTATCTTTGTGGTTAGCAACTTTAGCAAAATCTCATCCTTTTACATTTTTAGACCATGCATTTAAACAAGGGGATTCTTTAGTGGGATTAACTTCTGAACAAATTAAAATATTTAATTGGGAAGAAGATAAGACTTATAAAGATCCGGAGTTACCTTTGTTTCAGTTGAAGATGGAAAAAGTCAGGATTGGGAGAGATGAGATTTACAATTTAGATGATGATGATTATGCAGCAAAGAGTGATTTTTACAAAGATGTAGAAAATCAATTGGATGATATTAGATTAAAAGGAGATTTGGTGATTGCTTCCTTTTTTGCTCAGGATAAGGATAAAGCCAGAAAGGATGAGCGGGAAAATTTATGGTTGAAGTTTTATAATTGGCAAAAAAATCAAGAAGATGATTTAAATGTCAGAAGAATTTGTGCAGAATTGCGGTATGGTGAGAAACCAGTTCCATCCTTTAATTGGGAAATTGAATTTCCAGAAGTTTTTTATAGGGATAATTCGGGATTTGATGCAATTGTTGGTAATCCACCATTTGCGGGGAAGAATACCACAATTAATGCTCATATTTCTGGTTATCAGGATTGGTTAAAGGTTGTCAATCCAGAATCTCATGGAAATGCTGATTTGGTAGCGCATTTTTTCAGAAGAGCATTTAGTTTGTTACGTGAGTCTGGATGTTTTGGATTGATTGCGACCAATACAATTGCTCAAGGAGATACCCGCAGTACAGGTTTAAGATATATTTGTGAGCAAGGTGGGAAAATTTACAATGCTCAAAAGCGGTTAAAATGGCCTGGTTTAGCTGCGGTGGTGGTGAGTGTTGTTCATGTTTTTAAGGGAAAATATGAAGGTAGAAAGTTGTTAGATGGAAGAGAAGTTAATTTAATTTCTGCATTTTTGTTTCATGCGGGGGGAAATGAAAATCCTAAGACGTTGTTAGCAAATGCTGAGAAAAGTTTTATTGGTAGCTATGTTTTAGGAATGGGTTTTACTTTTGATGATTCTAATCCTGATGCGACACCGATTCAAGAAATGGAGCGATTGATTGAACAAAATCCTAAAAATGCAGAGAGAATTTTTCCTTATATTGGGGGTGAGGAGGTGAATTCAAGTCCAACTCATGCTTATAATAGATATGTAATCAATTTTTTTGATATAAGTGAGGAAGATGCTTGGAAATATCCTGATTTAATGCAAATTGTCAAAAGTAAAGTAAAACCTGAACGTGATGTTCAAAAGCGGGATGCTTTGCGTATTAAATGGTGGCAATATGCAGAAAAAAGACCTGGGTTAGTGAAAGCGATCGCACCTCTTAATCGCGTGTTAGTTGTTGCTCGTGTTGGTCAGCATGGATCATTCACCTTCCTAAGCAATAATATGGTTTTTTCTGAACAGTTAGTGGTCTTTCCAAATGAACATAATTCCTTTTTTTGCACACTTCAATCTCGTATCCACGAAATTTGGGCAAGATTCTTTAGTTCATCCATGAAAGATGATCTTCGTTACGCTCCTTCAGATTGCTTTGAAACATTCCCCTTCCCCGAAAACTGGGAAACCAACCCTACCCTAGAAACTGTTGGTCAAACTTACTACGAATATCGCGCACAATTAATGGTTCGCAATAACCAAGGACTCACGGAAACATATAACCGCTTCCATGACCCCGATGAACGTCATCCCGATATTCTCCAACTACGCGCACTCCATACCCAAATGGATAATGCTGTCCTCAATGCTTACGGTTGGACAGATATTTCCACAGAATGCACTTTCCTACTTGACTATGAAGACGAAGAAGAGGAAGATGAAAATACTAACAAACGTCAAAAGAAAAAACCTTGGCGTTATCGTTGGTCGGAAGAAACTCATGATGAAGTATTAGCTCGCTTACTCGAACTCAATCAGCAACTTGCGGAAGCTGAAGTTTTAGGTGGGAAGACGGTGGAAAACGGGAAGGTGAAATCTCAGAGTAAAAAAGTTGCGAAATCTCGGAAAGCAACGGAAACGAGTTTCACTATTCCGGGTTTTCCTTCTAGTTGAGGATTGTTACACAAGGGCAGGCAAGATGCCTGCTCCACAATAGTATATAAATTAACACTGCAAAGGATAGAGAATCATGAAATGGCGTGTTGTACTTGAAGCTGATACTGAAACGGGAGACTGGTCTGTTTGGTGTCCAGAATTACCAGGTTGCGTTTCGGCTGGAGAAAGCGAAGAAGAAGCCTTGGAAAATATTCGTGAAGCGATCGCACTCTATCTTGAACCAGATACCATCGAGTTAAAATGATGCAACTCGCTTTCGTTTATAATTAAATAGCGCTGAAGCGCAACTACGAGCGAATCTCTTTATTTAGTCCCCTCTCCCTATGACCACATCCTCGGAAGTCCGTTCAAATCTCATTAATACTTTACAGACTCGGATTTAGTTCAGACCAACACCGGAAGATACAGTTTATGCTGAAGAAACTTTAGACCAAGCTCCTTCCAAGTGGTATCTCACTGGATTCCTTGTCCCCTACGGTGCACCAGTGGAAGAACGTACAGATAATTCTGGTGATGAGGACATGGATGTAAATGGTCGGATGGGGTCTGGTGAAGATGAAAATACTCCGGAAAAAGCTTTTGCGCGGAAAGCTTTTTTTCCTTCTTCAATGGGGTTAAGTATCTTGATTCCCGAAAATGTCTTTCAACTTCATGTCACTGTTGAATGGGGTGATTATCAACCTCTCATCCTGGAAAATCAGGAAAGTGAACAAATTACTTTCACTGGTGATTGGAAAAGAATTCCCGGTGAAGCTGAAATTACTATTCCTCTCTATACAAATTCCACTACTAAAAACAGTTCTCCCACATATTTAGATGTTCCTAACAGCAATGGTTTACAACTGGTTGTCTCCGTTCGCTCTGTCCCTTCGGAAGAATTAGTACCCGCAGGAACGCGCTCAGTTTCCATCTTCTTAGTTAACCATCGTCGTCCTAGTCCTGACCCCAGACGGGATGCTGCTTATGCGTTCCAAACCAATTTAATTATTCAAACTCCAGATTCCTTTGTCTCCCGTCCCAATTTACGCGGTCGGGATGGTGATGACTGGGATGAAAAAGTTGCGGATTTACAATATCGAGATGATTTTGAATATGCTGTGGGTCATAATGTTTCTGCTATTGCAATTGCTAATCCTGATGGTGGTTGTCAAGAAGTCAGAACCGCTTGGATACCCACTGCTGATGTCGAAAAAGTAATTGCATCTCAAGTTAAAGATGTGGAAGTGGGGATGGAAGCTTTAGCTGCTGCTTCCACAGCAGAAGTTTTACAAGCTATGCTCAATCCGATGATTAGCGCTTATGCTGAATGGATAGATGAGCAACGAGTCAAATGTCCTACTCAACCAAGACGATTAGGTGTAGCTAATGACCTATTAAATCGAGCCGAAGTTGCTAAAAACCGGATTGATGCTGGTTTAAAAGCATTGGCTGACCCACAAGTACTAGATGCTTTTCGCATTGCGAATCGAGTCATTGCTAGAGCAATTCGTCAGCGTCTTACTCATGGAAAAAACATTTCTCCTGAATCTGTGAAACCTCCCACTTGGAAACCTTTCCAACTGGCTTTTTTGCTCATGAATTTGGTGAGCATTGCTAATCCTGAACATTCAGACCGAGAACTTGTGGATTTGCTATTTTTTCCCACCGGGGGTGGTAAAACTGAAGCTTATTTAGGATTAGCTGCTTTTACACTGGTATTACGTCGATTGCGTCATCCTGGTATCAACTCTGCTGGACTGAGTGTGTTGATGCGCTACACACTACGATTACTTACTCTGGACCAACTAGGTCGCGCTGCAACGATGATTTGTGCTTTGGAGTTGGAACGAGAACAGGATGTGGAGAAATTAGGAAAATGGCCTTTTGAAATTGGTTTGTGGGTAGGACAAGCTGCAACTCCTAACCGCATGGGTAAGAAGGGAGATAATGATGAAAACAGTGCTCGTTCCCGAACTATTGCTTTCCTCAACAATGATCGCAAACCTTCACCTATCCCTTTAGAAAATTGTCCTTGGTGTGGTAGCAAATTCAAACGCAATTCCTTTCAGTTATTACCTAGTACCGACCAACCAATGGATTTGCGTATCACTTGTTCCCATCGTCAGTGTAGTTTTCGAGGCGATCGCCATTTACCAATTCTCGCTGTAGATGAACCAATTTATCGTCGTTTACCCTGCTTTATTATTGCCACAGTTGATAAATTTGCGAATCTACCTTGGGTAGGAGAAACTGGAGCTTTATTTGGGAATGTAGACCGTTTTGACAAAGATGGCTTTTACAGTTCAGTTTATCCTGGTAGAGGTGCATTACTTGATAGTTATTTACCACCACCAGATTTAATTATTCAAGATGAACTACATTTGATTTCCGAACCTTTAGGCACAATGGTAGGGCTTTATGAAAGCGCGATAGATTCTTTGTGCAGTCGAGAAATAAATGGCAAAAAAATCAGACCGAAGATAGTAGCTTCCACTGCGACAGTGCGACGAGCAAGTAAGCAGATTCAAGCATTATTTGGGCGAAATCAAGTTGATATCTTTCCTCCTCCTGGTTCAGACCGTCGCGATTCGTTTTTCGCGAAAACAGTACCTGCTCAAGAGAAAAATGCTCGGACTTATTTAGGAATTGCTGCTCAAGGTCGGAGTCTGAAAGTAGTATTATTGCGTGTTTATCTAGCATTATTAGGAGCAGCGCAAAAAGAATGGTTAGCAGCAGGAGGGAATAAAAATCCCCATAATCCAGCTGACCCTTATATGACGTTGTTAGGATATTTTAATTCCTTGCGTGAACTTGGTGGTAGTCGTCGCATTGTCGAAGATGAAGTCAATTCTCGACTTCAGCGCTACGGTCAACGCAAACGAGTTGGTGAAATTTCCGGTTTATTTGCTGACCGAAAAATTGATGATGAACCAGAAGAATTGACCTCTCGTGTCAGCACCAACAAGGTTGCAGATACTAAAAGCCGTTTAGAAGCAACATTTGAGCAAAAAGAACACGTTGATGTGGTTTTAGCTACGAATATGATTTCCGTTGGTCTAGATATCACCCGTTTAGGTTTAATGGTAGTTCTCGGTCAACCGAAAACCGCAGCTGAATATATTCAAGCTACTAGTCGGGTGGGACGAGATGAAGAAAGACCAGGGTTAGTGATTACATTATTGAATGTTCATCGTCCACGCGATCGCTCTCATTATGAACGTTTCTTTGCGTGGCATGCAACTTTTTACCGAGCCGTAGAAGCTACCAGTGTTACCCCCTTCTCTCCCCGTGCCATTGACCGAGGTATTGCCCCAATTACCGTTGCTTTAGCCCGTTTAGGACATTCTGGGATGACTGCACCCCTCCGAGCTAGTGATATTATTCAACACCGCAAACAACTAGATTTTGTGATTGATGCGATCGCTCAACGTGCAGAGATGCATGATCAAGAACTGGATACCAAGGATGCAGAAACACTCGGTCAAAAAGTGAGAGGTCGAGTTAAGGATTTACTAGATTTATGGGAACGGATGGCGGGGGAAAAAATTAATCTTCAGTACCAGCGTGAAGTAGGAGAAGCACCACCCCTATTATTTGACCCCCTTGACCCAGAATTAGAAAGAAAACCCCTAGAAGAACGCAAATTTAAAGCTCAACGCAGTTTAAGGGATGTGGAACCAACAGTGAATTTGTGGGTTCGCAATCCGGATGGATTTGACATAGAGGAGGAAGAATCATGAGCAAATCAAGTAAAAAACGTCCACCATCGGGAGAAATTCGACAAAGCCAAATTTTATCTACTTTTGGTTCAGGAGCAATGGTAGACTTACCAGATTATTCCATCCTCATTGGTGGACTCAATCATTGGCATGGGGATAAAAAACGCATTTATGAAGATAGACTAAAGGAACGAGTAGCGGCAATTTTAGGGGTTAAGGATATTGCCTTATATGCACCACCTGTGGATGAAAAAGACCTGAAAGCATTTCGCACGGGAATTACAGGTTTCACTTTCCCCATTTGGTTTGTAGCTCAAGTAGAAGAAACTTGGCCTAAACAAAATGAAGTAACACCAAATACTAAAGTTTACCGAACCCGTCCTTTAATACCTTGGAGTAATTTAGTAAGTGGTAAATATCTCAATGCTGACAGAAAGAAAGTACCAGTTGTCCCCGTTCGTTTCGTGCAGGCTTGTGTTAACGGACACATAAAAGATATTGATTGGCGTGGTTTTGTTCACGACAACGCTAAAACTAGCTGTCGAGGTCAACTATGGTTTGATGAAGGTGGTTCAGGTAATGATTTTGCCGAAATCTTTGTGCGCTGCGAAGCTTGTAAGATGCGCCGTCAGTTATCAGATGCAACAGTACCTAATGGTAAGATATTAGGAAAGTGTGAAGGACATCGCCCTTGGCTTCTAACCAATGCTCAAGAACTCTGTATTTCTGAAAGCACAGGGAAACCAGAATATAATCGGCTTTTAGTTCGCTCTGCTAGTAATGCCTACTTTTCTCAAGTTCTCAACGTTATTTCCCTCCCCGACTCAGATGCTGCTTTGCAAGATGCAGTGAATTCAATCTATGATGATTTTCTCGAATCTAGTGAAAGTATTGATGATGTCAAACAAGAACGCAGGAAGAAAAAAGTAGCTGCTGCTATAGGAGGATTTACTGATGAAGCAGTATGGGCAGAAATCCAGCGTAGAAAGAGTGGAGAAATTATTAAGCAATATAAAAGTATTAAGCAAGTAGAAATCGAGACTTTATTATCTAGTCCCCTAGAGATAGGACAAGATATCCCAGATAGTGATTTTTATGCTCGTGGGCGTTCATTAGATAACTTAAAACCAAAATTGCTATCTTGTGTACAGAGCATTATTTTAGTACATCGACTCAAAGAAGTAATCGCCCAAATTGGTTTTACTCGTTTTGAGGCAATTATGCCAGATATTGATGGCGATTTAGATATTCCAGTTCGACCTGCATCTCTTGATATTGACCTTACCTGGGTTCCAGCAATTGAGAACAAAGGTGAAGGAGTATTCATCGCTTTTCGTCCAGACGCGATAGAAAATTGGTTGAAACGAGATGCTGTCAAAAAACGGGGACAAAAATTAGAAAGAGGCTTGCAAATTTGGCGTAAACAAAAGGGAATTGCGGAAGATAAAGCCAAATTTCCGGGATTACCTTATATTATGCTCCATTCACTTTCACATTTGCTGATTGGGGCGGTATCTCTAGAGTGTGGTTATGCTGCTAGTTCCATTCGTGAGCGTATCTATGCTGGTAATTCAGGCTATGGTATTCTTTTATATACTGGCTCAACTGGTTCTGAAGGAACTTTAGGAGGATTGGTACAAGTAGGAAACCGAATTGAATATCATTTAGATGTTGCTTTGGAGATGGGAAGACTTTGTTCTAATGATTCAGTCTGCGCTCAACATCAACCAGATGCTGAACAAGAAGATAGATTTTTGCATGGTGCTGCTTGTCACGGATGTTTACTCATTGCGGAAACTTCATGCGAACGTCGAAATGAGTTTTTAGATAGAGCTTTGGTTGTTGCTACTGTGGAAGGAACAGGAGCAGAATTTTTCCTAGATGATCAAGTTTGATGTATGTTCGGTTTAGAGCGGAAATTGAATACAATAGCAGGCATCTTGCCTGCTCCACGTTTAAAGAATTTTTCAGGTGGTTCATACATTTTGTTTAACAAAACATCTTTAAAAATTCTTTCAAATCATTCAAAATAGGATGTTCAAAATTCCAAATATTCACTTTGTCAGTCATTGCAAATTGAAAATTACATTTACGCTCTGCTTGTTTTTTATCTTTTTTTGAACAAGTATCATATCTTAAGTAGGTGGAAACCCAGAATTTATCAAAATCCTTTACACTGATTTCTTTATTATGAGGTTTCAAGCAATCTCTCCAACTCTCTAAGCAATCAGCATATACAGAATTTTGACTTTTAATCATTTTTAGAACTGTTTCAAGTTCTCCTTGTCCATTAGCATTAATCAAATAGCAGGCTAGTTGAATATTGCAATCATCAAAACTTATATTGATAAATTTATTAACTGTTTCCAGTGCTGGAGATTCTGGAAAAACTTCTTTAACACAGTCATAAATAAATTTAATTCTCTCATTTTCTTCGTGCTTATCGATATCAATAACAATTCCTACTTTTTCAATTTTTCCCTTCTGTATATCGGCTTTTAAGTCGTTAAGAGCATTTTTTAGCTTTGTTGGATTTAAACCTTCCATAGGTCTATAATCATCTTCTGAAATTAGAATTGGAGGTGCAACCTCTATATTGCAATTGAGGTGTTTGATAATTGCCTGTAAAAAATATTGATCATTTTTACTTTCTACAATTAAAATATTACTACTCACCTCTTACCTCCTTATTGTGACTTATTCCATAATCTAAAGTATCTAAATCACGTTTGATACCAACAATTTTGCCTGTCTTAACATTTCTTGTTAGCTCAAAATGAGCAGCTAAATTCTGATGTTCTAATCCTGCTTTTATGAAAGATTTAATCATTTCTAAACTGTGTGTTGTCGCAAATACTTGTACATTTAGTTCAATAGATAATCTGTAAATAAGACTCCAGAAAAAAACTTGATTAGAGTGATGAATACCATTTTCTATTTCATCAATCAGCAAAATACTATTTTCATTATTTACAATTTTCAAAATAATATCAGCAATACGATTAATCGCATCACCAAATAATGATAATGGCAACCTAACTTCTCCTTCTCTCTTTAAATAAATAGTTGGTTCACCGATACTAAAGCTTTCTACTTCAATAATCGAAGAATCAATAGTTTGAAATGCTTTTAGCACTTCCTTATCTCTGTTAATCAAACGGGATTTATCATACTCTTCGGTTAATTCTCGATTAGCAACTCTCAAAAAAGCGGGAATAAAGAAAGCATTTTTTATATCAGGAGCTTTGATATCTCTACCGATAACACCCTTACTATTTGAAATGATTGATGTTTCAAAAGAATCATGATCATTAATGCTGGTTTTCAAACGCATCACAGATAATACAGACTCACTTCCTGAAAAAAGACTATCAATTTTTTCTTTATCATCATCATCATCATCATAGGTATCTTTTAAACCTTTAACAGATTCATCCACAAATACCTCAACTCTTTTTGAAATACCATTTTCAATGGTAGTGTTAATCACAAGTTGATTATTTTTATTTTGTTGAAAAAAGAAGTTATCCCAGGTTCTTTCCGGTAAAGCTTTACTAAATCTTGATGGCTCTCTTCTTATTTGTCGTAATAGAAAAATAGCTTCTGGTCTTGGGACACTATTTATAAATAAGGCTTCTAGTAATGCTGTTTTTCCAACATTATTTTTGCCGCTAATTAAATTGATTTTTTCAAAACCAGCTAATTTTAATGTGTCGAAACATCTAAAGTTTTTAATCTCTATATTTCTAATCATTGTAATCTCCAGATAAAAAGATACTCACAATTCTAATGGTAAATGATATGATTAATCCATAAATTTCATATTTTCTGAATTAACAGCTTGAATTTATTAAAAATTATATCTTGACTTGCATTGGATAAAATACCATCTAATATAATCTTAGCATCTATCTCTCTACAAAACAGTGAGATAACTTTGCTCAGAATTCATAGGTAAAAACCGCAGCCGATGATTTCTTAAATCTGGTTCTAATCCTAACATTTCCATAGGGATTACACCCAAAAGCGCATAAGATACCTCTGTCAGTTCCAAACAATCAAAAGTTCCTTGACGTTCTCCAATTTTAAGTTCAACATCTCGGAAAATTCTTCCTAGCTTTAGTCCAGCACTAGTTTCTACCTGCGTTTCTCCTCCTAAAACTAAACCAAGTTGAGCGATAATCTGAGTAGGTAAACAAAGTAAGGTCGCACCTGTATCAACTAAGATGTTATCCAGAATACAAGAGCGAATCTCTTCTGGTGCAATAAATCCTCTTTGTGCTAAAACTTGATCAATCCGGTTAGTTACGGTCAGGGTGACAATTACTTGACCCATTTGTTTACCTTGAAGTTTCGGTATTGTGAGATGAATCACTTAAGTAAACTCAATACTAAGAATTTAATTCTATTCTACTTTTCTAATTGAAAGAATACAATAGCAGGCAAGATGCCTGCTCCACACAGTTATTTGAAATTTATTGTGTCAACTGCTTCCGGAATTGCACCTTGCATTTTCCCTAAAGCATCAATTAAAGTTTGTAATTGTTGTTCTGCTTTAAATACTCCCAAACCTCTGGACTGTCACTTTCCCAGGAGAATAAACAAACCGCGCTCTCATACTGTCGGTTAAGTTCGCTGCTAATAAATTCCAAGCAGGTTCTTCCATTGGTGTTTCTAAAACAATGTGCTGTTTATTTTCTGGTTTAATGCGGCTAAATCCTAAATTTTTAGCTATTTGTTTGAATTCCATTACCCGCAATAGTTGATTTGCCGGAACAGGTAAGTACCATATCTATCGCTCCAATCAGCAGCAATCTGTTGTAATTCGTCTTTAGATTTGGCAGTAGCTACAGCACGATAAGCACTCATTTTTTGGTCAAGATCAGTAATGTAGTCGGTAGGAATAAAGGCTGTTAAGATTGAGGTCAATTTGGGTATCTTCAACTTTGGGAATTTCTTGACCTCTAATTTCCCGAATTGCTTCTTCTAACATTTCCATATACAAGTCAAAGCCAATCGCATCCATTTGACCAGATTGTTCTGCACCCAGCAAGTTACCCACACCGCGAATTTCCATATCTCGCATTGCTAATTGATATCCAGAACCGAGTTGGGTAAATTCTTGAATTGCTCTTAATCTCTGTCTTGCGGCATCGGATAACTCTCGTTGTTTGGGATAAAATAGCCATGCGTGAGCTTGAATTCCGGCGCGTCCTACCCGTCCCCGCAATTGATATAATTGAGATAAACCAAACCGGTGAGCATCTTCAATCAAGATGGTATTAACTCGCGGAATATCTAAACCAGATTCAATAATGGTCGTACAAACTAAGATATCTGCGTCATTATTGCTAAAGGTGAGCATGGTTGATTCTAACTCGCTTTCGTCCATTTGACCATGTGCGATCGCAAATTTTCCTCCTGGTACCATTTCCCGCAAGTTAGCAGTAATCTCTTCAATTCCTTCTACTCGTGGAACTACATAAAAAACCTGTCCACCCCGATCTAATTCTTGACGAATCGCACTTCGGACAATTTCTGGGTCTTAAAGGAGCAAGATGAGTTTGAATGGGTCTTCTGGTGGGAGGTGGAGTGGTAATCAAACTCATTTCCCGAATTCCCGATAAAGACATATACAAAGTTCGGGGAATGGGTGTTGCGGAAAGAGTCAAAACATCCACTTGGGTTTTTAAGCTTTTAATTTTTTCCTTTTGATTAACCCCAAATCGTTGTTCTTCATCTACTACCAACAGTCCTAAATCTCGGAAGCTGACACCTTTACCTAATAGTTGATGTGTTCCGACACCACATCTAATTCACCAGTCGCGAGACGTTTTTGAATATCTCGTCTTTCTTCTGCACTGCGAAACCGATTGAGTAAACCGACATTGACAGGATAGGGAGCAAAACGTTCTTTAATTGTGTGATAATGCTGTTGAGTTAAAATCGTGGTTGGTGCTAGAAGTGCAACTTGTTTCCCTGCGGTGACAGCTTTAAAAATAGCCCGAATTGCAACTTCCGTTTTCCCAAAACCCACATCACCACATACTAACCGATCCATCGGTCTTTCGCTTTCCATATCCCGTTTCACATCTTGTACCGCTTTGAGTTGATCTGTGGTAGGTTGATAAGGGAAAGAATCTTCCATTTCCTCTTGCCAAGGCATATCAGCGGGATAAGAAAAACCTTGTTGTTGCGATCGCGCTGCATATAACTTTAACAAATCTACCGCTAATTTTTTAATCGCTTTGCGGACTTTATTTTTGGTATTTTCCCAAGCTTTCCCGGTCATTTTATGGAGTTCTGGGGCTTTATCTCCACTGGTTCGAAACCGAGACAAAGAACCCACTTGATCAGCAGCGACTCTCAATAAACCATCAGCATACTGCACCACCAAATAATCACGGGTTTCATGGTTAATAGTTAGACTTTCCAATTTTACAAATTTACCAATGCCATGACTGCTGATGAACGACATAATCCCCCGGTCGCAGTTTGTTTGGGTCAACTTGTTTAGAAGTGGCTTTGCGACGTTTACGGATATAACCAAAATGTCGCGAGGGAATGTTGTCCAAAAAATTCGCGGTCGGTGATGATCATCAAGCGAAAAGTCGGCAAAATAAAGCCTTCTAATTCCGCTAAACCAGAATATTTCAAGGCAATGGGGGTATGATTAATTTGCAATTTGTCAATCGCTTGATAATCACGGGGATTAGGGATAAACTGAGCCGGACAATCATGTTCTTGCAACAAAGACACGGAACGGGAAGGTTGAGCGGAAATCAACCAGACTGTAAAATTGCGATCGCGTTCTTGACTAATCATTTCTGCTAACTTAGCAAATTGATGTGGTGTGACAGGTACAGGTCTACTAGCTAAATTCATCCCACTATTTTCTTCTGCTAATTCCGATAAATATAAGTTTTTAAATTTTTTTATTTCAGTCTAAACATCTTCAAAAGACTGATGAATCTTGGGTAATTCCTGGGATAACTGAGCCAATTGACCACTGACCACTGTGCTTCGGCATTTTCCACCCAGCGATCACTATGAGCATAACATTGTTCTGGTTCATCAATGGCAACAAGAGTATTGACTGGTAAATAGTCCAGCAAAGAAGCTGGTTTTGTAAAAGCTAATCCCAGAAAACGCCGACTACCTTCTAATCGCGTCTTTTGCTGAGGATTATTTCCAGATTCGTTAAATTCTGAGTCTGCATTCAATTCAGTATTTAAATCCGCAAATTCATCCCTATTTTTAAGTGCTGACACTACAATACGGCGCAAAACTAGTGGGGGTGAGAGTGATTTGCTCAACCTTATCCAGGGCAGAACGTTGGGTAGCGGGGTCAAATTCCCGAATTTGCTCAATGTCATCACCAAACCATTCCAGCGCACAGGCAACTCCGAGGACACTGGAAACACATCCACAATATCCCCACGACGACTCCATTGTCCTTCAGTTTCCACCAGAGGAACTCGTTCATATCCCAGAGTGGTGATTTTTTCGCTAAAATTATCTAAATCATATTCCATTCCCTTTTTCAAAGTCACACAAAATGATTTAAAAACATCAGGTGGTGGTAAATGGGGTTGTAGTGCCTCCAGCAGTAACAATAATAGCGATTTTTGTCGGTCTGGTTAATTCTGGTTGGGGTGGAGAGATAAAAGACCCCTGACTGACCAAATCAGCTAAAACCTGCATTTGTCCCCAACTTAATTCAGTTTCTGGGTCAAATGGTTCATAGGGGGAAGCTTCAGAAGTGGGATAAAAATGTAGAGTTTTCCAGCCCATTGCTTCCATTTGTGCGTAAACCCGCCCAGCTTCCTCTAGGGTGGCACAAACCACCAATAAATCTCGGCTCTCATGATTTGCTAATGCTGAAGCAATTAAGCCCTTGGGTAGACGGGAAATCCCATTTAACCTTAGTTCCTGTTGTCGATTGAGTTTAGTAGTCAGTTCTGTGGTAAGAGGCGATCGCGCCAATGCACGCACAATAGAAGAAAATGCCATAAGTTCTTTGCGTAAGTTGGAAATCGTTGCCGGGGAAAAATATTAAGGTAGGTTTATGTTAACCATTTTCGCAAAAATCATTGGAGATTGCATTTTTACGGTTTCCTTTTCTTCGGTATACATTCACTCTAGAGACTGCATTAGACTGCATTAGACTGTTTAAGCGGTTGGTGATTAAAAAATCCTTCCCAAACTACTGAGAAGGATTCACCAATTCAAAATTAGTCTATCTTATTTTATGTTCACCTGTGAACATTTTCTCTATAACTAGCTTCCAGCCGTTCTATTTTATTTTGTTCACTGCATGAACATTTTTCTTGAAGTGCTGATTCTTGCGTTCTCAAAAATCATTGATTTTCCAGTTTTTAATTCTCCAGCGTAGCTAGTTTTTATTCGGTTTAAACTCGCTTAAATTAAATCCTAGTACTGGTGTTCCTTCCACTTCTACTATTTTATAGTTTATCCATTTTAGTTTTCTGTATTCATCATGGTACGTGTCTCCTTTTGTGCAAATTCCTTTAGCCTCTATTTCAGTACACATTATTATTGTTAATGGTATTGCTTCTCCGTTTTTGTGATAGATTCGTACAAATCTATACAGTTCTTTTATTCCTAGCCAGTGTCTAATTTTTAACATCATTATTTTATTTCCCCAATTTTTTAACTAATTCTCTGAACAGCATATTAGCCACTTTTGACATCAGTTTATTTTGAATGTGCTTACCGTTCAGCAGTGGTTTACCTTGAGCATCAACTTGTTTAATTAGTTTTGTTTGACACTTCATTATCTCTGTGGTGATGTTGTTTAACGGTAAACGGTTGCTTACTTCCACTTTAGTGATGATGTACTGCCAAAAGTTATTTCGGCATAATTTACTACCACCACTTTTTTCTACTAGTTTATCTCCCGACTGTTCCAGTACTGTTCCCATCCCCAAACGGATTTTAAAAATATCCCGGCTGCGGTTGCGTTTGACTCGTTTCACGTCTCCTGGTGAGAATTTCACCACCCGCTGGCCGCTTTCGCGAGTGACTTCTTTGCGTTTAACTTCCCTCACTTCTCGCTCAATTAGTGGTTTTCCGTTGGGGAGTAGGAATGACTCAAACGGATAAATTCGAGAAAGTAGTTTAGCTCGGATGCGATCGCCAAAACTGAACTGGTCAAAAATTTGGTTATAAAGTTTGAAGTCTGGGTGATGAACTATAGGAATGAGCAGCGCTTCTAGTCTTTGTTCTTCTAGCTGTATATCACATAGCCAGTTCGCATGACATCTTAGGTATGGGTCAATATCCAAACCGTTTTGACTAGCTGCTGACTTTTCGTAGGAATTGGACAATATTTTGTATGACTGTTTATTTACCTCTTCTTGCCGTTCTGCTAACCATCCCCAAAGTGGTGGAACATTTCCAGTTTTTCTTGTGATTGATTTTGTCCCCGCTTTTTCTGGGAACTGCCATGCCATCAGTTGGCGGGCGTGGTTGATGATTGGTGACTGTACTCGGTTGAGGTGTTCTAACTGCTGGACTAATTCTCGCAGCTGGTTAATTATTTCTGGGCGGTGTCGTAAGAACGCCTCTGGTCTGAGTTCTCCGTTTTCATTCCGGTTTTCTAAATCTTGTCCATATGCTGCCATTGCTAAAGCATCAGCTGCATCTGATTTATTGGGAAGATTTTTACCGCCGCGATAACGTCTTAGCTCGATATGTCCTACCCAGTAAATTTTGATTCCTAGATTTTCTAGGATTTTTGCCCACAATTTAGAGTAGTGGTTTCCGGTTGGTTCCAAGATTGCAATATCTGGTGCTTCTAATTGTACATAATCTACAAAATCAAAAATTGACTTTTGTGAGGATTTTGCTTTGGGATTTGAGTAAAAACTAGGGTAGTTTTTACTTTGTTGATTTCGGGTTTTTTTCCAATGCGAAACTAGCCCACCATGAGGATAGTGTGCTAAGATATGGCAAGTGACTGAGGATTTACTGACGTCTATCCCTAGTACCTTAAATTCATTTGTCATGTTTTTAGGTGTCTTGTTTTTTGTTTGTGCGCTCACACAAACTATGCTTAATAAACCCAGTTTTTACGCTCGAACCACCTTAACACCCCATCATTACTCAAGGGCGCTCTTCACTCTTAACGCTGGGTTGCGCTGATTGTTTGGGTGGTGCGCTTGAATGTTTTAACACCTCTATAGATGTGCGATTCAATATTAACGCCCCAACTCCAAAACTCTCAGCTCCTAACTTTGCGGGTTAGGGCGGTCTGGTTTCCCAATCCGCGACATTCCCAGGGGGGAATGTTTCGACTCTTGGGTAGAGTCATCATCAGGCGGGCATTGCTTTTATCCAAACTGCCATATTATTGTTACCTTTATCTTTTTTCTCAATTTCTTTTATCATTGAAGTGATTAACTGTTGTTCTTTTTCTGCTCCTAATGATTTAACTTCTCCCACTATTCTAAATGTAAACATGTTAACTATTTCATCTTCTGTCATTTCAGGATGAATTTCTTGACTAATGTATTTTCCCATTAACATTGCTATTCTGCTATATAGTAGCAATTCTATGTTAGTTAGTACAACATGCTCATCATCTAATTTTTTCATTGCCATATCTCCCGATGAATTTTTACAAACAATTCCATTTGTGCTTCGTAGCTCATTTTTCCAATTAATACACAAGTCTTACAACCTTTCCGATTTTTATCTATAGAAGAGTTGTTATTGTTTAACAGTTGATCACAAGCTTTAAAAACTTGTTTGATTCTTTGCTTGATTTTCCGTCTTCGAGTTGATAAAGTGAATTCTTCGATTACACAAATTTTATTGAGTAATTCGTTGGTTAAAAATGCGAGAATCCAGACTTTATCATTACCATTTAGACCATTTAGTTTTTGGTAAACGATTTTATTCATATTTTACATTGGTATATCGCTTGGTTCTATATTTTCAGGGTATTGTCCATCATAATCTCCTGGACCATCTGGTTTCTCGTCACACCAGTCATCATTTTTTAGAATTAAAGTATTTATTTCTGATTCCGTTCCTTCAAATTCTGAGCCAAGTAATTGATAAATTGAGGTTCTTTGAGCATTGAATAAATCTTTTAATGCTTCTTGTCTAGCTTCTAGAAAATCAACCTGTGCTATTAATTCGGGTAAGTTTTCTAATTTGTGCAACTGATTAAGTTTATTTTCAACTTCTGCAATTTCTGTCTGGAGTTTTGCAAGATTTTCTCTTTCATCAATTGCTCGTTTTCTCAGCTGTGAAATTTCTTTTTCAAGTAATTCTTCAATTTGAATAGTTTTTACCTTGAGTTCCACACGCTCAATTAAAGAATTAATTGCTTCTTCAAGCACACTTTCTGCAATATATGGATTTAACTCCATTACCATTTCTAGGCTTCTATTTTCATAGTCACCAAGATTTACATGCCGTTTGTATGTAACTCTTTTAATTTGGTGACTGTTTATTGGTATTAGGTCTTCAAATTTTACATCTGTGTCCATATTTTTATCCTTTTTTCGGGGGCAAGTTTTTACTGATGATTAACAGTGGTATTTGGCAGAATTTTTCTCTATCTTTCATCTTCATGAGGTATTTCTCTCAAGTACGTTGCTAAAGCATCTATTAGCGCGATGCTTTGTTGTTGAGTTAAGTTATCAATTTCGTCTAAGTGTTCTTTTTGTATCTCCTTTGTTTCTATTTTGAGTGTCCTTTTGTAATGTACATTTGCACTAGCTACGATAATCAGTGAAAGTAATTCATTGACAGATTTTCTAAATAATTGCCATAGCGTTGCTGTAACTTTTGAAAGAATTCACAAGTTGAGTAATTATCTAGTGTTTTTAGCATTTGCAGAAATTTTCTTGTTTGAGAAACACCCTTAATAGATGGAAGAATATTAAGGGTGGTGTTAAGCACTTAGTTATAGAGTTCTGGTAATCAGATACTAATCCTGTTTTTTATTCGTCTATTGGTTCTCCTCCAACTGAATTTTGACTTACATTATTTTGGAATAAAACAGCCTCTAGAATTAGCTCGCCGTTTTGTTCCACTACATTTTTCACATTAAAATAGTTACCGCCATAATTAACCCGTACTTTGGTTTTTTCGTCATGCTCGTTTAGCGCTTCTATCAATTCTTCGACGGTAAATGTTTCGTTTTCCATGATTGATTTGATTCCTTGAATGAGAGAAATAGCCAGTTTAGAACTGGCTTGGATTCTTTACCAAATTAAACCTTTTTACGTTGTTTAAAAAGTTACCAGTACATGACCTCCTTAGTAATGAGTTTGGTTTTGTAGTGCAGTTTCACACTGCATACATGAATATATGAATTACTCATGTATGCGGTGTGCTGCATGAGGAAAGTAGGGGAGTATAAAAACTCCCCCTTTTTGTATAAAGAGTTACAGGTTTCGCATCATCATTCAATTTCTCCACGCGAGTTCAAGGCGTGGGTGCTTTGCTCTGGTTTAAGGCGTTCCCCGTTTGTGGGGTGAGAGCTTTTGCCTCTTTCTGGTGTCAATGAGACACTTTAGAGAACTAGCCGATTAACTTTCCCCTTTGTTTGGTCGTTCTCGGTAGTTCTCTTGTTGCTGTTCAAGTCTCATTATGAGATATCAAATCGAATATGTCAACTAGAGGCATCAAAATGAGACAAATTGTGTTTAAATGGAAAAAAGTAAGAAAAAACAGGAGAGTGATTCTCTATTGGACGCTCTACGAATAGAACGTACTACCTTGAATCAAGATGAGTTTGCTATGCGCTGCGGTATTCCACGTGCTACTTACCAGCGGTGGATATCTGGCCGGTCTGAGGCAAAGGTTACTATGTCTCAACTTAAGTGTTTATGTCGTGAATTAGGTATTCATCGTATTGAGGATTTACCTGATACTTTTGGCCCCTCTAATTTGGCTGCATTATAGTATCGGCTTCATTTTTGTTGTAATTTTCATTACTAATATTCTGTAACCCGTCCCCCAACTGGTTACAGAATTCATTACTCGTCAATACCATTATGAACTGGACTGAGGAACACGACCAATTTTGTTTGAAAAATAAAATTCCCCCCGCCGCCAAACTTTTATGGCAGTGGTTAATGAGGGAAGGTAAGTGACCTGGAGATTGAACCGGACCTCTCCGAATTCAATCAGTGGGTTGATAAACACCGAGGTAAACCTTTTACCCATAACTACTTAAAGAAAATCTTCTCCATCCTTGTAGACAACCGAGTTTTGCAAGTGATAAAACAGTATTCCTGGAAGATATTTAAGTTAGTTGTTAGACCGCTTTCCTGGTTGGAACTACCGAGAAAAAAGCGAAAACAAAATTTACAGTTTTGTGATTCTAGTGACAGTTTACAGCCTGAAAATGATTGTTCTACCGAATCGGGTTTAGACAGCAGCAGCAGTTTAAATATTGATCTTAATATTAAACTTTTGGAAGAGGAGGGTATATTCTACGACCACATTGAGGCTGAGGTTTTAGACCGTCCCCAATGCGAGGTTAAAGTCGCGATCGCACTATTTAAACTTCGTGGTGGGTTTGAGACAATTACTAATCCTGAAGGGTGGATTAGAGTCTGTTTACGACGACGTTGGTGGGAAGATGCCCGAAACTATTATCTTCTTTCCCTTGAATATGGCCACCTGAGAACCTGGGAGGAATTTTTTCCTGGTGAGTTTTCTACTGAGTAAAATTTTCTAAACATCTGGACAATTGTACTATTTTGGTGGTACAGATGTATTGTACGATTAATTTTTTCACTAGTACAAATGAATTACCAGCATTTGCAGGTTTTTCTACTTTATTTGGGATATTTTTTAGGAGGTTTAGGAGGTTATCTAACCTTTCAATTTCTGTTATCCTATTTTCCAAAATAATCAAATGATGACTTTTTTGTGTGCAGCTACTTTAGCTCATTTTGTATATGGGCTTGGGTTATCGTTTTATCTTGGTTTTATTTGCGGGTTAGCATATAAAGGTAAATGGTAAATTATGATTTTTCTATCATTTTTACTGGGATTTTCATTGGGAGTATATTTAACTCGCACTTGTCAAAAAATTCTCAAAAATACTATGCCTATTGATGAATTTGACCAATGAACATAGAGGAAATACTTTTAAGTATTCGTGCGATAATGATGGGTACTGCTATCGGTATAGGTTTTTTAGCTTTAACTGGAAGTCCTGATACATTTATGATGTATTCATTTATTGTTTGCCTTTTTGTAGGGTTTCTAGCTGGTTTTTGGTTGGGTAGAAGAATTTATGATCACAATCAATGATTTTGATGTATTGCAGCATTTGAATTTAGGTGAATTAATTCTTGCTTTAGTCAAACATGAACCGAAACAAATTGTAAAATTACTTGGGTTACTTCCAGCACCAGGACTAGATTTATATTTGACAACCTTGAATAATTTAGAATTTGGAGGATTAATTTATATTCGTCCCCCTCTTAATTTTGTCTACATTACTGATGAAGGTAATAAGCGAATTTCAACCAAACTTTTAGAAATTCAAACTTTTCTAAAGAATCAACCTTGATTTATACCAAGTGTTTATTATGACTAGATTACACGGTGAGCAGTTGCCATTGTTTGACCTTGATGTGTATTCTTGTGATGTTAATCTTTCCCTCCCCATTGCTGGTGGGGATTTTTTACCATCAGCTTTTCGGGGGCAAGTTCTTACAGATCAATACTGGGAACTTGCCCAACAACCAGATCCTAAATTTTGGGATTTGACATTTACAGCTCGTTTAACTTGGCGTGGTGAATTTGAAGTTACTCGTCGTCGTTTCGGCAAATTGTGGATTTATCTAAAAATTTATGATGGTAATGATGAGCTTGCCTGGGCCGATACTCTGGATGATGTTCACGATAAATATTTGGCTGGGTTTGAGTTTCAGGATATTTGTAAGCGGTTAGAGCATAAACTTTTTTTTGCCCCCGAAAAATCTGCCCCCGAAACATTTACTCAATGGGTTGAGTCCTACTCCTGCCCGTTCCCCCAATAATAAATATTGGTACTATCGTTACTGTTATATGAAGGATAGAAAAATTACTCATTGTCATTTACCCGGTGGGAATATTAAATCTACAAAGGCGATCGCGCTCAAGGATAAAGTTGAGGCTGCTATTGGTCGCGGTGATTCTCCAAATCAGATTAAGTCCATCATTAATAAAAAAATATGAAGCACATTGTTTGTTTTAGCAAGGGAGTATCTTCTGCTCTTGTTGCGGTTTCAGTTGTTCAACGCTATGGTTCAGATAATGTAGTTTTACTTAATCATGATTTAAATCCTCGATATGAGCATCCTGATATTAAACGTTTTGCTTTTGAAATTAGCAATTTTTTAAATATTCCTATTACTTATGCTAATTTTCAGGATGTTTCTAGCCCAGATGAAATTCCTAGTCAGTTTCAAGTTTCTATGGCTGCTAAAGCTTTTAAGATAGGTAGATATGCGGTTTGTACAAATCATCTGAAAACACTAAATTTTCAAAATTGGATGAGAAAGAATTCGCCTCCATCTTTTAATACTTTTGTATATTATGGTTTCGCCAAAAATGAATTGGAGCGTGCTACTCGTCGCACTAAAATTATTCATGCTATGGGTTATACTGCCGTATATCCTTTAATTGATTGGATTACTACGTTAACTTTACAAAATATAGGTATTTCCCCCCCCCAAATTTATAATCAATTTAAACACGCTAATTGTACTGGTTGTATTAAGGCTGGGAAGCAGCATTGGTATGTTGTTTACTGTACTCGTCCTGATATTTGGGCTGAAGCTAAAATTGCTGAAAGTTATATTGGTTATACTATTCATTTTGGTGAGAGTTTAGAAAGTTTGGAATCTTTGTTTAATGCAATGCAACTTGCTGGCATTGAACCTAATGAAAATATACCTCACCAACGATTTTGGGCTGATGTTAATAAATACGTTCGTCCCCAAATTGCTCCTGGTTATGTCCAGCCCACTATTTTTATGTGTGAGTGTTGAGAACAGTAATTGATTTTTTGTGATCGCCTCTAAAAAGAAGCTGCTTTGAGGGCGATTGCACAGGCTGAAACTATTTTAAAATCGTTGTTTCTCTATTTTTCATTATTTAAATTATTTTGACCTAGATTATCAATAATTACTAGTACTCTCTGGCTTGATTCTTTTATTTACCAGATGTTTTGCGAGATAGCGTGAGGAATTACCACTAAGCGCGTTAGTTTTTGCGCTGTCGAGCAGAACATCCCCCGCCCCTGCCCCGTTAACACTAAGCGCTACTGTTCCCCCATTAGTTTACACAGATTTACTATATATTTTCCCAAATAATTTTGTTATTACACAGAGTTATTTTGTATTTTTTTAAATGAGATAAAAATGCCCTTTTTATCTCCTGTTCTTCCCATTCAATCCATAATCTTTCTATTAATTTTTCATGCATATCACATTCTGGACAACATTTTTGTTCAAAATGATAACCACAAATGCAAACTGTCATTTTTACTCCTTAATATTCTCGTCGTTTACCATTGATGGTAATGTTCGCGTCCGGGTTGTGTACATTTTCTTCACAAAGCATATCGTTTTGGTTTGTGAAGTTATTGCTTGTACATTCTTGTTGTTGTGGAAAACAACTTGATTGGTTTGTTGATTTTAGGTAATAGTTTAACGTATTTTGATTGTAATCTGATGAAGCCCAGTTCGATCCAAAATAAACGTATTTCCATTTTCCGTCTATTATTTGTAGTGTAAATCTGTAGTAATATACTGCGTTATAATAGTATGGTAATGCATTTTTATAAAAGTATACATACCATAATTCCCATGTTCTTATTGTGTCTGTACACCCTTTGTATTCATAATTGGTTTTGTCGAAGGGAGCCCAATTGTCATAGATGGTTTCAAAATTTTTAGCTTTTGTTAGTCCTATTTTATCCACTTCAATTGTAATATTGTGTTGAGCTGTAGCTATACCTATACTATTTAAACTAATCCAACTGATAAGCCCATAAATCATTACCTTCAAAAGATTTTTCATTTTGTAACTCCCATTTAAAATTAATATAATTACCTAGTGAATATTCATCATTTAATCCAGAATGTACTAGATTTTCTGTAGGTTCTTCTGGTTTAAATAACTGTGCAAAATACCCACCTAATTCTACATTATGCATTCCTTTAGAGCAACGCATATATGTAATTAGAAATTCTTTATCCTTTAAGTCATAAGACTTACAGATATATTTAAATATTTCTGGTATTGACTTCTTTGCATTTTTAATAAATCTTACATCTACGATTGGATCATAATCAATTTTGAGGTATTTTCGCCACATTTGCGACCATTCGTGCGTTTCCATATATTCTTCATAGTTTTCTTTCATTCTTAATATACAGTGGTAGTGGGGGTGGCATTTCCCCTCGATTTCTCCTTTGGATATTTCTAAGCTTCTTATATATCCATCAGCTTGCCATAGCTTATTTCTAGCTAAACTCATCTTTTTAAATCCAGACTTCATTCTGATTAAAGTAGTTTTTAAATCAGAAAGATTTGGACTTCTAATTGTAAAAGTTGCGAATATAAATTTTCTATTTTTAAAATATTCAATTACCTTTAATGCTCTCCCTCTCCACATTTGGCTTTTTCTCCAATTACACATTGGACAGCAGCGCACTCGACAAAAGTAAGCCTGATTGAATTTTTCTCCATCCTCACAAATTTTATATTTTAAAGTAAGCGCACAATTTCGTATTCTTTGAGCGTATTCTGAAAATTCAGTATCTTCTAAAATATTGGCCACTTGCAAAGCCTCAAACTTGAAAACATCAAATTTGATATCTCTCCCAGTATTAAGGCTTTGCAATGTTAGCATAATTCGTTATTTTTTACGTCCGAAGTGGTCACTCCAATTTTGAATTTTTGGAGTTGGTAAGTTGTATTTACCTCTGATTTCGTTAGGATTGCCGCCAAATCCTTGTTGGCAATCAGCCGGCTCTGAACCTTTCAAGTATTTAGCTTGATGGTTAATTTTCATCTGCTCCAGAAATATAGTTTTTTCCTGAAAGTTTTGAAAATTTAGAAATTGTGCGTCTGTTGATGCATTTATCCATTGATAGCAGCGTAAGTCTTTTTGTAGATTTTGGTAAGAAATTGAATCAATATCGAGAATTTTGGGTATTGATACATTAGCTGGCGTAGTTGGCATCCCACTAGACGCTATTGCCATAGCCCCTAATCCTGCTGCAACTTTTTGCTGTAAATCAAGCATTTTTACTTCCTTTCATTTTTAGTAACCAGTCTGGCGTTTCCGCCTGCTGTTTTGATTTTTGACTATTTTTGGCCTGTTTTGACGATTTTTTTAGAGAATTGTATGTATTAATTGCTCTAATGGCTTCAGTATCATCTATTTCAATTTCTACAATTGATCCAGATTCTGGTAGAGGGCTTAATCCAAAATTTACCTCCTGGTAGATAATTTTAAACTTATGGATAGGTTTTTCATCGTTTAAAGTTTCTCTGTCCAGTCGGTTGAAGGATGAGAAACATTTAAATAGCTGTATATCTATTGGCATTATTGGAGCAATTTCTACTCTCCGGGCGTAGCTGAACCAAGTTTTTAGGAATCCTCTGATATTTCCTCGACGAGCACTTAAGTCAGCCAGCCACATTTGGTAAGTAGGTCCGGTGAAGTGAAAATAAACTTTATTTATTAGTCGGTCATTTTTAAGAATTTTGTCATATCGACTAATTCCTTGAGCGTGTATAAAAAATTGTGTTAATTCCCGGAATTGTTTATCTACGTGGTCGTCCACTTGAGCACACCACACGACGTCGATCGCGTCGTGGCGGCTGAGGCATAAGTCAGCTAGTACGTTGGCCGGAGTGCTAGCAAAATTTCTGGAGTTGAAAAAAATTTGGGCTTCGTCAATTACTACTACGGATTTTTTTCTACAAAATACCTGAATTAGTTGGTTGTAGTCTGCTAGTTGAACTGTGATGATTTGATTGGTGTCGATCAACCATCCCAAATAACCATACTTTTTGAGTTTGGCGTATTGCCTGAGTTCTTTTAAGTCCACTTCAAAGTTTAGGATTAGCTTTTTCATGCGTTCGTTTGCTAGTTCGCAAGCGTGACCTAAAAGCTTTAAACTTTTACCACTCCCAATTGCCCCAAATATTCCGGTGATGGTCATGTTGCCTTGAGTGGGATTAGTTTGTAAATTTTTACTGCGGTGATTATCAGTAGTAGTGATAAAATTGTAGTTAATACTTCATCTAGAATCCCACCTCCGATTATGGGGAAAGTAGTACTGAATCCACTAATCATTGATTGGTATAGTGTGCTTATCCTAAATTGTGGTGGTGTGGATGGAAAAAATAGAAATATAAATCCAATGATTTTACATGCATAAGTACTCATCATTCCTCCTGGGTCGGTGATGAATCCTAATACTACCGATAAAGGTAACCAAAAACTTCTTACTACATTTCCAATCCACACTAGAGCGTCAATTATTTGTTGCATCTTAACCTTATAGATTGATGATTGAATGAACCAAAAATCCGATGATGATTGGGAATTTCATCATCGAGATTATATCGAGCAGTACACAGAATTGCATATTGACTTCTCCTGGTGTTCCTGCAAAAAAAGATAGTGATGGACATTGTTTTTGATTATTGTTAGGCGTAGAGCCCGCTAATATGTCAAATGGGAATTTTTCTGATAATGTGTTTTGGGCGCATTCAAAAATATTTGGTTTGTTAGTGTAAGTTTCTGGTGCTATTGCTCCGGGTACATTTGTGTTGTTGTCTGGTGGTTTCGTAAAAATAGGAGCTGGATAATCTACGGCCTGAACTGGTAAACCCAGGATGAGGACTAACAAGCTCCCAACTATTAGTGTAAAAACTACTTTTCTGCCCATTGATTTATGCGTGTTGCATGATATGTCCTGCAATTTTCAAGGCGTATCCGATACTGAATGGTACAATGACGATAGCTACACCACTATCTGCAATTGTTCCTAGCATTGTCATTGCATCAGTAATTTTTTTTAAATTATCTTCCATTGTGTTTGCAGCCATTGATGGCACTGCACTTACTGCCCATAATGCTGTTGCTGTGATTCCCATTAATAGGATTTGCTTTAGTTTCAGTTTCATGTTTTCTCCTTATTTCAACATTTCAATTTCTGGATTTTACGAATGCTGCCATGAGTGCAACTATCATTGTTATTCCTACGCAGCTTACCCCTACTGTTGTTCCCCATTCAACGGCTGGCTTGACGTTGTCTTCTAGCCAGCTTTTCGTTTGGTTGATTTTAAAGTCAACTTCTGCTATTGGCACATTTAGGTAGATTAATTGAAATTGATTTCTGTTCATCCTCTCATTGATTCTAGAAAACTATTTACAGCTTTCCATCCTATTTGTGCAGTGAAGTAAACCAGAATCGTGGCCAGATGAATCCGATTACATCGTTTAAAAATTCCCCTGCTGGTTTTAATCCTAGTTTTCCAGTATTTGGGTTTTCGACTACGGCTCTGGGGAATCCATCTACTGTGTTTGCTTGAGCCAAGTAATGGTTCATTTTGGTTTTTTTTGTTTATTTAGCATTGAGCTAGAACTGTATTGTTTTTTGGTGTTGTCTCCCTTGTTTTTCTTTGCTGTTCGGCTCACTAGTATTTGGTAGACAATAAACAGGATTCCCGTTATTACTATCATTATAGGAGCAAAAATAAATCCTACCATATTTAAATTCCCATACAAATTATTCTAGTAACTAAAATCATAACCGTGTGGAATATTCCAAATTGGAATACATTGAAAAACAGAATTAACCAGCTTTTTGAATTGTCGTTAATCGTTAGGCATACTCCTAATGTAGATGCTGCTGTATCAATGTAAGTTGCTGCTACATTTATTCCGTAATCTCTTCCTACCTTATTCACGACTGAATTAGCGAAGAATTTAATTAATTCAGTTGTTCCACTATCACTAATTTGAGATGCTGAAAATTGATACGTCGTATTGTAACAAAGTGGACTCATATAAATTTGAAGATGCGAATGATTAAAGCGAATGCCCAAACTATAATGTAAACATTGATAAACACTGGGTAACTTTGGCTGATTAAGAATTGGAATACTGTTACTGAATCTCCAAAGTTTAGTGAACTAAAATCAATATCCGGCATAGGCTGTTACTTTTTCTGTTTCTTCTGTTTCATCATCACCAATTTTTTTAATCTCTAGGATTTGATACCATATACCAGCATTTCCGCCTAATGAGAAACTATCTTCTGCGGCTTTAATTTCGTATACTTTTCCTGGTTCTAAAATATCTTTGTATTTTTCCAGTTCACCCATGCTCATTTTAGATTTCCAGTTTGATCCAAATTCTGCACTTTCTTCGGGGCTTTTTAGTTTCCCTCCTTGGTTGGTACTAAAATATATTTCACTGGCAAATAGCAGTGCTACTTTGTTCTCTGTTTTTTTGTCTCTTTCCCACTCCATGTATAAACATTTGTATGTTCCCACTGTCCGGCTTTTGATTGGTGCCATTTCCACTACCACTATTAGAATAATTAGTATTAACGTACTATAGGAATAATTAGAAATTACGTTTGTTTATTCAAGTGTTACATGAACTATGGTTAAGTGGATTTTAGTTAATATTAATGCTGATGGGTATGTAAGTACTGATTTCCCTAACGCAATAGTACTTACGGGTGGTGATAATGGTTCTGGTAAACCTGGTTTTACCAACTACATTACTACAGCTGATCAATATGCCCTAGTTCGATTCCATTGGGAATATTACACCGCTGACAATTTAGCCGAGTATGATCCTCTAAATTTTTTGGTGGCAGGCAATCCAATTACTATTTTTAACGGTTCGAGTATTTCCAGCAGCGGTGATTACCAAATTGCTGTAATTGGTGATTATGGTTTTCAGATTGCCACTACCGATAATCAGTTTGGTGCTGCCACTGGGTTAATTAGTGATTTTACCTTTACAGTTATTCAGGTTCCATTTACAGGTAATTTTTTAATTTGTCTAGTATTGTTTTTAACCTTAACTCTTTTCCGCGCTCGCTTTGGCAGAAAAAAAATGGGTCCAGGTTAACCGTAATTGGTGGCGATACCGAACCGCGTTCGTGTTGGCGGTCGCACGCGACAGCGTGTGGCGCGGTAGCGCCATCATTTACTTGATAATATAGGCTTTTCGGATCATTTCCGCTTTTTGCAGTGCTTACAGCGTTTGGTGTATTCGCTAGCTACAAAACATTTTTTAGAAATTTGCTATAATATTTGACTTTTTCACTTAATAAAAAAAGCGATCGCTACCATTGACCGCTTAAGTTTACCATTATGTTACTAGACTGCTATAATTATACATTGTTAACCATAGTTAACCAGTCTTCCACAGCGACTCTTTTTTCTAGTTCCGTCATGTTGTTAATTTCTTCTTTCACATTTCTTATAATTTCATCAGCAATCGCGTCCTCATTTACTTTCTTGGATACAGCTATACTTTTTACTGCATTCCCCAGGCATCCAGCTAAAACTAGGAATTGTTGGTGTGTTAGCGTAACATTATTCATCACTATGAAGTATAATTCACTTGTACTATTTGATTTTACCCATAGATTTTTTATGTCTTATATTATTTATTTATTACATCAAGTAATTTTTACACTTAGAAATATATATCGCTTGATATTAGCGTCTAATTTTATACACGCTTTATTGCTTTTACACGTATCACCACCTGAGATTTTATTACCTTTTTGGGCTTTGTTTTGGCTGATGTTGATAGCTTTTGAACTGTATCATTCTTCCCCTACTACTTATGTAAAGTAGCATTATTTAAATTTATCTTCAAATTCTTTTTGATTTTCCCTTAGAATCATTTCTGTTCTAATTTTTACCC
>CAVXZH010000006.1:0-2741567 GCA_963766435.1 uncultured cyanobacterium
CTTCTAGCTTTTTAGCTTTGTAAACTAGTTTCTTTAGTAAGATTTTCTTGAATTTGCAATGCCTTTTTTAGACGTAATTGTTGCTGATTCAATTCATTTATTAATTCCTGTGCATCTTCTAAAATATGATTTCTTCCTTGAAGAAGCAAAATTAAATCAAGGGTTTGATCATGAATAGCAAATCTCAAATTCATACCATAAGCAGCAATAGCATTTCTACTCGTATTTATATCGTTAACTAAGAGAGAACCCAGAAAAAATATAATATCCTGCTCCTGTTCATACATCATTTGTCCTTTAAATTGGAGATTGTTGTGTAGACATTGCAGCACAAATAAAGAATTAATCCGGTTGATAATTGCGCTGAATTCCATCTGAACATTAGGATGAATAATCTGAAAATTCTCATCTAGAGAACCACCTATTAAAATATTTATGTGAATATTCTGCAATGATTTTCCAACTTGCAAAATTTGTCGCTGACGATTAAATACAATATGAAACGGAAATGCTTCGATAAATAACTCTGGAGAAAGATTATAGGGAAAACAGTTCATGATTTTTTTGATGGCGTTGGTAAGAGCTAATTAATTAAATTAATACTTAATTAATGCTCTTCGTATTGTATTAAAAAAACATCGTGATAAGACCCATGCTGTTTATCTTCCATATGGGTAATATTAACTTCCGTATTAAATTTTGTTCCTAAACCTTTGAGCAAACCAATCACCATTGGAGTTAACCCTTGACGACGAGAATAATAGTGTAATTCTAAAGATTGTTCTTCATGTTCATGGGATTCAAAATAAGGGGGAGTATATTGGGGAAAATTTACACCCATCCGAGTATGAAGATGATCTAAGTTCTTTAAAAATTCTGGCAGTGTATCACCATACATATCCATGATTGACTCATATCCCACTTTAGCGGTATATTCTATCCAATATTCACCAAAAGCTTGCATCACTTGGGTTCCTGATAAACCTATCACTTCACTGATGGTTTTTACCAATTTGTGAGTTACATCATCAGGATAATTTTCCATCCTCAAGAAATAATCAACTTCTAATTCAGATTTTTGTTTAATTATTTCCCAAGTTTCCTCCCCAAAGCGATCGCATATCATATCTTGAATTGCTCTATTAATAATCCCGTACATTATTTATCCATCCCGTATCAATGCATTATAGTCTTTCAGTATAAATCATTTACTGTTAGTTATTCAACATTCTGAAAAAGCTTAACTCAAAATTTGTAATTCTCGCCTTTTTTCTCAATAAGGTTGATTAAATTCTCAATAATATTGAGAATAATAGCAATAAATCAACGAATTAACAACCTTTCAGCCATTTTTACCCCCCCTTGACTTTTGTGTGATATGATGATGTTATAGTGGGATAATATTGTATTTTTTTTAGAAAAAATTAATTTTTAACCAAACGGCGTGGAAACCTCCGCACACAGTTAAAGTTGTCGTCTATATTTATATATGAGAACGGGTATAAAAAAGAGGCTGTGTCATGAAAAGGCTTTCTAGTTCTTTGGGTTTACTGAATGGAATGCTAACTGTTTTGCTGCTGCCATTAGGACTAATCTTCCTGGGAAATGATTTTGCCAATAGTCAGGTGACTTCAGATCACAGCCTCAATACTAGTGTCTCTCAAAATGGAAATCACTTCACCATCACGAATGGTAGTGCCGCAGGTACGAATCTATTTCATAGCTTCAACCAATTTTCAGTTCCTCAGAGTGGTTCCGCGACATTCGATTTAATTAACACCCCAAATATCTCCACTATTTTCAGTCGAGTTACTGGTGGAAGTATTTCCAGTATTAATGGCTTGATTCAAATCATTCATCACCAAAATTCAGTGAGTCTGTTTCTGCTTAATCCCAATGGGATTGTTTTTGGAGCAGATGCTAGTCTAAATATTGGTGGTTCGTTTATCGGCACCACCGCGAATAGGATTAAGTTTAGGGATGGTGTGGATTTTAGTGCCGGGAATGTTTCGGATACTCCCTTACTGAGTATAAGTGTACCAATAGGTTTGCAGTGGGTAGTAATCCCGGTGCAATTAGTATCAACAACACTGGACATCGTTTGAGTTCTCCGATTAGCATTTTGGAATCTTCTCCCCATCGAAATAACAATCCAGTGGGATTAAGTGTGAATGCTGGCAATACCTTGGCATTAATTGGAGGAGAAATCTCTTTAGATGGTGGTGTTTTAAATGCACCTTCTGGACATATTGAACTTAGCAGTGCCAGCAGTGGAATAGTGAATTTAAACACATCCTCTCTGGGTTGGAATTTTGATTATGGTAATCTTCAACAATTTGGTAATATTCAACTTTTACACCAATCCCTTGTAGATGCTAGTGGTAGTCCTGCTGGTTCTATTCACTTCCAAGGTCGAAATATTAACTTGAATGATGCTTCTGTGGCTCTATTGATTAATCAAGGAAGTGGTAATTCCGGAGATATCAATGTTAATGCTAGTGAGTCTTTAAAATTGCAGGGATTTGGTACTCCACAATTTCCCCAAAGTCTGTTGCGTGCTGATAACTTGGGGGATGGTGATGGAGGTAATATCATAATTTCTGCTTCACAGCTATTTCTTCAAGATGGTGGTTCTATTTATGGACTCAATTTTTTGGGTAAAGGTACAGGTAGTAATATCTCAATGCAAATTGGGATTGCTTCAAATTAAGGGATTCTCACCAATTAACATATCTGCGAGTTCACTGAGTACCAAAACTGCAAGTTTGGGAAAAGGTGGTGATATTCAAGTTTTCGCCGGCAGATTAAAAATTTTAGATGGTGCTGTTATTGGTAACTCTACCACTGGAGTGGGGCAGGAGGTAATACCACCATTAATGCAACTAATTCTATCGAAATCAGTGGACAAAATCCGAAAACCTTGAGTAACAGTATTGTATTTGTTGGTACATCTGGTTCCGGTTCTGCTGGTCAATTAACAATTAATGCTCCTAAACTCAAGGTGTTTGATGGAGGAGGTATTGTTGGCTCTACTGTCAATAGTGGTAATGGTGGGGATTTATTGATTAATGCTTTCGACATGATTGAAGTCAGTGGAGTGGGTAGTATTTCTCGTACTCCTAGCCGGATTGGTGCTAGAGCAGAATTGTTTCTACCATCCCTTCGGCGACTATTTGGATTACCAGATGTGATTACAGGTAATACTGGCAAATTCATCCTCAACACTCCACGCTTACAAATTACAGATCAGGCAATTGTTGGCGTTGACCATCAGAGCGTTGGGAATGCTGGCACAATGGAAATTAATGCCGGTTCCATCCGACTTAACACGGGGGGTAAAATTACTGCTGCGACTGCTGAGGGTGAAGGTGGGAATATTTTTATTCAGGCCAATGATCTAATTATGCGTGGTGGTAGCTCCATCGTTACTAATGCAGGTGGTAGTGGTAATGGTGGGAATATAATTATTAACTCTCCCATTCTAGTTGGCTTAGAAAACAGCGATATTACTGCTAATGCAAATAAAGGTAATGGTGGCAACATCGAAATTTCTACCCAAGGTATCTTTGGTTTACAATTTCGGAGCCAACTTACTCCCGAAAATGATATCACTGCTAGTTCCAAATTTGGTGTCAACGGTACAGTAGTCATTAATGTCGTTGGCATTGATCCAAATTCCAGCTTAGTTGAACTACCCGCTAATGTTATTGATTCGTCCCAGCAAATTACTTCCGGTTGTCAGGGAAATCAAAGTGGTCGTTTTGTCGTCACCGGACGTGGTGGTTTACCACAAAATCCCAATCAACAAATTATCAGCGATCGCCCTTGGCATGATCTCCGAGATGTATCTGTTAATCGAAACCATAATTTCGTCACTTCACCCATACCTCCATCTTCACCAGTTCTTGTCCAAGCCACAGGTTGGCATCGCAATCAGGAAGGGAAAATTGAATTGGTCGCCGATAAATCTTCTCATCAGGTACAAACACTATTCACCTGTGCATTTGTTCCTCATAAATAATTTAGCCGGAAACTTTTCCCAAAAAATGTCATCTCCCCCTTTTTTCTCAATAAGTTCAGTTTTATTCTCAATATTATTGAGAATATTATCAATAACTCAACGAATTAATCACTTCTCAGCCATTTTTACCCCCCCTTGACTTTTGTGTGATATGATAATGCTATGCTGGGTGAATATTGTGCATTTTTTCCAATTTTACCAACATAAATGGTAATCGCTATACCTTAAATATTGGCAATCTTGATTCAGAAATTTTTGATAGAATAATTTTGAAAATAAACGATAGGAGTTAAGCGTAAAATTCTTGTATCAAGGGATTTTTATGATTAATTCAAGTCCATAACTAAATATAAATAATGAATACTGTAGATTATCTTCGCATAAGTTTAATTGATCGCTGTAATTTTCGTTGTCAATACTGTATGCCGGAAGGTGCAGAATTAGACTATATTCTCAAACAACAATTATTAACCGATGCAGAACTGTTGACCTTATTGCAATTTGTATTTATCCCGCTAGGATTTACTCGGTTTCGTTTGACGGGAGGGGAACCACTCCTACGTCCGGGTGTAGAGAATTTAGTCAGAAAAATTGCTGCTCTTCCTCAAACCCAAGATATCTCCATGACTACCAATGGTTTTTTATTAGCACCATTGGCACAAAATCTCTATGATGCAGGTTTACGAAGAATTAATATTAGTCTAGATTCTCTTGACCCAGATACCTTTGAGCAAATTATTGGGAATCATGGACGTGGACGTTGGCAATTAGTCTGGGAGGGAATTAAAACTGCTTATGATGTTGGTTTTAACCCGCTCAAATTAAATGTGGTGGTGATTCCTGGAGTTAATGACCATGAAATCCTCGATTTAGCAGCTTTGACTATTGATAAACAATGGCACGTCAGATTTATTGAATTTATGCCCATTGGTAATTCTCAATTATTTGGCGATCGCGGTTGGATTAGTTCCGCCGAATTACGTGATCGGATTAGCGAGCGTTGGGGTTTAACCACATCACAAGTTACTGGTAACGGACCTGCGGATATCTTTCAGATTCCTGGTGCTAAAGGAACACTGGGATTTATTAGTCAAATGTCGGAATGTTTTTGCGATCGCTGTAATCGGATGCGTCTTTCGGCTGATGGTTGGTTGCGACCATGTTTATTGAATGAAACTGGACAAATTGATTTAAAAACCGCACTCCGTCAAGGAATCAGCACAGAAATTTTACAAGAGCAAGTCAGACAAGTATTAGGAATCAAAGCCGAAATTAACTTTAAACAAAGAGAATCTGGTACAGGTGGAAATTACACCCGTACCATGTCCCAGATTGGTGGTTAATTGATATCTAACCAAAAACCAACCATAAATCTAGGCTTGACGTGAATAGTATTCCACAACTAACAGTTCATTAACTTGTAGCGCTACCCATTCCCGTTCAATTATGCTATTGACCTTACCAGTCAACTTAGTTTTATCAAATTCTAAGTGATTGGGGAGGTTAGCTAAACCAGGATATTGTAAATTAGCTTCCACTAATTTCTTAGATGCTTCTCTATCTCTAACCGCAATTGTTTCACCAGCACGGCATTGATAACTAGCAATATTGACCACTCGACCATTAACAGAAATATGACCGTGATTGACCAATTGACGAGCTGCGGGGATAGTGGGAGCCATGCCCATGCGGAACACAGTATTATCCAAACGCATTTCTAGCATTTGTAATAACACTTGTCCGGTGGAACCAGTTACACGTCTAGCTTTACGCACATAACGAAGTAATTGCTTTTCCGTCAAACCGTAATTGAAACGGAGTTTTTGCTTTTCTTCTAGACGGATAGCATATTCAGAACGCTTCTTGCGATTCTGACCATGTTGACCGGGTGGATAAGCCCTTCTGGGACTTTTCCGAGATAATCCTGGTAATTCACCTAGACGACGAACAATTCTGAGCCGGGGTCCTCTATATCGGGACATGAGTTTCCTTAATCTATTCTAAAATTAACTAAACCGACAATGTTTTCAATCCCCAAACTAGATGTCAGGGGATTATATTCAACATTCTGCTGTGGGGACAAGGTAGGAGGCACTAGACAAAAAGAAAGGATTTTTCATGAAGCATGTCTTTTTACCTTGTCCATTTGGGTTTAAGACCCCTACTAAATAGCAAATTCAGTAGTCTTCAATTGGTTGGAGTCATAAAACCCCAATCCATTGTTCTCTCTGTCCAAGTCGTTTTGCCACCAATTAACCATTATACTGCTAATAGGCAAAAAGTGAACATCTTTTTTTGTTAAAGTTGGAGATGATTTTGCAATGCTTGTCGCATGGTGTCTACAGGGATAATTTCCTGCTCTAACCAGATTTTTAGTGCAGCTGCACCTTGTTGCACTAGCATTTCTAACCCATCAATGGTAATTGCTCCTTGTTTTTGAGCTTGTTGGAGGAATTGGGTGGGTTTAGGGATATAAATTAAATCATAGGCGATCGCATCGGCAGCTAAAGACCCAATTTCTGCATCACTCAAAGGTGACTCATGAATGTGGGGATACATCCCAATGGGAGTAGTATTGACCAATAAATTAGCTTGGGGAATCAACTTGGGTAGTTCTTCCCATTGATGCACAAACAATTTATTGGTGAGAGATGAATTTCCCCAACTATCTCGAAACGCTGTTAACTTTTGTGGATTACGTCCAACCAGATGGATTTGAGCGAAACCTAATTGGGCACATCCAGCGACAACTGCTCTAGCTGCACCACCATTACCTAAAATTAAAGCGATCTGATTTTGCCAATTTTGATGGTATTGAGTTTGTAGTGGAGCTATAAATCCTTCCACATCTGTATTAGTCCCCATCCATTGATGATGGCGACGGGTGATGGTATTAACCGCGCCGATAGTTTGTGCAATGGGGGTAATTTCTGATAAAAAAGGCAATATTGCTTGTTTATGAGGAATTGTGGCACTAAAACCGACTACATTAATCGCTGCAAAACCAGCGATCGCATCGGCTAAATTTTCTGGTGTAATGGGAAAAGGGAGATAAATATAATCTAATCCCAACTCAGCTAAAGCCGCATTGTGCATCACTGGTGAGAGGGAATGCTCTACCGGATGTCCAATGACTCCCAATAATTTGGTTTTACCTGTAATTTTATTCATTAATCAAGGCTAGGAACAGGGTTTTTTGATTTGCTATAACGTTAGCAAGGTCAATTGCTGTACGAATTTAGAATGATATACTTGCTCGATATTTTAACCCTTTATTAAGCAAGTACCAACTAGCGGACAAAAAGCTTGATATTATGATTGAATTATTCTTGTAAGGTAATACAGCACTTTTGAGGTATATGAGGTACAGATTAAATGGTAGAACTCTTGTGGAGCAGGCATCTTGCCTGCCTTTGTGTACCTCAGATAAAGGAAATGCGCTGTATATCTTAATCTCTATGCCTTGTCTATCTATCTTAGCTTGTCAGATGGGGTACTGGAAAAATCATAGAAGCTGAATCAATTCATCGCTTATTTTTACATACTCTTCATAAGTGCAGACTTTATCTGTACAAATATATTCACTAAGATCAAAGAATAGAAAATTAGTAATACCTGTTAGTAGGAATATATTGTCTTCTCCACTTATTTCTACATCCTCTTTCATGGGTTCTTTTTCACGTTTTTCTAGTATTTTCCTTTTTTCGTTTATAGCTTGCTTTATATTGTCTATGCTTACTGGCATACGGATAGCTGACTAAAATACCTTTTTTCTGGTTTTACCTGCTGAATGTAAGTGAGATAAAACTAGGTTGCATGAGATCATGTAAAAGTTTACACAGTTTTTCAGGATGGGGTGCAACATGGTCTGTGGAATTTACCAAATAAGCAACACCACTAATGGCAAGTCTTATATCGGGCAATCTCGTAATATATATAGAAGATGGCGTGAACATACAAGAGGTTTGGATAGCCCAAATGCCTTGGATATGGGGAGCTATCCGCTAAGATATGCGTTCTTAAAATATGAACTTAAGCAGATAGTAGACAAGCCAGGGCTAACAGGGGTCTTCGATTTTAAGATTATTGAAAACTGTGCAGAAAGTGAATTATTAGAAAGAGAACGTTTTTGGATTAATAAACTTGACCCACAATATAATTGCAATTTGTGGACACCTGCACGAAAATTGGTTATCAAATAATTACTCAAACAACACACAACTATAACCTGTTTCTAATTTCACTGCTTTTTTGTAGCCATATATGTCAATATTTAATCTCGCTAAATCTGCCTCTGTAATCCCCTTAACAATTATACAAGAACCTTGAACCCAGAGTTCATAGCCAGTTTTACTAGTACCTAAATAGGTTCGCGATACTGGGTGAGATGATTCTGGAAGAGAGGGTGAACTGACTTGTGTAGGTGGGTTTAAGGTGTACCAAAAATAACTAAGACCAAAAACTCCCATAATAACAGCCATGCTAATGTACATTGATTTGGTTGTTTCTACATAATTACCAGAAATCAAAGATATATATTTATTCCATTCAGTGAATAATCTTGTCCCAACAACTTGTACAGTTCTTATTTTTTCAGGTTTTACACTATTCAAGGTATTAATAACTACTTGTATGGCAACTTGTGAGTCTACTTTTTGAGAGAAACGGAGTGTCAAAACTAATATTCCACTTCGTTTTATTGGAGTTACCACAACTTGATCAGTAAAACCCTGTTCAATTAGGCTTGCAATTGCTTTTATATCTCCATTTTGTGCTGCTTTATGTAAGTCACTGCCATTAGATTCAATATTACTAACACTAGGTATTTGTTGTTCTTTTAACCCTATTTTTTCTAAGATTAAAGATTTAGCTTTTTCAAATTCGTTAAATTTAACGTGAGTAAAAACTGTTGCATTTTGGTTAGATGGAGCTTGCAAATATTTTATGCTTTCAGCAGAACCTACTAATTGAAAATAGATAAATCCGTATGTCATAACACCTGAATTGTAAAATTGGAGATTTAGGATATTATTATAATGTATGAAGCGTTCACTGTTTGCATGACTAGAAAGAAAAGCATTTGTTCTTTTTATAATTATCCCGTTAATTCTTACAATTAATGTAACTGCATTTCCACTACACTCAAATATGTTACTATCAGCAGGAACTTTTACTTCTGAGGCATTACTAGGATTAGACTTTAGCAATTCGTCACCATCACTAAGAGACTGATTATTTAAAAGATTAAATTCCTGTTGCCAAACAGAAAATCTATTTCCGTTCTGTTTTCCACAAATTACAACCTTTTCTAGTGAAGGTACTTCTAATTTACTTATAGCGTTGTAAGCATAAATAGTAAGTGATTTTTGGGGAGGAACTTCTGCTGCTTCAAAAATTATTTGTAGGCAGTTTTTAACAGTGTTTACCGTCACTGATATACCTTTAGGCTGTAATTGACGATTCATTAGTGTAGCAATTGCGTTGGAATCGCCTTGTTTTGCTAATTTTAGTAAATCTGTTTGGGTCATAATGATGGTACTTTCTGTTATATAAAGTTTTGGAGAAAAGCATAAATCCACTCAAAAATAAGAAACTGGTTTTACAGTTTTTCATGTATTATTTCTTTTTTCATACAAGTGTACTTATGAAAATCCGTAATAAGTATACTTGCTTTATATACTGGTAACTTACTCAGTTTACAGCTAAAAGGGTATAAACAAACTACACTTCCTACAACATAAAATATTTTTATACATTAAGAGATAAGGTATAAAAAATTGTTTTTACTTAGTAAACAATATATGAGTAGATACTTTCCTGGTTCTCAATGAAGTCCGAGACTTTGTTAACCAACTTGTATCGGTCAAAGTTGGTTGAGTTTTTTCTAAATCCCTTCGTAACCATATGTATGATGTATTCTTTACCTGTGGTGTGAGAGTCAAAGTTGTCATCCACAGGTCAAAAACTTCTAACAGTATTTTAGGCTGTTCTACTACTTTAGAAATAGCATCAGGTTTTTTGGGCGCTAATCGGTACTTGTTTAATGAAGTGTCAAAATAACCAGCAAGTATATCATTCTGGATTCGTACAGCAATTGACTTTACTGTTGCTAAGTCTTTTGTACAATTGAACTGTCCACCAGGGATGGGGTGAAAATTGTAACGTTGCCCACCGTGGCTGAACTTAAGCTGGATACTACCATGATTATTGATTGGCTGAATTTCTCGCATTTCCTAAATCTGTCCTAAATTGTGTGTAGCGTAGGACAGACTTTAAAGAGAGACTTGCTGAAATGTGCTACTGTACTGGGTTTCACCTTATGGAGATAAGCGGGTTCGAACCGCTGACCTCTTGAATGCCATTCAAGCGCTCTACCAACTGAGCTATACCCCCAGGACTATTAACCAGTAATCATAGCGAGTTTTTCTTTTTTAGTCAATAGCTCTAAATTTGTTCTTTCGTCGGACAAAAATCGGATTTGAGACAAATCAATGCAAATAATTATGCTGTTATTATCCAGCTAAATGACTTAATTAGGATTACCCCAAGGGTCTGTAAACACGAAGTAGTTTTATGTGGGGTAGATTCACTTTTACCAAAAACGGTGAACTAGCAATCAGATGGGGTGTTTAGTTCCTGAAAGTTAGGATAAGGATAAAGTAAGTTACCAGTCTCTTGTTTTAACTTTAAAATTTCGTTTTTTAAAGATTCTTTAACCGTGTCCTCTGGCATTTTTTCACTATAACCAAAAATACATTTTATGTTAGTATCACAATCTCGAACAGGGTACACTTTAGATTGTATTACATCAAAATCAAATTTTTCAATATACTTTAGAATCAACTGCTCTAAACACCAGATTCTACCATCAAGATGTTCAGTAATATCCGTAAAACCAGACTTTATTAAAGCTCTCAAACAGCATTTGTCTTGCGTTAATAGATAATTATTTGTATAACCCTGTTGACTAAGATAGCAAATATGACTAATTAAAATTGCTTCTCCTGTATCAATTTTATCTTTCTTATCATTACTTGTTTGGCTATAATTATACAGTTTTAAATAAATATTTCTATCAATATCAGAATTGTGTTCAGAAAGAGTTGCATAATTCTCAGTGATTTCTAATGCTTTTTTAACTTGGTATTGAGTATAATCTTTATTTGCTTGATTACCTCTTTTACGTTGAATTTGTCTATCAGACGCAAATTTATGTTTAAAACTATCAAGTATTTGTATTTGAGTTGCATCAATCTCAAATGTTGTCAGGGTTTCATCGAATAAGTCGCAAGTGGCAAGTTTAAGAATAATATCATTATCTAAACAGTAAAATGACCCTGACAAAATTAAACTCCTAAGATTTTCTCTAAATACTCATAGCTTTCATCATTAAACTTATCCCAGTCTAATTTCTCAGCTAAATACTCATTAACAATCTGTTGACCATTAATAGCACAATCTAATTTATTTAAAGCAGACATTGATAAAGGAAAATATTTTTTATTATGCCAACCATAGTTAAGGATTACCGCTTCTGCTTCAACTCCTGGATATTGAGGAATAATGTTACTAACAACATAATCGCTGAAATTTTCAGCATTTTTAAAAATTTTATTTCCTAAACAATTATCACAGTCATCTAATAATAATTGAGTAGCAAATTGGTTGGCTTGAAATTCGTCATTATCATGACAATCAAACTCTATTTCTTCATCAACTAAAATGCCTTCATTTAAGTGTCCTAAAGCTAAATGACCTAATTCATGTGCCAAATCAAAAGCTAATTTAGCCGAGTATTTATGTTGTGAACTAAGGATAATCACTGGACAAGAACTTTGCCATTGAATTAACCCAGCAAATTTCTTTACTGTTTTAGGAAAGTTATGAAACCAACCAACAACTATTCCCTTACTCCAACAATATTCAAGCAAGGAAACTAAATTAACCGTTGCATGATTTGTTAAAATTTCTTTTCTAATTTCCTTAACATCGGTAGGTAAAAATGTAAAATTGACCTCTGTACCGTAAGCAATTAACTCAGCTACCCGACTAGCTAAAGCTTGAGCAATATAAGGATGGTCATTATTGCGGCTATTATGCTGCTTAAATTTGGTAGTAGGAAGAGGATTAAATTTAATTTCTTCCTCTAATAATAAGGATTTTAAATCTAGGTTGAGGTTATCCGCAATATAACCAGCTCCTTCCAATACAGCAATAGGCTTATCGTTGAGTTCATCATTCCACCAACTCGGTAAACCATTGTTTCTTACATACTGTTGGTTTAAGCCTAATTGGGAAAGTTTAGTGTAGAGGGAAGACATAGTAATTATATTTGTCATGGTCTTATCCTCCTTGTTGATGCTAAAAGTTAAAGCTTGACCCTATAAGTATAACTTATTGGTTTTTGTAGTTGTTTTTTACTGTCTCTCTATTCTAGAGTAATCTAATTACCTGATTTAGTCAATATCAATAGGTATTTAGTTTATCTGTGAGAAAAACTTAGGTTACAGATATAATGTAAAAGTTTAATTGTCTTGAGTGTTGACGAATGGGTGCGATCGCAATTTATGATTACAGGAATTAAAGTAGGAATCTGGGAGTATCCCCAGAAATTCTCGCTAATCAAAATTATGAAGCAAAAATAGCGATGGGCTACGCCCCGCTGGAAGCGATCGCATTCACTACTCTGTTATAAATAAACTGAGCTATCCTTAAATCAAGGAGTTTAAAGCTGGATTTTAGAGGTTAATAACCGCTTATGTTCAAATACAATCCTTTAGCGTGTCTACCTTCATCAGCAGAATTACCAGATTCAGATGATACTCCTGTGGATAACGAACTACAAATATTAATTCCCAATTTACTATTAGCTATCTTAGCCGCGATTTGGCAAAGCCGTGATGACTGGTTTTTTGGCATCAACATGGGAATTTATTATACAGTCAATCAACCCGCGATAGTCCCAGATGCTTTCTTGAGTTTGGGTGTAGAACGTTTTGTGGGAGAAAATGGACGTTCTAGCTATGTTTTTTGGGAAGAAGATGGTATTCCCCCAATTTTAGCTTTAGAAATTGTTTCTCAAACTTATAACGGTGAATATGAGCAGAAAAAAATTGATTATGCAGAATTAGGTATTTTGTATTATGTCATTTATGCACCAACACGTCTACGCCGCAAACGTCAACGTTTAGAAGTTTATCATTTAGTTAATGGTGAATATATTTTAAAACCAGGTAATCAGATTTGGATGTCAGAAATTGGTTTAGGTATAGGACGAGAACGGGGAACCTATCAAGGAATGACGCGAGAATGGTTATTTTGGTATGACGAAAATGGTAAGAGATATTCAACACCAGAAGAACAATTACAAAATCTGTTAACAAGATTACAACAGCAAGGAATTGACCCACAAACACTTTAAACAGTCAACCATCTACTAATAATTACAGGTAAGAATTCTGGTTGACTGTTGACGGTTAAATGTTGACGCAAATAGTTTGGACTTGGTAATAAATAGCTGATTATCTAATTGGATAATTTCTGAAATTGTATTTACCAAAAATCGTGTTCAATAGAACCGAAACCAGCCATAAAATCAAAATTACCTTCACCACAGCTTTTCTTTAATGTTTCCATAATTTTTTCGGGGTTATCATGGGGACCACTGACATAACATGGTTTCCCATTACGACCAAATTCAATACGTTTTATACCATCCCATTCTCCAGTATGCAGTCGCGTTTTTTCAAAATCTTTGTGTGGTTTAAATCCTAAGCTTTCTGCGTATTCGCAAGCACCAAATATCAAACCTTGAGCAACTTCAAGGGGAACTTGTTGCGGCTTTCCGGGAAATAGATTGAATAATCCTTCTACGACTTCTTCAAACTTTATCCTGTCTATTGTACGTGGTGCTATAGCATCTTTAACACCTAAGCACCATATATCTAAAAGGTAACTAGAAAACGTGATTTGATTGTATCGAGCTTCCCTAGCAATAAGTACCAATCCTAAACCACGATTAATATTATCATCGTTTTTTACAGGTATGATTTTTGTGAGTAGATTTTTGATGCTGTTTGTTGGTGAAAATTTCGATAGCAATTGGATCAGATTCTCACTTGCTAAACACTGATATACGGAATCTAATTCTCCTTTGGCTAATCTATCTAATGTGGTTTGTTCTGCTTGATTTTGAATTGTTGCATTAACTTCTGATACTTTAATACCTAATTTTCGAGCTATTTGTTTGGGTGTTAAATCCAATGCCCGTAATTTCAAGATTTCTTCTGGTTGTGTTGCTGTCATAAATGCAAATCCTTATTCTTGTGTTATTTAACAATTTCTCTAACTTCAAAAAAAATGGGTCAACCGGAACTCGAATCTAACTATAATAAACCTATATCGCTGATACTATCCCCAAACCATGACCATTGCTAAAAAATTAGATCCTCCTCCAGACATCTCAGAAAATGTCACCCTCTCCTCTCATGGTATATATAGTGATGAACCTCCCTTGGAAAGTGAACTACATCTACGACAAATAATCCTACTTCTCAAATGCTTAGAACGATTATGGGAAGATAGAAATGATTTCTATGTTGCTGGTAACTTGACTATTTACTACAGTGAATATAAAAAGAAATCAGAAGAATGCCGAGTGTCCAGATTTTTTTGTGGTCTTGAACACAGACCGTAGTATCCGCAAGAGTTGGGTAGTCTGGGAAGAAGATGGTAAATATCCAGATTTTATCCTGGAAATTCTTTCTGATTCCACAGCTAAGACTGATAGAACCGTCAAGAAAAATATTTACGAAAATATCTTTCATACCTCAAATTATTTTTGGTTCGATCCTTATACATTAGAATTCCAGGGATTTCACTTGGTAGACGATAAGTATCAACCTTTAGTAGCTAATGATCAAGGACATCTATGGAGTGAAGCATTAGGTTTATATTTGGGAATTCATGAAGGAACATTAAGATTTTTTACAGCAGAAGGAGAGTTAGTACTAACACCAGAAGCAGGAGAAAAACAACAAGCTCAACGTGCTGACCAGGAAGCTCGACGTGCTGACCAGGAAACTCGACGTGCTGACCAGGAAGCTCAACGTGCTGAACGCTTGATTGCTAAACTACGAGAACTAAATATAGATCCAAATACGATTTAGTTGGTTAGCAGCGAGTCGACTTTCCTCACCAGTGTCTTTTCGCATCCCTCAACTCAAATCTAGTGATAAACCACCGTAGCTAATACCATATCCTAAGTTATCACCCTGACAAAAAATTTAGAAAATACTCCTTTCTAAGCTTAACCGAGTAGTATTGGCATAAATATAGCATCATCTCAATACGTAATGGAAATTAACCTTTCAAAATCCTGATAATCTAAGCTTTGTGGTTTTTGTGCATATTTACCACCAGATAATTGATAATATACTGTATTTCCTTGAATATTGAAAAAATATCCGGCTATTTTTGCTTTTGATTGTTTAAGTTGAAAAACAATTCTGTTAGTCGTATATTTACCATACTTACCAACCAAATATTTAAAACTTTCAAAATTTCCCTTTTCAGCTTTTTCAAAGGTTAATACATCATGGTCAATATGATGATTATTTTGCAAAATTAAGCTTTCTATATCTTTCAGATTATTGATATCCTTAACTGCAAATTGCTCACCTTTCCTAAAAAAAGCAATAATCTCATGGAAGTTATAGAGAATTCCCAAAGGACAACTAGCTTTTTTCATATATCTTTGAATCTGATCATAATAATTTTTTAAATTGATATCTTCTCGTTTTAACTCTACAATCATTAGTGGAGACTGATATGGTTTAAAATTATCATTTTTAGATTTTTTACATATTTCTATATCATGATTATTGACTTCAACTTTGATATTGATAATATCTGGGAATAAATTACTTTCCTTAATCATAAAATAAAGGAATATTTGTCTAACCACCTCCTCTGGTCTTCCTTGGATAGGAATTTCTATTCCCCGCATCAAACATTTTGTATATTCTTGTTGATATTCTTTTGTATATATTTTCAGCTTTTTGTGCATTTCGTCGCGTAAATTAGCCATATATTTTTGTTAACAACTAATGGTGAATACAATCATTTTTGATAATTTGTGGAGCGGGCATCTTGCCCGCCATTGAAGTCGGGCGGGCAAGATGCCCGCTCCACACACATAAGTTGCTATTTTTCCCCAAAGAAATTGAGGATTTTTTTAACTAATCTCCCCCAGTGATATTCAGTTTTTTTCTGCAAAATTTGATTTAAGTTTGTTCCACTTTCTAGTTCTTGTTTAAATATCTGACATATATTACCTGTATATGTTTCTCCTGGTGCATGTGGTCTACCTTTTTCAGCAATTAGAGCTTGCCAAAACTCAGAGTTTTCAGTTTGAGGTGATAATTTTTCTTTCAATTCTGTTTCAATTTCGTTTCCTACACTATCTATAAAATGATCATATAATCCGTTAAACTCTTTAACCAATTCAGGAATGAAGGTCTTTAAATATTCATTTGCAGATGTAAGATTATTGAGAATATCTTCTAATTCCTGTTTGACTTCTTTAGTAAATTGTCTGATCATTTTATCTTCGCTTTCCCCTTCAACAAGAGTATTTTTATCATATCCTCCTTGAGCGACAACCTTTGCATCATAATAGATGTCTATATTTCTTGGTTCATAATAGCCGAAGTTTCTATGGATAGCGTGCTTAGTGTTCCAAGCTTTATAAACAATACGATAACGTTTAATATAGTCATTGATAAAATCTTTATAAACAAAAGCAGGTACTCTTTTATTCAAATTTCTTACAAGCTTAATGTTCTGAATAGCATTTTCAAGTGCTTTAACTTCTGTTGATGTCAAAGTATCACCATTTTTGATTCTGATAAAGCTGAGTTGAATATCCTTAATTTCCTCTAACAAAATATTTTTTCTACGTTCTACTGTACCTGCTATAGCTTCGATAAATTCATTTTTATCTTCCTGTACATCTTCTTCAGTATAAAGATCATTTATCTTAACTATGTCATCACGGTAGTACCGTAATGCATCATAGAATAAGATATTTTCTGAGAAAAAATTTAAATTCAAATTCCTAAAAGTTCCTTGAACTTCGTTTTGTCTCAGCTTGATACCTAAATCTCTATCTTCATTAGCATCATTCATTTTCTCTGGTTCATTTTTGCGAGGTAATACCAAAGTGATAAATCTATGATGAAAGTCCTTGGATTTGAATGCAAGATGATACTTTATTAATTCAAGAATATTAGTTTCAGGAGCCGAAGAAAAAGGAGTAACGAAAAGACAAATGGTATCTTCACTATCAATATACTTTTCTAAATCTTTACGAAGTGGGTTGTCCTCTAATCCTTTAGTATCAATGACTGAATCAAATTGAGGTAAGTTTGAACCAGATAAAACTTCATCACTTACATAAACATATATTTTTCTGGGTATAGCAAATTCCTTGAACTGTACAGTATTAATAGCAGCAAAAGTATCTTTAATCCATAATTTTTCATCATTATTCTGAGGCTCAAATTCAATTCTAGTTGTAGTCCTAGCTTCAAGATTTGCATTATTTAATACAAGTTTCTTAAATCCATCTAATCCTAATTCATCAAATTTATCCTTTGCTAAATCAACAAGTTCAGTTTTCTTTTTATCACCTTCAGAAACTGTTTTAGAAATCATTTTTAATTCTATAATATTTCTAATTGCCCTATCAATCTCTTTGGGGATAACTGTTTTTTGGTCTGATTGAGGATTATCTTTATTAGCAATAGATTCACAGAATTCAAAGATCAGATTTTCCATCTCGTCAACTGTATAAGGCTCTATTTCTATAGAAGTTCTTTCGCCTGCTTTAATAATTACTTCGCATATAGTAGTTCTACCTGCTCCAGTTGATAGCAAAGACCTAGTTTCGGTTACATTCCGAGGTTTACCATTAATAGTTCTGGAAACATTGAAATCACTGATTAAATTAAAAAGATGACAGATAGCTGTAGTTTTTCCTTGCCCAATTGTACCTATAAAAACAATTCTGTATTTATCTATACTGAGTATTTTTTCAATTTCTTCTAAGCGTTCTAGCTTTGATTTTAGATTATTGATGCAAATATGTTGAGGTATGGTTCTCTCGGAAACCTTTTCTATTTTAAGGATTTCACGGTTTATATCTTGCTTTAAAGATGTGATTTCTTGTTGATATGGTGTATTTAGCATGACACTACCCTTGTAAAAAAACTACCTACTGTCTGTTGGTAGTATGCCATATACGGCAAGAAAATACAATGCAATTCATACAAAATATTTCAGCAAAACTGTGGAAAGCTTGTTTATAAGTTACTCAGCAAGTACAGTCTGGTAATTATACTATTATGTTGTAATTCTATGGGGAAAATTTGTTGGAAACCTTTAATATAAATTTGTCGTGGAGCGTGTATCTTGTCCGCCATTGAGGTCAGGCAGGCAAGATGCCTGCTCCACGTAATTTCTAATATTATCCCCACGGATAAATGCGTGGGGATTAATCATTTTGGATTTTGATGCAATATCCTGATGGTCGGGCAATCTAAAATCCAAAATCAGTTGATTCTTTATTTAGGAATCAACACCTTATCAATGATGTGAATAACACCATTGTCAGCATTAATATCTGTTTGCGTGACTGTAGCATCATTAATCTTAACGCTACCATTAGTAGCCTTAATAGTCACATCTGTACCTTCTACGGTATGAGCCGATTTTAAATTCACCACATCAGATGCTGGGACTTTACCAGAAACAACATGATAAGTCAGAATTTTTTGCAACTTAGGAATATCCTTGAGCAAATCATCTACGGTTCCGGCGGGTAATTTAGCAAAAGCTTCATCAGTGGGGGCAAAAACAGTGAAGGACTGGCTCCTTTCAAAGTATCTACTAAATTAGCTGCTTTGATAGCAGTCACCAGAGTATTGAATGAACCAGCTTGAGTGGCAGTATCAACTATATCAGCCATGTTTTTCAGATATTTTCTATGCGAATACTGCAATAAGGTTATCTAGGAACTTTTTTAAAAAACAGTACCCATAGATAGAAGCATCTTTACTGTTGACCTTATAGTGCCATATTGCCAATATTCAGGAACAAGGGCGCAAAAACTGACTACAATAGAGATAAATCTCCATCTCATGTCATTCCATCTTATTTCCTGACTCGCTCTTGATAAAGCGCCACTTTCAACAAATTGTAATTTGTTAAAAATGGCGCTAATGGTACATCTATCTGACGGACTATTTTCTGTATAAATGGTTCGGTATGTTGATCCTATACAAGCTAATTTCATCAGATTCCGGAAAAACTGGAAATAAAAATTACTTCCTATTTCTCAAGACGGATAAAATTTATTTAAATTTACCCCAGAGAAGGAGGTTAATATTTTCCTCGCCGGGTAAATTGATATACAGAATAGTCCACTATTCCAATGTCTTTGTAAAGACCTCCGGAGATTTCCATTCCCCGGAGGTAGTTTTCTCCTACGAGTCGTTTTTCTGCGTAGAATTGTCAAAACTAGGTGTTCAAGCTCCTGGTTAGCCGATGACCTCACCACGATAATCTTCAGTTATCGCGGGGGTCGGCTCATGAAAATTAAGTAATTTACTTTCTTTGTTACCAACAATCGGATGCCAGGTTTGCTGGTTTGTGTCTAGAAGTACAACCAAAATTGTACTTTTAACTCCTTAAGCATCAGCGATCGCAGTACCCTACCATCTAGCTATTGCAGCTTTAATTTTTTCACTTCTGGCGATCGCCGTATACTACCATCTAGCTATCGCACTTTAATTTTTTTCACTTCCAACGATTGTTGCACCCTAACGCAAAACAATCGTCAACACCAAAACTTTAAATTCTCTAAATCACAGATGCTTCGCGCTGACAGTCAAAGATCACCTCAAAAGAAATATTGGGAGTTTCTTGACGAAGATGACGAAGATATCCATCAGCATCGGAGCGAGTGCGGAATCGAGCTACAATCTCTTTATTTTGGTTAGGTAGCACACGAGCTATTGCCCAACCATTTAGACGTGCTTTATAGGCAACAGCCTGGTTTGGTGAGCTATTTTCTGATTCTGTGGTTTTGTAATCTGTATTTTGTGGCATGATATCTTATCCGTATGAATGTGTTTTTCAGGACATTAGTGAGTCTTTTCCAGAGAGATGCACTAGCGTCTTTATAATTGATGATGCCACCTTGTTAGTACATAATTCTTAAGTTGTCAATACCTGGTGCTACAACTTAGCATTAACTAAAAACTAGACGATAAATTAAGATAATTTACTGAGCTGATAGTTATGGACAGATACAAATAGTTGTGATCCTATTTTCAGAATTTTGCGTTCAGAGTTACCCTGATAAATATACAGGATTTCTATTAAACTTTCGGCGACATTTATGTATAAGTACAAAGCTGATGTGGTGGGAATTTAGATTCTCACTGTGGATGGAAATAATTGTCAAAAGCGTTGACAAGTATGCTGATATTTTACTATCCTTCGATTCCTATAAACACTCTGATTTAACTTTACCTCTTATTGATCCCCTTTTGCTAAAACTAATCTGGAAAGCTTACTGACGTTAATAATTTCCATCATCAAACTAGACACCAATAAATTCTGATGAGAACATTTTGTTCATATCACTATACTAAGCATAGCATACAAGACTCATATTTAAATTTTGTTGGCGCAACCTGGACACTGTACTTTAAAAACTCAGTATATTCACTCGATTTTCATCCTCCTTATTTCCGACTCTCTGGCTACACAGATACCTGAAAAAAAATAAACCATAGCTCTATATATTGACCAAAGTTACCAAATTAGTTAAAATTCTGGCGTATAAATTACACCAGGTTCATAAGCATGTCATTAGTAGGATCAATTATTAAAAAAATAGCCCCTCAAATTGGAGCAGTTGTAGTCATAGAACCGGAGTATGAAACGGTGGGACATATTACCTTCAAAAATGGTAATAAGTCATTTTTCTTTACTACTACCTTAGATATTAATGGTCATGGTTCTTCAGAACTAGCAAAAGATAAATCATATTCAAATTTCTTTCTGAAAAATTTTGGATATAAAACTACTATAGGAAAAAACTTTTTTAATGATTCAGTATGTGCGAGGTTAACGAACCCAAGAAATATTGATGATGGATTTAATTATGCTAAAGAAATAGGATTCCCTGTAATTGTTAAGCCTTTAAATCTTAGCCAAGGAAAATTAGTAACTAAGGTTTTTGAAGAGACAGAATATTATGATGTAGCGCGAAAAATTCTCCTGATTAATTCCGGATTAATTGTGGAAAAATTTTATAGTGGTAACGATTATAGGATTGTGGTACTGGAAAACGAAGTTATTGCTGCTTATCAAAGAATTCCCCTCTATGTTGTTGGTGATGGCAAATCTAGTATTTTGGAGCTGATCCATCAAAAACAAGAAAATTTCATCAAAAATGGGAGGAAAAATGTCATAAATGTTAATGACTTTCGGATTTCTCAAAAATTACAAAGACAAAATCTCAATTTTAATAGTATTTTATCGGAAAATGCGCTGATATATCTCTTAGATAATGCTAATCTATCTTGTGGTGGTGAAGCGATAGATTTAACCGAAAGTATCCATCCTGATTTTCAAAAACTAGCCATTAATGTAACTAGAGATATGGGATTAAAATTAGCAGGTGTGGATATAATTACTAATGATATTACAGCAACATTAGCAGATTACACAATTATAGAAATCAATAGCTCTCCTGGATTATATCACTATGCTTCTATTTGTGAGACTCACACTAAAAGAGTTGAAAATTTATACTGGAAAATTCTGCAAATTTTAGATAGTGAGTCAGTTAATTTTGGCTAAAATAGCCAGAGTCTTGATCAACTCCTCAAATCCTTTTGCTGTTGATAAATTTGCTTAAATAAATTCTGCTGTCGTTGGTGATCGACAATTGGCTCAGGATAACCGATAGCATGACGTTCTAGAGGAGAAATTTTGCCAGTAATTAAGTATTCTGTATCGACCGACCGTAGCTCTCTTACCCATTGTCGGATAAATTCACCTTCAGCATCAAATTTTTGGGTTTGACTGGAGGGATTAAAAATCCTGAGTGGTTGAGCATCCATACCGCTAGAAGCACTCCATTGCCAACCACCATTATTAGCAGATAAATCTCCATCAATTAGTTTTTGCATGAAGTATTTTTCTCCCCATTGAGGATTTATGATTAAATCTTTAGTTAAGAAACTAGCGACAATCATTCGACAACGATTATGCATCCAACCAGTTTCATTTAATTGACGCATCGCCGCATCGACAATCGGATACCCAGTTTTTCCGTCACACCAAGCTTGAAAATATGCGGGATTATTTTGCCAAGGGAAGTCTTTAAACATTTCCCGAAAAGCACCTTCAGCTAATTCAGGAAAATTATACATAGCATGTTGAAAAAACTCCCGCCAAGCTAATTCTTTTTGCCATGTAATAATCCCTGCTTCTGCTTCTGGACTACGGCTATTTTCTAGTGCTTCTAGAGTAGCTTGCCAAACTGTACGAATACCCAAAACACCAAATTTTAACGCGGCACTTAATTGTGATGTACCATCAACACTAGGAAAATTGCGTTGTTCTTGATATTCAGTAATAGCCTGATTAGTAAATGTCTCTAAACGTGCTAGTGCGGCTGCTTCTCCTGGGGCAATAATCAAGTCTCCCTCCCAACTAAAACCCAAATCTTCAGCAGAAGGTAATGGTATCACTCCATTTTGCTGGGCTATTTGTAGTTGATTCTCTGTCAAACCTGTAAAATTTTCCTTGATGGTGACTGGTTTGAGTTTTTGTTTGAGACTCCAGTTTTTCCAGAAAGGAGTATATACGGTATAGGGATTATTAGTACCACTCCGAATTTCTGCGGGTGAATTAAGTAACTGATCCCAATTTTCCTCTAGAAATTGCATCCCGTTTTCTTTGAGAGTATTAATTATAGTGCGATCGCGGGTTTGAGAATAAGCCTCGACATCCCAATTCCAAAATACAGCTTGAGCATTTAATGCTGCTGCTAAAGTGGGAATTGCCACCACCGGGTCAGCATGGAGAATTAATAACTGACTGCCAGCTTGATTATACTTGTCTTGAAGTGCTTGCAAACATCCAAGCATATAAGTTACTCTCACCGGAGCGATGTCATCTCGTTCCAGAATATTCGGGTCAAGGCAAAATACACCCACTATTTGAGAACTTAGCTGTTGAGCCGCAGCTAATCCAGTATTGTCGGTAATCCGTAAATCGCGGCGATGCCAAAATAGAATTAAGTTAGACATTTCATTATTAATAGTTCAATAGTACTAAGATAAATCAAAAAGGCCATAATTAACGTCGTAAAGCTCTGGTATTAGTAAATACAGTACGCGAATCAGTCTTTAGATTTACAGGGTGTTGGAAAAGTTATGAGGAGGTGTAATTTGTCATTCTGACGGTCGGGAAGAATCTCGCGGGATTCTTTGCTGTCGCTCAGAATGACAATACAGTAACGTTTGGTACCTTTATTTTGACTTTTCAAACAGCCTCTTAGATATTAGAATAGAGTTAGCAAAGGTATAAGTTACTATATTAGGAAGTTATACGATGACTTTACAAGAAATTATTAATTCTATTGAAAGCCTGCCTACAGAAGAACGCGATTATTTGTTTGAGTTTCTTCGTAAAAAAAAGGAGGAATCCAAGAAAGGTGATTTTTGGGCGGGATTACAAAAATTTAGAAAAGTAATTGAAACCGAGGGAATTATCTTTACTGATGATGATTTCGCTGATTTACGAGATAGAAGTGTGGGGAGAGAAATTGATCTATGAGCTTAAAATACTTACTTGATACCAATATTCTCTCAGAGCCAGCACGTCCTATTCCTAATCCCAGTGTTTTGCACAAACTAGATATTCATAAATCAGAAATTGTCGTTTCTAGTGTTGTTGCTCATGAAATTTTACATGGTTGTTTGCGTTTACCAGAATCTAAGCGACGAGAATCTCTTTGGAATTATATTCATGAGTCGGTATTAAATTTACCAGTCATTGACTATGATTTAAAAGCGGCGCAATGGCACGCCCAAGAAAGGGCTAGATTATCCAAAATTGGCAAAACATCTGCTTTTGTAGATGGTCAAATTGCGAGTGTTGCTGGCTGCAATAATTTAATTTTGGTAACTAATAATGTTTCCGATTTTGAGTTCTTTAATGATTTAATAATTGAAAACTGGTTTGTTAACAATAGTTAACGCCCTAAAACTTTAGTATTATTAAGTACAGCGAAAGCCGTAGATGAACCAATAAATCGCCAATACCACATAGCATGCGAAGACAGCGCAACTACAAACAAATTTTCCGTGATATTTAATCTGCGGTTTATCTATCGGAAATAGTGGCTTTTGAATTTAAATCATGTTATACTTGTTAGTACCAGATATTTAATCTTTGATCATGGCGACTTTATTACTCGATGATGGTAGGACTGAGAGCGATTTAGACGAGATTGTTAGTCAACTTGAACCATTGGGGATTCAGCTGCACCATTATGACCCTGGTACCTCTCTACTTTTTCCTGATTTGTTACAGCAAGAGGTGGTCACAGAGTCAGAGAAGCAGTATATTGTGGAACTGCATAACAGTGTTTTTGAATTTCTACAGCAAAAAAATGGTTATGTCTGGTGTGACTTGCAGATTCTCCATCCTGGTTCACCCCATCTTCAAGCACTAATCATGACATATGGACGTTATCATACTCATACTGCGGCGGAAAGTTTGTATTTATTAGCTGGGGAGATTATTTATAGTTTTATTAAACCTGATGGTAGTCAAATCCAACTTTTACTCCAAGCCCAAGACTATCTGCATATTCCCCCTGAGGTAGAACATTGGTCTAGTCCAGGAGCATCATTACATTTCAAAGTAATCCGCTATTTCCAAAATGCAGAAGGTTGGGTTCCTAATTATATAGGTAAACAATCCGTTGACCGTCCCTATTTCTAAGGGATGATGATTTGAACCTCCTCAAGTTGCTGTTTAATCCAAGTAAAAAATAACTCTTGGAGAATTTGCAATTGTAGTGATTGGTTTAATTCAGGTTGAATGATTTCTTCTACCCAAATTAGATGTACCCCTTGTTGAGCAATAATGGGTTTCAGAATTTGTGGTGGGTGAGCAGCAAAGATACCAGCTGCTATCTCTGGTCGAAAATCACGATAATGTCGGATTCCACAATATCCACCTTTCCGTCTTAGTTCTGTGTCTTGTATGTGTTCACGAGCAATATCTTGGAAACTGATTTCATTCTCTTGCAATGCATAAAAAAGTTCCCAGGCTAAATCTTCATCTTCTAAAATAACTTCATAAGTGATTGATGCCATATAATCCAGTTGGTGTTCAAAAAAAAATGCTTCAACTTGTTCTGCAAATAAATGATTTGCTAATTTGGCAGAAAGTAAATTAATCTTGGCTAATTCTTGAAAATCACTGAGGGAAAGATAATGTTTTTGTAGCCACACCCAGGTATCTTCAACTTTCATCAGATTATTGGCACATCGCAAGCTATCTGCTGCTTGTTGAATTTCTAGATTATCTACCTTGATTCCAGCTTCGTTCGCAGCATCAACGATAATTTTCCGAGTCGCGATCGCTTCGATTAAATCTGGCATTTGACAAGAAAATTTAATTTGCTGCAAAATTTCTTCTGCGGTAAATTTAAAAATATTTTTCATAACTATACCTCGGAAATAATTCAAAATGGAGAAAAGTTAAAATTAGGCTATATATAATTTTTTCTGATCGCGGTTCTCATTTAAATGAGGTACAAAATTTCCCGCAAAAAGCTATACAGCAAGTGGCTTTTACTCCTAACTCCTGCATCTGATTAACCTGATCTGATTCTTTCAATTTCATCTCTTAGTTCAGAGTAATTAACACTATCTAAAGTAATAAATTCTGCTAACTGCGGTAGATAATCTAAGGCTGTTTGCCAATCAGAATCCTGGAGAATATAAGCAATTGTGGGTTTAATAATCTGCCAATTTTCTGCTTCAGAGGTAGGGACATAGATTTTTCCTGGAGTCAGAATCAGACCATCAGAACGTAACATTTCACCTTGACGCAGTAGCCAGAATTTATTATTTATGGTAAATTCGGTGGGCAAAGAACCAATTCCTAAATTGTGTGCTTGCAGTAGGGATAATACTTTTAACATTTTCTCCACAGAGATAATGCGAGGAAATTGGGAGTTTTGAACACATAGCAGTAGCAAATCCCAAATTTCGGCTTGATGATAAAGATGTTCTTGAATATCAGGATATTTACAAAATAAGCTGTGTAACAAATTTTGTCCCAAATAGCAAAGTGTTAAATTTGTAGAAGCTCTAGCACTATAAGGTTGGAATTTTGTTTGAGGAAATAGAGTTATTTCCCCAAATGAACTTCTGGCTGACAAGGTAGCAATTAAGTTGTTAGATGTATCTAGTAGTCTTAATTTACCTTGTAAAACTAGATAAATTCCTGGTTCTGCATCTAGCGATTGCCAAAAAAGTTTCGCTATCTCTGGTGCTTGGATTTCCGCTAAATTACAACAGTCTACTAATTCTTGATTGGTCAGATTCACACCCAATACTTGAGTAAATGGTGCAGCTAGTTGTTGATGTAAAAAATTGGAGGACATATACTCACCATCACAAAAATTAGTGCTTGAGATTGATAAAATTGAGTGACCATTGGCAATTATTGCCAGGAGACAGTGGTAATTCAGTAATTGTAATTTCTGCATCTTGGGTATTGTCAATTTCTGGTTTAATCTGGTTATTGATGTGGTGAGTAGACAATCCCATTTGTTTAAGTAGACGACTGATATGCCGCTTGGTAATTTCAATACCTAATTCCCTAGCTAAATGTTTACTTAAACATTCTGCCGTCCAATTTTGAAACGAATAACCATACTCACGAGGACTATGGCAGACTAATTCTTTCAATCGGTCTAGATATTGCTGATTAATACTCTTAGGTCTGCCGATTGGTTGTTCTTGCCATTGATGAGCTAAACCAGCTTTTGCCATTCCCACCCAATATCGCACCATATGATAAGAAAAGCCTAAAGTTTGAGAAATTTGGGTGAGAGATTTCCCCTCATCGGCCAGCAGCATAATTTCAATGCGATGACGGTATTCTGGTGGTAAGGTAGATTGGAGATTTTTCAACAACATTTTCCGCTGAAAAGATGTTAAAAACTTACTATTTTTAATGTGAGATTTTTCCACATCTGAAAATTGATTATTCTCTAGTGACATAAATACTCCTTCCCGGTTTAAGATCATAGAATTCTTCCTCAACCGTTAATTCAGATGGAGGCAATTTTCTAGGGAGAAGTAGGAGGGATACAAATTTAATATTTTATGCAAAGGTCTAAATACTTTGAACTGTATTTTACTTCAGCCCCCTGACTATCTATCCTCACCCTACTCAGACTAGAGAAAGATGACTTCCACGCAAAGAGGTAAAACTGAATCTACCTAAAGCTATGTTTAATAATGGCATCATACGTGATATTCTCCCATACTTGTAGAAATTCTCAAGTATTAGTATCTCAACCTCACGATTGAGAGTTCCTGCTTCATCGGAGTACTGAGGCACTAACCTCCACAGGCAGCTTCACCGTGTATCCCACGGCTGTAAGACCACGTTGCTCGACAATTTGAGCATTAGCAATATCTCGATTTGTAGTGTATCCACATTCCCGACAATGATATACAGTTTGATTTAGCTGTTTTTTTCGGGTACTGGCTCCACAATGAGGACAAGTTTGACTATTACTGTACTTAGGGTCAATCTTCAAAAAAAAGACCCCTCGTTTACAACAAACCCATCGGAGGATTTCCAAGAACTGTCCCCAATCTGAATCATGCTGAATCAATTTTGTCTTCACATCCTGGGCAAAAATCATTCCTACTCCATCACAGAGTTGATGAGCAAGTTGAAAATGAAACTCCCGTCGAAGATTATGAATATGTTCATTTAATTTGGCAATTTTCTGCTGTTGTTTCTGATAGTTACAAGAGCCACTTTCTTTGCCGATGAGTTGACGTTGTAACCAGGAAAGCTTGGTTTGTAAGTCTATCAATCTCTGAGGATATTCCACTAGTTTGCCGATGGAAGCGGCTAAGAATATTTCTCTACCCTGATCAATACCCATAGAATTACCAGCAGGCAATATATCAGGAATAGAAAGGTTAGTTTGCAGTACTAATATTGCATACCAGCCTGATATTTTACGAACAATCCGAATTTGCTTAACCGTGAATTGGTTGGGAATTGGACGATGTAAGTTAATTCGTATTGTGCCAATTTTGGGTAATTTGATCTGATTGCCAATGATGGGATTATCTTGGAATTGTGGAAATATAAAGGAGTGATACTGACCAGCTTTTTTGAAAGATGGAAAACCAAATCCTCGGTCTTGCATAAAATTGAATAACTTATCGAATCTTGCTAATACATTTTGCAATACCTGAGAATGAACGGCTTTAAGTTCTGGAATCTTGTTTTTAGCTTGAGTTAGATTACGTTTCTGAATGTAGTAATTGGGATAAGGTGCATCAGCTACCATAATGTATTCTGTACAAATACTACAAGCATTAACGGCACATTGACGTGAGTTACTCCAGTCTTTGCGTTCAGCTAAAGCATAGTTGTAAACACGACGACATTGTTCTAACCAGTTCAAGAGGATTTGTTCTTGAGTCAGGTCTGGATAGATTCGGTATTTGTAACTCAAGTGCATATCTTTACCCTCCCCCTGATGACACTAAAGGAATGTAAATATCCTGTGAATTGGAATTCAGGTAGGGACGTTCTAACTCAATACCTTGATTACTAAAGTGTTTGATGATTAATCTCATGCGATTTTCTTTTGACTCATCTCCTTGTTGCCAAGCTTCCAGTAAACTATTAGTAATAATCTGACATTGATTTAAACCAAAACTTTCTTTTTCAGCAAATTTTCGGTCTGGTTCTTCCGCTACTGCAAGTCCTGGAGCAATGAATTTGGTAAACAGTGGTACTTCTGTATTAAAATATTGATAACACTCTAAGTATATAGATTGCAAAATTTGATGGATAATTCCATAGTTACTCTTTTGAAAGTAAAGTACTGCTGAATCATAGCGTTGGTAGTCGGAAGGATTGTATAGGGCTTTAAAAGTGAAAGGAATCAATTTGGCATTTAGTTGCTGTGTTAGATTCCCCATCATCAGAACTGCACCTTCTGGATTTAAATTGAAGTAGATTCGCACGATCATCCCTTTAGGTAATCCAGCATCACCAACTGCCATATAAAATCCATTTTGGACTAGATTTGGCGGCATTTTAATGGCAACAAAGTCACCAATGCTTGCTTTTTTATCTTCAGCTTTGAGATAGCGATCGCATTCTATATGTAAGGTTAATTCACCTTTTTTTACCATGAAAATCTGCTCATTGACTTGGTTTAAAACTTGCCAATTAGGGTCAAAGTAACCTTGACCTTGATTATGCAAATGTAGTTGATCATAAAAATTCATATCTACTCCCAGAAAAGTATTATTTTCTAAATTCTGAAATTTGCTAGAATTTACGGATTCAGCATGGAGAGAAAGAGCAATTTTCCCCGCACCGTTATAGTAAATGCTGTAGAGAAAATTGCACAGTTGTGAATTCAGGAATTTGTGCTGCATACTCAATGGTAATTGCTGAAACCGCAAGATTACTTCATCGGGAAATTGGAATGGTTGATAATCTGGATGATGAATACAAAAGTTGGGTTCAATTTTTACTTTTGTAGCTATATTTTCCAGATGATTGAATAAATTACTTTCAGAATTGTTGAATAATGGCAATGTTGGTAAATTTATCACTTCCATAATTTTTTCGTACTTTTCCAGGAGCAGATATTGAGAATATTTATCGGGAAATAAGAGTCAGAAAGGTAAGTAATACCAATAGTACTTACCTTTCTTATCGCTAAACTATCAAACTAAAACCTAGATAACAATCCATGCAAATTGTTAATAGGATTTTGATTTGCCATAATCATCATCGTCATCATCACCAGATTTACCCGACTCACCAAATATCAACTTCACTGGAACTCTTCTACCTGATTCACTGCGAAGAACGCCATTTAATGTGAATTTTTTACCTCCAGATAAAAGTTGTTGTTCTTCTCCAGAAAGTTCTGTTAATAATTCGGATTGGATGGTTGAAAGTGGCATACTTTTGCCCTCAATTTTTGTTAGATAGATGTTACATAACACGATATAAAAAACATGAATGTGTAACTTCTATACGTTTATTTATAAACTAATTATTTCGGAAATAAATTATCCATAAGTAAGAGATTATTAAAAATAATTTTCTTGCTTTTGATTCATGTCAATCCAAATATTAATATCCCGATTTATTTAGCTTAGGAACAATAAATAATTTCATGAAAAGTAGGGAAGAGACACCGGATTGTCTTTTCCCTACTTTTTCTCAAATAGACCAAATATAGCTCAATACGCTTGGTGTTAAGGAAGGAAGTAATATTGTCATTCTGAGCGAAGCGAAGAATCCCCCAAGATTCTTCGCTTCGCTCAGAATGACAGAATACTATCAGATTTTACGTTAACTGAATTGTATTGAAATATAGTTGATAATTAAATTATTGAATTAATTCAGGTGCAGTCACACCAAATATAGTTTTAATTGATGATTCTGGACGACATAATAAAGTTTTCGCGACTTGAAGAATGCAAATTTCTGCATTACCGAAAGTCTTTTCATACTGAAGCATTGACAGAATAGTTTGCATCAAAGCTAAACCGGAAAATTGCACAACTCGGATTAAAAAATCAGACCGACGCTGCAAAATATCTGGAAAGCTACCCAAATAACCATGTATCAAGCTAGCCATAGAAGGTTGAAGCAATTCTAAAGGAGTCGTCGCTAGTTGTAAAGATTCTGTGATGGGAATAGTTTTACTCGTAATTAAACTGTATAACCAGATTTGGAGATAACCCGCAATTAATGTTCCTAAATCACTAGCTGGATCTCCCCAATTAGATTTCTCCCAGTCAATTAAGCGAATCATACTGTGACTTGGTTGAGTCGCTAATTCTTCCCAGTGATTAGCTAGTAAAATGTTATTCAGTTTTAGATCATTATGGATTAGACAACAGGGTGCGATCGCATCACTTAAATTGGTAATTGCTTGTTCGAGGATAGAGTAGCGCTGATAAAGAGTAAAAAATTTCAGCCCATCATTAGGAAAACGTCCAAAAATCTCTGGAGTTAGTTGTTTAAAACCATTAATCATTTCAAAAGCATGGTTACTAAATACTCCTCCATTAGATTTAATGATTTCCCGATAGTCTTGACGGTCTAAAGTTAAACGATGTATTGAAGCAATAATAGCACCAATAGCGCGGGGAATAACTTCAGGAAAGATATTCATGCTAGTGTAAAAAGCTGCTAAATCCTGATAATCTTGGAAATAATCAAAAATAATAATAGAATTTTCCACATCAAAACAAATGGCTTGGGAACAAGAGCAACGTAAGTGACTCAGTTCAGAAAAATTCTGTAACAGATTTTGAAATTTCCATTCTTGCAAAAATTCACCTGCTGTTTTTTGTTGACCGTTGTGAGGTTCTTGCTTAACCAACACTTGACGATTATCTGGTAAAGTCAGTAACAAATTAAAGTTTTTAGCAGGTTTTAGTTCAACTTTACTCATCGACTGATTTTCTGGAGAACAAAGTCCAACTTTAATTAGATAGTCAAAAACATTTCTGTTGCTTAATAAAAATGGCATATTTAAAACCTCTATTATTTTTCTACTAATTTTTGACAACCATATCATTATTCAATCCAATCATTATCAAGTTGGTCTTCTAGCCACTTTTGATGAAAACCATTTTTAGTCGGAACAGGAATACGAAATAAATTAACTATAGATTCAATACTATTAATTGCGTAAATAGCTATAGCAAACTCAAGTAACCTATTAAAATCCGAACCTTGTCCTCCCTGAAAAACCATAGTGTCTGTAACAGTTAATTCTTGTAAACAGCCTTCAAAATCAGGAGGATTGATTTGGGAACCTTGTATATTTACCATAATTTTTGATTCCGTAAAAAATTTGCTCCCCATCAAATACTATTCCTATATCTGCAATAATTAACTATTTTTAGGAAAGATACAATGCCATTTGTAGGATTTTTGCGACATAACTTGAATGATTATGTCGCAGAGTAGTTCTGCGACATAACTCCACACAAAGGTTTTGGGAATCCCATCATCCTCAAATAACTCCCCTTCATCTCCTCGATACTTTGGTCGGAGCTTAACACCAACCGGATTGATCAAAGTAGATGGGAACAGAATTCAGCTATAGAAAGTTGAATTCTGTTCCATAGGGAACTATACGCTAATTAGCAGTAGTACAGCAATTACCATCAATAGTGGGATATGAAATGCTCTATACGCAGGTATAGCAGCTTTTTCTCTCCTAACTATGAGAATTAGAATCATTGACACCATTCTGAGCACTAAACGACTTCGCTATGGATATAACACCATTAACTGCATAAGCATTTAACCCAAACTCCAGTAATTTATTGATTTTACCACCTTGTCCTCCTTGGATAACCATAGAATCATTAGCGGTTAGGTCTTGTAAAAAGCTTTCAGAATCTAGAAATAATTCAGAACCGGCAGAATTGATTTGAGATATTTCTGGATTTGCCATGACTTTTTTCTCCTGTTGAAATTGCATAAAGGTAGAGAAATTCATCCAAGATTAAGCTGTGATTGCTTAACCTTATATCTGCAATTGTTAGGCAAGATTCCTAAAAATACAAGAGTATTTAGCAGATTTATACGACATAAATTGAATGGTTGTGTCGAGCGTAAATCACTTGAATATGCTTATTAATCTGGCGAATTATTGATTTTTTCAGGACTTTAAAATTAATATAGAGTTGTCACAAAAGTGATGAGGAAATTTTTCTATTCCCGGTTTCCTACGACATAATTAGACAAGTTTTGTCGCGAAAAGTTGATGAATTGGGGCGCAATAATCTATCAAAACCAGCATAAGCAAGAAGCTCAGGGTGGATTACTCAATTTCCTCGCAACGGATTAAGAGCATTTCCATCGCCGCGGCTAAGGAAATTAACTCTATCCAAGAAGAACCACTCACTAAATTCTGAGCGTGAGCTAACCGATTTCGCAGCTGCTCGGCAGATTTTAGGAAGCGTTCGCCATATCGCTTCGATTTTAGTTCTAATTGCTGGAAAAGTTCTGGTTGGCTTAAAATTAAATCCCGTTTATCGCAAAATTGCAGATAATCTAATAAATCTGTAGCTTCATTTCTTTCTTGACTTTCTCTCCAGAGTTTTTGAGCAGCTTCTACCCGCTCCGGTTTGAGCACATTTTGCCAAGAATCTTGAGGATAGTAAAGTCGCACCAATCGTAACAGATTCATTTCCAGCAAAGTCACCAAACCAAACAACAACATTCGCACTGGTGCTTTTTGCAAGTCACCACAAGTAATAATTCCACTCACTTGATTACAATCGAGGACAAACAGCCGTGGAGTATGTTGCAAGATAGGTAATAGCTTGATTAATGGAGTGGAAATGGCGATGAGTTCTTTAGGATGAAACACCTGTTCATAATCACTACACTTCCCAGATTCACCTAGCATTAAAGTTGAGCGTTCGACATAACCCCTGATTCCATCTTGTGTTTCCACTCCTACCACATCAAAATCTTGTATTTGCATCCAGTGCAGTACCTCTGTCACTTCTGCATCCGCTGACACAGCTTTGAGGGGTTCAGCGACGTGCTCAATGGTAATACTGCTTTCAAATAAACTCCGCAAATCTTGAGAACGAGATTTAAGTTGTTTCATCTATCCTTAGTCATAAAACTTTAGCAAAATCAGTATTTCATAAAAATTTGCATTGTAGTTGTCCAAACTTTGTCTTTCTCAAGCAGGATTACAAAAATTAGTAATGATTTTATAGTTGGTATGTTAAGTAGGGTAGTGTATTTAAAAAACATCTCAAATACTCCAAACGCCCAGACTTTAAGAGCCTGAGCGCTTGAACATTAGGTTGCAGAGAAACTTCTGCGGGTTAATCTCATTAAACAGGCATCATTTGCATAGATTTGCAAGCTTCTGCACATTGGCGACAAGCAGCAGCGAATGCCATCATTTTAGCATCATTGCTCATTTTTTCACCAGCCATTGCACAGCGATCGCACATTTCGGCACAGAGCATACAAGTGCGGGCTGCAAACTCAGAACCACCCATCATCATATTCATGCACATCATACACATTTCTGCACAATCGCGCATCATGCCCATCATGCTCATGTCCATCTGCTTACCACCTTTGGTCATGCAGTGAGTCATGGTTTCCATGCACATTTTATGACATTCCATGCAAGCATTGATGCAGTTTTGCATTTCGGTAGTCATGGTTTCAGTCATCATCATCATCATGGGAAATACCTCTTGATTTTTTGATGTGTAGAAAGTATTGTTTACCGGACTTGTTTCCACACTACTCCGATTTTTTTCCAGAGTCAATAGGGTGATTACGGTTAAATTTATAAACCTAGTTTTCCGATATAATTAGTGGGAATTTAAATTAATTCCGCATGAATTAGGAGGATTTTTATGGGAGTTATCGCTAGTACTGGATTTGAAACTACTGGTTGCTAGTAGAGATAGTTTCAGGTGGGAATATTTTCAACAAAACTATACAATTATAGACTAATTTCTTCTTAAAAATTCATATTATAGACAAGGCTAAAGTCGTGCAATAGAAATAGAATATAGATTGTGGAACAGGCATCTTGCCTGTCTTTCCTGAATAGGCAAGATGCCTGTTCCACGTTTATGAAGACAAAGCGGTTTCTAAATCTGCTTGTAAATCTAGTTGATGCTCAATTCCTACCGAAAGTCTGACCAAATTATCTTTAATTCCACGTTTTAGTCTTTCTGCTTCCGGTAATGAACCATGAGTCATTTTGGCAGGATAACAAAGTAATGACTCTACACCACCTAAACTCTCTGCTAGTAAAAACAACTGTAAACGAGAAGCAAATCTTTCAACTTCTGCGAAACCACCTTTTAATTCCAAACTAATCATCCCTCCAAAGCCAGACATTTGCTCTTGAGCTAGTTGATATTGTTCATGACTAGACAAACCTGGATAATAAATTCGCTCGACTTTAGGATGTTGGGCTAAAAACTCGGCTAAATATAAAGCATTTTTTTCATGTTCGCGCATTCTCACCGCTAGAGTTTTTATGCCTCGCAACACCAACCAGCTATCAAAAGGACTGGGAACTGCACCAATGGCATTTTGATAAAATTTCAGTTCACTGTAGAGTTGTGGATTAGAAGTCACAACCGCTCCACCAATGACATCACTATGTCCACCCAAGTATTTAGTTGTGCTGTGAACTACAATATCAGCACCTAAATCTAATGGTTTTTGAAAGTAAGGACTAGCAAAAGTATTATCGACCACTAGAATGAGATGATTTTGTCGAGCTACGTTAGCTAGAGCTAAAATATCAATTATTTTTAAAAGGTAAGCACCAGGAATTTCCTTAGCTAGTCTTTCAGCTACACCATTATAACTTTCTGGTGAATCAGGAGCTACAGATGTAGGTGTTACCACAACTTCTGCACCATAAGCTTTGAGCAAGTTAATTTTATCTTGACTCATTTTATCAGGCATGACAAAAATACACCGATATTTTTTCACGGCAGCAATTAAGGCTAATCCTACCCCCGTATTGCCTGCGGTAGCTTCAATGATAGTCCCACCTGGTGGTAATTGACCAGATTTTTCTGCGGCTTCAATCATAACCAAAGCAATTCTATCTTTGGTACTTCCCCCAGGATTGAGATATTCTACTTTACAATACATGGATGAGGCGATATTTTCCGAGATGCGGTTGAGTCTAACTAAGGGCGTTTTACCAATTGCTTGCAAAATATGCTCGTATGTGGTCATAATCTGGTTAAAGTAATATATTTTTGGTTAATTCTGATAAAATCTATGAAATTTTTGCACCGTCCTGATTTATATAGTTGGTCTAGTTTCAACCCAGCCAGAAATATTGATTTCAATGGCATTGCCTGGATTCGTCCAGAAGGTAACATCTTGATTGATCCAGTAGCCTTATCAAATCATGATTGGAACCACTTAGAATCCCTCGGTGGGGTGGTTTGGATTGTCTTGACTAACTCCGATCATTTACGGGCTGCAAAGGAAATTGCTGACCAAACTTATGCTAAAATTGCCTCCCCCTTAGGAGAGAAAGATTCTCTACCGATATCTGTGCGATCGCTGGTTAGCGGATGGAGATGAGTTAGTCCCAGGACTAAAAACCATCGAATTGCAAGGCTCAAAAACCCCTGGTGAACTAGCACTACTTTTGGAAGATACCACATTGATTGTGGGGGATTTAGTCCGCTCATATCAAGCAGGTAGTTTAACTATATTACCAGATGAAAAGCTATTGAATCGAGCGCAGGCGATCGCATCAGTGCGACGATTAGCAGCACTAGAGCAAGTGGAAGTAGTATTAGTGGGAGATGGTTGGTCTGTATTTCGGGATGGAAGACAAAGGTTACAGGAATTGGTAGAGACTTTAAAATGATGTAAAGAACAAGCTCTCTGAACGCGATATTATTTGAATAATACATACAGATAAAGGTAATTATGATATTTCTATGCCAGAATGATAGACTCTGACCTAATAACTGTTTCTGAAGCTTCTGCACTGAGTGGTTATACACCTCAGCATATTAGGTTACTGATCCGGCAGGAATTAATTATTGCCAGACGTGCTGGGGGAATTTGGCTAATAGAAGTTTCTAGTCTACAAATTTACATAGACAATGCTCCTAAACCAGGACCCAAGCCAGATAAACCACTTACTTGAATTATATTCTAAATAGAATATAATTCAAGTAACTAATATTTAGGTATTACTAGCTGGAGAAATAATTAATTATGAATTACCTGAAAATACTTCAGTCTAACCCTATCGCGCAGGTAGGATATGGACGTAATAATCTTCTCATCAAGACAACTGGCAAGTTTTATACTCCACAATTTATTGGGGAACGTCTAGTGGATAGTGTTTTGACCATTGCAACTCGCGTAGAGACACAGGGAGAGTTATCTATTATTGACCCTTTTTGTGGTGATGGGCGTCTGATTACCTGGTTGATAATACACGCTCAAATGTTTCCCCATCTTATGCGTCGAATGTGGCGAATTGAAATATGGGACTGTGATGCAGATGCAGTAGATTTAGCAGAAAAAAATATTAAAAATATAGCGGATCAAGTTGGTTTACACTACAGCCTACAAAGTTTTGTACAAGACAGTTTTACTCACTTCATATCACGTTTTAGCGAAGAAAAAATAGATGATAAAAACTGCTTTGATATCACTATTACTAATCCTCCTTGGGAAGTTGTAAAACCTGACAGAAGAGATATTAAATTACTGGATAAAAATACTGAATCTGCTTATATTGAATCACTCCGGGAATTTTCAAAAAAACTAGAAAGATGCTTTCCCATATCTAAACCACGAAAAATGTTTTCAGGATGGGGAATCAATCTTGCTCGTATTGGTCTTGAAGTAGCTGTGAGGTTAACTAAACGTGAGGGTGTTACAGGAATTATATCACCAGAATCTTTATTAAGTGACCAAAATTCTGAACTGTTAAGAAAATGGCTACTAACTAATCATGCTATTAAATATATTGATTATTTTCCCGCCGAAACTAGATTATTTAATAGTGTTGATCAAGCTTGTATTAATATTACAATTCAAGCTCAAACTTCTCCACAGAAAATTTTTTTATATAAATTTGACAAAGAGTTGCGCTTTAGAGAGTATCATCAAGAACTAAAACTAAGTGAGAATTTTTTGAAGACAAATAGTTATATTATACCTATCTTTAGCAATGAATCTCAATTGGCTCAACTATTAAGATTTTCAAATTTACCAATGCTGGAGAGTTTACAAGGTAGTGGGAAAGGAGAATTATGGACTGGGAGAGAATTAGATGAAACAGGTCATAAAAGTTATTTATCTTCTGAGGGAGATTGTGCATTCATCAAAGGAAAAATGATCGAGCGACTAACCAAGATTAATCAGCCTACTGTCTTTATCAACCCTGAAAAAAGTCCTGTTATCCCGATCTCAGTTAAGTATCCACGAATTGTCTGGCGAGATGTTAGCCGACCTACACAAAAGCGACGAGTTCAAGCAACTATTATCCCTGCTCAATGGGTTACAGGTAATTCTCTTGGTGTCGCACATTTTCGCATGGATGATAAATCGAAACTCTATACCCTACTGGGTATTATGTCTTCTTTACCCTTTGAGTTTCAAGTTCGCTCAATGCTATCAACCGCTCATGTTTCTGTCGGAGTTTTGCGTAAAACCCGCATACCTTTAGTCACTTCCCAATTTTCGGAAACTTTGGTTCCCTTAGTTGAACAGAGACTAGCAGGAAATTTAGCCGCAGAAGCGACAATAGAAGTTGTTGTTGCTCAAGCATACGGTCTAAATTGCCAAGACATGACTGAAATCATGAATTCATTCCCTAAGCTGACTCATGAAGATCGTCAAAGTATACTAGAACATCCACTTTGGGAGGAGTCATGATTCAAAATCATTATTCAGCAAAGCTCAGTCAACTTGATTTATCTATGGTAGTGCATATTCCTCCTGGGGGAAATTGGAAAAATATTCCCACTTCTATTCCTTCTCAAAGATTAGCTCAAATTAGAGAAAGTTACGCCAAGGGTCAGGGAAGTCGCTCTACTTATTATGGTCGGCTCCGTTCCGATGCACCTGCTTACACAATTAATACTTATTTTGGCCGCCCCGGAAATGGTTGTCACCTTCATTACGATTATGCTGGAGAGCAACATCGTGTAATTAGTCAACGGGAAGCAGCAAGACTCCAAAGTTTTCCAGATAATTTCGGCTTTTTAGGTTCACGTACCGCAGTTAGTACACAAATAGGGAACGCTGTACCACCGCTCTTAGCTTACCAGATTGCCTTGCATTTAGGTATACCGGGGATTTTTGTTGATCTATTTTGTGGTGCTGGTGGTTTAGCATTAGGATTCAAGTGGGCTGGTTGGCAACCAGTAGTTGCAAATGATATTATGTCTATTGCTTTAGCAACTTATGCGAAGAATATTCACCCTTCTGTAGTTCTGGGAGATATTCGTAATCATGAAATATTTTCCCAGATAGTATTAGCGGCTAAGACAGCTAGAAAAATGAATCCAAATCTTAAACTTTTTGTTTTAGGTGGTCCACCTTGTCAAGGTTTTTCTACAGCTGGAAATGCCCGAAGTATGAGTGATGAGCGTAATTCTTTATTCAAAAATTATCAACAAATTATTGAAGTGATTGAACCTGATGGATTTGTTTTTGAGAATGTCATGGGATTATTAAACATGGAGCGTGGATATGTTTTTGAGCAAATAAAATCCGCTCTCAGTTCAGTTACTGATCAGTTATCGGTGTGGAAACTTGATACTTCAGATTATGGAGTTCCACAACGACGTAAACGGATTATACTGGTCGGTCAGCAACAAGAGTCAAATAATATTTCACCTCCTCCACCAATATGTGATTCAACTGTAAATAGTCTTTTGGGACTTGCACCAGTAGTTACTGTTTCACAATCCCTAGATGATTTACCACCTTTAAAATCTGGTCAAGATGGAGAAAATCTTGACTATATCACACCACCATTGACGGATTATCAGTGTCTGATGAGAAGTGTAATTTCACCAATGCAGTATCTTCAAAAGCTTCGTGAACGATAAATTATTCTTCTGTAAAGTATGAATTAAGAATCTAGATTTAATTCACCTCTGACATAACGTTCACTGTTCCATTTATTACTCAGTTCGACAGCTATTAATCTCATGACTTCAGTTAATTCTAATTTAGCAGCAATGAAGTTTGCGGGAAGAATAGCAGGAATACTATTAACTACTCCTCGAAATCCCTCACTACTAGAAATTTCACTGTTACTAGATAGAATGGTTCCTATTTGCTGATCAATTTCTTGAATTTCCTCAGAGGAGTCTTGTAGTAAGATGAGAACGGATGCCAATTTTCTATTAATTGTTTCTGTAGAGATAATACAGGCATTACGGTTTTCTTTATGAAAATAGTCTCGTAATGATTCAAATGCAACCCTAGAACGACGAGATTTTTGCTCCTCTACATACTTTGTTTCACGATTAGTATAGTTAATTTGATCAAATTGTGTAATGTGCTGTTCCACTCGTAGATTCACAAACGTAACATCACGTTCAGCATAGCTAAGTTCAAGAAATGTTGCTAAGAAAGTAAAGTAGCCCATATCAGTAATTCTTTGTAAAACACTCATAAGTGAATGACGATTATCTCGCAGCATTTTGCTCAAACGCAGGGCTGTTTCATCATTAACAACATCTTTTTTTCGTAAATCCCATAAAGCCTTGCTGTGCCATGATATTACTAATTGACCTTGTGCTTCTACTTTCTGTAGATGAACTACATCACGTAGGGACATACGATTATTTTTTGCACTATTACATGACTTGCACAATAGTTGAAACTCTGGTCTGTGGGTAAATCCCAATGACAATGAACGAACATGATCTGCTGAACAAGGTCCTGGATGTCCATTAAGACAGAACTCATGAACAAAGATAGATTTAATTTTCCCCATTAATCGGTCAGCTGCAATCCAATCACCTTCTGTCCAATACTCAAATACACGGCGGTCAGTTGTATATGAATTCATATTTGATTTGCTACGTCCTTTATCTGCATTAAGACGACAACATCTATTAAAAGAATGAAAGCCATCAAAACGATCTGGTGCATTAGACATAGCACCAGGACTGAGTATAACTGGCTCTTGTGGAACATATTCTTTTTCAATCCAATTTAGCCAGTTTTCTAGGTTTAGTTTTAAGTTTGGTGGTGATATTGCACCTGTTTTCAGAAGCTGTGGAAGATTAAAAAAAACAGAGTCTTCAAATACTTCTACCAACCGAGTTACTAGGTCTGTAATTGTCTCGAAAGGCTCAATTGGAAAATTCTCATCAACGTAACCCAGTTTATAAAGCCTTTGCAGAAAAGAGTTAGAGGGATAGACATATCGTAATTCCATGACTTTTCCACAACGTTTACAAGGCTTCTTCAAAGTTGGATGAATCTCTTTTGCTGTTTTACTAATCCACTTTGTATGTGGTATTGGATCAATTCCTATTGAAATTGCTTTTTGACGCCACCATTCACTGCGTTTATGATGAGTATTTTTATGTTTTCCAGAATTTCTATTTGAAGGTGCTTCCCATTGAATTTTATTGTCATTAGTAAATGCATCTGGCATTCCCTCATATACTTTGTGGTTAGCAATAAATTCCATATATTGGATAAAGTCGGGATGCCAACTCTGTCCTTTGCTGCCGTAATTTCCTTTGTGTATCATAAATTATATGCCTGAAAATATTTTCCTTTCTCAACCAGAGTTGATTTTTCCCTATGGGGATAAATCATCTATATTCAAAATTACAATTTAAAGACGCTACCAACACTATAAATAGCGATCGCATCTTCTTTCCCTTTCACCTTCACAGCTTTATCTACCAACTGGAGGGAGAATGATTCTGGAGCAGCTAAACTATTGACAACTGACTCACTTAACAAAATTGTACAAGCGTATTGCTTAGTAATGCCCTCAATCCGAGAAGCGACATTGACAGCATCACCAATGACAGTAGAATCAATGCGGGAAGTGAAACCCACTGTCCCCATGACTACTTCCCCACGATGAATACCAATCCCCACCATAATACTGGGCAATTGACGTTGCGATCGCTCATAATTAAACTTATCCAGATACTCTTGCATTAATATTGCTGCATTCACAGCCCCATCTGTAGCGGTATCATCAAACAAAGCCATAATAGCATCACCAATATACTTATCAATAAAACCCCCAGATTCATCAATAGCTTTACCCATACAAGCTAAATAATCATTGAGGAAATTAAAAATTTCTATTGGTGTCATGACTTCAGACATGGAAGTATAACCCCGAATATCGCAAAATAAAATTGTCATTGTGCGGATAGAAGCTGCACCCACCTGAATATTTTCCACACCTTGGGGAGCAATCACGGAAATAAATTTATCGGGAACGAATCGCTCAAAAGAATCTAAAGTTTTTTGTAATTTACTAAAAGATACTAATAAAGCTGATGACATCTCATTAAAAGAATTTGCTAAAGCACCGATTTCATCTTTCCGATGATTAATTTCCGCCCGATGGTGTAAATCACCACCCGCAATCTGAGCAGCACTGAGTTGTAAACGGCGCAAAGGAACACTCAACTGATATGCAAGAATATAAGCAAAAAACCAACCAACAGCCAATCCAATGCTTCCTACCACCAATGATTGACTAATCACATTAGCAACAGCCCGGTCAACCTTACGAAGAGATAAACCAACCCTTAAAGTCCCAATGGTTTTCCCAGAAAGCAAACGAATATCCGCAGCAGCTTCCATCAAATGTTCCCCAGTTTTAGCTCTGACCACTTCCCCAATCCGGATGTCTCTGAGAACATAAGTTTCTTGCACAATCGACATGGAATGGGATTTGAGAGCATTATTAGTGATAGCGAGGGGGACAACATCAGGAATATACTCATTGATAAATTCAGGAGGGGAAGCAGCAATAATCTGATTATTGTGACTTGTATCAGTAACGAATGCATATATGACATCATCGCTTTCCCGAATTAGTGTATCCAAAGTCAAACGGACTTGACTCCAATTCTGTTCCGCGAGAATACTGCTATAGGAATTACTCAATACATTAATCAGCACTTTAGCTTCATGTATTTTTTCTTTTCGGTAGAGGTTGCTTTCACTTTTTGCCCAGACTGAGACAATCGCCCCTACAAGAGCCACAATTAATAATGTCGTAGAAGTCAAAATCTGAGTGCGAATTGAACGAGAGGCAACAAATTTCATGGTTTTGCGGTCAACTCTTCTACGAACATCACCCACGGGATATCTCCGGTTTTGGTTTGACATTGAGAACTAAAAGCAAGAGTCAGCTCTACCAAGTTTAGCAGGAATTAGTTGTTTATCATCACCCCATCTAGTTGCTAAAATAATTTTACAGTCGCGCACATTCGCACCCGATAAACTCACAGGATTGGTGCTATTGTGATGTATCGGAGCTTTCCCGCGCACAATAACTTCAGACAGAGAAGCTAAATCGACCCCAGCGAAGTTTAAAATATCTCGGATTCGGACTCCATGTAATTTAACTTTACCATTAGGCCAGCCGATGCGATAACCAACAGTTTCCGAAAGGGTAGTTTGAGGTAGTTGATCTAAATCAATCAAGTTAAGTGTTCGAGTCCCTACTTGCAACTGCGCTGGTTCTGTACCAATCACTATATTGCTGACATAAAATCCCCATGATGATTCATTATACTTGGATTTGATTTCGGGATGGGTAGTGTAAGGAAAGACTAAATAAATGAGACCACCTTCACCACGACTAATGGGTTTACCTTGTTTGGCGATCGCTAAAAGAATAGGATACTTGAGTAAGTCTGCTAATTTAACTGTAACCAAGTAAGAATCGTAACATAGAAAACTTATCTCGGTGACATTAGATTGATAACCTAACTCTTTCAGGAGACTAGATACAGGTACTCCCTGAAAATCTAAAACCTGATTTAACTGTAGGGGGGAATTGGGGTCAGTGGTCTGAATGTGGGTATTCGCTAAGGACAAGATTTCTGACCAATCCAACTTCAGGGATTTACCAGTAGTTGTTTGACCTTGTACAAGTAAATCCCAAGCACTCTGCGGATTTTTTTTGGCGTTATCTGCGACAATTTCCGCATTGCGAGCGATCGCTTCTTGGCGCCATAATTCCAGTTGATGATTTGTAGGTCGATTGGTACAACTAACCAACCCAGCCACAAATATCAATAAAGATGATAAAGACAGGTTCTTAAGCGACTGTGAATGGAACCACATGCAAAAACTCTTTTCAAGAAGTTATCAACAATAACATAGGTTTAGCACATTAGTTACTCTATCCACAGTGATTGAGTGCGGTTTTATGTTTAAGAGTCATTTTTTTATCTGAACGTAAATTGACTAAAAGTATCAATATCAAGCAAATACATTAAATATCAGACTCCTGATCAACTTCGGTTGAATCTTATCTAGAGCATTATTTAGAATTAATGTCACAACTAGTGGAGTAGGCTTCCAGCCTGCTCCCAAGAAGTACCAAATATTTTCAATTCAGATAATTCATAAAATATTTGGTAAAGATTAATCGTTTTAATGTAAAATTGTAGGTAAGGTAATTCATTAGTGGAGTAAGTTTGAAAATAAAATTATCATCTAAATAAAACAATACAATTTGTACTGAAAATGGCACAACCAAAGTCCAAATATGATTCTCCTTGGAAAGATATTCTGGAGATATACTTCCAGGATTTTCTGGAGTTTTTCTTTCCTAAAATCCATTCAGAAATTGATTGGACTAAACCAATTGAATTCTTAAATAAGGAGTTGAAACAGGTCACGAGAGATGCTAAAGTTGGCAGAAGATATGCAGATACTCTGGCTAAAGTTTATCGCCTGAATGGTCAAATAAGCTATCTGTATATCCATGTGGAAATTCAAAGTCAATGGGAAGGCAATTTCTCTGAAAGGATATTCTACTATAACACTAGATTGTGTGAACAATACAATTCCATAGTTGAGTCATTAGTAGTGTTTGGGGATGACAATGTTAATTGGCGACCCAACCATTATAGTATTCAAGGAATTGAGACTAGTAAAAATTTCACCTTTCCCATCGTCAAGCTGCTAGACTATAAACAAAAATGGTCTGAGTTGGAAGCCAACCGCAATCCTTTTGCTACGGTGGTTATGGTACATCTGAGAACATTGGAAACCACAAGCGATAGCCACAAGAGGAAAGAGTTTAAACTAGCCTTAATTAAGCGGTTGTATGAGCAAGGTTTGGATAGACAGAATATCATCAATCTATATGCTCTGATTGATTGGATGATGACGCTAAGTAAAGAATTGGAACGAGAGTTTCAGCAAGAACTAAAACAGTATGAGGAAGGGAAAAAAATGCGTTATATTACCAGTATCGAAAGAAGCGGTAGACTCGAAGGTAAACTCGAAGGTAAACTCGAAGGTGAACTCGAAGGTAAGCAGAAACTAGTTATCAAACTGCTCAACCGCGTAGTTGGTGAAATTGACCCTTCTTTGATTGAACAAGTTAGGACATTAGACACTGAAGCACTGGATGAATTAGGTGAAGCTCTCTTAGATTTCTCCTCTGTAATTGACCTCCAGCAGTGGTTACAAAACAGGCTAGGATAAGCGGATATACCAGGAATTTGATGAAAATGGCGCAACATTGCGTGTTACTAAAGTAAGTAGGGGGGTATTGCAATACGCCCCTACTACTTGTGTGTACACCGTAGAGTAAGGGGGAACCCAGTATTGTCACAATTCCATCAATTTTTGGGTTAACTGAAATATATTGGTTGATAAAATCCCCTAAGCTGATTAGTATTGCTACTCGTAAAAGTAAGATGTAAAATGATTTGATGTATAAAAAATTATTAATACACAACTAAGCAAAGCAATTATTATGACATGGCAACCACGAACCAGATTAAAAAATCACACTTACGAAATAGAGAAAGTCATCGGTGAAGGTGGTTTTGGTATTACATACAAAGCTACACATATACAATTAGGTTCTCCGGTGGTGATTAAAACCCCTAACAATAAATTACGCAAGGAAGCTAACTATTCCAAATTTGTAGAAAAGTTTAGTTGCAAACACACTACTATTCAAAAAATCAATGTTCTCAAAAATAATTCTCACTATCACCCAAGGAAAAATCCCTGGAAGACAATATATTTTTGATTCTCGCACAACTTGTATTCTCGGTAGACATTCAGATTGCTATCCTCAATTACCAGATGATAAAGAGCATAGAACAATTTCCCGCTATCACTGTTTATTAGATATCAATCCCCCAGATATTCGAGTGCGAGATTTTGGGAGTAAAAATGGTACTTATGTTAATAATAAAAAAATTGGTCAGCGTCAATCTAATCAAACACCAGAAGAAGCTGGAAAATTGACTTTTCCAGAATATGATTTACAATCTGGTGATGAAATTCAGTTGGGAAATACCGTTTTTGAAGTTTTGATAGAATCAGAAGCAGTGAAATTTCCTCCCCTCCCTAGTACGTTTCATATTAATTCTCATCCTGAACAAGAACCGAATTTTTTAGAAATCATTAAACGCTGGTTAGGTTTAGCTAATAATGGAGAGCAAAAATTCATCGCAATTCGCGGTTACAGTATTGTGAAATTATTGGGTAAAGGTGGATGTGGAGAAGTTTATTTAGCACAACATCAGATGTCTGGAAAATTTGTTGCATTGAAGGTCATGTTACCAGAAGTTGCAGCTAATGAACGTGCTGTACAGATGTTTCTCCGGGAAACAGAAAATACTAAAGCTTTACGACATCCTCATGTTGTACAATTGTTAGATTATGGTTACTCAGATGATATTTTCTTTTTTACGATGGAGTATTGCAATTGCTCCTCGGTTGATAATTGGATGGAAAAGGAAGGGGGTCGTTTACCTGTAGATATCTCTGTATCTATCATTCTGCAAATTCTGGATGGTTTAGAATATGCTCATCATGCAGAGATTCCTTATGTCAAACTCGCAGATGGTACTGTAGGTCAAGGTAGGGGTGTAGTTCATCGGGATTTGAAACCGAGTAATATCTTTCTCAGTTATATTGATGGAAAGATAATTGCAAAAATTGGTGATTATGGTTTATCCAAGGCTTTTGATTTAGCGGGTTTAAGTGGACAAACGCTGACGGGAAATGCAAGTGGTACTCTAGCTTTTATGTCGCGTCAGCAGTTATTGGATTTTAAACATGCTAAACCAGAGGTAGATGTTTGGGCGACTGCGGCTTGTTTGTATAATATGTTAACTGGAGACTTTCCGCGTGATTTTAATAAAGATATTTTTTTAGCAGTTTTGGAAAATGACCCTGTACCAATTCAGCAGCGAGATGCTAAAATACCTCAGAAATTGGCAAAAGTGATTGATTTAGCGTTAGTGGAAAAGCCGGAAATCTATTTTAAGAGTACTTCGGATTTTAAAAAGGCTTTGTTAGGGGTTATTTAAAGAACCTCACCCAGGTTTTACTGTGTAAAACCTGTCCCTCTCCTTAGTAAGGAGACAAAGATATGATACTACAGCCAGCCGTAATCCTTTTACTACGGTGGTTATGGTACATCTGAGAACATTGGAAACCACAAGTAACCGCCACAAGAGGAAAGAGTTTAAACTAGCCTTGATTAAACGGTTGTATGAGCAAGGCTTGGATAGACAGGATATCATCAATCTATATGCTCTGATTGATTGGATGATGACGCTAAGTAAAGAATTGGAACGAGAGTTTCAACAAGAACTAAAACAGTATGAGGAAGGGAAAAAAATGCCTTATATTACCAGTATGGAAAGAAGCGGTGAACTCAAAGGTGAACTCAAAGGTAAGCAGGCGGTAGTTATTAAGTTACTCAATCAACGTTTTGGTGAAATTGAACCACCCCTAGTTCAGAAAATACGTGAATTACCTGGTGAACAATTAGAACAGTTAACCGATGTATGGTTAACTCTTGCTAATGTCACTGACCTGGAAAGATGGCTACAAGATAGACCAAAATTAGTAGAACCAGAGTAAAATCAATTACCTGATATTGGGGAGCGATTGTCTGGAAGCATTGACAAATCGCCCCCCATCATCCCTCTGGGAGTTTTACTAGTATAAAAAGTTGGGTAGTATTTATACTTAAATCTAACCTGAAAAATATCAATCTGAATGAAAAAAGTTGAAAATTAGGCTTTTGTTGATGTTAAAATGGTTTCTCGAATGGGTAAAATTACTAAGTGTAATTTTAGTAGTTGTTAAAATCAATGACGACATGGAAACCTAATCAAACACTAGATGACGGTAGATTTATTATTGAAAAGGTTTTGGGTGGAGGTGGTTTCGGTGTCACCTACAGTGCAAAAGAAATAAGTACTGGTAAACTAGTTGCTATCAAAACACTCAATCCGTTTCAACAAAGTAAAGACGACTTTCAGAAACGACAAGTCAAGTTTGTGAATGAAGCAGTGCGGTTAGCGAAATGTAGTCATCCCCATATTGTTCAAATCTATGGAGTGATTCAAGAGGAGGAACTTTGGGGAATGGTGATGGAATACATTGATGGAGAAGATTTAGCAGTTTATCTTGATGAGCATGGAGTATTATCGGAACCTGAAGCTTTAAGATATATTGACCAGGTAGGACAAGCTTTAGAATATGTCCACCAACAGAAACTTTTACACCGAGATGTGAAACCGAGTAATATAGTTCTGCGTCGAGGAACCCAGGAAGCAGTTTTAATCAATTTTGGTTTAGCGAGAGAATACACTCTTGGTAAAACTGGAAGCATGACTAATGATAAAACTCATGGTTATGCACCACCTGAACAATATGATAGACAAGGACAATTTGGTGAATATACTGATGTTTATGCTTTAGCTGCAACTTTATATAATTTATTGACGAATCAACCAGTACTTCCAGCTATTTTTAGACAAACAGGTATTCCTTTAAAACCACCACAAGAATTTAATTCCCAAATTAGCGATCGCCTCAATCAAGTTATCATAAAAGGGATGGAATTGGAAATTAATCAACGTCCTCAGACGGTGGGAGAATTTAGAGAGTTATTGGGTTTGCTTGGTAATCAGCAGCAATCAAAAGTGCAGTTAGTTTCACCAGTGGGAATGGACTATACTCAATTGCAGAAGTTACTCGCAGCAGAGAAGTGGAAAGAAGCTGATCAGGAAACAGCACGAGTTATGTTAGAAGTGGCTAGGAGAGAAAGGTGGTTAAGGGTGGAAGACATTGATAACTTTCCTTGTGAAGACCTCCGGACTATTGACCAATTATGGGTAAAATACAGTAATGGGCGCTTTGGTTTCTCTGTACAGAAGCGCATTTATCAAAACCTGGGTGGAACCAGAGATTATAACCAAACAATCTGGTATGCTTTTGGCGATGTAGTGGGATGGAGGAAAGGAGGTAATTGGTTATACTACAATGATGTCGCTTTTCACAAAAAAGCACCAGTAGCTCACCTCCCCATCGGTGGAAAGGAATTCGCATATGTGGAAGGAAGGGAAAATTCGTATCGTATGAGTCGAAGGGGTTCTCTTCTCTCGCGCCGAGACTTGTAGATTTTAACATACAAGGGTTACAGAAAATCATTAAGTTTTATAAATAGGTAATAGAGAACGATATCTTGCAATACAATAACTTTTATTGAGGTCAAAAAAAATATGACACAATCTACATCCCAAAGAATTGTCAGACGTGGTAGGGTGTTTCCTGAAATTCAATGGACAGAAGCACAAAAAGCTCAAGAAAAAGCCAGAAGACAGGCATTTTATGAGCGTTGTTGGGTAATTTTTGAGCGTTTAAAACCAGAAATATTAGATAAATACTATGGTTGGTACATTGCTATTGAACCTGATAGCGGTGATTATTTTATTGATCAAGATCAAGAGGTAGCAAGTAAAATGGCAAGAGAAAAGTATCCTCATTTAATTCATCATATTTTTGGCATTAATGAAACAGGAGTTAGTGGTAGAATATGATTGAGGGAAGATTTGGAGATAAAGGTCAAATTTATTTTGAAATTGATTTAATTGGTGGAGATGATTTCAGTTTTCCCGTAGAAACAATGTTAGATACGGGATTTACTGAATATTTAGCAATGAATAAACAAGATATAGCAAGCCTTGATTGGTCTTTTTTAAGGCAAAATAAATTAAGAACTGCTCAAGGAGAAACTGAATTTGATGTTTATAGCGGTAGGGTAATAATAGATGGTCAAGAGTGGGAAGTTCCTGTATTTGCTGGAGATGAAATACAGGAAATTTTACTCGGTTCTCGATGGTTGAAATTATTTGTTTTAGTTGCTAATTATGGTGAACATAAAGTTAAATTACAGTTGATTGAAACATCAAGTAATTAGAGTCTAATTCAAAAAAGGATTTTTAATATTCAGTTTAGGAATTCCTTGAAAATCACTAACATTTCTCGTGATTAAGCATGCGTCGCGATTTAATGCTGTAGCTGCAATAATTGCATCAGGAATCTTAATTTTAAACTGTCGCTTTAACTGAATTGTCTGATCCTCAATTTCGCGCAATAATGGAACTAAAGTGAACTGCGACAGTAAATTTTCGATACAATGCTCATCTTCATTTGATAAACCAGAAAAACTCAGCAATTCAATCCGGATAATCGGTGATACTAGAACTTCGTGAAAATTCAGGAACTCTTCTCCAAAGAACGAATTAACTGCTGGTTCATTTGCAAGATAGTAGATAAAAATATTGGTATCATAAAGATATCTCATTCATCCCATTCCTGACGAAGTATATTTAAATGAGTCAGCATTTCTTCTCTTTTATGCGTTAAAATTCCTTTGGCTTGACTAATTTTTCCATAATCTTTTTGCCAATTTAATAGCATTGATTCTGGTATATCTACTATGATTGAATGTTCATCTTCGGACACAAGATAGCTTTTTGGTATTTTAATTAACGTCACGGTTTTATTCTCCTTTTATATTAAATCTAACAGAGAATATATCAGTCTGAATAAAAAATTTGATCAACGCTCAAGTACAAGCAATCATCTTTCATAAAACCACTGCTTCCCGCAAAACTTTATCTTTAATCAACTCATGTAGATTTTCTGGTTCTCTCACATCAACTTTACGTCCTAGCAATTCTTCCCAAGACTGTATCAAAGCAATTTGGTCTAACAAGGTTCGTTGTGCTTCCAGTTCCACTAGAAAATCTACATCACTATCCAAACTGGCCTCCCCTCTAGCGACAGAACCAAATACCCGGACATTATATGCTCCGTATTTAGCCCCAATTCTCAAAATTTCTTCTCGGTAAGTTTTAAGTATGTCATCAATGCCCATAGTAATTATTTAGTGTTTTAAGCTGCGTACATTAATTCCGTTGTGGCTTCCTTCATTGATTATTACTCTTTTATTATTCTGAGCGACAGTGTTTGTGGAGGATTCCGCTACAAAAGAATCCTGCGAGATTCTTTCCTTCTCCTATCGGAGACGCTACGCGAACGCAACGCTCCGCGAACCCTCTGGTCAGAATGACAATATTGAGCAAAAATTTTTGATCTCCTCTAGCTCAATGCCACATTTTATCAATCTAGCGTCAAAATAGAAGACACACAAAAGGCCGAAATAGAATCAGGAGTTTATATACTGTGGTATTACAAGTACAATCTGGCACATACGAAGCTAAAACTCAAGAAATAGCTAAACAACTTATTGCTGTAAATCGCGAAAATCGCTCATTTTTGGCTTCTTTACGCGACCAAATGCGTTGGGATGATAAACTACTCGCTTGGGCTATGAGTAACCCTGGTTTACGAGTCCAATTATTTCGCTTTATCGATGCTTTACCCGCTTTACATAGTAAATCAGAAATTGCTTCTCATTTACAAGAATATTTAGGAGATGATTCGGTCGAGTTACCCGCAGCTTTGAAAGGGATGCTCAATTTCGCTAATCCTGATTCTATGCCAGGACAGGTAGCAGCTACAACTGTCGGCACTGCAGTGGAAACTTTAGCTCATAAATATATTTCTGGTGAAAATATTAAACAAGTCATTAAAACCGTGGAAAGACTGCGGAAGGAAAAAATGGCTTTTACCATCGACTTGTTGGGAGAAGCGGTAATTACTGAAGCTGAAGCTGAATCTTATTTAGAGAGATACTTGGAATTAATGCACAATTGGTGGAAGCATCCCAAAATTGGTCTTATATTCCCGCTATTGATGAAGCTGATGGGGAACAAATACCCAAAGTTCAGGTTTCTGTCAAGTTAACTGCGTTTTATTCCCAATTTGATCCTTTGGATGCTCAAGGTAGTGAGGAAAAAGTGAGCGATCGCATTCGGATTTTACTACGTCGCGCTCAAGAATTAGGTGCAGCAGTTCATTTTGATATGGAACAATACGCCTATAAAGATATTACTTTCAGCATCCTCAAAAAACTCTTACTAGAAGAGGAATTTCGTCAACGTACAGATATTGGTATGACTATTCAAGCATATCTGCGTGATAGTGAACAAGATGCTAAAGATATTATTGCTTGGTTAAAACAACGCGGTTATCCTTTGAGCATTCGTTTAGTTAAAGGTGCTTATTGGGATCAAGAAACCATCAAAGCTGCTCAAAAACATTGGCACGCAACCAGTTTATAATGATAAAGCTGCCACTGATGCCAATTTTGAAGCTATTACGCAGATATTGTTAGAAAATCATCAATATGTCTATTCTGCCATAGGTAGTCATAACGTGCGATCGCAATCTCGTGCTATAGCTATAGCAGAAAGCTTCAAAGTTCCCCGTCGTAGTTTTGAAATGCAAGTTCTCTACGGGATGGGGGATAAATTAGCTAAATCTTTAGTGGATAAGAGGTTATCGTGTTCGGGTTTATTGTCCCTACGGTGAATTCTTACCAGGAATGGCTTATTTAATCCGTCGTTTGTTGGAAAATACCGCAAATAGTTCTTTTTTCGTCAAAATTTGGAAAATCGTCCCATTGAGGAGTTATTAGCTCCTCCTCAAGTGGATTTATCTCACAGCAAGGCCTAGACAGAAGAAAAATTAGGATTCGTAGGGTGTTGCGGATACGGATTATGCTCAAGAAGATAGCCAGAAAAAAATCAACTCAAGCTATCCAAACTGTTCGTCAGCAATTTGGTCAAACTTATTTCCCCTTGATTAATGGTGAGTATGTTCAGACTGAGAATTTTGTTGATTCCCTCAATCCTTCCAAATTTAGTCAAGTAGTTGGTAAGATGGGATTTATTGAGCGTTGAACAAGCGGAGCAAGCAATGCAAGCTGCTAAAGCTGCTTTTCCCGCTTGGAAGAAAAACTCCAGTTAAACAACGTGCAGATATTTTACGCAAAGCTGCGGATTTGATGGAAGAACGACGCGTGAACTTTCGGCTTGGATAGTTTTGGAAGTCGGGAAACCAGTTAAGGAAGCTGATGGGGAAGTTTCCGAAGCTATTGATTTTTGTCTCTATTACGCTGGGGAAATGGAGCGATTGGAATAAGGGTGTAATTTATGATGTCGTTGGAGAAACTAATCGTTATATTTATCAACCAAAAGGAATTGCAGTGGTGATTTCTCCTTGGAATTTTCCTTTGGCTATTGCTTGCGGAATGACAGTAGCCGCTTTGGTTGCAGGTAATTGTACTTTACTCAAACCTGCGGAAACTTCTTCTGTCATCACTGCGAAGTTTACCGAAATTTTAATTGCCGCAGGAATTCCTAAAGGTGTATTTCAATACGTTCCCGGTAAAGGTTCTCAAGTGGGTGCTTATTTGGTCAATCATCCTGATACTCATGTCATTGCTTTTACAGGTTCCCAAGAAGTAGGTTGTCGAATTTACGCAGAAGCAGCAATTCTCAAACCTGGTCAAAAGCATATGAAACGGGTAATTGCGGAAATGGGAGGTAAGAATGCCATCATTGTTGATGAAAGTGCTGATTTAGACCAAGCTGTTGTGGGAGTTGTGCAATCTGCTTTTGGTTATAGTGGACAAAAATGTTCTGCTTGTTCGAGAGTAATTGTGCTTGAACCAATTTATGATACTTTTGTGGAGAGATTAGTAGAAGCAACAAAATCCTTAAACATTGGGGAAGCAGAGTTACCTAGTACCCAAGTTGGTCCGGTGATTGATGCTAACGCTCATTCCCGGATTTTGGATTATATTGAAAAAGGTAAAACAGAAGCAAAAGTAGCTTTGGAATTACCCGCACCAACCACAGGATATTTTATTGGTCCAGTGATTTTTTCGTGAAGTTCCCACCAGATGGAATAATTTCTCAACAGGAAATATTTGGTCCGGTGTTAGCGGTAATTCGAGTCAAAGATTTTTCGGAAGCAGTAGCTGTTGCGAACGATACCAATTACGCTTTAACTGGGGGAATTTATTCTCGGACACCTTCCCATATTCAACAAGCACAAGCTGAATTTGAAGTGGGAAATTTGTATATTAATCGTAGTATTACTGGAGCGATAGTAGCTCGTCAACCTTTTGGTGGATTTAAACTTTCTGGTGTCGGTTCAAAAGCTGGTGGATCATGATTATTTATTGCAGTTTTTAGAACCACGGACAATTACTGAAAATATTCAGCGCCAAGGTTTTGCTCCCATTGATGGTGTAGATTAAACAGAGGGTAGTTAACAGTTAATTATTAATAGTTAACTGTTAACTATTCACTTTTAATAATTTTAAATAATCGGGTAGGATAAGTTTAAATTTACTGAACTAAGCCAAGTTAACTAAAAGGGAAGAATTTAGACTACCTGCTTATGCGGGAAGGAGAGTCTGAACACAAGGATAATATCGCTGATATTGGTTCAGCATTAAAGCTGAGTTAGCGAATTTTAGATATAACTCTAGGACTAAATCAGGATCAATAATGGGTAAGTTATTAAGCTGATGTCGAAGCCGATGATTCTTGGTGACAGCTAAAACAGGTTCTTGCTGATAAAAAATGAAAGGAGGATGAATACACTCGAAATTATACGGACTGTAAATACCGGAAGTATTGCCATATGGTCTGTTGGTGTTGCGAATACTGTAGATACCCCGGAGACTACCAAATATACCATCTGGATTAATTATAGAATAGGGGTCGGCTGGGTCACTGGATAATATACCTAAAAATTGCCCATCCGCAGCCCACATTTGAGCTACACCGTTCATAGAATGAAAGAATTCCAGGTTAAACATAAATTCTGGCAATGAAAGTTCTCTTCTTACCTTCTAATCTTTTCTAGATAATTGCTACTGTAATAATCACGGTTTTTGGGGAAAAGTGGGGAAAATATCCAAGTGAAAGTACGTAATATTACGTTATCTATATTTTTGTTAATTTTAACTACAGTTAGGAGGATGTTTTCTGGCCAGGATATCAATCCTATATCTACCTATATCTACTCTACTAGAGAAAGATAACTAGTGAGAGAAATTTTGTCACAATGAAGAAAATATCTGATGTTAAGGAGCGAAGGCAATGAAGAGATCAAAATCCCAGAATTGTCTCTTTAATTCCCAGTGGCACAGAGATATTAGCCAGATTGGGGTTAACTGATGCTATAGTCGGGCGATCGCATGAATGTGACTATCCGCCCGAAGTACAAAATTTGCCGATTTGTACCCAAGCCCGCTTAGATAGTGATGTACCTAGTAATGTCATCCATAATCAAATTCAGGATTTATTAGAATCTGCTCTCAGTATCTATGAAATCAAAATAGATATTTTGCAAAAATTACAACCTACCCACATCGTCACCCAAGACCAATGTGATGTGTGTGCAGTCAGTGTACTAGAGGTAGAAAAAGCAGCAGGCTCAATTTCTCCATTCCTCACCACAAATTATCTCTTTACAACCAAATTTCCTCAAAGATGTTTGCGATGAGATTGAGCAAGTTGCCAATATCTTTGGGGTAGATTCAGTAAAATTACTAGAGAATCTAGAAGCTCGTGTGAAGATATGCCAACAAAAAATCCAAGGACTTTTTCTGAGAGAACTACCGACAGTGGTATGTATTGAATGGGTTCAACCGTTAATGACTGCTGCTAATTGGATACCTGAATTAGTGCAATTAGCGGGTGGACAAAACCTGCTTTCCGTGGCTGGAAAGTCTTCCAGTCATCTACAATGGGAAACGCTGTTAGAAACTAATCCGGATGTAATTATCTTTATGCCTTGTGGTTTTGATTTAAATCGCACTCGCCAAGAAGCTCAGTTATTAACTCAACGCAGAGAATGGGAAAAACTGCATGCAGCCCAAATCGGTAGAGTTTATATTACCGATGCTAACGCTTACTTTAACCGTCCCGAACTAGACTAGTAGATTCTTTGGAGATTTTGACAGAGATGTTACATCCTGATATTTTTGACTACGGCTATAAAGGTGTAGGCTGGGACGTTCTCTAGTATGCATCTGAAAAAATAGTCAAAAAATGTGTATTTGTGGAGACAAGTATGATTACAGGCAAAATGGAAGTAACAATAAAAATAAATCAATTACCAGAAGCTGTCACAGTTCAAAATGGTTGGCAACAATTTGAAGTAGAATGCGAAGGTAGGGTTATTAGAGTCACAATTAAACCAAAAATGTGGAAAAAATTAACAGAAGCTGCTATTAATTATCCACAGTGGGTTGGTGCAATTGCTGGTAAACTCGGACAACCAATAGAAAACGGATTTTTACTAGAAGAAGCCAATATTCAAGTATTTGAGCGCAAAGTGAAGACAGAAACGGTGGATACAGAGAGTAGCGTGGAAACTGCTGCTGCAATATAGTTGAGCGAAAATTTGCTAGACCGATGTGACAATGCTGTTATTTTAGGCATTGTTACAAAATTTATTATGATTTAGTGTAAGTATTCTGAAGATGAGTTGAGACAACTATGATAAACTATTTGTATACCTGCTTTAGCGTGCAAATAACCGACTTTTCAAAGCGCGGCTAAATTTTTTGTACATTATGGTGAATAAGAATAAATCTCATCAGGAGGTTTTTATCCTGTTAGTAGGATTGTTGATGTCAACATAAATGTTTGTCCTGGTCAAAAAAGGCAAAAAAAAAGCCTCAAGCATGAAGTTGAAGGCTTCGATTTAATTAAGGTGTATCTACTAGTTTTATGATTCAACTTGTCGATGATGAGTTTCCGGAAAATTTTCTGATAAATACAGAACTTTTTTAAATTTTCGATGAATTATCAGCACAATTCATTAGTCATGTATATAAACTTACCTAAAATTCCATGAATTTACTTATCAAACCCATCGCGACGACTATATTAAGTTTATTTTTCAGTTATTCAGCCACAACAGCTTTAGCCGTACCACAGAAAAATAGTCATTCAGATACTTTGGTGCGGACACAAACAATAGATACATTGATTATTCCTGGAGTTAGGGTCGGACCTGTAACACATAAAACGAACAAGCAAAATTTAGTCAAGTTATTTGGTGCTTCACATCTCCATGATCAAACTATTTCCGGTGCTGAAGGTATAGGTAACTTTCCAGCGACTCAAGTCAACTTAGACCGAGGTAGGTCATTGTTGATAATTTGGAGTGATGCTACTCGAACTAAAGTAGCGAGTGTGAAGGATTTGGGTTCAGCGTGGAAAACCCCTGAAGGGATTGGTATTGGTACTCCTTTAAGTGAATTACGGAAAAAGCTAGGTAACTTTAAACTATATGGATTAGGTTGGGATTATAGCGGGACGATTTTGCTAGAAACTAGTCGATTATCAAAATATCAAGGTAAACTCATCTTGCAAGTAGATGCAGCAAAGAATGCTTATAAAAATTTTCCCAGGGATTACCAAGCGGTATCTGGGGATAGCACTTTTTCTTCTACCAATCCCCACTGGGAGAAGTTAGGAATTAAGGTTTCGCAAATTACGGTGCTATTTAATTAAGTAGGGGCGTATAAATAGTAGAGGCTCATCAAGTTAACCATGAAGCATCTCAACGCAATTTTGACTTCATTATGTCTGAGATTAGAGGATTGAGAACAGAAAGTCAACGCATTTTAGAACACCTCTTTGGTAGACAAGAAACTCAGGAATAACGTATTTTGCTAATTAGACATGATCACAGAGATTAGTTGTAAGCTGTCTTAGAGCCTTCTTCATAAATCTACTATGGCAACTATTAACGACAACTACCTGAAACTAAAAGCTGGTTATCTGTTTCCTGAAATTGGTCGTCGGGTAAATGCTTTTGCCCAAGCCAATCCTGATGCTAAAATTATTCGATTGGGAATTGGTGATGTCACCGAACCCTTACCAGAAGCTTGTCGGACGGCAATGATTAAAGCTGTGGAAGAAATGGGCGATCGCTCAACTTTTAAAGGATATGCTCAGAACAAGGTTATGCTTGGTTACGGGAAAAAATCGCTGTTCAAGATTTCCAAGCTAGAGGAGCAGCTATTGAAGCTGATGAAATCTTTATTTCAGATGGTTCTAAATGCGACAGTGGCAACATTTTAGAAATCTTTGGTCATGATAACACTATAGCCGTTACCGACCCAGTTTATCCCGTTTACGTAGATACCAACGTCATGGCGGGAAATACTGGAAATGCCAATGATAAAGGTGAATTTGAGGGTTTAGTTTATTTACCCGTCACCGCTGAAAATAACTTCACCGCAGAGATTCCCGACCAGAAAGTAGATTTAATTTATCTCTGCTTTCCCAATAATCCCACAGGTGCGACTGCGACAAAAGAACATCTTCAAGCTTGGGTGGATTATGCGAGAAGATCACGGCTCCATCATTTTCTTTGATGCAGCTTACGAAGCTTATATTACCGATCCATCGCTACCCCATTCTATCTTTGAAATTGCTGGAGCTAGAGAATGTGCGATTCGAATTTCGTTCTTTCTCCAAAAATGCTGGGTTTACAGGTACTCGTTGCGCTTTAACGGTCGTTCCCAAAACACTCACAGCCAAAGCCGCAGATGGTTCGACGTCGAACTGTGGAAACTGTGGAATCGTCGTCAATCCACCAAATTTAATGGTGTTTCCTATATAGTTCAACGGGGTGCGGAAGCAGTTTACTCCGAAGCAGGACAAGCGCAAATTAAAGCATTGGTTAGCTTTTATTTAGAAAATGCCAAAATTATCCGTGAACAACTTACAATCAGCTGGTTTAGCAGTTTATGGTGGTGTAAATGCACCTTATGTATGGGTGAAAACTCCTCACGGTTTATCTAGTTGGGAATTTTTCGATAAATTATTGCAAACTGTGAATGTAGTCGGTACACCAGGCTCAGGATTTGGTGCTGCGGGTGAAGGTTATTTCCGCATTTCTGCATTTAATAGTCGGGAAAATGTAGAAGAAGCCATGAAACGCATCACTGAGAAATTCAAAGTTTAGTGAACATCGTCCCAATGCACTTCAGTTAAGGAACTTTTACATAAAAAAGCTCTAATTCTTGTGGAGTAGGCTTCCAGCCTGCTCCCAACAACTACAATTTTCTTAACTGACCCATATTGACTATACCCACCCTCTGTCAATTATAATAGAATTCAAAGTAATTCGGTATTAACAGATTCTATGGTCTTACTTCAAGAACTATCTGAATTTTTGCAAGCAGACGATCCGGAAGAACAGCAAATTGTTACCAATGTGAGTTGGGAAAGTTATGAAGCTTTACTCAACGACTTAGGTGATAGTCCGCATTTTCGAGTTACATATTTAGATGGAGTAATAGAGCTAGTGTCACCAAGTCGCCGTCACGAAAAGAATAAAACCCGCATTGGTTATTTATTAGAAGCTTACTTTGAAGAAAAACGCATTGAGTATTTTCCTTTAGGTTCTACTACTTTGCGTAACAAAGCTAAAAGAGGTGGAATAGAACCTGATGAATCTTACTGCATTGGTACAGAAAAAGAATTTCCTGATTTAGCAATTGAGGTAGTAGTAAGTAATGTAGGAATTGACAAATTAGAAGTTTATAAAAGATTACGTGTGAGAGAAGTTTGGTTTTTTAGAAATAATAAGTTTGAAGTTTACCATTTACGTGGTGAAATTTACGAGCAACTCACGAAAAGTGAGTTATTGCCAAATTTAGATTTAAATATTTTAGCACAATATGCTCTTGCCGATAATCCATTAAATGCTGGTATAGAATTTCGGGAGAGGGTAAGAAATATGGCAGATTAGATATTTTGTATATTTGTGAAGAGGAAATTGAAATCCATAATTCATCACTAGCTTGAAGAAGATATCTATGAAATTACTAAGAATCCAAGTTTCGGATTTTCGTGTCTTAAAAAATGTTGATTTCAAATTCGAGAAAGAATTTACTCCAAATATTTTTCCTCTTGGTAGTGAAAATGGTGGTGGCAAAAGTACGCTTTTACAATTGATTTTTATATTACTACATTGTTCTGCTGAAGAAGACAGGAAAGTTTTTTTAAGAAATTTTCTTCATGGATTTAAAATCCCTGATGATTCCAATAAACGTGTATTAGCAATAATTGATATTTGGGATGGAGAAAAGGCTATAACACTTGAATTCTTATCTTATAAAGATTCTTATATTAAAAAATCATTAATTCCTAATGATAAAAATGATGTTGAAATTTTTGACTATATTTCTGTGTCAACAAGCTTAGATAAAAAATCTAACTATATTTCTGTGTCAACAAGCTTAGAAGACATAGGAAATAGAATTTATAACACAGAAAGAGAAATTCAAGAGATGGAAAAATGTTTATCTAGCTTAGAGATAGCTAAGAAAATTGAAAGCAGCCATGAAAGACATTTTCGGATACAACAAGTAATAGAAAATTTTCAAAAATCTGAACTTGTAACTCCTAAATCAAGATTATCTAGTATGCCTCTGGAAGATGTTAAAGAAGAAATTCAAGAAAAACTTAATATGTCCAAATTAAATCTAGAAAAATTAAATCAAATCCGTCAAAAATTCGAGGGTTTTTTACAAAAAAGTTTAAAAAATTTACAAGCAGAAAATTTACTGTATATCTGTAATTATTCAGCTAATGAAAAAACAGAATTAGAAGGTGTTTTACTCTGTAATATGACTAATTTAGATATGTCAAAATCCAAGGAATTTTTAAAAAAAATATCGCAAAAAATATTTTTAGCATCTCCTTCTACTCAAGTTTTTCTTTTCTTTTCTCAAGACTCAAGAAAACTACTATTTAGAGAAGACAATATTGCTAATGATTATTATATGCAAATAAAATCCACAAAATCTCAATTACCAGGCTTTTTTACTTATGATTTTATTCCCGTTAATTTGTTAATTCAAGCATTTAAAAATGCTAGAGATGAAGATTTTAGAGAAGCAATAGAAACTGGTGAATATGGAAATAATTATAAATCCTTGCTAAATGAATTAAATTTAATCTTGGGTAATAAAAAAATTAACATAGATAAAGATTTATCTGGAATTGAATTTATGGCTGATAGAGATGGTGAAAATATACCACTTTATCCTGAAGATTTAAGTCATGGTGAACTAAAAAGACTGAGTATCTATATGTGGTTAAAGTATAATAATATAGAAAATGCCATTGTTCTCATGGATGAAATTGAAATAGCATTTCATCCAGATTGGCAATATCAAATAATTTCAGATTTAGAGCAATGGTCACAAACTAATCAGTATATACTAGCAACACACTCTTATTCATTGTGTGAAGCTCTTACTCCTGCTCATGTTAAAGAATTAGAACCAAAACTTTTAAAATCACAATCTACAAATCATATATGAGTCTTAATTCAAAAGATTTTATAGAACGCTGTGAGAAAATTCTTCTTTCTCCTAAACATAAACATATTGTTGTTCTATGTGAAGGTAAAAATGAAATTTGGGATACTAATTCCAGAGAAACTGTTGTAAATTATGGAAAAATGGAGCAAATGCCAGATGCCAATTTTTATAAAAAATGTGTTCCAAAAACCTGGAGAAATAATCTACCTCAATTTTTTAATTGTGGTTCGCGTCAAAATGTTATAGAGATATATTTCAAACTTCTAGAATTATGTGATGAATACGATGAAAACGATAGATATTTAAAACAAAAAAACCTTTTTGCGATTGTAGATTTAGATATACAATCACAAACGATTGATAATTATAATTTTTCCAATACAGAAGAGATTTTCCACAGTATTTATGAAAGAGGTGAAGTAAATGAACAAAATGCAGAACAGCATCGTATATGGGTAACTGGTCTAATTCATAAAGAAGCATATTTCATCATACCTGAATTTCAACAAAAATTTGATAATCATATTAATCCTCCCATTTATAATAATCAGTCCCTTGTTCTTGAAAATATTTACTTTGATATGGTGAAGGATATTATTAATGATTCTGATGAAGATAAAGATTTAAAAAGTAATTTACTAACAGTATCTAATCGTATTATTCATTGCTCTGGATTAAATTCTACTGACTTAGAAAGTTTACGTGATTCCTGGATAGAACAGTTTCACAATGCTGAAAACGAAGTTTGTAAAAGAGAATTAATTTGTGCTTTATTAACTATCAGAAAAGCTAAAGATTATTGGAAGCAAATTCAACCACCAACTTATTGGACTGGAACAGTTCAGGCATTTAGAGATCAATTATTACTACAAATAGCTAAATTTTACTCAGAGGAAAGTAATTATGCTAAATACCATATTCCTTATTTTATGCAAATTTTACACCAGTATAAAAAAGGAGATGCTCAACCAGTTGTAAGGATTAAATTTTGGGAGAGAGTAACTAAAGTATGAGATTAAACTGTAAGTAGTTATAAATTACCATCAATCAACATTATCTAATAAATTTATTTAGAGCTTTCACTAAAAGATGTACTGTAGTTGAAGGATTATCACGTTCTGGATTAGAAGAATCATATTGATTAAAAAGATTTTCAGCATGTTTGATAGCAATGGGTTGTAACTGCTCAATCTCCTCGTAAATTGTATCACTATTTTTCTTTATACTTCTTTTTAAGTCGATTGTCTAATTTAGTTATATAGTCTTTGCGAGGAAGTCCAGTATTTAAAAACTCAAAATGCAATACATACCATAGTTCAAATGCTTCATTAGAATAAGCAACTTCAAATCCTTCTTTTTTAGCATTTGCAAGAGCATTATTAAAATCTTGTTTAGGCCAATCATCTCTGTCAAATACACACCAAACTTGGTCATAATCTCCTTCAGCTTTTAATTCCTTTGCTTTTTCTACTAATTTACTGGGATTATATCCAAATCCTCTCACATCAATTTCCTTGACATTGGTGGAAACACGAAAACTCCTAAAGTAATTTGGTTCAGTTTTTTCACCTTCACAAATAATTAAGAATATTTGTCTTAGTTCTCTTGTTTCAACTTTTCTATCAGCATATCCGCGAGATGGTATTCTCTCTGAACTTTTTCTATTCATGAGACTCACCAAAAATTTGACTTAAGTTACCAATAAAGGGAATAGCACCGTATTTACCTTTGATGTAGTCACTTTCAAAAGAAGCATCATTACGGATTTTATATTCAACTAGAGAATATAAATCTGTAGCCCCATATTTATTTTTTTCAGTAAACCAAATTTGATCTCTACGAAAAACTTTATTGCTGAGTAGATTTGTATCATGAGTCATGAATATTAATTGTGCATTATTATAATTGGTTTCTTGAGAATTAAATAATTCTACAATTGCTTTACTAATTAGAGGGTGAAGTCTCGCATCAAATTCATCAAATATCAAAATTTTTCCGTTTTTAACGGTATCTACTAAAAGAGCAGCAATAGCAATTATTTTTCTAGTTCCTTCAGATTGTTTATCTAAATCAAATAATTCCATATCAACATAAATACCTTGGGAGTCAAATTTTTGATGCTCAAATTTTATTTCTCCGTCTTTGATGATTATTCCTCTAATACCTAAGTCTAATTTTTTAATCAACTTAATAATTTCCTCTGCATGATCATTATTTTCTTCTAAACATCTAATTGTATCATTCAAATGATGTACATCATCTTTTAAACCTGAAATCATATTTAATTTTGTGGTGAGCCAAGTAAGTATTTTATCTGCTATTTCAACATTGAATTGAGCAGCTACTGATAAAAAAAGAGCATTTCGTCTAGTTTTTGGATAAATACCTTTACCGTTAAAACGTTTAGATAATTTGATTTTAGCCGCCTTTCCATCTCTTTCAAAAAGTCTAGTTTCTCTGGTATTGGGAACATCAAATAACCATTCTGAAATCACCCTTTCTTCATTAGCTTCAAATCCATATCTATACTTTCTACCATCTAAGATAAACACAATCTCAAAAAAAGATGGTTCTGTTTGAGTTTCTGTATTTAATTTAAATGGTTCTACGGTTATTTTTTCGGTAATTTGAGTATTTTTAGAAGAATTAATCATAAACCATATCATAAAACTAAGCGCTTTGCCTAAATTGCTTTTACCGCTAGCATTAGCACCGTAAATCGCCGCAGTTTTGAGTAATTTTAGTTCACAGTCTACTGCAAAAACATTATTTTCATCAAGTTCTTTATCTTTAGCAACAATATTAGCTGCTACCATGCTAAAGGTAACTTTATCTTTAAATGACTTGTAATTACCAATACTAAACTCTATGAGCATTTTTACCTCATATTCTTAAACAGCAAATTTGTGAAATTTTCACAAATTCATCATTTAAGTATAGCGGGTTTTGATCATCTAGAGTTTTGAGAATATGACCGTAGATGCAAAATCTTAATTATACCTAATTTATTCGCTGACCCATCCCCTTTGGGGAAGAGATAGGGAACTTTAAACAAAACCAAGTATACTTTTATTGACCAAACATAAATAATGGTAAGTTCCATGATTCAGTTGATCAAAATTCATCGTTCTGTTATCAAGCATACCCTCTGCTTATTATTAACAGTTTCTTGTCTACTTGGCTTTAGTGCTAATGCTCTTGCTGCGGTCGATATTGGAGCTAGTGAAATCCAGACAAAATGGAAAGTTCACTATGTTGATAACTATAAAGGTTCTTTAGAAGACAATACCATTCGGGTTAAATTTCATGAGAGTGATATTACTGGCGTTACACCCTGTAGTGGATTCCTCGCTGAATACGAAATCAGTGATATTGAAGCAACATCTGTAGGCACATTTGGTGCGCTCAGAATCAGCAATCTCAAAAAATATCCGTCGGAAAATTGTCCTTTGCAAAAATTAGATGACAAGTTCTTTGAGAATCTGTCCAAAGTTCATTTCTTCGATGTGAGTGAATTTACTTCATCCCAGGGTGAAAAATCTTTAGCTTTAGTTCTCAATGAAACTGAAGAAGAAAGTATACTAGCATTCTTTAAAGGGTAATCCCACTCCTAGATAGTTAAAGGATGGGATAAATCTCGCATTATCCCATCATCCTCGAATCACCCCCCCTTAGTTCCCCCTGACCAAACTATGGATTACCAGGAGGGTTAGGGAGGGGTGATTTCATCATTTGATATACTAAATCAAATAAATGTTTTTCCTTGGCATTAACTACAATCATAAACCCTATCGGATAACCGGAGTATACTAGTCAAAGGAGCAAGTTTTTCCTTGATCCTCAACCCTTATCCCTCAACTATCTAGCATTACCTGTGGAAATCTCTTGTAAATCTCAGTATGCAATTCTAGCGCTATTAGAGATGTCATCTCACTATAATAGTGGCGAACCGATGCAAATTCGACAAATTGCTGCACAGCAAGATATCCCTGACCGTTATTTGGAACAGCTATTAGCCACCTTAAAGCGTGGTGGTATAGTCAAAAGTCAACGTGGTGCCAAAGGAGGTTATCAATTAGCGCGAGAACCCTGGAAAATCAGTATTCTAGAGATTTTGCAATGTTTGGAAGGTTTAGATGCCAAAACTGAAGGCGAAGACATCAAGCCCCAAAGTGTAGATATTTGTGTAATTGGAGAAATTTGGCAAGAAGCAAATCAAGCTGCAAATAACATTTTGCAAAAATATTCCCTCCAGGATCTTTGCGACCAACGAGATTCCCGACGACAATTAGATGTTATGTATTACATTTAATTTTTCCCTTCCATCCCAAATCAGGAACAGGAGAAATTAAGTCGTTTGGGTTCTTCTACTCCCTATTCCCTACCACCTACTTTCTAATTAAATTATGCATATTGCTCGTAACATTACTGAATTAGTTGGTCGTACACCCCTGGTACAATTGAATCGTATCCCCCAAGATTTAGGCTGTGTTGCCCAAATTGTGGTGAAGTTGGAAAGCATGAACCCATCCGCATCAGTCAAAGACCGCATTGGTGTGAGTATGATTAATGCTGCTGAAACAGAAGGATTGATTTCCCCTGGTAAAACTATCTTGGTAGAACCAACTTCTGGAAATACAGGTATAGCTTTAGCAATGGCCGCAGCCGCTAAGGGTTATCAATTGATTTTGACCATGCCCGAAACGATGAGTGGGGAACGACGAGCCATGTTACGGGCTTATGGAGCCGAATTAGAACTCACTCCGGGCATTGAGGGGATGAGTGGTGCAATTCGTCGCGCTCAAGAGATTGTGGACACTACACCCTACACTTATATGTTACAACAATTCCGCAATCCAGCTAATGCTCAAGTCCATCGGCAAACTACGGCTGAGGAAATTTGGCATGATACTGATGGACAGGTGGATATTGTCGTCGCCGGCGTGGGCACCGGTGGTACTATTACGGGTGTGGCTGAAGTTTTAAAAACCCGTAAACCTAGTTTTCAGGCGATCGCTGTGGAACCAGCTAATAGTGCAGTATTATCTGGAGGTAGACCCGGCGAGCTCACAAAATTCAAGGAATTGGTGCCGGATTCGTTCCCCAAGTGTTACAACTAAAATTAATTGATGAGGTGATTACTGTCACCGACGAAGAAGCGATTAACTATGGTCGGCGTTTAGCTAGGGAAGAAGGACTATTGTCTGGTATTTCCAGTGGAGCAGCTTTATGTGCTGCGGTTCGCGTTGCTCAACGTCCAGAAAATGAAGGTCGTTTAATCGTCATGATTCAACCCAGCTTTGGTGAGAGATATTTAAGTACACCATTGTTCCAAGACCTAGAAGCAAAATCGGCTACTAGTGTCAGTTAACACAAAATTTAGATTAATGGTCGATTCCAATCATTACGAAACCCTGAAAGTCAGTCCCCAAGCCAACCAAGCGGAGATTAAGCAAGCTTATCGCCGCTTGGTGAAGTTATTTCACCCTGATAGTCAGCAGCAAACAGCTAATCATGAGCAAATCATCCAGATTAATGCAGCTTATGAAATTTTAGGAGACACCCAAAATCGGACTCGTTATGATCAGGAACTTGAGCATAAAACTCAAAAGTTACCTAGTTCACCACCACCGCGAACAGCATCAGAGCAGAAACGCTACCAATCAAATCGACCCACTGGACGAGATGCTGATGAACAAGTGGAAGAATGGTTACGTCTAGTCTATCAACCTGTTAATCGCTTGCTATTAAGGATTCTTAACTCTCTAGAATCACAAATTGAGGAACTAGCAGCTGATCCTTTTGACGATGAATTACTAGAAGAATTCCAAGATTATTTAGAAACCAGTCAACAACTTCTCAAGCAAGCACAAATCACTTTTCGTTCTCTACCGAATCCTCCAGTTTTAGCTAGTACTGCGGCTCATATTTACTACTGTCTAAGTCAATTAGGGGATGGATTAGAAGAGTTAGCATACTTCCCATTAAACTATGATGATCATCATTTGCATACTGGTCAAGAATTATTTCGTATTGCCATGAGATTACATAGAGAAGTTATTTATTCAAACTAAAGCACCACTACAACTGGAACCAGCACCAGCCGTACAACCATAGCAATAAGCAGCAGTTTGGATTTCACTAATTACATCTAAACTTCTTCGTTCTAGTAATTTAGCAACGGTGAGGTTTTCTCCATTAGCAGTTTTTGCAGGTAAATTCATCATTTGGTTAAAATCGCAATCATAGATATTACCCAGATAATCAACAGAAAGCTCATCCCGACACATTAAATGCTCAATTGTCTTCTGATTAAAATGGGATTCTAAAAATTTTAAATAACCTGGATAAAGTTTGGTTCTTTCTAAATGAAATTTAGTCCGACCTACTGGTAAATTACTAATAGTAAAAAGATGATTAAATTCAATATTAAAATGTTTTTGTAAAAAGATTTTATAATCCTGCTCTAGACCATTTTGTTCAGGAGGTAAAGAAAAGTTTTCACTATTTGGTAATTGAGGATTATAAACTAAATCTAAAATTAGATTTGGGTTTTTTGCATAACCCAATTGGTTAAGCCATTGTAAAGCTTTGATGGAATCATCAAAAACCCCATCACCGCGCATTTTATCAACATTATCTGCTAAATAACAAGGTAGAGAAGCAACAACTCTAACTTGATTTTGAGCAAAATATTCTGGTAAATCACCAAATCCTTCGACAAAATAAATAGTTAAATTAGAACGGACAATTACCTGTTTACCTGTTTCTTTAGCAGCAGAGACTAGAGATTTAAATCCATAATTCATTTCCGGTGCTCCTCCAGTCAAATCTACAATTTGAATTTCGGGAAACTGGTGAATTAAAGAAATTAGCTGTTGACAAATTTCCGGTGAGAGTTCTTCCGTTCTTTTCGGACTAGCTTCGACATGACAATGTGTACAAGTCAGATTACAGCGTTTTCCTAAATTAATTTGTAAAACCCTAATTTTTCTTTTAGTTAAAGGTAAATTTAGCTTTTCTGAAAAAGGGACAACTAATTTATTTAGCATGATTTAAATTTTTTCAACAACATCCACCACCATCATAATGCCAAGTAGAATCAGTAACCAATATATTCTCTGATGACAAAGCTGCAAATTTAGCCGCAGTTTTGTCACACACAGCTAAGGGAATACCACGGGGAAGCAAATGTCCATTCGAGTCATCGAAACATTCCTCAACACCAGCATAAATTGCCGTTTTTCCCGTAAAAATGCAAGCTCCATCCTCAGGAATCGGAACTTTAAAAGCGACGGAATCAAGACTTTCTAAAAGTAAATGTTCCTTCAAATTATACGTTTGGGAATCTAGCAAACGATAAGGACGGCGATCGCGAATTTCCACTTGACCAAAACCAGCAGCAATAATTAAATCTATATATTCTTGATATGTTAACGCTCCTGATAAACACATAGCTCTTAATCGCTCATCCTGCTGTAAATGGATGGGGATAGGACTAGTAGCAATGGGGTCACTCATTTGTAAGCGTCCACCTGGTTTTAACACCCGATATGCTTCCTGTAATGCCCTAGCTAAATCTTCCGGTTGGAAGATGTTAAAAAGGCAATTTTGTGCTACTACATCTACAGATGCATCAGCCACAGGTAAATTAAAAGCATCTCCAGTCCGAACTTCCACAAAACTAATGTCAAACCAAGGATTTTCCACAGCTGCTATTTCTAGATTCCGTTGAGCAGCAGCTCGCATTGCTTCCACAGGTTCTATCGCAATTACCCCACCGGGACGACGGGAAAAATAGGAAAATTGCAATGCTTCTAAACCACCACCCACACCCACATAAAGTACAGTTGGTTCGTTAATCAGTTCTGTGGGATGAACTGTGGTTCCACAACCATAATTCATCGCTTGCATGTGCTCAGGTATTTTTAGTCCTGGTAACTGTAGAGGTGTACTTTGAACACAACATAGTCCTACTTGTGGGGTTTCGGCAACTTCGCGATAAAATTGCGCTGCTGTTTCTAAATAAGTCATTACTTCCTAATTCCTGTCCCATTTAATCACGTAAAACATAACCTACACCACGGATAGTTTGTAAGAGACGTGTTTCGTTATTCGCTTCCAGTTTTAAGCGTAAATAGCGAATATAAACTTCTATGATGTTGGAATCGCCCATAAAATCATAACCCCAGACTTCCTGTAAAATGCGATCGCGGGTAATGACTTGTCGAGGATAAGTGAGTAGATAGTCGAGTAAATCAAATTCTTTCGCAGTTAACTCAATTAACCGTTGTCCGCGATGGACTTCCCTGGTGCGACGATTTAAACGTAAATCCGAGAATTCTAGGACATCTGCGGCGTCTAGGGCTTGATTTCTGCGTAATTGGACGCGAACTCTTGCTAATAGTTCTTCCACACTGAAGGGTTTAACTACATAATCATCAGCACCAGCATCTAAACCGGCGACGCGATCGCTAACTTCGTCTTTAGCAGTTAATAAAATGATCGGCACTTTATTACCCGTACTTCGTAAGCGACGACAAATTTCTAAACCGGAGACACCAGGAAGCATACAGTCTAAAATAACTAAATCCGGGTGTAATTCCCTGGCAGCAGTGAGAGCAGTTAGTCCATCGTAGGCGATGCTGACTTGATAGCCTTCATAATTCAGTTCCAATTCGACAAATCGAGCCAATTTGACTTCATCTTCAACCAGCAAGATGTGCGTCATGATGATATTAAGGATTTCAGCAGAGGGTGTTTAACAGCTATACAGAGTCTAAGAACTGATTAGAAATGCACTAGCCATAGCATAGAGCATAGCCAGACATCTAATTAGAGCTACGCTAGCTTAGTATAAAGCTGAATTACTAGCAACTGCATAAATGCTTAGTTATCAAAACTCTTGTATGGCAGAAGTTAGGAGTCAAGAGTAAAACTCTTGCCGGAAGGGAGTTTCATCATCAATTTCTGTCTTAATCGCTATGACAACTGCTGTATCATTGACACAAGAAATCAGGAACTTTTCAGTATGGATGTGAGCTTCCCTCCCGTTAATCCTACGTAATAAAGGGTGAGGAGAAAGTTACATTTCTCGTTTAAAAAAAACATGAGAAATTACAGGAATGCTATTAGTCCCTTTTTCAAGGTACAATCAATAAACTGCTATTTTTCTATTTGTAATCATGGGTAATACTTTTGGACATCTATTCCGAATCACTACTTTTGGTGAGTCCCACGGTGGTGGTGTGGGGGTTGTGATTGATGGTTGTCCTCCACAACTAGAAATTTCGGCTCTGGAAATTCAAGCAGAACTGGATCGAAGACGTCCAGGACAAAGTAAGATTACCACTCCTCGCAAAGAAGCCGATAGTTGTGAAATTCTCTCTGGGGTATTTGAGGGAAAAACTCTGGGAACTCCCATCTCCATTTTGGTGAGAAATCAAGATACCCGTCCCCAAGACTATGATGAAATGGCGTTAAAATATCGCCCTTCCCACGCTGATGCTACTTATGATGCTAAGTATGGGATTAGAAATTGGCAAGGTGGTGGGAGGTCATCCGCACGCGAGACTATTGGTAGAGTCGCTGCGGGTGCGATCGCCAAAAAGATTTTACATCAAATTGCAGGTATAGAAATTATTGCCTACGTCAAACGCATCAAGGATTTGGAAGGGGTAATTGACCCTAATACTGTCACCTTAGCAGAAGTAGAAAGTAATATTGTCCGTTGTCCAGATGATGAATGTGCCATCAAGATGATTGAATTGATTGAACAAATCAGTAGACAAGGTGATTCCATTGGTGGTGTGGTAGAATGTGTAGTCCGGAATGTACCCAAAGGTTTAGGGGAACCAGTTTTTGATAAATTAGAAGCAGATATTGCCAAAGCAATGATGTCGCTTCCTGCTAGTAAAGGATTTGAAATTGGTTCTGGTTTTGCGGGAACTTTGTTGACAGGAATTGAGCATAACGACGAATTTTATATTGATGAACAAGGAGAAATTAGAACCGTAACTAATCGTTCTGGAGGAATTCAAGGGGGAATTTCCAATGGAGAAAATATTATTTTTCGAGTTGCATTTAAACCCACAGCGACAATTAGAAAAGAACAAAAAACTGTAACTAGTGACGGTGTAGAAACATTATTAGCAGCGAAAGGAAGACATGATCCTTGTGTTTTACCCCGTGCTGTACCAATGGTTGATGCGATGGTGGCTTTAGTTTTGTGCGACCATTTACTCCGACATCATGGACAATGTAAAGTTTTATAAAGGACAGAAAGCTGAAAAAATAAGGAACCATTTCATGCCTAAGTTGAGTAGTAAGCGAGTATCAAGAATTGTGTTGAAAGGCTTTAAGTCTATTGCTGAATGCGATATTCAGCTGAATCAACTTAACGTACTAATTGGCTGTAATGGTTCTGGTAAATCTAACTTCATCAGCTTTTTTCGGATGATTCAACAAATCCTGGCCAAAAATCTGCAAGTTTTTGTTAGTCGTCACGGTAGACCAGATGCAATTTTACATTTTGGACGAAAAACAACTGAACAATTAGAAGTTGAAATTTATTTTGGTAGAAACAGTTACTTTGCTATCTTTGAAGCAACTCAGGATAACCGTCTGATGTTCTTTAAAGAATCTTTTGGATGGAATAATATGAGGTGGAAGATAGGTAGTGGTCATTTTGAAACTCAAGCTTTAGAAGGTACTGGCACAAACATTGACAATTATGTATTACCTGCTATGCAAGAATGGAGAGTTTATCATTTTCACGATACCAGTGACAGTGCTTATGTAAAACGACAACATGGTATTAATGATAATGCCTACCTGCATTCAGATGCTCGTAATCTTGCGGCTTTTTTATATTTATTAAAAAATAACTACCCTGAATCCTATCAACAAATTGTCAAAACAATTCGACTAGTCGCTCCTTTCTTTGGTGATTTCTATCTACGACCTTCCCCGCAAAATCATGAGTTGATAGAACTAGAATGGTTTGAGCAAGGTCAGAGAACTCCTTTTAAGGCACATATTTTTTCCGATGGAACGTTGCGTTTTATTTGTTTAGCTACTGTTTTCCTCCAACCTACGTCCTTTCAACCCGAAACAATTTTAGTTGATGAACCTGAATTAGGTCTTCACCCCTATGCAATCACTATTTTGGCATCATTAATGCGTACTGTTTCCAGAGACAAACAAGTTATTGTTTCTACTCAGTCAGTTGAATTGCTCAATGAATTTAGTGCAGATGATGTAATTGTAGTGGATAGAGAGAATGGTAAATCATTACTCCGAAGATTGAAAGAAGATGATTTACAGGAATGGTTAGAAGATTATAGTTTAGGAGAATTGTGGAAAAAGAATATCCTGGGAGGAAGACCTGCACGATGATTCGAGTAAATGTTTTTGGGTTAAAGACTATTGAAAATATCACTTAGAGGATGAGAGGGATAATAACAGGCAAGATGCCTGTTCCACAACAGTTGTACTATTAATATTTGTATCCCATTTATAATATTATCAATATTGATTTAAATTTAAATTCCAAATTATGACCAACCTCATCGAATACGAAGACGCTAACGAAGAAGTACGTGCGGTATATGACGATATTCGTTTTACCCGTCAAACAGACTATATCAACAACTTTTGGAAAGCTTTAGCTAACCATCCTCCTACTCTCAAACGAACTTGGGAAACATTGAAGGAAGTAATGGGTAGTCCAGGTGAAATAGACCCATTGGTAAGGGAATTAATTTATATTGCTGTTAGTGTCACAAATGGTTGTGAATACTGCATTGCTTCCCATACAGCCGCAGCACGAGGAAAAGGGATGAGTGATGAAGTATTTGGAGAAGTGTTAGCAATTACTGGTGCTGCTAATATGACAAATAGACTCGCCAACGGTTATCGAATACCAGTTGACGAGGCATTTAAAAATTAAACCGTAGTTTTAGTCTGGCTATATTTCTCCTGTAGAAATTGCTTGAGATGTGGTTGGTCTAAATTAATACCCAGAGACTCAGCTTTTGCTTGAATTTCTTCAAAATTTAACCCGGATTGAATTGCATTAGCAATCAATGCAATTCCACCCGCTCTAGCTCCACCTGCACAATGAATTAAAATCGGTTTGGGTAAATTCTCAATTTCTTGAATTGCTTCTGCGGTTAGCTGTTGACTTGGTTCTGTAGGTTTTAAGGGAATATTTGCGTATTCTAGCCCTGCTGCTTGTGCTTTTTCTTTTTCATCACTGAGAAATCCAGTTTCATCAGCTGACCGCAAATTCAGCACTGACTTAAAACCTTCATCAGCTAACTCTGAAAACTGTTCAGGAGTAACCTGTCCAGCTACACTCAAATCATCACTAACTTTTTTCCATTCACTCATAATAGTATGGGAGGATTAATAAATAGATGTCAAAACTTTATCAGCAGCAGCCCTAAGTGCAGTTGCAGCTCCAGCACTCATATCGCGTGGTGCACAGATACGATTTCGGATATATGCAAGTGTAATCGCTCCGGCAGCCAGCAATGATGGGATCAAGACTTTCTTTCCCACCAGTTCGCCCACCGGGTAAGTCTACACCATTTCCATTGAGCAGGTAATCTGCCAATAGTCGGAGATGAAAATCCACAGCGTCTTTGATGCGGGAAATATCACCATCTCCTGCTAAAGATTGCACCCCTGAATTTTTGAGAATATCACCAATTGCAACTTCTCGATTGTCACTCAGTCTTTCTGCTGCTTCAGCTCGATTTTCCAGTGATTGACTGATTGTGGAATCTAAAGATAAAGGATTTCCAATCGGTTCTATCCCAAATCTACGACGCAAAAGTAAATTATTGGTAATATTATCTGATTTCACCCTATGATAAGTAGGACGCTCATTAAGTGCCGCAAACCAGGCATTAATCCGGGGAAAGCGAGGATTTCCTTTGATATGATATCCTCTATATACAGGTAAATTAGCCGCCAATCTATCTAAATGGGGACTATACATGATATCTACGAGGCTAAATGTTGATAAAAAGTAGGGGACCAGGATATTTTCCTAAGAGTTGCTCAATTTCATCTAATTTAGTCTCAAACTCTTGTTGGCGTTGTGCTAACTCATTCGCATTTTCAGCAGGTTGTCGCAGAAATTTATAACTAATATCCCGAAAACCATTAGTTTCAGCTTCATCAACCCATTGTCTAGCAATAGCCTTTTCTTCTGGATTTTCAGCTAGCAGTGTTTCCCCAAATTGTGCTTCTAATGCTAAAAGAATATCTTTAGATTCATAGATTAACTCTCCCTCAATTTTTGCAGCGGGGACACGAGCGGTAGGAACTGCATCTGTATACCATTTGGGTTTGTTGCTCAAATCAATAAACTCAGTTGCAAAAGGAATTTCCTTTTCTTCCAAAGCAAACCAAACCCTTTCGCAAAAAGGACACCAAGAATTAGTATCCCGATATAGCAATACTGGTGGTGTTGTATCTGGAGCCAATTTATGTAAACTACTGGAGATAGGAGCAGTGGAAGGAGATTGTCCTGGTCTACGCACCCGTCGCGCTGGAGTATTTTTTCGCGCTGTTTCTAATAGTTCTTCCCAACTCGATATGGGATTCTGAATAGACATTTTTTTACCTCGCTTTATTGGGAACGCCTGAAAATACAAATAATTCTGGTTCTTTAGGTACAGTTAAATTTTCACCTAAATAGCGATGAATACCTACTCCCATATCTCCTGTCGCGGTGAGTTGGAAGTTAACTTCCTCAAAACCAAATTCACGGAAATATTGACGCACAGTTTCTGAGTAAGGAATACCTTGAAAATGTCCACGAGTCCACAATACAAAAGCACCTTTTTTACTCAGAAAACTCAAATTTCCTAACAAACGGTTGAGTTCGTTTTCATCAGGTAAATTTCCTAACACTCCACACACAATCACAATATCTGCTGGTACTGCACCAAAATAGTTAGCCGAACTGGTTGCGTCACCATTGATAAACTCAATTTGGTTAGCTAAATCTAATGATTCTATAGTTGCACGACCACGTTCAACTAACTGAGGATTGATTTCTACTAATCTTGCTTGTACATCTTGAGCACGAGGGTGATTTGCTAAAGTTCCTAACAAATCTCGTCCATCACCTGCACAAACGCTTACTATCTGGATATTTCCTGGTGGTGATGCATCCAAGCTATAGGATATGTATTTCTGGACGATTTGCAGACGTTGCTGCAATTTGGGTTCACTCTGATAGAGATCGTGCCATTCTAACCAATCTTTTGGCATAATAAGTAACTTCCGTTTTATTGGTATATTTTTTACTCAGCAATAAAATACGATAAGTCTATCGAGTAAGTGTATTTTATTCAAAAATTAGATTATCATGGAAATTCTGAAGAAATCAAGTGCTTAGTCAATAAGTTATCTGGATTCCTGAAAGTATTTTTATATTGCAAGCTATGTAGCCAATGCTCAAAGGAGATTGATGGTTTAATAATGGTACAATTTGGGAGAGGTTCTGTTCAAGATTCCCACCATATAAGCCCCACAGCTTTTCTGTGAGTTGACGTACTATCTTATCTCCCGCAATATCATCTGTACCTGGACGTATTAACCAATGGGTTCTGAGTATGTGAAAATATTGAATATCATTACTTTGTATAACTTGATGAATTTCTTGAGCAGCATTTTCAACTAACTCATCTGTTACCACTTTCATAACTAGGGGTTGTAACGTAAATGAAGGTTGACCGTCACTCACCCATTTTTCTAACAGCGATCGCTTTTCTAAACTAAAAATAGCAGCTAAAATGGTGCTAGGGTCGAGAGATATGAGTAAATGGGATTGTAATCGACAAAAAGAGATCGGTTCTTGCCAAATTGCTAACCAATAAAGAATATCCTGTTCTAAATGGGAAAGTGACCCTAATTGCTGCTTGAGGATAAGTTGCCAGCGATCGCCTACGACTATTGTATTCTGATTCAGAAAAGCGGCAACATTTCCGGCAAACACAGATTCAATCAATGGAGTTACCAACTTCAATGCTAATGGATTACCTCGATAAAGATGATTTAAAGCTGATAATACCAGTTTATTAACCCTCAGTCCTCGTTCATGTAATAACTCTAGAGCTTCTATATTTGATAAACCGTGAAGATGTAAATAGCGAAATACTTGGGAATTAAATTCGATGGTATCTAGTTGTTCACGACCAGTAATGAGAATACAACTTTGATGTTGTTCATAGCTCAATTTCCGCAAAAATTGATGATAATTGTTGAATTCCGGCGATTTTGCTTCTATTCCATCCAATATCAGCAAACAACGTCGTTGTTTCAAGTGATAGATAAGTTTTGCTATCCCATCTTCGATATTCTGAATCACAGTTGACTCAAAGGTATTGATGATAGAATCGAGAAGAGAAATCAGAGATGGGGAAGTAGTCAGAGATTTCCAAACCAAAGTAGAAAATTTTGATTGCATCTGGTCTGCTAAAGTCAATGCTAGAGCAGTTTTGCCAATTCCCACTATCCCTGTAATCAGGATTAATTTACAGTTATCTTGGAGAATCCATTGTTCTAGTTGTTCTAATTCCTGACTTCGACCATAAAAGCTTTCCACATTTGGTGCTTCATACCAATCGAGGTGGGATGAAGGTATATCTGGTTGAAAATCAGATTTTTCCGTAATTGCTTCCCAGTCAGAAATTCCGACCGCGTGACAGATAGCGATAAATATTTCTTTAGAAATGCGATCGCCATGCCAAAATCGGCGTAAACTAGCTTTAGAGGTATGGGCATCTTGCCACCAACGAGCAGTACTAGTTTTAGTCCAACCTAGACGTTGACGAGAACGGTCTACAATTACCAGTCCTGCGGGGGATGCTTTTAAGGAATTTGACATACCGGGAATTTAAATCTCTGACTTTTCAGAAAAGTCGGGTGTTTTGTCCTTTGCAAATAATTCTAGTAAACCAATTGTACCTACAAAAAAGGTATAAATTCCATATCGGATTGGCATCTGATTTTTGCTAGATGTATAATAAACAGCAATTATTCCTTCGATGAAATGAGCAGATAAAGCAAAGCGACCAATGAGCAAAGCGGGATTTAAGATGTTAGGTAGATGATTGTTAGTGATAAAAGCTTGAATATCCCATACTTCCAAACCAATTGCGCTGGTAATCAGTGCAATGGATATCACTTTGATGATGGGAAATAATTTTGCCAAGATTTCTAGTTTTTTAGTTTTCATCTTTTACTGCGTTACTACTGAAATAATAGTTGACTTATAATAACTTCTATTGATTTTACCACAATATCTTGTAATTTAGTAAAAGTCTAGATATTATTATATGTAAATTTTCCTAGACAGTTAATTATTCTGCTAGAATTGCTATAATCTTGATATTCAATCACAATTGTCTTTATCTAAGAAAGGTTAAATTAATGCTCCCGTTTCAACTCATAGCTAATGATGCAGCAACTGAACAAGGATTGCAACAGGTTTACCAAAGTGAACATGGAATTCTTTATCAGGGAGATTGTCTAAAATTTCTATCAGCATTACCGAACGAATCTGTAGATGTAGTGTTTGCTGATCCACCGTTTAATCTCGGTAAAGAATATGGCAAAAATGTAAGTGATAAAATAGCAGAAGATGAATATCTAATATGGTCAAAACAATGGCTAAATCAAAGTATTCGAGTGCTTAAATCTGGTGGAAGTTTATTTGTATTCAATTTACCAAAATGGTGTATAGAATATGGTGCATACTTAAATCAACAAGAAATGTCATTCCGGCATTGGATTGCTTGCAGAATGCCAAAAGCCTTTCCTAGAGGGAAGAAAATGTCTCCGGCTCACTACGGATTATTATATTATACCAAAGGAGAACCCACGGTTTTCAACAAAGTTTATACACCAATTCAAGTATGTCGGCATTGTCATGGAGAAATTCGGGACTATGGAGGACATCGCAAAAAATTGAATGAAAAAGGTATTAACTTAATGGATGTTTGGGATACACCAGAAGAAGTTTGGCAAGATGCTAATGAAGGTAATTCTAATGAAATTTTATGGACATTAACAGAGGAAATGTGGATTGATATTCCTCCAGTTCGTCATCGTCAGCATAAAAAACGAGTTCCTAACGAACTTGCTCCGATTATGCTAGAAAGAATTATCGCAATGTCATCAAATCCAGGACAAATTGTAGTTGACCCATTTGGAGGTTCTGGAACTACATTCTATGCAGCAGAAAAGTTGCATCGTTACTGGATTGGTTCGGAAATTGGGGATACAGAACCAGCAGTAGAAAGATTGAATGATTTGACTAATGGAATTGTTGAAGAATGGGAATCAGCAAGAGGAATCAAGAAATCTAAGCATCGTAAAACAACTACATCACAACTATCAATGACTTGAGGAAATATTACCTGTTTCCCACTCAAGAGCGAAAAGATAGTTATCTAATCTTTTTGTAGCATCAACTTTTCCTGGGGATTTAGTAGCATAATTAACAGGAGTTTCTAATTTCCATTCAAATGTATCTCTTAATGCCATCATACAAGCTTCTTTAATTGGCTTCACACCATTACCATGTTTGAGGGGATTGATTGTAAAACTAGCTGTACCAGGAGGATGTACAACAAGAGAGATAGCATGACGAATTTCACTCCGAATGATTGACCAATCTCTTGATTCTTCAAAATTTCCAACACTAATTAAAGAAACTTCCTGAATAATTTTCATATTCTATACTATAAAACTCCTAATTAATTATTGAAAAAAACCTTCATATCTAAATGCATAGTCAATACTTACAGCAGTTTTCATGTAATCACACCACAGTATATTACTTCCTTTGCGCCTTTGTGTCTTAGCGCGAAACATAAAAACGTGGTTTATCTACATGAAAATTGCTGTAGTATGCTGCTACTAACCCTTATCAATCAAATTGGGTTTCTATAACTTGACTTTCCTATAAAAGATATTCAACATATTCTCTAGTAAAAACCGATATTTAGCAATTAATTACTGAACCAATAACTGAGCACAAAGGTGAGCACATCTTCGCAAAAAACTTATCTACGCTAGAGATAACCAACCAAAGCATGAGGTCAAGACCATGACTCAGACCATAGAGCACCAACCTAGTGGCTTATACTTACAAACCTCCGACCAAAATATTGCCTTTCCACTCAAACATACTGAAGTTCAAGCTCAAGTCGCTGGTAACATCTCCCGGATACAAGTTACTCAAACTTTTGAAAATCCTTTTACTACCACCCTCGAAGCTGTTTATATCTTCCCTTTGCCAGATGAAGCTGCTGTTGATGATATGCTAATTAAGATAGGCGATCGCACTATCAAAGGCAATATCAAACAGCGTCAAGAAGCCCAACAGATATATGAACAAGCTAAACAACAAGGACGCACCGCCGGACTTCTAGAACAAGAACGCGATAATATCTTCACTCAATCCCTCGCTAACATCCAACCGGGTGAGCAAATTGATGTCATTATCTATTATTGCGATCGCCTAAAATTCAACGGCGGAAATTATGAATTTGTTTTCCCAATGGTAGTTGGACCCGGTTACATTCCCGGAATAGCTATCGAAGGAAATCCCACCAGGGGTGGTTCCGCGACTACACCCATGACTCTTAATCAAGATACCGATTTAGTTCCCGATGCTTCCCGGTTGAATGCTCCGATTTTACCAGCAGGGATGCGCTCTGGTCATGATATTCATGTCACTCTCGAAATTGATGCTGGTTTAGAAATTCACAATATTAAATCTCCCTCACACCAAATTCAAGTTAGTCATGAAGGACAATTGGTACGGGTCAAATTAGCAGGAGGAGATACTATTCCTAATAAAGACCTGATTGTTCGCTATCAAGTAGCAGGAGATAACACCCAAGCGACTCTACTCACCCAAGCTGATGAACGAGGTGGACACTTTGCTCTGTATCTTATTCCCGCGATTCAATATCGCTCTGAGCAAATTGTCGCTAAGGATGTAGTCTTTTTGATTGATACATCAGGTTCACAAATGGGTGCTCCTTTGATGCAATGTCAGGAATTAATGCGTCGCTTTATCAATGGACTTAACCCCCAAGATACTTTTAGCATTATTGATTTTTCTGATACTACTCAACAACTTGCTCCGGTTCCTCTCGCGAATAACTCCCAAAATCGCTCACTTGCAATCAATTATATCAATCAGTTGAATGCAGGTGGGGGAACAGATATGTCTCGTGGTATTCGTGCTGTTTTCAATTTTCCAGTCACTGACCCAGGACGTTTACGCAGTATTATACTGTTGACTGATGGTTATATTGGCAATGAAAACCAAATTTTGTCACAAGTCCAAAAACATCTCCAAGCTGGAAACCGACTTTATAGTTTTGGTGTGGGTAGTGGGGTGAATCGTTTCTTACTCAATCGTCTTGCAGAGTTAGGACGGGGTATTTCTTATATTATTCGTCATGATGAACCTGCTACGGAAGTTGTCGAAAAATTCTTTCACCAAATCAATAATCCAGTTCTAGCTAATATTCATTGGCAATGGCAGGGTGATGGAGAATCCCCCATGATGTATCCTTCACTATTACCCGATTTATTTGCCGAGCAACCCTTAGTGTTATTTGGTCGTAAACCTGACAAACGTGCGGGTAAATTACATATCAATGGTATTGCTGCGGGGGGGATACCTTATGAAAATACTTTCGATGTGAATTTTCAGGTGACTGGTAATCCAGCTATTGCACAACTTTGGGGACGCGATCGCATCAAAGATTTGATGAATAAAATGGTCAGTGGAGAAACTAAAGGAGGTGTGGAAGCAGTGACAAATACTGCGCTTACCTATCAATTATTATCTCAATATACGGCTTTTGTGGCAGTCAGTGATGATGTACGAGTGAATCCCGAACAGATTTCTGTTTCTGTACAAGTACCTGTGGAAATGCCGGAAGGGGTCAGCTATGACGGTATTTTTGGTAGTTCTATTGCTACTGCTTCCACCGTGAACTATTTATCTGCTCCAGCACCGGGAATGGAACCTATTCGAGCGAAAAAGGTATCTGCTCCACTAAGTTCTGCTCCGACTTCAGCTAAACCCAGTCTTGATAGAAGTGAATCTTTGGAAATTAATCTCCCAGGTTCTTATATGGAAGAGGAGAGGGGTATGAGTTATGATTCCTTTGCAGATTTACTCACGGAAGAGTTAGATATTGAACCTGTTGTCCATCGACTACAAATTATCAATGTCACCGGATTAGAGCCGGAGATAATTTCTCTACTAACCAAATATTTGCAATCTATTTCACTACCGACAGGATTCAATGATGGGGAATTGGTCTTTGAGTTTCAGGTTAGTCAAGGACGGGTTAGACAGCTGGTACTTGATGAGCAAGTTTCAACTTTCCCGGAAGAAATTATTATTGATGCTATCAGACACGCACTAGTAAGTTGGTGTCCCCCAAGGAATCTAACCAGTACAGTGGTGCTGAAAATTCAGATTCTACCTTAAAAGCTAGAATGGTGCTGTACAAGTCTATAATCCTTAACCTAACACATAATACCTAACCCCCAACCCTCGTCCCTACCAGGATGCAGCTGGGGAATGGAGGTTCAGGTGTAATAGACAGGAACAGATTATATTCTATCTGACATCATAGCCAAACAAATTGGGGTTAACTTCTCCCAACTGCAAATCAGCTAAACCATATTCAGCCCATCTTTTTTCTACTAGTTTGGCTATGTCTGGATCTGATTCTAAAGGTGCACCCCATTCGTGTTCAGTTTCTGGGGGAATTTTGGTAGTGGCATCAATTCCCATTCTTCCCCCCAACCCTAGCTTTTCGCTGGCAAAATCTAAAGTATCAAAGGGTGTATTGGGGAGGATAAATACATCTCTGGTGGGGTCAACTTTGGAACTGATTGCCCACACCACTTGACGCGGATCACGAATATTTATATCTTTATCTACGACAATCACAAATTTGGTGTAGGTAAATTGTGGTAATGCACTCCAAAAAGCTAACGCTGCTCTCCGTGCTTGTCCCGGATATGCTTTATCAATGGAAATAATTGCGGCTTTATAACTTAAAGCTTCCATTGGTAAGAAGAAATCTACAATTTCGGAAACTTGTTGTCGGAGAATTGGGGTATATATCCGATTGAGTGCGATCGCCATCATCGCTTCTTCTTTCGGTGGACGTCCGCTAAAGGTAGTTAAATAAATCGGTTGTTTCCGATGTGTCATGCAATGGAAGCGGATTAACGGTGAATCTTCTACACCTCCGTAATAACCCATATGATCACCAAAGGGTCGATCCGGTAAAACTTCCCCTGGTGTAATTGTCCCTTCTAAGACAAATTCTGAATCTGCGGGAACTTCTAAATCTAGAGTTTTACATTTGGCTAATTGCACACCGGAACCACCATAAAGTCCGGCAAATAACCATTCTGACAAATCCACAGGGATAGGTGTGGCAGCTGCCATAATAATTAAAGGGTCAACTCCCAGGGCGATCGCAATTTCTAATTTTTGACCACGTTCAGCGGCTTTTCGTAAATGTCTAGCTCCTCCCCGCACTGATAACCAGTGAACCGTCATGGTATTAGGAGATTGCAGTTGTAATCGGTATACTCCTACATTTGGGGTTCCCGTTTCACAATCCTTAGTAATTACCAGCCCCAAAGTGATGATTTTCCCAGCATCACCAACATAAGGACGGATTAAAGGCAACATATCTAAATTTAAATCATCCCCAGAAATTACCACCTGTTGACAATTGGGGAAAAAGTCTCGTCCTGGTTTCGCTTTCAGGACATCAAATAGCACTTTACCAAAGTCTATCGCTTGAGAAATCTTTTTGGGCGGTTTTGGTTGTTGAAGCAGACTCAATTTTTTCCCCAGAGTCTCCAACTCCTCTGGATGTTGCATATTCATTGACCAGCAAATCCTTTCTACTGTACCCATTAAGTTTATGGCTACCGGGAAGGATGAACCCTTAACGTTTTCAAATAGTAAAGCAGGTCTCACCCTGTTGCAGCATCCGGTTGGAAATTTCCGCCATCTCCAAATTTGGGTCAACTAAAGCGGAAATTCGCCGTAATTGCCCTTTTTCTTCCAGAATTTTGATGAATCCGCGTAAATCTCTCGCCATTATTTTAGTTAATCAGTTTCAAAGGGCTTTCTATAATATTACCTTAATCGTTGTCAGTTGGTAATTAACCATCAATTATCCTGGTCTTAAGAAAGGCTTGACATTTTAATAGTACAGATGTACTATAGAGTTATGAACCTAGCGATGAGCAGATTAAGCCATACCCATCAATTCATGGTTGTTATCAATCCATTCTATTGATTAAAGACAGCTATGAAAAATTTAGTCTAGAGACAATATTTTCCTAATTCCTATTTCCTACTCCTTACTTCCTTGCTATATGATTTTACCAAAAAACATCGTCCAAAAATCCCTAGCTACTAAAAGCACAAAATTCACTCTTTATAACCTAGCTGGACAGGAAAAAGCTCACTATTTAGTAGACCAAGTTAATTTAGTAATCAACTCTGATGCTATTGATAGCAATGCTAAATTATTAGATGATGGTGTAACTCTAGCCATAGAAGAAACTTTGTCTAGTGATTACGTTTATCAGGTATTTTTCTCTAGAAATGCTAAGAAAATCAAAGGCACAAATCAGACATTAAAAATTTTGGGACTGCTACCGGAAGAATCAGGTATTATCTATAAATATAAGCAAATTTCCAGCGATATTTATCAGCAATTAGATGTACCTGTAGCTCAGAATCATGAATCAGTTTATGCCTTTGCCAGAACTAATTTATCTGAAGGAAATTTAAATATTGCCAAATATGCGATTGCGAGTACTTTTGATGCGACTTTAACCGAAAAGCACATCAAAGCTTTGACCAATGATGAGCTAACTAACTTTGCTCAAGATATTGAGATTGCTATATTCTATCCCAATGTACTCAGAGAGCATGAAATAAATAAGCAGGTGAAATTAAATCAGAGAACCTCTCTGATAGAAGTGATCCAAATTCTTAATCAATACCGCCAAAATATTATCATCAATATCCAGGATTTACAAGATAATTACCAAAGAAAAGGCATCAAACGGATTAACGGTGTCAGAGATGAAAATGGGGAAATAATCAAACCTTGGTTACAGACAGAATGTATAATTCAAGGTGAATACGTGAACATGGGTGTGTTTGCAATTAATCGCAACACCGCGACTATAAATATGCTAATTAACCGCAAAATCAAACTAGTTAAAGCTGAAGATAAAACCCCAATTGTTGAGGTTGCAGGTTTATTAACTAATGATTTAGCCAATTTTAACAATTACACAATTGTTAGTGATGGTGAAATTAATGTCAAATCTATCCAAGTCAAAATTAGTAACAAAAAAGCATTTGATTTGCTGAAAGCTAAAGGGGTAATTAATGGCGCAGAATTTAACTTTCATACTGAATATACCATTCAATTAGATAACTTACCCCTAGTACCTTTTGATGGTTATTATAGCAGCATTGATGGTTTGTTTAAGCAATTAGCAGAAATCAAAATACTTTCTAGCATTATCTCTGCTTATCTACGCGAGGAGTCAGATATGTTTGTTAAACCTCAATTAGATGAATTAAAAAAGCATCATCTGTCTAAAAATATTTACCTAAATTTTCCAAAAACTAATGAATATAGCGATATTCAAGAAGCAATAGTTGATGGAAAAATTGAGGCAAGAGTTAGCTATAAAATTGATATTGGTAGTCAAGAAATTCTGAATCTGAGTAAACTACATTCCGCAAATAAATTTCTGGAAAGAAGATATCAGTTTTGCAATCAAGAAAGTGGGGAAATTGTAAATAATCCTAGATTTAATATGCAACTTAATCAGCATATTACTGTTCAACATAAACCACTTTCACCTCGACTCAAGATTACTAAAGTTGATGAATTGATGAAACCAATCTTCGATGATTTTCTTGGTTTAGAAGAAAATGGTTTAGTGACAGCGATTCTGAGTAAAATTGGTGCTGTTCAGTTAGTCCAGGTTTTACAAGCTAAAAAATCTGGTGAATCTGTTACCAAAGAAGAGTTTATTGCGGCACTAGCAATTGCGAGTCATCAGTTAGAAGAATATGTAGATAAAATCTATCGTGAACAAATTTCTCCCTTAGTTTTCTACATTGGTTCTACTGGACTTTTACCAGATGCAATGGTAGCTAAAACTATGACTGCGGCAGAACTTCTTGCTAAATATCCTCATTTACAATTTTCTAAACATGAGCAAGAAGGGACTTTCTTTGTCGTTGATAATAGTATTATTAGTGTTTATCCTCAAACTGAGTATTACAGTCAGAAGGCAGTAAAGAGTGCTGACATAACCCATCCCCAACCCTCTCCCTCTCCTTAATAAGACTACCCGTGTGCATACAAGTAGGGGCGTATTGCATACGCCCCTGTGTGTACTGTAGCCAACGCGGAGAGGGGCTTTTAAAGCTAAACAAGACACTAATAAAGTATATAAATATATATATAAATCCCCCTCTTTTTTTAAATACTAAATATCACAGGCTTTTTTTACACAAAAACTATTGCGTGGATAATAGCATTAGCAATTGAATATAATCCTCGGCCTAATCCGGGAATCATAAATAGTATTAGCAAACCAAAAGTTCTATATTGTTCTAATGTCTTTAAAGGAGGAAAAATTTCGCTGAAAACATGGAAACCATCCAGGGGGGGAATTGGTAGGAGATTAAACAAAAACAAAACTAAATTTATTTTTGCTGCTATTTCGATAAATTCAACACTTATGAATGCCGGCAGAATAGAGTGATAATTCATTTTCAGCAATATAGTAAAAAGAATACCTAAGACTAGATTTGACACCGAGACGAGCAGCTGACACCAAAATATTCCCTATTTTTTTAGAACGAAATTTATCCGGATTTACAGGCATTTGTCCCCAAGCTATACCTGCAATACAAAGAAAGATAATTGATTCCCATCCCATATGAACTACAGGATTGAGAGTAAGATGACCAGTTTTTTGTGGTGTATCATCTCCTTGACTTATTGCCGCCCACCCATGAGCTAGTTCATGTAAAGTAATAGAAAAGATGAGAATTGTCACAATTCGGAAAAAATATATCGGATCTTTGATGAGTTGTTGGATAAACATATATTTTGGTTATTGAAATGAATTAAACTTAAAAATCTGTGCTAAAACAGCATTTGTTAGACAGAAATCAAGAATTCTTCCCCGCTAAATCTGTTATTTTATACTAAGTGCGATAACAAAGGATAGTTTACGTAAGAATACTCGATGCTTTGTATTATAACCAATTTTTAGCCAAAATCAAGCTGAAAAGTGTAACAATATACAAAAAATTAAAAATTAAACCAAAATCTACTCTCCCCACTCCTACTTTTTTGAGTATTCTCCCCATGCATAAAAATTGGTATCAGATAATTAACAAAAAGAGAAATTCAGTTTTATTCTGGTTAATTCTCAGCCTGGGATTTGCAGTATTATATGGTATTTTTGGACTACAAAGAGCATTTAATATGGAGTATGTTGTCCAGAAAGACGCTCGTGAATATGTGTTTTGGATGCAAAGATTTATTGATCCAGATATCCTCCCCCATGATTTAATTGCTGATTATTTCCAATCCATTACTCCGGTTGGATATGCTGCTATTTATAAACTAATGGCTACTCTAGGATGTCATCCACTTTTTTTAAGTAAAATATTACCTATTGTTTTGGGTTTAGTCACTACTATCTATAGTTTTTACCTATCTCTAGAATTATTTCCTGTAGCTGCTACGGGATTTATTAGTAGTTTATTACTCAACCAAAGTCTTTGGTTTAAAGATGATTTAGTTTCGGCAACACCCAGAGCTTTTATTTATCCTTTATTATTGGCTTTTTTCTACTACTTTTTACGTCAATCTTGGGTAATTGTCGGTGTGATAATTGTACTAGAAGGATTTTTGTATCCACCACTTTTATTGATTTCTATAGGAATTTTGGTTTGGCAATTCCTGACAAGTAACTATGGCAAATTACATAGTAATTATCTATGGCTAGCAACATTTTTGATATTAGGTTTACTATCAATTATACCGTATATCTTAGCTTCTTCTCAATTCGGTCCAGTAGTGACAGCTGCTCAAGCTGCGACAATGCCAGAACACTGGTTAGAAGGACGACATCCTTTTTTTGATCCTAATCCCTGGCGATTTTGGCTGATAGGACAACATAGTGGTATTCTACCACCATTAATGCCACCGTTCATTTGGTTAGGATTGTTTTTTCCTTTGGTGTACTATCATCAGACTCATTTCCCGTTAATGAATTTACTCAAAAGTAAAGTCTCATTACTAATATCTATTGTTGTTGTTTCTGTAATCCTATATTTTGTCGCGCATGGTTTAATGCTGAGGCTATTTTTTCCTAGCCGATATACAGTTCATACTTTCCGCATTGTGATGTCCATGCTAGCCGGAATCACTTTAACTGTTATACTAGATAGGCTATTTAATTCTCAATCTCATTCCCGAAAGCGACGAGGATGGGAGATGGGATTAGCCTTGGTTTTAGTAGGTATACTTGTGATCTATCCTCAGGTTTCCGGACGCTTTCCAACTACAGGGTATAAAATTTCTGGAGAATCAGCACTTTATCAATTTTTACAGCAACAACCAAAAGATAGTTTAATTGCTTCCCTTTCTGAGGAGGTAGATAATATTCCCACTTTCGCTCAACGGTCTATTTTAGTAGGTAAAGAATATGCACTTCCCTTTCATCTTAAATATTATTCTCAAATTCGCCAACGTACTATTGATTTAATTTCTGCTCAATACAGTCGGAAATTAGCTGTAGTACAACAGTTAATTCAAAAGTATAGTCTCAAATTTTGGTTGTTGGAATATAATACTTTTAAACCTGAGTTTTTAACTGATAAAACATGGTTGAAAAGTTTTCAGCCAGCTTATACAGAAGCTCTCAGTAACTTACAGAATGGGGAAAATCTAGCCTTGGACAACCTGACAAAACAGTGTTCAGTTTTACAAAGCAAAAATTTTACTTTGTTAAGTGCTGATTGTATTTTGCGCTCACGCTCTTCACAGAGCATGGGAAATTAGAAACAGAGAAACAGAGGAATTTTTTCAAAAATGCGATATCCTTCAGTTTATTCGGTATAAACCGCACTAATTTATTCTGACTGCTAATTTCTTGTTCAAGTTTTTATTTTTTATGCATACTACACTTATCGACGCCCAAAATTTACTTTCTGAGTTAATCTCTCGTTATTCATCCCGTGTAGACTATCTCATGATTCGGCTAGAAGCATCGGAAGGAACAGATATCTTATTGCGTGGTGATCATGTGGAAACTCTCAGCGAAAGTATCTCTATTGGTGGACATATTCGTACTTGTTACAAAGGTGGATGGGGACTAAGTAGCTTTAATCAATTAGCAACTATTAAAGAACGCATTGAAGAAGCGATCGCCTATGCACGGATGGTAGGAAATGAGAACACTGTACTTGCACCGATTGACAAAGCACAGATTATCTGTAGTTTACCTCTAACAGGTACTAATCCCCGGAAAATTCCGCTGCAACAGAAAAAAGAATTGTGCGATCGCTATACAGAAATACTGAGAAGCACTAATTCTCAAATTACTACTACCTCAGTGCGCTACAGCGATAATGCTCAAAGAGTTATCTTAGCTACTTCAGAAGATACCTTGATTGAACAATCTTGGGTAGATATGGAAATGCGATTTGCGGCTACAGCTAGAAATGGTGAAACCGTACAAACTGGTAGAGAAACGGCTGGGTCTCGCAAAGCTTACGAAGACTTGACTAATTTGGATGAGCAAGTTAAAGGTGCCGCCGGAAGAGCTGTAGCGGCTTTATCTTTACCATCAGTCAAAGGTAATACTTACACTGTGGTGATTGACCCAATTCTGAGTGGTTTATTTGTCCATGAAGCCTTTGGACATCTTTCCGAAGCGGATATGGCTTATGAAAACCCTGATTTGTTAGAAGCAATGACGATGGGAAGACGCTTTGCAACCACCAGAGTTACAAATTTTTGATGGTGCAGCGCCCTTAGGGCATCGTGGTAGCTATTTTTATGATGATGAAGGTACACCTGCCAGTACAACTCAACTAATTGAAGATGGAATTTTAGTAGGACGCTTACATTCTCGTGAAACTGCGGGAAAATTAGCAGCCGCACCAACTGGTAATGCTCGTTGTCTAAATTATCATTTTAGTCCCATTGTCAGGATGACGAATACTTGGATTGAAAGAGGTAGTACACCAGTAGTTGATTTATTTACTGATATCAAAGAGGGAGTATATGCCCGGAATTGGCTAGGTGGTATGACTAATGGTGAAATGTTTACCTTTAGCGCTGGAGAAGCTTGGATGATTAAAAATGGTAGAATTACAGATCCGGTAAAAGATGTTACCCTTTCTGGCAACGTTTTCCAAACTCTAGCAGATATTGAAGCTATTGGTGATGATTTTTATTGGGATGAGTCTGGTGGTTGTGGTAAGGGGGGACAAAATGGACTACCTGTAGGTTGTGGTGGTCACGAGTTTACGTATTCGTGATGTAGTTGTCGGTGGTGAAGTCTAAAATTTTAGGCGCTTCTCAAAGGGGGAAACAATTACCCCCCTCGATAGAAGCTAATATATCCAGATATTTTGTGGTTGAATACTCTAAATCTGGTAATTATCTTTTTCCTTAATTAACCTGGATTATGAAGACCTCCCTTCACCAGCATCAATTAATTTAGCTAAAGACTTCGTATCAAAGGCGTGTAATGACTCCGCTAATTGTAAAAATCTTTGGTATTCTTTCTTAGCATAATCACTAGGTGAAAAACCTAATACTTCACAGAATTTTAAGTAGTCACATCTCCATCGAAAATCATTAATAGCACTACTAAATCGCTTTGCTACTAATTTAGCTTCTTGAGTTGTAGTAGATTTGCGTAGTCCGTATATTTCATCTAATTCAGTCATTTTATGCACCCTGTTTACTTAATGTAGATACAAGATTCGGTAGATTACTAGCTAGTGCTATCACTTAGCTTAAGCCACTAATCCAGTATTTTAACTTATAATATTATCCGATTACCATACTAGTATAAATATTAAAATTGCTACTTTCTATCGTTGGTGATACTTAACAATAAAGCAGTAACAACAGACTCAGTAAAGTATAAATAGTTACTAAGCATTTTCTGATGATGAATTTTTAATTAATTCATCTAGAACCAAAAAAAGAAATGAATGACATAAAACCAGTCTTAAATACTGTGAATATATTGATTGTTAATACTTTCTGGGCATTTCCAGATTTACTGATAGTGAAAATTATGAGGAAAAATAACATTTATATGAAGAAACATAAACTTTACCACCTTAAATAGTAAGATATATTTTATGATAAACACATAATAAAAACTGATGCTTGTAGTTTTTCTGTTGCAGCATTAACTCGTGGGTTCACAAAAACAACCTTTTTAAACACTTTTTTGTCCATTTGTTCTCAATGACAGTCTTAATCTAACGCGGAAAAACCATGAATAAATATTTAATGAAGACCATAGATTATAAAAAATGGAAAATTGAAATATATCAACTTTTTGCTTTAAAAAGATTTGAAGTGATTTGCTATAGTCCTACTGGTAAAAGCATCGACTATTCAGAGAAAGCTATGCGTTGTTGGATAGGTGAGGAATTTGCGCTGAAGGATGCTCAAGATTTTATCGATTTACTAATAAGTGAGCAAAATTTTGCCTTCATCTCCCTAAAAAGTAATGATTACTTTGAATTTGAAAAAACTGAACCTTTAGATTATTTACTATTCACTACTCGGAAAGTTAGTTGATTCTGCCTCAGAGGGTGTTGGAAAAGTTATAAGCAGGTGTAATTTGTTATTCTGAAGGTCGGGAACAATCCCGCGAGATTATTCCCGACCTGCTGCACTTTTCTTTCTAGAAAGTGAACGTGGTTCTGAGGGTACCAATAATCGCATCCTCATTGTTGCTATTCTGACCAGTAGAAGTCAGCCAAATCACACCAGGAGTAATGGAGACATTATCGGATACACGATACTTGTAGAAACCTTCAATGTGATAGGGAACGCTCTTACCAGTAGTACCTTGATGATTTAAGGAATAAGGTTGTGCACCACCAAAGATACCCAAGACATTCCCTTTTTTACCAAAGTCAGGTAATGCTAGACCAGCACCATAGCTCCAGCCTTCAAAATCATCACCGGCACCAATCCCTTTGAGATTGTGATAGGATACAAAGCCACTTAATGACAATTTATCACTAGGTCTAATCGCAGCGGATAAACCGTAGGAGTTACTAGAAGTAGCATTGGTCAAATTATTGATTTGGCTAGTCCCAACTATGGCAGTATTTGTACCTTGGATACCACCACCATCGAATAAAGCACCACCAGTACCATTGTAACCGTGGACATAAGTAGCAGCTAAAGCAATGCGATCGCCTAAATTGAAGCTCAATTCGCCTAAAGCGGCATAGTTACCATTAAATAAACCATTACCATTGGTAGGGTTATTAGCATTTGAGGCTAAATAACCTACAGTCAGAGCACTAGGTTTGAGACTACCACCACTAGGCTTACCAAAAGGTACGCTCAGGGATACACCTGCACCACCACCAATCCGATAGATCGGGTTTTCGGAAGCAAAGGTAGATAAAGAACCATTCCCACCGTCAGTTTTATCAAAGAAATAAGGATTATTTACCGCAGCATAATGGCTATGTTGCCCGCCAGCACCAGCAATGTAAACTTGAGCCAGTTCAATAGGTACTTGATAAGTCAAACGGTCTATCTTGATACTATTGTTAGCACTATTACCATTGATGTTAAAGGTTTGGAAACCTTCTGCATCCTTAGTATTACTAATAGCTCCACCATTTATATTCTTGATAGAAAAGGGTGTCGCATTCCCCGCTGTGAGTCGGGTAGTTAAGATATCTTTCCCGGTAAAACTGGTATTTAAGCTTAAACGGACTCTATCTTGGAAAACAGCCCGATTATTTTTACCAGTTTGACCACCAAAAGCATCAGTTCCAGCTAAAATAACTTCACCAGATAATTTGGTAGTAGTAGAAAACTGATGAGCTTCTAATTCAGCAGTCCGCGCTTCTAGATTATCTACACGACCACGTAAAGTTGCCAATTCGGCGGAAAACTCTTCTTGTAACCGTTGGATAGTAGCTAAATCCTCTTTTTTCACCAAATCAGCTGTAGCTGTGGCAATTAATTCATTAACTCGATCCAAACAAGCATTCAAGCCAGCCGCAAATTCATAACGAGTTAAAGCCCGATTACCCCGATACGTACCATTAGGATAACCAGCAATACAACCATAACGCTCTACTAAGGACTGTAAAGCTTGGAATGCCCAATCTGTAGGCTGTACATCTGAAAATTGAGAAACTGAGGTGACTTGAGAACGAGAGTTATTGCCTTCGTTGTTGTAGCGTTTAACTTGATCTAAAACTTTGGTATCATTAGCAGTTTGTGCTAATATTACAGGCTTTTGAGCTACTTCTGCTGTAGCTTGTTTTTGGGAAACTGGTACATCAGCAGTATTATTAGTAGCCGCTATTGTCGTTGTTGAAACTAACAAACTTGCTGCTAAAACTGCTGGACTAACCACCAGAGACTTCCACAAGAGATTAGACATTTTTCGTTTTCTCCTCACACCTTGTATAGATAATTGTTTTCGCCGCACCTAGCTATCAGAAATACCAGATCTGATGACAACCTATGAATAAGGTATAGCTGCCACTATGACAATCCTAATTTTTGCCAAGCTATTCCTGACCGAACTTCTTGTTAAAGTTCAATGTAATTAACTTATGCAAAAGCTAGCCTCTACATTTTATAACCATAAATCAGAGAAAAACATCTGAGGGGGAAAATTTTTTATGAAAAAAATATCACATGATATTTTAAGACAAATATTTTGATGTGCTGCATCCAAATTATTGGTATAAATCACTAAAAAAGCACATCAGAATATTTCATTTAAATTCTGATGTGCTGGGTGGGAACTATTTAGATATATGCTCCGTCTACTCTGAGTTTTGTGACTAATTTTTGCAATTAAGATGGGAATTTATCTGAATTTATGTTCTTTCTATTGAACAATTCAGTCTTTAATTAATCTGAGAAATTATTGTTGCTAGGTCAAAGTCTCTGGATGTTAACCCTCCGGCATCATGAGTAGTCAAAGTAATCTTAACTGTGTTGTAAGAAACCTCTATATCTGGATGATGTCCGGCAGACTCCGCCGGTTCTACCAGCTTATTTACGAATTCAATCGCTTGGATAAAGTCTTTAAATTTACGGGTAGTTTGTAACTTGGATTTTTCTACAGTCCAACCCGATAAATTCTGCGCTCGTGATTGAATTTCTCCCTCTGTGAGTAGTTGCGCCATTGGAAAACTCCTATTTTGGTAGTATTTTTTACTTAATATACAACGAATGTAGGGCTAGAGCACCAACTACATAATAACTGTACGCAGTTGGTACTCTAGCCCTAACTCTTGATAGATTTATTTGATCTGGCTTTAGTTGTTTAGACTCAAAATTAACGTTTTGTAGAATATCCGATATTTATAAATTTTTCCAGGATAATATTTATACAATAAAATTATTTGTAGAGATAAGTGTATACCAAAAATACCCTAAAAAAACTATCCGCTCTAAATATAGATTGGAGAATCTAATTTAGAGCGGTGTAGCGGGTCTTCAAATTGTAACCAGACTGCCGGAAGGAACTCCGATTTATAGCTCAGTTCATTGCCATAACAAAGTTATTTGCAAATAACTAAAGCTAACTTTTAGAGAACAGCCCCGGCGCACAGCCGGCTAACTACAACTTGATGACCCATGCGTTTACTACTTTCTATCATGGGCATCACCTCCTTGTTGCCTGAATGGACTAATTTTTCAAAGGGCAGAGTTTTGTAACTCCGGGCTTGTAACCTGAGATTACTATAACACAAAAAAAATTCCTGACAATAGTTTTAAAAAAAATGTCAGGAATTAGGGAATTTGGGGAGGTGGAAGAGGCAGGGGGGCAGGGAGCGGGGTGCAGGGGGGAGAGGAAGATAGGGAGGTGGGGAGGTGGGGAGGTGGGGAGATGGGGAGGTGGGGAGATGGGGAGAATATATTTTAAATTCTCTTTCTCCCTGCCCCTTTTCCTCTTCTCCCCCTGCCCCTTGCCCCCTGCCCCTTGCCCCCTGCCCCCTGCCCCCTGCCCCCTGCCTCTTTCCCCTCTGCTCCTAATTAGAGAGCGTTACCACGAGGTAATACTTCCTCAGGGAAGACAAATTGTTCGTGGGGTTGGTCTTGAGGAGCCATCCAAGCGCGGATACCCTCGTTCAGCAAAATGTTTTTGGTATAGAAAGTTTCAAACTCAGGGTCTTCTGCTGCCCGTAATTCTTGGGAAACGAAGTCATAAGCCCGCAGGTTAAGTGCCAAACCGACAATACCCACTGCGCTCATCCATAAGCCTGTGACTGGTACAAACAACATAAAGAAGTGCAACCAGCGTTTGTTAGAGAAAGCAATCCCAAAAATCTGTGACCAGAAACGGTTTGCTGTCACCATTGAATAGGTTTCTTCTGATTGGGTGGGATTGAAGGCGCGGAATGTGTTAGAGCCTTCTCCATCTTCAAACAGGGTATTTTCTACTGTTGCTCCATGAATGGCGCACAATAGCGCACCACCTAGAACACCAGCGACACCCATCATATGGAAGGGGTTTAATGTCCAGTTATGGAACCCTTGTAGGAATAGTAGAAACCGGAAAATCGCCGCTACACCAAAGCTGGGTGCAAAGAACCAGCTAGATTGTCCTAAGGGGTAGATTAAGAAAACGCTGACGAATACTGCAATTGGTCCTGAAAAGGCGAGAGCATTATAAGGACGAATTCCCACTAGACGGGCAATTTCAAATTGGCGCAACATGAAGCCAATTAGACCGAATGCTCCATGCAAAGCTACGAAAGGCCACAGTCCACCCAGTTGAAACCAACGGGTTAAGTTACCTTGAGCTTCAGTGTCCCCATAACAATAATAGGGAATGTCCCATACTATCGGCTGGGGTTGATACTGCTACTGTCAGGAAGTTAGCACCTTCTAAGTAGGATGATGCTAAACCGTGGGTGTACCAAGAAGTGACAAAGGTTGTACCTGTGAGCCAGCCGCCTAATGCTAGGAAGGCACAGGGGAATAGTAATATTCCTGACCAACCTACGAAGACAAAGCGATCGCGCTTCAACCAGTCGTCCAGAATGTCGAACCACCCTCTACTAGGGGCGCGTCCTACAGCAATGGTCATTAGAAAAATCTCCAAAATTTTATAAGTACAATTTTTGTCTGTATACAGAATTCCATCGGAAATCTAAATACAGAATTTTAACCAGGTTGTCAACCTAGTTTACAATTTTTTACCGTCTTTAATCATTCTAGGTGCAAAGCTCTCATTTTTCCACAAGATTATTGAGAAAATTCCGCTTTAATTTTGATTAATATCCCAAAAACATAGGTGTAGAACCTGAAAACCCTATCAAACAACACCTTCACAATTCAAAATCAAATTCTCATCTTTCCCTCTCCCCACCTCCCCCCTGCTCCCCGCACCCTGCCCCCCTGCCTCTTCCACCTCCCCCCTGCTCCCCGCACCCTGCCCCCCTGCCTCTTCCACCTCCCCCCTGCTCCCCGCACCCTGCCCCCCTGCCTCTTCCACCTCCCCCCTGCTCCCCGCACCCTGCCCCCCTGCCTCTTCCACCTCCCCCCTGCTCCCCGCACCCTGCCCCCCTGCCTCTTCCACCTCCCCCCTGCTCCCCGCACCCTGCCCCCCTGCCTCTTCCACCTCCCCCCTGCTCCCCGCACCCTGCCCCCCTGCCTCTTCCACCTCCCCCCTGCTCCCCGCACCCTGCCCCCCTGCCTCTTCCACCTCCCCCCTGCACCCTGCACCCTGCCCCCCTGCCTCTTCCACCTCCCCCCTGCACCCTGCACCCTGCCCCCCTGCCTCTTCCACCTCCCCATTTTCCTAACTCCCCATCACTAATTCACCAATCCGACGCTAGAATGATTCCACAGACTGAAAATTAATAATTTTAAATGTTTACCATCGACTTAAGCATCAAAAATACTGCTTTCCCAATATCAGTGCAACGTAAATCGGCTGAAGATGCTGAGGCTATCTATCAATTGATTTTAGCGGCAATGCGTTCTGGGAACCCTGACATTGTAGAACTCAAGTGCGAGGGTAAGACAGAGAAAAAAATTGCTGTCCGCGCCAGCGAAATTTCTGGAGTTCAAATTGTTCAGAAAGATGGTGTAGCTGTTGGTGGTGGAAGAGCACCAGGCTTTTTCGCCTTAGCTACTGAATAACTAAGGTGTGTACATGACGGCAATTGGCATCGAGGTAAAAAATTTAAACTTCTTCTGGCCTAGTGGAGAGCAAGTGATTAAAACTTGTTCTTTAAAAGTACCCCAGGGAGAATTTTGGATGCTTCTGGGTACAAATGGTAGTGGTAAATCAACTCTGTTGAGGCTAATCGCAGGTTTATTAGCTCCCCAATCTGGGGAAATCGGGGTTCTGTCTCCCCTGGGTTTTGTTTTTCAAAATCCTGATCACCAGCTGGTAATGCCAACAGTTGGTGCTGATGTTGCTTTTGGGCTAGTGGAAGAAAAATTGCCTCCTGCTATAGTCAGAGCCAGAGTAGAAGAAGCTTTAAGTGCTGTCAATCTACTATCTTTACAAAGACGCCCGATTTATGCTCTTTCGGGAGGACAAAAGCAGCGAGTCGCAATTGCTGGGGCGATGCCCGTCACTGTGAAGTTTTACTATTGGATGAACCTACAGCTTTACTAGATCCAGATAGCCAACTGGATTTAGTTGCTAGTGTCCGCCGTCTTGTGAAAAGTCGAGGTATCACCGCTTTGTGGGTAACTCATCGCTTAGACGAACTAGATTACTGTGATGGTGCTTTCTTGCTAGAAAAAGGCTCACTGGTCGATTTTGGTGAAGCTCAACGTCTTAAACAACGTTTGCTCAACCCAAACATTGCTTAATCAGGGGGATGAGGAAGAATAACTTCCTTTCCCCCTGCTACTGTTACTCCTGGCTGTAGTATCTCAAACGCTAAAATTATCATTAAAAATAGTATATTTCAATACAAATTCTTAGTAATTATTAAAATTAAATTCTCAATGATCTAAAACTGTGGCAAGCCTTTTAAGTAAAGACTTTTGCACCTCATTACCTCTGTCTGAAGGCTGAATATTGCCAAATCAGGACATTTTTTCTCATCTGTAACATAGTGTTACAGGTGATGCTTCCATTACTATAAGACTTATGGATGAATTTTGTTAACTCTAGAAAATTGTGATTAAAAATCATGTCTCGTTCTTTACTCCAAGCCGTTCTGCTTGTAGACGGCTACAACATCATAGGTGCTTGGCCTTGCTTGAAAAAAACCCGTGATTATGATGGTTTAGAAGCAGCACGGGAAGAATTAGTAGAAGTAATGACGAACTATAGCTCTTTTCAAGGCTATGCAACTCAAATAGTGTTTGACGCCCACTATCAAAACACTGCTAGTAATAAAGAAACTATTACTCATCTTTTATCTGTTTATTATACAGATTTTGGACAAACCGCAGATACTTATATTGAAAAATCCTGTGCATCCTTCCGTCACCAAATCGCTCAAGCACTGATTTCTCGTGTAATTGTTGCCACATCAGATCGGGCGCAGCAGTTAATGGTGCAGGGCTATGGAGCTGAATGGTTATCAGCTAATCAACTATGTAACGAAGTTAAAACTACTATCTGTCGAATGCGAGATAAATACCAATCACGCAGACAATCTCAAAGTAGATTTTTAGCCAATAGTATTGATGCTAGAGCCAGGCAGCGTCTAGCTGAATTACGTATGGGGTTAAAATAGCTTGATTATAGTCGCCGAAAATCTCTGTTATCGGTTTCAGAGAGGTTTTTTGCTGGCAAAAATTATGTAATTAAGCAGTTATAAATAAATTTAGAAATTTTTTAGTTAAAGTACTTGCCAAATTCTAATTTTAGGTTTACTATTATGAAATGCGAGCGTTCCTCAGTAGCTCAGTGGTAGAGCGATCGACTGTTAATCGATTGGTCGCTGGTTCGAATCCGGCTGGGGAGTTGAAAAAACAGTAGAATAGAAGCACAACGGCAATTGAGTTGATTATACTTAAACCAGAGTCTTCTAATTAGTTCCTTGGAGAACAATGTGGCATTGGTGTTAAGTATAAACATCAATGCCATTCTCGTTAGGAGTTTTGACATGAGCCTAGATCAAATCTTCTCCACTTCCGCCATTGCCACTGCATTGGTAATAATCATCTCACCATTAAATGCACCTGCTATAGCTAATAATCTTCAGCAAACAGTAAATAGTGCGCTTTATCCTAGAGAACCGAACTTTTTTAGCGATGGAAGAAAGCAGTTTGACAGGGAAGTTCAACTTTTGCTTCAGAAACGTGATTCTGAGACCGAACCTATCCTCAAAATTAATTCTGAACCGGAAAACATCCCACCAGAATTAGCACCTCTGGAAAAACCTCCCAATTCTCACGATTTACAGCCATAGAGTTGATGCTTAGAGCCAAGCGTGTTAATTGGGTATAAAATTACAGCAGAATAGTTCATGCTATTTTTAGTCGTGGAGCGGACATCTTGCCCGCTTGACCTCAATGGCGGGCAAGATGCCCGCTCCACGGATTTAGCGAATTTTAAATTTGTTGAGGTGGTATCCTGAGTAGGATTGCAACAGTTAGATTACTAAAAATTAACCCACAATTGCACAAAGATAAAACTTAAACTGATTTCAGATTGAGTAGAACTTTGTTTTTTGTTTTTCCTCGGTTATTAAAGCGACTCCGATAATGATGAATTCCCGAATTAAATCTGATTTCTCTATACAGGTAAAAACACTTGTAGAAATCCTACAGCAACGAGCAAAACACCAACCTAACCGTCTAGCGTATACATTTTTGGAAGACGCAGAAAAAGAACCTACTTGTTTAACCTACCAAGAAGTAGAAAATAAAATCAAGGCGATCGCATCACATCTCCAATCGCTCTCTTCACCAGGAGATAGAGCTTTACTGCTTTATCCCTCCGGATTAGATTTTGTGGTGGGGTTTTTCGCTTGTTTTTATGCGGGAATTATTGCGGTTCCGGCCTATCCACCGAAACGTAACCAAAAACTATCCAGATTACAAACAATTGTCCAAGACGCCGAAGCTAGCCTGTTATTAACCACCGCAGATATCTTTCAAACCATTCAACAATGGGGAGTAGAAGCAGAAGCATTTCAAAAATTGAATTGGGTTTTGACGGATCAGGTGACTAATCAAGCTGAGGACTTTCATCCGGTGGAAATAGAACCCGATCACATTGCCTTTTTACAGTATACCTCTGGTTCCACAAGTACTCCCAAAGGAGTGATGGTTTCTCACCGCAATTTAGTTCATAATTGCCAAGTCATTCAACATACCTATGAAGAAGATGTGGATAGTATTGTGTTTAGCTGGCTACCACCTTACCATGATATGGGATTAGTGGCAGGAATCATCCAACCCATAGCGGTGGGATGTCCTTCCATCTTAATGCCACCCATGTCATTCCTCCAAGACCCCATGAGTTGGTTGAAAGTAATTTCCAAATACAAAGTTACCGCTACAGGTGGTTGATAATTTCGCTTATGATCTTTGTGTACAGAAAGCAAAACCAGAAGATTTAAACAACCTGGATCTGAGTAGCTGGAAAATTGCTTGTAATGGAGACTGAACCAATCCGAGCCGAAACAATTACATCTTTCATCAACACATTTGTTCCCAGTGGATTTCAACTCAATACTTTCCGTCCTTCTTATGGAATGGCTGAAACTACTTTGTTATTAACAGGTGTAACCTGGGCAAAATCTCCGATAATTAAGGCTTATGATGCTAAAGCTTTAGAGGAAAATCAGGTAATTAATTGCTCTCCAGAAACTGAAAATTCTCGAAAAATCGTCAGTTGTGGACATCCTTCCTTTGACCAAACAGTAACAATTGTCAATCCAGTTTCTTTAACTAGATGTGCATCTGGTGAAGTAGGAGAAATTTGGGTGACTGGTGGGAGTGTAGCCCAAGGATATTGGCGTCAACCAGAACAAACAAAAGCAGCATTTTCGGCTTATTTAGCTGATACCAAGCAAGCCAATTTTGCGAACTGGGGATTTAGGATTTTGGGAAGATGAAGCTGGATTATTTATCACTGGACGAATTAAAGATATATTGATTATTAGAGGCAGAAATCATTATCCTCAGGATATTGAACACACTGTAGAATCTAGTCACCCAGCCCTTATTTTCCACAGCACTGCGGCTTTTTCGGTGGAAATAGATGGAAGTGATTGTCTATTTATAGCATCTGAGGTGAAGCGGACTTATTTGCGTAATCTTAAAGTTGAAGAAGTGGTAAAAGCCATCAGACAAAAAGTTTTGAGCGAACATGACCTGCAAGTTGAGCGTGTCTTGTTACTGAAACCGGGAACTCTCCCCAAAACCTCTAGTGGAAAAATCCAACGTCTTGTTTGTCGAGAACTTTTCTTAACAGATAATTTACCATTAGTGGCTTCAGAAGCAAAAGTTGCGGTTCCAGATAAACTTCCACAGCAATATTCTTTAGAGTCCATCCAAAACTGGGTTTTCCAATGGTTAGCAGCAAAATTGCATATTTCTGTTTTATCCATTGACCAGAAAGAATCTTTTGAAACTTATGGTTTAGATTCCCTCGCAGCTACTAAATTTATTGAAGACTTAGAAAAATGGTCAGGATATTTACTGAATATTTCTCAACTACAATCTTTTAGTGCAATCGCCAATTTAGTAGAATATCTAGCCCAAGAAATCGCACACCAGGATAAAAAACCTGCGACGGAGATTCCTGCTGAATATTATCAATTTGAATATTTTCCTGAAAATACCCAACTCCAGCAAAGATTAACCGAGTGCAAACTCTAGAAATTCCCAATCCTTATTTTCAGGTACAGGAATCGGTGACGAGGAATAACACTCAGGTTCAAGGACGGACATTAATTAATTATTCCACCTATAATTATTTAGGTATGTCAGGAGAACCAGAAATTTCCCAAGCAGCTAAAACAGCCATTGACCAATACGGTACCTCCGTTTGCGCTAGTCGTTTAGCATCAGGAGAACGTCTTTTACATCAAGAACTAGAAAGAGAACTGGCAGAATTAAATGGTGTAGAAGATTGTATTGTCTATGTTAGTGGTCATGCTACTAACGTGACTACAATTGGTCATTTGTTTAATTCCCAGGATTTAATCTTGTACGACGCTTTCAGTCACAATAGTATTTTGCAAGGTTGTGCTTTATCTGGTGCAAAAAGTGTACCTTTTCCCCATAATAATTGGGAAGCTTTGGATAGAATCCTACAAGAGCAACGCCGATATTATCGACGGGTTATCATCATCATTGAAGGCATTTACAGCATGGATGGGGATATCCCTAACCTACCTGAGTTTATTAAACTGAAACAACAGCATAAAACTTTACTCATGGTAGATGAAGCCCATTCCCTTGGTGTATTAGGTAAAACTGGACGGGGGATTGCGGAGTTTTTTAATATCGAACCAAGTCAAGTAGATATATGGATGGGAACCCTTAGTAAAGCCTTTGCTAGTTGTGGGGGATATATAGCTGGGTCGAAAGCTTTAGTCAACTATTTAAAATATACTGCACCTGGTTTTGTTTATAGTGTGGGATTATCCCCTGCGAATACAGCAGCGGCTTTAGCATCCATCCGATTGTTGAAAGCAGAACCAGAACGAGTTAAGATTTTGCAAGAGCGATCGCAACAATTTTTGGAATTAGCTCAAGCTGAAGGTTGGAATACATCGACTAGCCAAAATTCCCCAGTCATCCCCATTATCATTGGTAATTCTCTGAACTGTATTCAAATATCTCATCATCTTTTCCACTCTGGCATCAATGTGCAACCAATGATTTATCCAGCCGTAGCGAATAATGCTGCACGTCTGAGATTTTTCATGAGTTGTTTACATACAGAAGCACAGATTAAGGAAACCATTACCGCGCTGAAGACTGCTATGGGAAAATTCGCCAATAATGTATAAGCATGTAATTATTACAGGCGGTTCTAGTGGAATTGGGAAAGCGATCGCGATTTTGCTAATTCAATCTGGTGCTAATATTTCCATTCTGGCTCGCACTCAGTCCCAACTTGATGCTATTAAAGCCGAACTAGAAGTTTTAAAAATCCACCCTGAGCAGGAGATATTAACCATATCGGTAGATATATCGGCAAGGGAATCAGCCGAAACTGCGATCGCCACAGCCATAACTGAATTAGGCGTCCCAGATTTATTGATTACCTCAGCAGGTATGGCTCATCCAGGGTATTTTGGGGAAATGGGGATGGACATTTTTACCGAAACCATGGCTGTGAATTATTTTGGTACTCTTTACTGTATCAAAGCCGTTTTACCTAGTATGATGCGCCAAAAAGCGGGTCATATTGTCATGATTTCTTCAGGAGCAGGATTAATTGGATTATATGGTTATACAGCATATAGTCCGAGTAAATTTGCGGTGCGGGGATTAGCTGAGTCATTACGAGGTGAGCTAAAACCCGCAGGTATAGAGGTTTCCATAGTGTATCCACCAGATACAGATACACATCAATTAGCAACTGAAAATCAAACTAAACCAGTAGAAACTAAGTTGATGACCAAATCAGCGCAGATGATGACAGCAGAACAAGTTGCTCAGGAGATTTTGCAAGGAATCCGTCGCAAAGCTTTTACAATCACACCAGGATTAGAAATGTCTTTGTTGATGCGACTTCATAGTGTTGTTAGTCCGATTCTGCAATGGTATTTTGATGGTTTGGTGAAGAAATCTCGTTGGCATTAATTTTACTGGAAAGACCTCACCCTGGTTTTACTGCGTAAAACCTGTCCCTCTCCTTAGCAACTACCGTGTATACACAAGTTGTAGGGGCGTATGCAATACGCCCCTACTGACTTTACACCATAGACTCCAATACAGTTCAGTTAAGCCGAAAAATGCTTAGAATCCTTATACTGTCATCCTGACGGTCGGGAGGATTTCGCTGAGATCCTTCCCGACCATCAGGATGACAATACTACCTTCTTCCCTTAACTGAACCGTATTGCCATAGACTCCCTACTCTCTTTTTAATCATGACTTCAGAAAAAATCTTTTCCCTACATATTTTTACAGTCAACGCAGGTGGTGGACATTACGCTACCTTAAAAGCATTGCATGCGATCGCCGAACAGCAAAAACGACCTTGGGAAATCACAGTTACAGATATTAGTGAACTCACAGACCAATTAGACCCCTATAAAAAATACATCGGCGTAAATTCTAATGATGTATATAATGATATGATTAGTGCGGATTGGACATGGTTCCATCCGGTGAGTATGTTTCTAGATAAATTGTTGATTAAATTATTGTACTCACCAGCAGTCAAATTAGGAGAACAACATTGGAGAAAACAAAAACCGATTGATTTAGTAGTGTCATTAATTCCTCTACATAATCGAGCGATTTGGGAGAGTTTACAAAGAGTTCAACCCAACACACCAATGGTAACACTGGTAGCTGATTTTGCCGATTATCCGCCCCATTTTTGGATAGAACCAGAAATCAAAAGTTATTTAGTTTCCGGTACAGAAAAAATCACCCAACAAGCTCGGAGTTTAGGTATACCAGAAGAGTATATTTTGCCAACTTCTGGATTCAGCGTTCATCCCCGATTTTATGAACCGAATTTAAGAGATAGACGTACAGAAAGAGAACGTTTAGGATTAGATCCAGATAAGATGACAGCGATAGTATCATTTGGGGGGAAAGGTTCTGCCAAAATGCTGGATATATCGAGATTATTAGAGAGTATTAGTGAGCAAGTGCAGGTAATTTTTCTGTGTGGGACGAATAAAAAATTAGCAGCAGCATTACAGGAGCGTCCAACAAAGTTAAGACAACATATACAAGATTTTACCAATGATGTACCATATTTCATGAATCTAGCAGATTTTTTCATTGGTAAACCAGTCTCCGATTAGTATGAGCGAGGCAATGGTGATGAATTTACCTCTGATTGTAGATCGGAATTATTCAACATTAGTTAATGAGAGATATAATACTGAATGGATTGTAGAGAAACAAGTGGGGATAGCAATAAAGAGTTTTAGTCAGATTGTTCCCGCAGTTGAAGAACTTATAAAACCTGAAAATTGGGGGAGATATAAAACAAATGTTGCAGCGATTCAAAATCGGGCTATATTTGAAGTTGCTGATATTTTTCAGCAGATTTTATCGAGTGTAGGGGAATAAGTTTCAAAATCATGAAGATATATCTGCTACTACCGATGTCATTAAACGATATCCCTGGGGAAATTACCCCACATTTCTTGACGTGCTTGAGCAATAACTTCTTCAGTAATATCTACTGTTAAATCAGCACATAATCCTCTAACAGACCTTAAAGGAGTCTTAAGAGTAGTTTTTTGATACAAAAATTCTGCAAATTCTAATAGTTGCTGCTGTTTATCCACGGCTAAGTGGCGTAATTTTTCTAACACTGCTTCCTCAAGATTCATCTAATTTTCTCCTGATTTAACTTCCCAAAAGGGCTTTAGTCTCTGTCAATAAGTCACATTTTTGTGTTTCGCGCAAAGACGCAAAGGCGCAAAGAAGGTAATACACTGTGGTGTAAATACATGAAAACTGCTGTAATTTTTGCGGACTTCTTACTTTTGCGCCTTTGCGTGAGACATAAAAATGTGTTTTATCTACGTGAAAATTGCTGTAAGTATACGAAAACTACTCTAACATCTACTGGTAGATATCATCACATAAATGCCTATCTTCTTCCTTTAAATTCACATGAGGATTTTGTAGATAATCTTGCAACCACCGACACCCCCGCACCAACAATTGATCTAAATCTTCCACAGGCCACAACCGGACTGTATTGTCACTGGATACGGTGGCGATGGTTTTGCCGTCCGGGCTGAAACTCACACTAATGACAGAACCTCTATGCCCAATGAATTCCTGGATTAGTTGTCCCTGCAAGTTCCACAACCGGGCTGTATTGTCTGAGGATGCGGTGGCGATGGTTTTGCCGTCTGGGCTGAAACTCACACTAATGACAGAACCCTTATACCCTTTGAATTCCCGGATTAGTTGTCCCTGCAAGTTCCACAACCGGACTGTATTGTTTGAGGATGCGGTAGCGATGGTTTTGCCGTCTGGGCTGAAACTCACACTAATGACAGAACCCTGATCCCATTTGAATTCCTGGATTAGTTGTCCCTGCAAGTTCCACAACCGGGCTGTTTTGTCTGAGGATGCGGTAGCGATGGTTTTGCCGTCTGGGCTGAAACTCACACTAATGACAGAACCCTGATCCCATTTGAATTCCTGGATTAGTTGTCCCTGCAAGTTCCACAACCGGGCTGTTTTGTCTGAGGATGCGGTAGCGATGGTTTTGCCGTCTGGGCTGAAACTCACACTAATGACAGAACCCTTATACCCTTTGAATTCCCGGATTAGTTGTCCCTGTAAGTCCCCACAACCGGGCTGTATTGTCAAGGGATGCGGTAGCGATGGTTTTCCCGTCCGGGCTGAAACTCACACTAATGACAGAACCTTCATGCCCAATGAATTCCTGGATTAGTTGTCCCTGCAAGTTCCACAACCGGGCTGTATTGTCTGAGGATGCGGTGGCGATGGTTTTCCCGTCCGGGCTGAAACTCACACTCCTGACAAAACCCTGATGCCATTTCAATTCCTGGATTAGTTGTCCCTGCAAATTCCACAACCGGGCTGTATTGTCAAGGGATGCGGTAGCGATGGTTTTCCCGTCCGGGCTGAAACTCACACTAATGACAGAACCTTCATGCCCAATGAATTCCTGGATTAGTTGTCCCTGCAAGTTCCACAACCGGGCTGTATTGTCTGAGGATGCGGTGGCGATGGTTTTCCCGTCCGGGCTGAAACTCACACTCCTGACAAAACCCTGATGCCATTTCAATTCCTGGATTAGTTGTCCCTGCAAATTCCACAACCGGACTGTATTGTCTAGGGATGCGGTAGCGATGGTTTTCCCGTCCGGGCTGAAACTCACACTAATGACAGAACCCTTATACCCTTTGAATTCCCGGATTAGTTGTCCCTGCAAGTTCCACAACCGGGCTGTATTGTCTGAGGATGCGGTAGCGATGGTTTTCCCGTCCGGGCTGAAACTCACACTATTGACTGGAACCTGATGCCCAATGAATTCCTGGATTAGTTGTCCCTGCAAGTTCCACAACCGGGCTGTATTGTCTGAGGATGCGGTAGCGATGGTTTTCCCGTCCGGGCTGAAACTCACACTAATGACAGAACCTTCATGCCCAATGAATTCCTGGATTAGTTGTCCCTGCAAGTTCCACAACCGAGCTGTATTGTCTGAGGATGCGGTGGCGATGGTTTTCCCGTCTGGACTGAAACTCACACTCAGGACAGAACCTTGATGCCCAATGAATGCCTGGATTAGTTGTCCCTGTAAGTTCCACAACCGGGTTGTATTGTCTGAAGATGTGGTCGCGATGGTTTTCCCGTCCGGGCTGAAACTCACACTATATACAGAACCCTTATGCCCTGAAAATTGGTTACGTTCTTTGATATTATCAAGAATAGTATGTAGAGCATAAATAGGGCTAAATGCTGGATAATTTTCGAGAGAACGACCATCTTTAACTATATTTTTTAATTCTTTACTAGTTTGCATAGCTACCATTAGTCCCTCTAGTTGGCTATATTCAAACTGTCTTAAGGAATTAACTCCTTCCCGTTCTAGATTTGTTCCTTGCAGTGCTTGTTTACGCTCTCTATCAAATGACTCCACATATACCCCAGTAAATATTAAAACTATTACTGATAAAGTAGATGTCCAAGCTAATCTGATATTTGCACTTTGTTTTGCTTTTTTTGCATTAGCTAATATCTGTTTTGCTTTTTCTTCAACAAGTTCTAAATTATTTTCTGCTTGTAATCGCTGTTCTCTCTCTTTTTCAAGTTCTGCTAATATTTCATTCCCATTTTGCTTCCGAATAAAGCTCACTAAATAATCATGAACTAATTGATAATTCTCAGATGCAGGTAAAAATAAAACTAATCCTGATTTAACTAATATTTCTAAAACTAAATCTAATCTTGCCGATTCCATATTCAATTGTTTTAATTGTTCTACAAAATCAGCATGAGTTTTTAAAGGACGAATCCCATTTTCATCTGTGAGTAAAAATAAAACTCGTTTCGCAATCTTTTCATTCTCAATACCACAGTCTTGGACAACTTCTTCTAAAAATTTTTCTACCAGTTTTTCTTTTTTACCAACTGCTAGGTATTCCTCTAAAGTTCTAATCTTTTCAGTTTCTAGCTGCTTACCCACAATTTGTAATTCAATGGGTCGTACTTCTCCCTCTTCACCTGCTAAATCTTCTACTAATTTATCAATTAATGTGAATTGTAAAGAAAACTTGGTTTTTTCAGTCAAACTCTGAATGACATTTTTAGCATCATCAGGAGATAAATTACCTAAATAATACCGAATATCTTTTCTAAGAATATCTTTAAATGCATCTATTTTTGTTGAGTCTTTTTCTGAATTTATAAATTTACGCTCTAATTCCAAAAGATAGTGTAAATAATCTTCTCTTAAGGATAAGATAATTTTCACAAAAGGTATCTCTATACAGTATTCTAAAAAATTATAAAATGCTTGTCTTTGGGTGGAGTCTTTATAAACAAAGAAAAATTCTTCAAATTGGTCAAAAATCAATACGGTTAAAAAGTTACCATTGGCATTATTTCGCAACTTATCTAAAATTGCTGTTGTTGAATCAAAAGCATTTACATCTAAATATTCTCCCAATGTTTTTACCCAATCTTTGTAACTCCTCATCAAAATAGGTAAAACATGACGTGCTGCAATTGGTTGCTGTTTGAGTGCAGGAATTAACCCAGCTTGTAAAATTGAAGTTTTACCTACACCTGATTGTCCATGAATTACAATTAATTTATCGTTAATGTTACTGATTCTTGTTCTTAATTCCGCAATATTTTTTTCTCTTCCAGATGCAGTTATTGCTTGGGAAATTATTTCTGTATTTTCTGAGGATAATTTAGTATTATCAATAATTTGCTTTTGCGGATTTAAATAAGATGCCCCTAAAAAAGCCCGAAACCCATATTGTTGTTCAATTTGTAATTGTTCTTGTTTACAATGAAAGGCTTTACTATATTCATGTTGTTGAAAATATAATAATCGCAATTTTTCTAAAATAGATATATATTGTTGTGGATTATATTGAGAATTACTATCATTTTTTGCTATTTCTAAATTTTGAATAGTAGTTGATATATCACCTAAGCCATGATAGGATTTTGCTAATAAAAATTGATAAAATCCTTTTTTGGATTCTGGTATATCATCAACATTAACTAAAGTTTGTATTGCTTTCTCTGCAAAATTCTTAGCTTCATTCCAACTTGACTTTTCTAAAGCTACTTTGGCTAAAAATCCATAATCTTGAGCAATTTGTAAAAGTGAACCATAATTTGGATTTCGATGTAGTTCTAAAGATTTATTTGCTAATTTTTCTAACTCTGTCCACTCTTTTAAATTTTGATAAACTTCACCAAGTAAACTAATATATTTAGCTATTAAATCTTGAAGTTGTATCTGTTCAAAAATATCTAAACTTTGCTGAAAACAATTTTTAGCATTTTCCCATTCTACTTGATTTATTATTCCTTTTCGAGAGTAGACTAAACCAATATTAACTAAAACCCTACCTTGTTTTTCTAAATTATTACTTTCCTGCCAAAAACTTAAACTTTGTTGATAATTTTTTAAAGCTAAATCTAATTTGTTATCGAAATAATCACGAATTCCAAAAACAAATTCCAAACTAGCTTTAATAGCTGGATTTAATACTTGTCCTTGATTTTGCAAATCTTTTTGAGCATTTTCCAACTCAAAGCAAATTTGAGGTTTAATGATATTACTTGTATCACTTGCAAAAATTTCATCTGTTTCTTTTTGTAAAAAAGTAATTAATTCATGACTTCCAGGAGTAAATTCTATGATAGTTGCCCAGTTATTTAAATCTGTTGCAAGTCTAACCAATTTTTTAAGAATTTTGTCATTCACCCATAATAACATCGGAAACCGAAAGTTGTTTCTAAATTCCTCCCGGACTTGGTTTGCTGAAATTAGTACTGTGTCAATATTTTGCACCAACTCCAAACCAAATACCATTAATGCTGGTGGTTGTTCATCTCCCAATTGTTCAGATATATTTGTATATAGAGTTTTAGCGTTTGGTGATAAATAAATTTCCTGAATTCTTGGAGAAGATAGTTGATATAATCGTGTTGATATTTGATTTTTTGTGTCATCGTAATTGCAACGTAATAGAATCAGAGAAAATTCACCTTGAGATATGGTAATTGCTCTGACTAAAGTGTTTAAATTACCGTGATTTTCAGCATCTAAGTTTTCTGGTTGCTGCTGATTAGTCATAAATTAAATTCTGGTGCTTCTGCTAAAGTCGGATTGATATTGAACCAAGATCCATTTTCATCCCGATATTCAAATACAAACATATCACGAATTAACATATCATATTCTTCATGTCCTTTAATAGTTTTACTTTTTGCCACTTTCCGCAATAATTCCCATTCATCATCTTTAATTGCTAATGTTAAGGTATTACGGTCGTCTTTAATGACACTTTCTAAAGATCCACGAGCAATAGGAGGATCAGATTTTTGCAAACAGCCATATAATAACATCAGTAAATTTCGTAAATGTCCACCACTGATGCGACATAAACGTTCTAAGGTATCAGGACTATCAAAAACTTGAGTAACTAAATGTTGACTTTGCTCCCAACTCACCCCCGGAAATGCTCTGGACATAATCATTTGTTTTAACAAAACAATTCCTTGGTTAAAATCAGATCCATCTTTAAGCTGAACAGGAACCATCGGTAAGACTTTAGGGACGGTTCCAAATGTATTTTTTAATCTATTTATACCATTAGAAAAAATTAAGTCTAAAGGAATTGTATAAACAATATGACAATCTAAATTCTTTAACTGCTCACCCCGTTGGATAAATAGATATTCTGACAGAGAATTACCAGGAGTTTTCACAACATTGTGTACTCTATCTAGATTATCAACAATGACAAGTAAGCCTTCTTTACCTTGCTGCTTCAGTTTTTCTTGAATAGGTTGGAGTAATTCTTTGTTAATTGATTCTAAAATTCCATTAGTGCGTGGTTCCAGATATTGCCGTAGTTGGTTACGCAGTGTAGGACTATCTTTTGTTTGAGTAGCAATCTTGACAAAACCTACAGAAAATTCCAATCCTTTGAGGTCAATTTCTGTTTTTAATAAATCACCTATTTCTGTAAATAATTTTTGAAAATATTTCGGTTTAATGCTAATTTTAATTGCTTCTAAACTCTGACTGACTTCACGGGCGATCGCCAATAAAATATCGGTAACGTCTATATCAGCCATATCCAAACTTTGGCTAGATTCAAAATAGACTACATGAAAATTTTCTTGTTCTAATTCTGCTTTTAACCGCAACAATTCGGTAGACTTACCACAACCGATATGTCCTGTAAATAATTGACAAGTTGGTTTTTCTGGTGACAGTCGCGTAATAGTGCGCTGTAATTCTTCAATAATTTTACCACCACGGACTTGAGAAAAATCAATATAATATTGTCTATCTTCGGGTTTGGCAATGACCAGCGTCTTAGTAGGATTGCAAGCCTGAGAAAACCTTTTTAAATCTAGCTTCATGGTAAACACACTCAAACTTACCTCATAATACTACCTATTTCAGTAATTATACAATCAGTAATAACAAGTGATTTATTTTACATTATTTAATTATCGAAGTCCGATCACCATCAACAGAAGCTGCTGATTGGGGCAAAAATTTTGTTGCATATCGTCAATCTCTAACTTTACAAGAATATGTTTTAGTAAAAGTAGCGCCAGCAAATACTCTATTCAAGAAATACAGACCATGAAAAATCTATCTCTGATTCTACCTTTAGTTACAGGTAGTGCTGCTACCGTTATTCTAGCTAGTAATTCTCCCACTTTTGCATCGATATTTACCATTAAATCAACTAGCAACACACACATTATTGCAGTGTCCACCAATTCAGAAAAAAACTTCCAAAGTTTTACTGATTGGTGTAAGCAAAAATCAACTTTGCCACAGGAGACAAAACATACTGTTGAAGTATTATTACAAAAAGTTAGTACTCAAAACTGCTATCAGGCAAACCAAAAGCTTACTCATTTGACTAAAATCAACCTCTCTGAAAATAAAATAAGTGACATTAAACCACTTTCTAGTTTAACTGATTTGACTGAACTTGACATCTCATTTAACCACATAAATAACATAAAACCACTTTCTAATTTAACTAATTTGACTATACTCCACCTCTCTTCTAATAAAATAAGCGACATTAGACCACTTTCTACATTAACTAATTTAAGTATACTCTACCTAGTTTCTAATAAAATAAGCGACATTAGACCACTTTCTAGATTAAGTAATTTGACTGAACTCTACCTTTCTATTAATAAAATAAATGATATCGAAATACTTTCTAGATTAACTAATTTGACTGAACTCCACCTCTCTTCTAATAAAATAAGCGACATTAGACCACTTTCTGCATTAACTAATTTGACTAAACTTAACCTTTTTTCTAATAAAATAAGCGACATCAGACCACTTTCTGCATTAACTAATTTAACTAAACTCTATCTTTTTCGTAATCAAATAAGCGATATCAAACCACTTTCTCGTTTAAGCAATTTAAAGGATCTCTGATATTAGCGATAACCCTATTAATAACAAAATCTGTCCAGTAAAACCAGAGTCTATATGTAGGTTTTAATTCAATACTGTTTAGTTAAGGAAGTAATACTGTCATTCTGAGCGACACTGTAGGGATTCTACCTATCTTTCTCTAAGATATAGCAAACTCTTCTCTTGTGGAACAGGCCGGAAAGCCTGTTCTCACAGTGTGGGCTTTCCGTCCCGCTCCATTTCACAAGTCTTAACACTAAAGGTATTGCGCTATAATGAGGGAAGTCAATATCACTCCCCAATCAAACAATGGTTGCTGCACCAGATACCATTTTCATGAGCGCTGAGGAATATCTGACTTGGGAACCCACCCAAGAACAGCGTTACGAATATTGGGATGGAGAAGTTGTGTTGATGAGTGGTAGTACACGCAATCATAATCGGGTTTCTGGAAATTTCTTTAAACTCTTAGATGATTCCTTAGCTAATCGCTCTTGTGAAGTTTACATTGTTGATGTGAAAGTGCAGCTAGAACCAGGTCATAAATATTTTTATCCTGATGTAGTGGTGACTTGTGATGAGCGAGATATTAATCCACAATTAATACAATTTCCCTGTTTGATTATCGAAGTGTTATCACCATCAACGGAAGCTGCTGACCGGGGGAAAAAGTTTGCTGCATATCGTCAATCTCCAACTTTAAAAGAATATGTTTTAGTAGAAGTAGCACAACCGAATGTAGAAGTATTTCGGCGTAGTGAACAGGGAAAATGGATATTGTCGGATTATAATTTGGGTGACAGATTGTTATTAGAGTCGGTGAATGTGGAAATAGAAGTGGCTGATTTGTACAGACAAGTTCAGTTTGAAATATAGTCTAGGGGCGTATTGCAATTAGCCCCTACTTGTGTACACCATCGTAGCCTTAGTAAATAAAGGTTGTAATGAAATTATTAGCCACTTATTGACACACAATAGAGCGAGGTCATAAATTTTCAGGATCTATACCCAGAGCTAAAAGCCTTGCTGCTAGTAATTGAGCACGCTGTTCTGCATCTTCAGCACGTTGTTCTGCGTGTTTAGCACGTTGTTGAGCTTCTTCCTTGGATAATCTTTCCTGTTGAACAAGTTCATCACCAGTAGCTAAAATACTACCGTCTTGATGACACCAACGTAACCAAGTATCTTGTCTACCTTCAAACTCACCTTCCCAAAGAGTTACACCTAAATTAATTTGCTCTAACCAGGTTTCTGAAGTTTCTAAATAATATCTACCCTGGAGTTGATAAACTCGTAGCACCTCTTCTCCTAACTGATGATTCGGGTCATAAACAATATAATAAGTAACCCGCATCTTTTCATAAATTCTCAGCTTATCCTCTAGTTCCTCACCCTTCTTATTGGAAACTATTTCTATGACCACTTCCGGAACTTTGCCAAATTTCCAAACTAAATAACACCGATTTTGCTTTTTCCACCAATCTACAGGAATTTGCACATCCAAGCTGATGAATATATCCGGAACTATCGCAGGTTCTTCATCACTATAATAAATAGCAACATTTGCTTCCGCCAAAAATGTCTGTTCTGGTAAAGAACTGTAAAGAGAACTCACTAACAAACGTTGAAGTCTTGCAGAGGCAAAATTATCCACTGGTGTATCATCTTCGGTAATTAGTAGGTCAACATCTGGTGCTTCAATATCTTCGGTAATTAGCAGGTCAGCATCTGGTGCTTCAACATCTTCATTAATGAGAATTTTCTCAACCATGATTTTATCCACTAATTGAGATGAGTATTTTATATTGTAAACTATATAATTAGATTTTGAATTTTCTCGTACAATAAAAAACTCTTGTCTTGTGGAACAGGCATCTTGCCTGTTTTCATCTGGCGGGCAAGATGCCCGCTCCACAGATCAACTAATTAGGTTGCTTGGGGTTGAACTAGATTTTCTATACCCTGCACCACTGTAGCTGACTCAATGCTGTCATCTGCTTTCAGTTGCCGTAACACTTCTTTACCTTTGGTCAGATAGCCAAACACAGCATAACGACCATCTAAAAGATTACGTCCGGCGGGGGTTAGTTCTGGGTCAAACAAGAAGAAGAAAAATTGTGAAGAACCACCATTAGCTTCACTTTCTGGACGAGCCATTACCACTGCACCAAAAGAAGAGAAGGGTAAAACTGGTAAATCAAGGTAACGACCTGCATCTTCTAGGGTAATCCCATAGGTGGGTTTTTTATCACCTGCGGCTAGGATTTCTAACGGTATACTCCGATATTTGCCTGTACCAGGGTCAATGAAACCGACTTCCTTTCCTTCTGGGTCTCCGGTTTGCAAATAATAGGATTCTTCCGAACGATTAAATTTTAAACCGTTGTAAAAGCCTCTCTGCACCAAATCTACGAAATTACCCGCAGTTACAGGTGCGCTGTACCCATCTACAACTATAGTCAAATCACCTTTATTGGTTTTGATGTCTACTGTAGCACGTCCTTTGAGTTGAGGTAAGTTATTGTACTCAGCAGGTACGGCAAAGGGAAATTCTTTGACCATTGACTCTTCTAGCAGACTCACTACATCGAGGAGTTTGGTTTTACTTTCCAGAATTTGAGCTTTATCTTTGGCTTTGACAGCATCTTCTATGGACACCACCCCAGATTTCAATTCATTTAACCAAGCTTCGGCTTGGGGTTGGCGTTCTTTGGGAACGCTTGCTAAGATTTGGGAGGGTTGATCAAGAATCTGTAATGCCTTACTCAGGTCATTAGAGATGGCACTCCATCGCTTGTTCGCCCGCACTGGTTGGAAATATCTTCTAAACTGACTTGCAGTTGCCGTACAGGTTGATTATCAATGGGTAGTGCATACCGTAACAAAGCTTTACCGTCCGTAATCGCGTTTCCAGATGGCAAAGCGGGATTACCAGCGATTGTACACCCAGATGTACCTGCGCCTAAAAATATTGTCACCAACAGTATTGTGATTAGGCTGTTTTTCAGCCAGGACTTGAATGAGTTAAACATGGGATAGCTTAAATACAGCATCAAAATTATTGAAAGAAAGTAACTTGTCAATAATCTTCCCACAGTCAAGGTCTTAAAGTCCTGAGTCTTAAGGTGATAAGTTCTAAGACAACTGACAACTGACTCCTCTTCAAGGGTACAATAAATGCCGATTGTCTTCCCAAATTTGCAAGTTTCATGATCTCCAGTAACGACTTTCGCCCCGGTGTCTCAATTGTATTAGATGGTTCTGTATGGCGTGTGATTGATTTCCTTCACGTTAAGCCAGGTAAGGGTTCCGCCTTTGTCAGAACTACTCTCAAAAATGTTCAAAATGGTAAAGTTCTGGAAAAAACCTTCCGGGCCGGAGAAAGTTTACCACAAGCTACTCTGGAAAAACTGACGATGCAGCATACCTATAAAGAAGGCGATGATTTCGTCTTTATGGATATGGAAACCTATGAGGAAGGTAGGTTGAGTGCTGCTCAAATTGGCGATCGCGTCAAATACCTCAAAGATGGAATGGAGGTGAATGTGATCCGTTGGGGTGAACAAGTTCTGGAAGTGGAACTTCCCAACTCTGTTGTCCTCGAAATTATTGAAACCGATCCTGGTGTCAAAGGTGATACAGCCACAGGCGGTACTAAACCAGCTAAAGTGGAAACTGGTGCCATTGTCATGGTTCCCTTGTTTATTGCTCAAGGAGAACGTATCAAAATTGATACTCGTGAAGACAAGTATCTGGGCAGAGAATAATTTTCTTCTCTCCTGATACCAAGGGGAAATAGTGAATAGAATTACCAAATACCACTGGATAAATCTAAAATTTCCACTCCTTTCATTGGTATAAACTGAAAATTATGGATTTCAATCCCTTGTATTATAGGGATTAAATCTTTACACGCAGTAAAAATTCTTGTTTACGGTTAGGTCGAGGTATAAACACAGTGACATTGGACTTTAATGAAATTCGCCAGTTGTTGGCAACTATTGCTCAAACAGATATTACTGAAGTCTCACTCAAAAGTAATGATTTTGAGCTAACGGTACGTAAGGCAGTAGGTGCCAGTAATCAACTGGTAGCCGGAGGTCAAGCGACATTAACTGGTGGGGTGAGTTCAGGAGCGTCATCGACCAGCCAGATATCACCTCCACCATTATCAGAAATTTCTACCAATCGGGTTTTAGATAATGCCGCCCTACCAGTTAATGCTCCTAGTGCCAAATTAGTGGATGTATCCTCACCCATGGTGGGGACTTTTTATCGCGCTCCTGCACCCGGAGAAGCAGCATTTGTGGAAATAGGCGATCGCGTCCGCAGTGGTCAAACAGTTTGTATCATTGAAGCCATGAAGCTGATGAATGAAATCGAAGCCGAAGTTTCCGGACAAGTGATGGAAATTCTCGTCCAAAATGGTGAACCAGTAGAATATGGTCAACCCTTAATGCGAATTAACCCTGATTAACTATCTATAGCAAAAGACTCCGTATCCCCTACCCCTTTTCCTCTTCGATGGCTAAAGGGGATATTTTTGTTTGAAGCTTTCCCTGGTGAGGGGTTGGTCTAATTCCACACCTTCTCCACCTAAAACATCCAACTGCTTACTATTCACATCAATATACACTTTGGCTTGAGGATTTAAGGTGGTGGCTGTATAAACAACTTGTCCTACCCGACCCATCATGGAAGTACTACCACCACCACTGGTAAATTCTTCTGATAAATTCACATGCACTTCATTATTCTTTACCTTTATTCCTAGTAACTTCGTACCCTTGGGAATAGTAGTTGAGTCTTGGTCTGGTGTCAAATGCTGGTGAATAAACTTTGAAAAGCCGCTTCTAAAACTTGATTTGGCTGTGCAGTAGCAACTTTGATAGGTTTAGGAACTAAATCTACACCTTTATCCGTTGGTTTCAGCCAATATATATTAGTAGTCTGCTCTTTATTTGCAGTTACGGGTGGTTTTGGCTGGATGACTGTAGGTGAGTTGTTAATGGGAGGAGAAGTATGTAATTTAGAAGTAATCCAAGCTACGCTACCGCCCACAGCTAGGACTGTAGCAGTCACAACTGCGATTAAGCCTGAAGAAATCCGACGAGATCCTGGTTGGTCGGTCATAATACAAAACCTGCTTGATGGAGCGCAAAAATGTCTTTATGATAAGAAGCCGTCTGAGTCAGGAAGATGCTGATTTATGGAGTATGGGGGTGAAATTTAGAGATGCATTTGATAGTTGAAAATGCTGCTTGCTACTCACCTCTATTCTATAACTAAACAACTAAATGATAAATACAGCAAAAATAAGTACAAGGAAGAGAAACGATGGATATTGATACAGAAATCTTACAAACTATTGTAAAAATGCCAGAAGATATACAAAAGGAGCATCCTGTCAAAAAGCGTCGGTCAGGTATATTGAAAGGAACATTTGTTTTGCCATTACCTGATGATTTTGATGAATCTTTAGAAGATTTCAAGGAATATATGGAATGACTGCACATCTTTGAATTGGACAAATTGCAATAAAAAGTTACAAAAATTTATAGTTTAGATTTACTTATGTATCTAGGTTAAAAATACTTATATCCATAAGTGGTTGTTTAAGGTTAAACTTGTGAATATATGGGAAAAAAATTAATTTTTCCTTAATTATTGTAAAATTCACTTAAGAAAACACAGGTGTTAGGTTATGAGTATTAGCAGCGCTGGCAAAACCATCAATTCTCGACAAAAGGCTGCAAAGTTAACAGGGGAAACCACAGTGGAAGTTGAAAATAACCAAAGTCCAAGTCCAAATTCAGATCAAACCACACCAGGTACTGACAAGCCAGAGCTAGACACTCAGGCCACACTGGCAATTACTGGAGTTCGTCCCATTGGCAGCAGTGACTTACAAATTGCTCAAACAACTGCAATAGCTGGGTTACGTCCCATTGGTGTCAGTGCTTTACAAGTAGTTGAGACTTATAATTCTATGGGCATCCGTCCCATTGGTGCTAATACATTTAAAGTTGTTGATAGTATTAATCTCTCTGGTATCCGCCCCATTGGTTCTAGCTCATTGGTGGGTGTGGAAAGCTATTCTATCTTCGGTAACCGTCCCATAGCATCAAATGAGATCGAAAATTCGGAAGCTTTGATGGGTTTTCTCGATTAAATTCCGAAGATTGAGAAGATTTTAAACCTTTTTGTGGAGAAAAACCGGTTTTTTTGTACAACTGTATGATTTCTCCTTAAAGCAGCATTTGATATTTTTCTTGAGCTAACTTATAAAGAGGACGCCAAACTAAGCGATTGGTTAGGACTACTAATGTAGACATGATGATCGTTGCTGCTAATAACAAGGGAAAATTCCCATTGGCTGTAGCATTGGAAATGGTTGACCCTAGTCCAGGTGTACTCATTACCCGTCCTTGGAAAGAGACATATTCACTCACAATACTGGCGTTCCACGCACCACCAACCGCAGTAATAATACCTGTAATCAGGTAGGGAAATATGGCAGGTAAAATCAATGTTTTCCAGCGTTGGATGAGGGAAAGTTTATATACCCAAGCTGCTTCCATCAGGTCTGAGGGAATGGACTGAGCACCGGCAATGACATTAAAAAGGATATACCACATTGTCCCTAGCATCATTAAAGCGATTGACCCAATTTGCAAACCCCCAGCGATACGGGTTAACCCCAACAATAAAATCGGAAATACGGCTGTAGCTGGATAAGAAGCTGCAATTTGTACTATTGGTTGCAGTATTTGTGCTAATCGACGATTGCGACCAATCGCTACTCCTACAGGTACTGTCCACAGTAGTGATAATATCAAGGCAACAATCACCCGGAATGCTGTAAATAAAGCTCCTCTCAGTACTAGTTGCCAATCATGCCAATTTAATACTCGTAGCAGCAGTAAAGCTTCCCAAGTTCCCCACAGGACAATAAAACCAAAACCACACACAAATATCCAATTGAAAAACTCTGGCCAGCGCAGGTTTTTTTTCGCGTCAACTGGTAGAGGTAACACCGGGAATGCCCGGTTAATACCACCATCTAAGGCAATTTGCAAGGGATGAAAGACTTGTTTGCTGATCATTTTCAGCGTAGGCGATCGCCGCAATAAATCCAACACTGATGATTGAGGAGAATTTTCAGCTTCGATCATCTCGAATTTAAACTTTTCTGCCCAAGCAATCAACGGACGCCAAATAAAATAATCAATGGCGACAATGACCGCAATTAAGACGAAGGAACCCGATAATATAGCTCCGAAATCGCCCTTACTAGTAGCAGCACCCAAAAAAGAGCCTAAACCAGGTAAACGAAAATCTTGATTTCCTAAAGTAAAGGACTCAATCGCAATTAAAAAAAACCAGCCTCCAGCTACCGACATGACGCTATTCCAGACTAACCCAATCACACCAGAGGGTAACTCCAAAGTCCAAAATCTTTGCCAAGCATTCAGTCGATAAACTTCTGATGCTTCCAATAATTCTTTGGGAATGCTCATCAGAGATTGATAAAAACTAAACGTCATATTCCAGGTCATCCCTGTGAAAATCAGCAGAATAGAGGCGATTTCTACCCCAATCCGTTGTCCTGGAAACAAGGCTATCAATGCTAATGTGACTCCAGGCAAAAAAGATAACACTGGAATTGATTGTAAAATATCTAACAGAGGAATGAGAATTAGCGACGCGACACGGGAACGGTAAGCAGAATATGAATAGATTAAGGTAAAGATGAGGGAGCAAAAGTAAGCTACTCCCATGCGAATTAAGGTTTGGGCTGTATATCCGGGTAAAGCACTAATCTCTGTAGAGATAATAAAATTGGTGTGAAAAGCACCCTGAAAATGGGAAGCTGTTCTAATAATTACGACAATCAAGCCAATAATAGTTAGAATTAACAAGCCATCTTGCCAAGTCCAATTCAGACGTCCTATAGTTTTGTTAGCAGGGGTTAGGGGACGAGTCATAGGAAATTCTAAATTCAAAATAGAAAAGACTAGAAAAGGCAAGAAATTTTAAATTTTGTCACCTGTTAATTGTTAACAGTTAACTTTTCTTCATGTACAACTTGCTCTAAAAAGATTTGTCCAGATGGCTCATCATAACCGTATATCTCGGCATAACGACCCCAATCAATGGCAGTTTTCAATTGTCGCTCGGCTTCTTGAGGACTAAAGTGACTTTCCAAGATATCTAACACTAGTTCTTCGGGAATGCGTTGATTACTCTTGGCTTCTAAAAGACGATTAATTTGCTGTACTAAGCGAATATGAGCGAGTAGTTGAGTACGGACAATATGTTTACGTTCGTCGATATTCCCGTTAATAAAATGCTGCCCTGCGGTGGTTAAACTAATATCCCCTTCCACCAATTCTACCAATTCCATGAATTTTGCACCTTCGACAATTGGCAGAATTTCATCTACTTCTAATTGTAATTCTTGAGCCAATCGATACAGGTCTTTTTCTTGACGGTCTTCTAAAAGTTCTAATAAACCAGCGATAGAACCAATTCTGACTGCGGGTAAGGAATGGTATTTGAGTGATGGTTTTGGTTCTTGTGGAGATACAGCAACTTGTGGTTGAATATCTTCTAGTTCAGGATGGGTAAGAATTTGATACACCTGGTCTACTAAAGCTTGAAAATCTGGACTGTTTGCGATTCGCGATAATGAGGTAATGTAATGGGTAAATCAGCCCGGACTTTACCTGGATTACGTCCCAGGACAATAATTCTATCCGCGAGAATCACGGCTTCTTCAATACCATGAGTGACAATTAAAATTGACTTGGTAGGGATGCGACGCTCTAACCACAAATCCAATAATTCAAACCGTAAGTTTTCTGCGGTGAGGACATCCAAAGCTGAGAACGGCTCATCCATACATAATAATTCCGGTTCTACAGCCAAAGCTCTAGCAAAACCTACCCGTTGACGCATTCCCCCGGATAGTTCTTTGGGATAAGCATTTTCAAATCCATCCAAACCGATAATATCAATCATCCGCAATGCTTTTTGCCGTCTAGCATCGGGAGGCATACCCTGAGCCTTTAAACCTAGCTCCACATTTTCCAGAACCGTTAACCAAGGATAAAGAGCGGAATTTTGAAAAACAATGGCCACACCTGGATTTAAGCCCACCAGAGGACGGTCATGATAGATAACTTCACCTTCAGTTGCGGGAATTAATCCAGCAATTATCCGCATTAAAGTCGATTTCCCTGAACCTGATTGAACTGAGCAAAGCTAATATTTCCCCTGGACGTAATTCCAGAGTGATATTGTCTAGAATGACAATTTGCTGACCGTTGGGTTGTTGATAAGACTTCCTGACACCTCTCAGGGAAATGAGGTCTTGAGTTGTGGTTTGTACAGTCACTGCGCCTTCCCTTAAACCTATAATTCATTACAATCCCATGTTCAGGTTATCTTACATCTAAAATTGCTATGTCAGTCCTAAATCATCTCTCAAGTCTAGATGGGATTATTTGTTTAAATATAGGTAAACTTATGGTTATGGTTTCGGCTATATATCAGTGCTGTTTTGAACAGCTATAAAAAAACTACGTAAAGATTCAGTTTTGTTGATAGTTGACGGTTAACAGTCAAATCTTCAAAAGTTAACCTGAATTCTTAAGAAAATACTTTAAACCACTTATTAATTGCTGTTTTGATGGTTTTTTTGATTTGATGCTGACGATGCCACTTTTGAAACGCTATTTCATATTCTTCCCCTTTAACTAGAAAGGTATTCCAGATATCAAGACCCACAACTAATCCGGAAATTAGTAAAATATAGAGTGACCAAGTAAGACCATTACCACCTAAGGCATTAATCAATATCAAAAAAGTATTAATAATTGCATAATTACCAAGACGTTTTTTAAATTTTCCTTGACGGTAAATATCAAAATTTTGTCGCTGTTGTGATTCATTTTGTAAAGCTTGCCAATCATTTTCAGCAAGTTTTAAAGCGTCTAATGGTATATCTAATTCCCCAGCAATCTCTAATATTTGCTGAAAGGAAAATTCTTTATTTTGATCATCTGCTTGACGAGCGATCGCTAATTGCAAAATCTGCTGTACGTCTTCTTGGCTATAAGAGCGCGGGTTTTTAGGTTCAGCAGTCATAATTTTTTCTCTGATATTAATTTTTTATATCGCCGGGAGTAGGCAGCAGGGAGTAGGAGGTAACTGACCTTACTATCTTCATTCTATTGCATCTGACCCAAAACAGCTATACGATTATAGGTAAAAATCAAGTAGTAACCACGAAAAACCCAATGGTTGAAGATAATGGATCAATCCGCACTTTATCAGTTGATATTGGTGGTAGCGGTGTAAAAGCGATTGTTTTGGATATCATTGGTAAGCCTTTAACCGAAAGGATACGTTTAGAAACACCCCAACCATCCAAACCAGATGCAGTCGTTAATGCTATTCTTGTATTAGCAGCAGCCCAAGGTGAATTTCATCGGGTCGCTGTAGGTTTTCCTGGGGTGGTGCGCTATGGAATTACCGAAACAGCCGTCAACTTACATCCTGATTGGATTGGGTTTGACTTAGCTACCACCTTATCGCAGCAATTAAATAGACCTGTAAAAGTGATTAATGATGCAGATATGCAAGGTTTAGGCGCGATCGCTGGGAAAGGTGTAGAATTAGTAATTACGCTGGGGACTGGTTTTGGTTCCGCTTTGTTTGTGGACGGTAAGCTGGTACCAAATATGGAAATGGGACATCATCAGTTTCGCAAAGGGGAAACTTATGAAGAACAACTCAGACGGGAAGCTTTAGAGAGAATTGGTGAAAAAAGATGGAATCGACGCTTAGAAAAGGCGATCGCCTCTTTGCAACATCTTTTCAATTATGATTGTCTATATATTGGTGGTGGTGAAGCTGTCAAGGTAAATATCCATCTGCCGCTAAATGTGAAACTGATTCCCAATATAACTGGTTTATTAGGTGGGATTGCACTATGGCGAGATGAAAAAATTATTTAAACCCAATACGGTCAAGGTTGAAGATAGCTATTTAAATTCTGAGTATCTTGACTGTATAAAACTGAACCATCCTTTTGAACGAGAAGATAATGAACAGATGTATCACTATTGGTTGTATATCCCAGATTATTCCCTTGGATAGGAGTACCAGTATCTAAGCGACCAGTAACCTGAAAAGAATCATCTTGTTGAGGTTGAAATCGCCAATTCTGAAGTTTACGAACTGGAATATCTTTGGCTGTAAATGTTTTATTATTTACCTTCACTTGGATGTCACGAATTTTACTTGAGGATTGATTGACGAGGACAATTTTACTGTCAAAGCACCCTCCGAGTAAAAGTGGTAAAGTTAATCCCACCAAAAATGTAGTTTGCCATTTTTTTGTTATCATAATATTTTATTTAATCCTTGTGAATGGTGATTACAGACAAATTATAGGAAATTTTTACAAAATAATGGAGAAAAGACTACGGTTTACGCACGCCCTTTAGCACGGTTAATTGAACAACTGCAACGCTTACCAGGAGTTGGTTCAAGTCAGCCCAAAGACTAGCATTGCACATTTTGAAGCGACCAGAAACAGAAGTAGAAGCTTTGGCACAAGCTTTAGTGGATGCTAAAAAACAGATAGGTTTATGTTCGGTTTGTTTTCATCTCTCTGCTGACCCAGTTTGTGAACTTTGTCGTCATCCCCAACGGGATAATAAAACTATTTGTGTAGTGGAAGATTCCCGTGATGTGATTGCGCTGGAAAAAACTCGCGAGTACAAAGGGAAGTATCATGTTTTGGGTGGAGTTATTTCCCCAATGGATGGTATTGGGCCAGAACAGTTGACTATCCAAGCTTTGGTCAGAAGAGTAAGTCAGCAAAAACCCCAAGAAGTTATTTTAGCAATTAGTCCCAGTGTCGAAGGGGAAACCACAACATTATATATAGGTCAATTGTTAAAACCGTTTACTAAGGTAACGCGGATTGCCTTTGGTTTACCTGTAGGCGGAGAATTGGAATATGCTGATGAGATAACTTTAGCTAGAGCATTAGAAGGACGACGGGAGTTAGATTAGAGGGATGGGGGGATGGGGGGATGGGGAGGTGGGGTGATGGGGAGATGGGGAGGTGGGGTGATGGGGATTAATGGGGATTAATGGGGATTAATGGGGATTTACCGGGAAAACCGAACTCAGAAGCTAGGTTTTCGCACTGTGGAACTAAGTTGAGCTAGATATAATAAAAGAGCGGTTTCACTCGATGCTGATCGACTAAATAATTAATTCGCTGGATACTGCCGGATTTAGTGTTATAATAGATGAGTAGTTGAAATTAGCGCCATGTCAGATAAATATGTTTCCCCCAGCGAGACAGTTAGAACTTTGGGAGTTAACGAAAGAACCCTGTGACATTGGGAAGAAGAGGGTAAAATCAAAGCGTTCCGTACTCCAAGAGGTAAAAGACGTAACGATACCACCACCAAAACAACTAAGTCTGTTCGATTGACGATCATCTACGCTAGGGTTTGGGACACCAAGCAACGAGAAGAATTGCAGCGTCAATCTGATTATCTCCAATCTCGATACCCTACAGCAGAAATTATCTGAGAAATTGGCGGAGGTCTTAACTACAAACGGAAAAAATTTCTCGCCGTATTGGAGCGAGTTATGCCAGGAGATATCGAGTGTATTGTTATCGCATATAAAGACAGACTCGCCAGATTTGGTTTCGATTTCTTTGCGGGCTGCTGTGCCATTAACTCTGGCGAAATCGTGGTTCTCAACCAAGTTGAATTATCTCCCGAACGCGAAATGGTGGAAGACATCCTTGCTATCCTCCACAGCTTCAGCACCAGATTGTACGGACTCAGAAAATATAAATCTGAAATCGCTAAAGATCAGGATTTACCCAGAAGCCCAACTCCATCAAATTTGGAAAAAATGGTTAGCAGCAACTAAGTATTGCTATAATCAAGCAATTGCTTATCTTCGTAAACATGGTCGAGTGTCCAAATATGAGCTAAGAAAATTAATACTCAATAATGCTCCTGATTGGGTCAAAGAATGTCCTTATAATCCAAAAGGTGAAGCGGTTATTGATGCTTACAAAGCTTTCATGGCCAGTCGGAAAGAAGGAACTAAACAAAGTGAGGCGGGAAGATTTAGAAGTTGGCGTGATGCGAAACGAGCAATTAAATTTCAGCCAGAGAACTATGCCAATGGTACGTGGTATTCTGACGAGGTAAAAGGTTTAAGATTTGAAGCATCAGAACCATTGCCATCAAAGGATGTAGAATATCAGACTAAACAGAAAGATAAGTCATTTAAACCACGGATAAGGAAACAAACTTGGTCGCAATCAACACAGCTTGTTTATGACAAAAAGCGATGGTTTGCAGTGTTTCCAGTAGAGTTTATCCCTCAAGTTTCCGACCAACAGACAATGATTGCTCTTGACCCTGGAGTGCGTTCTTTTCTGACAGGATTTGATGGAGAGAAGTTCATAGACATAGGTAATAACGACATAGCTAAAATCTATAGATTATGTCGCTATATTGATGGATTAATCTCTCAAAAGTCAAAGCTAAAAGGTCAAATAAACAAGCGCACCAGACAAAGAACCCAGGCTAAAATAGATGGGTTATTCATTCGGGTTCGTAACCTGATTGATGAATGCCACAAAAAAGTAGCTAAATGGTTAACTACAGAATACAGATTAATTTTTCTTCCTACTTTTGAGACTTCCCAAATGGTAGCCAAGACCGGAAATAAAAAGAGAAAAATTAATTCTAAAACCGTGCGAAAAATGCTGAATTGGGCGCATTTTAGATTTAAACAAACATTAAAGTTCCAAGCACTTAAGCGTGGTAGTACAGTCATAGATGTCACAGAGGAATATACTTCCAAAACTTGCACATCTTGTGGTCATATTCATGCCAAGCTAGGTGGTTCTAAGCAGTTTAAATGCCCAAAATGTGGGCATAAACTCCCTAGAGATTGGAACGGCGCTTTGGGGATTTTCCTCAAAGCATTGCAAGATATTGCCGGAGTAGAACCTAGTTCTATTACGCTATGTCCGGATCACTCCTAAAGTATCCGGGCTTGAAGTATCTGTTGTTTGAGAAAAAGCTAAAACACAATACAGCATTAGCCGGAGAGCAAAATTATGACAAATCAACTGAAAACAGCAATTTTGCTAGCCACTCTCAGTGGCTTATTGATTGCTATTAGTTATTGGGTAATTGGTGGTACAACTGGTGTAATAGTCGGTATTGGATTAGCAGCAGTCACGAATCTGTTTTCCTGGTATCAGTCTGATAAGATTGCTTTAGCAGTTTATAGCGCCCAACCAGTTAGTGAAGTTGATGCTCCAGTACTTTATCGGATGGTTCAGAAATTGAGCTATCGCGCTGGAATTCCCATGCCTGGAGTTTACATTGTTCCCACTCAAACTGCTAACGCTTTTGCCACCGGAAGAGATCCAGAACACGCTGCGGTAGCTGTGACCGAAGGTATTTTGACTATATTACCAGAAGATGAACTCGAAGGCGTAATTGCTCACGAACTCACCCATATTATTAATCGTGATACGTTGACACAAGCAGTAGCCGCTACTGTCGCTGGAGCCATCTCCTTTTTAGCACAAATGCTAAGTTATAGTTTATGGTTTGGTGGCGGTTCTCGTGATGATAACCAAGGACGAAATCCTTTGGGAGTAATCTTAACTGTTATACTTGCTCCCGTAGCTGCAACTATTATCCAGTTAGCTATCTCTCGGACGAGGGAGTTTTCTGCTGATGCTGGTGCGGCAAAATTAACTGGTAATCCTCGTGCTTTAGCTAGAGCATTACAACGGTTAGAGGCTAATGCTAGACAGATGCCTTTAAATGCTAATCCTGCTTTTGAACCATTATTGATTATTCATCCGATTTCTGGGCAGTTTTTAGGCAACTTATTTTCTAGTCACCCAGCTACAGAAGTGCGAGTAGAAGAATTATTGAAGTTAGAATCACAACTGTCAAGCAATTTTAGATTTTAAACAAATCTGAAATTGAATTTTTTCTCTGTTCATTTGTAATTCAAGGATGTTTTGGATATGAGTACTAACAATATTGAATCCGTTCAAATAGTAGAAATCACCACCGAAACCCACGAAATTGTCGAAAATTCCTTAGCAGGAGAAACTGATGAGTTGAAGGTAGAAACTAAAGCTCTCATTGAAGCTCTGAAAAGACGTGCTCAAGCTGAAGCTCAATCTGCTGGTACTCTCACCCGTGAAACATATTTAAACGCTGTGCGTAAAGCACGAGAAGCAATTGAAGGAGAAACGTTAATTGAACGCGATCGCCTAGAGCGTTCTTGGGCAATTATTCAAGAGGAACTTGATAAAAATTGGCAACTGCTATTAAAAGAAACCGGAACAATAGGTGTACGTTTTCAAGATGCTACTAAAGCCGCTTGGGACACTTTCTTTGCACCTCGTCACTAAAGAGGACAAGGGGCAGGGAGCAGGGGGCAGAGGGGCAGAGGGGCAGAGGGGCAGAGGGGCAGAGGAGAAAGAGAATTAAAAAGATATTCTCCCCATCTCCCCACCTCCCCACCTCCCCACCTCCCCATCCCTCTTACTCCCTACTCCCTACTCCCTTGTGATGATATTCCATTGGTTCGCAATAGAAGGAGCTTTTGTATTTGTAGCGATAATACAACATGGGAAGAATTCCTATTAAAATTGAGCCAATCACATAAAGTGAAATATTAAACTTCAGTTTTATTAATTGCACTAATCCTACAATTAATAATATAATTGCCGAACTAAGTGGCCAAACACCTTGCATGAATAGTGTTCTCCAGTTACTGCGAAGCGTGTAACGATAATACCAAGCGCAAGTTATGCCAGTCATGCCATAGTAAAGGGCGGTCATAATTCCAATGGAATCAATTATATTTTTCATGACGTTCCAAATACTCTTGTCACTACTAGATATAAAAATGACTGATAACCCCCAAACGGTATTAATTAAACATGCTAACCAAGGGGTTTGAAACCGAGGATGAATCTCTTCAAAAAGAGGATCAATGACGCAATCGCGTCCCATTGAAAATAGTAGTCTTACAGATTGGATGAGGTTGGTTTCAATTGTACCAATTGTACTGATGAGAACTGCCAGAATAGCCACATTACCCCAAGGATGAGGAAAAAGTGCATCACCCATCACTGACAAAAAATCTGCACTATTGTTCTGAATCGCTGGGAAATCAAATCCCATCTGAATAATTATGTGCATACAGACAAATAGCAGAAAAACCACCACCATACCTAAAATACCGCTAAACCCAGCGACGTTATTGGAATTTTTTGTTTCTTCGGCAACGTTAGAAGATACATCCCAGCCAATATAGTAGAACATGGATATAATAATTCCCGCATTAAAAGACTGAAAATCACTAAATGAGGTGGGGGAAAACCATGACCATGAGAAAGGATGAACCGGATTCACGGTATACTTAATCAAACCACTAATTATTAAGGCTAGTAAGACCACAATTTCCATTCCTGTCATCCAGCGCTGAAATTGAGCCACAATACTTACGCCAAAAAACGTTAATAGAGCTACTAATACAAACCAAAATCCCCCAGCAATACTACTAATAAATAAGTTTTCCTCATACTGAGGAGCAATCAAGTGCAACGTGAGAACACCCGCAGGTAGACTAGCTGCAACTGTGAATATTGTATTTAGTACCAGAAATACCCAAGCCGACATAAATCCTAGCGAAGGATTAAGCAATCGCCCGACCCAAGTATAAGCAGCGCCAGCATCAGCACGCCAATAATTTAAGTACATAAATGCAAAAGCAATCCCAAACATAGGAATTGCACCATAAATCAGCGACGCTGCACGAGATAGACCGACAGATCCGATCAAAAGAACAGTACTAGCATTTAAAGAATAAGATGGTGCAGAACCTGCTATAGCAAGAGTGACGGAATCAATAACCGATAGAGCATTCTTTTTTAAATTTGCCATATTTATCTATTTGATTATCGATACATGAGTCACTAGTTATACAAACAAAATACAGTTGATAAGAACATGAGAGTATTTAGCACACTAGGATATGCATACTAAATTTTTACATTTTTAAATCAACTCTAGGAGAGAAGGAATTTGATGAATAAATGAATTCAAGAATACATCTTTTTCATCTCTGTAGTAAACTTGCCGATAAAATTGTTTGATCAGATGTATTAATAATTCCCTAGTCATTAGACTTTCTGGAGATGCGGGGATAATCATTAACTTTTGTTGTGTCAGTATTTTTCCAGTTAGAGGTGGTAAAACATACTTAACATTCCTTAGTTCTTTGGCTCCCAGTTTTTTGTAAAAATTGATTCTCTTAATTCTAATATCTTTCTCGTTACCAAAATCTGGATCATCAACTTCTAAAATTAAGGATTTATTCAGACCAGCACAATAATTTAAAATATATTCAAGAAATTTTTTACCTATACCTTGACTACGATAATCCTTGTCAATAGCTAAATAGACAAGAAATATAAAATCATGGTCAAGGGAATGTAATATAGCCATAGAGATAGCTTGCTGTTGCCAATATCCCACGAAAAGTTGATCAATATTTGTTTTGATTCTTTGCGACAGTAATTCTACAGAAAGTCTTTGGTTTTCCGGGAAAGCATCTATATATATATTGATAATTTTTTGAAAATCAGAAGTATCTATTTCTTGAACTTGCTGGAAATCTAACATGAATTTTTAGTTTGCGGAAGACACGTTTTTTAATCTACCGGATTTTAGACTAAATTGGTGATGTTCACCCAATATTCAACAGGCTATAGCATTAGGTGGTCACTTGCATTTTTTATCTAAGTAGGGATGTATTGCAATACGCCAATAATAGATTCATGGTAATTATGTAACTTAAAGGATAAAATGGCCGTTTTTAAAGGATAAAGTGGCCGCCGTTAAAATCCCAGAATGCTTATTTTTGCGTTGCTTTACTTTGAATGCGATCGCATTCAAAACGCTCAAATACCGTTCCTTGTTAAGTTCTGTTCTGCGGTCACTTTATGCTTTAATTTCGGTCACTTTATCCTTTAAGTTACATTAAATTGCTAACTTATGGTTCCAGACCCTGACAAATTTTGGGTCTGGTGACACATCTTTTGTTGAAATGCTTTAGCTATGCCAGAAGTTTCCGTCCCCTTTCGGGGAAGAGGTAGTGAAAAACGTTTTCTTCGGGAATTGTGACTTGAACCATGAGATGGCAGTAACTGCCACGACATCAACAGGCTATGTAAAAAGTCAATGTAAAGCTAAAAATATTACCATATTGATTCTGAGCAAGAGTGATCGCGGAGGATTACGTAAATACGTAAATCTAGCAGAAGATCGTGTCATATTTTATCCTATTACTCAAATAGATACTTGGGGAGAACCACCAATCACAGAATTTTCTGATTCCATTATTGTTTAAATCCACATAAGTAGGGACGTATTGCAGTAGGGGCGTATTGCAATACGCCCTTACTCGCTTGACTCAAATTCTGAATTACCAGAAAATCAAGAACAATTATCTATTCCTTGCTTTTCCCTCACAAACTTATGAAAATTTTTGTTCCAGGACGCTTATGCTTATTTGGTGAACATACCGATTGGTCTGGAGGTTATCGTCGTGATAATATCCACCTAGAAAAGGGCTACACCTTGCTAGTTGGAACTAATCAAGGACTATACGCTGACGTCAAATCCCATCCTACTCATTTAATCATCAAAACTACTCTCAATGATGGTAGTTATAAAATTCTCAATTTACCCCTTGATAAACAGGTTTTACTCACCCAAGCGCAAAAAGGTGATTTTTTCAGTTATGCTGCTGGTGTTGCTTACCAAATTCTGAATCATTACCAAGTAGGAGGTTTAGAAATTGATAACTATCTCACAAATTTACCTATCCAAAAAGGACTTTCTTCCAGTGCAGCTATTTGTGTACTAGTTGCAAGAGCGTTTAATCAGGTATATCAATTAAACTTGAATCGTCGAGAGGAAATGGAATTTGCTTACCTGGGGGAAATTACCACACCTTCCTGTTGTGGACGGATGAACCAAGCTTGTGCTTATGGTCATCAACCCATTGCGATGATATTTGATGGTGATGTCACCGAAGTTATGGAATTAAAAGTTCCGAAAAATTTATTTTTTGTCATAGTAGACCTTGCTGCTCATAAAAACACTCAGACTATTCTCAATAAACTCAATGAATGTTATCCTTTTGCTAGCAATGAATTACAAAAGAATGTGCAAAAATTCCTTGGTGCTATCAGTTACCAAATTACCCAAGCCGCAATTGAGGCTTTAGAAGCAGGTGACGCGGAAGAAATTGGGATGCTGATGAAACAAGCTCAGACAGAATTTGATCAATATCTAATTCCTGTTTGTGTTGAGGAATTAACTGCTCCTGTCCTCCATTCTTTATTGAATTACCCCCCAATTCAAGATTATATTTTCGGTGGCAAAGGTGTAGGTTCTCAAGGAGATGGTACAGCACAATTTATTGTTAAAAATGAAGAGTGTCAAGAAAAAATCATAGAAATAATTAATCGTGATTTTCCCCAAATGCAATGTTTAAAGATGACAATTTATGCAAACCAATAAAATAAAAAAAGCGGTGATTCCTGCGGCTGGATTTGGGACAAGATTATTCCCAGCTACTAAAGTTGTCAAAAAAGAACTATTTCCCATTATTGACCAAGATGGTAGAGCTAAACCTGTGATTCTCGCAATTGTTGAGGAAGCTGTTAGTGCGGGAATTTCCGAAATAGGGATAGTCACTCAACCAGGTGATGCAGAAATATTTACAGATTTATTTAAGTCTCCTCCTCAACCAGAATTATTCGCTAAACTTTCTCCAGAGAATCAAGCATATAGTCAATATTTACAAACATTAGGTCACAAAATTACCATCTTAACTCAAACGGAACAGGAAGGCTATGGTCATGCTGTATTTTGTGCTAGGGATTGGGTGCAAAATGAGCCTTTTTTATTGATGTTAGGTGATCATGTTTATAAATCAGAGACAGACAAATCTTGTGCTAGGCAAATATTAGATATTTATGCACAAGTAAATCACAGTGTTATGGGTTTAACAATAATGCCGGCAGAAATTATTCACAAAGCTGGTTGTGTTGCAGGTATTTGGCAAAATGATAATTCTTTACTCTCTTTAACCCAAATTTATGAAAAGCCAAGTATTGATTATGCACGTCAGCATTTGTGTGTAGAAGGTATGGCAAAAGATGAGTTTTTATGTGTGTTTGGTTTATATTTACTGACACCGCAAATCTTTGATTTTTTAGCAGAGCATATCTATCAAAATTTTCGAGAGCGAGGTGAATTTCAGTTAACTTCCTGTTTAGAAAAGTTGCGTCAAAGTGAGGGGATGACAGGATATGTTGTCAAAGGTAAGTGTTTTGATACGGGGATACCTGATGCTTATCTTCAGACAATGGTTGATTTTAGGTCAAGACCTTTGCCAGTTTAAGGAGCATGCGCTGAAGCGCAACTACGAGCCAATTTCCCTATTTTGTAGTTGCGCTGTCTTCGCATCCTGTGTTGCTCTCGCGTAATTTTATTCTTTTTGTCTGATGACTATACTATAGCTAACTATATAGAGAAATCCATGCATCCTCGTTTAATTGCTTTAACTCTACTTCTCTTCTTAGCACCTCCGACTTTTATCCTTTATCCTGCGGAGCAAGTATTCGCACAAGCACCAAAACAAACACCGGAAGAAGCTGTGACTGAGGGTGTTTATATCAATGCTGATTGTCAAAATGTGATTTATTCAAATTCCGTTACTTTAGAAGATTTACAATCAGCTTTAGCAAAATGTCAAAAAGCATTAGCTATTTTTAAAAAATATGGTGCAAAAGCCGGAGAAGCAAATAGTCTCACACATATTGGTTATTTTCATTTTCGTCAAGGAGAATATTCTCAAGCTTTGCAATTATTTCAGTCGGCTTTAGCTATTCATAAATCTAATCGTGATCAAGAAAGTGAATGGATACCTCTTTCTTATATTGCTGAAGTATATGTTAATCAAGTTAACTATCCTCAAGCGTTGGAAACTTATCAATCAACTTTAAATATTCTCAGAAAAATTAAAGCTGCAAATCCTAAATCTTATAGCTATGCTACTAGTGAAGTGGAAATTTTGACTAGTATTAGTTCACTTTATTTTAGAATGGGACAATATCAAAAAGCCCTGGATTCCTATCAGCAAACTTTAGCCGTTCAGCAAGCAGAAGGTGATAAGTTTGGTGGTGTGCAAACTCTTAATAATATTGGGGTCACTTATGTTAATTTGGGTAATTATCCTCAAGCTATAAGTGCTTATGAACAAGCTTTAAAACCTATCCAAGAATTTTGTTATCCTAAAACTGGTGCTAAACTTTGTTATTATGGTTTAGAAGCGGCAATTTTAAATAATCTATCTGGGGTTTATTTTAGTTTGGGTCAACCTCAAAAGGCTTTGGAATTTGCCGATAAATCTGCGACGATTTATAAAAAAATCCGCAGTGGTGAGTATCAAGGAACCAGCAAAAAAGATATTCAATTACTCTATAATGCTCTGGGTGAAAATGCTCACGCTTTACAACAAGCTACTAATCGTGCTAATGTCGGGGATGCTTTTGGGAAAGATGCTTTTCAATTCCAAGGTGAAGCTCTCAATTTAAACAATATTGGCCAAATTTACCTTGGTTTGGGTAAATATGACCAAGCGTTAACTCTGTATCAACAAGCGTTAAATATTTACAAAGAAAATAAATATCCTTTAGGTATCGCTGTTGCTCTCAATAATATTGCTCAAGTTTACAAAAATCAGGGAAAATATGCCCAAGCGATAGATTTAAATCAGCAAGCTTTGGTTAATTATCGAGAAGTAGGCGATCGCACTGGAGAAGGTGTCACCATCAGCAATCTTGGTCAAATCTACCAAAAACAAACTCAATATCCTCAAGCTTTCGATTTCTACCAACGCGCATTAGCTATGCATCGAGAGGTGAGCGATAAGGTGAGTGAAGCTTCTACTCTCAAATATACGGGAGATGTGCTTTCCCTCCAAAATCAACCTCAACTAGCTATAGCTTTTTATAAACAATCAGTTAACTTGACAGAAACTATTCGTCAAAGTTTACAAGCTGTACCCACTGACCTCCAACAATCTTACACCGAAATCGTAGCGGACAGATATCGTCGTTTGGCTGATTTATTACTACAACAAAATCGTCCATCAGAAGCACAGCAAGTTCTAGATTTACTCAAAATCCAGGAAGTGCATGATTTTATCGGGAATCGACGAGGAAAACCAGAGAAAGTTGCTAGTACATCCATCGTCAATGCAGTTAGAAGCGGAAATCTGCAAACATCATCTTCATTACCCTTACAACCTCAAGAGCAACAAATATCTCAAAAGTATAGTGTTATTCAAGATCAAGCGATCGCATTAGGTAAAGAACTGACCACCCTGCGAAAAATTTCCCCCACCTCCCGCACGACTGTACAACAAAAACGGATTAAGGAATTAGTCAAACTGGAAGAGGAAACCGCTGCTGAATTCAACAAATTCACCAAAAATCCTGCTGTCGTAACGCTAGTCCAACAATTATCTGTAACTTCCGGACAGGAAAATGTCAGTTTACGTCAGTTAAACTCCCTCAGAACTAATTTACGAGAATTAAATTCAAAAGCAGTCTTGCTGTATCCCTTAGTTTTAGAAGATAGACTAGAAGTAGTATTAGTCAGTGCTGATGCACCTCCCATCCATCGTTCAGTATTAGTTAAACAGGAAGAATTAACTAATACTATTACCGAATATCGACAAGCGATCGCCTCTCCTTGGAAAGATATTAAAACCCCAGCCAATAAATTGTATACTTGGCTGATTAAACCCATAGAAAATGACCTAAAACAAGCAGATGCAAAAACAATTATTTATGCTCCAGATGGGAAATTAAGATATTTACCTTTAGCAGCTTTATACGACGGTAAAAATTGGTTAGTAGAGCGGTTTGTGATTAATAATATTACTGCTGCAAGTTTAACAAAATTAAATAATCAACCGCAAAAATCACTACAAACCTTAGCAGCAGCGTTTACGACAGGAGATTTTAAAGTTGCAGTCGGACAGAGACAAGCAGAATTTAGCGGATTGAAATTTGCGAAAACCGAAGTTGAAAACTTAGCTCTAACCATTCCAGGGACTAAAATACTTTTAGATAAAGAGTTTAGTCCTCAAATCACAATTCCCCAAATGAATGATTTTAAAATTGTGCATCTAGCCACACATGGAATGCTAATTTCAGGAGATCCAGAGGATTCATTTATTCTTTTTGGTAATGGACAACGAGTGACTTTACGAGATATAGAAAATTGGTCTTTACCCAATGTTGATTTAGTAGTGTTGAGTGCTTGTCAAACAGCTTTAGGAAATAAATTGGGGAATGGTCAAGAAATCTTGGGTTTGGGATATCAGATGCAACTCACCGGAGCGAAAGCTTCTATCGCTTCATTATGGACAGTTTCTGATGGGGGAACCCAATCGTTAATGAACAACTTTTATAAAATATTGAAAGCTGGAAATGTCACAAAATCTGAAGCTTTACAAAAATCCCAAATTTCCCTGTTAACAGGAAATAATACTCAATATCAACATCCCTATTATTGGGCAGCTTTTATTTTAATCGGTAATGGGTTGTAGGAAAAACTCTCCCCAAACCCCTCTGTGACGTGCTTTTCCAGAGGGACAGGTATTGCCATCATACTTGTGTGTACACCTTAAGATTCTTGGGGAGGATGAGATTAAGATAATTTTCTATGACTGTACTAATTTCAAAATACTACCTTCTAATTGATGAATTGACTGCATAATACCATTAGTAGGATTATCAAGAAGTGAATTTTTGACTTCATGCAAATATTCAGAAATTGCTTGTCGTAAAATCGGTCTATTCACATTTACTGTCTGGTTATAATCCCAGAAATCCCAGATAATCACACCTATCCCAATGATGGGATCTAAAAATTCTGCACCGACTTTTCCCACAATAGCACCACCACTTTTGGCAGCGATTTTCGCTCCAGCTTTACCAGCAAAGTTAATCGATATTTTACTGCCAATTTTTGCTAATGTAGGAATAGCTGATTTCACAAATAAATAACCACCACCACCTACTAATAATTTTAGAGATAAATTAGAACTTACTCCTTCATTATCATTGATGGTAATGGCAATATCATTTAAATAGCGTTCCCATTTTCCTTGAGGTATATCGTAATTACCTTGGATACTAGAAATATTTTTTTCCAACTGAGAAATATATTGATTTACGGTATCAATCGTAATTCTCTCAAGTTGAAATTGAGCTATTTTTGGTCTGAGGACACGTTTAGCAAATTCTAATTGAAAATCTTCAATCATTTTTTCTGCTACCACTAGCTGCGGAGATGGTTTGTCGTTATCTACCCAATGAGAAACAGCAGATGATAACCACACAAAAGGAACGCTGACTTCAATTTTCTTTTGATTGAAGTAATCAAAATACCAATCCAGAAAACTATCATCAACCCGGGTCATTAATTCATCAACCCAACTATCTAATTTAGTTTCAGCAAAATCACGAGTATCACTGTCAGCTTTTTTGATAGCAGTTACAACATCTTGATCAATTTTGCTCCAGTCATATGTTTTTTTAACAACTACTTCTAAATGCTTGTTGGTGCTAGGAGTAGCTAAATTGTTCTGATATGAATTGGCAATAAAACCTCTACCTACAAGGGGAATAATCACCAGCACAATTACTATAGCCCATAGATAAGGTGTCGCTGACTTGATAAATTGACTCCACGCTCTAATTCTGTCCGTCTTTGCTGCATAAGTAATGGTCGGGTCTACTATTATTTCTGGATTTTGACCAATTTCTGGTGATAATGTGGTTTCTTCACCAGATGTAGACTCTAAATTTTCTAGCTGCTGGTTTTCCATAGTTATTTATAGATAAGTTAATTTTTAAGTTTAAATTATCTTAACTCATACACAACCACAGCCGTATATTTACCGAAAAATAAGAAGCTAAAAAACTGTGCGGTGTACATACTGGTTTAACGCAGTAAAACCAAAGCGTAGAGGCGTATTGCAATATGCCTCTACTTTTGTAGACGGTAGACCGTGGATAAGCCAAAATCTATGGGTCATCACCAACCGATTTCTTAAGATATTCTCAAGATATTTTCAAGTTTTGACGAAAAATTTGGTCAATGCTCACCAAAAAAAACCTATTTTTTAGATAAATAGTCAAAATAAACAATAATTATGTATCATAATAAACGAATAACTATAAAGATATGACTTTAAGTATAGTAAAATACAGAAAGGTTGACGGTGTATTCTTGATTTTTCAGGTGTACTCTTAGGTAATTAGTTTTTGTTTTTCTGGCATTGGGTAGGGGAAGGGAGATGATCGTGACACAAGATAAAGCCCTAGCAAATGTTTTTCGCCAAATGGCAACTGGGGCGTTTCCTCCGGTTGTGGAAACGTTTGAACGCAATAAAACGATCTTTTTTCCTGGAGATCCTGCTGAACGAGTTTATTTTCTTCTCAAAGGCGCTGTGAAGCTTTCCAGGGTGTACGAAGCCGGAGAAGAAATAACAGTAGCGCTGTTACGGGAAAATAGTGTTTTTGGCGTATTGTCTTTACTGACAGGAAATAAATCAGATCGATTTTATCATGCGGTGGCATTTACTCCAGTAGAATTGCTATCAGCACCCATTGAGCAAGTGGAGCAAGCGCTCAAGGAAAATCCAGAGTTATCAATGTTGATGCTGCGAGGTCTATCTTCCAGAATCTTACAAACAGAGATGATGATTGAAACCCTTGCTCACCGAGACATGGGTTCCAGATTGGTAAGTTTTTTATTAATCCTCTGTCGGGATTTTGGTGTACCTTGTGCGGATGGAATCACAATTGATTTGAAGCTATCTCATCAGGCGATCGCCGAAGCAATTGGTTCAACTCGTGTGACTGTTACCAGGTTACTTGGCGATTTACGCGAGAAAAAAATGATTTCCATTCACAAAAAGAAAATTACTGTGCATAAACCTGTTACCTTAAGTAGGCAATTTACTTAAAACCTAGTGGGGGTAATACCAATTCAAAATTCAAAAACCAGAAAGTCAGATTCTATCTGGGTTCAGTGGGTTTGAATCTGATTTATTATTTTAGTGAATTGGTATAAAGAGGTGGCAAAACAGGATTTTAGAGTTTGGATAGAAAATTCATCGGCTCTCTAGTCTCATTTTCTCGGTTAAATACTTAGTATCGACGGTATCCCAACAGAGAAAAAGATGTCCTGATTTTCCCCCTACTGCATCAACAACCTGGGAAAAATCGTCAACACACTTCATGCCGTTGTCTTCAAATCTATTCAAAATCTAAAATTGAGCGCACCTACAGTTGGAGGTAAATCTAAAAGTTGAAATTGATTAATTCCCTCTGTGGCTTATCTCTACTCCCCCACAGACCATGGTGGAAAGTAGTAGGCTGGATCTGCAACCTTTTCGGTAACTGAAGATGACCACTGGGTACATCCTCATTGCAGCGATTTTAATTCTGGGAGGCGTTATTGCCACCGTGGGCGATCGCATCGGCACACGAGTTGGCAAAGCACGTCTCTCACTGTTTAAGCTACGTCCCAAAAACACAGCAGTACTGATAACTATTCTTACTGGTGGTTTAATTTCTGCTTCCACTCTAGCGATTTTATTTACAGCTGACGAAGGATTACGCAAAGGAGTATTTGAGTTAGAAGATATTCAAAAAGACCTGAGACATAAGCGAGAGCAGCTAAAAACCGCCGAAGTGCAAAAAAGCCAAATTGAAAATCAGCTAGCTGGAGCTAGAACTGAACAAGCAAAAGCACAGCAAGAATTACAAGCAATTAATCAATCATTACAAGCTGTTAATAAGAAACAACAAGTTACTCAAGCTCAACTCAATCGGACTCTTAGTAAACAGGCTCAAACTCAAGTACAACTGCAACGAACTCAAAATCATCTGGGTCAAGTGGTAGTTCGCTATCAACAAGCAATATCTGAACTTCAAAGCGTTTCTGACCAACGTCAGACATTACAAACAGCAGTTGCACAACTGAAGACAGAAAGACAAAATTTATATAATGAAGCAAAAGCCGCCATTGAAACCCGTGACCGTCAACTTGCTAGTCGGAAAGAAACTATTGTCCAACGGGATCAGAAAATTGCCAAACTAGATCAAGTCATTCAAAGTCGGAATCTAGAAATTACCAAAAGAGAGCAAGTGATTGCTAAACGGGAAATACTACTCCAAGAATTGTCCAAGCAACAAGAATCTTTAGAACTGGAAGTAGCTCGGTTAGAGAAGTATTATCAATCATACCGTGATTTACGTTTGGGGAAACTGGCTTTAGTTCGTGGTCAAGTTTTGGCGGCGGGAATTATCCGAGTTGAGCAAGCTAGTGCTGCTCGTCAGGCTATATTACGGATACTACATGAAGCCGACCAAAACGCTAATACCGAATTAACTGAACCGGGAGCAATTCAGTCCAAATCGGAATTATTGCATATTACTCAGGATAGAATTGAGCAATTGGTCAAGCAGATTAATGATGGACGGGAATACGTCTTGCGGATTTTTTCAGCAGGTAATTATGTCAGAGGGGAAAAACAAATTGAATTTTTTGCCGATGCGGCCAGAAATACCAGGGTTTTTGTCGCAGGTGAAGTACTAGCCACCACTACGGCTGATCCCAAAAATATGACATCTTATCAATTGCGACAACGGCTTGATTTACTGATTTCTGCTTCCCAGTTTCGGGCTAGAAATGCTGGAATTGTCGAAGATGTACAAATAGATGGGACTTTTCTCCGTTTTATGAATCAGCTCAGATTCTATCCGCAACCCGTGGAGATTAAAGCCATTGCCACTGAAGATACTTATACTGTTGGTCCATTAAGGGTAAAATTATTAGTAATATTTGACGGACAAGTTATTTTTGGCACATAATTTTATGCGTGACCAGGAATTTTCATCAACTTCCACCTTGATTTTGGGCTTTGACCCAGGTCGAGATAAATGTGGTGTGGCCATAGTTGGACTGAATCGGCAAATCTATTACCATGAAGTTGTACTCGCATCAGAAGCGATCGCTACCATTGAAAACTTGCGCTTAGAATTTCCCATTGCTTTGATTGTGATGGGTAATCAAACCACAGCTAAACAGTGGCAACAGAGATTACAGCAAGAATTAATCCCAGCCCTGAAGATTATTTTAGTAGATGAACGGTACACCACCTTAGAAGCCCGCGATCGCTATTGGCAGATGTATCCCCCCAGAGGCATAACTAAGCTATTACCGCCAGGAATGCGTCAGCCACCACGTCCTATAGATGACATTGTGGCCATTTTATTAGTGGAAAGGTACGTAAAGAAGGAGACAGGAGACAGGAGTTAAGAGTTAGGAGAACTAACTAAAGTTCTGCCCGAATCGTAAAAGCATAATCACCTCCTGGCTCTAACTGATAATCTTGTTGTTCTAAAAAACGACCAAGAGGTTCTTTAATTAAGGCACGTCCCTGGGAAGGTTTAACCGAAAGCTCTCCCCTGCGAAAATGCCACTGAAAATGCCATTCAAAATCACCTGCACTGACCTCACCCTCCAGAAGTCCAAGTGGCCAAGATTGGCGAGTAATTTTGACATAGGCGATGGTTTCTGGTAAACGTTTAGCACTCACAAAGCTATGTTTCAAATTTAGGATACAAGCCAATAGGCTATTTAGTCTATGTACCAAACATAACTCAAATTTACAAATACACAAAGGGGGGTGGAAGAGGCAGAGGGGCAGGGAGCAGGGAGCAGGGGGGATTTCACTCCTGACTTCTGACTCCTTGCTATATTGGTTCCTTCCTTAACTGAAGCGTGGTGGATTTTAACATACTTTTGATAAAAAATATAATATTATCGTGTTGGTTGCCTAAGTAGCTGCTCTAGGCATTACAACAATTCAATAATGGAGTATAAAGTTAATGAGTACTTCTGAAACTGCTTTTACTTAACTATAGCAAACAGAAATACATTTTCTATACACCTGACAACTTATCTACATCTGAAGTTCCAAATATGTTATGTATCTTGAGGTTTATCCAGTACTTGCTAGGTGCTGCATTAATTAGCGATGGTATATTCTCTTATGTCCTGACAGACAAAAAAGAATATGCTGTGCCAGAAGCAGTTTCGCTGATAGTACTAGTTGTTTTATTTTTCTTCAATCTCAAATTAGTCAAAGATGCAGAAGTTGTAGCGCATCGACAAGAACTAGCCAAAAAAGCTGAAATTTATAGTTCTCTTTTGAACAACGATAATTCCTTGGAAACCAACACAGCCATACCTGCCAGACAAAAGGCACTACAATATAGTCAAGATTTGATTGATGACTATAAAAAGGTTCGCAACATCTCCAGAAACCTTTACTATCTTTTACAAATTTCTACTGTCATCTTATCTGGTGTCACCCCAATTTTAGTATTGGTTGATAAACTGGAAGCAGGACAAGCTTGGCTGAAGTGGCTACCTGTAATTTGTCCCGCAGTTGCTTCCATTGTTGCCAGTATAGTGACATCTTTTCCGTTTCAAAAGAACTCCCTGGCTGCGAATACCGCTGTTGAATTGTTAGAAGCAGAACAAGAGAAATTCATTTTGGGAGTAACTCCAGCTTATCGGGCATATGATGCGACTGACCCAGCTGAACAACAACTCAAGACCAATCAAGCAATTGAAGAGTTTATTGTGCAAGTGAATAATATTCACCTCAAGTTAGTACAACAACCTAATGAGTCTGCTGACAAAAAGGATCAGAAAGCGTCAGGAACACCTGAAAATCCAGCACCAGATTCAGAAAAAAAATAACAGTTCATAAAACTCACCCCTCCCTAACTAAGGTGTACTCACAAGTAGGGACGTATTGCAATACGCCCCTACCCCAAACCCCTCTCGGACGCGGAGAGTTACTCTGAAAACCCAAAAAGTAGATGGTAAGTAGTTCTTTTCTACTAAATTACAAATTATCGACTTTTGCTTCAATTACAGACTGAATAGATGGGGAAACTTGAGAAAGGAAATCGTATCCAGTCAGAGCTTCCAGTGAATCAACGCTAACTCGATAACTTCTCCAATCAGCAGTACGAACTCCTTGAGCATTAGGAATATTTACAGCTATAACTCTGCTAGTGGTGGTGATACCAGATAATCCAGAACCAGCTGAATTTAAGACCACAATAATTTTCCAAGTTCGATTGGGAACTGTAACTTTACCACCAGTTATAGTATTGAATGTGCCATTTGAACCTGTACCACCAGTACCATAACCACCGGAGATGATATAGAGTTCCTGTCCTGCATTGACTAAGGTTCTCGCATAATCCTCTAGGTTTGCCCAAATCCCTTGATTATTATCAGGAGCTTGAGCAATCATGTTTGACATCAAAAAGGTGGCAGAATTATTGGTGACGGAATTTGTCCAATCCGCAGAGGGTGTCATGTGTCCTCTGTCAAATCCAGAACCAGAAAAATCTGTGGCTTGAACTTTATAACATCCACTAGGTAGAGTCGTATCAGCTCTAAAAGTATCTTGTCTAGGGGTCGAACCTAACCAACTACTTTTGAGTTGCCAAGATACCCAATTGGGTCTGCCCAAGCTACAATTGTAACCAATTACATACTGTGATTTTACGACTAGGTAGTTATTTTGGTTAGAGGTTCCAGCATTACTGGGATTACCAAGTAGAAGGTGAACGCTGACTGATGATTGAGCAGGAGCAAGTTGTGCTAACCCAATCACTAATAACACTGCGGCAACAAAAGGTAAAATAAACCTAGACAGCAATTTATTCATGGAATTTGTATTTTTACTGGGCTTAATATTGGAATTCCATTACAGTGTCGGGTGATTAGAAATTTATATCAAGTATACCCATATACAAAAACTATGATTTTCTATCTAAATTTCAGGAATCTTGCTTTCATTCGTGCAAATGAAGACCTATATTTATACTAGTAATAATACTTATGTAAATCATTTAATAATAAAATATATACCCAGTAGTATTTGGACTGCCTCATTTCAATGGCGGGCAAGATGCCCGCTCCACAAAGATTTAGGAATGTCGTCTGGTTAAAACTTTAAACTACTCGCAGCTAGAGCTAAAGCACCCCAACCAATCATTAATGATATCCCTCCCAGAGGTGCGATCGCCCCCAAGGATTTAATATTAGTTAAGGTCAAAGTATACAAACTACCTGAGAAAATAATCACACCAATAATAAATAACCATCCACTAGCTAACAGTGCTGTGGGAGGGGATGGATTACGACTAATCAGTAAAGCTACTAGCAACAGTGCCAGAGCATGGTACATTTGATAACGTGAGCCTGTATCAAAAATTTCTAGGGAACGCTCACTCAGTTTTGACCGTAAAGCATGAGCACCAAAAGCACCAGCAGCAACGGAAACACCACCAAAAATGGCAGCGATGGTGATAAATACTTGTGCCATAAAACAACCGGATAAATTTGGTAATTAGAACTCAAAATGATATAGTACAGTGCCAGATTCACTCACCTGAAAATTCGCATTGAATTCTTTAGCTTTTTCATCTAAATACTGTTTAGCATCTGCGGCAGAAAGTTGTGACTTCATGGCAAAACCTAAAATTGTCACTCGACCATAATTTTCCTGGAGTATTTGATAAAATAGAGATTGCAAATTCTCTTTTTTTTGTTGATTAATTATCTCTTGTACCTTTTTGCGGTCATGGTACAAGCCTAAAACTAACCATCCTCCCAGCAGAATGTTAGGAATACCTAAAACCAAACTAGCTAAGGCGTTTTCCTCGTGTTGATTAGTAGGATTAGTGGTAGGAAAATCAGTATCATCTACTGGGACAATGACACTATTCTCAGTATTTTGATAAAATAATTCTGAAGTTGATACGGCTACAAACAATAATCCCAGAGTAATTAACCAAGCTGCGGCTGATTTTTGAGCTACTTTCATCGCCGGACTTTCAATTTAAACATCAATTATGATTGTAACAACAATTTATAGTGTGGAGCGGGCATCTTGCCCGCCATTGAAATCAGGCGGACAAGATGCCCGCTTCACGTTTGAAAATAGCATGAACTATTTGACTCGGATTTTGGAGATAATTAACATACTAGTAAAGGCGGATGGCCATCCGCCTCTACTATTACTAACTTGATTGACGTGTAGCTTCTAGCAACCGAGAAAAGTAGAAACGAGTCCGAGTCATAGCCTGCCGTTGGATGGAAAAACCATTTTTTTCTAAGATTTTCACTACATCGGCTTCACGGTGCAAATAAGCACGAGTGGCTTTACTAGACCAGGAAAGAAACTACCAATTTTCTTGAGTATGGTTAACGCACAAGTTTTGGGGGCAAAACTGAGAATTATCCGTGATTGTGCTAAAGAGCAAAGGTGAGAAATCATCTCATCTGCTTTTTCTTGAGGGTAATGGATTAAAACATCCAAACAAATGACAGTATGATAATTACCACTCAAGGATTCTAAATCCTGAACAGCGAAAGTAGGATTTTCGGAATTGTTTAACGTGGCTAAGGCTCTTTCCTTGGCTTCCGTCACCATTTTTTCGGAAATATCGCTGGCAAAAACTTTAGCACCATCTGTAGCGATGGGAATGCTCAGGCTACCTACACCACAACCAGCGTCGCAAATGGATAATTCTGGCAAATTCTGATCAGCTTTTAACCAACCGATGACTGTATCTACAGTTTGTTGATGTCCATTACGGATATCTAGCTGAACTTTGTTTACTTCTCCATCGCCGTAAATGCGTTTCCAGCGATCAAACCCTGTAGAGTTAAAATACTCGCGTACTATTGTTTTATCGTCGGCTGCGTTCATGAAGCTTCATCTTGAATGGTTCCCAATCTAAAATTATAGATTTTCTCGTCAGCTTAAACACGCAAAACTGAACTCAATCGCTGCCAATTGAGGTCTTTTGTGGATTTATTTTCGTGCCAGCGCAATAAACTGGCAGATTCTCCTAGTACTAGTCCTGGCAAATTCATGGCGGTTCTGGGTGTTTCTGTCGCTAAGGAAATAGCTGTTTCGGCATCACAAATTTCCCATTTCACCAAATTCTGCACTCCTACTAACAGGGGCAAAGTTGTTCCCGATAAAGTCCCATCTGCTAATCTAGCTGTACCATTGATAACTTCAATGTGACGATTATCCCAAGGATAAATCCCATCGGGTAATCCTAATGGTGCCAGGGCGTCACTGACCACAAATAAATTCTTGGTCACCCGGAGTAATATTTTTAAGATGGTTGGGGCAACGTGCTGTCCATCCACAATCAAACCACACATTACTTGTGGATGGGTTATGGCTGACCCTAATAGCCCTGGTTCGCGGTGATGTAATGGTGGCATGGCATTAAATGCATGCGTTACCATTGTTGCACCACTATTAAAAGCGGCGTCTGCTTGGTCTGCTGTGGCTTGTGAATGTCCTAAACTGGTGGTGATTCCCAAAGATTTTAAGTAGGGGATGACTTCACCACTAGGATCTAATTCTGGTGCTAAGGTAATCACTTTCACAATTTGGGCATAATCCCCTAAAAGCCGTTTTACTTTCTCAATATTGAGAGGTAAAAGGTATTCCGCTGGATGTCGCCTCGTTTATGAAAGTTTAAAAATGGAACTTTCTAAATGAACTCCCAGGATTTTGGCGCCAGTAGCACCTGTATAATTAGCAATTACAGCTAGCGATCGCTGGATATTCTCAATGGAGGTAGTTACCAAAGTTGGTAAATATCCATCTACTCCCAAATCCCACAAATATTCGGAGATATTGTGAAGATTATGGGCATTAGTAGGGTTTAAGTCGGGAAAGGCTAATCCCAATGCACCATTAATCTGCAAATCAACACCACCCAGAGAAATCCAGTCTTCAGCTACATCTAATATCTGCAAGCTAGAATCTGGAAGTCTGGGACTAATTGCCCCCATTGGTTGAATTTGCTGGATAATCCCGGCTTGATCGACAAGGAGCCTCTGCAAACCTTGATATCCGATTACTTTCGCGTTGATAATATCAACGTTGGTCAATGTGGGGTTTTGTTTGGCTTTGCTCATATCTTTATTTCTTTATCCCTGAGAGGGAGTCATCAAAGTAAAGCACCCCATGATAGATAATACCATAGAAGAATACCTTTATTTAAGATTTATGACTCCCGAAATTGGCATCATCATGGGTAGTGATTCAGATTTACCCACCATGAAAGAGGCGATCGCAATTTGTGCCGAATTTGGTATTGAATATGAAGTGGCGATCGTTTCTGCTCATCGTACCCCAGAAGTCATGGTGCAATATGCCCAAACAGCACATCAACGCGGTATCAAAGTCATTATCGCTGGTGCTGGTGGTGCGGCTCATCTGCCGGGGATGGTAGCATCTTTAACGCCACTACCTGTCATTGGTGTACCTGTGGCTACTCGTCACTTACAGGGGGTAGATTCCTTGTATTCTATTGTGCAAATGCCCGCAGGGATTCCTGTGGCCACAGTGGCTATTGGTAATGCCAAAAATGCTGGACTTTTAGCAGTGCAAATTCTAGCTACCCACCAACCAGAACTTTTACGCAAAGTGCAATTATACCGTCAAACCCTATCAGCATCGGTAATTCAAAAGCAAACTAAACTAGAACAACTAGGTTATGAAAAATACTTGGAACAAATGTAGAGATAGCCAAGATACAAGAGAAATAAATAATACATTAGTTTATTTTATTTTCTGGATCAACAAAAATGTATTTATAAATACTAAAGAGCATCCGTGAAATTTATAGATGCTCTCTGTTTTTTTCAGTATTAATGATGGTCAGGAAACATAAGTGGACGGGATTTTAGCCCTAACTCTATTTTCTGAATTTTCTGATTACGTATGAAATAAAACAGTAATTAAAGGCACAAAGGCAAAAAGAAACCCATGCCAAGACAGGATTTGTGGATCTGAAATTGGTTCGGGAGGAGTTAATAAAGCCGTAATTCTCTGTTCTAGGCGATCGCCTCCACTAGAAGAACCTAATGCTGCACAACATACTTCTGAGGGTGCAGTACTATTACTAGCAACTAACAAAAGTGACTCAGCTAACACTAAGGGATCTACATAAGATAGAGCATAACTATCGGCTCGGAGTTCCCTTAAAACCAATAATTCTTGCCACAAGGGTTCTGTATTCGGTAGCCAAGTAGTAGCAGAACGCACCCATCCCAGCCAAAAAAACCAGAATGTATCTCTGTAATGGTAATGTCCTTGTTCATGTGCTAAAACACTTTCTAAATGCTCTGGTGAAAGGGTTTGCAGTAATCCTTGACTAATAACTAGTTCTGGTTGCCAAAAACCCATTTGACCTGCAAATAAAGCTGCCGTTGGCAAAAGTCGAACTTCTCTATCAGCCACATTTAGCTGTGGACATTCACGAGCAGATTGGATTAAATTCCATCCTTGCCAACTTAGATATATGCACAAAAGGGCAAAAAATACCAGATAAATTAACGCTAATATATAACTGAGGGAATCAGTATACATTCCCCCCATTTTACCTTGAGTACCCATACACACTACCGAAGTAGCGGTCATAAAAAGTAATAATGGGGGGAAGAGAAATAAAAATAGCGATCGCCTCCAGCGGATTTGCCAACTACCTGGAGATGGATGACTAGATGCTCTTAACCTCCAAGCAATGATTAAGGACATGAAAATCATGAGCAGATGCATTATTTTTCCTCTCTAGCTTGACGTGCAGCTTGAATACGTTTGGCAATGGCCTCGATTTGCTCGCTAGCCGTATCATCTAAACTATCGGCAAAAGCAGCCACGACATCAGGATTACCTACCGCTAAAAATCGCTGTAACTGCTCATGTGCTTTAATCATATGAGCCTGATGCTTAGTCAGCAAGGGACGCCAATAAAATGCACGTCCTTTTTTATCACAAGCTAACCAACCTTTATCGGTAAGACGACGCAAAACAGTGGTAACGGAAGTGTAAGCTAATTCACGATTAGGGTCAGCTAATATACGGTCGTGTACATCTTTAACTGTTGCTGAACCTAACTCCCAGACCAGCCCCAAAATTTCTGCTTCCAAATGACCGACAGACAGTTGTTTGGGACGGTAATCAGGTAAAGGTGCCATATCAATTAGGAATGAGGGAACGGAGGATGGAGGGACTATTTAATTTCAGATTACAAGAAAAAACCATTTTTCAGGATTGTTTTCGTCATAATTTCCAGATCATCTCAATTTTTCAATTTAGCCACCTGATCAAATTTAGCCCGTACTGCCTGAATATCTTGCCACATTAACCACTTAGGTGAACCTTTTTCTCGTGATTGATTACGCAATAAGTAGGATGGATGAAAAATTGGCATACACCAACGTCCATCCCATTCCATCCACTCACCCCGAATTTTGGTAATTCCGCGCTTATCACCCGTAATCCCTTTCACCGCAGTACCCCCGGTTAATAAAATGATTTTGGGGTCAACAAGACGGATTTGCTCTAATAAATAAGGTTTACAAGCAGCCATTTCTTCTGGTAATGGTGCGCGATTTTCTGGGGGACGACATTTATTAATGTTACATATATATATATCATCCATACTGAGACTAACTGAAGCTAAAATTTTATCTAGCAACTGTCCCGATTTACCAACAAAGGGTAAACCAGTTTCATCTTCAGTTTGTCCTGGTGCTTCCCCAATAATCATGATGGTAGCTTGTAAGTTACCACGTCCCACTACAGCATGAGTCCGAAATTTTTCTAAGCCACAACGACGACAGTTATTGCAGTGGTTAGTTAATTCAGCGATTGTGGTATAGGTTCCAGGAGGTATAGGAATATTGGCGTTGGTGGGAATAGCTTGTGTTTGATTAAAGCTTAAGTCACCAAAAAGGCTGAGTTGGGTATCGCTACTCATCATTAATTCATTTCCTAACCGCTCTTGTTGACTGCTATTTGATTTAATGCTGAATATTTTGGTTAGCAGGACTATGATTATAGCAGATTGAACAATAATAATTTTTGCCTATGATGAAATTGCTACAGAAATTACAATCCCTGTAGCAGTGGTGGCGAGCAAATTATTCGTATTGCATCGCTTTAGCATAATCACCCAAAGCATAGCAAGCAACTCGCAGACTAGTTAAAGCTTGTTCTTCACAGCGAGAATCTTGAATGGTTCTGGCAAATAATAATCTTTCCTCGTAGTAGACAATAGCTTGGGCATAATCACCCAAAGCCTCACAAGCAACCCCTAAACTACCTAAAGATTGTTCTTGACCACGGTTGTCTTTAATTAACCTGACTAATTCCAAACGTTCTTCATAGTATCTTCTGGCTTTAGCATAATCCCCTAAAGCATAGCAAGCATTACCTAAATTTTTGAGTACCTGAGAAGCACTACGACTATTATTTAGGGAACGGGCTAGATGTACACATTTTTCATAGTAGGCGATCGCCGTGGAATAATCATCTAAAGCATAGTAAGCATTACCTAAATTTTTGAGTACTTGTTCCTCTCCCCAATTGTCTTTGAGTTCTTGAACTAGTACTAAACTTTGTTGCTGATACTCAATAGCTCTGGGAATATTACCTAAGGATTTATAGACTAGTCCCAGATTATTCAGTGCTGCTACTTGACTTTTTTGATCTTGTAACTGCTGTGTTAGTGCCAAGCTCTTGTCTAAAAACTCAATTGCTTGAGCATATTTATTTAAATGTCGATATGCATTACCTATATGAGACAGCACTTGCATTTCTACCATCAAATATGAGTTAGCCTCAGTCAAGGATAAACACTCCTCCCCATAAGAGATGGCTTTTTTATAATCTCCTGTGCTATAAGCTAGTAGTGCTAACAACGAAAGTACTTGAGCTTGCTTTTGTACTTCTCCCACAACTACAAATAATTCCAGAGATTTGTGTAAAGACATGATAGCAGACGTCAATTCTCCGGCTTTATGCTGCTGAATGCCTTCCTGCATGAATTGAGATGCGGCTGATAAAGAATTGTCACTTTGTGGAATTGATGACATTTCTGTTTGTGGATCTGAGCCGATATCATGGTTAATTGTATGATCTTTCACTGGTTTTAGCTTTGTTGTAGAAATTAATCAGGGAACTGGATTCTTGAGGTATTATTTCGATAGTCATCCGATTTTTCAATCCATTCATGATAAAGACAGGAATAAGTTCCGCTTCATCTAGTAGTTTATTATTCCCAGATTCAACTAGATTTATTAATCTAGCCATGACAATAGATAGACATAATTACTTGTCATCTAGTATTACTTAGTCCAAGGTAATATTCAATCGCCTCGGATACGAGTATTTACTGACTGAAAAAAGATAATTACCATCATTGCAATTATTTAATGCATTTAAAAGTTTTATCAAAAATAATACTGATGATTTATTGACAAATGTATGATTAAGTGAATTAATTTCCCAGCCTAGATATATTCAGTCACACAATTCAAGTATGAAAAGCGATGAAGTTAGTATTCCTGGATACAATATAAGCCAGAAGCTTTATGATGGGTCGAGAACCCTAGTATATCGCGGGTATCGTGAAGCTGATTCTTTATCAGTAGTGATCAAATGTCTCAAAAATCCTTATCCCAACTTTAATGAATTAGTACAATTTCGGAATCAATATACGATTACCAAAAATCTCAATTCACCGCTAATTATTCAGACATATAATTTGGAACTTTACCAGAATAATTATATATTATTAATGGAAGACTTTGGCGGAATTTCCCTCAAAGATTATCTGTCCGAAAATAATTTTGTGATGTCTATAAATAATTTTTTAGAAATAGCCATATCTCTAAGTAAAGCCTTAACATTCCTCCATAATCATCAGATAATTCATAAGGATATTAAACCTGCTAATATTTTAATTAACCCAACCACTAAACAAATTAAATTAATTGACTTTAGTATTGCCTCTTTGTTACCACAGGAAACCCAACCACTTAAAAATCCCCAGGTTTTAGAGGGAACATTATCTTATTTGTCACCGGAACAAACTGGAAGAATGAATCGGGTCATTGATTACCGGACTGACTTTTATGCTTTGGGTGTAACTTTTTATGAATTATTAACTGGACAATTACCTTTTCCATCAGGAGATGTGATGGAATTGGTACATTGTCACTTAGCTAAAATACCAGCTTATGTATCTGATATTAAACCAGAAATTGCTCAAGTTATTAGCGCAATTATCAGTAAATTAATGGCAAAAAATGCTGAAAATCGCTATCAAACTGCCTTAGGATTAAAGTATGATTTAGAGAAATGTTTAGAGCAATTCAGTGCAGATGGAAATATTGCAGATTTTAAAATTGGACAAACAGATATTAGCGATCGCTTTATAATTCCCGAAAAATTATATGGTCGAGAACAGGAAGTTAAACAGTTACTAGAAGCATTTGCCAGGGTAGCTCATCCTCTGGAGTCTCCCCAATCAGAATTGATGTTAATAGCAGGTTTTTCTGGTAATTTTTATGGAAAGCCTTACAATCAGTCTTGATTTTACCACAAAGTGAGATATATAAATTTTTCGTGGGTGAGAAGCATGAAAAAATTTCTTCCGAAAGTTCTGAAGCTGTTAGATATAGATTTTTGCATGACCGAGTGCAACAAGCTGCTTATTCTTTAATTCCCCCAGAGCAAAAACAAGCTACTCATTATGATATTGGACAATTGCTTTTACAGCAGATTTCCCCAGATGCCAGAGAAGAACACATTTTTGAACTAGTCAATCAATTAAACTATGGAACTGCTTTAATTATCGAACAATCCCAACGAGATGAATTAGCTCAACTTAATCTGATTGCTGGTCGGAAAGCCAAAACAGCAACGGCTTATCAAGCAGCTTATGAATATACCTCTGTGGGACTATCACTATTGGGGTCAGCATCTTGGCAATATTCGTATGAAATGACTCTATCCCTATATGAATTAGCTGCTGAGGTAGCTTTTTTATGTGGTAACTTGACACAGATGGAAGAGCTGATTGATGTGGTGATTGTCGAAGCACATTCTTTAGAAGAAAAAGTTAATGTTTATCGATTGAAAATTCAAGCTCATACCTCTCAAAATAAATTGGTTGCAGCTATCCATATTGGTAAACAGTTCCTTCAACAGCTGGATGTAATATTTCCAGAAATACCGACATTCAAAGATGTTGAACAAGAAATTGGCGAGATTAGAGAATTAATTGGTGAAAAAAAGATAGAGGAATTAGTGAATCTACCTGTGATTACTGATAGAGCCAAACTGGCAATTATCCAGATTGCTAATATTATGATACCAGCCACTATTGTTTCTGGTTCTCTCTTATTTCCCTTGCTAATTTCTTTGTCAGTAAAATTGTCCATTCAGTATGGAAATACATCTTTTTCAGCCTATAGTTACGCTTCTTATGGCATTATGATTTGCCGAGTTATCAAAGATATTGATACAGCAATACAGTTTGGACAGTTGGGGCTTGAAGTTAATTCAAAATTCGAGAATAAAACTATTAAGGGACAAATATTACATATACTAGGACTATTTATTTTACATCGTCAACGTCACATCAAAGCAGCTCTATCAATCTCACAGGATGCCTATCTAATTAATCTGGAAGTTGGTAATTTGGATTATGTTGGATATGCAGCATATAGTTTTTCTCTTAATTCTTTTTGGTGCGGTCAACCGCTGGTGCAATTAGAGCAGGATATTCACGCTTACTGTAATCAATTGGTTAATTTTAAGCAAGTGACCACAGCTAATTATTGTCGGCTTCATTGGCAAACTATTTTGAATTTGCTGGTGTTTAGAGAAATCCAGGTATTTTATCGGGAGAGAGTTCTTTACAAGAAACAGAACTATTACCTCAAATGCTATCTACTAAAGATCTGCTGGGGGTATATCTATTCTTTAAGGAATTTCTCTCACTTAGATGAGTCAGCCATCAAACCTGTAAATATTCATGCCGGACTTGATAATACTCTGTTATTTTTACAACATAAATTTAACGCTAATCATGAATATCCAGACATTAAAATAATTAAAGAATACGGTATTCTACCTTTAGTTAATTGCTATGCATCATTAATAAATCAAGTATTTATGAATATTTTTAATAATGCTATAGATGCTTTACGACCAGAAACGAAAAATCATGTTGGTGAAGGGAATAAACCACCTACGTTAATAATTAGAACTTCAGTAAATGATCCTCAAAATGTACTAATCAGTATTGCTGATAATGGACATGGGATAGAAGCATCGATTCTGAATAAAATATTTGAACCATTTTTTACGACTAAAGCAGTGGGTAAAGGTACAGGTCTGGGTTTATCAATCAGTTATTCAATTATAGTCAAAAAACATCATGGTAAACTTAGCTGTAATTCTACACCAGGGATAGGAACAGAATTTGTCATGGAAATTCCAGTATGAAAATGTATTAGAGTAGACAAAGGCAGGCAAGATGCCTGCTCCACTTCTAAACATAGCCAAAATAGCCAAAATAGCATGAACTATTTTGCGGGAATTTTGCACATAATTACCATCTACTTATTTAGTAACTCAGGCGATACTGACTTACTAAACACACGATAATATAACCAATTACTGGTTTCTTTCCAAGAAAATAATCCATAAGTAAGGGGATTTATCGTCACAATAATATCTCGAAAATCTCGTTTAGCTAAAAACAAAATTCCCCGTGCTACTTGTTCTGCTGTCATCACTCCCGATGGATTAAGTTGACTTTTAAAGGGTCCTAAGATTAATTTGCGAATTACACAAACTTCATCTAAACGTTTGAGAGTCACAATCTCCCCTAATGCTCTTTTACTCAATTCATACAATGGACTTAATGCTGGAGATACTTCAGCTTCAGAGGTATTCACCCAAATTTCTTTTGTCGCTTTTGCTTCTCCTTCAGTTACAGTTGTCGAAAATATATCTATTAATCGCAATGCCGAAAAAGTGTTTACTTCATAAGACGAATTAATGGCTGCTGATGTTCGGTTAGTATAGACATTAATCCCGTGATTAATAATCAAAATATCAACTTTTTTGAAACTGTTCTGAAGTTCAATTTCATTCCCCAATTGCCAAGAAACTACTTTAACCCCAGTTTGTGCTGCTACTTGATCAGGATTTGTGGTTAAGGCGATAACTTTAGCATTATTTTTTAGCAATTCTGTGGTTAAAGCTTGACCCAAAGCCCCAGAAGCACCAGTTAAAGCAATGGTTTTTCCTTTCAGAGAAAGTCCTGTCCCTAAGACTTTATCTACTAAAGGAACCACACCACTATAGTAAGCATTAACATCATCAAAATGATGACGCCAATGATAAGACCGATTCACCCACCAAATGGAGGGTATTGTTGCTAATGGCCTGGTAAGTGGTTATAGTCTGTTTCCACAGTCCCTTGAAAATATCGTAGAGAAGCACCATACAAGAATGTAAATGCATATAGTACTCCTAACCATAAACCCCATTCTTGAGCTATTAAGGCAACTGTAGTCAGTAATACTACCAGCAGACTTGACTCAACTATATCATTATAAAGTTGAGAATCTAAGTAAGCTTTTTGGGAAACTAAGGATAAATCTCGACGATAAGCCATATGATGTTTATTATGCCACTTTCCCAACCAAGTTACTTGATGGCATAGAGCATGGTAACTGTCTCTGAAGATTTCTGCTAGTAAAAGTGAGAACAACCCCCATGCAGCAAATTTGCCGCAATTATTTACTAGATCCCAGTTGATATCAATCATATTTTTCCACACGTCAATTTTTATTTACTATTCTTAATAATCTCATAAATATAAAATCTTAATCCCTGGTCAACTCTAATAACTTCACACTCGCATACATGGCATCTAGATAAGGTGTTGGAATTTGTGTGAGCTGACCCAGTTCTACTACTGCACCCACAATAGCATCTATTTCCGTGGGACGTCCGGCTTCTATGTCCTGTAGCATTGAGGTTTTATCAGCCACCTACTTTCTCAGCCCCATTAATCCGTTGTTCTAAGCTAATACCAAAATTAATCCCTAATTTTTGAGCATAGCTTGAGCTTCACTCATGATTTTCCACACTAATTCCCGACTAGGAGGATACTGAGCAATAGCTTCTAGAGTCGCTCCCGTTAAAGCGCTGAGGGGATTAAACGCTACATTTCCCCATAGTTTTATCCATATTTCTGTCCGAATTTGATTGCGGATGGGGACTTTAAATCCCGCTTGTTTCAGAGATTGGGCTAATAATTGGATTCGTTCTGTCTTCGCACCATTAATTTCTCCCAAGGTAAAGCGATCGCCTTCAATATGCTGAATTACCCCTGGTGCTAATATCGTGGTAGCTGGGTAAATCACACAAGCAATCACTCGTTCAATATTAATATATTTTTCAATGATTCCTTCTGGGTCAACTGACTTAATCCTTACCCCCTCATATTCACCTCCATGTTGACGGAAGTACCACCAAGGAACACCATTTTGGGCGGTGACTACCATTGTTTGGGGATGGTAAAGGGTGGGGAGAGCAGGTGCGATGCCAGGAACACTTTGGGCTTTGACAGCTAAAATCACAATATCTTGAACACCAGCTTGACTAATCTCACTAGTCGCTAGAGCCGGAGTAGCAATTTGACTAGAACCATCTGCCATAATTAGCTTCAGTCCTTGTTCCTGAATTGCAGCTAAATGAGAACCACGAGCAATGAGGGTGACAGTTTCCCCTGCTAATGCTAACTTTGCTCCCAAATAACCACCAATCGCACCAGCACCTACAATACAGATTTTCATGCTAACTGTTGTCTACTATTGTCTGTCAGTTGAATGTTGACATTATAGCGACAGAGAGAGTGTTGAAGAGGATTTACCAAGTTGTTTTTCGGCAATTTTTTGGAAAACTGCGACACTTTCCGCAAGTATTGAAGTGTCTTGGTAATTTTCCCTCAATCTTAGTCTGAATTCTGCTAAAATACTCTGGTTTGCTTCTGAATTCAAATTAGGCATTTCTTGCCAGCATTGACGACAGAACCAGTAGGTTTTATGTAACCGGAAATGACGCAGCATGGGATTAGAGCAACAGGGACAGTTATTCATAAATTTAAACCAGTTTTTTAAAAAAAGTTAATAAAATGGGTGTTTACTTGATTGGCTTAACCACCAACAGCTTAAATTTATCAAGAGAATATAAAAAACTCATAAAGAACTCACAAGTTTAATAAATTGAAATATTCCTAAATTTGGCTACCTAAAATTTCATATTTGGTATAAATCTCTACTTAAAAAATAGCGATCGCGCCCCTGGGCTTTGGCTTGATAAAGAGCCTGATCTGCTGCTTCAATTAGAGTTAAAGGAGCTATATCCATCATAGGAATTACAGTGGCAATTCCTATACTTATAGTCACATATGGTTTCACCCCTGATCCCAAATGGGGAAAATGAAGCTGTTGAATAGCTGCCTGAATTTCCTCAGCCACCTGAATAGCACCGTCACAGTCAGTATTTGGTAAGATGATGGCAAATTCTTCTCCCCCATAACGAGCGACTACATCCGTAGAGCGTTTCACATTTTGCTGTAAGATCTGAGCAATTAAAGTTAAACAAGTATCTCCCCCTGGATGACCATAGGTATCGTTATATTGTTTAAAATAATCAATATCACACAGCAATATAGAGAGAAAACCTTGTTCTCGCAGTAGATATGCCCATGCATCATTAAACCTGATATTAAAACATCGCCGATTGGGGATTTGAGTTAATTGATCAACCATAGCTAAATTTTCCAGCTGCTGGTTAGCAATATGTAATTGTTGATAAAGTTCTGATTGCTGAATCGCAATCGCTAACTGAGTTGCCAATTGCCTGAGTAATTCACTCTCCCAAGAAAACCACTCGCGAGGAGTACAACAATGATGAGCAACTAAGAAACCCCAAACAGAATCACCATGTAAAATTGGTACAATTAGCTTGGCGATGACTTGCAACTTGCTTAACAATTCTATATGAGAATCAGTCAATCCTTCCGTGTAGATATTGGAAATAGCTTTGATCATACTCTGTTGATTAGATGCTGAATACTCTTCGACAAAGTAGTGATCGAGAATTTTCATATTCAGAATTGCTGTCCAACCTTCTGCCACTGACTCTGTAATCACTACACCACTACCGTCTGGTTTAAAGCGATAAACAATGACTCGATCTGTTTGCAAAAAATTGCGGATTTCTGTCACAGTTGTCTTTAAAATTTCCTCTAAATCCAAGGATTGATGAATGTGTTCAGTGATTGCATAAACCATCCGCTCTCGTTCTCCTTGCTGATACAATGTTTGTAATGCCTGTTTACGAATAGTAATATCTGTAAATGAAACAACTACGGCATAGCATTGGCAATCATCCTGGTGAAATATAGGTTGGGAATTAATTAAAATCCAGACCAAGCTGTGATCAGGTTTATAAACTCCCATAATCATATTAAACATAGGTTGTCCAGTTTTTAATGTGATCATCGCAGGATGGGTTTCACCTGGCCAAGGGGAACCATCTTCATGAATAGCTCTCCATTCCGGATCAATAGAACTCTTACCCATGATTTGCTCAGATGTCAGTCCTAAAATTCTTTCAGCACTTGGGTTACAGGCTATAATACTTCCATCTATCTGTTGTAATACTATACCTTCTGCCATTGTGGTAATTACAGAACGATAGCGTTCTTCACTAGCTTGAAGCTGTACTTCGATTTGTTTACGGGAAGTAATATCTTCTTCATTTACCAAGATGATAGAATTACCTGTAACCGGGTCAAGAGTACATCGTATATCCATTCCATGCCATTTACTTCCTTCAGTTGTTAACACTTGAGCTTCAACACTAAAAATTTCAACTGAATTAATTGCTGCGATTGCTTCTTCTCCAATATTACGGTTAATAAAGTGATCAAGAAAAATATTCTCAGTGGTAGAATTTGGATGTAAAGTATCTCCATAACAACTAAGAGCCGCAGGATTTTGCATTAATGGTACACCATCCATCGTGTAAAGTGATATCATCACTTTGGTATGTCGCATAGCTTCAATGGAACGTAATGTTTCTTGGTCAATCGGATAGACAACTTCGGTTGTTCCTTCCACTAACATTGCTATCCGTCCTGTTTCTATTTCTATTCCCGAACAAAGACAGCGAACAGAAACTGGTTTTCCTTGTGGGTAGAATGTCCAAATTTCAGCAATGGTTTTCCCTTGCTGAAATTTGTGTAAATAACTTTGTAAGCGAATTTTAGTAGCATCGGAAATATTGCTAAAGTTACGGCCAATTAATTCCTCTCGACTTTCCGCATTCCAAATATGAAGAGCTGCCTTATTTGCCCATCGGGTCTGTAATTGCTGAATATCAAAAATCCAAATTGGAGTTTGTAATCTGTCGTAAGCCATCAGGTATGTAGAATTTTCCAGGTGTTGGTGAGATTCTGACAATTGATGCATTGCTCTCCTTATTTTGGTAAAGTCAGATTCCAACCCAGCATTTGAGCTACCAGAAGATGAAGGATAATTGGATCGAAAGGTTTGAGGATGACACCTGTAACTTGATACTGTTCTAGAATTTGTGAATCTAACCATCTGGCTTTAGCACTCAACAATACAACGGGAATAGCTTGAGTAGCTGGATTGTTTCTTAATTGTGCCAAAAACATGAAACCATCCATACCATCCATAGCATCTATTGACCAATCTAGTAGAATCGCATCAGGATAATCTAATTCTATAACATACAATCCATCTAATGGAGAATCAGCGGTTAGTACATTCCAAAAAGCTAAATCTTTGAGACATAGTTCCACAACTTCTCGTACCATCATTTCATTGTCAATCAGTAATATCTTTTTAGTAATTATAGTTAACTCCTTAAATTTCTTCCTTTTTTTAATCTCCACAGAATTTAAATAAATTTAAAATTCAGAATTAAAAATGATATCAATATAAAGTAAAGTAAATTATAAAAATAAAGAACTAATAAAGAACTAATAAATATCTACATTTCGTTACAAAGTTGAAAAATTATCTATTCCACTGGAGAATTTCCGTCACTTCTTGGGAAATAGTAGTTGGTTCAAATGGTTTGGTAATCACTCCCGCAATTCCCATTTGAGCAAAATGTGCGCGATCGCTGGGTTGAACTTTCGCTGTTAGCAAAATTACAGGTATGGATTGCGTGATTGAATGAGCTTGAAGTTGTTCATATACAGCAAAACCATCCATAATTGGCATGGATACATCCAGCAAAATAGCATCAATAGGCTGTGTTTGGGCAATTTTTAGCCCTTCTTCTCCGGATGCCGCCGTAATTGTAGACCATCCTCCCAAGTCTTCCAAACAAGCTTGGACGAGTTCGCGAATTCGTTCTTCATCATCGACAATTAGAACTTGTTTAGTCATAATTTTAACTGTTAGCTTTTGTTAGCTTTTGTTAGCTTTTGTTAGCTTTTAATTTTTAACTCCTCCGGTGGTACTGATAGAGTAAAGAAAAATGTACTACCTCTACCAAGAGTACTTTCAGCCCAGATTTGACCACCATGTTGCTCAATAATACTACGACAGATAGCCAATCCCAAACCTGTTCCACCTTTAGCACGAGAATCGGAGCTATCTATTTGCTGAAATCGTCCAAAAATAATTTCTAGTTTATCTGGTGGAATACCCCGTCCCTGATCTTTAATCTCAAAAACTACTTGATTTGCTTGTTGCTCAACACTCAAGGTAATAGTAGAATTGGCAGGTGAGAATTTTAAGGCATTACTCAGCAGATTAGTGAGTGTTTGAATAATAGTATCCGCAGCTGCCCAAACTTTAACATGACTAGGATTGATATTTAAAGTAATATTTTGCTGTTTAGCGATCGCTTGCACTCCCGCAACTGCTTGTTCAATTAAATCAGCTGCTACACAGATACTTTTATCTAGGACTGCTCGACCTGAATCTAACCTTTCCAAATCTAAAATATCATTAACTAGCCTCACTAAACGTTCACTGTCAATCGCAGCAATTTCAATCATGCGTTTGAATTTATCTGGTTTTTTATCGTAGATACCAGCATTCAGTAAACCCAGTGCAGCTCGAATTGAGGTTAAAGGAGTCCGGAGTTCGTGACTAACAATGCCAATAAATTCACTTTTCATTTCCTCAATATATTGCTTTTGGGTAATATCTTCAGCAATACCAGCAATGCGAACTAATTCTCCCTGTGCATTTTTGATAGGAAAAGCGCGATCGCGAATCCAACGAATGGAAGCATCAGGACGAATAATCCGATATTCTACATCATAATAACCTTTGCTTAAATTTTCCAGAAGGGAAACCTCGATGCGTTGACGATCATCTGGGTGAATGGCATTTAACCAATTATCAAAGTTTTCATATAAGCTTTCACAACTTCTTTGCCAAATTATTTCATAAGCATTACTAACATAAAGAAATTTTTGATTGTGAGCATCGGATATCCAAAATACTGCTTGAATGTTTTCTGCTAACTGACGAAACTTTTCCTCGCTTTCCCGTAAAGCATCTTCTGCTTGTTTACGTTCGGTAATATCATTATTGATTTCTAATATCTTAATTGGCTTACCTGCATCATCTTTTTGTACAGCCCAACGACTAGAAACAATAATTAGATGATTATCTCGATTGCGATTAACTAACTCTCCTTCCCAGTAATCTTTTTCTAGTAGTTGAGCTTGAATTTCTGCTAATGGTTGAGGAAATTGAGTTTTTAAAAGAGTATGGGAAATTTGCCCCAATGCTTCGGATTTTTTCCAACCATACATATGTTCAGCCCCTTCATTCCAGAAAGAGATTAACCCATTTAAATCACGAGTAATAATACTATCATGTGCTAGTTCTAATAGTTGAGCTTGTTCTAGAAGGATGAGTTGGGTTTCTTCATGCTTAATTACTGTTTCTAGGAGTAGATTATTGACAGTTGTTAATTGAGCAGTACGCTCTACCACCCGCATTTCTAATTCCAGCTTGGCTTGTTTAAGTTCGACAAATAGATTAGATTGTTGAATCGCAATACTTACTTGGTTAGCTAATTGCCGTAGTAGAGTAATTTCTGAAGATTGCCATTGATGAACATTTGTGCAGTCATGAGCAATTAGTAACCCCCATAATTCATCTCTATTTAAAATCGGTACAACCAGATTTGCCCTCACCTGAAAACCTGCGAGTAGTTCCAGATGACAAGCACTGATACCAGCATTATAAATATCAGATTTAGCAGTCACTAAACCTTGTTTAAATGGTTCAATGTAATCTTTACCAAAACAAGGATCATAGATAGAAGTAGATAAAATAGATAGACAATTTTCTGCCACAGACTCGACTACCACAGTTCCTTGCCATTCCGGAGTAAACTCAAAAATAATTACTCGGTCTGTTTGCAAAAACTGCCTCACTTCATCAACTGTACTTTGGAGAATATCTTGTAAATTCAGCGATTGTCGAATCCGCTCAGTTATCTCCATCACCAACCGTTGTTGTTCAAATTGCTGTTGCAGTGCTCCTTGTGCTTGTTTGTGCTGGTCAATTGCCATAATTGTGCCGATCATCCGCACCGCTTGACCATGAGAATCATAAAATGCGTGTCCCCGTCCCTCAACCCAATGAATGCTACCATCTGCCCAAATAATCCGATACTCGTGTTGATAGGCACTATGATTTTGTTGTGCTTGTTGTATAGCTTGGTTAAGTGCTGGTCGGTCTTCTGGATGTAAGTAAGCTGCAAAGGTTTCATATTTACCATCAAAACTACCAATCCTCAAACCTAATAACTGTTCGTGTTCTGATGAGCAATTAAGTTCTCCGGTGACTAAATTCCAATCCCACATCCCCATCTGGGATGCAGATAAAGCCATCCGCAGCTGCTCGGCATTTTCCTGAATCAATTTCTGATTAAGTTGTTGAATCTTGCGTTTGCTATTTTGAAGATTGCTGGTGATGAAGTTAATTGTCAAAGCCACCAATAGGAAAACTGCTAGTTGCAAAATCTCTCTGGGTTCAGCAATCCAAATTTGATATCGAGGGGAAATAAAGAAATAATCAATTGCGAGTGTGGAAAGGATAACAGTTACCATTCCTGGTACAAAGTTACCATACCAGGTAGTGATGATGATGGCAATGTGGAAAAACGCCCCAATTGTCTGAGAAATCCATGACTCTAAGGAGATGGTTAGCAGTAGGGCGATCGCGGTGGAGCCAATCGCCACAATATATGGTGATAATTGTGAATATAGTTTCATTTACAATTCTGGGGAAATAACCAGGGTTAATTCTTGTTGTAATGCCTTCAATAGCTGGGAAAAATTGGAAATATCAGCAGCTGTCCAGAGGCGATTATGCATCAGTAAATTCTCTATTTTCATTGCTATTCTCGAACCTTGTGGATACCCAAAAGTTCCCATTGAACCGGCTAGTTTATGAGCTTCTTGTTGGGCTATTTGCTGTAATTCGGCAGATAAATTCCCGACCAAGAGCGCAGTTTCTGCTTGTTCCAAGACTGTAAGCTGTTGAGCAAAGGAACCACGAAATTTTGCTAATACTCGATTCACAGAGGTTAAATCCTGGAGGTGGGGTGATTTTGGGATATCCTGCTGCGTTATCGGCACAACTGGAACAGGTTTTAATCAATAACCAATTCCATAGACAGTTTCCAGAATATCTTCTTTTAAACCACCTGCTTTTAATTTCTTGCGAATATCTTTAATATGGGTAGTTACGGCATTTTCCACTGGTACATGATCAAATCCCCACAGTCGATCTAAGATGAGTTGACGACTAAAAACCCGATTGGGATTGTACAAAAACAATTCCAGTAGATTGTATTCTGTCGCGGTCAGGGGAATTAACTGCTCGTTATAAGTTACTTTACCGGAGATTTGGTCTAAACAGAGATTTTCCCAAGTTAATTTGGATGATGTTGTTGTTCCACTTCTTCGCAATAAAGACCGCATTCTGGCTAGTAATATTTCTGGGTCAAAGGGTTTAATAATATAGTCATCGGCTCCAGCATCTAATCCCTGTACCACATCATTCTTATCACTCTTGGCTGTGAGCAATAGAATCGGTTTATTGTAACCCTGCGATCGCAACTGCCTACACAAACTAATACCATCCAACTTAGGTATGAGCCAATCTAATAAAATCAAGTCATATTCAGTTAAAATAGCTAACTCTAGCCCCGTTTCTCCATTATCTGCTAAATCAATAGTATAATGATATACACTCAAGATTTCCATCAGTGCCGTACTGATTAAAATATCATCTTCTACTAACAAAATTTTCATAAGCGACACTCTGGAAGATGCTTGTGTGTATTCAAATAAGGGTCAATGGACAACTTTACAACTAACCTATCTATATATCTCACATTATCACTTGCTGATTTAGTTAAAATTTGATTTATAACATCTTCATATTTCCGAGATTTTAATAAAATTCATCAAACTGAAGATTTTCGATCCCTACTCTTTATTTAGCAACTTTGCCATTGCTAACCGTTGTAATTTTCCCGTAGCACCACGAGGTAGTTCTGGCAAAATATAAATTTGTTGCGGAACTTTAAAATCTGCCAACATTGTGGAACAATATTCGATCAGTTCTTTAGCATTAACTTCTGCTTTTAGCACAACCGCAGCATGAATATCCTCTCCCAAAGATTTGTGAGGAACTGCAAATGCTAAAGCCTCAAGCACCGCAGGATGTCGCAATAAAACATTATCTACTTCTAACGGAGAAATCTTTTCTCCACCTCGATTAATCAATTCCTTAATTCTACCTGTCAGAAATAGATAACCATCTTGGTCTATTCTTCCCTGATCACCAGTGCGAAACCAACCATTGACAAAAGCTGTCGCATTAGCTTCTGGATTGTTCTCATAACCATCAATGACATTAGGTGCTTTAACTACTACTTCACCTAAACTCCCTGGTGGTAATAAATTGCCGATATCATCCATAATTCCTACTTCTACACCAAAACCATAGCCCACACTTCCGATTTTGCGTTCTTGCGGTGGTAAAGGGTTAGTTGTCATCATATGAGATGCTTCTGTCATGCTGTACGCTTCTAATACCGGAGCATGGAGAGTAGCTTCCATTTGCTCAATGATGACGGTCGGTAAAGAAGCACTACTAGAACGAATAAAACGGAAGCAGTTAGCTTCCACAATAGCTGTATTGCGTTCAGCTCGTGCCAAGATGGTTTGGTGCATGGTGGGAGCTGCTGAATACCAAGTGGGTTTATAGGTAGCTACTAATTTCCAAAACTCTAAAGCATTAAAACCATTGGGACAAACTAATGTTCCTCCTGATGCTAAAGTTGAGAGCAAACAACCTACTAATCCATGAACATGGAAAAGAGGCATTAGACAAAGTGTAGTGTCTGCTGGGGTGAGGGAGTAAGCACTGATAATATTATCAGCAGAAGCAATTAAGTGACGATGACGAATGGGAACACGTTTAGGACGGCTAGTGGTGCCACTAGTGTGAAGAATCATTGCTACATCATCGACTTCAGGAAATTCAGGATTTACGGTTGATACTAATTGTGAGGGTGTTTTAACTAATTCAAAGCTTAAAGTGTTATCAGCATTCACTTTGGCATGAATGAGGATGATATCAGGTCTAAGTGCAGCGATCGCATCAACAGAACCAGGAGAGAGTGTAATCAGAGCTTGTGCTTGAGTATCTTCATAGTAAAAAGCAAATTCTTCTCTTTTATACTTAGGATTTAAGGGTGCAGCAGTACCACATAAAGCGGCGGCAATAAAGGTAATTGCCATCGGTACACCGTTATTCATGGCAATAGCAATCCTTTGACCGCGTTGCAATCCAAAACTCTGAAGCTGCGCTACTAACTCGATGACATTTTCACGTAATTGTTGATAAGTCAGTGATGGCTGATCAGGTGTAATTAGAGCTAGATGATCATTTTCACCGACTAACAGATCAAATAAGTTCATGTTTTTAGTCCTACTCCCTCTTTAAAATTAGCAAACTTATGAAATTATGAATCGTCGTTATTTTATAAAATATTTCACTTTGGCAGGATCTAGCTTTATTTTGACTAGTTGTATTCCCCGTAAAAACTCTCAATTTAAAGTAAATAGTTATGCATCACCATCACCTATGGACAGCAGTAGAGTTTTACAGGTGGGATTTGTCTATGCAGGAGATGTGGGGGATTTTGGTTGGACTTATGCTCATGATTTAGGACGTCAGGAAATGGAAGCTAATCTGCAAAATCAGGTCAAAACTACTTTTGTGGAAGGTGTTAACCAAGGTATCCAAGCAGAACGGGTGATTCATCAATTAGCTGTGGAGGGCAATAATTTAATTTTTATCACTTCCTTTGATTATATGAATCCCACCTTAAAAGTTGCCAAGGATTTTCCTCATCTTGTTTTTGAACAATGTGGTGGATACAAACGCACTTCTAATGTTGGTACTTATTTAGGACGTTGTGAAGAACCGCGCTACCTGACCGGGATGATTGCTGGAAAAATGACGAAATCTGATCTAGTCGGGTTTGTTTGTGCATATCCCCTCCCGGAAGTTATTCGGGGGATAAATGCCTTTACTCAAGGAGTCAGGTCTACAAATCCCCAAGCCAAAGTGAAAGTAACTTGGGTGGAAAGTTGGTATAATCCAACGAAGGAAAAAGAAGCGGCTCTAGCTTTAGTAAATTTAGGTGCAGATGTATTGACACATCATACTTATTCACCTGCTGTAGTACAACTAGCAGAAGAAAAAGGTATTTATGCTTTTGGGTATAACACCGATATGAGTAAATTTGGTGAAAAAGCCCATTTAAGTTCAGTGGTGAATAAGTGGGGAAAATTTTATACAGATACAACTAAAGCCGTCATCGATGGAACTTGGAAATCTCAGCATATTTGGATGGGAATCAATGGGGACATGGTAGATATTTCACCAATGAATCCCATTATTCCCTCCGAAGTTCAAGAATTAGTCAAAACCAAGCGTCAGGAGTTCATTCAGGCGACTAATCACCCTTTTGATCGTCGAATTAAAGACCGGGAAGGTAGGATACGAGTACCCAAAGGTCAAATTTTGGATGATCAAGAACAATTAACGATGGATTGGTATGTGGAAGGTATTGAAATACAGTAGGGGCGTATTGCCATACGCCCCCCCACACCAGAGCGTATTGCCATACGCCCCCACAGTCACTATTTACTCAATTCACTACTAAATTCATTGAAGGCTCGACGTTTTAACTGTAATGATTCTGTACGGGGTGCTAAAGCAAATATTTCCCGGAATTTATCATCTATGAGCTTGATACTGGTACTTGACCCTTCTGATTCAAAACCACCTGACCTGATTGGTTAAACACTACCACCTGCGGTACACCCCCAGCATAGTAATATCCTGGTTCTGTGGGTTCGTATTTTGGTTTAGATGGGAGAGAATCCACATTCACCGGAATAATTTCCGTCACTTTTCCATAATATGCCTGCACTTGTGATAGCACGATCGCATATTCCTTACAATCTTTGCTATCATCCACATAAAATAATAAAATCGTCGGTTTATGTTCAGCGATTGATTGAGCTAGAGTTTGTCTAGCTGGTACTAGTGAGCCATTACCAGCATAGACTACAAAAATATTACCATCGTAAAGGTCATCTTTGATACCTGCTAATGCTGGTTGTATACTGCTAATGAACAAGCAAGCAAATAGCATCAAACATGAAGATACTAAACCAATCCGGTTGGCAATTCTTTTAATTTGTAAAATAATCAACTTTATGCTATCCATCAAAAAAGAACCTTTCAAACTAATATGTGTAGTTAGGGAGTAGGGAGTAGAGGAAGTATAGGTTATTTTGCTCAAAAATCATAATTTAGCAACCACTGTGGTCAACAAAATACAATTTATAGATAGACTGCGACTAGGTTTGGCGGTTTCATTAGCCAAAAGCGTCACCTTTGTAGTGCGATCGCTCCGTCTTGGTGCTGCTAGTGTATTACCAGGTGCCATCGCTCGTCGCATCGCTCCTCAACTTTTAAAATTATTGAGTCAGCAGGTGAAACAGGGGGTAATTCTCATTGCCGGCACTAATGGGAAAACTACCACTGCGCTGCTATTATGTACGATTTTAGAACGTAACGGCTACCGGATTTCACATAATTCTACTGGTGCAAATCTGGAAAACGGATTGATTACGGCTTTGATGGACAGTGCTAACTTTTTGGGAACGCTGGATGTTGATTACGCTATTTTGGAAGTAGACGAAAATATTGTCCCTAAAGTCTTAGCACCACTCCAACCACGTATCATCCTCTGCTTAAATTTGTTCCGCGACCAACTGGATAGATATGGGGAAGTGGACACGATTAGTAAACGTTGGACAAAGGTGATTTCTACCCTACCACCAGAAACCGTCGTTATTCCCAATGCTGACGACCCTACTTTATCATATCTAGGTCAGGAATTACCCCAAAAAGTCTTATTTTTTGGTTTAAATGAACCAGAACAATATTTAGAAGCGATTCCTCATGCTGTAGATTCTATTTATTGTCCTCGCTGTGGACATGCTCTCGATTATCAAGGTGTATATCTATCTCATTTAGGAGATTTCACTTGTCCTAGTTGTGGTTTTACTAAAAGTCAACCCACTTTAGCAAGTAGAGAATGGTCACAAATTCTGGTGGGTCTATACAATAAATATAATACCTTAGCTGCTGTTACTGCTGCTAAAGAGTTAGGGATTGACGAAATAACTATCAGAGATACAGTCAATAACTTTCAAGCAGCTTTTGGTCGAGCCGAAGATTTGCAAATCAATGGTAAACGAGTGAGAATTTTGTTATCAAAAAATCCGGTGGGGACAAATGAAACCATTCGGGTAGTGACACAAAGTACTGATTACACCACTTTATTAGTTTTGAATGATCGCACTCCCGATGGTACAGATGTTTCCTGGATTTGGGATGTGGATACAGAAAAATTAGTGGAACGAGGTGGGACTTTAGTGGTGAGTGGTGACCGAGTTTATGATTTGGCTTTACGTTTACGTTATAGTCAAAAGTCCCTAGAAAATCCCATTAACTTGATTGTAGAGACAGATTTAAAACAAGCGATCGCTATAGCTCTAGAACAGACACCAGAAAATGAAACTTTGCACATTTTACCAACTTATTCAGCCATGTTGGAAGTGCGGGAAGTTTTGACAGGTCGGAAAATTTTGTAAGCAGGAGTCACACCCGTCAGGAGGTAGAATTAGCTAGTACAGCTGGGCGGAAATAACTCACTCAGTTCAAATCTATGAAAAGCTTACTCTGTATTCATTTTGAATTTTGAATTCCGCCTTTGGGTACTAATGTGTTAATTAATATACAAAATTCCAGCAAGATAGTTCATGCTATTTTTAGATGTGAAGTTAGTCAAAAAGCTATAAAGTATTTGTAGATCAAGTTGTGAAAAAGCTGTATGACTAACTACCAAGAAACCTTAACTACTCCAGAATTCGCTGATCAGCTAGTTATAGACATCCCTAGCATCAATCATATAGAAGTAATTGAAAATGTCATCAGCACTCTAGACCAAGATCACGGTGCGATGGTGAGTCGGACTCCAGAAGGGGGGACATTATGGAAATTTACATACGGTAGTGTGGAGGTATTTGTACAACTGACTGGGATTAGTGATGAAGACACCATTACAGTTTGGTCTAGAGTCCTCAAATTACCTGCTAAAGATGAGTTACGATTACTGCGTTATCTCTTAGAGTTAAATTGCTCCACCACCTTTGAAGCCCGATTCGGCATTATTGATAACCAAGTGGTGGTGATTTCCATCCGGACTTTAGCGGAATTATCTCCAGGAGAAGTTTCCCGATTAATTACCATTGTGGCTACAATTGCAGATAATAATGACGAAGCATTACAATCCGAGTTTGGTGCAGCTTGACAAATAATTCTTCAATTTGGCGATTGATTCCGGAATTCACAGCCACTGGGAAGGTGCAAATGTGTGTTGACCGTTGGTTGCTCAAACAACATTTATTAGGAAATCATCCTCCCACCTTACGGTTTTATACTTGGTCGCCCCCAGCCATTTCTTTAGGTTATCATCAACATAAATATCCAGAAACTTGGGAAAACATTATTTGGTCAGGTAAAAAATTGGATGTGGTACGTCGTCCTAGTGGTGGACGAGCCGTATTACATCAAGGTGATTTAACTTATGCTGTCGTTACCTCTGGATTGATGGGTAGTCGCGCCGCAGTGTATCAAAAAATCTGTGAGTTCTTAATTCAAGGATGGCGATCGCTCGGTGTAGAGTTACAGTATGGGACATCAGGAAGAGGCTACATTCATAACCCGAATTGTTTTGGTACAGCTACTAATGCAGATTTGGTACTCTCCAATCAGACCAAACTAATTGGTAGCGCTCAATTAAGAGAAGGTGAAGCCATTTTACAACATGGTTCCATCCGACTAAATCCAGATGCAGAATTATTTAGACAGGTATTTGGAGTAGATTTGGGAAGCAATTTAGATTTACCTGAGAATTTAGATCAAGAAAAGATTATCAATGCTTTGATTACCTCAGCTTGTGAATGTTTTGGGATGGAGATAAAAGTGCAACCTCTTTCCAGAACGGAGTGGGAGGAGATTATATCATAACTGGAGATGTCTAATGAACCCTGACCGTAGAATCTTAAATATCTGCGTGATAATTTTACAAAAATATAAAATACATTTAGGAAAATCACGGTATACTGAGTTTGGATTAGTGGCATTGTTTAAAAATACTTCTTAACTCGAAAATCAAGGTGAGGTGGGGCATGGGTAGCGAAAGGGTGCAAAAGAATAATTCTTCCTGGCAACCAGCTTTCAGTAGCGGCTCTAATGAGAAGAAATCTAAAGCACACTCTTTTGGGGTTACTCCAGAGTCAAATGGTCATACATCCGCACCACCGAAAACCTCAGCTTATTCTAGTTATGCACTGACTTGATTTTAGCGAAAGTAATTCAAACCGCAAAGGCAAAAGAGAATCAGTTAGAGTTAGAAGCTAAAACTAACGAAGCATCAACTGAGACAGGAGTATCTAGTGGGGGAAACGATCATCCTGCTAGAGGGAGAATTATTCAACGTCCCAATCTACAGCAACAATTTTTAAATCACCATACCCCCATTCAAACTAAACTGAGCATAGGTACACCAGGGGATAAATACGAGCAAGAAGCAGATTTAATGGCAGAAAGGGTAATTTCAATGGAAGTACCCACCATTCAACCACGACCAAATTACACCCAGACAAATCCACTAGACAACCCAATTCAAAGACGGTTGATATCATCATGGAAGCGTCCAGATCAGGAATTCCGACTAGCAAAACCTCTGGTTCAATTATCAAAAGAAGATGGTGGAGCAACAGCAACACCAAACATAGAAAGTCGTTTAGCAAATCAAAAAGGAGGGGGAACACCATTAAATGAGGAAACCCGCTCCTTTATGGAAACCCGTTTTGGTAATGATTTTAGTGCCGTGCGAGTGCATACGGATAGTTCTTCTGTACAGATGAACCAAGAATTGGGAACCACAAGCATTTACACATGGTCATGATGTTTACTTTGGAGCCGGAAAATATAATCCTGGAGCAGATGACGGTAAAAGATTGTTAGCACATGAGTTAACCCATGTAGTACAGCAAACAGGTGCGGTTCAACCGAAATCAGTCTCTAATTCCACACCAAAACAAAATAAGCTACAAACAAAACCTGTTTTCACTCCATCTTCTGAATCAGCATCAATTATCCAGCCGAAAAAACAAACTTCTTCAGAAGAGACAAAAGATAATTTTGCCGAACCAATCAAGCAAGAACAACAATTAGAACCATCAGATAATCAATCACATCAACAAGAATCAACAGAGAAACAGGAGAATACTAAAGCTTCTCCTGCGGTCACAACTACCAGTACAGCAATTGCACCCGCAGAAGAAACAGCGAATAGTACAGCGAAAGTATCCACAGCGCTCACAAGCAGTGCAACAGTTACATCCCCAGGACAAATTGACAATGGAACTCCTAATGGTAAAGCAGCTGTAACAACCCCGGTGAAAGGTGGTGCAGTGGTTTCAGGTGGAGCAAAAACATCTGCTTCCCCGCAACAAGAATCCAGCATTTCAAGCAGTAGTGAATCAAGCAAAGGGAATTACAGAGGAAAAGAAAAAACACAATCCTGCTCAAAAAGAATCACAAGCAGCTCAAGATGCATCTCAACCACCCAGTAATGAAGTAGAGAGCAAAGCTCAAGATAAACAAGTTCAGGAAATGAACCAGCAGCAACCTGGAGAATTCAATGCTGAATCCTTCAAGAAAAAAGTGATGGATAAGGTGGATGAGACTGCACCAAAAACTTTGGGAGATGCGGATAAATTCAAGGATAGCAATTTACTAAATTCCGTTGGTGGAAGTCTATCAGAATCATGCTAAAGAAGCAGCAGAAACAGCCACTAAACCTGTTGCTGAAAAGACAAAGGCAGCACCTGATACTAGTGGTATTAATCCCAAAGAAGTAAAACCACTAGAAAAGCCAGAAGCGGGAGCTAAACCCCCAGATATTGGTGCAGCTAAAGCGACACCTAAACCCAAATCAGATACAGAAGTATCAGCACCAATGAAAGCGGAGAGTCAAAAGCTCGACCAACAAATGGCTGATGCTCAGGTAACAGAAGCACAATTGGCCAATTCCAATGAACCGCAATTTATTAAAGCTGTAGGTGCAAAGAAAGAAGCTCAAACCAAAGCTGTGGAAGCACCTCAAACCTATCGACAACAGGAACAAACTACTTTAAATCAAGCCCAAACTGAAGCACAAACTACTAGTCAAACTCAGTTAGAGGGAATGCATAGTCAACGGGAACAGTTATTAGCTCAAGTCACTGGTCATCAGGATGAAACCAAAACTAAAGATGAGCAAGCACGGACTAAAGTTGCCACTGATATTGATAATATTTATCAGAAAACTAAATCAGATGTGGAAACTACTCTCAATGGTTTAGATACAGAGGTAACGAATAAATTTAAAACTGGAGCAGATAACGCCAAGAAAAAATTTGAGGAGTATGTAGCTCCGCAGATGGAAGAGTACAAAAAGCGATATGATGGGATTTGGGGTTTTGGACGTTGGGTTAAAGATAAAGTACTAGGTGTACCATCCGACGTTAGTGCTTTCTTTACAAAAGGACGGAATTTATATTTAGAAGAAATAGATAAAAGTCTGACTGATATTGCTAATTATGTAGCTGATCAACTGAAGAAAGCAAAAGAGAAAATTGATGATGGTAGACAGAAAATTCAAGAGTATGTTAAAAGTTTGCCCCAAGAACTTCAGCAAGTGGGTGTGGAAGCAGCGCAAAATATTCAAACTAAATTTGATGAATTAGAACAAACCGTTAAAGATAAAGAAACAGAATTAGTTGATAAATTAGCTCAACAGTATAGTGAGAATCTCCAGAAACTTGATACCCAAATTGAGGAAATGAAGGCATCTAATCAACCTTGGTTTGCTCAAGCTGCTCAAGAAATGGCTGGAGCAATTGACAGCATTAATAAGCTGAAAGATATGCTGATGGGTGTTTTATCTAAAGCCGCTAGTGCGATAGGGTCAATTATCAAAGATCCCATTGGTTTTTTAGGTAATTTAGTTACTGGATTGAGACAAGGTTTTGATAATTTCGTAGCTAATATTCAAACACATCTACAAACTGGTTTAATTGCTTGGTTGACTGGAGCTTGTGGTAATATGGGTATCCAGCTACCAGACGACATTTTCAGTTTACCGGGAATCTTCAGTTTAGCTATGCAGGTGTTGGGGCTGAGTTGGAATTATATTCGTGGTAAAGGGGTGAAGTTGTTTGGTGAACCAGTTGTAGCTGCGATGGAAAAAGCTTCAGAAATCTTCCCTATGTTAATCAGTGGAGATTTTGCGGGTATTTGGCAGCATGTTCAGGAAGATTTCGGTGATTTGAAGGAGATGGTCATCGAACAAATTAAGGACATGGTGATTACTCAGGTAATTACTGCTGGAGTGAAATGGATTATTGGGTTATTAAATCCAGCTTCAGCTTTTGTGAAAGCAGCAATGGCGATTTATGATATTGTCATGTTCTTCATTAATCGCGGTAGTCAAATTATGGATTTGGTGAATGCGATTGTTGATTCTGTAACTGCTATTGCTTCTGGTGCGGTGGGTGGTGCTGCTAAGTTGGTGGAAAATGCTTTGGCTAAATCCTTACCTGTGGTAATTGGTTTCTTGGCTTCTTTATTGGGTATTGGGGATTTGGCTAAGAAGGTGCAGGGTATTGTGGAGAAGATTCGGGAGCGGATTGATAAGGCTATTGATAAGCTTTTGCAAAAGGCAAAGAGTTTGTTTAAGGGTAAGGGATATAAGGACAAAGGTAAGAAAGGTAAAGATTCAAAGGATTTGAATGCTGAACATAAAAATAAGGTTGATTTAGGAGTAACCCAGCTTCATAAAGAGGAGGCTAAGTATGCCAAAGATGGCAAATTAAAACAGGAAAATGCTAAGAAAGTTGCTAAAACGGTCAAGAAAAATCATCCTATTTTCAAATCAATAACAGTCTTAGATTCTGGAGAAACCTGGAAGTACAACTATATTGTGCAGAAGACTGAGGAAGAAAGTAAATTTAAGAAAGATGAAAATAATCTAGATATCAATATTTCTTTTTCTAGAGAGCGTCATCAATTGGGTAATCTAAAGTCTAATACTCCAATTAAAGATAATAATACAATAATTCTTGAAGATTATAATTTAAGTGTTGTCAAAAATGATGCTATAAAAACTTACAAAGACAGTGGCAAAAAAGAAGGATTTTTTGAAAGTCAAGGAATTCAATGGGGATATGATGTTAAAATTAATGAATCCGGTAAAGAATACATACATATTTATCCTAAACACAGTCCACCTAAAGCTATTAATCTTTCTAGAGGAGAAGCGAAAGCTGTTCAAAACTATAAAGGAATGAGGGGAAAAGGCAAATCTCATGATGAAGCATTAGCTATATTACGTAAGAATTCTGAGCAAGGTGTTTACCCAAACCCACTTACTAATAACATTTTGATATTTATTGAGAAGTTAAAATGAAATCATTTGCTATTGATCTCTATCTTTGGTATGAAGAAGCAGAACTATGGCTGTTTGTTCCACCTTGCAATAGTTCCGTGAGATGGTCTATTAAATTTTCACAAAGTAAATTACTTACTTGTGAAGCAGGAATCACATTTAGAATTGATGATGTTCTCTGGCTCGGTAATGAGCGAGATATATTTCCTTTAGAAATAGTAGTTTTTGATTTGGAAAATACAATAATCCATAACCATATTAGTGAAAGTTTGCTAGCAGAAATGAGAGTAAGCGAATTTCTGTCTATCCAAATTAAAGAAAAAGCAGATGGAACAATACTTTTATCTCGACTAAATACTCGTCAAGATAAAGATTATTTTGAGGAAGTTGCGAACTTTATTGGTACTTATTATCAGGATTTTCCAGTAGAGTGTGAAACATGGAAAAAGGCGGTAAATCTAGCTATAGATGGTTTATCTAAAGTTTTTGGCGAAAGTTATGCGGATATATCCTTAGACGATAATGCTTTAGCTAGTTGTCTATTACAAAGATTTCAAAAATTAAATACTTGTCAAAATAATTATCAAGACAATACAGAATAAGGATAAGCTGAAAGCAGTTTTAGAAGGAGTGGATAAAGAAATCGCTGCTACTCCTCAGAGTATGAAGAGCTAACAGAGCTTATTAAATTCGTTTTTTATTTAAAGCCCTACTAATCTAAAACAAGCTCTACTAGTTTAGAATCAAATTTAAAAAAGGCAGAAAAGCTCATGGCAACAACAGATATACGAATTGCTATTCAAAGCACTTGGTATGATATTAAACAATGGTACGTAAAAAATGCTCCTAGTCAGCTTGAAGATTTTAAAGACGGGGTATCTGAATCTGAGTGGTTGGAGTCTTATAAAAATGAACTCTACCAGGGTGTATATGAAGTAGATGAAGATGGTTATTTAATTTTTTAACAATCGCTAAAAATATTTTTCTATGGAAACCAAAACTGAACATCATCAACTAAATGTAGATTTAATCCTACATGATTCCTCATCCTTCCCTCTAACCATTCATACAATCACTCTATCCCTAACTAAACAAAACGACAAAATCATCGAATGTCGTCTAACTTTGTTCATACCTACCGAACTCTACCACCGTATCGACACCGAAGCATTATTCAACCTCAAACCCGAAGTCCGCACCCCCCTGACTAATGGTGATTTCCAACCTTCACCTGATATTGAAATGGAAGTCATCCTCAAACCAGACTTATTCCCCCTTCTCCTAGAACACATCACTAATGCTGACGAATTAGCAACCTATCTTTTCAACCTTAGTCAACAACCTAAATTAACATCTGAGTCAAATAACGAATCATCCGACAATCCTAAATCTCCAAATTCCCTATTATTGACAGAAAGTTGGTTAGTTTTATCCGTCAAACAGCAACAGGAATCAGGTGAAACAGGTTATCGCACTTTCTGGTCTTATGTTAGTCCCAAAAATCTTTCCGGTTCAGAAACTTCTAGTGAAGAAGTATCTGAGAGTATTACCAACTTTTTCAAAGATTTAATCACTGGTAGTTTTAACCTGACTGCTAAAGAACTTGCGAATGAAACCATTGGTGTAATATCCAATTTCTTCCAAGAACTAACCCAGGATAACACAGCGCAAGAAAGCACTTCAACGCAACCAATTTTTCAGGAAATAATTAACTTCTTTACCCAAGATGATTGGAGTTTTACGAAGAATCAAGGAGAACTTACTTTATATCTAGGATTTGAGGGACAAAACGGAACATGGAATTGTTATGCTATAGCGAGAGAAGAAGAAGAACAATTCATTTTTTATTCAATTTGTCCTTTCAATATTCCAGAAACACAACGTATAGCTGTATCTGAGTTCATTACTAGAGCTAACTTCGGTATAGTTATTGGTAACTTTGAGCTAGACTTCAGAGATGGGCAAATCCGCTATAAAACTAGTATAGATGTTGAAAATAATCAACTTAATTTTGCAGTTATTAAACAATTAGTCTATGCTAATGTGAGAATGATGGATGAATATTTACCAGGAATAATATCTATTATCAACAACGATTTATCTCCAGAAGTAGCTATTAATCAAATTGAAGAACCTCCTGATAATATTCAATCATCAACTGAACAGGAAGAACCATTAGTTTTGATATCTACTAATGATGATCAATCTTCTCAACTAACAGTTAATCAATTACCACACATACTATCAATATTGACTCCAGAAGAAATCGGACAATTTCATGAAATATCCGAAATGGTAGCTCCTTATCAACGAAAAAAAGTTGAAGAGAAATCACAGAAATTACAAAAATTAATAATTGCTAGATTAGGAGATTTAGGAACAGAGATATTTTCTAGAGCTTCGGCTTTTTTCCTAGAATATAAACTAGCAGCTAAGAATTTAAAATTAATTCAACGCTATTCAGGATTAGCAGGACGAACCAGATTACTTTGTCAAAATTTTGAAAATTGGCATCAGCAAGATGGAGAATTATCAATTAAGTTAGAAATAAGAACAGCAATTTTAGAATTGCAATGGTTACAAAAGGAGATAAATGAACGATTGTATGAACTACCCACAGAAAAATTTCCGGGAAGGAAAGAAGTAGAATTATTAATGGAAATTGAGGAATTTAGGGAAAAATTAAATCTCTCTGATAAACTTTTGAAAAAATGGCAATCTTAAATTATAGAAAAAATGCAAAAGTAAGAAAGGCTAAACAATTTCTTGAACAATTAGGTGTTATAAAACAAACATAATCAAAAAAAGTAAGATATCAAAATAGATAATATGCTATTAGCCTCTTGGCATTGGGGCAAAACTGCTGTCAGAATAAATTTGAGCTAAGTTTGTCATTTGATGCCCAAAAATACTTTGTTTCCAAATTTAAAACTATGAAAGTTGCCAACTTTACAACTCCCCTAGTATCAATAATCATTAGTTTTAGCCTTTGGCCAGCAGCTAAAGCTGAAAAACCTGTAGCTGTCAACTCCCAACTATCTTCCGAAATTACGACTCTACGGCAACAAGGTCCGGGAGGATTACAATTATTTCTTAAATCTCATCCTCACGGTACAAATATCCCATCTCTAGAAACCCGCACGGCTTTAGATGCTCTTTGTCAACAACGAGATTGCTATGCATCTCATTTATACTGGTATACTGATATTGCCAAAGCTAAAGCTGCGGCAAAAGCTAGTCATAAACCCATTCTCTCTCTCCGACTATTGGGTAGGTTAGATCAAGATTTAAGTTGTGCTAATAGTCGCTTTTTTCGGGTAGCACTCTATCCCAATGCTGAAATTTCTCGATTATTAAGTAATAATTTTATCTTACATTGGCAATCAGTGCGTCCTGCACCCAAAATTACCATTGATTTTGGTGATGGACGACAGATGGAACGGACAATTACAGGTAATAGTATTCATTATATTCTGGATGCTGATGGTCGTCCCATTGATGCTATTCCCGGTTTATATGCACCAAAAGCTTTTTTACGTCAACTAAAACAAGCCCAAAGTGCTGTTCAGGAATATAGTAGTTTACCCCAACGTTCTCGTTCCGCTTTTTTACAACGATATCATCAGGAATCGCCTGAACACCATCCAAACTAATTGGCAAGCAGATTTATCGAAATTGGGAATTAAATCTCCACCTAAATTAGTGGAAAATCCCAGTTTTAATGCCGAAGTTGCTGGTTCTCTGGCAATTTCTAAAAGCAGAGTGGAGAGTCCCATGTTGCAAGCCATCCAATCTGCTCAACCGAATCAAACTGCTTTAGAAGCCATTACTGACCAAGCAGCTTGGAATCAAATTGCTCAACTTTATGCTGCTGATGCCAAATTGGATGCAAATAGTATTTCTTTAATTAAAGCCAAGAAATTACAATCTGCCAATAATCAAGCAGATAACCTATCAAGATTAGTGAGTAAATTTGAAACCACAATGGCTTTGGATACAGTCAGAAATGAATATAAGCTACACAGTCAAATTCATGAATGGTTTATCCAAGGTAATCAGACTGGTAATGTAGAAACGTTGAATGAACAAGTATATGCTCAATTATTTTTGACCCCTAACTCTGACCCTTGGTTAGGACTTTTGCCTAGTGATACCTATAGTGCTATTGATAACGAGGGTATCCGACCATCTACGAGCCAGGAATTGAAAATTCAAAAATGAACAAAAACCCCAGAACTGATCACATTCACTGTCCTTCACAGAGGATTATACCCCAGCCCCATAAAGATCAACTACCAAATGCAGGATTATGCGATTTCTGTTGGGATGAGTACTCTTTTTGCTGGTCTCAGTATTGTATGCGTGAATGGTATGAAACACAAGTGAGACGTGATACCCATCATCCCAAATAGTTATGCCGATAAAAAAACCTCAGTTAACTAGAGTTCGTTAACTGAGGTTTGATTGGCTTAATCACTACAAATCTGTAAAAGATTCTACAACTACTTTTAGACACAACCTCTCTACCCAAAGATAGAGGTTGACGTTATTGAACTTTAATTCTGATCCAAATAGGGTGGGATGAGGGGTATTAAGGTAGAGAGAGGGAAATTACGTGTATTTTGTAGGCGATGAAATTTTCTAGTTTGTAGTTGCGCTTGGACATCGGAAGCTGATGAACGTACTGTCACTTTTTGATATCGTTCAGGTGGTGAGTCTTGGATCTGATAAATTCCTTTTTTTATTTCACCGATGGTAATAATACTTAAAAATAGTTTTTCAATCGGTGGCGATTAAACTATTGACTAATTTGAGCATTGGGAGCTTTTTTAACAAACTCAGACATTACACAGATGTCAATTAGATAGTGAATTTTGGATGAATAGCAAATACTTGAAGCTACAGTAGACGGTAAATAACTTGACATACACATATTCAATCCAAAATTCACAATCTTCAACCTAATATTGGTATAACCCAATTTTATTAGGGACTCTAGAGAACCTGCCAGTGCGATGACCTCTAGATAGTTCGTTCAGCACCTTATTTTTAACTTCTCTCATTTCCTCATCATTAAGTTCTCCATAAATCCCATTCACTACTTGACCCACATTGAAAACCTCACCTGGATGTTGTCGTAAGAAGACAGTAATAGCATCAATCAAAAATTGACCTTCATAGGGTCTGAGCATTGGTACTACTTTGGTCTTCGGGATGAAGAAAGGTTTCTTCCTTTTAGATTTACCACCCATAGAAGCACTATGACCATTAGTGGGGATGACTAAACCTAAATCCAGGGTATAACATCCAGGTTCGTTGGGAATTGCCGACCAATAGCCCCTTTCTCTCCCTTGAGTCAGGGAAGACTGGACTCTACCTTTGACTACTTTGAAGAGGTTTGGTTCTAAATCTCCATAAAGCGATCGCACTACGAAATCTATATGACAGACGGCGCCTATATATTCTTGTAGCAATCTGGTAATCGCTTCCATGCGGGAGAGAGATTCATAATGGGGAAGCATGGGAACTTCTGAACCTTTGACACCATGATCATTCTTCTCTAAAATTGCCTCTGATTTTGTCGTTTTTGCAACTAATTTCGTTGGTGAATATTCTGTAGACGGCACAGCATCAATGTCAGGAGCATGATCAGCATAGACTAATAATGCTGGTGCTTCCGACTGTACAACTAGTGTCTCATCAGCGGGTTTGAGTTGAGAACGCTGTGTACTACCATTGACAAAAGACCAATGAGATAATAAAGAGTCTACATTTTCCAACTGCGATCGCGCCTGTAGGAATAAACCTTCATACTCTTCGACTAAGCGAGCATAATAGTTTCGTAACTCCAATAATGGAGAAACTAATGTGTCTGGAGGTGGTGCCAATTGTTTCTGAGAATTCATAAAACTACAATCAATCTAAATCGGTAGGACTTTTATAGGACATTGGTCTAGGCTTGGCTTTCTGGGAGTCCAACTGTAATCTTTTCGGTGCTTGAGGAGGACGACAGGTTTCACAATATAAAGGTCTGGTGCCGAAGGTTTCGCGTTTTGTCGCTTCGTTACATTGTTTACAGACAAAATGAAAAACCCTGGTGTGAATCTGTCTCTTATGTGCTCTAACCGTGTATTCTCTAACGTCAATGATTTTGGTGGCCATGATGAGGAATGATTCTATTTCTGTCCTATTAATATAGCTATTCAAGCAAATGAAACTTCATCAGTGTGTGTTCTAGTGCAAGTTTTATTCAAATCCTGAAATTCACCCCAATAGCTATGGATGTATTGTCACTGGAGCGTTTTGGTTGAAAAAAACTCAATCATGTCAAGCTATGTGAACTAATATGCGAGCAATTGATAGACAATTGTAGAACTAGTATATCTGGTAACGTCAATTATAATTTATTTGGCTATATAATACTCCTATTTTATTTTTGAGCCAAGATCAATCTGAATCTACCTCTGTTTTTTTAAGACCTGCTGTTCAGAATTAAGAGTCGAGGACAAGTTTTTCTCAGAGTCCAACCGATTTCTGATACTTTATTTTTTCTGTGGTCATGTTTTACTAAATATCTAGATATACATTCTGATGTAGGACTTGGCGTGGATTTAGAAATCAAACCTTTTACAGTGTGAATGTTTGTATTTCCGGTTAAAATTTCCTTACTTACACAGATTATCTCAAAAATCCAGGGAGATGTCTATATTAGTTGATTCCATTATAGTCAGTTGTTAATCACTAAATAATATACTCTCCTCCGATTTTCAGATTGAGATCAAAAAACTATCTTTGGCCAGATACGGAATTATAAATGATTTGTTTATGTATACACTGTGCCTCCTGAACAGATGATCAATCAGAATGCAGTCATACTATATTTAATCACGCTTAATCGTTTTGATAAGCTTAAAAATTGCGTAACAGCAGATAAAGGAGGAATAGTTCATCCTTCATCTGCTGTTGATAAAATCAGCATCAATCAGCCCATTACCTCTACTCTCTGATGGCTGATCATCCCTAGAGATATTGGGCTTGATTGCAAATAATACTACTTACTTACACAAAGACTTGGTGTACTTCAGTTCGGAAAGAATTTCCTGGCTCGGAGATTCTAGCCAATATGAACTTTCACAGCCTTACCTTTTTCCGATTCGGCTTTTGGTAAAGTTAGACGGAGAATACCATCTTTAAATTCAGCATCTACTTTTTCATTTTGGACAGGACTTGGTAGAGGAATGACTCGTTGGAATTTGCCGTAACGGAACTCAGACCGAGTGATACCCTGATCTTCACTCTTAGTTTCTGACTTACGTTCACCAGTAATATAAACTTGTTCTGGCATTACTTCCACACTGATATCTTTTGCCTCTAGACCAGGTACTTCTAGTTTGAGATGCAATGTGTCTGGAGTTTCTTCTAGTTCAGCCGCAGGGATAAATGGGTATCCTATCTCTTCACTGCTGTCCGTAGGTAATAATGTTCCAAATAAGCGATTAATTTGACGCTGTAAGCTGTCTATTTCCCGAAATGGCTCTAAGCGTTCAATTTCCCGGAATGGATGCCAACGAACTAGTGACATAACTATCACCTCTACAATCGACTATGAAACTTTCGTTATGCTCAATCTTAAGCTTTGAATCTAGATTTCGCTCTTTTTGCAACTAGCTTAATTTCAAGCTTCTTACCTTCATGTTAGCATCTCTATTTGCCATCGGGGAGTTGGGTGGTTCGGGTTTAATCACAAAATGCGATCGCAATAACCGAACCAGAAAGGGGATGGGGGGATGGGGAGATGGGGAGATGGGGAGATGGGGAGATGGGGGGGATGGGGACTTCCCTACTCCCTCCCTACACAGATAATTTCCCAAATCAAATACTATATATTTGTATTTTTGATTCAGCCAAAAACATTGCAGAATTAAAATAGATTTGTTTTGAAACCATAACAGAACAGATTGTCGAACATTTACCAACCCTGATAGAATTCCTCGATGTTAAAACTGCAACATCCCCAGAACATAAAACCCGGTTGGTCTTTAGATGAGCGAGACCCCAAGTTCATCGAATCTTTGATGCCGATATTGGACTGGTTATATCATTATTATTTTCGTGTCCAAACTAGTGGTTGGGAGAATATCCCAGATTAAAAAGTCTTGTTTGTGGGTACCCACAATGGGGGTCTTGCCGCTCCTGATATGACTATGATGATGTATGACTGGTTTCGTCGGTTTGGTGTAGAAAAACCCATTTATGGTTTAATGCATCCCAAAGTTTGGGAGGTATCTCCTCCCATTGCACAATTAGCAGCCAAAGCTGGAGCTATCATTGCTCATCCGAAAATGGCTTACCGTGCTTTGCGCTCTGGAGCTAGTTTACTGGTTTATCCTGGTGGAGCCGAAGATGTTTTCCGCCCCTATACCATGCGTGACAAAATTTACTTTGCCGGACGACGAGGGTTTATTAAACTAGCATTACGAACAAAAGTACCAATTGTCCCGGCGATTTCTTGGGGCGCACACGATACCCTGTTTGTGTTAGCTGACTGCTATGAAATTATCGAGCAATTTCACAAATGGGGTATGCCTTGGCTATTTGGGGTTGATCCGGTGGTCTTTCCCATTTATTTAGGACTACCTTGGGGAATCGCCTTTGAACCACTACCGAATATTCCTTTACCAGTGCCTATATACACAAGAGTTTGTCCTCCGATTGTATTTGAACGTTATGGAGAAGAAGCCGCTAGCGATCGCATTTATGTTAACGCTTGTTATCAACTGGTGGAAAGTCAGATGCAACAAGAGTTAGATAAATTAATTAAAGGGAATAGAAAAATATCCCCTTAGACGGATATGGCTTGCGGTACTGACACTGGTTCTCCAGTCAAGCTATAAGGACGAACTTCAGTAATTTTCACTTTTACTAATTGTCCTTTCAGTTCCTGAATATCCCCAGTAAAAAAAGTCAAGCGATTGCCTGCGGTACGTCCCATTACCTGGGTTTTATCCTTAGGATTTTGGTCTTCTACTAATACGAATTCCGTCCGTCCAAAGTAACGTTGCGAACGCTCCGCTACTTTGTGATTTACCAAATGATTCAATCTTTGTAGGCGATCGCTTTTCACTTCTTCACTTAATTGATTTTGCCATAGAGCCGCAGGTGTCCCTGGACGAGGGGAATAAGCGGCTGTATTCAACATATCAAAACCAATATCCTCTACCAATTGCAAAGTATTTTCAAACTGTGCTTCTGTTTCTCCAGGAAAACCCACAATCGCATCAGCACTAATCGACGCATCGGGCATATACTGACGAATAGTATCAATAATCCGACGATATTTTTCATGAGTATAACCCCGTGACATCGCCTTCAAAAGTTCATTATCTCCAGACTGAAAAGGGATATGGAAATGTTCACACACCTTGGGTAATTCCGCACAAGCGCGAATTAATCTTTCCGTAAAATAACGAGGATGACTAGTGGCAAATCGGAGGCGCTCAATCCCTGGGACGTCATGAACATAATATAATAAATCTGTCAAAGTATGGAGATGACGACCTTCTGGAGTCACACCGGGTAAATCTCGACCATAAGCATCAATGTTTTGACCTAATAAAGTAATTTCCTTATAACCTTGTTTTCCTAATTCCACCATTTCGGCACGAATAGCTTCCGGAGTACGGGATTGTTCCACACCCCGGACATTCGGCACCACACAATAAGTACAACGCTCATTACAACCGTAAATTATATTCACCCAAGCCGTCACATTACTATCTCGACGTGGCTGAGTGATATCTTCCATAATGTGTACGGCTTCAGTAGCAACCACTTGATTACCAGCTAACACCGACTCCAGCAAATCTTTCAAACGGTTAGCGTGTTGTGGTCCCATCACTAAATCTAATTCAGGTACTCGTCGCAAGAGACTTTCACCTTCCTGCTGGGCAACACAACCAGCAACAATCAAAGTTAAATCAGGTTCATCATGCTTACGCTTGGCTTGTCTACCCAAGTAAGAATAAACCTTTTGTTCAGCATTATCGCGAATGGTACAAGTATTGTAGAGAATTATGTTAGCCTGATTGGGGTCTTCTGACCACTCAAAGCCCATGTCTTCAAGAACACCAGCCATACGCTCTGAGTCGGCTTTATTCATCTGACAACCGAAAGTAGTAATGTGATAGCGGCGTGTAGTGGTCATTGGAATTACGCTAAATTAGTAAAATGTATATTGGGTCTTTTTATCATCATAGATAAAATATTTACAGTATGGGGCGTTAAAGATAAATTACATTTAAATCTGGGAAATTCTGACATCTTAAATATTTGCTCTACTTATTTTTTATGGTGTAGAGAACAATACCTAGTTGAAAACAGGGTTGATAGCCTTTATGTTCGTGTTCATACATAAATAACTTATGAGCCGGTCTAACATTGAATTGACTTAATTGCTTACTGAGTCTGTGTATGGCTACTTTGAGGGGAGAATTTTGGCTAATTCCTCCCTCAATTTGAACTCCAGAGCGCAACCCCAAGCGCTCATCTATTTCGTAACCATAAGTATAATCACGAACGGCTAAAAAATCATGTTCTGGGATATCATCTACTTGCGGTTTTGATTTACGTGGTGAACAATGATAATCCTCCTCACGAATAATTACCTGAGCCTGTTGTTCAGTTTTTTTTGCCAAAAAAGCTAATATTTGGAAAGCACTTGATTTTGCCTTTATTCTTAATAAGGTGTCAAGTTTTTTAGAACCAGGCATTTCTAACAAAACCGATTTTTCCTTTGCCTTATCAAAAAAAGATTCTAGGATTTTAATTTTATTCCCACCTTTTTTTAATAAAGGAGCTATAGGTAAATATTGCTTTTTATCCATCTTCATCTGTTCAGCCATAGCCTGATGTTCATCGCTAGTGAACCCTAAACCAATTAAAACCTTTGGTATGACTACAGAAGCATCAACAGAAAAATTAGGTTGTTTAAGTAATCCTATTAGCCATTGATAAGAACTCTCAGGATCTTCTTGGATATCTGATTTATGAATAACATCAATAACTCCTTTTTGCCTCCTTAATTTTGCTGTTTCTCGTCTAAATAATTGAGTATCACCATCACTTAGAAAAACAGGAGCTGCGGTAACGATAATAACTTGTATATCAGAGCGTTGAGCGGAGATTTCTCGAATCACACCCTTTCCTTGCCATCGCTGTAGTTCTCGTTGCTCCTCAGCTATAGGAGTGGGTGTGACATAGAGAATTTCATCAATTAGTGCAAACTTAACTGATGGATTTGTCTTAGCTATTTTGATAGCTTCGTTAGCGTCTTGAGTAGAGTAACAGATAAAACCAGCTTGTTTTAATCGTCGTTCATGTCGTGCTAGCCAAAGTTCATCATCATCCAGTAATAAAATACTAATATCCATGACATCCCACTTTTTAATATGAAGAAATAAATTTTTCACCAGTAGATTGTAACAGATATTTTAAATGATGAAAAGCTTCTTCTAATCTAGATATTGCCTCAGATTTTTTTTCCTGATCTTGAATACGAATATTATTTAGTGCCGTTTGAAAATGTTGCTGTAATTGTTTATCTTCATTACCAATTTTTACAACTGTATGACAAGCGACACGAGCATCTGCTCGCAATTGTTCAATCGCGGTTTCTATCTCTTTTATTGTCTGCTTATCTTCATAAGGTAAATTTTTCAGATATTTAAGATTTTCCAGACAGAATGTTATTTGATTACTTTTTGTTTTTTGCATAGTTTGTAATTCTTTCTGCAACAGTTGCAAATTTTCTGGTTCTAGTGGTAGTAACTCTGCTATCTTATTTAGCAAATCAGGAAGTACCGAATAACTACCAATACAATCATGAGAACCATATCCAAAACGCAGAATTCGGTACTGCTGTTTTAAGAGTGAAAACGGAGTAGAAGTCAACACTAAAACCGCACCACTAAAGTTTCCAAGTCTTAGTATAGGTAGGTATTTTAACTGAGTTTCCGTAATGATAATCAGAGATTTTCTGAAAGTCTTCCCATGATGTAGATGTTCATTTTCATCAATAAATAAGGAGGGAATATCAATCAATTTAGATATAACAGTAGCTGTAGCTGCACTTGCTAAACTGCCTTTAAAAGCTAGGATTGAATTAAATTGTGGCTTGATTTTCTGCAAAAATAAATCAATAGGTTGTAAACACATCTGAGGATTGAGAACCTGAGCCGCAGCTACTACCATACTGAGAGGTATTGGTTGTTTGGAAATTGTAGATGAAACAATATGATGGATTAAAGTTGTAACATATTCTTTATCACTATTATTTCTCCTGGTTATCTCCCACTCGCTATCTAATAAACTCATTAAATAATTTACTTGCACTTGGTTGTCATCCCAAATATTCAAACCATTCAGCCACCACGATGAATACAATATCTCTTTTTGCTGAGAATATACTGCTATATAAGCCTGACAAAGTAATGACAAAGCCGGCAGCAGTTCCAAACTTTTATAGCAGATCAGAGGTAAACTTAAACATTGTCCATTGACATAATTAGCTATTTCTTGAATATCTTTTGCTGTAATTACAAAATTAGGCGCTGTTGGACGTAATATTGGCAGAATACCTCGTTTAGATTGAGGAGTACCAGGAGTATTGAACTCAAAAATATATTCAGAATTAACATGACAACTACGCCAAAGTATTTCATCACTAGAATGAAAAAATATAGCATTTACAAATGTAGGTAATTTGCTTTCTGGAATAATTACCCCTTCTGTATCACTATGGTTAAATTTCCTATAATCACTATTGGAAGCAATGATATATACTTCAGCAAAATGATTTAATAAAGCTTTTGCCCAAAGTAAATTTCTATTATCTCTGCAAATTACACAAGCACTGAGGTAAGATTGATGAAATGGTATGCTATTCATATTTTATTGATTTTAGTAGTTTACTTGGTAGAAGCAATTACTAGCGTATCTGCTTCCATATATATAACCCCTGGACTCATAAATCCATTTTCACTAATTGCCATCTGACGCCATAAATTCAAAATAGAATTTCTAGTATTTTTGGCAACTGACGAAATATTTATTGTTGGCTGTTTAAATATTTTAGCCATGCTTTGATCTAGACTTTCTTGACGGTCTAACGATGGATTTTGAGCATTCCAGTTAAGTTGTATTTTTAGAACTGTGCCTGCTTCATAAAAGCAAACACTGCGGACTAAAGATTTTCCAGATGAGCTTTCTTGATTTTCATTACGTAGGGTAAATAGACAAATAAAGAGGTCATAAATAGCTAAAGCTGAATCACGTGCAGTTTCTTGATCCTGTAAAGCAAAAATTGGATTACTAGCTTGTGAACATTGAATCCAAGCTTCTGAATCATTGATAAAAACATCAACATTTCCATAAATTTTCTGATGAGCCATCAATGCGATCAGATAAGCAGCACCAACAGAAAGATTGCGCTTGGCACTATTATTAGTTTGACCACAAAAAAAAGCACCAGTCAGACATTTTAGCGACTCATGAATACTATATGCTGATGTTTCATTTTCCCACCAAATGTCAGGTAGATTTATTTGTAAAGCATTGTTAATTTTCTTTTTGTATTCTTTTGCCTGAAAAACATGATTTTCGTCTTTTGGTTCAAACAACACTTTTTTCATTTCTGAAAAGTTATGCTTTACTAGGATTGTCATATCATCACTCAAAAACCATCTATCGGAGTAACTCCATAATCTAGAGAGAGGATGTTCGTCAATATCTAACCAAGATAAGAAAGCTTGAGGTAGTGGCTTATAATCCTGCTTACAATCTTGAATTAATGTTTTTTGAAATCGTTCTAAGCAATGAGGGTTAGGTAGGTCTGCACCACCTATACTTAAGAAAGCAATTTTTTGGGCTGCTAAAGGTTGATGTTTATACCAATAATTAACAAAATCCAGACCATGTGCGTTACTTTCAGTAGTTTGCTGACCATGAAAATAATCGACTAGTAGATACAGCTTATAATTTGGAGATTCCAGTTCGCTAACCCAAGTTTTGATAGTATTAATGATTAATTCAATATCTTGAATTTCAGTGGATTGAGGTAAATCAAAAAAACCAATAGCTAGTGTCTCTTGGCAACGACTAAGCTTATCAAAAATTGGCTTTAAACCATAGCCGTGTGCATTGGGAGAATCATCGTATTCAACCAATTTGAAGCAATCATCAACTACAGCTATTACTTTCTGTCCTTGATTTTGATTCCAGACATATCCTAAACATTTTTCATCTTTGTTAAAATACTTAGTGAGTTTTTTCATAAAACTTCATTCCTCCTAATAACTGTATACCAAAAATCATCTTTTATTTCTAGCAGTTTAATAGTAAAAATGCCTTGCATCCGTTTAGTTAAAGAGTCAAAGAAAGTCAAGTCTCTCGAATCTTGAGTTTCTAAAGATTTGATTTTTTTGCGGTTTTTAATAATTACTTGTTCATGACTAACTTGGATACTTAAATATGTCCTGACTGTTCATAACATTTAGCCTGAAAAGCATGATAAGCTGCTTGCCAAAAACAATGATGAAAGCAAATAGCAAACCCTCTCCATCTTAACCATTCGGGAATATCTGCACCTAACCATTCGATAGCTTCTTCTAAAGAAGTTTCAAATACCTCATTAGCAAAAATAGATATTGGCTCTAAAGACTCGGATATTTCTAAGGCTTTGTCAACTGTTTTTATATCAGCTTTTTGAGTTTGAATATCAGTAGCTGTTTCTGATGTCCTTGTGTAGGTTGCACGTCGTAAAGCATGACGTAAACTAATATTAATTAGTTCCTTAAAAACTTGTTTATTAGTTAAAGTTTCCCATTCAGGAAAATCAGGTTCTGGTTCTTCAGAAATATTTTTAGATGGTTTGAGATCAAAGTTACCCCAAATATCTATTAAAGACTTCAATTGCCAAAGAGATGATCTTACCCTGGGTTTAAGCAATGATTTTGCCGGATCATCCCAAACTTCAGCCACTAAACCTGCTGCTTGATGAGCTATTTGTCTAGATTGTTCTTCTCTACCCTGCATCTGAATTTTGTCTGCTTCTTTTTTTCTAGATAGCAGTTCTTCATATAAACCAGGAAGATTAAGTCCTACTATCTTTTTTTCTCCATCTAATTCTTCCTTAATTAATTTTTGATGGTGGTCTGTTAACCATTCAGGTCTCATAGATATCAATGCCGTGGTTAGAATAAACTAACATCTGATTAGTAGAAGACTTATTCGGATCTTCTTCAGTTTTAGAAACATTAAAGCTCACAAAATAATCTTTTACTGTTTGCAGAAATAAATCAGTAAAATCCAAGTGATTCTTTAAGTTTTCTTCTATTTTTGACAAAGCATCGAACTTAAGAGAAAATTTTAGAGTTTCGGAAACTGTTTGAATAACATTATAAAGTTTAAAATATTTTTCTCTTTGAAAAACTTCTGGTTTATCGGAAGAGTTTGCCTCTCTATCAGCAAAAGAATTATCCCATTTAGCAGATAAATATGCGATACCAGCAAACCAGTAGTTATCAATTATTAATGGGTAATGAATGACATAATTCTCTAATGAATCTACATGGTTATTACTATATGTATCTTTATGAATTAAAGATTTTTCTACACAAGCAAACCAGGCTTGAGAAGGTTGATTATATAATATTTGTGTCCAAGTCTTACCATTTTTTAATTGACTCTCTTCGATTTTTGTGAGATGTTCTAATCCTAAATTATTCGCCATTGTCAATAAAATATTTTTGGTATTAGTTTCGTTTTGACAAATAAATAATCCATCAATCATTTTCTGAAATTTACGCGAATCTACTTCACAACTACCTAATGGCAGAAGATGACCTAATTTCCAAGCTTCATACATAACAGCACTGGCGCCAAAATTAGTGGGAATAAATTCTATCTCATATCTATGAATTAATTTTGTCACTATACGTTTTATCTCATCTAATTCATTGTTTGTTGGTATTTCACCTGGGTTTAAATTTTGTATTTTATTATAAAAAATTTCATCTAAAGCACCCATTTCTTCCGCCATATTTGATACGCGAAACTCATCGGATACTGAATTTTTCCACTGGACTGTTTGCCAATCTAAATCCAGAAATTTAGCATTACTATATAATCTTTTTAAATCATTTAATAATAATTCTGCTTGAAAAGTATTTAGTAATCGGTCAGAAACATGGGGATCAAATCTCCTTCTCATCACCGTTTTGCCTTCCTCTTGATGTTTATGATTAAATAAAATTTCAAAAATCAAAAACTTTGGTTGATATTTATTAATAGAGTCATTGAATTGGACATATTTTGCAGCTTCAGAATCAGTCATAGAGAAAACTGCTAAAGATTCTTGAATTCTTTCTACATAGCTGACAAAATATGGATTAGAAGTCATAAAATATTTACCCATGTTTTTTCCAACAAGTTCCTGATTCTAAATCATACAGTTTGGATATTTTCTATACCCAAAAATTGACATAAAACTTCATCATATTTCATAAAAATTCATATTTGAAATTTTTAGTTAATAGATTCTAGGAAATATAGTGAATTTCAATAGTTTTGAATAATTAGGAAAAGTTAAGATATTTTTCTTTATTCAATATATTTTTATATTCATACTCGTCCCAAGCACAATTAGGATCTTTCACTTGATAATCGTCGTATACTGCCTTAGCTAAAAGAGAATCTCCACCTAAACAATGAGAAAAACAAGCTTTATTACGACAAATTGATTGATCGTAACTCATAATCGCATGATAAAAAGGTGAATTTATTGCTAAGGCTTTTTGATAAATATTTTGGATATTTTCTCTCTGAATATTGCTGACGGCTAGCTGAGTATAATCTCTCTGGGTTAAAGGTTCACACCCTCCAACTACATAACCATCAGCAGAAATCCGCAAAGTATGTCGCCAGTATTCGGGAATTAGTTCTGGTCTAAGTGTAATGGTTATAGAGTCATTAATGTGAATATTTTGATATAAATGTCCATATTCATCTTGACGAATATTTTGGGGAATTAGCCAACCACTATCTATTAGTGCTGGAATAAAAGCAGCACAATAAGCACAAATCTCTACTAAAATCGTGACTGATTTGGAAATTTTTAGTGGCAGAAGAGACTGAGATAAGCTATCTAAAAAATCTACTAAATCCTTTGCTTGTAGCTGGTATTTGTGCATTTTTACAGCCATCAAAGGACCAATATCAAACCATTGTATTTCCTCTTCAATAATAAGTTTATGAATTAGTTTAATCACTGAACTATCATTAAATCTTTGCAGTGTAATCGCCACAATTACTCTTTTGGCTAACTGCTGACTTACAGCGATTCTTAAGTTTTTTAAGACTAAATCAAATTTACCTTTCCCTCTAATTGCATCATGTTCATCAGGCAATCCATCTAGGGAAATATCCAAATAATCGAGTTGAATTGGCTTTAAATTATCAGCATATTTATCAATTGCTAAACCATTAGTCACTCCACCCATTTTGATTTCGGGATATTCTGTACGAAGTTTAGCTATATGTTCAAAAAGTGGTATGGAACGATGGGGGGTCAGAGCATCTCTATCTGTAACTGCAATTAATCTTGTCCCCATTTGCTTAATCATTTTTGTGATTGTGTTTAGTAAAATTGGCATGGGTGTTAATTGACTGATCATAGCTCCACTTTCATAACCCAAAAAGCAATGTTGACATTCTAATCCACAGGTATTACCTATACCTAGCTCTAACTGGATGGGACGTGATGTTTTAACTAAATTTTGATAAAGTTGATAGCTAGGAATTTTTTTCTGTCCTACTAATAACCATTTTTTAACTACATTGATATGTTCTCCAATGGGATCATGGTGCTTTGGGTATATTCCTCCTTTACTAGCTGCTAATGACATAGAATCTGAATTTCCTTAGTTAATTGTCTTGAAGAAAAATTTTGGTAGGACAGAAAATCATACTTGTAAAATTGATAACTCGTGATTTCAATTCCCAAGTCAGATGATGGTATTTGGGTCAATTACTGTTAAATTTTTTGATTTACAAGCAATTGTGTAACACTTGAAAAAAGTTACAACAAATTTCAACTCTAGCATTAAATTCTCTAACTGTTACACTATCGAGAATTCAAACATTTTTTCCATATAAATACTTATAACTGAGTTACAAGTATTTACTGGCTAACAATTCCAGGGTTTTATGTACTGTACCGATTATAAATTTTCCGAGAAATCGAATACATTAACCACTAAGATGATTATGTTGTAACTTATCACGAACTTATCCATCTACGGTATCTATCGCAAGATGGAAAAAATGATCACAAGTTTACTTTAAACCCTCATTGACGACGGATATAGCTTTGCATCATCAAATAAATAGGAAGATTTAAGCCGGATGATTCCAACCTTCATAAGCTGCGATCGCAATATCTACCGCAGGATGATGACACAGTTGCTTTAAACTTTCTTTCCCACCTGACTTAAGAGCAGAAGTAATTTTAGCCACAAGTGTTGGTTTCTGATCAACCTCTTTCTTAAATTCAGCCGCAAAGACTTGTTTTTGAGCTTCTGTGTCTATAGGATATGTGAGTGAAAGGTAATCGAGAATCCGTTGAATTTCCTGAGCAGCTTTGACTAAATCTTGTTCTGGAGCGTAGTTATTTTGATTGGCAATTTGATTTCCATTAACTGTATTTTCAAAGCTCACGAAACCATTGTTATTTTTTACCATCAAATTCTTTGTATCCATGCTTTTTCTCCCATCTAGGTTGAACAAGGCTAAACTCACATTCACATTAATGTGAAAGAAGATTTTTACTCGTTTAAAAAACTTAGTAAATGGACTCCTACTTAAAAGAAATCTGCTTGATTTATTAGTATCTTTATTAAGATTACTAATAATATTAACTATTCGTTTATAGGACTCCTCTGGATTGCAATCTATTTCTTGTTTATTGATAACTTCAATTACCCCAGCCAGGACTTTTAAAGATACCAATTCTCGCCACAGTCCTGGTTCAGTCAAATTACCTCTTTTGGCGGGTGCAGAGGTAATAAATATAAATAAAGTATCTGGACTGTAATTGACGATTTCACGAAGAACTCCTCTTCCTTGTAAACGTTGTAATTCTGCTTCCTGTTCATTAAAAACAGGAGGAACAAATAAAATTTCATCAATCAGAGCTATTTTGATCTTGGTTTTTTTAGCAAACTCAATAGCTTCACTGGAGTACTGAGTAGCATAAGAATCTATTCCAGCCTGTTTTAATCTACGTTCATGTAGAGCTAGCCAACGTTCATCATCATCTAGAATTAGCACTGGATGTTGAGACATACGGTTACGCAAGGAGTTTTTTTACAGTCAAAATGCCTAAATTGCTGTTGTTCTTATTTCATGGTATTTAATGGGTTTTAGATTTTAACATTGTCATACAATATACAGTTACAAGGAAAAGATGAACATAATTATTTTCGGTAAACTATTGAATAACTTAGCTTTTTAAACACTAGATAGAATAATTTCATGAAACCAAGTTACAGATATGATTTAAAATTTTATTTGTGGAATATTGATACACACTATCTTTAGTAAGATTTTTATTTGATACCAAGGGTAGAAGGGTACTGTAACCCTCTCTACCTTAACTAATATATACGAGATAGCATTTAACATCCTCATATCTGAGGGCGTTAATTATCTGGGGATTCTTAAAGTATGAAGTTATAGTATCTACAAATCAAGCTCAAGCTGTATCGGGTTTTGTGGTTCAGTCTGTATTTTCAAATTAGGGATTTTTGATGTACTTACTTTAGAGTTATTTTTTACATCTGTACTTTGAGTTTCGCTCAAGCTTTCATCTATATTGACATCTTCGCTTAAAATATAGTAAGCCCCACGTCCACCAATCCCCATTTGTTGTAGCAGTCCCCGTTGGACAAGTTTATTTAGTAAATAATATGCTTGATAATTATTGATACGACATAATTCACTTGTTTGTGATCGTGTAATCCGTTTATTAGTCTTAATGTAGTGGACAATCATCTGTTCTCGTTGTGGTTCATCAAATCCTCGACGGCGAATGTATGCTTCTGAACGACCCATTTCCCGATAAACAGATGCACTCAGATGGTATTCCCTCTGTTTTGCTGTCTTGACCCGTTCGACTAAACCATTCTCCATTAATGCTTCCAGGAGATGACGAGCATGATTTTCACCTCTTTGAGTTAACCGTCCAGCTTCAGCAATATTAATTTCTCTTTCTGTCCACAAATAGTTTAGAAGTATGAGTTCATCCAAAGTAAGCGATCGTTTTTGTCGCTTCTCTTCAGCCACTACTATCTTCACAAAATCTAAATCTGCTTTTCCACCAGGTAATCTCACCACCACACTTAAATTAGTAGTCTCTGAATAGTCTGGTAGTTGATGTCCAGTACGTAACTGACCAGAATAAATCAGCCCAATCCCACGACCAGTTCTTTCGACAAGACCTATACGCTTAAAGATATCAGCTAGTAATGGATTTCTTGGTGAAGTCTGACTAATTAATAGGGAATCCAATTTTATCCCTTCCACAAAACCCCCTGGATTTCTAATCACAAGTGCATCATCGTGTATTTGGATATGAACTGCTCCCAGACGATGATAATCACGGTGAGTTAGTGCATTATTAACCGCTTCACGCACTGTACGTGGGTCATATGCTGGAACACCTACGCGAAAAAGGTCAACTGTTAATTCATTTTCCTCATTTCGCAAGCTAAATGCCTCCATAATGCGCTCAAAAACCCGCAATAATGGAAAATGATAAAATTCGTTAATAGCAATATCTTGTCCCTTAAAAACCTGAAAAGCTATTTCGTGGGAGGGAACTTGTTCACGCAAAGTAGTTTCTTTGCCAACAATAAGTAAACCTGCAAGTGTTGGTAATAAATTATCTCCTCTGACAAATCCTAAAGCTTTGGCTAATTCCTGATCAGATAAATCTTCAAGAGATGTATCACCACGATATTCACGTAAAAGTCGTCGCAGACGAACAAATTCCAGAGGGTCAAGGTCATTCCAAGTAGTACCGGACTTTACCTGCGCTGTCACATCGCGCTGACCTCGATCAGCATACCAACTATCTATTTCACTGGGATAAAGTGGTCGGCACTGAGGATAACCGCGTGTATCTAACATGCGTATCAATGTCCGACCTTCACTGGTTGAAACTAAGTGTGATACACTGGGTACAGATATTACAGCTACAGATCCTTCAGGCACATTAATTATTGTTGTTTCTACAGACAGAGGCGGTACTGTCCTACTAGCTATTAAAGCAGATAATAAGTTTGGGTTAGGTATACGACGTTTTTGATGTAAACCTGTTACATGACCATCATCTTCCACACCAATAACCAGTGTACCACCATGCTTGTTAGCTAGACATACTACAGCATCTAACAAATCGCTATCATTGAGGAGAGTGCGATCGCTTTTAAACTCTATAGTCAGAGTTTCACCTTGAGCTATTAGTTCTATTAGTGCTTCGGAAGTGATTATAGTCATAGCCATCGGGTGAAGGGACTGATCAGGTGAAAATTAGACAATAATGGGGTCAACTACTACAAAGGAATTTATCACCACTCTCAGTTAATAGTAAGTACTTATAAAATTTATTTGCATCTACCATTAGCAGTGATATTATAGCAGGAGTGAGTAGTTAGGAGCAAAAGCCTTGCTCTAAAGGACTTTCATCATTAATTCATGTCCTAACCGCTCCTGTTGACTCCTTTGTTTGTGGTTAATTATTTATAATCATGTCGATATGATATGTTGGCGGTTAAATGCTATCAGTTAGCAGCTTAAAAAATAATTTCTGGAATTACTTTATATTTTTCATTGTATAGTTTTATCTTAGTATCAGAAGTGATTAAAGGTGAATTCAAAATCATTGCTTTGGCCAGAACAATTTTGTCACGATTTTCCAAATTAATGTTCTCATCTTTTAAATACAAATAACTCTGTAAAACTTCCATATCTATTTCTCTAATTTCAATATTATCTGAAGATTTTATCGGATTAAAGACTTCAGATATAAACTTAGCTCTAAATTCTTCATCTGCTGTAGTTCTACCACCAAACCACTTATCGAATATTTCTATAAAAACAACGCTTGGTATGGTTATTAAATAGCTATTTTCGTCATATTTTAAAGCTTTATCGATATATGACAATGCTTTCTTAGATATTTTAGATTCCTCTTTAAAAATGTGAGCAAAATATGAAATTAGTGCTACTGTGTCAATGACAAACCTACGTTTACTAGGTATTTTCTCAATATTTGTACTCACTCATTTTTCTCCGTATCTCGATTAAATTATCTTCAATATTGTCATCATCATTACGAACTTCTTTGAGCATATACGTGATAAAATTTTCATCAATCTGTTCAATAGAAAATAAGCCTTTTTCATTAGGAAGATTATATATTATTTCTAATATATTGTGAACATTGATGTCTGAATATTTCTGTTTATTATTCAGGAACTGTGAGAGAATTGTAGCTAGACAAAGTAATTCTAGATTCCAACTTTCCCATTCTTCAACTAAAAACCTCATCTGTTCATCTTCTGTCTGGAAATTATTAGTTCCCAAAATAATTTCTAGAAATGTAGATAACTCTTCCCTGTTTAAGCAATGTTGATCCATAATAATTTTTGATTTACTCAGCTTCTTTCATTAAATCCTTAGTATTAGCTTCAGAAATTCCACTAACTTGACGTTGTTCAGTCATTTGGTTTGCTTCATTAGTTGCTAACACAAACTCCACATCTATTTCCAGAATATTTTGATCCACTGCTCGTTCCAGAACTTCATAAGCCATTTTTAAAATTTTAGAAGCATTAAACTCACTTAACTCAGCTATTTTACTTACAGCTTCTTGAGTAAAGGGTGAATAAGTATGAGTATCTACTGGCTTTATCCGGTATGCTTGCAAGTATTTCTGAATTAATGAGTATGCATCATTGACAGTTATTTTTTCAAAACGAATTACATTCTTTGATGTTCCTTTAAAGAAAATTGGCGATTGCTGTTCTAAACCACTTTGTTCCCAAGCTGATTGAATTAAACGTGGTACCCCAGCATGTAAAACAAGTATTAAGTTATAAAATCCCACTTTAGCATTTGTATAAAGTCCATCAAAAAGACAAGTTCTCAATTCTAAAGCAAAATCTCTTTTCTGTCTTTCACTTTGAAAATCGGGGACTCTTTCAAAGTCATCTACAAATATATATGCACCGTTAAATCCTGCTGCTAAAAATAAAGTGACCAGATGCGAGAAAATAAATTCAATTCTTGGCTTACCAGGTTTAAGAGTTTGATAATATTCTTGAAAATCCTGCTGCATTACTTGCTTAAATATCAAAGGACTGCATGAAAATATAGGAAAATCAGAGGGTAAACTTTGTAAATAATGATTAGTTTGAATTTGCCGGAAAACATTGGTATAATCAATATTATTTTGTAAATACCAATCAAGGGATTGAAGTTTTTCTTTCAGGTCATTTTCATCGTAAAAATTTTGCTCTGGGTCAAAATTTTCATATAAATTAAGAATTGCCTCTAACTGTAATGACAAAAGACTATCTTCGATGATACCAGATGCCAATATACTTTGAAAAAAAAGGTCAACAAATTTTTGAAATGTTTTTGTTTTCCTCTAGGTTCAGGTACAATCGTTATGGCAAAACATTTATTAATTTCATTAGAAATAGATAGGACAAAATCTTGATTAATTTTCTTTTGAAGATTGACAATAAAAGCAGATTTACCATTACCACGACTAATGTATGAAGTATCTACTATATATCCTAAACGAAGGTGATTTGGATCGATTTGAGGAACTTTGAGAAAATTTTCTACAATGGCTGTACTTTCTTTTTCACGAATAGATGGTTCATAAATTTCACCATTGTTTCGCGCATCATGAGAATTAGGATTAATCAAGGGGGATGATGGAAATGGATTTTCTTGGAGGTTATACAACTCATACCTTCCTGGATGGATAACTATCTCTGTTTTAGAACGTTTTGAATATTTGCTAATAACCATAATTACCTCTATAAATTAATTGCCATAATTGCCAGAAATTATTACTGCTTCTCCATGTAGATACATAATTTTAATTTTATCTGGTAGCTGGTCTACTTCTAAGGATATAAGTATGAGTAATTTTTGGTGATCAAAATATGCATTTCCAAAATTATGAAACAGGTATTGAGGGATGCTCATACTATAACATATGCTTTGTGTAAGGCGGGACGGGGAAAGTTGGAAAATATTTTGATATACTACAAAATGGTTAGCTTAACAGGTACAATTCTGTAGAGGTAGAAAAATACAGCAACTGATCATTAAAAAATGAATGCATTTAGAGTCGGGGTAGCAGGTTCAGTCGGTTCAGGAAAAACAGCTTTAGTCGATGCTTTATGTAAAGCTTTACGTAATCAATACCAACTAGCTGTGGTAACAAATGATATTTATACCCAAGAGGATGCTGAGTTTTTAGTGCGCTCTCAAGCATTAGCAAGCGATCGCATTTTGGGTGTAGAGACTGGAGGTTGTCCTCACACTGCAATTCGGGAAGATGCATCCATGAACTTAGCAGCAATTGAGCAGCTAGAGGAGCAATTCAGTGATTTAGATTTAGTTTTCTTAGAAAGTGGTGGTGATAACTTAGCAGCTACCTTCAGTCCAGAATTAGTAGATTTAACAATTTATGTCATTGATGTAGCCGCAGGTGATAAAATTCCTCGTAAGGGTGAACACGGCATTACTAAATCTGATTTGTTGGTAATTAATAAAATCGACCTGGCACCATATGTAGGTGCAGACTTAAATGTGATGGAACGAGATGCGAAAAAAATGCGTGGTGATAAACCATTTATTTTTACCAACTTGAAAACTCAAATCGGTTTAACAGATGTAATCAAATTTGTCTCCACTAACATTTGCTAAATTCCCCACTCCCTACTCAATTATGAATCCCGCCAATCTAGAGCATCAATACGCACCAGCAACACAACGTAATCGGGAAGCAATTTTAGAAGTACTCTTGCAAGTACTTCCTCCCAGTGGGACTATTTTAGAAATAGCCAGTGGTACTGGTGAACACGCGATATTTTTTGCTCCCCGTCTAAGTCCTCGAAAATGGCTACCCTCAGACCCGAATCCACAAGCACGTAGCAGTATTGCTGCCTGGTCAGCATCCTATCCATCAGCAAATCTTTATCCACCGATTGACCTGAATGCGATTACACCAATCTGGCCAGTGGAAAAAGATATTTATCGAGATCAGTTGAATAATTCTCCCATCACAGGCATAGTTAATATCAACATGATTCACATTTCCCCGTGGTCAGCAACATTGGGATTAATGAAGGGTGCTAGTCGGATTCTTCCCAAAGGGGGGATTCTCTATTTATATGAGCCATTTATGAAAGATGGAAAACACACCGCACCTAGTAATGAAGCTTTTGACCAAACCCTACGCGCACAAAACTCGGAATGGGGTGTACGTGATTTAGATGATGTTGTCTCCATCGCAAATAAATATGGATTTACCATGCTGGAAAGTTACCAAATGCCAGCAAATAACCTTTCAGTCGTGTTTCAACATCTTCCATAAAAATCTTAGCCATCTAACAATTATGAAAATCAATCAATTAACTTATTATGATCATAAAAGAGAATGGCAGCTTCAGCCAATGCAGTTTTCTGATTTCAATCTGCTTGTTGGTGCTTCTGGTGTGGGCAAGAGTCAAATAATTAACTCAGTAATCAATTTACAAAGAATAGCTAAAGGTGAATCCTTCAATGGAGTAAGCTGGGATATTTATTTTACAATAAGTGATAATTACCAATGCCAATGGAAGGGTGAATTTGAAAATGTAAAATCTTTGGATTACCTAAAATTAAACAATCAGGAATTGATAAGTCCAAAACAAAATAAATTCAAAATTATTAGAGAAAATTTATATATAAATGGTGAATCTATTATTGAAAGAGATAATCAAAGTATCCGGTTTAAAAATCAAGAATTGCCTAAACTACCTTCAGAAGAAAGTGTAGTATGGATATTACGTGAAGAAAAAGATATTGCTTTGATACAAAAAGGTTTTATTCAAATAAAAGATGATATTGACCCTGACATTGCTTGGAGAATAAGAAGACCTCTTCAATCTATATATTTCAAATTAGGAAAGACGTCTTTTACACAAGAATTACAAGTAAAATATCCAATTCTGGATTTAGCTAATCTTAAAGAAATAAATCTACATATTCAAGATAAACTAATATTACTTTATGAGAATTTTCCTTTAATTTTTAATCAAATTAAACAAGATTTTATAGAGATATTTCCTTATGTTGAAGATATCAAATTAGAGGTAGATATAGAAGAAACAAATCCAAGCTTAAAAGATTATCCTATGGTTAAGTTCAAAGAAAAAGGAGTGAATAATTGGATAAAAGAAAATGAAATTTCTTCAGGTATGCTTAAAACACTGATACATATTAGTGAAATTTATTTATCTGCTGAAGGAACGGTAATTTTGATTGATGAATTTGAAAATAGTTTAGGAGTGAATTGCATTGATATTTTAACTGAGTTACTTATTAAAAATAGACAATTACAGTTTATAATTACCAGTCATCATCCCTATATAATTAATAAAATTGGGATGGAACACTGGAAAATTATCACCCGCAAAGGTGGTGTAGTCATAGCAAGAGAAGCCAAAGATTTTCATCTTGGTGCATCTAGACATCAAGCATTTATGCAATTAATTAACCTTGATGCTTACAAGGAAGGAATTACGGTCGAATGAATCTTTATTTTCTTGTGGAAGGAAGAAGTACAGAGAGAAAAGTTTATCCAGCTTGGCTTTCTTCATATGTTACCAGAACTAAAACGAGTTGATAATTATGATGAAGCTGAAAAAAATAACTATTATATTTTCAGTGCTAATGGTTATCCTTCAATAATTTATAATCATTTACCCAATGCAGCTGAAGATATTAATGCTCATGGTAAATACAACTATTTTATAGTATGTCTAGATGCAGATGAAGTGAGTGTAAACGAAAGAAAACAAGAAATTAACGATTTTGTGCAAGATAAGAAAATTCAACTGATATTGGGAGATACCCAGCTAATTACCATCATCCAAAATTGTTGTATTGAAACTTGGTTTTTGGGAAATCGAAAAATATATACAAAAAACCCTCAAGATAAATCATTGTTAGCTTATACACGCTATTATGATGTTTCAGAAAATTGCCCAGAATTAATGGGAAAATATCAAGATTTTAATATGCATTCTCAGTTTCATGAAGCATATTTAAAAGAGTTATTTAAAGCTAAAAATATTAATTATTCTAAAAAGCTTCCCGGAGATGTAACTCAGTTGTATTACTTGCAGCAATTGATAGCCAGAATTGAAAATGAGAGTGACCATTTACCTACTTTTAGAGAATTTATCCAATTTTGTAATATAATTAAACTCAAATTATCTAATTAAATAGAGATAATATTTCTATGGTTCAGTAATTCTCAATCATCTATGACTCAAGCCATACCGAAATTAGTAACCTTTGCGGAATTCGTCAATTGGCTACCTGAAAATTCCGGGGTACGCTACGAACTACATAATGGGAATATTGTTGAAATGGCACAACCAGTAGGGGAACATGAAGAAATTAAAAGCTTTCTCGGTGTCGAAATTCCTGTAGAAATCAAACGTCTAGCACTACCCTACGGTATTCCTAATCAAGTTATAGTTAGACCTGACGGAAAAAGATTCTGGTTATTTTCCCGATTTGTTGGTGCTAAATCGGGCAAATTTAGTAAATGAAAAATTATGGAAAAAAGAATCTACTCTAATTTTGGGTGCATCAATACCTTTAGTAATTGAGGTAGTATCAACAATTGGCGTGATGATTATTACTTAAAATATGCTGATTATGAAGAGATGGGTATTCCTGAATATTGGATTATAGATTATGCGGCTTTGGGTGGACGTAATTTTATTGGTAATCCGAAACAACCGACAATTTCTGTTTGTAACTTAGTTGATGGAGAATATCAAATTAGTAAGTTTCGAGATAGCGAAGTTCTTGTCTCGCAAGTTTTTCCTGAATTGAATCTTACCGCAAATCAGATTTTTCAAGCTGGTTTGGTTAGTCGATAATTTGGAACCAAGCTCGGTGGTGGTGTACAAGTCATGAAAGAACCTCACACTAACCCTCTTCTTAGTAAGGCTACGGTGTACACACAAGTAGGGGCGTATTGCATACGCCCCTATTCGAGTCACCGCAGACCCCAAACCAAAGCATGAATTCCACGAATGTTTTGAGGTTTATCACCAGACTAACCGACAAGTTGAGCCGTAATTTTCAATTGACACCTGGTTTTAACTCCCTAATTCTGAAATTATACGGTGGCGTAAGGGTGTATGCAATACGCCCCTACACAAATTCCCGGCTAAAAAAAGGCCCAAACCTATGCCAGAATTACTTGTGTGTACACCGTAGCCTTAGTAAGGAGAGGGAACCAGATGTGATTTTACATTTTTATTAGATAGTAAATATCATCATATCTCTCTTTCCTTAGTAAGGAGAGGGACAGGTTTTACGCAGTAAAACCAGGGTGAGGTTCTCCAATTCTGTTTACATCGTCAAAATTTAACCGTCCAGTAGTTCATAAATACTATATAATATTGTTCAAGTTAAAGTTGAAATCAGCTAGATATTAACCTAGTAAAAATTATGCCTGAAATAATTAAGCAAATAAAAGAGCGTCACAAAATTGACTTACAATGCAATGGAATCAACTTTGAGATTTGGAGAATAGACGATGCAGAGTACAGGAAACTACGATGGGATCATAGTTTCCAGGTTAGAGATTATTGCGAATTTTATAACCAACAGTCTCTATCACAAATGTATGGAGACAATGATAATCTCAATTTAGCAGAACTCTTTACTGCTTTAGAATGCTTATTAGGTGAAAGCAGTAATTTCTACGATGAATATAAAGGTAGTTTTAACTTCCATAATTTATTAGTGATTAAAAGAGAAAATGGTGTATTTTTCTATCTTCTGACTATCTATGATCATCGAGGATTTATCCAATTTGGTCTAGCTAGAATTTTGGAAAATACCGAAAGAGACAAATATAATCTTCAAATTTTATATGATCCTTTGCCTTCAGAGTTCTCCAAATCAGAAATCAATTACTTTTTTACTTATTTCTATGGATTTTTAACGGGATATTTTAATAGTAAAAAATCATTTACTCCTCGACAAAATTTCCTGAAAAAAGTCGATTCTAATCTCATTTTATATGGTTATAAAGATGGTGAATATTTTGAGGAAGAGTATGATTCACAAGAACCACTAAAAGCTAAGATTGATCTGTTAAAGGAAGAATATGGAATTTCCGTAAATGAAACAGATGTTGCTGCTGTTTTACAAAAAATTACTAGTATTACAGAAGTTTAATTTGCGAAAAATCTATTAAGAGGCTGTTTGAAAAGTCAAAATAAAGGTTAAAAACGTTACTATATTGCAATACGGTTCAGTTAAGGAAGGAAGTAATATTGTCATCCTGACGGTCGGGTTCGCGGAGCGTTCCGTAGGAAAGGATCTCGCGGGATTATTTACTGTCGCGCAGAATAACAAATTACACCTCCTCGTAATTTTTCAAACACCCTCTAACCCAAAAATAGAGTATTTTGCTATTATAACTAATGCATGAAACTCCATTTTAATTTACTACAAAATAAAATGTTTTTATTCTATACTGATGAAAGTGGTACTGGTTCAAATGATAATCAGACAAATTATTTTGTTTTGGCTAGTCTTGCTATTTCTGAAATTTATTCATCAAGCAATTATGAGCAGATTTTATTACTGAAACAGAATATAATAAAAAGAAGAGATCCTGAAGATTGGGAATTAAAAGGACGTAACCTTTATCAGGGTGATGACGTATTTAAAAAGTGGAGTCCTGACGCGAAAATTCGTACTTTTTTACAGATAGCAGAAAAATTAAATGAGCTACCATGCCATATTTTTGCTATTGTAGTTGATAAAAATAAACTCTACTCTGATAGAGAAGAGATGAAAGATGAATTTATACTTTATCGCTTTACTTTTTATCGTTTACTAGAAGAATTAGATGAATTTTTACGATGTTCTAATACCAATGGAATTTTATTTTTGGACTCACGTTCAACACATAGCACTAGTATACAGGATGGACGTTTAATCAAGGCTTATCGGGAGTGGATCAACTTACACAAATATAATTGTAGTTTTGTCGAACAGCCCTGGTTAGGTGCTTCACAATTTTATGTGGGTTTGCAAATCGCAGATTATATTGCTTACTTGATTAATTTAAAGAAACAGTCAGTAAAAGAAGGAAGTTTCAAAGCGGAATGTAGAAAAGCTTTTGACATTCTCCAGTCGAAAACTCACCTAGTTGAAATTCCTTAAAACTCAATCAAGCATTTAATGAAGAACCCAGAACTATTACGTTCATGGGTTCATTCACCGTTAATAAACGGAATAGTTAGAAAACTAAATTTAATCTGGTTGACAGGCGCAGAGTATTTCAACTCTACCATACCTTCCCGTGTAGTTCGGGATACCTTATCTGATGACAGGCGCAGAGTATTTCAACTCTACCATACCTTCCCGTGCAGTTCGGGATACCTTGTCATGCTCTAAATATATTATAATCCAATGTGCAGAATTTGATGCTTTTTTCTAAAAAATGATGTAGGTGGTTAAAATAAGCTTGATTGCTGCAATGGAGAGGAACCAGTGATTTTAGTGCATCTTTAATAAACTATTGTTGAGTGTGTTAACCACTAGCAATTTAGTCAAGGTTATAATTATACTTGAACTTAGTATACTTTACTCATTGTTATGTACAGTTTTGTATCTCTGTATTTACAGATTATACTCTGAGAGCTTTTTTTACTCAAGTTCTAATTTTTCAAACACCCTCTAAAAACTGTCAACTAAAAAACCCTATGAGTTCCCAAGCTTCTAAACCAAATGTTCAAGCCTTGCAAATACAAGTAATTAATCTATTAAAACAAGTTAATACTCTGATGAGTCGTGCTAGCAAAGAACTTCAGTCTGAGGATAACTCAAAAAACAAGTACCATAAATATCAGCAGGAGATCGAGCAGGAAATTGTTAGAGTCAAAGACCTCAAGCTCAGAATGGCTATTGCTGCACCAATGAATGCTGGTAAGTCCAAGATTATTAATGCCATTATTGGTCAAGAACTATTACCAAGTTCTGCCACAGCGATGACAACTTTACCAACTGAGATTGTATTGAAAGAAAATGCAGCAGAACCAGTTCTAAGACTGAATCCTAGAATTTGTGAAACATTTAAAAAAACATTAGCAGCTATCAAGCAGATAATTGATCTGCAAGAGATGGAAACCGTTCTGAAGCATATTGGTGAATATCCACATTTAGAGAGTTTACTGCAAAAAATTGATAGTAAGATTGATTTTGAAATTTCAGCAGAAACCTGTGGTAGTAAGAATATTAACCATGTCTTGACGGATATGAATCATATTATTCGTCTTTGCAATATTCTGGGAGTATCCAAAGATCAAGATCCTCTTCAATTACTCGATGATAGTGACATTCCATCTATTGAAACTCCTTTCTTCAGAACACAGCAAAATCAACAATTAGAGAATCTAGGTAATCTTGTAATTATTGATACGCCTGGTCCGAGTGAATCTGGAGTAAGCGAAAAGCTAGAAATTGTAGTTTCCAAGCAACTTAATCGTAGCCAATTGGTTCTGCTTGTACTTAATTTTACTGAATTAAGGGCTGAAGCAGCTGAGAAAATTAAAGCAGAAGTTCAAAAAGTCATCAGAACAAGAAGTCAGGAAAATTTATATGTTTTAGTCAATAAAATAGATCAGCGTCGTGACGGTGACTTAGATACTGAACAAGTAAAACAATTTGTTGCTCATAATCTCAAATTGTCAAATACAAACCGTGTATTTGAAGTTTCTGCTAGGCAAGCATTTTGTGCTAACGATTTTCTCCGTCAATTATCCCTCAGTAGTCAAGACGTTAAAGATTCTGAAGCAGCCCAAGCATTAGCTAGAGAACAATGGTCAGTTAGTTGGGAGCGTTGGCTAAAGAAAGCATCTGTGGATGAATTGCAAGAAATATCACTAGAACTTTGGGATGCGTCGAAGTTTGGATTGTTTCTGAACGAAGCAATTAATATAATTTTACTACAAGTTGCCCCCCGTTGTATGGAGTTTGCATTGAATCTTTGTCTTATTCATCTAGATGATTTATGTAATAATGCAAAAAACGACCTAGCTTATATTAATAGTGATGCTAAAAAACTCCAGCAAGCAATTGAAAATCTTAATAAAGAACTTTCCAACCTAACTGTTTGTCGTAAGAGTTTAGATCAAGAGGTCGCTAAAACAAAAAAGCAAATAAACGAAACTATAAACGTAAATCTAGAAAAGCTTAAAAAAGACGGAAGAAAAGAACTTGAGAAGCTGTTCAAAGATTATGTTTTAGATTCTGCTAGAAGAATATTCTCTAATTTTATGGATACCCTTAAAATGTTCGACAGAGATAAGAATGAATTTGAGTTTGATAGTAAACAAAATGCTAAATTATTTGCTGATCAGATGGTAGATTCAGCGAAGAAAATTATTGAAGTTCAATTGAATACCGCTTGTAAAGAAACGGACAAACAGATTCAGGATGAGATTCAAGAACTATCCAAATTACTAGATGATCAAACTAAGCCAATTATTGAAGACGCCCAAAAGCGATTAAAGCGAGACTTTAATCTTACTTTTAAACCGAATACACTTAAGCTGGTTGATATTTACATAGAAATTAATACACCCCATCTTGAGTTTAGAGGATATGGATTATCTAATTTACTCGCAGCATTATTAGAACAAGAACTTGGTAATTTCTTTGTCCGATTTGCTGCTAACTTAGTGACAATAGTAGCTAACAGTTCAATATTGAGTTTAATTTATGGGGGAATTAGCAATGTCTTTGCTTTTTTTAAGGTAAATTTAGACGAACTTCTATATAAAGAAAGATACACAATTAACATCATCCTTTTCCAGGCTGAAGTAATTAAATTATTTGAGCATAAAGTTGAGGAGATTAAAAACCAAACTAATCAATTAATTAAACAATCCTTTGATGAACAGATTGAAATGTACTTTCAGGCTCTAGACTCTATTCTAGATGATTATAGGAATGATTTGGAGAAGTCACTGAAAGCTCAATCCTTACCTTTAGAAAAGCTCGAAGAATTAAAGCAATCCCTTGAATCATTTTCAGTTGGTAATGATAAATTACAAATCGATAATCTGAAAGAGAATACTATTTATCTTCTCAACGAAACAAAGAAATTAATAGAAACCTGAAATACTTAATCATTCCAATGTAATTTTCAGTAGTGATACGAAACCAATCCGAGTAAAAAATCACAATATATTATGCAATTGAACTTACCAATTATTAATCAACTTTCTAACTGTAACAATTTGCTAATTGCGGGAATGGGAGGTGGTTTTGATATCTTCTGTGGTCTACCTATTTACTTTGAACTACAAAAATTAGGAAAAAAAGTTCATCTAGCTAACTTGACTTTTTCTAACATTGCTTTTTCCCAAGCTGCTAATTTAAAAAATACCATTCCATTAACGGATACATTAGTAGGGATTACAGCTATAACTGAATAATTACCCGTTTACTTTCCTGAACTTTATCTTGCTCAATGGTTTCAGGTACAACGTAGTGAAGTAGTGACTATTTGGTGCTTCAAAAAAACAGGTGTGATTCCTTTACTCAACAATTATCGGAATCTTTAGCAGATGTGATGCAGATAATTGTTAATATCATGCAAACTCGTTCTCGACGGGAAAATGATAAGATCCCTTTACCATAAAGACTGCAAATAATCTGTCAGTCGTGTTTCAACATCTATAATTGATTTATTTTCTCTTTTAATTTCTCAAAGTCGGGATGGGATGCAATGAATTGAATAGCATTTAGATTTGAAGTAATACCAGGTAAAGGGAATACAGACTTAAAAAAATGCTTTAAAGAAATGTATTGAGGTTGCTGTTTTTGCATTTCTTTTTGAATATCTTTTCCGTGAAACCAAATCAAATACTTCTTCTCTTCCCAAAATGCTTGTTCAGAAAACTTTTGTTGATATACAGCAAGACTTCCTGTAAATATTTCCTGTGTGACTGTTCCCACAGCATTTGTAAATTGATTTATTAAATTTAAAGCTTCATTTTTACAATATGCTAAAGTTAAGTCATTAGGAATGTTACCACTATTACCCATCCATGTTGTTCTTAGCTGTGTTCGACTTGCAGATGACTGAGATAAATCACCTAATGCCCATCTTACAGCTTGATAATCTTGCAAGCTCTTAGCAGCAGTTTCAATCCAAGCTGAAATCATTTCAATTCCTGGTGAATTCCCATGTCCCCATTTTAAATTTCGATTCCACTGCTGTTCTGTATATTTTTCTGTCCAATAAGTATGGATTAAATTAGCATCTAGCAGATAGTTTTCAATACAAGCGCGATGTGTAAGAAAAGTGTGATTATTATTGAGTAATGGTAGCAGTTGAATCTCATCAGTAGGATTAGCATCAAAATCGCGATCGCGAAAAACAATATATCGTTGGTTTTGAGTTTGATTATTAGAAAAGTAACCTTGAGCAAAGGTTGAAAAACTGAATTTACCACCAGAAGGAACGATTGTAGGTTTATCTAATAAATCATTCAATAATAGATTGAGTAATAAATAGTCCAAACTATTTTCCTTACCTTCACAGAAAATAACTTTACTATTAGAACTAATAACACTCACAATTACACCTCTAACCGGATAATATATTCTTCAGGTACTAATTGGGCAACATAATCAGAGTGGGTGGTAATAATAAACTGATTGTTTTTGCCTAATTTCGGTAAAGCTCTCAGTAATGCTTGCTGCATTGGTGGGTGTAAATGCAACTCAATTTCATCAATTAAGATAACTGAATTATGAATATTCCAATTAACAAAATCTACAAGCATAGGAAAAATAGCACGTTCACCTCCAGACATTTCCGATATTTCATATTGGTTTGTTCCATCATATAGATAAAACCAAGGTTCACTGAGAATATCATCTATATTCTCTCGTAAAACCGTTCCTTCAAAACTACGGTTTGGAAAAATTGTTTGGTAAGCTTTTTCAATTTCAGCATATACATCTTTTTGTCCAGAACGTAGATTATTACCATTTTTTTGATGAAATAGTTGCCATTTAGAAAGACGATCACGCAATTTATCTTCTGTAATTTCTAATTGATGAGAAATTTCTTCAGTCGTTAAGCTGGTTGTAGTTCTCTGCTCTGTAAACCATAATATTGTACCAACTTTTTCAAACACCTGAAAACCTTCAGAGCGGAGAAGTTGTTTCGCATATTCTCTACCTTTAAATTGAAATAATTCAGCCCCAGTATTTGCTTTAACTCGCTCCTTGTAATTTTTTAAAGTGACCATAGGATTATTAGCAGGGAGATATAACTTATGACCTGTATCTTTTAATTTCTGAGAAAAATCTCTCGCAGCATCAAGTTCTAAAGTAGAAAACTGTACATTTATATTTATCTCTGTGGTAAATTGTCCCCAGGTACTTCCTAGTAATTCATAATTAAATCCAGGCCATTCTAAATCTGATGGTTTTTTTAATCTTCCAGTTGCAGTACCAAGTGTTGCTGCAATCGCTTGCAAAATACTAGTTTTTCCAGAACCATTCATCCCGACAAGAATAATTAAATCTTTTGCTAATCCAGTTTCTGAATCTGTAAAATCAAATTCCTGATGTCGAAATTTCTTAAAATACTTTAACTCAATCTTTTGAACTTTCATGATTTAAGTTTCTTGTCACCAATAAATGGATTCTGGAATTAACTAAATTTTAGAGCTAGCAGTTGGGATATTTACCTTTAATCGCTGTAACATAGCTTCTCGTGCTTGCATGGCTAAATTATCATCCAAAACATCTAATTTAATTTCTTCCTGATATTTTAACCGTAATGCTGTTTGAATTAACCAATCAGCTACAAAAGGATTTTTCGGTAACAATGGTTCGATGAGAATAAGTAGCGATCGCATTTTGATAAAATGCTCCTTCTGTCCCATCTTCACCATTATTGCCTAAACCATACACTACTTTTCCTAACGCTTCTACTTTTCCTAACTTGGTGCGTCCACCATGATTTTCAAATCCCACCAAATAGGGTTTTGTTCCGGTCATCTCTGTTAGTTCTTTAGCTAAACGGGAAGCGGTAACTTCTATCACCAAATTACCAATACAACGTTTAGTATTTTCCCCAGGATGAATAGAAACTAAATCCAGAATTCCTAAACCTTCAATTCTTTGTCCTAAACCGGGTTCATAATAATGTCCCAGTAATTGAGGAGAACCACAAGTAAATACCCCTGGTGTCCCATTTTCAATTTTTTCCCGCATCGCATCAGCTTTTGCACCTTGCAAATCTCGCATCACGATTTCCTGCTGACGATCTTGTGCTCCACCACCGACAATTATATCTACAGATTTAATTTCTGCGGCGGTGGTGTTTTGGTCTAAGGATACCACCTTGACATTATATCCTCTCCACAGAGCGCGACGTTCTATGGTAATCACATTTCCGCGATCGCCATATGTACTCATTAGTGTCGGATATAGCCAACCAATAATAATTTCCATCTGGGTCGAACTCATAAGTTTTTATCTATCTTAATGATTTAATCAGAGTTTAGACTACCACCATATCAATAATCCTCGAAAAACATGGCAAAATATTTTCTCCGGGAACGTTACCAGAATTGCTGGTGTGACACTTTAAATTGTGGAATATGCGTGGAATCAAATTTTATTTAATGGCATTATGCTATACAAGTAAATAATTAGTATTAATTTAACTATGTTGTAATTTCTGCTTATTTTGCTCTTTGCATTGATTCTGATACCATTTCCCGAAAATGCTGATCCAAGTTCAATGGCTAGAACCCAGACAAAATCAGATTTTTTCCTTTGTAAATCTTGAATTGGTATGACTCCTGTTTTTGGTGACATCAAACACTCAGTTAAACAAATGACACTGACAAAATCTTTGAAAATGCTGAACTTGAATCAGCTAAACCATCATGATTTGCTAGGTACTGTACAAGCAGTAACGCAGTATGCTCAAGAACAACTTCAACAGTTTGCTCAAAGACCCGATTTTCGTGAAAATATGATATTAACATTTGGTACATCTCCAGCAGGATTACAGGCTGCTTGGGCTAATGGTGTGGTGATACTACCAGAAATTAAGATTAGTTCAAGTAGCGACATCAAGGGAGCCAATGCAGTGTTTACCGGAGCAACTAAAACTATTTATTTAGCACAAGAGTTTCTCAGTGTCAATGCTAACAATTTGGATGTAATTGTTGGACTATGGTTGGAAAAATATGGTCATTTTGTCGATTATTCTCTGAATGAAACCGACTCCCCAGGGATTGAAGGAGCTATTTTCTCCGCATTAGTACAAGGTAAGAACAACTAACCACCTGCTTGTTCCTTAATATTGTTAATTTCCATAATATTCACTACCATCACCTATACACAAGAGCATTGATTTATTGAGAAAGAGCAGCAGCTTGAAAAATTTGGTTAGCAGTCAAATTTAATTCAGGAAATGTTGGTGATAAAATGCGTTCATCCCCTCGAAACTGCTTCAGTTGATACTCTTCCTCTACTAAATAGTAAATCGAGACAGTAGGTTGTTTGGGTTTACCTATATACCTTGTACCCCCTAAAGCTAAATAGTCAACAATCCAGTATTCAGGAATGCCTATGTCTTCATAATCTGTTAACTTATAACCATAATCAACACGCCAATTAGTACTGACAACTTCTATTACTATTACTATAGGAATTGATGCTTTTTGAGTAACAGTTGAACCTTTTTCCCAAAGTGGTTCATGTTTGAGTGCTGTCATGTCAAGGAGCAGGACATCAGGTAAATATCCGACATCTCGACCAGGAGATTTAATTAGCGCTTGTTTAGGGATGAAGTCAGGTAGATTCAGTCTATCAAACTCAATAGTAAGTTTTTTGGCTAAAAAGCCAGTCACTTCTTCATGACCACCTAAAGGTTGTGACATTTCAACGATGACTCCATCATGTAGTTCATAACTTCTCCCATCGGGTTTCCACTCGATAAATTCTGCAAAAGTTACTGGTTTATGTAAGGCTTGAACCATAAATTACCTACTTTCGCTTTCTTTGATGAGGTGCATGCGCTAAAGCGCGACTACGAACTTTGTTGATGCTAAACTTAATTTTTGTAATTATAACAAATTCTCCAGAATATTCCTAATTTTATAGCGATCACCTTCGGTGGGTCTTCGACCATCGCACCACCAGATTATGGGATGATCCGATAATTTCGTATTATATGTAACGGTTTTTATGTGATATTTTCTTCATAATAGCTAATTGGCTACACACTTACATAAGTACCTTGATATTATTTGCAGTGTTTTTACTACATCCCCAAGTAATTTCCCGTTTCCTTGACAAACCTATATATGGAGATTGTATATGCAGCTGATTGAAGTTCCTAGTTTGACAGTAATTGCTTTTGAAAATGCGGTTCCTATTTCTGAATTACCTCCCATATGGCAAGATATTGCCGAAGGGGTAGCGAATGTAGGAATTACCAATCCACAGAGTTATATTGAGATGGCGCAGTTGTTTCAATATAAGTTAGCACAAGGTGATGTCGATTTATTTGATGAACGTCCAGAATTAGATCACCTTAAGTCAGCATTCTCTGAGCTATTTGGAAAGTTAGCATGGGAAACTTTGGAATTTTACGGTCATGATTTCAAAATAGAAAGTTATCCCAACTTTGTGACAATTCTTCAAGATTTAGAATCGAAGGGAACAGAATATGCAGATGAGGTCAAAGTAGCTCAGATTGGTTTAGAACTTTTCCAAGAGTTTGGATATGAATTACCAGCTAGTTTTTATCATGTTCATTTAGCTCCAATTTACCGGGAACATATCTTTGAAGAACGAGCTTTACGTTTTGATAAGCGCGATATTGCACATAAGCGGTCTTGGGATGCTATACTCCATGCCGGTAAAGTCTTTGCTATGCAAATGAAAATACAAAGTATCGCCTCTAAATACGGCTTTACTTATCAGCATGGTTGTGGTTGCAACTCTCATCTATCATCTATTGATGTATCTCACGGAGCATTTGATTATGAAATCAGTTCCGAAAAGCGTCAACGCTGGATCAGAAGTTTTGTTTGGACAGCTTGGTATGAGTATGCTTTCTTCCCCATTGTACCTAATACCAGTTATTTAGTTTAATCTCAGGTATAGGCATAGCATGACGCTAAATCTGTGGAGTAGACATCTTGCCTCCCTGACAATGGCAGGCAAGATGCCTGCTCCACGGCTAAAAATAGCATGAACTATTTTGCTGAAATTTTGTACAAAATTAACAGACTAGGTGCTTTCTATGATTGAAAGCGACCAAAGTAATATCCCGGCTCCCAATACACAGATAATACCAGCCCAACCAGCTAAGGGTTTTTTATTCTTACCTGTATACCATTCGGAGACTTTACCTGTATAGGTAATTAACTGGGCTGTATCTATAGTTGCAATAGCCCACACCCATCCAGCATGCAGTCCCCAAGCTATACCTAAACTACCACCATCGGTAAATCTAGCTAAGACTAATACCATTCCCATTAACCATAATCCCGGTAATTGTGGTGCAGTTTCTTTTTGTTCCCAGACTAAATGTAGTAAAGCAAAAATTAAACTAGAGGCAATCGCTGCACCCCAAATTGGATAATCTTGAGCTAGTTCTTGGAACAGAAAACCGCGAAAAACTAATTCTTCTATCCCACTTACAAAAAATGCTACTAGTAAAATAGGCAATAAAGACGGTAAGATTAACTTGTGATGTGAACTTTCCCAGTCACACCAACCTAACCAATATTGACAAATAAATACTATAGCTAAACTGAAAACTCCCAATATAAAGCCAAGTCCTAAAGAACTAAGAACGGAAATTTTACTTTCTAAACCATAATCGACAAAAGATGTGTGAGTGATTCTACTAAATCCCCACAGAGTTAGAGGAGCTAAAAGATAAAGCGGTACTAACAGGAGTAATTTCTGCTGTGATTGTAAAGATTTATTTATTTGCCAATTTAGCACAATGGTGATAATTGCTGCTATTGGTAACCAACAAACAACCCAAGAAATAAAAAAAGTCATCACCAATAACCCTACTGGTGCATCTTGGAGAAACTCTAGTAAGGTATTGACTGATGACTGCAAAAATGGTAAATACGCAGATTCAAAAAACACGAGGAACTCCTGCAAAAATAATTTTTTTTGCCGACTAATCTAGACTCTCTTACAATTTGTCACTTATGCAAGAGTTCTCAGCGTATTTTAATCAAAAAAGGGAGAGAGGATCGAGAACAGTATTTCTTCTTTATTGTTCTCAATCAGGGAGTGAGAAACCCCCAATTCTATAAGTGGTCGTTTAGTTGTGGGGTCTAAATCCCCATTAGACACCTCTATTCCCTATTTTCTTTTATCTACAAAATTTACTCATCATCCTCTTCATCTTCTAAATCATCCTCATCCACATCTTCAGCATCTAAATCAGGTTGAGTTAATTTTTTATCACTTTCACCGAGTTGAATCAAGTGAATATGCTTGTAACCAAGCCTAATTTCAAATTCATCCCCAGGCTTTAAACCCATAGCTTTGGTGTAAGTAGCACCAATGACAATTTGACCATTTTGATGGACACTAACCCGGTATGTCGGTTCGCGACCACGGCCGTCTTTTGGTGCTTCTGGACTGAGGGGAATTCCTCTTGCGGATAGTAAAGCATCATAAAAGTCCGTGAGATTAACACGAACTTGATTATTCTTAGTAACGGTGTAATAACCACACTGCTTGGCTCTTTCTCGACGGGGTAAATTGGAAAGCTCTTTCACTTTAGCCAGCAGTGTTTTTCCAGTTAATGGTGCGGTTGCGGTTTCTGTCATTACGCTCAAAATTTCCTTACTCTCCAAATTGATAAACCAATTAATCTCATGCTGTGTATTTGGCTTTTTAGCTATTGTACAGAGCGACTGAGAACCCCTGGGTGAGGGGTGAATTCCTGCTGATAGAGGGTAGCCAATCGCCTCTATTGTGGCTGTCTACAATAGATTAGATGTCATAGTTGTCACAGACATTAATTTCGGTGATTTTACGGCATTTTTAACCATCATTCGCCATCGGAAATTAAATTTTTTTCTCTTTTGGCGCTAATGTAGCGGTGTTACTTTCAGCCACCTTTACAAATTGAGTTGGTTCTACTACTAAATAAGTCGTAGTAGCCCAGTAATTGCAGGGTTTTTACTTTTAGTGCTTCTCTTTATTGCTCTTGAGTCGGAGGATTATCCCTCTTGATCCTCTCCAGCTGGAGACAGCATAGTATTTGCATCGGCAGTTACGGACATACACCCTTTTGTCCTACCTGTAGAGACATAAAAGTTCACATCTCTACATTATGAAGAAACAACCAATCCACCACCGCGCTTATACAGCTATCGATCCTGGTGAGAGTTTCTTCATATTTTTATATTAAATACTATCATGGACTAATAATAGCAAAATAGTTGAATAAATTTAAATTCAAGTTACAAAATTTTTTTATCTAAATTTCTGGACTTGGCAAGAAAAAGCGGCCAGTATTTTTCTGATCCTCTATTACCTAGATATTGTTGCGTCAAGTTTTTTATAAAAATTCATCTGATCCAGCACAGAGGTTTGACCGGTCAGTTAAATCTCAAATTTCCTCCTTTGGGGGAGACAAAAAGCCCGGTGGATTTTTTACGATGTTGATTAGCATCACCGAAAGAGCAAGTGCAGGTATTCTCCACGTCTGTCTACAGGAGGAATAAATCTACCACATCTGTCTAACAAAAATTTTATCAAGGTGATTTTCTGGGTCTAGGGGATGAAAAGAACCACTTGACTATGAGTAATACTCCTCTTCCCTACAGTCGGTAGATGCATAAATTCAATTTCTGGTCATAGTCAATTTTTAATGGGTTTATTTTTGCAGATAAATTTCGTCGCTAGTGCCGCCATAACTAAAATTTTAGTGGTTATCCTAAAAATAGAATCTGTTTCCAGGAAATCATCAGCCTATTAACAGTCGAAATTGAATTTAGACCAATAATATGGTTAATTTTTGATAATTGTCTGCTAGTATTCAAGATTTCCCTTGAGGGGTAAGGTAATTTCCAGATTGTGGTTACTGTAATGAAAGTTATTTTTAAGATCATTCGACAACAAGAAAATTCTCCGCCCACTGTGCAAACCTATTTATTAGAGGCAGAGTCGGGTCATACAATCCTGGACTGTCTCAATCAGATTAAGTGGGAGCAAGATGGAAGTTTAGCATTTCGCAAAAATTGTCGCAATACTATTTGCGGCAGCTGTGCAATGCGAATTAATGGTCATTCCGCTTTAGCTTGTAAAGAAAATGTTGGTTCTACCCTGGCTAGATCAAACTCAATCCCATCCTCACCAACCAAAGATACAAAAATTCCGGAAATCACAGTGGCCCCTCTAGGCAATATGCCTGTGATTAAGGATTTAGTTGTGGATATGAGTAGTTTTTGGCAGAATTTAGAAGCTGTTGTTCCTTATGTCAGTACTGCGGCTCGACAAGTTCCAGAACGAGAGTTTTTACAAACACCTCAAGAGCGATCGCGTTTAGATCAGACTGGTAATTGTATTATGTGTGGGGCTTGTTACTCTGAATGTAATGCTAGGGAAGTTGACCCCACTTTTGTTGCACCCATGCTTTGGCTAAAGCTTATCGTTTAGTCGCAGACTCCCGTGATGCTGATACTGAAAATCGTTTAGAAAATTATCATCAAGGTACTCAAGGTGTTTGGGGTTGTACCCGTTGTTTATATTGCGACTCAGTTTGTCCAATGGAAGTAGAACCATTAGCACAAATCACTAAAATTAAACAAGAAATCCTTGACCGCAAATCAGCCAGTGATAGTCGCTCTATCCGTCACCGTAAAGTATTAATAGATTTGGTCAAGGCCGGAGGCTGGATTGATGAGAGACAATTTGGTTTACAAGTTGTAGGTAATTATTTTCATGACCTCAAAGGATTACTTAGTCTTGCACCTCTGGGTCTACGGATGCTGATTAAAGGTAAATTCCCTCTCTCTTTTGAATCATCCGCCGGTACAGCACAAGTGCGATCACTCATTGAAGCCATCCAAAAAAGCAGGGGGGCAGGGGGCAGGGAGCAGGGGGAAAGTTAAGAGGCAGGGGGCAGGGAGCAGGGGAGAGGGAAGAGGCAAGGGGGCAGGGGGGCAGGGGGCAGGGAGCAGAGGGGAGAATCGGAGATAGGAGATGGGGAGATGGGGAGGTGGGGAGGTGGGGAGGTGGGGAGAATATATTTTAAATTCTCTTTCCCCCTGCCCCCTGCCCCCTGCCCCTGCCCCCTGCCCCCTGCCCCCTGCCCCCTGCCCCCTGCCCCCTGCCCCCTGCCCCCTGCCCCCTGCCCCCTGCCCCCTGCCCCCTGCCCCCTGCCCCCTGCCCCTTGTCCTCTTTTCCCCCTGCCCCCTGCCTCTTACCTGGGATCTTGAGGGATATTCAGTCGTTGTCCAAAACGGTCATAAACTAAAATATCCCATTGTCCATTCCGACTAGATTCAAAAGCAATCCTACGACCATCAGCACTAATTGTCGGATTACTTACTTCTGCTGGTAAGTTAGCGGTTAAATTTCGGGATTGACGTGTTTCTCGGTCATAAAGGAAAATGGCTTTGCGTCCCTCACGGCTAGAAGCAAAAACAATATAACGACCATCTTCAGAAACGCTAGGATGAGAGGCTATTGTATCTAAGGAGTTTAAACCTGGTAAATCCACTAAATTTTGGGTCAGGGTATCAAACATATATACATCTTGGTTGCCTCGGCGGTCACTAATAAATACAATGTATCTCCCGGAAATTTGGGGATTTAATTCCGACGCTGAACTATTTAAACTTCTTCCCCCAGAATCAAATGGATAATTTAAAATTCGGGGATAACCAAAACAGCCAGTTAATAAACTACTACATAAAAATAAACTAATTGTTAATTGGTAATTAATAATTTTCTGCATATAAAACCCATATTTAATTTTTCCCAAAACCAAGTACATCCCCCTACCTCCCCATCCCCCCATCTCTATTACGGTGACCCGTTCACAGTGACACCATTAGGAATATCTAACTCAATAGCAGGTTCCCCGGTCTAGGACTTCAACATCCCATTGACCACGATTAGCTGATTCAAAGACCACATAACGTCCATCTGGACTAATATGAGGATTTCTGACCCAACCTCGATAGATAGGAGTTAGGATTTGCGATTGTTGCACAGCCCGATCATAAAGTCCTACCACTGGTCTACCTTGGTCGCTGGTTAAGTAAGCAATATAACGTCCGGTATAACTGAGGCTAGGACTTTCAGCGATGGTTTCCTGTCGGTTTAAACCTGGTGTGCGGATAAATTTTTGCTCATCTAAGTCGTAGATCAATAGTTGCTGATGACCAGTACGATTAGATACAAAAGCTAAAAAACGTCCATTTCCACTTAGAGCAGGTTGTGTTTCACTGTAGCGACTATTCAGAGAAGTTGACCCAAAAGGAAGATCACTAGTATTACAAGATACAAGAAAACTAGTTAAACCAAAAACCAGGCTCCAATGAAGTGGTCTTTGGAGCCAAAAAGTGGGATTAAGTTTGTTCACATCAGCAGTTTTCCGTCACCTTCAAGGGAGACATCATCACCAATTTTTTAAAATTCGTCATCCAGTTTGGTTGAATTATTGGACTCATCATTAGACTGATCAATTGGTTTATATGGTACATATTCAGTTGGTATGGCATCATCATCATCCCGCTCTCTACGAGGAGTGGATGGACGGCGTTTTCTGGGTCTAGAAGCAACAACATCGTCTTCACGATTTTCTGATGGTCTTTGTGGTCTATTATTACCACGACGCGATGGTTTTTTCGTTTCCCCATCGGGATTATCCCAATCTTCTACTTCGCGATTACTATCTCTAGAATTGGTGGTATCCCAATTTTCATCGTCATAATTTTCATTAGTACGACTAGCTGGACGTGCAGAGCCAGAACGACGTTTGTTGTCTGGTGTTTCCGGTTTTTCTCGATTATTACGACTAGCTGGACGACGGGGAGATTGATTTCCGTAGTATTCATCTCTAGATGAACGCTCATCTCTACTACCGGGAATTCGTCGTCGCGTGGGACGTTCTTCCTCATCTTCATACATGAGCGATTCTACATCTTCAATTTCCGCATCATAATTTCGTCGTTCACTATATCTATAGCGATCGCTCACTGGTCGTTCTTCATCGACAATCGGAGTATTTCGTTTAGCTTGCTGAGTTGCAATACTCCGTAAACGAATACTTTCTACAGCAAAAAATACCGTTGTACCCACTAATAACAGCTGACCAAATTGGAGAATTGGGTCTAAGCGCCATCCTTGGAAAATGAGGATAAAACCACACAGTAATCCCACTGCTGCAAAAAATATATCCTGATCTCGCGAGAGTTCTGGACGTACAGAGCGAAGAAAATACAGAGCTGCCCCAGCCACAGCCAGGAAAATTCCTAGAAAAGTAGCTGGAGTTGCCCCCACATTTACCTGAGCCAGAAAGCTGGCTGAGTTCAGCCCAAAATTTAGCATTGCTGTTTTCCTAATATCAAATCTATATTAGCGAGTTACAATAAAAATCACAAAGACATCGCAGGTCTTGTGGAAGCTATAAAGCACTTCAGATTCTTGGCGATAAACCTATATACCGAGGTTGGTAATGGGTAAATTAAAAAAATATTACCCATTACTTACTAAACCAGAGTTAAATTAATTCCATCCAGCATCAATAACGCTTGATTTTATCTTTCTGGCTAATGAAAATTAAACCAACTGTTGCCGGAATCACCACAATCGCAGTACCCCAAACTAAACTCCAAAGAAAATTTGCTAAAGAGGGTGTCATAGTTCTCAACCTTTTTTTACACACTTCAATCTTAATTTTAATAGTGTAGTAGTTTCTTGAAAAGTTTTTAATTCTCAACCAGCAAAATTTAGATGGGGGGATGGGGAGGTAGGGGGATGGGGAGGTGGGGAGGTGGGATTCTTGACTACACTCAGTTAAAATTAGAAAGGGGACTTTACCAAAAGGGAGTTAAGTCCTGATCATAAAGTTTTTCCTTTCCTTAGAGACAGAGAGCAGCAAAAAATCAATGACTGGCGTTAACCTAATTTCTTGGATTCTCGGTTCTGTCTTGGGACTGATGATATTTTTGTTCATTTTCCGGATTATTCTCACTTGGTATCCCCAAGTAAATTTAAATCGTCTGCCTTTTAATCTCATCGCCTGGCCGACAGAACCTTTCCTAGCTCTACTTCAAAAACTAGTTCCACCCATAGGTGGAGTAGATATCACCCCGATTATTTGGGTGGGTATATTCAGTTTTGTGCGAGAAATTTTGTTAGGGCAACAAGGATTACTAACTATGTTTTGAAGGAGGCAGGGGGATGAGGAGGCAGGGGGCAGGGGGCAGGGGGCAGGGGGCAGGGGGCAGGGGGAAAGAGAATTTAAAATATGTTCTCCCCATCTCCCCATCTCCCCATCTCCTATCTCCGATTCTCCCCCCTGCTCCCTGCCCCCTGCCCCCCTGCCTCTTCCCTCCCTCTACTCAATTATTGCCCTGGATTATTCATCTCCTGCACAAAACTGGTGTAAACATGACCCTGCAAAAACTGGGGGTTTTCCATAATTTTTTGATGAAACCCAATAGTCGTGGGCAGTCCGGTAATGGCACACTCTCGTAATGCCCGTTTCATCCGGTTAATGGCAGTGGATCGGTGTGAACCAAACAATTAACTTACCAATCAGAGAGTCATAATAAGGAGGAATTTGGTAATCTGTATATACATGAGAATCAATTCGCACCCCAGGTCTACCGGGTGGAAGATAACCAGTAATTTTTCCTGGAGAAGGTCGAAAATCGTGATCAGGGTCTTCAGCATTAATACGGCATTCAATGGAATGACCTTGTAAAACTACTTGTTCTTGGGTCAGTTTCAACCTTTCCCCTTGAGCAATCCGAATTTGTTCAGCAACCAAATCTACACCAGTAATCATTTCCGTGACTGGATGCTCTACTTGAATCCGAGTGTTCATTTCCATAAAGTAGAATTTACCGGATTTATCAAGTAGAAACTCGATAGTTCCGGCTCCATTGTAATTGATAAACTGAGCCGCTTTGACCGCAGCTTGTCCCATTTTCTCCCGTAGTTCTGAGTCTAAAGCCGGACTAGGAGCTTCTTCTAGTAACTTTTGATTCCGGCGTTGAATCGAACAATCTCTTTCTCCCAAATGGATCACATTACCGTAGTTATCCGCCAAAATTTGAAATTCAATATGACGGGGACGTTCGATAAATTTTTCTATATAAAGACCAGAATTGCCAAAAGCCGCTCCTGCTTCTCCTTGAGCTGCTAAAAAAAGTTTGACAAATTCATCTTCACTTCGCACCAGTCGCATACCCCTACCACCACCACCGGCAGTGGCTTTGATCATCACCGGATAACCAATATCTTTGGCTAAGGTCAGTCCTTCTTCTTCTGTGTCTACCAGTCCATCACTACCTGGTACTGTGGGCACCCCAGCTTTTTGCATTGTTTCTTTAGCTGTGGCTTTATCTCCCATGCGTCGGATAGCTTCAGGGGTGGGGCCAATAAAGGCAATATGATGATCAGCACAAATTTCTGCAAATCGGGCATTTTCGGCCAGAAAGCCATAACCAGGATGAATGGCGCTGGCATTGCGTGTTAATGCGGCAGCAATAATATTAGGAATATTTAAATAACTTTTATTGCTGGCAGGTTCACCAATGCAAACGGCTTCATCAGCCAGTTGGACATGGAGCGCATTTCGGTCAACAGTGGAGTGAATCGCGATGGTGGCAATTCCCATTTCTTCACAAGCTCGGAGAATCCGAAGGGCGATTTCTCCACGATTAGCAATTAATATTTTCTCAAACTTCATTTTGTAGTTGCGATATCAGTACCAGTAGATTCGACATTCTCCCCTATCCCATTGAATAACGCTGTCACATTATTTCCAATAATGACAGGAGATTTTAATTTGAACCATATTTTAAGCAAATATTAGAATTATACTTGCTGCTTTTATGGAGTTTGACTAAACTAACCAGCTAAATTTGTGAGTTTTTTTCGGGGCTATCCGTCGTCGTCCTCCTTTAATATCGCGTGTACCCATTGAGATTTCTGTCTGTCACATATCCGCATTTGTGAAAATTTCCGAAAATTAGGCAAAATTTTTCCACAAAATTAATTTACTTATGCTATATTTTATTTTCAGGCAAATCGTGCGGATGTGGCGGAATTGGTATACGCGCACGCTTGAGGTGCGTGTGGGCAATGCCCTTGCGAGTTCGAGTCTCGCCATCCGCATTATTGAGGATTAAGGAATAGGTGAGAAGTGCTAAATACAGTACTTTTCACCTATTTCTTTAATCTTCTGGCTCATAAATATATCTCAGCTAAATATTCGGATATGAGGTTTTTTGTGCTTTCATAGAAATATGTAAAGTTTTGTAAAAACCTTGATTATTACATCGACAGACAAATTAACATTACCCACTGCTTGGTATCGCTTAACCCCAATTTGGCAAGGTGGTGAGGAAATTCTACAAGCAGGATTGCCACATACCCAGATGGCACCAACCTGGCAAATGTTACTTATCGGTGATGGTTCGCCCACAAAGCATTTACAATTATTAACAGGTGAGCCGACAGAAGTAGATGTGATTGATATGTCGTTAATTGGCATGGATTTAGATGGTGCACCTCCACAAATCGAAGCTGTCCCAGGTTCACGGCTACGACGACAAGTATGGCTACGCACCGCATCGGGTCAAAGACTAGGTTATGCCTCTTCATGGTGGGAAGCAAACCATGTCGATGAGTATTTACAAAATCGTTCATTAGCGATTTGGGCTAGTTTAGCTCGTATCCGTACAGAATTATATCGAGATGTACAGGGTATTTACTGTGGTCATTCTGATGCACTAGAGTTAGGTTTTCAGCAACAGGGGCCTTTCTGGGGTCGTCATTATTTATTTTGGCATCATGGACAACCTCTCACCTTAATTTATGAAGTTTTTTCCCCTTATTTAGTTAAATATTTGGTTCAATGCATCTTTAGGCTTATCATTACTAATCTGAAAAAATTTCCGGCGAAACTCAACAAAGCATGCTAGAAGTAACTAACTACAGAAATACCTTTTTTCAAGGTTTGAGGAAATATCACTGTCTTAGTATCAAAATTATCTAAATTAACGGATATTAAGTAGCTGCTTTGTAAAAGTAATATGTCGGCAAGCATGAGGTGTAAGTGGCGATGGCACAGCCTATGGTGTCTGTTTTGAAGAAAAAGAAGCAAAAAAATAAACCATCTCTGGTATTGACCCTCTCAACAGCAGGATTATTGATTTGTGGTGGTATAGCTGCATATTGGATATTCAGCCAGGGACAAACATCTTCTAGAGATTTGCCCGTAGGTGCCAATATTATCCCTCAAGATGCTTTATTTGCGGTTTCTTTGACCACTGATTCCCAACAGTGGCAAAAATTACGAGAGTTTGGCACCAAAGCAACTCAAGCAGAACTAGATAAAAATTTAGTTCAATTACATCATTATCTCCAGTCCGCCACAGGCGATCGCTTTTTTGCCAATAATGGCTATAACTTCCAAAAAGATATCCAACCTTGGGTAGGTAATGAAGTCACCATTGCGGTTCTAGCTCCTCCCCCCAGCAATAATCCCCCACCTAAACCAGTAGCCACGGGTGTAAATCCAATTAGCTCTGAGCAGTCAATAGTGATGGTACTACCCATCAAAAACCCAGAGATAGCCAAGAGTTTCTTGACCCAACCCAAGCCCTTAAAACAAGGTAAATGGATTGACCGTACCTATCAAGGCATTGCGATTAAACAAACTGAGGGAGTATCTGGAGATAATAATTTTTCCGCAGCTGTATTAGATGGTCGGTTTCTCGTCATTGCTGATCATCCTCAAGCCACAGAACGAGCGATTGATGCTTATACAAATAAAGTATCCCTAGCCACAACCGGGGGCTTTGCGGAAAATTTCCCTAAAGTGGCTAGTTATCAATCTCTGGCTAAGTTTTATGTGAATGTCCCCACCGCAGCTAGAATTGCGGCTACTGCTCCCAATAATCCTTTACCTGCTCAGGTTTTAGCACAACTGCAAAATAACCAAGGTTTAGCTGGAACTGTGAACTTAGAACCAGAAGGAATCCGGTTTCGAGGTGTTTCCTGGTTAAATCCTCATAGTCAGCGCCAGCTAGTGGTGGAAAATCAAGCTGGCAGTATGCAAAATCGGGTTCCAGGGGAAACCTTGATGATGCTTTCTGGGAGTAATTTAGACCGTTTATGGGGTGATTACATCTCCACATCTGTAAATAATCCCTTGGCTCCGATTACACCAGAAAAATTACGAAAAGGAGTAAAATCTTTAACTAATCTGGATTTAGAACGGGATTTACTTAGTTGGATGAAAGGGGAGTTTTCCGTATCTTTGGTTCCCACAACTCCCGTCACAGGTTTACCAGCAGATGTGCGAACGGGTTTGGTGTTTATGGTTCAAACTAGCGATCGCCAAGCCGCTGAAACAACTTTACACCAACTGGATGATGTGATTAAAAATCAATATCAGTTTCAAATTCAACCAGGAATAGTTGCTGGTAAACCTGTAGTGAATTGGGTTGTCACCTTATGGAACCTTAGCTGCTACCCACGGTTGGTTAGATGGAGATGTGGCTTTCTTAACCATAGGTGCTCCTATCACTGACAAAATTCTTCCCAGTCCTAATCAAACCCTCGCGAGTAGTCTACCTTTTCAACAAACAGTTCCCAAGGAACCAAATCCTGCGAATGGTCAATTTTTCTTAGATGTAGATAAAACGGTGAAGAGTTTTACGCTCAATACTTTATTTCCCAAGCAAGAAACATTACTAGCAGCTACACGCTCTATTGGAGTAACTACATCTGTTAACGACAGTCGTAGTAACCGCTATGACATTTTTATTGCCTTAAAAAAAGTTAACAATCCAGCTAAATAAGGTTTGTTTAACTCCCACGGAGAGTCAAAACCAGATAGGATCAGAAAGTGAGCATCAAATTTTAAACACCCAACAGGGAATCACGCTTTATGAATCTGGTTGTACTTCAGAACTGGCTGGATAACGCCTCATTTGCTATCTTATTCCTGACTATGCTGGTGTACTGGGTAGGGGCAGTTTTTCCTAATCTCACGGTTACTGCTGCTTTAGGAACAGCAGGAATGGCGATCGCTAATTTGGGAATTGCGACTCTATTAGGAGCCAGATGGATAGAAGCCGGCTATTTTCCTTTAAGTAATCTTTACGAATCTCTATTTTTCTTAGCTTGGGGAATTACGGCGGTACATTTGATTGCCGAAAATAGTAGTCGTAGCCGTTTAGTCGGAACTGTTACCGCTCCCGTGGCGATGGGAATAGTAGCATTTGCGACTTTAACCTTACCATCAACCATGCAATCAGCAGAACCTTTAGTTCCCGCATTAAAGTCAAATTGGTTGATGATGCATGTCAGTGTGATGATGTTAAGCTATTCCGCTTTGATGGTGGGTTCACTATTGGCGATCGCTTTTTTAATTGTTACTCGTGGTCAAAATATCCAACTCCAAGGTAGTTCTGTGGGTACTGGTGGGTATCGTACCAACGGTTACAAATTACATAAAGTGGGTAATTTAATTTCTCCACTCACCACAGCAACTGCGGATAATAACGGTTTTGCTCGTTATGAAAGCAATAATAATGGCAATGGTACTGCCGTTTTAGATTTAGTAGCTTTGGATGAAACTCCTGCTGAAGTAACCACGGAAGTACTTTCACCCCAACGCCTGAGTTTGGTGGAAACCCTCGATAATATTAGTTATCGAATTATTGGATTAGGATTTCCACTGCTGACAATTGGTATTATTGCTGGAGCAGTTTGGGCTAATGAAGCTTGGGGTTCTTATTGGAGTTGAGCCGAAAGAAACTTGGGCTTTAATTACTTGGTTGGTTTTTGCTGCTTATCTGCATGCGAGAATTACACGTGGTTGGCAAGGAAGAAGTCCAGCAATTTTAGCTGCAACTGGTTTTGTCGTGGTTTGGATTTGCTATCTGGGTGTAAATCTTTTGGGTAAAGGTTTACATTCTTATGGATGGTTTTTTTAATTGCTTTAGATTTATGGTGTGTACACAAGTAGGGGCGTATTGCAATACGCCCCTACAAGACCTCACCCTGGTTTTGAGTCAAGCAAAACCTGTCCCTCTCTGAAGTGGAGCTATGCATTACCAAGGGGAGGGTTAGGGTGAGTTTCTTTCATAAGTTGTGTGTGGTTGATTTTTTCTTGCTTCCATGTATGAATGGCACTAAGATAAGCTGAAAGCAAGTTTAGATAAGGTTATTTTTACTTGCATCGGGCTAAAAACTAACTGTTAATAGCGATTTTGATTACCTCCAAAGAAAATATCTAAAATTCCGATAGCTACAGCAGCAATTCCTAATGTTCTAGCTGTTCCGAGGGTTTGATCATCAACAACATTCAGATTTGTATCCAGGGACATATATTTGTCACCCCCACTCCCACGATAGCAAAGGATAAAGCCGTCTTCACACTCTTTATACCCAATATATTCAGCGAAGGGGTGATACTGAGCCACGATTTGCTCAAAACTTTGATGAAGTAAGATTTCAGAGGCGGACATAACAACTTCCTTTTAAAAAACTAGGTTTAAACATCTAATCAACTTTGCTCCACTCTTTAATACTGGAGTTGGAATTTGTCTGAGGGTTAGAAACTGATACTCATGTGGTTAATTCCTATAAAAAATGAATACCTGGCTTTCTCAACGTTGATAATTTTGCTGAGTTAACCTAACTTTCACACGATACTTAGTAAAATAGTACCCATGAACCCTGGTAAAATTAAGTAAGTTAAGCCAGTGTATTCTGGTAGTTTTTATCAAACAGAGATAGTAAACTAAAAATTAATTGGAATTAAGGCATAAGAATAATGATTTCATTAGAAGAATATAAAAAACAACTCCAAAAATTTTTTAAAGATGAAAATTTAGACAAATTTTATGAAATTGCTCAAGAAAAATGGAATATTATACAATTATTCCAAGATTTAGAAATACAGCAAAAAAAGGATGATCCTAGAAAAAGAGGTTTAGGTACATTTGAGAAAAAATATCTTTGTCTATTATTGGCTGAGAAAAAACCGGAAGAAATTCAGCAATTAGCTAATTATTCTAAAACAACTATACAAAGTACACCAACTAAAGGCGGCTTATATGAACTTCTGAGAAAGTTAACAGAACAAGAAATTAAAGACTGGAGAGATGTAATTATTGCTTTAGTAAATAAAGGTTATCGAAAAAGTTCTGGTTCTGATTCATCTAATAATACATCACTAGAAAAAGAAGCAATAGTCATTATTAAATGTGATGAGGAAATTTCTGAAGCATTACTAACAAGACTAGAAAATAATATGAAGGAAATTATAGGAGTAAACAAACTTATGTTAAATCATCTGGAAAAAGGTTGTATTAAAACCTATTGGCAGGGTTCTCAATCTACCTGTGAACAAATTTATGCTTTACATCAACAGGGTTTATTGTCAGAAAGATTAGGAGTTTCTATTTTAGAAGTCAGAATTATTTCTATTAAACAAAAAATAAATTTAACTCAATGGTTTACTGGAATATTTACTGAAACTTGGCAGAATGTAGAACAACTGCTCACACCCCAACAATTAGGAATAGCTCATTTTTCTGAACAAATAAAACGAGCTAAACGTATTGATTTACGAATTGACTTAATTACTCATTCAGTAGTTTTAGTAGTTAATATTGATAGAGAAAATATTAATCAGATTGTGGTTACTTTACAACTTTACCCCACAGATGGCAATAAGACTTTACCAGAAGGACTAAAATTAATTGTTTTAGCAGCAGGAGAAGTATTTCAAGAAATTATAGCGAGAAGTGCTGATCAATTAATGCAATGTCGTTTTGATGCTGAATTAGGAGATGAATTTACTTTAGAGTTAAGATTAGGTGAAGCAATAATTAAAGAAGATTTTGAACTTTAAAAACTGGTTTATATGTGGATGATTTTAGAGTTCATCTAAAGTCATTCACATATTTTATAATAAAGTCCTTTTTTAACAAAATGTTACACTAATGTGTACTTAGGTTGTAACCTTTTATGCTGTAATTAAATACAGGGATAATTACCATAGGTCATGTCAAAATGGTTAAACGAGCAGAATTAGAGTTTACAGGTGACTTTTTTCTAGGGTTTACTGTTAATCTCATGATTTATAAAACAGATAAACTCAGTGCAGAAACAGAAGTAGGAGTATCAGGTAAATTACCACCATCAAATCTGGATCAATGTTATGAAATTTGGTCAAATGCTTACGAAACTTGGCTGACTACCTCTCTTGATAATGCTAATTTTGCTTTAAAAAAAAGAGAAGCTATTACTCATATTTCTATTAATGATGATTTTTATATAAAGGCAGAAAAGGATTTATTAAATACTTTTAATAATTGGTTAAATAATAGTCATTTTTCTATTATCAAGGAAACTTTAAAGCAGCATCTAAATAGCAATGAAGCTAATCCAATTTTAATTAAATCTGAAAATCACCAATTACGAAGATTACCTTGGCAACAATGGGATTTATTAAAGGAATATTCAAGAACTGAAATTGGTATATCTTCTCCTAATTTTCGCAGTATCAATACTAAAAATATACGCAAGGATAAAGTTAGGATTTTAGTAATTTTAGGAAAGGATGCAAATATTCAGAAAGAAATTAAACAATTAGAGAATTTAGGTAATTATTTAGAAGTAAAATGTATCTATCCTCAAGATGTGATGGAATTAGATCAACCTTTTTGGCAAGAAAGTTGGGATATTCTGCTATTTAATGGTCATAGTAAGAGTAATTCAACCGCAACAGATGCAGAAATTCAACTTGATGGAAATACTAAAATTTCTATTAGTTTATTAAGAAACCACTTACAAAAAGCCATTGAGAATGGTTTAAGATTGGCAATCTTTAACTCCTGTGATGGTTTGGGAATTGCGTATCAATTAGCTGAGGGAGGCGAGTTGCATTTACCGCAGGTTTTGGTAATGCGAGAATTATTACCTGTAGCTATTGCACCAATATTTTTAAGATATTTTTTAGAAACATTTACTCAAGGTAGTTCTCTTTATCAATCTGTGCGGGAAGCTAGGAATAGATTACAGATTTTAGAAACTCAATATTCCGCTTTAAGCTGGCTTCCTATTATTTGTCAAAATCCGGCAGAATCTCCTTTAAAATGGCATGAATTAGCCCCTACATCTTTATGTCCTTATCGGGGGTTATTGGCATTTCAAGCAGAAGATGAAAGGTTTTTCTTTGGACGAAATCAATTTACTAATAAGTTAATTAAAGCGGTTAAAAAAGAACCTTTAGTTGCAGTTATTGTCCTTCAGGTAGTGGTAAGTCATCGGTAGTTTTCGCAGGTTTAATTCCCCGGTTAATACGAGAAGGAGGTTGGTTAATTCAGTCTTTCCGTCCTGGTAAATCTCCCTTTGAATCTTTGGCTATTGCTTTATTATCTTTAGGTTTAGATTTTCCTTGTCTTGGTTATAGAAAAGGAGATAATGAGGATTCTATCATTATTAATGAATTTGAAGTTACTAAACAAAGTGCAATTCAAGAATTAACCCAGCAATTAAAAAACAATTATCAATTATTATTGCAAATTATTGATGATATTTATCAGCAAGGACAATTAACTCAAGAGTTTGACAAGTTATTGTTGGTAGCAGATCAGTTTGAAGAGTTATATACACTAGAAGATAATAAGCAAGAAGCACAGAAATTTTTGGACTGTATTTTAAATACTGTAGAAAATGCCCCTAATTTTAAATTTGTTTTGACTTTAAGGGCGGATTTTTATGGTTATGCTTTGTCCTATCTTCCTTTTGGGGAAGTATTACAAAATGCCTGCTTAGATTTATTACCAATGGCAGAAAATGAACTACAACAGGTGATAGTTACTCCGGCTCAAATGTATGATGTAGATTTTGAGGAAGGATTAACAGAACGCATTTTAGAAAAGATAGAAGGTAAAAATATTAAGGAACAACGAGATAATTTACCTTTACTTGAATTTACCCTAACTCAATTATGGCGTAAACAAGGAAGAGGAGGAATATTAACTAATCAGGTTTATGATGAACTTGGTGGCATTGAACAGGCTTTAGCTAATCATGCGGAAGAAATTTATAGTCAAATTAATACTGAAGAAAGAAAACAATTACAACAGATTTTTGTACAGTTAATAAGTCCAGGAGAAGGGACAGATGATACAAGAAGAATTGCTAATCGCAAGGAAATTAAAGAAAAAAATTGGCAGTTAGTTTTGTATTTGAATCAAGAAAATGTGCGTTTGGTAGTGGTTGGTTATGATGAGGCAAGTAAACAGGAAACTGTGGAAGTTGTCCATGAGATTTTGATTCGGGGTTGGGGAAGATTAAATCAATGGATGCAGAAAGATAGAGAGTTTAGACTTTGGCAAGAAGGATTAAGGGGAGTTGTTAATAAATGGGAAAATAAAGATAAAGATGAGGGGTTTTTATTCCGGGGTAAGGCTTTAGTTGAAGCGGAAGATTGGTTACAGGAACGGAGTGAAGAAATTAGTGATTTTGAGCAGGATTTTATTAGGTTGAGTATTGGGTTAAGGGAGAGGGAAGAAAAGAAGAAAAAACAGAGGCAACAACGAATAATTTGGGGGTTAACAAGTGGTTTATTTGCTGTGACAGTTTTTGCTGTGGGGGCTGTTTGGCAATGGCAACGGGCTGAATATCAACGGTTAGTGAGTGAAACTGATAATTTAGGTAATTTAGCTTTAAATCAATTTAATTCAGGAGAAGGTCAAATTAATGCTTTAATGATTGCCTTAGAAGGGGGTCAAAAATTAAAACAATTAATAAAAAATGATGAATTATTAGCTAATTACCCTACTACTAGCCCACTGTTAGCATTACAGACTATTACTAGCAATATTCGGGAAAAAAATGATTTTAAAACTGATACTATAGCCATTAACAAAGTAATTTTCACTCCCGATGGTAAGAAACTTATTTCCTATAGCAAAAATGACGGTAAAGTTATTATTTGGAACTTGTTCGGTCAGAAAATTTCTGAGTGGGATGATCCTCAAGGAAAAAAAATTGTTGATTTAGATATTAGTCCTAATGGGAAATATATTGCCACTATTAATGCAGCATTTGATTTATATATTTTCGATTTGTCAGGAAAAAAGATAGCAAAAATAGAACGTTCTTTTCGTAGTATGTTCTGGACTACGGTTAAATTTAGTCCAGATAGTAAATTTATTCTGTTAACATCAAATGGATCTAGTACAGTAGAAATTTTAACCTCATCGGGAAAACAAATAGGATTTATAAATAGAAGTGAAAAAGGAAAGGGTACTACAGGTACTATACATAGCTTAACATTTACTCCTAGTGGTAACGAACTTATCATAGGTGATGCAGTAGGAACAGTAGAAATATGGAACTTAAAAAATGGACAAAAAATTAGAGAATTTAAGGCAAATAAACATCAAATTATCCAAATAAAAGTTAGTTCTGATGGACAAAGAATATTAACTTTAGGATTAGATGTTGATTCATCTCAAAAGCCATTTTTAGTTGCTCGTCTTTGGGATTTATCAGGCAAAAAAATTGCTGATTTTAATTTTTCTTTAGTTAGTGGCTATAATTCTGGAGATGTTAGTTTTAGTCCAGATGGTCAACAAATCGCCACAGTAATACCAGGAGAAGGAATAGTTAAATTTTATGATGTAAAAACAGGAAAACTAATTAATCAAACGATAATAAGTCAACTATCAGGTTATAGCTTAAGTTATAGTCCTGATGGTCAAACAATTGCTGTTTCTGGCATAGGAATCAAGTTATTAAATATAGGAAAATTAAATATGTCAGGATTAACGGAATTACCTATTAATTACGAAGTAAAATACAGAGGAATAAAAACTCCAAGTATAACTAATTTGCAATATAGTGCCGATAGTCAAAAAATTGTGATAACAGACCAGGATAATAATTTATTAGATATTTGGAATTGGCAACAGAAAGAAAAAAGAAGAATTGATTTGAGTAAGCATTTTTTAAAATATAATAATGGTACTACATTCCCAACTCCTAATTTTGCTATAATGACTCCTGATGGTAAATCAATCATTATTGTTAAAAATGATGAAGGGATAAAAAAGATTGATTTAGAAGGTAATTTAATTTCTCAAATGAAAACAAATATTAATCATGGAGAAATGGTTTTGGAACTTAATGATTTGCTGGGACAATATAGAGGAGATAAAACTTATAGTTCTAGTTTTGATGGTAGCAAGATAGCTACAGTTGGGTATAGTAATAATCATCCTAATTCCTTACGCTTATGGGATTTGTCTACACAGCAAGTGAAATTGTTACGGAATGATTACCTTCCTCAAGGAATTGCACAGGTATTAGTTAGTCCAGACGGTAAATATATTTTTACTGTTTCCAGAGGTAGAAGTAGAATTTGGGATATTTCTGGAAATCTGATTGCTGGATTAGAAGGAGATGTTAATAATAAATCTAAAGGAAAGGGAATAAAAGTTTCAAGTATAGCAATTGTATTAGATAGTGCTGAGAGGAGGTATTTTTACCAATCAAATAAAGAGCTATCTCATTTTACTGGAATTGAAATACTTGAAGTTTTTCAAAATTCTACAGCTAAGAAAGCTGGTTTAAAGAGTGGTAATATCATTATTGAAATAGATGGGCATAAAATTTCTGATATAAAAGAGAATATATATCATCTTCTTCAAGGAAAAGCTGGCTCTAAAGTTAAACTTAAAGTAATAACAAGTCCAAATAGAATAGAGGGAATATCTGGCTCTACAGTTAAACTTAAAGTAATAACAAGTCCGAATAAAATAGAGGAAAAAACTATTATTCGTGAAAACTTTATTTATGATGAGACTGATTTTATCTATTTTCTATCGTTAAGTCCAGGATCAGTTAAATTTACTCCAAATAGTCAATATTTGGTAACATGGGGTGGTGCAACTGGAGAATTACACATCAGAAATATTAAGACCAATAAAGTTATTAATTGGGACAATCAATCACAACAAATTGTGAATGTTTATTTTAGTCCAGATAGTAAATTAATTGCTGTCACGAGTACGGATTATTCACTTAGAATATATGATTTTTCTGGTAAATTGATTACTCAAATTAAATTACAAAAAAGTGCTAATGAATTAGTTTTTAAACCTGACAGTCAGGAAATCGCTGTTTTAAGTTATCCTAATGAATTAAGTATTTGGAGTATTACCGGAAAACCTATTGCTAAATATACTATTCCTGAAAAAACACAAGGTATAGTTGAGTTTTCACCCGATGGTAAATATATAGCTACTGCCGGTAGTAAAGTGATGATTTGGAAAAATCAGAATTTAGATGAATTATTAGCTACAGGGTGCAACTGGTTAAAGGATTATTTAGCTATTCATCCTGAGGAAAAACAAAAATTAAAAGTTTGTCAAGAGAATAATAATTCTCAATAGATTTGTAATTTATAAAGTTAAGCTATCACATATTTACTTTTTCCCCAAAACACTTGCTAAATTCCCCTCTGGTGCTAAAGATCCAGCTTATTGACAATAGTAAAGCTCAAAAATATTGATATTAGGTTAAAAAATAAAAACTACTCACCCTTGTTGAGAATAAAAGGGATAATTTTCGACTACTCAATAACTCCCCCTCAAGGAACTATCACTAACACCACAGTGAGGAGCGATGAGCAAAATTTGATTTTTATTCAACTAACAAATGGTGTAGAGCTTAATATTCCACCAGTTCTCATCGAAGGAATATCTAAGGCAAAACCTCAAGACCTGGAAAACTTACATCTGTCCCATTATGGTTGTAGTATATACTGGGAAACATTAGATGTTGACCTAGATATATCTGGAATTGTATCTGGTATATTAGGAACTCAAGCATGGATGTCACAATTAGGTAAAAAAGGTTTGGATCGTAATATAAAATAAGAGTAGTTGCGTTTTAATGTAAAAGATGCCGATACTAACCCTTAGCAATGAACAGGTTGTTGAACTGGTCAAACAGTTATCACCTGAACAAAAAATAGAGGTATTTAGATTTTTACTGAATCCAGCAGTGGGGACAATGGGAATTGTTGTCACGTTACGGATCTGTACAAGCTAGATTGGTTGCCCAAGAGCGAGATTTAGACTGGGATACAATGAGTGAGGAAAAACGTGAAGCCTTAATTGATGATGTAGTACATGAGGATTAATGCGATACGGCGCAGTTTTTGATACCAATATTTTACTCTCCGCTTTACTCTGAAAAAAAAATCTATCTATGGGGGGTTATCCGTGGTGAAAAAAGGCGGGATAATGAAATTATTATAATGGGAACCTGTCGGAATAAAAATATATACCCACGCTCCATTATATTTGAGTTCATCATCCCACGTTTTCCCGCCCCGCCTCTCTTCCTAATGGTAGATTTTTTTGAGCATGAGAAATAAAATTTAGTTTATAATAGAGAAATAACGTCAACATAAAAGGTTGAAATTTGAAGATATATTTCTGTTTGACAACATGAATTAAAGGAATAGCAATAATGATTGACCATGATAGACTTTTCAAGGAATTAATATCTACATTCTTTGTTGAATTTCTTGATTTGTTTCTACCTCAAGTACTTAGTCAAATAGAAGTTAATTCTATTCAATTTTTACCTCAGGAGGTATTCACTGACGTTACCTCTGGGGAAAAAAGAGAAATTGATTTACTGGCTCAAGTACGATATCGAAATAAGAATACTTGCTTTTTAATCCATGTTGAAAACCAATCTTATGATCAAGCAGAATTTGCCAAGCGGATGTTTAAGTATTTTGCTCGGTTACATGAAAAATATAATTTACCGATTTACCCAGTAGTAATTTTTTCTTTTGACGAACCAAAACGTGCTGAACCCCAAATTTATCGGGTCAAATTTCCTGATTTAAATGTGTTAAGATTTGAGTTTGTAGCCATTCAGTTAAATCGCCTGAGTTGGCGGGATTTTCTACAGCACCATAATCCTGTAGCAGCTGCGTTAATGGCGAAGATGAATATTGCTGTATCAGAACGTCCCCAGGTGAAGGCAGAATGTTTACGGTTATTGACTACTTTAAGACTAAATCCAGCACGGATGCAATTAATTTCCGGGTTTGTGGATACATACTTACGCTTGAATGATACGGAAAAGCAGGTTTTTCAAGAGACTATTAGTACAATGGGATTAGATGAACGGGAGGAAGTTATGCAGATTGTAACAAGTTGGCAGCAAGAAGGTGATCAACAAGCAAGAAAAGAGATTGCAGTAAATTTACTACAAAGAGGAATGAGAGTTGAGGAAATAGCACAAATCACAAGTCTAAACAGAGAACAAGTGCAGGAGTTACAAGCACAACTATCTCAACAAAATTGATAGACATCTCCAGAAATGATGTAGGGGGCGTATTGCAATACGCCCCCTACCAAGGGTTTTAACGAACGCATAATTAATTTTCAGAGATATCTAATATATTCTCACTGGAGATACTGCCATTGGGCTGTTTCAAAAGTCAAAATAAAGGTAAAAACGTTACTATATTGTCATTCTGAGCGACAAGGAAGAATCTCGCGGGATTCTTACCTGCGGGACGATCCGCGATCGCGAATCATGGTCAATTAAAAAAAATCCATCTATGGGGGGTTATCGGTGATGAAAAAAGGTGGGATAATGAAATTATTATAATGGGAATCTCTGCTCGTAAAAATATATAGCGACACTCCATTGTATTTGAGTTCATCATCCCACCTTTTCCCGCCCCGCCTTTCTTCCTAATGGCAGATTTTTTTGAATCATGGTCAATTGAAAAAACCAAAATGTGCTGATTTGCCAAAAATACTTATTCAATCAGGCTTTTAACATACTTCATCGCCACGTTAGTAATTTTACTTACTGTTGAAAGTTCCGAGGAGTGGTAGCACTTTTTTCTTCAGTAACTCTATCAAAGTTGACTCCATATACTCATAGTCATCAGGAATATTCAAACAAACTACTCGCTTATCTTTAAGCCAAGGTTGAAATTTCTGAGAAAGTTTTCTTAGATGGGACTTTTCCATCACGAAAATTATATCTGCCCATGCAATTGACTCACTACACAAAGGTATTATAGCTTCTCGATCCAGTCCAGCTGATTCCACTTCCAGCCCATCATAGGAGGAAAATACAACTTCGGCTGTAGGGCTGCGTAAGCGGTTTTTGCTACAGATAAACAATAACTTTTTCATCAATGGCTCTTTTCATAAATTTAATATTTTCAATCTTTAATAAAAATATCTTGACGGAACCCAAGCGTTGGATTAGCATGGAGTTACGCATTTAAAGAAAATGTGAGAACTATTGATTTGGTAAATCAAGCTAGATAAACAGTTCACACATAATACATGTCCTTGTCCACCGGACTGAAAAACATGGAATATACGCCGAAAACCCCACCTAAAACCAGAGGACAAACAAAGCATAAATTATCACAACAGGTAACACTATGACACAACATAAGTGGTCAATATCTGACCAAGAACTAGATAATCAAATTCAAAAAGCTACAACAGCTTGGATTGAGTCAGAAAGCACGGAACCACAGGCTATACACGCAGAATTTAACCATGAGCGAAATTTGATTTTTATTCAACTAACAAATGGTGTAGAGCTTAATATCCCACCAATCCTCATCGAAGGACTATCTGAGGCAAAACCTCAAGACCTTGAAAAATTACATCTGTCCCATTATGGTCGTAGTATACACTGGGAAACATTAGATGTGGACTTAGATATATCTGGAATCGTATCTGGTATATTGGGAACTAAAAGATGGATGTCACAATTAGGCAAAAAAGGTGGGGAAAAAACATCTTTAACTAAAGCAGCGGCAGCTAGAGAAAATGGGAAAAAAGGGGGACGACCAAGAAGAAGTAATTGAAGACTTGAGTGCAGCGAAAAAAGCTATAGATAAACAAGAACCCAATAAAAAGAACTCTTTATAGCGTTTAACTACTGTACCAGAAATATTAGATAAAACAAGCAAGGGTATGGAAGCGGGAAAGAAGATTTGGACTACAGCCAAGCCTATTGTCACTAAAATTTTACTTTTGGCAAGTTTTGCTGCTGTCTACAGTGCTTTTTTAACACCTTTTTGGTGGATATCATAATAGAAGTTTTACATAAGGGCAAGTTTTTAAGTGGAAGACACAGCATTAGTTTGTACGAAATATTTATTGATAGACTTAGACGGAACTTTAATAAATACAGCTAATATTAGAGAGGATATCCTAGAACATATACAATTGACAATGATGAAAAAAGGGGAATTGGAAACAGACTTATCACAAATTCAAATTTTCGAGGGTGCTACAAATTTCCTTACAAATGCAAAATCCTTGGGGTTCGAGTGCATTATTGTTTCTGACTCACACCCTAAATACGTTAATCCAATTGTAGAAAAATACTTTAGACAGTATTGCAATGTTGCACTTTCTCTTGCTGATAAACCAAACACTTCTAGGACACTCAAATTTTTAGAACAGCATAATATTGATATATCAAGTAGTATTTGCTACGTAATTGGTGACTCCTAGCTAGATATTGAACTTGGTAGGGGGTTAAAAGTCCCAACAGTATTGACTGCACTCTATACAACACAAAAATCAGAAATTAGAGATGGTATAGGTGACTATATTAAGAATATTAAAAGTGAGCACTACTTACTTTGTAAGAGGATATTCAGACATTTTAGAGATTTTGAAAAATCCTTTACAAAATTTGCTCTGCCTAGAAGCTAAATTTATAAATAGTGTAAGCAATATAGCGAGAAAACCGCGACCTGATAGCAACGTAGATGGGAGACTGATTGCTCACAGATTTTTAGCTAGGCAATCTCAAGGTGAGTGTGATGATTACCATACTACAACAAAATATTTTGAATTCGGCTTGGCAGATAGAAGTACAGAGCTACTCTTTGCAATTCGCGATGCTGTAGTAACTTATATAAACTGTGTTCTAGAATATCCGTCCTATTCATGGGATATATTTACATATGTTCCAGATAAGCTGACAACAAAACCAGCAAATAAAATGCAAGAGTTGTTTGAATCTCATTGCTGTTCAAGTTCGACAAAGAACAACAGCTTTAGAATGCCTTAGTGTATTTGAATGGAAAAAAGAGGTTAATTCTTCTACCCGTAAACAGTCCACAGCAGAAACGCGTCGAATCTTTGTTGATAATAATCTTATGCTTTTAGATGGAGTAAATATCCAGGATAAGAGTGTAATTATACTAGATGATCAATACACTACTGGTTCTACAAGCTGATGCTTTAGTAAACAAGTTAAATACCAAAGGCGCAAAAAATGTCTTGTTCGTTGCCTTGTTTCACCTCATAAGCTCGGTAAACAGCGATAGGCTCTGTCCTAAGTGTTTAGCTAATGGGTTGAATAAACCATTACAACTCAAGATTAATAGGGAAACAGGTGAAAAGTTTTACTCCTGTGTTGGTGCCTAATTACAAGCGTGATGGATGTGGCTATTCTGATAGTGGTAAGCTTTGTCCTAAGTGTTTAGCGAAAGGTGTAAATAAGTACATGAAAAACAGAACTAACACTAAAACGGGTGAAAAATTTTACTCGTGTGTTGCTCCTAATTATGGTGATGGATGTGGTCATACGGAGAATTTAGAATGAAAATAATTTCTGAACAAAGCTTTATAGTTCTTGCACTTTCTCTACTTAAGGGACTTGGAGCTACATTTGTTAAAAAAAACTTAGTTACTATAAAGCAAAGTCATCATTACTGGTCTACAACAAGTGCTAATCAGAGTCTTACTCAACTTTTAGCAATAGTAGGCAAGAAATATTCATGCTCTGAAATTAAAGAAGCTGTTTCTAAAGCCGAATCTATAGTATCTGACTGTCAATTTCATCACATTAGTTTTATTTCTGTTTTAGATACAAACTATCCAAAAAAACTTTTTGAATTAAAAAATCCTCCACCCATTCTTTTCTTCACGGGTAATTTTTCATTGCTAGATAATGATGTAATTACTATTATTGGTACAAGAAAACCTAATAAAACAGGAAATATAATTGCGGAGCGTATTGGAAAATACTTCTCATCAAGAGGTTGGGTAATTTGTAATGGTTTAGCTGACGGTATCAATACCTTTTCAATTCAATCTCAAAAAGACAATTGCTTTGCAAAAGTTGTTGGAGTAGTAGGAAGTGGATTAGCTAAATCTTCTTTCCATTCTTTGCCAAAGCAGTCAGTTGCAAATATTGAAGATATTTTGGCAAATGATGGACTGGTTATATCTGAAATGCCTCCTTTAAAAAAACAGGATACTTTTTCAGTTGTGAAGTCCTGTAGGATTCAAGCAGGAGTTGGGACTGGTTTAATTTTAATTCAAAGTTCTATATCTGGAGGCTCTCGTTTTACTGTGAAAGCTGCTGTTGAATCCAATAGACCTTTGGGAGTGATATATCCTGTTAAAAAAGATATAGAATGTGATGATTATGGAGCAAATAGAAAAATAATTGAAGAAGGGGTTGAAGGACTAAATAAGTTTGTAGATTTAAAGAATATGAAAGGCTTTAATCCAAAAATTGTAGTTCTATTTAGCAAAAATTCATACCCAGAATTTGAGTCAACCCTTAAAAGCAGAAACCAAGTTTTTGATTTCAATATGAGTTAAAGGTAGAGAAGCTGTCACAAAGTACCAAGTTGATATTAGAGCAATCAAATAACTAATTCAACCCTAATAATTGGCTGCATTCTCTACTTTATGTATTGGCATATTTACCCAACAATTAATACCAGATATCATCTAATATCGCGCTCCATATCCCCACAGAAGGAAACAGCAAATTTATACCCGATACGAATACCATAAAGTCGAGCAAAACTGTTTTTGCTCCGCAAATAATGTGCTGATTCTCTACCTGTCTCGTCAACAGCATATTCACCTGTTTCTATATCAATAATAACCATTTTCCCGATATTTTCTTCTTTGTCTACTTGTTGACGAATCCCATTTTCGTATAATTCCCTAGCCAGTTTACCAACTTCTTCACTACTTAAAAGAATAGCTTCCATTTTTTGATTCCCTGCGGATGATGGTATTTTAATTCTATAAGGTGAACCATAAAAAATGAGCAAAGCCCCTTGGACTCCCCTACACGCGAAAATCCACCGCATCATCCGCGCACGTCACCTATTTAAACCTCACCAAAATCTATTAGTCGCGGTTTCTGGTGGTCAAGATTCTCTTTGCTTAATTAAATTACTATTAGATTTACAGTCCAAATGGGAATGGAATTTAGGTATTGCTCATTGTGATCATGGTTGGCGTTCTGACTCCCACGCTAATGCTCTCCACGTAGAAAATTTAGCTAAAAGTTGGGATTTACCTTTCTACTTAGAAACAGCCCATCAACCCATCAATAGTGAAGCTTCAGCCCGAAATTGGCGTTATCAAGTTTTAAGCATGATCGCCCACTCTCATCATTATCAATATCTTATCACTGGACATACCGCCAGCGATCGCGCTGAAACTCTCCTCTACAATTTAATTCGTGGTACTGGTGCTGATGGTTTACAAGCTTTAACCTGGCAACGTCCACTGCCTAATGATATTATGTTAGTACGCCCACTGTTAGAAGTGACTCGCTCACAAACCCAGCAATTTTGTCAAGATTTTAATTTACCAATTTGGGAAGATAGCACTAATCAAGATTGGCAATATGCTCGTAATCGTATCCGTCAGCAGTTAATACCGTATTTACAAGAAAATTTCAATCCCCAAGTGGAGTTAGCTTTAGCCCAAACTGCTCAATTACTACAAGCAGAAGTGGAATATTTAGAGCAAGCTGCTACTACTGTGCGTTTAGAAGCAATGGAAATCAGCGAGGAGACAAAAATAGGTTTAAAATTGAATCGGCAGGTTTTACGAGGCATTCCCCTGGCTTTGCAGCGTCGGGTCATGCGTCAAGTATTATTGGAAATTTTACCTGATGCTCCTAGTTTTGAACATATTGAAAAATTGACGGCTTTAATTACAGCACCGAATCGTGCTCAGACTGATCCTTTTCCTGGAGGTGCGATCGCTAAAGTAGCAGGAGATTGGATTTATTTTTGTTAAGATTGGTTAATTTATCTAAATAAATTCGGATCAACACGAAAATAATCTCCCAGTGCTACTGCTTGAGTTTGAGTAATAATAATATCACCATTCAAAATTCCCTGCACAATGTCCCAAGAGCCAAGTACTTGAACTAATGCTTCTGGTGTAATATCCCGTGCATCAATCAGATGCATTAACATCGAATGGGGTGTACCTTCGGGAATTGGGAAATGGTTTTCTTCAAACTTTTCAATTAACGTTACCAGCAGTTCCAAGAGAATATCCTCTTCTGGTGTACGGTTAAGACGATGTTCTAAGTCTTCTGCGAGTTTGATAGCTATGTGCAAAATTATAGCAAAATAGTTCATGTTATTTTTTAGATGTGGAGCAGGCATCTTGCCTGCCATTGAATTCAGACGGGCAAGATGCCCGCTCCACAGACAGATTTAACATGAACTTAGTTTGCTTGGTAAGGCTCAAATTTAACAGAGATGTAATTTATGAAACCAGTAATTCTGGTTGAGCAATTAAACCCTGGAGAGTTTGACGCATTTGAGTGATAGCTTGCAATTGATAATCACCAGCTTCTTGAACTTTTGCCAAAGATTCAGTCACTCCTTGCAGTTTTTGCCGTAAACCGTCCAGAGCATCCTGAATGGGTTGCAAAGCCTCTTGATAAAGATTCACCCGGCCACAGCGTTCAGCGTGGGTAGTGCGCTGATTAAGGAGGTTTTCTTCTATGGCTTTCAACTCTTGACGTTTGGACTCTAAATCACGAGTTTGATTCTCAATCGTCGTTTGGTCGTGTTGAATATCAACTTGGATTTGCTCAATCTCCCGTTCTAGCTTTTGCACTTCGTGGGATATTTGCTGACGCTGGTTTTCAATTTGCCATAGCATTGGAACTAAATCTATTTTGCTCTGTTCTTCACTACTGGTAACTATATGTCCTTGACGCTGTTGTAATATGGATTTATGCTGTTTGAGAGTTTTCTCTCGTTCTAATAAACTACGGCGTTGTCCGATTAAAGATTGGTTGATCATCTTATACAGATCACGCTCGTCCACTAGTTCTGTTGATAAATTTTGTTGTTCCAAGCCAGATGCTTGTTGAATTTTTCTTTGGAGTTCTTCTATAGCTTCTTGTTTGTAACTTAATTCTTGTTCCTGCTCATGAACGAAACCAGAGTAGTTTTCTAGCTCTTTTCGCAAGTCTTCTACCAGAGTTTGCAATTCTTCGAGAGGTTTTTTCTGTAAGGCTTCTACATCAACTTCCTGACCGAAAACGGTATCACTAGAGTTACCAGCTAAGGAGTGAAGTTGTTGGTATAAATCTTCCTGATAACGTAATTGCTCCTTCAGTAGCCGAGTTGAATCTTGCTTACTTTGGAGGATAGTTTCTTTCTGGTGTAACTGTGTTAATTGTTGTTCTAGAGAAGATTGTGACTGTTGACAAAGATTTTGGGTGGTGTTTACGGTTTGAGATAGACGTTCAATTTCCTCTTGTTGCTGGTTAACTAAATGATGTTGGCTTTCCAATTGTTGCCAGTGTGTCGTGAGAATAGCTTGTTGCTTTTCTACCAACTCAAAAGACAAATGTAGGTTTTCGCGGACTATTTCCGTAGGGGGAACACCACTAGATAGACGATTTAGTAGCTCAGTTAGTGAGCGACTTTGCTCTACATCCAGAACCTTTCCCTTTTCACAATCTGCCTGAAACTCCTCTAAGCGACGCTGCTCACCGCGTAAATGATCCCAAGCACCTTCGAGTTCTTGGCGATTACGCTCAATTTCTGATTGTAATTGGGTGATTTCGGCGCGAGATGTATCAATTTCTTGTTTTTGGGTTTCCAGTCGTTGAAATTCCCCCTCTAGTTCTTGCAGTTGTTCACCACGGGATTCCATATCCATTTCGCGGCGATTTAGCTCTTGGGCTTGAAATGTCAGGGATTGTTTCCACTGGTCAATTTCATCTTCCTTCAGCTTAAATTTTTCCAGTTGGCGGGAAAAATTCTGCAAAATGTTAACTAGAGGCCGGCCAGCTTCTTGAATCCGTTGTACTTGACGAGTCGGACTCAGTTCCACCAGCACCAGTGCGCCTTCATTGAGTTTGCTAGCTTCATCCGCCGCAATCAATTCTTCCGACACTGTACTCCAATTTTGGTCGCTGCGCTGACAAGCCAGCAATTTGATTTCCGTTTTGGCGCTAGTAAGTAAGCCGCCTCTTTGCCTTTGTACTTCTGCTAAATACAGCACACCGTTAATCCTTTTGATGCACTTGATGTCCGAGTTTTGAGATATACCTTAAGATAATTCTGTGAAATTGTCTCGTTTAACCTAAGTTTAGCAGCACAAGACCGACAAAGCTATGGATTGTCTTTATATTTTGCCTGGGCAACTGTGATGTTAAATTCCATCTGATCACTAACTTTATGAACTTGTATAACAAAAGTTATAAGTTAATAACGTAATATTTCGCTTATGGGAATGCCTATATAAGCAATAATCTTGCCAATGGGTCAATATCTACTACATTATCTACTGACTGGAACCCCAAAACAGCGAAAATTTAGAATTAATCAAGAATGTCAACAGAATTAGAAGGAGTATCTTTTAGCTAAATGCAGGGAAATTTAAATGAAATTGATATTTGCAGTATCCTGCAATTGATTGAGTTAGGACAACGAACTGGACAATTGTGGGTGGAAGCTCGTGCTTCCTACCAAACCAATAAATTAGGTACAGATGAAGGTTTCACCTCCCGCTCTAGTGGAGAGAGCAAACCCCAGTCTTGGTTTGTCTTTTTTCTGAATGGTCAAATTGTTTATTGTCAAGCTGGAGATAGTCATTTATCCCGTATCGGAGATTACTTACGTCATTATCGCGTTGATAAGCAACTTGATGAAATGCAAATTGCATCGCTAGCATCAACCAACGCTCCAGAGTATGCTTATTTGTGGAAGCTGTTGGAGCGAAATATTATCAATCCCAAAGAAGCACGTAGTATCATTCACGGTTTAGTACATGAGACTCTGTTTGATTTGTTAAGTTTACATCAAGGTAGTTTTATCTTTGATTTGGGTACAGCACTAGTTCCACAATTAACTACTTTGGAAATTGCTCCTTTAGTAGCTTTAGTTACTAAACAGGTGCAAGAGTGGAAACAATTGTATCCACAGATTCAATCCCCCGAACAATTGCCAATGTTGGCTGATGTCGTCAAGTTACGTTCCTCACTGCCTGCTAACACAGTCACCAAGCTACAACATTGGGCAGATGGGAAAACTACCCTCCGTCAATTAGCACGGTATCTTAATCGTGATATTTTAACAGTTTCTAAGGCGATTTATCCCTATGTACAACAAGGCTGGTTACAACTAGGATATGGTACGACTTCTCAACCTGTGACCCAAACATCTGATTGGTCTGACTCTAATCAACAGCAGAGGCGGATAGTATGTATTGAGGATGCGATCGCAATCTGCGAAACTATAGAGACAATCTTAAAACCACAGGGCTATGAAGTAATTTCCATCACTAATCCCTTAGAAGCACTCAGTTTAGTGTTTCCACTCAAACCGAATTTAATTCTATGTGACATTACCATGCCCCAATTAGATGGATACGAAATTTGTGCCATGCTCAGACATTCCAGCGTTTTTCGACTTGTACCCATTATTATGTTGACTGGTAAGGATGGATTTATTGATCGAGTCAGAGCTAGGATGGTCGGAGCAACAGATTATTTAACCAAACCATTTACCGACAATGAATTACTAATGCTAGTGGAGAAATATATCAATATAGATGCCGCTGTGGGCATCCAAACAGGATACAAGACTTGTTGATTTACTCTCAAGATCGGGTAAAAAATGTTATCACAGAATCATCTAAATCTAGTGCAGTGCCATAGGTGAGTAGATTAGGAAAAAAATAGATAAAATTATACACTTAATTTTTCATGGGGGATCAGGGAATGTTCCAAAAAGGAACGTCTACATCAGGAGGTAGATAGGCATTTATGAGTACAGTGCTAATTGTGGAAGACAGTATTGCCCAAAGGGAGATGATTACAGACCTCTTAAAAGCTAGTGGTTTACAAGTCATTCATGCTGGTGATGGAGTAGAAGCTTTAGAGGCGATTCAAAGTACACCACCCGATTTGGTCGTACTGGATATTGTCATGCCGCGAATGAACGGTTATGAACTTTGTCGTCGCTTAAAGTCTGATCCAAAAACCCAAAATGTGCCAGTAGTGATGTGTTCTTCTAAAGGTGAAGAATTTGATCGCTATTGGGGGATGAAACAAGGTGCTGACGCTTACATAGCCAAGCCATTCCAACCCACCGAATTGGTGGGAACAGTCAAACAACTGCTGCGAGGATAGGAATGAAAAGAAAATGCTTAGTAAACCAGATTTTTTAAATGGTGGGGGTCAAGACCACTTTCGCCCAGAATTACAAGTAGAAACTCCTGAAGGTGAACTGCATTTACGGTTTTACATTCCCTCGCATCAAGAGTTTGCATTACAAGCCACTGGTATTCGGGAGGTGATTGAACTAAGTCCGGATCGAATCACTCCTATTCCTAATGCTTCTCCTCTACTTTTGGGTACTCTAAATTTACGAGGTCGAGTAATTTGGGTAGCTGATTTAGGTCAGTTTCTGGGGCAAGCAACGGCATTAAATACGGATCGAGCTGAAATTGCGGTAATTGCTATTGAAGAACAGGACACAATTGTGGGTTTAGCTGTAGAAGAAATTGGTGGTATGGACTGGCTGGATGTACAGCATCTCATCCCACCCACCAATGTACCAGATGCTATGGCTCCTTTTCTACGTGGAGAGTGGCTACTAGATACGAGTAACAAGCGGTATCTAAGACTGCTTGATCAAATAGCAATTGTACGGAGTGCTAGGTGGGCAGGATGAAATTGAGGGGGAGCAAATGGCAACAAGTTTAGATGATTACAATCAAACATATCAAGAAGCGGTAACAGCTTACACTCAAGGGAATTACGAGGATGCATCAGCTATAGTTGATAAAATATTACGTAAGTTTCCAGGAGACCCAAATTCTCATTTGTTACGGGGTCATATTTATTACGTTTTACAACAATATGATTTAGCAAAAATCGAATATGAACAGGTATTAAAATCAACAAATGATCCAGATATCATTGGTTTTGCTACTAATGGCGTGGAAAACAGTAATCAATACCTGCTATTAGGCCAAATTGAGACTAATGAAGCCAATTTTGCTCAAATATCTGAAAATAACTCCACAAGTTCTACGGAAATTACGGAAAGCTTGGGTGGAGAATTACTGAACCAAGATTTTGATTTGCAAGCCTTTGGTGATTATCAACCTTCTGCAAATCCAGAGGAAGATTTATCTTTACTTAGTCCTTTTAGCATGGGATCAGAGGAAATCCAATTTGACTCAACCTCAGAAGTAACAGCGTTTAACGATGATCCTTTTGCTTTACGTCCATCATCTCCAACCCAGGATGCACATAATAATGGCTGGCAAGAATCAATAGAACTAGAACTACCGGCTTTCTGGCAAGAAGATACAGCCCTCAATGGTGCCAATTCTCCCCATGATTCTTCTTTAACCGATAAGAATCAGGCTGAGTATTCACCTTTTACCGAAGATACTGACAATCACTGGCCAGCTACTCCTGAGTTATTCAACCAGTCAGAAGCGGAGCTATCTACTCTGGACAGTTCCCATCTGGCAACTTCTCACTTTCAAAATGAAGACAACACCATTGTTGACCAGAACAATCATGGTGATTCTACTAGAATAATCAGTTCTAGGGAAATCCATCCAGATCGACTAGTCGCCACTGCACCAAATCATCAATTCTCTCCATTAGAAATCAACTCTAAAACTCCTGAGTTAGCTCACAATATTAATCATCCCTTACCAGAAAAGCCAATGCAACTGAGTGGGACAACAGCAGAAAATTTTGATGATGATAGTTTTGATATAGAAGCATTTGAGTCCGCCTTTGGTGCAGATACCCTCACGGCTGATGAAGATGCTCCGATGCCTGTCCCAAATCATCAGCATAATATCGAGTTTTTAGACGATTTTGCCGAATTTGATGATCTAGGTAATATCCCAGGATTTGAAATCGACCCAGATGCTAATTTTGATGATTTGGGATTGATGTCCAATCAAATGGATAATCGCAGTATTATGACTGGGAGAAATACTGATACTGGATCTAGTAATGCTAGCAGCGAACGTGAAGAGGAACTATTTACAATCACAGGTTCTCAAGAAGTAGTTCCCATCTTTACTCAATCAGATATTTCCAAGTTAGAACCTCATCTCAATGTTGAGCAAGGCTGGTTAGCACCATTAGAAAATGCCGCTCTGGATAAAAAACAATGGTACATCGGTGGAACTGTCGGTTTAGCTTCCGCCGTGGTTGTGGCTTTAGTCAGTTTTGGCGTGACTAACTTCTCTCCCCCAGAACAACGGGGCGCTGTGCGAAGTACTGGTTGGGCGATGGCATTAGCCGCAGGTATCGCTGGAGGTAGCATCGCTGGATTGATGGGAAATCTTACCCTCAAACAAATTCGTCGTACCACGAAGGATTTGCAAACACAGTTTGATTCTGTCCGTCAAGGTAATCTCAATGTCCAAGCTACTGTTTATTCTGAGGATGAATTAGGGCTGTTAGCTACGGGCTTTAATGATATGGCACGGGTGATTTTTACTACGACCAATGAAGCCCAACGTAAAGCAGATGAACAAGAAGAAGCTAAAGAAAATCTTCAGCGTCAAGTAATTCGTCTTTTGGATGATGTGGAAGGCGCTGCTAGAGGAGATTTGACTGTTCAGGCTGAGGTAACGGCCGATGTATTAGGCGCTGTGGCTGATGCTTTTAACCTGACTATTCAAAACCTCCGGGATATTGTTCAACAGGTGAAGGTGGCTGCACGAGAAGTAACTAAGGGTTCAACTAACTCCGAAACTTTTGCTAGAGCCTTATCTAGTGATGCTTTACGACAAGCCGAAGAATTGGCGGTAACGCTCAATTCCGTGCAAGTGATGACTAACTCTATTCAACGGGTAGCAGAAGCAGCTAGAGAAGCCGAAATTGTCGCTCGTGATGCTAGTGCGATCGCGATTAAGGGTGGAGAAGCTGTAGAAAATACTGTAGCTGGGATTTTGGAAATCCGGGAAACCGTGGCGGAAACTACCCGTAAGGTGAAGAGATTAGCCGAATCTTCCCAAGAAATTTCCAAAATTGTCGCCTTAATTTCCCAAATTGCCTCTAGAACCAACTTATTAGCACTAAATGCTAGTATAGAAGCAGCTCGTGCCGGAGAAGCTGGACGCGGATTTGCGATTGTCGCAGATGAAGTGCGCCAGTTAGCTGACAAATCTGCCAAATCTTTAAAAGAAATTGAACAGATTGTTATGCAAATCCAAAGCGAAACCGGCTCGGTCATGACCGCGATGGAAGAAGGTACACAACAGGTAATTAAAGGCACAAAGTTGGCAGAAGAAGCCAAGCGATCGCTAGAAAATATTATTCAAGTTGCGAATCGTATTGATATCTTGGTGTGTTCTATTACCACTGATACCGTAGAACAAACGGAAACTTCCCGCGCCGTAGCTCAAGTCATGCAATCAGTAGAACTGACTGCTCAAGAAACCTCTCAAGAAGCACAACGAGTTTCAGGTGCACTCCAACATTTAGTGGGTGTATCCCGTGACTTAATTTCTTCTGTAGAACGTTTCCGTGTGGAAACTACATCTGAATCAAGGTAAAAGGCAAAAATCAAAAGAAGCCAGTGCCTTTAGTCACCAGACTAATCGCAAGTGGTATCCAAAAGTAAACAGCAATCTCTACTTTTGCTATTTGTCGTTTTACCTTGTGGTTTGCCTTTTCTTTGACCTTTTACCTCTTAACTTGTGACTATGCTGCCGGAACAACAACAGCGGATTTTAGGTTATTTTCTTGAAGAAGCCAGAGAACCACCTGAATACCATTGAGCAGGGGTTGTTACGTCTCCAAGATACTCTCAACGACTCAGAAATGATTAATGAAGTCTTTCGAGCGGCTCATTCGATTAAGGGTGGTGCGGCCATGCTGGGGTTAAGTAGCATCCAGCATACTGCTCACCGATTAGAAGACTGCTTTAAAGTCCTTAAAGATAATCCGGTTCAGGTTGATCAAAAGCTAGAGTCTTTGTTTCTCAATGTATCTGATACCCTAAAAGAACTGTTGAAGAATTTAGGAGGGCCTTTCGGTCTTTCCGAAGAAGCAGCTAATAAGTTGATGTCACAAACTGAGCCAGTCTTCCAAGGACTGAATCAGCATTTAGAACGATTGGTAGGAGGTAACCCAATCCCAGAATCTATCCCTGCTCAGGCGAAATTACCTCAACCTGTTACTCTAGATGAAAATGCTTTTCGTAACCAAGTGCTGCAAGTCCTTCGGGAAATGTTGCAATTATTTAAACAACCTAATAGTGAAGCCACACGTCAAAATCTACTCAATTGTTGCCAAAAATTAATTCAACTAGGAGAGTCTTTCCATTTACCCAATTGGTGTGGTTTATGTCAAGCAACATCAACGGCGATCGCATCTCCGGAAAATTCCTACCTAAATTTAGCTAAAATCCTGATTACGGAAATCAAACAAGCTCAAGAATTAGTTCTCCAAGGTAAGGAAGCTCAAATTACTATTAGTCCACAACTACAAGCTTTCTTACCCATAGTAGAAATTGAATTATTAGAAATAGCGGCTAAAACGGAGGAACTGCCCGTAGCAATAGAAACTACCAGTAGTTTGGCGGCAACTCCAGTGGAGCAGCTACAGGATAATATTAGTAGTCTATTTGCGGTTGCAAATGAAGAGAAGACTGAAAAGTTACCAGAAATAGTGGTAAATACCATAACTCCCCATAACTTTGCGGTTAACACCTTATTTGAACCAGAAGAATCAGCTCACAATCATGCCGATACTCATGGCTCAGCAGTGGGAATTGCGGAATTAAATACTCTAGCTGATCTGTTTGAAGGTGAAACACCAGATTTAGATACTAGCTGGCAACAAGTGGAGACTCTAGACACAAATAAAATCCATCACTTAGAGATGGGTGAGTTAGCATCTGAAGATGTGGATAATGATGTTTTAGCTGACTTTCTGTTTGATGATCATGTTGAGGACACACAACCGCAAGCTACCACATCTAATGTTGAAGATTTAACCAGATTATTTGGTGATCACAATTTCTTATCAGAATCACAAAACCAACTAATTGATCCTCAACCTACAGAAGTTACCAAAATTGATGCTCTTGATTTAGATATAACCGCAGTTGATATTTTAGAGGAATTTACTGTTGGTGCTAGTCCATCACCACATAATTTAGAATTAACTGCTTCTCAACTGGAGATTCTAGCAGAATTAGATGTAACACCAAATGATATTTTAGAGGAATTTACTGTCACTGCTGAAGAAATACAAACAAGTAATATCAGTACTAATGAAGTAACTACAGATTTATTGTTATTATCATTAGATAACGAAGAACTATTACCCACAGATAAACATCAGCAGCCACAACTATCTACCCAAACTCAAATAGATTTAGATGATTTATTTTTAGAAAATACTAAAAATTTGCCAGATAAACTTCCCCAATCACAGCCAGAAAATTTATCTCTGGATGACATATTTACAGAATCGGTAGAAAATATATCACATTTAGAAAAATCAGAAATTGGTGATTTATTTGATTCACCACCAGCGCTAGAAGTCTCTAGTTTAGAAGATGATCTAAACAACTTTTGGAGTCCAGCAGACCCAATAGAACAACCTCTATTTAATCCTGAATCTGAACAAAATGTAGCTAGAGATTTAGATAGTATTTTGTTCGCATCTGCTGCTGATCATGACATTTTTACAGATACACCAGACATATCTCCTTCTATAACTAATTTTGATTTAGAAGATTTTGATATGACCTTCTTTCAACCGGATCAATCTCTGGAACTGACGTTTGATTCACAAGTTGAAGAAAATTTATTTGATGATTTAGCACAAATCAGTTCTGCCTCTACTCCTCTAATTAGTGATACTCTGGTATCTTTACCAGAAAAAGATAGCTTTTCACAACAGTTAGAACCTTTAAGTTTTACGTCGGAATTTAGCAATCAGGATGCAGCTACGACTGATTCTGGCTCAAGATTTGCTGATTTAGATATTGATTTGTTTGATACTAATAATGACAGTAGCGATGAAAGTTTACAAGCTATTACAGGAGAAACAATAGCAAGAGAATCCACTCATATTCAGCCTTTTACCACAAATTTATTTGGGGATATACCTGATACTAGTGAGCTAGATATAACTCTAGACACAGCAGAAATGGAAGTAGCCACAACCGAATCCACTCATATTCAGCCCTTTACCATAGATTTATTTGGGGATATATCTGATACTAGTGAGCTAGATATAAATCTAGACACAGCAGAAATGGAGGTAGCCGCCACCGAATCCACTTATATTCAGCCCTTTACCATAGATTTATTTGGGGATATACCTGATACTAGTGAGCTAGATATAACTCTAGACACAGCAGAAGTGGAAGTAGCCGCCACCGAATCCACTTATATTCAGCCCTTTACCACAGATTTATTTGGGGATATACCTGATACTAGTGAGTTAGATATAAATCTAGACACAGCAGAGGTGGAGTTAGCCGCAAGAGAATCCACTCATATTCAGCCCTTTACCACAGATTTATTTGGGGATATACCTGATACTAGTGAGTTAGATATAACTCTAGACACAGCAGAGGTGGAGTTAGCCGCAAGGGAATCCACTCATATTCAGCCCTTTACCACAGATTTATTTGGGGATATACCTGATACTAGTGAGCTAGATATAACTCTAGCTACAGTAAAAACTTCAGAAATGGAATTAGTTAGACCCGAAGAGTTAGTTGCAAATATAGATAGCCAATTACCCTCTTTTGGTGAACTAACTGATGATTTAATGCCAGAAATTGAGCACAATCTGACCGAAGATTTAGTTAATGATCTGGGTTTGATTGAGCCATCGGCATCAATATCAATAATTAGGGAAGAAATTAGTATTCCTGTAACATCAGAAGTAACTATAGAAAATGAAAGTTTACTGCTAGATGATTTTGCTGAGTTAGAAGCATTACTAGAGGAAGAACCGGCAACTATTGCTAATTCAAACTCAATTGGAGAAGATGATTTTGCGGCACTGGAAGCTTTACTATCTACTCAGAGCGATGAAACACTAGTCATACCAGAACAAATGCCATTAGAGACTCCCACTATTGTGGCAGCATCGGCAAAGCTAGTAGCTTCATCAGCCATGAAAGATGAATTTAAGGAGTTAGAAGACCTCCTGGCTGATACAGATACAAAATTATATCAAAATCCCACTAGGGCAGTTACTGTCAACAAAAATGCTCGGACACGGCTACCTAAATTTGAAGAAACCATGAAGGTACCAGTCAAACAACTGGATGATATGAGTAACTTAGTTGGGGAGTTAGTCGTAAATCGAAATACATTAGAAGAGAATCATGACCGTTTACGACAGTCGCTAGATAACTTGCTCATTCAAGTGCAACAACTTTCTGATGTCGGGGCGAGAATGCAAGAATTGTATGAGCGCTCGCTCTTGGAAGCTTCACTTTTAGCCAGTCGGAGAAGCAGGGACTTTGCTCTACCAAGTGCGGAAATCCATGCCGATGGTTTTAGTGCTCTAGAAATGGATCGCTTTACACCCTTCCATACATTATCCCAAGAGATGATTGAATTCATTGTTCGGGCGCGGGAGTCAGCGAGTGACATTGACTTTGTGACTGAAGAAACCGAGCGAGTAGCCAGACAGTTTAGACAGGTAACTACTCAACTACAGGAAGGATTAACCAGAGCGCGAATGGTACCTTTTGCTCAAACCATTGATCGTTTGCGGCTAGGAGTCAGGAATAATGCCATTAAATGCGGTAAACAAGTCGAGTTAATGATTGAAGGTGGAGATACTTTAATCGACAAGATGATTTTGGATCATTTGGTAGATCCCTTGACCCATATGCTGAATAATGCGATCGCCCACGGGATTGAAACCCCAGAAGTTCGGGAACTTGCTGGTAAACAACCCACCGGAATCATTACTATCCGCGCTTTTCACCAAGGAAACCAAACTGTAATTTCCGTAGGTGATGATGGAGCAGGGATTGATCCAGAAAAGGTGAAAGCCAAAGCTTTAAGAATTGGCTTAATTAATCCAGAACAAGCTAGAACCATCTCGCGCTTAGAAGTCTATGACCTGTTATTTCAACCAGGGTTTTCGATGAAAGACCAAGCCGATGAAATCGCAGGTCGTGGTGTAGGAATGGACGTAGTGCGGTCGGAGATTAGCGAAATTCGCGGTATAGTTAATACCGATTCCGGGATTGGCAAGGGAACTCTATTCACGATTCGTTTACCATTAACCTTGAGTATCTGTAAAGCTCTCTGCTGTGTTTCCGATAAAGCCAGAATCGCTTTCCCAATGGATGGGGTAGAAGATACTCTCAACATCCCCTTAAAAAATATTCAGCAAAGTGCGGATGGACAATCATTTATTTACTGGCGAGATACAGTATTACCATTCCGACCATTAAAAGAGTTATTAACTTTTAATCGCCAAATCAGTCGCGGTAGTGTTTATGGGGGAAGCCGAGATGATGATATGGTTTCTGTCGTGGTAGTGCGATCGGCAAATACTCTCATCGCTTTACAAATTGACCAGGTATTAAATGAACAGGAAATCGTTATTAAACAATTTGAAGGACAGCACCTAAACCCATCGGAGTAGCTGGTGCGACGGTGCTGGGGGATGGTCGGATTATGCCGATTGCTGATGTACTAGAAATTATCGACATCTTCCAAGGACGGATGTCTAAACAAGTTGGTGGCACCGCTTGGCAACATAAAATTACACCACCACCCGAAGAAGCGAAGATTGATCCAACTGTACTGATTGTGGATGACTCAATTACTGTACGTGAGTTGCTTTCGCTCACCTTTAATAAAGCCGGTTATCGAGTTGAACAAGCACGGGATGGTCAAGAAGCTTGGGATAAACTACGTTCTGGTCTACCTTGCGATATTGTATTCTGTGATATTGAAATGCCACGTTGTGATGGACTGGAGTTACTCTCCCGGATTCAGAAAGACGCGAATCTAAATCATCTACCGATAGCTATGCTGACCTCACGCGGAGCAGATAGACACAGACAAATGGCGATTCAATTTGGTGCTAGTGGCTATTTTACTAAGCCTTATTTGGAAGAAGCATTATTAGAAGCTGCGGCTAGAATGTTAAAAGGCGAAAAATTGATGGCATCTGTGTAGAATTGGAGAGATAGGGAGCAGAGGAGCAGTTTATATAAGTCTTTTCATCTCCCCATCTCCCCATCCCCCCATCTCCCTCAACATGACTTATCCATCTAGCTATCAAATCGATCAAGTTGATAATTACCACGGTATTTTAGTTGCAGACCCTTACCGTTGGTTAGAAGATCCGGATTCGCAAGAAACCAAAACTTGGGTTGAAGCACAAAATCAAGTTACTTTTACTTATCTTGAGCAAATTCCGGTTCGGGAAAAAATTAAACAGCGACTCACCCAACTTTGGGATTATGAAAAATATAGTATTCCTTTTAAAGAAGGAGATAACTACTTTTACTTTAAAAATAATGGACTGCAAAATCAAAGTGTTCTATATACTCTGAAAAGTCTTGAAGATGAACCGAGAGTTTTACTTGACCCTAACCAACTGTCACCGGATGGTACAGTTGCTCTTTCTGGATTAGCTTTGAGCGATAATGGTAAACTGTTAGCTTATGGTTTATCTACTTCGGGTTCAGATTGGCAAGAATGGAAAGTACGTGATGTAGAAACAGGTGAAGACCGACCTGACCATCTCCAGTGGATTAAATTTTCAGGTGTATCTTGGACATACGATAATCAAGGTTTTTTCTACAGTCGTTATGATCAACCAAATGAAAAAACCAAATTGGAAGATGTCAACTATTATCAAAAACTTTACTATCATAAATTAGGCACTCTACAAACAGATGACGTATTGATTTATCATCGTCCTGACCAGAAAGAATGGGGTTTTAGTGGTGAAGTCACAGAAGATGGACAATATTTAATTATTTCTATTTGGTTGGGAACTGACCATAGAAATTTGGTATTTTATAAAAATTTGACTAGTCCCAATGGGGAAGTTGTCGAACTAATCAATGAGTTTGTTGCCAATTACAGTTTTGTTGACAATACAGAAGATATCTTTTATTTCCGCACGGATTTAAATGCACCAAGGGGAAAAGTAATTGCTATTGATACTAAACAATCTACCCCAGAAAATTGGCAAGAAATTATCCCCCAATCAGCAGAAACCTTAGAAAGTGTAGGCATACTCAATCATCAATTTGTTGCGGATTATCTTCAAGATGCTCAAAGCCAAATTAAAATTTTTGACCTCAATGGTGGATTCATCCGGGAAGTGGAATTACCAGGGATTGGTTCAGCAAGTGGTTTTGGTGGTAAGCGTAATGATACAGAAACTTTTTACAGTTTTACTAGTTTTACTACACCAGGAACCATCTATCGCTATGACATGAACACGGGTAAAAGTGAAATTTTCCGTCAGCCAAAAGTTGATTTTAATCCTGATGATTATCAGACAAAACAGGTATTTTACCAAAGTAAAGATGGTACACAAATACCCATGTTTATTACTCATAAAAAAGGTCTGAATTTAGATGGAAATAATCCTACTTATCTGTATAGCTACGGAGGTTTTAATGTTTCATTAACTCCCACATTTTCCGTGAGTTTATTAATTTGGTTAGAGATGGGTGGAGTTTATGCTTTACCAAATATTCGTGGTGGTGGAGAATATGGAGAAGAATGGCATCAAGCGGGCATGAAAGAGAAAAAGCAGAATGTTTTTGATGACTTTATTGCCGCAGCAGAATGGTTGATTAATCATAACTATACAAAATCTGCTAAATTAGCGATCGCGGGTGGAAGTAATGGTGGTTTATTAGTGGGAGCTTGTATTACACAGCGTCCTGATTTATTTGGTGCAGGTTTACCCGCAGTGGGGGTAATGGATATGTTACGGTTTCATAAATTTACCATTGGTTGGGCTTGGGTTCCTGAATATGGTTCGTCCGAAAACCCAGATGAATTTAAAGTTTTGTATGCTTATTCGCCCCTACATAATATTAAACCAGGCATAGCTTATCCAGCCACCTTGATTACCACAGCAGATCATGATGATCGGGTAGTTCCTGCTCATAGTTTCAAATTTGCTGCCGCTTTGCAAGCATCTCAAGGAGGAGATGCACCCGTACTAATTAGAATTGAAACTAAAGCCGGACATGGTGCAGGTAAGCCGACGGTAAAGATTATTGAAGAAGCTGCGGATAAATGGGCTTTCTTAGTGCGTGTTTTAGCAGTTTAGGATTACTTTTTAGCCGTGGAGCAGGCATCTTGCCTGCTAGGTCAGGCGGGCTTTCCGGCCGCTCCACGGATTTAGCTCTGAATATGATATAATTATATATCTAAATTTATGGATAGAAATAAAATGGATAAATTAAAAGATGAAAGAGTAAATTGTTACTCTATTATGACGCAATTAAGCATAAGTGAGTATCTTGATTTCATAAAAAGTGTATATGAAAGTGGTGGAGGAATTGAAAGACAAAGAGAAGCTTTGAAAACAAGTACAGCTATTCATATCCGAAAAAGAATGATTAAAGACTTAGCATCAGGTACAGTATTGCCACCTGTAGTATTAGGGGTTGTTGTTGAAAACGAAGTTTTCAATAAGTTAGATCATCTAGATGAAAAATCTTTTTTAACAGCAATAAATAAAGTTCCAAAAGAAAATATATCTATAATTGATGGTATGCAGAGAACAACTGCTATAACTGAAGCAATAGAAGATTCGAGAGAAGACTTGAAAAATAGAAAAATGCGGGTAGAATATTGGGTTGCTCTAACTACAAATAGTTTAATATATCGAATGTTAGTTCTAAATACAGGACAAGTTCCTTGGAATTTAAGAAGACAATTGGAAACGGTTTTTCGTTCAATTATTAAAGAAATAAATAAAGACCCTGAAATAGTGGAAGTTTTAGAAGTAAATGATACAAGACGACGCTCCCAAGCTGGTCAATTTCAAGCAGATAAAGTTATTGAATTATTTTTAATATTTGGTACAAGAAAAGAAAAAATTGATATAAAAGAACGCTTGGCTGATGAATTTACAAAGCAAGATTTTATAGAAGCTACATCTAATAAGATGTTTACTGATATGTTCTATACTATACTTAAATATCTGGCTAGATTTGATAAATTATTTGGTAAATATGAAAATTCAAATGAAGAAGAAGGTCGTTTTCAAAATGGCAAAGACCTCTTTGCTAGTCAACCCGCTTGTGGTGGATTTGTGGCAGCTATAGCATTGAAAATATTTGGTAGACCTGGTAACCCTAACCCATATTCAGAAGAAAAGCAAAAATATAATTTAAATACTGTCACAAATCACGCTGATGAATTGATATCTCGACTTGATTCCATGAATGATTATGATATTAAAAATTTTCTGGATTTTGATACTTTAAATGAGCTAATTATGCAGAAGCCGGGTAAATCTGGAGATTTTGAAAAAGAATTTTTCTTAAAAGCTTTTAATGCCCTGATTGAAGATAATTTTAATATTACCACAATGACAACTTGTTGGAGAGCTTATTAATTTTATATGTCAAGAAATATGAAACAAGCCAATACATATATATTTTCTTCATTGATGACTTTCGTTGGTCAGATAGAAATTGATTTTATTCAAAAATATGAACCAGCAAAAGACCCATACATTAAAACAGATGATTATGAAAAAGAATGGCTTAAAAAATTAAAAATAAAAAAAGAACAACAATTAATAATTTTACAAAATTTTACTACAGCTTATATGAATTTTGAGCAACAAGATTATTTTGTTGTTATAGGTTGGTTTGAATCAGTAGAATTTGAGGAAATAATTATTAATTTCTCATTAAATGCAGGGATTGTAACAGCTATGTTATTTGAATTAAAACTTCCTGTTCGTCAAGATGCTAATGTATATGAGATTTTGGATGAAATACTTTGTCAAAATCAAGATTCCCAATACTCAGGACACGATTATAATGATGTGATTAAATACTTTGATAAAATTCAGATATATAAAATATCAGAAGATTCTCCTTTTAAAAAAGAACAATTAGAAAAAATTTCTGGTTTTTATATTATAAAAAATAATCATAATCTGTCTTTAAAATTTTCTAAGGAAACGCTTGATATATTTGAGAAAATATTTTTAGAAGGCTCAGATAATATTCCCTATGAAAATTTATTACTTAGTCTTAACTCCACATCTTGGAAATATTCATTTCTTGATATTTATAGATGTATAGAACAAATGTTTTCTATAGCTAAATTAGATGAATTATGTAAAAATAATTCTATTTCAATACCACTAATTCATTTCTCTAATGAAATGGAAAAAATTTTGGGTTGGAAAGCAAAAGAAGAAGATTCACTTGCCAATATTATTGATAATTCTTCACCAGAAGCAAAACGATTATTTAGTGAAGTCAAAACTTCTTTGGGTGGTAGTGAAGATGAAAAAATTGAAAAATTTGTTTATAAAATTCGCAACAGTATTGTTCATTATCGACCAGCAACTCAAAAAATAGCCCTATCTGAGTTAGACAGCGAAAATTGGGATAAATTAATCAGAGGTGCTTTATTAGTTGTGATGAATTTGCATACAAGATATAATTTATAAGTAGTGTTGATTTTTAATAATTCATTAGCCTAGATTATACAATGTATGATAAACTATTCCTGAAAGAGTGGCTGATTGATTATCACTGCAAATTTGTCATTGTTTGATTGAATTGTATTAAAAGCTACAATTTTAAAAATAAAATCTAAATTTTCCTAAGATTCAGAAAAAATCATGAGAATATAAGACGATACATAAATATTCACATCGAGGGTAAATGCTAATAGGATTAAATACGTTATCTATTGTTGGCTATCGTTTAATTGAGCCAATTTACGTAAGTAGCAAAACATTAGTTTATCGGGGGATTAGAGAAGAAGACCAAGAACTGGTCATCCTCAAACTAATGCGGAATGAATATCCTAGCTTCAGTGAAATTACGCAATTTCGTAATCAGTACACCATCACGAAAAACCTGGAAGTTTCAGGTATAATCAAACCTTATAGTTTAGAGAGCTATCGTCACGGTTATGTTTTAGTGATGGAAGATTATGGGGGTATTTCTCTCAAAGATTGGCAATTAGCAAATCAACAAAATGGAAAGAGTACAGTTTCCCTCAGTGAATTTTTTCATATTGCTATAGAAATTGCTACTACCCTGGAGGGAATACATCGTCATCGGATTATTCACAAAGATATCAAACCTGCCAATATCCTCATTCATCCGACTACCAATGAGGTGAAAATCATTGATTTCAGTATTGCTTCCCTCTTACCGAGAGAAGTTCAATTCCTGACTAATCCTAACGTTTTAGAAGGAACATTAGCTTACATTTCCCCAGAGCAAACAGGACGGATGAACCGGGGTATTGACTACCGGACAGATTTTTATTCTCTAGGTGTCACCTTTTTTGAACTTCTCACTGGTATCTTGCCTTTTACCAGCACTGACAGTATTGAGTTGGTTTATGCTCACATTGCTAAAGAACCACCAAAAATTCACCAGCTTAACTCCAATATTCCGCCAATTTTATCGGAAATTGTCAGTAACCTGATGGCTAAAAATGCTGAAGACCGTTATCAGAGTGCTTTAGGATTAAAACATGATTTGGAATTGTGTCACAAACAGTGGCAAAAGACTGGAAATATTCTCCCTTTTTCATTGCGAATCTGAGACATATCCGACTGTTTTGTGATTTCCGAAAAACTCTATGGTCGTGAACAAGCAGTGGAAACTCTTCTGACTGGTTTTAGACGTGTCATGGACGGTACTAAAGAAATAATTTTGGTTGTGGGTTTTTCTGGGATTGGTAAAACTGCTGTAATCAATGAATTCCATAAAATGATTGGTAAGCAGTATAGTAGTAATGAGAAGATTTTGTTTCCATACTTTATTCGGGGGAAATTTGATCAATTTAAAAGAGATATTCCTTTATCAGGATTAGTACAGGCATTTCGAGATTTAACAGGACAGATACTTTCGGAATCTGATGCCAAAATTGAACAATGGCGAGACTGAAATTCTTTTAGCTTTGGGAACACAAGCTCAGTTAATTATTGATGTAATTCCTGAACTACAATGGATTATTGGTAAGCAACCACCAGTCACAGAACTTTCGGGAACATCCGCTCAAAATCGTTTTAATTTATTGTTTCAGCGATTCATCCAGGTTTTCAATACTAAAGAACACCCTTTAATCATTTTCTTGGATGATTTACAATGGGCAGATTTAACTTCTTTAAAATTAATTAAATTGTTAATGACCGAAACATTACTTTCTCCTCTGAGAGGGAATCCAGAAAATCAGGAGGAAAATAAACAAGGTCTATTAGTAATTGGTGCATATCGAGATAATGAAATTTCTCCGGTACATCCATTAATATCAACCTTAGAAGAAATAGAAAAAACCACAGCTACAATTAATACCATTGTCTTAGCACCTTTAACTCAAGATGATTTAAATAATCTCATTTCTGATACTCTTAATTCTCCCAGGGAAGAGGTCTCACCGTTAACACAAATTGTGTTTACAAAAACTAAAGGTAATCCATTTTTTATTAATCAATTTCTTAAATCTTTATATGATCAAAAGTTAATTCAATTCAACTTTGATGCTGGTAATTGGCAGTGTGATTTATCAGGACTAGAAGCATTATCTCTAACAGATGATGTAGTAGAATTTATGGTTTTGCAAATAAAAAAACTGCCAGAAAGCACCCAAAGAATCATCAAATTAGCTGCCTGTATTGGCAATGAATTCAAATTGAATATCCTCACCATGTATGAGGAGAAATCTGTGATAGATATATCCTCAGAAATTTTGCCAGCGTTACAAGAAGGATTAATATTATGTCAAACAGAGACTAATCATAGATTATCAATAAACTTTAGTGAGAAATTAAATATTAATAGTGAAGAACTAAAAGAGATATCAACTAATAATGCTCAATTTTGTAAATATAAATTTGTCCACGACCGAGTGCAGCAAGCTGCTTATTATTTAATTTCTGGACAGGAAAAACAGCAAATTCATTTAAAAATAGGTTTGCTTTTGTTAAAAAATATTTCTAGTTTAGAGAAAGAAGAAAAGATTTTTGATTTAGCTAATCATTTGAATATTGCGATAGAATTGATCACAGAGCAAAATCAGCGAGATGAATTGGCTCATATAAATTTAATTGCTGGACGTAAAGCTCTGTCATCAACTGCTTATAGAGCATCTCTTAAATACTTAACTACAGGAATTGAATTACTAACCAATGATAGTTGGGATCAAAAATATGAGCTAGCTCTAGCTTTGTATGAGAACGCAGCAGAAGCTGCATATCTAGCTGGTGAGTTTCAGCAGACAGAAGAACTAGTAGAAATAGTGTTGCAACAAGCTAAACAACTACTTGATAAAGTCAAAGTTTATGAAGTTAAGCTTCAGGCTTATGGAGCACAAAATAAAGCAACTGAAGCTGTAAAAATTGCACTAGATGCTTTAAATTTGTTTGGGTTAGATTTTCCTGAGAATCCCAATCAATCAGATGTTCAGCTAGAAATGGCAGTCACATCTGCCAATTTAGAGAATATATCTATCAAGGATTTAATTGATCTACCAGAGATGACAGAAGCTAAAATACTAGCAGTTATGCGGCTTTTATCCAGTACAACTGTTTTTATCTATCAGTCCTCTCCTAATATGTTTTTGCTGATTGTTCTTAAACAGATAAATCTATCTCTAAAGTATGGTAATACAGCATTATCTGCCTTTGCATATGTTGCTTATGGGTTAATACTCTGTGGGGTAGAAGAAGATATTGAGAATGGTTACGAATTTGGAAAACTATCTTTAAATCTTGTATCTAAGTTTGATGCCAAAACAGTCAATGTAAAAGTTATCGAGACATTTAATCAACTGATTAGACCGTGGAAAGAAGATATTAAAGAAACACTAATACCTCTGTTAGACATTTATTTTATTAGTCTGGAAACAGGAGACTTAGAATTTGGCTCTTATGCGCTTCAAGCTTATTCTTATACTGCTTATTTTGCGGGTAAAGAACTGGTAAATCTACAAAAGGAAATAGTATCTTATTGCAATTTTATCAAACAAATTAATCAAGAACGAGTATTGCATTATACTCAAATAATCCAACAGGGAATTTTAAATTTGCTGGGATGTGTTGAAGATAAATATAATTTAGTTGGTTCAGCATATGATGAAGAAAAAATGCTACCACTTCATCTGGCTGCAAATGATGGTATAGCACTTTTACATCTATATTTATGTAAACTTCAATTATGTTATTTATTTGCCAAATATCCTGAGGCACTTCAAAATGCTATTTTAGCTGAGAAATATTTACATGGTGGCATAGGAAAAATAATTACCCCTCAATTATATTTCTATAGTTCATTAGTGTGGTTAGCGATATATCCTGATGTGGAAAAAATTGAACAAGTTAAAATTCTTGAACAAGTAGTAATCTATCAGAAAAAAATCCAAAAATGGGCGCAATATGCACCCATGAATTTTTCACATCAATTTTATTTAATAGAGGCAGAAAAATATCGAGTTCTGGGTCAATATCTAGAAGCAATGGATAATTATGATCAAGCGATATCCCTTGCGAAAGAACATGATTATATCAATGATGAAGCTATTGCTAACGAACTTGCAGCTAAATTCTATCTAGAATGGGGCAAAGAAAACATAGCTCAAATTTACTTAAATAAATCCTACTATGCTTATCTACACTGGGGAGCATTAGCCAAAGTTGATGATTTGCGAGAGCGATATCCTCAATTAATTCAACATGATTTGTCGCTAGAGTCGCTTAAAGTTACTGTCAACGATGTAACTACTTCTACTAGTAGTACATTCGTATCTAATATTAGTCACCAAACCACTATTGTTAGCTCAAATACAAGTATTTCTAATTCTTTAGATTTAGCATCTGTGATTAAAGCATCTCAAGCATTATCTGGAGAAATTAAACTTGAGCAATTACTAGTAAGATTAATGGAAGTTATGATGGAGAATGCGGGAGCATCTCGATGTGTTTTGATTTTAAATGAGGGTAAAGAACTGAACTTAATTGTTACCGCAGTAACTTCAAGTTCAACTTTTGCGTCTATCTCTACAGAATTTCCACGCATGAATTTGGAGCGTAGCAATGATGTACCTATTGCTTTGATTAACTATGTGAAACGGTCTAGAGAAATACTAGTTATTGATGATGCAATGGCTGTAACTTCTTTACAATCTGAGAAATATATCACTCAACAAAAGCCTAAGAGTCTTATGTGTATCCCGATTATTAATCAGGGGAAATTACTTGGCATTTTTTATTTGGAAAATAATCTCACTACTGGTGCTTTCACCGAAAATCGGATAGAAATTCTGAAACTCTTAACCACCCAAACAGCAATATCTCTAGAAAATGCCATTCTTTATCAGAATTTAGCACAAGCTAATCAGAATTTGGAAGAATATAGCCATACACTAGAAGAAAAAGTAGTTTTAAGAACAGCAGAACTGAACGAAAAAAATCAAAATCTTCAGCAAACTTTACAGGAATTGCAACGCACTCAAACACAATTAATTCAGAGTGAAAAAATGTCTTCTTTAGGACAAATGGTAGCGGGAGTAGCACATGAAATCAATAACCCGATTAACTTTATTTTTGGGAATATCGACCATATTAATAACTATATTCAAGACTTGCTAGATTTAATTACTGATTATCAGCAAGAATATCCCCAACCTACTCCTGTAATTCTCCAGAAAATTCAGGAAATAGAATTAGATTTTATAGTCAAGGATATCCCCAAAATTCTAGAGTCTATGAATGCTGGAAGTATGCGAATTAGAAATATTGTTTTAGGTTTACGCAATTTCTCTCGTTTAGACGAAGCTGAGATGAAACCTGTAGATATTCATGAAGGAATTGATAACGCCTTGATGCTTTTACAGCATCGAATTAAGAAAAATAAAGATCGTCCAGCAATTACAGTTATTAAAGAATATGCACAACTACCAAAAGTCAATTGTTATGCGGGTCAACTGAATCAAGTGTTTATGAATATTCTCAGTAATTCTATAGATGCTTTGGAAGATTCATTACTTAATGCTGAGTGGGTAGTAGCGAAGGTGAAAATCTTGAATCATGGAGAACAGAATCAAAATTATCCCTTAATTCGTATTTCTACTACACTCACAGACTCTAGTAATATAAAAATCCGGTTTTTTGATAATGGTATTGGTATAACAGAAGCAGTTCTACCAAAAATATTTGATCCATTTTTTACTACTAAACCTGTAGGTAGTGGGACAGGATTGGGTTTGTCAATTAGTTATCAGGTTGTAGTCAAAAAACATCAAGGTCAGTTAACTTGTAATTCAGTTCCAGGAGAAGGAACTGAATTTGTTGTGGAAATACCATTACGGTGATTAGCTGCTGTACATGATGAAAGAGCGTTAACCGATGGTGGTGACGGAGGTATTGATACAATTGACAGAAGCTAAAATAGTCTCAGAAGAAAATTCTTGTGGGATGGGTATCCCACAAATTTTCTCAGTAAAATTAGGGTTGGGCTATTAAAATTTTATTCCTATTTGTCCATTTAATCCTCTCACCGAATTGTAACCTGCACCTACAAAAACATTCTGAGTTGCATTGGCTTGTACACCACCAGAAAATGCCACCCCTTTGTTTTCAGAGTACCAACCTAATCCGACATAAGGTGAAACAACTGGTAAATTGATGAATTTTAAAACGTCTACTCCCGTAGAGTCTTTTCGTTTACGTCCTACTTCTACTCCTAAATTTAAAGCTCTTGCACCTATAGCATAAGTAACATCACCATCTTTACCACCCACAGAAACCCAAGGTTGGGGTATCAGTTGTGCTGATGCTTTAGCAGGGATTAATAAAACTGATAAGCCTAATAATGTAATCAGTGTTTTATTAATAAATGTTATTTTCAATTTATCCTCCTATTTTCGACTTTCTAAATGTTAATAATTAGTGATGACGGATGAAATCCCAACTAAGTGCCAAAATTTGAGTGCACGTTTCTATCCAAATATCCTCTAGATATAGTTTAATTACGAGTACAACCTCAATTCTTGTGTAATTATATACTTTTAGGTGGTTTAATTATTCAAGACTTCCTGTACTAATGACGCCAACTTATCCGCACTGTCAGGAACAGCGATCGCCTTAGCCCTGACTGCCATTTGCGCCAATTCATCCTCAGACTGCAATAAATTCAAAACCTGAGTTTCTAATATCTGGGCAGTTAATTCGGACTGCTGGAACATTAACGCTGCACCAGCTTTCGTAAATACTTGTGCATTATAAGTTTGATGATCTTCAGCCGCAAAAGGGTAAGGAATTAAAATGGCCGGCACCCCACAAACAGCTAATTCTGTTAAACTTCCCGCCCCAGAACGACTAATGGCTAAATTGGCACGTCGTAATAATGATGCCATGTTGTGATAAAAGGGCAATGATATATATTGGGGATGTTGCAAATTTTCGGCTTCTGGATCTTGCTCACCAGTCAGATGTACTACATAAGCACCTGCTGTAAACCAAGCTGGAGCTGACTGACGGACTAATTTATTAATCCCGACGGCACCTTGACTACCACCAAAAACTACAATTAAAGGAGCATGATCAGGAACTGGTAAATCTAGAGATATATCACCTGTCTCTAGAAATTGGGAACGGACTGGAGTTCCCACACAAATACTTCGGCTCTGGGACAGATATTCAGTAGCTGCGGCAAATCCTACTGCTACTACACTACACCAAGAACCAAAAAATCGTGTTACCTTACCTGGTAAGGCATTAGATTCGTGGAAAACCACAGGTAAACCCAAAGAACGAGCTGCAATTACCGCCAGTCATGCAATATAACCTCCAGTTGTGAATACTCCTTGAAAATTTCCCTGTTTGAGAATTTGTCTGACTTTAACTATTGAACTAATCAGTTTACTCAAAACGCGAAGAGAGGACAGCCCAAAACCTTGCTGAAACCCTTCCACGGCAATAGTATGCAAAGGATATTCTTTCGGGACAAGCTGTGTTTCCAGGCGATTGGGGACACCCAGCCATTCAATTTCATATTCTGGTAGTTTCTCTGCTAGTGCGATCGCTGGGAACAGATGTCCACCAGTCCCACTCGCTGCTATTAGTAATCTTGTTGCTGTATTTGCCATTAAAGCTATAACCTGATACCGCTTAGTTTAACTAAGATAAAACAATTTCCTTGCCGAATCTTATCAAATCAGTAAACTCCGACCATGACTAACATTATTGCTTTATTCATCAAACGCCACAATAAATTTTCTCCCAGTCTTTCCCTACTTTCATTCTTAGTTACGTTAGGCTTAAGTTGTAGTTGGCACTATGCTCAAGCGAGTACTACGGATGCACCCCCAGAACTAAAAAACCTCTTGACCCAAATTGATACAGCTGCTAGTCAGGGAAATGTGGTCGGTGTATTACAATTTTATAGCCCCGATTTTACTAATGGAGATGGTTTAAATCGGGATAATCTGGGAAAATCCCTGACGGTGCTTTGGCAAAGATATCCGCAATTAAATTACAGTACTAAGCTGCAATCATGGAAATCTGAAGGTAATGCCATTATTGCAGAAACCGTAACTAATATTACTGGGTTGCCTTCTAGTAACACTAGTAATTTATCTTTTAACGCGACAATTACATCACGTCAACGGGTAATAGGTGCAAAAATTGTCCAGCAGGATATCCTCACAGAGAGAACTTTACTGACATCTGGTAAAAAGCCCCCGCAAGTAGAAATTAGGTTACCACAGCAAGTGAAAGTCGGTCAGAAATATAATTTTGATGCGATTGTTCAAGAACCAATTGGGGATGAGATTCTACTAGGAGCAGTCATTGAAGAACCAATCCAACCTGGTAAATATATTCAGCCCTCACCTATAGCTTTAGATGCTCTGTCTTCTGGAGGAATTTTTAAAATTGGCACTGCACCATCTACCCCTACCAGTCAGTGGATTTCTGCGGTACTGATTCGCGGTGATGGTATGACATTAATTACTCAGCGTTTACAAGTAATTAAAAGATAGGAGTCAGGAGTCAGGAGTCAGGAGGTAGAAAAAATGAGAAAGAAGGATTAGGATGTAGAACTATTGAGATTTATTCTGATTCTTGACAGAGATATTTTTGGATTACATCCTCGCATTCTCTTGCTTTTTGCATTTATTCTGAATCCTGAATCCTGACTCCTGACTCCTTCAAAATTATGACTTTTCTTCAAGATAAAATCATTTTGATTACTGGTGCTAGCAGTGGTATTGGTAATGCTTGTGCTAAAATTTTTGCTGGTGCTGGTGCCAAACTGATTTTAGTGGCACGACGGTCTGAACGTTTACAACAGTTAGCAGATCAACTTCGTCACCAATTTGGGGTACAAATTTATATTTTACAACTTGATGTGCGCGATCGCTTGGCGGTAGAGTCGGCTCTGTCTAATTTGCCCCCGTCCTGGTCTGAGATTGACATTCTCGTTAACAATGCTGGTTTAAGTCGTGGTTTAGAGAAATTGCACCAGGGTGACTTTTTAGACTGGGAAGAAATGATTGATACGAATATTAAGGGTTTACTCTACTTTAGTCGTTATCTGGTTCCGGGAATGGTGAGTCGTGGTCGCGGTCATGTAGTCAATTTAGGCTCCATTGCTGGACATCAAACTTATCCAGGTGGTAATGTCTACTGTGCTACCAAAGCCGCAGTTAAGGCCATTTCGGAAGGTTTAAAACAAGATTTATTGGGAACTCCAGTGCGGGTGACTTCTGTTGATCCGGGAATGGTGGAAACGGAATTTAGCGAGGTGCGTTTTCATGGTGATACTGAACGCGCTAAAAAAGTATACCAGGGAGTTAAACCCCTGACACCCTGGGATGTAGCGGATGTCATCTTTTTTTGCATCACGCGATCGCCTCACGTCAATATTAATGAAGTAATCCTCATGCCTGTCAATCAATCTAGTGCCACCTTAGTGCATCGAGATCATCTGTAGCCACCTCCCCACCTCCCCATCTCCCTGTTGCTTATTCCCTGTTCCCTTCTTTAATGAGAAGATATATTGATTAAAAATCATTGTTCCCGCCTATCATTTAGTTCACAACAAAACATCATGAGTGCAATTGCTACTATTTGTCAAAATCCTTTACTTCAAGGCGTGGGATTACCTCCCTTCACAAACATTAAACCAGAGCAAGTAGAACCAGCTTTCCAAGAGCTGCTTGCAGCGCTTAACCAGCAGTTAATCAACTTAGAAGCTAATTTAAAGCCAACCTGGAGTGGTTTAGTAGAACCTCTAGAAGAAATAACAGAAAAACTTGGTTGGAGTTGGGGAATACTGAACCATTTAATGGCTGTAAAAAATAGTCCAGAACTACGTGCAGCCTTTGAAAATGTCCAACCAGAGGTGATACAGTTTATTAACACCCTGAGTCAAAGCCAATCTATCTACAATGCTTTTAAAGAACTTAGAGCCAATCAAAATTGGCAAAGCTTAGAACCCGCTCAAAAACGGATTGTGGAAGCAGCGATTCGGGATGCAGAATTTGCTGGTGTAGGTTTAGTGGGAGAAGCACGAGAACGTTATAACGCTATTCAAAAGTCGTTAGCCGAACTTTCTACCAAATTTTCCAATCATGTTCTAGATGCGACTAAAGCCTTTAGCTTAACCTTAACGACCAAAGCGGAAATTGAGGGCTTACCTCATAGCTTACTCTGTTTAGCTGCTCAAGCTGCTTGTGAATCTGGTGTAGAAAATGCCACCCCAGAAGATGGACACTGGCGCATCACTTTAGATTTTCCCAGCTATGAACCCTTTATGCAACACAGCACCCGAAGGGATTTACGCGAAAAGCTATACAAAGTCTATATCACTCGTGCATCCTCTGGGGAATTAGATAATAATCCTCTAATTGAACGCATTTTAGAGTTAAGACATGAACTAGCACAGTTAATCAACTTTGAAAATTTTGCTGAATTGAGCCTAGCTAGTAAAATGGCGCAGAATGTCTCAACCGTAAAAACTCTATTAGAAGAACTACGTCAAGCTAGTTATGATGCAGCTGTTAAAGATATAACAGAACTTAAAGCCTTTGCTGCGGAGAAAACATCTTCAGATACCCAAGAGTTAAAACATTGGGATATCAGCTTTTGGGCAGAACGTCAACGAGAAGAAAAATTTGCCTTTACTGCTGAAGAATTACGTCCCTATTTCCCTCTTCCCCAAGTTTTAGATGGGTTATTTAGTCTAGTCAAGCGTCTATTTCGCATCACTGTCAGTCCAGCTGATGGTCAAGCGCCAATTTGGCATGAGGATGTCCGTTATTTTCAAATCGCTGGTGAAAACGGTGATCCTATAGCCTATTTTTATTTAGATGCTTATAGTCGTCCCGCAGAAAAACGTGGTGGTGCTTGGATGGATACGTGCATCAATCGTCGCCAAATTACCATCAACGGCGTACCTACTATTCGCTTACCAGTAGCTTATTTGATGTGCAATCAAGCTCCCCCCATTGGAGATCAACCTAGTTTAATGACTTTTTATGATGTAGAAACCTTGTTCCATGAGTTTGGACATGGCTTACATCATATGCTGACCAAAGTTGGTTACAGTGCCGCCGCAGGTATTAATAATGTAGAATGGGATGCAGTGGAATTGCCTAGCCAGTTTATGGAAAACTGGTGTTATGACCGACAAACTTTGTTGAGCATGGCTAAACATTATCAAAGTGGTGAACCCTTACCAGAACATTATTATCAAAAGCTACTAGCAGCACGTAATTATATGAGTGGTTCCGCGATGTTGCGACAAATCCACTTTAGCAGCGTTGATTTAGAACTCCACTATCGCTATCGTCCTGGTCAGGGTGAAACACCTGCGGATGTGCGTCATCGTTTAGCTAAAACTACTAGTGTTTTACCACCGTTAGCTGAAGACGCATTTTTATGTGTTTTTACTCACGTTTTTGAAGGTAGTTATGCGGCTGGTTACTATAGCTATAAATGGGCAGAAGTCCTGAGTGCTGACGCTTTTGCAGCTTTTGAAGAAGCTGGACTAGACAATGAAACCGCCGTCCAAGTTACAGGTAAGCGGTTTCGAGATACTGTATTAGCTCTTGGTGGTAGTCAGCATCCGATGGAAGTATTTAAATCTTTCCGGGGACGAGAACCAAGCACAGCGGCTTTGCTCAAACACAATGGTTTGCGATCGCAGGAGTCAGGATTCAGAAATTAAGCGTAAAACTTTTGTATAAAGAGTTCATGCTAAATTTGTGGAGCGGGCATCTTGACCGCTCCACAAAAGTTATAGCTAGTTATAGCTAGTTATAGCTACTTTTTAGATATGTAAACTCACAATACAAGAGTTTAACTTTTCACTGGTTTTAATTTCGGATAAGCAATGCGTTTGTGATGAAATTGTTGCCACACTTCTACAAATATCTCGGCTATTCTTGACATTTCTTCTCGTGTCAGTCCAGAATCTAATAGTTGCTGATCTTGCCACCGTGCTCGCAGAATATTATTCAGCATTGCTAAAGCTTGTTCCCCTGTGGCATCTTTGAGGGAACGTAAGGCTGCTTCACAAGAATCTGCTAGCATGACGATCGCGGTTTCTCTTGATTGGGGAATTGGTCAATCATAGCGAAAATCTGCTTCATTGACGATGATACTAGGGTCTGCTAAAGCCATTTGTTGGGCTTGATGATAAAAATAGGCGATGGCCATTGTCCCTTGATGTTGAGGAATAAACGCGGCAATGGCTTTTGGTAAACTATGTTTCCGTGCCATCACCAATCCTTCGGTGACATGCTTTTTAATCAGGGCGGCACTTTGCCAAGGGTCTTTAATTTCTGTATCATGTTTATTTGCACCCCCCATTTGGTTTTCAATAAATCCTAGAGGGTCGTGCATTTTGCCAATATCATGATACAGTGTCCCGGCTCTAACTAGCTCGACATTACATTCTAGTTGTTTCGCCGCAGCTTCGGCTAAAGTCGCTACAAATAAAGTATGTTGAAAAGTTCCTGGGGTTTCGGTGGCTAGTCGTTTTAATAAAGGACGGTTGGGACTAGATAATTCCGCTAATCTAATTGGTGTCACTAAATCAAATAGTTTTTCCAGATAAGGACTTAACCCCAAAGCCACAATACTCCAAGCTAAACCTGATAGGGAATATAACATCGCTTCTCGGATAACTGTATACCAAGCAGAACCAAATGCTTCCCCAATCAGCATTTTCAAAATTAAATAAATCCCACCTTGGGTTACAGCTATCCCTATTCCTAATAATGCTAGTTCTTCCCGCGATCGCAATCTTGAAGCTACACAGCTGCTGAGAATTCCCCCTGCAACCCCAGCTAACAGCCAAATTTTGCCAATCCCAATACTAATGGGTAAGAGTAGTAATAACAAAATCACCACTGTGACACTCACAACCGGTCCATAGAAACTACCTAATAATAATCCTAAAGTACTCCAGGTAGTATATGGCACATCCATCGCTAAAGTAGCGGGAATACTGAGGGTCAACAGTAGGACTAAAATGCGATCGCGTTGTCGCAAGTGGCATTTGAACCGTTGTTCAACCCAAACAAAAATCCTCACCGCGATGCCAACTAAAATACTTAAACGAATCAACTCAAACCAGTTGACTTGCCGACGAATGAGATGATAATGTTCTAGAACTTCAAATTGCCAAGTTGTAATCTTCTCTCCTTGGTTGACAATCACCGCTCCGGAATGGACATCCACTAGAAAAGGTTGTATTTTATCCGCAGCTTCCTGTAATTGTTGTTGTGTTTTTTGTTCATCTTTTTTTAAGTTCGGCTTAAGTACAGCTAATAATATATTACTAACTATTGATTCAGCTTCATGGGGAACAAGTAATTGCATTTGCAATTTGACTGTCTCAGATAAGTTATCTGGTGGCAATCCAGACGGGATACCTTGGGTAAGAATTCGTTGAGCAATTTGGTGAATTCCCGCAGTGGTTTCCATCCAGTCCTTGTCTGACAGGTCTAAGATAGCTGTTTCTTTATATATTGCTTCGGGCTGAATGGTTCCTAAATGGGAAAGTTTAGTAATAGCACGAGCATAAGCTTGCCGTGCGACTAAGATTTGAGATATGAGTAAAGATAATTTTGGTTCTGAAGTGGTAAGACGGTAAGCTTCTAGTTCCGTCACTGCTTGAGTAAATTCAATTTGAGAAGAGTTGATGGTAGAAGGAGAATTTGTGGGTTTTACTGGGTTGAGCGACGGAGGAATTGACCATGCTAATTTTTGCTTTTTAGTATTTTCTAGTGCGACTAAAAACTTTTCCCATTCCGATGCAGAACAAGTCCGAAGGTAACGCTGAGTAGAAATAGATAAACTTAAAGTATCCGTAAAAGGAAAAGAACCAGCACTAGTGCGAAGTTTCTGCCCATTTTCGAGAATTTGTTCGAGATGATGATTGATTTGTTCATTTATGGCTGTATCAACCATTAATATAGGTAAAGACTGTTTAGTGACAGCTTGCCGATGCTCTGTGGTTTTTTTATAATCTTCGATTTTACTAGGATATGGGGCTGTGAATGTTTGTGGGGAAAGAGTTCCCACTTGTAGTTGGGGTTGATTGTATAAGTTATGCCCCATCATCCCAGTCAGAGAGACTATCGCTAACACTAAAATCACAGTGGAACGTTTAGCATATACCCAACTAAAAATTCTGGCCTGTATACCAGTATGCTGATATTTTTGGGTTGGTTTGGCTACGGATGATTGTTTATGGTTTGCGTTTTTGATTGTATCATTAATAACTGATAAACCAAAAAGAATATTTTTCACGACAAACCGATAAATTTTTTCTGTCCGAATTTTATGACTAGAATTGCTCACTACCTGAAGTAATTTACCTTTACGGTGCATGACTTGATACCGCCGCCGCCATTCCCTGACTTTTTGGGTTAAGGACTGCAAAAATTGCTGAGTTCTCATAACTTCTGGCTGCAATTGCTTACCTGGTTAGGTAGAAACAAATACCAATTCAAAATTCAAAATACCCTACGGGAAGGTAAACCGACAAAATTCAAAAGTTAGATTATATCTAAGTTCAGTGGTTTTGTTGAATTTGTTGCATTTTTCTTAGTGAATTAGTATAACTCTCTAAATTAATGGTTTGCTGACAAATATTACCCTAGAAATGGGACAAAATTTAATTATTATTCTCTAAATCTGAAATTTAGACATATTTTATACTAGTAAGTTTGTGATGTTGAATTTTTAGCCTGATTACAAAACGGCTTAAATTGGGAATTTGGAATTGTTCAATGCCTTCTCATCACGCGAGGTGCTGCATAAACAGATATCAACTTTTTGGTTGCGGGGGTACGATGATAGGTTCCTGACCATACAGATGCCAATTCGTCAGTTAATTCTAGCAGCTGATAAAAGTTGCTTTGTCTCCAGGTAGAGAAATTTAGTGAGAATAATACTTGCCAATTTATCGGTATCCCCACTGTGGAGTTGTATGCTCCAGATAAAGCTCCTGTGACCGCAGTTATCGCGGGGTAGTCTGGATGGGATCTAGAGCGTAAAACCGCTAGAGAGAAATCTTCTAAGGTACTTAAAAAATAGTAAAACGACATTGCAATGGTAGATTGTGGCTTTTCTCCTCTACCTAACTCGGTTTGAACCCTTTCTAATCCGGCTCCCTCAGTTAATAATTTATTGACTTTTAATAATTGTTGTGGTATGGATGTGGAGGTTTCTCCTATAAATGTGATAATTTCGGGGATCAGGGTGATGGGATGGAGTTGTTCGGTGAGAGATTGTGCGATCGCATAGCCAATGGACAGAACACTATCAATGATGAATGGGTTTTTTTGCCAAAGCTGTAATACAGATAATAAATTCTGACGTAATTTTACTTTATTCTCGTGATAGTAAAGTATGACTGGTAAGGTAGCCAGAATTATTTTATATTCATCAGTTTCCGTGATGGGTAAATGAAGAGATGCTTGCTGCTGACGTTGTAACCAATCAGCTAAATCTAATCTACTTAGTGTGATTAAACTTTCAGTACCAAAAACTGATATTTCTTCCCAATCCCGAAAATACTGAGTCTGCTGGTTGTCACATATATCTAAATTTTCGCCCAGGAATGCTCCTAATAAAGTACCTCTAAACCGACTGATAAGAGAGTAGCGCATAGAATTTTGGGTTTTAAATTTTGGATTTTGGATTTTGTTCCAAAACATAAACATAAACATAAACATAAAATTGGTCATCAATTAAGAGGGAACAGAAAATAGGAAACTGTCTGTTCCCTGTTCCCTGTTCCCTGTTCCCTGTTCCCTGTTCCCTATTCCCTATTCCCTATTTATCAATTTTTTCGTAGATGATCTACCAAAGCCTGTAGACCTAATAAGTAGCTTTGGACACCAAATCCACTAATTTGCCCAATTGAGACAGGTGCAATGTAAGAATGGTGTCGGAATTCTTCCCGACGATAAATGTTGCTTAAATGTACTTCTACCGTGGGTAAATTAACTGAGGTGATGGCATCGCGCAAAGCTACACTTGTATGGGTATAAGCTCCGGCATTAATCAAAATACCTTGATATTCACCAACTGCCCCATGAATACTATCTAATAAAATTCCTTCATGATTAGACTGGACAAAATCAACTCTAGCCTGTAATTTAACTGCTGATGCTGCTAAGAGACTATTAATATCTGACAGTGTGAAAGAACCATAAATTTGTGGTTCTCGCTGTCCTAGTAAATTAAGATTAGGCCCATGCAGAACGAGAATGCTTAAAGTTTGCAACGTCACGCTCCCAAAGCTTGAGGTACTATTAGCGACGGCGGGATCTTTGATCTACAGGAATCGGAATTAATTCCGGTTCCGGTTCAGTCTCCGACCCAAAAGGCTCTCAATTAGCTTACGTGCTAATTCTTTAAGCTTTTCCAGTACCTTTTCTATATAGTCCATTGAACTGACCGCTCCTGAGATATAACCTCAATTTTGGATTTACAAATTGGCAGCACATATAATTTTTGCTGCACTATTGACTACTAGGGGGATAGCAGATTCCTGCTCAAAGGGATGAATAAGAGTTAATTTTCGTATTTTCCCTCACTTATTAGACTATCACATTATTGACTGTTCCTTAACTTTTAGGAGAAATTTTATGTTGCTAATGGGAAATTTTTGGGAAACCACCACTATATGCTGAGAATATAGTGATGGTTTCTTGATTTTTGCCTTTAACTAGCTGGAGGTATCTTTCTTTTTGGCACTAGTAGTTGAAGATTTAGAACTTGATTTGGTTTTACTAGTTGTTGATTTACTTTTTTTGGATGAGGATTTGGTGGTTGATGCTTTAGCCTCTAGCAATTCTAAGGCTGTAGATAAGGTGACATCTTCCACAGTCTGCCCTTCTGGGATACTGACATTAATTTTTCCGTGCTTGATATAAGAACCATAATGACCATCATAGATATTAATTGCCGTACCATCCTCTGGGTGTGTACCCAATTCCCGTAAGGCTGCTTTAGATTTACTATTGGCAGAATTACGCCCTTTTTTTGGTTCTGATAATAATTCTAATGCACGTTCCAAGTCAACTGTCAATACATTGTCGGTAGATTTTAAAGAACGATAATCTTTGCCTTCCTTGCCTTGGTCATGGACAACATAAGGTCCAAAGCGTCCCAAACTAGTCTGAATTTTCCCCCCAGTCACGGGATGAACTCCTAATGTCCGGGGTAGTGCTAAAAGACCAACAGCTAATTCTAGGGTAGCGTTTTCGGAAGTAATCCCTTTCGGTAAGGAAGCTTGTTTAGGTTTAGGATTTTCCTCAGACTTATCACCTAATTGAACATAAGCTGCCATAAGTACCAATTTTCACATAAATTGGTTCACCTGTTTCTGGATGTCGCCCTAATTGGTCAGGTCCGGTGGTTTTTTGCCGCAGTAATACTTCCACTTGTTTTGGGTCAAGATCAGCAGGTGTGAGGTCTTTGGGAATGGAAGCAGTGATTACACCTTCACCGTTATCCACTTCTATATAAGGACCATATTTGCCAATGCGGACTTTAGCATCCAGATTTTCTAGTTCTACCGTTCTGGCTACGCTAGCATCAATCTGATTTTCCTGTTCTTTGACTAAGGTTTCTAAACCTGTTTCCCCTAAATAAAACGAGCGTAAGTAAGGCAGCCATTCTACTTCACCATCAGCGATATCATCTAAGGTTTGCTCCATTTTAGAAGTAAAGCTGGGATCAACAATATCGGGAAAATGTTTTTCCAGTAAGTTAGTCACAGCAAAGGCAGTGAAAGTAGGAATCAGAGCATTATTTACCAATTGGGTATAACCCTTATCAATAATAGTGCCAATAATACTAGCGTAGGTACTAGGACGACCAATACCTTCACTTTCTAAAGTTTTCACTAGGGTAGCTTCGGTGTACCTGGCAGGGGGTTGGGTTTCATGACCCACTGCATCTAGGTGAGTACAATGAGGATGATCCCCTACTTTTAGTAATGGCAAAATTATTTCTTGGTCTTCCAGTGCTGCTTCCGGGTCGTCGGAACCTTCTACATAGGCACGTAAGTAGCCAGGAAAATCAATCCGTTTACCAGAAGCACGAAATCCTGCGTCTTCAACTTGTAACTGGACAGTAATTTGGGTTTGACGGGAGTCAGCCATTTGGCAAGCCACAGTCCGTTTCCAAATTAAGTCGTAAACAGCAAGTTCTCGTCCACTTAAACCAGTTTCTTGGGGAGTGCGGAAACTACTACCCGCAGGACGAATCGCTTCGTGTGCTTCTTGTGCACCTTTAGATTTGGTAGTGTATTGCCGGGGTTGGGGGCTGAGATATTGTTTACCGTAAAGTTGTTCTACACAACTACGGGCGGCAATTATCGCCTGTTCTGACAAATGCACCGAATCTGTACGCATATAGGTAATATACCCTTGCTCATACAAATTCTGGGCAATCCGCATCGTATCTCGTGCCGAAAGGCGCAGCTTCCGGTTAGATTCTTGTTGCAGAGTCGAAGTTGTAAAGGGTGGTGCGGGTTTGCGAGTGACTGGGCGTTCTTCTGTATCCGCGACCTGCCATGTTTTTCCAGTCAGGCGTTGTTTGAGTGCTTCTGCTTCTGCTTCGATTCAGCAATACGACATTCCGACCAGGAGTAATTTCTCCAGTGGTGGAGTCAAAATCGCTGCCTGTAGCTACTTTAATGGTTTTGAGACTAATTAACTGGGCAGTAAAAGGAGTTTTGTCCTGCTCCAAGCTAGCTTTTAAATCCCAATATGTACCTTCATGGAAAGCACGACGTTGGCGTTCTTTAGTCACTAATAGCCGCACTGCTACAGATTGTACTCGCCCCGCAGATAGCCCCCAGGCGATTTTTTTCCAGAGCAGAGGTGATAAAGTGTAACCCACCAACCGATCTAAAATCCGCCGAGTTTCTTGGGCACGAACTAACTGTTCATCAATATTGCGGCAGTTACTCAAAGCTTTTTTAATCGCTTCTTCAGTAATTTCGTGAAATACCATCCGCTTGATGGGAACTTTGGGCTTGAGTAGCTGGTATAAATGCCAACTAATACTTTCACCTTCCCGGTCTTCGTCAGTGGCTAGAATCAATTCATCGGCATCTTTCAGGGCCTCTTTGAGTTGGGTGACAATTTTCTTTTTGTCCTTGGGGACTACATACACCGGTTCAAAGTCGGCGTCTATATTCACCCCCAGCTGCGCCCATGTTTCGCCCTTTCACAGCAGCAGGAATTTCACTAGCTGATTGGGGTAGGTCACGCACATGACCCATAGACGCTTCTACCCGATAGTCTTTTGGTAGGTAGTTACGAATGGTACGAGCTTTGGTCGGAGATTCGACGATGACGAGAGTTGACATGGAAATTTTAAGAGAAAAAATAGCTGTTGTAGCTCAACAGTCAAATTGGGATAACTTTGGTGCTTTTGTCCAGATAAACCATCAACTAAAGGATGAAGTTAGCAAGATATGGACACCCAGAGGAGACTTGCTACCAGAGAATAAATCTAATGGCTCCATCGCTAAAAGCAGCAAATAGAATGGTATCTTGCCAGAGGTTTGAATTTGCTCTTTGTTTAGAAAAGCCAATTTCTATCCCTGTCCTCAACCTTCTAGGATTATTCCCAAACTGTACTCAGCTTAATGCTTAATCCATTAAACTGTCCTCTCAGGCAAAAATCCGCTCAACTCCCTGGTTTAGTCCTTCCCAGAAAACTAAACAGGTAAATGGCAGATAAATAACTTCGTGATCCGTTGTCCGTTGTTTTACCACGGGCAATGGACAACTGACAACTGGCAACTAACTATTTAACTATTTTCATATTTAACTTAATATAACGCGTCATTGGGTGGAGCAGGCATCTTGCCTGCCTGCTATTAAAGTCAGGCAGGCAAGATGCCTGCTCCACGTAGTCCATGAGGACTATGAGTTAAATCAATTATCGTATCCATTAAAACATATGGACTACTTGCCAAGTGTAACACACCAAAAATCAAGCAATGAGGCAGAATCTCAAAGAAAGCCAAAAGAATGCAACTTTAGTTCAGAACAATAGATAGAATAAACACAGTTAGCCTGAATATCTGATCGCCAAAACCTATACATATCATGGATTTTGCTAATCTTGCCTCCCAATTAAATGTGGGAACGATTTTGCCAGAGGGAATTGTCATTCTCACCCTGTTGGGGGTTTTGCTGGTTGATTTGATTTTGGGGCGGACATCCTCCCGGTGGATTGGATATCTGCCATTGCTGGATTACTCATAGCAATTGTCGCCCTCTACTTTCAATGGGATAATACTAATCCCATTTCCTTTAGCGGTGGCTTTAATAGCGATGACCTGAGTGTGATCTTTCGCGGTATCATTGCTTTGTCAGCTATTGTCACCGTATTAATGTCAATTCGCTACGTTGAGCAAAGTGGTACGGCTTTAGCTGAATTCATCGCCATTTTGTTAACAGCCGCCTTGGGTGGGATGTTTTTGTCCGGGGCGAATGAGTTGGTGATGATTTTCATCTCCTTAGAAACCCTGAGTATCTCCTCTTATTTGTTAACAGGTTATACCAAGCGTGACCCCCGCTCCAATGAAGCCGCGCTGAAATACTTGTTAATTGGTGCTTCTAGCACAGCAGTATTTTTGTATGGTGTTTCACTGCTGTATGGATTGTCTGGTGGACAAACAGAATTAAGTGCGATCGCCAATGGGATTGCGACAGCTAAAGTAGGACAATCTTTAGGTTTAGTCATCGCACTAGTGTTTGTAATTGCCGGGATTGGGTTTAAAATTTCGGCGGCACCTTTCCACCAATGGACACCAGACGTGTATGAAGGCGCACCTACGCCAGTGATTGCTTTTTTATCTGTGGGTTCCAAAGCAGCGGGTTTTGCCCTAGCAATTCGCTTATTAACCACAGCTTTTCCCTTAGTAGCAGAGGAATGGAGATTTGTCTTCACTGCCCTTGCAGTTCTGAGTATGGTGTTGGGTAACGTAGTTGCTCTGGCTCAAACCAGCATGAAACGGATGTTGGCTTATTCATCTATCGCCCAAGCTGGGTTTGTGATGATTGGGATGATTGCGGGAACTAATGCCGGCTATGCCAGTATGGTATTTTACCTAATGGTATACTTATTCATGAACCTGTGCGGTTTCACTTGTATTATCTTGTTCTCTCTTCGGACAGGAACCGACCAGATTGCTGAATACGCTGGATTATATCAAAAAGATCCGTTGCTAACACTGGCTTTAAGCATAGCACTGCTTTCTTTGGGCGGTATTCCGCCATTGGCTGGATTTTTCGGGAAGATTTACTTGTTCTGGGCTGGTTGGCAAGCAGGTCTTTATTGGTTAGTTTTGCTAGGCTTAGTTACTAGTGTTGTCTCCATTTATTACTATATTCGTGTAGTAAAAATGATGGTAGTCAAAGAACCTCATGAAATGTCTGAGGCAGTGAAAAACTACCCAGAAATAAATTGGCATTTGCCAGGTTTCAGACCTTTGCAAGTAGGATTAATCATGACTTTAATCGCTACTTCTATCGCGGGGATTTTATCCAACCCACTGTTTACCTTAGCAAATAATTCCATTGCTAATACTCCCATGTTGCAAACAACAACACCTGCGAGTATTCAAGCAAGTGTAATTAACACCAAGCAAATTTAATTAGGCGAATAGGGAATTAGGGAATACACCCTACTCCCTATTTAAGTGAGATGGGAATTTGGATGAAAAACTCAGCCCCTTGACCCGGTTCAGAAAAACACTCAATTTTACCGTGATGTTTATCAACAATAATTTGATAGCAAATAGATAGTCCTAAACCAGTACCATGACCAACAGATTTAGTAGTAAAGAAAGGGTCAAATAACTTTTGTTTAATCGTGGGACTAATTCCGGTACCATTATCTTTAATAGAAATACCGACCCAATCAGAATTGATCACTTGAGTTTGAATAATAATTTTTCGGGAATAATTACTAGTTTTGACTACCGTTAGTTCTTGGCTAAATCGATCTAACGCATCAATAGCATTATTCAGGATATTCATAAATACCTGATTTAGCTGACCTGCATAGCATTCAATTTTGGGTAAATTACCGTAATTCTTGATAATTTCAATGGGAGAATAACTTGATTTTGCTTGCAGACGACTTTGTAAAATTAACAGAGTGCTATCAATACCCTCATGAATATTCACAGGTTTCATCTCAGCTTCATCTAAACGAGAAAAATTCCGCAATGTCAAGACAATTTCCCGAATTCGCTGGGTTCCCATTTTCATAGAAGCGAGAGTTTTAGGTATATCTTCTCTGAGGAAATCAAGGTCAAAATTGGAGAATAAATCATCAATCCTATCGACATTATCTGGATATATTTCTTGATAAATATCAATTAAAGCCAGTAGATTTTGAGTATATTCGGAAATATGTGCTAAATTACCGTGAATAAAACTAACAGGATTATTTAGTTCATGTGCGACACCAGCAACTATCTGACCTAAACTAGACATTTTTTCGGTTTGGATAAGTTGGGATTGGGTACGTTTTAATTGCTGGAGTGTTTCTTGTAATTGCTGGTTTTTCTGATTTAATTCTTGAGTTCTGGTAGCTACTTTATCTTCTAATTTAGCGTAGAATTGAGCATTTTCTAAAGAGATAGCGGTTTGGGAAGATATTAGTTTTAAAATTTGTAACCTTTCTGGGGTAAATACTCCTTTGGTTAGAGAATTTTCTAGGTAAAGAATACCGATGAGTTTACCTTGATTAATAATAGGGTTACATAATATAGATTTAACTTGTGCTTGAATAATATAGGGGTCTGCGGCAAAATTGGTCTGAGTAGTAGCATCATCAATGAGTAAATCTTTTTGTGTATGTAAAACATAATTAATTATGCTTAATGGTAGATTTTGATAATTTTCAATGGGGGTAAATAGGAGAGAGAATTGTTGAGCTTCTTGGGATTGTGCCGCAACAATTAAATTTTCCTCCTGTGCGAGAATTAAAGTAGCTTTATCAGCTCCGACATTCTCTAAAATCACTTGCATGAGGGTATCCAATAATTTATCAATATGAATTTCTGAAGCAATAGCGAGAGCAGCTTTAGTAATAGTTTCTAAATCTAAAATAGCCGAAACTTCTGTACTGCTGGAATCGGTAATAAAGTTGTTAGTTATATTCATAGTTTCACTAGGAGTCAAACGGATAGTTTTTTCCGGAAATAGATTGGTAAGTAATTGTGAATAACGTTGCTGTAAATCCTCGACTTTAGCTTTTGCTCCCCAATTAGTATAAACATCACAAGCATCTATTAAGTATAATTTGGCAAGTTTTTCTTTACCATCAGCTAGATAAAATTTAGCAGCTAACTCATTAGCTAAGGCTTCTTCTTGAATGAATTGATTTTCTCTAGCTCCTTTAATTGCTTGTTCATACAGGTCTATTGCTTGTGGTTTTTTGCCTAAGACTCGTGCTTTTTCTGCTTCCACTAAATCATATTTATGTTGGTAGTTACAGGGTGCATGATTTGCCCATATTTTCATTTTATTTTGATTAATTGCTACTTGTTTGAGATATTGTTTTCGCTCAGAGAGCGAAACATAATTGTAGTGAGCTAATAGTGCTAAAGAATAGTAGAAATTGGTGACTAAATGAAATGGGAAACCTGGCTCACTTTCCTGATATTGGCTTATTAATTGTGCATATTGAATTGCTCTGATATAATCTTCAAATAAATAACTTAGTAATGTTTTATAAAAATAAATTTGGTTGAAATAACAATAATTATTGCCCACACGAATCATTATTTCCTGTTCATTAAATCCGTCATCCACTAAATTATATTGTTGAGATGAATATCCGATAAGTTTTAACATAATTTGTCTGGAGACACTGATAACTAAAACAATCGTATCCATCTTTAAACTCTGAGTTAGTTCAATAGCAGTTTGCATTTTCTGCTCAACTAATACCAAATTTTCCCCGCTGATAAATAGGGAGTAAGATAACCATATATTACTATAACCAACATATTCTATATCTCCAGTTTCTAAACCACTTTGTAGTGCTTCTAGTAGTAGTATATTCATTTTTCTAACAGGTTCTTTAAAATGGCAGACCATACAACTGAATAAACTTTGAGCTTTACATCTGAGTGAAATAGCATTTATCTTGTCTACCAAATCAAGTCCTAATTGTCCAAATTTATACCCTTTTTGAATATCATCAAATTTATCACATAGTATTGCACCATAAATAGTGTAACCAACAATAGAACTATCTGAATTACCATATTTAACTGATAACCTTACTATTGCAAAAATACCCAGTATAAAGTTTAAAGAACCTGATTGACTAGCAGCAGGAACTATAATTGATAGGATTTGTATAGCTGCTAATTTATAGGGGTCAGTCATGGTTGGTAAATCTACCAGATATTCAATTTTTCTACCGAACAATATCAATTGTGTTTGGAATAAAGCTACTAAAATATCTATTTTGATAGGTTTATTAGGTAGTGTCACCCCCAATTTTCTGAGTACTTTTACTCCAATTTCTACCGCTTCTAACATCTGGTTTTGAGCAATACAGGCCAAGAGTTGAATTTTATATAGTCTGACTTGATCTAAGATAGTTTTGGCTTGTTGTATGCTAAAATTAGTTAATTGCTTCGACTGTTCAAAGTTTGTATTTAAATACTCTGCTTCCGTCACTTCCACATAAATATTTAGTGTTAGTTCATACTGATGCTGCCAACTATCTATTGCTAATAATCCTCTACCCACATTTAAATATCTGACAGCAGCTGCATAAGCTGTAGATAATTTTGCTTTGTTTCCGGCCATCAAATTCAGTTTAGCTAGTTCATATTTTTCGAGTTGATTAGTAATTAAGTCAATTCCCATATTTAACTGATTTACGATCTCAAATATATTTGATTCCAATTCCTCTGGAGAAGTATTTTTACAGATGAGTTGACCAATTTTTAAATGAGTGGCTTTTTTTTCATCTTCTGGAATTAGAGAGTAAGCTGCTTGCTGTACTCGGTCATGAAGAAATTTATATTTTACTTTTAATTCTTTGTGGTCTATTTTCCATTTTTCATCATCACTAATAACTGATTGTTCTTGATACAGTTTATAAATTTCATCTTTTGGTAAAATTAATCCTTCCTGTAAAGCTTTCCACAAATTTGTTGCTATTGCTGATTCTGATTTTTCACAAATTACTGATAAGGTATGTAAATCAAATTGATTCCCAATACAAGCAGCTTTTTTTAACACATCTTGGGTATTTTTTGGAATCTTCTTTAATTGATTTGCTAATAATTCTACCACATCATTATTTAGATAGAATGATTGTATATCGATAATATTATATTGCCAATGACTAGCATGATAATCAAATTTAATTAACCCTTCTTCTTGCCAAGATTTCAATAACTGATTGCTAAAAAATGGATTACCTTCTGTTTTAGTCAATATTAATTTAGTTAAAGGTAGTCCTTGAGATTCCTCACAATTCAAAGCATCACATACTAATTGATTTAAATTGAATTCATCGAGAGGATTTAAGCTTATTTCATTGATAGTTATCTCAGTTTTGCGGATTTCTTCTAAAGTTATCATAAACGGATGTCCAAGATTGACTTCATTATCCCTATATGCACATATCAGCAACAAATACTCAGCATTTATTTCGCTGATTAATAATTGAATTAGCTTTAATGATGCTGAGTCAGACCATTGTAAATCATCCAGAAAGATCACTAGTGGATGAGCTTTGGTTGCTAAGACTTGAATAAATTTACCAAATAATATATTAAATCGACTTTGTGCAGCACTTCCAATTAGTTCCGCTACTTCGGATTGTTTACCAATTATTAATTCCAGTTCTGGTATGATCTCAACTAATACTCCTGCTTGTTCTCCTAGTGCTAATAATATTTTACTTTTCCACTCCTTTAATTGATTGGTGCTTTCTGTCAATAATTGTCCCATCAGATAGCGAAATGCTTGCACTAATGCTGAAAACGGAATATCTCTCTGGAATTGGTCAAATTTGCCAGAAATAAAATATCCTTTCTGTCTCACTATTGGTTTATGTACTTCATTGACAACTGATGTTTTTCCAATTCCGGAATATCCAGAAACTAAAATTAATTCTTTACTACCATAACTGACTCTATCAAATGCATTTAGTAGCGTCTTAATTTCAATTTCTCTACCATATATTTTTTCGGGAATTAGAAAGCGATCGCTTTTATCTCTCTCTCCTAATTCTATATTTTTAATCTCTCCTTCATTTAATAACATTTGCTGACATATTTCTAAATCATGCCTAATTCCTCTGGCTGTTTGATATCTTTCTTCTGCGGTTTTTGCCATTAGTTTAATGATAATTTTGGCAATTATTTCGGGGATTTTTGGATTAATTTTACAGGGATTTATTGCTTCTTTCGCTAGATGACAATGAATTATTTCTAGGGGATTTTTAGTATCAAAGGGTAATTTACCAGTGAGTAATTCATAACAAGTAATACCGAAAGAATATAAATCACTACGATAATCTATTCCTCGATTCATTCTTCCAGTTTGTTCGGGAGACATATATGGTAATGTCCCTAACAAAACATGAGGATTTTTGATTTCAGCGCTTTCTTTTGGTAATAGGGAAGAAATACTAAAATCTATAAGTTTTATGGCTTTTGTTACTGAATTAATCAGAATATTCTTGGGTTTAATATCTAGGTGAATTATTCTATTTTCGTATAAACATTCTAATCCTTTGGTAATCTCTATCGCTATGTTCAAAAATTCCTTTATATCCAGTGGTTGAACCCGTGTATACTCATGCAGAGATATGCCCCCAAAATCTTCCAAGATTAAGGCATAACTTTGATTATAGGGTTTTAAATCATAGCATTTGATAATATTAGGATGATTGATATTCTGAGCAATAGCGTACTGATTCCTAAACAATATCAACTCCCGAATTTCTGGATTCTCTGTATTCAGAATTTTGATCACTACTGGAGTTCCTGACCGCTCATTAGTAGCACTGTATACAGTAGTTCTTGTACTAGTATGTAGTACTGTAGTGATGGAGTACCCAGGGATAGTAAAAGTTAATCTAGAATTATTGATCATCATCTGTGTTTAGCAACTTTCAAAATAGATAAGTAACTGGTGTTGATAATTTTTACTAATGTCAGAACAGATGGAACACACTTGGGAGAAAAATTAACCTTGTATAGAATTATCATGACTCAATATAGTATTTATGCCAATACCTTAAATAAAAAAAATACGAAAAAAGATAGTAAATATAGCAGTTCCTACCCTATGAATTATTTGATCGGAATTTGGATGAAAAACTCAGCCCCTTGACCCGGTTCAGAAAAACACTCAATTTTACCGTGATGTTTATCAACAATAATTTGATAGCAAATAGATAGTCCCAAACCAGTACCCTGTCCAATAGGTTTAGTAGTGAAGAAAGGCTCAAATAACTTTTGTTTGATATGGGAACTCATCCCACCACCATTATCTTTAATAGAAATAGCGACCCAATCAGAATTGACCACTTGAGTTTGAATAATAATTTTTCTCAGATCATGACTAGTTTTTACGGTCATTAGTTCTTGACTAAATCGGTCTAAAGCATCAATAGCATTATTCAGGATATTCATAAATACCTGATTTAGCTGACCTGCATAGCATTCAATTTTGGGTAAATTACCATAATTCTTGATAATTTCAATGGGAGAATAACTTGATTTTGATTGCAGACGACTTTGCAAAATTAACAGAGTGCTATCAATACCCTCATGAATGTTCACAGGTTTCATCTCCGCTTCATCTAATCGCGAAAAGTTCCGCAATGTCAAGACAATTTCTCGAATTCGCTGGGTTCCCATTTTCATAGAAGCGAGAGTTTTAGGTATATCTTCTCTGAGGAAATCAAGGTCAAAATTGGAGAAGAAATCATCAATCCTATCGACATTATCTGGATATATTTCTTGATAAATATCAATTAAAGCCAGTAGATTTTGAGTATATTCGGAAATATGTGCTAAATTACCGTGAATAAAACTAACAGGATTATTTAGTTCATGTGCGACACCAGCAACTATCTGACCTAAACTAGACATTTTTTCGGTTTGGATAAGTTGGGATTGGGTACGTTTTAATTCCTGGAGTGTTTCTTGTAATTGCTGGTTTTTCTGATTTAATTCTTGAGTTCTGGTAGCTACTTTATCTTCTAATTTAGCGTAGAATTGAGCATTTTCCAAAGAGATAGCGGTTTGAGAAGATATTAGTTTTAAAATTTGTAACCTTTCTGGGGTAAATACTCCTTTCGTTAGAGAATTTTCTAGGTAAAGAATACCGATGAGTTTACCTTGATTAATAATAGGGTTACATAATATAGATTTAACTTGTGCTTGAATAATATAGGGGTCTGCGGCAAAATTGGTCTGAGTAGTAGCATCATCAATGAGTAAATCTTTTTGTGTATTTAAAACATAATTAATTATGCTTAATGGTAGATTTTGATAATTTTCAATGGGGGTAAATAAGAGAGAGAATTGTTGAGCTTCTTGGGATTGTGCCGCAACAGTTAAATTTTCCTCTTGTTGGAGAATTAAAGTAGCTTTATCAGCTCCGACATTCTCTAAAATCACTTGCATGAGGGTATGCAATAATTTATCAATATGAATTTCTGAAGCAATAGCGAGAGCAGCTTTAGTAATAGTTTCTAAATCTAAAATAGCTGAGATGGTACTACTGCTAGAGCTAGTTATTAAATTGCTAGTTATATTAACTGTATCATTGGGGGTCAAACTGATGTTTTTTTGATGAAAGAGATTAGTAAGTAATTGTGGATAACGTTGCTGTAAATTCTCGACTTTAGCTTTTGCTCCCCAATGACTATAACCATAACAAGCATCTATTAAGTATAATTGGGCAAGTTTTTCTTTACCATCAGCTAGATAAAATTTAGCAGTTAACTCATTAGCTAAGGCTTCTTCCTGAATGTATTCATTTTCTCTAGCTCCTTTAATTGCTCGTTCATACAAGTCTATTGCTTGTGATTTTTTTCCTAAGACTCGTGCTTTTTCTGCTGCGACTAAATCATACTTGTGTTGGAAGTTACAGGGTGCATGATATGCCCATAGTTCCATCTTTTTCTGGTTGATTGCTACTTGTTTGAGATATTGTTTTTGCTCAGAGAATGAAACATGATTGTAATGTGCTAGAAGTGCTAGAGAATAGTAAAAATTGGTGACCAAATAAAATAGGAAACCTGGATCACTGTCCTGGTAATGATTGATTATTTTTGCAGATTGAATTACTCCTACATAATCTTCAAAGAAATAGTTTAACGATATTCTCAGAAAATAAATCTGATTGAAATAAGAATAATTATTTCCGACATTAATCATTATTTCGTGTTCATTGAATACCTCAGATATTAAGTTTAATTTTTCTGATAATCTGCCCATAAAACTCAAGATTATATTTCTAAAATCAATCATAATTAAAACAATCTTATTGATTTGTGAATTTGATCTTAATTCAATATAATCCTGAATTTTTTGCTCAATAAATCCTAAATTTTCTCCACTCAAAAATAGGAGATAAAGCAACCAACTATGAGCATAAATCACATATTCTATATCTCCAGTTTCCAAGCCAATCTGCATTACTTCTCTTAATGGATTAATTGTTTTATTTGCTGGCTTTTTAAAGTGATAAATAATAGTATTAAATAGAAAATAAACTTTGCATTTTAGGAAAATAGCATTCATATTCTCCATTAAATTTAATCCTAATTGCCCAAATTTATACCCTGTTTCTATTTCATTAAACTTAGCGCATAAAATAGCACCATAAACAATATAACCAACAGAGGAAACATCTGAGTTACCATATTTAATTGATAATCTAACCATTTCTAAAACAGTTAATGGAAAGTATAAAGAACCTGCTTGACTAGCAGCAGGAAATAAGATAGATAAGATTTGTGCCGCTGCTAGTTTATAGGGATCAGTCATCCTGGGTAAAGTTGCTAAATCTTCCACTTGTTTACCCAATAACATTAATTTAGTCTGTACTACTGATGCAAAAAAATGTGCCCTCGTAGCTTTTCCTGGTAGAATCACTCCTAGATTACGGAGTACTTGTATACCAATATCTAAAGCTTCTGACATTTGATTTTTACCCACACAAGCCAAAATTTGAATTTGATATAGTTTCACTTGATCTAAAACAGTTTTAGCTTGTTGTATGGTAAATTTAGCAAATTCTTTCGACTGTTCAAAGTCGTTAGTTAAATACTTGATTTCCGTAATTTTTGTATAAATTTTTAGTGTTAATTCATACTTGCTAGTCCAACTATTTACTTCCAGTAATCCTCTACTCACATTTAAATAGTTGAGAGCAGCTAGATAAGCTGTAGATGATTTGGCTTTATCTCCAGCAATTAAATTCAATTTAGCTAATTCGGTTTTTTCGGTTTGACTGGTAATTAAGTCAATTCCCATATTTAAGTGATTAACAATCTCAAATATATTTGATTCTAATTCCTCTGGAGAAGTATTTTTATAAATGAGTTGACCAATTTTTAAATGAGTGGCTTTTTTTTCATCTTCGGGAATTAGAGAATAAGCTGCTTGCTGTACTCGGTCATGAAGAAATTTATATGTGACTGTTACTTGTTTATGATCTATTTTCCATTTTTCATCATCACTAATAAATGATTGATTTTGATACAGTTTATAAAATTCATCTTTTGGTAAAATTAATCCTTCCTGTAAAGCTTTCCATAAATCTGTTGCTATTGCTGATTCTGATTTTTCACAAACTACAGATAAGGTATGCAAATCAAATTGATTACCGATACAAGCAGCTTTTTTTAATGCATCTTGGCTGTTTTTGGAGATTTTATCTAATTGAATTGCTAACAATTCTACCACATCATTGTTGAGATATAATGATTGTATATCAATAATATTATATTGCCAATAACCAGCATCATAATCAAATTTAATTACCCCTTCTTCTTGCCAAGATTTCAATAACTGATTGCTAAAAAAAGGATTACCTCCCGTTTTAGTCAATATCAATTTAGTTAAAAGTAATCCTTGATATTTCTGACAATTTAAAGCATCACATACTAATTGATTTAAATTGAATTCACCTAAAGGATTTAAGCTTATTTCATTGATGCTTGTCTGAGTTTTGCGGATTTCTTCTAAAGTCATTATAAATGGATGTACCGCATTAACTTCATTATTTCTATATGCACATATTAGCAACAAATACTCAGTATTCATTTCACTCATTAATAATTGAATTAGCTTTAATGATGCTGAATCAGCCCATTGTAAATCATCCAGAAAAATCACTAGTGGATGTGATTTCGTTGCTAATATTTGAATGAATTTACCAAATAATAGATTAAAGCGATTTTGTGCAGAATTCCCTGTTAGTTCCTGTATTTGTGGTTGCTGACCAATTATTAATTTTAATTCCGGGATGACTTCAATTAATACTCCTGCTTGTTCTCCTAACGCTGATAATATTTGACTTTTCCACTCCTTTAATTGATGCGTGCTTTCTGTCAGCAATTGTCCCATCAGATAACGAAACGCTTGCACTAATGCTGAAAAAGGAATATCTCTTTGGAATTGGTCAAATTTACCGGAAATAAAATATCCTTTTTGTCTAACTATTGGTTTATGTACTTCATTGACAACTGATGTTTTTCCAATTCCGGAATACCCACTTACTAAAATTAATTCTTTACTGCCATTACTGACTCTTGTAAATGCATTTAGTAGCGTCTTAATTTCAATTTCTCTACCATATATTTTTTCGGGAATTAGAAAGTGATCGCTTTTATCTCTCTCTCCTAATTCTATATTTTTAATCTCTCCCTGATTGCATAATATCTGCTGACATTTTTCTAAATCATGCCTAATTCCTCTGGCTGTTTGATATCTCTCTTCTGCTGTTTTTGCCATGAGTTTAATGATAATTTTGGCAATTATTTCGGGGATTTTTGGATTAATTTTACAGGGATTTATTGCTTCTTTCGCTAGATGACAATGAATTATTTCTAGGGGATTTTTACTATCAAAAGGTAATTTACCAGTGAGTAATTCATAACAAGTAATACCGAAAGAATATAAATCACTACGATAATCTATTCCTCGATTCATTCTTCCGGTTTGTTCGGGAGACATATATGGTAATGTCCCTAACAAAACATGAGGATTTTTGATTTCAGCGCTTTCTTTTGGTAATAAGGAAGAAATACTAAAATCTATAAGTTTTATGGCTTTTGTTACTGAATTAATCAGAATATTCTTGGGTTTAATATCTAGGTGAATTATTCTATTTTCGTATAAACATTCTAATCCTTTGGTAATCTCTATCGCTATGTTCAAAAATTCCTTTATATCCAGTGGTTGAACCCGTGTATACTCATGCAGAGATATGCCCCCAAAATCTTCCAAGATTAAGGCATAACTTTGATTATAGGGTTTTAAATCATAGCATTTGATAATATTAGGATGATTGATATTTTGAAGCGCGTACTGATTTCTAAACAATATCAACTCGCGAATTTCTGGATTCTCTGTATTCAGAATTTTGATCACTACTGGAGTTCCTGTCTGCTCATCAGTAGCACTGTATACAGTAGCTCTCGTACCAGTATGTAGTACTGTAGTGATTGAGTAACCAGGAATAGTAAAAGTTAATCTGGAATTCTTGATCATTATCTGTGTTGAGAAACTTTCAAAGTAGATAAGTAACTGGTGTTGGTAATTTTTACTTTCGGAACAGATGGAACACACTTGGGAGAGAAAATTTAACCTTGCATAGAACTATTATGACTAAATATAGTATTTATGTTAATACCTTAAGTCAAAAAGAGTACAAAATCAAGGGCAGCAAATAACATTCAACTATGATATCTATTCTTAGCGCTGGATATATTTTTCAATTAAGTTTTCAATTTCTTCTGCTTGAAAAGTTTTGGCTAGTTAGTCCTGGTTATATCATTTTTTTACTTTCAGAAATTGAGAATTTATAGGCATAGTGATCACAAATTCAGAACCCTCTCCCAACACTGAATTTACCTCCAAATTTCCTCCATGTTTCTCCACGATAATTTGCCGAGCAATTGATAATCCTAAACCTGTACCACGGTCTACCGGTTTAGTAGTAAACAAATGGTCAAATATTTTTGCCTGAATTTCATTAGCAATTCCTATGCCATTATCTTTAATGCTAATTATAATATGTTTTTTATCTTTATGGAGAGTAGTATGAATCCAAATTTTATGCGGATTTATCTTAATTTCAGCTAAACTACGCTGAGAATTAGATTCTTCTAAAGCATCAATAGCATTAGCTAATAAATTCATAAATACCTGATTCATTTGACCAATAAAGCATTCTATCGGAGGTAAAGTTCCGTAATTTCTAATGACTTGAATTTCTGGATATTCTGGTGATGCTTTTAAACGGTGCCGGAGAATCATGAGTGTACTATCAATCCCATCATGAATATTGCAGGAAACCTTATTTTCGGTATCCCCTCTAGAAAATGTTCGTAAACTAGTACTAATATTACGAATCCGCTGAATGCCTTCTTTCATGGAAGAAATTAAATTAGGTAGATCAGCACGAACATATTCTAAGTCTATCGCAGCAATTTCTTCTTGAATTTCTGAAACTGGCTCAGGATAATGTTTTTGATAGAGGTCGATTATATGAAATAAATCGTGTATATAACTGATGGCTGGTTGCAAATTACCAGCAATGAATCCCATCGGATTATTGATTTCATGAGCTACCCCAGCTACCAAGTTTCCCAAAGCCGACATTTTTTCCTTTTGTACCAGTTGAATTTGAGATTCTTGTAGGTCTTTCAGGGCGCGAGAAAGCTCTGCTGTTCTTTCTAGAACTCGTGACTCTAAGGTTTTAGTTAAATTTCGTAATTGTAGATGAGTTCTAATCCGGGCGACAACTTCTTCCTCCTGAAAAGGTTTGATAATGTAATCAACTGCTCCTAAATTTAGACCTTTAACTTTGCTTTCTGTATCAGCAATAGCGGTCATAAAAATCACAGGTATATCACTAGTCTCTGGATTTTCCTTTAACTTTTTACAGGTATCAAATCCATTCATTCCTGGCATCATTAAATCTAATAGTATCAAATCAGGCTCTTTCTCTTGAACTGTTTTCAGAGCTTTATCACCATTAACTGCCGTAATCGTTTCAAAACCGGCATTTTTCAATAAATATGATATTATTTCCAAGTTAGTAATAGTATCATCTACCACTAATATCAACCCAGTTTCTGCTAGATTTGCCATTTTTATACCTACGAACTTATATATTTCATAAAATGAGTCGTCTATTGGTTTTGCTATTTCTAATTGGGGACTGGTTACAGTATGTCAAGTAATATAGCTAAGATTAATTGTTTTGCCATTAAGATTTATACCCTATAGTAGACTGGTTTGGTATTATTAAAATCAGATTCGTCCAGTTTAGTAAATAGTTGGAAAACTATTAAATTTAGTAGTGATTCAACTTGTATTTCTGAGTGAAAGCCGAGTTTATTTTCACCTGTCTGTTAAGGGAAATAGGGAGCAGCAATAGAAGAGATTCCAGATTCTACTAGAGCAGTCATCAATATAAATCGACTCGATATTGAGTAATTTACCTTTTTTACTGAGAATTTCTAGTTGTAATGGTAGCCGATTTATCGGTAAGTACGTTAGTATTTGTTAATTCCTCCTCCTACCTATGATTCCCAAAAGCTGATCTAGTGTGAACAATCTCAAGCAAAAATTATTGAAAACTTTATATAGTCATAAACTCATGATAATCAAATGTAGCATTGTATGCTGCGTGATTATTGTATACTGAAACTAAAGCTATTTTTTGATAAAATTTTATACTATAGCAGTCAATCTAGGGATGAGGAGGTGAATAGATGATAAAACTCCGATCACATCAGCATTTTAGTCTAATATGCGAATTAGGGGCGTATTGCAATACGCCCCTACACGAATTTTTCCAGCGAGTAGATAACTGCGGATTATTTTCAACCATTGAAATTATTGATGCCTGGCAAACAAATTGTCAACGCGGACAAATAATTTGGCAACTGACAAAACGAGCGCGGAGGGATTTGAACCCCCGACCCACAACCGGAACCTGTTGCTCTATCCACTGAGCCACGCGCCCTTATTCCTCCTGATTATAACACCCAATCCTGAAAATGGGGAGTTAAATTAAAAATAATCAGATGGATTTACAGGTGTTCCATTCCGTCTAACTTCAAAATGTAAATGGGTGCCTGTGGATAAACCCGTGGAACCTACCAGGGCGATCGCTTGTCCTCTCTCTACACTTTGTCCTTCAGAAACTAATAATTGGCTGGTGTGTCCATACAGTGTAGTTGTATTGTTACCATGATCAATAATCACGGCTTTGCCATAACCACCATACCAACCAGCCAATATCACTCTTCCTAAATCTGCGGCTCTAATGGTACTACCATAACTAGCCCCAAAATCTAAACCAGCATGAAACCGACGATAACCCAAAATGGGATGTACACGCCAACCGAAAGGACTGCTAGTAACTGCATCACTAGGATAGGAAAATACTCCAGTTCCTCGGATGATCACACTTTTACTATTGGTTTTCGCTTGGGCTTCTTCCTGGGCTTTTTCCTGAGCTTTTTCTTCTTGGACTTTCTTCTGAATTAACACGACCAAATTTTGGGAATCTTGCTCTAGCTGGTTTTGTGCAGCTTCTAATGCTAGGCGATCGCTATTTAAGCGTAAAATCAATTCTGATTGAGACTGGGACTGAGTTTGAAAATCAGCTTTTTGTGCCAGTAATTCTGACCTAATTAAAGCAATTTGGTTTTTTTGCCCTTCCACAGCAGTTCTTTGCTGGTTAATTGATTTAGCTAGGGAAGCTAGTTTGACTAAAATCTTCTGGTCTGCTTGGTAAACTAACTTTAACTGATGACGACGACTAATAAAATCACTGATGTTTTGACTTTGTAATAAAACGGCTAATCCATGCGTTGCTGATGAGCGTTGGAGAAAACGCAAACGTGCGGCGGTAGATACTTGTCGAGTTTGATATGATTGTTGCGCTATCTCTAAATCAGCTTCCAATTGCTGGAGATATTGAGTAGCTAGCTGTAATCGTAAATTACTATCTTGAATCTGACCGTCAGTAGTTTGTAAATTTTGTTGGATTCCCGTCAAGTTTGTTTGGGCTTGTTTTTGGATATTGGTAACGCGATTACGTTCCTGAATCACATTTTGACGTTGTTGTTTAATATATTCTTGCTGCTGACGTAAATTCTCTGATGATAGCTTGCTACCCGCATAAATAGGTAATATCATTAGTATAATGCAAACACAAACTATCAAACTACCCAAAATTATCTTTGGGATTCTATAAATAAACAACAACATGAGATTTAAAACAGGGAGTAGTGACTAGAGAACAGTTTTTCTAGTCAAAAGTTCCCAGTTTGCAAGTAAAAGATATACTCTTTCTAGATTCAGAGCAGATTTTATTCCTAGTGCAACTTTTCTTCTGAGTGAAAGTTGAGTTGCTAAAAGTGAATGTATTTTAAATATTTAGGTGATGGAATTTACTACTTTCCAATTTACCAGGTCAGTTAAAGAGCGATCGCGATAACATCCATAACGCTCTGGTTTACTTTTGATTTTCCGACCCAATTCCGGTAAAATGCCAAAGTTAGGTGCCATTGGTTGGAAATGTTTGGGAGCAGCAGAGCTAATAAATTCAAAGAGTGCTCCCATCATCGTCGTCGGCGGTAAAGCTAATGGTGATTGACCCAAAGCTAAACGTGCAGCATTAGTTCCCGCTAACCAACCACCAGCAGATGCAGCTGTATAACCTTCAGTCCCAATTAACTGTCCTGCGGCTAATAAAGTAGGACGTTGTTTAAATTGCAAGGTAGTAGATAGGAGTTGAGGAGAATTAATGAAAGTGTTCCGGTGCATTACTCCCAACCGGACAAATTCAGCAGTTTCTAAACCGGGAATTAGTTGAAATACGCGTTTTTGTTCACCCCAACGCAGATTAGTTTGGAATCCCACCAGATTCCATAATTGACCAGCTTTATCTTCTTGTCGTAACTGCACCACCGCATAAGGACGTTCCCCAGTCCGAGAGTCAGATAACCCCACTGGTTTTAATCGTCGTAGCGCATGGTATCTTCTCCTCGCTGCGCTTGTTCTTCAATGGGAAGACAAGCTTCAAAAAACTTGGCTGTTTCCCGTTCAAAGTCTTTTAATTCCGTTTGTTCTGCTTGACGCAGTGCGTCCCAAAACCGCAAATACTGCTCTTTATTCATGGGACAATTGAGATAAGCAGCTTCACCTTTATCATACCGTGATGCCATAAAGGCAATATCCCGATTAATCGATTCTCCAGTGACAATCGGACTAGCTGCATCAAAAAAGCTGAGATATTCTTCTCCTGTAAAGCGACGCAAATCATCGGCTAAATCAGGACTGGTTAAAGGCCCGCTAGCTAAAACGGCAATTCCTTCCGGAATTGTGGGTACTTCCCCACGACGAAATTCTATTAAAGGATGACTAGAAAGGGTTTCGGTTAAATCTTGACTAAAATACCCTCTATCTACAGCTAAAGCTCCACCCGCAGGTACAGCATGTTCATCTGCTTTGGCAATTACTATCGAGCCAAGTTGACGTAATTCTGTATGCAATAACCCCGCAGCGCGATCGCTAGCCATTGCACCGAAGGAATTACTACATACTAATTCTGCAAGATGTTCCGTATGGTGTGCTGGACTAAAACGCTTGGGACGCATTTCATAGAGAATTACAGGTACTCCAGCTTGAGCTATTTGCCAAGCTGCTTCGGTTCCAGCTAATCCACCTCCAATTACTTGTATCGGTTGTATATCCATAGTTTTCAGAGAGTAGGGAGTAGGAGAAATCCAATTAAATAATGTTTATATATTCATGATAATTATAGAGGGAAATTTTTGGGAATGGGGCATTACGCATCGCCCCGTTGATTGCTTCTCATTAATCAGTAGTTTTATTAAATACCTCTAAAATTTGTTGACAAATTTGCTTGAGCTTATTCCCTACTTGGGCTGTAGGTAGAGACTGTCCCTCAAAATTCCAATTTTCTACCGTGGAAAGACGCCAGACTTCTCCTTGATGGTCAAAACCCGATGCTTCAATACCGATAGCTCGTTGAGAATTATTGACTGGATCACGATAAAATCTGATTTGAATCAAAATACTCCGACTACGCCAAGATTTACTGATACCAGGAAAGTGAAACCCAATATTGATGGAATCCGGATCTACTAACTCCCTGGTTTCCGGGTCATTTTGCCAAGGTTTCAGATCCGACTTCACATCTGGAAACTCGAATTTGAATAAATTAACTGCTGTAGCAATTTTGCTGGCTAGTTCAAGGTTAATTGCTTGTTCAGATGCGTTCACAAAAAAACCCTCCTAAATATGGAACTGGTTATGGGGAAGTGATCTAATCTTCTATTTTGAGATTTTCTATCAAAAGCTGGACAGACAAGATATATATAATGCGCTAGCGATCTAAAATGACACTGTTACTCAACAAACAAAAATAAACTAATTTTCTGATATGTTGCGTCAAAGTTCATTTTTTTCATTCATTCTGGTATTATTGGCAACTTTCCTGATTAGTTGTGGTTCTCTAGTGTAGCAACTCCACCTCCAACTTACACAGCAGCGCAGATAGAAAGTATTCAACCTTATCTTCCTGATGTTCTGGTAGTCCGCGATCGCTTGACAGAATTAAAAAATCTGATCAAAACAGGTGATTGGGTTTTTGTAGGTAATTTTATTCATGGCCCAATGACAGAAGCCAGATTTAACTTGACCTATATTACCCCCTATCTGTTACCAAAAGACCAAGTTGTAGCACGACAAACTACAAAAGATTTACTTAACCATTTGGTTAAACTAGATCGAGCAGCTACCGAGGCTAACACCGAACAAGCCTTAACTAACTACCAATCTGCTGTTGCAGATATTGATAAATTCTTACAGTTGATTCCTAAATCTCCCGCTCCTAGCGCTCCAGTAGAGTCTTAGGTAGAGGTGGGGCAGAGGGGCAGAGGGGCAGAGGGGCAGAGGGGCAGAGGGGCAGAGGGGCAGAGGGGCAGGGGGAGAAGAGGAAAAGGGGCAGGGGGCAGGGGGCAGGGAGAGAAGAGGAAAAGGGGCAGGGGGCAGGGGGCAGGGGGAAAGAGAATTAAAATATCCTATCTCCCCATCTCCCCATCTCCATTTCTCCCCCTTGCACCCTGCACCCTGCCCCCCTGCCTCTTATCTCCCCCCTTGCTCCCCGCTCCCTGCCCCCCTGCCTCTTATCTCCCCCTTGCACCCTGCACCCTGCCCCCCTGCCTCTTATCTCCCCCCTTGCTCCCCGCTCCCTGCCCCCCTGCCTCTTACATCCCCATCTCCCCATCCCTCATGAATGTAGTCATCATTGGCTGTGGTATAATCGGTGCAGCGATCGCCTATGAACTGAGTCAAGTTCCAGGATTGAACATCACAATTTTAGACCAACAACCACCAGCACAAGCTTCTACTGGAGCAGCACTTGGGGTGGTGATGAGTATTATTAGTCCCAAAATCAAGGGTAAACCTTGGTGGATGAGAGAAACTAGCATCCAACGTTATGAAACCTTAATTCCCGAACTAGAAGCTTTAACTAAACACAAAATCCCTTTTAACCGTCAAGGAGTTCTCAGTCTTTGTCTAGAAGCAGAGGATTTAGCTAAAGGGGAAGAACTCGCGAAAGTTCGGCATACTCAAGGGTGGACATTAGAAGTGTGGGATAATGCCCAAATTGAGAGGATGTGTCCTCACATCAAAAATGATCAAATTATTGGTGCTATTTATTCTCCCCAAGACCGTCAAGTAGACCCCACAGCTTTAACATTAGCCTTAGTAGCAGCAGTCTGAACATCATGGTGTAACGTGTAAATTTGGCGTTACTGTTTTAGATACCCCAACTCCAGAATTATCTCCTCAACTCAAAACTCTGGAAACTACAGAGGGAAAAATTGCTGCTGATTGGTTTATTATCGCTGCGGGATTAGGTTCAACACCACTCACCGCAAAATTAAATCGGATGATTGATATTCGTCCGGTGTTAGGTCAAGCTTTAGACCTGAGAGTGGGACATATATTAGGAAATCCCGAATTTCAACCCCCAATTACTGGTAATGATCTTTATATAATGCCTACGGGTAATGGTGATTACCGTGTGGGAGCTACCTTAGAGTTTCCCAACGGTAAACCAGAAATATTCGCAGATCCAGAATTATTAGAATCTAGCCGACAACAAGCGATCGCTCTTTGTCCAGAATTAGCCCAAGCAGAGATTATCCGCAGTTGGTCAGGTTTACGTCCCCGTCCCGAAGCTCGACCAGCACCCATCATTGGTAAATTACCAGGATTTAATAATGTCATTTTAGCAACGGGACATTATCGCAGTGGTGTTTTACTCGCTCCAGCTACTGCTTGTATGATTCGTGAGATGATAATGTCTGAGGATTCTTAATCAGAAAATACTTTTTCTATTTAGCTTTAGGAAAACATTGTGTCAATTACAGAACATAAAATTACAGTAGATTCTCTAGAATGGTTTTACCGTGAATCTACACCAATTGGTAGAAGTGACTTATTACCAGTAGTTTTACTACATGGCATAGTTGCACAGAGTTATAGCTGGCGTAATGTTATACCAGCTTTAGCAAATCAAGGCACTAGAGCGATCGCCCCGGATTGGATTGGGAGTGGTTTTTCTAGCAAACCCGAAAAACGAGATTTTGCTTATACTCCCGATGCTTATATTCAAGCATTAGCCGGATTTATCAAAACATTAGAACTAGAAAAATTTTCCTTAGTTGTCCAAGGATTTTTAGGTTCAGTGGGTTTGCAATATGCTTTACGTCATCCTGAACAAATTGCGAACTTAGTCATTTTAAATGCACCCATTACTCCTGCGGCTAAACTGCCTTGGAAAATCCAACAATTGGGTTTACCTTTGATGGGAGAAGTAATGACACAAGACCCTTTATTAGTTGATAGAACTTTAGAGAATGGTAGTTGTTATGTGGTTCCCGAAAAAGATTTAGATGTTTATCGCAAACCTTTTTTAAAGACATCTGCATCGGGACGTAGTTTATTAGCAACTGTTCGGAATTTGCAGCTGACCGCAGCTACCACAGAAATTGCATCTGGGTTTCAAAAATGGGAACAACCGATTTTAATTCAATGGGGAACAATTGGACCCTTGGTTAGGTGTAGATATAGCAGAGAGTTTTGCTAGTTCTATTCCTAACACGGAATTAATCAAATATAATAATGTTGGGCATTATGCTCAAGAGCATTATCACGAAGCGATTTTACAAGATTTATTACCTTTTGTGCGTCGGACTTGATATTTGTCCGTGGAGTAGGCATCTTGCCTGCTCTGGCTTTAATGGCAGGCAAGATGCCTGCTCCACAAATATAAAAAATAAAAGTGATAAAATTTATACGTTCATTTTCCCCAGCCATCTGGTTATTTTTTTTCTCATTTTTACTCGTAATTGGACTTCCGGCGGTAATTGCTCAGATATCACCACCAACAATCATCCAGCAAGCTCGGATTCTTTATGATGCTGGACGTTTTCCAGAAGTTGTGCCTTTATTGCAACAAGCTGCTACTGAATTTGCTGCTCAGGGCGATTGCCTTAATCAAGCTATGGCTTTGAGCAATTTAGCCGCAACTTTAGGACAATTAGGACAGTGGACACCAGCTCAACAACAAATTATTTCTAGTTTAGCTATACTGCGATCGCAATCTAAAACTCCTCAACAACAGAAAATTCTGGCGCAAACACTAGATATTCAAGCACAGCTACAATTAGAACAGGGAAAGTTGCCAGCTGCTCTGGATATTGGTAAACAATCTTTAAAAATCTATCAACAGATTGATGCTAAAGACCAACTCTTTCAGGCTAAATTAAATCAAAGTTTAGTTTTGCAAACATTAGGACTTTATCCTAGAGCTTGTGAAACCTTATTAACTCTCTTCCAGTTAGAAGCCATAAGTTGTGAAGTGAGCAATGCAGGCTGGCAAAGTTTGAGGAATCAACCAAAAAACCTCCAGAATGTTCAAGCTATGAATGCTTTAGGTAATGTCCTGCGGGTTTTAGGAAATTTAGAACAGTCCCAACAGGTGTTAAGCATTAGCTTACAAGCAACTCGGAAATTAGGCATCCCGCAAATACAAGCTGAAGTTTACCTAAATCTTGGCAATACAGCCCGTTCTTTTGCTAACCAACCTCGTTTACCAAAACCAAAACAGAATCAATTTCAACAAACCGCTCTAGACAGTTATACCCTTGCTAGTCAACAAGCAACTCGGAAAGAGACTCACATTCAAGCTCAGTTGAACATACTCAACCTATTGACAGATTGGCAAAACTGGATAGAAGCAGAATCTGTTTGGTTGCACTTAAAACCACAAATTAGTCAAATATCCTCTAATCGGAATGGACTGTATGCTCAAATTAATCTAGTCCAAAGTCTGAGTAAATTAGCAGCGCATTCATCTAGAGTCATATCCTTTGCCGAAATTGACCAAATTTTGGAATCTACGCATCAACAAGCTACGATTTTAGGGAATCCCAGTATTCAAGCTTATATTTTACTAACTCAGGGTAGATTATCAGAAATTCAACAACAATGGTCAAAAGCAGAGACTTATACTAACACAGCAACTAATTTAGCCTCCTCCTTTGAACATCCAGAAATTGCTTATCAATTATTTTGGCAATTGGGACGCATTCATAAAACTCAAGGTAAGGTTGAAAGTGCGATTACAGAATATAGTCAAGCGGTGAAAATTTTATCTTCTTTGCGAGGGGATTTAGTTAATGTCAATCCGGAAGTACAATTTTCTTTTAGAGAAAGTGTAGAACCTATCTATCGGGAATTAGTGGGATTACTGCTGCAAGAAACATCTCCAAGTCCAGCGAAACTCAAACTAGCTCGTCAAACCATTGAGTCGTTACAATTAGCAGAATTAGATAACTTCTTCCGAGATGCTTGTGCAGATGCTAAACCGCAACTAATTGATGAAATCGACCCCAAAGCTGCGGTTATTTATCCCATTGTGTTGAGCGATCGCCTAGAAGTAATCTTATCTATCCCTGGTCAACCCTTACGTAAATACAGAATTAACCAATCCCAACAAGATATAAAAAACACCTTTAAAAAAGCCAGAAAATCCTTAAGAAGAACTGCTTTTCTGAAAGAACAACTACCCCTTGCTGAACAAATATATGACTGGCTAATTCGTCCGGTTGAACCAGATTTAATCGCTAATCAAATCAAAACGCTAGCTTTTGTTTTAGACTCATCTCTACCAAGTCTACCAATGGCAACCCTGTATGATGGACAAAAATATCTGATTGAAAAATATAGTATTGCCCTGACCCCTGGACTGCAACTACTAGAACCTCGACCACTCAAGCAAGTAAAATTAAAAGCATTAACAGCCGCATTGAGTGAAGAACATCAAGGATTTCCAGCCATACCTGGTGCAGAACAGGAAATTAACCAAATTGCTACCGAAATTCCCACCAAAGCAATTTTAAATCAGCAGTTTACAGTCCAAAATTTGCAAAAACAAATTAAAAATCTTTCTTATCCAATTATTCATTTAGCAACTCATGGTCAATTTAGCTCCTCTGCGAATGGAACATTTATTTTGACTTGGGATGGACAAATCAATGTTAAAAAATTAGATCAGTTATTACGTTCTCGCACCCAAGGAAAAAAATCACCCATTGAATTATTAGTTCTCAGTGCTTGTGAAACCGCTTCTGGTGATGAACGTGCTGTACTAGGTTTAGCAGGTGTAGCAATTCGTTCTGGTGCGCGGAGTACAGTGGGTACTCTTTGGCAAGTTAATGATGAATCTACCTCAATTTTAATTTCTGAATTTTATCGACAACTAGCTAAATCACAATTTAGTAAATCCGAAGCGCTCCGCAATGCTCAACTGATATTATTGAAAGACAGAAAATTTCAAAATCCCTTTTACTGGTCTGGTTTCATTTTGGTAGGAAATTGGCAATAATATAATTAGGGACGTGGAGCAGGCATCTTGCCTGCCATTGCAGCTAGGGCAATATGGGGATTTTATACATCCTCTAACAAAACAAGTAGAGTACGGCAATGACTCAAACAAATGAACTATATTCTCTGTATGAAACCGATAATGAAAAATGGTTAGTACAAACCCTGAAACTCTTAAAAGAAAAACAACTGGAAAATCTCGACTTAGAACATTTAATCGAGGAATTAGAAGCGGTGAGTCGTCGAGACAAATTAACAGTTGAAAGTTTTCTAGAACAAATTATCAGACATTTACTATTACTTGAATATTGGCAAGAACAATATGAATATAATGCCAATCATTGGCAAGCTGAAATTATGGGCTTTAGAACCCAACTCAATGAATATTTAACTCAAAATTTAAGAAATCATTTACAAGAAAATCAATCCAAAGTTTATCAAAAAGCATTAAAATATGTCAGGCAAAAAACGGGTATGAAAATTCATTTTCCTGAAGATTGTCCCTATAATCTCGAACAATTGTTAAATCAAGATTAGTGGTGTAGGGGCGGATTGAAAGTAGGGAGTAGCGGAAATATCCGGAACTTTTCTGGAAATTTAAGTAGTATTTCTATCAAAAATAATGACAATACAAACTTTACCGCTTAACTGAACAGTATTAAGATTCCTATAACTATAGTTAATCACATAAATATTACTAATAACATAGTCCAAAGGACATAATCCAATTTCAGGAATCTACGACTAGAGTATCATTTATTTTATTAAAATTAAGAATATAGATAAGAAGGTAGACGCTTTTTACTTATCAATCAATGGAGGTTCACAATTTATGTCATCTCAAATCATCGACTCTGACTCTGATTTGGTTGTGGAATTATCCACTAATGAACAACAGTTATTTAATGGGGGATTCCGTCGCGCACCCATTACGGGAATAGGGGGTACTGGAGTTCAGGTTAATGGTGGTTTCGTTCCTGGTCGTATTTTGGGAGTGGGTGCTGGTGTCGTATTAGGATAAATTATTTTCATACTTTATGTAGGGAATAGGGAAGAGTTTTTCCTATTCTCTATTGCGGATAATATATTTTTTTGATTCTTCCGCAAGATATAAATTTATTACCCATTTATTTTCTAACCCTAGACTAGTTTTTTATCTAATTAAAAACTTTATAAATAAAGTCTAGTCATATAAGACCTAGATTCCTAAAACATCATCATCAATATGTCAAATCAAATCATTAAAGCTGGATTATTGGCAGAATTATCCACAGAACAACAGCAGGTTTTAACTGGAGGTAGAAGGTATTATAATAGTGATTATCCTCCCACCACGGGTATTGGTTAACCGGGATTAGGTGCCAACAATATTGGCAGAAATAGTAGCAGTGGTGATGTAATTATCATCAATCCTTTACCCATTTTTGTCTAGCGTCTCTTTCTACAAGTGAGTCATCATGTTGTTAGATCAGAATATGCAATCTGAGTTGCTTCGGGATTTATCGACAGAAGTACAGGATTTGGTAGTTGGTGGTGGAAAATCTACACCATATATAGTTGGTAAAGGTTAACCAGGAATTGTCGATGTTACAGATGGTGTAGTTGGTGTAGTTGGCTGGTGGTTTAGGGATTTTGGATGATGCAGGTAATATCATCAATGCTGATGATGATAAATACAACAAAAATGAACCCCCGGTATTGTATGGTCAAGGAAAACCAGGATTAGTATTGCCCAAACCCCTCTGAGATGCTGAGACTTGCTCTGAAACGTAAATAAGATACTAACAAAGTAGAGAAATATACATAAAAATTCCCTCTCCGAAGTCGAGAGGGACAGGTTTTAGGAAGTAAAACCAGGGATAGGTCTTTCCATCATATTTATGTGTATACTGTAGCCGCCATTGCATTCAAGCAGGCAGGCAAGATGCCTGCTCCACAAAATGATTTTGTATCATTTTAACTTTATAACGCGACGACAATAGTTAACCTTGCTCATAAATCAAACTGAATTGGGATCAAACTAATCTTTCTTAGCAATGATCCAGACCGCGTGAATAATTCCGGGAAGATAACCAAACAGGGTTAAAACGATATTAATCCAAAAATCCAGTCCAAAACCTACTTGTAAAAATACGCCTAAAGGTGGTACAAAAATTGCACATAAAATCCGTACTAAATCCATTTGACCCTCCAGTTAATTAGGAAAACAACAACTTAATCAAAATACCACTTTGTTGAAGTTCGATTTCTGAAAAATTACGGAAAACCGCACTTTTCAACCACCGCTAATTTTAGCTTTATAACCCATTTTAATTAAAATCTCTAAGATCTTCTGTTTATGATCACCCTGAATCTCAATTTCGTTATCCTTAACGGTACCACCTGTCCCACACTGAGTTTTTAGTTGTTTTCCTAAATCTGTCAATGTTTCTGGTGTGGCTTGAAAACCAGTAATTACTGTCACTGTTTTACCTTTACGTCCAGAGCGGGTAGCTTGGACTCTAATATTTTGTTGTTTTGGGGGTAGTTCTGGTGTTGGTCGTTCTAAAGCAGCAGAATTATCGTTACCAAATTCTTGGTAAATAATCCGTTTGTCAGATTGGGAATTAGAGGACATACATTTTAATCACAGAAAACTTACAGGTGACAATGTTGACAGAGAGCAATGACAGTGGCAGAGGGTAGAAATTCCATACCAATAATCGTATCCCTCAACTTTAAAATTTATAATGATGGGTATCCTATTATTTTAGCTAATCTGTGACCATTACTCCCCTGGCTCCGAATTTCTCATCCACTGTTCAGGTTCCCGATGCTCTGGGACGCTTTGGCCGTTTTGGCGGCAAATATGTGCCGGAAACCTTGATGCCCGCTTTGGCTGAATTAGAAACGGCTTATCAACAATATCGCCATGAATCTGGGTTCCAATCGCAATTACAGGAGTTATTGCGTGATTATGTGGGACGGATGACACCTTTATATTTTGCTGAACGTCTGACCGAATATTATGCACGTCCTGATGGTACCGTTACAAATCTATTTAAAGCGAGAAGATTTAAATCATACTGGCGCTCATAAAATTAATAATGCCCTTGGTCAAGTATTATTGGCAAAGCGTATGGGTAAAAAGCGGATTATTGCTGAAACTGGTGCGGGACAACATGGTGTGGCTACGGCTACGGTTTGCGCTCGCTTTGGTTTAGAATGTGTGATTTATATGGGCGTTCATGATATGGAACGTCAATCTTTAAATGTATTTAGAATGCGGTTAATGGGCGCCCAGGTGCGTCCTGTAGCTGCGGGAACTGGTACTCTCAAGGATGCGACTTCAGAAGCGATTCGGGATTGGGTGACTAATGTCGAAACTACTCACTATATTTTAGGTTCAGTCGCAGGTCTCATCCCTACCCGATGATGGTTCGTGATTTCCATGCCGTCATTGGACAAGAAACTCGCGCTCAGGCTTTAGAAAAGTGGGGCGGTTTACCTGATATTCTCATGGCTTGTGTGGGTGGTGGTTCTAATGCCATGGGACTGTTTTATGAGTTTGTGGGTGAGTCTTCGGTGCGATTAATTGGTGTGGAAGCTGCTGGAGAAGGTGTGGATACAGATAAACATGCTGCAACTTTGACTAAGGGACAAGTGGGTGTTTTACATGGAGCGATGAGCTATTTACTTCAAGATGATGATGGACAAGTGATTGAAGCTCACTCTATTAGTGCTGGTTTAGATTATCCTGGTGTCGGTTCAGAACACAGTTATTTAAAAGATGCTGGTCGGGCTGAATATTATAGTGTGACTGATGCTCAAGCAATGGACGCTTTTCAACGTCTGTCTAAGTTAGAGGGTATTATTCCCGCTTTGGAAACTTCTCATGCGATCGCCTATTTAGAAACTCTTTGTCCCCAACTCACTGGTAGTCCCCGGATTATTCTTAACTGTTCTGGACGTGGTGACAAGGACGTACAAACGGTAGCTAAATTTCTGGAAAATACCTGATTGTTAGTTTTCTGGAAACATCGTCCCTGAAAATTATCCGGAAATTTTACAGGGACAATGCTTTAACCTGACTTTGCTGGTGTTGATTTTGATTGTGTTTTAGCGAATATCTATCAAGGGATACTATTTTGTGAGGAAATTTTGGGATAAAAATATAGTATGTATTAGTTTAACTGCGTGATATATCAAAAATTAGGAGGTTTTTTGCCGCGAAATCAGTTACTTCTGTGCTTTAATGTGGAGAATTTCTGATTTCTACTCTCTATTTCCTGTTCTCTGTTTATTATCCTGGTATATATTCTGGACATGAGTAGATAGAGTTTACTACTGCTAACTCCATACACTACCTAATTTTCCATGTTACGACAAACTGCTTTTGGCATCGCTATAAGTACGCTTGTCCTTGCTAGTGGATTAATGACTTCTCCTGTTCCAAGTAATTCTACCCAGAAGCAACCTGCTCAGAATCAGTCGTCTTCTAATCCCTCTGGTGAGGTAGCAACATCAAGTCTTTCTTTTCAAACTGCTAATCTAGAAAAATTAGTTTTTGAGCAAATTAATCAATATCGGGTTTCCCACGGATTATCAAGGTTAACACTAAACACAAATATATCTCGACAAGCTAGAATTCATAGTCAAAATATGGCTCAAGGTACAGTTCCCTTTAGTCATCAGGGATTTGAACGTCGGGTTAAGGCTATACCCTTAAACTACAATAGTGCAGCGGAAAATGTCGCGTTTAATTTGGGATATAGCAATCCGGCCAATCAAGCTGTTATCGGTTGGTTAAATAGTCCTGGACATCTGAAAAATATTCAAGGTAAATACAATTTAACGGGTATTGGTGTAGCAGTTAACAATCGGGGTGAGGTCTATCTGACACAAATTTTCTTGCATACTAGATAGTTCATCCTACAATGTATCTTCTACCCATATATGGACAAACTTCGCTGATTGTCCATATCTTAATTAGTTGAATACGAAAATGAGAGGGTTCAAATCACTAAGAGTGTCAAATCCACGAACTAAATAACATCCGGATTCTATAACCAGATTCAGAGAGTGGTAAGCCTAGATAAATCGGCATCCAAAATATAAAACTTCCTAAAATTATGAAGATGATTGTTACTCCCAAAGCTCGCATTGGTAAATAATAACTGCGAATAAATTGATCTACTAACCATGCTATGGCGACAAATGTAAAGATGACAGCAGACATATAATGGTATATAAAAACACACCTTGTTACTGGTACCCAAGGTAGTAAATTACCAGCATAGTTGAAAACTAAAAAGACAGCAATCCAGTCATCAACACTCAAGTTTTTAGGTAAAGAAAATCGTTGTTGGTGTAACGAAGCCAGCCAAATTTTACTAATTAATATCCCAGTTAAGCATAAAATTGCGGCAAGACCAAACCACCATAAGAAGGGATTACCTAATGCATGTACATCATAAATTACTTTTCCTGCTCCCGATGGTAAAGGTTGACCAAATACAGGTAATGGTTCATTGAAACTAGCTGCTGTTTGGTAATAATAAGCTATGGGTCGGGTTAGTAATGGCCATTTGTACCATGCAGCACAATAAGGATGTACTTGAGGACTATTACCACCCATATGCAGGTGAAATTGGAGAATTTGCTGATGAACAGCAATAAATCCATAGGTTTTATCTAGTTGAAGATGAGGAATCCAGATGATGCTGTAAATTACCGCTGGAATTATACCCAAATAAAATGACATCTGGAAAATATTGATTTGAGTTAGATTTTGTAGGGGTGAAGTAAATGTGGATAATTTGTGCTGGTCAGTTCTGGAATTAACGAAGGGACGCAAATGAGAAAATAAAGGATTACGAAATTGGACTTGATTAAAAATTTGCATTAGCCAAGCTGCTATCCAAATTAAATAAACGGCACTTAAAAGCCATAAGCCATTCCACTTTGTTCCTATCGAAGCACCAAAAGCAATACCAGAAATAATTAACCACAATGAACGCTTTTGATTTTGGGCTAACAATGCTAAGATTAAAAATAATTGTCCTAGTAAACCAAAAAATACAATATAAATGTCGTTGAGAGCATAGCGAGATTCTACTAGAAATAAACCATCACAAGCGGTGAAAAAACCTGCTAGCAGAGCAAAGCTACGACGTTGACTCAAATGATAGGCTATAAAAGTAATAATGATGGGAACAAATGAACCTGTTAAGGCATTTAACCAGCGATAACACCAAGGAGATAATAAAGAACCTGTCAACCCATTGACTGTCCCATGCCAAAAAGGGATATGAGAACCAATCCAAATCCCAATTCCAATGATATATTGACTTAAGGGTGGATGGGCATTAAAAAATGGGGTGCGCGTCAGATAGTTATTACCATATTTAGCAAAATAAACTTCATCAAATACTAAAGTATTAAAGCGATCTATATCCCAAAAACGCAGGAATAATGCCAAGAGAAATATTCCCACTATCCCCATACGAAACCAATTTTTAGTCATTATTTTATGTTTAGTTGTCAGTACATTCCTACAGAAATTAAAAATAAATAGCTCTAGTTTTTTAACTAAAGCTATCTAACTCTATCATTATACAAAAACCTCACAACCTGGAAACACCTAACGTTTATTTAGTAAAACTATAAATTTGCTGTGTCTCCAAGCGATCGCATATCGTTGAAGGTAATATATCCGCCGTAAACACCTGTCGGTCTAGTTGGACTTGCAGGTTAGCTAAAGGATCACTACCAGGAGAAATCAAAAACTCAATTTTATCGATGTATGGCCATTTTACCAAGTCATCTAAAATCGTAAATATAGCTTGTAAGTAAGGATGTCCACTTTGACGATACCAATTACAAGCGGCTACTTTTGCCTGGTCAAAACCCAAGTGCATGATTAATGATGGCTGATTAAATAAAGCGATCGCTAATGGTCTGGCTTCCTCCTGTAACAATAAATCATTAGTTTTTGCTAAATGGCGCAGTTTTTCTAATCGCTCATAACGTTGTGTTGCTAATTGCGGGTCATCTTGCCAATGAATCGCCACTGTGACTAGATAGGTTTGTAACAGCATATGACCTAGTTTTTTGGCCTTAGTGGCTAGGTAATAAGAATTATAATCATTGGCTTCAATTAACAAAGGTAAGCGATCAACTACCTCTAATCCATAACCTTTGACACCAGCAATTTTCCGAGGATTATTGGTAATCAAACGAATTTTTTTGATACCCAAATCCATCAAGATTTGCGCTCCCATGCCATAATCACGTAAATCCGCCGGAAACCCTAAACGTTCATTAGCTTCGACTGTATCTAATCCCAAATCCTGCAATGAGTAAGCTTTGAGCTTATTAATTAAGCCTATACCCCGTCCTTCTTGACGGAGGTAAACCACCACCCCCTGACCAGCAGATTCAATCATTTTTAAAGCTGCTTGTAGCTGCATCCGACAATCACAGCGCAAGGAACCTAAAGCATCACCGGTCAAACATTCGGAGTGCATCCGCACCATTACAGGTTCATCTTGAAAAGTAGTCGGATCTCCCTTCACAATAGCGACATGTTCATGATTATCTAAGGTGTGACGATAACCATAAATACGGAAATTGCCAAATTGGGTTGGTAATTCGGCTACAGTTTCCCGAAAAACTAACCGATCATGCTGAAGTCGGTAACTAATTAAATCCGCAATGCTGATAATCTTCAACTGATGATTTTTAGCATATTCCATTAATTGATTTAACCGAGCCATTGAACCATCAGGGTTTTGGATTTCGCAAATTACTCCGGCTGGATATAATCCCGCTAATCGGGATAAGTCCACCGCTGCTTCTGTGTGTCCCGCACGTTTGAGTACACCTCCGGCTTTAGCTCGGATGGGGAAAATATGACCAGGACGCCGTAAATCCTTGGGTTTGGTACCTGGATTTAGGGATACTTGAATAGTTTTAGCTCTGTCTTCTGCGGAAATACCAGTGCTGACACCCAATTCTGAACCGGCGTCAATACTGACAGTGAAAGCGGTTTGATTAGTATCGGTGATGTTGCTAACCATCAAAGGTAGGTCTAATTCATCCAAGCGATCGCCAGTCATAGCTAGACAAATTAGACCCCTTGCTTCCACGGCCATAAAATTAATCATGTCAGGGGTAGCAAACTGAGCCGCACAAATTAAATCACCTTCGTTTTCTCTATTTTCGTCATCAACGACAACGACGACACGACCAGATTTCAGATCTGCCAAGGCGGCATCAATCGAATCAAATGTAAAGGTTTGAGTAGTTTTAGGTTCTGACACAGACGATTTCCAGCAACCTACGTAAATTTTTTTAACAAATTCTTATTTTAGATTGTAACTCCTTTATCAGCCACAAAATCAAAGTCAAAATTATTTTGTTAAATTCAGAGTCATAAGTGACTGTTATTGTTATTGACTAAGAACAAATTTACCAACAGCAGATCAGGATTGGAGATTATGGGCAATTTTAAACGCGTACCAGTCGGAATTGTGGGTGCGTCCGGTTATGGTGGAGTGCAACTAGTCAGGCTTCTCCTCGACCATCCAGAAGTGGAATTGGTTTATTTAGGTGGTGAAAGTAGTGCTGGTAAATCCTTTAGTGACCTTTACCCACATTTGGGTCATCTCATCAACCTACCGATTGAAGCGGTAGAACCAGATGTGATTGCTCGTCGTTGTGAAGTAGTGTTTCTCTCTCTCCCTAATGGTCTAGCTTGTGAAATCGCTCCTCAACTACTGTCCAAAGGATGTAAAGTTCTAGATTTAAGTGCCGATTATCGATTTAGTGATTTAGCCACTTATACAAATTGGTATGGTATCCAGAGAAATGACCGTTCCACCGCTGCTACATCTGTTTATGGATTACCAGAACTTTATCGCGATCGCATAGCCGAATCCCAGTTAATTGGTTGTCCAGGCTGTTATCCTACCGCAAGTCTATTAGCACTTTCACCATTGCTAAAACAAGGTTTAATTGTCCCGGAAACTGCAATTATTGATGCTAAATCAGGGACATCTGGCGGAGGTAGGCAAGCTAAAGTTAACTTATTGCTAGCGGAAGCAGATAACTCTCTAGGCGCTTACAATGTTGCTCGTCACCGTCATACGCCAGAAATTGAGCAAATTTGTAGTGAATTAGCTGGTCATGAAGTCACAGTTCAATTTACACCACATCTCATTCCTATGGTACGGGGAATTTTGGCTACAGTATACGCCACATTACGTGACCCTGGTTTAGTTAGAGATGACCTAATTACTATTTATTCAGCCTTTTACCGTAGTAGTCCTTGGGTAAAAATTTGTAGCAGCGGCATTTATCCCCAAACTAAATGGGCAAGTGGAAGTAATACTTGTTACATAGGTTTAGAAGTTAATCCCCGCACAGGTCGAGTGATTGTCATGTCCGTCATTGATAACTTAATTAAAGGACAAGCCGGACAAGCGATTCAATGTCTGAACATCATGATGGGTTGGGATGAAACTTTAGGTTTACCCAAAGTCGGATTTTACCCTTAAGAGGGGGGGTAGAGGGAAGAGGCAGAGGGAGAAGAGGACAAGGGGCAGGGGGCAGGGGGCAGGGGGCAAGGGGGAGAAAAGGAAAAGGGGCAGGGGGCAGGGGGCAGGGGGAGAAAAGGAAAAGGGGCAGGGGGCAGGGGGCAGGGGGAAAGAGAATTGAAAATATATTTTCCCCATTTCCCCATTTCCCCATTTCCCCATCTCTGTTTCTCCCCCCTGCACCCCGCACCCTGCCCCCCTGCCTCTTATTTCCCCCTGCTCCCTGCTCCCTGCTCCCCTGCCTCCTGTTTACCCTACTTTGTACCTAGACCCACAGTTCCAGCATAAACAGCGCGATCGCCTAATTCATCCTCAATCCGAAGTAGACGATTGTATTTGGCTACTCGTTCACTGCGACAAAGAGAACCAGTTTTAATTTGACCAGCACGGGTAGCTACAGCTAAATCAGCAATAGTGGTATCTTCTGTTTCTCCAGAACGATGACTAATCACAGAGCGGAAACCATTCCGAGTGGCTAAGTCAATAGTTTCCAAAGTCTCAGTTAAGGAACCAATTTGATTGAGCTTAATCAAAATAGAATTACCAGCTTTTTGCTCAATGCCTTTTTGTAGGCGGGTAGCGTTAGTAACAAATAAATCATCGCCTACTAACTGCACACGGGAACCTAACTTTTGAGTCAATAATTGCCAATGTTGCCAATCATCCTCATGTAAACCATCTTCAATGGAGACAATGGGATATTGGTCAACCAATTGTCCTAAATAATCAACAAATTCCGTAGGTGCATGGGGTTTACCATCGTAAACATACTGCCCATTTTTGTAAAATTCACTCGCAGCGACATCTAAAGCTAAAGCCACTTGTTCTCCTGGCTTGTACCCAGCTTTTTCAATGGCAGCTACCAACAATTCCAAAGCCACTTGATTAGACTCTAGATTAGGGGCAAAACCACCTTCATCCCCAACACCAGTTAACAAACCTTTGTCATCCAAAACCTTGCTTAAAGTCGCAAATACCTCCGCACCCCAGCGCAATGCTTCCCGGAAGGAAGGCGCACCAATCGGCACAATCATAAATTCTTGAAAATCTACGTTGTTGCTAGCGTGCGCACCACCATTAATGACATTCATCAAAGGTACGGGCAGTAAATTTGCCAAAGGAGTGCCTAAGTAACGGTACAAAGGTAAATCCAAAGACTCCGCCGCCGCTTTAGCCGCAGCTAAGGAAACCGCTAAAATAGCATTTGCGCCTAAATTAGCTTTATTCGCAGAACCATCCAGAGCAATCATGGTTCGGTCTAGTACTTCTTGGTTCAGAGCATCGAAATGCAATAATTTAGGTGCTAGTACCTGATTAATATTTTGTACAGCTTTGAGGACGCCTTTACCCCCATAGCGACTCTTATCACCATCTCGTAGTTCGTGTGCTTCAAAACTACCTGTAGAAGCACCACTAGGAACCTGTGCTAGTCCTACAAAACCGTTGACCAAATGCACTTCGGCTTCAACTGTAGGTCTACCCCGTGAATCGAGGATTTCACGAGCGACAATGGCCTCAATGGCAGTATCAACAATGTTAGTCATTGGTGCTTTTATCCTTTTGTGAATGTGTTTTGACCATAGGACGCATAATAGCCTAGCGTCTTAACCACATTGTTAAGCATAGGCTTATCAGCGACTCTATCGCCTGACATTAAAGAATATTTCCATTGATGGGAACCTTTAGCCGTGAAATTCTCGGTTCTGTGTTCCTTGACAAAGAAAGGGAACAGGGAACAGGGTATAAAGTATCGAATCTTGTTCAGAAATCAAATAGGAGTACTACTATGTATTCACTGTTCCCCGTTCCCTGTTCCCTGTTCCCTCTGACCTGGGATTTTTACCAATTTTTACCCAAAAGGGCTTCAAATTCTCCTTGCAAAGCCTTCATATCTGCTACCCTAGCCACCAGTAAATTATCCCTACCAGCATCATTTAAACGTGCTTTCCAGTAGTTAATAGTCTCAGAATTATTTAACCAGAATTGAACTACCGTATCTACCACCTGATCCAAATTCCACTCCCAGTTAACTGTGACTGGTTCTACAGATGCTAGGAATTCATCTAGTGTACAAGTATGGGTTCCCAAATATTCTACTCCTTGATGTTGTGGTTCTTGCCATTTCTGCTGTTGATGATGAAAAAAGTAGAGAACTGGAGATACGCCAACAATATCAAAAGTGTACTTCATGGTATTTTTTCCTCTTGGTTAATTCAATTATGTGGAAGCTTGATATTTTCCAATCAGGGAATAGAGACTAGGGACTAGGGACTAGGGACTAGGAAGCAGGGAGTAGGGAATATTTAGTAAATAGTAAGTTTGTGGGTGGAGTCTAAATCCCTATTGCCTATTCCCTTTTTAGTAGGTCAATACTCACAAATTGCTTGAGTAATCAAGTCGAATTTTCTGCCTATGTCATTGGATTATAACTTTAGTAAGAAATTAGCACTTGCCAGGTGAGAGTGCTAATTTTTATTTGGCTCTTTCCTGTATTATGAAGGAGTTTCACCCATTAATTAAGGAGTCGATAATATTTTTAATAATTTCTTAATTATTGCGTTCACTGATGTCAAGGGTGAAGTCGCAGCCCTTTCTGCTGCGTGTTTATGGGCTATAGCTTCAGTGATATATGGACTTTTAGGGACAAAAATTCCCCCACTGCAACTTAATTTAATTAAAGGGTCAATTGCGATCGCCCTACTTCTATGTACTATAGGTATCAGTGGCAATTGGCTACCAACTTTACCCCCTATTCCCGTTGGTTTGCTGCTGTTGAGTGGTGCGATTGGGATAGGGTTAGGTGATACAGCTTTCCTCTCCGCGATAAATAAATTGGGAGGCACGTCGGGTTTTACTTTTAGGAACTCTATCCCCACCCCTCACCGCAATCATGGCAGTGATTTTCCTCCAAGAAAACCTGAATATCCGGGCTTGGTGCGGAATTTTACTGACAATTTTGGGAGTTGCTTGGGTATTAGCGGAACGAGTCCCTGAGCAGAATCAACTTTCCCCAACCTATTTATGGTCAGGAATTGGGTTCGGTTTTTTGTCAGTGATGACCAATGCGACTGGATCGATTCTTTCCCGTGCTGCTTTTGCCAATGCGAATATTGATCCATTATGGGCAGCTTTATTGCGATTAAGCGCAGCCGTATTCATAATTTTAATGTGGACTTACTTTCCCAAGCGTCGAGATTCTAAATTCTCTGATCCGGATTGGAAATCAACACGGGTAATGTTTGCCTGTTTATTTGCCGCCTTTTGTGGTACTTTCTTAGGAATTTGGCTACAGCAAATAGCCATTAAACTTACTTCTGCCGGAATTGCCACAACTTTATTACAAACCAGTCCACTGTTTGTCATCCCCATTGGGATAGGTATGGGTGAAAAAGTTAGTTGGAGAGCATTTTTTGGGGTGATGATGGCGATCGCTGGGATTGCGTTATTATTTTATTGGAAATAGGGAATAGGGAAATAGGGCGTAGGATTCCTAGAAAGCGGAGATAACTAATGCCAAAGGTTCGATTTGATAAATATTATGGTTACGATGACTTAACGGAAATTTTGCATAGTTATGCTGAAGCATTTCCTGATTTAGTTAGGGTTGAAAGTATTGGTAAGAGTTTTGAAAATCGCGACATTTGGCTGCTGACTGTCACCAACTTTGGCACAGGTTCACATCGAGAAAAACCAGCACTCTGGATTGATGGGAACATTCACGCTACAGAACTGGCTGCATCCAGCGTTTGTTTATACTTCTTGGAAACATTAGTTACCACCTACGGAAATAATCCCGAAATCACTCGTTGTTTAGACAGCCGGACTTTTTATATTTGTCCCCGTGTCAACCCTGATGGAGCCGAATGGGCATTATCTGACCAACCAAAATTTATCCGTTCCTCAACTCGTCCTTATCCCCTGGATGAAAAAGTCGAAGATGGATTAGTGACGGAAGATATAGATGGTGATGGACGAATTTTATTGATGCGAATTCCCGATGAAAAATCGGACCTTGGAAAATTTGTCCTACAGAACCACGTCTTTTAATTCGTCGTCTACCCACAGAAATAGGTGGTCAATATTATCGGTTATTACCAGAAGGACGAATAGAAAATTATGACGGTGTTCAAATTAAAATCCAACCTCCTCAAGAAGGTTTAGACTTAAACCGTAATTTTCCGGTAGTATGGCGACCAGAATTTGAACAACCCGGAGCAGGTTCATATCCGGCTTCAGAATCGGAAGTACAATCCCTCGTTCAGTTTATTACTACTCATGCCAATATTACAGGTGCGATCGCCTTTCATACCTTTGCTGGTGTGTTAATTCGTCCCTATAGCTACACTAGCGATGAAGAATTCCCCGTTAACGACTTGCGTATCTTCAAGCACATTGGTAAAAAAGGCACAGAAATCACTGGATATCCTGCCATATCAGCCTTTTATGATTTTCGCTATCATCCAAAAGCCACAGTTAGTGGTGTATTTGACGACTGGGCTTATGAATGTCAAGGTCTGTTTTCTTGGACTGTAGAAGTATGGAGTCCCCAGAGACAAGCAGGTATAGATGAGTATCATTATACAGAATGGTACAATGAACATCCGTTAGAAGATGATTTAAAGTTACTGCGCTGGAATGATGAAAAATTAGCAGGCAAAGGTTATATTGATTGGTATCCTTGGGAGCATCCTCAATTAGGTCAAGTAGAATTGGGGGGTTGGGATATGATTTATTGTTGGACAAATCCCCCCGCAGAGTTTCTAGAAACAGAAATCGCTCGTTTTCCCGAATGGTTGGTATGGCATTTATTAATTTCCCCTTGCTTAGAAATTTTCAAAGTCAGCGTTCGTCAATTGGGTCAAGAAACCTTTTTGGTGCAGTTAGTTGTCCATAATACAGGTTGGTTGCCAACATACATTACAGAAAAAGCTTTAGATAAAAAATTGGTGCAGGGGTGTATTTGTGAAATTGAGTTACCTGTGGGAGCAACTTTAGAAATGGGTAAACTCCATGAAGATTTGGGTCAATTAGAAGGAAGGGCTTATAAACCTGTTGCACCTGCTAGACGTCAAGCTGACCCCACTAAAGAAAGAGCGAAAGTGGAATGGGTCGTCCGTGGTCAAAAAGGGATGGCAGTCAAGTTATTAGCCCGTCATGAACGAGTGGGGTGGTACGCACTAAAGTTACATTAGGGTAGTTTTCTGATTAAATTATTGGTGATATCTACTGCTATACTAGGGCTGGATATTAGTATATAAAAATATGGTAAAGTTAATTTTTACAGCATTGTTATTGATGGTGGTGACAGCTTGTGCTACTGTGTCATTGATACCGACTAATGAGTTAGTTTACCAGGCGATTGCCATTCAGTTAGAACATACTCAAGAAGAACTGAAACAGAAGCTAGATTTAGACTTCCAAGGATTTGAGATTAAGCATTTAGCAGTGACTCAAGAAAAATCCTTAACAATTGAAAAACTACCAACATACAGATTGCGGGGAACTTATGATTTAGTTTTCAAATTACCAAATCGAAGTTTAACACAATTAGAAAAACCCTATGAAATTTATTTGCAACTGCAAAAAGAAGGGAAATCTTGGCGTTTGCTGGTTCCCGAAACGGAAAAGCATAAAATTTGGCGTAGTTATTTAATACGTTGATATAGGAATACCTTTGCCAATTTAAAAAGCATGCGCTAAAGCGCAACTACGAGCCAAATGGACAAACTCAACATAGTAGCGTAAATATACTGTAGTTTATCCTTGCCTATCAGGTTAAAGTGAGACTTAGGTGATTTGTTATCAGTATACTCCTTAGTCTCAGTAAATGTGATGGAAGCAATTGACAAAAAAGCCTTAAGCGAACGGGACATTTGTACCAAATACATAACTCCAGCCATTGTTGAACAAGCTGGATGGAATAGAGATACTCAACTCCGCGAAGAAGAAACTATTACTAATGGTCGTGTATACGTTCGGGGTAAATTGGTCAGTCGAGGAGAAAGTAAACGTGCTGATTACATTCTTTACTACAAAAAAAATATTCCCATTGCTGTCATTGAAGCTAAAGATAATAACCACAGTGTTGGGAGTGGAATGCAACAAGCTTTGCTTTATGCACAGATGTTAGATGTGCCTTTTGCGTATAGTTCCAATGGTGACGCTTTTTTGGAACATGATGGCACGGTGACATCAGGTAAAATTGAGCAAGAAATTCCCCTTGATGCCTTTCCTACACCAGAACAACTTTGGCAACGCTACTGTGCTTGGAAAAATATTGATCATGTTCAAGAACCCATTGTCACCCAAAATTACTATGATGATGCTAGTGGTAAAACAGCACGCTATTATCAACTTATTGCCATTAATCGGACTATTGAGGCCATTGCTCGTGGAGAAAATCGTGTTCTGTTAGTGATGGCTACAGGTACAGGTAAAACTTTCACGGCATTTCAAATTATTTGGAGGTTGTGGAAGTCGGGAACTAAAAAACGTATTTTATTTTTAGCTGACCTAAATATTCTCATCGACCAAACTAAAACCAACGATTTTAAACCCTTTGGTTCTGCGATGACGAAAATTACTAAACGTCAGGTAGATAAATCTTATGAAATTTATTTATCCCTCTACCAAGCGGTAACAGGTAAAGAAGATATTAAAAATATTTACAAACAATTTACCCCAGGTTTTTTTGATTTGGTGATTGTGGATGAATGTCATCGAGGCAGTGCCGCAGAAGATTCCGCTTGGAGGGAGATATTAGAATATTTTTCTTCAGCTACACAAATTGGTTTAACTGCTACACCTAAAGAAACCAAAGGAATCTCTAATATTGATTATTTTGGTAAACCTATTTATACTTATTCCCTCAAACAAGGAATTGAAGATGGATTTCTTGCTCCATATAAAGTTGTACGTATTGATATTGATAAAGATTTACAAGGTTGGCAACCAGCACCAGGAGAACTTGATAAACATCATCAATTAATTGAAGATAAACTCTACACTCAAACAGATATTAATCGTACACTAGTTTTAGAAAAACGGGATGTTTTAGTAGCTAAAAAAATTACTGAGTTTCTCAAATCTACGAACCGATTTGATAAAACCATTGTTTTTTGTGAAGACATAAACCATGCGGAAAGGATGCGAGTAGCTTTAATCAATGAGAATAGTGATTTAGTTTCGCAAAACCGTAAATATATCATGCAAATTACTGGAGATAATAAACAAGGTAAAGCTGAACTAGATAATTTTATTTTACCCGAAAGTCAATATCCGGTCATTGTCACTACGTCTAAGTTAATGAGTACAGGAGTAGATGCTCAAACCTGTAAATTAATTGTCTTAGATAAAAATATTGGTTCAATGACAGAATTTAAACAAATTATTGGTCGGGGGACACGCATCAACGAAGATTTTGGTAAAAGTTATTTTACTATCATGGATTTTAAGAAAGCGACTAAACTTTTTAATGATCCTGTTTTTGATGGTGAACCTGTACAAATTTATGAGCCAAAACCAGGTGATTCTCCTGTTCCCCCTGACCATGATAATTCTGATCATGAAGATGGTCAAAATCATGAGGATGAAAATATTATTGATATACCACCACCTCAAACTCAAAAGCGGGTTAAATATTTCCCTAAAAATGTAGAAGTGGCTGTAGTAGCAGAGAGGGTGCAGTATTATGGTAAAGATGGTAAGTTAATTACTGAATCTCTGAAAGATTATACTCGAAAAGCAGCAAGTCAAGAATTTACTAGTCTGGATGCTTTTCTTAGACGTTGGAATACAGCATCTCAAAAACAAGCGATTATCCAGGAACTCAATGACCAAGGGATTTTATTAGAAGCATTAACAGATTTAGTTGGTCAGGATTTTGACCCATTTGATTTAATTTGTTATATTGTTTTTGATAAACCACCCATGAGTCGGAAAGAGCGATTCGCATCAAGTACGTCAGCGTAATTTATTTAACAAATACAGTGATAAAACCCGTATTGTCCTTAATGCACTTTTAGATAAGTATGCAGATGAAGGGATAGAAAATATTGAAGATATCAATGTTTTAAGAGTGCAACCCATTAGTAATTTAGGTACACCAGTGGAAATTATTCAACTTTTTGGCAGTAAGCAAAAATATTTAGCTGCATTAGAAGAATTAAAAACCGAACTATATATGGCATCTTAGAGAATGTTTGAAAAGTTAAAATAAAGGTAAAGAACTTTGCAATATAGTTCAGGTAATGGAGGAAGTAATACTGTCATCCTGACGGTCGGGAAGGATGACAAATTACTGTCCGTTCGCTCATTTTGAATAGGGTGTTGGTTGAGTGGAAGGGTTAGCGATTTTAGTCGCCAAATTAGTGCTGTTGTTAACAGTTTTTGTTTCTTCCAAAGCTTCTCGACCAGTAATCAATCTAGAGCGACGACTACGAGTGATATAATTCCATGCCCACTGAAATACTACTAGTAATTTAGTGTCGAACTCGATTAAGAAGTAGATATGAACAAGTAACCAAAATATCCAAGCAACGAAACCTTGGAGTTTGATGAAGCTTAAATCTACAACAGCTAAATTTTTGCCAATCATCGCCAAACTACCCACATCATTGTAACGAAATTGTGGTAGCTTTTGACCTTGAAGGCGTTTTTGAATGAGTTTAGCTACATATTCTCCTTCTTGTTTGGCTACGGGTGCAACACCAGGTAAGGGGTTTCCATTTTGATGAGAGAAGTTGGCTAAATCTCCGATGACAAAGATGTTTTTATAACCCTGAACCGTCAAGTCTGGTTCTACAATCACACGTCCAGAGCGATCGCACTCTACACCTGTGCGGTTTGCTAAAATTTGCCCCATAGAGGAACCTTTCACACCTGCTGCCCATAATATAGTTTTTGAGGCAATCTCTTGAACTTGATCACCTTCCTTGAAAGTAACGATATCATTTCCAATATTCGTCACCCTGGTGTTAGTTTTGACTATCACACCCAACTTTTGCAAGGATACTTTTCCTACTTCTGATAACTTTGGTACCATATGAGGGAGAATGCGATCGCCCCCTTGCAATACTAAAATCTGAGTTTCTGAGGTGTCGATGTTGCGGAAATCGTCTTTGAGAGTTTTGTATGCCAATTCTGCGATCGCACCTGCTAACTCTACACCAGTGGGGCCAGCCTCCGACGATCACAAAAGTCAACCAAGCACGGCGTAGTTCTCTATCGGTTTCTTTTTCTGCTGATTCAAATGCCGAAAATATCTGACGACGTATTTCTATAGCATCTTCAACAGTTTTCAAGCCCGGAGCCAATGGTTTCCAGTTATCGTGACCATAATAGGAATGGTTAGCACCTGTAGCAACAACTAATGTATCGTAGGGTATGGTTCGATCACCCAGAATAATTTCTTGCCCTTCTGGATCAATATCATTTACTTCTCCCAACAGCACTTGAGTATTTTTGCTTTTCCTGAATACAGATCGTAATGGTGAGGAGATATCAGAAGGTGATAGCGTACCTGTCGCAACTTGATATAAAAGCGGCTGAAATAAATGAAAGTTACGTTTATCGATGAGAGTAACATTGACATTGGCTTTCTTTAGAGTCTTTGCTGTATACAGTCCACCAAAGCCTCCACCAATGATGACAACCTCATGTGGTGCGTTCTTCTCAAGTAAATCTACCATAAAAAATATTTCTCTGTGTTAAGAGACTTGTAACTTTTCTTAACAAAGGTGTAGCAGAATTATTCTCTTCGTTGCTGTCTATTTAGAACAATTGAAAATAATGAAAGCTGTCCTCGTTATACCAATTCTCTAAAATTTGGCGTAGATATAGCCTCTTAGAGGGTGTTTGAAAAGTCAGAATAAAGGTAAAAAACGTTACTATATTGCAATACAGTTCAGTTAAGGGAGGAAGTAATATTGTCATCCTGACGGTCGGGAAGGATCTCGCGGGATTATTTACTGTCGCGCAGAATAACAAATTACACCTCCTCATAACTTTTCAAACACCCTCTTAAAATACCAGTAGCCTTGATTTTTATGAATTTAGTTTCTAATTTATTGCATTTACAAGTTAAGCTAAAAAAATGAATGAAATCCCTATACTGTCATTCTGACGGTCGGGAAGAATCTCGCGGGATTCTTCCCGACCGTCAGAATGACAATATTACTTCCTTCCGGATTGAGTCATAAATTACTTTAACCATTTATTAGCCTTATTTTTCAGGGTTACAAGAATACAAAATGTCAATTAGCAGCACAATTAAAACCATTCAAGACATCATGCGGAAAGATGCAGGTGTAGATGGTGACGCACAACGTATCAGCCAACTAGTATGGATGATTTTCTTGAAAGTCTTTGATGACCAGGAAGCAGAAACGGAATTATTGAATGATAATTACCATTCTCCTCTACCAGAGAATTTACGGTGGCGTAACTGGGCAAAAAACTCAGAAGGTGAGACAGGAGATACTTTACTAGAATTTATAGATAATATTTTATTTAAAAGACTGAAGGATTCTGAAACCTATAAAAACAGTAACGGACGGGGAATTGTAGTTAAAGAGGTATTTAAAGATGCCTATAACTATATGAAAAATGGTACTCTCATCCGCCAAGTTATTAATAAACTTAACGAAATTGATTTTAATAGTTCTAAAGGTCGTCATTTATTCGGAGATATTTACGAGCAAATTTTGCGGGATTTGCAAGGAGCAGGTAATGCAGGGGAATTTTACACCCCTCGTGCCGTAACTCAGTTTATGGTGGATATGGTTAACCCCAGATTGGGAGAAAAAATACTTGATCCTGCTTGCGGAACTGGAGGATTTTTAATCTGTGCCTTAGAACACATCCGTAAATATTATGTCAAGACTTCACAAGATAGAGAAAAGGTACACAATTTTATTAGGGGAGTAGAGAAAAAACCCTTACCTCACTTGTTATGCATGACGAATATGTTATTGCATAATGTGGATTTTCCTAACGTTATACATGATAACACTTTAGCGCGACCATTACGGGATTATAAACCTAGTGATAAAGTCAATGTGATTTTGACTAATCCGCCTTTTGGCGGAATGGAAGAAGATGGGATAGAATCTAATTTTCCTGCTAATTTACGTACTAAAGAAACGGCTGATTTATTTTTACTGTTAATTATACATTTGTTGCATGATGGGGGAAGAGGTGCAATTGTTCTACCAGATGGGACTTTATTCGGGGAAGGAGTGAAAACCCGGATTAAAGAAAAATTATTAGATGAGTGTAATTTACATACTATTGTTCGTTTACCTAATGGGGTATTTAGTCCTTATACTGGCATTAAAACGAATTTATTATTTTTTACCAAGGGTGAACCAACGCAAGAGATTTGGTATTATCAACATCCTTATCCATCGGGGTACAAATCTTACTCAAAAACCAAACCTATTCGCATTGAGGAATTTGAGCCAGAAAAAGCTTGGTGGGATAATCGAGTTGAAAATGAATTGGCTTGGAAAGTACCTGTGCAGGTGATTAAAGATAGTGGGTACAATTTAGATATCAAGAATCCTCACACGGTTGATTTTGAACATCGGGATGTGGAGGATATGTTAGAAGAATATAAAAATCTTTTGGCTGATTTGAGTGAAACTCGTAATAGTCTAAAGCAGGAATTGATGGCAGCATTAGGGGGTGAGGGTGTATGAAGTTAGAAACGTTTTTTAAGAATTTTGAAGTATTAGCAGAAGCTCCTAATGGTGTGCAGAAGTTACGGGAATTGATTTTAGAGTTAGCGGTGAGGGGTAAGTTAGTTCCGCAAGATCCAAATGATGAGCCTGCGTCGGTGTTATTAGAAAAGATTAAACTAGAAAAAGAACGGTTAATTAATGAAGGAAAGATTAAAGAAGATCATACAACTTTATTAATTCCATTAGATGATATTTCTTATACCATTCCTGTAAGCTGGAAATGGTGCAGATGGAATGATATTGCACTATATATTGGAGATATAGATCATAAGATGCCTGAAGAGATGAAAGAGGGAATACCTTATGTTTCACCGAAAGATTTTACTGATAATAATGGAATAGATTTTGAACGAGCCAAAAAAATTTCAAATAATGATTTTGAACGATTAAGAAAGAAAATTCAACCTCAAAAAAATGATATTATTTTTCCCAGATATGGAACTATTGGAGAAAATAGATTAGTTGAAACTGATATTAATTTCTTAGCATCATATTCATGTGCTATTATCAAAAATTTTAATAATTTTATAGAACCAAAATACTCTTTCTATTACTCTTTTTCTTTACTCATTAAGGAAGAAATTAAACGGTATACGAATAAAACTACTCAGGCTAATGTAGGTGTTAAATCAATAAAAAGCTTTGTTTTTCCTCTTCCACCTTTATTTGAGCAACAACGCATAGTTGCCAAAGTAGATGAATTAATGAACTTGTGCGACGAACTCGAAACACGTCAAAAAAAGAAACAAGAAACCCGTATATTAATAAATAATGCAGCTTTAAACAAACTCCTCACTGCTGACACACCAGAGATATTCAGCAAAAATTGGCAGCGCATTTGCGATAATTTTGACATTATCTACAGTGTACCAGAAAATATTGGTAAATTGCGTCAAGCTATTCTTCAACTCGCTGTTATGGGTAAGCTTGTCCCACAAGACGCAAATGATGAACCTGCGTCGGTGTTGTTGGAGAGAATTAAGGTTGAAAAAGAACGGTTAATTAAGAAAGGGAGGATTAAAGAAGATCATACAAATTTATTAATTCCATTAGATGATATTTCTTATACCATTCCTGTAAGCTGGAAATGGTGCAGATGGAATGATGTTGCACTATGTATTGGAGATATAGATCATAAAATGCCTGAAGAAGTGAAAAAGGGAATACCTTATGTTTCACCGAAAGATTTTACTGATAATAATGGAATAGACTTTGAACGAGCAAAACAAATTTCAAATAATGATTTTGACCGATTAAGAAAGAAAATTCAACCACAAAGGAATGATATTATTTTTCCCAGATATGGAACTATTGGAGAAAATAGATTAGTTGAAACTGAGATTGATTTTTTAGCATCATATTCATGTGCCATTATCAAAAATTTTAATAATTTTATAGAACCAAAATACTCTTTTTATTACTCCTTCTCTTTCCTAGTTAAGGAAGAAATTAAACGGTATACTAATAAAACTACTCAGGCTAATGTAGGCGTTAAATCAATAAAAAGCTTTGTTTTTCCCCTTCCACCTTTATCTGAACAAAAACGCATTGTCACCAAAGTAGATCAACTAATGAAACTTTGTGACCAACTAGAAACCAAACTAACACAATCTCAAACAGAGAGCGAAAAATTGATTGATGCTGCTGTAAATCAACTATTAACGCTGTAGTAACAATTTAGTAGGAGAAGTTATAGATACCATCGGTATACGTGACTCTAAATTTTCCCGTGATTTTATTGTTGATGCGATCGCCTCTTCAACTAAGTTCATATTAAATCTGTGGAGCAGGCATCTTGCCTGCCTGACTTTAATCACCGCACGAGTGAAAAAGCTTGAAATCCATACATAGTAAGTCTTTACAAGTATTTCGGTTCAATGCCGTATTGATGTCAGAAGAATCAGTTGTAAAATAGATTTTATGCTGATCAAGTAGATTTTATTTATGTTTTGCAAGGAAGATTTTAACTGGGATTTGGCCGTTGATAACCGTAGTGGTCAACGGATGCTTATTGTGGAAGTGAAAACTAAACTTAATACCTCGTCAAAGTGGGCTGCGCGGTTCCGACACAATATTCTTGCACATGGTACTTTTCCCAAAGCTCCTTATTTCCTGATGGTCTTTCCAGATCGTTTCTATTTATGGACAGGTGCTGATGATCAACCGGCGCAGAGCGAACCAGACTATAGTATTGATGCCCGCCCTATTCTTCAGCCTTATTTTCAAAAGGCGGGAGTAAGTGAGACAAAAATCAGTGGTGACAGCTTTGAACTCATTGTGGCATCGTGGCTAGCCAGAATTATTTATGCGTCTGAACCCATTGAGGATACTGATACATCGCAACAATGGCTGATAGAGTCAGGGCTGTATAATGCTATAATAGGCGGAAAATTTGAACATACGGCTGCTGCGTGAACATTTACGTTGAAACCAACTTTGTTCTGGAACTAGCCTTCCAACAGGAACAGTGTAGCAGTTGCGAACAGATTTTACTGCTATGTGAAGCGGGGTATAGCCAACTGGTTATTCCAGCCTATAGTCTAGCTGAACCCCATGAAAAACTCCATCGTCAAGCCAGGAGCCGCAAGGATATCCAAAACGCCCTCAATCTTGAGTTGCGGCAACTATCGCGCACACGCTCCCACATGATTCGTATACGCAGTATTCAAGACGTGCAACTAATTAAAAAATCTTTGCTCAAATAGACTAAATCTATATAAATTCTGCTAAACTCAGAGAAGTTGAGTTAAGTAGGTGTTGATGCAGCAATGTTCACCCCCAAGGAAGCAGCGAAAATCCTTGGTGTCCATGTCTCCAGCCTTAGAAGGTGGGAAAATGAAGGCAAGCTTAGGGCAATCCGTACACCAGGCGGTCAGAGGCGATTTGTCCTCGATGAAGTTGAAAAAATCGGGGGAATGCCCAAGACAATTAGAACTGTTGGCTACGGACGAGTCTCGACTCATGGACAACAAGAAGATTTACAACGACAACTTGAGACTTACGCGCAAGATGTCCAGAGGCAGAAATCATTTCAGAAGTTGGCAGTGGACTCAATTTTAGACGGAAAAAATTCCTCGCCATTCTGGAACGAATCATCGATGGTGATATCCAACGTCTTATCGTTGCCCATCCTGACCGACTCGTTAGATTCGGGTACGAATTGGTTAAGTGGTTATGCGAAAAATTTGAGTGTGAACTCGTGGTTCTCAATGACCGCAAATTCTCTCCTGAACCAGAACTCATACAAGATATCTTGTCCATCATCCATTCTTTCTCTTCACGGTTACACGGACTTAGAAAATACAAATCCAAGCTCAAAGAAGACTTACAAACAGAAAACCCGGCATTCGCGGTCGAAATCGACAAAGCCGCAACCCAACAGTGTACGGAAAATCAGACTATATCCGAGTAAAGAATTACATAAAGTCTGGAAACGCTGGTTGGCTCAATACCGTTATTATTACAATGAAAGTATCAGCTTACTTCGTTGTTTAGATGGAATTGAGAAATGTTCAGCTGAGTCATTGGACAAAATATTACAGCAACTAGAGAACATTCCCGATTGGGTGAAAACCATTCCCGGACATCAAAGACAAGAAGCCTGTTTTGAAGCGTATGATGCTTTTCATCGTGCCAAAAAAGATGGGGGAGGGAAGAGGCAGGGGGGCAGGGTGCAGGGTGCAGGGGGGAGAGGAAGAGGCAGGGGAGCAGGGGAGAGGGAAGAGGGAAGAGGGAAGAGGGAAGAGACAGGTACAAATATTCTCCCCCTTGCCCCCTGCCCCCTGCCCCCTGCCTCTTCTGGGCAAGGGAGACATCGGACGCATTCAAAGATTGTGTCAGCACCTTGACCATTTAATCAGTCGTTCCACCAAAGCAAGATGCCGTCAACGTAGAAAGATGCGTATTGCTGCTAACCGAGTTAGAGAAAGAATCCAAAATTTGATTAAGGATTTACATAATAAAGCTGTTAACTTGTTAGTTAATTCGTATAAAGTCATATTTCTACCCACATTTGATTCCAGTCAAATGGTGCTCAAGAAACGGAGTGGTAAGAAACGTAGAATTAACAGTAAGTCAGTCCGGCAAATGTTAACTCTTTCTCATTACCGATTTGAGAAACATCTTCAACAATCGGCATTAAAGAAAGGTGTAATTGTCGTTTTATGTAATGAGTCTTACACCTCTAAAACTTGTGGTGCTTGCGGTCATATTCATCAAAAATTAGGTGGGAATAAAGTTTTTAAATGCCCACATTGCGGAACTCAAATTTCTCGCGATGTCAACGGCGCACGTAATATTTTATTACGTGCTTTGCAAGCAACTGCCTTCACCGTGACGCATGATTCTATTGTGCTTTCCGATGTATCGGAAGTGACGGATGCCATAGTTAATCACCTTTAATCGTTTTGATTAGCTTAAAAGTTGCACATTTCTTCATTATTGGTACAAACTAATGAGGAAGAAAGGGATCGCTTTGTGCATTATCGCGAGCGGTTATTAACAATTGCTCAAGTCATTCCCCTCACTGCTGACATTCTTTCTGAGGCAGTGGCTTGTGAGAGTCCTTATAATCTCAGCCCTCAAGATGCTCTGGTCTATGCATCAGTTATCACCCATCTGCATCAACATTCACCAACAGTGGCATGTTTTCTGAATCGTAACTTCAAAGATTTTGATAGTCCTGATATTGTTGATGAACTCAACCTCTTGAATTGCAAAATGATATCAAGTTTTGATCATGGGTGTAATTTCATTCAATCACGTCTATCGCCGTAAACCGATATTGTCAATTTACAGCAGTTTTCATGTATTTACACCATACTCTATTTAGTTCTTTGCGCCTTTGCGTCTACCCTGCGGGAACGTCTTCGACGAATGCGCGAAACATAAAAATGTGGCTTATCTACATGAAAAATGCTGTAACCAAATCCGGAACCTAAAGATTGGGCTGCTTTTGTTTTGATTGGGGAAGCGAATTAACTTAGAGAATTACACACAGGAAATCAACCCTAAAGAGCAGGATTTAACTAATATTACTAGCAAAACTGAAAATAGAAAAGGTGATGGAAATTTTCTCTATAATTTAGGATATGCTTATTATTTCCTGGGAGACTATACACAAGCAATTAAATACCAAGAGCAGAGTTTGAGCATTGCTCGCGAAACCAAAAATAAACAACGTGAGGGAGAGTCTCTCGGCAATTTGGGACTTACTTACTATGGTCTAGGAGAGTACAACGAGGCAATTAAATACCAAAAGCAGAGTTTGAGCATTGCTCGCGAAACTAAAAATAAACAACGTGAGGGAGAGTCTCTTGGCAATTTGGGGGATGTTTACTATAGATTGGGAGACTATACACAAGCAATCAATTACCAAAAGCAGAGTTTGAGCATTGCTCGCGAAACCAAAAATAAACAACATGAGGGAGAATCTCTCGGCAATTTGGGAGATATTTACTATGCTCTGGGAGACTATACACAAGCAATTAAATATCAAAAGCAGAGTTTGAGCATTGCTCGCGAAACTAAAGATAGATTAGGAGAAAGAAAAGCTCTCAGGAATTTGGAACTTGCTTACAATTCTGTGGGAGACTATACACAAGCAATCAATTATCAAAAGCAGAGTTTGAGTATTGCTCGCGAAATTAAAGATAAATTAGATGAGGGACAGTTTCTCACCAATTTGGAAAATATTGACGACGCTCTGGAAGACTACAAACAGGCAATTAAGTATCAAGAGTCTAGTTTGGCAATATTTCGTCAAACCAAAGATAGATTGGGTGAGGGAGAGTCTCTCGACAATTTGGGAAATGCTTACTATGCTCTGAAAGACTACAAACAAGCAATCAAGTATCAAGAGCAGAGATTAGCTCTCTCTCGCGAAATGAAAGATAAAGAAAGTGAAGGAAATGTTCTGAATCATCTGGGTTCTACTCTCCTCGATTCTGGAAATCCTCAAGCAGCTGAAATCAATTTGCGTAATGCAATGACAATTTGGGAATCTATCAGCGCTGACTCGAAAAATAATCATCCTTTCAAAAGTTCCATTTTGGAAACACAAGCTAATAGTTACCGATTATTACAAAAATCCCTAATTGCTCAAAATAAAACTACAGCAGCATTAGAAATATCTGAACGCAGTCGCACCAGAACTTTAAATAAACTACTAACTCAACGCCAAAAATTATCTTTATCCAACACATCTCCCAATATTCAACAGATTAAAAAAATTGCTCAACAAGAAAATGCGACTTTGGTTGAATATTCCATTGCTGGAAATGATTTGTATATTTGGGTAGTCAAACCTAATGGGGAAATTATATTTCACAAAGTTGACCTCAAAAATATTAACGTAGGTGACATAGCAAAGGATATCCGCATGGATGGAGCTAGTTTAGCTGAAACTCGTGGTAAAGCTTTAATTACGGGTTTGGTTCGTAGCACTCGTCAGGCTTTGATTTCCAATCATCAACCTACTAATCAAGATAGTAAATTAGGTTGTCGAGGTAACGATTGTTTGCGGAAACTGTATGATTTACTCATTCAACCAATTGCTGCTGATTTACCTACTAATCCTGACTCTTTGGTAATTTTCATTCCTCATGAATCTCTATTTCTCGTTCCCTTTGCAGCTTTACAAGACCAGAATCTGAAATTTTTGATTGCAAAACATACTCTAGCGATCGCATCTTCTATTCAAGTACTAGAACTTACCAACAGTATCAGTCCAGGTGTACCCAATGTAACTGTTTCATTATGGAGTGTCAGAGATGGTTCGACTTCTGATTTGATGCCGGAGTTTTATTGTCAATTAAAAGATAATCCAAATCAAGCTTCGGCTTTGCGTCAAGCTATGTTAAAGACTATGAGTAATTATCCTCAACCTAAAGATTGGGCTGCTTTTATTTTGATTGGTGAAGCGAATTGACCAGAAAGTTGACCAAGAATTCTCAAAATTAATTTTTCTCAATAAAATGCAGTCTATTCTCAATAATATTGAGAATATTCTCAATAAATCCACGAAAAATTAGTCATTACAGCTATTGACAAAAGGGCTATATTTTTTTATGATATTTATGAATACAATTAACCTTCTTGTGTTCATTTCCCAGAGATAGTCATATTATCCAGCAAATAGCATCAATATAAAAATCAGCTTATTAACCGATGCGATCGCAAATAAGAAAATATGTATTTTAACTTTTTCGTGAGTTCCATTGTCGGCATCGTATTAACAGTACTGCTAGCTTTTGGAATCCTCCAATGGCTTCACATTCCTGCGGGTAGTTTCCTGGACTGGGTGATTGGTGGTGCGAGTTTTTGGTGGTTGTTAGTAATTGTCACTGTACCTTGGAATGTGCATTTTCAAGCTAAAGAAGTTTTGGCAGAAGCTTCTCAATCTATAGAAAAAGGCATTCCGGTTGATGAGAAACAAGTCACATATGTAAAACTTTTGGCAAAGCGATCGCTTTGGGTGGCGATCGCTTTACACATTTTTTCCTCCATTGGACTTTATACCCTAGCTGCTACAGGTATAAGTGCTGTGGGATATATAGGTTCTGGTGCTGCTTTATTATTAACCATTCTCCGTCCAGCTATCAGCGCCTACGAGTATTTCTATGCTAGATTGAGGATGATTCGGCAAGAATTCACCTATCCTCGTGAGGATATTATCGAACTTCGGGAGCGATTTCGCACAGTGGAAGTAAAAATTCAGGTTATAGAAGAACAATTAAATTCAGAAAAACCTTACTCAATTCCTGCAACTCAACAACGTTTCGCTGATGAAACTCGAAGAGAATTAGCTCGGACTGTATCTCTTTTAGAAGAATTGCGAGCGACGAATCAAACTGAACATGAGCGTTTATCAAGAGAAGCTAGAAATGCGATCGCTCAACTTTCTACTGATGGACAATTTTTAGATCATGTCCGGGAAATTATTCGCTTTTTTAAATCAGCTTAAGAGGATGTTTGAAAAGTTTTTTCGAGGTATAAGTTGTCATTTTGCGCGACAGTAAATAATCCCGCGAGATCCTTCCCTCCGGTCAGGATGACAATATTACTTCCTTCTTTAAAAATCCTCTAATGCTCTTTCAATATTGTCATTCTAAGCGAAGCCAAGAATGACAAATTACATGCTCAGACAGTCCAAATTTAAGTGTAAAATCAGAAGCGGTCAATAAATTATATTAGACGGTAATAATCTCTCATGATTACACTTTATCACTCACCAATTTCTCCTAATTCTCGTCGTGTCTGGATTACTCTACTAGAGAAAAATATTGATTTTGAATTGATAGAAGTAAAACTAAATGGGGGACAATTTGCACCGGAATTTCTGGCTATTAGCCCTTTTAACCATATTCCAGCTTTGGTAGATGATGGTTTTAAGATTATTGAATCATTGGCTATTCTTGACTATTTAGAAGCAAAATATCCTACCCCGACACTGTTACCTGTAGATATCAAGGATTTAACAATTGTCAGAATGGTGGAGATGTTAACTGTTAATGAGATTTTAACAGAAACTACAGTATTTTTACCTCAGATATTTGGTCTACCGGGAGCGAATCCAGAAAGAATCGATTTAGCTAAACAAAAACTTTCCGTGGCTTTGAAATTTTTGGAAAGTTTATTGGATGAGCGTCCTTTCTTTGGTAGTGATAATTTAACTTTAGCGGATATTGTCGCTGGTACTGTAATTTCCTGGTTACCTATTATTGGTATCGACTTGAATGAATATTCAAAATTGAATGCTTGGTGCGATCGCTTGATTGAGCGTCCTAGTTGGAAATCCACTCAAGCTACACCTAGAATGATGGCTGAATTTAAATCCGTTGTTCAAGCTCGGATTGAGAAGAATTAGCGGAGTAGGGGCGTATTGCATACGCCCTCACTTGTGTATCCTTATTTAGGATGTTCGGCTGAGTATTTAGCAACTAGATTGGAAATTTCTGGATTATATAAACGTAAATAATTCCAATAATTTCCAAATACTTGTCGGACATAATTTTTGGTTTCATCAAAGGGAATATCTTCGACAAATTCATCTGGGTCACTTCTGGATATGGTTTGCAGCCATTTGGAAACATTACCAGGTTAGAGCATTATAACTAGCGATCGCTAACAGGGAATTATTGCTATATTGCTGGTGAGTATAATCCAAATACCAGGTTCCCAACATAATGTTATCATTGGGATTTTCGAGATTAATAGTTTTGATGTCTAAATTGATTTGGGGAGCAATCCATTTAGCGGTATCTGGCATCATCTGCATTAAACCAGTAGCCCCAACTGGTGATTTAACTTTAGCCTCAAAGCGAGATTCTTGCCGAATCAAGGCAGTTACTAGCAGAGAATTGAGTTGACGTTGAGCAGACCATTTTTCAATTTCTCGTACATAGGGAAAAGGATAACGAGCTTGCCAGTAACTTACTTGTTTACTGAGATTTCTATACTCTGCTTTTTCTTGAGGTAGTTCCCGATTCTCCAATTTAGAAATCATGCTAATCCCAGCTAGATTCTCTCCTCTAGTTAATAGTATCAATCCTTCCGTAAACTGTTCTGCTACTTTAGGCTGATTTTTATTTTGAAACTCGGTTTCCCATTGCAACCAAGCATCACGGTCTTGACCCAGCAAATATAATTCCTTGAAAGTCTGTGAACCCGCAGGAGGTACTGGTCTTCGGGATGCCACTACTTCTGGGGTCATCAGTCGGACATTATTAAAGTTACCAACATTCAGCCCTAAGATAGTTGCACTTCTCCACGCGTAATAAGATTGGGGAAATTTACTAATTACCGCCTCATAAGCAGCTTTAGCCTCTTGTTGTTTCCCCAACATACTTGTCCATTTACCCACCCAAAAACCTGCTCTGGGAGCTAAAATACTATCAGGATTATTAGTGATAATCGGTTCTGCCCATTGCCAAGCAGCTAAATAATCTTTACCTTTAGCTTTAATCTGGGCAATTTTCCACCGAAATTCGGCTGCTTCTTCAGAATTAGTATACTTACCTAGAAGTAAACGCCAAGCTTCCTGGGCTGATTTATCATCTTTTAGCGTACCTAATAACTTAGCCTTATGTACTACCGCCGCAGGAGCTTGTTCCGGGAATTTAGCAATAATTGTGTTGAGATAGGATAGGGCTTCTTGATTATTTAACATTTCTGCTAATCTTAATAGACCCGTACCTGTTTCTTTTGCCGTCGGGAATTGTTGTACCAGTTGTTTATAAATGGCGATCGCTTTATCCCGTTCTTTACCAATTTGTAAACCCCTAGCTTGACGATATAAACCCTGTGGTGTTTTTGTGCCTTTGGTATAAGCAGTCACCGCTTTCGCAAATTGGGTGTTTTCCCAGTAGGCATTACCAATGATATCCCAGTGCTCTGGTTTGAGATTAGGGTTTTTCATCAGTTGATCTAACACTCCCACAATTCCTGGTTGGTTATCAGCGTATTTTGCCAACAGTAATTGTAATTGTGGCTGATCAGGATTTTCTTGAAGACGTTTGCGGATAATTTCCCAAGTGAGGGGATGAGAGGGAAATTTGGCGATCGCTAAATCTTGTAAGGATGGTTTAGCAATCAAATAGATAGCTTTAACAACAACAGGGTCTTTAGGAAACCTTTTCAAGACTTGCTGCCTTAAATCGGAAGCTTTACCCTTCTCCCCTAACATATCATATGCTTGGGCTTGTTTCAGCAGCGCATATGGTGTTAGAGTAGGATAGTCCTTATCTAATCCGTCTAGTAAACTCAGAGCTTTTTTAGCTTGAGTTCTATCAATGTAATCACTAGCCAAAAGATAACGCGCTCGTTGCCAATCTGGGGAAGAATTAGTTTGGGCAATAGCAGCTAATTTTTCGGCTCTTTCTGGTAAAGATAGGGATACAAGTGGTAACACTGCTGAATTAGCATTTTTGTCCTCAGATACTTGCTCAGACTGACCCTTATCAAATTTTAACCATTGCGCCACAGTTTTGCTGATTTCTGGTGCTGACACCATAGCTCCAGCGAGAAAGGCACACAGTCCGATTCCAGTCATTAGATAAATTTGCTTTTTCTGTAGTTTCTTCAGCATGGTTACTCGCTGAAAGTTGGCGATGAATTTCTTGCAACTGTAACACTACTCGCGCTTAGTGTTATCACTTTTTGGCCAGAGATTTGATTTTTTAGTTAATTGAGGGACAAAATTTCCCGCAAAAAGCTATACAGAAAGCGGCTTTTACTCCTGACTCCTGGCTATATTAATTTTCATTCAGCTTTTTGAGGGTCATTTGCAGATGAAGATGGAGAAATAGTTTTTGGTCGGCTGAGTTCCAGAAAATCAGTAAACACTGAGATTAAACTATGAAATGCATTACTTCCACCAGAGATGGCCGAACCTGTCAATATTATATCCAGAATTCGGAACATCAACTGCTGAGGCTGAGGAGCTTGAGCTAGGTCAACCAATGGTTCCAAAACTCGAACACCTACTAGACTGACAAAAATACCAATGATAAATCCTAACAGCAGGGCATTGCTTTCGGTTTCTCTTTGATATCTATATAATTTAAGTTTTAAGGCGATTTTCTTTTCTTGATAATCTTCTGGTGAATATTTACTGATAGATTGCTTTAGTTCATAAATTTCATTTTCAATTCTGGTTTTCGCTCCGTGTCTCCAAACACTAATGAATACCTCTAAACTTCTCTCCACAATTAATGAAGCAAATAATGCATTAGTTAATAAACTCGCCAAATTATTTTGGCTAAATTTATTAGAATATATGGCGGGAAATGTCGGTATAAGTTGTATATACAAGGACATAATAAAGCCGAGCATCAATAACAAGACAAATGTGCCACTAGCATTATTACTGATAGATGTGATTAATGAGGGGGACTTGATGGTAGACTTCTTCATCTTTTTCCTTGATCAAACTATAAATAGTTATTTGCTTTGTATTTGTTCCGGTTATAGTCATAAATATAAATTATATACTTGTCAAGGGCAAGAATATATACTGTGACTTGATTTTAGTTGGGTATATAAAATTACTTTTTAATCGCTGCAAGTTTTCCAGTAGTATTTTTATATAGAAGGGGATATTTAATACAAATTACTAATTGATAGCAAAACTCCTGATTTAATGTATAATTTGAACAAATACAAAAATCGGTATTTTCAGCTGAGTTGATTTTAGGAAACTATTGGTTCCAGTAAGTATATTATTCTATAACAATCAAATCTGATGGGAAAGTAGAGCTATGATTTGCTTATTGAATTTATTTGTCTTTAAATATACGGAGGTTTTTCAGGTATTTAATATGAATGTTATATATTTAACCACAATATCTTAGTTTTAATTGGCAGTGCTAAACTATCCAAAATTTCCATAATTTTTTCATCGTACTCAATTAATTGTCCATTTATTGATTGAATAATAATTAGATTAACCAAGCAACAAGCAAATAACTTGTCGTTCAACCAAAGATAAAGATACAACTTAAACGGAGTGAATAATAGGAATATCAAATGCTTAACCAAGTATCAGAAAAAAAAATGCATTTTGTAAGATGGGTGCTGGCAGTGTTATGGATAATATTAATTGTCTCTCTCTTCTATGACCCTTTTTCTTATCTGATGATCGGGACACATGACCACTCACCTTGTGTGCAAATACAGGGGGTGTGTTTTAATGAAAAACCTTATCCTATTGGCACCAGGGTATTCTGGAATCTGGTCATTCCTAGTGCTGTGATAGCATTACTAATTTACGGTCATGAATTTTGGCGGCGGATTTGTCCACTCTACTTTTTCTCTCAGATTCCACGAGCATTAGGATTACCACCCAGGTTGAATATAGATAGAAATCAGTGGTTGCTTCAAAACCATTTATATCTCCAATTTGGTCTTTTATTTCTGGGTTTGGTCTGCCGTATTCTATTTATTAATTCCAACCGCGTATTTTTAGGTACATTTTTGATGATCACGATACTATCAGCAATTTTGATAGTTTATCTTTATGGTGGTAGAAGTTGGTGTCATTATGTATGCCCTTTCGGACCAGTACAAACATCTTTAATTGGTCCAAAAGGTTTGTTAGAGAGTGAAGCCCATAAAACACCAGATGGGTCTATTACTCAGTCTATGTGTAGAACTTTTGATCAAACCACAAATGCAGAAATATGCGTTTGTATTGGTTGTAAATCTCCTTGTAAAGATATTGATTCTCAAGGAGCATACTGGCAAGAATTAAATAAACCAGGACGGAAGTTATTTCAGTATGGTTATGTGGGATTAGTGGTAGGATTCTTTGCTTACCAAATATTATATGCTGGTAATTTTGAATATTACTTTTCGGGGGTTTGGCATCATCAAACAAATGATATCTCCAGCATTTTTGAGCCAGGATTTTATCTGTTTGGCAAAGCATTTCCCATTCCCAAACTAATTAGTGCGCCTCTAACCTTAGCTGTTTTTGCCATAGTAGCATACTGGATTTTTAGCAAAATTGAAAAGGTTTATCGTGGCTATCTAAAAAGCAATAATCAGTTTACTAATCAACAGCAAGCTTTACATCAAGTTTTTACTCTTGCTAGTTTTGTTTCCTTCAATTTGTTTTTCATCTACGCAGGACGTGGAGAAATTTTGCACTTACCTTTACCAATGCAATTGATATTTCAAGCATTTGTAATGTTAATCAGCACTTTATGGATTACTCGCACCTGGAATTTGAGTGAGGAACAATATCAACAAGAAAGTTTAGCAATTGTTCAAAATCAGCCAGAAGTAAATAATTTAACTCCAAAATCTCCATCACCAGCACCTCGAAAAACAGATCCACAAACTGAAATCAAAGCCAGAAAGTCAGAACCACGCACTCAAATTGGACTGAATCAGACAGATCCACAAACCGAAATTAAACGCAAAAAATCAGATCCACGTACTCAAATTGGACTGAATCAGACAGAGCCAAAAACTGAAATTAAACGCAAAAATGTAGACCCACAAACCGAAATTAGAAATGATAAATAAAATTTTGTGAAGTAGGCATCTTGCCTGCTTTAATGACGGGCAAGATGCCCGTTCCACAGGACAAAAAATCAAATACTATTCTTATATTTGATTTTTTCCACAGTAATAACACTTCTCCTACTCCCTACTACCTATGCTAACATTCACCATCATTAATTCCCAAACTAAAGAGTTAGAAAAGAAAACAATTACCTTTAAAACTGAATATATTATTGGTAGACACAGAGATTGTGATTTAGTGTTGAATATGCCTGATGTCAGTCGTATTCATGCTAGATTTATACATTCGCAAGATAAATACTACTTTAATGATCTTGGTAGTACAGATGGGACTCGACTCAACAACACAGAAGTGGAGCTTAATCAATCTTATCTGATTGCACCAGGAGATACTATTCAAATCGGCTCATATTTTCTGATTTGTGAGGAAGTGGATATCAGTTTCAGAGACTCCAAGGGAGAAGCACAAATTGGACAAGTTACAGATGTAAATTTCTGGACTCAAGGGGAAATTAAAGTTACCTGTATGCAGGTAATTGAGGAAACTTCTGATGTCAAAACTTTTGTATTTGTTGCTCAACCACCACTCTTATTTACATATAAACCAGGTCAGTTTGTAACTTTAGACTTGGAAATAAATGGTGAAAAGGTAATTCGCTCCTATTCTATTTCCTCTACACCATCACGTCCTCATACTTTAGAAATTACAGTCAAGCGAGTTCCAGGTGGGTTGGTTTCCAACTGGTTGCATGACAATATCAAGGTGGGTAGTGAAATCAAATTAATGGGAATATTTGGGGATTTTAGTTGTGGTAGTCAACCACCTCAGAAACTATTGTTTATTTCTGCTGGTAGTGGTATCACTCCCATGATGTCTATGTCCCGGTGGTTATGTGATCATGTCAAGAATGTTGATATTGTCTTCTTTCATAGTGCCCGTAGTCCTCATGATATCATTTTCCGTCAGGAATTAGAATTGATGACTGCACGATATGCCAATTTTCACCCGGTAGTCACCATCACCCGTAGAGAACCAGGTCAGATTTGGTTAGGTTATACGGGTAGACTAAGTGGTTCTATGTTAACCAGTATTACACCAGATTTCAGTGATCGCACTGTTTATGTTTGTGGAACTGATGCTTTTATGCAAGCGGTGAAAACTCTCTTCACCAGTCTAGACTTTCCCATGCAGAACTACCATGAAGAAAGCTTTGGTTCTTCTCCTAGTGTAGCTGTAGTAGATAGTTCAGCACCAATAAAGCCATCAACCACTACGAGTGATGAAGTGGGGACATTGATGGTGGTATTTGAGAAATCTCAAAAAGAAGTAACCTGTGATGGAAATGAAGCGATTCAAGTGGTTGCGAAAAACGTGGGGGTAAATATTCCGCGTGCTTGTGGAATGGGTGTCTGTGGTGCATGCAAACAGAAGTTAATTTCTGGGGATATTAAGTATGAGAAAGAGCCAAAAGCTTTATCAGATGCAGAAAAGCAAGCAGGTTTAATTTTAACCTGTATTGCTCATCCTGTGGGGAAAGTAGTGATGGATGCTTAAAAATTAAAAATCCTGGGACAGACTCCGTACTCTTTCCCAGTTATTTATAGCAGTCGCAGTAATACTTGTTGTTGAAAAAGTGAGATGAAATAAAAAAAACAATGTTCAAGTATTAACTATATCACGATTATTTTCATTTTTGTTCCCACATAGAATTGCTTGAGCAACATCTTTGCGAGTAGCGCCTGTTGAGCATAATGCGCGAACAAGAAGATCAATGGAAACGGATGGATCACCTGCCTCCATTTTTGCAATCCGAGATTGGCTAGAGTTCATGCGTTTAGCAAGAGCTTGCTGAGAAAGCTGTTGACTTGTTCGGATTTCCTTTAATTTCTGACTCAGTGCTAATTTAATTTCTACAAACTCAGATTCAGCAGGTGAGAGTTCAAGAAAGTCTTCGGCTGTTCCCACACGCCATCCAGACGCTTCTAAAAGTTGACGTTTTTTCTCATCCATCAGCTAATTCTCCAAATTAATTAAGCAATTTCGTTATATCGCTTAAGCCTTTTCTGACATCGCTCAATTACGTAGTCTGGTGAACGTTGCCTCACAGAGTAGAGGAAACTCAGGCAGGCAAGATGCCTGCTCCACGACTATTGAATATTTCGCACAAGTTCCTGTATATTCGGTACTTGCTTGTCGAGTTGAGATTGATTAACTGTAATCGTTTCTTGAGCTACATCCTTTTGTCCAGCCATCAAAAATGAAATAGGAATACCTAATGCACCTGAAACAACTGATGCGGTATTTGCATCATTAACTTCATACTGAAACATTTCCTTAAATGCTCTTTGACTAATTGGTGTATGATAACCTTGAGGATGAATACAGAAAGACTGAGGAGTTGATTGCCAAATGCTCCATATTTCTTCACCAATTTCGCTAACAATAGTTTTAAAGGCAGAAGCAGATGAACTATTCATTTGCGTCAGTCTGTTACCTATATACATATATATCTGAGGTACAGCCGTTCGAGACTTTTTAGATTCAAGGTAAAATTCCGACTGAGGATCACCCGGATGTCTTTGGATACCGTATACTAACGCTAAAACAGCTTTCACGGCTCTTTTAGAAGCAGCATCAGCAGAAAAAGGAATTAATAATCTCTCCGCAGCCGTTAGGGCTAACTCAGTATATATGGAAAAACTGGGATTACAGTCAATAAAAACACAATTGTCTTCATTATTCCAAGAATATTCAATATCCGTGATCAGGTTTTTTATCCACATATGAACAATCCGCCAAGCATCTTGTCAGCTTGGATTTGTAGCACTTGATACCCTTGATGATTGCATTTCCAGTTGCTCATCTCCAACTACGAGATATACATTACTTGGGATGATGTTATTGTATTGTGAAACCTGTGTAATGTAGTTAGCGCCAGAATTTGGAGAAATGTATGGTGTGCGAATACGTTCTTCTATATATCCAGCAATTGTCCGCCTTGGTTGTTGTGTATGAATTTGAGTAAGTCTTTTCTCTCCATCAAGCATACCACCGAGAAGCATAGAAGATGAGTTGGCTTGCGGACATATATCAACTACGAGAACTTTCTTGTCAGGATTTTGACGTGCATACTCTGATGCTAGTTGAAAAGTTAAATAACTCTTCCCGACACCACCTTTATTGTTCCATATTGCGTAGATAGCCATTTACTTTTAATGTCTCTCAATAGTTCATTGGGATTTTAGCTAATAATCTTCTATTACTGGTAATAATTTCCAGATATACTTCGCTATTCTAGGAGGTTAATAGGCTCTTAAGAACTAACTTTTATATGGTTTTCTTGTTTTTGTATCATCTAAGAACATAATTTCTTTAAAAAAAGACATATCTTTGTAGCTTTTACATTTTGCAATCAAGGTGATAAAATACTCATTAGACATCTCCAGAAATGATGTAGGGGCGTATGGCAATACGCCCCTACCGAGGCTTTTAATGAACGCATAATTAATTTTCCCAGATGTCTATTAGAGTAATCAGTGCCAGATATATGCGCGACAAGAGGTATTTCTATGAAGAAAGTTTTTCCCAAAGTTAAAACGGATGAGGAAATAGAGGTGCTTTTAGAAGAAGATTTGTCAAAATATCTTCATCCTGAAAATTTCCAGCCTGTAACTTTTGAATTTCAACCCAATAGACATCTCCAGAAATGATGTAGGGGCGTATTGCCATACGCCCCTACCAAGGCTTTTAATGAACGCATAATTAATTATCACCAGATGTCTAAAGATAAAAAACCCCTACTTGGCAACTTGCATCTAAATACATAATTTTACCTTCTTCTTCGTCTTCTATTTACCCGAAGTCCTAAAAATACCCCAAATCACAATCACTGTAAGTCCCAAATAGGTAAATACAGTCAACCATTCCTGCCAATTATTTAACACATCATCCATCATCAAACTGCCAATATCGTCCCCACCAAACATGCTTTATCTAAATTAGCTCCACTCAAATTTGCTCCTTCCAACTCAGCACAAAGCAAATTCGCTCCGGTCAAATTCGCTCCCGCTAAATTCGCTCCCCGCAAATCGGCTTCTTCCAAATTAGCATCGTTTAATAATGCTCCATGTAAATCAGCATAACTTAAATCAGCACCTTTCAGATTTGCCCCGGTCAGGTTTGCTCCCCGAAAATCAGCACTGCGACAGTCAACGTCTTGCAAATTCACACCAGTTAGGTTAGTACCACTCAAAAAAGCTCCTACTAAAGAAATATCATTGAGTGTCGCTCCCATCAAGTTAGCACCTCGCAAATTACTCCCCCGCAAATCCGCGCTGGTTAAATCTGCTTGCATTAAGTTTGTTCCCATTAAATTTGCTCGCAAATCTGTTCTTTGTAGATTTGCTCCCATCAGATTTGCTCCTTGTAAATGCCCTCCTTCTAGGTTGGAATTGGTAAAATTAGCACCGACAAGGTTAGCTCCCGCTAAATTGACACGACTTAAATCTAGGTGAGATAATTCCTCATCTTCTAAATCGGCTCCGGGGAGTTGTTTGATTTTTCCTAATTTGAGAGCGTCAATGTTCATCATGAGTAACTTTTTATCTCCTCACTAATCTGGCTTTGGCTATCCCAATGTGTATGCAGTAGCCAAATACCACTGCTGATTTTTGGTGTCATTACGGGTAAGTCTAGTCCTTGTTGTAAACCCATTACTAGTAAAGTTAAGGTGTCTACCAGTTTAGGGTCAAAGCGAGTCGATTGTTGTTCTCTACAGTTTGCTAAGGCTTGAGTAAATATTTCGGCTCGACTTTTATCAGAAGATTTTAGCTGGTTGATTACCCGTTGAAATTCTGTTACTAAAGACAAAATTCTCGATTCTAGCGGTATTTCATCCCCAGTTAAACCAGCTGGTTCTCCTGTCCCATTCCACCATTCGGTTTGATGGGTGATAATTTGGGCAATCGCTCTTAATCTGGGCATTGTCCTTAATACTTGTGCTCCTGGCACTAATCCACAAGTTAAGGGACAACTGGGTGCGTCATCTTGATAACGTGTAGATGTACCTGGAATCAATAAACTTTCTGTTTGTTGCAATGGGTCTATACGATGTAATAAACCCGCAAGACGTAATCTTTTTAACTGCCATGCAGGTAAATCTAACAATTTGCCAATGGTTTCACAAATAGCGACAATTTCCGCAGCTGCACTGGGGTTATCAATATCCGTTAAATCCATAATTTGCGCCATTCGCAAAAAGGCTTGGATTTCATTAGAAACCAAGTTGCGATCTAGTACTTGTTGTCTTACTACTGTGGGAATTAATAAATTTCCTTGTCCCGTTTGCAAATAATCTACTACACGAGAGACTACTTCACCTAAGTTTTTCGGTTGAATAGTCTTGTCAATTGCTTGTTTATGAGCGCTGAGTTTCCCAGCTAATTCTGGATCATAGTTTTTGATATGGGCGATCGCTAATGCGACTGTCTCCTCGACCAACTCTGGCTCAAATGTCCACAAACCATAGAATTTCCGTTCTACATCTGATGTTGGTAGTCCCCCACTCCCATAATCAGCTACAGATAACTCTTGACAAAGTACCATAGCTGTGTAATCAGGAGAAAAGATAATCAAGTGCCATTCTTGTGCGACTGGATCATCTGGATTTAAAGCTACTAAGTCTACATTGGCTAGTTTACTAGTAGGATGTTCGGCAAATCCAGCATCAGGGGCAGCCATAATGGCAATAGCTCGACTATGTTGAGCTATATCCCCGTAACGGTTTGCTTCTTGTAGATACCATTTACCCTGTTGGAATGCCGTAATTACTAGGGGTTTATCTACTGTTGTTAAAATATGGTCTTCCAGAGCATGACACAAAGATACTAAAGTGTTTTTAAAATAGACACCTAAGCGAATCGGTCTATAGCTATGACGATGAGCTGTTTCCAGCTGTTGTAGAATTGAACCTTCTAACATGGATTTGGGCGAAGGAGATAGGGGTCAGAGGAGTAGAGAGAAGAGAGTTTAAGAGATGACTGCCAATTGTTTTGGTTTTGTGTCGATGGGTGCGGTAAGTGCTGTTTCTAATTCAGCACAACCTAATCTTTCCTCTAAAATTTTCATCACTTCGCGTCCAAAATCGTTGGGGTTGCGACGCCACGCTTGTAAGCAAACTTCCCCAAAGAAAGAACCCAAAGGCTGAGGATTCCACAAAAGTTTTTTAGCAGTCCAAGGCATTAAACTCATGGGATCATAACCTGGTTTGAGTATACCCTCTTTAAAAGCATATTCTTCTAAGTGGGTATGTGGTTGTAGTCCAATAAAAAAGATGGCTGGTTCGACTTTATCAACACCAAAAATCTTTTCTAATTCCCGATGATAGGCGATGGTTTGACGAATGGTTTCAAAAGTTTCATCAATGACGTTAAAGGAGTAATTCACGGAAACTATGTCCGTAAAACCAGCTACTTTTAAGTCTCGGCAATTTTGCAACACCGTCCGCAAATTATACCCCATCCGCATTTTCCGCACTAATTCTTGAGAACCACTGGTAATGCCGATTTCAAAATAATTCATCCCAGTTTTTACCATCAATTCACATAACTGAGGTGTTAAATTATCGGCTCTGATATATGCTGCCCAGTGAATATCTGTCATGCCGGAATCGACAATTTTCTGTAGCAGTTCCACCGCATCATCAATAAATTTACGAGCGGGGATAAATTGAGCATCGGTAAACCAGAAGTTGCGAATGCCTCGATTATATAATTGACGAATCTCCGCCACCACTTCATCGGCGGGGTTAATTCGTACTTGTTTGCCCTCCACTACCGTATAAACACAATAACAACAGTTATGAGGACAACCACGTTTGGTTTGGACACCAATATAAAAATCTTCTGCTTGCAAGTAATAATTAAATTCTGGCCAGATCGTTCCGATGTAGTCGTAGTTACAGGCAGTTTTTTCTAAGGGGGTAGGTTGTTCATGAATCAGACGTTTGCGGGGTTGATTTTCTCCAACTACATAGCAGCGTTCATCTGATAAGTCATTACCGTTTAAAAGTTTTTCTAGCAGGGTTTCCCCTTCACCCACAGAAATAATGGTTCCTAGGGGGTAGAGTTTTACCCAATTGCTCATAAAATACGCTAACTGCACCACCACCCACCACTGCACGAGCAGGGAATGATATTTTTGGGCACGTTTTAAACCCCGTCTTAATTAATCCTATGATTACGCCATAGTTCTAGATAGTAAGCGATAAAGATTCGCAAACCACCTAATGCGCCTCTTAATTTCAATCAAGGATTTTTGGCGTAATAAAATTCAAAGGCATTTTGTAAGGGATTTCCGCCCCGTCCACCTACAGGAGCATAAATTTGAATATCCCGCCAAGAAAAGACTAGTAATGTGGGTTTAAACTCATCAATACAGTCATCTAGAGCGGTAGCATAATCTAAAGGTGGTACTGTACCTAAATCAAAAATCCGTTGTTGGGTATGTGGGGAAATAACTTGTGAACATGATCACTAGAGGTAAACAACCCCAATGGGAAAGATGGGGTTACAAGGAAGGCGAACGTAGAGAATTCGATTTTCCATCATAGATTAGATAATTAACTGCCATCTTGCCGGTGTTTAGGGGAAATCTGGTTTTAACTCTAAATTTACTGGGTGTGAAATTATGCCTAGATTTTAGAGTTGAGTTTTATGAAAATAGTTTTCATATCTTTACTTTAACATTGAGTTTATGGATTAGGCGATCTTCCTGTCTGATTAGCCTGGAGAAGGATGGAAGCTAAAAAATAGCTCTCCCACCCGGCTGAAACCAGGGGATCATCGCTCTACCTTCTCTATACAACGGATTTGCTCGAAAAAAAAGCGGAAAAAGGAGTATTTTTAAGGTATAATCTCCAGAAAAATGGGTTTATTTACAAAAATTTTAGAATCTATTACATGTCTTTAGATAGAAATAATGCAGAAAATCATGGTTGGTAGTCGGAGTTACAGCAACTAGGGATCATCCAATGTTAGTTTGGTTTGTGTAACATAAAATTGTGGCTTAAAGCTCCTCAGCATTTATGGCTCAAATCTTAGAATCCTCTACCACCAGAGCAATCAGCAAAGATTCTCTGCTGCTACATCAATGTCACAAGTAAAATACAGGTGGCTCGCATCTGCAATATTCCTAATTGGTATTTTGAAAGGGTGGTTTTTCCTGGACAACGTTTAGTTTTTGAAGCTCCCATATTAGCTCAAATGGAAATTCATACTGGGATGATGGCTAGTGCTATTTTGTCTGATACCATTCCTTGCGATCGCCTGGCTCTTACTGAACCTGATATAGCTAATTCTGATACTGACTTAACTACAGTCATAGATCCTATAAATCCCAAACCTTTGTCAAACTCGATTAATACAAAAATTGGAGATACCACGATACCCCTTCAAGCTGTCAGTTTAGCAACTATTGAATAAGAAAAAAATTTTCCTGAGATCATGGGTTGCTGAATTCAGCAACTCTTTTTATTTAGGAAGTAAAATTTATTTTGAATTTGGAATTTTGAACCTTTTATGCATCTACCTTCTTTTATTTGGTTATGGAAAATAGCCGCTTGGTCAATGGGATTATCCCTATTAGCTTATGTGCTGTTAGCAATGACTGGTGTTTGGATGTTGCGGTTAAGAACTTTGTGGACATATCCTCCGTTCACAAATCGGGTTATTGTCGGACGAGAAGCGGTGCGATCGCTCCACTATACCATTGGTATAATCATGGTGAGTTTAGTCCTGCTACTACTGACCATTGGTATTGTTGGCACTTTGGGTCACTTCGGTTCTTTAGGACACTCATTACATTTAGCCGCTGGGTTAATCGTCGTAATTTTAGTGTTACTATCAGCAATTAGCTCAACCCAAATTAGTACTGGACAACCTTGGGCTAGACCCTTACATATTAGTACCAACATTGTACTATTTATAGGTTTTGCCTGGGTATCCCTGAGTGGTTGGATAGTAGTCCAAAAATATTTACCATGAACTACCAAGGACTACCAACAACGGTAAAAGCTGCCCAATAATAAGGGTGGGAAAGATTACCCTCAATCTTACTCTTGAGGTCTTGAGCTTGTGCTGATGTTAGTACACTACTACCGCGAGAACCAATAAATCTCTCACCTTCAATTCTGACTTTACCTTGAATCATTGCTATTTGTGCTTCTTGTAATGCTTGAGATTTAATTGATACAGTATTCAAATTGCCATAAAACTCAGTCATCAAACCTAAAGTCCCTGGGTCTGATACATACCATAAACTAGCAACGGCTGATTTTACACCAGTCTGAAGTGCTAAACCCGCAAAACCTAATTCGGCTTCACCATCCCCCAAAGCTGATTTACAAGCACTTAATACCAGCAATTCCACCTGTGGTTTATCCCAGCCCAATTGAGGAATTTCATTTAATCGCAATTTTTGATTATAAAGCTGGATATATGCTTTGTCACGACCACCATCTCGCTGATTAGGAAAGTCAGCATGAGTTGCTAGGTGAATGATTTTGTATGGTTTTTTCTGACGTTCGGCTTTGACATTTTCCAGGGTAAAATTTTGATCTCGGAGCGCACTAACTCCAGAAATTTTCTCAATTTGAGACAATTCTAAAGGTACAGCATTTAATTCCTTTTGTCCTTGATCTGGGGTAAACTTGGCAGATCCCATTGCTAAAATTGGCTCTTTTTTAATCCCAACATAAGTGATATCAGTCATTTTAAAACTAGGAAGTAAAGCTAAACTGTATTTTTCTATCAAGAACTGTTTACCATCACTTAGAGCTGCCACAGGGGAGATATCCAAACCTTGATCCATGACAAACATCAAGTTATTGATACCTTGCTTGCGTAATTCTTCTTCATGATCTTTAATCAACCATTCATATAACTGTTTAGATGAGTCTAAATAACTATTAGTGCCAGCCTTACCGGGATTAGAAATTTCACTTCTAAATTTACGAACTACTTTGAGAACATCTTTCCTAGTTACATTTAATAGCCGTTCGTGTATGGATAGAGAACCTGGGGTCATAAGAGTTATATCTAACACATAATCATCTTTTGCCTGATCATCTTGTTTTTGAGATTCTGATGGGTTACGTGGTGTAAAATTGATATAGAAAATAGCTGATTTGACCTTTGTTTCTTGGGCAAATTTTTCGAGTAATTCCTTTGATGGCGCCGCAAAAGAAGCATTAGGACGCAAACTTTGAAACTGTTCTCTGGCTTGTTCTTCTGCTTTGTCAGGATTAGCATTGTCTCGAACTTTAAGTGTACTACCACTTGATATTTGACCAATACCCTGTTGCACACCTGCCAATTCATCTCGGAAAGATAAAAATTGTCCTTGGGTAACTAAATGAATCTTACCGATGGTGCGGGTACTCGGAAAATACTGAGTAGTTGATATAGTATTTAAACTACCAGTGGTGATGGCTCCGGCTGTACCATTGGTTGTAGGGTTCCCCACAATAAATGGTATCCCACTATTACCACCATGATTGATGGTGATGGCACCAGGATTGATTGTGGTTTTGCCTAGTAGTAGATCTATAGTATTCAGCAGAGAAGTGACATTATTAAGTTTATCGGCAGTGGAGATGCTGGCCTTAATCCCATTCTGATCTACAAATGTATCTGTAGCCAGGAAATATTTTCTTGTAGAAATATTAACTATACCACCATTACCATTACCACCACCTTGAGCATTAATGGATTTGACTTGAATATTTTTATAGTTGGCACTCAAATTATTACTGGAACCAATATTAATGACTGAAGCATCACCACCCAGACTGACATCACCACCATTCCCAGCCCTGGAGCTAGTTTTAATCGCTCCTACAGTGATTTCATCATGAGCCAATGCTGTTACAGCACCACTATTTCCAGTAGTAGTACTAGAGTTAATATCTCCTGTAGAGATACCAGGAATAGGCACAGTTATTACCCCTGGAATAGAGGGAATTTGGGGATTATTCAGAGCCTTTATACTCACAGCACCACCATTCCCAGTAGTAGTACCAGAATTAATATTTTTGGTATTAATAACTCCTGCTGCACTATTCAGTGTCACTGTTCCAGCATTACCAACCATATTTTGAGTAGAAATATTGCCAGTGGTAATATTAGTATTAGCACTCAAATTAATACTATTGCCATTACCTTTACCAGACAGATTAGATGTTAAATCACCAGTAGTAATTGAGCCGATTTGACTACTAATTTTAATATCTCCTCCGGCAGCAGTTATATCCTTTGTAGTCACGCTTTGATTTGATAGTAAAGTTACTCCACCTGTATCTACCCCTGTAATCGTACCGTTAGCGTTAATTACACCTGGTTCAACATTAGACTGAATGATCAATGGGTTATTCAAGGTGATCGGATTAATCGTCACTACACCACTACTATTAGAGCGTCCGACGGTGATGGAATTAAAGCCAGTGGCAAAAGATGCTAGGTCTGTGGTGGTTAAGTTTAAGCTATTTGGATCAATATTGCTAGCATCACCAAGGATAATATTTCGGGTTGCTATCGTTGGTTGTAGTAATAATTTGCCAGTACCACTAAAGGAATTATTTGTAGTCGGTAAGTCAATTTCATTCGCAGTCAAAGTCAAATCATTATTACCTGTTGCTAGCTTACCTGTAATCCCAATTGTCGCGGTACCTGCATCAAAGGTGGTGGGATTGGTCAGGCTAGTATTACCATCAATAGTGATATTGTTATTATTGGTAGTGATATCTGTGACAGTAATATCTTTAGCCGTAAGATTAATTGAGGCGTTATTAGTACCTGTAATTTTTCCCTGGGCAGTAATACTACCATTGGGGGACTGAATCTTGATGGGATTAGCAAAGGAAACTGGATTAATGGCGATCGCACCACTACCATCACTCCGACCAATGGTAATAGAATTAAAATTATTGCCCAAGCTGGCTAATTTGCCCAAAGTCAAGTCTAGAGAATTACTACTATTATCAGTGCCAGCAATATTAATATTTTGTTCTGGGGTTCCAGGTTGAAGTTGTAAGTTACCAGTACCAATCACCGAATTAGCTGCTGATGGTAAGTTGATTTGATTAGCAGAGAGTGTTAATGCATTATTACCTGCTAGTACCTGACCCTGAATATTGAGAGTAGCTGCACCAGCATTTAAGGTAGTATCAGAGCCAAAATTAATATTCCCATTGAGATTAATATTTTGGTTGTTGGTAGTAACATCCTTCAAATTGAGGTTAGTCGCAGTGAGATCAATAGTAGCGTTGTTAATCCCAGTAATTGTGCCATTGGACTGAATTAAACCTTTTGGGGTTTCAATTTTGACTGCTTGCTTGAATGTTACACCACCAGCATCTAGTGTAATTGTCCCACTACCATCATCTCTACCAATATTGATGGATTTAAAACCATTTTGTAAAGCTTCTAGCTGGGGAGTGGTGAGACTGATAGTACCAGCACTTGCAGCAGTGTTACCACCCAAAATTATATTAGTGTTAGCCGCACCTGGTTGGAGTTGCAAATTACCTGTACTGGTAACTTTATCACCAAAAGTCAATCCGTTGCTAATTAGGGTCAGGTCATTGTTACCTACATCTAGGGTACTGTTAAAGGCAATAGCCCCAGTGCCAGCATTAATAATTTTATTGCCAGTACCAGCAACGATGAAAGGAATATTCAAGGTGATATTGCCACCATTAGTAATAATATTCCCAGGAATAGTCGTAGTTTTTGCGGTATTGATGGTGATGCTGCTCAAAGGAGTCAGAGCACCAATATCACTAGCAAAACTAATATCACCCTGACCTGCACTGAGGCTTAAATTTCCACCCCCATCTACTGTATTACCAAAAGTAATATTTCCATCACCCGTATTCAGAGCTACGTTTGCACCCGTACCTAAAGCAACTTTGTTAGGAATATCAATAGGTTGATTATTAGTAGAGATGTTCGTATTCAAGGTAGTCAGATTACTGATCAAAGTAATGGAGGAGTTATCTTTACCAGTAATCGCACCATTGACATTGATATTACCACCAGGAGATTGAATTGTAACTAGGTCATTGAAGGTGGTGGAGTTGATATTAAATGTACCACTACTGTCAATGCCCCCAATAGTAACAGATTTGAAACCATTGGCATTATCAGCAATAAAAATGCCTTGACCATTCACACTATTGCCAATATTCAGATTTTGCGTGGGTGTAAATGGTTGCAGTGTCAGATTACTAGTTTCATTAATAGATTGCCAAGTCCCTTGGGTCAAGTTAATATTATCAGCAGTCAAACCGATATTATAACCATTGGCATTCAGAGAATTAATCGCAATAGTTCCAGTTCCAGCATTAAAGGTGGTGTCACCTTTCACAGAAACAGGACTATTAATGTTGATATCACCATTCGGTATAGTAGTTTGAGCCGGAACAGTAGTACCACCACTATTGGTAATATTCAATCCACCAATACCAGTAATATTGTCATCAAAGGTAACTTTTCCTGTACCATTATTCAGGGTTAAATTCCCGCTTCCATCTAATGTACTAGTAAAGTTGATATCACTATTAGATGCATCGAAGGTTTTTGCACCAGAACCAATCAGGGTGACAGGACTATTAAATTGGAGGGTTCCAGTCGTAGTGGAGATGTTATTTGCAATATTGGTTTTCTGAGCATTGCTAGTCAAACTATTTAATTTTGTAGTCCCACCCACAGCACCATTAAAAGTGACTTCCTTCGCAGCATTCAGAGTTAAAGCACTAGCTCCATCTAACGGATTGCCAAAATTAATATTACCTGTAATAGATGTTAAAGCTTGTGGACTTTTACCAGTTAAGTTAATAGAACTATTGAAAGCCAGATCCCCTGTTGCACTGATATTATTGGCTATGTTGGTATTATTAGCATTGCTAGTTAAACTAGTTAATGGTGTAGTGCCACCGACAGCATTGCTGAAAGTGACGTCTTTTCCAGCATTGAGAGTTAAATCAGTTTTGCCATTGACTGTATCCTCAAGACTAATGTTTCCAGTAGTAGAAGTGAAGAGATTTTTACCACTACCAGTTAAATCGAGGGGGATTTTAATATTAATATCATTTGTAGTGGCGATCGCACCAGGAATATTGGCACTGCTAGCACTGACAATAGTAAAACTACCCAGAGGAGCAATGCTACCAATATCACCACCAAAACTAATTTTACCATTACCAGCAGTCAGAGTTAAATTGCCATTGCCATTAACTGTTTTTTGATCCACTGTTTGTCCAAATATAATATCACCACCACCCGTAGTCAGAGTTACATTTGCACCATCACCAATGAGAACTTTGTTAGGAATGTTAATCGGTTTATTATTAGTAGTAATGCTTTTTTTGAGAATAGTTAGAGAAGTATTGAGAGACAGAGAGGCATTCCCAGTAATATCCCCATCAACACTAATACTACCGTTTGGAGCTTGAATTGAGACTGGATCATTGAAATTTACACTGCTAATATTAATTGCACTAGTACTAGTTGGATTTTTATTCCCAATCGTGATGGAGCTAAAGCCATTTATAGAATTTGCTGCCATAAAAACGCCTTTTTCATTACCATCACTATTAAAAGTACTACCAATATTAAAATCTAAATCTGGTGTAGATGTTTGAAGTATCAGAACCCCTTGTCCATTAGAACTCAAGGCAGTTTTATTATTAGTTAAGTTAATGACATCAGCAGTGAGAGTAATATCATTGCCATTAGCCTGGAAAGATTCATTAATGGCAATAGTTCCAGATCCGGCATCAAAACTAGTCTTACCATTCACAGTAATAGGACTAGTGATATTGATATCACCATTAGTTGTATTAATGGTTGCTGGAACAGTAGTGCCACCAGTATTAGCAATAGTAAGTCCACCAATACCAGTAATATTGTCACCGAAGGTAACTTTTCCTGTCCCATTATTCAGGGTTAAACCCCCACTTCCATCTAATGTGCTACTAAAGCTGATATCACTATTATTTGCATTGAATATCTTCGCACCAGCACCAGTGAGGGTGACAGAACTATTAAATTGTAGAGGAGCAGTTTTAGTGGAGATATTACTGGCAACATTAGTTTTGATAGCATTGCTAATCAAACTATTTAATGGTGTAGTTCCACCCACAGCATCACCTAAAGTCACAGTTCCAGCTTTTGCAGTCAGAGTTAAATCACTTGCTCCATCTACTCGACTAGAAAAACTAATATTACCTGTAGTAGAATTTAACGTTTGTTGACTTGCAGCAGTTAATTGAACAGGACTATTGAAAGCAATATTCCCCGTAGCAGAAATATTCTGGTTGACATTAGTTTTAATGGCATTGCTAGTCAAACTATTTAATAGTGTAGTTCCACCTAAAGCATCATTGAAAGTCACAGTTCCAGAATTTGCGGTCAGATTCAAATCACCAGAACCATCTATAGTTTTACCAAAAGTAATGTTACCAGTAGTAGAATCAAAGGTATTTATACTACCAATAGTCAGATTCACTGGGATTTGAATATTAATATCACCATTAGTAGAAATTTTGCCCGGAATCGTACCACTAGCAGCACTAACGATGGATAAACTACCTAAAGGAGTTGTATTACCCAGATCACCACCGAAGCTAATTTTACCCGTCCCCGCCGTCAGAGTTAAATTCCCATGCTCGATTAATTGTACTACCTGTACTGCCTAGACTGATGTCTGCATTAACCGTGTTCAGATCGATATTTGCACCTGTGCCTAAAGCAATATTTTTGGTAATACTAATAGGTTGATTAATAGTAGTGATATTGGCGTTGAGGGTATTGAGATTGCTATTTAAGGTGACAGAGGCATTACCTGTACCTGTAATTGCTCCATTGACATTAATACTACCACCAGGAGATTGAATGGTTACTGGATCAGTGAAATTAATGGCATCAATATCAACAGTAGCGTTGCTATCTGGACGACCAATAGTGATAGATTTAAAGCCATCTTGTAAAGTGTTCGCTCCTAATAAGATACCTGTGCCGCTATTACTACCACCAATAGCAATATTTTGGCTGGTGGAAAATGGCTGAAGTGTCAAATTACTAGTTTCATTACCAGATATCAAACTAGCTTGCTTCAAATCTATGGTATCGGCAGTTAAGTTAAGACTAAAACCCTTAACGTCTAAAGAGTTACTATTTGTTATGGTACCTGATTTAGATGTGATAGTAGCAATAGTACCATTGTTGTCAGCATTATTAATCAGTTCAACTGGACTCTTGAAAGTAATATTACCTGTAGCAGTAATCGAATGTTGGGTTGGAGATGTATCAACCGCAAGGTAAATTTTAGTAGCAGCATTAATGTCTAAACTAGATAGTGGAGTCCCCGCACCTACAGCGCCACCAAATGTAATATTATTAGCAGAAAGACTTAAATCTGCGGCTCCATCTAATGTTTTTTGGAACCAGATATTACCACCACCGGCTTGAAGAGTTAGGTTTGATCCTGGCACTAAAGCAACATTATTTTTAAAAATGATATCTTGGTTATTAGCACTAGTGTCAATACCAGCCCCAAGAGTAGTTAAATTGGTATTAACTGAATTAGCAATTAGAGTAACAGAACCTTTACCTGTAAGTAATGAATTAACATTTATGCTCCCATTTGGAGACTGAATTGTGAGTGAGTTTTGAAAAATCACCGGATTGTTAATATCAATTTTCCCAATGCTTTGAGGATTACCAATAGTAATGGATTTAAAGTTAGGAGCTAAAGCAGCTATATCACTTTGAGTAATATCTAAAGTGTTGGTAATGTTATTAGAAGGATCACTATCACCAGTACCACCAATAACAATATTTTTACTTGGTGTATATTGTTGGAGTGTAATATTGCTGGTTTCTGTACTGTTTCCTGTAACTGAATTAGCTGTTTTCGGTAAATTGATTTGGTCAGCAGTCAAAGTTAAATTATTAGCATTTGCGGTTAACCCATTCGTAATAGCTAAAGTACCTTTTGTGACAAGACTTGTATTGTCAGTATTTATTATTACATGACTATTTAAAGTCAGATCCTTTGTAGTGGTAATGTTATTACCAAGATAAATGTTAGCAACACTAGGAGCGAAGGTAAGACTATTTAAAGTCGTAACTCCCCCATCTAAGGTGACATTCTTAGTACTAGTAAGAGTTAAATCATTTGTTGCCCCATTGACTCCACCAACAAGACTAATATTACCTTGAGATGACTTGAATTCTGTGGCACTACCAGTCAAGTTGATAGCACCAGCTAAACTGAGATCATTTGTGGTGGTGATGTTATTAGGGATGCTGATCTGATTGGTAGCAGTGGTAGTCAAGCTATTCAATGGCGTGGTTGCACCTACAGCACCATTTAAAGTAACATCTTTACCAGCAGTCAGAGTTAAATCACTTGTCCCATCTACTGCACCCAAACTAATAGTCCCACTAGTAGAATTAATGGTTTGTGTAGTACCTGTCAAGTTAACAGGACTAACTAATGTCAAATTATTAGTAGCACTAATGCTATTAGCTAAATTGGTTTTTGTGGTATTGATAGTCAGACTTTTTAATGGTGTAGTTCCACCTACGGCACTATTCAAAGTAACTTGTTTAGTAAGAGTGGTAGCGTTAAGAGTTAAATTACTAGCTCCATCTAATCTATGATCAAACTCGATATTTCCTGTATTTGATGTAAAAGCTTGGGTAGTTCCAGTCAGAATGACAGGATTTGTGAAATTCAGATCATTTACAGTTTTTATATCTGAGAATATGTAGACATTAGCAGCGCTGGTGATGAGGTTATTTAATGGAGTCGTTGCACCCACAGCACCACCCAAGTTAATATTCTGTGTTCCGGCATTGAGAGTGAACTGATTCGTCCCATCTATTGTACTGTTGAAGTTGATATTACCATTACCTGCATCGACAGTAGCATCTGCACTTAAGGAAACGGGTTTTTGGAAGGTTATGGATTGATTAGTGTTGGAGAGGTTAGCCCCCAAAGAGGTCTGATTAGCGAGAATTAATGGGTTATTGAATGTAGTAGTATTAGCAGTATTATTGACGCTGATTGTCCCAGAGGCATTACTATTCCCAATAGTTATGGAACTAAAACCAGATTGGAAGGCAGCTAAATCCGTTGTAGTTAAGTCTAAAGTTGATGTACCCGTATCGCTAGTACCACCCAGAGCAATATTTTGGTTGGTTGTGGAGGGTTGAAGGATTAATTTTCCAGTCCCAGAAATAGAGTTAGCTTTGATTAAATTGATTTCGTCAGCAGTCAAAGTTAAATCATTTGCACTTGCTGTTAAAGAATCACCAATCGCAATAGTACCAGTTCCAGCATTGATATTAGTACTACTATTTAAGGTAATAGGACTACTAATAGTAATATCAGCATTTTTAGTAGTAATCTTGGCAGGAGCAATAGTACCTCCAGTATTAGAGATACTGAGTCCATTGAGGGCAGTAGTATCACCAACATTGCCACCAAAGGTAACTTTTCCTGTACCATTAGTCATGGTTAATTTCCCAGTTCCATCTACTGTGTTCTGGAAATTGAGATCACCATTACCTGTTGTGACAGTAACATCCTTGGTTAAGGAAACGGGTTTTTGGAAGGTTATGGGTTGATTAGTGTTAGAAAGATTAGCTCCCAGGGCGGTGTTATTAGCGAGAATTAATGGGTTATTGAATGTAGTAGTATTAGCAGTATTATTGACGCTGATTGTCCCAGAGTCATTGCTATTCCCAATAGTTATGGAACTGAAACCAGATTGGAAGGCTGCTAAATCCGTTGTAGTTAAGTCTAAAGTAGATGTACCAGTATCGCTAGTACCACCCAGAGCAATATTTTGGTTATTTGTGGAGGGTTGAAGTATTAACTTACCACTACCAGAAATAGAGTTAGCTTTGATTAAATTGATTTCGTCAGCAGTCAAAGTTAAATCATTTGCACCTGCTGTTAAAGAATCACTAATCGCAATAGTACCAGTTCCAGCATTGATATTAGTACTACTATTTAAGGTAATAGGACTGCTAATACTAATATCAGCATTTTTAGTAGTAATTTTGGCAGGAGCAATAGTACCTCCAGTATTAGAGATACTGAGTCCATTGAGGGCAGTAGTATCACCAATATTGCCACCAAAGGTAACTTTTCCTGAACCATTAGTCAGGGTTAAATTCCCAGTTCCATCTAATGTACTTTGGAAATTAATATCGCTATTAGTGGAGTTGAAGGTTTGTGTACCACTTCCCGTCAGGTTAACCGGACTATTAAATTGCAGAGTCCCAGTGTTAGTGGTAATGTTACTAGCAATATTAGTTTGAGTAGCGGTGCTAGTCAGACTATTTAAGTTTGCAGTTCCACCGACTGCACCACTCAAAGTGACTGCTTTGCTAGCATTCAGAGTTAAATCGCTGGTTCCATCCACTGCACCCAGACTGATATTTCCTGTATTTGATTTAAAAGTTTGTGTGCCATTACCAGTTAGGTTGACTGGATTATTGACATTGATATCTTTTACAGTTGTGATGTTCTTAGCAATATTAGTTTGAGTAGCAGTGCTAGTCAGACTATTTAAGTTTGTAGTTCCACCGACTGCATCACTCAAAGTGACCACTTTGCTTGCATTCAGAGTTAAATCACCTGCTCCATCTATTGAGCCAAGAGTGATATTCCCTGTATTTGATGTCAAAGTTTGTGATGTGCCTGTTAAGGTGACAGGCTTACTTAAGCTGAGATCATTTTTAGTAGTGATATCTGAGTTGACATTGATCTTTGAAGCGTTGGTGATACTGATACTACTTAATGCGGTTGATGCGGTCTTTTTACCTACGGCATCACCAAAGGTAATCTGATTTGACCCTGCATTAAGCGTTAAATTATTAGCTCCATCGACTGTGCTCTGAAAATTGATATCACCATTACCTGTTGTGACAGTAGCATCTGCACCTAAGGAAACGGGTTTTTGGAAGGTTATGGATTGATTAGTGTTGGAGAGGTTAGCCCCCAAAGAGGTCTGATTAGCGAGAATTAATGGGTTATTGAATGTAGTAGTATTAGCAGTATTATTGACGCTGATTGTCCCAGAGGCATTACTATTCCCAATAGTTATGGAACTAAAACCAGATTGGAAGGCAGCTAAATCCGTTGTAGTTAAGTCTAAAGTTGATGTACCCGTATCGCTAGTACCACCCAGAGCAATATTTTGAGTGGATGTGGATGGTTGAAGGATTAATTTTCCAGTCCCAGAAATAGAGTTAGCTTTGATTAAATTGATTTCGTCAGCAGTCAAAGTTAAATCATTTGCACTTGCTGTTAAAGAATCACCAATCGCAATAGTACCAGTTCCAGCATTGATATTAGTACTACTAGTTAAGGTGATGGGACTACTAATACTAATATCAGCATTTTTAGTAGTAATTTTGGCAGGAGCAATAGTACCTCCAGTATTAGAGATACTGAGTCCATTGAGGGCAGTAGTATCACCAACATTGTCCCCAAAGGTAACTTTTCCTGAACCATTAGTCAGGGTTAATTTCCCAGTTCCATCTAATGTTTTTTGGAAATTAATATCGCTATTAGTGGATTTAAAGGTTAGTGTACTATTTGCATTTAAGTTAACTGGACTGTTAAATTGCTGAGTACCTTTAGTGGTAATGTTACTGCCAATATTAGTCTTAGTAGTATTACTACTAAGACTATTTAAATTTGTAGTTTCACCTACTGCACCGTTCAATGTAACATTTCCCTTGCTTGCAGTTAGTGTTAAATCACTTGCTCCATCTACTGTATTACTAAGACTGATATTCCCTTCATCTGATGTAAGAGTTGGTGCAGTACTATCTTTTAAGGTAACAGGACTATTTAAGGTAATGTCGTTTTTAGTAGTAATGTTATTAGCAATAGTAGTTTTAGTACTGTTGCTAGTGAGACTATTTAATTTCTTGGTTCCACCTACTGCATCATTCAAAGTAACTTCTTTCCCAGCAGTGGTAGCATTCAGAGTTAAATCAGCTGCTCCATCTACTTTTCCAAGAGTGATATTCCCTGTATTTGATGTGAAAATTTGTGCTGTACTATCGTTTAAGGTAACAGGATTGTTTAAGTTAAGATCATTTATAGTAGTGATATTTGATTTAACATCAATATTAGCAGCCTTTGTGATAGTGACGCTGTTCAATGCAGTATTTTTACCTACGGCATCACCAAATATAATATTCTGCGTCCCTGCATTGAGCGTTAAATCATGAGGTCTCATCTACTGTTTTATTAAAATTGATACTACCATTACCTGCATCGACAGTAGCATTCCCAGTTAAGGAAACTGATTTTTGGAAGGTGATTGGTTTATCAATATTGGATAGTTTAGCACTGAGACTTGCGGAATTAGCGATGATCAATGGTGTATTAAAAGATGCATTTACACTGACAGAGGTTATCCCGGTAGTAGCATTACTCCCAATAGTTATGGAATTGAAACCCGCTTGAAAAGCAGCTAAATCTGTTGTAGTTAACTCTAAAGTAGATGTATCAGTATCGCCTGTACCACCAAGCGCAATATTTTGAGTGATTCTGGAAGGTTGAAGGATTAAGTTCCCACTTCCAGAAATAGATTGACCTTTGGTTAAGTTAATTTCGTCAGCAGTCAAAGTTAAATCATGTGCACCTGCTGTTAAATTATCATTAATAGCAATAGTACCAGTTCCAGCATTGATACTAGTACCCTTAGTTAAGGTGATGGGACTGCTAATATTAATATCACCATTATTATTAGTATTAGGAAGCTTGGCAGTAGTAATATTGGCAGGAAGAGTAGTGCCTTTATTCTTAGAAATATTCAGTCCACTCAAGGGATTTTTACCACCAATATCGCCCCCAAAGGTAAGGTTCCCTGTACCATTAGTCAGGGTTAAATTCCCAGTTCCATCTAATGTACTCTGGAAATTGATATCGCTATTAGTGGATGTAAAGGTTGGTGTACTATTTGCAGTTAGGTTAACTGGACTGTTAAATTTCTGAGTATGTGTAGTGGTAATGTTACTGCCAATATTAGTTTGAGTAGCATTGCTAGTGAGACTATTTAAATTTTTAGTTCCACCTACTGCATCCTTCAAGGTGACATTCCCCTTGCTTGCAGTTAGTGTTAAATCACTTGCTCCATCCACTGTATTACTAAGACTGATACTTCCTTCATCTGATGTAAGAGTTGGTGCAGTACTATCTTTTAAGGTAACAGGACTATTTAAGGTAATGTCGTTTTTAGTAGTAATGTTATTAGCAATAGTAGTTTTAGTACTGTTGCTAGTGAGACTATTTAATTTCTTGGTTCCACCTACTGCATCATTCAAAGTAACTTCTTTCCCAGCAGTGGTAGCATTCAGAGTTAAATCAGCTGCTCCATCTACTTTTCCAAGAGTGATATTCCCTGTATTTGATGTGAAAATTTGTGCTGTACTATCGTTTAAGGTAACAGGATTGTTTAAGTTAAGATCATTTATAGTAGTGATATTTGATTTAACATCAATATTAGCAGCCTTTGTGATAGTGACGCTGTTCAATGCAGTATTTTTACCTACGGCATCACCAAAGGTAATCTGATTTGACCCTGCATTAAGCGTTAATTTATTAGCTCCATCTACTGTGCTATTGAACTTGATATCATTACTCTGTCCATTGAGAGTCGTATCAACAGTAACATCCTTGGTTAAGGAAACTAATTTATTAAAGATTATAGATTTATTATTGGAGAGATTAGCACCAAGACTTGTAGGATTAGCTATAATTAATGGGATACTAAATGTTGCATTATCAACAACAGTGGTTATCCCAATGGTACTATTATTCCCAATAGTTATAGAACTGAAATTAGGTTGAAAAGCAGCTAAGTTACTTTGTGTTAAGTCTAAAACAGGTTTATTAATATTAGTACTACTGCCAATATTAATATTTCGATTGGGGCTGGAAGGTTGAAGGGTTACCTTTCCAGTACCATCAATTCCCAGACCAGAAGATCCAGATTTAGATTTAGTTAAGTCAATTTGGTCAGCAGTCAAAGTGAAATCATTTTCACCTGCTGCTAAGGAATTATTAATAGCAATAGTGCCAGTTCCAGCATTGATATTAGTAATACTATTTAAAGTGATTGGACTGCTAATAATAATGTCAGCATCCTTAGTAGTAATCTTGGCAGGAACAGCAGTACCTCCAGTGTTAGATATACTCAGTTCACCCAGATGAGTTTGATCACCAATATTGCCATTGAATGTAACTTTTCCTGTCTCATTAGTCAGGGTTAATTTCCCACTTCCATCTATTGTATTTTCAAAGCTAATATTACCTGTACCAGAAGTTGTAATTGTATTATTACCACTGGCAACAGTGACTGGTCCTGAAAATTGAATGTTGCCCCCATTATCTTTACCAGAAGCATCTATAGTATTACCAGTGGTAATAGTACCACCTGCTGTTTTTAGGGTAATATCACCTCCACTATCGTTTTTGGCTGTAGATGTTAAATTATCTGTCGTAATAGTACCTGCACCTGTAGTGGAAATATCGATTGAACCAGCTTTTTGATTACCTGCTGTAGTCGAAGTGGTAACTTTTTTTATGTTGATATTTGGGGTTGATGCAGATTGTCCTGTTGTAACAGTAATTCCACTATTTGTAGAAGCAACATCAGAAGAAGTCGGAGAGATGCCAGCACGCAAAATTAAAGCAGGTAGAGTTGTCAATACCTTTGCATCTTGGTCAGAAGGATTAATACTAGTAGTATCTGGTCCATTAATATTGATATCTCCTGTAATCTGTATACTTCCCCCTGATACTACCTTCAGCGCAACTCCTGTATAGGCACCAAAACTAATATCTTTATCACTTGTGATTACCGGGTCGTATTTACTGAATAAATTACCCGCACCACCTGATAAGTTTTTAACTGAAAAATTTCCACCACTTTTGAAATGAGCATCACCAGAAATATTCCCATCACTAACTAAAGTCAAATCTCTCCCACTCACAAAAGGTGTCTGGGGATGATTCAATGCTAAAATATCAACGATTTTATTTCCCTGAATGTAAAGATTCCCTCCTGTTTCTGCTGAAAAGGAATTCACTACATTATCTCTAATGGTTACAGTATCTTTAGCTAATAAATTCAAATCCCCGGTTGTCTTCAATTGACTTTCTGGTAAAGTCAAATTCTGAGCAGACTGTCAACGTCGCTGATTGTGATGTCACTCCCTTCGCAACCACATCTCCAGCATTGACGGGAATTCCTGAATTGGTAAGTTGTACTTGTCCATTATTGACCGCTACTTCCGGACTACTTGCTCCTGAACTAGTTAAAAGTGTAGCTACGCTGGGAGCAGTATTCCCCGAAGCGGGAGGATTGATAGGAATTTCTATACTTACTAAATTACCTGGTTGACTGATGCGAATGAAATTTTCTCCAGGTACAGCAGCAACAATAATATTACCCCCTGGTGCTGTTAACTGTCCTGTACTAATTACACTACCAGCAATCAAATTTAAATTATTACCAGCACCTACTTCTAAATTGCCAAAGTTAATAATGCTTCCTGGTTGGGATGTATCAAAAATGAAAGTGTTCGATGTACCAATTAATGCAGCATAGTTATTACTACCAACGGCATTTAACCAACCACTACCGATACCAATTCTATTGGCTGTAGTAACGGTAAAATCTCCTGGTACATTTAATCTAGCGTTAGCTCCAAAGATAAAGCCATTGGGGTTAATTAAAAATAGATTAGAGTTTCCCCCTGATACCTGAATTAAACCATTAATTAATGAAGATTGTCCCCCATTTATCCTGCCTAAAATGTTGTGAACTTTAGGGTTGGAAAGAAAATTAGCTATTTGATTGGCATCTAAACCAAATTTTTGGAAGCTGTGAAACAGATTCGCACCATCTCCAGAGAAGGAACCACCGGTGATGTTGATCTGGTTGCCTTTAGGCGTAACTATAGTATTTGTCCCGTCTGCTGCTGGAGTGATAGACTCGGCCGAACTGTACTCACTGACAGCATCTGAAATAATGCACTACTGAGGAGTAATAACAGTAAGCTATTAATTTTTTTACTTAAAGATATCATAAGCAATTCAAAATCCCAAATTATATAGTGGACAATTCAGTTCTGACAACTATTCTGCTAGTTCATACTGTGCAAACCGGGAAAAGTCGATAATTTATTTCTTTAGCCTGTAAAAACAACTCAACCAGTAGTTAGGAATACTGGTAAAAATAATAATTAGTATCTTGAGTTATACACAAAACTATCTTGTAATCAAAAAATAACATACTTAGCTGGTACATAACAAGCATGAAATCAAACTTTATTTTGTTGTCATAGCCATATTTTCCAAATATAGATTCTTATTTTGCCCAGTTTAGGCAAAAAACTCCCAAAAATAGCCAAGCAAAATTTGTTATATTTCTTTTCCATTAAAAACACTGGTTTTTTAAAATCTTATGTATACTTATTAAGTACTCATTTTGAGCTACTCATTAATTATACTTCATTTTATATACTTATTAGCCTAAGTAAACACCATGTCATCTTTTTTAGAAAGCCGCTTGCATTGGAGTATATTTTTAATCCCCAGTACGTTCTTGGTCGTTTATACACTGCCAAGTTTTGCTGATGTAAATTTCCCCTCAGATGCTGGAATAAGTGAAACTCACAACTGTCCTATTCCTTTATCAATTTCATCTGAGTTACCCATCCGTCGTCCGATTGATCCTGGATGTAGGAACCAAGGTCAAAATCGACTAAAACCCATTCCGAAACGCGATTCTACTGCATTGCTGGTAAAAAAGATACAGGTAATAGATAGTAAATTTTCTAACTCTGGAGAACTCAATGCTATTACCAGTAAAGTAGAAGGTCTGACAGTTACTCTTGCAGACCTGAGAAAAGTTGCTGATGAGATTACTCAGTTGTACTTTGACAAGGGTTATATAACTTCAAGAGCAACTATAGATGCATCGGAAATTAAGGATGGAATTGTTCCCATTAGGGTGATTGAAGGAAATGCTTTACAAATCAAAGTTGACCCATCAAGTCAAGAATTCTCTAAACCAAGTTCTCCCCCTACAAATGTAAATAAACCAAATCCTCCATCTACCGATTCAACTAAACCGAGTTCTCCCCCTATAAATGTAAATAAACCAAATCCTCCATCTACCGATTCAACTAAACCGAGTTCTTCTCCTGCAAATGTAAATAAACCAAATCCTCCATCTACCGATTCAACTAAACCGAGTTCTTCTCCTGCGAATTCAACTTTACCAAGTGACAAAATATTAGTTAGAAAGATTAAATTGAAAGACAGCAGTTTTGCTAATTCAAGTGATCTGAGAAAGAGTTTTGAAGCTATTTTTAAAGATAAAGAAGAACGTCTACTTAGTTTGACAGAAATCACCAAAATTGCCGACAATATTACTGCATGGTATTTTGAGAAAGGCTTTCTCAATTCACACGCATTATCACCAACATTTTCCGACGTTAAAGATGGTGTCTTAAGCATTCAAGTTTTGGAAGGGATCGCTGAAAAAATAGAGGTTAAATTTGAATCCTCAAGGAAAAATCTGAATCCTGAATATGTCCGATCACGCTTTAGTTTAGCGACGGCTAAACCCTTATCCTACTATAAAGTCGAAGAACAAGCCAGATTACTAAGCTTAGACCCATTATTTAAAAAAGTTGAGGGTACTATTCGTCTTAACAGCCAAAACAAATACGGACCAAGTACTGTAATAGTAAAAGTTACCGAAGCTAATCCTATAGAAGTTAATTTGAGTCTAGATAACTCCTCTCCCCCTACTGTTGGTTCAGAGCGATTAGGTATTAATGCTGTAGATTACAATCTCACAGGTAGGGGTGATCAATTAGCAATATCTTATTACTTTACCATTAAGGGTGGAGGCGCAAATATTTATGACTTTAAGTATCAACTGCCATTAAATCCGATGAATGGCACTTTACAATTTAGAGTTTCACTAAACGATATTAGAATTATTCAACCTCCTTTTAATGTTTTAGATGTGCATGGAGATTCACAACTGTATGAATTTACCTACCGTCAACCAATAGTCAGAAATCTTAAGGAAGAAGCTGCTTTGTCTCTAGGCTTTGCTGTTCAAGATGGTCAAACATTTACTTTTGCAGAGCTACACCTTTTGGTATTGGTCTGATTTAGATGGTAACAGCCGCACTCGTACCTTAAAATTTGGACAAGAATATATTCGACGAGATATAAAAGGAATTTGGGGACTGCGATCGCAACTCAATTTTGGGATTGGCTTTTTGGATGCTACCCTGAATTCATCTCCCAAACCTGATGGACGTTATTTCAGACTGGCTTTTACAGCTACAAAGACAGCAACAAATTAATTCAAATAATGTTCTCACCGCTCAAGCAGACTTGCAACTTACACCCAATAGCTTATTACCATCACAACAATTTGTGATTGGTGGTGTTCAATCAGTGCGTGGTTATCGACAAAATGTACGTGCTGGTGATAATGGATTACGAATTTCTTTAGAAGACCGGATTACACTAGCACGAGATGAGAATGGTAAGGAAGTCTTCCAGTTTGCACCATTTGTGGATATGGGTTGGATTTGGAATGTAGATAAAAATCCAAATTTGCTACAAAAGCAGAGGTTTATTTCCGGTTTAGGAATCGGACTTTTGTGGCAACCTTTCCCAAAACTTGAGTTACGATTAGATTATGCAACACCATTCATCAACTTAGATGATTGGGGTAAAAATGCTCAAGATGATGGTTTCTACTTCAATGCTAACTATCGGTTTTAAAATTGAACTAACGAAGACATCTACATTTCTATGACTGCAAGCTCAACTAATATCTCAACCTCTGTTTTCCGTCTATCTCCTTTGATTCGGATTACCCTCTTAACTCTATATCTAGCACTCACCGTACCATTACCTTTTCTATCTGAGGTAACAAATACATCTATACCCCCAGGACTATTTTGGTTGGGGATTAGCATGGGTTTTATTACCTTGTATGCAATATTAACGGAAAGAGTGATCATAGATAATCAGGGAATTCAAGTGACTTACCCCTTTTGGGTGCCGCGATTCTGGTTGAAAGGTTGGTTCCTATCTTGGTCGGATATTAAGGAATTAAAACCGCGCACTACTGGTCAAGGCGGATTAGTTTATTATTTCCTTAGTCATGAAGGAAAAGCTTATTTATTACCAATGCGTGTCTCTGGATTTACTCGTTTTGTCAATCTTGTCCAAACAAAAACAGGTATTGATACTCAAGATGTTCGTCCTTTAGCACAACCCTGGATGTATATGATTTTATTAGTATTGACTCTGTTCCTAACATTAGTCGATATTTGGACTATTACCACAGCGTTAACTATTAATTAATCTCAGCTATTTAATTGTAATTTTTGTCCCAATTCACCCAAATTTCCCCTTGGATAGTCTTAGCACCAAAGCCATATTAAGGCTCGAACAAGTTAATTTATTTACAAAGCTGAAAACTCAAATTCCCGGTAATCAGCAGGGATACCCGATTTTACAGAATATTTCCTTTGACGTGTTTCCAGGCGATCGCCTAGTCATTGTCGGTTCAACTGGGGCGGGGAAAACATCATTATTGCGTCTTCTCAACCGTTTAATTGTGCCTAGCAGTGGCAAAATTCATCTAGACAACCAGGAATACCATCAAATTCCCATCATGGAACTCCGCCAGCAAATAACACTGGTATTACAGGAATCTAAACTTTTGGGAATGACAGTAGAGGAAGCTTTAGCTTATCCTCTGGTTCTGCGGGGATGGACTCAACCCAAAATCCAGACTCGAATCAATTACTGGATGGAAAAATTGCAAATTCCTCCCGATTGGTTAAAACGAACGGAAGTACAAATTTCGGCTGGACAACGACAGCTAGTAGCGATCGCTCGTGCATTAGTGATCCAACCGAAAATTCTCCTCTTAGATGAACCTACATCCGCTTTGGATACTGCTACAGCTAACCTGGTGGTGGAGGTACTTACCCAACTAAATCAAACCGATGCCACCACAATTTTGATGGTAAATCACCAACTAGAGACAGCCCAGACATTTTGCCAGCGAGTGTTATATCTCCAGCAAGGTCAGTTATTAATTAATCAACCAGCCTCAGCAATAGATTGGGCGGACTTACATAATAACTTACTGCAAGCAGAAGTGGAAACATCTCAGGAATGGGGATAGAAAGCATTAATATCGACACTAAGTTCTAGTCAGAGTAGAACGTTGATTACTAAATCTTTCTTTAGCTAACTTTGTCGGTGATGGAGGAATATTGACATTTAAAATTTCCATATTAAAACGGTATCCTACATTGCGAATAGTTTGAATTAGACTAGGTTGCCGAGGATCAAGTTCAACTTTTTTCCGTAGTGATAAAACATGAGTATCAATAGTCCGGGGATTATCAATAGCGTCAGGCCAAGCACGACGTAGCAATTCTGAACTACTTAAAGGCACACCTCCAGCCTGTGCTAAAACGTACAGCAAACTAAACTCTTGCGGTGTCAAATCAATAAACTCCCCTTGAAACCGGACACGACGCTGTACTAAATCAATTTGTAAAGTTCCATAGTCCAAATAAGCTGGTGCAGTTAGGTGTCCGATTCCGACGAATTAACGCCTCTACCCTAGCCAAAAACTCTTGCATTCCAAAAGGTTTACTCAAGTAATCATCAGCCCCAGCCTTTAATCCAGCGACAATATCACCTTCATTACTGCGGGCAGATAACATTAAAATTAAAGGTTGCTGTTGACGATGTAACCAACGACAAAACTCAATTCCATCACCATCTGGTAAATCCGCATCTAAAATTACTAGTGTTGGTTGATGAGTTAAAAATACTTCCCTTGCTTGATAAATACTAGCAGCTTGATGCACCCGGTATTCTAGTTGTTGCAAGTGCCAACCCAGCAACGACCTCAAATGGGGATTCCCCTCAACGATTTCAATACAAACCGAATCCCACGGTGGTAAGACCCCTTAGCGTTGATAGACTTTCAAATTAACAAGCTGATGTCTAATGTTTTGTAGCCTTTGTTACTCCAAAGAATATAATTTTGGTATTTCTGTTCAGAAATCTTGGTTAGAGACTGTTTTCATGCAACTAACTTCATAGTATTCGGAAATTTTTGCTAAAATTAATCACAATCAAATAGAATTAGCCTCATGGTTAGAAAAAACAAAGTTAAACAGTATACGGGAAATACTGAGAGAAAAACGTCGCTGACAACCTGAGTTGCAGTTAGTATGATCTATGTTAGGATAAAATGGTCAGTAGAAGTAACTGTCTACGTGTTGAAGCATCCTAGTCGCGGAGAAATCCCAGCTTCTATGAAACAAGGTTTAGGTTAAAGTCCTAACCGCATCTTCCCCAGGGGAGACGATGTGCAAACAGCCCTAAGAGTATCAATCCTCAGAGATAATACAGCAGTTATGCTTCAAGACACACAAACTATCCGCTATTACCAAAAACTCACGGACGCCTTCGTGGAGCTATGGAATCGCGGTTATCGGACATCTGATATGCGAATGTATTTGGATGGATATCTAGCCGCACTGCGTCAAGGTAACGCCATTGAACCATATTTGATTCACCGTCTAGAGGAGGAAGCTGGTCGTTATCTGTACGACTCCTCCAACTTTGTGATGACGCAGCCACAGCCGGAACCAGATTACTATAGATAGTATCCTTAATCTGTTTATTTGCTAGTAATTGTAGACAGCCGCAGATGATTATAGCACATCATCTGTATATGTCAATCAATGTAGCAAAGCCAAATTTGGGGAATCTTTTAACTTAATTAATTAGCACTTCCCCTCAGTTTATTTTTGTTTTTTCCTATCTCACTAAATAATTCGCAGCGTCATGGCTGAGTCCATTGAAGTCAGGCGGCCAAGATGCCCGCTTTATAGCGATTTGTCAGTAGATAAACCACATTTTTATGTTTCGCGCATTCGTCGAAGACGTTCGCGCCGGGTAGACGCAAAGGAATTAATATAAGGTGCTGATGAGCAAAACCCTATTTTTATATTGAACCCAGAAAGTCTAAAATAAGCTTACACACTACTGATGATTTAAGAATAAAAAACCAGTTTGAAATAATCCGACAATTATCCCTAAAACCCCACCTAGAGTCACAATTGCTTGTAATTCATTTTTGACAATTCCCTCAATTGCTGCTTCTAAATCAGCCGGTGAAGTTGCTTTTACCCGGTCAATAATCACTTGGTCAATTGATAAAATCGGAATCACTTGAGCCACAATCAATTCTAAATCTCTTTCCAAATATCGCTCTAAAATTAAAGCTAACTCCTGACTGACAACTTCTAAAGAAGCATCAACTACAGGAGAAGTACTCAGTCTATCCAACAGCAAAACCGCAATATTTTCCCAGTCAACTGAATCTGTTAACCCTTGGATGGCATCACTACCACTGCTTTGTAAATAGTGACGGACACTTTCTCTAGTGGTTTTTCTGAGTTGTCGTACCGTCCCCATTGGTAAATTTTGTAAAGATGAATTTTGCAAGATTTGCTTGAGGCGATCGCGCATTTGCAAATCTTTACTCAATTCTTTTAACCGATTGTTAGTAGCTTCTTTTTCATCTAAACAAAAGGTTCTTAACCGTGTCAGTGTATTACGTAAGCCAAATAAATTAGCTACTACCCAATAAGTACCACTGGTTTTTTCCCGAAAGCTTTCATCAATAATTTGAATCGTGCGGTCAGTTAAAAAATCTATGATTGCTTGTCGCAAAACATCAGGTGCTAGAACTACCTCTAAGACCCAATCTGCTAATCTGGTAGATTGTTCTTCACTGAGTCGAAATTCTAGCAACACCAAATCAAAAATTTGATTGATTTGAGCTTCCAAAAAATCTTCTCGTCGAGCCAAAACCTTCAGCAGACGAGGGAAGGATTCCCCTAATAAATCTCGCAAAATCCCCGCGACAATTTTAGCACTTTTTTGTTCTTTATCCGTTTGAATTTTTTCAATCGCTAGCTTTAATAACCAAAGAATTGCTCCTTGTACTCGTTCGGTTGCTAATAAACGTCGAGCTAGATTTTGCAACTCTTCTGGTGTGAGCAGCGAATCCATAATAGTCTTAGAAATATTCTTCGCTAACCGCTCCTGATTAGCGGGAATCAATCCAGGTGTAAATGGTATTTTTCGTCCCAGGATATACAGTGGTTTGATAGGGACGAAATAACATTTTTATGGCTATATCGTTGGTAAAATAGCCAATAATGCCACCGAGAATCGGGGGTGATACATAAAGCCAAAGATGAGACCAATCCACAGGGTTTTTGATGGATGATAGGTAATGGTGAGAATTTATTTATTGACTACTAACACTCCCATCATACCGTTGGCAATCGGATAATGTGTAACTGATGCAAAACCAACTTGACGGGCTAACTCTACTTGCTCTCTACCAATGGGAAAGCGCTCTAAACTAGGGCTGATGTAGGCATATTCTTCTTTTAAGCCTACATTAGTGGCGATTGGTAGAACACAATTGTCTAAATACCACTGTTGAAAAGCGCGTAATTGCTGATTATTAGGGCGATGAAAGTCTAAGATAGCAGCTTTAGCACCTGGTTTTAGTACACGATATAATTCTTGGAGACTACGGGGAATATCAATAACGTTTCTTAAGCCGTATCCCATTGTCGCGGCATCAAATTGGTTATCTTCAAAAGGCAAATTCAGGACATCAGCTTCTATCCACTTGATAGATATGGGTGGATAAAGCTTTTGGGAGCGTTCTTGAGCAATTGCTAACAGGTTAGGGGAAAAGTCTACTCCATACACCTTTCCAGTTTTTCCTACATGCCGTGCTAGACGTAAAGCTATATCACCACTACCACAACACAAATCTAAGCAATGATGCCCAGGTTTGGCATCACTCCATTTTACTGTCATTTCCTTCCATACTCGATGTTGTCCTAAACTGAACCAATCATTTAACTGGTCATAGACTGGAGCTATTTTGTCGAATAAAGCACTTATTTGATTGGTCATGTCTAAGGGAGGTGGGGAGATGGGGAGAAAGAAGAGGCAGGGGGGCAGGGTGCAGGGTGCAGGGGGGGGAGAAGAGGCAGGGGGGCAGGGTGCAGGGTGCAAGGGGGAGATGGGGAGATGGGGAGATGGGGAGATGGGGAGATGGGGAGATGGGGAGATGGGGAGATGGGGAGATGGGGAGAATATATTTTAAATTTCTTTCCCCCTGCCCCCTGCCCCCTGCCCCTTGTCCTCTTCTCCCCCTGCCCCCTGCCCCCTGCCCCTTGTCCTCTTCTCCCCCTGCCCCCTGCCCCCTGCCCCCTGCCCCTTCTCCTCTTTTCCCCTGCCCCTCTGCCCCTGCTGCCCCCCTCTCCTGACTCACACAGTATTTAGATGATTCCGACTGCTAGTAATGGCGATCGCGACTAATTCTGCTGATAAATGAATGAGGTTGATTTCGTCATCTCGTAAGGTGCAAGGTTGTTTCCACTGTAGAGATATTACCCCCAATATTTTTTCACCATAGGTAACGGGAACTATTACATGAGCCTGTATACCAGCATTTTGGTAATGAGTAATACCATCTAATTTACTATCTTTAAGTATATTAGCAGAAACTTGAATTTTCCCGGTGGCGATCGCCTCACTCAGCATTGGGTCTTGTTCTAGCCAGCTATCTATTTTACCAATAGGGCTATAAATCCCTGGAATTCCGACTAGAGTATTATTCTCAATCAGTTGTAAAATACAACCATCTGCGAGAAAAGTTTCGCCAAAAGCTGTGGCAATGGGTGAGAGCATTTCTTCTAAGTTAGAAATTGCTTTGGTTACCTCTACCACCACAGTTAATAACCGCATTTGGATATAGGCACGTCGCAGTTCTTCGGTTCTTTGTTTGAGCAGGTCATAAGTTTCTGCGGCTCTTTGCACCACTGCCTTGAGTTCTCCAGGTTCCCCAGGGCTTAGTAATATATTTATAAACTTGTCCAGCGTTGATTGCCTCCACTAAGTCTTCGATATCAGTAAATCCAGTGAGGATAATTCTGACAGTATCGGGAAACTGCGGTACAGTTTTGCTGAGAAATTCCGTTCCTTTCATTTCTGGCATTCGTTGATCAGAAATAATGACGGCTACTTCCCCTTCCGATGCTAAAACGTCTAGGGCGTTGATGCCGCTATCTGCTTTTAACACTTGAAAGTCACGCCGAAAGGTACGATAAAGCAGATCAAGGTTATCTGGCTCATCGTCCACTACCAGGATTTTGAGTTTTTTGGGTCTTTCTAAAGTCATTAATTGACGAGGAAGTTTATTAAATTCGAGACTGGGATTATCCATAAGAGAGTTTTAAATCTTCACCATTTTGTTATATTTCATACTGGGGTACTGGCATCAGAAGTCCTGCCGATGAAAACTTAGCATAGACTTCCCATTATCTCACCAAAGTAAAGACTACAGATACCGACTTAATTATAAGTGGTATATTTCAGTTAGAGTATAAATCCTCGTGTTCAACCCCCTATTTCCTTTATTAAGATTCTATTTCCTATTAGACTAATAATAATGTGTAGTGATCTTAAAGATTAGGATAAGACATATTCTTAGATATAGTCTGTGCCACTTGATAAAGTGTACCTAAAGTTGATGAGTTTGGGCTTCAAGCTCTAAGCTCTGATCCGTTGTCAAAACTTTCGTGATTGGTTCTGTCTTTAATATCTCTATTCACTTCCAGCTATTACTGCAAAATATGACTGATTTACCACCATTATCGCAAAATTCTGAGCATACTACTCATGAAGTAGCAGAAGAATTGCTACTGAAATTGAGACAAAAGCAGGGCACCTGGGTCGAATGGGGAATGTCCATCGCTCAGTTGCAAAAAACTGGTTATAATCCTCAGGAAATTTTTGAAGCTACTGGATTTGAACCTATTCAACAAAATCAAGTGATTGTCGGTTCTCAAGTTTACAATTCTTTAGAAAAATTTGGCGCCTCCGCAGCAGCGCGATCGCATTATTCTACACGGGGTAGCGATGTATTATATGAACTACGTTTATTAACTCAAGCTGACCGAGCTGCAGCTGCTGAACTAACCTTTATCCACAAACTTGATTTGGATGAAGCACGAGAGATTGCCAAAGCAATTAAAGACTTTTCCTATTTTTCTACTTTACCAGAAGGTTTTACCGCCCATCCCGGAGATGCTGTCGCTTATCATGCTTGGAAATTAGCTCGACAAAACTCTGACTTACAAGAGCGATCGCGTTTAATTGCCAAAGGACTACGTTTTGCTCACACGGAAACAGCTAGGAAAAAAATAGAACAATTACTTATTGATTTTACTGTAGTTCCTAAGCGTCCCGCCCCACTATTACCTTTTTACCGTTTAGAATCTGAGGAAGAATTACCCAGAATTATCCCAGTGGTGGGTGAATTACCATTGACCGCACAAGACCTACGTTCTGTCCCCCTGGTTACGGAAATAGAACCATTTCGGATGGTCAAATTTTCTGGGGAACAAGCTTGGGTTCCTTTACCTGGTTGGCAAGTGTTATTAAGCGCAGAAGACCCAGTTGTGATTATTGCTAATAGCGATCGCTTTCCCAAGCAAAACCAATTACAAAATCAGCCAGTCTTAGCAGTCATAGATCGACATCAACGAGAATGGGATGACTCCAGCTACTTTGTCGTAGAAAAGAATGGTGAATTAGACTTCCAGTGGTTTGAAACTGCACCAGAATTTTCCCTCTTAGGGAAACTTATTATCATTGTCCGTCCTAAGAGAATTCTAGATGAGGAATTAACCAAAGATTCTTGGCAGATTGATGAATAGATGAAGAAGGGAACAGGGAACAGGGAACAGGGAACAGGGAATAGGGAATAGGGAATAGGGAATAGGGAATAGGGAACAGGGAACAGGGAATAGGGAACAAAGAGAGAAATAGAGTAGGGAAGGAAAGAGAATTAAAAAATATTCTCCCCACCTCCGCATCACCCCCTACTTCATTTTCCCTATTTCCTGTTCCCCGTTCCCTGTTCCCTGTTCCCTCTTTTCACAATGATAAAGCTGATAAGGAACACCAATCCGATAATGGCGTTTGGGGTCTATGGTGCAACTAGTGGTCTGTGCTAGCGTCAACAACAATGGATAGTCCTGATGTCTCATCCTTGATCCACCACCCATAAATTCAGATGAGATGTAGATGTTCCTATTGTCAGTGGATCTAGCTTTTTAGTTGCGGTAGCTAAATCAGAAGATTGGTTTAAAAAAGCCAGATGATCAACACCAGCAACTTTTTGACCTCTGAGTGGTTCTAATACTAGAGCAAAACTTAACCCTAATGCTACATCTTGATAATTGCTGTATCTTACGATTAACATTAATGGTGTCGCTGAGTCTAAATTCATCTTTTGAGCCACTTTTTCTGGCTGAAAAGGCTTTTGAAACATGAAGTTAGAAACTACAAACATACAGCTAATGATACCAACCAAGACAAAAATCAAAATTGACCTTTGGTTTTTCCAGAGCTTGTCTTTAATGGTGGATTTTGCCGAAAAACTAGCGGCAATCAGAGCGCAAAAGCTAGGATAGTAAACAAAGTGATAGCGAGGAACAAAAGTAATATCTTTACCTAAGAAATAGGAAATTCCCCATAATTGTAACCAAATAAAAACTGTAAAACTAATCAGAGTTAATGTGGATAAATAAGTGGTCTGATTGACCCAGAGTAGTTTTAAGCCTGAAAAAACCTTCCTTCCTACCCAAACAGCAAAAACCACCATTAAAAAGCCACAAATAGCTTTAATAATTAAGGTTTGATTTTCTACAGGAAAAGCAATGACCATTAATACCCAACTAATTAAAGTTTGATACAAAGGTGCAATAATAGTAGGAGCAGGTAACCAATTAGTTTCAGAATGATTAAAATGTTGGAAGAGAACCAATAGCCAAGGAGCAAAGCTGATGATCACTCCACAGGTAGAAATAATTAATCCTAAATAGATTTGTGGTAATTTTAGGATTTTATCTCGCCGCAAATATAAAAGTAAAATTAGGGTGGAAATTTGGGAAATAAAAGCTAAAGCAAAAAAGTAATGAACATAAAGACCAATACTATTAATAATTACCCATAATAGCCAAACTCCAAATCTAAAGCGATTATGTTCTAAATCTTGCTGAATTTGGATGAGTCCCCATAATGCTAAAGTTATCAAGAGCATCGGTAAAGTATAGTGCCTTGCTTCTTGAGATAAGTAAACCGCAAAAGGAGAAACTGCCATAAATAATCCCGCAATTAGTCCAGATGTTGGGGAAAAAGCAATTCGATTTACAATATAAATAGCCAGAATCGTACCCACACCCAATAAAGCTGATGGCGATCGCAATTTTGTCACCCAATCTGAACCCAAAGGACTCAGCCATCCTAGCCAATTGTACATCGCACAAAAAAACAAGGGGGGATGAGTGGATTGGCTAGCTAAGTTTTGGGAAATTTGCTGACAACTCACACCAGATTGATAAGTAAACAATTCCCGCACCTGATGTAAGGGAAAGACTACATCTAAAGGAAAATCATGATAATTTTTCCCCAAGCTAAAAATAGTAGTGATGACTTCATCCATCCACAAGGGTTTTAAACCCAAATGCCAAAAGCGTAAGATAGCACCAAGAGCGATGATGCTAGCTAAAACCAGATAATGTAAATAGAGTTTACGATTTGTCATTAGGGCAGAAGTAACAGGGAGATGGGGAGGTATACTGAAAATCTGTGAGTCTAATTTTCTACATTTAAAATTTATTGAGAATATTATATTTATGTCAGATATAAAACTTACCACTTCTATTGCTCAAAAATCCCTCGACCCAAAATTATCTCAGTCATCACCTCTTTTTCAGCTACAAGAAAAAATTGACAAAATCTGTGAGCGGCTTCGTCCTGGACAAAAACAGATGGCTGATTGGCAATCAGGCACTTTAGCTGTTTCCGCTGTTCCTGGTGCGGGAAAATCCACGGGAATGGCAGCCGCAGCGGCAATCGCCATCGCTCGACAATATGAACTTTCGGCTCAGATGCGTCGTTCCCGTCGTCAGTTAGTAGTGGTAACATTTACCCGCTCTGCGGCTGCCAATATTAAAGCTAAGATTAAGGAGAATTTACGGAAATTATCTTTACCACAAACTGGATTTTTTGTCTACACTCTACATGGTTTAGCTTTAAATATTGCTAGTCGTCATCCTGATTTATCAGGTCTACAGTTAGAAAATACTACCTTAATTACCCCAAATCAAAGTCATCGTTTGATCAGAACCACAGTAGAACAATGGATTGCTAACCATCCAGAACATTATTTACTCTTATTAAAAGGTAATCAATTTGACGGTGAAGAAACTGAAAACTTACGTCGTCAGTCAGTTTTAAGGACAGAAATATTACCAGATTTGGCTTATACGGTGATTCATGAAGCCAAAAGTTCTGGTATTACCCCAGACCAACTCCGCTTCTGGAGTCAACAATCTACAGATAAATATCAAATCTTGCTCTTAGCCGCTTTATTGTCTGAGCAATATCAAAACCTGATGCGATCGCGTGATTTCATTGATTATGATGACATGATTTTAGCTGCTTTGAGGGTTTTGAACAATGAAAGTGCTCGCAAAATGGAGCAAAATCAAGTTTTCGCAGTTTTTGAAGATGAAGCCCAAGATTCTAGTCCACTTCAGACCCAGTTATTAGAAACTTTAGCTAGTCAGGGGGATGGGGAGTTGGAGAGTGAAGTTATCTCGTCTGGAATTGGTTTATCTTCGTCGCTGAATTTAGTCAGGGTGGGTGATCCGAATCAGGCTATTAACTCTACTTTCACTCCTGCTGACCCGATCTATTTTCGCGATTTTTGTCAAAAATGCGATCGCTTGGGAAAATTAGCGACAATGGATCAAGCTGGTCGAAGTACAGGAATTATTATTGCTGCCGCTAACTTTGCTTTAAAATGGGTAAATGGTTTGTACAGTAGTAAAAATCCAGCATCTTCTCTACCATCTCCCTTTATTGAGCAAGAAATTCGAGCGGTTAATCAACTCAATGGTAATCCTGAACCAATGGGACGGGGATTAGAACTGTATACACCGGAAGATATTAATCACACGGTTGAATTACTTTCCCAGCGAGTAGTTGAATTATTTACTGAATATCCTCGTACTCGCGCTGCGGTATTAGTGAGAGAAAATCGTCAAGGACGATGGTTAGGGGAGTTGCTGGTTTCTGTCTGTGAACAGAATAACATCACACTTTATGATGTCGGCGAAAGAGAACGTCGCTCTCATGTTCCCCAGGAAATTTTAGCACTTTTACTATTTTGCGATCGCCCACATTCCCCGGATTATCTGAAAGCGGCTTTAGATGTATTAGTGCAGCGTCAACTAATTCCCACCCAAGACCTGAACACTCTGGCTAGCTTACCAGAAGAATTTTTATATCCTGAGCTCTATCCCCACCACAGACAGAAATAGTTCAAAAAGCAGCTCACTTATGTCGGAGTTTACTTCGTGCTCGCTTAGAATTACCACCATATCAAATTATTTCTTTCTTAGCTTTAACATTAAATTATGACCAAGCCGAATTAGCCACTGCTGATAAATTAGCAGAACGGGTCAACCAGCAAATAGCTAGTGATAGTTCATTAGCAGCAATATTATCAACTTTAAGTGAAATTGTGAGTTCAGAAAGATTTGAACCAGTGGAAACCGAAGAAACCGAGGAACGCTATACCCGTGCTGGTCAATTGACAATAATTACCATGCACAAAGCCAAAGGATTAGATTGGGATTGTGTATTTTTACCCTTTTTACACGAAAATTTAATTCCGGGAAGATTTTGGATACCTCCCCAAAGTCAGTTTTTAGGAGACTTTACTTTATCAGAAGTAGCTCGTGCTCAAATTCGAGCTGCATTGCATCATGGAGCAGCTCAAATCCCTAATGTAAGTTCAGCATGGGAACAAGCAAGACATTTAAAAAGCGCGGAAGAGTATCGTTTACTTTATGTCGCAATGACGAGAGCGAAGCAATTGTTATGGATGTCTGCTGCGAAGAAAGCACCATTTACTTGGAATAAACCAGAGAATTTGCAAGAACAAGCACCAAGTCCGGCTTTTGCAGCTTTGAAACGTCAATTTCCTGAATACGTAGTTGGTATTTTACCCACCTGAGAATGAAAATTAAGGTATCAAGCAAGAAATTTTTATGATCAAAAAACGACATGATTCATTTGCTAAACAGTATTTAAAGGAATTACTTTCTCCTTTAGGTGAAGTAGATATTAACCGTGAGTTAATGGACGAAGCACGTCAGGTAGACATTTTATTTTCACCAGCATCTTCATCCCAGACTAATAACCAGTCTTTAGGATTCCTTGGTAAAATAGTAATGGATACTTCCTTGCTAGAAGTCTTCCGTAATCAACCGAGTAAAAAAGAAGTACGTAATTGTTTATCAAAACTGCTGATTTTTTTCGCAGAATTAGAACGGAAAGCTAGACGAGAAGAGACATCCTTACCAGAAGATGATTTACCAAGGTTATGGATTTTGTCACCTTCAGCTTCTCAGGACTTACTGGAGACTTTTGACGCTAAACTAGATTTAGATAACTGGATATCAGGAATTTATTTCCTCTCACCAGGTTTGAGAACAGCAATAGTAGTAATTAACAAGTTACCTGTTACAGTGGAAACACTGTGGCTAAGAATTTTAGGTAGAGGAGAGATTCAACGCCAAGCTGTAAAACAATTGCTAGAATTAGAGAAAAATCATCCATTAAGAGAAAGTATCTTACAGCTAATTGCCAATTGGCGGATTATTACACTCTATCAAGAAAATTTAACTGAAGAAGACCAGGAACTAGCTATGGAATTATCAGCAGCTTATCTAGAATGGGAACAAACAACTTTACAACGCGGAGAGCAACGGGGATTAGCTCTTGGAGAACAACGGCTAGTTACCCGTCTACTAAATCGTCGTTTTGGTAAGATTGACTCATTATCAATTGAGCGGATTCGTAGATTATCTGTTGAGCAGTTGGAATCCTTGGGAGAGGCATTACTAGATTTTGCCACAGTTTCAGATTTAGAAGCTTGGTTAAATCAACATCAATAAATCAACGATAAAGAAATAGAGGAGAATTAAGAGATTTTTTGAAAATTGCGAATAAACAGCATTAATTCTCTTGAATTTCTCCCTTTTACTATACCTCTGCCCTCCTACTGTACTTTTGGTGTTATTCCTAATTCATTTAAATATTTATGTATCTCATTTTTCGCATCATTTAATTCAGCCTCTAATTTACGTAGCTTGACAATCTCTGCTTGAATATCAATTTTCTCTTGTTCATTCTTGGATGGTACAACATATCTATTAATATTGAGAATATATTCATTAGTTGCTAACTCTTCAATATCTACAACTTTAGCATATCCTTCTTCATCTTTAAAGGCTTGATATGCTTTGACAATATGAACAATATCTGCTTCGCGTAAGTAGTTTTGATTGCGACTTTTTTGATATTCACTACTAGAATCAATGAACAAAGTTTTATTTTTTCTGGTTTCTTGCTTATCCCGATTAAAAATCAAAATAGCGATAGGAATACCTGTACCATAAATTAGATTAGGTGGAAGACCAATTACTGCTTCTATTAAATCAGACTCAATAATTCTTTTGCGAATAATACCTTCTGAACCTCCACGGAATAGTACTCCATGTGCTACTAATACAGCAGCCCTACCAGTTTTTTTGAGTGTAGCTAGTATGTGTTGAATAAAAGCAAAATTACCACTACTTTTTGGAGGAATTCCATAACGAAAGCGGTCATAACTATCAAATTTAGCTAGTTCTTCGCCCCAGTTATGAATATTAAATGGTGGATTAGAAATTACTCTATCAAAAAGCATTAAATTACCATTTTCAATCAATTGAGGTTTACGAATAGTATCTCCCAATCGAATATCAAACTCAAAAATATCGTGTAAAAGTAAATTGATTTTGGCAAGACTAAAAGTATTTTTATTTATATCTTGTCCATAAAGTAGTAATTTATGTGACTCATTTCCCAAATATTTAATTTGCTTAATACATTCAGTTAAAATTCCTCCTAAACCGCAAAAAGGATCACAAATGCTCATTCCTGGTTCTAGTTCAAGCAAACGTACTAATAATTCTACAACTTTATTAGGAGTATAGAATTCGCTAGATTTTTTACCAATCTCAGCACTAAATTTTGCTATTAAATATTCACAAGCTTTTCCTAATAAGTCTGGCTCTGAAAATTCCTTATTATGAAGTTTTATATCTGACAAGTGCCAAATTACTTGACGTAAACTATAACTATTGTTTTCTTGAAAATCATAATTATCAAAAATTCCTTGTAATTCTTTAATATTTGTATTAGCATTTTCAACGGCTTTATATTTCTACAGAAGGCAAAATGCCCACCATTGAATTCAAGCAGGCAAGATGCCTGCTCCACGGATTTAGTATGAACTTAGCTTGATTGGTAAGGGCTGCTGCTATAGCATATCAATTAATCTTGTTTCCTTCCTTTGGTAGACTGTAAATCCACCTTGACAATCCCATAAACAATGCACCACCAATACCACCAAGGATATACATAGATGAGTCAGAGGTTGCTAGTCCAATAAATTTAACTACTATAAATAGTGTACCAACAAACATGATCAACGGCGTAATGTCGATAATCCGCCTGTGGTCTGCTGCTTCCTGATCGACTCCTAAAAACTCTTCTTCAATAGCCCTAATTGCCAAGGTAGGATTTCCACCACTCCTGGATTGTAGTCGTGACAAATCATGATTTTTTAAGCTCAAACCTCTTTGTCTAGCTGATTGAATCATGATTTCCCGAATTGCCTTATTTGACATTGGTTTTAACTTAATTCTGGCAACTGACAAAAAAATGTCACTCAATGGTGGATTTGTAGCTAATAGCAGCAGGTTACAACCACCTCTCTTTTTAGCATATTTTAGCCACTGTCTAAAGTCCGGTCTACATATATGGGCATCATCAACTATCAAAATACATGGGTTTTTTTTCATGAAATCCGATATTAGCATTTTCAGACTATCTAATAGTAATTTCTTACCATTAATGGAATATATACTTATCCCATATTGATCGGCAATAGATAACATCATTTGCTTTGTTGATGCTGCTTCTACGAGAGCGACAAGATATCCTTCATCTCTTAACTGTTTGACTAAGACATTAGCTAGTAAAGATTTACCGCATCCTTCTTCACCCCAAAGACAAAGTTTACCCTCAGCCAAAAGTGCTGATTTAGCATGCAGTAGTTCATCTTGTCGGTAGATTTTAAATTCTTCAGTAACTAAATCATCATCAGGTATATCCGTTTTAACGATGTTTGGATAGTCAATTATCACAACAATAAACCAAGTAGCAGCAAAAATTATACCAATTGTCACGAAGTTCAATATCGGGGCAATTATTGTAATTACTGCACAAACTAAGATTATTCCTTTAAAGAGTTCATTTTTACTGAAGCCGCCTGAACCCATGAGGCGGCTAATACGAAAGGGTCTATTTTTGGCCTTTTTGTAGCTTCTTCAATTTTCTGTCTGAGGTCAGGGTTGATCAATTCAGGGTTATCGAGGTATTTGTTAGTTAATATTCCTTCAGCTATTAAAATACTGGCAGCTTTTTGTTCTGCTTGCTCCATTATCCTACTATAGCTTGTCTGATTTTGATGAATATAAATCTCTTCAGGATTGATATTTTCTGCTTCTAAATACTCCTGTTTGATTATTTCATTACTAGTAGTATTGTTGGCTAGAGAGCTTATATCTGATGGCTCAGGAACTATGTAGCCTTCCATCCTGCCATTATTATTTGCCATATGAGCATGTAATCCGTCAAGATAAGCAACCTGATCGCTGTCAAGATAAGTCTTACCTTTACCTTGTATCTTCCAAGTTCTCATCTGGAGATATCTTATTCGTTTGTGCAGTGCATCTCGGCTAATACTATATCTTTCTTGTAAATCGACAAGTGAAACGCCATCAATATTTTCTTGTTGTTGTTCTTGTTCTTCAAAGTTATCGTTCATAGCTATCCTTCATTAATAGTTCTATTTGCCAAATATGGCAACATCAAAGCGTTTAGGGTTTGGCATTTTGAGGATGATACCAAAATAGCAGACATTAAATTATCCCTTCGCTGTCAGGCTGAAAGCCTTGATTTATTGTAGAATATCATGGATAACTACAAAATATTATTATGATTTGGCGATCGCATTCTGATCAAATGTTTAGATTGTTTATAGTTCAATACGGTTTAGTTAAGCTGAAAAATGGGTAGAGTCTCTATACTGTCATCCTGACCGGAGGGAAGGATCTCGCGAGATCCTTCCCTCCGGTCAGGATGACAAATTATACCTCCTCATAACTTTTCAAACACGCTCTAAGATGGATATACCAGTGCTGAGTTTCCTACCAGTTTTCACGGTGTAAAATTAATTCCAATAATACTACTCTCAATTGACTTAATTAAACTCAAAATGGCGTTTCTACCTGTAAATGCACAATTTCCCCTAACTGTGGATGCTGAAAACTGAGTTCCCGCGCATGCAAATGTAAACGACTAACTCCAACATCACAACCATAAAGGCGATCGCCTAAAATTCTCACCCCCAATCCTCTTTCATCAGCAGCATGGACTCTTAACTGATGAGTTCTTCCTGTGAAGGGAATAAATTCTATCCGCGTGTAATCTCCTTCCTTCCCCAATACCCGAAAGCGAGTCAAACTCGGCTTACCCCGTTCATCAACTTGCTGATAAGGACGGTTTTCAGGATTTCCCCATAGCGGTAATTCAATTACACCTAATTCAGTTGTTACCACACCTGCAACGATAGCTTCATAAACCTTATGTACTTCTCGTTGCTGAAATTGCCGATTTAGTTGAGAATAGGTTTGTCTATCCTTGGCTAAAATTAAAATCCCAGAAGTTTCTTGATCTAAACGATGTACAGCGAAAAGTTTGACTTCATCTCCTAAAATCAAACGCAAACGACTGAGAATGCTATCTTGATTATGGCCATATCGACCAGGTACAGATAATAACCCTGAGGGTTTATTTACCGCAATTACCCATTTATCTTCATAAATAATTTTCACTTCCTTGGGAATCAATTTTAATCCAGATAATAAAAACCCCATTAATGGTTGACAACGTTCCGCACAAGCACCATAAAATTCTCCCTGAATTTTATTTTCGTTTACTGAAGATGCACCCCACCAAAATTCAGCCATTGCTAGGGGTTTGAGTTGATTTTTTGCGGCATAGTGTAATAATTTTGGCGCACAACAATCTCCTGTACCCGTCGGTGAACCTAATGGCATTAATTGCTGTAATGATAAAGATTGTCCAGCAAAATTAGTTAAGCTATAAACAGCATGCATTTGTGTTTGTAGTTGTCGAGAAAGTTCTTTCCTCTGTTTTCTAATTTCCTGAATTCTGGCATCAGACTGCGGCTATAACTTGCTGGAGTGGTTGTAAAACTTCATTTTGACGACGTTTGAGGTGGCGACGTTCAATTCCCTGCTGACTGCTGATGGTGTCAAGTTCTGCTAAAGCAATAGTTAAGGTTTCTCCCGTTAGGGTTTGACAAAGTTGCTGACGTTTTTCTTGTCGTTCTTGTTTATCTTGATGATGGCGATCGCTCATGATTTGCAACTGTTGTACAAATTCATGACGGACTCTAGTATACTCCTGTCTTTCGGGAAGTTCATTCCAGGTAATTAGTTCTTGCTTCATCCGTTCCAACTCAACTAAAGTCCTCGCTTCATCATCAGCAACTTGCTCACGTCCAGGAATGGGAGGAACCCAACCTTCCACCACCCCACAACCATTAAGTAAACCGGAAAAGGCTTTAATTATTCGTTGTTCCCCGGTGGATAGTTCCACCAATAAGACCCCGTACATCTTTCCTTCACTGGGATTTGGGGTTAATTGCTGCATGAAATTCTTGGCAATCGCTTCGATGAAAGCAGTGCGTGGTAATCTGAGCAATTCACCAGTTTGGGGACAATATCCTTGATAATAATAGTGCACAAGTGAGGTGGGAATGTCTGAGTGAGAGAGGAAATCGGAAAGGGGATGAAGCATAACCATAAACAGCGCAGTTAACTTTGCTGAAATTTTATACAGAATTAACACACTAGGGGTACAGTGAATAATGCGGATTTCTTGGGAACAAAGAAATGAGGACTATTTAGCGATCGCTCTGACTTGGTTAAGACTGCGATTAAAAGATCAACATAGTCAGGAAATCGATGCCGCAGCTAGAAAAATGGAGATAATGACATTAGATGAATCACCACCAGCTTTAATTTTGCTGAGTGAAATGTTGGGATTATCAACCTTTGAGCGATCGCTACTTTTACTTTGTGCAGCAATGGAATATAGTACCGACATAGCTCAATTATGTGCTCAAGCTCAAAATAATCCCCATCGACCCTATCCCACCTTTGCTTTAGCGTTTTCTCTGTTTGACGAACCGGCTTGGGATGTCCTATCACCTGAACGTCCTTTACGTTCCTGGAGACTGATTGAAATTAACCAAGAAGGATATCAACCCTTAATTACTAGTGCATTACGAGCTGATGAACGAATTGTCAATTATCTCAAAGGCTTAAATTACTTAGATGACCGATTAGCAACTCTAGTTATGCCTGTTCAATCCCCTTCCGGTATACTACCACCTTCACAGGAAACTATTGTTCAACAAATTATCAACCACATCCAATCACCAAATTCTTTAGAGCATTTACCCATAATTCAGTTATTGGGTACAGATAGTCCTAGCAAGCGGTTAATAGCTGGTCATGTTGCAGAAGTTCTAGGTTTACAACTTTATCATTTACCATCTGGATTAATCCCGACTCCAGTAGGGGAATTAGAAACCTTTTGGAGATTGTGGGACAGGGAAAGTCTGATCACACCTCTGGTTCTGTATCTGGATGTTCTGGAACCGGAAAATCTGGTAAAAATGGGTGCTGCTTCACCACTCCACCGCTTTTTATCTCGTTATCATGGTTTGTTATTTCTGGATATTCGGGAACCACTATCTGATTTAAATAGAGCTAGTTTTACATTTGATATTACCAAACCTACAGCCCCAGAACAAGAAACAGCTTGGAGAGAAATGCTAGCAGCTTCTGAGTTAACAGAAACAGCTTTTGTTTTAGCAAGTCAGTTTAATCTGAACCTGACCACTATTGAGCGCAATGCACAGATAGCTCTGAATAAAAAAGTTATAGACAAAATAGATAAAGATGAATTGCATAACACTCTTTGGCACACTTGTTTAGTCAGTACTCGTCCACAATTGGATCACCTTGCTCAACGTATTGACACCAAAGCCACTTGGGATGATATTGTCTTACCACCAGAAGAAATGGGCTTGCTGCGTCAAATTGCTGACCAAGTAAAACAACGTCGTCAAGTATATGAAAAGTGGGGATTTCAACGACGAATGAATAGAGGTATGGGCATTAGTGCTATGTTTGCTGGAGAAAGTGGGACTGGGAAAACAATGGCAGCAGAAGTACTTGCTAATAGTTTGCAACTAAATCTTTACCGGATTGACCTATCAGCAGTAGTAAGTAAATATATAGGTGAAACCGAGAAAAATCTGCGCCGTTTATTTGATGCCGCGGAAGATGGTGGTGCGATTTTATTTTTTGATGAAGCGGATGCTCTATTTGGTAAACGCAGTGATGTTAAAGATAGTCATGACCGCTATGCTAATATTGAGATTAATTATTTATTACAGAGGATAGAATCATATCGGGGCTTGGCTATTTTGGCGACAAATATGAAGAGTTCTTTAGATACAGCTTTTCTCAGAAGACTGCGGTTTATTATTAACTTTCCTTTCCCTGGAAAGTTAGAACGCAAGCAGATGTGGCAGAAAGCTTTTCCCGAAGAAACACCGACAGAATCATTAGATTTTGAACGTTTAGGACGAATGAATCTGACAGGTGGTAGTATTCACAACATTGCTCTGAATGCAGCTTTTTTGGCAGCACAGGCACGTACAGTAGTGACAATCCAATGGGTATTAGCAGCAGCTAGGACAGAGTTTCGCAAGTTAGAGCGACCGATTAATGAGGCGGATTTTACTTAAAAAATATGTCATAAAAGTTATGAATCTTAATTTGAATATAGAACGGATAATTTTAGAAGGGGTTAACTTGTCTCATAGTCAGCGTTCCCGTTTACAAGCTGTTTTAGAGGTGGAGTTGTCACGGTTACTCAGAGAAAATGGTCTGCCATCTCATCTCCAAAATGGAGGTGTGATTTCTCATTTACCTGCAAGTGTGACTGTAACCAAGGGGATAAAGCCGGAACAAATGGGGATGGAAATTGCCCAATCTATTTATGGAGAATTGGTAAATGAAGCGTCAGGGATTAAATCAACATCAGCAGTCGCAAAATGACCCTAATCTGAGTAATGGTTGGTTACAACGGGCAGCAGTGCGTATTGTACCTAAGCAAGAGGTACAATCCTCTGTTGTTCAAGAATCAGCTGCGAATAGCAGTTTTGTAAATGTACCTGTACATCAAAATAAATTACCTCTAATTCAGAGGAAGTTAAACATTGGTGCGACAGGAGATACATATAATCAGGAAACAGAGAGGTTAGTAGACCGAAGTGTAAAGGTAGTTCCAGCCAAAACAGAAATAACAGACTATCACCACGTTACACTAAAGGAACAGCGTCCAAATAAAACGGGCTTACCTGATCACCTCAAAACAGGAATTGAAAGTCTCTCCGGGTATTCGATGGATGATGTGAGGGTACATTACAACTCGACAAAACCAGCACAGTTACAGGCATATGCTTATGCACAGGGGACGGATATTCATATTGCTTCAGGACAGGAGAAGCATTTACCCCATGAAGCCTGGCATGTCGTGCAGCATAAGCAAGGCCGAGTAAAGCCAACTATACAGGCTAAGGGAGTAGAAATTAATCATGATCAGAAGTTGGAGATAGAAGCAGATAAGAAGGGTAAGCATGCTACAACACATACATCTGAGAAAAAGCCTGAAAACGAGGAAAGGAAATATATTAAAACTAAACCTGTGTCATTTAGTGAAACACTCCAACGGAAGATCAAAGAAGGTGGAGATGTATCTGCTCAGGATCTAAGGTGGAAAAATATTGTGGGTAAGAAGAAGGCAAGAACAATGATTAAGGATGAGAAACGTGAATATACCCTAGAAGAAATATGTAACCGAGTGGAGATGGACATAAAGAATAGGGAAGAACCGTTGATGCCTTACATAAACGTATTGCGAAACGTGATTAATAATGCGAATAAGAATATATTGAGTCATCAAGAGATTGTTGACCAAATGTTGGTTGAGATGAAGTGTGATACGGATGAGAAAAAAAAAGAAGAAAAACCAAAGGTCGAAAATTATTTAAACCAAGAAGAAAGCTATACAGTGGCAACAATAGCGAATGCCAAAGCCCAAGGAGCTTTAGGTCATCATATATTTATAGAATATGAGGACGAAACTGTATCGGAATATTCATGGCCGGAAACAAGGGCTTTTTATAAGAAGTCTCAAAAAGATACACGAATAGCAACAAGGGAAAGGGTAGCACGTTTGCGGATGGCGGCACGGAAACACGGATACGCAAACAAACAAGCAAGGTATTACAGTGACGCACCAAGTTATACACCTGAATTCAAAGGGTATGTTTATTTACCTTGGTATCAAGATTGTTTCGATTGGGTGGACACGGTACTAACCGATGCTGGAGAGGAGAAAAATACTAAGTTGGTGAGGATACAACCAGGGCATGTGGGCATGTGGGGTGGTATTTTGGTGTTAGTGGTTGGAGGAATAGGCGCACTCTTAGGAAACGCTAAGAGCCAGAAATAATAGTCAAAAAATGATATTACCTGAATCAATGTACTTACTAGAAAAACAGCAACCCTTCTCCCAAAGCCTAATTTGGCAACTCCAACGTGATTATTTTAGCGAGGTTGGTATAGATGCTTGGAGTAGCGGTGTAGTCCCTCACTACATTACTAGCAATCCTGTGGTGGGAAAAACCTATGCAGAATTGGTACTCGCTTTTTTACGCGATTTATCCTTACAAGGAAAACATCAGGAAACTGTTTACCTCTTAGAACTGGGTGCGGGACATGGACGACTCTGCTACCATTTCTTTAAGCATTTTGAAAAATATTACCAACAAAGTGCGATCGCATTGCCCCCTTTTTGCTATATTCTCAGCGATTTTACTGAGTCTAATCTAGAATTTTGGCAAAATCATCCTCGTTTACAACCCTATCTAAGTAAAGGCTGGCTTGATTTTGCTCTTTTTGATGCGGAAAACAGCAGTGAATTATTTTTACAATCCGCTCACATTACCATCCAGACACAAACGCTGTCTCAGCCGTTAATTGTCATAGCTAACTACTTTTTTGATACCATACCCCAAGAACTTTTTTGGGTAGAAAATCAGAATATCTCACACTGTTTGCTCAGTCTAGCTACGGAATCAGATCCCTCAGAGTTGGATACAGCCCAACTGATTAACGCCTTAAAACTCCGATATGATTATGAAGAAGCCAAGCTACCGATTTATGCTCAAGAATCTATCCTGAATGACCTTTTAGAAACCTATTGTCAAGAACTTGATTGCACTCATCTCCTCTTTCCCCATATCGGTATTCGTTGTCTTGAGCGATTACGACAGCTGTCTCGAAGTGGATTAGTTGTGTTATCAGCGGATAAAGGTGAACATCACAAGTCTAACTTAGAAGGTTATCGTGCTCCCACATTAGCGACCCACGGTAGTTTTTCCTTAAATGTCAATTACCACGCCTTCTCACAGTATTGTATTCGACAAGGGGGACTTGCTCTCTTTCCTCGTCACCAACAGATGAGCATAGACTTAGGATGTCTGCTCTTTTTGGCTGATGTATCCACTTATCGAGAAACCATCAATGCTTATGAACGTTTTGTCAACGATTATGGACCGATGATTATTTCAGTTTGAAAAAACTGATTGAGCCGCATTTTGATATTTTAACTTGCCGTGATATTATGGCTGTGATTAGACTCAGTAGCTATGATGCTCGCATTTTCCGGCAGATGTTTCCTCGGTTGTTTGAAGTAGTTTCTCAAATCTGTGAAAATGAACGTTGGAATCTCTTTTTAGCGGTTCATCGCATTTGGGATACCTACTATCCTTTGGGAGAAGCAGAGGATTTAGCTAAGGATTTGGGTGATTTGCTGGTGGCTTTGGGATTTTTTCGAGAAGCGATTATTTACTATGACAAATCATTGATGATTTATGGAAAAACACCGGAAACTCTATATAAGATTGCTGTCTGCTATTGTCTGATGAGTGATTTTGTCACTGCTGCACCGATTATCCAAGAACTACTAGCTTTTGAACCGGAAAATCAACACCTTCAGCAACTTATCGAACAGTTTAAAACCGAATTAGCTATTTAAAATATTTGTTACATATTCAATCCATGAACTACTACCAATTAATGACTTCTTACACAAAGGCAGGCAAGATGCCTGCGACCCAAGAATTTTACTATTTTATGTGTACCTCATTTATCTGCGATATGCTGTATTTAATTTTTAAGCAAGCTAGTTACATCAGCCCACCTCCCCACCTCCCCACCTCCCCATCACTCTTCCTTAACATTGTTTTGCATCCGCAGGTCTGACAAAATCATGTAAATCTTGATCCCAAATGCTGATGTAGATAAAATCACAACTTTGTCGGACAATCTGACCTTTAACTGAACCTTGGGTAAAAGTGAAATTATCTTGATTCCGTTGCTGTATTTGTTGCAATCCTTGTTTAATTTCTTGAGTAGCTTGTCCACCTAACAACCCATTTAAAGTTGCTTGCATTACTTGGGGATTTACTGATGGGGCAAATGCTGCTTCTGTTTGACGTAGGACTCCGGTTTGACGGTCAAATAAGTAGCCTAAATCAATTTGTTTTGGTATGTAATTATAGGTTACAGCACGAGTATTTTTCCAAAGTCCTCTTAAATCTTGATTTGGTTTTCCCAACACACTTTCAACATTACTTCTCGATGTACCTGTGGGAAATGCTGGCACATTTTGAGTGATGACTGATTTTTTCTCTGGAGCTAATGATATCTCAGTTTTCGGTGTTACAGAGATTGGTGACTCTGTTTCTAGTTGGGGATTGGCTGTAACTTGAGCAGATGGAGTATTTTCTCTGGATTGAGGAGTGGGATTTGGGAACCTCTGGACAGAATTTAGGGTTTGCTGTGGTGATGGAATCGCTGTTATTGAAGTTGGGGTAGTTTGGGATGAAATTGAGCTAGGAGGATTAATTTTCGGCAAAACTGGCTGATTCTGAGGTATTAAAGTAGGTGTTTCCGATTCTTTGGTGACAATCACTTCCGGTTGGGAGGGACTGATAATCTTAGCAATCACAACTCCACTAATTAAGCCCCCTACTATTAAACTACTAAAAATTACTGTGGGTTTTTGCCAGTTATGAACGGGTGTGATGGAGCGTGCTGATAATGCTTGAGTTGCTTGGGTACTGGGAGTAGGGGGACTATAACTAACTGTCTGAGTGTTAGTAGATGATGAAGAGGGAATATTTTGAGCTTGTAAAGCATATAATAATTTATTAGCCGTGGTAAAGCAATCGCTCGTATGGGGTTTAATTGCCTGATTGAGTACCATTGCTAATTGTGGAGAAACAGATGGAGCATAATTTTGCCATAATATTTCCCCAGTTTGGGGATGGGTGGGTAGTTCTTCGGGTTGTTTCCCAGTCAACAAGAAAATCGCGGTTAAGCCTAAACTATAGATATCTGTAGCATAAACTGGTCGTCCAATGGCTTGTTCACTAGGCATATATCCAGGTGTACCAATCACCAAAGAGCGGGTGGGATTTGCAGAGTTAATCGCTACAGTACGGATGGTTTCTTTAACCGCTCCAAAATCAATCAGCACTGGTTTACGATCAAGAGAACGAAGTATAATATTATCTGGTTTAATATCGCGATGAATAATACCTTGACTATGAACATAATCCAAAACAGGTAGCAAATCTAAGAGAATTTGCCGAACATTTATTTCGTTTTCATACCCTTGAGTTTGGATAATCTGAAAGAGAGTTTGACCATGAATCCATTCTTGAACTAGATAAAATAGTCCATCTTCGGAAAAATAGGCATAAAGTTCAGGAATTTGGTCGTTACCTCTACCCAGATGTTCTAAAATGGTGGCTTCCCGTTCAAATCGTTGTTGAATAATCTGGTAGGTTTGGGGGTCGTTGGTGATGGGTTTAAGTTGCTTAATCACGCAGCGACGACGGGAAGGTAAATGGGTATCTTCTGCAAGGAAGGTTTCTCCAAATCCACCAGCACCGAGTACCTGGATAACTTGATAGCGATTGTTCAGCAGAGTTTTAGTCATGGAAGGTTGATGGAAAATAGACTTCCAAACTTAGCTTAAGACGGATTGGAAGCAAAATAAATCCATTTTTAGGTTTACCAGTGAGTAAATAAATAGCCGTTAAACCCAAACTGTATAAATCACTAGAATAGACTGGTCTACCAGCAGCTTGTTCACTAGGTAGGTATATTTCCAATAGTTGATAAATCCCCCATCTGAATTACCATATACATACCATTCTCACATTCCCCATCATCCTTGAATAACCCCCCTTAGTCCCCCCTTGCAAAGGGAGGGTTAGTGCGAGGTTCTTTCGTAGCTTGTGTGTACATTGTAGCAAAACATCAGTTTTTGATGGTAAATAGATTATGAAAATATGAAGTAATATTTTTAAATTATTTTTAATGGTTTAAACCAACTTCTGCCCAAACTACAGTATATGGAGAAGTAGAATAAGGGTCATGGAAAAAGTCTAAATTAAGAATAACTAATTTCTGTCCAACTAAAACTACACCTTTTTGTTCTGGAAGTTTGTAGTGAGGTTTTTGTGGTTGGCTTATTCGCAAATTAACCCCATTAACAACTGTAACCTGATCGCCAATTTGAGGAACTAAATACGGTGAAATTGTCACGGGTTGATTTGTCTTTATAAGTGGTTCTCCAACTGTAGCATTTCCTAAAGTATTATTTACTGCACCAATTCTAATCCAACCCAACGAATTAGAAGGATTTTGTGGAATTGAGGCTACTGGTTTGGAATTCAGTTTTGAAATGGGTGGTGGAGTTGATGCTTCTTGTATTTGTGGAAGCGTTGTTTTTGTAATGGGTGGTGGAGTTGATGATTCTTTTGGTTGTGAGACTGTATTTTGTTTAACTTTTTGAGGTTGCTTGTTTAAAGCAAGACCAATGATTATAGAAGCACCAATCAAACCACTAGCAATAATACTAGAGAGAATAATTATTCCTTTATTACTGTTTTGATTAATAGGTTGATCATAATTTACTAAATTTGCTGGAATTGTATTTTGAGATGTTAATAAGGATGGTGCAACAATTACTGTGGGTGGAGAAACAGGTAATGTTGGTGCAACAGCGATGACTGGAGTTTGTAATGCTACTAACATCTCTCTAGAATTTAAAAGGAATCGCGTGGGGATTGTTGTATAGCTTTATCCAAAACACTGGCAAGATTTTGCCTCAAATAAGGAGCATGATGACGCCAGAGAATGTCCCCTCTAGCTGGGTCTGTCGGTAATTCCTGGGGAATCTTTCCGGTCAATAAATAAATGGCTGTTAGTCCTAAACTATACAAGTCACTAGAAAATACTGGTCTTCCTACTGATTGTTCCATTGGCATAAACCCTGGTGTCCCAATCACTATCGACTGGTTGGAGTTTCCAGAACCTGTCATGATTGTACCCATTGTTACTTTAACTGCACCAAAATCAATCAATACTGGTTTACCATCTGCAAAACGTAAAATGATATTATCTGGTTTAATATCCCGATGAACTATACCTTTACTATGGACATATTCGAGAATCAACAAGATATTAATTAAAATTTCCTTCACCTCAATCTCACTCAATATCCCTTGCTGCTGCAATTTTTGAGTTAAGGTTTGACCTTCAATATATTCCTGAATTAAATAAAATTGTCCACCCTCAGCAAAATAAGCATACAACCGAGGAATTTGACTATTATGATCACCCAATTCTTCTAAAATTGCGGCTTCTTGCTGAAATCTTTGTTGTATTATTTGATATATTTGCGGGTTATCAGCTACAGGCTTGAGTTGTTTAATTACACAACGCCGACTAGAGGGCATTTGGGTATCTTCGGCTAAAAATGTTTCCCCAAATCCTCCACTACCTAGTACTCGCAGCACCTGATAACGATTATTCAACAGCAGCATGGCCATAAATATCTCACCTGAATAGTTTTAACGGAAAGCTTTTTATACCCTTGAATAAAAATAATTCTTTAAATCAAGTAGTTTACTCTACACTATTTATTACTTAATATCACAAACATACCCAAATTTACCAATACTTGCATGACTGGATAAAATCAGACTCTGATCGAACCCAATCCATATTTATATGTCAATACAGTTGGTGTTAAGCCAAAAAATGCCTAGAATCCTTATACTGTCATCCTGAGCGGAGGGAAGGATCTCGCGAGATCCTTCCCTCCGCTCAGGATGACAATACTACCTTCTTCCCTTAACACCAAATTATAGAAACACCCGGTAAGCGTAAAACTCAATCCCTTTAGGGTTGAGATATAAGCGACTCGTGCGATTTTAATCGCATTGATTTTTTTGGTGCTAAGATGAAATTGTGAGTAAGAATAAAACTATCTGCGCGTTGAAGCATCCTAGTATCGGAGAAATCCCTGCAACTTAGTACGCCTATTGAGAGGTAACACAAAAAGAGCTAATAAAGGCAGGATGTTGAGCGTACCGTGATTTGGCTTAGTGATGGGATTCTGAAAGCATGAGAAACTACAAAAGTAACTAGAAACCTAAGCTGGACTTAGAGTGACTAGCTAGACGGCGTTTGACGGTCGTAGCGAGAGTTAGAGTCGGTAGTCCCGAAGTCTAATTCTGTCAGTAGAATCTCAGTGTCTGAAGACCTGAGAGGGTCAAATATGGTGATATTTTAGAAATCCTCAACCCAGGCGGACTGGATCGAGGATACTGTGGGCGAATTCATCAAACCCCTATTCATAGATGAATCTAAATCACCGCAGAATAAGGGTTGTAGGGTAGGAGTTTGATCTGTCAGAGTTTGAGAAGTGCTGAATTTTCTTGAGGTGTTAAGTTCCTGGACGAGAGCGAATCTGATCAGGTATATGATAGCGATCGCCTAATATTTCCAACAAAGGACCATTAACATCAAATTTCACCTTACTTACTGATGCCACCAAAATATTTACTCGATAGCGATAGCATCCCAAATCAATTCCGAGTAGACTAGAAAGTATAATCCGAATTGTAGCTTTATGGGAAACTACTAAAACATTACCTTCCGGGTGTTTGTCTATAATTTCAGTAATCACAGGCATAGCACGGTTAGAAATCTCTACCGCAGTTTCTCCACCTAGTGGTGCATTCCAAGCCGATTCTGACAACCATTTAATATAGTTTTCTGTATAATTCTCTTCAACAAACGATTTACTCTTGGTTTCCCATTCACCGTAACTACCTTCTCTTAATCCTTCCCGCACCTGCATATCTATCCCAACAGCATCACAAAATGGCTTGGCTGTGGCAATAGTGCGTTTCATGGGACTAACATAAACCCCTGACCAGTTCAATTTTTTATAAACATCGGCAAAACTCTCTGCCATTTGCATCCCTGCGGGTGTCAATTCTGCATCAGTTTTGCCGCAGAAATTACCGTTTTGACTAAAAGTTGTTTCTCCATGTCGCAGTAAATATAAATTGAGTGTCATACTATGTATTCAGATAGGGATAGAAGAGTTTGTGCAAAAATAAAATAACATCAATCTTGCCAGCAAGTATGTGACACCCGGACAAAGTAATCAACTAAAAAAGTCAATTAATCACAAAACGGGCAAGATGAGTATATTCGTACCTCTATTAGAGCAGCTAGATGCGCCCAATAAACCCTTATGTACTTGACCGAGGGTGAATGTTGATGTGCTGCGGGAAAATATCTCTTCTGAGCTTGGCTGGGAAGGGTTATGGGGGATTGCACTCAATTGGGGTGTAGTGCGTTGATTGCACTTAATACACTATAACGCACTAGCACACTAATCTATTAACGCATAAGATATATTAAAGTACTACCGCGCTTTTATTTGAATGTCTTATGAGGTAGCCTATTAGTGTATTAGTGAGTTACTCTTAATTTGATAAGTATGGGAGAAATTAAAGTGATATGTAAATTAAGGTCATTGATGGAAGATAAACACATTACCCAATTGACCCTAGCTGAAAATACTGGTTTAGCTCCTAGCACAATTGGGAGGCTATACCGCAATCAAGTAAATCGTATAGACGTACAAACTGTAGCGGTTCTCTGTGATTTTTTTAACTTATCTAGTATTTCTGAGCTAATAGAAATCAAAAAAGAGGCATCATGACTACAACATCTAACGGACAAACAGACAATAGATTAAACAGGATAGAAGCCATATTAGAACGCATGGCAGAGCATCAAGAAAATACTGATAGCAATCTAAATGATTTAAGTAACAATTTGAATGATTTGAGTAATAGAGTTAATGATTTTATCGGCACTGCTAATACAGTACTAGGTAGAAGTGCTGTATTAGATGATATCATAGTGGGTTTGGATGCTAGAACCACAGCACTCGAAACTGTTGTAGTAATGATGGATGGTAAGACTACAGCACTTGAAAATATTGCGGTGCGGCTAGATAGAAATTTTGAGGAATTGAACCGAAATTTTGGCGAAAATCAAAGGTCAACCAACGCCGCTTTAGAACGATTAGAAGCAATTTTACTCAAATTGATAGACCGTAACGGGGGCAATAGCAGTCCCTCACAATAATAAATCTACTTGAGAAAGAACAGGTAATTGTTCTACTTTCTCTAAATAATAGTGCATTTCATGGGACTAACATAAACCCCTGACCAGTTCAATTTTTTATAAACATCGGCAAAACTCTATGCCATCTGCATCCCTGCGGGTGTCAATTCTGCATCATTTTACACTTACCGAGTATCTTATAAATTTGAACCTAACCGCTTGAAAGTTATTGCTCCAGGGAAATATCAACATCATTTGGGAAATTTATTCTAGATGATTTTCCATTATCTCCGCTGTTTGACAAATTAATTCCCAAGCTTGTTGTACGTGAATTCTCTCTGTTGTTGCTTGCCCAATTGACATCCGTAAAGTTAGGGTCTGATTCAGTTTTGTGGAAGTGATGTAAATTTTTCCGGAAGCATTAAGATGGTTGAGAATAGCCTGATTAATTTTGTCACCTCCTTTATGACGAAAACATACGAGGTTGAGAGGAGGACTGACCACTAGTTCAAAGTTAGGATGAGAATTGATCTGCTGGGCAAATTCCTGCGCTAGAGCAATATGCTTACGAATAAAGTGTTGCAGACCTTCTATACCATAGTGCCGAATCACAAACCAGAGTTTCAGGCTTCTAAATCTACGTCCTAAAGAAATACCCCAATCTCGATAATCAATCACCATACCTGATGCTGTCGCTTGATTTTTCAGGTATTCAGGCATAATTGATAATGCGCGAACTAACTTTGCCCTATCCTGAACGTAAAAGCAAGTACAGTCGAAATTAGTCATCATCCATTTATGAGGATTGAAACAATAACTGTCTGCTAACTCTACTCCTTCATGTAACCAACGAAATTCCGGACAGATAGCTGCTGTTCCGCTCATAGCAGCATCAACATGTAACCAAATATTATGTTCTTTGGCGATTGCACCTATTTTTGTTAATGGGTCTATTCCATTAGATGAGGTTGTACCTATATTAGCAACTATATAAAAAGGTACTAATCCAGATTGAAGATCAGAGAGAATCTGTTCTCGTAGTAATTCTACACGCATACTATAGTTAGAATCAACATTGATAAATCGGAGGTTCTCTGGAGGTATTCCCGCAATTTTGACCGCTTTTTCAATCGAAGAATGTGCTTGAGTAGAAGTGTATGCAACTAGCCGATTAATATCTACTTTTGCCTGTTCTCTAGCTGCTAATAAAGCGACAAGAGTTGCACTGCTAGCTGAATCTTGAATTACTCCTCCCCCATCTGTGGAAGATTTAAACTGCAAGGGAAGTCCTAACATATCTACCAACCAGTCTAAAACATGGGTTTCCAACTCAGTGCAAGCAGGAGAAGTTACCCATAACATTCCCTGGATTCCCATTCCCGCACTGACTAATTCTCCCAAAATCGATGGTGCAGAAATTCCGGTAGGGAAAAAAGCAAAGAAATTAGGAGATTGCCAGTGGGTTAGTCCAGGTAAGATAATTTCATCTAGATCCTTTAAGATATTTTCAAAAGATTCTCCTGATTGAGGTGCGAATTCTGGTAGTTTGGCTCTAATATCCCCTGGTTCTACTTGAGAAAGAACAGGTAATTGTTCTACTTTGTCTAAATAATTAGCGATCCAATCAATAGTTTTATATCCCCAAGAGCGAAATTCTGCTGAGGACATATGGTAATCAGGTTCATTTTGCATTTGTTTAATGAGATCAATTTTATAACTTCAATGTTTTGATTTTATTATATAGCCAGAAGTCAGGAGTAAAAGACACAAGGCCGACTAGAGGGCATTTGGGTATCTTCTGCTAAAAATGTTTCCCCAAATCCTTCACTACTTAGTAATCGTAGCACCTGATCACGATTATTCAACAGCAGAATGGTCATAAATATCTGACCTGAATAGTTTTAATGGAAAGCTTTTTATACCCTTGAATAAAAATAATTCTTTAAATCAAGTAGTTTACTCTACACTATTTATTACTTAATATCACAAACATACCCAAATTTACCAATACTTGTATGACTGGACAAAATCAGACTCTGATCGAAACCAATCCATATTTAATCCTCAATAATCGTGGTCAGGTGATCCGGTTTGAACTCCAACAGCAGCAACACATTTTAGGTCGTGACCCTAGCATTGCTGATTTAGCTTTACCATTGAACTGGGAAGTTATTTCCCGTTGTCAAGCTATATTAAAACGAGATGGTGCAGATTACCTTATTTATGATGGTGATGGTCAAAAACCCAGCAGTAATAAGCTGTATGTCAATCGTTCCCTGATTACTCCTCAAGAAGGTTATCGTTTAACCAACGGGATTGAAATTCATATTGCTCAAAACCCTAATCAATTAATTCAAATCAGATATTTTAATCCCTCTAGTTCTCAACCCATTACGACACCCGCACAACGTTCCATTTCCTTAAAGCACAAGTCAGTTTTACTCGGACGGGATATCAGCGCTAATTTGCAATTGGAAGCACCGACTGTTTCCCGTCGCCATGCAACAATTGATACTGATTCTCAAGGGCGTTACATCCTCCAAGACCACAGCAGTAATGGGGTGTTTGTCAATGGTCAACTGGTTTCTGGTAAAACTGTACTATCAGATGGGTCTACTATTCGCATTGGTTCGATTTACTCTGGTGGTACATGGTGATAATTTAGAAATCCTCGACCAAGGCGATCGCCTGCGGTTGGAGGCTCAAGGTGTGATGATTGAAACCAATGGTAAACGACGACTGGATGACCTTTCTTTTGCGATAGAACCAGGACAATTTGTAGCTTTAGTGGGGGGTAGTGGTGCAGGTAAATCCACTTTAATGCGGACGCTGTTGGGAATTGAAACTACCACTCAAGGAGTCGTATTCCTGAATGGGGAAGATTTGCGAAAAAATTTCAATTTATATCGTACCCAAATTGGTTACGTCCCTCAAGATGATATTATTCACCGCGAATTAACTGTAATTGAAGTTCTGACTTATGCTGCAAAATTGCGTTTACCACCAGATATTGATTTAAAACAAGTGGTTGAGCAAGCTTTGGATGCGATTAAAATGACCCATCGACGCCATGCTTTGGTGAGTGACTTGAGTGGTGGACAACGGAAACGAGTCAGCATTGGGGTAGAGTTACTTGCTAACCCGAAATTATTTTTCTTGGATGAACCTACTTCTGGTCTTGACCCAGGATTAGATAAACAGATGATGCAGCTATTGAAAGAGTTAGCGCATCAAGGGGGAAGGACAATTATTTTGGTGACTCATGCAACCGCTAATATTACTGAATGCGATCGCATTGTTTTCCTGGGACTAGGCGGAAAACTTTGCTATTTTGGTACTCCCCAAGATGCTTTAAATTTCTTTGGAGTGAAAGATTTTGCGGATATTTATATTCAGTTGGAATCAGAAGAAGCTGTTAGACAATGTGTAGCTAAATTCCGGCAATCTAGCTATTATCAGCGTTATGTAGCGAATCAGTTGAATTCAGGAATTAGACCATCATCTACAAAAACTTTAGCAAAAAGTAATAAAGGCATTTCCTTTTGGCAACAGTGGTTATTATTAACCCAAAGAGGCTATAACTTAATTGTGCGCGATCGCATAAATTTAATTATTTCTCTGATAACTGCACCCATTGGTATTGCTCTCATCACTTTAGCACTCAGAGATAAAGCACCTTTTGTGTTGGGTGAAAAATCAGATCCGGGTCTAGCATCTTTAGCTTTGCGGGTCTTATTTGTGTTTACTTGTGCTGGGTTATGGGTAGGACTTTCCAGTGCGGTACAAGAAATTGTCAAAGAATCGGCAATTTACTTAAGAGAAAGGTTAGTAAATTTAGGATTATTTGCTTATATTGGCTCTAAACTGACGATTTTATCGGGTTTAGCAATATGCCAAACTATACTCATAGTTGCTGTAGTTCTCATCGGTTTTAAATCACCACAACCAGAAATGATTTCCTGGCATGTAGGATTAGGAATTACCACTTTTTTAACTTTATTATCTAGCTTTAGCTTAGGTTTACTCATCTCAACAATAGTCAAAAATAGTAGTCAAGCAAATAGTACATTACCACTAATTTTATTACCACAAATTATCTTTTCTGGAGTTTTATTTAAAACCGAAGGTGTAGTCAGTAAATTTCTCTCCTGGATCATGCTCAGTCGTTGGTCAGTGGGAGCTTATGGTTCTTTAGTCAATGTGAATGCTTTAGTTCCTGCACCGACTAAATTACCTGATGGTAGTACAATTCCTCTACCATTTGACCCCACACCTATTTATGATGCAACCTGGGATAATCTGAGATTAAATTGGGGGATTTTGTTAGTACATACAGCAGTTTATTTAATTTTAACTCTAGGATTGCAAAAGCGGAAAGATATTTTTTAGTTAAAGATTCAGAATTCTGAATAGTCAACTTTCCAAAATTGGATGATTCTCACCCAGGATTTTGAGAAATTTATCTAAAGACTTACTAGGTGTTTCCCTTCTCCAGATAGCAGTTGAGCGAGCGTAGCAAATGGGATGGTGAAGGGGCATAAATATAACATTGGCATGAGGTAGTGCTGCTGCCTCTCGTGGCATAATTGCTACCCCTTGCCCTGCTCCCACTAGAGCAATCATTGAAGAATGACTATCAGCAAATAGTTCTAAATTTGGGATGAAGCCAGCATCATAACAAACATCCCGAATCCGATCATTTCGTCCTGGGAATGTCTCTTCCGATATACCAATAAATTTTTCAGTAGCAAGTTCAATCAGATTAATTGATAACTGACCTGCTAAATCATGTGTATCTGGTAACAAAGCATCAATAGGAACTTGTTTAACACATTTAACCATAAACTCTTTGTCTAATTCATTGGGTGGATTCCCCATAAAGGCAATCTGAATCGTCCCACATCGTAGAGCTTTAACTTGCTGATTAGGGGGCATTTCTTGGAAACGAATTGCAATTTGAGGATAAGCACATCGAAACCGATATATGTTTGCGCTGAGAAAACTCTCCAGGATACTTGGGATATAGCCAATAACTAAAGGTTCATAGGTATTAATAGAAAGAGTCTTGATAGTTTGAACAGCGACCTGACTACGGTTTAAAATATCTTTGGCTTGTTCAAGAAAAATTATTCCCGCTACAGTCAGCTTCAATCCATCCATTTGTCGGAGAAAAAGTACCACACCTAGTTCATCTTCCAATTGTTTAATTTGACGGCTTAATGCAGGTTGTGAAATATACAACACAAGAGCAGCACGACTAAAACTAAGTTCTTCTGCAACTGCTACAAAATATTTAAGATGCCGCAATTCCATAATTGTAATGACTATGCCTAAAAGTTATAGCTCTATGATTATAAGGCATTGGACTTTATTTATCTTTCCTATTAAGTTGTATCTATAGACTCAAATTTCGGAAATTACTTACCTTAATTAATTTGCGGTTTTTAAGTATTAATTATTGTCAGGGATTAGTTTATTGACTACTAAACCTTTTAGATTCAGCATTTGCTATTTTTTAAGTGAAAAGTGGTATCCAATAAACTAAATGATTTTATCTACAAAAACGTTTGAAAAGTTACTCTAAAGTATTCACTTCTTGGTTAGTTAAGCATCTCTTGGTAAAAGTAATCTACGTGTATATATAGCATTAGTTGAGAGTTCCCATTCACAAAGCCTTTCCGATACAAGAAGGTGATAATCTCGCACTCATACTTAAAAGCCGAGATTATTTCTTTCTCCTATAAGATAGGCACTAGAGCGGTTTTTAGTTGGATGAGAATGTAAATTTCTCGGCAACTTAGACACCATAAAACTGTCAGTTATACTCTCTACTTCCTGGTATAGGGATAGCTCTACTGAGAATAACAAAGTATATCTTGACAAACTTTTCAAAAATCATCTTCATTTCTGGTCAGATCAGGATTTAGAAGTTTAAAAAGAAGGCATATTATAGACTAAAAAATCTATTTTACCTACTTAACTTCATGCTAATTACCTGACTTCATTACTGCATTATTTACATTACAAAAAAGAGCATGACAACAACTCTAACTACTAATACTTCAGGACAAGAATCAAAAATCAATTACAGATATCCTGTCAAGATGGAAAAAGGAAAAGTAATTGAACTGAGTACAGAGCTAGAAAAAGCAAGTCCATTTTATTTTGGTTATGATATAGAAGAAAGTTTTCTGTCAGAACTAGAAAAATATAGTTTTGATAAAATATTTTTCTTCACCGAACCACATCTATTTGAATTATATGGAAAATCTCTATATGATAGAATTTGTGAAAAATTTACTTGTTTTCTGGAATTTGTTCCTCCAGGAGAGAAATGTAAATATTTTCCAGTACTAGGAGAAACCTGCGAAAACCTGATTACTAAAGGGGCTTCAAAAAAATCTATTCTGATATCATTTGGTGGTGGAACAGTTGGAAATATTGTTGGTTTAGCTGCTGGACTAATTTATCGGGGTATTGGTTTTATTGAAATCCCCACAAGCATGACAGGTCAAACTGATAGTACTTTGAGTAATAAACAAGCAGTTAATGGTCAAACCGGAAAAAACCATTTTGGTGTTTATCATTCACCAACATTTATCTGGACAGATACAAAATATTTGAAAACTGATCCCCCTTCTTCTCGACGCAGTGGAATTATTGAAGGAATTAAGAATGGGTTTATTTCTCATGCTCCATTTTTAGACTACTTAGAAGAAGTTCTGAATCCTGATGTCAATTTCACAGATGAAGAAATATATCAACTCGCTTACAATATTATCCTTTCCAAATTAGAAATACTCAAGCAAGACCCCAGCGAGAAACACTATGGAATTGTGCTTGAGTATGGTCATACCTTTGGACATGGAATTGAATGGCTAGAACAGGGTAAAGTTTCTCATGGAGAAGCAGTTTCTTTTGGAATGAAAATTGCTGCGGAACTTGGTAAAGAACTGGGATTAATCTCACAAAAAGATGTGGAGCGTCATTATTTTATAATTGAAGAGAAACTTGGTTTTAATAATCCATTTCCTCCAGCAATCACTACTCAAAGTCTCATGGATGCGATGATTGCCGATAACAAAAAAACCGGAGCAGCACTGCGGTTTGTATTATTAGATAAAATTGGTCAATGTTATAACCCTGAAGGCGATTTTCTGGTGACAGTTGACCAAGAGTTAGTGAAAAAAGTTGTTGAGAATTTCATCCAACGGCAGTCTCATAAATAGTTAGGATTCAGAATCAATACTCCTGACTATTTCTGGTGGGGTGGTGTTTTCTATCCCACCCCACGTTTTCACAATAGCCATGATCTTAGCAAGTATATTTGGCTGGCAAGTGGTAACTTATAAACACTAATTTCAGGTAGATTGACAATGTATCCTATATTAAATCTCACGGCTCCTATTGGTACTTTAAACCACTGTGGTCATATTGGTCACATTGTTAATGATTTTGAAAAAATGTGTCATTTGGCTCATCAATATCAATTTGAGGGAATTAATATTGACTTGAGTACAATTAATTCGGTGAACATTTTTGAATGTAAACAATTACTGAATAAGCTGAATTTAAAGCCTGTTTCATTTGGTATTCCTGTTGATTTGTTCGGTAGCCAAATAGAATTTGAGCAAAACTTACCTAAATTTGAACTACAAGCTCAACAAGCTCATGAAATTGGTTGTCACCTGACTCTATGTTATCTACCACCCTTTGCTGAGGATCTCAACTTTAATGATCTATTTATTCAAACTAGTAATAGATTACGCGAACTTAAACCAATTTTAGAAAAATATGAGATTAAAATCGGCTTTGAGTTTATTGGTCCAACTGAAACTAGACGTAACACCAAATACGACTTTATTCATACTATAGATGGAACTCGTGCTTTAATTGCTAGCGCAGGTTTATATGGATATGCAGGATTAAAATTTGATGTTCACCATTGGCAAAATAGTGGTGCAGGTCTATTGGATATTCATCATTTAGATTTAGAATATATATTGTATGTAGAATTGAATGATGGGTTATCTGGTTATGATATCTTTAACATCCCAGAATTTGAAAGAGAATTACCATTAACTACAGGTGTTACCCAGATTGAAGATTTTTTACAAGCACTGGTTCAGAAAGGCTATCAAGGTCCTGTAGCAGTAGAACCCTGGAATCAGAAAATTCAAAATATGCCGTTAGAAGTTGCTGTCAAAACTGTCAAACAGTCTTTAGAACAGTGCTTATCTTTAGTACAGATTAGCAAAAATTAAGCAAAAAACTCTGAAATTTACCCCTAATGTATTCATGCAATTAAATCAGAAGCTTATGAAAGAATTTGCAATTTCATTATTAGCTGGTTGGATTATTGGTATTATCTTTACCTGGTTAAAACTTCCTTTACCAGCACCACCTCCATTAGGTCTTGTTGGTGCCGCTGGTTTAACTTTAGGGGCATTTTTCTATCAATATTTTAGTCAACTTTTGGGAAAATAAACTTGAAGACTAAGCTATTCAAACTATAGTTCCCACTATTAAATTATTTCCTAAAATACCGTCGATTATAACGGTCTTGATATTGAGCGATGTAGTCTACATTACGCTGCTCTAATTTTGTGAGTAAGTTACTAGGAAATGCTTTCGGTGAATATTTTGGTTGATACCAAGATTGTTGATTAAAATATGCTTGTAATCCTGGTGTGTCAAAACGTCTTCCGTAAACTGCAAAAATTGTATTTCGCAAAATATCTAATTCCAAACCATTCCTATTCTCCAAATCTGCTTCTGTGACTGGTCTTTGAAAAAGCCATGCATAATTGTTGAGTGTCGGGTCAACTGGTGGTGGTTCTTGTGATTCTACAGGTTGTTGGACTGGAGGTGCAATATTTTGTGCAGTTGGTTCAGTTGAGGAAACGACAGCTGGATTTTGGGTGGGAGGTGCAATATTTTGTGCGGTTGGTGCGGTTGGTGCAGTTGGTGCAGTTGAAGAAACAACAGTCGGATTTGGGGTGGAAACAGATGGTTTTTCTAGAGTTGATCCTGATTTTTCAGCTATAGGTTGAGAAGATTTATGTAACATCTGACCAACAATTATCGAAGCTCCAATTAATCCACCCACAATTAAACTACCAATCAGAATCCCATTTTGATTATTACTGGGATTTTGATTAGTTTGATTAGTAGTTTGAGGTGGTAGTGCAACGTTTACCGTTGGTAGTGGTGATGCATTTACAGTGGGAGCGGATGGATTAGAAATTACAGGTGGTTGATGAAAGATTGGTTGTGTGGGAGCAATGTGATTAGCTATATTTTGCAAAGCATTCAACATATCTTTCGCAGTAGGATAGCGATCGCGAGGATGATAAGCGATCGCTTGATCAAGAACATCTGCTATGATAGGATTGAGATAACCTGCATATTGACGCCAAACAATTTCACCAGTGCGAGAATCTGTCTCTAGATTTTGTGGTTGTCTACCAGTCAGCAAATAAATTGCCGTCATCCCTAAACTATATAAATCACTAGAATAAACAGGTCTACCAGCAGCTTGTTCGCTAGGCATATATCCAGGAGTACCAATCACAATAGAACTAGTGGGATTACCTTGAGAATTCACTACCGTTCCCATTGATTCCCGCACCGCACCAAAATCAATTAATACTGGTTTACCATCACGATTGCGGATAATAATATTATCTGGTTTAATATCCCGATGCACTATTTGCTGAGAATGGACATAATCCAAAACTGGTAAGATATTGATTAACAATTGCTGGACAGCAGCTTCTGTAAATAAACCCCGCTCCAGAATCCTGTTAGTGAGAGTATCTCCTTCAATCCACTCTTGGACTAAATAAAATTGTCCCTCCGCAATAAAATAAGCATATAAAGCGGGAATTTGGTCAATAGCACCCCCAAGAGATTCTAAGATAGCGGCTTCCCGTTGAAACCGCTCTTGGACTAACTGGTAAATTTGGGGATTATTTTGAATTGGTTTTAATTGTTTGACTACACAGCGACGCTTGGAGGGCATATAACTATCTTCAGCGAGAAAAGTTTCTCCAAATCCCCCACTACCAAGGACTTTAATAACTTGATATCTATCATTTAATAATTGTGTTGTCATTTAGATAACTCCCATTTAATTCTTGGACAAAATGACTTTTTCTCAACGTTTAGAGTCTGTTTGAAAAGTCAAAATAAAGGTAGAAAATGTTACTATATTGCAATAAGGTTTAGTTAAGCCGATCATCCCTATACTGTCATCCTGACGGTCGGGAAGGATCTCGCGGGATTCTTTACTGTCACGGAGAATAATAAATTACACCTCCTGATAACTTTTCAAACATCCTCTTACTTCAAATCTAATAATCCTTCTTCTTTTAATTTAGGATTAAAGCGAATTTGCATTTTTAAACCCCGCACTTCCAAAAGAGACAAAATTTCTGCTTCTACCCGTCTAGCGACATTTTTAATAATCTTCATTTGAGCCAATTCATCCATAACTGGACTGGTGTAATTAGCCTTTTCTTCTGAAGTCATTAATGCTTTAGCATCAATAGGATTAGTCCATTTTTCCTGATCTACTCCATTACCTAAAGGAGTATTTCCATTTTCAGCAATCCAAGCATTTTCAATAGATGCTAAAATTGTCCGACTAGGACGTTCAATAGTTTGAGCTTTCACCCAATAGCATTTTTCTGGTTGACGGACTAAATGTTGTTTAAGACTCAGATAAACATCACGGGAATAGCCGATAAATTGTAATTCTTTATCTTGGTTGAAAATAGCATAAACACCAATTTTTCCGGCAAATTGCTCTGGAATTTGACCATTTTCATCAATATAAGGAAAATAGTCTAATGTCGCTAACGAAGGAATATTAATTTCAGTTGTCATATAAAAGAGGAATTAATTTTTTTAGGCAATGGAAACAATTTTATGATAAATTGCACAAAGACGACTAGGATGGAAAATTTTAGCCGTAAACATGAAATTTGGTGGTACGTTAATGATGACATACTCCTCAGAATCGTGATATTTTTCAAATTCTGCTGGCATTCCTTTAGGAGTGTTGATGCTGTAGGGAACAGGTTGAAAAATTAATTCCGTAAATTCGATTTTTTCACAATTTAACTGTTGAGAAATTTGGTTTAAAAATGATTCAGTTATCAATAATTTAAAGAGTGTTTCTTTTAGTTCAGGTTCCAGGGTGAAACTACTATCGAAGTTTTGTATAATTTTGAGAGCCATTTGGTTGAGGATTTGTCAGTATTGCTGGCAAATAATATTTTACAGCCATTTTTCGGTAAATGGAATACATTTTTTTATTTCGTGGAGCAGGCATCTTGCCTGCCATTGAGTTCAAGCAGGCATCTTGCCTGCTCCACGGATTTAACATGAACTTAGTTCGATTTGTAGGGCTGCTGAAATAACATCCTACGACCCTACTATTACCCAGAAAATAATTTATTTACAGGTAGCAATTCTATCAATATTTTGTTAAAGTGATCTTGATTTATGTACTTGTATTTAATTACGATTCTTAAACTTTCATTAAGAAAAAAATGAAATTATCTTCCTTATCTCTAGCAATCATCCTGGGTGCAGTTACTCTCGCTTTTAGTGAACGTACTTTTGCTAACCAAAATCCTCTTCCTACCGTCACAGCTACACCTAATCGAGCTGCGACTTTGGTCACACAACCTGCTACCATCAACAGTCACTGGAATAACACCACCAAACCTACTGCTAACTTCACTTTGGACTTAATCAACCCAGAATGTAAAAAAATTGATCCTCTGGGGTATATTTCTGATCCAGAAGCCTTCTTACAAAAATGTCCCGCTAAAAATAACCAAAAACGAGAGAGTAGTGACCCTGTTGAGTATCTGAGCGTACCTCGTCTTGATTCCGGTCTAAAGTTAAATGTTACCAACTTCTGACTTATTTGTTGTTTTTATATGATCCAACTCATCGGTTTTATCAGTCTTATATAAAACTGTATGAGGATAACTTGGATGCTAGGTAAAAACGAGATAGCTGATATCCTTCCCTTTCTAGCCAGCTTCCTAATTGCTGCATTACTGCTTTCCTTTTTTCCCCCTCAAAGTACTTTATTTTTCTCACCACAACATATATCTGAACATCATAGGAGTGATTTGTAGGGGTCAAGTATCTTCAACACCTACAAATCAGTTCAGCAATTTTCTGACTACGGCTGTCTCACTGTACTGGTAGGTGAGGCAGCCGTTGTCGGTTGCGATTGGACAGGAATTACAGGTGGTGCGGGAGGATTCAAAATTCTGCGCCAATTGCGAATTTGTTCTTGGGCGTCTTGGTAAGATGGACTGCTACGGGGAATTAATTTGGCAATGGTAATAGCTCTGGTCACATCAGCTTGACTTTGAGAACGGGCTATTTCTAATAATTGTTGACTCCATTGGTCTATCGCACCAGTTGCATCTAATCGTAAATTGCTGTTTTCAGGTACTTTGTTCGCTAACCTGATGGCCTCAACTAAGGCTTCTGGTGTACCCGTAGATGCCATTTCTCGCGCTTTTTGCCAGTTTTGTTTACCCCGCACTTGACTTTGCCAATCATCTATCAATTGTTGTGCTTCTGGTGCTAATGACCTTCCTGATGATGCTATTTTTTGCGCCGTTTTAATCGCATTACCTAAGTCGCCGTTATCAGCTAATGAACGAGCTTGGTCTAAGTATGGCTGGTCTTGAATTTGTTGAATCCTTGCTGTCCAAGTCCGGATTTTCTTTCGTGCTTCTGAATACAATGCTCGACCGCTACGAATTTGATTAGCTTCGGAAATCGCTGCTTGTAAAGAATTAATATCCTCTAACACCGCGATTTGTTGCGCTCGATCTAAATAAGGTTGGTCTTCTATCGTTTCGATTTGTGAACGCCAGTGACTTACTTCTTGTCGAGCTTCTTTGGCACGAGGGTTATTCCCCGGTATTTGCTGTGCCTCATTAATTGCAGAAGATAAATCGTTAATTGTACCCTGACTAGCTAAATTCCGGGCTTTTTCCAGACGGGAAACATCTTCAATTTCCAACTGCCAACGTGCAATCAGGTTTTGTGCTTTCTGGTAAATTCCCCTAGAGGCATTAATTTTTTGTGCTAGAGATATGGCTTCTTCTAAACTAGATACAGTGCCTAACCAGGCGCTTCTTTGTGCCTCACCTAAAGCAATAAAGTCATCAATTTCCTCTTGTAATTTGGTAATTTCGGGAATTTGTCGGACAATATCCAAGGCTGAATCAGCATCTCGCTTATCCATCTTAGATTGAGCCAACTGCAACATCTTCCTCCCAAAGGTAGGAATCAATTCTCTGGCTTTAGTGTAAAGGTAACTTTCCGGCTTAATTGACTCAGCTAACTTGATTGCTGTCAAAATATTGTTGACTGCACCACTAGAGACTAGACTTTCTGCTTTTTCCAGCTTATCTCCATCTTCTCTGGCGGAGGCAATCAGACGATTCAACTGGTCATATTTAGTACCTGACCAATATTTATTATCCACCCGCAGTAGCTTAGAAGTCAGCATAAATGCTGATTGCCAATGCCTTTCTCGTAATTCTTTTTCGGCGTTTTCGTAAATTCCTTCGGCTTTAGTCCAGATGGATTGCCATTTGGCAATTTGCTCATCTACTAATTGATAAGCCTTCAAATGATTAGGAATTTGGCGGGCTATGTCTATCGCTTCCTCTAACTTCCCGGTTTGGAAATTCTGGTCTGCTAACTGCAAAATATCTCGCGACCAGACTTCTAATAAGCGGTCAATTTCTTTTCGGAGGGGATGATCTGCTGGTAATTCCTTGACTAGGGCGATCGCTTGGAGCAAATCGTCCACTGTCTGTTTAGAAGCTGCTAACTGAGCGCAATGTAACCGCACAGAGGCACTAGCTAGGGCCAGAAAATCGCGGGACAGTTGGGTGCCGTGGGCAATTTTAGCAGCATTGCAAATGCCATAAATCCGATACCACCAGGTATCAAAGTTGCCAAAACTAGCCATAATACCCAATTTTTCATCCAGCGCGGCAATTTCCCCATCATACCTCTAGGTTCGGTATTTTCTTCTGAATGGGTATTGATAGGTAATCCTTTGGTATGTTTTTTTCTGCGCCGCTTCCCTGACTTGGAGTTAGAACCAGTAGTGGGAACTCCAGACACTTCAGTATCGCCCAATGGAGGATTTGGGGATAGTATCGTCTTCTGGTCTGACTCTCTTTCCCCTCCTGGATGCCAACTGTCTGGAGTATCCCGCTCTTTCATATAAATCTCGGTATGTGGAAAACTCAGTCCTTTAGGGCTGAGAGGTAAGCGAAACTGTCATCTAGAAAAAGCTAGGTTTTTCTCGATTACCAAAAGAACCAGAGGGCAGGGGAGCAGGGAAGAGGCAGGGGGGCAGGGAGCGGGGTGCAGGGGGGAGAAACGGAGATGGGGAGATGGGGAGATGGGGAGAATATATTTTAAATTCTCTTTCCCCCTGCCCCCTGCTCCCTGCCCCTTGTCCTCTTCTCCCCCTGCACCCTGCCCCTTGTCCTCTTCTCCCCCTCCTAACTCCTACTCTAATTCTTCAAGCTAAAGATTCTGTTTGTAAGTCTACAATTAATTGAGCCAAATGATCACTAGTTGCTTTGTAAACTTCGCCACAAAATTCACAAGTTGCTTCTGCACCGTCGTCTTTAATAATCATATCCTGTAACTCTACTTCTCCTAAAATCTTTAATGCTCCTAGCACTCGATCAAAAGAGCAGCCACAATGAAAGCGCAGCATCTGACTTTCTGGAAAGATGGATAATCCCATATCTCCCAGCAAATCCTCGAAAATTTCATTCAAATTCCGACCACGTTGCAGTAAAGGCGTAAATCCAGCTAAAGCTGCTACTCGTGATTCTAGAATTGTGACCAAAGATTCATCTCTAGCCGCCTTAGGTAAAACTTGTATCAGTATTCCACCGGATGCTGTTACCCCATCTGCCCCAACAAAAACACCTAAAACTAAGGCGGATGGTGTTTGTTCAGAATTAACTAAGTAATGCGCTACGTCTTCACCAATTTCCCCGGAAACTAGTTCAACTGTACTAGAATAAGGATAACCATAACCAATATCACGAATTACGTAAAGATAGCCTTTACCAACTGCACCGCCAACATCAAGTTTACCTTTGGGATTAGGTGGTAATTCTACGCTGGAATTAGCTACATAGCCACGGACTGTGCCATCTAAACCAGCATCAACTAATATACCACCTAACGGACGATCGCCCTTGACTCGGACATTGACTCTAGAGCCAATCCGTTTCATATTAGAAGCCATTAACAAGCCAGCGGACATCGTTCGCCCCAATGCGGCTGTTGCTACATAGGAAAGCTTGTGACGCACTCTTGCTTCTTCTGTTAAGCGTGTAGTAATTACACCTACCGCCCGAATTCCACCGTCCGCTGCTGTCGCCCGAATTAACTGATCTGCCATGAAAAACCTGACATTTCTTCACAAGTTCATTATATATATAACAGGGAATGGGGAGGTGGGGAGGTGGGGAGGTGGGGAGGTGGGGGGAGAAAATATATTGTAATTGCTTTGGTGATTGCTATAGTACAAATTAAAAGAGCGTGACCTAGAACAATCATTCTCTAGACATATGACAACACCTCCTGACATTGTGTAGATAATAGGAATAGAAAACTTCAATATCGGAATGGCAAATCATGACCCGTCAGAAGAGGCAAGGGGGCAGGGAGCAGGGAGCAGGGGAGAGGGAAGAGGCAGATACAAATATTCTCCCCCTTGCCCCCTGCCCCCTGCCCCCTGCCTCTTCTGGAGCCGTGGGGATTTTCCTCAAGGCCTTGTGGGATTCCACCTTCACCAACACTGTTGGTGATGTTATACTTGATGTCCAGGATGTCCAAGATGTCCAAGGATATTTAGGTTAAAAGAATCAGAAGCTTATAAATACATATAGCGGAGTGAAACTCTTTTAGCAGTGAAATTACAGAATTTTTCTCCCCCTGCCCCCTGCCCTCTGCTCCCTCCCCCCTATTCCCAATGCTAGGTACTTTTCAAAACAGTCAATTGCGAATTGAAATTGAAGCATCAGCTAGTGACATCCGTAATAGCTTGTTGCATCCAGCACAATTAGAAAAATGGTTATTAGGTCAAAGCTTTGCTCCAGGAATGCCCGAAGAGTTGCAATCAGGATTTAAATTTACTACTTGGACAGGTTCAAGTCCAAATTCATCATCAAGTTGATGTAGTCAAACTTAATTGCTTACGCTTACTACTTAGTGGTGGTATTGATGGTTTTCATGAATGGTATTGGGGAGATGGTTGGATTCAATCCCGTCTGGAAGGAGTATCCCTGCTACCCCTCAATTTGGGTCAAACTCTCAGTTTGTTGAGTTTACGCAAATTCATTCAAAAAGCGCCACAAATTTAAATCCTCAATCCCAGAGATAATCTGGATTTCTTGTTTTTGAATTTTGAATTTCTTGTTTTTGAATTTTAAAATCCCCCATTGTACCGTAAGGGTAACGGGGGATGATTTTAATCTTCTGGGAGAATTCTCCGTTTTACTGAATCCGCATGGGAGGGTAAACCTTCCGCCGTAGCTAGCATATCAATGGCTGTAGCCACGTCCTCTAGTGCAGTTTGTGAGTATTGAATAATACTAGAGTGTTTGAGGAAAGTTTCTACACCTAATGGGGAAGCATAGCGAGCTGCACCAGATGTTGGCAAAGTATGGTTAGGACCTGCCAGATAGTCTCCTACGGCTTCAGGTGTAGAGTAACCCAAGAAGATAGCCCCTGCATGCCGAATCCGAGGCATTAAACCCCAAGGATCTTTAATTTCTAATTCTAGATGTTCAGGGGCAAATTCATTTGATAGGTCGGCAGCAACTTCTATGGATTCCACCACTACAATCAAGCCATAATGAGCGATCGCTTTTTCGGTGTCTTGACGTCTGGGGTGGTCTGCTAGTTGTTGGGCTACACATACCTGTACATTCTTGGCTAAATTAGCATCTGTGGTCAACAAAATTGCCGCCGCCATTGGATCATGTTCCGCCTGGGCTAACAAGTCTGCCGCCAAATAGACGGGATTGGCTGATTCATCGGCAATAATCAGTACTTCACTGGGTCCAGCTAAAGAATCAATCCCTACGGTTCCATAAACAAGTTTTTTCGCTAAAGTTACATAAATGTTACCCGGTCCAGTAATCACGTTGACTTTGGGAATGGTTTCTGTACCGTAGGCTAATGCCGCAATCGCTTGAGCACCACCAATCCGATATATCTCTTGTACCCCTGCTTCTTGAGCAGCTACCAGGACGGCGGGGTTAATTGCTTTTCCGGCGCCTGGTGGTGTTACCATCACCACTTGGGGTACACCAGCCACCTGGGCTGGGATGCCATTCATCAGCACTGTACTGGGATAGGCACTCGACCACCAGGTATATATATACCTGCCCGGTCTACAGGGGTATAACGTTTACCCAGTACTACATCATCATCGCCAAACTGTACCCAGCTTTTTGGCACTCGCTGACGATGAAATGCTTCAATTTTCTTGCCAGCTAGCCGAATCGCCTGGAGCAACTCTTTCGACACCTGTTGGTAGGCTGCATCCAATTCTGAGCCTGTAACCCGAAGTTCTTCTGGCTTCAGCGTTTGGTGGTCAAATTCGGCTGTATAATGCAATACAGCTTTGTCGCCTTGGCGTTTCACTGATTGCAACACTTCCCGCACCGTCGCTTCTTTGTGAAGCACTTGTTCATCGTGGGTGCGATCGCAGATCCGTTGTAGTTCTGCTCTGACGTCTGCCTGCTGAGTAATGATTCGCAGCATGGAGTAAGGACAATGCCAAAATTAGAATATTTCCGTTTGAGAATTTAGTCTTACCTTTCTAGCCATGAAGGATAATCAGGTAGATTTAGTTCTCTTCTCTAGCTTAACCTGATTTTTTTTGATACTCTCAGGTTGTTAACAGATGGTTTATTAAAGTAGGTAAGCCCGAACCGTATAGATTCCCTACACTTAGTTTCCTATGAATTAGGTATTTTTATAAATGGATATCTTAATCCATCACTCTTAAATATACCACCAATTCGGCAATTTATTCACATCTTTCCCAATTTATTTATTCTTTCCCTCTGCCCCTCTGCCCCCCTGCCCCCCTGCCTTCTTTTGTAAAACTCTTGTAAATTTTTTTGTGAAAGTTTTCACATTGGCAATATATATGCTATATTAGTAAGCCTAGTAGTGTGTGTACATATCAATATTCTTTGTGGATTGACTGTGGCGAATACAAAGTCTGCTCTCAAACGTGCTGAAATTGGAGAACGCAACCGACTGCGTAACAAAACTTACAAATCAGCTGTTAAAACTCTGATCAAAAAATATGTGGTAGCTGTACAAGCTTATGCAGCTAATCCTACCCCAGAATTAAATCAAGAAGTGCAAACTCGGCTATCCGAGGCTTACAGCAAAATTGATAAAGCTGTTAAGCGGGGTGTGCTTCACCCAAACAATGGATCTAGAAAAAAAGCTAGATTAGCCCAAAGGCTTAAACCACTTACTCAAACAGCATAGTGGTTTTTAGTCATTTCCGATTTCTATTGCCGTCGTGGGAATTGGCCTTGGCATCATTGGGGACAGCATCAAAACTACCAATTCAAAATTCAAAAACTAGAAAGTCAGATTGTCTCTGGGTTCGGTGGGTTTGAATTTTTAGCATCCTTTTCGTGAATTGGTCTGAGTTAGTAATTTATTACTAGATATTCAAAATATCTTTGGTGTGATGTCGAAAGATGTCTAAGTTAAAAATGTCAGATGATTACATAATCAATAATCTAGACTATGCAACTGATAGATACCCACGTACATCTTAACTTTGATGTTTTCCAGCCAGATTTAGCGGATGTGCGCTCACGGTGGCAAGAAAAGGGCGTGGTGCATTTGATACATTCCTGTGTTCATCCAGAGGAGTTTACTAGCATTCAATCCCTGGCACACAAGTTTCCCGAAATCAGTTTTGCTGTTGGATTACATCCTTTAGATGCAAAAAAATGGCAAAGTGACACCGCCGCGAAAATTAGAGCTTTAGCCAGTTCTGATCCAAAAGTAGTGGCCATTGGCGAAATGGGACTAGATTTCTACAAAGCTGATAACTATGAGCAACAGCTAATGGTGTTTGAGTCCCAATTGTCTGTGTCCTGTGAACTGGATTTACCAGTGATTATTCACTGTCGGGATGCAGCACTACCAGTTAAGGAAGTGCTGCAAAAATGGCGAAATCAACAAGGAGAAAGACTCCGGGGTGTCATGCACTGTTGGGGAGGAACGCCAACGGAAACTCAATGGTTTCTAGATTTAGGCTTCTATATCAGTTTCAGTGGTACAGTCACTTTTAAAAATGCTAAAGCAATTCAAGCTTCAGCCGCAATGGTGAATAGCGATCGCCTACTCATAGAAACAGATTGTCCATTTTTAGCCCCAGAACCAAACGCGGGGAAAAACGCAATGAGCCGGCTTTTGTTCATTATGTAGCCGAGCAACTGGCTAAATTGCGGGGAGAAACTGTGGAGGCGATAGCTCATCAAACTACTGAAAATGCTTGTAGATTATTTGCTCTGGCACAATAATTTTGGCGGGAGTAGGCTAACGCTGATGGTGGTCGTCTACTCCCTCAGCCCTGTCCAAAATTAAAAATGCAAGAAAAACAAAACTATGCTAAGATTATTCCCTCCAAAACATTTAGCTTACGCCATAATGAGGAAGGAAGGAATTTGGAAATATTGAGCTTGATTTTGTGCTGCTATCACCCCAACTCTAGTGCAGGAGATTTTTGATTGTCACTGGTGAGATGAATTAGACATCCACCTATCTCTACAAACGGATGCTCCGATGTAGACAGCAACGTTGAGCCAATTAAACCTATAGAAAATTGTTAAACGTAATTGGCTTGTGATTACGAACCAGCTAGATCAAGCCATAGGGATTCATCAGCCGCTAGGCATAAAGTCCGGGATTTAGGGTTCTTAATGTGAGTATAGATGAGGTATTTTGCAGATACAACAGTGTAGTTCTGGGTAGATAAATTAACGTGGTGTGTAGAGATCAGCAGCAGAGGGGCAGAGGAGCAGAGGGGCAGAGGAGCAGAGGAAATAAAGAAGAAATTTCTTTCTCAATCCTCCCCACCTCCCCACCTCCCTACCTCCCTACCTCCCCATCTCCCCACCCCAAGCTCCTCACACCCCTCCCCCCACTTCTCCAAATTGCTGAGAAGTTAAGAGATGACTACGGACAAATTTCTGCAACAGAAGAGTCCAAGGGTAAGTTTAACCAGGTTGACAAAGGTAGAGGCATGACTAACGAAACATATATGGAACCCGCCTTTCTATTACCCGACTTGATTGAAATTCAGCGTTCAAGTTTTCGCTGGTTTTTAGAAGAAGGGTTGATAGAAGAACTTAATTCCTTTAGTCCGATTACAGACTACACAGGTAAACTCGAACTGCATTTTTTAGGTCATAACTATAAACTGAAAGAACCGAAGTACAACGTCGAAGAAGCAAAAAGGCGGGACAGCACTTATGCAGTGCAAATGTATGTACCAACACGCCTGTTAAACAAAGAGACAGGGGATATTAAGGAACAAGAAGTATTTATTGGCGATTTGCCGTTGATGACTGACCGGGGAACGTTTATTATTAACGGAGCCGAGCGGGTTATTGTTAACCAAATTGTGCGATCGCCAGGGGTATACTATAAATCAGAAATTGACAAAAATGGACGACGGACATATTCAGCCAGTTTAATTCCTAACCGAGGAGCATGGCTGAAATTTGAAACCGACCGGAACGATTTGGTGTGGGTCAGAATAGATAAAACCCGAAAACTATCAGCCCAAGTGCTATTGAAAGCATTGGGATTATCAGACAACGAAATTTTTGACGCTCTGCGTCACCCAGAATATTTCCAGAAAACCATTGAAAAAGAAGGGCAGTTTTCGGAAGAAGAAGCCCTAATGGAATTATATCGAAAACTCCGTCCAGGAGAACCACCCACAGTATTAGGGGGACAACAACTGTTAGATTCCCGCTTCTTTGACCCCAAACGTTATGATTTGGGTCGAGTGGGAAGATATAAACTGAATAAAAAATTGCGCTTGTCGATTCCTGATACAATGCGAGTTCTAACGCCGGGGGATATCCTGGCCGCAGTAGATTATCTGATTAATCTAGAATATGACATTGGTAATATAGACGACATTGACCACCTAGGGAATCGCCGAGTTAGAAGTGTCGGCGAATTGCTGCAAAACCAAGTGAGAGTAGGATTAAATCGTTTAGAACGGATAATTCGGGAACGGATGACGGTATCAGATGCCGAAGTTTTGACCCCAGCATCCTTGGTAAATCCCAAACCATTGGTAGCTGCAATTAAAGAATTCTTTGGTTCAAGCCAATTAAGTCAGTTCATGGATCAAACCAATCCATTAGCAGAATTGACCCACAAACGAAGATTAAGCGCCTTGGGACCTGGTGGATTAACCCGCGAAAGAGCAGGATTTGCAGTCCGAGATATCCATCCCAGCCACTACGGACGAATTTGCCCCATTGAAACACCAGAAGGACCAAACGCCGGATTGATTGGTTCCTTGGCTACCCATGCGCGGGTGAACCTGTATGGTTTTCTAGAAACACCATTCCGACCAGTGGAAAATGCACGAGTGAGATTTGATACTCCTCCTGTGTATATGACGGCGGATGAAGAAGATGACCTACGGGTAGCGCCTGGGGATATCCCCGTGGATGACAACGGATATATTATTGGACCACAAGTACCAGTTCGTTATCGTCAAGAATTTTCCACCACAACTCCTGAACAAGTAGACTATGTGGCAGTTTCTCCGGTACAGATTGTATCGGTAGCGACGAGTATGATTCCCTTCTTGGAACATGATGATGCTAACCGAGCCTTAATGGGTTCCAATATGCAACGTCAAGCTGTACCATTGCTCAAACCAGAACGTCCTTTAGTGGGAACAGGTTTAGAAGCTCAAGGTGCAAGAGACTCTGGGATGGTAATTGTTTCCCGGACGGATGGGGATGTGGTCTATGTAGACGCCGCCGAAATTCGGGTGAGGGTAAATAAAGGAGCGGGATTACCATCCTTACCAGGAACCAAAGATTCAGGACACCCAGATAAACCCCAAGAAATTAGATATACCCTATCTAAATATCAACGTTCTAACCAAGATACTTGTTTAAATCAAAAACCCTTGGTGCGGATTGGGGAAAAGGTAGTAGCAGGACAGGTATTAGCCGATGGTTCTTCCACTGAAGGGGGAGAATTAGCATTAGGACAAAATATTGTCGTCGCCTACATGCCTTGGGAAGGGTACAACTATGAAGATGCGATTTTGATTTCTGAGCGTTTGGTTCAAGATGATATCTACACTTCAGTTCACATTGAAAAATATGAAATTGAAGCTAGACAAACCAAATTGGGACCAGAAGAAATCACCAGAGAAATTCCCAACGTTGGGTGAAGATGCACTCCGTCAGTTAGATGAACAGGGAATTATCCGGATTGGTGCTTGGGTAGAAGCTGGGGATATTTTGGTGGGTAAAGTGACACCAAAAGGGGAATCAGACCAACCTCCCGAAGAAAAACTATTACGGGCGATTTTTGGTGAAAAAGCCAGAGATGTGCGGGATAATTCCCTGCGAGTCCCCAATGGTGAAAAAGGACGGGTCGTAGATGTGCGTCTATTTACTCGTGAACAAGGGGATGAATTACCACCAGGAGCAAATATGGTGGTGCGGGTCTATGTCGCTCAAAAACGGAAAATCCAAGTCGGCGACAAAATGGCGGGACGTCACGGGAATAAAGGAATTATTTCCCGGATTTTACCCGCATGAGGATATGCCTTATTTACCGGATGGTTCACCCGTGGATATTGTGTTGAATCCATTGGGTGTACCCAGTCGGATGAATGTGGGACAGGTATTTGAATGTTTATTAGGTTGGGCGGGTCATAACTTAGGAGTGCGGTTTAAGATTACTCCCTTTGATGAAATGTATGGGGAAGAAACTTCCCGTCGGATTGTCCATGGCAAATTGCAAGAAGCCAGAGATGAAACCGGGAAAGATTGGGTATATAACCCAGACAATCCGGGGAAAATCATGGTTTATGATGGTCGAACAGGAGAACCGTTTGACCGAGCGGTGACGGTGGGTGTGGCTTATATGCTGAAACTGGTGCATTTAGTAGATGATAAGATTCACGCCCGTTCCACAGGTCCTTATTCTCTGGTGACACAGCAACCTTTGGGTGGTAAAGCTCAACAAGGTGGTCAGAGATTTGGAGAAATGGAAGTTTGGGCGTTGGAAGCTTTCGGTGCTGCTTATACCTTGCAGGAATTGTTAACGGTGAAATCCGATGATATGCAAGGTAGAAATGAAGCATTGAATGCGATTGTCAAGGGTAAAGCAATTCCCCGACCAGGTACACCGGAGTCCTTTAAGGTATTGATGCGAGAGTTGCAATCTTTGGGTTTAGATATTGCTGTCCATAAGGTGGAAACCCAAGCTGATGGTAGTTCGTTAGATGTGGAAGTCGATTTAATGGCTGACCAATCAGCACGTCGTACACCTCCCAGACCTACCTATGAGTCGCTTTCGCGAGAGTCGATTGAAGAAGAGGAATAGGAGTCAGGAGTCAGGAGTTAAGAAGAAGGAGTTAAGAAGAAGGAGTTAAGAAGAAGGAGAAGGATAAAAAAATTTGTTTTCTTTCTTCTCCCCCTGCTCTCCTCTATTCCCTCTACTCCCCTGTTCCCGCTTTTATTTCCCTGTTCCCTGTTCCCTGTTCCCTGTTCCCTCTTAGTTTATTATTCCTATGAGAAACGCCCAAACTAATCAGTTTGATTACGTAAAAATTGGTTTAGCTTCACCAGAACGGATTCGTCAATGGGGTGAGCGGACTTTACCCAATGGTCAAGTAGTTGGTGAAGTCACCAAACCAGAAACATCAATTACCGGACGCTGAAGCCAGAAATGGATGGTTTGTTCTGCGAACGCATTTTTGGACCAGCGAAGGATTGGGAATGCCATTGTGGTAAATACAAGCGAGTCCGTCATCGAGGTATTGTTTGTGAACGCTGTGGTGTCGAAGTCACGGAATCGCGAGTGCGTCGTCACCGCATGGGCTTTATTAAATTAGCTGCCCCAGTGGCTCATGTTTGGTATCTCAAAGGGATTCCCAGCTATATTGCGATTTTGCTAGATATGCCTTTGCGGGATGTGGAGCAAATTGTTTATTTCAATTCCTACTGTGTTCTGTCTGCTGGTAATGCGGAAACTTTATCTTACAAACAACTTTTAAGTGAAGACCAGTGGCTAGAAATTGAAGACCAAATTTATAGCGAAGACTCTCTGCTGGTGGGGGTAGAAGTCGGCATTGGTGCTGAGGCTTTATTGCGATTGTTAGCGGATATTAATTTAGAGCAAGAAGCGGAAAATTTACGGGAAGAAATTGGCAATGCTAAAGGTCAAAAACGCGCCAAATTAATTAAACGCTTGCGGGTAATTGATAACTTCATTGCGACTGGTTCTAAACCGGAATGGATGGTCATGGCAGTAATTCCCGTGATTCCTCCAGATTTACGTCCAATGGTGCAATTGGATGGTGGTCGTTTTGCAACTAGCGATTTAAATGATTTATATCGTCGGGTCATTAACCGCAATAACCGTTTAGCTCGATTCAAGAAATTTGGCGCCAGAAATCATTGTCCGAAATGAAAAACGGATGTTGCAAGAAGCTGTGGATGCTTTGATTGATAATGGTCGTCGCGGTACGAACCGTAGTCGGAGCTAACAACCGTCCCTTCAAATCCTTGTCTGACATTATTGAAGGTAAACAAGGACGATTCCGACAAAACTTGTTAGGTAAACGGGTTGATTATTCCGGTCGTTCTGTGATTGTGGTCGGCCAAAACTGAAAATTCACCAATGTGGATTGCCTAGAGAAATGGCGATTGAGCTATTTCAACCTTTTGTGATTCATCGTTTGATTCGTTCGGGCTTGGTGAACAATATCAAAGCTGCGAAAAAAATGATTTAGCGGAATGATCCCAGAAGTTTGGGATGTATTGGAAGAAGTGATTGAAGGACATCCAGTGATGTTAAACCGCGCGCCCACCCTACACCGCTTAGGGATTCAGGCTTTTGAACCGATTTTAGTGGAAGGGAGAGCGATTCAACTTCATCCTTTAGTCTGTCCAGCTTTTAACGCTGACTTTGACGGTGACCAAATGGCGGTTCACGTCCCTTTATCTTTGGAAACTCAGGCGGAAGCCCGATTATTAATGTTGGCTTCTAATAATATTCTGTCTCCCGCACGGGTAAACCCATTATTACCCCTAGCCAAGACATGGTATTGGGTGCATATTATCTGACTGCGGAAAATCCTGATGCACACAAGGGAGCAGGAAAATATTTTGCTTCCATGGAAGATGTCATCATGGCTTATCGAACAGGAACAAGTTGATTTGCATGCCTATATTTATGTGCGATTTGATGGCGAAATGGAAACCAGTGAACCAGATACAGAACCCTTAGAAGTCACAGAAAATGAATGACGGTACTCGGACTTTACTCTATAAATATCGTCGTCTGCGTCAAGATGCTCAAGGGAATTTAATTTCCCAATATATCAGAACTACTCCTGGACGAGTTATTTATAACAAAACCATTCGTTGAAGCTTTAGCAACGTGAGGAGGCAGTGGGCAGAAGGCAGTGAGGCAGTGAGGGAGTATAATAATCTAGAAAGAAATCTGTTTTCATTAAATCCTCTAACTTTAATGATCGAGATTTCCCTGTTCCCTGTTCCCTGTTCCCTGTTGCCTCTTTCCCTATTTCATCCATTTTCAATCTGGAGCGCAGCGACATGATGACTTTTCGCAATCGTGTAGTTGACAAAGGTCAACTCAGAAATCTGATTTCTTGGGCTTTTACCCATTATGGCACGGCTCGGACAGCAGTAATGGCGGATAAATTGAAGGATTTGGGTTTCCGCTATGCTACTAAAGCTGGAGTTTCTATTAGTGTAGACGATTTAATGATTCCTCCTTCCAAGCCTCTTGAGCAGCTGAGAAGAAATCCGCGCCACTGAAGCTCGTTACAAACGGGGAGAAATTACTGAAGTAGAACGTTTCCAAAAAGTAATTGATACTTGGAACAGTACCAGCGAAAGCTCTCAAAGATGAGGTGGTAGTCCATTTCAAGAAAACCAATCCCCTCAACTCAGTATATATGATGGCTTTCTCTGGAGCGCGGGGAAATATTTCCCAGGTGCGTCAATTGGTGGGAATGCGGGGTTTGATGGCTGACCCCCAAGGGGAAATTATTGATTTACCAATCAAGACCAATTTCCGAGAAGGATTAACAGTTACAGAATATATTATTTCTTCTTATGGTGCGCGGAAAGGTCTAGTAGATACCGCTTTACGTACAGCCGATTCTGGTTATCTGACCCGACGTTTGGTGGATGTGTCCCAAGATGTGATTATTCGGGAATTTGATTGTGGTACCACCAGAGGAGTTCCTGTCCGCTCCATGACCGAAGGTGCTAAAGTCTTAATTCCCTTGAAAGATCGGTTGATGGGTAGAGTTTTAGCAGAAGATGTTCTCAATCCCACTACCAAGGAAATCGTTGCTACTCGCAATACTCCTATTTCTGATGAATTAGCCCTGAAAATTCATCATGCTGGAGTTGTAGAATTAGTAGTTCGTTCTCCCCTGACTTGTGAAGCTGCTCGTTCTGTTTGTCAACATTGTTATGGTTGGAGTCTAGCTCACGCCAAAATGGTGGATTTGGGAGAAGCGGTGGGAATTATCGCAGCTCAAAGTATTGGTGAACCGGGAACCCAGTTAACCATGCGGACATTCCATACCGGGGGTGTATTTACCGGGGAAGTCGCTCAACAAGTTCGTTCTAAAAGTGAAGGGACAATTCAACTCCCGCGCAAACTGCGGACAAGAACATATCGTACCCGTCACGGGGAAGATGCTTTGTATGTTGAAGCCAATGGTGTAATTGTTTTACAACCCAAAAAAGATGCTGATAGTAGTGAAACTAATCAGGAAATTAACGTTACCCAAGGTTCCACTCTTTATGTTTTTGATGGACAACAGGTAAAAGCTGGACAGCTATTAGCGGAAGTGGCTTTAGGAGGTCGGACTACTCGCGCTAATACAGAAAAAGCGGTGAAGGATGTAGCCACCGATTTAGCTGGAGAAGTCTTATTTTCGGAAGTTGTCCCCGAACAAAAAACTGACCGTCAAGGTAATACCACCATTACTGCGGCGAGAGGGGGATTGATTTGGATTCTGTCTGGGGAAGTTTATAATTTACCCCCAGGTGCAGAATTAGTCGTTCAAAATGGAGATGCAGATTGCCGCCAATGGTGTCTTAGCGGAAACCAAGTTAACCACAGTGCATGGTGGTGTGGTTCGGTTACCAGAAGCTATCCCTGGTAAAAGTACCAGAGAAATTGAAATCATTACCGCTTCTGTCGTCTTAGACCAAGCTACTGTCACAGTCCAAAGTTCCCAAGGACGAAATCATTATTTAATTCATACTGGCACAGGAGCATTACTGAGCGGTGGATTGTCCAATGGGGAAACAGGGGAAACAGGGGAAACAGGGGAAGCAGGGGAAGAAATTTCCTCCTCATCCCCCTACCTCCCCACTTCCCCATCTTCCACTTCTCAGGTTTTCAATTTGAGAACTACTCCTGGGACAAAAGTTCAAAATGGTCAAGTCGTCGCTGAATTAATTGATGACCGTTACCGGACTACCACTGGTGGTTTCCTCAAATTTGCTGGGGTAGAAGTCCAGAAAAAAGGTAAAGCTAAATTGGGCTATGAAGTAGTTCAAGGTGGTACTTTATTGTGGATTCCCGAAGAAACCCATGAAGTCAACAAAGATATTTCTTTGTTGTTGGTGGAAGATGGACAATTTGTGGAAGCTGGGACTGAAGTCGTTAAAGATATCTTCTGTCAAACCAATGGTGTGGTGGAAGTGACGCAAAAGAACGATATTCTCCGGGAAGTAGTGATTAAACCTGGGGAACTTTTAATGGTGGACGACCCAGAAGCAGTCATGGGTCGCGATAATACTTTTATTCAACCTGGAGAAGAATTCCAAGGCACTTTAGCCACCGAATTACGTTACATTCAATATGTGGAATCTCCAGAAGGTCCGGCTTTATTAAGTCGTCCCGTAGTCGAGTTTGCTGTTCCTAGTAATCCTGATGTCCCTTCCACTACTTCTGTTAGCCAACAAACTGGACGTTCTATTCAGTTACGAGCCGTACAACGTCTACCTTATAAGGATTCTGAGCGAGTCAAATCTGTCGAAGGGGTAGAGTTACTACGTACTCAACTGGTATTAGAAATTGATGCCGAAGAAGGTGCAGACCATAGTGCTTCTCCTCTGGCTGCGGATATTGAATTAGTCCCCGATTTAGAAGACGCTGAAGTTCAACGTTTACAGTTGGTAATTTTGGAATCTTTAGTGATTCGTCGCGATATCACGGCTGATGCTACACAAGGTAGTACTCAAACCACATTAGAAGTCTATGATGGCATGACCATTGCGCCTAATTCTGTGGTAGCCCGTACCCAAATCTTGTGTAAAGAAGGTGGTATTGTGCGCGGAGTCAAGAAAGCTACGGAAAATGTCCGCCGTTGTTTAGTGTTGCGTCATAGTGACATGATTTCCGTTCCTAGCAATGTCCTACCCAAAATTAAAAATGGTGACTTGTTAGTAGAAGGCTGGACAAATTGCTCCTGGTGTCTTTGCTCCCGAATCGGGTCAAGTTGTGGAAATCAGGAAAGATACTGGTACCGAAGCCAAGGGAGATGATTCCTCTCTAGCATCTGCTCCATCTCATTCCGTTATCCTCCGCGTTGGTCGTCCTTATCGAGTCAGTCCTGGTGCAGTATTGCAGATTGAAGATGGCGATTTAGTGCAACGGGGTGATAATTTAGTGCTGTTGGTGTTTGAACGCGCTAAAACTGGGGATATTATCCAAGGTTTACCCCGGATTGAAGAATTGCTCGAAGCTCGTAAACCCAAAGAAGCTTGTATTTTGTGCCGTCGGGCTGGTGAAATTAAGGTAGTATATGGAGATGGGGATGAGGCGATCGCCATTAAAGTTATCGAAGCTAATGGTGTGATCACCGATTATCCCCTTGCCTGGACAAAACTTGATTGTCCCTGATGGTTCCCAAGTTTTAGCCGGACAACCCTTAAGTGATGGTCCTTCTAATCCTCACGAAATCTTGGAAATTTTCTTTAGTCTCGGTTCCGATGATGGTATCTACGCTTGTGCTAGTTATGCGCTCCAGAAAGTGCAAAGCTTTTTGGTGAATGAAGTACAAATGGTTTACCAATCTCAAGGGATTGATATTGCAGATAAACACATTGAAGTGATTGTCCGTCAAATGACCAACAAAGTTAGGATTGATGATGGTGGTGATACTACCATGCTTCCTGGTGAATTGGTCGAATTGCGTCAAGTTGAGCAAGTCAATGAAGCAATGTCAATTACTGGTGGTGCAAGAGCGCAATATACTCCTGTATTACTAGGGATTACCAAAGCATCTTTAAATACAGACAGCTTTATTTCTGCTGCTTCTTTCCAAGAAACCACCAGAGTATTAACTGAAGCCGCCATAGAAGGTAAATCTGACTGGTTACGAGGCTTAAAGGAAAACGTAATTATTGGACGTTTAATTCCTGCGGGTACTGGTTACAACGCCTATGAAGAAAGTGGTGCCATTGAAGATTATGCAGCTTTAGAAACCAGTGGTGTGTTAGATGAAGTTGATGATCCTTTAGATATGGTATTAGACGACCGTACTGCTCGTGCTTATAATTTAGATACACCTTCTTTGAGTGAATCTAGTTATGGGAATAGACGTACAGAACGTTCCATTTTGGATGAAGAAGATGAATTGATTGCTGATGTAGTGAGCGGACTCGTCGAAGAAGATGTCGATGATGTTGATGATGACGATGACTACGATGACGATGATGCTGATGATGACTACGATGACGATGACGAAGATTAAAACCCCAAGGTAAATTTTAGAAAAAGGCAAAAGATTAATTTCTTTTGTCTTTTTTTTACACCCAGCTTGCTTGCATCAGATGCACGACCTAAAAAGCTACGGAGAGAAAAAATCATTCGCACGGTTTTTGCTCACTACATACGGATGTGATAATGTAAGTATGTTTGGTTAGCAAAAGGGAAAAGCATTGTTAAGCGAATATCATAGAAAAAAGTTACTGCATCATTTTTACGATCTGGATGCCAATAATTCAGGCTTCATTGGGAAAGAAGATGCTGAGATTTTTGCTGAGAAATTTGCCAACATTCGTAACGCAGAGGTTGGTTCAGAGATTCACAAAGATTTGTTGTTGAAGTGGCTTTATATTTGGGAGAATTTTTGGTCTAAAGCGGATGTAGATGGAGATGGTAAGGTCTCTGAAGAATTTTGTCAGGGTGTAGAGCAAGCAGTTTTAAATCCAGATTATAAAGACCCTTTAATAGAGATTTTGTTTGACATTGTTGATTTAGACAGTGATGGTTATATATCAGAACAAGAGCATCGTCTCTTCTTCAGTGGGTTTAACCTAAGTGCTGAAAAATCAGCTTTTGTCTTCTCCAAGCTGGATACTAATCAGGATGGTATCCTCTCTAAACAAGAATTTGTTTCTGCTAAGAGAGAATTTCTCACTGAAAAGGAACCTGGTGCTGTAGGTAACTGGTTTTGGGGTGAACTGGAGTAATTCAAGCCATTAAGTAACTATAGTTATATTAATAAACACTTTTTTGAATACCAAAAAGGTGTTTTATTTTTAGGGAATAGTTTTTCCTAATCCCTACACCCGACTATAAATCAATACGCTTGGTGTTAAGGGAAAAGGTAATATTGTCATCCTGACCGGAGAGAAGGATTTCCAATCCTTCCCTCCGGTCAGGATGACAGTAGGGACTCTATCTCATTTTTCAGCTTAACACCAAGCGTATTGGACTATAAATTCTTTCCAAATTCAATTTTCTCAAGCCATTCCTGTGTGCGTCGCATTCCCTCCTCCAAATTTATTTTCGGTTGATAACCAAGTTGACTTTGAGCTTTAGCAATAGAATACGCATAGGGACGATTGATTAAATCTATAGAATCTGGTAGAGCATCAGGAGTTTGACCAAGAACAGATTGACTCCAGCAGCGTAATTGAACTATGGACTTGAGTACACTTGCGGGAAGAGAAAACGGAGCAGGGCTATTACCAATTTTAGCTAGACGTGTAAAATACTCTTTACAGGAAGTTTCTTCCCCATCTGTGATATTAAAAGCTTCTCCATAAGCTTCTTTTTCCACAGCCAAAAATATCCCATCAATCAGATTATCTACATATACATGGTTCATCACTCCCCGTCCACCATTAGGTAATGCAAACATTCTTTTTTGCATTAATTGCAATGGACGCAATACCCAAGAAGTACTTCCTCGACCATAAACATCTGACGGTCTAATAATAATAACACCAAAATCTGGTGGAGAATTAAGTTTTAAAATTTCGCTTTCGCTTTCTATTTTTGTTTGACAGTAAGCATTATTTTCTCCCCGAAATTGGGTCTCACTTCTGTCACCCGATTTGGAAAATTGAAACCATATACCATGACACTAGAGAGATGAACAAAAGTTTTTACCCCAGCATTTTTAGCAGCTTTGGACATATTAATAGTCCCACCAACATTCACTTCCCGAAAATGTTTAAGTGAGCCACCTTCTTTAACAATAGCAGCTGTATGCAGAACGATATCAACTCCTTCACAAGCTTGAATAGCCGCCATTTCATCAGTTATATTGCCTATAATAACCTCAGCACCTAATTTTTTGGCTTTTTTAGCCCCATTTTCAGAACGTTGTAGTCCTCTCACTTGCATCCCTTGAGATAGAGCCATTTGGGCAGCACGTAAGCCAATGGAGCCACCAATTCCGGTGATGAGAATAGTTTTATCTTTGAGATTCATGGTTTCTTGGTATACAATCAAGTTCAGCTAGCAGCTAGACGCTCTGGAAGAGAAGCCAAATGCCTACTCCTTAATTCAATTAGTCTTGCTTGAATTCCGGCTGCTTATCTATAGTTTATGCTGGGGAGTAATTGTATTGAGAATATTCACGTAATCAATTATCCAATTTGTGGTTAGTGTATTCATGTTCTCTATTCTATAATTTGCATTTGTTTCATCATGAAATAAGCATTAGTATTCCTACAAATGCCATCACGAAGCTGATAATCAAAAAATAATTCATTATTTGAAATTTCCACTTCAAAACATTTATTAATTAAGTAATTTTCGTACTTATACGTTAATTCACAAATTTCTAAATCATGTGTTGCAATTACTCCTATAGCATTGAGACTGACTAATTTTTGTATTAGAGCAATAGTCCCAATTTGTTTATCTTTTGAATTTGTACCTCTTAAAATTTCGTCAAGAATAATGAAGTATTTAAGATCCTTCTTGTAAGCTATCAATAATAAATTTTAGCGATTTTAACTCTGCTAAAAAATATGATTTATTTTCTTGTAATGAGTCTGTATTCCTCATACAAGATAGAATTTGAAAAGGAAAAACATTCGCTTCAGAAGCACAAACAGGTAATCCTGCTTTTGCTAGAATAATATTTATACCTAGCGTTCTTAGAAAAGTACTTTTTCCTGACATATTTGAACCTGTAAGCAAGATGAATTTTTGGTTTTCAAAAGATACATCTGAACAAGCTCTCATTCCTGCTCTAATTAGAGGATGAGATAAGCCTTTAAAGGAAAGATTAGCCTCATAATTAATTTTAGGGTATGTAAATTGTGGGTTATTAAAAGCAAAATTTGCTAAACTTACCAAAGCATCAAATTCACCAACCGTATTTAAGAAAATCTTGACGCGGTAAGAATAATTTGATTTCCATTTAGATAGAGATAATAAAGCGTGCAAATGATAAAGAAAAAAACCATTGAGTAAAATTACACCCCACAGGTTGTTAATCGTTTCCAGTCTTTCTAAAATTCTACCCAGATGCTTTACACATTTACTAGCTTCAATTTTATCACTGTTTAAATTTAATTTAAGTTCTAGTAAAACTGAGTTTGAGAATTCTTCTAATTCTATCATTTGAATTAAATTACTATATTTCTCAATTGAACTATACGCTTTTTCTGCTAATATTAACTTACTCTGAATATCTTTATAGCTTATTATAAATACAAGTAAATTTGTAACAAATAAAATAGAGCTTACTATAACTAAAATACTGGATCGACTAATTAAAAATAAAATCAGTGTAGTACATAGTATAGTAGGAAGAACATAGTACAGTATTTTGGGCAATTTTACTAATTGATTTTCGTCTGTACTACTCCATTCAATTAGTCTAAAATAAGATTCTTTATTTTCTGAATATAACATTCCAACTGCCCTAAACTTTTGTCTCCAATCAAGTTTCTTTTCTAATTCTTGTATTGCTTCGTGATAAAGTAAAATTTTATTAGTATTTAAGCCTGTAAGCAGAAGCTTGCTAAGTGTTTCTTTACCCATAAAAGTCTGTGTTCTATTCAGATGTTGAAAAAGAGAACCTTCTCCAAAAATATCAATATCTCTAGTAAATGAATTAGAGGTAAGGTTATATTCTTCCCCATTATCAAAAGGAAGATAACCATTTTGTATATATTCATTCTCTTCTTCATTTATTTTCTTTAAACATGAATAAAATCTTTCATTCTTAATAACTACACTATGAACTTTGATTAATATCAAAACTATAACAATTGATGTTATAAAAATAATCAGCCAGATATTTTGGAAATTCTGAAAAAAATTATATATACTTACAAATCCAACTAACGCAAAAAGTAATCTCATTAAACTGATAAAATTACTCTTTTCAGATTCATTTTGCTGTAGCTTTAAGTAATAATTCAACATTTCAAGGTATTTACTAGTCATTGTTATTGTGAATTTGTTGTTAATCCGACCTAAACCTGTAGACGAATAGTAAAAATAGTTGATGCTGGAGAGTAATGGGATTGAGAATATTCGCTTAATCTTCTCTTCAGCTTTTTTAAATTTTCACTATTTTACTCTTTCTTGCCAATCAACATAGAAAAACAAAATTGTTAACAAAAGATAACCAATAGCCCAAGGTGCACCAGTTCCCCAACCTAAATTTACTACTGTATCCGCAATAGTCCAACGATAGCTGTGCATTAATCCTAACCAGGAAATTATCGCAGCAATAGCCGACCAATAAGCAGCTTGACGAAACTTGCGTTCAATAATATAAACAGTAATGCCAGCTAAAATCATCGCCGAAAAAATAAACCCTTGCTCCAGAGCAAAAGCCCCATGAATATAAGTATCACTCAACTTAAACTGCTCAATCAAAGCAGGGGTGAAAGGTTTTTCTGGTGTACCCAAACCTGCGGCTCTGAGGGCATTTTTGGCAATTAAAGCACCCCAACCAGCAATCCCCGGTAATAGACCCACAACCACAGCAGGTGCATGATGAGATGGAGTTGCAGTAAAACTTTGAGCCACAATCACAATCCCAATCCACAACACAATTGCCATTCCCGCTTCAATGGGGACAAAATAAGCTAGGACTGCGACTGTTCCAGTTAAGCACAGCACTCCCATCAATATACCATTAACAATAGAATAACCCACTCTTGCGCCCAAAGCCTTCCAACCAGGATGACCAATATAAATAGTTGTCGGAAAACAAGAACCACAAATAACCGCAACTAAAGTTCCAATTCCATTCACCGCAAGACAGGGAGTAGTGGGATAAGTATCACCCGCAGCTTCCGCACTTTCTAAATTTTGGAGACTACCGACCAAATTAAATAACCCCATGGGGAGAATGATGCTGAAATATTCCACCAACACCGAACGACTACTCCACAATTTTCCCAACCACAATCCTGGTAGATAAATTCCAATGGGTTCCAGAGTAGCGGTAAATTTAGCATAATCCCAACTGACTAGACCAGTTCCCCATGCTAGAGCGATTCCTAATAGAACAGCTAATAAACCACCAGGGATACCAAATCGGACTTTACCAAAATAAGTTAAGAGAATTACACCTAGAGGAACTAAACCGACTACAGGATTAGCAAAGGTGCGAAATAGAAAACCAATAGCAATAAAAGTGATAGCTATTCCGCTTAAAGTGGAAAGTAATGCTGCACGAGGAGCAATGCGACGGAGAGGTTCTCCCACCCAAGCTCCAGCAAATTCTATCAAACCGGAACCAAAACAAGCAACTAATCCTGCTTCCCAAGCTAATTCCACCGCTTGTTCGCTAGACGCACCTTGATAATACCCGGAACGGATTGAACTGCTAACCTTCACCTAGCCGTTTCTGATGCCAATGCTGATTCCGCAATTTTTGAGTATCAGGAAGGCATTCTGAAGGTATACCATAACCCAAGCTATCGAGTACTAACCAATGATCCATTTTATCAGGATCATCTGAATCAATATCAAGAATTCTTAAAAGGTGATCAACCATCCTGGAAAACAGATAAGGATCTACCAGGAAGTAAAAGTTCCGAAGCTCGATTTATCCGTGCCTCATATTACTTATGGGCAGCTTCCCAAGGCGATTCACAAAAACTAAGGCAAGCGATCGCCGACACTTTTAGTATAATTCGTAATGCTGCTGCACCGTCAGCCTTTGGAAGCGACGAAAACTATATAAGTGAGACAATATGGAGTACCGTGATAGATCATAAAAATCTAGTTTATTACTTTGCAGATGCACTCAGTCCGAATATATGGTGGGTTGACCTCAAATCGGATATCCTGAAGACGAGTACAAAACCCATGCAGATTAAACTTCCTCACACAGAAGCAGATTTCAACTCTGGTGATTATAATAAACTTCTTGGTGATATTACATCCTACTTTGAGAAAGCCGAACCATTTCCATTCGTGAAGTAATAAACTGTTGCTTCATCAATGTCTCTGGGAACGAACCAATGAGGTAGTTTTGTAGTGGTTTCCATTGTTGTAGTTTTGTTTTGCCAGTTTTTTGTAATGTTATTGCTGTTTTTAGAATATCAGTAATGGCAAAATTATATTAATGAGTAGGCATCTTGCCTGCTTATTAAGAACAGAACAGGCATCTTGCCTGTTCCACAAGAGTTTTCTCATACACAAACTACATGGATTTATTGTCAAACAAAAACCAGATTCCGTGGCGAAAACTTTCTAAAAGCTAGCAATAATTACCTGCTTTTCTATAAGTGTTAAGGGATGGAGTTGACATTGGGAGAAACCTGCATTTTTAAACATACTTTCATACTCTGCAAATATATAAGCATCACCACTAGGTGTAGATGCTAGCATTACCAAGGCAAAAGCGGCATCTGATGCTGGCGTAATCCGATCAGAATTGGGAATAACCAAACTGACTGTTTTATGCTTTGCAAAGCTCAAGCTGCTGTTCTACTTCGCTGGAGAGGACATATTCTACGAATCCCTTAATTTATTGTAATTGATTTTTTTCAAAAGCCGTTCAATTTGCTGATTAATATTGACCACATCAAAACGCTGACTAGCACTAATTCTCGCCTTGACTACCCATCATAGCAGTTTTTTCTGTTTCCTGAATACACATATTAATTACTTCTGCTAACTCTTCCGGTTTTCCTGGTGTAACTAAAAAACCGTTAACTCCCGATTCTACTAATTCTATTGCTCCTCCCGCTTTAGCAGCAATCACAGGTTTTCCACACAGCATTGCTTCCACAATTACTCTCCCAAATGGTTCAGAAGCAATAGATGTATGTGCTACCAAATCACAAGCTGTCATTAATTGAGGAATATCAGCACGGAATCCTAAAAATTTAATCCGGTTCTCTAATCCCAATTCTTTCACTTGCTGATGCAACTCTTGCACATAGTCTTGTTCACCAAATAATGCATCACCCACTAATATTCCTATCGCTTCCGGTGGACTTTGAGCTAGAGCAGAAATTAAAATATGTTGACCTTTCCAAGGTGCAAGTCGGCTAAAATGTCCAATGACAAATTTTTCCTCGATTCCTAATTTTTGTCTTAGTTCTTTAGCTTCACTTTCACGATTTTGATAAATTTTTGGTTCAAATCCATTATAAACAACTTCGATAAGTTCTGGTTTTCCACCCGCTTCCATAAATGCTTTTGCACTAGCTTGAGAATTAGCAATTACTAACGAAGCAAACCGATTTGCTAAGGTGATTGCGACTCGTAAATTAGTTTTACTAAAATGTTCTGAGGAAAGAATATCATGCAAATGATAAACTAACCGACGACCAGACAAAAAACTAGCTATTGCACCCACAACCAATGCTTTTTGAGTATTAGCATAAATTAAATCATATTCCCGCGCTTGATGAACTACTTTCTGAATCAGTGGTGTGAGTTGTCCCAAACTTCCTAATGCTGTCAATAAACTGCTTTGTTTGCGAACTTGAATCCCTTGGGTTGCGAAAACTTCCACCGGAATTCCCTGCTGCTCAAGCAAAATTTTAAAATCACCATCTGCAAATAAACCCACCAAAGCATCATCACCATAAGGTTTAGCAATATCAATTAAACATAATTCTGCACCACCAGGTTTACCACTTTGGTCTAAAAATAGAATTTTCATAAAATTTTCTGTTTAAGCTAATAAAACTTGTCGTACTTGTTGAGCAATATTTGTCCAATCGTAGTTACTAACTGCATAGTTACGACATTCTTCTCTGGAAGAAACCGCGATTTCTTGCAATAGCACTTGTGATAATTTTTCCGCAATATCTTTCCGTAGAAATAGAATCAGTAATTAACTGGGGTGAAAATCCTTGTAAAATCTCAGGCATTCCTCCCACAGGTGTACAAACTACTGGAGTTCCACAAGCTAGAGATTCCAAAATTGCTAATCCAAAACCTTCAAATGATTGACTAGGCATTACCGTTAAATCAGCAGCTTGATAAGCTACTGGTAACTCCTCATCTGGTAAAAAACCTAAAAATTTGACGTTATCCTCTAATCCCAGTTCTTTAGCTTGTGTTCTAGTGCAGCTTGAATATGACCACGACCTGCAATCGCTAACCAAACATCAGGTATTCTCGGTTTAATTATAGCTAGGGCTGCAATAGTTTATCAATTCCCATGCGATATACTAAACGTCGGGATGTAAATAAAATTGGTCGATTGGTTGGCCAACCTAATTGTATTCGTGCTGCTGGGGATGATAAGTTATCTTGAAAATGATTAATATCCACTCCCCCAGGAATTACATTAATTTTGCTCCAGGGAATTTGATAATTTTGATGGAGAATATTGACCAAAAGCTTGACTAAGAACAATAAAGCGATCGCAGCGATTATAAGTATTTTGTTCTATCATCCATTGCTTGAGTAAAATACTCATTTTTTTATTAATCACCTCTTGCTTACTTTCAGAAGCCCAAGGTCCATGAAAATTAAAAGTAACTGGTACACCTTTGGGTAAAAGGTCTAAAATCGGAAAACTATATAATGCAAAATGTAAGTTAATGGCATCAGGTTGACTATATCTAGTTTGATAAAATTTCCGGCGAATGCTCCACAGTCTTTGCCAAATTTTACTATCTGGAGATGCTAAATTAGTCAGCTTAATCGGTAAGTTTGCTAGAGTTTCTGGTAAACCGACTCCACATAATTCTACTTTGTCTTGATTCGCTGCTAATTTATCAGTTAGTTCATACACATACCGTTCTAATCCTCCGGGAGTTTTGGGAAACCAACCTAACCCTAATATTAAAATAGATGCTGATGCTGGATTAGTCTTTTTTTTGTTATCTATCACTCAGATATATCTCCTGTTTTCTTACACAATATAATCAACTATTTTTATATTTAGCACCACTCATACAGAAATCCTATATTTTGCCGTTTTCAGGTTGTTCTGTATCCTGACTCCTTAAATTTTAAGGAATATTTTCTATATTAAAGTCATGCTCGATACAAACCTCAACCTAAATCATTATCTCTAATTTTTTCACGAGATGTTAATAAATTTGTGAAGTGTCTGGTTTCGGGAAAACCCCTGTGCTATTTAACTCCCCATTTGTGAATAATTCGGGAATTAAATTCTGAAGTATCAGGCATAGACCAACAATTTATAAACGATTTATATGTTTTTGTCAATACAATTAAAGTTATTTTACAATTTCCTGTTTAAAGATGATTGCTATTATCTACTAACTAACTAAATCATGATTGGTTGATTAATTTACTACCACACTGATAGGGTATATTAAATTTGATTCCTTCTTTTTTGGAGATTTATCTAGTCAATATAGACATTTCAACAATTTTAATGTTATCTATCTTGTATAAATATTTTCGATTGATTTGGTGTTAATAAAATCAATATTTCTCCGTCGAGAATCAGCGATTTTTAAAATTCATGTTATCTTGATAAAGTTTTGATGAATATGGATTTAAATTTCCAGTGTTTGTTAATCTATAGATATATTGTACCAATACTAAAAAAGTAACTGAGTTGCTATTGTTTTTAATTTGTAGCAGGTAATGAATTCTGTCGCTCAGAATGATCATATTCAGTTCCCTCTCCTTCCTTAACTAAACCGTATTGCCTTAAAATATACAAAATATATGTGCAACCGAGCGAGTAATTCTCATGATACTTAGTAATTCTTAACACAGATTAAACAGAGACTATGCTAAAATTCAAATTGTGATATTAAATCAATATGATATTTATTTAATATCTAAAAAACTAGGTTAATTTCCTCCTTTTCTAATCTAGTAGAAATTTCCACACTTGGTTGATAGCTAAAGTTAGCTAATCAGGAATTCATCTAACCAAATTTTAGATTTTAAATTTTGGATCATGGGATTGAAGATTAAACATCCGAAATTTAAACAGGGTTATCAGCAAGCGAATTTATTCGCAAAACAAATCAAAATCCCCAATTCTTGATTGGAGCCACCTACCTATGTCTGGGTTTTTCAAAGGGGTCATATCATCGAGATGAAACATAAATTATCACTAGACTTGCGTTGGGAGAAATGTTATCAAATGCTCAAACGATTATCTCAGATGAAATATTGGCGAGGACGTAAATTTTCCTATTTTTTATTGAGTCTGGTTGTGGGGATAATGATTATTTGTGTAGGAATGACCCATAACTGGGCTGTTACATCTACACCCACTTATCAAACATCATGGATTGGTAATACTGTTGGTGGTGGAACTCTTCGAGTCCAAAATAATATCGAAGCAATGTATGTTGCCACCGATGGCTCAGTTTACACTGATAGTCACTGGGATGAAGGGGGAACAGAAGCCGCAGTCTATAAAGATGGTAAAATGACTGCTGTTATTGAGGATACTCATGGCTGGAGTCGAAATGGTGGTCAAGCCGTTACCGCTAGTAGTCAATATATTTATATTGCCATGGTTCAAGGAAGTATTGGCAGTACATCACAAGATTACCCTCCCGATGGCACAACTTGGTACTGTGTCAGACGCTATACTTTAGCCGGAAAAGCTGCTCCCTTTACTGGTGGTCGGGGTTGGGATAAAAGCATGCTCATCATCAGCACTAAAAGCGAAGTGACTGGTTTGGCGATTGCTAACAATCAATTATTTATCAGTGATGCTGCTAACCAATTGATTCGTGTCTACAATCCTAATACCATGACGGAAACTCGCAACTTTAGTGTGGCGAATCCAGGTAAAATCGCGGTTGATTTACAAGGTAATTTATGGATTATTCAACCCAAGAAAGCGACTACTGCTGCCAAAATTGTCCGTTACTCCCCAGCTGGACTATTTTTAGGACAACAAATTACCACTGTTGTAGACCCAACGGCGATCGCCATTGATAATCAAGGTAGACTATTAGTAGCAGAAAATGGTGTACTTCAGCAAATACTGATTTACAACATTAATAGCCAACCAAGACAAGTTGGTACTTTTGGTAATGCGAATGGTCTTTATGGCGGTATACCAGGAGAAAACCAACCCTTAAAACTTTATGGTTTAAGTGGAGTGGGTACAGATGCTGCCGGAAATTATTATATCAATAATAATGGCTTCAATAAATCAGGGACTGATTTAAGAAAGTTTTCCTCATCAGGACAACAACAATGGCAATTACTAGGATTGATATTTGTAGATAATGCCGATGCTGACCCCCAAACTGATGGTTTGGACGTATTCACAAAACAAGAGCATTATGTGATGGACTTCAGTAAGTCTCCAGGAAAGCAGTGGACTTATAAAGATTACACAGTCAATCCTTTTAAATATCCCCAAGATGCTCGGTTACATACATCACCTGATGCAACATTTGTCCGCCGTATCCAGGGTCAGCCATTTTTGTATCTTACTGATATGTATGGTACTTTTATGCAAATTTATCGTTTCAACCCCAGCACAGACGGTAAAATTGCTATTCCTGCGGGTATGTTTGTGGGTAGTAACGGTGCTAATAAACCAGTCATTTCCGGGACTTGGCCACCTAATCAACCCAGTAAAGGAGAATGGATTTGGCGGGATACTAATGGGAATGGTTCTTTCGATAGTAATGAGTACAATGTCAGCCAAGATTATCCCTATTTAGGTGGATGGTGGGTAGATAGCAAAGGAGATATGTGGAAAGCTTTGCGCTCATCAGATGGTATCCGACGCTATCCTTTACAGGGACTAGATACCAAAGGAAATCCCGTCTATAATTATACGTCAATGGTCAAGCAAGCTACTCCCAGCCTGTTTACTGATTTGCGACGAATTGAATATTATCCAGCCACAGATACGATGTATTTGTCAGGTTTTACGAAAGATCATCCGTCAGTAGGAGATGATAGCGGTGTAGTCGGTTCAGAAATTGTCCGTTTTGATAATTGGAGTCAAGGAAATCGTACTCCTCGTGTCAGAATCGTAATTCCTTATGACAACGTAGGGAATCGAAATGTGGATACAGCTGCAATGAGTGTGGCTGGAGACTATGTATTTGCAGTCACTGTCAAAACCGCAGAGGTATATGTCTACAATTCCAGCACAGGTACATTGTTCCAAAAGCTCAAACCAGGCTCAGAAGTCGGTAGTGAAAGTGGTTGGGTTGATATTCCATATGGTGTTCGTGCTTTTCGTCGCGCTAATGGTCAATATTTAGTGTTTGTTGAGGAAGATTGGAAAGGTAAGGTAATTATGTATCAAATGTAGGGGTGATGGGGTGATGGGGTGATGGGGTGGTTGGGTGGTTGGGTGGTTGGGTAAAAGGATATTTTAATTCTCTTTCCTCCCCCTGCCCATACGCCCCTACTTGTGTGTACACTGGGTTTACCTTATACCGAGTATTTCTATGAATTATTTTACTCTAGGACAGGAACTAAAAAACGGACAATATCAAATTATTGATATTCTGGGAAAGGGAGGATTTGGTATTACCTATTTAGCTCAAGATCAGAAGAGGAAAAAACAGGTAGCTATCAAAACTGTTAATGTCGATGTGATCGAAAATCGTTATCGGGAAAAAAATGGCAATACATCCGGCTTTGAGAAAATATTAGAGCAAGAACAGCAGAAGTTTAATACGGAAGCAATGGTATTAGCTACCTTTGACCATCCTCATATTGTTAAAGTTTATCCAGAACTTTTTCAAGAATTTGGTTTGTGGTGTATGGTGATGGAGTATATTAAAGGAAAAAACTTACAAGAGTGTTTGCAATCTCAAGGTACTTTTTCTGAAAGTGCCGGTTTAGAAATTATTAAACAAATTGGTAATGCTTTAAGTTATATTCATAGTCGCAATTATCTGCATCGAGATGTTAAACCACACAATATATTATTACAAGAACACGATAATAAGGCGATTTTAATTGATTTTGGATTAGCTAGAGAAGTAGATTTTGCACAATTAATGAGTTTGACAAATGTAAAAACTGCCACTTTTGCCCCCCCTGAACAATTTGAAGATAGAAGTAATTTTACTCCTGCATTAGATATATATTCTTTAGCCGCAACTTTATTTGTTTTAATAGCAGTTAAAAATCCACCATTCATCCCTTTACCAAGTCCTTATTTAAATGCTAAAATTATGTTGGATATGAAGATAGATATTCAACCGCCTCAATTATCAAATCCGGAAATTAGTCAAAAAGTTAATGATGCCATTCTCAAGGGGATGGAGTTAGATTTCAAAAACCGTCCTCAGTCCATCGAAGAATGGTTTACTTATTTAGGAATTACACCAGAGATTAAAAGTATTCAAGTTTCTCAGGATTTGGTTCCTGTGCAACTTAAGACCTTGAATTTTGAAACTGTTACTACCAATGCTCAAGGGAAAATTATCAATAAATGCCACACTAGAGCTAATTATTTTGTGGAACAATTGAGCCATAATATCCAGTTAGAAATGGTGAAAATACCAGCCGGACAATTTTATATGGGTTCACCTGATCATGATGATGAGCGGGATTTAGATGAAAGTCCCCAGCATCAAGTCACAGTCCCCAGTTTTTTTATGGCTAGATATCCATTGACACAGGCACAATATCAAGCGGTGATGGGCTATAACCCTTCTAATTTCAAAGGTGATCATCTCCCCGTTGAACGGGTCAATTGGGATGATGCCGTTGAGTTTTGTCGGCGCTTAAGTCAAACCACTGGCAAAAACTATAGATTACCCAGTGAAGCAGAATGGGAGTATGCTTGTAGAGCTGGGACGACTACACCATTTCACTTTGGTGAAAGTATTACCCCAGATTTAGTTAATTATGATGGTAATTATCCTTATGCATCAGCACCCATCGGCAAATATCCAGAACAAACTACAGCAGTAGGAATTTTTCCTCCTAATGCCTTTGGTTTGTGCGATATGCATGGTAACGTCTGGGAATGGTGTTTAGATGATTGGCATGACAATTATATCAATGCGCCTATAAATGGTAGCGCTTGGTTTAGTCAAATCGCGAATTCACCAAAGCTGTTACGTGGTGGTTCTTGGGTCAACAACGCTAGGAACTGTCGCGTTACTCTTCGCAGCCGGAGTTTGCGTGATGCTCGTTGTAGCAATTTTGGTTGTCGGGTCGCGGCGTATGTACCTAAAAAATATTCACCTCAAACATTTTCGTAATTATCAAGAGCAAACGGTTGATTTTACTGCTGCTAAAACTATCTTAGTCGGCAATAATGCTCAGGGAAAGTCTAATTTATTAGAAGCGGTAGAGTTACTAGCTACATTAAGAACTCATCGCATGGCTCGCGATCGCGATTTGGTTCAAGATGGAGAAGCCATCGCTCAAGTTCATGCTACTCTAGCACGACAAACAGGTGACAGTGAATTGACTTTAACTTTACGTCGCAATGGTCGTCGTACTGTTAGTCTCAATGGGGAAACTGTCCGTCGTCAAATGGATTTTCTCGGTGTTGTCAATGCTGTCCAGTTTTCCAGTCTGGATTTAGATTTGGTGCGAGGTGGTTCAGAAGGTCGTCGTCATTGGTTGGATACGCTACTGATTCAACTTGAACCAGTCTATGCTTATTTGTTGCAGCAGTATCACCAAGTATTACGTCAACGCAATGCTTTTTTGAAACAAGCTCGAACTACCGATCCTCACTCTCTCAATCCTGAACAATTAGCGATTTGGGATGCACAATTAGCTACTACTGGTACTAGGGTGATTAGAAGACGCGATCGCGCTATTCAAAGATTGTCCCCCATGGCGGCAGCTTGGCATGCTAGCATTAGTGGTAGTACAGAAAATCTCCAAATCCAGTATACGCCTAGTGTTCCTTTCTCAGACAGTCATCCCGAAGCATTACCAGCAGCTTTCTTAGATAAAATCCAACAGCGAGCCACCGCAGAATTATATCGAGGTACTACCCTGGTCGTGCATCGGGATGAAATAGACTTGAGTATTAACCAGACACCTGCTCGACAATATGGTTCTCAAGGTCAACAACGAACTTTAGTTTTGGCTTTGAAGTTAGCCGAATTACAACTGATTGAAGAAGTGATTAAAGAACCGCCTCTGCTTTTACTAGATGATGTTCTGGCCGAATTAGACTTATCCCGTCAAAATCAATTACTTGATGCGATTCAAGACCGTTTCCAAACTTTAATCACTACTACTCACTTAGGTAGTTTTGATGCCCAGTGGTTAAATTCCTCCCAAATCCTCTTTGTCAAAGCTGGAGCAATTTGTGATTGAGGGGCAATTACTGAGTTGTATTTGCTGCTCAATTACTCAAGTATCAAATACTTCACTAAAATAGTCTTTTTATTTTCTATCGGAAAAGATATTAGTCTTATTTAGACTGTTTGTAATAAAATTCTAATTAATTGAGACAGAGAAACTACTAAGCCTGGTTAAATATACTTAGGGTGCATTTTCCAGGCTATACCCAAATACATCCGTCAGTAATCAGAATCAATCCCAAGCATTCGACTTCCTGACCCCTGATACCATTTCCCGAAAATTCTCCGCGAAATTTAATCCCACTCAACCCAGATATAATCTGATTTTCTTGTTTTTGAATTTTGTCGGTTTACCTTCTTGGTCGGGTATTAGGAATTTTGAATTGGTATTACTTCTGCTCAAATTAACTTTGTATTTACAAAATTTAAGTAATCTAGGTTCGGTTCAGTTATGCACAACATTAATGACACATTGAATAAAAACGATATCACCTCACTAGGTTTATCATTACGGGCTATTGACCAAAAAATACTTAAACAAAGTCATAAACTTGGTACAAATAGAATTTGGTTCCAAGGTGGAGAACCTTATTTTGATGTTTTTTTTGAATTAGTTAATGATGAAATAGTCTGGTTTCAATTTACATTACGAGGTAAATCCCTCTCCTGGAATCGAAAAAAATCTGAGTTTCAAACTGCTAATACCAATGAATTAAATATTGATGATGTCAGTTTTTATGCGGCTAGTAAAACAATGGAAAATCACTCTCAATCAGATGTAGAATTTATTAATTTGGTGAAATCAATTTTCCAAATCAGGAGAGAAGAACCAATTTTCGCCAAAGTATTAGAATTATTCAATTAGTTCCTGGTCAGTTATTATAGATATCTGAAGATAATACTACTAACAGACAAAATAAACTAATTGAGTGGAAAAACTCTACTGGCTTGATCAAATTAAACCACAAGACCGCGCTAATGTCGGTGACAAGGCATTTTATTTGAGCAGAATCATACAACGGGGCTACCCAGTCGCCCCAGGTTTTGTTGTTTCCGCCGAATTTTTACGGCTGTTTCTCGAAACTCTCAATAGTTCTGAGTCATTAGTTGCTGACTTGCCCCACTCTTCATTACACTTGGATGTAAATAATTGGCGTCAGCTTCAGCAAGTTGCTGTCCGTTTACGTCAAGAGATGATTACAGCTACCATCCCAGCTGCATGGACAACTGAAATTTTTCAAGCAGTTCAAGAATGGCATAGTAACTGCTTGATTCTTCGTCCTAGTTTGACAATACCTGCTTCTACTCAACCGATAGGTAAGATATCTGGGTTGCTAGATTCAGTCTTTTGTGCTGTCAATTCAGAAGCGATCGCCATCGCCCTCAAATACGTTTGGAGTCAGTTGTTTCGAGCTAGAAGTCTACTATACTGGCAACAAGCCGGAGTTGACCTGCAAAAAATTAATTTAGCGGTTTTAGTGCAACCAGTAGATAATGCACTCGCTTCCGGTTTGTTTAACGCTCATCCCTCTGGATGGGAAATTGAGTCTAGCTGGGGATTAGGATTGGCTATCTCTAATGGTGAAATTCAACCAGACGCTTATTACATTCAACCGGAAACTGGGAGAGTTGTAGAACGACAATTAGGTAATAAGTTGTTGGGTTATCGTGTGGATGATCAACCCAAACTAACTAATTGGGAAAACCCACCTAGATTAACCGTGACCCAATATGAAAATTCTTTATTGGTTTACCCACTAGAAGAATCCCAACAAAAAAATTATGCCTTATCAGAAGAATATCTACAACAAATCATTACGGTGGGAAATCAATTAGTGAGCGAATTTGGAACTACCTTGACCATGAAGTGGACTATTAATCAATCTACTTCCACCCCTAAGCTCTACATAACTCAGGTTAGTACTCCTCATCCCATTATTCCTAGTTTATATTTGCTCAAAGGAATTGGCGCCTCTGGGGGTAGGAAGTTAGCTAATGCCTATGTAATTAATTCTGGACTAAAACCAGAACAAATACCTAAGGGAGTGATTTTAATCGCCCCAGTTGTCACCCCCGATTGGTTGCCATTATTACAAGAAGTAGCCGGAATTATCACAGAACAAGGAGGATTAACTAGTCATGGAGCAATTCTATCCAGGGAATTGTGCATACCTGCTGTGGTCAACGCTATGGATGCTACTATCTTGATTCAAACGGGTGATAGATTGTTAGTTGATGGTGATAGAGGAGAAATATATCGGATTAAAAGCGATAGCAATAACGGTGGTGAAGGGGAGGATTTAGAACATACCTCTTTTTCCCAATCTCCGACCCCATTAACTTATCCACCGTTTATTTCTAATTTACCGATGATTGCTACCAAACTGCTTGTTAATTTGAGTCAGTCTAGTTTAATTGAGCAAGTAAAAAGTTTTCCTGTGGATGGTGTCGGTTTATTGCGTTCAGAATTAATGGCGGTGAATATTTTAGCCGGACAACACCCTAATAGTTGGCTGCTGGGTGGGCGGGAAATCGAATTATTAGAGCGATGGTCTGAGCAAGTTAAGCATTTTGCTCACGCTTTTGCACCACGACCAGTTTTTTATCGTTCCTTGGATTGGCGTCCTCAAGATTTACCGTCATTGAGTCGTGATTTTCCGGTTTCACCACAGTCCATGTTGGGTATACGAGGTACTTTTAGTTATTTAAGTAATCCTGCCGTTTTTGAGCTAGAATTGAAAGCTCTGGCAGCTGTTCAAGCTTCTGGATATACTAATATTAGCCTGATATTACCTTTTGTGCGGACTGTGGAAGAATTTGTATTTTGTCGGCGCAAGGTTGAGCAATTTGGGTTAACTCAAGTATCACAGTTTCAATTGTGGATTATGGCCGAAGTCCCTAGTGTCTTGTTTTTATTACCAGAATATGTGAAAGCTGGGGTATCAGGAATTTCTATCGGTACCAATGATCTAACTCAATTAATTTTGGGTGTGGATCGCGAACAAGGACAACTAGCCAAAATATTTGATGAACGTCATCCGGCGGTGATGAGTGCGATCGCTCAATTAATCAAGTCAGCCAATGCGGAAGGAATTCCCTGTTCCATCTGTGGTCAAGCACCGGCTCTCTATCCAGAAATTATTGATCAGCTGGTGCAATGGGGGATAACTTCCATTTCTGTAGAACCAGATGCAGTGGAGAGAACTTATCAAGCCATCGCTCGTGCTGAACAACGTTTAATTTTAGCCGCAGCGAGGAAACAACTTGGTCATTGATAAATGTCCTACTCTACTAGTTTAGTCTAATACTTCCGAAGAGAACATCTGTGACAAAGCTAAAAAATATGGCATCAGTGTATTAGCTTGCTCAATTGTCAGGTGATCGCGGATTTCATAACTGAGTAAATGCAACATTTGTCGAATTAAATCCCAATCTACTTTTAATCGGGGATATAGCATGATACACAAAGGAAATAATTCTTCTTGAATGGCGACGATATTCCCTTCTAAAGCACATACCCACAAATAAACTTGGAACATTTCTACATCTCGAATACTGGAAATTTTCACATTTGGATCACTTAAAATCCCAGATAAAGAACGGTAAGACGGAAAAAGTTCCACTATCTTTTGACATATCTTTTGCGAAATTTGTGTACTTACTGGTAATAGTTCTCGCACTGCGGACATGACCAAAGAATTATAATCATGGTTAGCAGCAGCCTCATATGCACGTTGCAGTGGCATATATAAATGATCATCAATGATTTTAAAATATGCACTAATCAGCGATCGCTCTACCGACTCCAGTTGTTCGATCAGCATTTGGCTAGTGTAATGAAACTGCATACTTACATAGCCGATAATTCTAGGGTCAAGATTAGTGTATTTTTTTCTCATCACTCCTATTTCTGGACTAATCATCCTAGCCAAATGGTTAGGAGTAAACTGTTCATTATCAAGTGAGAGTGTTTGTGGCTCCAGAGAATTTACTGGCTGGGTGTATATTTCCAAGGCTTTTTGGTAGATATTAAAAGAATCACCAGCAATTTCCCAAGGATTAATGATATTAGGGTCAAGACGATGTTGCTGTAATTCTACTGATAACAATGCCTCAGTTTTATTCCAAGCCTGAGCGCTGACACTACGTAAAGAGGACAGAATTTTTTGCGCGGTCATTTTTCTGCCTTCGGGAGAGAGAATTTCCGATAAATCCTGTTTTCCAGTAGGACTTTTTTGATTGCTAGTCTCAATCTGAAGGTTTTGCAAATACTTTTTTGCCCATTCCTGAGCTAAGGATTCGATAGATATTTTATTGTTATTATCTGATACTGGTAGAGAATTATTGTCCAAAATCTCTTTCTCAACAAACATTATTTATTACCTATGTTTCTTCTAAAACGTTTTAAATACCCCATATTACTATTTTATCGCAAATATAAATATTTATTGAAGAAGGAAACACGATAGCAGAGGAGCAGAGGGGCAGGGGGCAGGGGGCAGGGGGGCAGAGGGGCAGAGGGGCAGAGGGGCAGAGGGGCAGAGGGGCAGAGGGGCAGAGGGGCAGAGGGGCAGAGGGGCAGAGGGGCAGAGGGGCAGAGGGGCAGAGGAGAAAATTTCTTATTAGGGAATTTTTCTCTAACTGACGATATTACAAAAAAACCTCCCCACCTCCCCACCTCCCCACCTCCCTCTCCCCTGACTACTGTAATATATATTTATATAACAGCTTGGCAGCAGTAAAATTCTGCTGATGATCTAAGCATGGGAAAATCAAAGAAAGCCAAAAGTAGAGAGAGGGAAACCGCATTATATGCATCTGAGTGAAATTACCCATCCTAACCAGTTGCATGGTTTGTCGATTCGGCAATTGCAACAAGTTGCCCGTCAAATTCGTGATAAGCATTTACAAACCGTAGCCGCAACTGGCGGGCATTTGGGACCAGCTTGGGAGTCGTAGAACTAACCCTGGGACTTTACCAAACGCTGGACTTGGATCGAGATAAAGTGATCTGGGACGTTGGACATCAAGCTTATCCTCACAAACTTATTACCGGACGCTACAGCAATTTCCATACTCTCAGACAGAAAGAAGGAATTGCCGGTTATCTCAAACGCGGTGAAAGCAAATTCGACCATTTTGGTGCAGGTCATGCTTCTACTAGTATATCAGCCGCATTGGGTATGGCTTTAGCTCGTGACTTACAAGGAGAAAAATATAAAGCTGTCGCTGTAATTGGTGATGGAGCGTTAACTGGGGGTATGGCTTTAGAAGCCATCAACCACGCCGGACATTTACCCAAAACTAATTTATTAGTGGTTCTGAATGACAACGAGATGTCCATCTCGCCCAATGTCGGGGCAATTCCCCGCTACTTGAATAAAATTCGTCTTAGTCCCCCAGTCCAATTTCTGAAGGATAATCTTCAAGAACAATTCAAGCAAATTCCCTTTGTTGGTGAATCTTTCACTCCAGAAATAGAAAGAATCAAAGAAGGAATGAAACGCTTGGCTGTTCCCAAAGTAGGAGCAGTTTTTGAAGAACTGGGTTTTACTTACATGGGTCCAGTGGATGGTCATAACTTAGAAGAATTGATACTTACTTTCCAACAGGCACATGAAATACCAGGCCCAGTTTTAGTACATGTGTCTACAATGAAGGGTAAAGGTTATGAACTTGCTGAACAAGATCAAGTCGGCTATCATGCCCAAACCCCATTTAACTTGACCACTGGGAAAGCGATTCCTTCTACTAAACCTAAACCCCCTGGTTATGCCAAAGTTTTCTCTCATACTTTAGTTAAACTGGCAGAACAGAACCCCAAAATTGTGGGGATTACAGCAGCAATGGCTACAGGTACAGGTTTAGATAAACTTCAAGCTAAACTACCTCATCAATATATTGATGTTGGCATTGCTGAACAACATGCTGTCACCCTAGCCGCAGGATTAGCATCAGAAGGGATGCGTCCTGTGGCGGCGATTTATTCTACCTTCCTACAACGCGCCTACGACCAGATTATTCATGATGTATGCATTCAAAACCTACCTGTGTTCTTCTGTTTAGATCGAGCCGGAATTGTGGGTGCTGATGGTGCCTACCCATCAAGGGATGTATGACATTGCCTATCTACGTTGTATTCCGAATATGACCTTAATGGCGCCTAAAGATGAAGCCGAACTACAGCGGATGGTGGTAACTGGAATTAACTATACTACTCGTTCAATTGCCATGCGTTTCCCCCGTGGTAATGGTTATGGTGTGCCTTTAATGGAAGAGGGTTGGGAACCTGTAGAAATTGGTAAGGGTGAAATTTTACGTCAAGGAGATGATGTATTAATTATCGGTTATGGCTCGATGGTATATCCAGGGATGCAAGCAGCAGAAATTTTGAGTGAACATGGTATTGAAGCTACAGTCATTAATGCCCGTTTTGTCAAACCTTTGGATACTGAGTTAATTTTGCCTTTAGCCAAGCAAATTGGTCGAGTCGTCACCTTGGAAGAAGGCTGTGTCATGGGTGGTTTTGGTTCTGCGGTAGCGGAAGCGTTACTAGATGCTGATATTTTAGTCTCTCTGAAGCGCTTGGGGATACCAGATTTATTGGTAGAACATGCCACACCAGATGAATCTAAGACCGAATTAGGTTTAACTAGTCATCAAATTGCTGAGAGAGTTTTACAAGCTTATTTTCCTAAGCAAGCACCTGCGGTTGTTTAATTCACACTTCTAGTGTTTGTAAGTATTGCTTTACTGTTTTTTGATTAATATACCTACACCGATTCCAAGTAGTCGGTGTAGGCTATAACTAAAAACAATTACCAACCGATAAGAGCAATAGATTAAGACACCGGATTGATAACATCTCTAAGGGTTGTACCTATTTTTAATTCATCCCCTTCAGTTTTAGATCTGCCCCAATCTAAACTTGCTGACACAAATTGATCTTCGAGATCATTGAAAATATTTCCTATAGCTACCTGATTAGCATTTCTCCCCGCTTCGAGGTCAGAATAACTAGACGGATTCAGCCAGATTTTGAAAGTTTCTGGTTTATAGGTATGATAATCAACCGTAATATTGAGAATAATTAGGTTATTTTCATTGAGTTTCAATGAGCTATGTCTACTATCAATAGTTTTGATACCAGAACCATACACTCCATAATTGTCAGCGCTTCCAGCTAGACTAAACGATTTATGATCAGTGTAAAGGTTAAGGAAGCTTACCCTTTTTGTTGGTTTGAGAATATAACGCATCCAATAATTAGTCGCATGATCAACTTGGGAATGAGTATCATAATCTATAAATATTGGAGAACCGTTATCAACTCCGCCAAGATGAGCAATATTATCAGCATATTGCCCTACAGCCCCTACAGTACCATTGGCGGGTACACTTAAACCGCCTGGTAAAACTTGATGATTTACATCATCTCCCTGCTGATACCAATGTCCTATAAATCCAGGAATTGATGGTTCTTGCCAATTTAATCGTCATAAATGGTAGTTTTCTGGCCTATTCTAATTTCATCCTGACCAAGAGTAATGGCTTCTGCCGCATTAAATGGCATTAGTGTTACTAGTATAGTTAGTACTACTAGTAAAAATTTAACTAAGTATTTAGATCCCATGATGTTTCCTTAATTTCGTAGATGTGATTTTTTGTAGTACAACTACATCATATATACTTAGGCAAAACACACCTATAATACTGTAAAACTAGTAAATAGCTGACGGGAGTAAATAATAAATACATGAATATATACATTGAAAATTAAATATTAAATTCTGTACCTGAAGATGATGTAATAGCTGTAATATGCAGATGCTCTGGAAACTATTTTCTTGTTGATCCACTAATCTACTACCATTTTGTTCGATGACATCTTCTAAAAATCAGGTCTACCCCGTTATTTGGCACAATAATTCAGTCTCACTCATTGATCAAACCCGTTTACCCAATGAGTTTTGTTTTGTGGAAATTCATAGCAGTGAAGATATGGCCCAAGCCATTAAAACCATGATTGTCCGTGGTGCACCTGCTATTGGTGTCGCCGCAGCTTATGGAATGTATTTGGGCGCTAAAGACATTAAAACTAGCGATCGCCTCTTATTTTTAGCGGAATTAGAAAAAGTAGCCCAGTTGCTGCGTGCTACCCGTCCCACGGCGGTAAATTTATTTTGGGCGATCGCCCGGATGATGAAAACTGCGACGGAAACTCCAGGTACAGTAGCAGAAATCAAAAAAACTCTTTGTGAAACCGCCCAAGCCATCAATTTTGAAGATATACAAACGTGCCATTCCATTGGTAATCATGGTTTGAGAGCATTACCAACAACTCCCGAAAAACTGACTATTCTTACCCACTGTAATGCTGGTGCATTAGCCACCGCAGGTTACGGTACAGCTTTAGGTGTAGTGCGTTCTGCTTGGTATCAAGGGCGCTTAGAACAAGTATTTGCGGATGAAACTCGTCCCCGATTACAGGGAGCAAAACTGACTGCTTGGGAATGCGTACAAGAAGGTATTCCAGTCACAGTCATTACAGATAATATGGCTGCTCATTGTATGCAGCAAGGTTTGATTCACGCTGTAGTTGTGGGGGCTGACAGAATTGCGGCTAATGGGGATACCGCCAATAAAATTGGGACTTATAGTTTAGCAATTGTGGCGCAAAAACATCAGATTCCCTTTTTTGTGGCTGCTCCTCTGTCTACCATTGATTTTGAATTAACTGACGGCAGCCAAATTCCCATTGAAGAACGTAATTCCACAGAAATATCTCAAATTGGCGATACGATTCTGACACCATCGGGAGTAAAATTTTACAATCCAGCTTTTGATGTCACTCCTGCGGAATTAATTACAGCCATAATTACAGAGAATGGTGCTTATGCGCCGGGTGATTTGGCTAAGTCTCGTGATCAACAGATGGCGGAAATTATCTAAGTAAATCAGCATCTCCCCATGAAAAAATTAGTGCCGACAATTTCTTTGATGATGGGCTGTTTCTGGCTGGTAAGTTGTGCTAATTCACAACCTGATACGGCACAAGAAACTCCCACAAGTTCTCCGACAACAGTTTCTACACAAGCTCAAGTGGAAACTTCTACACCAGTATCAACAGTTAATCCTGAAACTGTCCCTACCACCACAACTACACCAAAATCAGTAACTAATATTCAAAGTTCTTCCCCACCCAAACTTGGTCAAAGTACGACCGCCAAGCAACAAGCAAATACAACTCCAGTAGCCAGCGCACCACAACCAAAAATTGGTATTGTCAAAGAGATGGTTAATGGTGACTTGAAGTGCTATGTCACCCTAGAAGATGAAAAGGGCAAACAACATCACGTAGGAGCAGTTTTTGAAGTTTGTAATCGCCCAGAAACTTTTTTAAATAAGAAAGTAAGTTTAGTTTATGGTATTGAGTCAGTTAACGACTGTCAAAGTGCTGAACCTTGCGGTAAAAGTAAACAAGAATCTTTAATTAGAAGCATCAAAACTTTAGAGGGAAAACCACGAACTAAACCGGAAATTAAAAAACCATTGATTAAACCAGAAACAAAAAAACCGTTAACTAAAGATTCGCAAACTTTTAGTAATAGTGAATGGAAAATTACGATAGGTAATAGTAATTCCTGGAAAGGTGTAAACGGTACAGGAAACTTAACTTACTCTGGATGCGATGCTAAAGGAAAATGCATTAATTTAACCGGAGGAAAAATCACTTGTCGAGATGGTAAATGCCTTACAGGTTGGAGGAATAAAGATTATGTCTATGTTCTAGAGCAACCAATTACGGAGGATGGTAAAAACTCTGATTCTGCCGCGACCCTCACCGTTCGCCAAGGTGCTAATGTAATTTTAAAAACTGAAAATTTAAAAATCACACCTTAGTTAAAATTGCAGAATTCAGTAGTTATTTTTTAGCTGAAACAGCAAGAACCTATTACCGGAAGACGGAATTCAAAATTTAAAATTCAAAATGAATACAGAGCAAGCATTTTATGGATTTGAAAGGGGTAAGTTATTTACTCCAAGCTGTACTTTTGTGTAAAATGCTAGCAAAATAGTTCATGCTATTTTTAGGTGTGGAGCGGGCATCTTGCCCGCCATTAGATGTGCGATGCTTGGTTGTTGGTGAAATGTCCGCCCAAGTATTGTTAAATTTGATTTATGTGACTTTTTCGGTAGAAGCATAAAATATAGTTATGATAATTTTACAAAGAAATAATACAAATCTAAGTAAATCACGATATACTTATAAGAAAGTTCCAAAGACTTAGTGACGAAAAAACAAAGGTGAGGTGAAGCATGGGTAGCGAAAGAGTACATAAAAAAGATTCTTCACGACAATCATCTGTCCACAATAGTGGCTCATGAGAAGAAATCCAAAACCGACTCTTTTAGCGTCCGTCCAGACTTAAACAACAATATATCCACACCACCAAAGACATCAGCTTATTCCAGTTATGCAGCTGACCTGATATTAGCGAAAATAATTCAAACCGCAAAAGCAAAAGAGAATCAAGAGTTAGAAGCGAAAACCAACGAAGTATCTAGCCCAGTAAATGACCATACAACTAGAACCAGAATTATCTAACATCCAAATATACGACCAGAATATATACATCAAAGCCCTCCCCGTTGGCAAGCGAAATTAACTATCGGCACACCAGGGGATAAATACGAACAAGAAGCAGACTCAATGGCAGAAAGGGTGATGTCAATGGACGTACCCACCATTCAAACAGAACCAATTCAGAATCAGGAAAGAGAAAGCCCGATTAGACGACAGATGATATCTTCATGGCGGCGTCCAGAGTGGCAACCCTTACCAGTAAAACCTGCCGTCCAACTCTCAAAAAAAGATGATGCATCAACAGCAACACCAAATCTCGAAAGTCGTTTAGCAAGTCAAACCGGAGGGGGAACACCATTAAACGAAGAAACCCGCTCCTTTATGGAACCGCGTTTTGGTGCTGATTTTAGTGCAGTGCGAGTGCATACAGATAGTTCTTCAGTGCAGATGAACCAAGAATTAGGCGCACAAGCATTCACACATGGTCATGATGTTTACTTTGGTGGAGGGAAGTATAATCCTGGTGCAGATGATGGGAAAAGATTATTAGCTCATGAATTAACCCATGTCGTACAACAAACAGGTGCAGTTCCATCCAAATCAGGGACTAATGTCAGACCAAAGTCAAATAAAATACAAAAACAATCCCTGTTGACCCCATCATTAGAATCAACATCAATTATCCAGTCCAAACAACAAACACCTGAACAAGAGACAAAATATAATTTCGCCGCACCAATCAAGCCAGAACCATCTAGTCAGAAAAATGACCAGCAAATTGGTGAGGTAAAAAATACAGATGAGCAATTAGAAAATTCTGATCAACCAAACGCCGAAGGTGCGCTGACAGCAAAGCAACCAGAACCAAGCAGTGCAGAAACATCTTCTCCAGCATCTGATCAGCAAACACAAAATTCACTAACCACAGCTAAAGCTGGTGGGGTATCTACAGGAAAACAGAATCAAAGTCATAGCAGTACTGCAACCCCAGCTAGTACCAGCAAAGGAGCAAAAGCTCCGACTGGAGCCGCAAATGACTCAGGATATCAAGAAGTCATCCACAAAGTCAAAGGAGTTGCACAACAACAACAAAAACATCCCCCCGCAGGAAGTAAAGCTCAAGAAGCTCAAGCTGCGGCTCAACCTCCAGCGAATGAAGTCCCAAGTAAAGCCCAAGCGAATCAAGTGGGAGACATGGGTCAAGTAGAGAGTCCCGGATTTGACTCTGCTACCTTCAAAGCCAAATTGATGGAGCGAATCGCGGATATGGCTCCCAAAAATTTGAAAGAAGCAGATGAATTCAAAAATAATAATCAACTGGATTCAGTTAAAGGTGATTTGAGTGGCAAAGTTAAAGATGAACAGAAGAAATCTCAAGACCCATTAGAAGAGAAAACCCAAGAAGCACCAAACACCAGTGGGATTGAAACCAAACCCGTTACACCCATTCCCGCACCGGAACCAGGAGTAGCACCATCGGATATTAATGCTGAAAAAGCAGTACCGAAAGCCAAGGGACAGAACGAAGTTGAAGCTCCACTCCAAGAAGACAGTCAAAAACTCGACCAACAAATGGCTGATGCCAAAATAACAGATGAGCAATTAGCAAATTCTAATGAACCAGATTTTCAAGGTGTAGTGACTGCCAAAAAAGAAGCAAAGACTAGCGCCGAACAATCTCCACTCCAATATCGTCAGCAAGAGCAAACTTTACTAACCACCGCGAAAACCACCGCCGAAGCTACCGCACAACAGAATTTACAGGGAATGCAAGCGGTAAAAACTGAAAATTTGAGTCAGGTATCCAATCAGCAAGTAGGTGCTAAGGGTAAAGATGAGCAAGCCCGGACAAAAGTGGCTGGTGATATTAATAAAATCTATGAAGATACCAAAACTAAAGTTCAAGAAACTCTCGACAATTTAGATGGTCAAGTTCAACAAGCCTTTGATACAGGAGCAGGTCAGGCTAAGAAGGCATTTGAGGATTATATTGAAAAACAAATGAATGCCTATAAAGATGCGCGTTATGGCGGCTTAACAGGCAAAGCTCAGTGGGTAGCAGACCAATTTATGGGTCTACCTAGCGAGGTAAATATCTTTTATGAAGAGGGTAGAAAACTTTATATCCAAGAGATGGATGGTGTTATTAACAAGGTAGTGGAAATTGTTAGTAAAGGTTTAACTCAAGCTAAAACTGACATCACTAATGGTAAACAAGACATCCAGAAATATGTCCAACAATTACCACAAGATTTACAAGCAGTTGGTCAAGAAGCCGCTACAGATATTCAAGGTAAATTTGATGAATTGCAGCAGAGTGTTAATGATAAAGAAGGCGAGTTAATTAACACTTTAGCACAGAAATATCAGGAGAGTTTGCAAACGGTTGATGCGCGAATAGATGAAATGAAAGCGGCAAATAAAGGTTTATTTGCTAAAGCTTTTGATCTGGTGGCGGGAGTAATTAAGACTATTATTCAATTAACGCAAATGCTGATGCAGGTATTAGCAAGAGCCGCAGCAGCAGTGGGTGATATCCTGAAAAATCCCATTCAATTTTTGAGTAATTTAATTCAAGCCGTAAAACAAGGTTTCTTGAATTTTGTCAAGAACATGGAGCGAGCATAAACTTCCAAATACAGCGAGATAAATCATTTAACCCGTACCGCTCATACACGGAGGTTTCATTTAGTCTGATCAATGCTTCAGGTACTACAGATACATTTACTACAGAGATTGTTTCAGTTTCAGATAATGTCTGTCCTGCTTGTAATGCTGATGCAGGGGTTACACGACCGCACAATGTTATTCCAGCATCAATGTGGAAGAAAATCATCAATGCTACTCTCGTATCATTTGGAGTTAATATCCCATCTTCGGATCAGATCATTGCTATGATATTAGCGGCTGGGACGAGTACTAAGGGACCTGCTGTTACAGAAGACAAACAATGTCGTAAATGTGAAGATAATCAGGATAAGGCTCCCGTCTTATTCTCTTCTTCAGCGAAACCAAGGGAAGTTAACAGGTGTTGCTACAACCGTAACTCACCCTAAAGCCAAGACAGGTACGAGTGGTGGCGAACTCTTCTTGGGCTTGCAGTTTAACAACGCTACTCAAGCCCAGCTTGAGCAGTTTACTGGAGACAAAATCAATCAAGTAGTTGAAAAGATTCAAGAAATCCTCACCAAAGTTCCCCTAAATCATATTATACATACTAACATAACTAGTAATCCGACCACACAAACTGCGTTTCTTCAAAAGATTCGTATTGATGCACTAGCAGCTGCAAAAGCTTCCCCCATAGCATATCCACCATAAAAGGAGTAGACATGAGAACAAGTGACGCAGATGGAAATGAAATCCAACTTCGGTTACTCAATGAATGGGGTGGTTGGCTCCAAAATGTGTATGATGCTCCACAACTTCAACAGATGCAAGCTCAAGTTCCGTCATCGTGGTTGCAAGTGTATAATATGCCCTGTGCTGCTGTTATTGATGAACTGTGGAGTGAAGCACGTAGCGTATTACCTCGTTTTATTGAGTACCTAAATCAGTCCACTTTGTCTCTGTTTGTAGCTAATGGTCTGATTGGCCCTACTTTAGTTTACTATCTCAAAGATTGGGAAGAAACCCAAATTGGCGAGTACGAGGGTGGATTTATGCTAGCTGGCTTACCAACCCCTGTTGAACATATCTATGCTTTTGAACAGTCTGTGGGAAAATTACCAGCCAGTCTAGAGAAGTTGTGGTACGTACATGGATTTGTGTTGATTAAAAGTGGGGGTATCCTGTCATCCCTGAATGATGGTTTGGAAAATTTCTGTGGTTTCCCTACTACCTTGGGTTTGAGAGCAGCACCCTGTAATCCGCAAGAACAATATGAGTGTCTGGCGATCGCTGATGTGTGGAAGGAACTGCCGATTTGTTTAACTAGAAAGCCAGTAGCATCTGCTTGGGATAACTTTATTGTTCTTGCAGATCGGGATGGAAAAGAAGTAGCTCCCGCAGTCTGTACTCAAATTGATGATTTACTTACTGACTGGACTTTCAGTAAATGGATGCCGTGATCAATAAAATCTCTCAAGCGATAGTTAACTTAGAGGATGTTTTAAAAGTCTAAGCCAGTAAAAATTATTTTCAAACATCCTCTTATGACTAGTAACAATAGCATTCATCAAATTATTAATAGATTGCACCAATTGGGAAATCTGGAAATTGGTCGAAGTCCAAAACACCCCACATTTCCTAATGCTAAACTAGATCAAGAGATTGTGGAGTTTCTAGACACATATTCATTTTTGAAGAAAGACCAAGGTTATGTTGATTTTTTGGAAAGCTACGCAGGATTGCTCATTTATCGAGATAGTGACTTTTTCTCTCTCTCGATTTATGGATTTGACGAAGATATTTCTCTGCATCTAGTTAATGGGGAAGGTGAATTGATAGATGAATTAGGTATACTAGTATTTGCGGACATAACTCTTCCATTACAAGAAGAAGATCAAAGTGCAGATAATCTAATCGCAATTGGTTTTGGCTTCGACTCCACACTACAAAAAACTTGGGGTGTGTATAGACGTATTGATCAGCAACCCTACGAATATTATTGTAGTTCTTTCCTTGAATGGCTAGAGAAAATAGCTACTCAGAAAGGAAGATTACTGGAAGAGAGTTAAAGGAAAATATGTTAGACTATTTCAATCAGCATAAGAGTCAAGAAAATGCCATTCTTATTGATAACTTTAAGAAAAAAATAGAGAATTACCTTAATTTATAATTGTCAGCTATGATATACCAATACGTTATTCAAAGAATTCCTAAATGTGATTATCAAGGATTAGATTTTCCCCAGCAACTACAACAGAGTCTTCTACAACTAAAAGAGAATTTAGCAAGCAATTTTGGTTTAGTATTTACGAATAGAAACTATATATCTGAAGAAAGAAGCTATCGTGTTTATTCATTTCAAGCCAAAGATATAACAATAAAAATTATCGCCTCTCATAGTACAAAATCTTATGAAGTAGTTATAGATTATAATCTTCCTTCATGGCACAGTTATTTAACTGAAGCTTTAGAAACTTATTTTAATTTGTATTCTCAAGCAGAACTTTTGAAAAAGGTTAAAAATGAAACCAAAGACCGAAAAAATGCAATTGTTCAACTAATTAATGGAACAATTACAATTACCGGAGGGGAAATAGAACCGGAAATACTCAAGTTATTAGAAGAAGCACTCAAAGATGAAGACCTAGATTTACTGCTAGGAGTTCTATGGAGTTTACCAGAAACTCCTTATCTTCTGAAATTAAAACCTATTCTGGAAGAAATGCGTGCAAATCATCCTGATGAGGACGTAAAAAGTGTCTTGAACTACTTATTCGATTATGAATTCCCGGATGATTTACCTTCGGAAGAAGTAGTGGAAACTTCCCTATCTTTGAATGAGCAATCTATAGATGAAGTTCACCAAGAAGTACTAGAATCTAGACATATAAAAAGTCTCTATTTATCAGAAAATAACCTGATTTTTTTGCCTGAGGAAATAGGTAATTTAACGGAATTAAGAATTTTAGGTGTCCACGGCAATTTCTTAACAGCTTTGCCTAAAAGCTTAATTAAATTACAAAATTTGGAAGAAATATATGCCTACAATAATCAAATACAAGAATTTCCACAGTTACCAGCAAGTATTAAAAAAATTTATTTGTCTAGGAACCAAATTCAAATTATCCCTGCTACGGTTGAAAATCTAACTTCTTTAGAGTGGCTAGACCTAGATAATAATAATATACAAGAAATACATCCTCATATTTCTAAATTATTAGCTTTGGAATATCTTGACTTAAGCAACAATCCTTTATATACCATTCCCGCAGGTATTACCTGCTTACCTAAACTGCAAACCTTACTTCTTCATAGTTGTCCTGTAGAAGAATTTCCCAACGCCTTCCCTGGCTTAAAGGAATTGACAACTTTAGTAATAACAGAGAGTAATATTAGTTCTATTAAGCCATCTATTCAAGAACTTATCTCTTTAGAAGAACTGAGATTAAACACCTCCCATATAACAGAAATACCCAAGGATATAATTTTCCCAAAAAACTTGCAAAGTATAGCTTTAGATTCGAGCAATCTTAACAAAAATACCGCCAAGTATTTTGGAATTAAGTCAACTTACAGAACTTTTTCTACCTTTTAATTCTATCGAGAATTTACCAGAAGAAATCGGACAATGCAGAAAACTTGAACGTCTATGGTTGAGTAATAACAAGCTGAAAAATTTACCAGATAGTTTCTGGAACTTAAGTAACTTAAAAGAATTACGATTAGAAAATAACTTTTTCTTAGAAGATGTCAAACAATCTATTTGTGAATGGGCTAAAGAAAGACAAATATCATTAACAATTTGAATAGCTAAACTTAAAAAGAGAGTAAAAGTTTGTCGCTTTGAAAAAGATTTTGGAAATCAGAGCAGAATTAGATAGAATTTCTCAGATAATTACTACAAAACCTGTTCAACAGGATGCTAGTGGAAGTAGTAAAGTAGTAAAGAATTATCACGGTCGTAAATACAAAGGAGGATAAAATATGTATATAGATAAATCTATTGAGAAAATTAAGAACCTTGAGTCATTTGAAGATTGGGAGATTAGGGGTTGCTCTGCTGAAGAAATTCTATTACTACAACAAGAACTTCCTGATGGTTTAATCTTACCTAGTGCTTATGTGGAATTCCTTTATTTTTGTGGTCATGGACTTGGATTTATGTTAGAAGGAGATGATTTTTTCTATTCCCATGTCTTCAGAATGCAAAAAAGAGGTGAGTTAAAAAGCTTAATGGAAAGCGATAGTTTTAATGGTAGCCTAAAAAAATTATTCTGTCCAGATATGTTTATGATATATCAGCATCATGAGGGTGAATTTGTCCGTTTTATAAGACTAGCAGAGGAAAATGATCCCCTAGTATATTATTTTGAAGATGCTAAGAATTTAAATGGTTATCATGTGCAAGAAGCTAATTTCTCTTCCTATTTATTATTTGAGGTAGAAAAATATATAGACATATACAGAAGTATAGTGCTACATAGTCCACAGATTATAAAATACAAAATAATGGATTATAAAAAGAGATTATATGAATTAGTTAATTTATTAAACTTAATATTCAAAAAAAAACCTGTTTATATCAATAATTATATTTTAGAAAGCTATCATAGTGCTTTACAAAATATTTATACACTTTTTATGCCTTACAAAACATTCTATAAGTCTGACTTTCTGATTTCTGCAACTGCAAAATTCCTAGAAGAAAATCAAGAATTGGTAGAAAAAGAAAGTGTTGCAGAAAAAATGGAAGATTTAAAAGAGCTAGTACGAGAAATTTTCTTATTGCTTGAGCAATAAAACAGAATCTATGATTGATTTAAGCGATGCCATCACAATGCTTGCTAAATTGGTAAATGAGTTCACTTCATTTTTATATGCAGTTGGAGCAAACCATGATCAGTGGAGACATTGGGCTGGTTTAACAGCTTTTGGTTTATTTTTATCAGCCGAAATTCATGATGCTGCTAAATATGCTGCTCTAGGTGGTGAATGGGAGTTTCTCCAAGTTTTTCCTGAGCAACCTATTAATACTCAACAAAATGCAGATAAAGTTACTTGGGCGTTAATCACAGGCAAACCAGTATCTACAATCATGCCTTCACAAGATGAATATGGTAATGACTGGTTAATGCTGTTTCAAAGTCTGAGAGCCAAAGACTATATAAATACAGAGAAATATCTCAAATCTATTGCCGACTTCTGGATAGAAGAAAGTGGAGATGACTGGAACAGCTTCTCATATGGCAGATATCCTGTGTTTGAGACACCAATCTGTGCGGTAGCTGCACTAGCTCGTCATCAAGGCTTTATTCCCACTTCCTTAACCTCACTCAAGTCAATATAGCTTCCTAGAAGCTGGACTTGCTGAACCAGAACCTTCTCCTATGTTTCCCACGCTATTTTCTTTGCCTACGTAGCTAAAATTGCTTTAGCCCATTTTACCCTCATGGAGGAATTCCAGTTCCCTTCTCGTAAGGAAAAAAAGAATATACTCATGAACGTTGATATTTTAATTTATTGATATTAAAGGTTGATTAAATGCCACTTAAAACTCAATTCCAAATTGTTGAAAGTCCCACACAAATTTTAGAGCCAACTACTAAATTTGGTGGACAACCAGTATGGATTAATGAACCGCTTTGTCCACTTGCTGTTGAAACAGGTGAGCAAATGATTTTTCTTGGACAAATTGCTCTTAATGAAAAATTGTTTCCCGAAAGCAATGGTACAATGGTCTATCTTTTCTTTGGTGGGGATTCAGAACCATTTTATAATGAAGATTTTGCAGCAGTAATACAAAGTTCAAAAAACGTTTACACAAGTGGTGATCGAATCGAGTTTATCTCAACAGCTACTGGTTCTGCTCTATTTGAAATAGATGAAAATTATCACGCTGTTTGTAAAGAGTATACAGCTATATTAGCATCTGAAGAAAATGAAGATTTTATTCCCATTGAGGAACGCTACACGATTCATGACTTGGACTATAACACAGGATTTCAATTTTCAAAACCTGAACTAGCAGGAAATAAAATAGGTGGTCAACCGCTATATATTGAAAGTCTAGATAATCCATCAGAACTATTTAATTCAGATGAATGGCTACTGCTTTTACAATTGGCTCCAATTCAAGGATATTGGCAGAATTTGCAGCCTAATTTCTATCCTTTTTATATGGAATTAGGTGAGTTTGCCATACTGACAATTTTTATCTATCGAGACTATACTCAGATTAGATATTATATTCAGCAACCCTAGTAGAATAACAGATAGTTTTATAACTTATTGATTGAGCAATTTGTTAAGCCTCTTAGAGGTGACATTTCAGTTAAAGCATCACAATCAGTTAGATAAAGATATTCAAGTTGATGCAGTGTTGCAAGGGGTGATATATCAATCAGAGATTTACATTTACTGAGGTCAAGGGTTTTAAGTTCTGTCAGCGTACTCAAAGCAGTCAAATCGGTGATTTTTTCACAATCTTCTAAGCTCAACCAGGTTAATTTATGAAGACCTGCTAGGGATTTGATATCAGTCAATTCATAGTTATATGACAAATCTAATGTTACCAAATTTTTCAGTGCTTCCAGTCCATCCACATTTTCTAGTTCTGGAAGAGATAGCCTTAAATAAACCAGCTGAGTCAGCTTACTCAGTGGTTCAATACCAAATACTAGTAAATTATCTATCAGTGTAAGAGAGGTCAGCTTTGTTAGTGATTCCAAAAGTTCTAGAGAACCAAGATTAATTCCATTAAATTCAAGGTAAGTAAGATTAGTAAATGCTTCAATCGGAGAGAGTTCATTACTATCATTTTCCCCTAATTCTAAGTGTCTCACTAAACTCCACCAACGAGGAATGGGTGCGTCTTCTCGAATCGCTTCCCAAACTTCTTTAGGTGCTTTTCTATCCTTGTCTGACCAGTCTGTTAATTGTGCCTCAGCATCATCTAAAATTCCAGAAATTGGCTCATCCTCAGGCCATTCCTCTAGCGAGCTAATCAAGTCATACCAGTCAAGAGTACCAAGTTTATTTAGCCTAGCTAGTAAATAAAGATCCTCTGGTAAAAGATCACAGTTATTAAGTTCAATACTAGTAATATTTTCTATTGCTTCTACAGGGAATGGTTCAAGAATATGATCATCTTCCCCTATTTCCAGATGTCTAACTAGTTTCCACCAAGGAGGTAACGATCTACCGTTTTGGATGGCTTTCCATTGCTCTTTAGGGGCTTTGCGTAGATACTGTAGATAATATGGATACATCTCTAATTGTTGTTCTGCATAATCTAAGGCTGTAGAAAAAGAAGCTTCGTTAGACCAGTTATCTAAACATTCAATCAGTTGTTCCCACATTTTTTCTGTTAGTTTTTCAGAGAGAATATTTTGTAATTGTTCCATACGATAATTCACCTCAAGCATTATTAAAAATTTATTGACTCAGATGGAAATTTATGCCGTTAACTAATTCGGTAACATACACTCAAGTATATCTCAGGTTTGTGCTTCATTCAAATGCATTGACTGATTTTTCTGCGATTTTTCTAGTTGAGAGTTGAAACTTCCCTATCTTTGAATTTTTAAACATCAACTCTTATGTAATCTAACCCTTCCATTAACCGCTCAAAGTTTATCGAACTATTTTCATTTGGTTGTATCAATAAATATACAAAAGGAAATTTGCCTTTAGTTACTCCTTCAAATTTATCTCCTATCAATTGTTCTTGAATATCAATGCTATTTCCTACTAAAATTAGTTCGTAGCCCATAATATTTTGAGCATCATATAGTGGTTTAATTTTTTCCTTCGTTTTTCTCATGATTTCCTGGCAATTTACTAAATTGCCCATAGAATTATTATGAACATATTCATGAGCTAATTGATTATTCATTTTATTTTTACTCTTTATTTGTGTCTGTTATCTCAACTCTACACTATCAGGAATATTTCTTAGTTCAAAGGGTTAGAAGATGGTAATTTAGGATTTAATTGCAAAATACAAAGTAATAATACTTAAGCTATCTCCGACATTTAAGCTACGTGAAAAAGGTTATTAGAAAGTAAAGATAGTGTTCAATCTTGATGCTGATATTTAATGTAGAAATTGATGGACAGGAAGTTCAAATTAAAACAGGTTGGATGGGAGGAAAATTAGCAGGTTTAACAGAGCAACATATCAAAGCTCTATTTAATAACTATTAAACCCATGCTAATGAATTTTATTGGTGCAGAAGAGTGCGATCGCAATATCGTGATGAAGTTAAAAGAGATTATAAAAATAAAAACAATAAACTACTGAGAGAACAAATCCAGTAAAAGCTGTATACAAGGGATATTTCCGAAATGAGTTGATTGGATTCAATCCAGAAAAGCTAAAATCTGAATTACTAAAATATCCATATCTGGACGGTTATGGTACTATAAGCAAGGACTGTGGGGAAAAAAGAATATACTCATGAACGTTTCTTCAGAAAATCATCTTCAGCTAGTAGAATATCTTGAGAGTATTTCTATGAACACATATACAGAACAACATCAACTCAACACTAACTTAACTCTACACGACACTTCCCAATCACCTCTAACAATTCACTCCGTCACCTTATCCCTCACCAAACAAGACCAAGAACTGATTGAATGTCGATTAACGTTGCAAATAACACCACAATTTTATCAGCACATCGACACCAATGCCTTATTTAATCTCCAACCAGATATCCGTAATCCCTGGACTCCAGGAGAATTCCAACTAGAACCGGATATTACCATCGAAGCAATTCTCAAACCTGATTTTGTACCACAACTAGCACAACACGCGACTACTATTGACCAAGCTGCAACTTATATCCTCAGTTTAACCCAAGCACAACCCCATCACCCAATACTATCTACAGAAAGTTGGTTGGGTTTATCTGTTACACAGCCACAAGAATCAGGTGAAATCGGGTATACTACATTTTGGTCTTATCTTAGTCCAGCAGCTATTGCTCAAACCAGCGTTGCTCCAACAGAAATCTCTCAAGCGATATTTAACTTCTTCCAAAAATGGACTGAAACTAATCTAGTTACGAAAACAGCTAATGACCAAAAGCTGGAAGAATTTCATAAGATCATCACAGAGTTAACGGATATCAATATGGATGAAATTATTCAGGAAATCCAAGATAATTTATCAACGACCTCAACAAATGAGCAAATTTTTGCAGAAGTCGTAAATTTCTTCCAAACCGATGATTGGCCATTTATGCAAATTACTGGACAGCCAATATTACAAACTTCTTATCAAGGAGAGCATGGTGAATGGACTTGCTATGCTAATACTAGAGTTGAGCAGCAACAATTTATTTTTTATTCAGTTTGTCCAATTAAAACTCCGGATGATAAGCGATTAGCTATGGCAGAATTTATTTCTAGAGTTAATTCTGGTATGGTTATCGGTAACTTTGAAATAGATTTTAGCGATGGAGAAATTCGCTACAAAACTAGTATTGATGTTGAAGGTGACAAACTCAGTTTTGCACTTATCAACCAATTGGTTTATGCTAATGTAACCACGATGGATGAGTATCTCCAAGGAATAATGTCTGTTATTTATGGAGATTTATCTCCAGAGTTAGTTATTAGTCAAATTGAAATAACTTCAGATATTCCCACGTCATCATCTGAAAATGAACAGTTTTCAGTTATTACAAATTCTGAACAGCAATTAGATTTAGAAATTAACGCATCTTCTCAAGTAGAGGTGAATCAAAATGAAACTCACATTCTCTCAATATTAACACCAGAAGAAATTAGTGAATTTCATCAAATATCAGAGATGGTAGCTCCTTATCAACGCAAAAGAGTTGAAGAAATGTCAAACAAACTGCAAAATACAATAATTACTAGATTAGGAGATACAGGAGTAGAAACATTTAGCAAAGCTTCTGTTTTTTTCTCAGAGGTTAAGTTAGCAGCTAGAAACTTAAAATTAATTCAACGTTATGCAAAACTAGCAGGACGAACTAGATTAATTTTAGAAATTTTCCACAATCGGAGTCAACAAGATGAGGAGTTACTAATCAATTTACAAATGAGTACAGCAATATTAGAGTTAAAATGGCTTGAAAGGCAGATTAATCAACGATTACAAGAACTACCTACAGAAAAATTTGCGGGGAGAAAAGAGGTAGAATTAATCATAGAACTTGAAGATTTTAGAGAAAAGTTAAATTTATCTGATCAACTTCTAAATTGAGAATTTTGCTGCATCAATTAAGATTCAGAGGGTTCCCTTAAGATTTAAAAAACTGCCTAGATATACCCTTGGTAATAAAAATAGCTGTCAGCAAGTTACCTACTACCACCATAAACATAATTAATATTTCATAAGATACCGCATCCAGTGGTTGAACTCCAGCTAATAACTGTCCTGTGGTCATACTTGGGATTGTAGCCATACCCATCAACATCATTTGATTGATGGTGGGAATTAATGCGGCTCTAATTGCGTCTTTACGATATTGTCTCACCGCTTGTTCGGGAGTTGCACCTAAACTCAAGTGAGTTTCTATTTCTACTGGGGAATTATTCAAATTACTGAGAAGACGCTCTCCCGATATCACCCCTGCATTCATGGCGTTTCCTAATATCACTCCACCCAAGGGAATTAAATATTGCGGGTCGTACCATCTTTGGGGTTGAATAATCAAAAAGATGCTGTAAAACAGTATGGAAGCAGTACTGATTAAAATTGTCCCCCCCACCAAAGGTAAAAGATGGGGAATTTTTTGACTGATGCGATTTCGGGTAACAATTGTTGTAATTGTCAGTATTACTGTTAAAATCGCCAAAACTGACCAAATATTATTGATATTAAAAATGAAGTCAAAAACATATCCCAAGACAATTAGCTGTAGGATGGTTCTACCAGTAGCCAGAACTAAGTTTAACTCTAGTCCTAATTTTTCCCAAGCCGATAATCCAATGGCGATCGCCATTAATCCCAAAGCCATGCCTAAATCTAACAAATTCAGCTTGATTAAATCCATAATCCTCAATATCAGTTAATTCCGCAAAATTTTAGTAAAAACTCTAGCTATTGCGTATAATGAGCCACAGTTTTACTAAAGCTGAATATTTCTTTGTATCTCCTATAAAATAAGCACTCATGATTCAAAGTGTAAATTCCGTCCCAGCTTTTGATATTAAGCAACAATATGCTTCTATAGAAGCAGAAACAAGTATAGCAGTCCTAGAGGTTCTAGCTTCTGGTCGTTATATTGGTGGCCAGCAGTGGAAGGTTTTGAAAAACAGTTTGCTGCTTATCATCACACAAATGAATGTGTAGCTTGTAATTCTGGTACTGATGCTCTTTATTTAGCTTTACGAGCTTTAGAAATTGGCGCTGGTGATGAGGTAATTACAACACCTTTTACTTTTTTTGCCACAACTGAAGTAATTAGTGCAGTGGGTGCAAAGCCAGTTTTTGTGGATATTGATGCGACTACTTTTAATTTGGATGTAGAACAAGTTGCATCTGCAATTACAGAGAAAACTAAGGCGATTATGCCAGTACATTTATTTGGTTTACCGGTGGATATGACCACGCTCATGTCCATTGCTAAAGCTCATAATTTAGCCGTAATTGAAGATTGCGCTCAGTCTACAGGTGCCAGTTGGGATGATCAAAAAGTCGGTGCTATTGGTGATATAGGTTGTTTTAGTTTCTACCCCACTAAAAATCTGGGTGGTTGTGGTGATGGTGGAGCAATCACAACTAATGATGCAGCTATCGCTGCTAAGTTGCGACTATTACGTGAACACGGAAGCAAACAAAGATACATACACCAAGAAATTGGTGTAAATAGTCGTTTGGATTCTATCCAAGCCACGATTCTGCAAATTAAGCTGCGTTATTTGGATAAATGGAACCAACAACGTCAGCAAATTGCTAATTACTACTACCAATTCCTCAGTCAAATTCCCGGTATTACTCCACCGCAAGAATTACCTGGAGGGGTTGGGGTTTGGAATCAATACACTATTCGGGTTTCTAGTGCAGAACGGAATGGTGCCAGTGCTAAGTATCGAGATTGGGTGCGAACAGCAATGCAGGAACAAGGTGTAAATTCTATGCTTTATTACCCTGTTCCGTTGCATTTACAGCCAGTGTATGCAAATTTAGGCTATCAAGTCGGACAATTCCCGGTTTCAGAGCAAGCTTGTCATGAGGTGATATCTTTACCCATGTTCCCAGAACTTAGCCAAGAACAGCAAGATCAGGTGATTTACGCTTTAAAAGATTGTTTGGCTTAGTCTGTGGACAGGCAAAATGCCTGTCCCACCCCATCTAAGCAACTTGATGAGGGATGTTAGCTGTAGCTAAAGCTTCTACTAAACTACGTACAGCCGCAATCATGGCAATTTCGCTATTGAGTTGGTTAATTGCAGAACCAACACCTACACCAGCTGCTCCAGAGGCGATCGCTAGTGGTGCAGTGACATTAGAGATACCAGAAGCACACAACACTGGTACAGATACAACACGGGAAATTTCATAAGCTGCGGCTAAAGTGGGTGCAGCTTTTTCAATTAATCCTAATGTACCTGGATGAGCTGGTTGACTGCTGGTTCCGCCTTCGGTTTGGATGATATCAGCTCCAGCTTTGACTAATTCCTCAGCTAGTTGTACTTGTTGGTCTAGTGGTAGGATATGAGGAACTGTGACAGATAAGGTAATTTCTGGAAGTAAGGCTGCGGGTTTGGTGAGTTAGTGCTAAAACTTCTTCCGCTTCAAATCTACGTCCTTGAGCATAGAAGGAATCAAAATTCCCGATTTCAATTAAATCAGCTCCAGCGGCTACAGCTACCACAAATTTTTCTGGTTCTACCGCAGAAACACAAATTGGTAAGCTGGTTAGGCTTTTCGCTAATTGGACTAAAGCTGCATCAGCAGCAATATCTACAAAAGTAGCACCACCTAATTCAGCAGCTTTCACGGTTACAGCTACGCTATCGCTATTGAAGTTATTTAAACCGCTAATCACTTTCAATATACGGTGGCTAGTAAATACACGTTGTAATGAAGAATGCATTGTCATAATTATTTTTTTGCCGTTATCAAACTAGAATATTGTCATTTTAGCAAGGTTAGGGAAATGTGGATGGGGAGATGGGGAGGTGGGGGGATGGGGAGGTGGGGGGATGGGGAGGTGGGGAGGTGGGGAGATGGTATGATATTCTACTGAAGTAGGGATTGTTAAGTAAAATTTGAGGAAAAATGAAAAACCTGATTTCAAATTTAATATTGGGGGTGTTTTCATTATCATTAAATATGGTTTATTCAATTACACCAGCTAAACCAGCTACACCAAATCCAGCAATAAGTTTATTAAGGGAGAATGTGGTGAAGTCTTTGGTCAAAAAGGCTAATGACCCCAATTCATTACTTCATCAAAAATTAGTAGAACTAAATAAACAAGCTACAGATGGTAGAAATCTAAATGGAGTTTTTCCTAAAACTTTAACAGAAAATAATATCCAAGTAATATTTATCGATGGAGAAGACCAATATGGTCGATATTGTCATGTTATCCCCGAAAAACCTGAACATTTAAGATGTGAAAATTCAGCTTCTGCATCTTATCTTATACTTGTACCCTATAAAACACAGGTTCACAAAGCAACTGAATATGAAAGTTTATTATTTACCGTACAAGCTAAAAAAACTTCTAAGTGGAAAGTAGATAACAAAGAGCAAGAGTACGATCGCCATGACTCAATTCAAGTCGAAGAACCTGTAGCAATTTCTATCAAAACTGGTGGAACTTAATCGGGATGTCCTGAAATAAATAAACCCTAATTTCTGAACCAGGGAGTAGAGCTAGCAAAAACCCTTACTCCCCGCCACACAGTAGCGCCTCCCTACAAAGGACGATAAACCCGATAGTTGATACTGGGGAAGATATTGTCCATTACCTCAATTTTTTCGAGCCAACCACTGTCAACTTTATTCACTTTGATATCTTCATAAAGTTTATTAAAGCGCATCAGGTGCGATCGCGTTCTTCTCACTGCATAAGGAACCATAGTTCCTGTCCGCATAATAAACGCCCAGTCTGAAGATTGAGCTAAAAGTAGTTCTCGTGCTGCTTGATTCAAAGCTTTCCATTGCAACTCATCTTCTGGTTCCAACTTAGATATTTCAATCATTCGTTCCGCAGCTTTGTGCAAATGGGGATAAATCCAAGCATTTGTCTCATTCAACCAATACTCATGGAAACCTTTAAAACCCCAACTAGACTGAGAAGGACGACAAACTTGTTGGGTCTGATTTAACCGTAGATAATCTGCTAAATGAGTCATAGTATAAGTACTTTGGTCATACCATGATTTGCGGTATAGGTAATCAATAAACCAAAGTGCCTTCATACCACCAATGTCCAAACAATTCCGCATCGTAAGGGGAAACAATAATGGGTGGGCGTCCCATTATCCCTTGTAAATGCTCAACTTGTCGCTCCCGATTATACATGAAGTTAGCAGCGTGTTCTGCGGCTTTTTCCTTTGCCCAATAAGGATCATAAAAAGCTTTATCTGATAAACCTAAACCCCGACCAGTAATTTTATGATACTTAATTCCTGTATTTTTTCGCTGGCCATTGGGCATGATGTATGGTTTTATATACTCATATTCAGCTTCCCAGCCCAAATCTTTGTAAAATTCCCGATATTCTGATGCTCCCGGATAACCTACCTCTGAAGACCATACTTGTTGAGAAGATTCATGATCTCGACCAAATGCAGCTACACCAGTTTCGGTGAAAATTGGTGCATAAGTCCCAAATCGGGGGCGAGGACGAGCATAAAGAATACCATGTCCATCAGTGAGGAAGTAGCGCAAACCAGCATCTGCTAGCATCCGCTCCACACCTTCATAATAAGCACATTCTGGTAGCCAAATACCTCTAGGTGCTTGACCAAAAGTTTCTTCGTAGTGCTCACAAGCTACTTGAATTTGTGCCCACACAGATTCGGGATACATTTTCATGAGTGGTAAGTACCCATGAGTCGCACCACAAGTAATGATTTCTAAGTTATTACTATCTTGGAACTGCTTAAAGGCTGTTACCAAATCACCTTGATAACTTTCCCATATCTGACGTGCTTCGTTAAATTCTGTGGCATAATGTTCAGCTAGATAACGAAGGTGTCCGTGATGGATATTCCTTTCGGCTTCTAGTTCTATCAGTTCTTCTAATTGAGCTAAATGCGCGTCATAGCGTTCTTGTAGCAAAGGATCACGTAGCATTGACACTAAGGGTGGTGTCATGCTCATGGTGATTTTAAAGTCAATACCGTCTCGCTTTAAACCTGCAAATACTTTTAATAAGGGGATGTAGGTTTCTGTAATCGCTTCATAAAGCCATTCCTCCTCCAGCACATAGTCACTTTCTGGGTGACGAACGAAGGGTAGGTGTGCATGAAGTACAAGTGCAACGTAGCCTATAGCCATAATGATTTTAGGGTGATACCTGTAAGTTGAGGATTAAAGGGTGGGCAGAAATTAGCAATATTTTAAGACTTTATCGGGATCGTTATCATAGAAATATTCTGTATGCAGCAAACTCATTCCCTTAAGCCGAGCGTGTGAAAGTTTTCTGGTTATCGGTTTAGTCACAGTCAGGTTAGGACTTTTTCCCGCTTCCATCTTTAGGTGTTAGGTTCCTCACTTTCTTTATATAAATCTTGTAACGCTTGCAATTGAGTCCGTCGGGAAGTACGACGATATTTTTTACTTTCTAGTTTTGGTTCATATTGAGTTTGTCCTTTCCCTTTGCTCTTTAATTTCATCGTCGATTCCGGATCGGCTTGGTGATGGAGTTGTGTTTGGCGATCGCTAGATTGAGATAAAAATTCTAAATAATGTTGATAGCGTTCCCAGTCTCCCCGGACAGCACAATCAGGTTCATCTCGATGTAGACAATCACCGAACCGACAATGAGCTTGAGTTAACCTGGCTCTAGCTTCTGGGAAATAATGTATTAATTCTTCTGGACTACAATCCAGTTCTGGTTGATTAAAACCAGGCGTATCAGCCAGTAAACCACCTGTTGGTAATGTAAATAATTCTACATGACGGGTGGTATGGCGACCACGAGCTAGTTTACCAGAAACTTCACCTACTCGTAGTTTAGCCTCTGGAATCAGCGCATTAATTAAGCTAGATTTACCTACCCCAGAAGCCGGCGATTACAGTTATATTATTGCTTAAGTATTGATTAATTTCCGCAATATTTAGTTGATTCTGCACACTGATAAATAGTGGTTTATAACCCCAGGCTAACAGGCGATCAACTAGAAGTTGTTGTGTCTGTGGGGAAATTAAATCACTTTTATTCAAGCATAAGAGTACATCTACTCCTGTAGATTCGGCTTTAATCAAAAATCGACTTAACTGATAAGGTTCTAACGGTGGGTCAGCCACCGCAAAGACTAGGAGAATTTGATTCACATTGGCGATCGCCCGGACGATCTAATTGGCTGTGACGGGGAAGGACATCAGCAATTGCGCCTCGCCCTCCTGACCAATCTGGTTCTTCCACTAACACGCGATCGCCTACCATCACCTGCTGACCGATTTTTTTCAAACGTGTTCTGCGAGTACAGAGGAGGATGGGGGGATGGGGAGGTGGGGAGGTGGGGAGGTGGGGAGGTGGGGAGACAATAGTATTATGATCTTCTTCATCCACCAAATCCAGTTGCACTCGATAGAAATTTGCCTGTACGGCTAATACCGTACCTAGCAAATGTCCATCAGCAGAAACAATTTCCCCTGTCATGAGATAGTCGAGGGACGACGAACTAATAAAGAGAAATAACCAGAGCAGTCTGTAATTTTTTCTACTTGATAGCCTACCATTGTCAAACTATCAGGTACCTGCTCAATGGGTTCTCCAGCATCTAGCCAGACTTCTAGTAAACTGGATGGTGGCATTTTCTCCAATCGGAGTTTTGTCCGCACAAAATTAATGGGACAAGCTGTACCACGCAAATCCAGTTGAGCATCGGGAGTAAAAATAAAGGATGTACTCATTACTTGAATAGATTTCCTAAGAATCCTTCCAGTCCGCCTTTTCCAGTCCGGTCTCCTTTAATTTTAGCCAACTTTTCTAGCAGTTCTCTTTCATCGGGAGTGATTTTATTGGGGATATCAATTAACACTGTTAACATATGGTCGCCCCGACTAACTGGATTTCCCAAACGAGGTACACCACGATTTTCCATTTTCATCACCGTATTTGGTTGAGTACCAGGGGGAATAATCAGTTCCACCAGTCCATCTACGGTATTTACTTCCAAACGACATCCTAAAATAGCTTGCAGGTAGCTAATTTTGATTTCTGAGAGCACATTAATGCCATCTCGTTGGAATTCTTCGTCTTCATTCACAAACAAGTAGACGTATAAATCACCAGGCGGACCACCACGTTGACCAGCATCACCTTCTTGGGAAATCCGTAAACGGGTACCATTATCTACCCCGGCGGGGATGGTAATTTTCAGTTTTTTGGTAACTTGATTTGCCCCTTTACCATCACAAGCATCACACTTGTCTTCAATGACCATTCCTGAACCATTACAGGTGGGACAAGTGGATACTTGAGTAAAACTACCAAAAGGTGTTCTCGTTACCCGGCGGACTTGACCTGAACCACTACAAGTAGAACAAGTGCGAGGACGAGTACCAGATTTAGCACCAGAACCGTTACAAATCTCACAAGTTTCTAAATGGGAAATGCGAATTTCTTTTTCCCCACCAAAAACCGCTTCCCGAAAGTCTAACTTCAGGTCTAATCTCAGGTCATCACCTCGGACTGAACCACTACGCCGTCTTTGGGTTGTCGGTCCACCCATACCACCACCACCAGCAAAACCGCTGAAAATGCTTTCAAAGATATCGGCGAAACCGCCCATATCCCCCATATCTTGAAAACCAGCACCAGCGCCACTGGATACCCCAGCTTCCCCAAAACGGTTATAGCGCTCACGGGTTTCTGGTTCAGAAAGCACCTCATAAGCACGGTTAATTTCTTTGAAACGATCCTCCGCTCCCGGTTCTTTGTTCACATCTGGGTGATACTTCCGGGCTAGGCGGCGATAGGCTTGTTTTAGTTCCTCTTTGTCGGCGTCACGGGAGACACCCAGAATTTCATAAAAGTCTCGGGCCATATAGCAAAGATAAAAGTTAGAAGGGAGAAAGTGGAAGGACTATGAGCAAAAAGCAATGGACTCAAGGCAATACTTAATTTTTGTTAATGATTTATCTTACCGATACTTTTTTGCTAATGTTTGTTAACAAATACATAAGTTAGGTGATATTTGGGTGACCAAATTTTCTACTAACCAAGGCGTATCAACCAATGCACGAAGGAAAATCCCTCGTGCACCATTCAGATCCCGATCCATTGTTTGACCTGTGGATATAGAAAGGAGCATCTGGAGATAAAAACTTACGCTTTCTCTTTTACAATTGTGCTACTTAGATCAGCAAAACTTCCTCTCCATATGATATGGACTAACCGCACAGTTAAGTGTGGAAAACCCCCATATACATTTGGTGGTATTTAGAATAAGAGACTTTCTTACCCACAGTAATTCGCTTCTACAATCTAACAAACCTTGGAGAAACATGGGATAGAGGTAGGAGGCAGGGGGAAAAGAGGACAAGGGGCAGGGGGCAGGGGGCAGGGGGCAGGGGGAAAGAGGACAAGGGGCAGGGGGCAGGGGGCAGGGGGCAGGGGGAAAGAGGACAAGGGGCAGGGGGCAGGGGGAAAGAGAATTAAAATATCCTTTCTCCTCATCTCCCTATCTCCGTTTCTCCGTTTCTCCCCCTTGCTCCCTGCACCCTGCCCCCCTGCCTCTTCTTTCTCCCCATCTCCCCATCTCCCCATCTCCCCATCTCCCCCCTGCACCCTGCACCCTGCCCCCCCTGCCTCTTATCTCCCCCCTGCACCCTGCACCCTGCCCCCCTTCTAATCTATCGCCTCATAATCAGCTTGCGTGGTACTTTCCTCATCAAAATCAAAGTTAAATTGTGGCATCATTGTCCCATTTGCAGGGGGAGATGATTCGGGAGTAAAGGAAATATCTCCAGGTTCTTGTACTTCATTAGCATCTTCTGGCTGATCTTGAGCGCGGTTGTAGACATCCGCACCAATAGCAAACAGAGTTTGTTGAAAGTCTTCTAAAAGCTGTTTCAATTCAAGTGTGGATTTATTAGGGTCTTCTAACACGGCTTTTAGCTGGTGAACTTTTTCATTAGCCAAAGTTTTGATGGACTCACTAATTAATTCAGAATTATCTTTTAAAGTCGATTCGTAGCTAAAGAACAAATTATCTGCTTGATTCTTGAGTTCTACCACTTCTTTCCGTTTTCTGTCTTCATCGGCGAATAATTCAGCTTCTTGACGCATCCGCTCAATATCAGCATTATTCAAACCACCAGTATTAGTGATGCGGATACTTTGTTCTCTACCCGTACCTTTATCTTGAGCAGAAACTTTAAGTATTCCGTTAACATCTATTTCAAAAGATACTTCAATTTGCGGTACACCTCTGGGAGATGGAGGAATACCCGCGAGGAGAAATTTACCAAGACTCTTGTTGTCTTTGGCCATAGCTCGCTCACCTTGAAGGACATGAATTTCTACAGAAGTTTGTCCGTCAACTGCGGTGGAAAAAGTTTGTGATTTGCTGGTGGGGATGGTGGTATTGCGTTCAATGATTTTGGTAAATACTTCTCCTAAGGTTTCAATTCCTAGCGACAGGGGAGTAACGTCCAACAACAGGAGATTATCAACTTCTCCTCCTAATACTCCAGCTTGAATTGCTGCTCCTAGTGCTACAGCTTCATCAGGGTTAACAGAACGATCTGGGGCTTTACCATTGAAAAACTTAATCAGGGCATTTTGAACTGCGGGAATACGTGTAGAACCTCCCACTAATATAATCCGATTGATATCTTGTGGTTTTAAGTCCGCATCTTTCAGTGCCTGAATCATGGGTTCGACAGTACCAGCAATTAAATGTCCTGATAACTCTTCAAACTTAGACCGACTTAGTTCCATCTCCAGATGTTTTGGTCCGGTTTCATTAGAGGTAATAAATGGCAGGTTAATTGACGTATTTACCATGCTGGAAAGTTCAATTTTGGCCTTTTCTGCCGCCTCTCGTAACCGTTGTAGTGCCATTTTGTCGGTAGAAATGTCGATGTTTTCCAGTGATTGGAATTGCTCAATCATCCAACGGACAAGACAGTTATCAAAGTCATCTCCACCCAAGTGGTTGTTACCACAAGTTGCTTTTACTTCAAATACTCCATCTCCCAGTTGTAGGATAGAGACATCGAATGTACCACCCCCTAAGTCAAACACCAAAATCAACTGCTCTTGATCTTGTTTGTCCATGCCAAAGGCTAAAGCAGCAGCCGTAGGTTCATTGATAATACGTAAAACTTCTAAGCCTGCAATTGTACCAGCGTCTTTAGTGGCTTGTCGTTGAGCATCAGTGAAATATGCAGGTACGGTAATTACTGCTTTAGTAACTTCTTCCCCCAAAAAATTTTCTGCGTCCTGTTTAAGTTTTTGGAGAATCATCGCCGATAATTCTTGTGGTGTATAATTGCGACCACGAATTTGCACATCCACCGTTTCGTCGCGACCTTTGACACAGCTATAAGGTACACGATTCCTTTCTACTTCTGTATCTTCCCAACGCCGACCAATAAATCGTTTGATACTATAGATGGTGTTTTCCGCATTGGTTACAGCTTGTCGCTTGGCTAGTTGACCCACCAAGCGATCGCCACCTTTACCAAAACCAACAATACTAGGAGTAGTTCGCCCACCTTCAGAGTTAGCAATCACAATTGGTTGTCCACCTTCTAGTACGGCAACGCAACTGTTAGTAGTGCCTAAGTCGATCCCAATAACTTTTCCCATACCCAGCAGTATTATTACTGATTTTATTAAGAGTAATGTATCTTAGACTAACTTAAATTTGATTATCAATCAGCTCTGACACAAATATATTTGTCAACTCTAATTACACACCAAACAGATAGCACAAAGGGATACTCTTTGTCATCAGCAATAATTTGCGGCAGAGGGAAGAGGCAGGGGAGAAGAGGCAGGGGGGCAGGGGGCGGGGAGCAGGGGGGAGATAAGAGGCAGGGGGGCGGGGAGCAGGGAGCAGGGGGGAAAAACGGAGATGGGGAGATGGGGAGAATATATTTTAATTCTCTTTCCCCCTGCCCCCTGCCCCCTGCCCCCTGCCCCTTGTCCTCTTTTCCCCCTCCCCCCTGCTAAGTTGCCTGTGACTGTTCTTCTAGAGTTGGAGATACATCTTCTGAGGCCGCAGCAACCTTAACCATTGCATGGCGCAGTACGCGATCATTCAATAAATAACCACGTACTAACTCTTCCAATACTGTCCCTTCCGGATATTGCTCTGTAGCTTCCCCTCTCATGACAGCTTCATGTAGATTGGGGTCAAATTCTTCACCTTCAGGACGCATTGGTGAGACACCCAGACGCTTAAGAGATTCTACTAATTGTTTATAAACCCCTTGATAACTTTTATGTATGCCCATTTCACCTTCAGTTTGTGGTTTGAGGAGCGCTCGCGCCCGCTCAAAGTTATCCACTACTGGTAGCAATTCTAAAATGGTGTTACGCTTTGTCAGTAACTCTAGTTCTTCTTTTTCTTTAGAAGTGCGTTTGCGGTAATTCTCAAAATCTGCTGCAATTCGCATATACTGAGTATTACGTTCTTCTAATTGGGCTTTCCAGGACTCAATTTGTTGAGTCAATTCTGCCGCAGCTGCTGTATCTATTTCAGTTTTTTTTCCTTCTGCGATACTATCTTCTGGATTGAGCGTAGCCGTATCTCCCGGTATATTAGTATGGGCTGCTACTTGCTCAGTAACCTCGCTGCCAGATTCGTTAGAGTTAGTTTCGGCTGGGAAATCGCTCATCATTGCTTGCTTTACCTCTGTTGGTTCACCCAATTGCTGGCTGGTAATGTTTACTTGTGGATTTTCTTCGATTATTATCTACTTATCCCAGATACTTTTGCTAGAAATATTCAACTACTTCTAATAACCTTCAATAGCAACAGCTACCAGAGATAGCTAGTTTTCTAGCCAATATTTTTCTGTTTGTGATGTAACCGCCCTTGTTATTGTGACAAATGGTGTCTATCTTAGCGTAGACACGCTGAGGACGGAAATCCGAACCAGCAGGGGGAGGGAAGAGGCAAGGGGGCAGGGGGCAGGGGGCAGGGGGCAGGGGGCAGGGGGCAGGGGGGAAATTTAATTAAGTATCAATGAGAATTATGGACTACAGTTTGGGAATACTTAAATTTAGAGGTTTCGCTACTAATTGCTTATGACTAACTCACAAGGACGACGTAGTACTGCTCTAACTACTAGAACAGAGTTTTCCCCCTTCGGCAACAAGCTAGTGCAATCTGGCTATGTTAATAACGAACAGATGAAACAGGCACTAATTGAAAGCCGCAAATCTGGGATACCATTAACAGAAGTATTAGAGTCGATTACTGGGCAACAATTATCACCTGAGTTTCTTAGACAATATAAAAAACAACAGTTATTTGAACTGAAAATACTCTATGGCGTTGATTCCCTAGATTTGGAAGTCAACCAAATTGGCAGTACGATGGTCGCGAAATTGATCGAAACCCTAATTCCAGTAGATATATGTCGTCGCCATCGTTTGGTGCCATTGTCAAGAAATGATGACCAAACACCAGCTTCGGTGTTAGTGGCTATGGTAGCTCCAGATAATCTAGAAGCTTCCGATGACCTGAACCGGATTTTACGTCCCCAAGGTTTAGCATTGCAGCGGATGGTAATTACTCAGGAAGATTACCAACAGTTAATCAACCACTATTTGGATGATTTAGCTGTACGTCAAAAGCATCTAGAGCAAGAAAAATTTACAGATATTAATCAAGATTTAGAAAATCTGGGCAACATAGAAGATGCACCAGAGGATATGGAGGCGGACTTAGGGGAAGCGATGAAAGGTGCAGAAGATGCACCAGTAATTAGCTTAGTCAATAGAATTTTGGCTAAAGCCTTACATGAGAAAGTTTCTGATATTCATGTTGAACCCCAAGAAGAAAATTTACGGATTCGGTTCCGGAAAGATGGGGTGCTGCGTGAAGCTTTTCCCCTGATGCCGAAAAAAATTATTCCTGCCGTCACCGCTCGGTTTAAAATCATTGCTAATTTAGATATTGCTGAACGACGTTTACCCCAAGATGGTCGCATCCGTCGGATGTTTGAAGGACGAAAGGTAGATTTTCGGGTGAGTACCTTACCCAGTCGTTATGGTGAAAAAGTAGTACTCCGGATTTTGGATAATTCCTCTACCCAACTGGGACTACATAAGTTAATCACTGATCCAGAAACTTTACATATTGTTCAGGAGATGGTGAGTCGTCCCTTCGGGCTGATTTTGGTGACAGGTCCGACTGGTTCTGGTAAAACCACGTCGTTATATTCGGCATTATCAGAAAAAAATGATCCGGGAATTAATATTAGTACTGTAGAAGACCCTATTGAATATAGTTTACCAGGTATTACTCAAGTACAGGTGATTCGGGAAAAAGGTCTCGATTTTGCAACAGCGTTGCGAGCATTCTTACGTCAAGATCCAGATGTCTTACTGGTGGGTGAAACGCGAGATAAGGAAACTGCAAAAACAGCTATTGAAGCAGCTTTGACAGGACACTTGGTATTAACTACCTTACACACTAATGATGCTCCCGGTGCGATCGCCCGTTTAGGAGAAATGGGGATTGAACCATTCATGGTGTCAAGTTCTCTGATTGGTGTGCTAGCGCAACGGTTGGTGCGACGGGTCTGTTCTGAATGTCGAATTGCTTACACTCCCACTAAAGAAGAACTAGCTCGCTATGGGATGACAGCTTCAACAGATATAGGAGTCACTTTCTATAAAGCTAATTCCATACCACCAGAGAATCTGGGTGAAGCTAAAAGCAAAAATCAGGTGTGCCCAAATTGTAATGGGGTGGGATACAAGGGAAGATGTGGTGTTTATGAAGTGATGCGAATTACGGAAACCCTGCAAACTCTGATCAATAAGGAAGCATCTACAGACCGAATTAAGGAAGTAGCAGTAGAAGAAGGAATGAAAACTTTGCTCTCTTACAGCTTGGACTTAGTGCGTCAAGGTGCTACCACATTAGAAGAAGTAGATCGCGTAACTTTTACCGACACAGGCTTAGAAGCTGAGTTAAAAGCTAAACGGAAAAGTGGTCTTACTTGCCTAACTTGTCATGCTGAATTACAGCCAGAATGGCTAGATTGTCCCTACTGTATGACACCTCGGTTTATAAATTAGGTAGAGAATCGGGAAAAGGGAACCGGGAAATTTGTATAAATGATAGGTAATAAGTAATTAAAGGATGCAGCACTATGGAAATGATGATTGAAGATTTGATGGAGCAACTGATTGAGATGGGTGGGTCAGATATGCACTTATCCGCAGGTTTGCCACCCTATTTTCGCATTAGTGGTAAACTTACCCCGATAGGTGATCAAGTACTCAGTGCTGATCAGTGTCAAAGACTGATTTTCAGTATGCTCAATAACACTCAGAGAAAAACCTTAGAACAGACATGGGAATTGGATTGTTCATATGGTGTGAAGGGTTTAGCTCGGTTTCGGGTGAATGTCTATAAAGAGCGTGGTGCTTATGCGGCTTGTTTACGAGCATTAAGTTCTAAAATTCCTAACTTTGAAAAATTAGGTCTACCAGATGTAGTCCGGGAAATGTCCGACAAACCTAGAGGACTAATTCTGGTGACATGACCGACAGGTTCTGGTAAGACCACTACCCTAGCGGCAATGATTGACTTAATCAATCGCACCAGAGCCGAACATATTCTCACCGTAGAAGACCCGATTGAATTTGTCTATGAACCAATTAAAAGTTTAGTTCATCAACGCCAATTGGGTGAAGATACAAAAAGCTTTGCTAATGCCTTAAAAGCAGCATTACGGGAAGATCCAGATATTGTTTTGGTAGGGGAAATGCGTGACTTAGAAACAATTTCTTTGGCAATTTCTGCTGCGGAAACTGGACACTTAGTATTTGGTACATTGCACACTAGTTCAGCGGCTCAGACCGTAGACCGGATTATTGACGTTTTCCCTCATGAAAGACAAACCCAAGTCCGAGTCCAGTTATCTAACTCTTTGGTAGCAGTATTTAGTCAAACATTAGTGCCCAAGAAAAATCCTAAACCAGGTGAATTTGGTCGGATTATGGCTCAGGAAATTATGATTATTACTCCTGCTATTTCCAACTTAATTAGAGAAGGTAAAACCTCACAAATCTACTCAGCTATCCAAACTGGTGGTAAATTGGGAATGCAAACTTTAGAAAAAGTTCTAGCTGATTTATATAAAGCTGGAATTATATCGTTTGAAGCTGCTATATCTAAGACTTCCAAACCAGATGAAATTCAGCGTCTGATTGGTGCTGCTGCTCCACCACCAGGGGCAAAAGCACCTGCAAAAGCGCATTAATTCTGTCAGAGGGAACAGGGAACAGGGAACAGGGAACAGAAAGTGTCCTGTTCTCTGTTCCCTAAAAACTTTAGTTCTGAGTTTTGAAGCTCTCAGTCAAGAAAAAAGATGTTTTTTTCCGTGCTACGCATCTCAAAAAAACGGCATCCTTATTTCAATCTCATGTTTTAAAACATGAGTTTTTCCTGTTCCCTGTTCCCCGTTCCCTGTTCCCTCTGAACAAATACCAATTACTATTTTTTTAATTTATCAAATATGCCTACCTTTGTTGCCCGTATTCGAGACTCTCAAGGAAAATCCAGAACTGAAAAGGTTGTGGCCCCGACAATAGCAGAAGCTCGGACTAATCTCAGAGATCAAGGATTCTTAATCCAAGACCTGAAACAATCCCAAGGCATTTCACTCAACTTTGATTTGCAAAAGATTCAGAATTCTTTTGTCAAAGTTTCCATTAAGGACAAAGCGGTGTTTTCTCGTCAGCTTGCTGCATTAGTAAATGCAGGAGTAGCTATTGTCCGGAGTTTAGGAGTATTATCAGAACAATGTCCCAATCCTAAACTCAAACAAGCTTTAATTGATATTAGCAATGATGTGCAAAGTGGAGTTAATCTTTCCGATTCCATGCGGAAACATCCACAATGCTTTGATGGTTTGTATGTGAGTATGATTCAAGCTGGTGAGGTTGGTGGTGTACTTGATGAAGTACTAAATCGTTTAGCTAAATTATTAGAAGATGTAGCTCGATTACAAAACCAAATTAAATCAGCAATGGCTTATCCATCAGTTGTAGGTTTTTTAGCAACTGCTATTTTTCTGGGTATGACCATTTTTCTTATTCCTGTTTTTGCACAGATTTTCAAAGATATAGGTACAGAATTACCTCCATTAACTGCATTCTTGATGACTTGTAGTGAGGTATTAAGAAGTTGGAAATTAGCAGTGCTTGTGGCTGTTGTCGTGGGGATAAAAGTTTCCTTTGATCTGTATTATAAAACCCCAGTCGGTCGGGTAAATGTTGACCGTATTTCCTTGAAACTACCTTTATTTGGCGATTTGATTCAGAAATCAGCAATTGCTCGATTTAGCCGTACTTTCGGGGCTTTAACTCGTTCTGGTGTACCAATTCTCACTTCTTTGGAAATAGTGCGGGATACTTCAGGAAATCAGGTAGTAGCTAATGCTATAGATGCAGCTCGTGTAGAAATTCAGCAGGGAGGTATGATTAGTATTGCTTTGCAGAAAGAACAAGTGTTTCCCATTATGGCAATTCAAATGATTAGTATTGGGGAGGAAACCGGGGAATTAGATGCGATGTTGATGAAAGTTGCTGATTTTTATGAAGATGAAGTAGAGCAAGCCGTAAAAGCTCTGACTAGTATTTTGGAACCAATTATGATTGTGGTTTTAGGAGGTATGGTGGGAACAATTTTGCTAGCCATGTATTTACCTTTGTTTAAGGTATTTGAAAAACTAGGCTAGAGCGAATCAAAAGAAAATGCTTCTGCCAAAAATATCTTTTAAATTAGAGAAGTTTGAATTTTGAATTAACCATGCTTGTGCAAAAATCTTTTTATGAAGTTAACTTGGCAGAGTATAGTAATCATCGAGCGGCGATCGCTTTACTCAAGCAACACCGACCATACTTGGAGATGATTCCTAGTCTACGTCGTCCTGATGAAAGTGTGATTACGATTACTTTACCTATTGTCCGTCTCCGAGACAATATAGCAAAAACTACTCAGACGATTTCTCTACCCTGCGATATAGCAATTATTATGTGTGATCCAGAGTGGAAAATTAAAACAGGTGTAGAGATTTTGCTGTTTATTCATCGTCCCCATGAAGACTTTTCTGATTTATTAGGACGTTGGAGACAAAGCCAAGTTTTTTTAGACAAAGACTATGAATGGTTAATGCATCCCCGTCACAGTCATATTTTGAATGAGGGGGATAATAGTGTGTATCCCCTATTTCTAGTCCTTAATGAAGCATCAGAACGGATTCAACGAGGTCTTGTTGGTGCTGATTTACCATTTATTGTGCAAACATCATCAGCATTATTAGAGGAGGAAGCTGTAGATTTTTATTCTTCAGAAATTCCTCCAGTATAAAATTAATTAAAAAAGGAGTAAGGTAATTTCCTATCTCTCTCCCAATGCCTTTATTTTACGGTCTACACGCAAGTGAGGAATAGTGGGGGCGTATTGCATACGCCCCTACTTGTTTGCACACGGTAGCTTCCTTTATTTTACAAATTGAGGCATAATTTCCGCAGCAGTGAAGATGCCATAAATACCACGTTGATGTAATTGTTTCCCAGCTTTCAAATAACCAAAAGCAGGTCTCACAGACGTTAGCAGCCATGCTGGTTTCATCTCCTAAAGTAAAGGTATGAGTGGAAATTCTACCTTCAAAAGTACGTCCTGTTACCTGGACATTGGTACTGAGGGGTTTTTTAGGATTGCGAGTATCAACTACACCACCCACCGTCACGCTATCGCGTCCCACAATTCCCGCGATTTCTAACATAACATCATCAGCATGTTCCATATTGGCCAAAGTTAACACGCCATTAGTCCGATCTAGTAAAGCTTGTACTTCGGCATCAGACATCGCTCTGGCAGTCTCTACAGTATAACCAGGCATATGACCAATATCTTCACGGACAGTAGCACGGTAAGCTTCCCAATTGGCAATTCCCACCCCAAAGGTAATTTCTACCTTGTGAATTTCGGCATAACTTTGCGCTGCTAAAGCAGCTGCGGCTGTTAATAGACCTGGTGTAGCACCACAACCCGTCATATAAGTAATCCCCGCATCTGCTAGCTCATCTTTCATGGCCAGGAGTTGTTCCACCGCACTAGTGCGTTTGATTGCATCTACCAGTATACCTTGCCAACCAGCTTTGATAAACTCTTGAGCAACAGAGGGGATAAAATCGTTAGGAAGATTGGGTAAAGCAAGGAAATAGCCATCTACATCAGCACTAGCGATTAAATCCTGAATACTTTGATTAGATAAAGTCCCCACTGGTTCTAAATAACCCACGGAACCTTGATTTTGGTAAGTTTTAATGCAATCTTCAGTATTTAAACCCTCAGTAGCATAAGCATAACCCTTTTGGTCTGCGGCTGCGACTAAAATCATTTCTGCTTTGGGAGAGAGTACTTTAGCAGCAGCTTGTCCGAGTCCACCAAAACCCAGAACTCCAACCCGGATGGCTTTGTTTGTTGATTGTGTATTCATAGAAAATTTACCGTCTTGACTAATCGCTATAAAGGTTAATTATGCTTTATTTTGCTGGGTGTTGAGGGGTAGTTCAGAGTAATCTATTCATGCGATACTGAGTAGTTAATTTGGCAATAATGATGTTTAAATGATTTTTGAGCAAATAACCGATTTTACCGATTTTAGAAAAATATTACCCCGCTAAATCCAAAGCAATTAATAAAGCCTGTGCTAGTTCTTCCATGATGATAGGAGAAACCGCCCCTCTTAAGCGCAAAAATCGGCTTTTTGACAATACCCGTACCTGATCCGCCATCGCGATGGAATCTTTATTGAGTCCACCATCGGGTGCTAAGATTAAAACTTGAGTAGGATAGACTCGTTTTCCCCTTTGATACATAGTGCAGGGAACCGCTAGAACAACTGGACTGGATATATTAATGGCATCACGGCTGACAATAATTACAGGGCGAGTACCCCCTTGTTCTGACCCTTCCGTAGATTCTAGACGAGCATCATACACTTCACCCCTTCTCATTATGGAGATTCCCCCAGCTGCAACGCCTCCCACTGAGCCGTAGCAAATTCCGCTTCTATTCTGAGTACTTGGGCTTGATAATCAGGATCATTGGTCATTTCTAGTAAAGCTGCGTCAATTTCTGCCCGTTTTTGAGCTGCTAACTCGCGACGTAAAGCCTGGACGACAAAATCATTTCGACTTTTGGCTTTTCCCTCCAACACTGCTTTATCAGTGGCTTCCAGCAGTTCTTTGGGAATAGTCAAGGTCGTGCGAATGGTTTCTGCTTTCATGGGGCGCTCAATAGGTGATGTCTGAAGTGACGACTTATATGATATCGTTCCACGCATCATTTTATTACTTTTAGTGATTTTTTAGTAGAGCGAATAGGCTAAATTAAGATTTGTGAGAACTAGTCCTGGTATTTTTGCCTGTTCTGGTTTTACGCCGATTGTGCAAAAATCACATAAAATTTAATTTATGAACATACCTATGACATCCCTCCCCCGTCTGGAATATTACTACCAGCAAATCAAGACCATCATTCTGTCCCGTCAAAACCCGATTACTGGTTTACTTCCAGCCAGTACGGCAGTCACTGCTCACGGTGATTATACTGATGCTTGGGTGAGAGATAATGTTTATAGTATTTTAGCAGTTTGGGGTTTAGCTCTGGCTTACCGCAAGGTGGACGAAGATAAAGGCTACACTTATGAATTAGAATACAGTGTTGTTAAACTTATGCGTGGTTTGTTGTTCGCAATGATGCGACAAGCCCATAAAGTGGAGCAATTTAAGCATACTCAATCTTTATTAGATGGACTGCACGCTAAGTACAATACTGCCACAGGTGACATTGTGGTGGGTGATGATGAATGGGGACATTTGCAAATAGATGCTACATCTATATTTTTACTGATGTTGGCGCAAATGACTGCGGGGGGATTAGCAATAATATTTACATTGGATGAAGTAAATTTTGTCCAAAATCTAGTTTACTATATTGGACGAGCTTACCGCACACCTGATTTTGGAATTTGGGAGCGAGGTAATAAAATTAATCATGGTAGTGCCGAGTTAAATGCTAGTTCTGTCGGTATGGCTAAAGCAGCTCTAGAAGCTATGAATGGACTGAATTTATTTGGTGTACATGGTAGTCAAGCATCAGTCATTCATGTCTTCCTGATGAAATTGCTCGCGCTAGAATTACTCTAGAATCATTGTTACCCAGAGAATCGGGTTCTAAGGAAATTGATGCGGCATTATTAAGTATAATTAGTTTTCCAGCTTTTGCGGTAGAAGATGAACAATTATGCGAACGCACTTTAAATGAAATTATTAATAAATTAGCTGGTAAATATGGATGCAAGCGTTTCTTAAGAGATGGACACCAAACGGTTTTAGAAGACACTCAACGTTTGCACTACGAACCTGGGGAACTCAAACAATTTGAGCATATTGAATGTGAGTGGCCGTTATTTTTTACTTATTTAATTTTAGATGGATTATTTCGTGGTAATCAAACCCAAGTTACTAAATATCAGGAAAGTTTGAAATCTTTATTTATTGAGCGGGATGGTTTAGCACTTATTACCAGAACTTTATTATGTACCTGAAGAAAATATCGAAGCCGAAAAATTAGCCCCAAATACTCAATCTCGTTTACCAAATGAAAACATTCCTTTAGTTTGGGCGCAAAGCTTATATTTTCTCAGCGCTATGTTAAATGAGGGTTTAATTGCGGTGGGAGATATTGACCCTTTGGGCAGACATTTACGCATCGGCAAAAATCGGGATGCTTTGGTACAAATTGCCTTATTAGCAGAAGATGAGGTTTTACAGGCAAATCTAGAACTTCATGGCATTGAAACTCAAACTCCTACACAAATAGAACCAATTCAAGTTAGAAAAGCAGAGGAACTTTCGGAAATTTTTACCCAAATTGGTCGGAATGATAAACTGGGTTTAACAGGGCGTCCAATTAGACGATTAAGAAGTTTAACTACATCCAGAATTTTCCGTATTCATGGGAAAACAATTGTATTTTTGCCTTCATTTATAGACTCTCGACAATTTTATTTAACTCTTGATTACCATTTTCTAGTAGACCAGATTAGAAGTGAACTAGCGTATATTCAAAAATATTGGAGTGATTTAGGTCGTCCCACTTTAACGTTAATGATAACTCATACCATGCTAGAAATCGGTTCGGAAGCATTATTGGAATTAATGCAAGAACTAAAAAATGGTATTTGCAATGGGGTGCGGGTAAAGTTAGGACGATTGAATCAGTTAATGCTAACCGCCGGCATTCAAAGAATTGATTTTCTCCAAAGTGAAGATTTTTCGGAATCACCGCTAAAAAATGCGATGATACATTGTTATTATCTGGCTTATAATCCAGTAAAAAATTGGCGTTTAGGACATACTCAAGCATTTCAAATGGAGTGTGAAACAAATTTAAATTTATTGCTGACTCATTTACGATCTTCAGAAAATATTTATGAACAAATTGAATTATTACAGACTTTGTTACGCTTGCAGGGTTTAGAATTTGATACGGGGTATGGTGGACCGAATAATCCTGTGACTGTCGCTAATTTACTAGATGAAGTTTATACTAAAGCTGGAGATATAGGACTTTGGGCGGTAGTGCGTCGTGCGGCTGGATTACGTCAAATGGTTGATATTGGTTTATCGGATGCTATTACCAGTATTTTAATCCAAGGTAAGCAAATTGCTGTGGGTAGAGCTTATAGTGAAGCATCTTTAATTACAATACCATTACCGCAAAATGAAGTCGCTGAGAAAATTAATGATTTCTGTCGTGAAGATATACGCGATCGCGTTTTAACTCAAGAGATTCTCCTTTATCTTGGCATCTTAATTAAATCAGAACCAGAACTATTTAAAGGACTGCTCACTCTCAGAGTCGGTTATCTGATTCTCTTAATTACTAGTGAGCTAGCGCGAGAATTACACGTTACTCAAGATGAAGCTTATGATTATTTGATGCAACTTTCACCGTTTGAAGTGAAAACTCGTTTACATCAAGTATTAACAGGTTATAGTGGGATGAGTAACCTATTACGTCAACAAGAATCATTGCACGTCAAACAAAAAGAAAGTGATATTGCTTGGGTAGTGCAACCCATAATTGGTGAAGAAATTGAAGTACCTCCCGGAGGTTGGCGGCGTTTTCGTCAAGCAGAGGGAGCAACGGGACGAATACCCAAAGACTTTTTTAAAGATGTTTGGCTATTAATGCAACATTGTAAAGGTTTGGTAATTGGGGATAAGTTAGAACGTCGTAACCGTTTAGATAGCGAAATAATGCTAGGGGAAATGACAGCCGGGGAAAAGAATTTTGCTTTGTTAGTGGAGCATTTATTAAATAAAATTGAAGCCCCAGAATATCGTCAAGTTAATATAGAGGCTTTAATGGAATTAGCCGCTATAGCTGCTAATAATCCCAATTTGCAAATTGAAGAGTATATAGTGTTAGATGTATTAGTTGGACATGCGGTGAGAATAGCTTGGTTAGAAAATCATCCGCACAGGAGCGATCGCTATGATGAAGATAAAGCTAGTGCATGGCGAGCTTTTTATGACACATCTCCTATAGATTGTCCAAATTACATTTTAAAGGCGTTTCGATTCTTGACGGAATTTAGTGACTATTAATGATGAGAACCCAAATATTCCTGTTCACTTTCCTTTGGACTTATACAAGTTTGACAATCCCAGAATCTCAAGCACTGTCATCTTTGGGTCAGAAAAATCATCAAAAACAGGTGATGGTATCATCATCTCCATCCCATCTAGCTATTCTTCCATAGTTGTTTGGTGAGAACGACCCCAGGAAGTCAGTTGATTTTTCTGCCACTGACTATAAAACCAGGGTATGATACCAAAAAGTTCCCTGATTGATGCGCTTTTTCGAGTTCAGTTTTCCACCAATCTAATTCAGATTTCGATATTGTTCCCATAGCAGTGGCTTTATTTAAAGCTCCACTGGAAACTAATTTGAAGAAGTTATAAGATAACAAACAAGAATGCGGAACAATTTTAATATCATCCAGTCCACAATTCCGAAACAAAGCTGGTAATTTCGCACCGATTGTACCATTGATGAAACTATCACTCAAAGCATGAACAATTTTGCGAGTCATTTTTTGGTCTGGTAAATCAAGAACTACACCATCATGATAAAAATCAAATATAGTTAGATACCCACCAGGTCGTAACACTCGAACCATCTCAGCTACCGCAGCTTGTGGGTTTTTCAGAAACATAAGAACACGTTCAGAACGGCAGAGATCAAAACTATTATTAGGAAAATTTATTGAATGAGCATCACCCTGATAATACTCTATTGGTAAATTTAATTGTTTTGCTCGTTTTGCCGCCTCTTGTACCATTGCATCACTGTAGTCTATGCCAACAACGCGGCCATGACCACCAACAATTGGGGACAACCGTTGCAGATCATAACCTAAACCACATCCTACATCTAAGATGTGATGACCTTTTTCTATTTTCACTAATTCCAGCATTAGTTGTTTACATAACTTAAATGATTCTATTTGATCGACAATACTTAAGAAGTGAAAAAAGAACTCCACATCATTAGTAAGGTCAACATTTTCAAAACCCTGTGTGATGTCTTGCATAAAACTCTGTCGTGAAAAAACTAAATTAGGAGATGAAGTTAGTTACTATAATTTATTATGATTTAAAATCAGGTGCAATGAAAACATCTCTGAATCTTGCTGTCAACCTCCCTACATAAGACTCCCCATTAATGCTTCCCCTACTGGAGGCTTTAATACCAAATTAGTGGACATAGTTTTCAGCTTGTTAACTGATTCTATGTATTCTGATTGCGTAACTGATTCCGCAACAATACCCGCTCCAGCATTTAAATAAATATTACTACCATATTGATAAACTGACCGAATAGCAAGTGCTAAATCTGCCATACCATCGCTGCTGATCCAACCAATAGCACCAGCATAAATTCCTCTGGGATTTTTTTCTAAATGTTCAATCCAATCCAACGCTTTGTCTTTACTGATACCAGTCACAGTAATGCCAGGAAATAAAACTTTTAAAGCGTCCCATAAAGTTTTATCAGATTTAAGTTGTCCCCGAACACGAGATGATAAATGTTGCACAAAAGCATATTGTTTAACCTCCATAAAATTAATGATGTGTGTAGTGCCTGGTAAGCAGATTGAATTAATTTCATTCTGTGCTAACAAAACAGATAATGCGTGTTCCTTAACCTCTTTAGAATCAGTAAAAAGTTGCTTATACAAACAGTCGTCTTCTCCTAAATCTAGCCCACGTGGTCGAGTTCCAGCTAGTGGGTTCGTTGTAATCAAGTTATTGGCATTGATTTCCATGATAGTCTCAGGACTAAAACCAATTGCACAAATATCTTCTATTTTTAGACAATATGAACGTACTGAATTGTTAGCTTTAGAAGCAACTACATAAGTACCGAGAATATCTAAATCTCCAGACACATTTACGGCACGAGAAAGAATAGCTTTATCTAGTTTCCCTGCCTGAATTGCGGCAATTAAAGTATTGACAGACTTTTGATAAATCTCACTATCATGCGAATTTATTTGTAGAGATGTTGCTACATAATTTGGTAATTGGCTATCAGTCATAACCAATTTTTCAATTAGTTCTATTGACTGGGTGGTTTTTATATAAACTCCTACTGATGTAAAACGAATTTCAGTTTCGGGAACAAAAAAACAAAGAAGTGGGTGTGGGATTGCCTTCGTATAATTATAATAATAGCGAACTATATCAAAAGCAATGTATCCATAAGCTGTCCAATTGTCCATGGATAATGATGCTAATAATTTATCCACTTGTTTAAAAGGATCTTTAACTACTTCAGAGTAAGAGGTTTCTTGGTTTTTGAGAAATATATAATCCTGATGAACTAATACTTGATATAAACTATTACCAGCTATCCGAACTTCATTGCTATCTTCATACAACATATATTCTGAAAAAATCCCTGCTTCAAGAATATTATGTAAGACTATAATAGGATCTCTTGATCCCGGTATAAATAATTCCTGGTAAATGCTAGCTATAGGCATCATGATCTTAGAGAATGTTTGAAAAGTTACAAATTCAGTAAAACTATCTGGGTATAATCTGTAAATACGTCAATACAGAACCGTAGAGAGCAATGATTAAAGTATACTCCATAAACTTAACTTTGGCATAAATCTTAACTCCTCATAACTTGTCAATGGCTTTTGAGTTTTTGTTTTGGAAGACTATAACTCTACTACATCAGCCCTCCCTCGGCATAATTTTTTTTGGCAAAGGTATTGATAATGAAAAATATTTTATGCTATTATCTGGGTTAAATTAGAAATAATGCGATGTTGTGAATCAAAATGTAATTAATAATTTAATAAAATTTTTTCTACCCCTCCCTTTATGATATTTTCGGAAAAATATGAGAAATAAATGGCAGAATATCCTGGAACAACCGTCAAATTAACAATCAATACAATTCCATTTTAGAATTTTTAATAATAGCAGATGGCTATGATAATAAATTCTCAAAAATTGCTGAATTAGACTGGATAAATTATGTTTTAACTCAAGGGGAAAAACTAAATGTTAATCCTGATGATTTAATATTTGAAGTGGGTTGTGGAGCAGGGGCTTTTCTCTACCCATTTTATCAACAGGGAAACAAAATAGCGGGTATTGATTATTCAGAACCTCTCGTTAAATTAGCTAGAGAAATAATGCCAGAAGCTAATATTACAGTCAATGAAGCGATTAATTTTCCTAAAGATCATCAATTTGATGTGGTTATGTCAACTGGCGTTTTTCTTTATTTTCCCAATCATGAATATGCGGCTAAAGTTGTGAAAAATATGGTAGAAATGGCTGACAAAAGTATTGGTATTTTTGATGTTCCTGATTTAGCGAAAAAAGAACAAGCATTAGCTAAAAGAAAATCTTTATTAACAGAGAATGAATATCAAGAAAAATATCAGGGATTAGATCACCTATATTATGCAAAAGATTGGTTTCAAGAAATTCTCGCCGAAGCAGCGGTCAAAATTACCATTGAGGAACAAAATATTCCTAACTATGGAAATAATGACTATCGTTTCAATGTCTTGATTCATAAATAAAAATTTTAGAGAAAAAAAGATGCGCCAATATCAAGTTATCATTTTGACAGCAGGCTATGGAAAACGAATGCGTCCCCTTACTTATACCACTCATAAAACTCTTTTAAAGATTGGTGATAAAACCGTTATTCAAAGAATGATTGATGCTCTGCTCCAACTAAATTTAACAGATATCAATATTGTCACAGGTTATCAAGAAACTGAGATTAAACACTATCTCAAACAAACTTATCCCAATTTAAAAATTAATTATATCCATAATCAGAGATATGCAGAAACAAATAATATTTATTCTTTAGCACTTGCTTTGCAAAAAATATCTATAAGCCAAGATATTATACTAATTGAATCAGATTTAATTTTTGATTCTTCTGTGTTAGAACGGTTGCTGAAATCTCCGCATGGAAATATTGCGCTGGTAGATCGCTATAGTAGTGGAATGGATGGTACAGTTGTTACTGTTGATCCAGAAAAAGAAATCATTATTAATATTATTCCACCTCATCTTCAAGGAAGTAATTTTGATTTTAAGGACAAATATAAAACCCTAAATATTTATAAATTTGAGCAAGATTTTTGTCAAAGTATATTGCAGCCGATATTGGTTTACTATACCCAGAATTTTGAATCAAATAGCTATTATGAATTAATCTTAGGTATACTTATTTATCTTCGTAGAGTTGAGATATTTGCTGAGATTTTACAGGGAGAAAAATGGGCGGAAATTGATGATCCAAATGATCTAAAAGTTGCCCAGTTTATATTTGATAAGTCATCACAAAAAAAGATTTTAGATAGTTCTTTTGGTGGTTATTGGAACTACGGTATATTAGATTACTGTTTTCTGCGTAATATGTATTTTCCTGATAGTTCTATTCTTTCCGATTTAAAAAATAATCTCGCGAATTTACTGCATAACTACGGTTCTACTCAAGCTATAGTTAATCAAAAAATGGCGAATCATTTATTATGTCATGAAAATAGAGTGATTACTTTAAATGGAGCTTCTCAAATTTATCCTCTTTTGTCAGAGTATTTAATCGGGAAACAAGTCTTAATTCCTACTCCTTCTTTTGGAGAATATCAAAGGATTTTTCCCCAAGCGATTACCTACTCAGATCAAGTTGGAATTGACACTCAGGAAATTATAGAAAAGAGTAAAAATTGTGAAGTTATTGTGATTGTTAATCCTAACAATCCCACGGGAACAATCTTGAAAACCAATTGGATTTACAATTTCGCTCTGATTAATCCTGATAAACTATTGATAATTGATGAATCATTTATAGAATTTTCATCGGAAACCAGTATTTTAAATCAATTAGAAATCAATCCCCTCCCGAATGTAATTCTTATTAAAAGTTTAAGTAAAGTTTTAGGCGTTCCTGGTTTACGTTTGGGCTATACTTACTCAAGTAAACCAGAAATTATCAATTGGATAAATCAAAAAATACCAATTTGGAATCTCAACTCATTAGCTGAATATTTCTTGGAGATTATTCTCAAATATAGAGATGAAATATCAGAATCATTCACTAAAACTATGGATGATCGGACTCGATTTTCTGCTCAACTGAAAACCCTTCCTTTTGTTGATAAAGTTTATCCTAGTGGCGGTAATTTTATCCTAGTATCTTTAAACTGTGATCCTAATTTTAAGGAGAATTTGATTCAGTCTTTGTTGTCAGTACATAATATCTATGTCAAAGATATCTCCTCAAAATTTACTGATGAAAAAAACTATCTGAGATTAGCCGTAAGAAATACTACCGATAATGATAAGTTTATTAATTGTCTACGAGAGCTTAATTCTAGTTTTTAGGAAAACTTGCAGTTATTCAAAAATAACAAGAATAGTGGTATAATTAATTTTTCATGTATTTTTCTCTCAAACAACACTAATGCTAAATCGAGAAATAGCTAAAGAAAATCTCAGCTTAATCAAATCTATTTTTGATGAACACAATATTCTTTTTTGGTTAGCGTGGGGAACTTGTTTAGGAGCAATTCGAGAACAACATTTTATCGCTGATGATGATGATATTGATTTGGATGTTTATCTCAAAGACAGTCAGCGAGTTATTGATTTAATACCAGTTTTTAAATCTCATGGTTTTGAGATTATTCCTTGGCTTCATGTTGGAGTACAGTTGTTACGTAAAAATATTCAAATTGATATTTTCTTTGCTAATCCTATCAAGAAACAAGCTGAAATTATCGCTTGGGTGACAGCAGGTGAGAAGTTGGAAGGAGATTTTTTTAGTGAATTAGAGATGATTGAGTTTTTAAACGAAACTTATCTAGTCCCTAAAAATCCAACTAATTATTTATACTACGCTTACGGTGCTAGTTGGCAACAAAAAATTAAATATTTTTGGGATTATAAAACACCAGATCAGACTGGTTATGATGCTAATCTCAATTTAATTTCTCTTAATCAGGAAAATTGCAGTGAGACTCTAAAAATATTTAAGGAAGTATTAGATCGGAATCAAATTCATTTTTGGTTAGCTAAAACTAGTTGTATTGAGGCACTATTACCTGAACCATTAAATAATAAAAACACATTAATATTTATCGGAACTTATTTGAAAAATCAAACCCAAATTTTAAATCTAATTGATCAATTAATCAATCAAAATTTTATTTTAATTAAAGGTTCTTATCTAAAAAATCAAAAAACTGTGTTATCAAGGTATAATACCATGATAGAAATAGAATATTATACTTCGGTAACTGAGGTAATTGATAAACTTAAGGGCTATGCTTGGAAATCAAAATCAGAACAATTTTTCCAAGATTTTTTTTCTGAGTTAACATCTGTTCAGATTGCTCAGAAAAAATATTATTTACCTAAATTGCCTCAACAGTATCTGAATTATCTCTATGGAGAAGAATTTTGGCAGTATCCAGGGTTTACACAATTTAATCTCAATCAACGCCTTGATTTATTAGCAGAAAGACTAGTGCAACAACCTGTTAATCTAAGAGTAAATAATATCTGGCTAATGGAAAGAATAACTAACTATCATTCTCTAATTCGTTATGGAGATAGAATTACGGTTCAAAAGCTTAATTATGCTATTTCTGAAGAAATGATTGTCTTAGTCAGATATCAAGCGGAAGTCGCCATTAAACGAGTTATTAAAATTAACGCAGATGGAAAAATTTGCCTGAGTAGTGATTTTGAATTTGTGAAGCCAATTTGGCTGACAGATAAAGATATTTTAGGGCAAGTTATCGCACTTCATACCCGATGGGGTTTAGTGATTCCATTAACAGGAAGAGTGGTACGATTTATCTTAAAAATTATCATGCCTCTGATTAATTTTTCACTTAGTTACTATGTGAAAAATCAATTGTTTTAGGTTTCAAAAAGTAAAATTTTATTCAAAGTATACACTATATTTCGACTCAACAGGATTTAATATTTTAAAGAATCAGCTAATCATACGGTTTTCCAGCTATATCCTCGAAATAGATAACTAGATATAGTTGTAAAAACATAAGCTATGATTAAGCGACCTAAAGGATTTTTATGGCTGACTATTACCAGCATTACTGTCATATTTATTTCCCTGGTATTTACAGTAATTGTATCTGCTCAACAATCAATTATTTCTCATCCTTTAATGCCGTTAACTGAGGCAGAAATCAATACATCGGTTGCGATAGTGCAAAAGGAGAGAAAATTAACTGAAATGGCAGCTTTTCACATTATTACTTTACAAGAACCTGATAAAAAAGAAGTCATTAATTTTACACCTGGTAAAACATTTTCCCGTCAGGCTTTTTTGGTGATTTTTGAGCGATCGCTCAATCAAACCTTTGAAGCAATTGTAGATTTAACTACCAAAAAATTAATTTCCTGGCAAGAAATTCCCCGTGTTCAACCTGCAATTTTACCTCCAGAATATGAAATGGCTAAGGTAGCTATTAAATCTGATACCCGATGGCAACAAGCTATGCAAAAACGGGGAATTACTAATTTTGACCAAGTACAAATTAGTTGTTGGGCACCGGGAATTTTAACTGTAGAGGAAGAAAAAGCGGGTAATCGGTTGTGTCGAGCTATATCTTATTATCAAGGAAATCGCCAAAATCATTTTAGCAGTCCTATCGAAGGTGTTATCGTCACTGTTAACCTAAATACAGGTCAGATTGCTAGTTTCATAGATAATGGTATAACTCCTTTTTCTCAAGAAAATTGGGATTATGATGTGAAGTCTTTAGGTAAATTACTTGCACCCTTGAAAAGGTTAAAAATTCTCGAACCTCAAGGTAAAAATTTTCAAATTAAAGGTAATGAAATTAATTGGCAAGGTTGGAATTTTCGTTATTTGATGCATCCCCGCGAAGGATTGGTCTTATATCTGGTTAATTATCATGATGGTAACAAATCTCGTCCTATTCTCTATCGTGCTAGTTTATCAGAAATGGTAGTACCTTATGGTAATCCTCATCCCAATTGGTCATTTAGAAATGCTTTCGATGTAGGAGAATATAATTTAGGTCTATTAGCAAATAAAATGGAAATTGGTAAACAAATTCCTGACAATGGGATTTTACTAGATGCCATATTTGCTAATCGGGAGGGAGAACCTGTAATTATGCCAGGGGTGATTGGCATTTATGAAAGAGATAACGGTGTACTCTGGGGACATTATGATTATAATACTCGACTTAATTATCTGCGTCGCAGTCGAGAACTAGTTATGAAGGTGACGACGACAGTTGACAATTATGATTACAGCATCAATTGGATTTTTCACCAAGATGGTACTTTAGAAGTTAAGAATGAATTAACTGGTATTGTTTTAGTGCAAGGCACAGCAGCTACACAAGCATCTGAACAGAATTTTTTAGGTCAGATGATTGCTAAGAACATTTTTGGAGTCAATCATCAGCACTTTTTTAACTTCCGTCTAGATCTGGATGTTGATGGTCAAGCTAATTCTGTGATGGAGATGAATGTTAAGGGTTTACCTATCAGTCAGCAAAATCCTTTAGGGAATGCGATCGCACTTGAAACAACTTCGTTAATTAAAGAAACCAATGCGGTTCGGGATTTAGATTTGCAACACAGTCGAGGATGGATGATTGGGAGTGCAGATAAAAAGAATAATTTAGGTGTTGCACCTGGATATATGTTAATGCCAGGGGAAAATTCTATTTTCTTTCCGGTCGAAGGAGCAAAAATCCGCCAAAAGGCTGAATTTGCCACTCATCATTTTTGGGTAACTAAATATAAGCCTCGTGAACTTTATGCAGGTGGTGATTATCCCAATCAAACCCAACCAAAACAAGGTTTACCAAAATATATCGCTGATGATGAATCTTTGCCAGGTGAAGATGTTGTGGTTTGGTACACGATGGGTATGACTCATGTTCCCCGTCCAGAAGATTGGCCGGTAATGCCTACTCATCAGATTGGGTTTAAGCTAGTTCCTAGAGGGTTTTTTAGTCGGAATCCAGCAATTAATTTGCCTGATTAAATTGATACATTTATTAGGCTAGCCCGCGACTCGTCTAAAAATAGCATCAACGATTTTCTTGGAATTTTGGACATAATTAACATTCTAGTAGGGGCGTATTGCCATACGCCCTTACTTGTTTATACACCGTAGCGTCGGGAAGGGGGTTGGGGGTTAGATATTATGTGTTGGTTAGGGGCGTATGCAATACGCCCCTACTTGTGTGTACACCGTAGCTTACTAAGGAGAGGTTTTTTTATTCGTAGTCTGACAATACTTAACTAAAAGTATAAATATCCCTAGACCTAGCAAATATTTAATCGGGTCGGGAATATAAGGACTAGGAGAAATAAAACCTTCAATAGTTCCAGCAATAATTAACATTGGCACAATACCAAATATTAATTGTACCGCCAAAAAGCCATAAAATTTCAAGGCATCAAGACGGCGATATTTACCAGGAAATAAAATCGCTTTTGCTAGCAAAAATCCTGCACCACCAGCAAAAAATATCGCAGGTAATTCCAACGAACCGTGGGGAAACACAAAAGCCCAAAAGGGATAAGCCAGATTATTTTGACCCACTAAAGTAGCAATAGCACCAATTAACAAGCCATTCACTACCAACATATAAGCTGTAAATAAACCAAGTGTTATCCCTCCAGCCGCAGCACGAAAAGATACTGTTAAATTATTAATCATAATCCCGGTGGATGCGAGGGGTTCAATCCCCACAATTGACCCCATCCACAATTTATGCTCATCTTGCACCTGATGAATTAAGCGTGGCGGTACTATTAGCGACATAAAAGCGGGGTCTTGCCATGCGTACCACCAAGCGATTAAAGTCCCAATCAAAAATAGTGCTGTAGCAAAGGCAATATATCCAAAGGTTTGCTGAATTACAGATGGTAATCCCCAACGATAGAATTCCAGTGCTGCTTGCCATTCCTGTCGTCGAGAACCTTGGTAAACTTGTGTATAGGCGCGAGTGGTGAGAGATTGCAAACTTTTGATTAAAGTATTGCCTACTTCTTGGCTACGTGCACGGGCTAAATCGGCAGCAACAGAACGATATAAGCTGGCTAGTTCCCTAATTTTATCTGACTTGAGGGACTTTAAGCCTTTTTGTTCTACTTGTCTTAATAGCACGTCTAGACGTTGCCAATTTATCTCTCGTCTTGCAATCCAACGTTGAATATTCATAACATTTTTCGTTACTGAGTTTAATTTAGCTTAAGATAGCTACAAATGAATCCCGTACTTTCAAGGAAAATTTGATTCTTATGTCTAGTAATTTTAGTTCTCCTGGGTCTGACCAAGCATTGAGTATCGGCAATGTAGTAACTACAGCGATTCGACTATACCGTTCTCATTTTAAACAATATCTTATTCTGGCATTTCAAGCTATTTTATGGGCTTTAATTCCAATTTACGGCTGGGCAAAATGTTATACAATTTATGCGATGATTTCCCGTTTGGCTTTTAGTGAATTGATTAATCAACCGGAAGGAACAACAACTGTTCGTAGTCAATTAAATCCTAAAATATGGACGTTTTTAGGTTCGTATCTCTTGGTTTTTATGATTCTTTTTGCTGCTTCTATAACTAGAAATATATTAGTATTTATTTCCGCGGGTGTAGCTAGTATTTTTTTAGGAAAAGACAGTGTTTTACCTGTGTTTATTAGCCAGGTAGTAAATTTAATTTGCTTTGTTATTTATATGTGGATATATTCCCACCTTTTACTAACTGAATTACCAATCGCAATAGAAGAAAATGTTGATGCTAGCAAAGCAGTTAGTCGTAGCTGGGAGCTAACACAAGGTCATGCTTGGCGATTGTTATCAATTTTATTGCTGGCATCAGTCATAACGCTACCCTTAATGATTATGGCTGGAACTCCGTTTGTGTTTGCTTTTATTTCCCTTTTCTCGGCACTTTCTACTAGAAATTATAGCCAAGAAGTTTTTAATTCTTTCTTTATTTTCCTGTTTCTAGGAATTATTTTATTTTTACTAGCTACTGTTCTAGTCAGCCCATTTTGGCAAACTATCAAAGCCGTAATTTACTATGATCTCCGCGTTCGTCGTGAGGGATTAGGTTTGAAATTACGCGACTATGATGTTTAAAAAATGAAGTTCTCAATCGGAAATTACGATGCATATTTTTAATCGTGTCAAGTTTAATACGCCGGAAAGCGTAGAATTAGAGTTTACTCTGGCTGGTATTGGTAATCGGGCTTGGGCTTTAATTATTGATTATCTTGTTCTCTCGACAATTTTACTGGCATTTTTCATCATCTGGACTATCGGTTCTGTGGCTTTAGGGGATTTTTTGGGAGATATTTTTGGTTCGGGACTCGGTTTATGGTTAGTGGCGATCGCCATTTTGATTAGTGCTACTATTTATGCAGGTTACTTTATTTTTTTGGAAACTTTTTGGCAAGGACAAACTCCTGGTAAACGGGTGGCAAAAATTCGGGTTGTCCGGGAAGATGGTAGACTAGTGGGTTTACCACAAGCGAGTTTACGGACTCTACTGCGTCCATTAGACGAGTTTTTATTTATTGGCGCTTTTTTGATTATGTTTAATCGTCGAGAAAAGCGCTTGGGTGATTTAGCAGCTGGAACAATTGTAATTCAAGCAGAAACAACTTCTAAGTCAGCTAAATTCACTATTTCTGATCCAGCTAAGTTACTATATCCTAATTTGCTAGAAATAGCCGATTTGTCACGATTACTCCCGGATGATTTTGCCATAATTCGTGAATATTTACAGCGACGTGATACAATAACATCCAGAGCAAAAGCGACACTTTCAATTAAATTAGCTCAACAAGTACAAGCTATTATTAACCTAGAAACTTTACCAGCTAGTATTGAATCTGATGTATTTCTAGAAGCTGTTTATTTGGCCTATCAACAACCACAATTATAAAAGGGAACAGAGAATATTTTTCCCTATTCCCTTATTTCTTAAAAGTCTAGACTAGGCCAATCTGGTTGGCGATAATAATGAGTCATATCGTCAAACTTTCGTAGATCAACCCGATGGATCTGAAATTCTGGTAAATCTAAAAGCCATTTTTGATTCAACTGAGAAAGTGAATTACTCAAACTGCTCCGGTCTAAATCAGGTGAAACCTCCCCAAAATAACCTAGTGTAATATGTGCCGTAAAATGATAATGTTGCTCAATACCTAAAGCAATTAACTTGGGATTTTGATAAATTTTCCGGCGAAATTGAATAATTTCTTCGTAGCAACGTTGGTCTTGAGGGACTAAACACAATGCTACAGCCCTGGGCATCAGTATCAATCCCCACATCTGCCATCTAATTGATTTATCCCCTTTTGTCAGCAATTGTTGATATTGCTGAAAGATTTCGGTTAAACAATGGTTTAACTCTTCTGCAAATTGCGGATTTTTTTGATGGGCATCAAGGTAAGCATGATCCCAAATCAAATCTGCTAGGGTTAAATGGAAGCTAGTGGCAGGTAAGGGTACAATCAAATCCTCAATCCCAGGTAATTCCAAGAGTTGATTTTGATAACTCTGTACCTGGTCATAAAAGCCAGCATTAAGGCTATCTTCTCCACTAGGGGGAGTAATTAGTGTATAACCTGGAAAAGGTGCAGGTTGCCTTAACCCAGAATCTAGCTGAAATTTAGAAGATCCTTGGATATGCTGGACTTGGGATTTGTAGGCTTCTGGTAGCGTCATTCGCGCTACCCGATTTAAATAAGTCTGGTAGTTGTCGTCCAATCTTCAAAGCCTCACGCTCTTTCTTGATAGATTTTAGGAAAAATTGCCGGAAACGGTGTTTAGTTTTGTGGAAGTGATGACATTAGAGAATGGCATTAGGGGGAAAATTAACTAGGAGTTTGTCTATGCCTATCTATGTTTACTGGGGAGAAGACGATTTTGCTATGGAAAAAGCCGTAACTATTTTACGCGATCGCATTCTTGACCCTCTCTGGACAAATTTTAATTATACTACACTACCCCCAGACCAATCTGATGCGGTGATTCAGGGATTAAACCAAATCATGACCCCGGTTTTTGGTGCTGGTGGACGTTTGGTGTGGTTGATAAACACTAATCTCTGTCAGCATTGTCCTGAGAACATATTAGCAGAACTACAGCGAACTTTACCCGTAATTCCCGCAGATTCATTTTTATTAATCACTAGTTCTCATAAACCAGATGAGCGTCTTAAAGGGACAAAATTATTGAAACAATTTGCGGAATTTCGCGAATTTCCCTTAATTCCTCCCTGGAAAACTGAATTGTTAGTACAATCTGTTAATCAAGCGGCTCAAACCGTTGGTGTAAAACTAACTGCCAATGCCTCCGAATTATTAGCGGAATCCGTAGGTAATGATACGCGGCTACTTTATAGCGAACTTGAGAAATTACGTTTGTATACCGTTGGTAATAACCAGCCTTTGGATGCTAATATAGTTACAAAATTAGTTAAGAATACTACACAAAATAGTTTACAATTGGCAGCAGCCATCAGAAATGGAGACACAGCTAAAGCACTGGTAACTATAGCTGATTTGCTCAATGCTTCTGAACCGGGGTTAAGAATAGTGGCTACCTTGATTGGTCAATTTCGCACCTGGTTATGGGTAAAGATGATGATTGAAAGTGGGGAACGAAATCAACAAGCATCGCCCAAGCAGCGGAGATAGGTAATCCTAAACGGATTTATTTTTTACAACAAGAAGTAAAGTCTCTTTCAGTACATCAATTAATTTCTTCTCTACCATTACTATTGGAGTTAGAAGTTAGTTTAAAGCAAGGAAGCCCTGAAATGTCAGCCCTACAAACTAAAGTCATAGAGCTTTGTCAAGTTTACCGAAGAAATTAATCGCAAATATAAAAATTTGATGTACTCAAGTTTTTCTGGAACTTATAACTCTTAAAATAATTCAGTAGATATATAACTTTACTGTAACTCTGGGTCAATATAAAATGAAACGAATTTATAATTTACTTTTCCACGAGCGTATCCAATCAGCATTTTCCCAATTCTTACTACTTACTACTCTAGCTACTACAGGTTTACTTTATACTAGTTGTACAAAAGTTTACGCTGAAATTGCATCTGTCAATGACATAGAACTTACCCAATATGTCCAAGCTGCATCAGCTATAGAAAAAGAACGTCAAAAAGATTTTGCCACCATCAAACAAATGATTGGTAATGCACCAATTCCTCAGATTATTTGCAACGATCCTAAAAGTTTTAATAGTCTCTCAGAACAACCTAAAAATATCGCAGTTAACTACTGTACTATTTCTCAGAAAATAGTTAAAGATAGTGGTTTGAGTATTGAACGATTCAATCAAATTTTAGTAGAGAGTAAAAATAATGAGAAATTAAAAGTCCGGATTTATAATGAATCACAACGTCTACAGAAAAAACCTTAATTTTACAGTCAGGAGTTAGGAGTCAGGATTTTTAATTCTTAAGCTCCCATGCCAGAATAATGCTTTAATCCTGCACGCCATAACCAGCGATTAATACCTAAAAATAATAATATCCAACCAAAAATTGCCGAAAATCCTTGTCCTATATCCACAGGTAATCCTACTAAAATACTCACTGGAAAATTCACTACATAAGGAAATGGTGTAAACATGACTATAGTCCGTACAGATTCTGGAAATAACTCTATTGGTGCAATTACACCAGATAAAAATGAATAAAATAACATCCAGAAATTTTCTAAAGATATAGCTCTTTCTGTCCAAAAAGCTAGCATAGCTAATGTATATTGAATAATAAACCGTAAAATAAAACCCAAAATTACTGCGAAAGTAAACAGAAATAATTGAGTGAAACTTGGTATCCACCGTGCTTGGGGATAAAGTATGAAAAATAATCCTACCAATAAGAACACCATTGGTAATCTAGCAAATCTTTCAGCAATATGAGAAAATAAATGATGCCATACAGGATCTAAAGGTTGTAATAATTTAGGTGATAGCTGACCGGAAACTACCTCTCTTTCAAAGTCATAAATTACCCAAACGGCTGTAATTTGTCTGACAATAAACACTGTGATAAAGTAATGAGCAAAATCTAGAGGTTTTAACCCAAACTGTCCTCCTTGTGCTGCTTGTATCCAAACACCCATTAAAATAATTGGTAAACAACCAGATAAAATCCATAAAATCATTTCTGCTCGATACTCAAGCATATAAGCGTAGTAGACAGAAAGTAAAGCTCTAGCTGTTCTCATACAAACCCCGCTTGAAAGACCCGTCCAATTACTTCTTCTATTGGTGGTTCTGTTACCGTTAAATCCACTACTTCTAAATCAGCTAAAATTTGAGATACTGTTTGTGTAAGAGCTTCTCTTTGCACGATAAACCTTACAGTTCGTCCTTGTACAAGTTGGACATCTCCATAAGTGTTAAGAGTTTCTCTAGATAATGGTTGGGCTAATTCTAGATAAATCTCCCGGTAAGGAGCAAAGCGTTCTAAAAGTCCAGTCAATTTGCCATCATACATTAACTTACCATGATGAATTAATAATACCCGTTCACATAAAGCTGTAATATCTGCCATATAGTGACTGGTTAACAACACTGTCGCTTGATAAAGCCGATTGTATTCCCGCAAAAACTCACGTACTGCTACTTGAGCGTTAATATCTAGTCCTAATGTTGGTTCATCCAAAAATAAGACTTGGGGACGATGTAAAAGTGCAGCTAAAAGTTCTAGTTTCATTCGCTCACCTAAAGAAAGCTTTCGCACAGGTTGGGTCAGCTTACCTTCTAGTGATAACATTTCGGTTAATTCATCTACCCGACGCTGAAATTCTTTGTCAGATATGTGATAAACAGCAGCATTAATTTTCAAAGAATCTAGTGCGGGTAAGTCCCAAATTAATTGCTGTTTTTGACCCATGACTAAGGTGATTTTTTGTAAAAAACCCTCCTGACGATGAAATGGTGTATGTCCAGCTACTCTGATTTTGCCACTATTGGGATGAATTAATCCGGTGAGCATTTTCAGGGTCGTAGTTTTACCAGCCCCATTCGGTCCCAAAAATCCGACTACTTCCCCGGTCGCAATTTCAAAAGAAATATTCTCAACAGCTTTAATTTCCCGATAAGTCCGCCGAAAGAAGTGGGTAATTGTACCTTTAATGCCTGGTTCCTTCACCGCTACCGGATAAGATTTACTCAGGTTTTCAGCTACGATGATAGACATATTTTAACGTAAGCGCCCTGAGCGCAAAATACTAATCACTAACCATAAGCCTAACAAACTGGCAGCAGCAAAGAGAGCGCTGCTTAAAAAAGCTAGCTGAGAGGTTTGGTTTTTAGTAGTAATAATAGCTGCACCCATAATTAGAGAACCTACTAGTATACTAAAAGAAAGTCGGTTAGCGGCATCATCCATTGTCCGACGCACACCATCTAAACCTTGTAGTGATAAATTCCACTGTAATGTTTCTGAGGTGACACGATCTAATAACAATTCAATTTGACGGGGAGATTGTAAAGACAGGCTTTTGATATCTAGCGCGGTTCTGAGTAGCGATCGCACGGGATTATCTCCTAATAGTTGACGACGAAACAAGTCAGTAATTAATGGCTTGATTTCATCAAACAAATTGACTTCGGGATTGAAAGTACGTGCTACCCCTTCTAAGTTAGCTAAAGTTTTGACATAAAGCCCCATATTACTAGGTAAGCGGATTTTATTATTGCGAGCGATTTGAAGAATTTCATAAAATACTTGACTAAAATTGATATCAATTAAACTAGCGTTATAGTACTTTCGCAGCATTCGGTCATAATCATTTTCTAACCTAGCCAAAATCACTGGTTGGGCGGAATCGGATAGTTGTAAAGTTAATTGAGCGCATCTTTGAGCATCTAAATCAATTATTGCTAATAACATTTCCGTTAATATTTGCTGGGTGCGGGGATCAAGTCGTCCCACCATCCCACAGTCTAAAAGAGCAATCCGACCATCAACGAGATAAAACAAATTACCGGGATGGGGATCAGCGTGAAAGAAGCCATCTATATATAGTTGCTGAAAAAATGCTCGAAATAGAAGGGAAGTAATAGCTTGACGTTCAACTATATTGTCCTGGTCATGATTGAGGTTTAAATTAGCTGATAATAGTGGTGTTCCGTCTAACCATTCCATGACGAGTAACTTTTTTGTAGTTAAATACCAATTAATTTCCGCAACCACTAATTGGTTAGAATCAAACCATTGACTATGGGATAAATTCCGACGTAGTTGGTCAGTATAAGTTGCTTCTCGGATAAAATCTAACTCAGCTTCTAAGGCTTTGGTAAATTCTTCCGCAATAGATTTAATATCGTAGCTTTTGCCAAAATCAGTTCGTGCCACTAAATCGGCAATTCCTTGAATTAAAGCAATATCTTGAGCAATAGTTGTATCAATGCCGGGACGTTGTACTTTTAAAGCTACTTCCCGACCATCTACTAATGTAGCCCGATGGGTTTGAGCAATTGATCCCGCCGCTACTGGTAAATGATTGACAGTTTGGAAAGTTTCTTCTAGGGAGAGTTTTAGCTGTTTGCGAAGGATAATTTCTATCTCTGACCAAGGAACTGGTGGGACTTCATCTTGCAGGGTGGAGAGTTCTTCTATATAGTCAGCATTAAGTAAATCTGGACGGGTAGATAATAGTTGACCCAATTTGACATAAACATGACCCTAAATCTACCAGAATATTTTTTAATACCGCAGGGTTAGGTAATTGGGGTTCATCAGTTTTACCACCAGTTAGTAGTCTTCGCATATAGTCCCAGCCATTGCGGAGGACTACTTCAATGATTTCTCGTTGACGAGGGACAGTTTGGGTGAGGAACATTTAGCGCTGATCTTGGTAAAAGGCTTAAAGTTGCCGATTAGTACAACTATTACTGAAAAAAGTAGCTAGTCAAGTTATAATCGACGATAACACTTTAGAGCCTCTACCAAGGGTGTTAACTTTTACAGTAAGTTAGTAAATCGGGGATCACTTTGGAGGATTTTGAGAATCTGCTTGATTTCCTGGGTGCGTTCTTTTTTCACAATCAGGGTAACATGGCGATCGCGGACAATCACTACATCTTCTAAACCAATAGTGACAACAACATCTTCTGGATTTGAAGCATAAATAATCGAACCTTGCGTGTCCAAACCAATATGAGTAGCGAGTTCAACATTAGGACTATGTTCAGTTTTTAATAAACGTTCAATGGCATTCCAATCTCCTAAATCATCCCAACCAAACTCAACTGGCAAGACATATGCTAAAGTGGTCTTCTCCATTAAGGCATAGTCTATACTCATTTTAGGCAGTTGGGGATATATATCAGGCCCCTGCTGTACCAAAGGTTCAATGATTTCTGGTGCATGAGTGTATAGTTCATCAAGAACTACTCCAGCGCGAAAAACGAACATACCGCTATTCCAGCTAAAGCGTCCTGTAGATAAAAAAGTTGCAGCTGTTTCCTGGTTGGGCTTTTCAGTAAAGCGGTTGACGTGATAAACTGGCAACTCATTAAAGCTACCAACGTTTTCGCCTTGTTCAATGTAGCCGTAGCCAGTAGCAGGAAAAGTCGGTTTAATTCCCAAAGTCACAATCGCTGCTCTACTAGCCGCTAGCTGTATAGCAGCCTCTAAGGTATGTGCAAAGACCTCCTGGTTATCAATCCAGTGGTCAGCAGGGAAAAAGCCAATAATTGCATCTTCTCCGTAACGTCGTTTAATTTCCAAACTTGTCCAGGCCACAGCGGCAGCAGTGTCCCTTCCCTGTAACTCAACGAGCAAGTTTGGCGATGGCAAATCCGGCAGTTGTTGCTGTACTCCTTCAGCTATTTGACTAGAAGTTATCACCCACAAGTTATCCCAACCGCCACCGAGTTTTAGCAGTCGATCAGCGGTTGCTTGGAGTAGGCTTCTAGAGCTACCATCGAGATTCAAAAATTGCTTGGGTCGGTTTTGGCGACTCAAGGGCCAAAAACGTTCACCTTTACCGCCAGCAAGGATTACGGGAAAAAATGGACTATTCATATTGCCCTACACACCTACTCTGAAGAATAATTCAAGTGTACAGTGAGCTTTTCAACAGGCAATGGGTAATAGGCAATTAACAATAGGCAAATAATGGGTAATAAGCAATCAGGAAATCCAGAACTTATTCCTAATACATCCCATACCTGTTAATTTATCTGGCAATGACATACCTTTAGGGAGTGGTTGAGTGGGGAGATAATTGTGATAAAACAAGTCGAATGGTCAGAAAATCAGTTCACGCCTCAACAAGTAACAACCTCAGAACCAGAGGGGAAATATCCACAAGTACAGTGGACAGAAAATCCAGTCACGTCTCAAGTCGTAACTCAATCAGAGTCAGAGCTTAGACCAACACCAGCCACGAATGAAAACCTCAAAATCGTTGATGCAGTGGGAGGAATCCCCAATGAACTGTATGAGCGGTTGGGTTTAACCATGCCACGCTGGTTATTGTGGATATTAACAGTAGTGTTAGGGGTAATTTTATCAGGATTACTAGTATCAACCTTAGCTTTGTGGACTCCTTTATGGAGTAATCTCGATCAAACCGATGATGACTTAGGATTAGCTGGTAAAGATCAGGCAAAAGTTCCCCTACCAGGAGACTTAAAACTGTCACAGTACCGACTGACCAGACCCATGAATATTTTAATTATGGGCATTGAACCAAACCACGGTACTGTTGATGGTTCAGCAGAAAGTTTTACGGGTAAAACTGATACTATGTTGCTAGTCAGACTTAATCCTGACGAAAAATCTATTCGAGTCCTATCCATTCCCAAAGATACAATTATTGCAATTCCCGAAAAGGGATTAACTAAAGTATCTGAGGCTAATGCCCAAGGTTGGCCAGTTTTAGCAGCACGAGTAGTGAGCCGCACTTTAAATAATGCCCCTATTGACCGCTATATCCGCATTTCCACCAATGGCTTTCAACAATTAGTTGATCAACTGGGTGGGGTAGAGATATTTGTACCTAAAGATATCAATTCATCCACTCATTTAGGGATGAATTTAGTTAGGGGTTGGCAAACCATGAATGGTGAACAAGCACAAGAGTTTGCCAAATTCCGGGAACCAGGTTTAGGGGATTTACCTAGAGTACAACGCCAACAAGCATTAGTTGCTGCCTTAGTACAACGTCTAAATAGTCCTACCGTCTTACCCAGGTTGCCACAATTAACGCGCATTATGCGTAAATACTTGGATACCAACTTGAAGATGGAAGAAATGATGGCTTTGGCAAATTTCTCGATGAATGTCGAGAGAAATAACTTCCAAATGACCATGTTACCTGGTACCTTCAGCCGTTTCAGCAAAGAACCTGATAGTTACTGGCTGAATATGACTGGACAACAAAGCCTATTGAATGATTATGTTGGGGTAAATATGCCTGGTTTAAAACCAGATACGCGACCAGTTTCGCACCTCAAAATTGCTATTCAAAATGCAGCCAATCAACCGCAACTAACCGAAAAAGTGATTACCTATCTCAAGCAGAAAGGTTTCACGAATATTCACGTAGTACCGGATTGGCCAGATACTTATCGCCAAACTCAAATTATTGTTCAAAAAGGCAACCGACAAACAGGAGTTGACTTAAAAAAGGTTTTAGGTTTAGGTCAAATCGATGTATCTGCTAGTGGTGACTTGGATTCTGATTTAACCATCAGAATTGGGAAAGATTGGAGATAAAGTGAAAGGGTGGGATTTTCCCGCCCCTACTCATGATTTAAAAATTTATGAAAAAAATTTTACTTCGGATTTTAGGTTTATTGGTAATTGTGATTTTGGCTTTATTTTGGGTAATTATTAATCCCAAACCCGCTTTTGCTCAAATTAATACCATTAACTATAACAATGCCAATTTACAAAATCGTAATTTTGCTAATGAAAATTTAGTTGGTGTGACTTTTGTTGCCGCAGAAATGCGGGGGGCAAATTTCCAAGGAGCAAATTTATCTAATGCTATTCTGACTAAGGGCGTTTTATTAAAAGCTAATTTGGCAGGTGCAAATTTAACAGGTGCTTTGGTTGACCGAGTAACAATGGATGGAGCTAATTTAAAAAATGCTATTTTTACAGCAGCAACTTTGACCCGTAGCCGTTTTTATGATGCTGTAATTACTGGTGCTGATTTTACAGATGCTATCATAGACCGTTATCAAGTGTTTTTACTTTGTCAAAGAGCAGATGGTGTTAATCCGGTTACGGGTGTGGGTACAAGAGAAAGTTTGGGTTGTCGCTAGACTCTTAATTTTGATTAACTTGTGGAGCAGGCATCTTGCCTGCACTGGCAAGAACGATAAGATTCCATCCCACCATCTGTTTAAAAAATAAATCATCAACCTATATTATTAAGGTGTCATTGAAAACTTTTGAATTCATAGTAAATGGAACCACCTGTATCTCAGCAAGCTCGTAGACGAGAAAAAGTTAGAGCTTGGCAAGATATAGTTAAACAAGAAGCAAAAAAATATTGGACTTCCGAGCAACAGCCAGCAACTGGATTAATTATGCTTAAGATCACATATTTCTATACTTCCTCTAGTATGGATATAGATAATATCGTTAAGCCAATTCAAGATGCAATCAAGGGTATAGCTTATGTTGATGACGAACAAATAACTGATTTCCTGGTTAGAAAAAGAGATTTATCAGGCAACTTGAGCATAGAAAATATCACTCCCATACTGGCTGAAGGTTTTGCACGAGGTAATGAGTTCTTACATATTGTGATAGCTGCTGCTCCTGATCAAGAGGTAATTGACTAATGAATACTCAAACTGAACAACTTGAAAGAAAGCGATTACTAGAATTAGCACAGGAATATCGTAAAAAAGGTTATCAGGTAATACTTTCTCCCAACACCGAAGAAATACCTGATTTTATCCAAAACTGTGATTATCATCCTGACATGATCGCACATGGAGAAAAAGAATCCGTTGTGGTTGAGGTAAAATCACGTCGTTCTATGATGACATCAGCACAAAATCTACAAAATCTAGCTAAAGTAATAGAGGAGCATCCTAGCTGGAGATTAGAATTGGTTTTGACTAATCCAGAAGGTGCATTATATTTTTCTAAAATAGAAGGTTCATTAGCAGCAGATGAAATAAAATCAAAATTGTCAGTAGCTAGAGAGTTGATACATAATCATCTGGAACCAGCTATTCTTTATGCTTATTCTTTAGCTGAAGCTACTCTTAGACTTGTTGCTAATCATGAAGGATTGATATTTAAAAAACTCGAATCACCTTTGAATTTATTGAATCAATTAGCTACTGAGGGAATCATTTCCCAAACTGAGTATCGATTACTCATGGATGTTTTTCAGTTGCGGAATGCGATCGCTTATGGGTTCAAAACTACCCCCCTAACTGCTATCTCTATACTGGAGATGATGGAAATTACCGAACAGTTACTAGACTCACTTAACACGACAAAAGCATAAGCACTCAGTTTGCTTAGTTGACTGACTATCTGGTAAAAAAACTGAGTGCATATAAAGATGTAGGGGCGTATTGCAATATGCCCCTAATCACTGTCAGGATTTATACCCATTATCTCAAGTTTTACTGCTAATAATTGAGCACGTTGCTCTGCATTTTCAACCCGGAGTTTTTCCTGTTCAGCACGTTCATCACCAGTAAATAAAATGACAAAATAACTGAGTTAAGAAAAAACAGAACTATATTTTTTTGTAACTCCGTATACAATTTATTAAAGAAAAATTTACTTAAGAAAATCCTATACTATTATGCTATAAAAACCATAATATTTAAATTAACTATTAAATCGACGGAATGTATATTCTTCACTTGTCTGACCTACACTTTGGCACTCTTGACCATGCTAACCTTTGGCAAAATCAGTTAGCTGCTGATTTACAAGGGCTAAAATGCTCTAGTATCGATGCCTTGATTATCTCTGGTGATATTGCTAACAAATCTACCCCTGAAGAATACACGGCTGCAAAAAAGTTCTTAGACGACCTGCGGGAAGAATTCCCCATCCAGCGACAAAATATAATTATGGTGCCTGGAAACCATGACCTGAATTGGGAACTTTCCGAAGATGCCTATACACCAATGCGACGCAGAAGCTATCAAGGTCAGATAGATAATAATCGAATTATTGATCAAGGTGGAGACTTTATAGAAGTAGTTCAAGACCAGAACAAATATCAACAGCGATTTCACCACTTCAATCAATTTTACGAGAATATCAAGGGAGAACCATATCCTCTTAGAGAAGACCAACAAGGGATACTATATCCTCTTCCAGGGCAAAAAATAGTATTTTTGGGGTTAAATTCCGCTTGGTCACTAGATCACCATTATAAAAAAAGTGTTAGTATCAATGCCAATGCCCTTAGTAATGCCCTGACAAAAATACGTCAAGATTCAAAATACAGCGACTGGTTGAAGATAGCAGTTTGGCATCATCCCCTCAATAGCAACTCAGAAGACCGGATTAAAGATCATGGTTTTATGGAGCAATTAGCAAAAGCTGGATTCAGTCTGGCTTTACATGGTCATATCCATAAAGCTGATAATAGTCTCTATCGCTATGATCAGAGTGCTGGAGGTAGAAAAATTGAAGTGATTTCTGCTGGTACATTTGGTGCACATACTAGAGAATTAATTACAGGATATCCCTGGCAATATCAGTTACTAGAGTTAGATGATGATAAATCAAAAATAAAAGTTCGTACTCGCAAACGTGAATTAGTCAATGGAGCATGGAAACCTGATGGACGCTGGACAACAGGAGATGAAGAAACTACTTTGGCTTATTATGATATCTATCTCGGAGATTCTGTTAAGTCTGATAAATATCTATCACAATCTTCTCTAAACTTAAAAACTCCACAAATACTGCGTTTAGAAAAGCAACAAATTGCACTTCAGACAGAATGGCAGCTAATAACAGATAAATTAGCACAACTGCGGAATAATTATGTAATTCAAGCAGGTGCAGCTATTAAATTTCAGTTACAACAAGAAATTAAAACAGAGGAAACTCAACTATTACGATTAGAGTCAGAATTAAAGGAAATTGAAGAAAAGCTATCCTTAAAAAAGTATTAGACCCTCAGCTATCAGACGAATCTGAGACTGGGGGTGAACCACAAACTTCTAAAATTTCACCTTTCTTTGGACGTAAATCAGAATTGGAAACTTTAAAAAAATGGATTTTAGAGGATAAATGCCGACTAGTAACATTAGTGGGAATGGGAGGTATTGGTAAGACCTCGTTAGCTGAACAATTAAAACAACAGATTCATACTGAGTTTCAATATGTGTTTGAAATATCATTAAAAACCCTCTGTTACTTAGAGAACTCCTTGGATATTTACTCCAATTGTTCTCGGAAACTAATGAATTTACATCAGATAGCGTCGTTATTCAAATTGGAAGACTCAGAGATAATTTAGCGCGTCAACGGTGTTTAATATTACTAGATGATGCGGAAGAGATTTTGCAAGATAGAGAAATAGTGGGGAAATATCGCCAAGAATATGAAGATTATGATAAGTTATTCAACATTTTTGCATTATGGCTCACATCGTAGTTGTTTGGTGTTAATTAGCTGGGAAAAACCTAAAAGTATAGAATTTTTGGAACATAGAAGTGGAAAAGTAAAATCATTAATGATAAAAGGTCTAGATAATCTAGCTGCAAAGAAAATATTTATAGCCGAAGGTTTTATAGGTTCAGAATCTCGATTGATAGAATTAATTAATCTTTATCAAAACAATCCCTTAAAGCTGAAAATAGTTGCTGAAATAATACAGGAAGTATTCAATGGCAATATTGTCAAATTTCTAGAAAAAGCAACAATAGATTTTGATGATATATATGAACTTTTAAATGCTCATTTTGAACGATTGTCTGATTTAGAAAAAAATATAATGTATTTTATAGTCAATGCAGAACAAGCTGTTTCTCTTGACGAATTACGTAATAAATTTCCTGAAGGAGGATCGTTTTGAATTACGTTCAATTGTTTCTAGTCGCTGTAAAATCTCTTTTGTATTTTTAGGTCTATTGTCTGAAGACCAAGCCATCAAGTTATCAATTAAATCAGCCAAAAGTTTTGATACTTGTGGTGCGCTGGAACGCCAACGCAATGTCCTATCACGATCTTCCTCTAATTCATTTGGATGTTCACCAGTTAATAGATGTATAAATGTAGCTCCCAAAGCATAAAAATCAGATCGCGGCACAGCCCTACCTCGTCTTTGTTCTGGTGCAATATAACCATCAGTACCAATTATAGTTACAAGGGTACCATTCCAAAGAGCTTGAGTAATATGTCTGACAGCATCAAAATCAATTAGGACTATTTCTCCATCACCTTTTTTATACATAATATTTGAGGGTTTAATATCTCGATGAATAAATTTTCTATTATGCAGTCTACCTAAAATTATTGTTAGTTTTTTTAACCAATCAATAGCTTGATTTTCGCTAATTTGTCCATTTTTAGAAATTTTTAGCCATTGCTCTAAATTCATACCTTCTATTTTTTCCATCACTAAGCAATATGCAGGAATGGGATCATCGGGAAATTCAATATGAAAGCATCCTCCTTTATCTACTTTAGGAATTCCTTCAAACCAATTATCTATCAATATCTCTGCTGCTAGATTAAATCGATTAATTGTTTCTTCATTATCTGTATATATAACTTTTATGACTTTCGATTTTTTGTTATCAGTGATATCAATAGCATCATACAGTGTAGATTTTTCTATCTTATGTTTTTTTTGTGGGAACTAATACATCAATTACCCGATAGCGATTATTCAAGATTAACTCAGAATTACAAGCTTGGCACTTTCCTTCACTAGTCGGTCTTTTAGAATTTGGGCAACTTGGGTTGATGCATAGGTAATGTTCTGCATTGGTAGATTTTTGAGGATCAGGGAAACCGATTGGGTATAAATTTGCCATTATTTTATTAAGGGATTAAGTTGAGAAAATGTACTTATCATTTTTCTGATAAGATGATAGTAGCTTGACAGGTTTATTGAGAGTCATCTGTGATATGTATATATTAAATTAATAAAGATGTCTAATCTTGACTATTACGTACTGAATTTAGTATGTTAAGTTAAACGGAAAATTTTTGTAAAATATTTTACCCTAAAAATTATCCTTTTTATTATTTTTGTGATAGATTATACTCCATCTATCTAGATTCATCCTCGAAATATTCTGATTTTCCATGTATAAGCTGTTTAATTCAAAAAACAAAAAAGTAACTCGGAACGATAATTTGTTATTAAAAAGTATAGTAATATTTACCATGCTTTTTGTTGCATTACTCTGGACTACTCATGCTAGTGCGGTTCAGGTGCCTTCATTAGATACTTTACAAGTCGGACAAAATACCCAATGGACAGTGTTTACTGGATGTCTCGTGTTTTTTATGAATTCGGGTTTTGCGATGTTAGAGTCAGGTTTTTGCCGTAGTTCTAATGCCATTACTGTCTTAGCTAAAAATCTGATTGTGTTTGCAATTGCTACATTATCTTTCTGGGTTTTGGGCTTTGGTTTTATGTTTGGTGACGGAAGTCCTTTCGTTGGTATCAATGGTTTTTTATTACAGAGTTTTGATAATTATCAGAAATTATTCCCATCATTAGATTGGGCGAATATTCCTCTTACTGCTAAATTTTTCTTTCAGTTAACCTTTGCTGGCACTACTGCGACTATTGTTTCTGGTGCTGTTGCTGAACGGATGAAATTTAGTGCATTTATGATTTTCAGTTTTTTCTTGGTGTTAAGTTATTCCATTACTGGACATTGGATTTGGGGTGGTGGTTTTCTAGATACACAACAGCTGCATTTCAAGGACTTTGCAGGTTCAACGGTGGTTCACTCAGTTGGTGGTTGGGCTGCTTTGATGGGAGTTGTACTATTAAAGCCACGCTTAGGAAAATATAGGAAATTTAAACCACATGAAAAACTTTCTCGAAACGAAATTAGTTTTTACAATAAAAAAATTGTTGTGGTGGCTTAGAACTGTTGTGTTCTCAAATTGTTGGAATCTTACTAGTTGGTGCTTTCACTGTAATATTTAGTTTGATTACCTGGTGTTGTATCAGTTATTTCTTGTATCGTGTTTCTGATTCTCCTGAATCAAAATTTCAGGTTTTCAAATATTTGAGAGTTTCACCCCGAGAAGAAGCTATTGGTCTTGATAGTTTATTTACTGATATTGATAATAATATTGAGCAGTTAAAACGAGATTATCTTCAGAGTCAACGCGAAAAACGTTCTTGGCAACGTAAATTCAATCGTCGCAAGTTAAAAAGGAAAGATATGTCTAGATATTATAAATAGTATTTTACAGAATTGAGAATAAGAAAATCTCATCTATATATTTATTCATTCATTCATTCACTTTTTATAAATTAAAAACACCGCCCCAATCGGTCCAAAATTCTCCACATAAATTTTATTGTTATAATAAAATCCTGGAGACATACCTCCATCAAACAAAAGCCCCTCTTGAATACTCCCTAAACAATTATTTTTGGCAATTCCTGACAACACATTATCAAATTGGTCTGGTAATAACTCGTGATTATTTTCCGAAATTTCAATATTAGAATTAGCCTTCACATCATTCACTAACAAAATCACATAACCTTTACTCGTAATTGCAGCCATAGAACGATTTGTCGCTAATTTACAAGCAAGTTCTCCTAAATCCTGACAAATATCCTTAAACTTACCTTGACGATAAAATCTACCATTACCTCCCACCAAATTATAATTCAAAATATTCGGCGTTCTTTTACCAGCTTGAATCGTCGCTTGTCGTTGCTGAAAATTACCACCTGATATCCCAAAGGAAGAACGTTTAGTTTTAAATATTCCTGAATATTCAACTCCACGAGAAATATTTAAACCCTGTGGTTTATTATCAGTCCCTATATAATCAGCATTAATCGCGACCAAAGGCATTTTTCCAGATAATTGAGAATTTTCATCCGCGATAAGTTCATGAAACTGTTTGGGGACATATTCTTGACGTAGTTTACCTTTAACATCTTTAGCATAAATCTTATGACCTAAACCCACATTCACCTTAAAATCTAATTCTGGTGATTTAGGATTAAAAATAATGACGTGATTAATCCCTTTATCATATTTCTCACCCCGATTATTAGTTTGCAAAAATGCCATACTAAATTGACTATCTTTACCAGGACATTTTACCACAGATTCTGGTGCTGAATTAGCTAATATATTCTTACAACCTGATAATAAGCTTACAGCAATTATAAATATAAATAGGTATCTCGATTTAGTAAACACCAAAATAAATCTTTTTCCTACAGTTAACATAAAAATTAAAAAACCCACTACAGCATTACTATAGCGGGAAATCTGTTATATAAAACCTAGATAAGTCTAGATATTTATTCCTTACTTTCAACTCTGATCTTTAAGGTAGTAATCGGCTCTTTCTAGCCATCTGACTGCCTGCGGTGGAGTTTCTGACAAAAATAAGAAATTAACGACTACGACGGCGTTGCTGGCGCTGTAATGCTCTGAGAGACTGTCGCCCAATGCCAGAAAGAAGGTTATCTGATGTGGCACCACCTGCACCTATCTCATCGGAAGCACATTCCAAAGGAGTAATGTTACAGAACTCAGAGTAAGGCTCAGGGCAATTCCCGGCATTATCGTTGGGTTGAGGAATCGTACCTGCTTCAATCTCATCTCGTGCGGCTAACACTAACCGAATTAATTCATCCATCACCAGAGGCGTAATGTTGACATTCATCGGATATGCCTTCACTGCGTAGATGAACCCTGGTTCGGCAGTTTGATCCAAGTAGTCTGTAGGACGGAAACCACTGGTATAGCTGATGTAGGGCGCGTAGCTTCCTTGATGCAACTGACCATCCCGATGCCATTGCCAGAGCAAATCTGCCACATTTTTCTGCAACTCATTATTGGCATCCAACTCAGCTTTAAAATTAGGATCAGTCAATTCTCTAATGTATTGGGATTCAGCATCAACTCCTCTCCTGTACACTCGGAAGAGGGTGACAAAGCCTGAAGCTCCTGTATTGACACATACTACAGTTTGCTCTTTAGCAATTACCTCGTGACGCAGGTAGTGTTGTATTTCCAGAATGCCTCCCAAAATGGAGCGGAATCCTTCATAACCCATAAGTTTGAGGGTAGCCCAGGCGGCCATGGAGTAGGAACCGGAGCGGGAAACTTCCAGAGTATAAAGACCAGGATTGTAGCAGGTGCGAGCTTGAAGATAGGCTGAACCGGGACGACTTAGAAGTTCTTGGAAGTGATGCAGACTCCGAACCATAATCACGCTGCAATTATAGGTTGCCCAGCCCGTCTTGTGAAAATCACAACCAATGGCATCGGCATAGATTACCTTGCTGATGGCATCGTAGTTTTTCTTAATATTGGCTAAAACTTCTGGTGCAAAGCCTAAAGGATTTGCTAAGAAATCATACCCTTTGAAAGTCAGCCAAGACCAACCAATCACTGCATCGGCATAAATCAGGGGTCGTCCGATACCATGAGGATGTTTTTCCAGAGGATAGAGTTCATCTACTAAGGCTCTAACTTGGTCAATTGGATTGATGGCAAAAGCATCTGTTGTACCCATTGTGCAGACAATAGCGGCAATAGGCGTACCCGCATTATAAAGTTCTCGCACCACTTCTTCCAGGTGCTCAAAGTTCATGGCATTGGTGTCAACATCGGTATCAATCTCGATGAAATTCTCCATTCCCAGCCCAGTCCAATCCGTGGAGTTCATCTTACAATAGTGACCCTGTTGGGATACCAGCACTTTGGCATCAGTGCGAATCCCATCACAACGGGAATTCATACCCAAGCAACTAGTTAATGCATATTTAATACCATAAAAATAGCAACCTGAACCACCAAAGGTGAATAAACCACCAGCTTCGTTAGTAGGCGCAGCCAATCAAATCTGCCAAGATTGCGGATGCCTCCATTTCAGTTCGCTCTACATCCCAGGAATATTCTCCTTCAATGATGTTAGGGCTGAAAACATTGGTCATCATGGCGGAGATAATCGCCGCCGTGTTGGCAGGGGGAATCACATTAGCCATAACCAGGGGATGATTCCAATTGGGCATTCCTTTAAACAAATCTGCTGCCTCTTGCAGAACTTGTTCCACTGGTGCCATATTTTCGGCTAGTCTGGCTTGGGTCACATTCTCATAGTAGTGACCAGAGGGATCATTTCCCAAATAGCCTGGGGTTTCTCCCGGTGAAAAACTGGGCTGAGGTGGCTTCAGTTGATTCAGATAGCGAATCGCTTCCCCAACCATATTGGCAAAGGGATCTGATGCTCCTGTGGAATAGTAAGTTGGAAAAGCACTTTGCATATCTGAGCGCCTAACAGCCCAACGCGGAGCATTGGCTTTAGCTTTTCCAGATTCATCCCAATAACCAGCGAATTTAGAAACCATTTTTTGACTCTCTTTTATGTTGATTTCCGATTAATTAGAAACTGGCAACCGCAATCAATTGGGTAAGTACTAATTACTCACTTGCAGTATTAAATAATACAAGCGGCTAGATTGTAATTAGTGAATAATACAAGTTATTGCCTGATATGAACTGTATTGATAGGTTTAAGATATCAGTTCACCAGCATCCAAATGATTGTATAACAAGCAAAGGCCATGATAAATACTTTGGGCAATTTATTTCATAAATTTTATAGATTTGACTAAATTAGGTTTTATTCCACCTACTTAATGCAATATTTCTCAGTTTAACTGTGGCGATCGCCCCTTAATTTTATTGTAAAAATAAGTACTCTAGACAAACAGGATGATGATGCGAGATGATGCGATCGTCTGAGATATTCGGTTCTAAATCTGTCCTAACAGAATGATGGCTGTGACACGGTTGTAAAGGCACAAAAATAAAAACCCACTACAGAAATACCATAGCGGGACATTCTCCTGAATTAGTGCTTTTGTTAACTGTCCTACACTGTCGCTGGGTGATTGACCCCCAGCGAACAAGTTTGCCTAAATTAACCAGATGGTAAGCATTTAGGTACTTTACTGAATAGCTTCTTCGATATTAGATCCCCTAAATTTAGCACCTTCTAGGTCAGCGCGTCGTAAGTTAGCACCTTTGAGGTTAGCTTGTTCTAGGTCAGCATTGCGGAGATTAGCCTCATAAATGATGGCATCTTCTAGGTCTGCTTTTTGCAAGTAAGCTCCGGTTAGGTCAGCTTGTTCTAGGTCTGCTCCTTGTAGATCAGCTCCTTGTAGATCAGCTTTTTCTAGGTCTGCTCCAGAGAGATTAGCACCGGATAAATTAGTTCGACTCAGTTTTGCACGTGACAGATTAGAACCATGCAATTTAGCACCTGAGAGGTCGATATTACGTAAATCAGCGCCTGATAAATCACTATTGGGTGCTGATTTGGTTAGACGTAATGAATCCACAGCAGCTTGGTCAAAAGCATATGCAGGGACGTTAATTGCAGAAAAAATCAAACTCAAGACCATAGCAGTTAGCACTACTACCTTTTTGATGGTTGTTAATTTCTTCATTTGTTTTTGAGCTTATTTTTCAGAACTTTCAAGTTAATACCAAATGAGAGTATCATCTCGATTAAATAGGTATGAACTTGAAGATTTGCAATTATTATAGATAGAATTTTCTCGGTCAAATCTAGGGTTTTGATTGATTTATCCAAGAATCTACTCAAAGATATATATTTTGAGAATTCAGATATTATCTTTTGTATAAAAAGCCAATTTAATCTTTTACCTGAGGATTATTCCCATGTCGAAACATCCCTCAATAGAGGAGGAATTTCACCTTGGGATAGAGGAAATTCTAAAATAGTTTCTCTATAGCCCAAATATCTAGATTCAGCAAAGGATAACAGCATCCGCGTTAGTGCTGGCCAAATTTCTGGCTCATACTCCCAATCACGATAACGCACCGCTCGTCCTGCAATGGAACGCAACGCCCAAAAGTAAGAATTCCTGACTATAGACCCACCTTTCTTAAATTCTGGCAGATCCTCATGATGTATCAAAAGGATATTATTTTCAATTTTGGCTCTCATTAAAAAAGGGAATAGTATTTTCTTCAAGATATTCTCTATGGTGTACACGACCGTAGGGTTCAGGTGGGCTTCTTTGCGGATTTGTATGTGACTACTTTTCTGCAACCACAAGCATTTCATAATCTTCAGCAGTTAGTTGATCATGACGACTAAAAGCTCCTAAATGACAACCAAAAATTTCTATTTTAGTAAAACCAATGGATTTCAGCAACCAGGTAATCTCTGAGGGAATATAATATCTTTCATTACATTTAATAACTCTTCTATTCCCTGAATCATCAATTGTCTCATAAACGGAATGATCACGAAAAGTCATCAAATCGAAAGAATTTTCTAGGCTTTTGGTTTCACCAGGATTGGAGTTAAGAAAATCTTTTACGGAATGAAATAGAGGATACAAACCATTGCAAGTAGTAAATATTACTTTTCCTGGAGATTTTAATGAGGTATAAATATTTTTTAAAATGGAAAAATTCATTTCGTCTGTTTCCATTAAAGGAAAAGCTCCCTCGCAAATCATAATTGCCAGATTAAATTTTATTTCTAAATCAAAATTCCGGGCATCTTTTTTGATAAAATCAATTTTTAGGTTTTCTTCAGCAGCAGTTTTCCTAGCTTTTGAAAGCATAGATTCTGATAAATCAATCCCTGTAACACTATAACCACGTCTGGCTAACTCTAATGAATGTCTACCAGTTCCACATCCAACATCAAGGATTAACTTACTTTTATCAGTATCAAGTTCTTTTTCAATAAAATTAACTTCACCCAAGGTTCCAGAAGTATAACTCTCCTGATCATATTGGTTTGCGTAATTGTCAAATAATTCTTCATACCACTGTTTCATAATTTTTACCAGTTCTAATTAATACTTTACTTGTGAAAATCAAATTATAGGTTATTTTTTTAACCTTATACATAAATAATATAGCAGTTAGCAATTTGTTGAAAATACTAAAATCCCGATTGTATAGCAGTTACCATAATGATTAGAACATTCATTGATGATGGAACTTTCTCAGAGCAGGGGTTTTACTCCTGACTCGTGCTATAAAAGCAGTTTAGCTAATTTTTTGTATTTCAGTCAATTGCCTACTGCTATATCCAAGGACTAAAAACTGGAATTCAAACCAAAACGGAATGTGAACCCAGGACTATAGATACGATTCACTCTCTCATATTGGTCATCTAGTAAATTTTCCAAGTAAATCATTATTCCCAAGTTCTGGCCCAGAGGAACTCGACCACTTAAATCGAGATTTACATAAGAGGGAATAAAATCTGTACTCTTATCACCAGCTTTAGCAAAAACAGACCGACGAGAGCCACTATTATACGTTACATATAAATTAGCTTGCCAACCTGCTTTTTCGTAACCAATCCCGGTTTGGAGTAAGGAGTAGGGAATTAACCCTAATTGTAAACCTTTTTCAGTGCCACTTTTGATTTGAGCATCTGTATAAGTATAGTTGACAAAGGTTGACCAATTAGTACCAACTTTCAATTGTAATGCAGTTTCTAAACCATTCGTATCAACTAATCCAATATTTTGCCATCTCCCATTGAGAACACCCAAACGATTATCTAAACTACTACCGAAGTAAGTTAATTTTCCCAATAAGTTCTTGGATAAATTGATATCAACTCCCGCAGTCCAAGAAGAACCTGTTTCTGGTTTTAAATTAGGGTTTGGTAGCCAACCATGAACTGTGTCATAAACATATAGCTGATCTAACCCAGGATTCCGCTGTCCTCCAGCCCAACTTCCTCGAAAAGCAATTTTTGGTGTTGCATCATAGCGTAATCCTACACTAGGATTAAAATAATTATCAAATTTACTATCAAAACTCTGTCTTAATCCTAAATCAACTTGAAAAGTATCACTAATATTGATAGTGTTAACAGCGAATAACGCTGAATTTAATAAACTTCGATTTTCTTTTTCATTCCGAGCAATTTTACTAGGATCTGTACTGAAAACATCACCCGTTAAGTCAGTGTTTTTTAAATCTAACCCCCAACGTAATTTATAATTGGGGTTGAACTTCCACTCATGGTCAACTCTCGCAGTGAATTGTTGTGTATCTAAAGTTCCAGTACGATAATATATGCTGCTTCGTCCATAAGTATTGAAATAATCTTGGTTATAACCAATGGTGGTTGTCAAATTGGAATTATCTCCTTTACCAAGTTGAGTTTTCCAAGATAAACCAAGATTTAAACCATCATGGTTAAGACGGTCTTTTTGGAGAGGGAAACCAAAGTAAATTAAACCTCGACGACTACTCAGTGCAGTTACATCCAAATTCAAGGAATTTTTACGATTTAAATCTAGTCCAATACTACCAAAATATGTACTTGTTGCAGTATCTGCATTAGATAAAAAACCCTGAGCATCACGATTTGCTGCACCAACAGGAACAAGGTAACGGTTATCTGTAAATAACCTTTGAAAACTAAAGTTATAATTAACAACCTTACTACCACCAGCAAAGCTCAATTGTTGTTTATTTAAACTCAATGAGCCAAATTCTACATTTCCATTAACTTTAGGTTTTCCATAACCTTGTTTGGTGATGATATTCACAACTCCACCAAATGCTGATGAACCATATAAGGCTGAAGATACACCACTGTATAATTCCACTCTTTCAATAGCCTCTACTGGAATGCTATTTAAGTCAGTTCCACCATGATAAGTGTTGATGTTAGTATTAATTTGTCTGCCATTAATTAGAAATACAGACTGGTCAATTGCTGCTCCCCGATAGTATGTACCTGTGTGAATATCTGCACCAATTCCGGCATTATTAATGGCAAAACCAGGCATTTTCTTCAAAACATCAGCAACACTAGTTGCACCCTGTTTTTGAAGTTCTTCTTTGTCAATTACATAAATCGGAGTAGATTCAGGTAAATTATCTTTTTCTTCAGTTGCTTCTATATAAATATCCGCTTTACTTTTAGGTTTTTCCTCTGTTTGTGGTAATGTATTTGGTGATGTATTTGATGATGTATTTGGTGATGTATTTGGTTGATTTTCTTGACTTTTTGTATCTGCACCAATGCTAGGAAAGGCTATGAATAAAGTCTGTAAAGCTGCTGGAAACACAAAAAAATATTTGTTCACTTTCTGACCCACACCTGATAAAACAAATTAATATATGAATTATTGATGTGATTAGAAAATGTGTCAAACGACACGTTGTAGTAGTTTCCAATTATACCAACTTTACTCTGATTTTTTAGAAGACTGTGCTGGTGATGAAATAGTTTTTTGTCGATGACGAAGGAGAATTTCTTCTAAGCGTTTCCGTCTTTTTTCTATCGCTTCTGATTTATTTTGTCGTGATTGAGTTGGTTGCTCAGATTCTGTTCTTTGACGACGAGGAGTTTTCTCTGACCGAGTTGGTTGCTCAGATTCTGTTCTTTGACGACGAGGAGTTTTCTCTGACCGAGTTGGTTGCTCAGATTCTGTTCTTTGACGACGAGGAGTTTTCTCTGACCGAGTTGGTTGCTCAGATTCTGTTCTTTGACGACGGGGGTTTTTCTCTGACCGAGTTGGTTGCTCAGATTCTGTTCTTTGACGACGAGGAGTTTTCTCTGACCGATTTGGTTGCTCAGATTCTGTTCTTTGACGACGACGGGAAGTAGAAGTTGTAGTCTCCTGCTGATGTTTAGTAGTGTTTTCAGAAGTATTATCCTTGATATGAGGAGTTTTTCCCTGTTGATTATCTCTGGAAGATTCTTTCTGCTCTGATGCAGAAGCAGTCTTTTCTGGTTTGTTTTGTGCTATTTCTCTACGTCCTTGTTCAATTTCTTTTTCTCTTTCTCTCTTACGTTGTTGAAATTGACGTCCACCTGATGAATTAGGGCTGTAATAACCACCCGATACCAGTACTTCTTTTCTACCACCACTAATGGGTTTTTTTAATTCAAAATCTTTTACTTGTTCTAACATGGCTTCGTCAAGTTCTTTATGACCACTAGAACGAGTTAGCTTTATATTAGTAACTCTACCGTTTTTATCATAATCAATAGCTACCTGAGGATCACCTTCAATACCCTTACGGATTGCTGATTTTGGGCGTTTAAGAATACATTTCTGACAATCGGAAGGATCTAATTGTGATGGATTAAAAGTATTAATTGTTGGAGAGTTTGGTTTTGTCGCAATCATCTGCTCTTTTTCTGATTTTGGTGTCTCTTCTTTCTTTGATGTTTTCTCAACCTCATTACCAACACCAATTCCTGGACTGTTACCAACACCAATTCCTGGACCGTTACCAACACCAATTCCTGAACCGTTACCAACACCGATTCCTGGACCGTTACCAACACCAATTCCTGGACTTTTACCAAGACCAATTCCTGGACTTTTACCAAGACCAATTCCTGGACTTTTACCAAATCTATTATTCACAAAATTGCGTAAATTATCTAACAAACCTCTAGTAGATTCACTATAAGACGATGAGCTATTCCCGATGTTAGATGATTGGGTTTGTGTAGTAGGAGTCTGAGAGCTAGGATTTTTATGAAGTGATTTAGAAAATTCGCTAATTTTTTTACCTGTCTCAGATAAAACGATTTCTTGTGGTGATTTTTTAGTTAGTGAAGTGTTTAAGTCATTAACAACCTTTTTAATAGAGATAGGTTGCTGAATTTCTGGATTATTAACTTTTACAGGAGATTCTGTAGCCGGAGTTGAATTTTGTAATTCTTTTACTCCAGGGTCGAGTAGAGTTTCTAATTGAGGTGGTGATGGTATAAATTCCAGATAGGAAATTCCAGTACCTAGATTATTATCTTGATTAAAATTGCTCTTACCACCACCAGGAGTTCCGCTTCCACTACCAAAACTTCCACCTCCACCTCCAGGATTTATTTTTGGTGATAACTTCTCATCTTCTGATAATGCTTCAACTATAATTAATTTACGAGGTTTAACTTTTAGTTGAGAAAATTGGTAGAAAAAATTGCCTAATAATGCTAATACTCCAGTATTTATGATTAAGGAAAAAATTAAACTGTATATGATAGAAAACTTAAGAGCCTTAGCTTCTTTTTCTCTCTGACTGCTAATGGTATTAGATAAGCTCATAAACAAATTAAAAATTTAGACACACCCTCAGTATTCTCAAACTAGAATTGTTAATATTATCATTCTCAATAATATTAGAGAATATTAGCGAGGAAAATCCCCGCTAATATCTAATTATTTGCTGATGCTAGGTGCAGGCTTACTTCGGCCAGTTGTTTTCTGCTTGATCCAAAACGTAAGCAGCGACTGCTTCAATTTGATCCTTTTTTAAACGTCTACCAAAAGCAGGCATAGCACCCTTACCTTTGGTAATTTGAGTAATAATTGCGGCTGAATCCATATTGTTCTTCTCTAAATCTGCCTTCTTCAGGGTTTTGGCTCGGTTGACGATATTTCCACCATTTACATGACACTGAGCACAGTTAGACTTAAATATAGCCTCACCCTTACTTACTGCCAAAGCTGGATTACTGAAGCTAAAAGTGAATATAGCTACGCCTAACAATAATACAGAAATAATCTTTCTCATTTTGTGTTTCCTCTGCAATAACGGCTGATTTGAGTGAAATAACCTCTATAATTGTCAATTGGCTAAGTTACTTCTGTCAAACGACAGGCTGTAAAACTTGATTGCTCAAGGGATGAGGGAATTAGCAAAGAGGGGATTTTATGTAAAAATCAAAGATTTTTTTGAGTATGGTCAAGAAGCATGAAATTATGTAAATTTTCTGGTTTGAATTTCGCAAAAGCGTTAATATTCAATAGTTTCCCAGAAAAATCTGCTGACCACTAAAATATAAAGTATAAAATCGCTGAATTTTATACTTTATACTTGGCTGGCAAGGCTGTGAATTGCTTCTTCGGTAACACGGCAAATCCGCCAATCATCTAAAATAGATGCTCCCATACTGCGATAAAAGTCTTGGGCTGACACATTCCAATCTAAAACACTCCACTCTAATCGCCCACAATTTCGCTCTACAGCTATTTGGGCTAATTTTTTGAGGATGGCTTTACCAATACCTTGACGTCGGTACTCTGGGAGGACAAATAAATCTTCCAGATAAATTCCCGGCTTAGTCAAAAAGGTAGAGTAATTATGAAAAAACAGCGCAAATCCCACAGCTTCTCCAGCAGATTCTGCTAAAATTGCCTCGATATAATTACGTGAGCCAAAAAGATGCTCTTTCAGCGCTAGAGCATTACCAGTGACAGCATGAGATAGTTTTTCATACTCAGCCAGTTTCTGAATTAAGGCAAATAAGGTAGTGTAATCACTTGGTTGGGCAAAACGTAAAATTAAATTGCTACTTTCCGCCATTTAGTATGTACTCTCTAGTGCTTAGTACTTACTCTATAGTCAATTGTCCAATTTTTTGACGAATGACTAAAAATGACTAAAAATGACTAAATCAAATTAACCAACCTTTTAAGCGTTTGGCTATATGGGGACGGCGTAATTTTCGCATGGCTTTACTTTGAATTTGGCGCACTCGTTCACGGGAAAGATTAAACATATTCCCTACTTCTTCCAGGGTGCAGGGTTCACTGGTGGTTAAGCCATAGCGTAGAGAAATTACATCTTTCTCTCTGGGAGTGAGGACATCACCTAAAACTTCCCAAATCTCCTGTCGCATCATGTTTTCGTTCATTTTGGCTTCTGGAGACTGGTTATCTTCATCTTCCAGCAAATCCATTAATTCTGTATCTTCCTCTTTACCGACTCGGTGATTGAGAGAAAGTGCTTGACGACGTAGTTGTTGTAGTTGACGTAGTTGTTGGACGTTAATTTCCAACGCTTCCGCCATTTCCGCTTCCGTGGGGTTGCGAGAGAGTTTTTGCTTGAGTTCCCGTTGGGCTTTTTTAAGTTTGTTAAGTTTTTCAACAATATGGATTGGTAAGCGGATAGTTCGCGCATCATTAGCGATCGCTCTGGTAATTGCTTGTCTAATCCACCAATAAGCATAGGTAGAAAACTTATAACCTTTATCGGGATCAAATTTTTCTGTAGCGCGATTTAACCCCATCGCTCCTTCCTGAATTAAATCCAGGAACGGAACTCCTCGATTCAGATAACGTTTGGCGATGGAGACCACTAAGCGCAAATTGGAGCGAATCATTTTCCGCTTGGCCACTCGTCCTTGATACAAGCGATTTTCCAGCTGTTTTTCGGTCATTTCTAGCTGGTTGGCTACTTGCACCTTATTGGGGTCTTGTCCCAATTCAGTGGCCAAAGAATCTTGTATATCCTTAACTTCCTCAAGGAATCTAACTCGTCTAGCTAATTCTACCTCTTCATCAGGTTTGAGAAGAGGATAACGAGCCATTTCCTTAAAAAACGCCCCCACAGCATCATCATGCTCGGTTTTATTGTATCCCGAAGGACGGGCAGCGGCCATCTCATCGCCATCCCGCTCGTCGGATTCCAAATGTTCGACAGTGGGAACGTCTTCAAATACCACTGGATCTAAACTATCAAGTGATGGTTCTTCATGATCAACCGCATTCTCCAGTATTCCCATTTTTCCCAATTCAGCAATATTCATAAAACCTCGTGGTATGTGTGGAAGCCCACTGCTTCTAGCTGTGGGAGGAAACACGACTTGGCGACTTTAGTCGCCGTCCCCTGGTGGGGATAAATAAGTAGAGGAGTAGTCCTGTTTAAATCTCCTGTATGGCGAAAAATGCCTGGCTACTCCTCTCATCGTAGCCATAAATGGCTGAATTTTACGGATTCAATCGGTAGGTTGCTGACAGTTTTTTCAGGGATTGTGGCCTTTTTTGGTACATATTTTAGTGACAGATACTGTTTTCAGGCTTGGTAGTTTTTTCGTTCTGACTAATACACCCCTTATAGAAACTAATTTCTTTGGCGGCCAGAAATTTGGTATCTAACTGTCATTTTTCCCTGTTCCCTAGATCCAACCCATCACTAATAGTAACATTTGCACCCAACTAAACTATTTCTACAAACTACCAAGAGATATATTTCTCATTTTTTCTTAATCACCAAATATGTCAAACCCCCTCAAACATTCTCAACCTTAACAAATATAAAAATTTTTGGGAATCGACCCTATATCTTAAATTTTCATATCTTTTTCTAAAGTTTTATCATGTTTATGCTTCGGTAGCTATTGACAGAGAGGGTAATCTACGTGTTGAGTTTAGGCATCCCTGATTAAGCTTCTAAATGATCCAAATTACGAAATTAGTAACTTAAAATCCGGATGATATTGATTGTATCAAAGCATCTCATATACCAAAAGCCTTGAATATCTATCAATAGGTGGAAAAACGCTACTCCCCCTAAATGTAGATAAATAAACTGATTTGTAAATAGTCACTAGTATCTCAATTTTTATAGTGAGTAACAAATGTTTATTACCTACTTGGCGAATATTAATTTGTCTAGTAGATTACATAAAAGGAAACATATCAAGTATTATGAGTGATTAAAGTGTTGGGAAATACAGTTTACGTGTAGTTAATGGAAAAGTTAAAGTTTAAGAGAGCAAGTTAATTGCTCTAAATGCCAAAAATATCTATCTATAAACATAGGAAGTATGTATATTAATGAATTAAATTTATCTCCTTTGGTAGTAGCAGAACCTGTGGGGTATTACCAATCCCCTTCAACTACTGCTCATGAGTGGGTGGAAGTACTAGTCAATGTTCCACACCCTTCCTCCACCGATGAAACAGAGGAAAAACTGTATACTTATCGCATCCCAAATCAATTAGAAGTAAAACCTGGTGATATCGTCACTGTTCCTTTTAACTCACAACAATTGGGTGGGATCGTGATTCGTTTTTTGGCTCAACCCCCCATAGATTTACCACTAGAAAAAATTTGGGATCTAGAAGCTGTCATTCATCGCGGATTTTTCCGCGATAACTATAGCACTCTATTAGAAAAGGTTTCCCAGTATTATTACACGCCCCTGATTCAGGTGATTCGCACCGCATTACCCCCGAAAATATTAGTGCGATCGCAATCCCGCATTCGTCTAACTGTGGCTGGTGCAGCAGTCATTACTAATACTAACACCTCAGACCCTTGGTTAAGTACGCCATTAATGCGAGCTTTCCACCAACCCCAGTCCCGCTTGATTAAACTCTATTTACTCAATGCGATAGGGAAAAACTTTTTCATTAACATTCTGGCTTTATTGATTTTTTCGGCTTTAGTTCCCAACGTCCAAAACCCAGAAGCTAATAAAATTCTGCAACTTTTGCAGCAACAGACTGACGGTGACTACAGTATGCTCTATTTACAGCGTCAATTTGCGCGAGTTTATGCAGGATTACGTCATCTGTCCCAGCGCGGTTTGGTAGAAACTTATATCCAAATCCCACGGATGGTACAACCGAAGTTAGAAAAAGCCGTGATTTTGGTAGGGAGTACTTTAGACCGGGATTTAACTAACCGTCAACGCGAAATTTTAGAAGTGTTACGCCGACATGGGGGAGAATTATGGCAAAGTGAATTATTGCAAACTTGTCGGATTACCGCTTCTGTGTTGAAGACGATGGTACAAAAGGGTTGTCTTGTCATTGAAGAGAAAGAAGTATTGCGAAGTGAACAAAATCCAGACGTGGATGGGGATCATGCTAAATCTTTAACTCCTACCCAAGCTCATGCTTTAGCAAAAATTCAATCCCTCGATGGATATGCAGAAGTTTTGTTGCATGGAGTCACAGGTTCGGGCAAAACAGAAGTATATTTACAAGCGATCGCCCCATTACTCAATCAAGGTAAATCGGCTCTAGTATTAGTTCCCGAAATTGGACTCACCCCCCAGCTAACAGACCGCTTCCGCGCTCGATTTGGTAACAAGGTTAACGTCTATCACAGCGCCCTCTCCGTTGGCGAGCGCTATGATACATGGAGACAAATGGTATTGGGGGAACCCCAAGTGGTAATTGGGACTCGCAGTGCTGTTTTTGCACCTTTACCTAATTTGGGTTTAATTATTCTCGATGAAGAACACGACAGCAGTTTTAAGCAAGATTTCCCCATTCCCACATATCATGCTCGCACCGTGGCTCAGTGGCGAGCCGAATTAGATAATTGTCCTCTGATTTTAGGTTCTGCGACTCCTTCTTTAGAAAGTTGGCTCAGTGTTAGTCCTGCTCGCACCGCACCTGTGGAACCAGAAACCGATAGCCCAAATACCACTCATTACTTAAGTTTGCCAGAGCGAGTTCAGGGACGCCCTCTACCACCGATAGAAATAGTGGATATGCGTCAGGAGTTACAGCAGGGAAATCGCTCTATTTTTAGTCGGTCATTGCAAACAGCATTAGCAGAACTGAAAGAAAATCAACAACAGGGAATTTTATTTATTCATCGTCGTGGATATAGTACTTTTGTATCTTGCCGTAGTTGCGGATATGTGCTGGAGTGTCCCTACTGTGATGTGTCCTTAGCATATCACTACACAGAAGAGGGGCGTCGACAATTTTTAAGATGTCATTACTGTAATTTTGGGCGATCGCATCCTCAAGAATGTCCTAGCTGTAGTTCCCCCTACCTGAAATTTTTTGGGAGTGGAACTCAGCGAGTCGCGCAAGAACTAGGAAAACAATTTCCCGATTTGCGTTTAATTAGATTTGATAGCGACACCACGCGCAATAAAGGTTCTCATCGTACCCTGCTGACTCAATTTGCTAACAAAGAAGCAGATTTATTGGTGGGGACACAAATGCTCACCAAAGGTTTAGATTTACCTCAAGTGACATTAGTGGGAGTGGTCGCTGCGGATGGATTACTATATCTTTCTGATTATCGAGCTAGTGAACGAGCATTTCAAACCCTGACTCAAGTTGCTGGTCGTGCGGGGAGAGGTGATGATCCAGGAAGGGTAATTGTGCAAACTTACACTCCCGAACATCAAGTTATTACCGCAGTGCGAAATCATGATTTTCAATCTTTTTCTGATGCAGAGTTAGAACAAAGAGAGGCATTAAATTATCCACCTTATGGTAGATTAATTTTATTAAGATTGAGTAGCCTTGACCCGATTCAGGTGCAGAATACAGCCCAAATTATTGCAACTAGCTTAAGTTCCCATGAGGGATTTGAAATTTTAGGCAGCACCCGCCAGTGTACTACGGGTAGCTAATCGTTATCGGTGGCAAATCTTGATTAAATTTGCTCCCCATGAATTACCTAATTTACCAGATTGGGATGCAGTGCGATCGCTTTGTCCGCAATCTGTCAGTTTAACTATAGATGTAGACCCGCTGAATATTATGTAGAAATTACAAAGAAAGGGAACAGGGAACAGGGAACAGGGAACAGGGAACAGAAAGTCTCATGTTCTCTGTTTCCTCTGAATTTTTATTGTCTTGACTATGCAACTCTAAGAGGGTGTTTGAAAAGTTACTACATATAACTTATTTGGGTCTACAAAGTAGCTAGTAATTGCGGAGATTCAATTGTTGTACTAAATTGATTCACGGGACGGGGTAATCCCAAATGCTCTCGAAGAGTGCTTCCTTCATACTCAGTCCGAAACAGTTCCCGATGTTGTAATTCCGGAATTACCAAATCTACAAATTCGTCTAAACTCCCTGGTAAATAAGGTGGCATAATATTGAAACCATCAGCAGCATCATTGACAAACCAATCTTCTAGCTGGTCAGCAATCTGTTGAGGAGTTCCCAAAATAGTCCGATGTCCACGCGCACCAGCAATGGTTAAATATAAATCTCGAATCGTTAAATTATCTCGGTGAGCTAAATCAATCAATAATTTTTGACGACTCTTATGAAGATTAGTATCTGGTAATTCTGGTAATGAACGATCTAGAGGATAGTCTGATAAATCCATTCCCCCAACTAATATAGAAAGTAGCCCTAATCCTACTTGAGGATCAATTAACTCTTGTAGCAAATCATATTTATCCTGAGCTTCCTGTTCCGTCTTACCAATCACTGGAAATACACCTGGCATGATTTTAACATCATCAGGAGAACGTCCATATTCAGTTAATCTTCCCTTAATTCCCGCATAAAATGCTTGAGCTTCCGTCAAAGTTGACTGGGCGGTAAAAATAACTTCAGCTGTTCGTATAGCTAGATTCTGACCATCCTCAGAAGACCCAGCTTGGACAATTACCGGATAACCTTGTAATGGACGAGCTACATTCAATTGAAGCACGCACGGAAAAATGCTCACCTTGATGGTTAGGAACATGCATTTTGTCAGCATGGAAATAAATTCCTGATTCCTTATCCCGTAAAAAAGCATCATCTTCCCAACTATCCCAAAGAGCTTTGACTACATCGACAAATTCTTGAGTCGTTCATAACGTAGCTTATGCTCCATATGTTTTTCCTGGTTGAAGTTCTGCGCTTCTGCTTCCGTCGCAGAGGTGACTAGATTCCAACCCGCACGACCACTACTGAGATGGTCTAAGGACGCAAATTTGCGTGCTAGATGAAAGGGTTCATTATATGTAGTTGATGCTGTAGCGACTAATCCAATCTTTTCGGTAACTGTAGACAGAGCAGATAATAAAGTCAATGGTTCAAAATGGACGAGATGACCAGAACGGCTCAAAACTTCAATTCCTCGTCCTCGCTCCCAGATGGCGATATTATCAGCTAGAAAAATCATATCAAACTTACCGCGTTCTGCTGTCTCTGCTAAATGGCGATAATGTTGAAACTTTAGACCACCATCAGACTCGTGCGCCAGGATGTCGCCATGCCGCTACATGATGTCCAGTAGCTGGTAAAAATGCACCTAACCTCAATTGTTTTTTCTTAGTAGTCATACTTTTATCCTGGGATTGAATATTCTAAATGCTTATCTATTTTTGACTGATAGTTTCGGGTGTGATTGCTGCATATTGTTCATTGGTTAACATTGCTTCCTGAATATTAATGGATTTAGGAATTATTTTTTCTTGAGCAAACAAATCAGCAATTTTCTGTTGATTTTGCATGATTTGTGGAGTAATGGGTCTTAATCCATAGGTTCGCCTTTTGACCATTTCGGCTAAGATATCTTTATCTAGTTTGAGTTGAGGTAGAATCGCTTTTACCACTTCAGATGGATGTTTTTCAGCCCATTGACCCACATTATTTATTTCTTCCAAAACTAATCTCACTAATTTGGGATTATCTGTAGCAAAATTCCTGGCTGCCATGTAATATCCACCTTGAGTAGAAATACCACTGGCATCTCTTAAAAGTCTAGCATTAGCAGTTTTTTGGGCTACAGCTAAATAAGATGCCCAAGTTATCCAGGCATCGATTTTTCCCTGCACAAAAGCATCACGAGCTTCTGATGGGGGTAAACTCACCGCTTGGATATCACTATATTTTAAACCAGCTTCTTCTAAAGCCTTTAATAAAAAGTAATGAGAAGCAGAACCTTTTTGAAAAACTATTCTTTTACCTTTCAGGTCAGCTAGCGTCCGAATTGGTGAATTATTTTGAACTATAATACCACTACCTTTACCAGTAGAGGGTTTAGCGCTAGCAATATATACTAACGATGTCCCAGCAGCTTGGGCAAATATGGGTGGAGTTTCTCCCACAGAACCAATATCCACTCTACCCACATTCATGGCTTCCATCAGTTGCTGAACGGCTGCAAATTGCGCCCATTCTACTTTAACGCCTAAGGGTTGTAGACGTTTTTCTAAAACGCCTTTAATTTTGACAATATCACCAGAACTCTGATATCCCATATGAACAACTTTTGTTTTAAACTCAGTTGTTTCATTTTTGGCTTTTGGAGTATCAGCAGAACAACTAAATAAGGTGATTGAGATGGTTAATAATGCAGGTAATAATTTGGGTAGATGTTGTGCAAGATTCATATTGATGGTAATTGGTGATTAGATAAAAATGCTAAATCTGTGGAGCAGGCCGGAAAGCCTGCTAGCGAAGTCAAGCGGGTAAGATGCCCACTCCACACCTGTTATTCTGGATTAAGCTTGAAGATTCTTTTGGAACAGTTCGAGAACATGTTTCCAAGCGTCAGTTGCAGCTTCGGAATTATAGCTAGGACGATGGTTGCAGAAGAAACCATGTTCTGCACCCACATAGCGGAAAACCGCATGAGGAATCAGATATTTCTTTAACTCTGATTCAACTTGTTCTGTTTGTTCTAACGGAATTCCTTTATCTTCAGTCCCAAAGAAAGCATAAATCGGGGCTTTAATTTCTGATGTGCGGGTAATGGTAGGTTCACCACCTCCAGGTGTAGAGTTGGGAATTCCACCACCATAAAATGATGCTGTAGCTTTAATATCTGGTAATGTAGCCGCTAGGTAAACAACATGACCACCAAAGCAAAACCCAATCGTACCGATGGCTTCGGCTTTGACATTAGGTAGGGTTCTTAAATAGGCGATTGCCGCTTGAATATCACTTAATATTTCCGCAGCTGTAGTTTGCTCCTTATATGACCTTCCCAATTGCACATCTTCAGGGGTATATCCACCTTCAAATCCAGGTGCAGTCCGTTGGAACAGAGTGGGGGCGATCGCGACATACCCTTCCTGAGCTAATCTTTCGGCTACTTCCCGAATGTGAATATTCACCCCAAAGATTTCTTGAATGACGATGACGGCGGGAAAAATCCCCTTATCAGCAGGTTCAGCCAAATAAGCATCTATTTGCAAATTTTCATTGGCAATTTTAACGTAAGTAGTGCGAATTTCTGTGTTTGTCATATTTAGTGATTAATCCATACGAGTTTACGGACGAGGCATCTTATGCTATTATTTAGCAATACTACTTAAATCGCATCGACTTGCCGTAGTTTGTAGATAGTATTTCACAAACAATGTGCAAAGGCAAGTTATTCAAATTTAAAATTGAAGAGGTTTAATGGTAGGGGATAAATATCCATCACTAAATATGCTATTTATAGCAGGAGGGGTCTTATAACCCGTTTTCTCTACTCCCATAAAACTTATGTCTGATTTAATTAACCAACAAATTCTGCTCAAGAGTCGTCCAGTGGGTGAACCAAAAGGAAGTGACTTTGCTTTCGTAGAAACACCAATTCCCGAACCCGGAGATGGAGAAATTCTCACTCGTACCATTTACTTATCACTTGACCCTTATATGCGGGGTATTATCAGTGCGAATAAATCTTATATTGCATCAGTTGAGTTAAACTCAGTCATAGTGGGTGGTACTGTTAGTCAAGTTATTAAATCAAATCATCCAGAATTTCAACCAGGAGATTTTGTCCTGAGTCGTAATGGTTGGCAAAGTTATGCTGTATCCAAAGCTGACACACTACGTAAGCTAGATCCTGACCAAGCACCCTTATCATACAATCTAGGTATTCTAGGGATGCCTGGACTTACAGCTTATGCAGCTCTTTTAGATATAGGTCAACCAAAACCAGGTGAAATTGTGGTAATTTCCGCAGCTTCTGGTGCTGTGGGTGCAGTAGCAGGTCAAATTGCTAAAATCAAAGGCTGTCGAGTGGTGGGGATTGTGGGTAGTGATGAAAAGCGGGATTTTATAGTTCAGGAATTGGGCTTTGATGTAGGAATTAACCGCAAAAATCAAGAACTTGGTTCAGCACTTGCAGCAGCTGCTCCGGATGGGATTGATGTTTACTTTGATAATACTGCTGGTGTAATTTTGGAAACTGTATTACAGCAAATTAATTTAGGAGCCAGAATTGCGCTAGTCGGTTTAATTTCCGAGTATAACGCGACATCAGCTCCTCCTGGTCTAATTTAAGACCACTTTTAGTCAAACGGGCTTTAATTAAAGGTTTTTTGGTTAGTGACTATCAACATCGATTTCATGACTTTTTTAATAACGTTTCTGGATGGTTGAAATCTGGGCAACTTAAGTATAAGGAAGATGTAGTTGTTGGGTTAGAAAATGCACCTAATGCTTTTATAGGATTATTGCGAGGTGACAACTTTGGCAAGTTAATTGTGAAATTGTAAAGTTACCAATCGCTTCTGTCTGCGGATATCTTTAAATGTTTGGTATCATGTAAAAAAGTAGAAGGAGTTAACAATGATTGGTACTAATATTTACATCAGTCAAGAAACTCAAGCATCTCTGATTATTGTAGCAGCTTTACAACAAATATCTGTTGAAGAACTAGCAACATCAATCTTGAGCGAAAATATCCTCAAACTGTTTGGAGAAATTAGCTGTTCCGAGGAAAATCAAGCTAAAGAACCCGTTAATCCTCTTAGGGAAATGCAACCCTATGCTTATTTAGCAGATCCTTCTGAACCAGCGATTTCTCCTGATGATTGGGAAATTAATCAAAATGAGGTGTATGATTTGTGATCATCTTGGATACTCATATTTGGGTTTGGTGGAATCACAATGATTCGAGATTGACTCCTACCCACCATGAGGTAATCAAGAGAGAAAGAACTCATGGTTTAGGTATTTGCTCGATAAGTTTGTTAGAAATTAGTAGACTTGTTACATACAATAAACTAATTATTCCTTGTCCGCTTCAAGAATGGTTTAATATTGCTTTGACACAAAAAGAGGTATTTCTTCTGTCAATCACTCCCCAAATTTCCATTGATTGCTACTCACTACCAGGCGATTTTCATAAAGATCCAGCTGATAGGATTATTGTTTCAACAGCAAGAATATACGATGTTCCTTTAGTAAGTGTAGATGAAAAAATACTTGCTTATTCTTATGTAAAAAGAATTTTCCCTTAATACGGAAACCGAGAACTATCTTTTGAGTAGAGAACACTTGATTCTAGAGTGCAATCGATACATTAGCGGAATACAGTAAAATCGTAATAAATCTGATTAATCTAGAATTATCTCACTTACTAAGTCAAGAGTCGTTAGGGAAAGCCCAGAATAATGGTCATTAAAAAACTTAGCTAAGACTAATACTCTAGAAAAATGTCACCCGTCCCAAACATGAAACCAACTCAAAGGATTTATGAGTGTTAAAACTAACACAAAAGCCCCGTTAAGGGCTTTACGAGTTTGATACTCTAAAAACTGTATTTACCATTGTATTTGATGGTAGAATGAATCTTACCTATTTAGCAAAACCACTGACTTAGGGTAATGTTGAACAGTAGTTGAATCAATTTGTTCAACATTACTGGTAAATTAGCATATTTACTAATGATATTTTATACTGAAAAAGAATTTGCTAATTAACACTTTATATGATTAATCATATAAAAATTGATCTGAGGTAAATTTACCATGTTCTAAATAAAAATGGTATAAATTATGATGACTAAACTTCTTTAATTTTTAATTTTTAATTTTTAATTTTTTAAGCTGTCCTAGAGTTCCTAACCATCAACTTAACCAGTGTAATGATTAACAAATCCTCTCATAAATTTGTAACCTGTTTACAGGTGAGTATATTTGTGCTGACTACCAGCCTAATTTCAAAACCTCTCAAAGCTCAGACTATCAAAACAGAACTTACACCTAATTATGGTAGTTTTTTCCTTTCGCAGTCACTTTCGCGACCACGAGATATCCCACAACCCTCAAATCCTCAATTTCCCCCAACTCAATTACCACCACAACTTCCTCCATCAATAGAATTACTTCCACCCTCTAATTCGACGACCACACCAGAGCAACAATTTCCCAATAATGTCACTGGAACTATCGTGGTGGAAAGGTTTGAGGTGGTTGGAAGTACAGTATTTAGTTCCGAAAAGCTCACTGAAGTGACTAAGGAATTTACGAAGAAGCCCATCTCTATTGCTGAACTCTATCAAGCTCGTTCTAAAATCACAGAACTGTATGTTCAGAATGGTTATATTACTTCTGGTGCTTATATTCCCCTCCAAACCATTAAGTCTGGTGTAGTCAGAATTCAGGTGGTGGAAGGTAAGTTACAAGAAATTCAGGTGATTGGAACTCGACGACTCAACCCAGATTATATCCGTAGTCGTCTTCAACTAGGTACTTCAGCACCTCTAAATCAAAAACGTCTTTTAGAAGCACTACAACTGTTACAACTCAATCCTTTAATTAAAAATGTGGTAGCCGAACTTTCTAGTGGAGTACGTCCCGGCAGTAATATACTACAAGTTAAAGTTATTGAAGCCAAGAGTTTTAATACTCGTCTAGAGTTAGATAATGGGCGATTGCCTAGTGTAGGAACTATGCGAAGACGATTAAATCTATCTGAAGCTAATTTACTGGGTTTAGGTGATAATTTCAATTTTGAATACACTAATACAGATGGTAGTAATACCTTCCAGTTTAACTATGCTGTGCCTGTAAATCCTCGCAATGGCACAATTAGTTTTAACTACGGAACTTCCGCGTCCAATATTATCGAAAATCCGTTTAATGTTTTAGATATTCGGTCATATTACCGTGAATATGAAGTAACATATCGCCAACCCATCTTTCAAACTCCCAGAGAGGAATTTGCTTTAGGTTTCACCGCTTCTCACCGAGAAAGCGAGGCATATTATATTCAAGGTGCACAGATACCTTTCCCGGCTTTGGGTGCTGATGACCAGGGACGCAATCGGGTAACAGTGCTGCGCTTTTTTCAAGAATGGACGAATCGCGATAGTCAACAAGTCATGGCTTTGCGATCGCAATTTAATTTGGGTATTGGTGCATTAGATGCTACTTATCATCAACAACCCCCAGACGGAAGGTTTTTTCTGTGGCGGGGACAAGCTCAATGGGTAAAGCTTTTAGCTCCTGATACTTTATTGTTACTACGGGCAAATACGCAACTAGCATCGAGAACATTACTACCTTTAGAACAATTTGGCTTAGGTGGTTTAGATAATGTCCGAGGCTACCGACAAGATTACTTATTATCTGATAATGGTGCATTTGCTTCTGCGGAAGTACAAGTTCCCATTCTCCGCTTATCAAAGTCAGCCGGAATTTTACAGGTAATACCCTTTGCTGACTTTGGAGTAGGATGGAATACAAATAAAGATGATCCCAACGATAATACTTTAGCCTCTGTGGGTATAGGTTTGCGCTGGACACAGGGAAATAATTTTACCGCTCGTCTTGACTGGGGAATTCCTTTAATATCCGTTTCTTCTCATCCACAAACATGGCAAGAAAATGGGCTTTATTTCTCGTTACAATATAATCCTTTTTAAATAGAGAATAGGGAAGAGGTGTAATTTGTCATCCTTCCCTCCGGTCAGGATGACAGTATTACTTCCTCCATTAACTGAACGGTATTGTAATACAGTAACTTTTTTTACCTTTATTTTGACTTTTCAAACATCCTCTTAGTGACGCTATCTCTATTCCCTATTCTCTGGGCATCTATTTTTCAGATTGATCTAATCCGGGGTCAATTTGTTGAAAACGCTGAAATTGTTGTTCTAGCAAATCAGTTTCTGTAGAATAAGCTAAATCTTCTTTACCGATAACTTTTTCTTGAGCAAACTCACTAGCATACTCAATCTTATGCTGCAAAGAAGTATCGGCATTTGCAACTAAATTAGCTCTTTCTGAACGATTACGGTTGCGGGAAGCAATTTTTTGATTACGCGACTGAATCCAAAAATAACGAACTAAGGGTATGACTAAAAAACCTATTCCATAAGCTAGTAGTACCCCATAAATTCCTTGAACAAAAGCGACAAATCCTAATAATTTCGTGACAATTGCCCCATCTTTTAACAAAGCTCCCAATATCAATACCAAAACAAAATTTAGCCCACCCAAACCAGCACTGAGCATAATTTGTCCGGAACTAGCTTGACTAAAACGCCAAGGTAATTCTTCTAGATAATTTGCTATTGACTGATAACCTTTTTTAGTGGCACTGACCTGTAATTCTGGGAAATAATAGATAATTTTTCCTTCAGGGCTTACTTTTGGTTGCCCATTGAATCGCATCAATACAGGCAGCATATAGTCCTCATATTCCTGTTGATAACTCTCACCAATATCATCGAGATAAGGAGAAATTTGTTCGGCAACTATTGCACCACGGTGATTAGCAATAACAGTACCAATTTGTTGCCAACGACGTTCTTCTAAATCGGGATTAGGATTACCATCACCAAACAAAAATGAAAATATAGCCTCAAAGAAATTTAGATTACTACCATCCCGTATTTGTCTGTTTTGTTCTCGGTAGCTAAGATCATAATAATTAGGGTCAAAATATCGGAATAAATCGAAGAAATAGAAAGAACCAAGACCGATATGAGAATTGCTACTTCGATTATTGCCATCCCGATCTGAATTAACCGCAGAAAGAATGAAATAGATGGTTAAAATTATGATAGTAATGGAAAGAATTAAGAAAATGCCAAAAAACATCCGAATTAAGTAAAACAGAACTTTCCAGACTTTTTTCCACCATTCCTGCAATCTTAATTGTAAGTATTTATTACGTAATACTTCCCGAAAATTTCTCGGAAATTGGTAAACAATATCACCAGATTCTGCTACCTGTAAATGTCCCCCAGCATCAGATGCTAAAGCTAATAAGCCCAAATTTGCCTCAGCTACATTCAGTCCTGCTTGGGTTGCGACATCACCCACCGTGACTCGATAGCCTAAAGTTTCCACAGACCTTATAATAATGGGATTGGGAGCCATTGTTTGCCCCTCCGATTAAACTTTACATTTCCTTCTATAAGTATAAAGTTTGATTTTGGGTAATAGTACAAAATAGATTAGAGTAACCGATTAATATCAGTTCTTTAAACGATTGTATCCCATACTATTATTTCTTTTGGCTTGGTTAATCAGAAAATTTTCTCCCTAAATATGGTTCAGTACACTCTTGCTCAAAGTCCAGAAATTATCCTGGCCGTTCCTGGTAAAGATTCAGCCAAAGCCCGTGAAAAAGCTATGGATTAACTGATGGAGTTGATGGATGCAGGTAAGCTATCAACGGAACTGGAAGAAGGATTTAGTCCTCAACAGTTAATTGAGGTTAAAGAATCAAGCATTGATACAGCTAGTGGTGAGGATGCTATTACACAAGCTGTTCAAGTTCTCAATAATCTGGCTACCCTGAAACTGAAAGTCCAAGAATCACGAGCGGAAGCACTAGAGATTCGTGAAGCGGTGGATGTTCTATTTTCTGATCAGTTGGTCACAGAAGAAGAAATTACTCGCTTGAAAGAAGGTTTTAAGGTACTCAAGAATTTTGCTCAAGCTAATCTCCGTTATCAAGAAGCACGAACCAAAGCTGAACAAGCTCGACAAGTTTTGGATCATGCTCTTAAATCCCCGGATAAATAATTGAGAAGGAGTCAAGAAGAGGGGGAGAAGAGGACAAGGGGCAGGGGGCAGGGGGCAGGGGGAAAGAGAATTTAAAATATATTCTCCCCATCTCCCCATCTCCCCATCTCCCCATCTCCCCATCTCCCCATCTCCCCATCTCCCCATCTCCGTTTTTCCCCCCTGCTCCCTGCTCCCTGCTCCCCTGCCTCTTCCCTCCCCCTGCTCCCTGCTCCCTGCTCCCCTGCCTCTTCCCTCCCCCTGCTCCCTGCTCCCTGCTCCCCTGCCTCCCTGCTCCCTGCTCCCTGCTCCCTGCTCCCCTGCCTCTTCCCTGCTCCCTGCTCCCTGCTCCCTGCTCCCCTGCCTCTTCCCTCCCCCTGCTCCCTGCTCCCTGCTCCCTGCTCCCCTGCCTCTTCCCTCCCCCTGCTCCCTGCTCCCTGCTCCCTGCTCCCCTGCTCCCCTGCCTCTTCCCTGCCCCCTGCTCCCTGCTCCCTGCTCCCCTGCTCTTCCCTCCCCCTACTCCCTGCTCCCTGCTCCCTGCTCCCCTGCCTCTTACCTGCCCCCTGCTCCCTGCTCCCTGCTCCCTGCTCCCCTGCTCCCTGCTCCCCTGCTCCCTGCTCCCTGCTCCCTGCTCCCCTGCCTCTTCCCTCCCCATCTCCCTATCTCCCTACTTATTTTTCCGTCCATTAGAAAAGTTAAGTAAAGGATTTTTATTCTGAGTTTTTTCCAGTAAAATTCCTTCTAACTTTAGATTCTTCTGATATTGACGTTGATAGTAGTTATAAGAACCAGGCATAGCATCTTTAGACCTATTCGCAATCATTCCTAAAATTGGTGTACCAGATACTTCCATCTCTTCTAGTGTTTGATGCAACTCATTTCGTTTTAATCTACCTAATCCAGCTACTAAGACTATACCATTGGTATTGGCGGCTAGTAAATAAGCATCTGCAAATCCCAGCAGAGGTGGTGTGTCATAAATCACTAAATCAAAATTGGCTTGCATTTTATCCATGAGATCTTGCATTTTGCGAGATGCTAATAATCTGATGGAGTCAGGAGGAATCGGAACTGCACTCATCACAAAGAGATTATCTTCTTGGGGCAATCGCTCAATCACATTTTGCCAATCTAAATCTTGAGAAATCACATCTGTCAATCCCTGAATATTCATGAGTCCGACTTGATGGTGTAGACTCGGAACACGTAAGTTGGCATCTACCAATAATACTCTTTGCCCCATTGCTGCTGCTGCTAATGCTAGCTGTATAGAAACTGTAGATTTACCATCACCCTGTCCCACTGAAGTAATCACTAAAGAACGGATTGGTGCATCTGAACTCAATAAGAGTATATTTGTATACAGTAAACGAAACACTTCAAAAAAGGAAGTACTATGACCTTGTTTAAATCCTGCTCTGGATTTTTTATCTTTCACCCCTGCTAATTCTTTTTTGAATGGAACTACCCCTAACAGAGGTACTCTAGTAGCATCTTTCAATTCAAGAGTAGTGTAGAAAATATTACTGACTTTATCTACTACTAAAGCTATGACTATACCCACGACCAAACCAATAATAATGCCAATGGGTAAGATTTTTTTAACACTGCTTGAGGAACCTTCCGGCGCATTTACTTGAGCTAATTTAGGATCAAGTAGTTTCCAAGGTTGTTGCTTCTGAGCTTTTTCAATTTCCAATGCCTGTTGTTTAGCCGCAAATTGAGTCAGTGCATCGCTAGCAATTTGTAATTCCCGAATTATTTCATTGTAACTGCGACTAATATTAGCTAGATTTTTAATTTCGTTATTCAATCCCCTGACTTTTTTATACATAGATTTATCACGCGCTACAGATTCCTGGATGCGACTTTGAAAATCTTTCAGCACTCTTTGCTTTTCTTGTTCTAGTAAAGGTAATAGGTTAGCTTTCTTTTGTTTTAAATTTATTATTTTGGGATTATCATCTGTAAAGGTAGCTGACTGCTGTTGAATGTCTATATCAACTAATTGAATTAAATCCAATATTTTTTGATAGCGGGCATTTTCACTTAACACGGAATTACTAGGCTTCTCACCAGACACTTGGGCTAGTTCTCGTTGTAATCCCTCATATCTAGCGTTCATTTGATCTAACTGCACTCGAATTTCTATGCGTTGTTGCTCCATATTAGCAATTCGACTAGATAATTCCTGAGCCTTTTGTCCAGGTTCAATCAAGTTATTAGCAATTCGCAATTCCCGCAATTTATTTTGCCAGTATTCAACTCGCCGTTCTAAGGGTGTTCTCTGTTTAGTGACAAAATTAATTGCTTGTGCTACGTCTGCTTGACGCTCTGCTAGGCTATAGTTAAGGTAAAGACTACTGACTAGTTTTAAAACATCAGTTACCTGTTTTTGCTGTGGACTGACATATTCAATTTCCAGGATATTTGCTTCTTTGGCTTTAATAGTGAGATGACTAGTCAGTTCTTCGTAAGTAATTTTCGGATATTTAGATTGCAGCTTTTCTATGAGTGGATCTAAAACTCGATGACTGAGCAAGACTTTGATAGTTGTATCAACTTCTTTAACTAATTCAGAAGCTTGTACTCCATCTTGAGCATTGATTATTTGGGGAAGATTGGCAATAACCTTGTTTTCAGCAGTGACAGGCTTAGTTAAAATCTGAAATGAACCTTGATAGACAGGTTTTGCAGAGTGTGCTTTCAACACTGCTAATGTGGCTACTACAGATGTGATACCAATAATTAAAAATACTCGTCGGCGTAGGGCGGACAGGATTTTAGATACATTTATTTCATCTTCTTCAATGTTTAACGGGACGGAGTTAGTTGATGATAATGGTCTTTTCTGTATATTTTCCATAAATTTAGTGTATTATTAGTGACAGGCTTACTTAATCTATTTAACAATTCTGATTCTCTACTGATATATCTAAGGGATTGACACTAATTACGTTATTTATTTGACTCAATAAATTTCTGCTTATGCAGTAGTTGGATAACTCGTCTAGTACACTTACAGTAACATTTTCAAAGATAAATAGGGAGCAGGTAACTCTGAATAGGGAACACGGAACAAAAAATGCTTACAATTTGGATGCCTAGAAAATTCCCGTATTTATCTAATAGCTTTTAAGTATGCGTCGATTCTTTCATTTTCTAAGCAGCTGGGCAGCCTTCTGCTTAGTATGCCTCTTATTTTTGAGTTTGTCACTTCCTGTGCAAGCCGCCACTACTAATGCCCAGCTAGAAAAGCAAGTATTACAAATCATTCGTACCCATCCTGAAGTGATCATCGAATCACTTCAGGCATACCAAGCGCAACAACAACAGCAACTCCAGCAAGCACGTCAGACATTTTTACAGGACTTAAACACAAATTTGCCATCTTTAATTGGTAATTCTCCTACTACGGGGGCAACTCAATTAAACACGGTGTTAATAGAATTCTCTGACTTTCAGTGTCCCTACTGTGCTGAAGCTAGTAAAACTCTAAAACAGTTGTTAGCAAAATATCCTAATGACTTGACATTAGTTTATAAGCATTTTCCTTTGTATCAAATTCACAAAGAAGCATTACCATCTGCAAAAGCAGCCTGGGCTGCAAATCAGCAAGGTAAATTTTGGGAATATCAGGATGCTCTGTTTGCTGATCAAAAACAACTTGGTGAGGCATTGTATCTGGATATTGCGAAAAATCTCAATTTGGATATAGCCAGGTTTAAACATGACCGTATTCTTGCGAATGCGCCCATTCTTGAAGACCTACACCTAGCTGAAAAATTGGGTTTTCAGGGTACTCCTACTTTTATTCTCAAAAGCAAAAACTTTTCTGGTGATATACAACTATCTGAAATAGAACGTATCTTACAGGAAGAAGGGAACAGGGAACAGGGAACAGGAAATAGGCAATAGAGAGAAAGGGAGGTAGGGGAGGAAAGGAAGAAAAGAGAATCAAAATATCCTCCTCCCTGCGCTCCCTGCGCTCCCTGCGCTCCCTGCCCCTCTGCCCCTCTGCCACTCTCCCCCCTGCCCCCTGCCCCCTGCCCCCTGCCCCCTGCCCCCATCACTCCATCACCAAATGACTACTAAACATCTTCATCTTGACATTCAAGGACAAGGGTTTCCGATTTTGGCCTTACATGGTCATCCTGGTAATGGCAGAAGCCTTTCTGTATTTACCAATCATTTATCACAACGGTACCAAACCTTAGCTCCAGATTTACGTGGATATGGTCAAAGTCACTACAACAGCAACTTTAAAATGAATGATCATTTAAAGGACTTAGAAGCTTTATTAGACCGATTACAGATCGAAAAATGTCTGATATTAGGATGGTCATTAGGTGGGATTTTAGCGATGGAGTTGGCTTTACACTTACCACAACGAGTTACTGGTCTAATTTTGGTAGCAACAGCCGCTAGACCCGTAGGAAATCATCCCCCTATTTCTTGGCAAGATAATCTCTATACTGGAATTGCTGCTTTATTCAGCTATATTCAACCCAATTGGCAATGGAATATTGATACTTTTGGTAAGCGATCGCTGTTCCGCTATTTAATCCAACAACATACACCAAGTACTTATAATTATCTAGCCAAAGCAGCCATACCAGCTTACTTACAGACTTCATCATCTGCGACCAATGCTCTTAATGATGCGATTCAATCTGGTTACAATCGACTTCCAGATTTAGGAAAAATTCTCTGTCCCAGCCTCGTACTTGCTGGTGACTCAAGACCGCCATATTACTGCTGATGCTAGCCGAGAAACTGCTGAAAATTTAAAAAATTGTCAATGGTTATGTTACCCTAACACAGCCCATCTCTTTCCCTGGGAAATCCCCCATCAGTTACTTAGTGATATTGACTGTTGGCTGATGGAGCATCCACAGGTAATTAGTTGATAAATAGCACAGCCCAGAAAATTTGATTACAACTGACCGCTAAAGACAGGCTTTACTTTACGGTCAATCCTTTCCCCCAAGTCTTCAGCAATAGTCAAATCATTAGGTTTACAACGCTTAACATTGACTACTATTCCTAAGGCACCTTCAATTTCTAAATCCTCTACATAGCCAATGCTGGCTGATGTAGCTTCAGATGAATTCAAAAAGGACCAAAATAGTAAGTACAACGAGGATTATGGGTAACTATTTCTACCCACCAAGCGTAGCCCAGGTTGTTAACGGTATTAACAAGCCCTTCCTTAAGGTTATGCCAAAAAGGTTTCATGGTATTCACCGTTTTATAAACGTAGTATCAGGGTATTAAAGGATATTTTGCTTTTATTCTCTTTTACATTTCTTTATACTCTTTTACTACGCTTTTTTCAAAGATATTTTCTGTAATTTGTCAAGATATACTGTGTTTAGAGAGCGCTGACGATAGACTTCATAAAGCGCCATACCCGTTGCTACAGAGGCATTCAGGCTTGGAGTTTTGCCTGGTAAGGGAATAGATACTAAAACATCACAGCAACGTTGTGTCAACATACTTAGTCCTTCACCTTCCGCACCAACGACTAAAACGATGGGGCCTCGGAATGTAACTGTATGTAAAGGTTCGCTGGCTGTGGCTGCTGTGCCATAAATCCAAAAACCCGCTGCTTTCAATTCTTCTAAAGCCCGACTCAGATTGACTACTCTGGCGACAGGAAAGTTTTCTAGCGCACCTGCGGCTACTTTAACTACAGTAGAAGTAATGCCTGATGCTCTCCGTTGGGGAATGACCAGCCCTTGAGCGCCGATGGCTTCTGCTGTGCGAATAATTGCTCCTAAATTATGGGGATCTGTAATACTATCTGCCACTACTATAACTGGGTCAGTAACTACTTGAGACTGACTAATTAGATCATGTAGCTCAATATAATCATAGGGAGCAATTTGTGCGGCTATACCTTGATGATTAGCCCCCGTGGTGATTTGGTCTAAGCGCTTTGGCTCTACTTCATCAATAACGGCACCATTCTCTTTCGCTTGGAGAATGAGATGATGGAAGCGAGGATCATATCTTAAACGTGTAGTAATCCAGATCCGATTCAAACCTCGTCCATTTTCTAATGCACTCAACACTGGATGACGTCCGTAAATGAGATCACTCTCTTCTGCTGATTTGACAACGGTCGATGGGGGTGGAAAATGCGGTAGTTGGTGTGGTCTACTAGAGATGGATTTTCCTTCCACATTTACTGATTGACGAATAGTATTAGGAATAACTCGCTTACCTTTAATTTTTATGGGTTGTCCACGTTTCGGTTCGCAATTCGTCTCAATTTTTCTGGGTTGGTTGTTCATATTCAGTATTTTTTTTTGGTATAAGGTATGGGCGCTGCTCGTCAATCATCTGAAATTTACTCGACTATTAAGACTAATCTTCCTATCGTGAGATGGAATTACTCACTATTTCTCTGGATGGAGTTTTTTTAATAGTTCAGTTAAACGCTGATAATCAGTCAGATATAGGTAGCCAATTAAAGTTTCTAAACTAGTTGCCTGTTGATAAATTTCCGGATTCACTCGCTTAGGTCGTCCAGCGGCAGCGTTACGACCCCGACGGACAATTTCTAATTCGTTACTCCGCAAATGGGGAGTTAGCGATCGCAGATGTAATGCTTGTGTTTCTGCTCTAACTTGCGCCACGACTAGGCGATGATAAGCTTCTGGACGCTGTTGTGGCCACAGATATAAAATCCTAACATATAATTCATAAATTGCATCCCCCAAATATGCCAAAGATGAAGGAGAAATTTGCTGCACTTGTGCTGAGGATATTGCTGAGGCTAATGGTGCTATATTTGCTAATAGCGATTCAGTTTGAGATAAATTTCTAACTGTAGCTTCATCTATTCCGTTGATTAGCTCCTTGATTTGGTCAGGATCAGACATAAATAATTCAAAATTCAAAATTCAAAATTCAAAATTTAAAGAGGTTTGGTGTTGAGTATAAATTCTATTGGCAAACTACTGTTAACAGAAAAGTAAGTTTTCTTACTTCTAAATCGGAAACAGCAAAAACTATTCCCTATTCCCTATTCAAATTTCTCATGAAAAAACCTGATAAAAATCACATAATTTTAATAATATAGCAGTCAACCTAGCAATTAAGACAAGAATTGATGATGAAACTAGTTCAGAGTAAGGGTTTTACTCGGTGACTCCTTCTTTTTTTGAAAATTTAGCTATCCGATACTATCTGGATAGCTAAATTTATTTGCATGATAGGTCAAGCAATCAAGGTGTCTTAATATTCTCTAGAGCCGCTTCAACTGTGGATTGCAGGGAGAGAAACTTCTCTAACCGAACTAGCTTGACCGTTTGCGTTACACGGGCATTTGTAACAATTTGTAAAGTGCCACTGGCGGTTTGAGCCTGCTTGGCTAGTTGCACTAAGGCCCCTAAACCAGAGCTATCAACAAAGTCAATTTGTGAGAGGTCGAGAATGATATGTTTTGGACCTTCTTCAATTTTACTGCCAAGTACCTTGCGAAAAGTCGGCTCAGAAAAAGCGTCTAACAAACCTGTGAGGCGGAATAGTTGGCAGTTCTCCCGGGCTTCGCGAGTACCTCTCAGGCTTACGGTTAGATTTAGTGGTTCAGCAATAACTCCCTCCTCATAGAAATACTCAGTATGCGGGAAACTAGCAACGCAAATTCCCAGGTGTCGTTTTACTAAAATAACGTTTACCTATTGCTAGATGCAAAAAGTCAAGTACGACTTGTTGAATTTCTCTCACCAGAGCCTCAGTCATGTCGGACTAAGTTGCTGACAAGTTAAAGTAAACGCTCAAGTATAGATGGTTTTTGAGCAAATTGTCTACAATCTGATGGAGTAGGTGGGGAGAAGAGGACAAGGGGCAGGGGGCAGGGGGCAGGGGGCAGGGGGCAGGGGGCAGGGGGCAGGGGGCAGGGGGCAGGGGGCAGGGGGCAGGGGGCAGGAGGCAGGGGGCAGGGGGCAGGGGGCAGGGGGCAGGAGGCAGGGGGCAGGGGGCAGGGGGCAGGGGGCAGGGGGCAGGGGGCAGGGGGCAGGGGGAAATAGAATTAAAATATCCCATCTCCCCATCTCCCCATCTCCGTTTCTCCCCCCTGCTCCCCGCACCCTGCCCCCCTGCCTCTTCCCTCTCCCCATCTCCGTTTCTCCCCCCTGCTCCCCGCACCCTGCCCCCCTGCCTCTTCCCTCTCCCCATCTCCGTTTCTCCCCCCTGCTCCCCGCACCCTGCCCCCCTGCCTCTTCCCTCTCCCCATCTCCCTATCTTCTATCCCCTCATCGTGTCATCTGTAATTTTTTCTATTTTTACTTAATTTCTACTTTTTGCATCTTGTTTAGCTGTTTGCATAGCCGTCACAAATTGCTTAAACAAGTAATCAGCATCATGATGGACCAGGACTAGCTTCTGGGTGATATTGGACAGAGAAAATTGGTAAGGTTTTGTGACGGACTCCAGCCACAGTCCGATCATTTAAGTTGAGATGACTAACTTCTACAATAGCTTCAGGTAAAGAATTTGGGTCAAGGGCAAAACTATGATTTTGGCTGGTAATTTCTACTCTTTGCTGTAATCCCGCAGGTTGATTTAACCCTCGATGACCAAATTTGAGTTTAAAAGTTTCTGCTCCTAAAGCATGACCTAATATTTGGTGTCCCATACAAATACCAAATATTGGCTTTTGACTCAGTAGTAAGTCTTTGGTAGTAGCTATACCTGCTGTGACAGCAGATGGATCACCCGGTCCGTTAGAAAGAAAAATACCATCAGGATTATAATTGAGAACTGCCTCTGCTGGTGTATCAGCCGGAACGACAATTACCCGACAGCCATAACTAGCTAAACGCCGGAGAATGTTGCGTTTAACACCAAAGTCAAGGGCCACAACTGTAAAAGATTCACCTGTGCTACTCACACTCTCTGGATTAAATTCCCAAGCTGGGACTGTAGCCTCAGACCATTCATAAACTTGGGAAGTAGTCACTTCTTTTACCAAGTTCAATCCAGACATATTCGGTGCTGCTAGTACCTGTTCTAATAACTCAGCTTCATCCAGAATAGCTGTAGAAATACCACCATTCATCGCCCCGAACATTCTAATTTTGCGGGTTAGGGCGCGAGTATCAATACCGTAAATGGCTGGTATTTGTCGGGTTTTTAAATAGTCAGGTAAAGATTGTGTAGACCGCCAATTACTGGGACGATGGCAAATATTTCGAGCGATCGCCCCCCGCACCTGAATGCCAGTGGATTCTTCGTCTTCAGGATTAACCCCAGTGTTCCCTAATTCAGGATAAGTAAAAACTACTATTTGACCGCAGTAACTTGGATCTGTTAAAACTTCTTGATATCCAGTCATACCAGTATTAAACACCACTTCGCCAATAGCGGTTCCTGTGGCACCAAAAGACCAACCGCGATAAGTGGTGCCATCTGCCAAGACAAGTAAAGCAGGTATTGCGTCAGACAGGGGCATAAATAAATTTAGGCAAAAGGATGAGGATGGGGGATTGGGGATGGGGGATTGGGCAGAAAAATATACTGTTTTCTACTCTTTCCCTCGCCTCCAGCCCTGCGGTTGTTAATTATCCCATATATCTCATCAATTAATTACTTTAAAAATTTAACTAAAATCTGTAAAGAATTCTGTAACACTAACTTGTAGGTACAGTCAGCGCTATTATCAATAGATTTATGCTTCAGTCTGATTTATCTCGTTTAACTTTAGTTTTTCTCTCCAGTACTCTGACAATTTTGAGTGTAAGTTGTAGTACTGATACACAGCCAACAGTGACAAGTAGTGAAAAACCTTCCCCAGAGGCAAATTTACAGGCAGCACAGCCTGTTAACAAGCCCACCTTACCAGCGCTTAATCCACCACAAAAAACACCAGAAAATGAACCGAATGCTTTTGAACTAGCCTTAGATAGAGCTGCTGGAGCTTCAGCCATTAGCAAATCGGCTCAATCTCCAGAGGATTGGAACTTGGTCACGAGTCTATTTCAAGATGCGATCGCCTTAATGCAAAAAGTCCCTGCGAACAGTCCTAACTCTAGTAATGCCAAAAAACAAATTTCCGTCTATCAACAGGAAATTAAACTAGCTAAACTCAAAGCTAAACCATCGAAAGAAAAGCCAATCACTAACCAAACTGATAGTACAGAAATTTCTGCTTCTCAACCAACTACTAAAATTAAATTTCCATCACGTTTACCTGTATTACCAACCAGCAAAGGATTACCACCAAAGACTGTGGTGGAAACCAATCCCAACACTCAAGTATTTATAGTCCCAATTAAACGGCGAATCTTCAGAAGGGTTCCCGTAGTAGAAGTTACATTTAATGGACAGCAAAGATTCGATATGGTTTTTGATACAGGAGCGAGTAATACATTAATTACCCCAGAAATGGCTAGTGCTTTGAAAGTAAGAACTGTAAGTAAAGCCAAAGTAGATACAGCCAGTGCTAAAGGTGTGACTGTTCCCGTCGGTTATGTTGATTCTATAGAACTGGGAGGTTTGGTATTAAATCAAGTCCCAGTGGCGATTGCGAGCAAAAAAAGTATAGAAGTGGGACTATTAGGACATGATTTTTTTGGTCGCTATGAAGTCACCATCAAACGTGACACCATAGAACTGCGTCCCCAATCAAGCTAGAAAAGCAATTAACTCCTCTAACTTGGCCCAGGGACTACCACTTTGGAGAATAGACTGAGCAATACTCACACCTTGGGCATGATTCAATAAAGGGATTGCTCCCCCTACTTGTAGGGCTAAAGAGGTATTTAAAGCCACTACATCCTGTTGGGCTTGCGTTCCTTTACCTTGAAGTACCGCTTTGAGAATTTCCGCATTTTCAGCCACATTCCCACCTTTAAACGCCGTGAGAGGAGCAGGGGTTATACCTAATTCTTGGGGATTAATAGTAGTTAATTGGACTTCACCTGCTGATAACACCGCTAAATCGGTTAAATCTCCTAGACCCGCTTCATCCAATCTTTCTCTACCATGTAGAGCGATCGCTTGATCCTTCCCTAACAAATTTAAAGCTTCGGCAATTGTCCCCAATAAATGAGGAGCAAATACCCCCATCACCTGACCAGTAGGACGTAAAGGATTAACCAACGGACCCAGTAAATTAAATACAGTCCGCACCTTGAGAGTTCGTCGTAAACCAGCAACGGCTTTGAGTGCAGGGTGCCAACCAGGAGCAAATAAGAAGGTAATTCCCACCTCAGATAATGCGGAGATAACTTTATCACTAGACGCATTTAAATTCACCCCTAAAGCTTCCAAAACATCTGCACTACCGGTGAGACTAGAAGCGGAACGACTACCATGTTTAGCCACAGGTAAACCATAAGCAGCGGCGACAAAAGCGACGGCGGTGGAAATATTAAAAGTTGATGCTCCATCACCACCAGTACCACAAGTATCAATAAAAGCGGTATTCTCTAAATGCTGAGGTTTTGATAGAGAAGATTGGGACTGTAATACTTCAGCCATTCCAGCTAATTCTTGAGCAGAAACCCCTTTAAAGTGTAAAGCCGTTAAAATTGCTCCTGATAACTCTGGGGGAACAGCTTCACGTAACCATCCTTGCATCAATTGTGTAGCTTGAACACGGGATAAAGATTGGCCGTCTAGTAATTGTTGGAGCAGAATATGCCAGTCAGTAGAGATTTCCGATGCCCAGATCGGTGTAGAAGTTGCCATAATCAGGTAAAAGGGTTACTTTTTTTGTCGTAAGGGAATCTTAATCACGAATTCTGTACCAATTCTTGGAGCAGAAATACACTCGATTTTACCATTATGTTTATCCACAATAATTTGATAGCTAATCGACAATCCCAGACCAGTACCCTCCCCTACAGGCTTAGTGGTAAAAAATGGGTCAAATATCTTCTGCTTGACTTCAGCATCCATTCCCCGACCATTATCCTTGATCGAAATACTGACTGTATCTGAGTTGACTATTTGAGTGGAGATAATAATTATATTGGTATGGTTCTCAATTTCTGTTTTCGGGGAATCTTTATTTTCCAAACGGCTGAGAGAGCAATTGGATATTGGGCAATCGCCCAGAGAGTGGTTAAATTTTGGCATAGCATCAATAGCATTGTTTAATACATTCATAAATACTTGATTAAGCTGACTCGCATAGCACTCCACCAAAGGTAAATCGCCATAATGCCTGATTACTTGAATAGCAGAATAACCAGATTTAGATTGAAGACGATTTTGTAAAATGAGTAGAGTACTATCAATTCCTTCATGGATATCAACAGATTTAATATCAGCTTCATCAAGTCGAGAAAAGTTCCGTAAAGTCAAGACAATTTCCCGAATTCGCTCTGTACCATTTTTGATAGAAGACATGATTTTAGGCAGATCTTCTTTAATGAAATCCAAGTCAATTTGTTCTAAAAAACCATTGATTTTTGCCATATCATTTGGGTATGAATCCTGATAAAGATTAACTAAATCTAATAAGCTATAAATATAATTATTAAGATTTTCTATATTGCCATAAATAAAGCTGATCGGATTATTAATTTCATGAGCTACACCAGCTACCATTTGTCCCAAACTAGACATTTTTTCCGTTTGAATAAGTTGTACTTGAGTAACTTTTAATTGATGTAAAGTTTCTTGTAATCGCTGGTTATTTTCATTTAATTCTTGAGTTCTTATCGCCACTTTTTCTTCTAAATTATTATAGAGGTAGGCATTTTCTAAGGAAATGGCTATTTGAGAAGATAAGAGTTTTAAAATTTGTAATCTATCTGGGGTAAATGCTCCTACTATTAAGGAATTTTCCAAATAAAGGATAGCCAGCAGTTTACCTTGATAAATAATAGGTGTGCATAATATAGACTTAACGTTATTTTCAATAATATAAGGGTCATTAATAAAAGAGCCTGTAGAAGTAGCATCATCAATAACTAAATTTTCTCGGATTTTATGAACATATCTAATTAATGATATCGGCAGATATTTTAGGGTATCATTTTCGTCAATCTGTTGAAAAAATAATTCATTTTTACCAGCATTTTTTCTGGCTTTTACAAATAAATCACCTCCTTTTTCCAGAATTAAATACCCAATTTCAGCTCCAGCATTTTCAATCACAATCTCCATAAGTTTATGTAACAAATTATCTAAAATAATTTCTTCAGATAAAGTTTGGGATGCTTTAATTACTGTAATTAAATCAAGTTGATTGGTCGCAGTTGTAGTGGAAGAAGTGATAGAAAGATTTGTAGAATATATTTGGTTAACTGTTGAGGATATAGTAATTAATTTAGAATACTTTGATTCTAATTGCTTAACTTTAGCCTTAGCACCCCAGCGAACATAACCATAGTGAGATTTTCTCATGTATAAAGCAGCAATTTCATTTCTGCCTAAAGATAGATAAAATTCTGCTGCTTTTTCATTAGCTAAAGCTTCTTCCTGAATATATCCAAAATCATTTGCACCACGAATAGCTCTGTCATAATATTCCATAGCTAAAAGAGGTTGTCCACATAATCGTAACTTTTCAGCCTCGACAAGCTCATATTTATGTTGATAATTCATGGGGGCATGAAATGCCCATTTTCTCAATTGTTGCTGATTTATTTCTACTTGCTCTAAAACCACATCTAATTCATGTTCAGAGAATAAGATTGATGCAGAATCCTGATGAATATGGATAGCTAGTAACCCTAGAGAATGATAAAAATTAAATTGGACTATCATAATAGTTCCAATTATACCAAGTTCGTATGGTTTGGCTAATTGAATATTTTTTATAGATTGAATATAATTCCCTGAAAAATAATAAAGAATAACCTTGGCTAAATATACAAGAGAAATAGTCGCCATACTCTCTGTAAATTTTTTAATAATGGAGCTATTAAATATCTCTCCTTCTAGATAAGATTCATTTTTTACTCCTTGGGATAAATCAATTATCATTTGTTTTAAAATTAGCAGAGAATAAATAAAATAATTCTGATTCATTTTTTGTGCTAATTTCAAGGGTTGAACTTGTTTTTCACTAAGAACTTCTAAATTTTCTCCAGTGAAAAAAATGTGAAAAAAAATAAATGCTCCCGTGTAAGCTGCATATTCTATGTCTCCTACATCTAAACCCATTTGTAGACCTTGCTTGAGAGGCTCTATAGTTTCTCTAAGATGCTCTTTCCATAATCTAATAAAACCATTATATAGGAAATATATTTTAGGCTTTAGCTCTTGAGCATGGAACTGTTCTAACAACTTCACAGATAACTTACCCAATCAATAACCTGATTCAATATCTTGCATTGGCCCAGATAGAACTAAAGCATAAACACCATAAGCATAAGTTGCTAAAGACGAATTTCCATATTGGAAACAGAGATTCATCATCGTAAAAGAAATCAGAGATAAGAGTGTAGTATCTAAATTATAAGCAGCAGAAGCTGCGACGATTAATATCCTGATTATTGCCAGTTTCTTGGCATCAGTCATGATCGGTAAATCGGCTAAATCTTCAATTTTTAGGTTTGTTGGTGGACTTGGAGATAAAGTAACTCCTAATATTTCTAAAAGTTGCAAATCAATATCTAGAGCTTCTCGCATTCTCAGTTGAGAAATATAAAATGTAATCTTTTTTTCATATACCTTCACAGTATCTAAAATATTTTGGCTATTTTCTATTACAATTGCAAATAGATGTTCTGCTCTTTCAAAATTTGAATTCAGATATTCTACTTCTACAGATTCTACATGAAGAGTCAGAGTTAATTGATAATGAGTTCGCCAATTATCTGCTGTCAGCATTTCTAATGCTAATCGAAAAAACTTCACAGCTGATTCATAAGCAGTAGATTGTTTGGCTTTTATGCCAGCCATAAGATTTAATTGCGCCAGTTTGTCTTTTTCTGCTTGAGTAGTTATTAACTCAGATCCCATATTTAATTGATTAACAATGTCGAAAATCTTTTCCTCTAGTAAGTAAGGATCTAAATTCTTTAATAGCAGTTGACCTATTCTTAAATGAACTTGTTTTTTTTGATGATCATGAATAAGTGTGTATGCTGCTTGTTGTACTCTGTCATGTAAAAATTTATAGTCAACAATTAAGCCATTTATATCTTCAATCAACTGTGGTAGTTTATAAGTCTCATCCAGAGGTAAAATCAGACCAATTAAGATGGCTTCCCATAATTCATCAGCTGTTTCTCTAGGAGATTTTTCATTAATTACGGCTAGTGTATCTAAATCAAACCTATTACCAATACAAGCCGCTAGCTGCAAAATATGCTGCGTATTTATGTGTAATTTTTGAATTTTACCCAGCATCAGATCGACAACATTATCTGTAATTTCGATTCTATTAATTTGCTCAATATCCCATTGCCATTGATGAGTATTGAAATTATATACCAGCAGTCTTTCTTGATGAATATATTTAAATACTTGTGTACAAAAGAAGGGGTTTCCCTGCGTTTTATTGAAAATAAGTTCTGCTAGTGGTTTGATTTCTTCTCTGGTGGATTGAAGTGTATCTGCAACCAGTTCCTCTACATTATTTAGTTTCAAAGGTTGACAGTTTATGCTTGTGATTATTATATCGGCTGTTTCTATTTCCTGCAAAACTAATGTTAATTGATGGCTAGCATCTACTTCATTATCTCTGTAGGCTACGATGATTAATAAATTTGTTGTGTCATTGTCTGTAGCTAGCAATTGAATTATCTTTAAAGATGCTAAATCAGCCCATTGTAAATCATCTAAAAAAATTACTAATGGATGTGATTTTTGAGCAAAAACACCAATGAATTTCAGAAAAACTAAGTTGAAACGATTTTGTGATTCAGTTGACCCTAGTTCTGGTATTCCTGGTTGCTTACCAATAATTAGTTCTATCTCTGGAATCACATCAATGATAATCTGAGCATTGGGAGTTAAAGCTAATAATAATTTTTCTCGCCATATAGCTAACTCATCTGTACTTTCCATAAATAATTCTTTGACCAACTCTTGAAAAGCTTGAATTAACGAAGCATAAGGTATATTTCGTTTAAATTGGTCAAATTTTCCAGAAATGAAATACCCTCTTTTCTGGACGATGGGTTTATGAACTTCATTCACCAAAGCTGATTTACCAATCCCAGAGTAGCCAACAACTAGGATTAATTCTTTGCTTCCTTGACTAACTTGCTCAAACGCAGTTAATAAAGTGTTGATTTCCTCAGTTCGACCATAGAGTTTTTCCGGAATTTCCAGTTTTCCAGATTTATCTTGTTGACAGATAACAAAGTCAGTGATGTGGTTTTGTGACTCTACTTGATGTAGACATTTCTCTAAGTCAGCTTTTAAACCAAAAGCGCTTTGATATCTATTTTCAGCAGTTTTACTAAGTAGCCGCATGACAATTGCGGAAATTACGGGAGGAATATCTGGCTTTAACTCAACTAATGGTATTGGCTGTTTAGCAATATGACAATGCACTAATTCCATTGGATTAGTTACATTAAAAGGTAATGTAGATGTGAGCATTTCATAAAAAGTCACACCCAAGGAATATAAATCTGTGCGATAATCAACAGAGCGATTCATTCGCCTGGTTTGCTCTGGAGATATATAGGCTAAAGTTCCTTCGAGCCAAATAGAATTATCCAATTTGCTTTTCTCTTGAGAGAGTCGTGAGGAAAAACCGAAATTAATGATTTTAATTAGATTTTCTGAGCCATCAACTATAAGATTAAGCGGTTTAATATCTTTATGGATAATTTGTTGTTGATGTAGCTCACCTAATGTTTGAGCAATCTGAATGGCTATTTGCAGAAAATCTAGTAATCCAATCTTTTGAGTTTTGATAATTTTAGCCAGGGAGACACCATTAATATTTTCTAAAATCAGAGCAAAACTGTTATGATACTTTTCTATGCTATAAACTTTGACAACACCTGCTATATTTAAATTTCTGAGGATTTCATATTCATGCTTAATCTTGGCAATATCTTGCAAGTTAGGATACTCTATATTGAGTAATTTAATTATTACCAATGTCCCATCTGATTCTCTCCTGGCTCTATAAATATTTGTTTTTGCTACATCCAGGACTAGTTCTAAAATTTGGTAATTTTCTAAATTTATCATTACTCTTGCCTTAAGAATTTCCTAGAAAACCATATACCTTTTCTGTAGTTGATTGATAATTATAACCCTCATCTGGGTCATAACCAATATCACCGACAAAGCAAAAAGAAACAATTAAATTAAAAGTTCTCTGTTCTAAAATAAATTCTTGAACCGGAGGCATTTTGTGAAAATCATACTCAAATTTCTGACATTCTCGGTGAGTATGAGCATCTCTATATATATCATATTTTTGGGTTTTAATGAGTAATTCTTCTTTATTAATAATCATTTCTAATTCATGATGTTGCTCAAAACGCAAACGCAGTTCTTCCAAGACATTTCGCATTTGATGAGGATAACGACCAGCTAAAGCCAGAAATGCAATTACACTTTGTTTAACTTCTAATCTTGGCTCATCTTTCCAACGATGACTATCAGGAGTCCAAATAAGTTTGAGGATTTTGCAAATATTAACCAATCGCTTGGCTGTTCTGGGAGTAATATCAATATATTGACAACATTGGACTAGAGCATCAAATTCAGCTTGACTGAATTTAGTATTTTCGGCAAAAATATCATTAATAGTCATTTTTTTCACCATCGACGAGTTCAAGTTGTGATTTCAAATAAGCTTCTATAACCGCTTTGTCGGAAATTGGTCGCATCCGATAGGGAATTTGGATGATTTTTTCTAGATAGTCAACACCGGAAGGATAACCCTTGCGTTTTAACACACCTTTGTAGTGTTGTTCTAAACAACGGTTAATATAGTGATCGTCTATAGCCATAACCACAATAAATAGTTGAGTCTTGAGTAAAAGTTGCACCGCTTCCAAAACATTAACAACTCGCTCCGGAGGACAACGGTCTAAATCATCAATATAAAGAATAATGCGTGCTCGAACCTCTAGGGAAATATTTTTTCAGCGTGTTGAGTTTGTGAGGATTTTTAGGTTCCGGTTCATAAATTAAACGTGATGATAAATCTTCTAAATCTAACTTAATTTGCTGCATTAAACTTAAATTAACTTGGTAAAAACCATTTTCTATGCGATTGATGAAGAAATCTGATAATGATGTATATTCAGAAGTTAAACCAGCACGTTGAATTTGGATTTTTAATTCAGCTTCTAACTTTTCTAGTTGGTGATTAATTTCGGTTATTTTATTCTCAGTTTCCAGACCTTCCTGATGAATTTTCTGATTGATTATTTGAGTTCTATCTATTTCTAAATTTTGACGTTCTTTGAGAATAATTGCTTTGGTTTCTCCAAATTCCAGATTTAGCGATTTGAAAACATTTACTTTCTTCAGTATTTGCAATACCGAATATATAGCGGGTATAATCGATAATAGTACTAACCAGAATTTATATATTTGAAAAGACGCAGGTAAAAATTTTTCTCCTCCATCATAAACCAAAAATGGTATTAGAGTTAAACCAATAAATATTACCAGATTTACTCGCAAGCTGTAGTGTGTTCTTAAAAAAGCAATAAACTCTAATAATTTATTTGCGTGCTTTTCCGGATAAACCTTTAATTTTTCAAGGTTTTTAATTAAAAAATTGATTCTATCATCCTTGGATTCAACAATTTCAATTAATTGTTCATCAGTTAAATCTTTCAAAAATGTTAAATCTGGAATTTTTATTTCCAAATTTGTTAAAATATCCTTAATCCAAAAATTATGTTTTTGATTGACTAGCATTTTGAGAATGAGAATTAACGTAGTTCTATTTTCAATATCTGTATTGATTTCTTTCTTAATTTCAATCTTTCTTTCTTGCCAATTTTCTTCTAGTCGATATTTTTGATTCCTTAATTCTTTAATTTTATTTTGTGTAGCTGCTAATTTTTCTTTTTCATATTTTCTTAGTTCGCTGAGAATCTCCCAAAGATAATCAATATCTGAATTGTTTTTTTGCCACTTATCAAATACATCAGGGGATAATATAGATTGTAAAATATTTTTGATATCTCCATGATTAATCTCATTCAGGACACACCAAATATCTCCACCATCAAGTGAGCTTATACCTACTGATTGCAGTTGCTTTTCTAAAATCAACTGACGATTAAGTTCAGAGAAAATTGTGTAAACTAAACTAGACCAAATATCTGATTTAGCATAACTCCAAGCGTCAAAATTGATTTGATAAATGTGACCAACATAAGGAGAAAGATGGGGATTTTTCTCATCTCCCCATGTCTGATATTCTGTCAGTTTTTGACAGCGATTTTTTGTAATGTGCTGTTGAATTAGGTGCATAGCAAAAGACTTTCCACTACCCCAATTACCAAGAATACCTACCACTAATGGAGGCTCAAAATTCCGTAATATCAAAATATCAGCCAGGGATTGGATTTCTTTCGCAATATCCAAATAATCTTCACCTATGGGCTGGTCATTGCAAAATGCTTGGGGAATAGATAGGACATTAAATTTTTGCCAACGCCATACTTTAATCCCATCTTCACCACTACTAAAAATATAATCTCCATGGGGGTGAAAAGCAACTGAATAAACTATGCCATCATGCTTACCAATAATAATGTGACGTCTATGTTGTGGGTCGGATAAATCCCATAACCGCACTGTAGAGTCATCACTACCACTGACTAGGGTTTTACCATCCTGACTCAAAGCGACAGAAATCACAGAACTTGTATGTCCAGCAAAGGGTTGACCCAAAGGTTTTCCTTGAATATCCCATAACCGCACTGTGTCGTCGTAACTACCACTAACTAAAGTCCGACCATCATCACTCAAAACTACTGAAGTTACTGAACCTTGATGCTCAATCAAAGGCTTTCCCTTGATTTTTCCAGATGGGATATCCCATAACCTGATAGTGTGATCATCACTGCTACTAACTAGAGTTTGACCATCATCACTCAAAGCTACAGAAAAGACAAAACCTGTATGTCCAATCAAAGACTGACCCAAAGGTTCTCCGTCAATATTCCACAACCTTACTGTATAGTCAGAACTACCACTAGCAATAATTTCATCATCAGCACTAAAAACTACTGATTTGACAGAATCTGTATGTCCAATTAAGGGCTGACCTAAAGATTTTCCTTGAATATTCCACAACCGCAAAGTTTCATCTTGACTACCACTGACAATAGTTTGTCCATCATGGCTCAAAGCTACTGAGAAGATAGAACCTGTATGTCCAATCAAGGGTTGACCTAATGGTTCTCCTTGAAGATTCCACAATCGCAACGTCTTGTCATCACTACCACTCACTAGAGTTTGACCATCAGGACTTAGAGCAATTGACCTAACAGAGTCTGTATGACCAGTGAAGGGAAGACTTTTGGACTGTCCCTGAAGATTCCACAATCGCACCGTCTGGTCAAAACTCCCACTCACCAAGGTTTTACCATCCTGACTCAACGCTACTGAACTGACAACATCGGTATGTCCTATGAAGGGTTGACCGATAGACTCTCCTTGCATATCCCACAATCGCACGGTTTTATCAAAACTACCACTAACAATAGTTTTACCATCGTGACTGAACGCTACTGAACTGATAAAATCCGTATGACCAGTGAAGGGTTCACCTAGAGACTGTCCCTGAATATCCCATAACCGCAATGCCTTATCAAAACTACCACTGATAAAACTCTGTCCATCAGGACTAAATACTACTGATATAACTATATCTGTATGTCCAATCAAGGGCTGACCTATAGGCTGTTGTGACTGAATATCCCACAACTGAATTGTATGATCAAAACTTCCACTAACCAGGCTTTTACCATCAGGACTAAATGCTACTGACCTGACAGCACTCATATGTCCAGTCAAGCATTCACCTATAGGTTTTGCTTGAATATTCCAAAACTGTATTGTCTTGTCTTGACTACCACTGACAATGGTTTGACCATCAGGACTAAAGGCTACTGAACTTACAAAACCTGTATGTTTAATCAAGGGATAACCTATCATCTCTCCTGATTGAACATTCCATAACCGCACGGTTTTGTCTTCACTACCACTGACCAGGGTTTGACCGTCGGGGCTAAAGGCTACTGAAGTGATAAAACCTGTATGTCCTTTGCAGCTAACCCACCTATCTCTGATGAGTAAATCCCAGATTTCTATCATCCCATTTTTTAAACCAATCGCCATCCGCCGTCCGTTGTTTGATATAGCTACCACGTATACTTGACTGTCAAATTTGGCAAAGGCTTCAGGTATTTGGTTGTCTAGGTTTTGGGGTGCTGCTTCGATTATTGTCATATAATTGCTACTATAGGTTTTTACCTGAACCGTATTGCTAGCAGCTCAGTTATAGGGATATTTTTTATAGATTAATAGCACTTTAGTTACTTTGTCGAGTAAATTTTCGGTTTTGCTAAAATTTATTTACACTCAATTTTGCACAGATGAACCTGAAACCGGATATATTAGTATAATATGTTGCTTTAGTCTCATCACTGCAATTATAGATTGCTTAATTAACGTGAGTCTCTAATGGAGGCACAGGTTAACCAAACTCCAATTTCATACTTAAGTTAGAGTCAAATTCTTAAACTTATCAGCTAAGTTTTATTGGTTAGTAATTGGGATTAATTACTAATCAAGGCAATTTTATATTTGCGACTGTGCCAGAGGAACTTCAATGTCTGACCACACTCCACTACAGGATTGGAACCCGCATGATCCAGAGGTGTTAGCCGATCAACGTCATGCCTACGACGAGATGCGCGAGCGGTGTCCTGTCGCACACAGCGATACCATGCACTGGTCACTCTTCCGGCATAAGGATGTTGTCGCAGTACTCAATGACCCGGACACCTTTATCAACGCCTCACCGCATCATGCCATCCCAAATGCCATGAACGGGTCTGAACACGCGAAATACCGCGAGATCCTAGCGTTTTACTTCTCCGCGTCGGCGATCGCCGGAATCGAGACTACGTGCCGGGAGATCGTCAAGACTACGATACAGCCGATCTCCCGTCAAAGTACGGTTGATGCCGTGGCGGACATTGCCGAGCCGATCGCTTTCCGAACGATGTGTGCGTTTCTCGGCTGGCCGCAGACGATGTGGGAACGCGTCCGCGACTGGAACCGAGGTAATCATGCGTTATCGTTACATCGGGATACTGAGTCCATGAGCATTATCGCAGAGGAATACGTTGCGATTGTAACAGAGGCGCTGGAGGATCACCGTCGTCAAAACATCCGGGACGATGTTACCGGACAGCTAATGATGACCGAGGTAAACGGTCACCGATGGAATGATGAGGACATCATCGCCGTGCTGCGGAACTGGATTGCAGGGCACGGCACCGTGAGCGCAGCAATCGGCATTGTGATTATGCATCTAGCCGAGGATCAAAACCTTCAACGCCATCTGCGTGAACATCCACAGCTAATTCCCGCCGCTATCGATGAGCTTTTACGAGTAGACAGTTCGATTGGTTGCCAACACCCGAACCACAACGCGGGAAGCCACGATTAACGGTCGTAAAATTCCCAATGGCGAGCGGATTTCGCTAATGTGGATTGCCGCTAACCGCGATCCGCGAGCGTTCGACGCCCCAGACGAGATCCAGCTTGAGCGTGATCAGGGGGACAATCTGCTCTATGGTGCAGGAATTCACTACTGTCTGGGAGCACCCCTGGCTCGGCTAGAGTTGCGCGTAACCGTCGAAACGCTACTCGCACAGAGCACAAATATCTCACTTTCCTCACCCGATCCGATGCAGCGCGAAACTTACCCCGGAAACGGATTTATTGCTGTACCAGTACATATTCTCTAAGTGTCTTAGAAGATGCTTTAAAAGTACTAGTTCGCAAGCTTTCTTAAATATTGAGAAGGAAGTAAATTAATAAACTGCGAGCGAGTTTTCGAGTACCCTTTAGCATCTCTGAGAAACCAAGAAATAAACAAACGTTTTTTTGCTCTGGTCATAGCAACATAAAATAGATGTTTTTCCTCTTCTAACTTATTATCTCGGACACTAAAATAAGTAGGAAATTCCTCTTGAGACATACCTGCTAGAAAAACCGTATCGAACTCTAAACCTTTTGATTGATGAACCGTCAGGATAGGAATTTGATTGTTATCTTGAGAAATTTGATCTACATTTTTTGCTAATGCAGTATATTCCAGAATACTTCTTAGTGCTGTATCAGGATGAATTTCTAAATCATCATGTTCTTGAAAAACTTTCACTAACCGTTTGAAATTTTCTAGACGTTCTGGTTCGATTTGCTGATAATAATCATGTAAACCAGATTCAACTAAAATTTTACCTAATAAATTTGCTGGACGTAATTTTTGGCTAGCATTTCTCCAATTTTGAATATCCTTAGCTAAATTTTCAAATTCTTCTCCATAGCGATAAACTAAAGCTTGACGATAGTCAGCACGTTTATTAATTAAAGGTATTAAAATTGCCAATAGTTCAACCGTTGTCCGAGTATCTTCAAGGGCGTTATGATTTGGTAATTGAGTTAAATTTAATTGAGTTGCTAAATTTTTCAAACTGTAGCTATCTGATTGAATAAAACGATTAGCTAAGTTCCAAGTATCAGCCCATGAAAACTCAGGAGTGGATAAACCTAATTTATGAGCATGAGCGGTAATCATTTTAATATCAAAACCAACATTATGACCAACTAAAAATGCATCTTGAATAAACCATAAAAATTCTTGAAAAACATCTATTGCACATCTACCATTCTTAGATAAAAAGTCATTACTATAACCATGTATTTGTTCTGAATCTCCCACGGAGATAGTATTTTGAACATAAGCATGAAAATCTGCTTCAAATTGTCCATTCACTAACTTGATGGCGGCAATTTCTATCACTTCATCCTCATTTACTGAAAGCCCAGTTGTTTCCACATCAAAAACAACAATAGTTCCAGAATTATAAGCAGTTAGTAAATTACTAAAAGGATCACCGTTAATGAAAGTTTGAATTGTAGTCATATCAGTGAGTTTAAACCCACAAGCTTCTCCTTCTTGAATCACATTCTCAATGGTAATAGAACCTATTCCCCGACTAGGACGTAGTAATAACCGACGCAGGGAACCTGTATCAAAAGGATTTAATATTAATCGTAGATAAGCCAGAATATCTTTAATTTCCTGACGCATGAAAAAATGATGCTGTTCAACAGTGACACAAGGAATATTTAATTTTTGTAAGATTTTAGTAATTATCTCAATTCGCTTATGAGTGCGAGTTAAAATAGCAACTCTATTATATGCGAAATTTAAATTCTCATGAGCTAGATTTTGAATTTGACGAGCAATCCATTTAGCTTCATCAAATTCATTTTGTCCTGCATAAAATGGAATTAACTCCCCTACGTCACAGATAGGTGCAGGAGTAATTTTTGTGTATCTTTGTGCAAAGGAATCAGCAAAACCAGAAGCAGCATTAAGCAAAACTTGGGTAGCGCGATAATTCCAGGTTAGAGAATATTCTTGAGGTTGAAACTCTTGTTTAAATTGACTAATAACCTTATCAGGTTCAGAACCTCTCCACTCGTAAATAGTTTGGTCTAAATCACCAATCATGGCCAGATTACCACTATGAGAAGCTAAACAGTGTACAATTTCATATTCAGATAGATGAGTATCTTGTACCTCATCCACTTGAATAAAATCAAAACGTTGCTCCCATCTTTGTTTAATTTCTGGATAGGAATTCAGCATTAATCGCACATAAAAAATTAAGTCAGCAAAATCTAGCGCATGACGTTCTTGCAAGATAGCTTGATACTTAGCAGCTAACTTTGCCTCATCTACTCCTAAAGATGCAAACAATTTTTCTAAGCTAGAATTAGCAGATAAAGGTAATTGTTTAGCTTTAACTTTACAATCAGATAATTCAGCAAATTTATCTCCAGCTTTTTTAGCATCTTTATCTTTAGTCAGGTTGAAAATTTCTTTAATTAATGCAATGGAATCAGCATCATCATAGACTACAAAATCTACTGGTAAACCAATTTGTCGAGCTTCCACCCTCAGCATGGAAGTACATAAACTATGAAAAGTTTTGATTGTGATAGAGCGAAATTGTTGAGGACACATTTGTGCTAACCGTTCTTCCATTTCTTTAGCTGCGCGGTTAGTAAAAGTCAAACAGAGAATTTTTTCAGGAGGAATACCACTCTTAATAGCTTTGACCACTCTTGATGATAGAACGCGGGTTTTACCAGTTCCTACAGGAGCAAGAATTAATAATGCTCCTTTGATGTGGTTGATGATTTTTAGTTGTTCTGGGTTAGGTTGAGTTTCAGTCATAGTAAGTATAATGTTTAATTACAGTGAGTAAGGTCTATCTCTACTACTGTCTTTTTGTTTCACGTTGTAATATTGTCTCACTCTTGCTGGTTCAATTTCTTGAAAAATTTCGGAAACTTTTCAAAATAAACTGATTATTGTCCTTCAAGAACAGAATAAATTTTGTGTTTACCAATAAAATTATCAAGAGCTTTGCATATAGCTTTGATTCCTTTACTAATATCACTAACTTGAATTATTTGTTTCAGAGATTTTTCTAATTTTTTTGTCTCTATAGTCATTAAATGCAATTTCTCAACTGGGATTTCTTCCAATAACCGTTTTAAAGAAAATGCCTCATCTTGCCAAAACTCTTTCTCTAATTCTGTATCCATTTCTGGTTCTAATCCTAAAGCTTGGAGCTTTTTACCTCTTTCCTTTTTTAGCACATAATCTTGATCAATAGATGAAGCCAAATCAAGCTGCATCATAAAAAGGATACAAGGTTAATTTCTCGCTAACTCTGGACAAGTGCGATCGCACCACTTGTCCTGTTTTTCAAGATAACCAATCCTTTAATTTTAACTCTGTTATCCTTAAGAAATTAGACTCATCATTAACACACTAACACTCACCTAAGACAATCGCTCCCAGCATCAGGTTATTGGTAGTACTATTGCTCTACAGGTTTTTGTTTACGTATAGTCCAACTAAAATCACTGAGAATCCCAAAAAATAAAGAGAGCAATGCTTGTGGATAGCTCTAGAAGGGCGTTCAAAACAATCACTCTCTTGGTTCAAATCATTGATTTTACTATTACTGAATATGGTTTTGTAGCCACTGTTCTAGATCTGCTACAGTAGAGAAATCCATTAATGCTACAGACAATTCCTCTGATTTCTCAACCGACAATTGGTGAACTTGCTCAATTAATGCTGGTTGAATTTCACCAAGCCTATGATTAAGTTGTCGTAAAACGACTTTCTGTGTACCTTTAAGTTCACCAAGTCTCTCAATACTAGTAACATAACGCATATTCATCTCCTGCTCATACTGAGTGATTTCTTGATTAAATTCTTTCTGCAATTCATCAGGGAGGGTCATCATCCAGTCAATAAGACCGTACAAATTGATTATATCCTGTCTGCTGAAACCCTGCTTATACAGTCGTTTTATCAACGCTAACTTATATTCTTTTCTTTTTTCACGGTTGCTGGTTGTCTCCAGTGTCCTCAAATGCACCATCACAACTGTAGCAAATGGATTATGACTGACTTCCAACTCTGACCATCTTTGGAGATAATCTAGCAGCTTGACTATGGAAAAATCAAACCTACTTGTGGTTCTGATTCCTCGAATCATAAAATGGTCAGGTCGCCAATTTATATCATCGTCGCCTAAAATTGCTAATGACTCGATGGGACATTTGAATTTATCATAGATTTTGTAGTGGTAAATGTACATTCTCTCACCAAACTCGGAGTCAGGTTGGTTCTGTACCTCTATATGTATATACAGCCAATATTCTTCACCATTAATTCGGTAGACTTTGACTAGTGCATCCACAAGTCTTTTGCCAATTGTAGCATCTCTAGTCACTTGTCTTAACTCTTTATCTAAAAATTCGATGTTTTTCGTCCAATCAATTTCTCCGTGGAGATAGGAGAAGAAAAAGCTGATAAAGTCCTCGAAGTATATCTCCAGAATATCTTTCCAAGGCGAATCATATTCTGTCTTTGGTTCAATCATAAAAATGTCTCATTAACAATACCTTTGCCAAAAAAAACTGATGATTTTGGGAGCAAATCCGGCGATCATCACCTCCGTTGGTATAGTCCAAGTAGAATCGCTGAGAATCCCAAAAAATCAAGAGAGCAATGCTTGTGAATAGCTCTAGAAGGGCGTTCAAGACAATCACTCTTTTGCTTCAAATCATTGATTTTACTATTGCTGAATATGGTTTTGTAGCCACTGTTCTAGATCTGCTACAGCAGAGAAATCCATTAATGCTACAGACAATTCCTCTGATTTCTCAACCGACAATTGGTGAACTTGCTCAATTAATGCTGGTTGAATTTCACCAAGCCTGTGATTTAGTTGTCGTAAAAGGACTTTCTGTATACCTTTAAGTTCACCACGTTGTTCACCGCGTTCTTCACCAAGTCTCTCAATACTAGTAACATAACGCATATTCATCTCCTGTTCATACTGAGTGATTTCTTGATTAAATTCCTTCTGCAATTCATCAGGGAGGGTCATCATCCAGTCAATTAGACCGTACAAATTGATTATATCCTGTCTGCTGAAACCCTGCTTATACAGTCGTTTTATCAACGCTAACTTATATTCTTTTCTTTTTTCACGGTTACTTGTTGTTTCCAGTGTCCTCAAATGCACCATTACAACTGTAGCAAATGGATTATGACTGACTTCCAACTCTGACCATCTCTGGAGATAATCTAGCAGCTTGACTATGGAAAAATCAAACCTACTTGTGGTTCTGATTCCTCGAATCATAAAATGATCAGGTCGCCAATTCATATCATCGTCGCCTAAAATTGCTAATGACTCTATCGGACATTTGAATTTATCATAGATTTTGTAGTGGTAAATGTACATTCTCTCACCAAACTCGGAGTCAGGTTGGTTCTGTACCTCTATATGTATATACAGCCAATATTCTTCACCATTAATTCGGTAGACTTTGACTAGTGCATCCACAAGTCTTTTGCCAATTGTAGCATCTCTAGTCACTTGTCTTAACTCTTTATCTAAAAATTCGATGTTTTTCGTCCAATCAATTTCTCCGTGGAGATAGGAGAAGAAAAAGCTGATAAAGTCCTCGAAGTATATCTCCAGAATATCTTTCCAAGGCGAATCATATTCTGTCTTTGGTTCAATCATAAAAATGTCTCATTAACAATACCTTTGCCAAAAAAAAATGGATGATTTTGGGAGCAAATCCGGCGAGCATCACCTGCGTTGGTATAGTCCCACTAGAATCGCTGAGAATCCCAAAAAATAAAGAGAGCAATGCTTGTGGATAGCTCTAGAAGGGCGTTCAAGACAATCACTCTCTTGGTTCAAATCATTGATTTTATTATTGCTGAATATGGACTGTTGTATTTTGTAGCCACTGTTCTAGATCTGCTACAGCAGAGAAATCCATTAATGCTACAGACAATTCTTCTAATTCCTCAACCGACAATTGATGAACTTGCTCAATTAATGCTGGTTGAATTTCACCAAGCCGATAGTTAAGTATTCGTAAAATTACTTTCTGCTGGCCTTTAATTACACCACGTTGTTCACCACGTTGTTCTAGGAACCTGTTTACTACCCAATGGCATAAGCGATCGCTCTTTTAATCTCCTCCACTCCCAATACTTATCGCTTCAGGGAAAGGACAGGGAATACAAGCGATCGCTCTCAACCAAATCAGCTACTATCCCTATTATCCAGGCGTTTCGTCATCGCCCACTCCTTTGGGACATCCTTCTCTCATTCCTCCACCCCAGGAGTTGCAGCAGGTGGAGTTGTGCTAGAAGTGATCACTTTTCCACTCTCTTGAACTGTTTCTGAATCAGACCCAGATATACCATCCACTGTCTCAACTGGAAGAACACTATTGATAGCAAATTCTCCACTTCTGAAAAAAAAGTAACATACAATACCCATCACTAAAGTTACGGCAGAAATACCAATAATTACTTGGGTATTTTCCTTACTTATAATCTTAGAAGGTTGAACGATTTGGACTCCGGCAATTCCAATGTCTATATTCTGGATATTTTTAGCTGCTTCATCAACACGAAATAACTTAATAGTACCGTACAGCAAAAACACAAAGCTGAAAACAATAACAATTGAACTAATAACCCGAATTACCTTCTTCATATGATTACCTCAACTTTAATATCCACCTTTAAGTATTTGCGCTACTAACTCTTTAATGTCTGGGGCAAGTTGCCATGGTGATGACTCCGAATCCCTGAACATTCTTGGCTTGGTAACCTCGAAACTTCTACGTTGCCCTCTATCAATCGTTGTAAATCTCATTTTCGTGGAATACGTTCCTTGAAGTGGATTATTTGGATCTTCAATTACATAACCAGGAGATTCGTCATTAAAAGCTTTCTCTACCAAGTTATCAATAACTTGTTCAATGAACTGTCCAATCTGTGAATAGGCTAATTCAGCCCCAACAGACAAAGCCACTTCCCAGAAAACTACTGGTGAAACGCATGAAACAAGCATAGGTATCAATAGAAGGATTATCCACCACGGCTGAGAGCCTATTTTTCTGGTTGTTATTTGCATTTTTTAATCCTCCAAATTAATTCTTACATGAGCATTTCTAAAACTGAAAACAGCATTTAAAAAAAGCAAAATAGTTCCTATCAAGGCAGCCATCCCAAAGTGAATAGCAGTGTTTTGTAATCCTCTATTAAAAGGGGCTACATAAGGAAAAAACTGCATATAGTTTATATTTGAAGTTGTGCGTATTCCTAAATAAATAAATGTTAGGAGAATTGGAAAGAACAGGGCTATGACTGAAATTAAATTTTTCTCAGATTCTCCAGCAGAAACGATTGAGTTCAACACCACTATAATTCCCCCAGAAAGAAGAATATGGCTCAGTAAGCCTTCAACGTTTATGAGCAGATATCTGATGGGAATCTCATGAAATAAAGCGCACATATATGCCCACAATCCTCCGAAAATACTTAGTAAAACTACCCAAGTCATTACCCACAAAACTCTGGCCGTAGCAACTTCATAGGGTGAGCATTGAACAAGACGAAGCCAAAGCATTTCATTTACAGAGAAACTATCATTAAGCCTTTTCATTAATCTCGGCAAGAAGAAGATAGTAATAATAACCCACATCCATGAGAAAAGTCCGCTCAGAAGATCAAGTAGAGATTCTTCTCTAGATAGACTGTATACATCCAGAGGAAAGCCAAAAAATCTTACGCTCTTTCCAGTAAAATCCCAATCAATTGGGAATAAACTCACCAATGTACCCAACAACGATATCACTATAAAGTATATGTACTGATTCTTTTTTCCAACATAGTGGCTTACGAGGATATTTATAACTTTCAAGTTCATTTTTAATGATTTTCTCCCTGTGTTCGATTACCTTTTATGTCAAAACTAGAAATTGAAGGATTGGTATATATTTTTGCAGCAATCTCTAACCAACCTTTCGAGGGAATATTACAATACTTTCCATCAATGTCTGTCCCAGGATCAGTTTTAATTTCGCAGTTAAATATATTTTCTCTAGGTGCTTTTAATTTACCTTCAACTAACTCATAATTTGTGTCAGTCAACCTAGCCACTTCATGATGCTGATGAGAAATCCATAGTATGCTAAGTTTTGACTGTCTACAAATATCTTCAATCTTTTTAATTACAAATAGTTTAGATTTTTCATCCAACCCATCAGTTGCTTCATCTGCAATCAGGAGTTTGGGTTGTTTTACTAATGCGAGAAATATCATCAGTTTTTTACGCTCCCCATTCGATAAGTGCTGAACATCTTTTTTAAGAAATTTTTCAAAACCCAAGCTATCCTCAATCTCAAAAGACTTTTCTTTTTCTATCTCACATATTGCCTTGAAACTCTTTAGAAATTCTCCAACAGAAACACTTGTTGGTAAGCCTGTATATCCTGGAGAAAAAGAAGGATCGCCAATATAACCTAGTTGTGAATAGTGATTTCCCCATGAAACTCGTCTTCCAAACAGATTGACTGTGCCCTTGGGTATATCTTCTAATCCAAGAATAATTTTGACTATAGTAGATTTCCCAGAACCATTGTCACCAATAATTCCAACTTTCTCACCAGGGTATATAATCAGCCTCTCAATATTTAAGAGTGGTTTTTCCTTTAAACTTCTACTTGCTGTATAGCTAAATACAACATCTTTTAGTTCTAATAAGGGTTGCCCTACTTGCATACGTGTCATTGATAAAACCGTGATTAAAGAGTAATAGATAACCTTCAAGCACTAGCGTTACTCATGGCTTTCATGAGTTGCTTATAAGAGTGTGTTTGAAAAGTTAGAAGTTGAGCCAAAAAAAACTCTCAGGGTATAATCTGTAAATACGTAAATACAGCACCGTAGAGAGTAATGAGTAAAATATACTCCAGAAACTAACTTAAGAACAGTGGGAAATTATTAATTTATTCGATACATGGATATACGTAATATTGGGACTGTGATGAGGGAGGGGGAGGAGATAGAGAGAAAGCAAATATATTCTCGTAGCTTGTACACTGTTTTAATTCACGACCACCACTTTCTGAGTTAGAAAAGTCATATCAGGATACAAGGTTAATTTCTCGCTAACTCTGATCAGTGTGATCGCACCACTTGTCCTGTTTTTGAAGATAACCAATCCTCTAATTTTAACTCTGTTATCCTTAAGAAATTAGACTCATCATTAACACACTAACACTTACCCAAGACAATCGCTCCCAGCATCAGGTTATTGCTAATACTATTGCTCTACAGGTTTTTGTCTACGTATAGTCCAACTAAAATCACTGAGAATTCCAAAAAATAAAGAGAGCAATGCTTGTGAATAGCTCTAGAAGGGCTTTCAAGACAATCACTCTCTTGCTTTAAATCATTAATTTTACTATTGCTGAATATGGACTGTTGTATTTTGTAGCCACTGTTGTAGATGTGCTACAGTAGAGAAATCCATTAATGCTACAGATAATTCTTCTAATTGCTCAACCGACAATTGATGAACTTGCTCAATTAATGTTGGTTGAATTTCACCAAGCCGATGGTTAAGTAGTCGTAAAACTATTTTCTGCTGGCCTTTAATTACACCACGTTGTTCACCACGTTGTTCACCGCGTTCTTCACCAAGTCTCTCAATACTAGTAACATAACGCATATTCATCTCCTGCTCATACTGAGTGATTTCTTGATTAAATTCTTTCTGCAATTCATCAGGGAGGGTCATCATCCAGTCAATAAGACCGTACAAATTGATTATATCCTGTCTGCTGAAACCCTGCTTATACAGTCGTTTTATCAACGCTAACTTATATTCTTTTCTTTTTTCACGGTTGCTGGTTGTCTCCAGTGTCCTCAAATGCACCATCACAACTGTAGCAAATGGATTGCGACTGACTTCCAACTCTGACCATCTCTGGAGATAATCTAGCAGCTTGACTATGGAAAAATCAAACCTACTTGTGGTTCTGATTCCTCGAATCATAAAATGGTCAGGTCGCCAATTCATATCATCGTCGCCTAAAATTGCTAATGACTCTATCGGACATTTGAATTTATCATAGATTTTGTAGTGGTAAATGTACATTCTCTCACCAAACTCGGAGTCAGGTTGGTTCTGTACCTCTATATGTATATACAGCCAATATTCTTCACCATTAATTCGGTAGACTTTGACTAGTGCATCCACAAGTCTTTTGCCAATTGTAGCATCTCTAGTCACTTGTCTTAACTCTTTATCTAAAAATTCGATGTTTTTCGTCCAATCAATTTCTCCGTGGAGATAGGAGAAGAAAAAGCTGATAAAGTCCTCGAAGTATATCTCCAGAATATCTTTCCAAGGCGAATCATATTCTGTCTTTGGTTCAATCATAAAAATGTCTCATTAAGGTAATGTTATTGTCTGATTTATGAAATGATCTTATGCTCCACTCCCAATACTTATCAGTTCAGGGAAAGGCAGGGAATGCAAGCGATCGCTCTCAACCAAACCAGCTACTATCCCTATTATCGAGTAAATATAGCATTTCACATTCTTGTAGTCATCGTCATGCAGCATTTACCACCTCAGAAGCAGATGAATATCTACCTCTTGCGATAGTTGACTGGATAAACTCTTCCAGTTCTGGTGTTAAAGATATCTTGATGGTACGATTTTTTGATGATTGTGGAAAGTCACAATTAAATTATATTCTGGTAAAAGCGTAAATATGATATGATAACCACCGGGATATTTATTGGCTCCGGTTTCCCCCTCTCAAAATACCAAAAACTTCTTGACGTTAACAAATTTTACATTATGAAACTTGATCGATTGCAGGAACTTAAGGAAAAATTGCAGAATGAATCAAACTTGTCCAATATATGGACATTTTATATGGATCATTTTGCGGATCATGAAGAATTTACCGATATGGGTGAACCTGCTTACAATGAATACTTGGATGCTATTGTTCACCAAATCTCTCAGCAAATATTTGGTAGCAAAATCAAGATTACTGACTTTTTACTGATCTACATTAAAAAGTATCAGTTATTTCATCGACCTTTCCAAATTAAAGGACGAATCGGGGGTGTGATTTATTTTGAAGACATAAAAATTGGGTTACTTGCTGTTTCCGCACATTATCCTCCTACCGATGAGGTTAAATATTCACGTTTTACGGAAATGATGAAAATACCGGGATTAAATCGTCATGATCTAAATTAAAATTTAGGATTATTTTTTAGAAAAGACAGTCGGAGATTCATATCAGGAGACAAGGTTGGTTTCTGACTAACCTCTCATTCAGTGCGATCGCAACATCTGTCCTGTTTTTCAGGATAACCAATCCTCTAATTTTAACTCTGTTACCCTTAAGAAATCAGAATCATGGGAAACTAGAGTGAAATTATTAATAATAGCTGTAGCGGCTATAAATATATCTGGTTCTTGTATTGGTAAACCTATGAGCTTCAAATTAGCATGAATTTCCGCAGCTTTTCTAAAAACCTTTATATCATCTAGTAATACTATTTTATATTCATCACAGAAATTCTCAAAATCGAGTAATTTCTTAGTAGCACCTACTGCTAAAAAACCTCTTTGAATTTCATAGTAAGATATGCCACTAAATAAAACTTCTCTACCTTCTTTATCTGCTTGCTCTAGCTTATCCATGACTTTCTGGTTATTTTTAATAATGGCTGTTAAAATATTTGTATCTAGTAGATAAGTCATATTTTATCCAGCTACTGCTTCATCAAATATTTGCATTTCTTCTGGCGTTAAATCATCTAAAAGTCCTGCCATCGAATGCAATACTAAAATACGATTAATTCTCTTGATTAAATCTTCTTGACTTATATTAACATATGCGCTGAATTACCGTCATTAAATAAATTATAAATATGGTTAGTCATCTTATCCACATCTAGTCTTTCTTGATATATATCTTTTTCTTGAATCAAATTTTTGACAATCTCTGAAATCCGGGTAAAATTGGTTTCTTTTTTATTAGGTATATACGTCATAGTTACTGCTACAATTGATGAACATATACTATTCTAGCACAATTTTACAGTTATTTTAAAAAAAATATCAAAAAAATCTCCCGGACATCTACCCCATCAATCAGAAAAAAATCCTGGAAACTAGCATAAATAGAAGCTGATTAATTTTGAGTACATTACTAATATTAAATAGATAGTATTTTTACAAAACGCTAAAATATTCATGATTAGCGATGAATCAATACTCTTGTGGGATGGGCATTTTGTCCGTCCTCATTTTCTCGCTATGCAGGCGGGCAAGATGCCCGTGACCCAGACAATAAAAAAGAAGACAATTTTTGATAAGTTCAGATTTTGGAACTAACTTAATTGTATTTATCTATAAACCAAAAAAAATCTAAATTTTTAATTTGTAAAATATATTTCCAACTTAGAAAAATTATAACTCGTATTTAACTTTTGTATATTGTTCCCGACTCCCTACTCACGAACTAAAATGAACAAAGCCTTTGCAACCATTGACGGAAATGAAGCAGTTGCTCGCGTTGCTTACAAATTAAATGAAGTAATTGCTATTTATCCTATCACCCCCTCTTCGGCGATGGGTGAATGGGCTGATGCTTGGGCTGCTGAAAGCCGTCCTAATCTTTGGGGTACTATTCCCAGTGTCACTCAAATGCAAAGTGAGGGTGGTGCTGTGGCTGCTGTACATGGAGCTTTACAAACGGGGGCGCTCAGTACTACTTTCACCGCTTCTCAGGGATTATTATTGATGATTCCTAATCTCTACAAAATTGCTGGTGAATTAACTAGTGCTGTAATTCACGTTGCTGCTCGTTCTTTAGCTACTCATGCTTTATCTATTTTCGGTGATCATAGTGATGTGATGGCGGCGCGGGCTACTGGTTTTGCTCTGTTGTGTTCGGTTCGGTGCAGGAAAGTCAGGATTTTGCTTTGATTGCTCATGCTGCTACTTTAGAAGCCAGAGTGCCCTTTATGCACTTTTTTGATGGGTTTAGAACTTCCCATGAAGTGCAAAAGGTGAAGTTATTATCAGATGATGATTTACGATCGCTCATTCCCTTAATCTCAAATATTTGCCCATCGTTCCCGTGCTTTAACTCCAGACCGTCCAGTTTTACGGGGTACGGCTCAAAATCCTGATGTTTATCTTTCAATCTCGTGAAGGTGCTAATCCTTATTATCATGCTTGTCCAGCGATTGTCCAAAAAATCATGGATAAATTTGGCGATCGCACAGGAAGATATTATAAAATTTATGAATATCATGGCGATCCAGATGCCGAAAGAGTGATTGTGATCATGGGTTCCGGTTGGGAAACAGTCCAGGAAACTGTAGATTACCTCAACGCCAGAGGGGAAAAAGTCGGAGTCTAGTTAAAGTCCGTCTTTACCGTCCCTTTGATGTGCAGAAATTTGTAGAGACATTACCTGATAGTGTAAAGGCGATCGCCGTTCTTGACCGCACCAAAGAACCAGGTGCAGTGGGTGAACCTTTATACCTAGATGTCAGTTACAGCGTTATATGAAGTCAAAAGAGAGAAATTACCTCAAAGTGGTAGGGGGACGTTATGGTTTATCTTCCAAGGAATTTACTCCCGCCATGGTAAAAGCGGTTTTTGATAATCTCGCGGAAAATATCCCCAAAAATCATTTTACGATTGGGATTAATGACGATGTAACTCATACCTCTCTCAACTTTAATCCTGGCTTTTCCACAGAACCGGATAATGTTGTCCGAGCTATGTTCTACGGTTTAGGTTCCGATGGTACAGTTGGAGCCAATAAAAACTCGATTAAAATTATTGGTGAAGGAACCGACAACTACGCTCAAGGTTACTTTGTCTATGATTCCAAAAAATCTGGTTCCATGACCGTTTCTCATCTGCGATTTGGTTCAGAACCAATTCACTCAACTTACCTCATCGACCAAGCTAATTTTATCGGTTGTCATCATTGGGGATTTATTGAACGGATTGATATTTTAAAATTTGCAGCTACTGGAGCTACCTTCCTGATCAATACTCCTTATGATGCGGATACAGTTTGGCAACATTTACCACTCAAAGTCCAACAGCAAATTATTGATAAGCAACTGAAATTTATACGTGATTAATGCTAGTTCTGTAGCTCGTCACAGTGGTATGGGTAACAGAATTAATACCATAATGCAAGTCTGCTTTTTTGCTTTAGCAGGAGTTTTACCTCAGGAAGAAGCGATTGCTAAAATTAAACAAGCCATAGAAAAGACTTATGGGAAAAAAGGTGCAGAAATTGTTCGCATGAATTTGCAAGCAGTAGACAATACCCTGGAAAATCTCCATCAGGTCGAAAATAGACAACTGAATATTTTACCAATTCCTAATTATTCCTTACCCGTTAGTCAACCGGAATTTATTCGCGACGTTTTGGGTAAAATCATGGTGTGGGAAGGGGATGATTTACCTGTAAGCAGTTTACCCGCAGATGGGACTTTTCCTAGTGGTACCGCTAAATGGGAAAAACGCAATGTTGCCGCAGAGATACCCGTTTGGGATGCAGATGTATGCGTTCAGTGCGGTAAATGTGTGATGGTTTGTCCCCATCGCTGCGATTCGCGCTAAGGTTTATCCAGCAAGTGAGTTGGTGAATGCACCATCAACTTTTAAATCCACTGCTGCTAAAGATAAGGATTTTGCTAGTCAACAATTTACTATTCAAGTTGCACCAGAAGATTGTACAGGTTGCGCTATCTGTGTAGATGTCTGTCCAGCTAAGAATAAAGTTGAGCCGACACGCAAAGCAATTAATATGGGGTCACAATTACCTTTGCGGGAGCAAGAACGGGAAAATTGGGAGTTTTTCTTGAGTTTACCCAATCCTGACCGCAGAGGGTTGAAGTTAAACCAAATTCGTCAACAGCAATTACAAGAACCATTGTTTGAGTTTTCCGGTGCTTGTGCTGGTTGTGGTGAGACACCTTATTTAAAATTGCTAACCCAATTATTTGGCGATCGCTCATTAATTGCCAATGCCACGGGTTGTTCATCTATTTATGGGGGGAATTTACCCACAACGCCCTGGACAAAAAATGATGCTGGACGTGGACCTGCTTGGTCAAATAGTTTATTTGAAGATAACGCCGAATTTGGATTTGGTTATCGTCTATCTATGGATAAACAGACCGAATTTGCCGCAGAATTACTCCAACAACTTAGCCATAAACTAGATGATAGTTTAGTGGAGTCGATTCTGACCAGCAAACAAGAAACCGAAGCTGATATCTGGGAACAACGGGAACGTATCACCATTCTCCAGCAAAAGTTAGATGATTTAATCATCTCGGTCACAGATAATAACTTAAAAGCCAAAATAGAAAATCTCAAATCTCTGGCTGACTATTTCGTAAGAAAAAGTGTTTGGATAGTTGGTGGTGACGGTTGGGCGTATGACATTGATTTTGGTGGTATTGATCATGTTCTCGCTTCCGGTCGCAATGTGAATATTTTGGTAATGGATACAGAAGTTTATTCTAATACTGGTGGACAATCTTCCAAAGCTACTCCCTTAGCCGCAGTAGCCAAATTTGCGGCTGGTGGGAAACCTGCACCCAAGAAAGATTTGGGTTTAATGGCGATGACTATGGAAATGTTTATGTAGCTAGTGTGGCTTTAGGTGCGAGAGATGAACATACTCTCAAAGCTTTTCTAGAAGCAGAAGCTTATGACGGGCCATCCATAATTATTGCCTATAGTCATTGTATTGCTCATGGAATTGATATGACCACCGGAATGAATCATCAAAAGTCTTTAGTGGAATCAGGTCGTTGGTTGTTATATCGATATAATCCTGATTTACAACCACAAGGTAAAAATCCTTTACAGTTGGATATGCGATCGCCTACACAATCTGTAGAAGCATCCATGTATCAAGAAAATCGCTTCAAAATGTTGACTAAGAGTAAACCTGAAGTAGCTAAACAGTTGCTACAACAGGCTCAAGCTGAAGTTAGATACTCGTTGGCAAATGTATCAATATTTGGCAGCACGGAAAGTAGTGGAATAGAGATGGGATGGGGATAATTCCCCATTACCCATTTTGCAGTTAGTCTTCGCGAGTTAATAAAGTATTTAATTTGACTCTGCGGTTTTCTATAACTTGTACACGAAGATAGTTACCATCACTTGGTCGCCAAGTCACCACATATTTAGTTCCATTATTATTCCAAGTGTAGACTTGACGAGCATTACTTCCTGATGCTGATGCACCAGAGAGGTTAATACTTGTACCCCTGGTTAGAGATGCGCCACTGTAGAAGTAAGAACTATTCTGATATGATAATTGTACTCTCCATTCTTCGTTAGCAAAAGAACCTTCTGGATAAGTAAATTTAGGGCGAGCGTCAGCATGATTACTAACAGCAATATCAACAATGGTTGGTATGGATAAACCCAATATTGCTGCTATAGCAATGGTTTTGAAGTTCATAAGATTACTTTTTTTAGGTTAAATTTATATTCATATTATACTAGAAGGCGAGTAGGAAATAGGGAGATGAGGGAAAGAAGCTGACCCTAATGCTTTCCTTCGCAAAACCTGGGGGAGGTTTTTCTATATTTCTTGTGTGTAGACGTAGTATAATGAGGAAATTTAGTGTCATGTCACTATAATACTCAGGAAAAAAAATGGTGTTAATAATCCCCTTAATTGCAGCAATCATGGCTGTTGGTGGTGTTGGGACGCTTTTTTGGTACAACACGCTTTCAGATGCAAAGAAAAAGGAATATGACCGAAAAGTACTGAATATCTTTAAAAGTAATATGGAGGAGCGTTTTAGTATCACATTTAATGATGGTGATAATCTAGTACAGTTAAAAGAAAAGGCTAAGGAAAAGGGAATTTCCGAAAAAGATGTGAAAACTGTCATCAAAGAAGCTCAAAATGAAGCTAAGGAAGAACTGAAAAATTAAAAATCAAAAATTAAAAATTAAAAAAGTTCGATTGTCTCTGAGCAGTGTTTGAAGCCCATTATATTCCTTTCCTTCTCAACCACCCCATCTCCCCACCACCCCATCTCCCCACCACCCCACCACCCCACCGCCTCATCTCTCTGGACTTTGACAAACAGGAATCTGAATCAAAAATTTTGTTCCTCTACCAAAAGTGGAAAAACACTCTAATCGGCCATGATGTTTATCAGTAATAATTTGATAGCTAATAGATAATCCCATTCCTGTACCTTTATTCACAGGTTTGGTAGTAAAAAATGGATCAAAAATCCGATTTTTGATTTGTTCGGAAATACCACATCCATTATCAGTTATAGCTATTTCGACAAAATCATCATCAATTATCGAAGTCTGGATAGTAATTACCAATTTATCAGAGGTCTTTTGTCCGGTTTTAAATAAATCTTCCAATGCATCAATCGCATTCACAAGAATATTCATAAATACCTGATTTAAAGACCCAATATAACATTCTACTTGAGGTAAATTACCATAGTTTTTAATGACTTCAATTGCTGCACGTTGCGGATTAGCTTTAAGACGGTGTTGCAAAATTGTCAGACTACTGTTAATTCCCTCATGAATATCAATAGTTTTTAAATCTGCTTCATCCAGACGGGAGAAATTGCGGAGAGTTCTCACAATTTCCCGGATGCAATTGCTCCCCATTCTCACCGAAGCGAGGATTTTCAGCAAGTCTACCTGCAAAAATTCCAAGTCTTCATCTTCTGCTTTAGCTTGAATTTCTGGAATAGATTGGGGACAGTATTTTTGATAAAGTTTAATAAAATCTAAAAGTGTTTGAATATAGTCCTCAATATGAATAATATTACCATGAATAAAGTTAACTGGATTATTAATTTCGTGAGCAATACCTGCTACTAATTGTCCCAAAGTTGCCATTTTTTCTGCTTGCATCAACTGGATTTGAGATTTTTGCATTTTTTGCAAAGCATTACTAAGTTCAGCAGTACGTTTAATAACTTGCTGTTCTAAATTCTGAGTCAGATCATATAATTTTATATGGGTTTTCACACGAGCAATTAGTTCGGCTTCCTGAAATGGCTTAGTAATATAATCAACTGCACCCAAATCAAAACCCTTGACTTTATCAGTGGTTTCTGAAACACCCGTCATCAAAATAATGGGAATATCTTGAGTCAGAGATGAATTTTTCAAACGCCGACAAGTCTCAAATCCATCAATACCGGGCATCATAATATCTAATAAAATTAGATCAGGTGGATTCCTGTTCACCTGTTTAATTGCACGTTCACCATCCCTGGCAATCGCCACCTCAAAACCTGCATGAGTCAGTATTTCTGAAGTGACTTCCAAATTAGCAGGAGTATCGTCTACTACTAAAATTAATGATTTATCTCGCATTGTCATCCTTAGTATTAATATTGTAGTGCAGAAAAAATAGTAAAATCTAAGTAATAGTACGTATTTATAATTGTTTGCGCGTCCCCTGTTTTCAAAATAAAATCTAAAGTTTCCCTAATTTTAGATTATGATATGATTAATCTTAGATAATTTATATGTAGATGTTCCCAAAAATGATGCTGTTTTCATGAGCTAAAATCAAAAACTCAGTAATAGTAACCATAGAAAATAATCTTTACTACTTATTTATACGGTTATGATTGTCAGATGATGGCGTCAGGAATTGGAGCAAAGACTGAACAATGCTGCTTAAATTTCTATCAGATTACCTTGATAACATCGAGCCAGCAATTCTCCAGTGTAGAAACCAAGGGGAGGGAATAAGAATCTAATTCACAATTTGAAAACCATCACAAGGATAAATTTTGATAATGCGGAAAATTTGACGGGGTTGAAAAGCATCCAAAGTACAAGTCCAATTAATAGAAAAATCTAACCGATGACGAAATAATAATTGAATACGCGATGATGGCGACGAAGACAACAGTACTCCATGATAACGAACCAGATAAAAATCAAAATTCGTTTCCTGAATAAATAAATCTATATTCCTTGTTTTCAAAACATCTTCACGACTGATTTTCTCGACAATAAAAATTATTCCATAACGTAAAATATATCTAACTTTCTCTTGATTTTTCCCCGGTTGTTCACAAATTCCATATCCTGATAATAATGACCCTTCACCATGAACTAAAACCCGATTATTCCAAATTATCTGTTTGTTAATCTCTTTCTCAATATATTGAATTTCCTTCTTGTTTAAACGAGAAAGCTTTTCTCGGTCTAGATAAGTTCGATATAAAGCATCTAGCAAAGTTACCTCAGTTTTTTGCCAAGGAGCATCTTGATCTAAATCTGGAATAGAAGTACTTCTATATAAAATACCATTTGTTTGACATCTATATTTCCATAATTTAAATTGTTCATGAAAAGGAAGATGGAGAGGAAATTTATCTCGACTTGTATATTCTCGATTAACTTTAGTAAAATTAAAAAATGCAGCCCGAACAGTTTGCGGAGTTAAAATAACCAAACGTCCATTACCAGCTAATGATAATTTAATGGGTAAAGCCATAATAACTCCGTACTCTTTTTATGAAGGTAATTTAGCTATAATTACTTGACTAATTCGATTAATAACATCATCAATAATTGGATCATTTTCTCTCCCTTTGGTATTGGCTTCATCAATTGCGACTTGAATAGCTGTTCCTAAATCTTCTACCATTTCACCCAACTCATTCAGAAGTTTAATTTCCAAACCATAATCAATTTCTACCTTTTGAGTATAATGAGTAATTACCTGATAACGTTCTTCATAGCTTCTGACTCTAGTACTCGAATCTTCTTCGTAGGGAACATATCTAGTTTCTGTCGCTTCATGTTTTTGTTTAACATGAGCAAAAGCAGGACGATTATCAATAGTGGTATTATAAATGAGTTTAGGATTTCGACGAGGGAGTTTCCTAATTAATTCTAATAACACAGCATGAGCGCTTTGCAATGCGCGTAATTGTGGGACTGTCAGTTCTACCGAAATTCCATACCATGCAAAAGTTCCCGTGTTATGAGAATTTGCTTTTTGTCTGGTTCCATGTTGACTGACTACATCTTTGACAATTTCTAAAACATGAAGACTAATTTCTTCCGGAGCATAATCTACATAGGTTTCTCTGATTTCATCCTGAAGTTCATCTTGAGCATTATAATTACGATGACGCACTTCTTGCGCTCTGATTTTTTCAATCCACGCAATTGCTTTAGTTAATTCCCGTTTTTGTTTAGTAAATGTGGTTTGTACCATATTGGGATTTTTTGATGATTAAATTTTGTTTTTCTAAGCAATGTCAATTTAAAGAAAAGGTATTGCTGGATATCTGGACACGAGATATTTCTGTAATATTGCTACTAAAGAACCGAAAGGCTTAACGGTAGGAACCGAGGAGACTTTATCACCAGATATTCACCAGTTATTTTCACAAATCGCTTTAAAAATTGAAGATCCAGAGGATTTATCTTTATTCAAGTACCACCTTCTTTTCTTCAAATGATGCGAAAAACAAAAATAACCAACATCCAATGAATATCTACCTTAAGGTGACTTTCTGAGTTACTAAAACCTCCCTGAAATCTTGATTAAAGATTTCAGCTAAACTCACCCATTATTCTCATGTTACCATAGAGAACAACTGACAGATTGATTCTCCGCACTTACGACCTTTGATGGTAGTCGCTCCCCCTTGTTTTATGCTAAATATAACGCCGCCACGCTTACAGAAAATGAATTGAGAATAAGCATCTACAAGGAATTCCTAAGAGTTACCAGGAATCCTAAAATTTGAGAGTTTTTTTGAAAGTTCTGGCGAGAATTTTTCCGTGCCGATATCTGATAATCTGTATGGAAGTACATGATATTTGACTGGACAACGGATGAAAGCCTTCCTCCCTCTCAAATATTTCTTTTCTGGAAATATGAGAAGTTTACGACTCCGACGAACATTTCAAGTGATATTTCTCCACAAATAGTTTAGGCTATTTCAACATTAGTTTTTCAAGGACTTTTACTATCCTCTACTTGTCTGGCGGAACGTTTCGTTATACTCAATATGGCATTTTTTCTTGGTCATTGAACAACTTAGGCGTTTCTTCTAAGATGTTAATTTTTTCGTATTGAACGAGATTTTTATTCGCAAAGACATAGTATCTTTACTTTTCAGCCAGCTTTACCTTTCCCGCCATAACTCAAACTAAGTTTGAATTATCGCAATATCTATTGTACTACAGGCAGTAATGTTTTGTCTACATGATATTAATTTTGATATTAGCTAAAATTGATACAAAGTTCATAGTTCCCTCTATCCTAATTTGATGAACTTTGCAAAAAGTTACGTCTTTGGCTACAGGCAAATTCATAATTATTCGTTAAGCTAGTAGGTATAACTATGGAAAATTATTAAACTTTATGCATTCGTTATTATCTGGACAATTAACTATAGAAAAATTGACAGTAAAAATTGCAGATTTACCTATATCTCTACAAGGTACAAAACTGGTGCAAATGTCTGATTTTCACTATGATGGTATGCGACTATCAGAAAAAATGTTAGCGCAAGCAATTGCTCTCACTAATCAGCTTGAACCAGATTTAATTCTCTTAACTGGTGACTATATCACTACAGTTCCAGCACCAATTCATCAATTAGTATTACACCTAAAAAATCTGGAAAGTCGTTGTGGAATTTATGCTATATTAGGAAATCACGATATTTATTATAAACAATCTAAATCAGAAGTTACCAATGCTTTGACTAAAATCGGTATTCATGTTTTGTGGAATCAAATTGCTTATCCATTAGGAAAAGGATTCCCATTGGTGGGTCTAGCAGACCGTTACTCACCAGAATTTAATCCCGGATTAGTCATGAATCAATTAGACACTGCCACTCCCCGTATTATTCTATCTCATAATCCTGATACAGCAGAGATATTGCAAACTTGGCGCACAGATTTACAATTATCTGGTCATACCCACGGTGGACAAATCGTGATTCCAGGAATGGGTCCGGCAATTCTGTATTACCACAAAATTATGCAAAAAATCCCCTCCAGATGGCGACGACGGTGGCGTTTGCTACGTAGAGAGTATTCTGTAGTTAGACATTGGGAATGGGCGCAAGGTTTACATCAAATCGGTAAAAATCAATTATATGTAAATCGTGGTTTGGGAACTTATCTTCCAGGACGTTTATTCTGTCCACCAGAAGTCACTTTAATTATATTAGAGAGGGAGTAGAGAGAAAATTTTTGACAATTAATTCTAGAAGAGTAACCGGGTGAAGTAAATGCTGGATTTTAATCGGATTGAACATAAAGCTGGTGAGGTTATAGGAGAAGTTAGAGTTCAGGTCAAATTAACCAACGGAATTGACGATGAATTAGTCAATCGTGGGTTATTGAACCCAAATCAATTGCGTTTTTATGAAACACAGGCTTTGGTGGATACAGGTGCAGTGCGTACTGTTATCTCTATGGAGATAGTACAACAACTTGGTTTAAGAATTCGGGGTCAGCAAATTGCTGAATATGCCGATGCTAGAAAAGAAACAGTAGGATTAACTACACCTGTAATTATTGAAATAGATGGAAGAGAGACTATTGAAAGTGCTTTAGTGGCTGGAAATGAGGTGCTAATTGGTCAAACTGTCTTAGAAACTTTGGATTTACTCGTAGATTGCAAAAATCAATGTTTGATTCCTAATCCTAAACACCCTGACTATCCAGTATTCCGAATCTAAATAGCCCACCCCCCATCTCCCCACCTCCCCACCTCCCTTACCTTTTTCATTGAATTTTTCACCCTCTATATGGCAGAATAGAGAACTGTAAAGAAAAAAATATTGTTTAAGGTAATTTAGTGAGTCCAACTGCTCAAACTACAGCAAGTTCACGTCGCGTGGTCTTTCCTTTTACAGCAATTGTCGGCCAAGAAGAAATGAAACTGGCTTTGCTGTTAAATGTGATTGACCCCAAAATTGGTGGTGTAATGATTATGGGCGATCGCGGTACCGGTAAATCCACAACCATCCGCGCATTAGCTGACCTATTGCCAGAAATCCCCGTAGTTGCGAATGACCCCTTCAACAGTGACCCCAGCGACCCAGACTTGATGAGTGATGAAGTCCGTCAACAGTTACACCAAGGAGTCGAAATTCCCATCGCGCATAAAAAAGTGCAAATGGTAGACTTACCATTAGGAGCTACGGAAGACCGAGTTTGTGGTACCATCGACATTGAGAAAGCTTTATCTGAAGGTGTCAAAGCTTTTGAGCCTGGACTTCTAGCCAAAGCCAACCGAGGTATTCTCTATGTAGATGAGGTCAACTTACTAGATGACCATTTAGTTGACGTGTTACTCGACTCCGCTGCTAGTGGTTGGAACACCGTAGAACGGGAAGGAATTTCCATTCGTCACCCAGCCCGATTTGTGCTGGTTGGTTCGGGAAACCCAGAAGAAGGAGAACTGCGTCCGCAACTACTTGACCGCTTTGGGATGCACGCGGAAATTCACACGGTGAAAGAACCTGTTTTGCGGGTGCAAATAGTGGAACAAAGAGCAGATTTTGACCAAAATCCCCTTGGTATGTTTAGAAAAGTATCAACCTCAACAAGAATCACTACAACAGCAAATTGTCAAAGCCCAGGAATTATTACCCCAAGTAAATCTAGACTATGATTTGCGGGTGAAAATTTCGGAAGTTTGTTCAGAATTAGATGTTGATGGTTTGCGAGGAGATATTGTTACTAACCGTGCAGCTAAAGCTTTAACTGCTTTTGAAGGTCGGACAGAAGTAACCGTTGATGATATTCAACGAGTGATTACACTATGTCTGCGTCATAGATTGCGAAAAGATCCCTTAGAATCAATAGATTCTGGTTATAAAGTCGCAAAAGCTGTAAGTCGTGTCTTTGGTGTAGAACTACCAGAAGATAAAACACAGAAAAATGGCGCTAGTCAGAAAACAGGTGTTAGATAATACAGGATTCAGGAGTCAGAGGTAAAAATCTGGTGGTGTCTGAGTTTTGATTTCAATTTTGGACTTCCATTACCTGCAATGTGCTGTCAATCGTCGATAATAAGACACCATTCTTTAGAGTTTGGTGTCTTATTTGATGTTTATTGTATTACTAGCTATTTTTTAAACACTGACTATTTTTTAAACGTGGAGCAGGCAAGATGCCTGCTCTGGCTTGAATGGCAGGCAAGATGCCTGCTTCACAAGTATTGAGTAATATTTTTAACATTATCATAATTTTGGTAAAGATTATATCAAAAGCAAAAAAATAAACTGTAACGAAAACTACAAAATGCTTGCCATTTTTAAAATAGAAGTTAGACTATCGAAATATATCCGGCTCGCGCCAATTGTGCGATTAGGTAAAATGATATGGTATCAACTCCTCTACCACGCTTAGAAACTCATATTCCAGGACATATTTGCCCAGCCAATCAAGCTTGTAGCTATTTAGAATGGGCTGCTAAAGAATTAAAACTAGACCAAGGGTTACTAGAAATTCTTAGTCATCCTCGGAAAGTAGTCACCGTTTCTATCCCTGTCAAGTTAGATAATGGTCAGGTACAGGTTCTAGCTGGACATCGCGTGCAACATTCCGATGTATTATGCCATATAAAGGCGGGATTCGCTATCACCAAGCTGTAACGCTCAATGAAGTATCAGCCTTAGCCATGCTCATGACTTGGAAATGTGCATTATTAGGGATTCCCTACGGTGGTGCTAAAGGTGGTATTCCCATAGATCCTCGACGTTACAGTGCGGGAGAATTAGAAAGAATTAGTCGTCGTTATATTAGTGAATTAATTAAAGACATTGGTCCGGCTGTGGATATTCCCGCACCAGATATGGGTACTTCGTCCCGGGAAATGGCTTGGATGATGGATACTTATTCGGTGAATGTGGGTCATGCTGTACCTGGAGTAGTCACCGGAAAACCACTTTCCATTGGTGGTTCTAAGGGTAGAGAAATGGCTACAGGACGGGGTGTAATGATTATCGTCCGTGAAGCATTAGCAGATCATGGTATATCCTTAGCGGGAGCCAGAATTGCAATTCAAGGTTTTGGGAATGTTGGTTGTGCTGCGGCTGAATTACTTTACCAAGCTGGAGCCAAGATTATTGCTGTTTCTACGGGAGCAGGAGGAGTGTTTTCCTCCATTGGTCTAGATATTCCCGCTATCAAAGCTTATGCTGCATCCCACCAGAAAAGTGTGGTCGGTTTTCCCGATGGAATCCCCATTAGTAATGCTGAGTTATTAACTTTAGCTTGTGATGTCTTGATTCCCGCAGCCTTGGAAGACCAAATCACTGAAGAAAATGTCAGTCAAATCCAAGCCCAATTTATCGCTGAAGCTGCTAATGGAGCTAGTGACTCTGGGAGCTAACCAAGCCCTAGAAGCACGGGGTGTGACAGTTCTACCAGATATTTTAGCTAATGCTGGTGGTGTGGTGGTGAGTTATTTGGAATGGGTTCAAGGTCTTTCTTATGTATTTTGGGATGAGGAGCGGGTCAACCGGGAAATGGAGCATTTGATGGTAAATGCTTATCGTCTGGTCATCCAACAATCAAAAGTTCGTCAGGTGAATCTGCGATTAGCTGCTTATACTTTGGGTGTGGGTAGAGTCGCTCAAGCTTTGACTGATAGAGGTCTTTATCCTTAGCAGTTTTGGTGTATATACAAATAAAGAACCTCACCCTAACCCTCTCTTTAGTAAGGCTACGGTGTACACGTAGGGGCGTATTGCATACGCCCCTTACCCAACACATAAAACCTAACCAGTTGAGCCGTAATTTTCAACTCACTCCTGGTTTTAACTCCCTAATTCTGAAATTATACGGTGGCGTAAGGGCGTATGCAATACGCCCCTACACAAATTCGCGGCTAAAAAAAGGCCCAAACCTATGCCAGGATTACTTATGTGTACACCGTAGGAGGGACAGGTTTTACCCAGTAAAACCAGGGTGAGGTTTTTCCATCTTCTTTATGGACATCAAATCAAGGCAAAAATTTGATAGAATAGGAAAATCAATGGCTTTTGACCAAGTATGAAACTGCAAACCACCACTCAAGAAATCAAAATAGTTACAGCTTTTTACACACCAGAAGAATATTTGGAACTTGAAGAAAAAGCTGATGATAAAAATGAATATCGGGACGGAGAAATTATCCCCATGACTGGTGGAACGACAAATCACAATAAACTCGCATTAAATTTAGCCACTAGCTTGAATTTGGCATTAAATGATTTGGATTTTGAAATTTATATTGGTGATGTAAAATTGTGGATACCTCGCTATAGGGTATTTACTTATCCTGATGTCATGGTAATTGAGGGTGAACCTATTTATTACAGCAAAAATACCACAGTAGTTACTAATCCTTTATTAATTGCTGAAGTTTTATCTAAATCTACAAAAAACTATGACCAGGGAGATAAATTTCTCTATTATCGCTCCATTCCCGAATTTAAAGAATATATTTTGATTGACCAGACTAAGTATTGTGTCATGCAATATGTCAAAAATAATCAAAATCAATGGCTTTTAACTGAGTATGACACAGAAGATGCAATCTTAAATTTTTCCTCAATAAATGATAAATTATCCTTAAAGCAATTGTATAAAAAAATTAACTTTTTGGAAAAAATATCATAATACTAAATTAAATACACTGTATCTCAACTCAACTGACGACGAAATTGAGTAATACTAATCGATAACAGCAAGACTGCAAATAATAACAGCGCGATCGCATTTAACCACAATACTTCTAACCCTACACCTTTAAGCAATATACCCCGCACTATTTGCACATAATGGCGCAGGGGGTCTAAAAATGATATATATTGTAAGAGTTTTGGCATACTTTCTCAGAGGTGCCATTGCACCGGAAAGTTGAATCATCGGTAAGTTGACAAAAAAGGATGTGAGGACAACTTGTTGCTGAGTCCGACAAACTGTAGCTAACATAATTCCAATCCCAATTCCCACAAATAAATATAGTGCGGATAAAATTAAAAATAGAAGTAGACTTCCCCGAAAAGGAACGTGAAAAACTAATCTACCTAAACTTAAGGCTAAAATAACATCACCCATTAGCAAAATAAATAAGGGAATAATTTTTGCAAGTAAAATTTCCCAAGCTGCTGCGGGGGTCATTAATAACTGTTCTAGCGTCCCTGAGTCTTTTTCTCTGACTACGGTGACTGAAGAGACTAGAGAACTAATTAGGGTTAAAACTAAACCTAACACTCCTGGGACAAAAAACCAACTACTTGTTAATCCGGGATTATATAAAAAAATTGTTTGGACATTGACTGTTGGTGGTGTTTTTATCCCAGCTAAATGTTGACTAAATTGATTAATGATCTGACTCAAATAACCTTGAGCAACTCCAGCAGTATTCGCATCAATAGCATCAATAAAAACTTGAATTTCTGCTGGTTTATTGCTAACTAAATTCCGTTTAAAATCTGGAGGAATTACCAAACCTGCGGTAATTGTTCCGGTTCTTACTTCTTCACCTAACTCTTGAGTATTAAACAAATATTTTTCAGCGACAAAAATTTTATTTTCCGTTAAAGCAGAAATCAATTCTCGACTTTCATAAATATTAGCATAATCAACAATCCCTAATTTGATATAATGTACATCCGGATTCAGAGCAAAACCATAGAGTAACATTTGTACCGTCGGTGGAATTATCAATAAAATCAGGGTTTGTTTACTTCTTAATATTTGGTTTAATTCTTTAAAAAATAAACTCCACAATCTACTGTTAACTAAATTAAAAATTATTTTCATTATCTTCATTATTTTCATTATTTTCTTATTCCCTTATTCCCTGTTCCCTGTTCCCTGTTCCCTGTTCCCTTCCTAATCTGATAATTGCATTTTTTGTAAATTCTTACGTGCAGCATTAAATAAAATTGAACCTAGAAAAAATAACATGAACATCGCAAACCAAATCCCTGTCCAACCAGTACCACGGACATAAGCATCACGAGCAATTTCAATATAATAACGAGTGGGAATTATCACCGAAATTAATGATAGTGGAAAAGGAATATTAGTCAGAGGATAAATAAACCCAGATAATAGTAAAGCGGAAACAAAACCTAATAAAGATACCATTTGTACAGCAGAATTTTGATTTTCACTCCGGACACCAATTAATAAACCAAACATAATACTATCTATCAAAAATAATACTGTACCGATGAATAATGGGGTGGGATCACCTGCAAATTTTAATTGCCAAATTAATGAACCTGTTACCATCACTAATATAGCTTCCATCATCCCAATTACTAGATAACCTAAAGCCTTACCTAATAGAAATTCTTCACAGGAAAGATTAGAAGTATAAACTTGTAATATCGTCCCTTTTTCTTTTTCCCGTACCATAGCGATCGCAGTTAATAATGAGGGATAAATCCACAATACCAACCCATAAATACCAGGAATAATAGCTAGAGATTCTTTTCTCCCTGGATTAAACCATAAACGGATATGAGCAACAACTTTATCTGGGGATAATTCTAACCCAGAATGAATCAAAAAAAACTTGGTTGTAGCCTGGATACTATTTTTAATAATTCGGGCATTATTCACATCTGTACCATCAATTAAAACCTGGATTTGACTAGTCAAACCAGATTTAATCCGTTTACTAAAATCTGGGGGAATAATTACCGAAGCTTTGGCAATTCCTCGATCAATTACTGATTGAGGTCGCAGTTCTATATCGGGAATATTACCCTGATGAATTGGTTCAAACTGATTAGTTGCAAATAATTTTTCTGTATAAGCACGACTCAAAGGACTAATATCAAAATCCTGGATAAATAAAGGAATATTTTTGGTTTCTAGACGGATGGCAAAACCAAAAATAATTAAAGTCATAAATGGCAACAGAAATGCTAGAGCCAAAGTTAGGCGATCGCGTTGAAATTGTGATAATTCTTTGCGACATTGAGCTAAAATTCTTTTCATGGCTTTATATTAATTTCAGCATCTGCGGGCATTCCCACTTTGGCAAATCCACCGGGGTTATCTATAGAAATTTTTATCCCCACTACTTGCTTTTCGCGGTCTTCGGGAAAATAAATATTTTCTGGAGTAAAAGATGCTTGGGTATCCACAGCCGTAATTTTGGCATTTAGAGGTGTTTTCGGGGCAGAATCCAGAAATATTTGAGCAGGTTGACCAATGCGGACTTTACCGATTTTACCTTCCGCGATAAATGCTCGCAGATAGAGAATATTCGGATTAATCACTGTTAGTAAAGTTTTCCCGGTGGTAACTACCGCTCCTGGTTCCACATTCCGACTAATCACCACACCATCAATCGGACTAATCACATTTAAATCCGTGATTTTGGCTTGAATTTCTTGCTGAAAAGCTTTAGCATTGGCAACATCAGCTTGAGCAGCAGCTAATTTTAACCGGGTTTGGACTAATTGAGTTCTTAATCCTGTTAACTGGGAATTCCGGATTAAGGGATTTATGCCTGTACTTTTAGATTGGGTTAATTGTCCTTGGGCAGCATTTACTAATTTTTGAAATGAATTTACAGCCGCTTTGCGGGATTTTAATGTCGCTGTAGCTGTCTCATAGTTAGTTTGCGCTTGGTCAAATTGTTGTCTAGTGATGGCACCTGCATTCGCTAATTTAGCATAGCGATCGCGATTAATCTTGGTTAATCTTAACTCAGCTTCCGCTTGTTCCACCTGCGCGATCGCCTGATTCAATTGTGCCCCAGATGAAGCTAAAGACGATTCCGACTGAAAAATCCGACCATTCGCATCTCCTTGGGACTGCTGTAAAGTCAGTTGATTTTCCAAAATTTGGCTTTCCAGAACATTTATTTGTAACCGAGCTTGTTCTTCTTGTCTTTGGATAGAATCTAAACGCGCAGATGCTCCCTTGAGTTGAGCGCGAATCTCTGCATCATCTAGTTTGACAATTACTTGACCTGGATGAACTGCATCCCCTTCTCGGACTGCGACTGATTCAATTCGACCAGGAACTTTTGCCCCAATATCAGTTTCATAACCTTCTATCCGACCACTAACTCGAATAGTATTAGTGGTTTGTGTGATTGAGATAAAGTACCAAATCGCAAAACCTACCCCAGCAATAAATAAAGCTAAAGGAATTAGCACCCGTGGAGAAGGTTTACCCTGACCTTTCTTTGGTGCAGTAGTATCAATAGGTTCTGGAACTGGTGTTACTGACTGAGCCATGATTTTTCTCTTAGACGAATACTGAGTCTCAAAGTATCCTCAACTTAGCACAAGTGTTCTTATCTCTTTTATCTTGACAGAAACTTTTACTATGATTATTAATTTTTGAGAATAAATGTAACAATTAGATAGATATCTAGCCAAAATTTCAATGAAAACCATTAACCAAAATTTAACCACAAAAGCTTGGTTTGGGGCGATCGCTCAACCAGCTTCAGAATTTCCAGAAACTCAACTACCCATTCTCGCTGGTAAAATTCCCCCAGGTTTACGGGGTACTCTCTACCGCAATGAACCTGGTCAATTAGAACGGGGTGATATGCGGGTGGGACATTGGTTTGATGGAGATGGGGCTATTCTTGCTGTCCATTTTACCAATGATGGGGCTACGGGAGTTTATCGCTATGTGCAAACTGCTGGTTATCAAGAGGAAGCTGCTGCGGGAAAACTCCTTTATGGTAATTATGGAATGACCCCACCCGGTCCCATCTGGCATCGCTGGAGTAAACCAATTAAAAATACGGCTAATACTTCGGTGTTAGCATTACCAGACCGACTATTAGCACTTTGGGAAGCTGGTAATCCTTATGCTCTGGATTTACAAAGCCTAGAAACCCAAGGTTTAGATAATTTAGGGAGTTTAAATCAGCGATTACCTTATTCTGCCCATCCTAAAGTTGACTACCAAACTAGGGAAATTTTTAACTTTGGCATCACTTTAGGAGCAAATGCGATTTTAAATGTTTATAAAAGTGACTTGACTGGGAAGGTAATTCAGAAAACCGCATTGACACTCAAAGGATTACCCATCATACATGACTTTGTACTGGTTGGCAAATATTTAGTCTTTTTTATTCCTCCCATCCAGATTAATACTTTATCTGTGCTTTTAGGGATTAGCTGCTATAGTGATTCCTATAAATGGCAACCTCAACTAGGTACACAAATTATTATCATTGACCGCGAAAATCTATCTTTAGTCAGTCGTGGAGAAACTGAACCTTGGTTTCAGTGGCATTTTGCTAATGGTTATGAAGATAATGGTTCGTTAATTATAGATTTTGCTCAATATCAAGACTTTAAAACTAACCAATTTCTGCAAGAAGTTATTACAGGTAAAACACATACTACAGCTAAAGCTACATTAACGCGAGTTGAGATTCAACCCCAAACCGCTCAGGTGACAGCAATTTATCCATTGATAGATCAACATTGTGATTTTCCTAGCGTACCACAGTTATATGTAGGACAAGTGTCACCCTATACATATATGTCCTTATCTCTTCCCGGAACAGATATTAGCCAAGAAATTTTTAATGCGATCGCATCTTACGACCATCAAACTGAAACCCTGACCACAGCAGATTTAGGAGCAAATCGCTATCCTGCTGAACCGATTCATGTTCAAGATGCTCATCACCCTGAACAAAGTTGGATTTTAACCGTAGTGTACGATAGTAACTCTGATCATAGCCAAGTTTGGATTTTTGCCAGCGATCGCCTCAACGAAGAACCTGTGTGTAAATTGGGTTTACCTAGTGTCATTCCCCACAGTTTTCACGGAACCTGGAAACCTGCTGGTTAATATACAAATCACGGTTTGTCAATCGGAATACAGTTGTTTTTTCATTCCATGATAATATAATAATCGTCGTAGCGACTATAATGTTAGGTGCAATGAGTAATCAACAGGGATACTCACAATGGACTGAGGTGCAATCTCATCATGCTCTGAAAACAGGGAGAAAGCTGCACCAAAAAATATTAACAGAACCGATGTTCTACTACTTTGCTTATGGAAGTTGTATGTGTCCAGTTGATTTGAAGCGTACCTTGGGTGAAAACACTCATGATTACGTGATTGGACCAGCAGTATTAACAGGTTATCGATTAGGATTTTATCTCTATTCTCCTCATCGGCACTGTGGGGTTTTAGATGTCGTCAAAGATCCAGAATCGACAGTGAAAGGAGTACTGTATCACTTACCTTGGCGATTACGCGAACATCTAGACCAACGAGAAGGTGTGGCTCAAGGACTTTACCGACATGAAGTAATTGATATTCATTGCAAAAATCAGATATACAATGATGTTCTTACTTATGTAGTGGTAAATAAACTCACAGAAGAAATAGCTCCCAACGATTGGTACTTTAATGTGGTTTTGCGGGGAGCTATTACCTGTGGATTACCAGAAGAATATTGTTGGCATTTATTTAACCATATGCATCAATTACAACGTCGTCAACAGCAAAAAAGACGCTTGGCTTAAAAAAATTAGGGCGTAAATCCAAATTTTCCACATCCTGAGTAATTACATAAATTATCTGTGAGGGAGTAGGGAGTAGAAAAATGTCCTAACTACCTTAGCTAGTATCAGACAATACAGTTGGTGTTAAGGGAGAAAGTAATACTGTCATCCTGACGGTCGGGAAGGATTTCGCAATCCTTCCCGACCGTCAGGATGACAATATATGGACTCTACTCCATTTCTCAGCTTAACTGAACTGTATTGTGCTATAAGATTGAAGTTGAGTTCTGGTATCAGCACTTAACTCTAATCGAGTATTAAATATGGCTTATAGGGTAAAAATATTATTTTCGCTAAGTGGAATTTTACCATTTGTATTTTGGGGACAATCAGTTCCAGCCATAGCGATACAAGGTATAAATCCGAATCCCATTCTCCCTCCAGCATCGGAATTAAAACCTCTTCACCCACAGCAACCTCTCCCCTCTCCTCTCTCACCCACAACCCCCATTCCTCTCCCCAATCAAGTTTCTCCCCAAATTCCGGGGACAATTCGGGTGAAATCCTTTAAATTTGAGGGAAATACGGCTTTTAGTGATGCTGAATTAGCATCCGTCACCCAAGCTTTTACAGGTAGAGAAATCACCTTTACAGAATTAATTGCGGTGGAAGCAGCGATAACCCAGAAATACGTCACCGCAGGATACATCAATTCTGGTGCAGTGATTACTGCTCATCAAACCTTTTCTAGAGATGGGGGAGTGGTGAAAGTCCAAATTATGGAAGGGGAATTAACCGAAATTCAGATTCTTGGTACTCACCGTCTTCATCCTGATTATGTGCGATCGCGTTTAGAAATCGCTACCCAAAAACCTCTCAACCGCTATCGTTTGCTGGAAGCCTTACAATTACTACAATTAGACCCCCTAATTGCGAATATTTCGGCTGAACTCCAAGCTGGGATTCGTCCCCAACAAAGTCGTTTACAAGTAAAAGTCAGAGAAGCGGATACTTTTAGCCTCAATCTATTCACTGATAATAACCGTTCTCCTAGTATTGGTAGTTTCCGACGTGGTATGCGGATTAATGAAGCTAATTTACTAGGTTTTGGGGATGGATTGGAGATATCTTACAACAATACAGATGGAAGTAATGAAATCAATAGTAGCTATACTCTCCCCATCAATCCTGATTATGGAACAATTCGCTTGAGTGCAGGTGTGAGCAGCACAAATGTAATGGAACCACCATTTAATAGTTTGGATATTCAGGGAAAATCACGTACCTATCAAATCACTTATCGTCAACCGATTGTCCAAAAACCGAATCGAGAATTGGCTTTAGGACTAACTTTTTCCCGACAAGAAAGTGAAACTTCGTTGTTGGGAGAGAGATTTGCTTTAGCATCAGGAGCTAATCAGCAAGGTGAAACCCGTGTTTCCGCTTTGCGCTTTTTTCAAGAATATGTCCAACGGAGTCCTCGTCAAGTTTTTGGAGTGCGATCGCAATTTTCGCTAGGGATAGATTTATGGGGTACTACCATCAATAGTAGTGGTCCAGATAATCGCTTTTTTGCTTGGCGCGGACAAGGACAATATGTACAATTATTAGCACCAGAGACTTTGTTAATTCTGCGTTCTGATATTCAACTATCCACAAATTCGTTATTGTCTCTCGAACAAATGGGAATTGGTGGTGTTTCCAGTGTGCGGGGATATCGTCAAGATTTAATGTTAACCGATAATGGGGCGATCGCATCTGCCGAACTTCGGATTCCTATGCTTCGGATATCAGCACCGCAAGGGGTTTTACAAATAGCTCCCTTTCTGGATTTTGGCATAGGTTGGAACCAGAATGGAGTCAAACCAAATCCCGACACCAATACTTTGCTGGGAACTGGTTTGGGGTTAATCTGGCAAATGGGCGATCGCTGGAATGCGCGTTTAGATTATGGTATTCCCTTGATTCATGTCAAAGCCAGTGATAGAACTTTGCAGGAACAAGGACTTTATTTCACTATTAATATACAACCATAATTCTGGCTCGTAGTTGCGCTTCAGCGCTTTCAACCTTAAACGTAAGCGAGTTTCATAGAATTTATATCACTGAATATAGTGCAATACGGTTCAGTTAAGGGAAGAAGGTAGTATTGTCATCCTGACGGTCGGGAAGGATCTCGCGGGATTATTTACTGTCGCGCAGAATTACAAATTACACTTGAGCATGCGCTGAAGCGCAACTACGAACAAATTTTATAGGTTGGTAGTTCGTTAATGATAAAATATGTAGAACGCTAGAAGGTAGCGAAATTCGCAGTTAAAACCCTTCTAAAGTTTACCAGGAGGGTTGGGGATGAATATGAAAGTCTTACGCTATCTACCTTCTATCTTTTATCTTCTGACTTTTTCACCTTTACCTACTATAGCTCAAATAATACCCGATAAAACATTGGGGACAGAAAATTCACGTACTATGGCTGACACTGTTAATGGTAAAGCCATGCAACGGATAGATGGTGGAGCTATTCGTAACTCTCACCTTTTTCACAGTTTTCAAGAATTCAATATCGGTGCAGGGGAAAAAGTCTATTTTACCAATCCTACTAATATTACTAATATATTTACCCGAATTACTGGCAATAATCCTAGCAACATCTCTGGAACATTGGGAGTATTGGGAAATGCGAATCTATTTTTACTCAACCCCAAAGGGATTATATTTGGACCCAATGCTCAATTAGATTTGCATGGGTCGTTTCTAGCTTCCACAGCTGATAGCGTTGTCTTTGATCACAGCTTTGAATTCAGCAGTACTAACCCTCAAATACCCGTATTAACCATCAATATTCCCATCGGGTTGAGATTTCGAGATACTCCTGGAGCAATTGTCAACCAATCCCAAGTCGTTGGACAACAGAATTTACCCACTCTTCCCATTCCAGTTCCCATTTCCCACCAAATTGGTTTAGCAGTAGATTCTAGTCAAACCTTAGCTTTAGTTGGTGGTGATATCCAACTTGCCGGGGGTAATATCACTGCTAGTATGGGACAAATTCTGCTTGGTAGTGTTGCTAGTCCTGGTTTAGTCAGTTTTGTTCCCACTGCAACGGGTTTGAATTTGAATTATGACAATATTAGCACTTTTGGTAATATTCAAATATCTGGTTCTCAGATTAATACTAGCGGACTTGGTGGTGGCAAGATAGATATTAGAGGGGCAAATGTGACTCTGAGCGGTTCCCAACTTTATGGATTGACATGGGGAAATATCAACGGTAGCGGTATTAATATTAATGCTCAAACATTTCAGGTAAATCAGGGTTCGCAAATATCCACTCTCACCCAGGGAAATGGTGCCGGGAGTGCCGTGAATATTCATGCTACCGACTCAGTGGAACTTAGTGGGATTGGATTTACTAGTTTTCAACAGACCGTTTCTCAATTTCTGATTTTGGGAACGTTTAACTTTTTCGACCCACAAAATGTTCTCATCACCGGTACTGCTGGTGCAGGAGCAGCTGGAAATATTATCATTGATACAGGAAAGCTGTTGATGAATAATGGAGTGGTAGCAGGTAGTCCCATCTTAGGTGCAGGAAATGGGGGAAATTTGAGCATCCACGCTCAAGATTTTCAGATGGTTAGTTCTTTTATTAATAATGGCACACTTGAGGGGAGTAGTGGTACAGGCGGAAATATCAACTTTACCGGTGGACGGTTTATAATTAGCGATGGGGGTGGAATTTCCAGTATCACTCGGACTCAAGCAGCATCAGGAAATATCAATATTCAAGCCAGCGAATTAGTAGAGCTTTTACCTAACCCGACGGGAAGCTCCGTCCAAAGTTTAATCAGCACCAACTCTGTGGGTATTGATGGTAATGCTGGAGATATTACCATTTATACTAAGCGTTTGTATCTCTCCGGTGGGTCTGGAATTACTTCCGCAAATGGAGCAATTACTGGTAAACAAAAATTTATTACCACTGGGGGAACAGGAGGTAATTTAACTATTCGGGCTACTGAGTCGGTGGAATTATCCGGTGTTTCTAATGTACTAGCTAGTGGTGGGGTTAGTCCTACTTACTTTGCTACTGGCACCTTCTCATCCAGTCGGGGTGGGGATATCTCTATTTCTACCCCTGTGGTAACGTTGCGGGATGGAGGAATCATCTCTGCGGCTTCTTTGGGGTCTGGACTGGCAGGAAATATTAAGATTGATGCTAACCGGGTAGAAATTATCGGCTCCGGGAATAATGGTCAATTTATTAGTAGTATTGAGGCTTCGGTGGGGAGTTTTTTTGGTTTTACTAATCCCAATGCTACCGGAAATGCAGGTTCGTTGAATTTGAATGTTAATCAGTTGATTCTCAATAATGGGTCAACTTTGAGTACTAAAGCATTGGGAAGTGGTGGAGCGGGGAATATTCATGTGGTTAGTAATGCGATCGCTCTCAATCATAATAGTAGAATTGAAGGGACAACGGTATCAGGTATAGGGGCGAATATTAACCTCACTGCCCAAAATATTCAATTAAGAAATGGGAGTAAGATTTCCACAGATGCAGGAACTTCTGATGGTGGTAATATCCATATCAAAAGTGATATTCTGTTAGGATTTCCTCAAGAAAATAGCGATATTACGGCTAATGCTCGTACAGCACAGGGAGGAATTGTGACCATTAACGTTCCCTATGTTTTCGGTTTTACCACCCTCACTCGTGACCAAGTAAAAAATCAGTTAGGATTGAATGATGAAGAATTTGCAGCATTATCAGTGAATCCTACCTTTCTATTATCTAGTAGTGATATAACCGCTATTTCCCAGACTTCGGCTCCGACTTTGCAAGGAACCGTAACATTTAGTACTTCTGGGATTAATCCGGCTCAAGGGTTAGTGGAACTACCAAAAAATGTAGTTGACCCGACTACCTTAATTGCTGTTAATCTCTGTAATTCCGGAACGGACAATAAATTTACTATTACTGGTAGAGGAGGAGTACCATCTAGTCCTAACGATGTTTTAGGAAATACCTCTCCTCAATTCATTTGGGTGGAAGGAACCGCCGGGAATATGTTAAACCAAGAAAGTCAGAATTATTCGCCTCCTGTTGCTCACACCGATGAAATTATTCCGGCTAGGGGTTGGATGATGAATCATCAAGGAGAGGTGACACTTTTGGCTGAGGAAACTATCGGTCAAAAGGGACAACGCTTATGGCAACCTTTATCTGTTTGTATACCTCACTAAAACCATTGGATTTTTCAGAACTTATATCCTCTAGCTAACCAATACTGCCAATCTGCGAGGGCTTCTTGAGTTTCACTATCCGCATTAATTGCTTCTATTTCCGATAACTTAGCAGACAAGACATCTTCATCATTACCACCTGGATAAACCACATCTACAAACATATCTTTTAAACATTCATCATCGGCTGACATAGACAGCACTTCCACTTCCTTTTCCTCAATAGTAGATGTCTTACGGTTCTTTTTCTTCCATTTCGCGAGAAAGGGACAGTTGAGACTATCATCAAGGTAGTAGTACCAACCCATTGCGCGGTCTTCTTTATCATCAGCATCAGCAATGATTTCCGTTTCAATGCGATGCTCTCGTTTTTCATCCCGTTCTATATTAGCCATAAGATAAACCTTGCTGATGATACTTTTCTCAATATGTTAAATCGTTTTGACCATCAGTGTATCTTTGAAAAATTCAAAAGAAAAGGTCAGTGGTGGAATTTTATCTATTTATCAGCAAATAAAATAAAAAATCCCCCAGTATGAACTGAAGGATAAGTTCTGGAACGCAAATCGACCATAATCAATACAAATGTACTATACGAACGTGGATTTGTCAATACATAGGAAAATATTTAGTATTGCAATACTGTTAATTCTGTATAAAATCCCAATAAAAGTTCATTCTCATTAACCCTTCTGGTTTTACCCTAGCGATTCCTCTACATTACGACTCGCTGAAGTCACGCACTTTACCCTCTAGCTGTGAAACATCATAGTTACCCGTGATGCTCCTTCGGGCGGGTACTGGTTCAGACATTAACCAGGAGTATTTCTGAGGTACTCACTCAATTCGTGCAACTGATAGTCGCACCCGTCCCCGTTAGGGGATTTAGGTTGTAGAAAGATGGCAAAATTGGGGCTAGTCGATGGACTTTAAACCGTTTCAGTCCCCGTTAGGGGATTTAGGTTGTAGAAAGAAGACGCTGAAGAAGAAAACAATGTTATTCCTTTGTTTCAGTCCCCGTTAGGGGATTTAGGTTGTAGAAAGAGAACGCCACAGACTAACCCATTTTTCATGGGATAAATGTTTCAGTCCCCGTTAGGGGATTTAGGTTGTAGAAAGCTACAAAATTTGTGACTTGAACCATGAGATGGCAGTAACTGCCACGACATGCTTCCACAAAGGCACTGCCACGATATGCTTCCAGATAGAAGAGAAAGTATAAAAGCACAGAACACATTAAATATTATACACAAATTCTAAAAAATATATTTTGTGTAATTTAAACCCTTGGTTATTGGCCATAATATCCTAAACGTATAGGTCATATTCCATTTTATATAATGGACAGTCCCGTACTTTTTGAATCATTAGATACTAGCTTTTTAACAAATTTAGTAATTTAGACTATGTCCTAAACTCGATTTCTGTCAATACTACTACATCTGTACGCAATTTATACGTTAGTTTTATTCTTCTATTGAAATGAATATTTTGAGTGAAAAACCATTAATTTGCTAATTCCTTTTACTTGCTGCCACGGTTATGGTTCCAGAAAATGGTAATGCGATTGCCTACAATCCTTTGCCTCAGATGAAAAATAGCGTTTTGTAGGGTGCTTACATATCTGGTATTAAATCATTAAAAATTGTTGGAAACAGTATTTTAATAACATCATATCAGAGTTAATTAGTACTCTAGTACTAATCTATTGGCGATCTATACTTTAAATTTATAAGTTTTATGGTTTTATTCCCACAAATACTTATCCAGATATTCCCTTTAAAACCATTGCTATATCAAGGTTTTCTTTCTGTTTATCAGCCGCTTATACTTACTGCCATTTCTATGGTTCCATTTTTCTACTTACTGCCATCCCATGCTTCCACCTCTTTATTAATTCCGTCTTTGGTACAACGCAATAATCAATCTTTCTAGGTTTTTTACTGCCATCCTATGGTTCCACCCCACTGCCATCACTTGGGTAAAGTGACACTAACAGAGCAAGAAAGATTAGACCGTTTCAGTCCCCGTTAGGGGATTTAGGTTGTAGAAAGCTTTAGCAGCATCTTTGAATGGATTGATTGAGACAAGTAGGTTTAGTGGGTAGGGTAGGAGTATCGCTACTCCCTTCCCCCCGAAAAAACCGGACAAGCAAGTTACCAAGCATCCGGCTTTGGCAAATCCAATGCTCATCAGAAGTTCTGAATAATTTCCAGAAAGACTGTATAGTATTGATAGTATTGCAACTACCACCTCTGATTGCCTTAATATTCTTTGGCGTTCGTCCCCTAAGCTACACTTCTGAGCGCGAAGCGCTTTATCCATTTAGGTAGTTTTTCCTTGGGTTACGTTCACAAATTTTCATTGCATCTAACTTTTCCCCAAAGATTCGGTTTCTAATTGCAGAGAAAACAAGGGATTCACCCGCCATACGTCAGCACTCTTTCAAGTTGGTCATTTGACCTATTTGCTCAGTTATTTATTCCTGTTGTCTTTCGACGCAGCAACTTTAGCTTTTTATGGCATCTCACACCCACTGGGGGATTAAAGTAGGATTACTCCATCTCTACTAATCACATTGGAAATAGTGGTTAGACCTCATTGGGGTTACTTCATATCACACGTTTGAGTTACAACCAGGTCGGGTTCTCTCTATACACCGGGGGTATCATGGTGTCTGAATATTCCGAGGACAGGGCGGAATATCATCACAGTTTTCTGTGTTTTTTTACCCCATTTACCGTATCAGTCGTTTTCGGTAATTCCTCATCACGGTGCCTCGTCAAGAGTTCATTCTCATTAACCCTTCTGGTTTTACCCTAGCGATTCCTCTACATTACGACTCGCTGAAGTCACGCACTTTACCCTCTAGCTGTGAAACATCATAGTTACCCGTGATGCTCCTTCGGGCGGGTACTGGTTCAGACATTAACCAGGAGTATTTCTGAGGTACTCACTCAATTCGTGCAACTGATAGTCGCACCAGTCCCCGTTAGGGGATTTAGGTTGTAGAAAGTAATGGGTAAGCTCAAATCTGTGGCCGCTTCGGAGTGTTTCAGTCCCCGTTAGGGGATTTAGGTTGTAGAAAGTAGAAGCATCAGGAGTGAAGATAAGATGAAAGAAGAGTTTCAGTCCCCGTTAGGGGATTTAGGTTGTAGAAAGAAATAAAGATGAGGGTTTTAGCAAATAGTCTCTATGTTTCAGTCCCCGTTAGGGGATTTAGGTTGTAGAAAGTTTAGCGGTTCTGGAATGCCAATCTTGGTATAATTGTTTCAGTCCCCGTTAGGGGATTTAGGTTGTAGAAAGTTGCCTGGCTTTAGTCCATTGCAATTTATTTCAGCGTTTCAGTCCCCGTTAGGGGATTTAGGTTGTAGAAAGACTAAGCCATCCTGAATCTGAGGATAGCCACGGGTCTAGTTTCAGTCCCCGTTAGGGGATTTAGGTTGTAGAAAGACATCCGCCCTCTGAAACATAGTCTAGAAGTGGATTCTAGAGGCGGTTTTGGCGACCTCATTCAAAACCTCATTACAGGCTTTGGGTGAACCGCCAACTGAAACTAATGAAACGCTGAAAGTATTGAATTGTCAAGGTTCTGGCGATTTGGCAAACCCCCCAGGGTTTTTGACCCCGCTTCGGTTTGCCAAAAAATTAGGCTGATAGGTTAATTATATAATGATTGCTTGTTCTTGTCTAGGTATCTCCGAACCATAAGTAATGGTTCTTTTCACACTACCAGCATCCAGTACATAAATTCTAATCGAATCCTGATCTGGTTTAATTAGTTTTTCCATCTTAGTCTGTAATTGAGCAAACTGTACAGCATTCAAAAAACACTCAAATACACTATATTGAGTCCATTTCCCATAGCCACTCAGCATTTTGTGTAAGCGTGTCCGTCGTTTGTTCGCAGCTTTGCTATCTGGTAAGTCGTAAATAATTAGATAAAACAGTGTGGTACTCATCTTAATGATAACGGTTTGTAGGGAATACCTTCTTGTAAATGTCGGCTTAGTAAACGTGCTTGTAATTCTATGGCTCGTCTGTAAGTGCAACGATAATCAAATACGGGATGTTTAAATTCATCATTCATTTTTTTGTCAAATGCTTGCAGAAATGATTTTCTCGCTTTATCTTTGAGTCTGTAAGCTCCCAAACTTTCGTTAAAATCTTCGGGTTGGATTTCTCGGTTATGCAAAATTGACAATACTAAATTATCTGCTATCAATGCTCTGAATTCTTCCATTAAATCTAAGACCATTGCGGGTTGACCGTGATGAACTTCATGCAAATAGCCAATGTAGGGGTCTAAACCAGCAATATGTACAGCAGATATTACTTGTCCTTTTAATAATGCATACGCAAAACTTAGTAATGAGTTAACGGGGTCTGTGGGTGGACGACGATTTCTGCCTTGAAATGTCCATTGTTTACCTACCATATTTTGCCAACACGCAAAATATTCTCTAGCTGCTAAACCTTCTATTCCTCTCACTTGGTCTATATTTTGTTGATTTTTTACTAGGCTTTTACGTTCTTTGAGAGGATTATCTTTTTGATTGTGTCGGTACAATACGTTATATTGATTATGAATTTTGGTGGTGACAATTGCTTTGACTAATTCTAAACGACGCACAGGATTATGATAAACTTCATATTGTGCTAATCTCAGTTGACCGTTCCGAGAAGATTTAGGTAGTGCGGAACCTAGATATTTACCAAAGCTAGAAAGATAATGAATGGGCATTCCTAATTCTAATGCATAAACAAAGGCATCTCCGGTAACTTGGGGATTTCCCATCAAAATAACTTCGTCTACGGTTTGAGCTGCAACTTTCTGTCTTTTCCAAGAACCATCTTCTTGTTTTAATGCTACTTGAAAGGCTTCATAGTCTTTGCTTAAAACAGCATCGGGTTGAATTACATAGAGGGTAGTCATATTTTAGTAATCCTGATTTTTTAGTTGTTTGACTTCAAAGGGTAAGCAAATTTGTTGCAGACTACATGATTGACATTTTTTGGTGTTATCAATCGGTGCTGGCATTTTATTTTGACTAGCAACGTGAGCTAATGCTATAGCTTGTTCTGTCATTTGTCTTAGTTGTGGTGTGAATGCTACTGTCTGTCTTCTCCGATTGGTATGATAAAATATTTCCCCATAAGTAATCGTCCGTTTTGTTCTTTCTTCTAAACATAAAGCTGCTGCACAAAGTTGAAAATGATCATTTAGATGTTGTGCCATTTTTCCTTTTTTATATTCCACTGGTACTAGTTGACCATTGGATTCTTCTACAGCATCAATAATCCCGGCAATTTTTAGGCAATTGCACCATAACCACTGCTGTTGATGAATCACGGTTTCACCTTCTTGAAAAGTGCCTTCTTCGTCAATATTTCGGTGGACATGACGACCTAAGATAATATGTTCATTATCTTCCATTTCACCTAATACATATTCTAGATAAAATCGGCGTGGACAATATTCCCAAGCATTCAAATAAGCTAGGGGTAAATAATCTTCATTCATTACTAATTTTCCCCATTTTTAAATATGTCTATCTCTTGTGGAGCGGGCATCTTGCCCGCCTTTAAGCTCAAATTCAAGCAGGCAAGATGCCTGCTCCACACACAATTTCTGATGAGTCTTAATTCTCTATTCTCTATTCTTTATTCTTCATTTTGAATTTTGAATTTTGAATTGATTTGTCCCATACCCATACCTGTTTTTCTCCCTACTCCTGCAAAGATGGCAAAATTAGATAAAATCGTAGAAATTCTCGCTTGTTCTGGGTCTAAAAAACGATATTTAACCCAACCTTTACTACCAATTTCTGCACCAGCTTCCATTTTCAAAGCGTGGGTTTTCAATTCAAAAGCGGAAATCAAACCTGACCATTCAATGTGAGAAAATTGGAGCTTTGCTGGTGCAAATGTGTTCCAACGACGTAACAGATTACCAAAAACTAACTCTGGGAGGGGAAAAGGTTGCACATTCTGTTTTTGCTTAAAACTCGTGGGGGAAAGAAACTGTAATTCAATGATATTTTGTGATGGTATTTCTGCTAATTTTTCAAAGCTGGTAGATTCCAGAATATTTATGCATTTACCCACTTGACAAGATATTCCTGCCAATATTATCTCATTTCCTAAATTACGACTTAATCCCCATAGCAAAGGTGCTAAAAGTTCTCGCTTCAACAACGTAATTCTCAACAGCATTTTCTGGGGTGAAATATATTGCATCGCTATGGTTATAGGTAAACTGTTTTCCTGATGCAAATTCTCTGCTAAAATCGGGTCAGCATTAGCAAACCATTGAAAACATTGAGCATGAATAGCCCTTCCTAATGTTGCTGGTAATGGTGCAGTAGGAAAAATGGAAATTAGCATTATATGCAGAGCATTAGCGTCAACTTCAACTCCTGTTAATTGATATGGTTGATTTTGCCAATCTAGAATGATTTCTTGACTAAGAATGCGCTGATAAATTGATTGCATTAATTGCGGATATAATCGGCAATCTGGTAATACAGGCATTATTTTGGTAATACCATTAACAATCTGTAAAGGAATCCAGACTGGTGCAAATTGAGTATCGGATACCCAAGATTCTAAACTGACAAAATTGGTTGATTTTGCCTCTGGTCGCATGATTAAATTCATGCTAGCAAAAGTAGTTTCAATATCTTTCGTAAATGTCATAACGAGCGCTAGTCGCGATAAGTTTCAGAGGTAAAAATCCTGATTTAATCACTCTATCTTTATCTAATTGAGCTTTTTCAGTGGAAAAAGGATTAATCCGATTAAATGTCGTCTTTTCCCCTAAATCATCCATTGGTTGGATGGTAAAACCATTAGCTAGATTAGTCTGAAATAATGGTGCAGAAGTTTCTTGTTTCAAGTCAGGTAAATATTGAAAAAAACAACCCTTTTTACCAAAGTAATTAATTTGGGTAAATAATTGTTCTAGTTCTGCTAAATGATTTCCCGCACGACAACAAATTTGTAGATGTCCTTGCAAATAGACCCATTCCCGAAACACAAAACCATCTTGCATTGGTAGGGTAGGACGGGTTTTATCGGCTTTATCTGCGGTTTGGTCATAATAGCGTAGTTTATAACCATTCCGATTCACAATTAATCTTTCTGGAGGCCAGATATAAATGGTTAAATCTCGAATCCAGGTAAATTCGGTTTTAATCCATTGGTCAAAATCATCTTGATGTTGTCTTCCCTGACTCTCTAACAACACCTTCAATAATGCCATTTTTATAGCATAGGGAGTTGGTACTAAATTAGACCGTCCAGCCATACTAGTAGCATCGGAACGTTTGAGAGAAAATAAGCTAACAGGTTGATATGTGACAGTTAGCCACTGGTTGATTATTTCTGGTGGTGGGGAGTTTTCAGATTTAGGCAATTGCTTCGGCATTTTCACTATCCCAAGGTAGAGTTTGATTAATTAAAATCTCGATTTGGTCAGCAAATTCAGCCATATTATCAAATTTGAAGCAGCGAATTGTCTCAGCACCATTGAGGTTATTCAAGGTAGCAGCTAAACTATGAATTTGAGTGCTATAGCTGGGTTCTAAAGAACTAATCATGGGTGCAGGACAACGACGACTGCTGAGGGTAATCACACCTTCAAAATGGTCAGGGTGGGGTAAATGAGTATTACGTTTTGCTCCATTAGGTTGCAAATAGGTATACAAGACACTTTTGAGTAAAGCATCAAGACGTTTTTTCCGTTCCTCAATATTAATACTATAGCCAAAATTGTGGGGATTATAACCAATGCGAAAAGCTTCAATATTCAGGACAGTCGCATATAAACCAGAACTGACTTGAACATTATAAGGTGTGGGATTGTCTACACCATATTTAGCATGAAAGTAACTCTGAGTTTTCACAAAAGTTGGTTTTCCCACCACTGCTCCAAACTCAATGACAGAATCACGCTTGAGAGTTTGTCCTTTTTTCTCTGTCACCATGAAACCTTCTAAATCGCTGATAGTACAAAGTTGAATAACTTTACCCGTTTTTGCCGCTAAATCAGTATCTTTGTCGGTAAATACCGAGAGATTTTTATCCAGGTCATAACCAATTCTATCAGGATTAAATTGTTTACCCCCTTCAGATAAACTTAATCCCGATTCCAGCGCAATCCGGTGTAAATGTTCTGATTGAATATGTTTAAACATATCCCCAGAAATCCCATTCACATATTCAGGTTCATTCATCCCATCCTGAATAATATAATAACGTCGAGTTAAAGATTGATTACCTTCATTACCTTCATTATTTAAAGCATGGAGTTGTAAAGAAAGTAAACCACTCAGAGAAATTGAGTAAGCGGGAAATTTAGTTTTAGTCATTTTCAGATTCTCCTTCTTCAATATTATCTAATTCGGTTTCTGATTCACCAACAACATCGGTTTTATCTGGTGGTTTAGATTTACCCCAACCTTTGGCATAACCATAGGCAATTAATAGGTTAGCTACTAAACTAGAACCAAAATTTTCAATCAAATTAATTACCCGATCCAAATCATCCTTGGTTGTCCAAATACGTCGGGGTTTCCCTTTCTTTTTTAATTCCTCATCAATGCGAAGATTCTCATTCTCATAACTAGCGAGAAATATGGAAAGTTCAATAATAAAATCCTTTTTAGAACCAGCTTGACTACTCAAACGCTGTGCTAAACCATAGATTCTATCCCAACCATGCTCATCTTTTCCAGCATAGACTGTAGCGCTATTAATAGCTTTAGCTATGCGGAGAAAACCAGGGTCTTCAGTAATTTCTGTTAAATTCAATTCTTGGTCATTTTGACGATGATTAAAATTCTTCATCATGAGATTTAATCCGTTGAGAGAAAATAAACGCGGAGGTTTAGCTTTAGCATCTGCTAAACGTTTGACAATGTAATCAGCATAGCTAACTTGAAAACCAAAAAAATGACTCAAATTAGTTCCAGTAATAAAATCTCGATAAGCTGCTAATAATTCACTGTGTCCTTCTTCGGTAGATAAAGTACTAATGATTAGCAAATGCTCATTTAAAACATTTTGATAATCTATTAATTCCTGAGAATTTTGAGGACTAATCCAACCCGGTAATCCTAAAGAAAAAACTTCTTTGACACCATAAACTTGACCTTTGGAACCAAAGTGAGTCCCCAGAAAACTACTGACAAAATGATTAATCGGTTGACCGAAATCAAATTCATCTGGTTCTGCATCACTTTGAGCAGAATGATGATTAAGTAATTCTTGACAAAAGCGTAATATCAACTCCACATCAAATCGAGCAATACCATGTCCCCCAGACGGAGGGTTAAATTGACGAAATTTATTTAACACTCCCAGATATTTATCGAATTGAATATCTTGAGGTTCCAGAACTACAACACGCCAATCATAAACCCTTTCTGCTATTTTGACACGTTCGGCTATACCAAAGGTAAATAAACCTCCAGCAATCAACCATAAACTTAACCAATCTGCTTTTTGAGGGTCTACTTTATTGCTATCTGCTTTAACACGATTAACACCTTGGACAAATGTAGGTAAATAGATTTTGACTGCACTAGCTGTATCCGGTAATTTATCACCTGTAGCTTGAGTAAATAACTGATTAACTAAGTCATTAATCTCCTGGGTTTCGGTGCTAAATGCCGTAAATAAAGAAACCAGCAAAGCCCCGTAATGGTCTTGAAGTTTCCATCCTAAATACCATAACTCATTATGATTACGGTCATGACGCATGGAAGTGAGAATGACACCATTTTGGGTACGAGCATCCGGTGGTTTTGGTGCATCTTCATTAAATTCAATTTTCCCCCGTTGTTCAAATATATAATTCCGATAGAGTTTGCGAGCATCATTTTTCTCAACTGTGTCAAAACATGGTATTTCCTGTGGTATTTTGCCAATATCAGTTTTTTGACCTTTGACTGGTGGGAAGGGATTGGTATACTTGAGTTTAGCTACCAATTCTAAATTCACCGTCTGTTTTAGTTGAAGACAATAGCGCGTTCCTTCATCCACAAGTTGAATAGCACTGTTTTGCTGAGTTTCTTTGAGAGCGTACTTGACAAGCTGTGCTAAACCTAACATGAGGAAAGTGTCAGCATACGTACCATATTTTTTGGTAATAAATAGCTGCTGTGTCATTTGTCCTCACATTCGTGCGACTTGTTTACTTACCAAATCGAGTATATACCCACCTGGAAGAGGGGTCTTCCAAAGGGAATATTATTCCTAAAGTTGTACGGAACGTTGGTCACACAGTCTTAAAGCTCTAACTACCAGCAAATAGAGATGAAAATACTCAAATTCGTCAGCAGTATTTAACTGATTCAAGTCAAATTCTTTTTTAATCGGGTAGATACTTTTGCGTAAATTTGCTGGTGTTAAAGGTAAATTATGATTGAGAAACCTTGTCATACCTTGCCAACTTTGAGCGATCGCCTGTTGTGCTTGAGAATGTAATTGTATATTTTTTATCTTCGCTATATCCGATTGATTCCAACCACCAGTCCAAGCTGAATGGTGACGACCAGTAGCCATAATCACTGTATAACAGATATTTTTAATCTGTTCGTCATCAGCATGAAAATAATCACGCAGTAGAGGTACTAAAGATTGATGGAGAATATCTTGTGCTAGATAAGCACTCTCAACAGCATGGTTAGGACGTTTATATTTTCTCTCATAGTCTTTCATCGCTGTTCTTTGGCGAGCATCTTCTGGGTTATAATCAGTATGTGCTAGTAGGTGCTGTTTGGGGTTGTGACCTTGGAACGAAGAATGAGCGATTGCTTGCCATCCTCGCATCACTTCTTGCCATTTAATTTGTAATTTGCCCAAGTCATGGGTAAAAATAGCGAAAAATACCAATAACTCAAATAAAGCTTCTGCGTCCGACTCCTGAACCTGGGGAAAGATTTTGTGTTTAATTAATTTTGTCCCTGCTGGTAGTAGTTCCCTTCTGACACTATTATATATAGTTGGTTCAGATGTCCCATTTTTTAAACGTAAGGTTGGAAAGGATTTATACCAACAAGTCCACATACAACCCAAATGTCCAACGTATGTATCCATTTCGTAACAATATTGACTAGAGATTGTGCGTTGTGGTTTTGGTGGTGAAATGAACCCATTACCGGATTTATCAATCCCAATTAGCAAGCCAATATTTTCATCATAATAAAGATAGCGATGGTTCACTAAAATTTTGATGCTGCTGATTAATGATTCACGAGACTTAATTTCCGTAGCAAGGGGTTGACTATATGTTTCTGCTTTCCCTTTTGGGGTTTCAATGCGTTTGAAAATCCAATCTGTCCCAAATTCTAAATTTTGAACTCCCTCCAAACCTTACAAAGTGTAGAGATAGGAACCGAAAAAGCCATTAATTTCTGGGGGTCTATAGTTTCTTCATCAAAATCAATAAATCCGGTTTCTTCCCAGACAAATAAACTGCGACTATCCACAGAACGAATCAAGTCAGTTGCAGTAGATTTCTCACCTCTAAAAAAAGCAGCTTCAAAATTCTGCTCAAATTGCATTCGGTTATTTTGTCGAGATTTTTGCTGGAGAATATCTTCTGCGGTATGAACCTGATTAATCCAATTTTCCTCAATTCTAAATCCAACATTTTCATGAACTTGATTTGATTGTGTATGTGTTTGCAATACTTCCCAAGTTAACTCACAAATTTCTGTAGAATAGGGAAGAAAACTTATTTTTTTATCACTAGATTCTATTTCTTCATCTGCTTGTGCAAGTGCAGCATGAACTTGATTAATTTCTATTGTCCGATAAACCAAAACTTGACCCTGTTCATCTTGGAATCTAGCACAGCGTCCTGCTCTTTGTAATAGAGAATTCATCGGACAAAGTTGACTGTGCATGATTTGACAAGTAATATTAATTCCTGCTTCAATAACTTGAGTGGAAATCAAGACGTAACAATTACCATCATCTTGCCAATTTTCGGCAAAAGTTTCTTTTAAAAATGCTTCCTTTGCAGCACGATGTTCTGGCAAAAATCTAGAGTGTAATAGGGTAATATTTAATGTTTCCTCATCATTTAATTCCTGTAAATCTTTATATAATCCTTGAGCTTGAGAAACGGTATTACAGATAATAATAACTCGTTGATGGTGATGAGTCTCAATTCCACTTTTGATAACTTGAGCAGTTAATGGTTCAGATATAGTCTGAAAAGTACGACGACGTTGACCTTCAATTGCTTGTAAATCAGCATCTTCAATTTGAATTATTTCCATTGTCGATTAAATTTTGAATTTGGGTAGCAAGTTCATTGGTTAATGTTGCAGTCATCAGCAAAAAAGGGGAAATCCCTTTGACTTGCTGTAAAACTTTGAGGACGGTGGTAAAAGAACGTTCTGGGTCAAGTAAATGCAGTTCATCGAAGACTAAATAAGATGCAAAAATCGCTCCTGAGTTGACATTAGCTGAACCCCGACCAACTGAGTAAGGAATATTCAAGAAACTGCTTAACATCTGGTCAATAGTACAAAAGACTATATCACCTTCAAAACGAGGGTCTTCTGGGTTTTCTCCAGTTTGTAGGGTAACGACGGGACAAGGGATTTGATGAAATTGTGACCAGCGTTGCACCAGAATTTCTGTTCTCTGTCGCAGACTATTAGCTAGAGTTCGGAGGGGAACAACATAAATGAGTTTGTTGGGAAAATCGAAGTTGAGGATTTTTGCAAACAGGAAAGGTGCGATCGCAGTTTCAGTTTTTCCTGAACCAGTGGGAGCGCGAAGTAGGATATCTTGACGCTGGAGGAGTTTTAAAATAGTTTCTCGTTGAAAGTTACGAGGGGAGAAGGTGGTGAGATTTTGGAAGTGTTGGTTAACAGTCAATTCTGTTGACATATCTAACAATTGTATTTATTTTGGGATACTGGGACAGAAAGAGTTACGGTTAGTCTGAACGTTTTAGTTCTAGTAGTGTTTACAGATTCTAGTACTACATTGATGAAACATCTTAAACATCAAAAGGATTTGGTAAGACTGGACGTTCATCGTACTCATTTTTATGATGCGGATGCTCTATTTGCATATATCGTACACTACCTTTTGGTTTTCCGGGAAAACTCAACATTGTCAATAGCATTTTGATGCGTTGTACATCTTCCAAATTAACATCGGAGTTTTCACCTATTTTATCTAAAAGATAATTTTTGAACGACTCTACAAATACTTGAGCTTCAATTTCAGTGTCATTATAATTTCCAGTATCCCAGTTATTTCCGCTAAATAACTTTTGATAACGACTTTCTTTCCGCTGACTCAGCCATAATTGTTGATTAGTAAGTTTAACTGCTCCCATTCCAAAAGGTTTACCCATACCAAGAGAAAAACGATATTCCTGATTGTTTTTTACGTAAAGACGATTTTCTTTCTCTTTTGCCAAATCTAATACCCACAATAATGCACCTAATTCTTCATCAGTTAAATTTTCAAAATAAATTTTGAAGTGAAAACTAACTTTTGAATTAATAGGTCTAATTTTTGTATATTGCTTTGGTTTCTTTGTGATTTCTTTCTGATCTATTTCTTCAATTGAATTATAGCTAACATCTTTTTGATGCCAATACAGCTTGTATCCACGAATTATGGTGCTACTACCATAATGTTTTAGGCATTCTCTTTTTGCTTCTGGATTTGGTTGTACTAAATAATGCTGAAAAGTAGTAGGTTTTGGAGTAGCTAAAATTGGAGGAGTAATTCTATCTTCAGGCTTATCTTGACACCAAATCTGTGTCCCTGGTATGGAGCTATCAATAGTAGCATCAGTAATAAATACTCTTCCAGCACAAGCTTGATGCTCTAATTTTTTATTTACCCAACCAAAAATTGCTTCTGTCATGTCAATTTCTGAATTTTCAGAGCCTTTTAATTTAGGAGGGATAAAATCAGTAACTGAAGCTGCACGACCATTTTTGGTAGGGGAAGTATAAGGTACACGGAAATTAGGACTATGACCAAATAGGGTCACTTTGCCATCTAGTGTAGGGTCTTTGAAGAATACAGGATAATTATTTTTCAGAATGCCTTTTTTTTTATCAAAATATTTTTTCTGGAAATCAGTTAAAGCAGCACAATAATCTTCCACCGCCCCAGGGTCAATTTCGACATATTGATTTGTTTTTTCTCCTATCAAACAATGATATTTTCGAAGAAGATTTACCTTCTGTATTTCCTTCAATCATATTGCCACTTGTTACGAGATAACCACTATATTGGTCATTAGGATCATTCTTACTAACTTTCTTGGCAAGATAGCGAGTTTTTTGCTTAAAAATTCCATCAAATCTTACCTTAAAATATTGAGGTTTATAGTCAGGATTATTTAGATCAATTAAACCAATATCATGGGGAATAACTGATTTTTCAACCCATATAAAAGGCTGTTCCTCAAGTGTTTTAGCCAAATAAATTCGCCATTGCCCATCATTTTGCTGTTCTAAATATCCAACTTTGACTTTGCTTTTAAAATTACCACTCTTTTCTATCTCACAGAGTTTTCTTTTGTATTCATCAGTGAGAGGATCTTTATCGGGTGAAGCAACCGCACGAAAAAAAAGTTTTTTCTGTCCTGAAACTTGATGAATTTTACTGTAGGTAATAATTTCAAGAATATTTTTGAACATACCTCTTAAACTGCTACCAGGAATAAGTGGAAGATTATTAATTGGATTACAAAAAAAATCAGTCCATCGCTTTTGTTGTTCTAATGTTAATTGACTTAGTTCTTCGTGATTACAAATACTATCCCCAAAATTTTCAAAATCATTGACAATTAATCCACAACGAATATAGAGAGGAGATTCTGTGACTAAAGTACACTCAATATAACCTGTATGTCGTTTTATATCATAGGAATTTTGTTTTGGAAGCTCTTGTGATAAAACTATTTTGTTTTCATCAGGTAATTCGATAAAATTATAAGGAGCAATAGCTCTACGTTTTTTAGAAATTGGTGTAATGTGCTGAGGATTCATTTTTTCATCTCCTTAAAAATAGTTAAATTAACCAAACGACTCAAATAAATTCGAGCTACACCAGCATCATCATAATCAATATAGTGATGAACAGTTAAACGCAAAGGACGATGGAGTTAATTTTCCGGAAAACCAATCACAGGAACAGCGTGTCTTAAACCTTGTTGACCATCAGCAACTAAGGTAAAATCCTTTGTCTCTGCTTCTTTGTGTGTTCCCCATAAAATTTGATTTTCAATCATATATTCCTCTGATTTGAGATTATGATTTTGAATCAGACGAGCTTTAAAACCTGCATCTGCTTTCCAAAGCATTACTTCTGACTTATCTCCAAAAATCCGACATTGTTGTAAAGTTTCATTTCTCAACTTGGGAAATTTACATTTAGGAAATAATTCCAGAGGTTCACTGGGTGTAATTAAATTACCATTTTGAAATTTCCCCCAAATTACCCCATCTTCAGCATGAGCTAAAATATAGTTTAACCGATTTTCCTTTGCTTGTAATTCTAACCATGCTTTCAAATCTAAATTATCTGGGATTGACAAAATTGTACATGATGGTTTTTCCATTCAGTTACCTCCTCATATAATGCATTAATAAAATTTTCTAAAGATTCAGCATCACTGACAACTAGAGATTCATCCTCTAACGATTTCACTATCGTAAATTTTGTTTCTTGTTGATTTCTTTTTAAAATAACATCTGCGGTTTTTCCTTGTAATCTTCCTCTCCCAATACTACTAGTTCCTCCTACAGGTAAATCACCCGTCCACAAGTCTTTGAGTAATAACAGAATTAAACCAATTTCATTATCTTTGGGGTTACGTAATTCCATTTCTAAAGTAAATTGTGTTTCATCACTAGCAAATATGGGTTGTTCATTGAATAATGCACCATGTAAAGCACCACCTGTAAAACGGTCAATCGCAATCCGATTTTGGATTAAATCTGTAGTTCCTTCTATAACACTTTCATAAACAATTAAACGACTAGCTTTTGCGGATTGAGTTTTATTTTTACCTAAGTCTGAACCAAAAATATCTTCAAGAATTCTAATATTAACACCAATGGTGTTGATAATTCGTTCTGCTCGATTTCGTAAAACTCCTGCTAGAGATGTACCAGATAAAATAGGTTTCGGTTCTCCATTTCGTTGGGACTTAAGATGGACAACATCAGGTGCTTTATTGCTGGATGCTTGTCCAGAACGAATTAATAAAGGACTAGCAAGGGTGAATGTAGTCTGAATAATTAAGCGATCGCGTTTATCCTCTCGATTTAAAGATATACCCAAAGCATCAGCAATGGATGGGAATATCGGATATTCGGGTAATAAACCGATTGTCCAATGAGGGAAAGTCAACCACGCTATCCTCTCATCAGGTTTTTGTAAATCAAATTTCCATATTTGCCATTTTTCTACATGACAGCGACCAAAACCCCGTCGTTTTTTCATCCCAATAGAAATTTCACCATCCTCTAATCCTTGTAGAACAATTAATAGTTCTTTAATTAATTGTTCTCGATTATTTTCAATAATTAATTCCAAACAGATATCAAATTCTGTTCCTGCTTCCAGCAACTCCAAGTCATATTTTTGTTTATCTTCAGCAGTTCTAGTAACGGGATTAATTTTCACAGCATCTCGCAATTCTATATGAGGGATGGTATTGCTGAGAGAATCATTAATAATTAAAGGACTTTGCTCACCTTCTTCTTCACTGCGTTGTCCCCCAAATAATACAGATATTTCCTTTCCATTATAACCATATTCATGCTCTCGTAAATAATTTCGTAATGCTCCAGCAATAGAAGAACCCATGAGTAAAGCTTTATCTTCTACATTGTCTCGTAAAATCACTAAATCAGTATAACCATCAGCATCTCCACTACCCAAGCAAGTTGGTGTATCGAGAATTAATATTCCTTTAATTATTATCCGCTCAATAATATGACGATGATTGCGGATATTTAGACGTTCAGAATTCATTATTTATGCTCCTTGATTGTTTTTCTGACTATGGCTATAATTAAACGTAAAACATATTTTTCAGGGAGTTTATTTTTGATAGCGAACTCATCTGTCATAGTTCGAGTTACATCAGCAACTTGTACGGTTAAATTTCTGGACTCACTCATGCAAGATTCTGGATTTTTTAACCAATTATCAAGTGCTTGTTTGAGGGAATTTTGATTTTCGTTTATTTTTATTGCTGCTCGTTCAAATTGTCTCTGAGCATGATCAGGTAGATTCTTTAAAAGAGACAGAACTAAATTACAGTCACCTATATCTAGTGCTTTTCTAGCTACTAATTGTAAGCGAGAAAGTTGACTATTACTAATATTTCCCTCAATCTTTAAACGTGCAACTTGATTTTGTAAGATTTGTTCTATTTTTTGATGTAATAATCTTTCTGCCATTTTTTCGGCTAAAATATGTGAAGTTTGATTTTTTAATATTGGTTCTGTGGTTAAACCTGATTTTGGTCTTCTTGCTGCAAAACTTTTTTCTGATTCTAACTCATCTAACCAATTTACCACGACTCGACCAAAACCTTCAATTCTTCGTTCTCCAATTCCTTGAAGCTCTAATTTTTGAATTTGGTCTGGAGTGATAGAGATATCCTCAAAAACAAATACACTACCTGCTGCAAATGCGGGAACTTGAGGTAAAGGTAATCCCCATTTTCGATTAAATCCACCGATTAAAGTGCTTTTCGCAAAACTCATTTTTGGTTGAAGCTTCATCCCTAATATTTTTTCTAATTCCTGGGTGAGTGGAACAGGGATTTCATCTTTTCCAGATGGAGGAATAACACTATATTGACCACAACTATCACGCAAAATTACATCACTTAAAAGGGTGATAGTTAAATTTTCTCTGTGGATGCGTTTAGTAGCTGGAATATTTACTTCATTCCAATTTTCTGGAAAATTTATATGATTAATTTTCGTGTGTCCATAACCAGCACTTTGAGAACCACCTAACCACATATCGGGTGATATTTGTAATAATTTTTTTAGTAACTCAACTTCCACTTTACTGCTACACAAAATCACAGCTTGAAAAGTTTGTCCCACATCAATAGCTTCATAACGGAAGATTTCTCCCTCACCTTTGAGTTGTTTGGTTTGAGCATCAAGTTTAATTTGAGTCGAACGTCCTTTAGTGCGATCGCGTTGATTATGAATATTAATCCGTCTAGATATAGAGTGAAAAATAATCAGATTTCTATTAACTGTACAAAACTGATGTTCTATTTTCTTCAGTTCAATGTCTTCTGGGAGTTCAAGTTCTTGAGTTCGTTCATAAATAGTCATCAATTTAGAACTATCTGCTGCTGGTAATTCATCATCTTTATGCTTAAACCAAGAAGAAGACACAGGTAAAGTGCGTTTTCCTTCCTGACTCTGGAAGTAAGCATTTAGATAACAAGTATGATGAGATGCAAAAAATAATCTGTTGACTTCATCACTATCTAAATCTAGTTCTGATAAAGTATTTTGTTTCATATATCTACCAATAATCGCACCTCGAATCATACTACCAGGAATATAAGAATATGAAACATCACTGTTTGGATCACCTTGAAATGAAGTTGCGAGTAGTGGTTGTTGAGTTTTGAATGAAAAAGTAATTACCTGCATAGAATTTTCTCCTGATTTTTACCAAACATATTTATATAGTCATTTGTAATTTCTGTTCCTAAACTATCATGAAGCGTACAGCGAATATGTCCTCGACCTCGATTCCGTCCACTTCCTATTCTTCTTAATGCTAAAGTACCGATTGATAAAAGCGAGAGAATTTCATCACTTGGTTGAGTTTCAAAAGATAAATCTGATTGGAATTCAATTTGACGTATAACGACACGAAAAGAACGTAAACTTCCTTTATCTGCAATCCCAGTCACAGAATTAATTGACGTTTGACGACGAATTGTAGTTAAAGAATCCAGAACCTCTTTATCCGTTAATACTTCATTTTTAATTTGACAAGCAACAAATTCTCGTAAATCTTCTGGTAAACAAGCATCCCCCACCCGCATTGCAGCAATGGTTCCCAAATTACTACCAGGTTTACCAAATAAAGTAGAAGCAATATTTTCCCAATTAGAACGAATATCATCTGATAAAACAGAAATTAAATTATCACATTCTTCACTCAATAAACCTTTCAATGTTCTTCCGCGCAAATAAGGAAAACCATAGATATCATGTTCAACTTCCTGGTCAATCAAACCAGCTACACCATCACCTCTCCCAAAAGTAGTGTCACTTAACAGATTAATTTTCAGTTGATATGTAATCACTTAATCCTCCAAACCAATATAAAAATCTAAAGCTTCAATAGCATCAAAATAACCACAAACTCTATTTTGCCAACCCGATTTTTTTAACTGTTCAGTTTGACCAGATGATTCAGGAAATAATGGTAAATGAGGTAATTTATAAGCAAGTAAAAATTCTTCCACAGCTTGAGAAGAAGCTTCCCGCAAAACTTCTCGTAAAGCCATAATTTTGTTATGACGACCTTGCCAATTTTCTCCGGTCTGAAATTCTTGAACCACTTGCTTAAAACCTTCCCAATTACGACAATCTTGGTTAGAGTTATGTAATCTTAGAGGACGCATTGCTAACTTCCAAGCATTTTTGTCAACCATGATTTCATATTCACGCTTGCGAATTTCCTCGATAGAACCAATTAAACCACTTGCAGCTAAATGCCAATCAATTGCTGAAAAGCCATTTGATGAAAATTCCTTATTTTGTTTAACAAACCTTTTTGCTTCCTTACATAAATCCTCACTAAGTTGATAAGCTCGCGCAAAAGGATAATGAGTTTTAACTATACAAACACCAGCACAAGCTGTGATATTCTGATCATCAGCTACAATTTGTTTCTCCAACTCCTTGAGAAATAATATAGCTAATTCTAATCCCAATCTTCCTTCACAAATAAAAGTAATATCATCACCACCATAAACTAAAGGACGGAAAGGAAGATAGTATTTAGCTTTGAGTTTAAATTCTCCATATTTACCAATTACCTTTCCTTCTTGAATAGACTTAATTAAAATTTTTGCAACAGCTTGTAATGCCTTTTTACTAGCGACATCAACACTTTTAGAAAAATTCCGCATCCTGTTAATGTAATCTCGATTATTTTCAGAATCCTCACCATATTTTTGAAATCGCTTACCCATCCCATTTCCATCAGCATGAATAATTGCTACATAGCTAGATTCACCTTCAGAACGACCTAAATGGTCAGTGCGATAAGGAAACTGAAAAATATCTTGGTCAACCACTTCAGCAAAAATATCTCGGAGTTTTTTATTTGCTCTAGGAACTGCTGCTAATTTTTGCCGAGTCTCCGTAGAAATTAAATAACTATCAGCTTCTTTCTCATCCCTATAGTCAACAAATTCATCACTTCTACCTATAGCAGGTAATTGAGTAGAATTACAAACTGCGGTTACACCCAAACCGAGCAAAGGAACAGAATTAATTCGTTCATATTTTCGACGTTCAACTTCTCCCTGCATCAACTCCTTCACAACTTGACAGAGATTATTATCTGTATCATGATTCCACTCAAAATCAGCATGAGCAACTACTAAATTAATTCCCGGAGCATCTCTCAAAATTTTCTGACTGAGAATTTGAATAAACTCCACAGCAATTTTCCGAGATTTAAATATGATGATTGTATTTCCCCCACCAGCATATACCAATTCAGCATTTAATTTGCTTTTTTCAATTGCTGCTTCTTGACCACCTTTGGGAACTCCTAATTTCTCTAAAGTTTCCTCTACCCAATCACCTGTTACCTCAGAAACTAAATGAGATGCTCCAATATTTTCCCGCAGACGATTGCTATTAAAAACATAATTCTGAATTCCCGAAGTATCTATGACAGTTAACGTAAATCTAGTCATTTTTTTGCCTCTTGGTCATTTTCAATAATCCATTTCTCAATTTCTTCAGCTAAGTTTGTTAAATGTTCACGTCCCCACACAGCGATTTTCTTACTGAAAAGTGTATCTACTACTTCAGATTTCAATGAATCAGGTTCATTTGAACAACAAATTAAAGCTACTCTCGCTTCATCCCCACCCATTTGCTTTGCTCTTAAATATGCTTCAAACAGCTTCAATTTACATAAATCTCTTTTACTTGCAGTTGTACAAGAAATTGCAAAAAGCTGATAACCCCGTGTAAACGCAACATCAAACTCGAATCCATGCTTAGTACCTGTTAAAGGAATTTTAAAATTCAATCCATAGTCTTGTATTGATTGACGCTTCGCAATATATTCAACTTGCTGTAAGACGTAATGCTCTAACCACAAACCATCTAACCATTCACAAAAATCTTCAATTTCTGTAAAAGCTCCCGTTGATTTTACTGTTGCTAAGGAAAACTGATTATCGGAGTTCAAAAAATTTTGTTCTCTCCAGATAGACACTATTTCTGATAGCAAAGTATTCACCGGAATTGATAAACCTGCTAAATCAGTCTTACTTTTCCATTTACCCCAACTATTTCCTTTCTTCTTCCTTGCAGCTTCACAAAATACCTGATAGTACCAATCAAACCACAGCTTATTTTTATCCTCATCAGCAAAGACTCTAGCAAGTTCTTCCGCTAATTCCAGTGATTGTACTTTTTGTGTAGGAGTCGATTTCAACTCTAAACCATGTAGCTGAAAAAGTTTGACAAGTTTAACTGACAACGTATCTGGTTTAATTTTTATGCGAATCCGCTCATTATCTTCCCTATCAATACACATTTCCAAGCGACGTGGATCGAGATAGCTGAAAATAATATCTTTACGCTGTCTATAAGTTTTATCTTTGGTTTCTTCGTAGAACAACGTTCTGTAAGCGTGTGCAGACATTGCTTTTGTCCCACCAGTATAATTTAATCCAATGGTTCCGCTTTTAATTCCATTCAGTTTTTCCCTAATTTCCTTTTGGATATAATAAGCATCCGATTCAAAATCATTCAGCAATCGCAATTCTATAGCTTTAAAACCATTCAACTCGCTTCTAAGTATATTTTTTAACCGATTAGCCTCATCTAAGGTATCTGTCGTATGTACTAAATAAGCAATCCCATCTTGCTTTAACAAGAGATTGACTGCTACATAATTAGGTAAAGGATTTTCACCAATCAGCAAAAATAGATGGTCAACTTTATACTTATTTAAATCTGGAGTACTCATAGAGCCTAGTATATCCTTCTGTCAAAATTTCCATCACTAGTATACACAGCATTGGAAGTACCCCCTTCCAATACCTGCTAATTTAGAGAGCATACCGAAAAACCCCACTATCACCATGAACATTATTTTCAGTCACTCCCCAGACCCCAAACTTTTACAGCAATTAGCAAATGGTTCTCTAGAACAAAGCCATAACCTGACCCGTGCCATCCGACTCTGGGTATTATTATACTGGCTATATAGTGAACACGGACAAACTGCTCTTGGCGATCGCTTTACCTATACTAACTGGAAACAAGCATTTTTTACCGAAACCCACAAAGATGAAAAACAAGCTGACATCATTAACCATCAAGACCCTGACTGTGCGTGTTTAAAAACAACCAAACAATGGTTATTAGAATTAGCAGTACCCTTGGACGAGTGGCAAAAAACATTACAACAAGAAATACCTGTATATAATTGTGATTTAGAAAAACTGATCGAAGAAATTCTGAATGAACGCTTATTTGCTCAAGTTAGGAAATCACTTCAAAGTGATCTAGATTTATTAGTCAGTCGTAACTGGTTACAGTTAGTAAATGATACTAGTGGTAGAAGTAAACATTACCGTCGAGTAGATGTATTACCAATTGCTACCGTTTCAGATAATTCTGAGTATACAGCCAATATGAGTAATAAAAAGAAAGCTTATGTAGCTGGAACATTAGGTATGTTTAGCTTTCTTGACCCTAGCTTACCGTTACTAGCAGAAGAAATTTCCGAAGATGAATTAGACGAAGATACCCATCGGGTCTTTTTATACGTTGACTATGTAGTACCTGAATCAAGCAGCATACAAGATACAGTAGACGAAATTCAAAGTGATTTGCAGTCAGTGTGGGATTCAGGAAAAATTCAACCGATATTATTGACATATCGCAGCGCTCATCAAAATCAAATTAAAGAGTGCGTTGTTTATCCAGTTTGCATTTATTTTATGGAACGAGCTAAATATTTGTGTGCTTATGGAAAAACTCCGCACAGTGATATTAACTGGTACAAATATCGCTTGGATAGAATTATTTCCAAAAGGATAGAAAATTTAAACTGGGAAGATAGTCGTGTTCCACAATTATTAAGAGAGAAATATCAATATCATCAACTACCAACTCCCAAAACAGTCAATAGAAAATTAAAAGAAGCTTGGGGATGTGATTTTTATAAAGAAAAAACATTGATGATACTGCGGTTTAAGCAAGATTTCCATCAAAATTATATTCAAGGAATCAATATACATGAGACATTAACAATGATTAGCTATGAGCAGGTCAAAAGATTATTACAACAAACTGAACCCAATTCAAAACAACAACAGACTCTTTTAGAAATTCTCAAATCTCGGTCGAATCAAGATATTTATTACCAAATATATTATCGCGATACAGATTATTATGTAATTAGATGGTTACGAGCTTTAGGTTCAAAAATTGAAGTTTTACTACCTTGGAAATTAAGACAAGAAATGACACTGGAAATCCAAAACACTTGGAATTTATATAAATCATAACTGGAAATTAAATCTGGTAATACAAATAAACTTTGATTTCTTTTCATTCTCCTCACAGGTATTCAAGTATAGAAAACATCTTTCTTGTATCAATAACTTTGCCAATTTAATCAGCATGCGCTAAAGCGCAACTACGAACCGGAAAAATTGGCTCGTAGTTGCGCTTTAGCGCATGCTTTATCATTATTAAATCATTCCCCTCACGGGGATTTAGGTTATGGAAAGTAGAGTATCCGGTATAGATATTGAGAGAAGAGTTATGTTTCAGTCCCCGTTAGGGGATTTAGGTTATGGAAAGCAGGATCGTAAACTCTTACTTCGTGATAGTTGTAACGTTTCAGTCCCCGTTAGGGGATTTAGGTTATGGAAAGAAAGTATTTTAAATTTGTTGGTAATCTTGTTTGGATGTTTCAGTCCCCGTTAGGGGATTTAGGTTATGGAAAGAATTGCTCATTGCTGGATTTGATGAGCCAAGTATTGAGTTTCAGTCCCCGTTAGGGGATTTAGGTTATGGAAAGCTCTTTCTGAATAAAGCTAGATTATTCTCATTCAAGTTTCAGTCCCCGTTAGGGGATTTAGGTTATGGAAAGTAGAGATTAAGTTAGATGATAGGATTCAAGAGGAGAAGTTTCAGTCCCCGTTAGGGGATTTAGGTTATGGAAAGCGCTATTCGTCCTATTCGTCTTAGGATGTTTAGGAGTTTCAGTCCCCGTTAGGGGATTTAGGTTATGGAAAGCCCGTCGGACTGACAAACGAAGAAATAAAAGAAATTGGTTTCAGTCCCCGTTAGGGGATTTAGGTTATGGAAAGACGATTCAGGCTTACTCAACAAGTGGTATAATAGGAGTTTCAGTCCCCGTTAGGGGATTTAGGTTATGGAAAGTCTAAACCTGCTACTTTTGTCCCTTGCTCTGGATATGTTTCAGTCCCCGTTAGGGGATTTAGGTTATGGAAAGACTATCCTATGCTTTTAGTAGAATTGTCCGTGGTTTCGTTTCAGTCCCCGTTAGGGGATTTAGGTTATGGAAAGCTTAATCCATAAGTAGCGAGCATTCCAAAGACCCAACGCGTTTCAGTCCCCGTTAGGGGATTTAGGTTATGGAAAGGTAGTACTAATGGCATTGAACAGTCCCAACGATATTGGTTTCAGTCCCCGTTAGGGGATTTAGGTTATGGAAAGCTGGGAACTGGTAGCCAGCCTAACAGAAGAATGGAGTTTCAGTCCCCGTTAGGGGATTTAGGTTATGGAAAGCAAAGTTTGACACCGCTCCTCCTGTTGCCGGTCATTGTTTCAGTCCCCGTTAGGGGATTTAGGTTATGGAAAGGACTGGATATCCTAATGCCACTACTGTAGACCCTGAGTTTCAGTCCCCGTTAGGGGATTTAGGTTATGGAAAGACCGCCGTCTGAAACATAGTCTAGAAGTGGATTCTAGAGGCGGTTTTGGGCGGACCTCATTCAAAACCTCATTACAGGCTTCGGGTGAACCGCCAACTGAAACTAATGAAACGCTGAAAGTATTGAATTGTCAAGGTTCTGGCGATTTGGCAAACCCCCAGGGTTTTCGACCCCGCTTCGGCTTGCCAAATATAATGTACCATAAATTAGTATTGATGTGCCAAAAAATTTTCTTTAACCCGATTAAATTTTTCCTATACTGAAGAATAGTTAAATTTACAACCAGTAATTATGAATGATTTTACCACTATTTTAAATCAAGCCGCGATCGCCTACAAAAATGGATCTGGAGAAAAACCTAGTCCTTCCATATTGGTGAATGCGTTGCTAGCAGCAGAAAAATTCACTAAACAGCAACGAGTCGATTATCCCTTTGAGTCTCTGGTTGGTGAATGGAGATTGTGTTTTGTCACGGGTACTCGCAAAGTCAGACAGAGAGGAGGAATTATTTTAGGTAAAGGCTTTTATGTGCCTAAATTTGCCGCAGCTTATATTTCTTTCAGTACTATTTTAGCAGAAAATCTCGGTAGAGGGGAAATTGGTAATCAGGTGCAATTGGGTTCAATATCCTTAAAGCTGACAGCTAAGCACAATATTTAGGTAAGAAAAATTTATTAGCGTTTGATTTTACCCAAATACATCTGAGTGTATTTGGTCAGGTTCTTTATCAAGGTAAAATTCGTTCTGGTAAAGTACAAACAGAAGATTTCTATGAGCAATCCATTGCTAAACTACCATTTTTTGCTTTCTTTTCAGTAAATGAAAATTTTATTGCTGCTCGTGGTCGTGGAGGTGGTTTAGCTTTATGGATTCAAGAAACCGAAAAGACTTGATTAACTCAAGATTCAAATTGCTAATTCTCGAACCAGGGGAAGCTGAATCTGAAATTCTGTGAGCATGAGAATAAACCGTTTGTTGAGAGAGGTAGTCCGATTTTTGAGGTGGTGAACTTATCCACAACCACCAAATCCCACGTTCGAGTGGTAAGATAAGGATAGTGTTTAGCTCATTTAGCCGTATTCAGCGAAGCAACAATCGGAGGATTTTCTGTCCAAAATTCTTCTATGGGCTGTTGAGGGTCACGATTATCTGTGGTGATAGTAGAAATATTAAATTTATCGTTTAACTCTGATTGTCAATCATCTGCCATCACTGAGAGCTTAAACGGGTCTGAATGCGCTTTGCAGGAATTAATGTGAGTGTATTTACCTGTCTTCAATGCTTCTAGGACAGTAGAGAAGTTAAATTTAAATGTGTAGCTTTTATTCATGACGCACTTTTAGCCATTCTCAATAATAACCTAAAAAGCGGCTTTCATTGCTAATAAAAATTATGATTGACCAAACAGTTAATTTAACTAATTGCGATCGCGAACCGATTCATATTCCGGGATTAATCCAACCCCACGGTGTACTGTTGGTTTTAAATGCCTCGAATATGGAGATAATTCAAGTTAGTAATAATACAAATAAAATCCTTGGGTATCAACCTGAAGATTTATTAGGTAAACAGATATCAGAGCTTTTAAATTCTCAACAGATTGATTGTATCCAGCAATGTTTAAATCAAGACTTTGAGAATCCTAATCCCATCAATCTTTTCATCAAGTGTCAAACCAAGTTTGTGAGATTTAATGGTATTGTGCATCAATCCCATGAAAATATCTTATTAGAACTGGAGCCGAAATCAACGAAGGGGAAAACAGATTTTTTAGATTTCTATCACCAAGTCAAAGGCACCATCACCCAAGTGCAGAAAGCGACTACACTCAGGGATATGTGTCAATTGGCTGTAAAAGAGGTAAGAAAGATTACTGGTTTTGAGCGGGTGATGGTTTATCAATTTGATGAAGATGGTTGTGGTAAAGTGATTGCAGAGGATACAAACCAGTCCATATCTTATCTAGATTTGCGTTACCCCAGTACGGATATTCCCCAGCCAGCCCGAAAATTATATCTCAAAAACTGGCTACGAATTATCCCAGATACAAGTTATTCACCAGTTGAATTAATGCCGGTGGATCATCCCCTCACCCACCAACCACTGGATTTAAGCTTATCAGTATTACGGAGTGTTTCCCCTATTCATTTGGAATATTTGCAAAACATGGGTGTAGCAGCATCCATGTCCATTTCTTTAATCCAAAACCAAAAACTCTGGGGATTAATTGCTTGTCACCATTCTTCACCCAAGTATATTCCCTATAATCTACGTACAGCTTGTGAATTTATTGGTCAGGTGATGTCCCTAGAATTAGCCAACAAAGAAGTTAGCATTGACCTAGAATACAAGATGCGATTGAAGTCTTTGCAAACTGGATTTGTGGAAACCCTCTCTCAAGCTAAAGACCTTCTGGATGGCTTGACCGGGATGGAAAATTCTTTGCTAGATTTAGTGAGTGCCACTGGAGCTTTTATTTGCAATGGTGACAAATATATTCGGGTGGGTGAAACTCCCGACACCACAGATATTTATGCGCTATTGGATTGGGTTAAACCTCATCTGCACCAAAATTTGTTTCAGACGCGATCGCTCTTGACAATTTATCCCCCAGCAGAATCTTTCCCAAGCATTGCTAGTGGTATATTAGTTTTAGAAATTTCCGAAGTCCACCATAATTATATTATTTGGTTTCGTGCTGAGGTAATTCAAACCATCAATTGGGGAGGTAATCCTCATCAAAATCCGGAAGTTCTAGAAGATGGTATTTTAAAATTAACCCCCCGTAAATCCTTTGAATTATGGCAAGAAACGGTGAGAGGTTGTTCCTTACCCTGGCAAAATTGTGAAATTGAGGTGGTGACGGAATTAAAAAGTCTAATTGTTAATCTTATGTTGCGACAAGCAGAGGAACTGGCATCCATAAATTTGGAACTCCAGCGCAGTAACGAAGAATTAGACTCCTTTGCCTATATTGCTTCTCATGACCTCAAAGAACCATTACGTGGTATTCATAACTACGCCAATTTCTTGATTGAAGATTATGCTGACATCTTGAATGAAGATGGGGTGGCAAAATTAAAAACCCTGGTCAGATTAACTCAGCGGATGGAAGATATCATTAATTCACTCTTGCATTTCTCACGTCTAGGACGTGCAGAACTCTTGTGGGAAGATGTAAATTTAAATGATTTAGTCCAACAGGTTATCACTACCCTAACTATTGCTCGACCAGAAGATGCAACCAATTTTCGGATTCCCGAAATCCTCCCCACCATCAATTGTGACTATACTCAGGTCAATGAAGTATTTACTAATTTAATTAGTAATGCTATTAAGTATAATGATAAATCTGAGAAATGGATAGAAATAGGTTTGATGAGCGGGAAAATCCATCCCTATGTTTTTTACATTCGTGACAATGGTATTGGCATTGCTCAAGAGCATCAAGACCGGATTTTTCATATCTTCCGCAGGTTACATGGACGAGATGAATATGGTGGTGGTACTGGAGTAGGATTAACCATTGCTCGCAAAATTGTGGAACGGCATGGTGGTAGAATTTGGTTGCAATCCCAGATTAATGAAGGTAGTACATTTTACTTTACATTATCAGGAGAGGTAATTATATGACTAACCTGGACGGTTTCTCTGTTAGTCAAGCTCCAGCATTACTGGTGGTGGAAGACAGTGATGAAGATTTTGAAACTCTCAAGCGATTTCTGAAACGTTCTCTTTTATTTGTTCCTATTTTCAGGTGCATCAGTGGAGATCAAGCCTTGGATTTTCTTTACCATACGGGTAAGTACAGTGGTGTTGATGTACCACGTCCTGGTATGATTATATTGGATTTAAACCTACCTGGTAAAGATGGAAGGGAAGTACTATATCAAATTAAACAGGATAGTGAACTAAAAGCAATTCCCGTCATTGTTTTTACCACTTCCAATAATTCTAAAGATATTGATATTTGCCGTCGCTACGGGGTAAATAAGTATATTGTCAAGCCCATTGACTTTGCTCAACTGAAGCGAGATATTCAGATGTTTGTAGATTACTGGTTTGAAGTCACGGCAATTCCCAATTATCACAAGGAACTATAATGCGTCAAGAATACTCGGTTTTAATTGTTGATGATTCGACGGAAGATCGAGAATTCTACCGTAGATATTTGTCGCGGGATAAAGAATCCTCTTACTCTATCTTAGAGGCAAAATTAGGGCAGCAAGGGTTGGTATATATGGCAACAATTCCAACCGGATATTGTCTTGTTAGACTACGAGTTGCCTGATATGAACGGGATGGCATTTTTGTCTAAATTACAATGCTCCCTATCCCAACAGATTTCTGTACCAGTGATTGTCATTACTGGACAAGGGAATGAAACTATTGCGGTGCAGTCCATCAAAGCTGGAGCGCAAGATTATCTGGTCAAAGAGAAGATTACACCAGATGACCTACAACTGGCCCGTGAAAAGAGCGATCGCCACAGTCCAATTACACAATCAACTACAACAGCGGATTCAGCGTGATAGCTTAGTATCACAAATTACATATAAGATTCATCAAACCCTGGATTTAGCAGCAATTCTGCAAACCACAGTTACCGAAGTGCGTCAGTTTCTCCAGAGCTATTGCGCCTAATTTTCCGATTAGAACCGGACGGAAAGGGAACAATTACGACAGAATCTGTAGCTAATGAATGGAATTCTATTGTCTCTAGCACTCACTATGATCCTTGTCTAACCGAAACCTATGCTGATTCTTTTCGTCAAGGACTGATAACAGCCAAATCAGATATATATAATAGTGATATTAATCCCTGCCATATTGAATTACTAGCTAAATTTCAGGTAAGAGCAAACTTAGTCGTTCCCATTTTACAAGGTCAACACTTGTGGGGAATGCTGATTGCCCATCATTGTCAAGCACCTCGACAATGGCAGACCCTAGAGATTGAATTACTCAAAGAATTAGCAACTCAAGTCAGTATTGCCATCCGACAAGCAGAACTTTATCAGCAATCACAGAAAGAACTAGCTGAACGTCGTCGAACCGAAATCTTATTAAAACAAGCAAATGAATCTCTAGAGCAAAGAGTTGCCCAAAGAACTAGCGATTTAGAAATTGCCAATACCCAATTGCAAGAGGAATTAATAGAACGACAACGCTCTCAAAAACTTTTAGAAGAACAGACATATCTGTTAAACCTGGCTCAAGAAGAGATGCGCCATACTAGTGAGCGGATCAGTTTAGCTAATGCCGAACTAGCCAGAGCGGCTCGGCTAAAAGACGAATTTTTAGCCAATATGAGTCACGAATTAAGAACCCCATTGAATTCAATTCTGGGTATGAGTGAATTGCTCTTAGAAGAATTACTAGGAAACTTAAATAGTCAACAACGCCATTTTATTAAGACCATAGAACAAAGTGGTGAACACTTATTAGCATTGATTAACGATATTTTAGACCTAGCTAAAATTGAGTCAGGTAAGATGGAGCTAGAATTACGCTCTGTCTCAATTTATATGCTTTGTGAATCTAGTTTGAACTTTGTGAGACAACAAGCAAGAAACAAGCAGATTCAAATTAACTATGAAATTGATAAAAATATTACCGAGATTGAAGCAGATGAACGTCGTTTACTGCAAGCATTGGTAAATTTACTCTCCAATGCGGTGAAATTCACACCTGAGGGTGGTTCGGTGCAGATGAATGTGAACATGGACTTGCAACATCAAACAGTAGAATTCCAAATAATTGATAACGGCATCGGCATTTCTTCCGAAAACATTGCTAAACTCTTTCAGCCATTTGTGCAGTTAGATAGCTCCTTGTCAAGGCTTTACCCAGGGACAGGATTGGGATTGTCCCTAGTACGAAGGATTGTGGATTTGCATGGAGGTAGTATTCGAGTTGAGAGTCAGATAGACCAAGGAAGTTGCTTTACCATCATCTTACCGTGGCATCCGTTAGAGCCGGAGATAATCCCACAAATCAATACCCAGCATATTGACATACATCAAGTCTTAGTAGTAGAAGATTCCAATGCAGCAGCCAGTCAAATTAAACACTATTTAGCTCAATTGGGGGTAACTAGTGTCATGCATCCTTTGGGAGCAGGTGCATTGCAAGTAGCTTTGCGAATTAAACCAGATGTAATTATTTTGGATTTATTGCTTCCTGATTGTTCAGGATGGGAAGTATTAGCGCAATTAAAGGCAAATTCTGAAACTGAACACATTCCTGTGTTGGTGATTTCGGTGATAGATAATCGAGCCAAGAGTTTAGAAATTGGCGCTATTGAACATATTTTGAAACCCCTTTCGCAGCAGAAATTCTATCAAGTATTGAACGAGGTATTCACAAATATTCCCCAACCCAGCCGACAAACAGCCCTACTCATTGCGGATTTGGAGTCATCTCGAAAACCAGTAATTTTATTAACAGAAGATAATGAAGCTAATATCATCACAATTATGAGTTACTTGGAAGCACATAACTTTCAGGTTCTACTAGCCCGGAATGGCATAGAAGCAGTAAAAATGGCCAAAGAGCATCAACCCAATTTAATTTTAATGGATATTCAAATGCCAGAAATGGATGGTTTAGAAGCCACTCGTCTAATTCGTGCTGATTTAGAAACTATTGCCATTCCCATTATTGCACTAACAGCGCTGATTATGCCTGGTGATCAACAACGGTGTTTAGATGCAGGAGCCACAGAATATTTGGGTAAACCTGTGAAACTCAAGCATTTAGTCTCACGAATTTCTGAACTTCTTAACCAGAAGAATAATTGAGGTACTCTGAAAATTAAAAATAATTTACAATTATGACCATTATTGTGTTTGGTAGCATCAATATAGATTTAGTAGCTACAGCCCCCCGCTTACCCATTGCGGGAGAAACTATTTTAGGGGAAGATTTTTTTCAAGTTCCCGGTGGTAAAGGCGCAAATCAAGCTGTAGCATTAACAAAATTGAGAGTTTATACTCAAATAGTAGGACGTGTTGGAGGAGATACTTTCGGGAGGGAACTTCTCCAGAATTTCCACAAATATGGAATAGAAACAAATCATATTTCTGTTGATAAAGAAGTCAGTTCTGGAGTTGCTATTATTAATGTAAATCATCAGGGTGAAAATCAAATTGTGGTAGTACCTGGTGCAAATGGTCGAGTTAATCAGGAAGATGTAGAAAGATTATCTCAATTATTACCTCAAGCAACTTTACTACTTTTACAATTAGAAATTCCTCTGCCGATGGTGATAGCAGCTGCTCAAGCGGCAAAACAAGCTAATGTTAAAGTAATTCTCGACCCTGCACCAGCACAATCTCATTTACCGGATGAGCTTTATTCTTTAGTTGATATTATCACCCCCAATGAAGTGGAAGCAGGACAATTAGTAGGATTTAGTGTCACTGACCAAAAAACAGCAGCGAAAGCAGCCCAGATATTATTGGAAAGGGGGGTAGAATGTGCCATTATTAAATTAGGTGCAAAGGGTGTTTACTGTGCTACTAACGAAGAAAACTTCTTTATACCCCCATTTCCAGTAAATACTATTGATACCGTTGCGGCTGGAGATGCGTTTAATGCTGGTTTAACCGCAGCACTCAGCACTGGCCATTCTTTACAGCAAGCCGTGATTTGGGGTGCAGCAGCAGGTGCTTTAGCCACCACAAAATTAGGTGCTCAAACCTCTTTACCAAATAAATCCACTTTTTACACCTTTCTTCAAGAACAAGGTTTGTAATAAATCTGGGAATTTTGAATTTTGAATTATTTAAACTCCAATCCATATTACTGGGTTAAGAGGGTGTTTGAAAAGTTATGAGGAGGTGTAATTTGTCATCCTGACGGTCGGGAAGGATTCGCGAGATTCTTCCCTCCGGTCAGAATGACAGTATCAAGTTCCTCGTTTAACTGAATAATATTTAAACTCCAATATCCTCATTCCAAAGTTCTGGATTAGTTTGAATAAACTCACTCATCATTTTTTCGCATTCATCCAAATTCAAATCAATGACTTCTACACCGTGAGATACCATAAACTCCTTAGCACCAGGAAAAGTTCTAGATTCTCCAGCAATCACTTTTTTAATGCCAAATTGCACCACCGCTCCCGCACACAAATAGCATGGCATTAAAGTGGAATAGAGTATAGTACCTTTATAGTTGCCAATTCTGCCGACATTGCGAAGACAATCAATTTCTGCATGCGTGATAGGATCACCATCCTGTACCCGTTTATTATACCCTCTCCCCAGGATTTTACCATCCTTAACCAGGACAGAACCGATGGGAATACCTCCTTCTTGTCTACCTTGCTGGGCTTCTGTAATTGCAGCTTTCATAAAATCGTCCATTTGTAAATACTCCTGATATGTCAAAACAACTTGTCTTCATGGATCATGATGGTGGTATTGACGATTATCTAGCCACTATGCTGTTGTTGACAATGGATCATATTGAACTTTTGGGTATTGTCGTTACTCCAGCAGATTGCTATATTCAACCATCTGTCAGTGCTACACGCAAGATTCTGGATTTAATGGGATGTTCTCATATCCCCGTAGCGGAAAGTACAGTCCGAGGGATTAACCCCTTTCCTCATCTCTATCGTCGGGATTCATTTGTAATTGATCATCTTCCCATTCTTAACCAAAGTGAGATTATTAATACACCTTTGGTAGCAGAACCAGGTCAAGATTTTATGGTCAAGGTTTTGCGAGCAGCAACTGCACCAGTTACGTTGATGGTAACTGAGCCATTAACTACTGTAGCCACTGCATTAGCAATAGCACCAGACATTGCTGAAAAAATTGACAAGATAGTTTGGATGGGAGGTGCATTGAATGTTCCTGGTAATATAGAGAAAAGTCTAGAACCAGGACAAGATGGAACAGCGGAATGGAATGTTTACTGGGACGCTGTTTCTGCTGCGAAGGTATGGGAAACGGAAATTGAAATAATTATGTGTCCTTTAGATTTAACCAATAACGTACCTGTGACATCAGAGTTAGTCAAAAAAATAGCCCGACAGCGAAATTATGCTCTATCTGATTTAGCCGGACAATGTTATGCATTAGTTGTGACTCAAGAGTTTTATTTTTGGGATGTATTAGCAACTGCTTATCTAGGACATCCAGAATTTTATCAGTTGCGTCCATTTGCAACCCGAATTATTACTTCTGGTCTGAGTCAAGGTCGGACTGAAGTTGTTGCTAAGGGTCGAAAAGTTCAAGTGATGGAGCAGATAGATAAAGATGCTTTTTACAGTTATATTTTACAACAATGGGCAAGAAATTAGCATAGCTTGATTTTGGGACGGAAATTTTTTTATGAATTCCAATCCGGTTCGGTTAAGCGGGGAATTCGATCATGTCATTCTCACAGCAGGGTTCACGACGTGTTCCGCAAGTAAAGAATCCCGCGAGATCCTTCCCTGCGGTCAGGATGACATTAGACATCTCCAGAAATGATGTAGGGGCGTATTGCCATACGCCCTTACCAAGGGTTTTAATAAACGCATAGTTAATTGCGGTCAGGATGACATTAGACATCTCCAGAAATGATGTAGGGGCGTATTGCCATACGCCCTTACCAAGGGTTTTAATAAACGCATAGTTAATTGCGGTCAGGATGACATTAGACATCTCCAGAAATGATGTAGGGGCGTATTGCCATACGCCCTTACCAAGGGTTTTAATAAACGCATAGTTAATTTCCGGAGATGTCTATTAACTGCCTATTTTGTAAAAAATTTAAGCCTAAAAAAAGAGCCGCTACCGTTCCAGATACACAAATTTCACCTTCAGATATTTTTTCTAAAACTGACGCTAAAGGAATTAAAAGAATTTCAATTTCTTCAGTAATATCTAAATTTTGCTCTCCTACCTTTTGCACATTTTTAGCTAAAAATAAATGTATGCGATTAGTGTCTTTACTTGGTTTATCAAAAAAAGTACAGATTTTAGTTATTTCTTGGGAAGCATACCCAGTTTCCTCCGTCAATTCTCTCATTGCTGCGCTTTGTGCCATTTCTTCGTTGGGGTCGAAACCTCCAGCTGGGAGTTCGATGAAAAATTCCCCTACAGCATGTCTGTATTGACGGACAAAAACTATCTCTTGATTATCGGTGATAGGTAAAATTAGAGCTACATCTGGTTTAATGCAGACAAAATAATCATCGATAATTTTCCCATTAGGTAATTCTATTTCATCCTGTCGGACTTTACACCAGCGATGGTCTAAAACCATTTTTGAGTTTAAAACTTGCCATTTTTGTAATTTATCCATATACCAGGAAACAGGAACTAGGGAGTCAGGAATAAAAACAGGAATAAAAAAATGTCTTCATTATTGTCAAAAAAATTATAACATATCCCTCAAATCAACTAGAATCTGAACTATTGTTTACTACTTCATCAACAAAGAAAATAGGGAACAAGTAATAGGTAACAAGTTTTGCCTATTCCCTACTCCTTAGTGATCTCGACATTAAGCACATTTATGCAGATTGACGTAAAATTATTTACAGTGAACAAACGCTTCCCTTTGACTATTAGTAGAGGGACAACGGCACAGACGACAAATATATGGGTAGTAATTTCTCAGGATGGGATTGAGGGTTGGGGAGAAGCATCACCTTTTGGTGTCGGTAATCAACGACAATCAACTGATACCATCAGAGATACTTTACAGCAAATTGTCCCCCTACTGCAAGCTTTTCATCCTTGGCAAAGACAGGAAATTGAGCAAGTCTTGGTCAAAACTCAAGCTCCTTCGTCCGTTAGAGCTGCACTAGATATGGCCTTACACGATTGGCAAGGTAAACAGGTGGGTCTACCACTATGGCAGCTTTGGGGATTAAATCTTCAAAGCATTACTCCCACTTCTGTTACTATCGGCATTAATTCCCCAGCATTGGCTCAAGCTAGGGTGCGGGATTGGTTACAATTTATGGATGTGGGACTATTTAAGGTGAAATTAGGTAGTGCAGAGGGGATAGATGCTGATAAGCTAATGTTATTAGCAGTTAAAGAAGAAGCACCAGACAAAGATTTATTTGTGGATGCAAATGGGGGTTGGAATTTGTCAGACGCTATTAGTATGTGTTTATGGCTGGATGATATGGGTGTAAAATATGTAGAACAGCCATTACCACGAGGTCAAGAATCCAATTTAGCGATCTTGAATTCTTATTCTCCTTTACCAATCTTTGTGGATGAGAGTTGTTTTGATAGTTTTGATATTCCTCATCTAGCCAATTCTATAGATGGTATTAATATCAAGCTGATGAAATCAGGCGGTTTAAGTGAGGCTATTAGAATGGTGCATACAGCCAGAGCCTTGAATTTACAAGTCATGTTCGGCTGTTATTCTGATAGTACACTAGCCAATACAGCAGCGGCGCAATTGGCACCACTAGCTGATTATCTAGATTTAGACAGTCACCTCAACTTAATTGATGACCCGTTCACGGGTGCATTGGTGCAAGAGGGGAGAGTGTTACCCAACAATTTACCAGGTTTGGGGGTGCAATATCATGCGTCTGCCGCTTAATCAAAGAATCGCAATTCTATTGCATGAAGGAGTCAGTGGTACTCAAGGAAAAACTGGACTCTCACTTTTACGCTACAGTGATGCTCCTATTGTGGTGGTGATTGACCGGAATGCTGCTGGTAATTCCTTAAGAGAGTTAACAGGTATTAAACGGGATGTCCCAATTGTGGGGTCAGTGGCTGCGGCTTTAGAGTACAAACCAGAAGTTTTAGTGATTGGTATTGCTCCCAAGGGTGGTTTAGTCCCGGATGATTACTGGGTAGAAATCAAAGGGGCTTTATCTGCGGGAATGTCTCTGGTTAATGGTTTACATACCTATTTAGCAAATATACCAGAGTTAAATGCCCTGCTAAAACCAGGACAATTAATTTGGGATGTGCGAAAAGAACCTCCTAATTTAGAGGTTGCTAGTGGTATCGCTAGGACTCTTTCCTGTCGGAGAGTGTTGACTGTGGGCACCGATATGGCGATTGGGAAAATGTCTACTAGTCTAGAGATGCATTGGGCGTCAAAATTACGCGGTTGGCGTTCTAAATTTCTACCTACTGGTCAAACTGGTTTGATGTTAGAAGGGGATGGGGTAGCCTTAGATGCCGTGCGAGTAGACTTTGCTTGTGGTGCAGTGGAACAGATGGTGATGCGGTTTGGCAAAAACTACGACATCCTCCATATTGAAGGTCAAGGTTCTCTATTGCATCCTGGTTCTACGGCAACTTTACCTTTGATTCGGGGTTCTCAACCGACTCAACTGATTTTAGTTCATAAAGCTGGACAAACTCATAATCGTAGTTATCCTCATATTCCCATTCCTTCATTAACAGAAGTCATCCGATTGTATACAACTCTGGCTAGTGCCGGTGGTGCTTTTACATCTCCTTCAGTAGTCGCCGTAGCTCTTAATACGTTCCATCTAGATGAAACTAGGGCGAAAGAGGCGATCGCTCAAACTACTGTGGAAACAGGGCTACCTTGTACTGACCCTGTCCGGTTTGGGGCTGGGGTATTGTTAGATGCGGTGATGAAAAATTAGTTATCATCAAATTATGCGATCGCTTGATTTTAAGATTGAGCGATCGCTTTCTATTTTCACCAGGAGAATATTTTTCAATACATCCCATCTATCAAAAGATTGATTTAAAGCATTTTCAATTTTGCTAAATTTTAGTATAATTAAAATGTAAGAATATTTCAATTTTGATTTCCTAAGAGTTAAGGAGTTAATGCTAGAAAATTGGTAGTAATTATCATCTAATTTACTTGTAAGATTTATTACATCTGTTCCGTAAAAAAATAATGCCAATTTGGCTTGAATATAGCCATCAGTTTATATAGTATTATGATGTCAATTTCGGAACCAAAAAAGGGCGATCGCAAGATTTCAGGATTGTGCGATCGCTTTCTAATTCTTGAGTAAAATAGAGATGATTCCCAAACATATTCTTAGCTGATTTTCGGGGAAATTTCCTGACCTGGGTTATCTTAGTGCATTTTAACCAGAGGCAACATGGAAATTACAAACTTCCATAATATAATACTAACAGGAACACCCATCAAAATACCCGCGATCGCCCAACCCCTTTGATGCGCTTTAAAGTGTTCTATACTGCACCTGTGAGCAAGAAAGGCTTGACATATACTATTAATTTATGGTATATTCGTACTATACAACGATATTATAATTTAATTATTTGTGAGGAACTAATATGGCTACGGTATTTGATGTTGCTCGTTATATCCTGGAAAAACAGGGTGAAATTACGTCAATGAAACTTCAAAAGCTTGTCTATTATAGTCAAGCATGGAATTTAGTATGGAACGAGTCTGAGTTGTTTGAGGAAAAATTTGAGGCTTGGGCTAATGGAGCTGTAGTTCGGGAATTGTATAACCTTCATAAAGGTAAGTTTAAGGTCAATAAAGAATCTTTTTCTCAAGGTAATAGTGATGCGCTAACAGTGAGTGAAAAAGAGAACATAGATAAGGTACTAGATTTTTATGGAAACTATACAGCCCAACAACTTAGTGATATTAATCACCAAGAAGATCCTTGGAGAAATGCAAGAGGTGATTTAGCACCGATGGCAAGCTGTAGCAATGAAATCACTAGAGATGCAATTTTTGAATATCATTCTGGAATTTGGAATGAACCAGAATCAGATGAGTAAAAAAGAAGAGCGAATTAGGCGAAAAAATGAGAAAAAATTAAACGAACAACAAAAAAACGTTAGATTGGCACAAAACATTGAAGTGTCAAGTAAGTTAGTTCGGTCTACAGAAAAACCTGATTTAAGGAAAATACCAAGAAGCGTTAATTTTGATGATTATAAAAATCATTATTTTTCATGGTGTGTATCAGAATCTGATCAGGAAGGGGTATGGAGTTGGGGTGAATCAAGGAAATGGGAAGAAGAAGAATACTTGAATACTATACAACCTCATTTTCAGGCTTTAGATAACAATTCATGGCAAGAGGTAGAAACATTAACATATAACGGAGCATCAAATCAAAGAAAAAACCTGAATAAATACCAAAATTTAAATTCTATCTGTGAAGAAGCTCAACAACGTTGGCAAGATATTGAAGTCATCTCACAATTTGAAGTTTTATTTAGGTTGAGATTGGGTACAAACAGAAGAATCTGGGGAGTTAGAGTGCAACATCATTTTTTCATAGTTTGGTATGAAAGATATCATAACATATATCCTATTGAGCCTGATTAGTGCGATCTCTTCGCTGTCTGTAAATACCACTAATCTTGGTGGAATATTTTCGTGAATTTTATACTTTACTCTCTTTAATCAGATCGGAAATAACATTGAAATTACAGACTTCCATAATATAATACTAACAGGAACACCCATCAAAATACCCGCGATCGCCCAACCCCTTTGATGCGCTTTAAAGTGTTCTATACTGCGCCACTGTTTACTTCTCCAAGCCCACTCATTACCTTTAAGTCCTAAAGCGAATGTCATAAACCATCCAATATATGGTACAAAACAAAATAATCCCAACAACACATAATTAGGCCAAATCCACAACCAAGGCATCAGAAAAGCACCCCAATTCCAACCCAGAATTTCTTCAGGGACTGATTCCTTATCATTAAAGATTCCACAACCAGAATTATTAATTACTTTTTTCGTAGATACAGCAAATTGCTGTTTACTAGATTTTAACGCTTGTATTGCTTGACGAGCAGTAGAAAAACGCTGTTCCGGTGCTGGTGCTGTCAACTTTTGCAACCAATTCAGAAAATGAGGATTCAGGTGGAACTCGGTCAGTAAATTGTATTCGCAATTCTTGTTGGGGTAAATCAGAAGGAGAAATACCAGTTAATAAATGGATTAAACTTGCACCCATTGCATAAAGGTCTGATGCAGGAACCGCTCGACCCCCAAATTGCTCCATCGGTGCATAACCATAAGTACCCACAACGGTAAAAGTTACACCTTCTTTAGCGGCTTTATCCTGAACTGCACCAAAATCAATTAAATAAATTTGATTATCTTCACCCCAAATTAAATTACTTGGTTTAATATCTCGATGTAAAACTCCAGGATTTAATTCATGGAGATAAATCAGAATCTTTAAGATTTCTACCGCAATTTTCCGAGTTCGCTTTTCACTAAATCTTTGACCCGCAGCGAGTTTTTCCTTGAGTGATTCTCCAGGAATATATTCTTGGACTAAACCAAACCAAAGTGTGCGGTCATCAATGCAAAAAGAATCAATATATCGGGGAATGCGGGGATGATTTAGCTGTTTAAGAATTTGGGCTTCTCTCTCAAATAGTTTTAAGTCATCCCATTGAACAGTACCACCAAAAGCTAGGAGCTTAACCACAACTGCTGTTTCTTCTTCATTAGCAGCGTTTAAGTCTCTCGCTAACCAAGTTTGACGAATTCCATTATTACCAAGTTGACGTTGGATTTGATAACGGTCTTGTAATATTTGTTTTACTTGCAGCATTTGACACCTGCTGATAGTTTATACTAAGTCAATTCCCCTTCACTTCCAGCATAATCAGAATTTGGGAATATGTCATTTTTAAACGTGGAGCAGGCATCTTGCCTGCCTGACTTCCAAAAAATAATATAGTTTAGGTAAGACTATAATTCTGGTGATAATACGCTTGATATTCCTCCGACAGGAGAGGTTTCCACCAATGACGATGATTAAGATACCATTCTACCGTTAAACGTAAACCCTGAGTAATAGTTACTGAAGGTGTCCAACCCAGTTGAGTTTTGATTTTATGAGCATTAATCGCATATCTCCGGTCATGTCCTGGTCTATCTTTCACATAAGTAATCAATTTATGAGCAGGACTGACTGGTAAATTTGGGACTAATTCATCCATCATTTGGCATAAATTTTCCACAAGTTCAATATTTGTGATTTCATTATTACCACCAATATTGTAAGTTTCCCCGGTCATCCCACCACGAAGTACTACATCTAAAGCCCGACAATGATCCTTTACATAAAGCCAATCTCGCACATTTTTGCCATCGCCATAAATTGGTAATGGTTTACCCATTAATATATTAATGCACATCAAAGGAATTAGCTTTTCGGGAAATTGATAAGCACCATAATTATTAGAGCAATTTGTAATTAGAGTTGGTAATTTATAAGTATGGTAATAAGCTCGAACTAGATGGTCACTCCCAGCCTTGGAAGCTGAATAGGGACTATTGGGAGCATAAGCGGTAGTTTCGCTAAATGCTGGGTCATCAGCACCTAAGCTACCATAAACTTCATCTGTAGAAATATGGAGAAACCGATAATTATCAGGTTGATTGTTAGCTGACCAATATTCTCGAAAAGCTTCTAAAAGGGTAAAAGTTCCCATGACATTAGTTTGGACAAATGCTGCTGGCTCCAGAATCGAGCGGTCTACATGGGATTCAGCTGCAAAATGTACAATTTTATCAATATTCTCTTCTACTAATAATGAGTCTACCAATAAGCGATCGCCGATATCTCCTTGTACAAAACGAAAATTTTCTTTTCCCTCTAAAAATGCTAAATTTTGCCGATTTCCTGCATAAGTCAACGCATCCAAAACCACTACTCGGTCATGAGGATAATTTTCACACCAATGATTGACAAAATTTCCACCAATAAATCCGGCTCCACCTGTTACCAATAAACGCATATTTATTCAGTAAATGCTCTCAGCTAAATTTTGCTAAAATATTTCTTTTTGAGTTTACCAGATATTCTCTTGAGCAATAATTTAAATGCTCTGATTTTCGTCAGACTCTTGATATTGGACGGATGATTAACCTTATGGTCAAAAAAATCATTTAATTCCTGAAAAATTACTGTTAGTCGATGGATAATATTTTCCGTTCGATACTCTGATAATATTGCTTCAGATAAATTTAGTTTTGTACCTGATTCCAGTACTTTTAAAATCCGCTGAATATCATATTCACGAGAATATCCCGCAATCTTATAACAATTAAATCCTGGATCTAAATAATCAGAAAGTCCACCATTAACGCTAGAAAAAACTTGACAACCACAAGCTAAAGCTTCCATTGGTTGCAAACCAAACCCTTCACTGACATACTGTTGCGCCCAATATTCAGCCGAATCATAAAGATAAATTTTAGCTCGATTGAAAAGTCCTGGTAAATCTTCTACATAAGAATTTACAACTTCTACTTTACATTGTTTTTGTAAAGCCGGAATTAACTCTTGGATTAAATATTCAGAAGATTTTCGGGTTTGCACTAAAACATCAATATCTCGGTCTTGATCTAAATTGACAAATTCATCGCTAATTTGATTGGGTAAATAATAAATTAGAGATGAAGATGATTTTTGTCCCCAGTATCCCATGGTATTGCGACTGACTGTAATAATAGGAATACTTGCAGGTAAACTAAAATTATAACCTGCACTATGAGCATGATAGACAACATTATGCTGGTGTAATTTAGTCGCAAGTTCAGCTATATGAAATCCCCAACTAATGACAAAAATGACATCATTTAGATTGGCATTTTTAAGCAAATCATCCAGAAAAAGTAAGTTTTTTTCTCGTTGACGATAAGTAACCACCTCAGCGTGACAAACTGACAATACCAGTTTGAAAGTTTTTAACTCAGCCCATAATCCACCGCAGGCAAATTTGCCATCTGTCCCTGGTAGTAAAAAATAAACTTTTCTCATCGGTTAACTCTTTAATTTTTAATTTTTTTTAATTTTTTTTAATTTTTCCAACGTACCTTAACTAAATGTCCTGGTCTTCCCCACATATCGCGGGTAATAGCAATCTGCTCAATTGCTAAATTAAAAGGAATCGCAGTAGTCAGATAACGCTGTGCTATGGAACCTAAATTAGGTGCAATTTCCGCAGCTGTCGTCACTGCTAACCCCAAACCGATTAATTGTTCAATTGGTCGCGATGGTAATAATAAAGGTATACTTGCTGCTAAACCAACGGTTAACAAAATAGCTACCGATAAATTTGTACCACAACGGGGATGAACTGCTAAATCCCATTCTCCATGAGTCAGACGATATTGAGCTAAGGTAACTGCACGCTGTAAATCACTAGTCTTGACTTCACCGTAAAGATAAAATCCCTTTTCTGTAGATAAACCACTTAAAAGCTGATTATCAACGATGGGAACCGGATCATCTTGATGTAGAGCCGGATTGACTCTTTGAGATTCGCTCAATACCCAAACAGTAGCATGTTCCAAAGCATGAACTTGCCGCAGCATCAGAATTTCTTTCAAGCTAGGAATAAAAGATAACTGCTGAAGTAGGTCAGCATCCTGAGTGGAATTGGGTGCAGTTAAGTCAAAGTCAAAAAAATCAAAGAGAGATGAAATATTTGGAAAAGAGAACAAATTATTCATCATTAAGAATTTTTGTTAATAAACAAAAACTAGATGGGGATTGGGGGAGGTGGGGAGGTGGGGTGATGGGGAGGTGGGGTGATGGGGAGATGGGGAGATGGGGAGGTGGGGAGATGGGGAGGTGGGGTGATGGGGTGATGGGTATTTCCTTTGCTTCTTCTGCCCCTCTGCCCCTCTGCCCCTCTGCCCCTCTGCCCCTCTGCCCCTCTGCCCCTCTGCCCCTCTGCCCCTTAATGGCTACAGAACTTATGGTAGAGGTTCACACTGAAAAATAATAAGGCGTGAAGAGGATACCAGTAAACCTCTTGCATGAATTATTTAGCACCCTAGACTAAAGCGATACTTACGGTATAGCAGAGCGATCGCACAACCTTAGTAAGTGGTGGAATCATCCTGGTTAGGTAGAATACAACAATTGACATCATTTAAACAAACTTTTCCCCATTGTAAAGCCCAACGGACAAGAGCGACTCGGTTTTCGGTGTGAGTTTTGGTGAGAATATTGCTGATATGGTTATCAACTGTACGTTTGCTAATTTCCAGTTTCCCTGCAATATCCTGGTTAGTTAAGCCGACGGCCACTAAGTCGATAATTTGCAGTTCTCTGTCTGACAGACTAACCGGGGTCTGAGACTCGCTAGTAGCCATGACTTATTCACGCCTCCTTTAGTATATGTACTCAATCACTCTTTCTAATTCTAGAAGATTCTTTTGCTGGTAGGGGTGGCTAATCATAAAGCTTGTAGGTAAAAAAGAAATTTGTGGGCTTAATAACTCCTGTGAAGGCATCAACAGTGGCAAAATAGGCGTTGATACGGCTCCACATCGGATCTACAACTTTAGTCTTAATCTAAAAATGAGCAATCCCCGTGTTTTGTGTCTTGGTGAAATTTTGTTCGATTGTTTAGCTGATCAACTAGGACGAGAACTAGAAGCAGTTGAATCCTGGACTCCTTACCCAGGAGGCGCTCCAGCTAATGTCGCCTGTGCTTTAGTCAAATTGGGGACATCATCGGGGTTTATCGGAGCCGTTGGTGAAGATGAACCAGGAAATACACTGGTGAGTCTCTTACAAGCAGTGGGTGTAGATATTAATGGGGTACAACGCCACCCTACCGCTCCCACCCGTCAAGTATATGTGGTGCGGGATAATTCAGGCGATCGCACTTTTGCGGGATTTGGCAATTACGATACTACCGAATTTGCTGATACCCGTTTACAAAGCCAACAATTACCAGAATCCTTATTCAATGAAGCGGATTTTCTGGTGTTAGGAACCTTGGAATTAGCCTATCCAGAAACCGAGCAAGCAATTCACCGGGCTTTAGCATTAGCAGAGCAATATGATCTAAAAATTATTTTGGATATCAATTGGCGTCCGGTATTTTGGCATGATGCTAATATTGCTCGCGCCAAAATTCAGGAATTATTTAAACGAGTTGATTTTCTGAAATTAACTAAAGAAGAAGCTGATTGGTTATTTGATACTCATGATGCTGGGGCAATCACTTACCGTCTTCATACCATTGAAGGTGTATTAGTGACAGATGGTGAAAATGGTTGTAGCTATTGTTTAGGAGAAAATGAAGGCGTATTACCTGCATTTTCCATGCCTGTAGTGGATACCACTGGTGCAGGGGATAGTTTTTTAGCTGGGTTTATTCACCAATTATCTTTGTTAGGCATTCACAGCTTGAGAGATAAAGCCACAGCTAAACAGATTGTTACTTATGCTAGTGCAGTGGGAGCATTAACGACAATTAAACCAGGGGCGATCGCTTCTCAACCAACTGCGGCTGAAGTGGAAGCTTTTCTCGCTACTCATTCACTTTAGCAATTTTCTGGGGATATCCGTCGCAGCTGATATCCCCTGTACTAAGATAATTAAAGAATAATTTTAAACTTCGGTTGATAATAAAATCGCTAAAATTCTTGCCTGATAAGATTTATAGGACATTAGAAAATTTACTTATTTAAGGTATAGACAAAACGTACCTAATATAGGTAAACTAGAATGGTACACTTACTAAAGTGTAGTAACAACAAGTTGTAGGATGCCAAAGCTTATATCTACAAGCTGTGTTCATAGTCATCATAGCTTAGAATATTTATGCAAAATATTTTGCACAAATGTTCTTTGTGGAAACATGAGGTTATCTCCGATATATTGCTAGCACAGTACTAAATCACAATATTTAGTCTAACTATATGGAGAAATGAATGTTAAAAGACCAAATTCTGAAAATAGCCAGTTTTGTCAAAAGTAAAATTAAATTTATAAATTTTAAAGTCAATAAATTCGAGGAAGATACTATGAGTGAGAATGAAGGAAAAATGCAAGACAATTTTAACTCAATAATAGCAGGGATTACAAAAGCTATTACACAAGAAATCAAAAATGTTATCATTGAGCCATTATCTGATATTAAAGAACAATTAAAAAAGCAAAGTCGCCAATCTGTAATGTCTGATAGTAAAGTTGAACAAAATACATTAGTATCAGAGCAGTTAATAAAAACCTTGGAAACTACTAGAAATAGTATAGAACAACAAATTACCCAACAATCTGAATTAATTGAAAAAAGGCAAGAAATAGCAAATCTACGTCGAGAATTAGAAAATTGGCAAATATCTTCTATTGAATTTTTGGAAACATTAGAAAGAACAATTGATTTTAAAGAGCTAGATGCAGAATATAAGAAGGGAATAGAAAAGGTTATATCAATATTTTCTAAATCGGTAGAACATTTTGGTTTACAAATCATTCAGCCTTCAGTTGGTGATGAACTAGATGATATTTGTCATGAACCTAAAGAAGAGGAATCACAAGAGGTATCTTCAGGAAATGTTATTAGATGTGAAGCTTGGGGTTATAAAATTCATGGAATTGTAAAAAAACGTGCTAAGGTAATTGTTGCAAAATATACCGAACATAACCCAGAAAATCTTCCATCAAATCCTGGTTCAGTTGCAGCAGAAGAAAATCCCGAACATAATCCAGAAAATCCTCCATCAAATCCTGGTTCAGTTGCAGCAGAAGAAAATCCCGAACATAATCCAGAAAATCCTCCATCAAATCCTGGTTCAGTTGCAGCAGAAGAAAATCCCGAACATAATCCAGAAAATCCTCCATCAAATCCTGGTTCAGTTGCAGCAGAAGAAAATCCCGAACATAACCCAGAAAATCCTCCATCAAATCCTGGTTTAGTTGCAGCAGAACAAAAAATAAAAAACTGAAGTTTAAATTTTAACTTTATTGAATAAGGAGTAATTTTGAAAAATGTCTAAAGATTTTGCAATCGGTATCGATTTAGGAACTTCTACATCAGAAATTTGTTTCTTCCAAAAAGGTGAGCCTCAACCTATTACCGACCCTGGCACTAAAGTACCAATTATTCCATCTATAGTTGCTATCAATACCAAGGGAGAATTACTAGTAGGTGAAACAGCTAGGGGGCGTGTTGATTTACAAGGTCAGGGAATTCGAGAAGTAAAGCGCAAGATGGGAACTGCTGAGATAGTTTTGCTTCAAGAACAAGAGTATAAACCTGAAGAAATATCAGCTATAATTCTGCGTAAACTAAAAGAAAATGCAGAAATAGCATTAGGAACAATTATTAAAGAAGTAGTAATTTCTGTACCTGCTAATTTTCCTGATGCCGCACGTCAAGCTACTTTAAATGCAGGTGAATTAGCAGGTTTAAAAATACTTCGACTCATCAATGAACCCACTGCTGCGGCCTTAGCATTTGGAATTAATAATATTGACATTGAAGAACAGCTAGTTGTTTTTGATTTTGGTGGTGGCACTCTAGATATTACAGTACTAGAAATGGTGGCTGGTGTATTAGATGTTAAAAGTAGCTTTGGTGATCCTTATCTGGGTGGAAAAGACTTAGATGAGAAAATGATTGGGTTAATACTAGCTAAATTTCAAGCTAATTATCCTGATGCTCAGATTTCTGAAAAATCGCGTTTAGTACTCAAAGGGGTAGCCGAATCTGCCAAAAAAGCGATTTCTAGTCAACTTTCTTCTACCATAACAGTTGCTAATTTTGCTATTGTTAAAAATGAGCCAATAGACCTAGATATTGAGATAACTAGACAGGAATTTGAAGAAGCAATCGCTCCTTTATTAGAACGGGCTAGAAATTGTGTACGTCAGGCGCTAAATGCTAAGAAACTCAAACCTAGTGCTATTGATAGAGTCTTATTAGTTGGTGGTACAACTTATGTTCCTGCTGTCCGTAAACTAGTAGCTGAAATTTTCGGTAGAGAACCTAAAGCAGATATAAATCCCGACTTAGCTGTAGGAATTGGAGCATCTATTAGTGCTGCATCAGTTCAAGGTTTAATCAGCCAAGAATCTGGTATTATTCTCACAGATGTATCTCCATTTGGTTTAGGCATTCAAATAGTCAGAGAAATTGGTGGACAATCAATGCTAGTCTATGAGCCTTTAATTTTACCTAATACCACAATTCCCTACTCTGTTAAAAAAACATATAGTTTAATGCGTGCAGATCAAACAGAAGTAGAAATTAAACTCTATCAAGATCATAAAGGCAAAGCTAGATTACCTGGTGACGCTATTGACATGGGAATTGTTGGGAAAATAACTGATATTCCTCTTGCATCTGATGGTATTCCTTACCCTATTGAAGTAGAATTTTCCTACAATGCTAATGGAATTGCTAAGGTAAAAGCAAGTATTCCTGCTATTGGAAAAAATGTAGAAATTGAGTATGGAAAATCATCATCACGTCTGGATGATAACCAAAAATCACAAGCAGGAAAACGTTTGCAAGATTTATGGCGTCAAAATGAAAAATCTAAGGGTTATGAGGCAATTATTGAAAAAGCTGAAAGGTTTATGGCAGGTATTCCATCTGAAGAACAACCTCCTTTATCGGATGCAGTAATAGAGTTAAAGGAAGCTTTAATAGAAGATAATACTGAGGAGATTGAAAAAGCTGGAGAACGTCTGATTGATTTGATTTATGATTTAGAAAATATGGAGTAATGGCAAATGGCTTATGAACTCTATCAAATACTAGAATTATCACCTCAAGCTTCAGCAGAGGAAATTAAACGTGGCTATTTTCGTCTTGTCCGCAAATACTCGCCAGAAAAAGAGCCAGAGCTTTTTAAATCTATTCGTGAAGCCTATGAAACCCTCAGCGACCCTAAAGCTAAAGAAAACTATGATTCTCTACAAAAGCACGGTGAAGAGGTATCGAGACTAGTTGATGAAGCAGAACAGAAAATGTCTGATGGAGAATGGGCAAAAGCGATTCCCATGTTAAAGCGAGTACTTGTACTTTTTCCAGGCGCTATTGCAGCTAGAAATCGCCTGGGAATTTGTTACACTCGTGAAGAGGATTGGGATAATGCTCTAAAAGTTTATCGCAAATTAACCACAGATAGTTCAGATATACCTCTTTACTGGTTAAACTACGGTTTTGCTTACAAAGAGTATGCCGAATCTCTTAATGATGAAAATTCCGAAAAAGGTTTTCTATATCAACAAGCTCGTCAACAATTCAAGCAAGCAATAGACTTAGAACCCTACAATTCTGAACCTTATTTAGAAATTGCTCGTACTTATACTGCTCAAGAAGATTATTCTAGAGCATTATCATGGGCAGAACGTGCCGTCGGTGCAGATGGAAAAACTGACTTACAAGATTTTGAAACTCTTTTTTACATTTGCATTATCCATTTTCACAATCGTCAATTTGAAAAAATTCAAGAAGTAGCTCAAAAAATTATTTCTTTATTACCTGAAAATGATGAAGATATTAGTAAATATGTAGGTAGTAGATTTGCAGATTTTGGCTATGACATTGGTAAGATAGGCTATGAAAATAGTAATTTCCAGTTATTAAAAGCAGCTTCTTCTTTCTTAGCATCTGCTAGAAAATTTGACTCTAGCAATGAAGATGTTAAAAATGCTCAAGAGTTAGTTGATGGTCTTTATATAGCTAATGACCAATTTGAAATTTTGAAAGCTGATACCCAGATTTCTCCTGGATTTTCCAGGTTAGCAGCATTTTATATTGCTTCTAATCTCAATCAAGAAATTGAAGATAAAGAACAGATATTTGAGGATATTTGTACTGAAATTTTTAGTTATCCACTCCCCTCTGTTCTGAAATCAGTCACTAAAATTAAGTATAATTATTATGCCATTTATAAGTTGAATGAGTCAATTTTTGACCGCATAGAACAAGTAGCTAAAGATTCAGTATCTGAGTCTTCCAAGAAACAAGAGCTACCCAATAAACAACCTAGTTTAATTGAAGGTTTCTTCAATTTCTTAGCTCAACATATACTTTAATAAGTTTGCGATTTTCCTGAGTGAATTTCAAAATATCATCCAAAGTATAGCAACGAAAATAGCCGAGAATATGATAATTCTTAGTACATAGAATCGAATCCGTACTTAACAATTCTTATGATTAATCGGCTTAAATTCACTACTAGAAAACGGACGAAATTCCTCATTCCATTTTGCGGTTATATTACATAATAAACGTAACTGGAGTGGTGCAGGGACTGGATTAATCCGCTCAATCTGTACTTTAATTTTTTGATTTTGGTGATTACGTCTAAAAGTATCCTCAACATAGCAAGGACAATAACCTAAAATGTCATGGTTCTTTGTACATAAGATTAATAGACGCTTGTGAAAGAGGGTTTCAAATTTCTTTTCTAAATATAAATACTCATCTATCTTTAATTGATTAATCTCTTCCAAATACAAACATTCATCTGCTTTTAATTGATTAATATTTTCAATTACTTTTGGGTTAAGGTACTTTAATCCATCTGCAAAAAAATGAATATGATATAAACCATTTTTATCTGGTTCTGGACAGGGAAAAATTTCATAATTATCAGTTACTTTTCGTCCACCACTACGAGACAAAATGGTAATGGGATTATCCTCACTCTCAGGAATATTTAGCCATTGAATATAATTTTTATATTCTGGACGTGAGGGTTTCATTAATCGGTTAGAGAAAAATGGAAACGGTTGAGTCGATGTGTATATCTTACTCAAGTCTGGGAAAGAGATTAATGGTTGAAATCCAAATTTAGTTTGAGCTTCTACCGCTCCTTTTGTGTATACAAACTGGTATTTCCCATCATAAGTTAATCGACCAATGGGAAACCAAGACATACTTTTAGGATCTTCCCAAGCTAAAAATAGTGTTTTCATAAAATAATGTCTCCCAATTTCAATAATCTACTTTGATTGAATTCGAGTATTTTTTGGGCAAATTCAGTAGCAGCTTCTGAAAGGGTGTTTGAAAAGTTACGAGGAGGTGTAATTTGTCATTTTTGGCGACAGCAAAGAATCCCGCGAGATTCTTCCCTCCGGTCAGAATGACAATTTTGACCTTTATTTCGACTTTCCAAATATCCTTTTAGGAAAAATACCTGATTCAGACATTATCCCCAAATTTTTCTGCAAATTAACCACCAAGCCAGGTAAAACATCCTCACCCGAAAGAGTTTGCGGTAATTTTAAAACCTCCACCTCAAGTTGGGGACGATAAATTTCTACTTCCTGTTTTTTCCGATTTATTAACCAACCTAATCGACAACCATTTAATATATATTCCTGCATTTTATCCTGAACTTTTTTCAAGGTGTCTGATGGTGACATAATTTCAATAGCAAAATCAGGACATAAAGGAATAAACTTTTCCCGTTGTTCTTTCGTCAATGCATCCCAACGAGATTTTTTTACCCACGAAACATCAGGAGAACGGTCAGCACCATTTGGTAAAGTAAATCCTGTGGAAGAATCAAATACTTCCCCAAGTTGCTTTTCTTCATTCCATGATGCTAGTTGAAAAATCAAATTAACGTTGCTTTTTCCCGTTTCTCCCCCGGTTGGTGGCATAATAACTAATTCTCCTTGGGCGTTGCGTTCTAATTTTAAATCCGGGTTTTCTTCACACAGATAATAAAATTGATCTCTAGTCAGTTTAATAATAGGATTGAGGTTTAATGTTAGTGCTGTCATATAAACTATCCTCTTTAATTTCAAAAGAATCAATCCTCTTTTCCAACCTAGTCGAGAACCAATACTGTTGGGTTAAGCAGGGAAATCGTCAGTATTGATTTGGATTTTCTCAACCATGATTTTCTCGATTAATTGAGATGATTGCTTTACATTGTAATACACCGCCAATTATAGCGATTCCATTCATAGACACCTTGCATTTCATACTCAGCCCCGTTATAGAATCTAATTACACAAATAGTAGAAGTATTATCTCCGTTGCTAATTTCCTCCACCTGTATCACCATACAAGGGAACCATTCGGGAAGACATAGTTATATCTTGTTGTACCCATTCCCATAATCTATTACAAACTTCAATGCGATCGCCTACTTTCAGTCTTAACGCATCTTCATTCACCACATATTTATCAAAATGGCATAACTCCACCCGATTTAACCACTGTAAACCGTAACGGTGACGGATAAATTGGACATTACCAGAGTCTTGTCCTAGCAACCAGTCATTTAATAACTGTGCTTTCCAAGTGTGATTAATTTCTGTGTCTATCTTAACAAACTGCAATAATGCTGCCAATTCCTCTGTGGTTAATTCGTCTAGGGGATTGGCAATATCTGATACTTGATAATTGAGATTTTTCTGAATTTGCTTAACTACTTGCAGTAATATGTGTTTCTGGGTATCCGTGAGAGGACAGACTGGCTGCATTACAACTATCAAAGGCTGCTTGCAAGGCGGCTTCAATCTCATCAGTTGTCATATATACTAAGGGTAGGTGAGACTATATTTCCTAATTATTACAAAAGACAAATCAACTCTTCTATCCCCTAGTAGTAAAATTGTTCTTTAATGAATTATTTGGTTGAAATTATGAACAAATATTCAGAATCCTGGTATCACTACTCCAGGCTCACCAAGCTGATGATAATTTCCTGTATTATGGGGTTGCTGTCCTGGGTCTGGACTCCCTCAACTCTAGCATTAACCCAAATTCAGCTATTTGATCTTTCTTATCAGGATTGTCCACCAGAACTAGCCCAAGGAACAGTAGTTAGCAATGGTTCTGCATTTGCTAATTGCTTTCTGGTCACAGGTAAAGCTAAAAATAGTACTAATAAAATAGTTTACGATGCAGATATTTTTGGGCGGATATATGATGCTAATGATGACTCAGTAATGAGAAACCGCACCCGTTTAGGTTCTATTCCTGAAATACCACCCGGTATTAGTAATTTTGAACTGAGAATTTCCGTACCGAAAAATCAGCCTACGCCTTTAAAGCTAAAACAGTTTAAAGCTACTGGATTTAGCGGTAGAGTTCGACGCTAATTAAGGGAACCTAGAAAAGCCATCCGAAAATTGTCATTTATCCCTACTTAAAACAGTGCTTTTCAGTAGGGACAAATTTTCCTATATTTAAATTCCTAGAGCAAATGGCATTCGGGCTAGATTCTCTAGAAATCCCCCAGCTAAACTCAGGACTATAAAAGCTAAAATCGGTGAAAAATCCATCCCACCTATGGGAGGAACAATTGAGCGGAATAGATTTAGATAGGGATCTGTAATCTGGCTTAAAGCTGCAAATGGTTGGCTATACCAATTGACATTGGGGAACCAGGTTAAGAGTACCCGAATAAGTAGCAAATAGTTGTAGTAAGTAATGAAGGTAGCTAATACCGTAATCAGTAATTTCATAAATGGGTTGGTTTCCTGTGAATGGTCAAACGCTGTCTTCTTATTGATTTTAATTTAGTTCCGGTCATCCCGTCTTTGCTTCATGTTGATTAGGAGTAGGAAAAACTTTCGTTCGCACTGTCGCTACAGCATTAATGCTTTCTAGGAGTCTGAGGATAAGGAACTTTCATTCATGGCTTGAGGTACATTACCATTGACATTTCCTAACTGCTTTCGCACATCATCAATAGTGGCATTCAATTGAGCGATTTTATCTTCTAGCGATCGCCTAGCAGTTTCCATTTCCATACTCTCACTATTGGCTGCGGCCATCTGCCGTCTTCGCTCTGATGCTTTGTTTGTATCTGTCTGGTTTCCAGTCAGTTCTGTTTCTTCTTGGGTCACCAATTGAGCATCACGTCGAGAAGCCAATAATGCTCCCAAAACCCCACCAACGACACCACCCACAAATGCTCCGATTAAAAACCCACCAGTAAAACCAGTTTGCTGACTCATATTTTTACCGCCTTAAAGAAACCTGCGACTTTGACATGACATTTATTTAGTTATTTTTTACCCTAGTTCTATCCTAGCTTACGTACCAAAAATGCGATCGCCTGCATCCCCTAAACCTGGCACAATATAACCTTTACTGTTCAGCGTTTCATCTATAGTAGCGGTGTAAACATTTAACCCTGGGTAAGCAGCACTTAATTTTTGTAAAGCTGGTTTAGCCGCTACCACAGAAATAATTCGGGTGAGACTAGGATCAACTCCCCTTTGTGTTAATTCTGACATTGCCGCCATAATTGACCCTCCGGTTGCTAACATTGGCTCTGTAATTAACACCCTAGTTTCGGGAGCAAATTTTTCGGGCAACTTGTTGAGATAACAATAAGGTTCTAGTGTCTCTTCATTTCGAGCCAAGCCAAAATGATAAATTGAAGCTAGAGGCAATAAGGTTTGTGCTCCCTCTAATAATCCTAACCCAGCTCGCAAAATTGGGACAACTGCCACAGGTATTTGCGGGTCAATAACAGTTCCTGGACAGAAATCCAAAGGACTCTGGACTGTGATATCTTGTGTGGGCAACCAATCCCGTGCAGCTTCATAAGTTAACCAGCGCCCTAACTCAGTTATCGCACTACGAAATAATACTGAAGGCGTAGCTACATCACGAGCTACTGCTAACCAGTGCTTAATCAGCGGATGAGGTGGAACATAAACGCGCAATTGTAGCGTCATAAGCCAAAATAAGCAATTTTATAGATAACTGACACTTGATCATACTTCTTCCTGGCTGCGACTGACAGCAAAGAATTTATGAAAGACGAGAATCCGGTTCTCTATCACCAAAATTATTGAGAATAATTTTCATTAGTTGTTGACAAAAATTCTGAATCAAGGTTATATTGAGATCAAGTGTTCTCCTCTCTTTAAGGATCGGTAGACGGGATTAGCCTGATATTAAGGGCTTGTCCCTCTTTTTGTGTCATCCCTACTCCCTACTCCCTACTATGCCTGTATTTGATGTAATTGTGATTGGCTCTGGTATTGGTGGTTTAGTCACAGCCAGCCTTCTAGCGGTGAAGGGAGCTAAAGTCCTCGTATTGGAAAGTTATCTAATTCCTGGTGGTAGTGCTGGTTATTTTCAGCGTCAAGGCTATACATTTGATGTCGGTGCATCCATGATTTTTGGCTTAGGACAAAAAGGTACAACTAACTTACTCACCCGTGCCCTAGATGCCGTCAATGTCAGTCAAAACAATTCCAGACCCGGTACAGATTCACTATCATCTACCTAATGGTTTAGATGTGAAAGTAGATCGAGATTATGAAAAATTTTTACAAAATCTCACCGCATATTTTCCCCATGAACAAAAGGGAATTCGGGGATTTTATGATGAATGTCAAAAAGTATTTAATTGTCTGAATCAAATAGATTTGCTGTCTTTAGAAGAACCTCGATATTTGCTCGAGTATTTTTGCAGCATCCTTTAGCTTGTCTGGGTTTAGCTCAAATATCTACCCTAAAATGTTGGGGATGTGATGCGTCGCTATATTCAAGATCCAGAATTACGGAAATTTATTGATATGGAGTGTTATTGTTGGTCAGTAGTTACATGCTGAAATGACACCCATGATCAATGCGGGAATGGTTTTTTCTGACAGGCATTATGGTGGAGTTAATTATCCTCAAGGGTGGTGTCGGACAAATTGCTCAAAAGTTAGTGGCAGGTATAGAAAAGGCTGGAGGTAAAATTCAGTATCAATCCAGAGTTACAAAAATTATTACCGAACAAGGACAAGCCATTGGTGTGCAATTAGCCAATGGTAAAATTTATCACGCCACCCGAATAGTTTCTAATGCCACACGATGGGACACTTTTACAAAATTACTCCCTGAGGAGAAACTCCCCAAAATGAGAAAAATTGGCAACAATGCTATCAAAAATCGCCTAGCTTTTTAAGTTTGCATATGGGAGTGAAAGCTCAGTTTTACCAAGTGGAACAGAATGTCATCATATTTTGCTGGAAGATTGGGAAAAAATGACGGCATCATCAGGGACAATTTTTGTTTCTATTCCCACATTACTTGACCCAGATTTAGCTCCAGAAGGGTATCATATTATCCATGCTTTCACCCCTCACTGGATTGATAATTGGCAAGGACTTTCAGCGACAGAGTATGAAAAGCAGAAAGAAGCAGCAGCAGAGGAATTATTCACCGACTAGAACAAATTTTCCCTGGTTTAGATGCTGGATTGGATTATTTAGAAGTGGGAACACCTCTTACCCATCGCCGTTTTTTGGGTACGAGTGGATGGAACTTATCGACCAATTCCTCGAGCGGAAATTGTGGGGTTTATTAGGAATGCCATTTAATCGTACAGCTATTCCCGGTTTGTATTGTGTAGGAGATAGTACTTTTCCTGGTCAGGGTTTAAATGCGGTGGCTTTTTCCGGGATTTGCTTGTGCTCATCGCATTGCTGTAGATTTGGGAATTTGACTTTGGCATGATATTATTTGCATCAATTTCTGGAAAAATTGAAATTTCCGGTTTTGAGTGTGATGGCAAGAAGTTATTATGAAAAAAGACCGCCAGATATTTCATATCGTTTGGTTGTCATTGTAATCTTAAAAACCATATCATAGCTAGCTAGCGTGTTGGTTGTGATCAGCATTCCCATGCCCTCTTGTAAAACCAGAAATAAATATCTAGACTTATTAAGAGCAGAAATCGGAAACACGATTATGGCCCATATAGTCATCAAACATAAAATCTCTAGTTAACTGCCACTGAAGTTAAATATAAATAACAACTATGTCTTACATTTCCCTACTAAAAAACATACCAGCAATACTGATTCAACCAACTGGGATAGCCGCTATAGCCTCTTTTGGTATGCACGGTGCTGTGGCGTTGATTGTGCCATTGATGCCTGTGAATGCGAATAACTCCCCCCCAGAAACTAACTTACTAAACACAGTGGGAGTAGTGGAATTAAGCCCATCTGACCAACAAGGTTTACCACAAGACCCCACTCAAGTAGCTGTACTACCACAAAACCCTCTAGCCCAGCAACTACCTCCAGGACAGGTAACACCTAATCAAGGTTCTACGACTGTATTCACTCCAGGAATCCGATCATTACCGACCCGACAAGGATTGCGGGTTGATCCTAACAGCAATCGCATGAATATCTCTTCTTTACCTCCACAGTTTCGGTTTTCCCGTGGATTTAATGCTAAACAACACTCATTTAAACAAACGACTAGACAAAAGACTTTACCGCCAATCACTCCAGGCCTCAGTTCTCAGGCTGCGGTAAGTAATTCAGGATATCAAAGCTCAGGTCCGTCACAAAATCTCATCGATCCGACAACACTTCCATCCACACCCTTGAACAGCAATACATCTAGTGGGAATCAAAGTAATGTACCTTTTTCTCTCGGATCACATTCAACGGGTGAATCAGCTAAAGTAGTCGTAAAGCCAATTGGGGAAACTCCGTTGCCATCAGGAAATAAGTCACCGTTAGGAGTAGATCAGCAAAACTCTAGCACTTACCAAAACTTAAAAGCATTGTTAAACAGGGATTTTCCTGGTGCAGCACCACCTAAAAAAATCATCCGGGAAACAATTACTACCGCTAAATCGGATCAGGAAGGCAATATTTGGGGTCTTTTTGTGCTGGGGACTGATGGCAAAATTTCCAAATATTATCTGGATAAATCCACATCTCCTCAGCTGCAAGAACAAGCAAAAAAATATTTAGCCCAGAATCCACCTCAGGGTAATAACCAGGTTGCTTCTTATCAATTCAACCTCAATTTCCGCAATGACAGCGGCTCAACAGCTCAAAACCAGACGCCACCTAGTCCACCTGCCAATGATGCGAAAAAAGCACCTGAGGAAAATACTTCTACCAATTCTTCGGTAAAATCATCTGGAACACCTATTAACCTACCCACTACCCCTGATATTTCCACCTCGACATCCTCCGCAGATCATCGACGTAAAAATGATGTGGTTATACCTAACCCTAAGAATGAAAATAGTCCCTCCACTAAATCTACTGATAAAGTCCGTAAAAAACTACTTCAGTGGAAAGAAGAGAACACACAATCTCATCAAAACCGTTGACGCTCTCCGGTCTAATCTTCAGATAGTAAAGATTTTCTAGCGATTCTCTGAGTAGACCTAAACACTCTATTAATATAAGAAAGTCTTTCATTAAGAGCAGCAAACAAATGGACGTTAAGCTAGTATTAGCTGTATTAACTGTAGTGTTTACCTTCGCATGCTTATTTTTCGGTACGAAAAATGGCTTTTATGATTCTGACAACTATCATGGTAATGGTTCTGCTCATTGACAAATCAGGATCAGAACTGATGGATTCAACCTACCTCTAAATCACAAAACCAAAATTAACTGCATTAGCAGAAGGTAATGAACGGAATGTGATGTTACCATAACAAAGAGGTTTGCTGGGAGCCGTGGGGATTTTCCTCAAGGCTATGTAGGATTCTACCTTTACCAACCTTGTTGGTGATGTTGTACTTGATGTCCAAGATATCTCAGATGTCTCAGGATGTTTAGGTTAAAAGGATCAGGATAGGTTGAATAATAATTTGTCGGTATCCTCTGACTTTGATGCTGGGGAAGGAAATTGTGAGCTAGAATGTCTACCCTATAGTGTCCAGCACCAAAATGAGGGTATATGTTTATTAGTGCGGATGAGTTCAGACACCGGATACTGCTGGATTGTGGTTTAAGAGATATTTCCTTATTGACACAGGATTTAGCTAAATCAACTCCCATACCTGCCGATTTAGTTTTAATTAGTCATGCTCACCCAGATCATGCTAGAGGATTGCTGGCATTACATCAAGCTTTTCCCTTGCTCCCTGTTTATGCTAGTGAAGTAACCAGTAAATTATTACCTCTAAATTGGTTAGAGCAAGACCCATCGGAAATATCGTCTTTTTGTCAAGCCCTACCGTTCCGATCGCCCATAGAATTTGCCGATGGTCTAGTCGCAGAATTATTTCCGGCGGGACATTTACCAGGGGCTGTAGCGATTTTACTCACCTATACTACTCCCAAGCGTGCTTATCGACTACTCTACACTGGGGATTTTTTCTTATCGAATTCCCGATTGGTAGAAGGTTTACGTTTAGAAGAGTTACGGGGATTGGAGTTAGATGTACTGATTATTGAGGGGACTTATGGCACATCTCGCCACCCACATCGTCGTCACCAAGAAAACCAATTAGCAGAAAGAATTCATCAGGCGATCGCTGATGGTTTATCAGTAATTCTGCCTACACCTGCTTTAGGATTAGGACAAGAACTACTGATGTTATTGCGCTCCCATCACCATTTTACGGGACGGGAAGTAGATATCTGGGTAGATGGTGCAGTAGCGGCCGGATGTGATGCTTATCTAGAATTATTACCCCATCTTCCCGCATCGGTTCAAAATTTTGCCCGCCATCAACCATTATTTTGGGATGAACGGGTACGTCCACGGGTGAGGAGATTAAGACCAGAACATCGGGCGACTTTAGGACATACACCCTGTATTCTTCTGACTGACGCTACGGCAGATTTAGGGCAATATTGCCAGGTTGATACAGGCACTGGCTGATTTTGCTGCCCGAAAAAATTGATATAAAAGTTAACAAAAAATATTTAGCCCTGACCACAATGGAAAGTTATCTCCTAGCCCAACATAGCAATGGGCCGGGGACAACACAGTTAATTCACAATTTACGCCCGCAACATTTAGTTTTTGTACATGGTTCCCCAGCCTATTTAGCTGATCTCACTAGTTTAGAAGAGTTACAAAATCGCTATCACCTTCATTCTCCATCTGCGGGTGTTTTGGTAGAATTACCCATTGGTGAAACTTTTTTACAGTCGCTGGCTCCAGAAACTAATTACGAAGGTGAACTAACGGAGTTAGGAACAGTAATTACGATTACTCTTCCTGATGCGATGACAGCTGATTCTCGTTGGCGAGAATTTGCTGATACCGGTTTAATTGAGGCTCGTTGGCAAGGTGAGGAACTGGTATTGCGGGGATTGTCACAGCGGGAGTTGCTCAATCAAAATGGCGATCGCTACATCTTGTCTGATGCTGATTGCTGTGGCAATTGTAGATATCAAAGGGGACAGCGGTGTTGGAACCCCGCTTCCCCATTGTATAACTTTAAAGTTACTCTAGAGGGTTATTGCCCAGCTTTTGAGCATACAATTAATTCTGAATCCTCGTAAGTGCTGAATAAAAATAGTTGGCTTTTCCTAAGTTGAGATAATTTAGGAAAATATTGACCATATCTTCAGGAATCAGCACCCCCAGACTGATATCAGTCTGGATTGGATTCAGGGTAATGATTGTGAATACGTTCAGCATCAGGACAATCTTCAGTTAACAGAGGTTCTACATTACCCCGTGGTACTGAAGCTAATTTTTGAGTAACAGCCCCAATACTTTCGAGACGAACCATTTCCTCCCATGAGCAAACCTCTTCATCTTCATCGGTTTCATAGCGTAGAGTGACTAAATCTCCCTCTATATCAATGATGCGGGCACGCTCAATCCAGCGCTGCTGATCCCGCAAAAATACACATACCTCCCGCCCGTCGCAACACAGTTGATAAATCTTGCGGTGTAGCATGTACTGCTTCTGCCTTTTTAAACAACGTAGTTAAACTTGTCAAAATCTAGGTCTTACCCTAATAGATTACACCCTTAACAGGTCAATTTCACGGTTAGTGAATAAATACTTTTATATGACACGAATCCCATAACTTGGCGAGATTTATTTTAGATATGGGCGTTTTAGATCATAAAACAGCAGTTTCACCAGTTGAAATTCACCTATTTTCAGGCCCTTCTACGGGATGTCTATTTTCTGTTCGTCAAAACATCCAGAAATTGCCCTAATCAGGATAATAGTTGCTGGTGAGTCCTTTTTACGATTATGTAATAAAGAATACTCCGAAACAAACTGTGATTGCGGTTGCCTGAGTTGCCTAGTTGTAGTCATTGGCATTACTTAGAAGCCTGGGGACTCGACTTTACTTTACCCCTAATGTATTTGATCTTAACTCATTCTTTGGCTGACCTTCATGGTTTGAAACAACAACAGTCAAAGAGTTTTCAATTTTGTATTTTGATGAAGTGGATTTTAGCGAATTGGTAGCAAATAGCCCCCTTTAGCCAAAGGTTTTACTCCTGACGGACGTGACTCTGGCTCTATCAGCTTTTTTGCTGTTCAAGGAAAAGGAAATTTTGTGAGTAGTTTTGAGGTCGCTTCTCGTTTAATCCGACCTGCACGTACCGCATCATATAATTGGGCGAGTTCAGCTAAATCCTCTGGTTGATAGCACTTCGTCGCCAGCACTTGACGCAGTAGACCCTCAGATTCAACACTAAGACATCCAGTTTGGAAAGCAGATTCAATGATTGTGCGAATCATGATCAGTAGGGCGTAGTTAATCAACTCAATATATCTAGTGTGCAACAGTTGCTATCGAAAATACATTGACCTAGAACATGGTAATTAAGTGATTCTCATTACAAAAAATTCGTGACTTAAATCACATTATTGAATTTAAAAAGCTATGAAAGGTAGGAATATTCGTTTCAGTACTTAAAAAAATCAGACAAAATAAATACTTATGACTGCATATCCCCCCTCCGTTTGGGAGAGGGACAGGTTTTACACAGTAAAACCAGGGTGAGGTCTTTCCCACCACTGGCTTTAAGGTAAGAATATATAATTAGCTCACTTAAAATACTTAAACGTAGTAGAACCTGTATAACCAGAAATTTTCGCTAGTTCCTGTAAATTTTGGACTCCGTTATAGTTTTTACCGTTGATAATCCAAGTCGGGTAGCTCTGAATTTTCGCGGCGACACATTCTGGCGCTTGTACACTAGGGTTATTAGAAGCACATTCAATACTAGTAATATTTTTGTATGCTTCTTTACCAAATATAAGTTTTTGCTCATGACAATGAGGACACCACCAAGCAATATATTCTTTCGCCCCTATTTTAGTTAAATGACGAGCTAGGGCTATTTCTGCTTCCCCAGAAGTTGTGGTAATTTCCCAACCAATTCCCGGTTTAGGTTCTTCCTTGGGTATAAAGCTAATTGCTCCAGGTTTGTCTAATTCCGTGGCAATGATTGGTTTATTGACACCAGCATATACTCCCAATGTCCCAATTAGAGTTACCATGCCCACAATCACCGCCGTAAACAAAATTTGCCCTAAATCTTCCCAATCATGACCAAAAATTGTCAGAATTAGGAAACTTAGCGAAAATAATGCCGAACCAATACAGTAAGGACAAACCGCTTTAATTTGGAAGACTAGCAGGTAAATTAAGTAACTGCTAAATACAGACATGGCGATCGCGCCCACGAACAACAGCCACCAAGACCAATTTTCGATTTGTTTTTGGTTGTGCTTATTTTCTCCAGATGCTAATGCTAAGGGAGATAAAGCCAATATTAACATACCAATATATGCTAACAGCCCAAATAAGGCTAATGGTTGTCCAAAAACTGTAGCCCAAGGACTAGAAAGAACATCATTACAGTTCTTCACGCCAACTTGTACCACACATTTAGCAGTACCGCCAGTTAACTTTTCAAACGTGAGATAACCAGTTGTTAATGCACCACATCCAGCGATCGCTGCTATCAATGGACGCGACCATTTATGAATCCAAGGAGTAGAACGGCGTCGAATCATCATAGTTAATTGTCAGTTGTCAATGGGTAGGAGTGAGGAAACCCAGCCAATTGGGGTTTCCCCAATATTTATTTAGGGATGTAAATGTGGACTTTTTGGCTTTTCTCCCGGTGTCAAAAACGAATGGTGTTCCCCATGTTTACCTTTGCCATTCAGAATTTGATGAGCAGCTTCCACAAATTGGCTGACGCGAATCGGGTCAATTGGTTGCTCAATTCGGCCATGACGTTTCAGAGAACTGGATACAATTACACCATCTGCTGCCTGCATCAGTGTACCAATATTTTCCCAATTAGCTCCGCTACCCACAAAAACTGGCGTACCATGAGCAGCACCACTAGCTAGTTCCAAATCTTCTAGGTTAGGGGGACTACCAGTAGCCCAGCCAGATAAAATTATGGCATCTGCCAAACCCCTTTCAATTGTGTCTTTGACAGCAACTGTAAGATTGGGAACACTTAAAGGACGGGCATGCTTGACTAAGACATCAGCCAGGATTTTGACATCAGTCCCCAGTTCCCGTCGATAACGAAGTAATTGATGGGCTTCTCCCTCAATTAATCCTTGGTCAGTGGCCATAACTCCAGTGAGAACATTGACACGGATGAATTGTGCCCGGACACAGCTAGCGATCGCCATGGCACTTTTACCATCATTCCGTAAAACATTTAAACCCACAGGGATTGTGATTAAGTTTTGTATCCGTTGCACCACCACAGTTATGGCACTCACAACTGCTGGATCGACTTGGTTTTTGGCAAAGGGGGCGTCGAAGAAATTTTCCACAATTAAACCATCAACCCCTCCACTAGCTAGGGCTGTGGCTTCTTGTTCAGCGCGGTCAATCACCGCTTTCAAACTACCTCCCCAGCGGGGTGAGGTTGGTAAAGGTAGCAGGTGAACTACGCCAATAATCGGTGTTCTAGTTTTGAATAGCTGATATAAGTCCACTTCCTTAAATCCGCTGTGCGGAGTCCAGAGTCCAGAATTTTTTGACTATTGACTAAGAGGAAACCACAAAAAAATGCCATGAGGAAAACCTCAAACAAAATGTCAGAGCCGAATTGGGTGTAGTCAATATCTTGACAGCGAAGACGGCGGGGCATTTTTTTTTCGACATAGTTTTCCAGAGATATTCAGGTTGAAGGATGTAAACGCTTTTTGGGGCGTTTAGTGTCTACTCCATCAGAAAACCCAAAGAATAGGTTAGGATAGAAGAACCAGAATATTTTTTCATCAGTCCCACCAGGAGTGGGTGATAAATTAATTTTTTACCAATTCCTGCCATATCCCTTAGTAATAGGCATATTTTTAGCTTAGTCTCACTGGGCTGTCTACAGAGCCATCCCTAGACCAGTTCACTCCGAATTTCGCAGCAAAGGCTTGGTGATGGGTTCTGGATACTTCAGCATTCAGTTGACTCTTGACCTTTAGACTAGTACAGTATGACCAAATATATATCCCATTAAAATGAGTAAGAACATTGCTGAATCAGACTTTTGGGACTTGAATTAGCGAATTTTCATCGCTGTCCCACTGTACTAGTCACGCCAGTTTTGGCTGAGTTAATTTACTGCCTCCTCCTGAGGGTGGAAATTAGCATTAAACCTCTCATAAGATATGTTAAGATAAAACCTGGCTAGAAGAGGAGTTTGCCACTCACAAGAAGCAAGGCAGCTTTCCGTGGTTTAGGCGCCCTGCCGCGACGCCAGTCGTGGGCTTGTCCTGAATTCCAAGGTAACATTACTGCTTTACTAAGCGTAGTCGCGTCGTGCGATTTCCCTGCGGGTAGCGACTTCTCAAAACCAGCCCTTTGGGCGGCTTCCCGATGGGTAGATTAACAACGCATACGCTGCGGTAGTGTAAAATACCGATAAGCGAATTGTTAAATAATTTAAGAGTGTCACGAGTATCTCTAGGCACTCGAATTTACCCTGGGGAAACAGACTAATAAGTATATCATAGCATGGCCTTCATCTTGATTGATTCAGGTCATGAGTCTGGAGGCGTCTGGAATTGCAGGTAACAATCATTGCCTAGCTAGTGCTGGAATGCATAAATTAACAAGACAAAAAATGAACATTTTTGCAAAATATGGGTGAAAAGCCAACAATTGCTATTTCTCACTTAGGCTGTGAGAAAAATCGAATTGATACAGAACACATGTTAGGACTGTTGGTAGAAGCAGGCTATGGTGTAGATACAAATGAAGAGTTAGCTGATTACGTGATTGTTAATACCTGTAGTTTTATAGAAGCTGCGCGGGAGGAATCAGTCAGAACTTTAGTAGAACTGGCTGAGGCAAATAAAAAAATCGTCATTACTGGTTGTATGGCGCAACACTTCCAATCGCAATTGTTGGAGGAGTTACCAGAAGCAGTAGCTGTGATTGGTACAGGCGATTATCACAAAATTGTTAACGTTTTAGAGCGAGTAGAACAGGGAGAGCGAGTCCAGCAAGTAAGTTTAGAGCCAACTTATATTGCTGATGAAACCACACCACGCTACCGTACTACAACAGAAGGTGTGGCTTATCTACGAGTGGCTGAAGGTTGTGATTATCGTTGTGCGTTTTGCATTATTCCCTATTTGAGAGGGAACCAGCGATCGCGTACTATTGAATCTATTGTCACTGAAGCTAAACAATTAGCCAGTCAAGGGGTGAAGGAAATCATTCTGATTTCCCAAATCACGACCAATTATGGTTTAGACATTTACGGAAAACCAAAGTTAGCGGAATTACTCCGGGCGTTGGGGAAAGTAGATGTACCGTGGATCAGAATGCATTATGCTTATCCCACCGGACTCACCTCCGATGTGATTGACGCGATCAAAGAAACCCCTAATGTTTTACCCTATCTAGATTTGCCATTGCAACATTCTCATCCAGAGATTCTCCGCACCATGAATCGTCCCTGGCAAGGACGTGTAAATGATGGAATTATTGAACGAATTAAAACAGCGTTACCATCAGCGGTACTGAGAACCACATTTATTGTGGGTTTCCCAGGAGAGACAGAGGCGCATTTTCAGCATTTACTAGAGTTTGTCGAGCGACATGAATTCGATCATGTTGGTGTGTTTACTTTTTCTAAAGAAGAGGGTACACCAGCGGATAAATTACCTGATCAATTACCACAATCAGTGATGGACGAGCGTCGTCATCGAGTTATGGAACTTCAACAACCCATATCTCAAACGAAAAATCAACAGGAAGTAGGCAAAATAGTTGATGTCCTGATTGAGCAAGAGAACCCTGAAAGTGGCGAATTAATCGGTCGTTCTGGCAGATTTTCTCCAGAAATCGATGGTCAAATTTATGTTAAAGGTGAGGCAAAGTTAGGAACCATCGTGCCAGTAGCAATTCATAGTGCCGATGCCTACGACCTCTATGGTCAAATTGTCAATAGTAATTAGCCATTAGTCATTGGGCATTGGACATTGGGAATTTGACATGGGGTGGGAAAAAAGTAACATTTTCCGTAATTTCCCCAATTTATCCAAGTTCTCCAAGTTCATTCCCATGCCCTATGCCCCATGTTCTAATTTACAAATAAGTATCGGTTTACAAATCCAAAAGTCACCATAAAATCTAGGAGAATTAATGAGTCTTTCCTTTCCAGAATTAGGCATTTCCCCAGAACGTGTTGAGCAATTAGAAAAAATTGGCTTTACCACCCCCACCAACATCCAAATCCAAGCTATTCCCCAACTTTTATCGGGTCGTGATGTTGTTGGTCAATCTCAAACCGGAACTGGTAAAACGGCAGCATTTTCTTTACCCATTTTAGAGCGGTTAGATGCTAGCCAAAAAGCTGTACAAGCCTTGGTTTTAACTCCCACTCGTGAATTAGCCATGCAGGTTCACGATGCTATTGCCCAATTTGTTGGCAATGAACCCTTACGAGTACTAGCAATCTACGGTGGACAATCAATTGACCGCCAAATTTTACAACTCAAACGCGGTGTACATTTGGTAGTTGGGACACCAGGACGGGTCATCGATTTATTAGAACGCGGTTGTTTGAAGCTTGATCAAGTAAAATGGTTTGTCTTAGATGAAGCTGATGAAATGTTGAGCATGGGCTTTATTGATGATGTCATCAAAATTTTGTCCCAAGCACCTACAGATAGACAAACAGCCCTCTTCTCCGCTACCATGCCACCATCAATTAGGCAGTTGGTAAATAAGTTTTTGAATTCTCCCGTGACTGTGACTGTTGAGCAACCCAAAGCTGCTCCTAATAAAATTAATCAAGTAGCTTACTTAATTCCTCGTCACTGGACAAAAGCCAAAGCTTTACAACCAATTCTGGAAATGGAAGATCCAGAAACAGCGTTAATCTTTGTCCGAACCAGAAGGACAGCAGCAGAACTCACCAATCAATTACAATCTGCTGGACATAGTGTTGATGAATATCACGGTGATTTGTCCCAACAAGCACGGGAACGATTATTAAGTCGATTCCGGAATCGTCAAGTGCGCTGGGTAGTAGCAACTGATATAGCTGCACGCGGATTAGATGTGGATCAACTATCCCATGTAATTAACTACGATTTACCTGATAGCGTAGAAACCTACGTTCACCGGATTGGTCGGACTGGTCGTGCTGGAAAAGAAGGAACTGCAATTTCCTTAGTCCAGCCATTTGAAAGACGTAAGCAACAAACATTTGAACGTCATAACCGTCAAACTTGGCAAGTGCTGACAATTCCCACCAGAGCGCAAATCGAAGCTCGACACATTAAGAAATTACAAGAACAAGTGGGAGAAGCTTTGACTGGGGAACGTCTAGCTTCGTTCTTACCAATTATCAGCGAATTGATTGAAAAATATGATGCTCAAGCCATTGCAGCAGCGGCATTGCAAATCGCTTATGATCAAACTCGTCCTGCTTGGTTACAAACAGAACCAGAATTATCAGTAGAAGAAGCACCAGCTCCCAAACCCAAGCTCAACAAGCGTCGTGATGGTGGAGAACGTTCTGGTAGCGATCGCCCCAGTGGCAGCGATCGCCCCCGTACATCTTGGTCTAAATCAGACAATGGTGGAGATGAAGAAAGACGTGGTGGCTCTGTCAAACCTAAATTGCGGACTGCTCGACGTGAATCTTCCGCTTCATCTACTAGCAATCACTAGTATTTAGTTATACGTCATTAGTCTAGTTACTAATGACTGATACTTGTTCAAGACAAAGCTGAGAACTTTATGTTTTCAGCTTTATTTTTGATAAATTTAGATCAAAGACTTTTGGCTAAGTGAGTCTTTTCCTTCTCAGTACTAAAGTAATTGAGTTTTCCACTTACTGAGTATTTTTATGAGTGAATTACAGATCCAGTTACCAACAGATACATGGATTTATACTTCTTGGTATGAGTATGAGCAAATAGTTACCAAAAAGCTCAACTCAAAAGCAAAAAGTTATTATTATAAAGGTTACATGAGGCTAGAAATGGCACCAGTGACTTTTGATCATGGTAAAGACCATGTTGTAATTATTTTTGCAGTAACTCTATTTGCAGCAATTAAAGGGATTTTAGCCACAGGTTTAGATACAACAACTTTTCGTAAAACTGGAGTTCAGGATTGTCAGCCTGATGTAGCATATTATTTAAGAGAACGTGCTCAAACTATTCCCAATGGGACAGGAATTGTTAACCTGAATCTTTATCCTGCACCCGATTTGGTGATTGAGATTGCGAGCCTAAAAAATGAAAATCAAATTATAACTTTTCAGTATACTCAGCAGATAACACTATTAATATAGTCTCTTCTCCTCTATCTCATCTTTGCTGGATAATTTGGGGACAAAGCGATCGCTTGATGAAGATTTGGGTGTAGCTGAATACTGAGTAGTATGCTATGGTAGAACAGGGTAGTAAGCATATTCAAGAATCACAGGTGTTACGTGGATTAGAGATAAGTATTTTAGAAGTAGCTTTACGTCGTAGTCGTGAAATGAGTCAATCTGAAGTTGGGACTTGGTTATTAAGTCAATTTCAAAATTAAAAAAGGAAGGAGCGTAATCATGACACAAGATATGGGTATAAAAACTAGTAGTGGAAATGTATTTGCTGATTTAGGTTTCCCTAATCCAGATGAAATGCTTGTAAAAGCAGAGCTAGCACGTCAAATCAGTCATGCTATTAATGCACGCAATATAACCCAATCCGAAGTTGCTGATTTACTAGGAATTGATCAACCAAAAGTTTCGGCTTTGATGAGAGGAAAACTTACAGAGTTTTCTGTGGAAATAATGTTTAGATTTCTCAATGCTATTGGTAGAGATGTTGCAATTTACAGTAAAACCTCAGTCAAGTAGGTAAGGTGATTTATATGGTAGAAGAAGAGTCACTAAAATTTAGTATTCAAGAAATTAGTCCAGATTCTGAGTATATGAAAACTATAATATGCTTGGCAGATGCTAATTCAAAAACGCTTGGTATGTTACCATATGGAGCTTTTGATAGGCTTGCTGGTAAAGGTTTTGTTCTTGGTTGTATACTGCCAGGAGTAGGTTGTATTGGATATCTTCTCTATGGGATTAGTCGTCGTTGCTCTAGAGTAAAGCTCACACATCTTTGTGTAGATAAGGCATGGCAAGGGAAAGGGGTTGCAAAGTTACTTATCCAAGATTTAAAGAAAAGAACTGATTATTTATATGGTATTCTAGCATCATGCCGTAGGGACTATAACCTACACAAAATGTGGACTTCACTTGGTTTTACATCTGTCTCTGAAAGACCAGGTAAAAGTAAGGATGGAAGTATTTTAACTGAATACTGGTATGATTATGAACATCTTAATTTATTAAATACTCTTGCTCATCAAAAAACAGAATCTAAGTTATGTGTGGCAATAGATGCAAATATTTTCTTTGATTTAGTAGATGAAGAAAATTGTGATGAAGCAAGCAAGGAATCTAAAGTCTTAAGTGCTGACTGGTTGGCATCAGAAATAGAATTATGTTTAACTAATGAAATATATAATGAAATTGACAGAAATTTAAATAGTAAAAAGAGGGAAAAATTACGTTCAGTAATACATAACTTCACTGTGCTTCCTGGTATTCAAGAAAAATTTGATGAAGTCTGTACTACTATACGCAAATTTTTTCCAAAAGAAATGAAAGATAGTGATAGTTCAGACTTAAGGCAAATTGCTAGAGCGATTACTTCAAGTATAGAAACACCTTTTTTTGTAACAAGAGATGAGAGATTACTAGGGATTGAAGAAAAAATATATACTGATTTTAATTTGCTTATTATCCATCCTGTTGATTTCATTATTAAGTTGGATCAACTTCGTAGAGAAACTGAATATCAACCTAATCGTTTAGGTGGAACTGGTATCCAAGAAAAGCGTATTCAAAGTCAGGAAATAGATACAATAATTGATTTATTTTTAGACTACTCCCAAAGTGAAAAAAAGCCTGATTTCAGGAAAAAAATTCGCCAATTACTTTCAATACCAGAACGATTTAAATGTTTTACGGTTGGACGGATGGGGGAAGATCCAATAGCTCTAATAGCTTATGATAGTTCAGAAAATGAAGAGTTAATAGTTCCTATTTTCCGGTTTAGAAGTAATAAGTTTACTCCTACTATCATACGACGCTGTATTTTTCAGTGTTTTTCTAGTGCAGCTAGAGAAAAAAGACAATTTACTAGAATTACTGAAACATATTTAAATGATAAAACTATTATTGCTCTCGAAGAAGATCGTTTTTTCAAGACTGAAGATGGTTGGTTAAGAGCTAATTTAGCTATTTCAGACAATGCATTAAATATCTCTGTATTCATTGATAATTTATGTAAAAAATCTGTTAATGGTTATGAAAAATATCTTCCATTAATAGATATTTTAGCAAATCAAAATTTAATTATTAAACCAGAGATTATGGCAGATATTGAGAGAACGCTTTATCCTGCTAAAATTACTGATGCTGAAATTCCTACTTATATAATTCCCATTAGACCTTGGTTTGCTAAAGATTTATTTGACCAAGAATTAGCGCAAGAAGTTATATGGGGAGCTAGAGAAGAACTTGCTTTAAAACGCGAAGTTGTTTATTACTGCACAAAGCCAAAAATTTCTATAAAATCTCCAGGACGTATTTTATGGTATGTTAGTGCAACAGGTACTGAAGGAAAAAGTTCTTATACTGTTGATGTTGGAGCTATTCGAGCTTGTTCTCAACTCGATGAAATTGTAATTGGTAAACCCAAGGATTTGTATAAAATGTTTAGAAGGCTTGGGGTATATAACTTTCAAGATGTTCTAAGAACAGCCAAAAATGATGAAAATAAAGAAATAATGGCAATCAAATTTAGCGATACGCAATTATTTAATAACCCAGTACTTTTCCAGGATTTTGAAAAGATATTAGGACGCAAAATTAGAATGCAAACTTCTGCCAAAATAGCAGCAAAGGAATTTGAATTATTATATAATATAGGAACTTCAAATCCCAGTCAAACATGAGTTCGATGTCTCCTAATATACTTCTTATATCTATTCATCAAAAATATGCTACCATGATATTTAACGGTGATAAGCAAGTTGAGCTTCGCCGTGTCAGACCTCGGTATCTAAATGAAGGTGATTTAATTCTTGTTTACGTGACATCACCTCAACAGGAATTAGTTGGACTATTAGAAGTAGAAAAGGTTGTAGAAATGCCTCCAAATAAGCTTTGGAAAACCGTACAAGACAAAGCTGGCATTTCCTATCCATGCTTTCAAAAATACTATGAAAAATCATTAATTGGTTTTGCTATTTTTCTAAAAAAACCATTTAGCTTTAAAACACCAATTAAGCTGGAAGAATTAAGACGGGAATGGTCAGATTTCCGACCACCGCAGTGTTATCATTACTTGAAAGATACAGAAATAAATCTTATTAAATCAATGACAGACTGGGATATGATAAAATTATCAGACAAATCTCAAGTTTATCAGACTGAATTACTTAATCAACGTTGAACACTGCTTTGTATTTGAGTTTTATAATATATATTTCTATACCAGTTAAAACAAAATTAACGACCAGTCAATTGCCATAAAATCAGTCTTTATTTGTTTAATTATATCTAGATTTAATAATGATAAATTCCTAAAAAGCGGGATTTACTATCCTAGAAAAATCCCGCATATTACCCCACTCAAATTATTTCAACCAAATCCGAGAAATTTCCTCTAACTCCCCAACCTCATCATTACTCAATTTCCAACCCAAAGCACCAGCATTTTGTTTTACCTGTTGCGCTGTCTTAACCCCAGCAATAGGAATCACATTTCCCTGAGCAATTAACCAATTGAGAGCAACTTGTGCAGGAGTACGCTCATATTTTTCACCAATTTTTCTCAGCAAAGAAATTACAGGTGCAATCTTTTCTAACCCTGCTTGACTAAATCTTGAATCCACACTTCTAGCTCCAGTAGGAGCAGTAGTTTTATCCCCTGTATACTTACCCGTGAGTAATCCCTGAGCTAAAGGACTATATGCCAAAATAGTCACACCTAATTCACGAGCAGTTTGGATAATACCTTGACTTTCAACTTGACGATTAAGCAAAGAGTACCGGACTTGATTTACCGCTAAAGATATTCCCCGTTTTCCCAAAATTTGCTGCACTTCTCTCATCTGAGCAGCAGTATAATTACTCACGCCTATCGCCCCAATTCTACCCCGATTCACTTCATCAGCGAGGGTATTCATTAAGGTTTCTTGACTCAAAAAAAATGTAAAAGGCCAATGTACTTGATAAAGAGCAATTTGCTCTACTTGTAGACGTTTCAAGCTATCTGTTAAAGCATCAGATACAGATTCTCCTGTAAATCTCCAGGGTAAAGGAGCAAATTTTGTGGCAATTTGTACAGGTTGTTGTGTTTGTTGTAAAAATTGTCCCAGGAATTTTTCCGAAAGTCCTAAACCGTACACTTCCGCAGTATCAAAGAAAGTAATACCAGCTTCTAAAGCTGCTGTAAAAGCTGCTTCTAATTCTTGAACACCATAACCATCACCATAATTCCAAAATAGTTTATCACCCCAAGCCCAAGTACCTATACATAGAGGTGTAACAACTATTTCAGTTTGTCCTAATGTAATGTTTGTCATATGTGTAAGATTTATTTGTATTTACAATTCTTTACTTTTCTAGTGTATCGCGTCAAACAATATTCAGAATAATTGCTCATAACTTAAATTCCCCAAAAAGTTGTTGAACAGACAACAAGGTTTTATAATGTTTGATATGAAAGAAACCTTACCAAACCATCTTAGTTTAGCTGAAGCTGCTTCATTGTTAGGTATCAGCAAAGCCACGCTCCGAAATTGGGATAAAGCTGGAAAATTATCAGCTATTAGACATCCAATAAACGGTTATAGACTTTATAGTTTAAATGAGCTTAGACAAATCCAAAGCCAACTTGGTTTATACGGAGAAGAAACTTTTGCTTCTCACGCACAACAGCTTGACCCCAGAAGTATTCGTCTCTCAATATCTCGACTTCATAATATACTTCGAGATAATGATAGCCAAAGTAATATCATCAGTCGTTTTGATGAGCTGACTAAGTTACTTTTTGCAAAAGTGATTGCGGATAAATTACAAGATGATACTTGTGTTACACCTTTTATAGATTTTGAAGAACCTACTAATCCTCAAGCTATTCGAGATTTATATTATCATCTTGCATTACAATATAAGGAATTAGTTCCATCACGCTTTTCCCAAATTAAATGTAGTGATAAAACTATTATTGAATGTGTTTCAGCCCTGCGAACATTAAATTTTGCATCTACACAAATTGATGTAAAAGGACTAGCTTATGAAGAAATAATCCGTAATACATTTGACAAGAGTGATCATCAACAATTTTTTACTCCACCTCAAATTGTTGAATTCATTATTTCTATTTGTGAACCATATATTCGAGGTGATATTTGTGATCCTGCATCAGGAACCGGAGGTTTTCTTTCCTGCATTGCTCGTCGTCAACTAAATTATTCTTCTTTAACTAGTATTGAAATTGATGAACGTCTTGCTTGGATTTCAGGAATTAATATTCTTCTGCATTCAGGAAAAAATATTAACACAGTGTTTCTTCCAGATGGTGGAACTTTAGGAAAAGATTCTGAAAAATATTTATCAAGCTTTGATACGATAATTACTAATCCACCATTTGGGAGTGATTTTACTGATTCTAATATTCTCAGCACGATGAAATTAGGTGAGGGAAAATCATCTCGTCGTCGGGGAATTCTTTTTATAGAGCGTTGTCATTCTCTCCTCCGTGAAGAAGGTACACTTGCTATTATCCTTGATGAAGGGGTTCTCAATTTATCTCATGCAACTGATGTTAGACATTTTATAACTGATAATTTTGATATCAAAGCTGTAATTAATTTACCAGATTCAGCATTTATGCCCTATGCAACTGTAAATACTTCTATTTTAGTCTTAACCAAAAGAATTTCTACTGATAATAATCATGCAGTATTCTTTGCTAAAGCTGAAACTATTGGACGAAAACCAAATGGAGATGATGACATTCACTACACAAAAGATGGGAAAAATTATCTTAAGAGCGACCTTCCCGTAATTTTAGAGAATTGGCACAAATACACGAATAAAGGTTTAAATAGCGAAACTGAAAATATTTACATTGCTGATATTTCCGCAAATAATAATAGTGAAAATAATGGACATCGTATCGATTTTCAGTACCACCATCCATCGAGAATATCTTGTAAGCAACTCATTACTAAATGTCCGTATTCTGTAAAAAGAATGCGAGATATTTGCACTGAAAGAAATATATCAATTATCCCATCTAAAGAGTTACCAGGAATAATTATTAGATATACTGGATTGGCTAATATCGAATCTAATTCAGGCTATGTTGAACAGATTCCTACTCCTGCTAACTCATTAAAAAGCGCTGTTAAAATCTATGAACCTGGAGATATTATTTTTGCAAAAATGCGCCCAAATTTACGAAAAGTTGCGTTAATAGAATTCTCTGAACCTGGTTATGTTTCTTCTGAATGTTCAGTTTTTTGTGTTGATAAGAAAATAATTGATCCTTTAATTCTAAGTGTACTTCTCAGATCCGACTTCGTTTATGGACAAATAATGCATCTAGTTGCTGGAATAGGTCGTCCACGTATTAGTTCTCGTGAACTTAATAATATTATGGTTCCGATACCTCCTTATGATATACAAGAAAATATTCGTCAGCAGTATTTAAATCAACAAGAAAAAGCCAAACATTTAAAATTAGAAGCTGAACGTTTATTAGAACTTAACCAAGTAGCACTAGAATTCTCAATGAAAAATCTTGTTACTTCTTTTGTTGGAGATAATAAATGAAGTTAGATCATAAATTTTTACGAGAATTTTTGCTAGATGAAGGAGAGCCATTTGATAAATTATGTTGGTTAGCTGAAGTTTTTTTACCTGAACTTGTTAATCATCTAAATAATAATGATGTACGACGTCGATTGGGAATATATGCTGGAGAGAAAATTCCTGAAAATGAGAGAAATTTAACAGATGTACGTAACCGTATAAGTCTTATTTTTGAGTATGAATTAGCTCGCTTGGCTACTCATATTTTAGAAGAACATGGTATTCAAGATTTTTTCTGGACTTATGTTGTAGCTAATCGCTTTCCTGATTTAGAAGTTCGTCAATCATCAGGTGTTCGAGGTTTGCGTATAGAGGTCAAATGTCTCCAGAGTATTTCTGAAGAGAAATCTGCTAATTTCGACACTTTAAAAAAAGACTTTCATCCAAAATCCGATTTTATTGTTGTTCTTTTGTGGGAATGGAAACATGACTCAGAAGGAATTTATTGGGATAGAGCACCTTTCGTCCATCAAGCATTTGCTTTTCATGCTTCATCACTTGCTTTTTTACGCGACTGGTACTGGTTAAATCAACCACCCAATGATATCGGAGATGGTTTCCAAGGTTTTGATTTAAGATATGCAGTCAATTGCAAAAATGGTAAATATAAGCAAGAAGAGGGAAATTATGGAAAACTTCTGCGAATATGGCAAGAAAATTTCAAATATCCACCTATGAATTCAAATCTAATTGACCGAACCATAAAAGATTATTTGACTTTCAAAAGTCAAGCAATTAAAACTGGTTTCGACAGTTTAGCTCATTTAATTTTGCCTAAACTTTCTAGAAATTTGGCAGTTGTTTCGATTCTTTATCAAAATAAAAATGTTGGTTGGCAATCAGGAGATATCTGTTTTTTGCTTAAGTCACTTATCCCAATACAAAAAGAACAGGTAGCCATTATTCAAGAGGTCAAGGCTTACAAAGTATATATTTTAACAGGAAAGTATGCCTGGACAGAGTATGAGTTTGATGGAAGCAAGCTTAACAAAATACGTAATGGTGATAAACCTAAAAATATTAGGATTCAGGGTCTAATCGAAAATTGACAACTGATTGACAAAAATCAAAAGCCCATTGGTTAAACTCTAATCCTGAAGCATGATTTATGAAAATTGTTATTTGCTCCACGGGAAGTATATAAACAGGAATTTTCTCGAAATTGTACAACTCACATTGAGTCAAGTCTTGGTTTTTCGGTAGGATATGAAAGAAATAACCACCTCGATGGGGATTTCCTCCTTTGCTGCGTACACATATACTTATACCCCCCAAGCGTGATTTCAAGGTACTTGTAACTTGCTCTACTGAAATCTGTTCGTCTGTATCTATTTTAACTAGTGGAGGAAATGGAATATTTCTAATGTCCTTTTTTGTCATTGTTTGTCAAATTTTTATTTACATTTTTTTACTTTTCTAGTGTATCGCTTCCCACTACCAAGCAAAAAGACTCTAGAGATATTGAGAATTTCGGTTTATCTTTGTTTAAAGGAGATTAAATCCTATCTGCACTCAATTAAAAAAATAACTATGGCAAACGGTAAAACATTTGATACCGAGACAAAAGCTGTTCCCAAGGTCAATGTGTTGACCATGTTCCGACTGGGACTATTTCAAATGGGATTGAGTATGATGTCCATCTTGACTCTGGGGGTACTCAACCGAGTCATGATTCAGGAAATTGCTATTCCTGCTACAATAGTAGCTCTGATTCTAGCATTACCAGCTTTTGTTTCTCCTACCCGGATTTGGTTTGGTCAAATATCTGATTCTAAAACCATTTGGGGTTATCATCGCACTGCTTATGTTTGGGTGGGTGCTGCTGTATTTACCATCGCGGCTTTTTTAGCAATACAAGTAATATGGCAGCTAAATGCTGCTACTCATGGTGCTAGTAGTTGGATATGGACAACCCAAACCATTGGTTGGACAGAGCTCTACTAGGTTTGATTTTTGCTGTTTACGGTTTAGCTATTTGTCTGAGTGGTACTGCTTTTGCGGCTTTGTTGGTTGATATCTCGGAAGAAGATAATCGCTCCAAAGTTGTTGGTATTGTTTGGTCAATGTTGATGGTGGGGATTATTGTTGGGGCTATTATTAGTTCCAGTTTGTTACAGCAATTAACAGCAGGTGCCTCTCTAGCAACTTTACAAGCTGCTATCAATAAATTATTTACTATTGTTCCTAGTCTAGTTTTTATTTTTGCGATAGTGGCAACTATAGGTGTAGAAAAAAAATACTCCTTTTTCTTTAACCGTTCTACATCTACCAACAGAGAAGATAATATTAGCTTAACTAAAGCTTGGGGAATTTTAACTGCTAGTCCACAAACAGGTGTATTTTTTACCTTTTTATTGGTGATGACTATCAGTTTGTTTATGCAAGACCCCATTTTAGAACCTTATGCGGGTCAGGTATTTAATATGCCTTTGGCTGAAAGTACAAAATTGAATGCTTTTTATGGAACTGGTATACTCATCGCTTATGGTGTGACAGGTTTTTTAATTGTCCCCCGTTTGGGTAAGCGGAAAACGATCCGCTTGGGTTGTATTTTGGTAGCATTTTGTTCGATTTTAATCGGTTTATCGGGATTTTCGGCTAATCCAGCTTTATTGAAATTAGTTTTGGTTTTATTTGGTTTAGCTACTGGTTTGGTCACTACTGGTGCTGTTAGTTTAATGCTAGACCTGACTGTTGCTGAAGCCGCAGGTACATTTATTGGTGCTTGGGGATTAGCTCAATCTATATCTAGGGGAATCGCAACTGTGATGGGTGGTGTGGTTTTAGATCTGGGACGTCAGCTATTCTCTAATTTGGTATTAGCTTATGGATTGGTATTTTTTTTAGAAGCGGTGGGAATCTTAGTGTCGATTTGGTTTTTGAATCAGGTAAATGTGACAGAATTTAAAACCAATACCAAACAGGCTTTAGCTTCTGTTCTCGAAAGTGATTTAGATTAATTGACAAGAAAGGTATTGGTAAGAGTCTAAAAAGAAAAGGATGGGAATGAACCCTTACCTTTTTATCTTTGGTAATTCTTCCCAATTACAGCAATTTTCATGTATTTAGACCACAGTGTATTGAGTTATTTGCGCCTACCCAGTGGGAACATCTTCGACGAAAGTGCGAAACAAAACAATGTGGCTCATCTACATGAAAATTGCTGTCTGTCATAGTAGTCAAATTCCTAAATTATCACCAAGGGTTGGCATTTGTACTATTAATCCTCACCCAATAACGCATATTAGCAGAGGGAACAACAGTACTACTATTTGGATGCGGACTCAGTCCATTAAACTGGGAAGCAGCTTGTGCCCAAAAGTCCCATCCAGCCCAACCAACGGTACCATCATGAAACTCAGCCATTCTGAAACCAGCTAAACCATAAGCGCTTAGTCCTTCCTTGTAACATAGATTATCTGCAACTGCTTGGGATGTCAGAGATTTACCCACAATGTTAGGAATAGCAAAGACTTGTCCCCCTGACCAACTGTTGCGAGTTGCACCACCTGGTGTAATTGAGGGTACAGCATACTTCGGAATGGGATTTTTGGTGAGGTCTGCTGATTTGCGAATACAAAGTAGCGATCGCACTTCACTTATGGCTGTATCCCCAGAGTAGGGATTTGTGACATTATCAGTTCCAACATAGATGTAAGTTTTACCGTTTACTACTACTGGTACACTGAGACTCCGCCAAGTCATGGCTGTTGGATTTGCCTGAGCGGGGGATGCAATTGCAATGGTGAATAATCCTAGAACGGCGCCAAAAGCTAATTTTTTCATCATAGATAAAAACATCAAATTCTGGAGATTTAATAATCAAAAATCTATGGTATTTGCCAGGAAGATTTTTTGATTAATACCAATATTAATACGCAAATCAACTTGAGAGTTAGGTAACATTAAGTTTTTGATAATAAATATAATTTTTTGAAATCTTTCTCTCCACAGAAAAATAAATTAGTTTACTCAACATAATTTCTCTTAATTTTTCGTAAAAAAAGAGACATTCATCTTCCTTAACTATCTGATCGAGCCACCCTAGTACCGCAAAGCGGAATTCACTTATTCAAAATTCAAAATCAATACAGAGTAAGCGTTTTCAGGATTTGAACTGGGTCAGTTATTTGCGCCCAGCTGTACTAGTCTGTTAATTATGTGCAAAATCCCAACCAATATCGATCAGCACCATCGCATCTGTCCCGGAAAGTGATCTAAAGTAGAAATCACCACTGAGTATTTCTATGAACGATTTTTGGACGACAATCTTAGAATTTGCCCAAACCACTACTACCAGAGTTGGTCAACAACTGATGCAGGATTTTGGACAAGTACAAGCTTTACAAAAAGCTGATGGTAGTTTGGTGACTCAAGCTGATAAATGGGCAGATCAGGAAATTAGAGATGCGATCGCCTCTACTTTCTCAGGTTATGGGATTTTAACTGAAGAAAGCGATCGCCGTTTCCCTGGTACAGAATGGTGTTGGGTAGTTGACCCTCTGGATGGTACCACCAACTTTACCAGGGGAATTCCCATATGGTCGATTTCTCTGGGTTTACTATATCAAGGCATACCCATTTTCGGTTATGTTTATTTCCCACCATTAAATCAAGCTTTTCATGGTTTTTGGCCAGGTACGTCGGGGTTAATGACACCAACAGGAGCTTTTCTGAATCATCATCCCATCCATGTCAGTAGTGATGCTCCCAGTAACCATCAATTTTTTAATGTTTGTTCTCGGAGTACTGCGGTCATCCAACCAGATTTCCCTTGCAAAATCAGAATGTTTGGAGTTGCTAGTTTTAATTTTCTGACGGTAGCGACGGGAGCAGTGTTGGGAGGAATTGAAGCCACACCAAAAGTATGGGATATTGCGGGAGCTTGGGTAATTGTCCAAGCTGCTGGTGGGGTTTGGACATCACTGAACTACGAGCCATTTCCATTATCGTTAGGAGCAGATTATAGCGATCGCTCTTTTCCCACTTTAGTGGTGAGTCGTCCCGAATTACTTCCCATTTTTAATCCATATCTGGAAATAATGAACATTCATAAATAAACGGAATTTAGCTCGACCGCACAGATATTCCCATTCCTGAACCAGCAGCAGGATGATGGCTTTGTCATCGTCCTAATTATGCTGCTTCCCGCATTGGTGATACAGCACTGACTTCCGGAAAAGGGATTGATAGTTGTTCCGCTTGGGGTATTGCGGCTTGTTCTAGCACCTTGACTTCAATATTTACACTCACTAAAAAAGTACCAGTGTCTGCACCTACCACTTCGGCAATTAATTTAGCAATATCTGGACGTTTTGCCGTCAGTGGTTCCCTTAGTATACACCGATCCCATTCGTGTTTGGCATTTGGATTGAGGTTGAGAATGTAATGCTTGATCATAGAATTAACCATGAAATCCATCTTCTGTGAAAACGCTAACAGAGTAGATGCTACTATTTCAGTATAGTACAAAAGTACTATTTTGGCAAGAGCAGATTCTGAAAAAATTCACCCTTCCTGAAGTAATGCCAGCATCTTGCTTGCTAACACATCAAAAAACAAGCAAAATGCTGTCTAAATGAGAGAGAACAGAAATGCAATCTCTAAATTTACATAGTCACTACACTACGAATTGATTCACCTTTATGCATTAAATCAAATGCATCATTAATCTTTTCCAAAGGCATAACATGAGTAATCAAATCATCAATATTTATCTTGCCATCCATATACCAATCCACAATTTTGGGAACATCAGTGCGTCCTCTTGCTCCTCCAAATGCAGAACCTTTCCAGACCCTTCCCGTCACTAATTGAAAAGGACGAGTCTTAATTTCCTTCCCAGCACCAGCAACACCAATAATGATGCTGACACCCCAGCCTTTATGACAGCATTCTAATGCTTGACGCATTACGTCTACATTACCAATACATTCAAAGCTGTAGTCTGCTCCACCCTTGGTTAAATTGACTAAATAAGCCACTAAATCACCCTCTACTTCCAGCGGATTGACGAAGTGGGTCATCCCAAACTTTTCAGCTAAATGACGTTTACTGGGGTTAATATCCACCCCCACAATCATATTAGCTCCTACCATCCGCGCTCCCTGGATGACATTTAAACCAATACCACCTAATCCAAAAACTATTACATTTGCTCCAGCTTCGACTTGGGCTGTGTTGATAACTGCACCAATACCTGTGGTGACACCACAACCAATATAACAAACTTTATCAAAAGGGGCATCTTCCCGAATTTTGGCTAAGGCGATTTCTGGTAATACTGTATAGTTAGAAAAAGTAGATGTGCCCATATAGTGATGAATCATCTCTCCACCAATGCTAAAGCGACTAGTCCCATCCGGCATTACACCCCGTCCTTGAGTTAGACGTATAGCTTGACAAAGATTCGTTTTTCTGCTTAAACAATATTCACATTGACGGCATTCTGGAGTGTAGAGGGGAATGACATGATCTCCCGGTTTGAGACTTTTGACATCAGCTCCTACTTCCACCACGACACCAGCACCTTCATGTCCTAAAATAGCAGGAAATAAACCTTCTGGGTCTGTACCTGATAGCGTATAAGCATCAGTATGACAAACACCACTAGCTTTAATTTCTACCAGTACTTCTCCTGCTTGTGGTCCTGATAATTGCACGGTTTCAATAGTTAATGGCATACCTGCTTGGTAAGCAACTGCGGCTTTAACTTCCAAAGTCAACCTCTGCGATTTACAATTAAGTGTATGATTAATTTCTGCACCATTTTACGGTATATCGGCAATAGCATTTGATTCCTAGCTATACGCTGATGAATATGGCTTTCAAAAATGCCATTCTCTTGATGAGATTGGTTATACTAAAATTCCGACTTGATTTTTGCATAAAACTTTATTCATTTATTTGACAACAAGCCTATGAAGCCTGCCCTCACTAAATTTGGTCATCAAATGTCTAACCTGACGGGTGTTAGAGCCATTATGAAGGATATTAACGCAACCCTCAAAGCGAATGCAGGGCAGGAAATAAATAATTTGAGTGCCGGTAATCCCCTGATTTTACCAGAGGTAGAACAGTTATGGCGGGATTGTACAGCCCAGTTGCTTTCTAGTTCCGAATATGGTGAAGTTGTTTGTCGTTATGGTTCCAGTCAGGGTTATGCACCATTAATTGCTGCTGTTGTCAATGATTTTAATCAACGTTATGGGTTGAATTTAAGCGATCGCAATATTCTGATTACCCCAGGAAGTCAAACCCTCTATTTCTATGCGGCTAATTCTTTTGGTGGTTATACCAGTAGCGGACAACTGAAAGAAATTGTTTTACCTCTCAGTCCCGATTACACTGGTTATGGTGGTGTGTGTTTAATTCCAGAATCCCTAGTTGCCTATAAACCCACACTGGATATAGATGCTGCGGCACATAGATTTAAATATCGTCCTGATTTTAGTCAACTCTCAATTACAGAAAATACCGGCTGTGTGATTTTCTCTCGTCCTTGTAATCCCACAGGTAACGTGCTTACGGATGATGAAGTGAGAAAAATCGCCGCATTGGCAGCACCGTTTGATGTCCCAGTCTTAGTTGACTCAGCTTATGCTCCTCCTTTCCCAGCTTTGAATTTTACAGATATGTCGCTGATATTTGGGGAGAATATTCTCCATTGTACCAGTTTATCTAAAGCCGGATTACCCGGAGAAAGAATCGGGATTGTGATTGGGAATGAAAATCTGATTGAGGTTTTAGAGTCTTTCCAAACTAATGTGGGGATTCATTCTTCCCGTTATGGACAGGCGATCGCGGCTAGAGCGATTAACTCAGGAATGCTAGCAGATATTTCGGAAAAAGTCATCCGTCCTTTTTATCAACGGAAGTTTGCTGTATTAGAAGAAACTTTAGAATCAGCCATGCCCAAAAACTTACCTTGGTTCCTCCATCGGGGTGAAGGAGGGATTTTTGGTTGGTTATGGCTGCAAGACTTACCCATTTCTGATTGGGAATTTTACCAAGAACTAAAAAAAGTAGGTGTAATTCTTGTCCCTGGTACTACTTTCTTCCCAGGTCTAAAGGAAGAGTGGGAACATAAACACCAATGTTTACGAATTAGCTTAACCGGTAGTGATGAAGAAATTACCACAAGTATGCAACGTTTAGCTAAGGTTGCAGCAGAAGTTTATCAATCAGCTTCAGTGACTGTATGAACGGTGAAAACACTCAGAAAAATCTAGAAACCCCCTCAAATCCAACATTGGATGATTGGTTAGAAATTGGTAAAATCGTTGCTCCTCAAGGGTTATTAGGGGAAGTTAGGGTTTACCCTGAATCTGACTTTCCCGAACGATTTGAGGAACCGGGAACAAGATGGTTATTACGTCCTGGGGAAACCGAACCCCAACCCATCGAATTATTGGGGGGACGTTATATTGAAGGGAAAAATTTGTATGTTTTGCAATTAGCTGGTGTGGATAATCGCAATGATTCCGAAGCTTTGCGTGGTTGTAAGTTAATGGTTCCTGCTAGCGATCGCCCTGAATTAGGAGAAGATGAATATCATGTCATTGATTTAATGGGTTTGGAGGTGTTTCTCCAAGCTTCAGGGGAGCTAGTTGGTACGGTGGTTGACATTATACCTGCTGGTAATGATTTATTAGAAGTGAAGCTAGACCCATCATTTACTAGTAATCCCAAACCAAAGAACATTTTAATTCCTTTTGTGATGGCTATTGTTCCGGTTGTCGATTTGTCATCACGTCGATTGGAAATTACACCACCCGATGGATTGTTATCAATTAATGATTGATTCAGCTATCATGGTGTACACAGTCGGGGCGCAGTGTATTAATTCTGTATAAAATTCCAGCAAAATAGTTCATGCTATTTTTAGACGTGGAGCAGGCATCTTGCCTGCCTGACACCAATGGCAAGATGCCCGCTCCTAAATAACATTCCACAAATTCGGAAATTCTTTACCTTCTGGCTATACCTTCTGCACGAGCTGATTGTTGCACAGCCCCAGCCACAGCATTTGCAACCCGGTTATCAAATACTGAGGGAATAATATGTTCCCGATTTAAATCCGAAGGTTTGACTAAAGAGGCGATCGCATTGGCGGCTTCTAAACACATATTAGTCGTAATTGTCTGAGCGCGACAATCTAACGCTCCACGAAACACCCCCGGAAAGGCTAAGACGTTATTAATCTGATTGGGATAATCACTACGACCAGTCGCAATAATAGCTACAGTTTTCTGAATTAATTCTGGTTGAATTTCTGGGATGGGATTAGCCATCGCAAATACAATGGCGTCTTTAGCCATTGATTGCACCATTTCTACACTCAATACTCCTGGCGCACTTACACCAATGAATACATCTGCCCCGGATAATGCCCCAGCTAAAGTCCCTTGGGCTTTCACCGCAAATTCCAGTTTTTCTTCGGTTAAGTCGGTACGATGAGTAGAGACAATCCCTTTCGAGTCACACAGCCAGATTTTGGTCGCTCCCGCTTGACGAAGTAACCGAGCGATCGCAATCCCGGCAGCCCCAGCTCCATTAATTACAATATGGATATCAGCTATGGACTTCTGAACTAGCTTCAGGGAATTAAATAGCGCTGCTAAAGTTACTATGGCTGTCCCATGCTGGTCATCATGAAAAACGGGGATATCTAATTCGGCTTTTAGTCGTTTCTCAATCTCAAAACAACGGGGTGCAGCAATATCTTCTAAATTCACACCCCCAAAGACTGGAGCTAGGTGCTTGACGGCTTGAATAATTTCTTCTGTATCCTGGGTAGCCAAGCAAATGGGAAAAGCATCTAGTCCAGCAAATTCTTTAAATAGCATGGCTTTTCCTTCCATGACTGGTAATGCTGCTGCTGAGACCTAGATTACCTAATCCTAAAACCGCACTACCATCAGTAACAATAGCTACTATATTTTGTTTGATGGTTAAGTTATAAACTTCTTCCGGGTCTTGGGCGATCGCGGTACAAATCCGAGCTACCCCAGGGGTATAAGCCATAGCTAGGTCAGAAACACTCTTCAGGGGAATGCGGCTATTAATGCTGATTTTACCACCACGATGTAAATTAAAGGTGCGGTCATAGACACTCAGTACCTTAATATCTGGTAGTATTTTCACCGCTTGGACAATAGTTTCCGCGTGTTCGGTACTAGCAGCATCCACAGTCAGATCTCGAATGGAAACTTGACGGGTTTGCTCAATTAAATCAATTTGACCCAAATTACCACCACTAATGGCGATCGCATGCGTAACTGATGCTAACATTCCCACCCGATTGGGAATCTGTAAGCGTAGTGTCAAACTAAAACTAGAATTAGGAGTGAGGTCTGCCATTTTGATTTGTGTATTTTAAGTTGTTAGATTCTATATTGAATTGAAGAGTAAAAATCCAGACTCTAACTAAAATTTGAATATTCGCTGACAGTAAACAATAAATACGTTAAACACAGCCCTGTTTGAGGTAGATATTGCTAACTAAACTAGTATACCCTATTCTTAGTATCAGCAATCAAGCAAATAAACAGCACTACTGTACTACTGATGTAGTAATATTAAGACACGAGTTAGCTTATTTTACACAACCCAGTATAATTCCCCCGATTTTCTCCTCCTTACTTCCTATTCACTAACTATATAGATACTTTCAACTATCAAAGCCGATTCCTATAGCGACAATAATACATTAATATCAATACTTGGCTGACTGCAAATGTTTGCTAAAAAATTCGATTTAAAAATATTGCGGGCTGAGAATAGAAAATTTACTTTATAATATAAGAGAATGATATAATTTCAGTTTGATTTACGAAAAGACTGTTTAGACAGTCCATTGAGAACTCCAATTTGATTTTTTGAATAAACACCGCACAGTTCTCCTGTGTTCTAACTAAGCAGATCAGTTTAATCGTTAACACGGATTCATATGCACGTATGATTTCATAAATCAAATTGCATTTCCATAATTTTTTCTGTGTGTATCTACTCAAAAGCCCAGCCAAAACCTATGTTACATGATGATTTTGAATATGTTTCCATTCATCAACTAATAGAACTACAAGTATCTAAAACTCCTGATGCTGTAGCAGTAATTTTCCAAGAACAAAAACTAACCTATCAACAACTCAATCAACAAGCTAACCAATTAGCGCACTATTTGAAAACACAGGGAGTGAAACCCGAAATTTTAGTGGGCGTGTGTGTAGAGCGATCACCTCAGATGTTGATAGCGTTACTAGGTATTTTAAAAGCTGGTGGTGCATATATTCCTCTTGACCCTACTTATCCTCAAGATCGTCTGAAATTCATGATCGAGGATTCCCAAATGTCATTGGTTTTGACTCAAAAACATCTCCAAGAACAATTACCAAAACTGAATTGGGTACAATTTATTTGCCTAGATACAGAATCCCAAGCTATTCCTGAACATAGTCAAGCAAATATCAACAGTGGAATCACGCCTAAAAATTTAGCCTATACTATTTATACTTCAGGTTCCACTGGTAAACCTAAAGGTGTTCAGATTACTCATCATGCTGTGATCAATTTCCTGACTTCTATGCAAAAAGAGCCAGGACTAACTCCACAGGATATGCTTTTAGCCGTAACTACAATTTCCTTTGATATTGCGGTTTTAGAACTTTTTTTACCTCTAATCGTCGGGGCTTGTATCACCTTAGTTAGTCGAGAAATAGTGGCTGATGGTACACAATTAGCAAAAATACTGACTGAATCGGGTGCTACAGTCATGCAGGCTACACCAGCAACTTGGCGACTAATATTAGCAGCAGGATGGACAGGTAATAAACAACTAAAAATGTTGTGTGGTGGAGAAGCCTTAATGCGATCGCTAGCTAATCAGCTCTTGGCGAAAGGAGGCTGTCTCTGGAATATGTATGGTCCGACAGAAACTACTATTTGGTCAATGGTTCATAAAGTTGAAGCAGGTAATGAATCAGTACCTTTAGGGCATCCCATTGCTAACACACAAATTTATCTGTTAGAAGAACTAAGTAGTAAACAGGATCATCCACTTAAACCAGTTCCTGTTGGTTTACCTGGAGAAATCTATATTAGTGGAGATGGTTTAGCACGAGGGTATCTTAACCGTCCAAAGTTAAACGCTGAAAGTTTTATTGATGCTCCTTTCGCTCATCAGTCAGGTGTACGTCTATACAAAACTGGAGATTTAGCTCGTTACTTAGCAGATGGATCTATCGAGTTTCTGGGTCGGATTGATCATCAAGTTAAAACTCGTGGCTTTCGGGTGGAATTAGGGTCTATTGAGACAGTTCTAAGCCAACATTCAAGTGTTAAAGAAGCAGTGGTGGTTGCGAAACAAGACGCTTCAGAGAATAAACGTCTATTAGCTTATATTGTTCCTAAAATGCAAGATTATCATCGGGATTTATCGAGATTAAATAATCCATCTAATACTGAACAAATTCAAAAATGGAATCGAGTCTGGAGCGCCACTTATCATGATTCATATAAATATAATGCAGGTTGGAATGATAGTTTTACTGGTCTACCTATTCCCAGCAATGATCTAGATGAGTCGATGAATTTCTGTGTAGAGCGAATTCTGGCTCTAAATCCTCAACGAGTTTTAGATATCGGTTGTGGTAATGGGTTATTATTATTTCGTATTGCACCTCATTGCTCTCATTACTTTGGTATAGATATATCCGCAGAAGCCATCCACCAAATTGAGTATTTACTAGAAAATAATCCGGCTGATTATTCACATATTCAAGTAGCTCAAGGAGCAGCCCATGAATTACAAGGATTAGAACCTGAAAGCGTTGATACAGTAATCATTAACTCTGTAGTTCAGTATTTTCCTAGTGTTGATTATTTAGTGTATGTGGTCAAGAAAATTATTCAGTTGCTCAAACCAGGAGGAAAGATTTTTATTGGTGATGTTCGGAGTTTACCATTACTCAAATTTTTTCATACTTCAATTCAACTGAGTCAAGCTATTGCTTCTGTTAGTAGTCATGAACTTCAGCAGCGGATTCAAAGAGGAATAACTCATGAAAAAGAACTAGTAATAGATCCAGATTTATTTTTTGCTTTGAAGCACCATATCCCTCAAATTAGTCATGTTCAAACACTACTGAAACGAGGTCAATCTCAAAATGAACTCATTCGGTTTCGCTTTGATGTTATCATGTATGTAAAAATGCAGTTAAATCCAGAGCCTAAAATTTTGCAATGGGACTGGCAGCAACAACATTTATCATTATCAGACTTATGGGAATTTCTAGAGCATCATCAGCCAAAAACTTTGCAGATTTGTAATGTTCATGATCAACGACTTTGGTTAGAGTTGAAGGCAGTCAAATGCTTAAATAGTTCTGATAAACCAGAAACTGTTAGAGAATTATGGACGGTTCTACACCAGAGTAGTCAAACCACTAGTATCCATCCTGAAGACTTCTGGAATATCAGTAAAAATTTGGACTATAAAGTTTATATTACTGTCTCTAAATCAAAAAATGCTGGTCTATATGATGTGATATTCGTACATAAATCTAAAATCACCAACCCAGGAGATATTTTGACTTTACCAGAGCCATTGTTAGATATAAAATCTTTGAATACATATGCAAATAATCCTCTACAAATGAGTGAAAATAATAACTTAATTGCCGAATTAAGAACTTTTCTAAAAACTAAATTACCTGAATATATGATTCCCTCTATATTTGTGATGATAGAGGCATTTCCGTTAACACCTAATGGTAAAATTGATCGACACTCACTTCCTGAACCTAAAAAAGACCGACCAACATTAGCTCAGGTATATGTTCCTCCATCTACAGTATTAGAAAAGCAGATAGCTAACATTTGGTCTGAGGTTTTAGAAGTAGAAGAAATTGGTATATATGACAACTTTTTTGAATTGGGAGGACATTCTCTATTAATAGCCCAATTACTGATGCAATTAGAAGAGGTGATGAAAGTAGAGTTACCTTTGTCACATCTTTTGAAAGAACCAACAATAGTGGGATTAATTAAAGCTAGTGCGAGTATACAGCATTTAGGCACTGCCCTCAAAGAAGAAAATGTTCCGGTAGACTGGGATACTGAAACTATCTTAAATCCAATCATTTCTCTAGAAGTTCCGTTTCCAGAATTTACAACAGAACCAAAGCATATTTTTTTGACGGGAGCAACAGGTTTTTTAGGAGCTTTTCTCTTGTCTGAACTGCTAAAACAAACCTCAGCAAATATTTACTGCTTAGTTCGTGCCTCTAGTTGGGAAGAAGGACAACATAAACTGTATACACATCTAGAAAATTACATAATTATTGGTGAAGAATTAAGGGCGAGAATTATTCCAGTTTTAGGAGATTTATCACAACCTTACTTAGGATTAACAGATGAAAACTTCTGTGAATTGGGTAGAAAGGTTGACCTAATTTATCATAGCGGTGCATTTGTGAACTTAGTCTATCCCTATCATACATTAAAGTCTGTGAATGTATTGGGAACCGAGGAAATTCTCAAATTAGCAATTCAGGATAAAGTCACGCCTGTTCATTTTATTTCCAGTCTTGATGTATTTCAATCTTCTCATTATTTACAGTTACCAGTTATTCTAGAAAATCAGGTACTCGAATACCCACAAGACCTGATTAATGGCTATTCCCAAAGTAAATTTGTGGCTGAAAAGCTGTTACTATCGGCTCAGTCCAGAGGAATTCCCGTCAGTATTTACAGACTAGGAATGATATCTGGTCATAGTCAAACAGGAGTTTCTCAAATCAATGACTTGATGTGTAGAATTATCAAAGGTATAATTCAAATGGGTACTGCACCCGATTTGGAACAATGGGTAAATATAACACCCGTAGATTATGCCGCGAAAGCAATCATCTATTTATCAAAACAGCAAGCTTCTTTGGGAAAAAGTTTTCATATTCTTAACCATCAGCCATTACCCTGGAAAGATATGGTTAGTAAAATTAACAGTTTTGGCTACCCTATTCAATTGCTAGAACATGAAGAATGGCAAGCAAGATTACTCAAATGGGATATTTCTGAAGACAATGCTTTGAATCCAATTAAATCGCTGTTTACCCAGAAAAATCCTCAGACTCAAAAGACTTATCTGCAAACTTTTTTAATGACAACACAAGTATTTGATTGCCAAAATACTCTCAAGGGATTAGCATCTACTTCTATTATTTGTCCCCCGGTTGATATTCAGCTAATTAATACTTACTTGTCTTACTTCGTCCAATCTGGTTATCTGAATATGAGAATCTAAAATTATCGTAAAACTCACACACCACAATACTTTCAGTTCTACGCTTTACTTCCTACTCCTTACTTGTACAAATCCATAGTGTTGCGGTTCAACTTTAATTGGGAACTATTAATTATAAGTATCCCATCTCATTGAAATTAATAAACAAAATTAAAGTTAAAGGTAAATATACAACCATGAGAAAACACGTAAAAAAGATCATCAGTAATTCCGTCGGGGCGAAGCTATTTTTGTATGTTTTGAGTGGTGCTTTAGTCGGATTAAGTAGTATGTCCTACTTTTTTTATCAAGCTTTAGAAAATCGAGCTAAGAATGAAATTCGAGGGAATTTGAGTACACAAGTCAAGTTAATTGAGGGAGAATTAGCTAGAGTACAGCAATCCATGATCGACCTATCTGGTGCGGTGCAATTTATGAAACACCAAGGGATAAAAGATCCAGAAGCTTATAAACAATTAGTTTTTAATCTCTTTCAGCAAAGATCCTCTTTAACGATGGCCTTGGGTTTTGGTCAAACTCCCTTCCAAGTTGTACCAGATCGACAATGGTATTGGCCTTACTTCTTTGTTGATCAAAATACTCCCCGTCAAACTGGTCGGCAATTACCACCACCATATAGCCATATTCGCTATGCTGATCTATATCAGGATGACAACTATCCCAATCAAGAATATTACAAAATACCTGCAAAACGGCAAGAAAAATTCTGGCTAGAGCCATATCAATGGTACGGACTAACTTTAACGACTTATAACGGTCCAATACTTAATGACAGTAATCAGATGATTGGCATTGCTGGACTAGATATTAATGTTACAGCTTTGGGGGAACAAGTCAAAGCACCTGTAACTTGGGGCGGAGGTTACTTTACTATTATCAGTGCTAAAGGTAATCTATTAGCATATCCACCTGATCCAGAAAAAGCTAAATCACTATTAACATATAAAGACATACCGGATATTAATCATGTATGGCAGCAAATTCAAAACGATGACGATGGTTTTGTGCAAGCCGATGGTAAATATTGGGTATTTCAGCGTGTTAAAGGCACAAACTGGTTAATGTTAGCAGTAGTGCCTCAATCAGTTGTTTTAGTTCCAGTTTTAACTATTACAGTTGGTGGTGCTTTAGGTGCAGGTTTAGTACTAGCACTGGTGGTAACTCTTTTTGTCCGTCAACTTAATTCCCGTTTAAAACCAATTCTTGATCAATGCCAAAAACTTGCCCAAGCAGATGCCGAGAGATCATCTCTATGGAATGATCACAACCAGATAGCCATTAATCAGGGGTTGAAGTCACAAATTTCCGAGTCAGGAGATGAATTAGATATTCTAGAACAGTCTTTTAAGCAAATGGCAACCCAGTTACAGCAATCTTTTGAGCAATTAGAACTCCGAGTTAAAGAACGCACATTTGAACTTCAGATAGCTAAAGAAGCTGCTGATCAAGCGAATACAGCTAAGAGCGAATTTCTCGCCAATATGAGTCATGAACTACGCACACCTCTGAATGGTATTTTAGGATATTCCCAAATTCTCCAAAATTCTAAAAATCTTCTAGAGAAAGACCAAAAGGGCATAAATATTATTTACCAATGCGGTTCACATTTGCTGACTCTAATTAATGATATTCTCGACCTTTCCAAAATTGAAGCTCAGAAAATGGAATTGCATCCTACCCAATTCCATTTTCCTTCTTTTCTCCAAGGTATAACTGAAATTTTTCGCTTAAAGGCTGAACAAAAGAGTATTGATTTTATTTATGAATCTGATCAACAATTATTAACGGGTATCGAAGCTGATGAAAAGCGTTTACGGCAAGTTTTAATTAATTTATTAGGTAATGCTATTAAGTTCACCGATAAAGGTAAAGTTAAATTTGTGGTTCATCAGATAAAATTAGAACATGGACAAGATAATAAACAATCCATCTATCAAATTATCTTTCGCATTGAAGATACCGGTGTAGGTATGACCAATGAGCAACTAAAAGCGATATTTCTACCTTTTGAACAGGTGGGTAATGTTAATAAACAATCAGAAGGAACTGGATTAGGTTTAGCTATCAGTCAGAAAATTGCCAATATGATGGGTAGTAAGATAGAAGTAGAAAGTGAGATAGAAAAGGGTAGTAACTTTTGGTTTGAGATAACTGTGCCAGAAGCTAAAGAATGGGCGCACAAATCTAGCATTTCTAGCCAAGGAATTATTCGGGGTTATCAAGGTGAAAAACGCAAAATTTTGGTAGTTGATGACCGTTGGGAAAATCGCTCAGTCATCATTAATTTTCTTGAGCCTATTGGTTTTGATTTGGCTGAAGCAGAAAATGGCGAAGAAGGTTTATTAAAAATTGACCAGTTTAGACCTGATTTGGTAATTACTGATATTTCCATGCCTGTAATGAATGGATATGATATGATCCTCTCTTTGAAAAACAAATCAGATTGCCAGCACATCAAAATTATTGTCTCATCAGCTAATGTTTTTGATAGTAATAAAAAGAAGAGTTTAGATATCGGTAGTGATGATTTTTTACCAAAGCCAATCCAAACCACTGAATTATTAGAAAAATTACAACTACATTTATCATTATCATGGATTTATGAACAAGGGAGTATTAATCAAAACCCAATTTCTCATCAGCAAACAAATAGTCAATCAGGAGATGAATCATCATTATCTCCCCAGAATAAATTGATTATACCCTCGCCAGAAGAACTAAATATTCTCTATGAATTGTCCTTGAAAGGACGGATTAAAGCTTTGGAAAAAGAATTAGCACGATTAGAAAAAACAAATAGTAATTTTTCGGATTTTGTTCAGGAAATCAGGAAATTGTCCCAAGAATTTCAGATGGAGAAAATTCAATTGATAATTCAAAAATATATAAATTCTCATTAATTATTCATCATTACATTAAATAATCAACCTCAAAGTCTGTTTTAATAGAGAAAAAGTACCAAGGGATAATTATGGCTTATTCACATACAAATGTAATCCTAATCGTAGATGATACCCCGACAAATTTAGAAGTTCTGACGGAAGCTATTACCGAAGCGGGTTTTGAAGTTGCGGTAGCAACTAGTGGGGAAGGTGCTATTAAACAAGCCCAATATGACCCACCTAATCTGATTTTATTGGATGTGATGATGCCAGGAATTGATGGATTTGAAACCTGTCGTCGATTAAAAGCTTATCCGCTTACTAGAAATATTCCGGTAATTTTTATTACTGCCCTTAATGACACGTTAGATAAGGTCAAAGGATTATCTTTAGGTGCTATAGATTATATAACAAAACCATTTCATAAAGCTGAAGTCCTCGCTCGGATTCAGATACATTTAGATTTGCAGGATATGAGTTCTACATTAGAGAAACAAAATATTCGTCTTAAACAAGAAATTTCTGAACGTATTACTGCTGAATTAGCTCTGCGAGAACTGACCCAAGATTTAGAAACCCGAGTTGCAGACAGAACCAATGAACTTTCTCAAGCATTGCATAATATGCAACAAGCTCAAATTAAGCTCGTTGAAGGGGAGAAGTTAGCTACTTTAGGTCAGTTAGTCGCAGGGGTTGCTCATGAAATTAATAATCCGATTAATTTTATTCATGGTAATCTTAGATGCGATTCGCTATATTCAAAACTTGTTATCACTCGTCAAACTCTATCAAATCCATTTTGATAATTCTATCCCGGAGATTCAAGATAAAATAGAGGAAATTGATCTCGATTTTCTGACAGAAGATTTACCCAAAGTTCTTTCGTCTATGAAACATGGAACTCAAAGAATTCAAGAAATCATCCTTTCTCTACGTAGATTTTCTCGTCATGATGAAGCTGAAGTTAAAAAAGTAGATATCCATGAAGGTATTGATAGTACATTAACTATTCTAGAACATCGTTTACAAGCTATAGGTAAGCAGCAAAAAATTAGCGTAGTCAAAAATTATGGCAATTTACCCCAGATTGAATGCTATGCCGGCAAAATGAATCAAGTGTTTATGAATATCCTCAGCAATGCTATTGATGCTTTGAATGAGATGAGAGAAAATCCCCAATACTTCCATATTATCCCCATAATTTCTATTCAGACAGAGGTTCTCTCCCATGAGCGCATCGCTATTCGCATCACTGATAATGGTTTGGGAATACCACCCGCAATTCAAGAACGGTTATTTGAGCCTTTTTTCACCACTAAACCTGCTGGTAAAGGTACTGGTTTGGGACTGTCTATCAGTTATCAAATTGTGACAGAAAAACATCATGGTTCTTTATCCTGTATCTCTAGTCTCAATCAAGGAGCAGAATTTATCATTCAAATTCCTATTTATCAACCGGAATTAATTGATAAACCGGGAAGTATTCATACTTAGAATACTTCTCCTGGACTAAAATTGCTGACCTTAAAAATCAAAATAGATATAGGGTAAACTCCCTTCCGGAGCTAATAACCAAACTATATAGAAGCTAAAGGTACAAAAACAAGTTTGATTGGCCAGTTAAATTGTAATTCTAGTTTTCGGTTAAAACATAAGTTATACCCATCAGTGCAGCGAAAGCTAAGAGCATCCAAAAGAGTTGATAGGGGTTATTGTTCAAGGCTTCTATATAAACCTTGTGTACAAATTGTTCATCCGGAACATGACCCCACAGGTGTTGAATTACTAAAGCCGAGTCTTGGAGATGAGGAAGACGGAACCAAATCCAAGATGTAAACACCATCAGCTGAGTTAACAGCCAAGCAATAATTATACCCAGAGGGTTTTGCCACAAATTTTGTAGTCCGTCATGCGATCGCTCAATACATCAGTGAGACGATGAACGACTAACGCTAAACCATGAAATCCCCCCCAAACGACAAAACCCCAAGCGGAACCATGCCACATACCAGCAATTAACATAATAATCAATAGATTCCGCAGGTATTGATCAAACCTCGACGAGAACCACCCAAAGGAAAATAGAGATAATTACGTAACCAATCTCCTAAAGTTATATGCCAGCGTCGCCAAAATTCGGCAATACTGGTAGTGAAGTAGGGAAAATTAAAATTTTCAGGTAGAGTTAAACCAAATAGTAAAGCTGTACCACGAGCAATATCTACATAACCGTTAAAATCAAAGTATAATTGTAATCCATATGCAAATATAGCTAACCAAAGATCTGCACTACCTGCTCGTTTAGATTCCCAAAACATAAATCTACAAAAATCCCTAAATGGTCGGCAAAAATACCTTTTTTTATTGCTCCTCTAGCAATCAGCCATAATGCATCTGCTAATTTATCAATAGTGGGAAATTGTAATTCATTAAACTGTCCAGATAAGTTGTGATAACGAGTAATCGGTCCAGAAATTAGTTTGGCAAAAAATAATTTATATGTGGCAAATTTGATAAATTGTCGCGTGGCAGGTGCACCTCGATAAACATCAATTAAATAGGCAATACATTCAAATATAAAAAAGGAAATTCCTAAAGGAGCAATAAATTTAAAAGCTGTGGTTGGTGAGTCGATGGAGAAGTTAAATAAAACTTTTAAAGTCGGAGATAAATATTTAAACATCAGCAGAATAATGACATTTAAAAATATACCTAACCATAGAATTTTGAGCCGACGAAGATTCCAGTCAGTTTGGGCAAATTGCCACTCTTCATTAGAAATTTGCCAGTCTTTATTGTGGTACCAGGTGAGGTATTTTTGCCAATTTCTATCCCAAAGCGAAAGTTAATAAAAGTCAGTACTAATAGTAATGGTAGATATTGAATATTTAAAGATGCATAGAAAACTAAACTAGCTATTAACAACGTCCATAATCGGAATTTTTGTTCTGCTAAAGACCAGTAAATTGACAGCGTACTCAGCAAAAACAATCCATAAACAATTGAGATAAATTTCATTTTTTATTTATTTAGAGGGCACAGGGCAAAGCGGAATTCCAAATTCAAAATGAATACAGAGTAAGTGTTTCACGGGTCGCAGGCAAGATGCCTGCCTTGGCTTCAATAGCAGGCAAGATGCCTGCTCCACATCTAAAAATAGCATGAACTATTTTATAGCTATTTTACCGGCCAGGGAATCAATGGGTCATTAGCTAGTTTTTTAGAAATTTCATATGCTCCATAACGATTCAAGTGACTGGGGTCAGAAAAGTAATCATTCTTATTTAACCAAATTTGGCTTAAATCCCGATAGATAAAGTTGGGATTACTAGTTAAACTCAACATATATTGCTGAAAATCTTGTTCATATTTGCGTCGATATGGATCTAAATAATCTTGAGTAAGAGGCATATTAACAAACACTAGAGAAATTTTTCGTTCTTGGATAAATTGCAGCAAAGCTTGGCAAGCTGCATCTTGATTACCTCCTATTTGGAAAGATTTATAATCGTTGTCATAATTTCCTTGTACGCGGGGATGTTTTTGATAATATCTACCAGGATAAAACTGAATAGATAAAGGTAAAAATCCATCAAAGTCAACTGCTTGCTGAGAATTATCCTCTTCGGGATTATCATGATTAGTTTTAGTTTTGGTAAAGCTGATTTGATTACCTGAACTAAATGGTAAATAGTTAATCGGCTTTTGCAATAAAGTTTTAATTAGATCACGGCGTTGATAGCTAGCAGAAAAATTTCCTAAAGATTGAGTTAACCACTGATTTACAGTTTCATAGCCATTAATCTCCGGTTTATCTACTAAGTTTTGCTTGGAAAGTGCGGAATTTTCTGATTTTTGTACCGATTGGTTAGTTCCATTGCCCTGCGCTTTCTGTAATACTTGTTGATAACCTTTGGATGAGCTAATAGAATTGAATGTTAAATCCTCACGTCCACTGTTAAAAGCACGAGAACCATCCGCCCAAATAATAATTTTAGGTAATTCTGATGTTTCTAACAGTTGACGAATGATAAAGTCTGCAACTTGTGCTGTCGCTCCATTCACTCCAAAATTGAATATATCAATGTTATGGATAATTTTGAGTTGCTAAAGCTTTGAGAAAGTGCGGCTGGATCAATTCCTCTCAGGGCACGGGAAGAACCAATAATTAATACATCGGGAGGAGTGCCATTTCTATTGAGGCGTTGCTTGTATAAAGCTAGTTGCTCATCTAACTGTCTAGTATTAAAACTGGGTTTTGCTGATCGCGCTGCTAATAAAATTGCCTTGGAGGTAGCTTTAGACTTGAGCGGTGCCGCTGGTAAATTAGATTGGGTAAAGCCAGAGCCATTGAAGGTGGAATTTTTAGGTTGAAAATCTGTATTGGTACCTGATGTAACCCCAAATTCGAGGTTTTTACTTTCCTGTTGATTCTTAATCAAGGAGGAAGACCCTGGTGATACAGTCGCTATTTTTGATGAACTGGATTTAGTGTGCGTAACAACATAACCTAACATCCAATCTGTCTGCAAGGTGAGTAATAACCCCAAACCTAACCAAACTAACCCAGACCAAATACTTTGATGCTCATAACCTTGTTCTTCTATCTGGTCATTTTCTGTAAATAACTGGCTGGTTAATAACAATGAAACTAGTTTATTCTTGATATTGCTAGTCCAGTCTCGTGCCACTTCCGTTACAAAACTTTGTACTTCTTCACTGGTTAAGTCAGGACTCGGATTGGAGCTTCATTAATTGCTGAACTTACTAAAGCTGTCACATATTCAGCCGTAGCAGCAAATTCTGGTGTAGCTTCTGGAACTAAGCGTTGGCGATAGCCAAAATCAATCCCATAGTGCCAAGCAGGTTCTTTGTTACCAGCACGGCGTCCATATACACGTACCCCAATCACCCCAGGGATTTTTAATTGGCGGATAAATTGCGCCACTTTGTTAGATACTTGTGGCCGGATTGGACAATTAGGAGCATCACACATGACGTGCAATAAATCACCTTTCCGCAGCAATAATACACGTGTACCACCAGTTTTCAATCGTCCAATCTAGATCAGGATTAAGTAAGCGTTCTAATAAAAAGATGATCGCTGGTTCATCCCCAGAAATAGCTAAATCTAAAGATGATGTCGCTAATGCCGGATGTTGTGTCGCAGGTAAAGAAATCCAATCTACCCACGCAGGTTGCTGAATATTCGTTTTTTGTCCATAGATTGTGGCCGCGAGAATCCCTTGGGGTGCGATCGCTTCTAATTGAGGCACAATCTTCTGTAAACATATTTCCTGATCAGGGGCCGGGGCTGTTTCTAGGGGGTCAAAGGCTGGGGAACAAAAGATATGTAGGGTGGATTCTCGTAAAGAAGCTTGGACAGCTATTTTGGCGCTTGATAATATTTCGGTTAATAGTCGAGCGATCGCTTGAATATCCCCCCACCTAGCCCACTCTTTCAGCATCACCTCTGGTGGAGTCAAATCTACTCGCAATAGCCAATCTGGGGTAGCTTCACCATTGACCTGAGAGACAATCACCGCATCTTGATAACCTGTAAGTTTGAGGTAGCGCAACTTCTGTGCGACTGGTTCTGCCAATAAGGAAGCATCAGGACTATAGCTAGATTGACACAAAATCCACAGCCGATTTTCTGTAGAGTTATTTGCTGGCTGCTTTACCTGTACCTGCACCGAGACACCTAAAGTACTTAGAGTTTCGCTGAGATAGCGAGCAATGGCATCGGCTTTTCCTTGGCGTGCTAAACTTTCATTAGAGATAATTAACGCCCCACCAGGTTGTCTTGATTTTTCTGCATCTGCTAACAAGGCTTGTTGCACTTGCTCCAAATGTTGGTCTAATTGATTTAAGTATACCCGATGACACCATTGGGGTAAGTGTTCACCCTTCTTTCGACCGTAGACAAATACTTGATATACTGAGGGTTGTTCATTACTAGTGAGGCTATCTAAATCTGTCTGCTGTAGTGCTTGCAGTAAATCAGATAGAGTGCGCCAACGCTGTGGACACTCTGTACCTTCACAAAGTATGAGCAAGTCATTTCCCCGCAACCTAACTTTCACCCCGAAAGTGTTGATTCCTGTGGCTTGGCTTACCCACTGCACTAAGGATTGCTGGCGATCTAGTAATACTGTTTTCATGGGCAATTCACTTTAACAGGAAGCGAGGATGGGGGACGGTGCTTGTATTTGTAAACTAAAATCATATAGGTTTACCATACTTTGCAGTTTTTTTCACGGTTTTGAGTTGGCTTTTAGAGGGCAAAATAGTATTATCTCGTTGTCAATCCTAACTAAGATTGAGTTTGTCCTATATTTTATTCATTTGCCAATCACCCAGTCATTAGCAATGCCACCCATGACCCCAACATCCCCATTTCCCTCGGAATTAAATTTGACTTTCTTTAGTATTCCCCAATCTCTGCTCTTACAAATAGGTACAGCATCGATTCTACTGTTACTTATCGCCGAGAAAAATACTCACCAAGCTCTACAAGCTTTAGGTACAGCTAGTGAAGAAGTATTTCGAGGCGATCGCCTACCAATCCTTGATTTTCCCGAAGATATTTAGGAGGGAGATGGGGAGGTGGGGAGGTGGGGGGCAGAGGGGCAGAGGGGCAGGGGGGCAGAGGGGCAGAGGGGCAGAGGGGAAAAGACCTGATTTAAATGTCTTTTTCTCCTGACACCTGACACCTGACACCTGATACCTGACACCTGACACCTTCTATAGCAATTAAGCACAAAACCTAAAACTGTAAACAGTCACCAGCTTTACAAGAACAGAGAATATGGGTTCCCTTTTACACTCTTTATCGCAAGCAGCGAATATCTACCCCGTGTCGGAATTATTTTTGCGTCATCGTCTACAGGTAGTAGAAGAATTGTGGGAGTCAGTTCTCCGGCAAGAATGCGGTCAAAAGATGGTGGAACTCTTGCAGCAGTTGCGCGATTTGTGTTCACCGGAAGGACAAGCCACAAATGACCAAGCTCAATCAGCTGTCAAATTGATTGAACAACTGAATATCAATGAAGCCATTCGTGCTGCCAGGGCTTTTGCATTATATTTTCAGCTTATTAACATAATAGAGCAAGAGTATGAACAAAGACAGCAATTGACTCGTTATACAGAAGCAGAAGCACAATCACCAAATCAGGAAACTTTACCAAATATTAGCTATTCTTCCAACCAAAGAGAAGATGATACCCCTCTGAGTCAGGAAAAAGGAGCAGATTTAATCATCGGTAGTTGGATAGATAAAACCCAAGTCCAGCATAAAGGTACTTTTGCTGTATTATTTCCACATCTTTTTCAGTTGAATGTTCCTCCTCAACAAATTCAACGTTTAATTAATCAACTAGATGTCCGCTTAGTATTCACCGCTCACCCTACCGAAATAGTCCGCCATACTATTCGGGATAAACAGCGTCAAGTGGTGCAGCTTTTACAACAGTTGGATACCTTAGAAAACCATTCTGGTAATCCCGGTGGTTATGCGTGGGAAGCTATTGAGGTACGGGAAAAATTACTGGAAGAAATTCGTCTGTGGTGGCGCACTGATGAACTCCATCAGTTTAAGCCTACTGTACTAGATGAAGTGGATTATGCCCTACACTATTTCCAAGAAGTTTTATTCGATGGCATTCCCCAGTTATATAAACGCTTCAAATATGCTCTGAGTGAAACCTTTCCTTGGCTAGCACCACCCAGTAAGAATTTTTGTTCTTTTGGTTCTTGGGTAGGTTCTGACCGAGATGGAAATCCATCAGTTACACCAGAAGTTACCTGGCAGACTGCTTGTTATCAGCGTAAGATGGTATTGGAAAGATACATTAGCTCAGTTAAAAAGTTAATTGAGTTGTTGAGTGTGTCAATGCACTGGAGCGATGTCCTTCCAGATTTGTTGGAATCTTTAGAGCTAGAGCAGTCTACCTTGAGCGATGTTTACGATACTCTCGCCCTCCGTTATCGTCAAGAACCTTATCGCTTAAAATTGGCTTATGTCCTCAGACGATTAGAAAATACTCGCGATCGCAATCTCGCTTTACATAATCGAGAAACGCCCAAAAATCAAGATGCACCGATGTATCGGTCTGGGGATGATTTTTTGGTAGAATTACGGTTAGTTCAACGTAACCTTCACGAAACTGGGTTAAGTTGTCGAGAGTTAGATAATCTCATCTGTCAAGTTGAAATTTTCGACTTCAATCTCACACAATTAGATATTCGTCAAGAATCATCTCGTCATGCGGATGCTCTGAATGAAATTTTGGCATATCTCCAGGTCTTACCCCAAAGTTATCATGAACTGACCGAAGCACAAAGAGTGGCTTGGTTGACGGGAGAACTGCAAACTCGACAGCCGTTAATTCCATCAGAATTACCATTTTCGGAAAAAACTAATGATGTAATTGAAACCTTCCGGATTGTGCGATCGCTACAACAAGAATTTGGTGTGAATATCTGCCAAACTTACATCATTAGTATGTGTCGTGAAGTTAGCGATGTCCTAGAAGTTTTACTGTTAGCAAAAGAAGCGAGACTGTTTGATCCAGCTATTGCGGTCGGTACTATCCAAGTTATCCCTTTATTTGAAACCGTAGAAGACTTACAACGCTCACGCAGCGTGATGCAACAACTATTCAGCTTACCTTTATATCGGGCTTTACTAGCTGGTGGTTATCACCAACTAAAAGAGAATCAAGACAAAAATACTGGTGATGAAATCCCATCTTCTCCCCTCACCCCGAATTTACAAGAGGTGATGCTGGGGTATTCTGACAGTAACAAAGACTCTGGTTTTTTAAGTAGTAACTGGGAAATTCATAAAGCCCAAAAATCGCTGCAAACCATCGCGGAAGAATTTGATGTCAACTTGCGGATTTTCCACGGTCGAGGTGGTTCTGTGGGTAGAGGTGGTGACCCGCTTATGAGGCGATTTTAGCTCAACCTGGTTTGAGCATTAATGGCCGGATTAAAATTACTGAGCAAGGGGAAGTTTTAGCTTCTAAGTATTCCTTGGAAGACCTAGCTTTGTACCATCTGGAAACCATTACCACAGCTGTAATTCAAGCTAGTTTATTGCGAACCGGGTTTGATGATATCCAACCCTGGAATGAGATTATGGAAGAATTATCAGTGCGCTCACGTCAACATTATCGCGATTTAATTTATGAGCAAACTGATTTTACCGACTTTTTCCACCAAGTCACTCCCATCGAAGAAATTAGTCAATTGCAAATTAGCTCTCGTCCCGCTCGTCGTCCTTCTGGTAAGAAAGATTTAAGTAGTTTGCGAGCTATTCCTTGGGTTTTTAGCTGGACACAAACCCGATTCTTACTACCTTCTTGGTATGGTGTGGGTACAGCTTTGCAAGAATTCTTAAATGCGGAACCAGAAGAACACCTGAAATTACTCCGGTATTTTTATCTGAAGTGGCCTTTCTTTAAAATGGTGATTTCTAAAGCAGAAATGACCTTAGCCAAGGTAGACATTGAAATGGCGTCGTCATTATGTCTATGAATTGTCTAAACCTGAAGATATACCCAGATTTGAGCAATTATTCCAGCAAATTGCGAGTGAATTCTATCTAACGAGGGATTTAGTCTTAAAAATCACGGGGCATAATCGACTGTTAGATGGTGATCCGATTTTGCAGCGTTCCGTACAGTTGCGGAATGCGACAATCGTACCTTTAGGATTTATTCAAGTTTCCTTACTCAAGCGTCTACGTCAATCCCAAAATATTGCGGCTACTTCTGGGGTAATTCACTCTCGTTATAGCAAAGGTGAATTACTCAGAGGCGCATTGTTAACTATTAATGGTATTGCTGCGGGAATGAGAAATACAGGTTGAGGGAAGAAGAGGACAAGGGGCAGGGGGCAGGGGGCAGGGGGCAGGGGGCAGGGGGCAGGGGGCAGGGGGCAGGGGGAAAGAGAATTTAAAATATATTCTCCCCATCTCCCCATCTCCCCATCTCCCCATCTCCCCATCTCCCCATCTCCCCATCTCCGTTTTTCCCCCCTGCTCCCTGCCCCCTGCCCCCCTGCCTCTTCCTCTGCCCTATTCCCGTGGTGTTTTAGGAGCTTGTAAATAATTGATAATTCGCCAAGAATTGGTACTAGTGTCAAAACAGCGCCAGGTTCTATGGGTTTTTTCTTGGTAGCAAAATAAAGTGCGAATCGCCTCCGTTAAAGTCATCAATTAAAAAGTATACTAATCCTCTAAAGGGATAGGTTTTCCGACTCAGGCGCTTGGCTACTGCATAATTAGGACATTCAACAACGAAAACTGGTTTTCTATCTAAGTGGGCTAATGAAAAAAAACACATCCGTAGAATTGCTCTGAGCCAACTGGGGGAATCGTCAAAGTAATCATCAATGATCTTATTGGTTAGAGCTTGTTCGAGGCTACGGTCTTCATTACCAGGAGTTTGAGCGTCAGACATAGCATCACCTAATTTTGCTATCCCATTGGTTAGAGGTTAAACTAAAATCCTAGCAATTGGCAACTGTTAAGTAGATATTATAGAGTAATTAATGCATCTTTTGTCTAAGTATATCATAGGAAATTAATTTTGTGGGAACAAGACTGGTAATATTTACTTATAGAAACGTGAAGAGTAATAGCCATGACTACCCAAACTAACCCAGAAACACAAACTACGACAGGTGCTGATGCCATTGATGTGGCGATTGCCCAAGGATTGGATTTTGATGGTTCTCCCATTCCCCCAGTCAAGTTAGACTTATATCACGAGGTGATGGCATTAGAAGCCAACAGACAGCGCAGTGGGGTATCGAATACCATGCGATCGCGGATTGTCAGAATTGGTGCTAAACACATCCCCCAAGCAGAACTTGACCAAAAACTAGTAGATGCCGGTTTTGCCCCTCTGAAAGAAAAAGAAATTGCCTTTTATTACACTGGTAAATAAGAAAACAGATTCTCTCAATTAGATAAAGTTCTAACAGTGAGAACTTGAGGTGGAGTGGAATCCGGTGGATAAATTAAATCTACCTCTACCATTCGTGTAGTTGAAGGTGGTAACTTAATTTGCAACAACGGTTCTAGAACTTGGCCAGTGCGATGCCATAAATGCACATAGCGCTTTTGTTGTCGTCCCTGGTCATCAATATATTTGAGTTTGACTGTCCCTCGGAAAAAAGGAAAATCTAGAGATGGTTTCCGAAACCGAATCCCACCTTGAGATAATTTATCTTCCTTTAAAGGTGTTTCTAGAGTAACAGTAATGTTTTGGTTTTTACTAGTATTATTACTTAAAGGTAAACTGAGATTATATTCTAATAAACCTGATTATGGTTATTCTCTAGATAAGGTGCTAAAGTGATAAAAGGTGCATCTTGCATTAAATAACTTGCGCCCTGTAACACATCTACAGTTACAGCTTGCTTAGTTGGATTATGAAAAATTATCCCCAAGTACAGAGTTTGTAAATCTTTCGGAGTATGGCTATAGTGGTGAGAAAATAAATCAAACCGTCCTTGAAAAGAAAAATTAAGGTGCGCTGCGGCAACTTTTTTATTCTGAGGAGGAAAAGTAGAAAGTAAAATACCTTCAGTTTTAATCCATTCCGGACTATTGCTATTAAATACAGGGATATTATTCAGCTTACCAGGTAAAGGACGAACTTCCCCGACGGAAACGATTTCTTGGGGAATTAATTTAGGTGTAGTTTGGGCATTTGACTTGCAACTACTAGGAATGATAGTAATTGCTGATATAAGGGTCAATAATGATAATTGATTTTTAGAGAAATTAACAGCCATAAATGTGAAATCTTAAGAACACGGTAGTTTAGTAAATCAGCAGTTATAACTACATATTTTTGCTAGAAGATTTCGTAAAATATCCGCGACTTTTTTCAGAATTTGTGGATGTATTTGTTGATAATCTGCTATAATTTACTTTTATTGAATGACGGGATTTGACAGCATTCAATTATCTAAAACTCTAGATTAAAATTATACTAAGCTAGCTATCTCAGTTTAGGAGCAAGAATGGACATCTTCATTGAATCTACAGAAGAGTTTGAACGAGATTTAGCAGATTTTACTCAGATGCAAAAAGCAAATATTATTTATGAAATGAATCAAATATTTCAAACATTTTTAAAAGACCCAGAATTACTGTTTAAAAATCTGATTCTTGCACAGTTACGGAAAATTAAACTAAATCATGATTATGATTCTTCCTTGTATTCCATGAAAGTTCAACCGGAAATCAGAGTAATTTTAACCATTGATGATGACCCAATTTTTGATAGAACACTTGTGACATTATTTAGAGTGGTTCAAGCAGAAGATGCGCTCAAAGCATATAATTCAGTATTGGAACATCTTTATCAAGATTTTACCATAGAAAATCAAGAAATCGAGGTTTATTCTGGTTAATGTCACAAATTAAACCTCTTTTAGACGAATATGGTGTAATCCATGAAGCCATGCGGATTCTACCAGCAGAATTTAAAATTGATTTTCTGGAAGCTTTAGCGGAATTAGAAGATAACGAATGTCATAGAACCAGAAATTTTCCGAAAACCAGACTTCATAAAATCGAAGGTGTAAAACAAAAAATCTACCGTGCTGATATTGATAAAATATCTGGATGGAGAATTCATCTACAATATATTGAAGGGAAAATTCACTTAAAAGATATTATTGCGGGTCAACAACATGATGATATAGCGAGGGTGATTAAGTCCAAAAAAGATCGATATGATTAGCATATTTTTTTTTGATGTCTAAGCTACCATTATTTAGAATTAAAATTAGGGAAAAAACGAGATGAGTATTAATCTAAACCTACCATCGGAACTAGAAAGCGAACTGAACACCGAAGCTTCTCAACTAAATTTACCCTTATCTGAATATATTTTACGTATCTTATTTACAAGAACAGTTGTAGATAATCTACCCACCACTGGAGCAGAACTGGTTGCATACTGGGAAAAAGAAGGTGTAATAAATTCACGTCCTGATATTACGGATTGTATTGACATAAACTACTAAGATTGCTAAAAATTAATTTTAAATTTTTATCCCAATATCTCATCAACAGTTAAAATAATTTCTGGAAAAGATTGCAAAAATAAACTTTCTCCTCGATGTAAAATCAAAACTTCTCTATAACCGTCTGATGTTGGTTGACGGTAAACTGTCAGAGTTTGTTCTACAATATCCACTAACCAAACTTCACAAATACCATTGTTAGCATAAAGGGGAATTTTTACATCTCTATCATAATCAATAGTAGTATCCGCTACTTCGACCACCAGTAAAATATCTGGTGCTTGTGGATGTCCAGATTCATAAAAATCTGTGCGTGGTTTTAGTAATGATATATCAGGTTGAGGTTCAGAAAAATTGTTTAATATAATTGGATTTTGTACAGATACTATTACTTTTTTACCTAGTAATTGTGAAAAAAGTTGAGTAAATCTATTTACACAAGCAGTATGTCGTCTACCAATAGGTGACATTTCAACAATTTCTCCTTCTAGTAGTTCTACCCTATCATTTTCCTTAAAAATACCCACTTTACCCATTTGATGATATTGTTCAGTAGTGAAACGTTTTTTGACCAATTGTATCGACATAACTAATATCTCCAAGTCGCTAATAGTTGAAAACCGTATTTTTCTAATTTACTTAGGTAAGTCTTTTCTTAACTGTTTCTAAATAATCAAAATAAAATTGAATATTATTAGCTATATAATACTTCCTCGCTGTGCAGTTTGATTCTTCCAAACCTCTTAAATATCTAGCTGTCATACTTCCTCTGTAAAGAAGTTCATAAGCATCTTCAAAATCTCATCCATCTATTTTTTCTAGCAATTTCCTTAACATATTTTCTTCGTAGTTTATGTGGTGATGTTTCCTCATCGTCACTAAAATCTTGAATCCTTCCCGCTTGGAAAGCATGATCATTAACCCAATGTAAAGCAGCGTAAAAACACATAATAACAGCCCAGTCAGGAAAGCCAAACCGAGCTGCATTAGCAGTTTGTTCGTTAAATTCAGCTTGTTGTCGATATACGCTGTGATTTGCTTCAGTTTGCTGTCTAATATTTTGATTTGACATCGCTGAAACTAAGTATTTGGTCTTCCTTGACTTTTGAGCTAAATTTCCTCAATATTTGAGTTCCAAAATCCCAATTACTGTTTTCAGTGATGTCACAAAGTTTCCATTCTACTTCATGTACTAATCTAGTTGCTTGCTCTGCTAGTTGTCTGGTTAAGTCGAAATCTGTATAACTTAGTATCTCAAATGTTATTTCCTGCAAATCATCTTTGTGACGTATTGCTCTAACTTGTTCAACATTTGGGAGTTCAGAGAGTCGTTCTACTAAATTGCCAATTTCTACTAATTCAGATTGACTTTTTGGGAAAATTGACATTTCCATAATTTCTCCTTCTAGCAACAATACACTTTCATTGTGAGCAAGAATACCAGATTTATCCATTTAGGTCTGACTACGAAATTTTACCAACATGACTAACCTCTTAATTCTAGATTACAAATAATCAAAAACTATCTCTGGGACTAATTTAAATTCCCCTGATTGACAACGAGCTATATCTACCCATAATGCTCGATGTTTACGACCCCCTGGTTCCGAAAAAGTTAAACTTTCCAATTCATAAAATTTACGGTCAGCAAAATCACATTGGTACAGTTGAATAATTTCATGTCCCTGTCTACCATCAAAGGTAAATAGGTTTTCTATACAAGCTAAGTAGCGAATATTGGTTAAATCCGCTTGAATTTCCTCCTGAAATTCCCGTTCTAAAGCTATCCGACTCGTTTCCCCAAATTCTACACCACCACCCAGAAAACGATAAAATGTTTCCTTTTTTACAGGGTCATAACCCTCGGACAGAAACAAGCGATTGCTTCCAGCGGGGCGTAGCCCATCACCATCTCGAATCAATCCTAAAGCGATTAACCGAATCTCACCATCTTTATTCATAATGTTAACTAATTATCATAAATGGATTCACGACTTTCACTATCTTCCACCGACCAGTCTTCATTTTCACCACCAATGTACAAAATTTCAATGGTGACATATTCATCACTTAACTGGGTTAAAGCATTGATTAAAATATCTAAAGCGATCGCATCACTAGTACCTAAGTCAAACCAGCACCTCCCCCAATCTCCCAGATACTCAAAATCTCCCATGTTATGCATTAGGGACAGTAAGCTTTTATCATAACCTTCGGCGTCATAATGCATATAACTGATATCAACTCCAGTTTCCTGCACCTGGAGATTTTCCGCATTAAATGCACCTAGCTTACCCAGATAAAACCAGGAATTAAAGACTTCTTCTACAAATTGTTTTTCTTTTTGGGAAGGAATTGTACTGAATTTCAACCAAATCCACACATCAAAAGCATTAAAATCGCGAAATTGAATCTGCATTTGTCTCAAACATCAATTTCCAGCAAATCTAGCATATAAATTAGGGTAGGGGAAACTTTAAGTATAAATTCCCCCCATATCCCCATTATCCGCGTTTTAGACGTTCAACAGCCTGATTTCTTTCTCGTTCAATTTGTTTAACTAAATACGATGGAAGTTGGTTTTTTTTAGCTAAAGCTTGATCAAAATTAGCAATGGACTCCTGAATCAAGATTGGCTTTTCTGCTTTTTACTTTGTTCTTGGAGAATTTGGGCTTTTAGATAATAAATTTCTGGATTATCTGCGGTTGCATTTAAAGCGTGTTAGCATAATCTAGTGCCTGAGGGTATGCTTTTAAATCTCGATAGGCTGATAGCAATACCCCGATCTACCAAATACCGAGGTGCAGCATTTTTTTCTAAGCGTTCAATTGCCTGATCTGGACTGGTAAAAGGTAAATTTACAGCTAACATTAAATCCATATAGCCCCGAATTAAATTTAACTCTGGGTCATTAGCAGAAATTGCTTCGGCTTTACCTAAGTAAGCATAAACTTTTGCAACTCTTAAAGGCTTGTGATGCACCATTGGCAGTACCTTCACGAGTCAGAATTACCGCCCCCTCTAAAAAATGTCCAACAGCAGTGTATAAATTACCACGCAATGGGTCACTGGCAATTAAATTTTGTCCAGTTTCCAGGGTTTTATTACTGTATAACTCTAGATTCTGCCAATCCTGTTTTCCATATGCTAAAGAAGCACTAATCGCATAAGCTAGAGGTTCATTTGGTTCGCTAGTCAGGGCTTTTTGCAGGTAATCCTCAGCTTTTGGATAATTCCCTTTTTGAAAAATAGCGTTAAAAGCTGCTTCTGTTGTGATGCCAATTTGATGAGCATCATCTATTCCGAAAGGGATCACCTGCAAAAGCAGAACTGATGCCAAGATTTAACACGATGGCGGCTAAAAAAGTTACTTTGGTAATCCTGGTGAATTTAGTCAGCAATTGATTGGGGAGTAAAAAAATGTTGAAACATAGAAATCCTCAGAATAATTACGGTTGAAATTGTTGTATACATTACTTAAAATGCAAAAATATAGTTAAACATATATTTTTTCAAGACGCACAGCACTAGAAAAAGTGTCCAGTTTAAAATTTCCTAATTTTAATGATGGGAATTTCCCTACTCCCTACGTCTACTCCTTTTTATTCTTAATCTTCACAAATGCTCTATCTTAGAGATTTAATTTATCACCCCACAGCTTGCCCAACAGCAATTCTCAAGTCTCTGAACCTAGAATTACCATCCCAGCAACTGGGTTTGATTATTGGACCTAGTGGTTCGGGTAAAAGTACTTATTAGAAATTTTATCTGGATTAGCTGATCCGACCTCAGGTGGGTGTATTCTGGCGAGAACAACCACTCATGGCTGAACAATTACAACAATTAGCTGGATTAGTATTTCAGTTTCCAGAACGTCACTTTTGCGGTGGTTCAATTTTAGAAGAATTACGTTTAGGACATCCGGAATTGGGTTCAGAACAAGTTAGACAAGCATTGACAGAAGTGGGACTAGCGCATTTATCTTTATCTGCGTCTCCTCATGCTTTAAGCGGTGGACAGCAGAGACGTTTAGCTTTAGCTGTGCAATTGATTCGTCAGCCACATTTATTATTATTGGATGAACCTACCGCTGGTTTGGATTGGTCAATCCGTCATCAACTGGTCAACTTGTTACGAAACTGAAACAAGATTGGACAATATTGATTGTAACACATGATGCTGGGGATATGTTACCGATAGCTGACCGCTGCTGGACACTTCAACAAGGTGAATTAAAATTAGTTGATCCAAAATCATTGAAAAATTAAATTTCATGACTGATTTAATCACGCCCTTATTGCCAGAAATGGCACATATTTGGCAAAAAACTCTGAATTTGTCCCTAAGTCTCACCCAACAGACCCAATTTCAACAGCTTTATCAATTAATTCTGGAAGGAAATCGTCAACTCAATCTGACTCGCATTACTGAACCAGATGAGTTCTGGGAAAAACATCTCTGGGATTCTCTGCGAGGAATAGCCCCACAACAACGATTTATCTCTTCTCTCTTCTCAGGTGCATCTGTAATTGATATTGGTACTGGTGCCGGGTTTCCGGGTTTACCCGTGGCAATTATTGCACCTAATTCCCGTGTTACTCTTTTAGATTCCACTCGGAAAAAACTAACTTTTTTAGATCATGCTTTAACTACACTAGCTCTAACTAATGTGAAAACACTGGTGGGTAGAGCCGAAGAAATTGGTCAGTTACCCCAATATCGAAAAAGCTATGATATTGCCATGATTCGGGCTGTGGGTACAGCGTCCGCTTGTGCGGAATATGCTTTACCATTAGTCAAACAGGGTGGTATAGCTGTTATTTATAGGGGTAACTGGACTCAAGCAGAAACAACCGTTTTACAAAATGCTGTCAATCAATTGGGTGGGGTAATTGAATTAATTGAGCAATTCACTACTCCTTTAACGGATAGCATTCGTCATTGTATTTATTTGCGAAAAGTTGTGAACACTCCCGCAAAGTTTCCTCGTGCTGTGGGTTTACCAACTCAAAATCCGTTATAAATTTTAGTTTGATTTCCGAAAAATTTGCTCCCTTGTGCAAATCGGAGGTTAATTTCATCCCAATTTACCACATTCCACCAAGCGTCCAAGTAATCTGGGCGGCGATTTTGGTAATTAAGATAGTAGGCGTGTTCCCAGACGTCATTACCCAAAATAGGATACTCACCTATGCTCAGAGGAGTATCTTGATTAGCTGTAGTTGTGACTGTTAATTTACCTGTTTGGGAGAGAACTAACCAAACCCAACCACTACCAAAATGAGCTGCACCTGCTGCGTTAAACTGTTGTTTGAAAGCCGCAAAACTACCAAAATTTTGATTAATTGCGGTCGCAATTGCCCCAGTTGGTTCTCCACCCCCATTAGGTTTCATAATCTTCCAGAACATGGAATGATTGACATGACCACCTCCATTATTCCGAATCGTATTCTGAACATCTGCGGGAATTTTATCAAGTTCTCGCAATAATTCGGGCACAGGTTTAGTTTTCAGTTCTGGATGTTTATCTAAAGCTGCATTCAAATTTTTTACATAAGTAGCATGGTGTTTATCATGATGAAATTGCATGGTTCTAGCATCAATATGCGGTTCCAGTGCTTCATATGGATATGGTAACGGTGGTAATTCAATCGCTCCAGTTGATGTAGGAATTATGACGCTACCATGAGTAGATTTATCTGCTAATGCATAAGTTTCTAGTGCAAAAGCACCTGTACTCGCAGTGAGTAAAAACAGAAAATGACGACGATTTAGAGTCATAACGTTTTTGGTGGGGAATTTTAGCTAAATTCTCTCTTCCGATTTTAACTATTCGCGAGCATCCCATCTATTCCGGTTTCCTATGTGTTGTCAATTAATTTATGGGAAGTTGGATCATAAACTCAGTCCCTTCACCGACAACGGAATTACAAGTCAACTTACCACCGTGAGTTTCTTCCACAATTTGACGTGCGATCGCTAATCCCAAGCCTGTGCCTTTACCAACTTCTTTAGTAGTAAATAGATGTTCAAATATCCGGTTCTTAACCTCTTCTGATATGCCTATACCATTATCTTTAATCCGAATTAAAACTGTCTGCTCGTCGGTTGATAATTCGGTTTGAATCCGAATTTGTAAAGAATTGGTTTGTGTTTTAGTTAATGATTTTTGCTTACTAGATATTTCTAAAGCATCAATCGCATTAGCAATAATATTCATAAAAACTTGATTGAGTTGTCCTAAGAAACACTTGATTGGTGGTAGTTTTCCATATTCTCTAATAATATTAATAGCTGGATGTTTATCATTAGCTTGCAGACGATACTTTAAAATCAACAATGTACTCTCAATGCCTTCATGGAGATGGCAAGATACTTTTACTGAACTATCATTTCTAGAAAAAGTCCGGAGACTATTACTAATATCAGTAATTCGTTCTGTGGCCATTTTCATGGATTTGATGACCTTTGGTAAGTCTTCAGTCAGAAAATCCAGTTCAATGTCTTCTGCATGTTCACTAACTGAGAGAACTGACGGAGAATAATTTTCTTGATAGCACTGGATATGAGCAAATAAATTCTGAATATATTCTTCGAGATTGTAGAAACTACCTTTAATAAATGCAATAGGATTGTTGATTTCATGAGCAACACCTGCAACTAAATTACCCAGAGAAGACATTTTCTCACTTTGTATCAACTGCATTTGTGCTTGCTGGAGATTATTCAAGGTAGTTTCTAGCTCTTGAGCTTTTTGTCGCAACTGATTTTCTGATTCTAGTAGTGCTTTTTCGGATAGTTTGCGATTAATACCTAGTGCAATTTCACTTGCAGCAAATCTCAAGGAATCTAACACCGTTGTCGATAAAGCTTGACGGGAAAACATTGCTACCACACCTAAACATTGCTGATCAAGCATGATCGGGTATCCAGCAAAAGCAACCATACCTTCTCTTTTTGCCCATTCTTTATCACCTACACGCAGGTCTTCCTGTACCTGATTGGTTAAATGAGGTCGCTTTTCTTCAGCAATTAAGCCAATTTTAAATTTACCCACCGGCACTTGTCCGTGAAGTCCATTAATGTGAGTATACATCCCTGCACTAGCTTCTAACTCTAAAATTTGTGTTTCCGAATTTAATATCCAGATGCGAGCAAATGCTGCATCTAGATGTTTAACAATGGCTTCTGTACATTGCTGAAGAATAGTTCTTAAACTAGCATTTTGGATGAGTGTAATATCTACATCTGCTCGAAAGGCTGTGATTTTACTATTTTCTTGAATGTGGTTTAAGGAGTTTTCCAATTGTTGGACATAAGTCTGAGATTGTTGATACAACTGAGCATTTTCTAGAGAAATAGCTGCTTGAGTACACAGCATTTGGATAATTTTTAGATGATGGGGAGTAAATGCACCAATAGTCAACTTATTTTCTAAATATATTAATCCGATTAATTCACTATGATATAAAATTGGCGTACATAATACACTTTTGGGTTGTTCTTCTATTAAATAAAGGTCAGCAATAAAATCATTTTGTGCTGTAGCATCATCTAGTAAAATCGTTTGTAAGCTATGTTTAACATAATTTATGATGGTGATAGGAATAGCTTCGCTATCCTCTAATGCTAGAGACATTAGTGTTACTCCTTCATCAACATTAGCAATTGTTTCTAACATCAAATTTCCATCTACAAGCCTAAGTAAAGATGCTTTCTCTGCTCCTGAATATTCCATCATCACTTGGGTTAATTGGCAAACTAATTGGTTGACTTGGATTTCACTAGAAAGAGTTTGTAAGGCTTTAAGAATATTTATAAAATCAAGGGAATCGGTAATACTGCTACTAGATAAGTTGGTTTCAAATATTTTATTATTGAATTTTCCACTACTTGTCCGTGATTTTAAGATAGAAGCTAAAAACTCAGGATAGCATTTTTCTAATTGCTCAATTTTTGCTTTTGCACCCCAAGCATTATAACAATAATAGGCTTCTTGCAGATAAACTTGAGCTATTTTTTCTTTACCCCAATCCAGATAAAATTTAGCTGCTAGCTCATTACTTAATGCTTCTTCCTGGATATAACCATTTTCTTTTGCTCCAGCTATAGCCAGATCATAAAAGTCAATTGCTAGATAAATCTGACCAGTAACACGGAAAATTTCCGCAGTCAATAAATCTGTTTTATGTTGGAAATTAATGGGAGCATGATTTGCCCAAGAACTTAATTTTTTCTTGGTCAGCTTTAATTATTACTAACCATTCCGACTGAGTAGTGATTGGACATTGAAGAATAGAGGCTAATCGCACCAAAGACCGATAAAAATATAAAAGTGGTAACAACTACTTGAGCCGTTACACCTACCAGATAATTTTCGGCAAGATGAGCAAATTCTAAAGCTTCATTATTGTTACCAAAGCCATAGTTTAGAATTAATTTATGCAAGTTTAAACTGTATAAACCTAGTATATTAGAACTGGCTTGAAATTGTGATAATAGTTCTACTTCATCCACAGCTTTACCAACTAAATGACAAGGATTAGCTGCATTTCCCGTCCAATTTAAAACTACTTGGTGTAATGTTCATTCCAAGTTAAGTGGACTGGCTGTTTAACTTGACGAATCTGTTGACTATAAGTTGCTATCTTCTGCGCTAATGCGTTGAGTTCTTCTCCAATTATATAGGAATTTTGAGCATCATAATAGCGATTGAATGCCGCAGCATCTAGGCTACCAGATTCTAAACTGTAGTCATAGCCAGATTGCAATAATGCCAGGGTTTTTTTCGGATGTACTTGCCACGGTAAAATTAGTCCGCCTGCAATTACTGAGATTTTCGCAAGTAGTCCTTTATTTCCAATCTGTTCTGCTAATTTCAGTGCTAATATACCAAATTCATAACCAGATGCGATATCACCAATCACTCCACAGAGAACAATACCATAATGAGCATAAGCTGCTGCTGACAAGGGAGAATTACCATATTGAATTGATATCCGAATTTCCAACAAAGCATTCAGAAGAAAAAACTTTGAGCCAGCAATATAAGCAGCAGGTGCCCAGGTGTAGCCAATTTGAATCACTGCTAAAGCTTCTAGATTAGTCATCTTTGGCAAGTTAATTAAATTTGCTATTCCTACTTTTGTTAAAAGAGATTCTGTTTCTACTAGTGCTTGTTGAATATCTATTTCTGTCGGGTTTTCTGGTAGAGAATATCCCAATAAATTGAAGACTTGCAATCCAATTTGGACTCCACCTAAAGACTTTTTCTGGGCAATACAAGCCAGAATTTTAATTTTATAGGCTTTAATTTGGTCTAGTAAAATTCTAGTATTTGCAAAAACGATTTCAGCCCATGTTTCCATTTGCTCATATCTACCAGTGAGAAAAGCCGTTTCTATGGCTAAATTATATAATTCTAGAGTAAGTTTATAGCCATGCTGCCAACTATTTTCTGGCAAAAGAGCTATGCCAGTCTGAAGATATGCGATTGTTGCCTCATAAGCCGTTGCTAACTTAGTTTTCTGAGCTACTAATAAGTTTAGCTGGGCTAATTGATAGCGGGAATCAGATTGGATAATTAGAGGAATACCTATATTTAGATTATTAACAATTTCAAAGATTTTTTCCTCTCGATATTTTCCACTTGTCTGCTGAAATAACAACTGACCAATTTTTAAATGAGTTGCTTGTTTCTCATGTTCGGGAATTAATGAATATGCAGCCTGTTGAATGCGATCATGGAAAAATTTGTAGATCAAAATCGGGGAAACTTCTGCTGTATCTGGTATTTCTTCTCCCGCATAAAATTTATAAATTTGATTTTGTGGTAAAATTAATTCCTCTTGTAATGCTGTCCATAATGATATTTCTGTTTGTGCTTCTGATTGTTCGGAAATAATTGCCAAAATTTTTAAATCAAATTGATTGCCAATACACGCAGCTAATTTCAATAAATTCTGGGTTGTTTCTGGTAATTTATGCAACTGTAATAGCATGAATTCTACTACATTATTTGTTAAATATTTTTGATGCACTTCCACCATATCACATTGCCAAATTCCTAATTTCAAATCGAATTTAAGCAACTTGTCTTGAGAGAGAGTTTTCAAAAATTGTCTGCTGAAAAATGGATTACCTTCGGTTTTTTTATGAATCAGTTTTGTCAGCGGCTGGGCAATTTCCAATGAACAATTTAGGCTATCAGCAACCAATTGCTTTAATTCAATTTCATTTAATGGATTTAATATAATCGTATTAATTTCAGTATGGCTTTTACTGATTTCTGCCAATGTCTGTGTTAAGGGATGGGCTGGAAATACTTCATTATCTCGATAGGCTCCAATTAATAATAAATATCCTATTTTTAACTCACTCATCAGCAACTTAATTAACTTTAATGATGCCGAATCTGCCCACTGCAAATCATCCAAGAAAATTACTAGATGGGATGTTGTTTTCTAGTAAATATTCTTAGAAATTTTTGAAATAATAAATTAAAGCGATTCTCTCTGCTGTTCCGGAAAGTTCTGGTGCAGGTGTTTGTTTACCAATAATTTTTTCTAGTTCAGGAATTACTTCAATAATAACTTGCCCATTGTTACCCAACGCTTCCATAATTTGGTTTTTCCAAGCTAATAATTGTGAATCATTTTCACTCAGTAATTGCCTAATTAATTCTCGAAATGCTTGGACAAAAGCACTTAAAGGCAAATTGCGATTAAATTGGTCAAATTTACCTTTAATAAAATACCCACGTTGTCTGGACAATTGGTTTATGAACTTCGTTTACTATTGCGGTTTTACCAATCCCAGAAAATCCTGTCAACTAACATTAATTCTACTTGATTTTTGGCGATACGCTCAAAGGCTGATAATAGAGTTTTAACTTCCTGATTCTCGACCGTATAGTTTTTCTGAAATCATGAAGCGATCGCCTATATCTTTTTGTCCAATCAGAAAGTTTTCTATCTGACCATTTTCTTGAAATTGCTGCTAACAAATTTCTAAATCATATCTTAATCCTAATGCACTTTGATAACGGTCTTCGGCATTTTTTGCCATCAATTTACTGACAATTTCGGAAATTACCAGTGGAATTTGGGCATTAAGTTTATGTATTAAAGGTGGTTGTTTTAGCAATATGAGAATGGACTAACTCCATCGCATCATCTGACTCAAAAGGTAATTTTCCTGTGAGTAATTCATAAAAAGTTACCCCTAAAGAATAAAAATCTGTCGGTAGTCAATTCCTCGATTCATTCTCCCAGTTTGTTCTGGAGAAATATAACTAAGTGTCCCTTCCAATACATTTGGATTAATTAGGGTTTGAGTTTCCTTGGTAACAAAGATGCAATACTAAAATCAATTAATTTACTTGTTTAGTGTCTGGATTAATTAAAATATTATCTGGTTTGATATCTTTATGAATAATGCGGTGCTGATAAAGAATATCTAAGATATTAGCCAGAGCGATCGCTATGGGTAAAAATTCTCTCAGAGTTTGTGGTTTGTCTCCCATCCATTCTCTGAGAGAAATTCCCCCAAAGTCTTCCATTACCAATGCATAGCCATTTTGATAAGGTTCCAAGCTATATGTTTGGATAATTCCTGGTTGATAAATATTTTTAATGATGTTGTACTGATTACGAAACCTTGCCAATTCGCTTATATTGGGATCAGGATTTTTCAAGATTTTAATTACAACAGGTTGTTTGTCACTGTTTCGATATCCCTGATAAATAACACTTCTCAGTCCATTGTAAATTTCTTTACTAATTTGATATTCAGTAAATCTTATTTGAATGTTTAACATACAACTGAGCTATTTTAAACCTGATATATTCAGTATTCCCAAATATTTATAATTTTATCGTGTACTCAAATAAATTAATCTCCCCAATTTTTCTTCAGAAGTCTACCCTGTCAATACAAGTGAAAGACCTCTCCCTGGGTTTGGAGAGAGGTCTTTGAGTAGACTTATGTGCAAACCCTAGCTTCAGCAGCTGGGGATAATGCCCAAATCAACCAAAATGTTGGATAATTGCGTCCGCAAATTCAGAACACTTTAAGGGTGCTACTGGTGGTTCTAGTAACCGAGCTAAGTCATAAGTAACTTGACCATTGGCGATCGCCGCACTTAAACCTTTCTTAATCAAGTCAGCGGCTTCTAGCCAACCCATAAATTCCAGCATCATCACCCCCGAAAGAATGACGGAACCAGGATTAATCCGGTCTAAACCAGCGTGTTTGGGCGCTGTCCCGTGGGTAGCTTCAAAAATAGCGCTATTATCGCCAATATTTGCCCCTGGACCCATACCCAAACCACCGACAATGGCTGCTGCGGCATCAGATAAATAATCACCATTCAAGTTCATGGTCGCCAGAATCGAATATTCATCCGGTCTGGTTTGGATTTGTTGAAAAATACTGTCAGCAATGCGGTCATTAATCATAACTTTATTTTTCCACTGACCATTACCGTGGCTTGACCAAATTGAGTTGAGAACCGATTAGACTTCTTCAACAATTTGGGCTTGTTTCTCTGGAGTAAGGGCGTCAAAACCAGGATCAATCTCGCGAGCATTTTCTTCCAAAGAGATATTCGGGTTTTTCTCCTTGTTGCTCAAAATCCAAGATTCCCTTTCGGTCACGGTTTCGGCTCGGAATTCACTGATGGCTAACTCGTAACCCCAATCCCGGAAAGCCCCTTCAGTGTACTTCATAATATTGCCCTTGTGCACCAAAGTCACTTGTTGCTTGTTTTTGGGCAATAGTAAAGCGTGTTTGATCGCACGTCTGACTAAACGCTGAGAACCAGTTTTGCTGATAGGTTTGATTCCTATACCTGCATCCAGAGGAATTCGTTTTTTTCCATGTTCTGGCGTAGCCGGAATCAGTTCTTCGTTGAGATAGGTAATTAAGCGATTGGCAATTTCACTTCCTTGTTTCCACTCAATCCCTAAATAAATATCCTCCGTATTTTCCCGATAAACAATCACATCTAGTTTTTCGGGGTTTTTGTGAGGTGATGGGGTACCAGCATAATAGCGACAAGGACGCACACAAGTATAAAGGTCAAAAATTTGCCGCAATGCTACATTTAATGAACGAATTCCACCACCAACAGGAGTCGTCAATGGTCCTTTAATCGCCACACCATATTCGCTGAATTGCGGTGAGGGTATCTTCTGGTAAATACTGATAAGTACCATATAAATCACAGGCTTCATCACCAGCATAGACCTTAAACCAGCTAATTTGACGCGAGCCTTTGTACGCTTTTGCTACCGCAGCATCAAGTACCTTTTGAGTAGCAGGCCAGATATCAATACCCGTACCATCACCCCGAATAAAGGGGATAATAGGATTGTCTGGCACAATTGGTTCGCCTTGTTTAAAGGTAATTTTGGCTCCAGTTGCGGGAGGAATAATCTTATCGTACATACATCACAGGCTCCAAATAGATCCGCCGCCACTCAGGCGCGAAAAATTTCCGTCAGTAGGTTAGTAGATTCTACTGTGTTTTCTTTTCACCAAATTATCAGGCACAGATTATTCCCCATTTTCCCTTGGACAATATTTGGTGGCTCACAGGGGAAAGATGATTGACACTATTGTTATTTTGTCAGATCAAAAATAGTAAACTAATTTTCGCTATGATTAGTTTACATTCACCAAAGACATCGTGGGTCTTGTAGAAGCCAGTTGACTTTCAGGCAAGGTTTCCAAACACTCCATATGTCGTTTCCCTCTCAGCCCTAAAGGGACTGAGTTTCCCGTATACAGAGTATTTCTATGATTGTATCAGGTACTACTAATGACATCGACTCCCTGCGACGATCTTTAATCGCTGGGTCTGAAAAAGTCCAGCAGGAAATTATCCCACAGTTAGCTAACTTGGGTAATGAAGGATTAGCTGTATTACAGGAATTTTTACTACAACGTCGTGAAACCACCTCGACCTGGATTGATGGTAAAGCTTATCAAGTGCTTTACAATACTGATGCACCTACGGGCAAAGAATTTCTACAAATGTATTTCCCTGAGGGAATTGTACCTCTAAAATCAGAGTGCGGGATTAATTACAATTCTTTGCAACAATTGCTGGCTCTCCAAGATTTTCAAGCCGCTGATCGCGTGACTATCGAAAAAATGTGTGAAGTAGCAGGTTCCGGAGCCGTTCAGCGTAAATGGTTGTATTTTACTGAAGTTGAAAATTTCCCACTTCTGGATTTGCAAACCATTAACAATCTCTGGTTGATTCACTCCGAAGGCAAATTTGGCTTTAGTGTCCAGCGAGATATCTGGTTGAGTTTAGGTAAAAATTGGGACAACTTCTGGCCGAAAAATTGGTTGGAAAAGTGGTAATAACTGGACTAGGTATCCCCATGAGTTTACTTGGGACTTAACCGCCCCCAAAGGTCACTTACCTTTGTCTAATCAACTTCGGGGAGTACGTGTCATGGCTTCTTTGTTATCTCATCCCGCTTGGAATTCCCAAATTTAGATTTTGGATTTTGGATTTCGGATTTCGGATTTCGGATTTTGGATGAAACATTATTTCGGCTCATCTCCCATCTCATACTGGACGAAACCAATCGAAAATTTAAAATTCCCGATCTACTCTACCCTTGTGGTCGTAGTCAATCCAAAATCAGCAATTCCATCATCCCAAATCTTTGACTACTTACCACATCAGACACCATGGCCAAAGTTCTTTTAGACCAGATTGAGCGTAAATTTAACAACATCACGGCGATTGAGGATATTACTCTAGAAATTCCCGATGGTGAGTTTTGGGTTTTAGTTGGACCGATCTGGTTGTGGTAAGTCCACCATTTTGCGAACTATTGCTGGTTTAGAAATTGCTACATCTGGAAATCTATTTATTGGCGATCGCCTAATGAATAATGTCCCTGCGAGGGAACGGGATGTGGCGATGGTCTTCCAGAATTATGCTTTGTACCCTCACATGACTGTAGCCCAGAACATTGCCTTTGGGATGTCAATGCGGAATGTGAACCGTCAAATTATTCAGGAACGTGTAATTACCGTAGCGCGATCGCTCTCTCTAGAACATCTGTTAGACCGGAAACCGAAACAACTTTCTGGTGGACAACAACAACGAGTGGCTTTAGGAAGGGCGATCGCTCGCGAGCCACAATTATTTTTACTAGATGAACCTTTATCTAATTTAGATGCTCAATTGCGAGATGATACCAGAGCAGAGTTAAAACAACTACATCAAAAATTAGGAATTACGACTATCTACGTCACCCATGATCAAGTAGAGGCGATGACCTTAGCTGATCAGATTGTCGTCCTCAATCGGGGTCGAATTCAGCAAATTGGCGACCCCCAAAGCATTTATGCTCGTCCAGCTAATTTAATGGTAGCCACTTTCCTCGGTAATCCACCGATGAATATTCTTTCGGCTATTTATAAAGGTCATGGCTTTGATCTAAATGGACAGTTATTAACCATTCCTCTACATATACGTCAGAATTTAAATTTAAACCCTGGACAAAACTATGAATTAGGGATTCGTCCAGAAAATATTAAAATTAGCACCGACTCAGACCCCACAACGGTAGACTCACATCAGCCTCGCAGTAGAAGTCAAGGTAGTAGAACCTTTGGGGAGAGAGACTTTAATTCGGGTTAGCTGCGAAAGTTCATCAGTACTAATCAATGTACAAGTCCCTGGGAATATACTTTTACGTCCAGGCGATCGTCTACAACTGCAACTAGATTTAAATCGGATGTTTATCTTTGAGTCGAATACAGGCAGGACTTTGTATCCATAATCATCTCCCCCATTTCCCCATTTCCCCATCTTCCCATCTTCCCATCTCGTGGGTAATACCCCTACAGGTTGATCACCTATAGCTTTCTGGTGAGTAAAGAGTATTAATTGGGAGACAACTAACAAGAATCTAAATTTTTCATTGTTAGTTTCCTGTTTTATCTCCCTAGAGGCTGTAGATAGGTTCAGAAACTTTTGGATACATGGGGAACATTGTGTGAGCATCAAAAATGACGAACGTGGTAGCGGTAGATTTAACTTCAAAACTAGTGAATCTGCTCTGAATTTTGCACTATTTAGTGCTTTTCATCCTAATTTTCCATCTGGGATTTTCAACCAGATGGAAAATTAAGTAACTACCTGATACTGTTGGTAACGGGTTATAAACTAGTTCCCATCACTAAAATTAGGGAATTTTAAACAGAAGACTTTATGGTGTGCGGATTTATCGGTGGGATGTGGAATTTTAAAAATTTTAATTTTAGATTCTAATTTTAAATTCCCCCATTTTGAGTTGATACCTTTCCATCTACACTAAAAATCAATTCTTCTATCGTTCTCAGTAATTCTTTTTCGTTGTAAGGTTTAGAAAAATATGCACCTGCTCCCAATTGCATTGCCATTTGTCTGTGTTTATTGCTACTACGAGAAGTTAGCATTGCGACGGGGACGTGCTTAAGATTACTGTCTGATTTTACACGATCTAAGAAGCCATAACCATCAAGTCGTGGCATTTCAATATCACAAATAACTGCCTGGATTCTCAAGCCACTTTGTAATTTTTCCCAGGCATCTTGACCATCTTTGGCTTGTTCTACTTGATATCCTCCTTTGGTCAATGTTAGAGCTAAGTAACGGCGAACATTGATGGAATCATCAACAATTAAGATTGTCCCTTTCTGTTTGACTGGGGTGGTTGGTGGTTTATCATTTTGGGGGATGAGAAAAGCGGTTTGTAATCTAGTTGATGGTAGTTGATTACTTCTAGGGGTAGGCTGATTGTTGGCAATTCCAGATAGTAACTCATTCATATTCACTAGCGCTACTACTCGACCATCACCCAGAATTGTGCAGTTACTAAAACCTTGAGGTAGAGGTATATTTCCCTCAATTTGTCGGATGGCTACTTCTTGTTCACCCCAACACCGATCTACTTGGATCGCTAGGGGCTGATGATCACTTTTGATGATCAAGACACTACTAGCATTAATTGCCGGTGGTGTTTCTAGTTCTGGGTGATCATATCGGGGACAGTTAAATTTAAAATAGCTCCCCAATCGAGTCAGTGGTAGTATATTATCTTGCCAATTTAAGTACTCCCTACCACTGATATCAATGATTTTCTCTTTGGGTAATAAAAAGACTTCCCCTACCACATCTGTAGAAAATGCTAATATTTGGCGATCGCTTTCTATCAACAATACTCTCATCACCGAAACTGTGAATGGTACTGATAAAGTAAAAGTAGTACCAATACCTGGACTAGTATCTACTTTTACGTCACCCTGCACCAGTTTTAAATTATTCCGAACTACATCCATACCGATACCACGACCAGATAACGCAGTTACTTGGTGCGAGGTAGTAAAACCTGGTTCAAAAATTAATGATAATAGTTCTTCATCATTAGCATCAGCAATGAGAGAACTATCTAACCCCATAGCTAAGGCTGTAGTCCGGATTTTCTCTAAGGAAATACCTTGACCATCATCACGAATCGTAATTATCGTGCGATTACTGCGGTGAGCTGCTTTGATTTCAATTAATCCTTGTTCTGGTTTACCTTGAATACGACGAGTAGCAGCATCTTCAATTCCATGATCAAAGGCATTCCGTAATAAATGCATTAAAGGTTCATTTAAAGCTTCCAAAATGCTCCGTTCAATTAAGTTATTACCACCTTCAATATGTAAATATACGTTTTTATTATATTCTAAATTTAAGTCGCGGATAGCTCTAGGAAAACGCTCAACTAAATCAGAAAAAGGACGCATTCTTACTTGAGTCAGCTTTTTCTGTAATTGTTTGGAAGTTTTATTCAGTTTTCTGGCAATTTGCTCGGTGTCATCCACACTAAGTTGAATATCAGTTGTCAGTTCTTCCACCTGCACAATAGTTTCTATGACTTCCTGCGATAGCAAGTTCAATTCATAATGCTCTGACTTATCTTCAATTTTTTCTGGTAATGATAAATCAGCAGATACAAGTGGTTGAATGGTAAGTTTGCTGTATGCTGTATGTAATTCCTGATTTTCTCGGTCAAGAGTTTGAACTCGATGACTGAGGATATGGACAAGTTTACGTAATTTTTCTAATTGAGAATTTAGTCCATTCCGTTGGATAATCAGTTCTCCAAATAAATCATTAATATGTTCTAACTGTTTACTAGGAACTCTCACTGTATTTTCATGATTTTCTTTATCCTTATTACTAGATTCATCTTTGCGAGTAATAATGTTTGGATTAACCGCCGTTTCATAAATCGGTAGGGAATATGTACTAGTAGTTTCTATTCGCTCTGGTATCAAAACTGCATGACTGGGAATTTGCGGTTGAGAAACTGGGTGTATTTCTGGTTGATTTACTTGGGGAAAATTGACAGACTGATTTTTCTCATCCTCAGATATTTCTTCAATAGAAATTATTTCTGTGGGTAAAATAGTCGGTGCAGGATGACTGACTAAATTACTCAACTCAATTTCTGTGGGTAAACTATCTCTTTGATTAGTTAATACCAAGGCTTGCGATCGCCTCCATGCTTGTAAAGCTATCTGGGCGATTTCTGCAACTTGGATGGGAGTAGCAATTTCTAAGTGATGGGTGACTGATTCACATAATTGAGTAAACGCTGTTAATTGCAGCATTTCCCCTAAACCACCCAATTCCGCCGCCATGATCATAATTTCCTCTCGCCAACCAGATGGCTCCGGTGCTGCTAATACTGATTCCAAACGCTGTAAATAATCTTCTACTTCTGTGGAAAATAGCAATGGGACGACATCTTGACTTTCTTCTGGGGATAACATACTGGTGGCATCCTCTGGAGAAGATTCACCTAAGCGATCGCGCAGTTCATCAAAAATTGGGTAACAAAAGGTTCCTAGCCAAGCATCTTCTAAAACATTCCCTTCACTTAATAATTCCACAATTTGCCGTAACCAATCAACTCCAGAAAGTAGTAAACTTTGCAGATGAGTGTCAATTAAAAGAGAATTTCTCTGGGTTTTTAAGACTTTCAAAGAATCTTCTAAGCGATGAGATAAGTCACTTAAAACCCGGAATCCCATCATAGCTGCACCACCTTTGATGGAATGAGCCGCCCGTAGTGCTGCATTAATTTTTTCTAAATCAATGCGGTGACTAGTATCAATTTCTAGGAATACTCCTTCCAAGGTATTTATATAATCAATTGCTTCTTCCAGAAACTGGATCTGAATTTCTAGCTCTTTGTGATTAGTCATAGTTTTAATTAATTTTAAATGTATCAACAGTTGTTTGTAACTGGTGGGAAATTTCTACAGTTTGTTGGAGAGACTGGGAAACTTGACGGGAAGAATCGCTAGTTCGTTGGGAAACAGCAGCAATATCTTTCATTAATGTACTGATAGTTTGCGATGTTTGTACCTGAGAAGTAGTAGCAGTAGAAATTGATTGCACTAAAGAGTCAATCTGCCGCGATACATCTAAAATTTGACTGAGGTTTTGTTTAGCATCTTCTAAAATCCGGGTACCTTCCACCACCTGAATAGTTCCTACTTCCATTGCTTGCACCACTTCACTGGTTTCTCGTTGAATATTATCCACAATTTCCTCAATTTCTTGAGTAGCTGCGGCACTCCGAGCTGCTAATTCACCTATTTCCTCAGCTACCACTGCAAAACCTTGACCTTCTTCTCCAGCTCTTGCGGCTTCAATACCAGCATTAATAGCTAATAAGTTAGTTTGCATAGCAATTTGATTAATTAAAGAGACAACCCGCGAAATTTGTTGTGAAGATTCTCCTAAACGCCGGACTTTTTTCGCAGTTTGTCCTACAGTTTCACGCAAAGACAAAATATTTTGTACTGTTAAATCCATGGCTTTACCACTTTGGGTAGCAGTATGAGCAGCATGATTAGCAATAAAGGCAGTTTGTTGAGCATTTTGGGCTACAGATTGTAGAGCATTAGTCATTTGGTCTACTGCATCTAAAGTATGGTTAATTTCACCAACTTGTAGCAATGCTGATTCAGCTAGTTGGTGAATAGCGCTTTCATTAGAGCCAATGGCTTCACTAACTTGAGTTGCAGTTTGTTTTACTTGAGTCACAATACCCCGAAGACTTTCTACTATGGAGTTAAAAAAGTCAGCTACAGTACCTATTTCCCCTGGGGTCACATCTGCACGCACAGTTAAGTCACCTTTAGCAGCACTTTCTATACTACTCAGAAGTTCTAAAATTTGGGTTTCTTTCTTAAGTTTCACTGTCAAGGAATTTTCCGATAAAATTTCCCTCGCTGCGGTTATTTCTGTTAGCAACTGTGATTGTTCTAAAGCGTAACCAATTTGAATTGCTATTTGTTGAAATAAATCAATTTCTAATTGCTCCCAAATTCGCTGACTTTCGCAATGATGAGCCATCAATAAACCTACAAGTTGGTTTTGGGTCATGATGGGAGCAATCAAGTTGCTTTTAATCCCGAATTTTTCTAACAGTTGAATGTAATCATCAGCACTAGTTAAGCTGGGTTCTTCATGAATGTTAGTAATTGCTCTCACTTTACCTGATTGATATGTGGCTAAATGGCGATCGCGAAAATCAGGCTCATCTATTTTTAATCCTAACATTTTCGGCCAGCCAATATTAACTGACTCAGCCACGACCACACCCTCCCAATTCTGAGGATTGAGCTGATAAATAATTACTCGGTCTGTTTTCAACCCTTGATGAAGTTCTTTAATAGCTGTTTGATAAATATCTTCAGTTTGTTTATGACTGCGAATCTTTAAGGTAATATCTGTGAATAATTTTGTCCATTGAGTATCTATTCCCTGTTGTTTAGCTAGATTTTGTAAATTCTCAGCTATTTGATTAATATTGGTGTTTAAACAACCTAATTCATCTTGACGATGAGTTTTCAGCCGAATATTCAGCTCACCTTGATTGAGCTTAGTCAAGACAACATTAGCCTGGATCATGGGTTGGATCGTCCGTCTAGCTGACCAAGTAGCAATTACACCCATAATTCCTGCGGTTAAAGCACTACCAATCGGGATAGTCCATAACCATTGTTGGTCAGGTACTGATCTCATGACTGTATTTGTAGTCATTAGCACTTGCCACTTTAGCTCTGGTAATCCAGCTAATTTCAGTGATGGTACATAACTCACTAGTTGATTTTTTTCAACTTTGGTGAGGGGATTAACTGCTTTTGTCGCCAGTATTGGATACTCTGCTTGAGCATCTTTGCTGACAAAATTGGCGCGGGGACTCAGGAAGATTTTACCCGTAGCATCAACTAAATGGTACTCACTACCATTAGCTGTGTAATTATTTAACAACTCAGCTAAAGATTTTCCCGGTATTCTCCCTCTCACTACCGCAGTAGTTTTACCTGTGACAACATCCTTAATTGGTGCAGCTATATATATATTAACTGCATCGGCATTTTTGGTGATTTCTGGTTGACTAATAACCACATTGTTTTGGCGAAGAACTTCAGAAAAATAACTATGGTCTTTTTCTTTCTGGAGCAATTCTCCCGACGATTGTAAAATTACTCTTCCTTCTAGATCATATATAGCAATGCTGTTATAAGCTTTATGGTTTGCCAATAGATCATCTAGTACAGCTTGCTTCTCTGGAAGAGTTGTAGCTGTAATCACCTTGGGATTGGTGAACATAGGTGAACTAGATAATAATTGTATATCTGCATATCGCTCCCCCATAAAGCGGTTGAGACTGTCTCTTAAGCTGACCGCTTGTGTTTCTAATTTGCTAGCAGTTAGAGCTTGAGTTTGGGTGATTTGTTGGTTAGTTGATTGGTTAGTTGATTGATTAGCAAAATAGTAGGCGATCGCCCCCATCACTAAAGGTGGGATTGTGGTCACCACCAGAGATAAGATTGTGGCTTTGGTCTGGAAGCTAAATCGGGATAAACCGAAAGCACGATGATGGGAAGGAGCATGAACAGCCAATGGCTGACTAGCTTTTTGTACAACCGGATTAGTTGATATCAATGATGTTGGTTGTTCGGCATCATTAGCATCATTATGTTTAGTAATATCAGTTTTATTAATCATAAAATATCCTAAATTATGTGTATAAGAACCCTGGAAATAATCTACATCCGTAGTCGATTTTCATCACTAAGGAGAATGGAAGATGTCATAATTGATTGAGCATCTAATACCAGCAAAATTTCTTCTTTTTGCACAACACAACCACGTAAATAAGGGACTAAGCTAGATGCTACTTGTCCTACTGGAGAACCAATTTCATCAGCCATAAATTTAATTGTACCTTTGATATCTTGTACCACTAAACCTAAAAGCTGAGAATCTACTTGTATAATAATAACATTATACTGGCGGAGTCGGTTTGACAACGATTCTAAATTCAGCATTCTGGGTAAATCAATTACCCAAATAATGCGACTGCGCCAATTCATTAATCCTAAGAAAGAAACAGGCATATTTGGCATTGAAGTCACAGACTCAATAGATATAATTACCGCCTCTTGAATATGATTAATGCTTAAAATCGCAGCAGTTTCTTGATTCAGATGAAATTTGAGATAGCTATCTCCTAAATTATTTTGGCTTGATTGAGCACCCAAAGAACTTTTGTAACTAATCATTAATTCAAATCACAACTAATTTAATCGCTTCTAAAAGTTGTTCACGGGTGTACGGCTTAGTTAAGTAAGCATTTGCACCTTGTCTCATACCCCATAAACGGTCAATTTCTTGATTTTTACAACTACAAATGATAATTGGTACCTTTTCAGTGATGGGATTTCTTTTCAAAGAACGACACAACTCAAATCCACTCATTTCCGGCATAACTACATCAGTCACAATCACATCTGGTTTTAGTAACAGAGCTTTATTCAAAGCTTCTTTTGCTCCCTGAGCTTTAATTATTTGATAACCACTATCTACGAGAAAGTGATTCATTAGTTCTAATTCACTTAGGGAATCTTCTACAATTAGAATCGTACCCAGCAATGTCAGACTCATTGTTAATTTTCTCCATTGACAATTACTAGATTAGCCAAGAAATTTAAATACGAGTTTTAACAACTCTGATTGAGTAAAAGGTTTAGTTAAGTACCCTGATGATCTGACAATTTTTGCCCTGGCTTTATCAATAAAACCAGTTCTTCCTGTCACCATAATTATGGGAGTCTTTTTAAAATCTGAATGTCTCCTTAATAAAGAACATAGTTCATAACCATCTAAACTTGGCATTTCTATATCTAACAAAATTAAGTCAGGTTTACTTCGGAGAATTTGCATCAAAGCTTTAACGGGATCATTAATCATTACCACAGAAAATGCACTTTCATCCAAAAAATGTTTAATCGAGTTTAAAACTGTTTGGCTATCATCAATACAGGCAATAGTATAAGAACTTTTACTAACAGGTAATGGAGTAGTTTGTTGATTTTTCGCCAATATTGGAGATTGGCTTTGAGGTGCAGGTGTAATTGGTGAATTTACTACCGCAGGAACCGAAGACTGAACATTTTGACGATGACGTAACTGCTGCTGACAGTATTGGACTATTACCCGTAAATCCAGATGACAGAACCTGGGTAAATTATCTAAAGACTGATGCGAACTAAATTCATAATTTCCTTCTTTTAGAGATAAAAATGATTCCACCACTTCCTTTGCTAATTCATCTATCAGCGTAGCAGCTTGTGCAGGGTTAATATATTCCTGCTCAACCAACCAGCAAATAGCCCTGTAATCTGTATACGGTATTAACTGTTGATCATTTTTGGTTTCAAACAGCAATCGCATTTGGAGATGAGTTGTCAAACGGTATAAATGGCTTTCCAAGCGCTCCAGAAATTTTTCTGAATAAGATGCATAAATTAGTTTACCGTCCTCTAAGTAAATTGACCAAGAAAATGTTTCAGTAAATATGCTTAAACAACCCGTAGTTTGTCGAGTAGCTACTTGTGCCAGTAGAGACAAGGGATGTAATTTCTGGAATAACCTGTAGTTACCGATGGGAGTTGTGTTCATTTTCCTTTCACTTTCACTCTTATTTATAGGTATAAGCTAAATTTGTACAGAATTTATTCCATAATTCAATCAAATAAGAGACTTTACTCGTCTTGTAGTATAAAGCACAAATAGCCAGAGTCAAAAGATTTTAAATCTTAGATTTGTTCTATTCACAAGGTAAAGGACATGAACCGAAATAATTTTTCATCTAAAATCCAAAATCTAAAATCCAAAATTGGTATTTCCCTACTCCCTCCTTACATAAGTAATGTTAAAACTTAAATACTATTTCTATGGTATTACTGAGATAATTAGACATTTTACATGAATTGTTACTGAGTTGCGCTCAGATATATAATTTGTCATCTTAAGCAATCTGAAGACAACTTAGCATCAAACCAAAATTTCAGTCTAGATAAAGCTACTCTCTGTTGAGTAATGTTAATCTGACCAGAGAGAATATACTGCTTATTGTCTAAGACACCATCTGTATATTCAGTATTTACACTTGAGCAAAATTTCCCGTGGAGCAGGCATCTTGCCTGCCATTGAAGCCAGAGCAGGGTTTCCGGCCTGCTTCACGCTGCTATCCGCACTAAATATTTTGGATTTTCAATTTTGAAATGCTTGAAAGCGATATGGTCAAAACAGTAAATCTGGGAAGTAATTCTTCCTATGACTGGATATTCTTCTTCTATATAACCTAAACACTGAGCACCAATTTTCTGTAATAAGGAGATTGAGGCTAAATTCTGTACAGGCTTATAGACAACTGTTGTTAAAATGTAATCATGTTGGTCAAATAAAACTTTTACCATAGCTAAAGCTAAATTTGGTGCATAAAACCTATAAGCTGGAACTGGTAATATTGCTAACTGTTCAAAATAACCTAATTTAAAATTTTCCAGATTTTCTCTAGCTGGATCTAACCATTGAATATTATCTTTACGTTGCCATAAATCTGTATGACGCAAGATTTGATCAGGAATACCAATAGCAAATCCAGCTAAAGTATGACGTTCCACATCTTCCAAAACTATCACCAGTGCTTTTTGCACAAAAAATAAATACTGTTCCCAGGTAGACCCTAATAAAAATCCACCACGACTGATATCATTATTGTTGGAAGAAAGAGTCAATTTTGACTTAATTGAGAGTATTTGCTCTAGATCATCTTCTCTGGCAAAACGAAGTTTTATCATTGGTAATTGGGGAGTAGGGAAATCTTCTATGGCTTATTTTCTATTTGAATTATAACCGAACAGAAATCTGCTGCCAAATAGCTTCACTAAGAGTATTTACATTTTGATTAGATGCAAATTCTGGTGGCAATTCTATCCGTTTTTCTGGCAAAAGATACCAGGGAATTTGTGGATTACTATGATGAGTAATATGTTCATTGAAATTCAGCATCAGCCAAGAAAAGAAAAAATTAGGTTTTAATGAACGCACATTATAAATAACTTGTTTTCCCATTGTAGTGCGATAATGATATATATATAACCACATTGACCAAATCCAAGCAAAAATCAATAAAGGTTTGCCAAAGCAATTTAACCATATATCAAATCCAAAGAATTTATAGATGACTAAATGAAAGGTAATAGCTAACAAAAATTCACACCAAGCTTTCAGACGTGCAGATAACTTCCATCCTTGAAAAGCTGGGGAGATTTTTTCACCTAGATGAGTAGGTAAAAACAGAAACAAAAGAATAGAAATTAACGAATGTAAAAAAAAGCCTCCACAGAAAACACAAAATAACCAAATTAACTGATAATAAAAGTTTTTGAGCCAAGTTAAAGGTTGATTATCTCTAAAAGTGTCTAATGTAGCTATACCTGGACTTTCACGATTATGAGCATGATGAAAAAAGTGAATTTTACGATAAATAGTCAGTGGTGCCATAATTGGCAAAAGAATGATTGTGCCGATAAAATCATTGAAAAGCGGGTGATTCGGGAAAAGTTTGCGGTGAACTGCTTCATGAGCAATAATGTACAAGCGATTGAACCATAGCCCTAATGCAGCAACAGCAAGATAAAGCCACCATTGATGAGCAGTTACTATGATTAGAAGGCTTAATATTAAAAATATTAATCCTGTTTCCCCGCATAATCTTAGGGATATGAAAAAATGGTTTTTATCATCTGACATATTGATTTTTCTGATGTTATTATATGAGTTTTAATCCTAATCTTTGTTATTGATGTAAATTATGGAAGATGAATTTTGGCGTAAAATTCCTGCATTTGCTAAAGTTAGTCAAGCCGAATTTCTAGATTATAAATGGCAAATTAAACATTCTGTAAGTGATGAAATTGCACTGATTAGCATAATTAAAAATATTGCTCCTCAAGAATTTATTACAGATATTTCTAGGGGTTTTAGTTTCGCTCCCATGACAGTAAAAATAACTCCTTATTTATTGAGTCTCATCAACTGGAATCATCCCGAAAATGACCCGATATGTAAGCAATTTATACCTGTAAGCAATTGCCAACGAGAAGATCATCCGATGCTGACATTTGACTCTTTGCATGAAATCAAAGATACCAAAGTGTCTGGTTTAATACATCGTTATCCCGATAAGGCACTTTTTTTACCATTAAATACCTGTCCAGTCTACTGTCGTTTTTGTACACGTAGTTATACAGTGGGTGGAAGTACAAAAACTCTAAAAAAGGTAAATTTGAATTTTTATCCTCAGCATTGGGAAAAAGTTTTTAATTACATAGAATCTCATCCAGAACTAGAAGATATTGTAATTAGTGGAGGTGACACCTATAACTTATCGGCTGAATATATTCAAAAAATTGGCTTTCGACTACTGGAAATACCTAATATCCGGCGGATTCGCTTTGCTACTAGAGGTATTGCTGTGATGCCAATGAAAATTTTAACTGATTTAAATTGGTTAGATGCTCTTAATTCTGTACATACTTTGGCACGTAAACTACATAAAGAAGTTGCTCTCCACACCCACTTTAACAGTTCCCAGGAAATTACGGCAATATCTCAGCTGGCTATGAACAAATTATTTGAGCGGGGTATCATTGTCCGTAATCAAACAGTACTTTTGCAGGGAGTTAATGATACTAGTATAAAAATGCAATCACTAATCAAAGAGTTAATTTATATGAATATACAACCTTATTATGTTTATCAACATGACATGGTTAAAGGTGTTGAAGACCTGCGTACATCTTTGAAAACTACGATCAACTTAGAAAAAAATATCCGTGGTCTAACCGCAGGTTTTAATACACCAACTTTTGTGATTGATGCTCCGGGCGGAGGTGGTAAGCGTTGTATCCATTCTTATGAGTATTATAATCAAGAGACTGGTGTAAGTGTATATACTTCTCCTTTGGTGAAACCAGGAGAATATTTTCTATATTTTGACCCTTTATCAACGCTGAAAACAGAAATTCAGCAAGCTTGGCAAGATAAAAATAAACAGCTTCAAATGTGTCAAGAAGCAATTTCCTCTGTAAATTGACCTAAAAAGCTATTTCTGAAGCGCCTGCTGAAAAGTTTTAATGGCATCGACATGATTCACCATATTTATACAGCGCAACAACAAATCCAGATCGATTCCTTTGACCTCTTCACTACTGGAAACTCTTTCATAATCAAGTCCGTCACCCTCAGAGCGCAGGTGATAAACCTCTAACACACCATCTTCCCAGAACCATACTTCGGGAATCAACAGCCGCTTATATGCTTCTAGTTTATTGATTCCACCACTGGTAAAGACCACCTCTATCGCTAAATCAGGACGCACTCGACCAGGGGTAAGTTTATAAGATTTATCTGCTTCTCGCTTCACCGCACCCGATTCACTTTCTAAGGTCATTGAACCAGTTGGGGTAAAGTCAAATCCTGCCATCAGTAAGTACAGTTCCAGTAATGCGCCAAGCCTTTCCTTCACGGTTTCGTGTGCTTCTCCCGGCATTCTTCGGATCTCCAATACTCCATCTAGAAAGGACAGTCGATATCCCGGACGGTCTAATAACTGCTCAACTGCTTTGAATTCGCTCCATGTCAGTCCCTCAAACAACAGGGGTGATTCCTCTAGACGGGGTTTTGCAATCACTGCTGGGATCATGAAAGTGTCTCCAGTCTGTTTCTAGTTTGCTTATTTTATTTTAATTTCTTTTGGGCTTGGCGATCGCCCCAAAAAGGAATCACAGCTTTTCCTTGACAAAGTGCCTCAATTTGTCGTCGTTTGGGGAAATTGGCATTGTTTTTTCAGCAGCCAGGTTACTAAACATGAGGAAAAAATCCATAACGTCCCGAGTCAGGATTTTTTGTAAAGTCTGTAAAGGTAATCCTGTTTTTAAGATCATCTGGGGGATGCTCATTCTCAATGATAGTTATTTGACTGTCACTATGGTTGTCAGCTAAATAACTATAAAACTCGAATCTTGAGATCCGAACCCTGTAAGCTATCTTCCGTACTTTCTGGTTCGTAGTATGCCAGAAGAGGTGAATCTAAAACAACAAAACCTGGATGCGATAGATTCCTCTCCTTACAAAATTCCATAAGACCTATAGTCATTGCTGCGTGGGTAATCGCTCTTAGTCCCTTCCCTCTACTGGTACGGTTTTGCCCACCTATGACAATATCTTTAAGCTCCTCGTTAAAAGACACTCAATCAGAGCCAGGAAAATCCCACGCTTGAAGTAGATGTTGAACTTTTTGGGCGAATAAATCGAGTAATGAAGTTGAAAGGTGAACAGGTGGAGTGATAACATTGACAGGTTTTTGAATTTCTGCAAGAAGTTCGACTTTCTTATTTCGTAGTCGTTCAATTCTATTAAATATATCAATAACACTTTGCATATCACCAGACTGCTTTACAAGCTCACTGAAAATATTTTCAGCATCCCTAAGAGGAGAGCTAATTTCTTGTATTTCCTGATTTAGTCTCTGGAATTCAGGGTTGAGTAGCTCCCATTGCGTAGTCAGTTCCTCAACCTCACCTTTGAGATCCAATGCAGTTTGGTCGAGTTCCCTTGAAAGTTTCTCTACTTTAGCAATTTCAGCAGTTGCAGCATGAACTACACTTGCCACGTTACCATCACAGACTTCACTTTGATGTTGCTCATTTGGCAGAGAACCACAGAGAGGGCATTGCGTTCTCTCTAGGTGAACGAAAAGAAACCCAGATTCTTCAATTGCGGTAAGGCGTTCAATATCTACCTGGTAATGCTCTTTCAAAAGTTCAAAACGTAATAGAAGACTATTGATTTCGTTTATCCTAGTAGATATGCGTTCTAGCCGATTCATGATCACATGGCGGCGATTTATTCGATCATTTAATTCCTGTTGCGCTCTATTTAGTGTATCTTGTTGTGTTTCGTAACCGGCTTTCAGTTGCGATAGCCGAACTTCTGCTTCAGCACGATTAATCCCGAACTGTGATACCTGAGTTTGTAACTCTTGAATGAGCTCGTCTATGAATTCAATTTTAGGATGATTATTCTGCCGAGTAGATTCTAGTTCTGACTGGATTTCAGCTAGCCCGACAAACGCACTATCATCTACACCAGTAAGCAGTAACTTGAAGACTGATGACTCTAATGTTTTATGGATGATCTGTCTCGATAAAAACGGCGATAATCGTTTTGTTATCTCACTTTCTTGAATTACGACTAATTTAACAAGGTTACGAAAGCTAAGGCTTACTGTTTCTCCCCTTAGGTTTTTTCGTACACGCTGATCCGCGATTCCTATAGTGGATAAAAGATAAGTGGAAAGTGTATCTTTCCTTCCCTCAGCGTGTTTTTCTCGAAGAATATGCGGTTGTACATTAGGATTATCTAACAGCCAATTTCCCTCAAATTGACGAAATGCTCCCCCATCTGTACTTCTTTCAAGTGTAAAAACTTTGCCATGCGTGTTTTCCAACACCAATCTTGCCTGATTGTACCCAACCCGCTCAGGAATATCTCTTAGGGGTGGTCTAGCACTAGCACCGAGAAGAAAATCAATCGCCTCTACAATAAAAGACTTTCCAGTGTCCGATGCACCGCATATAACATTCAAGCCACTTTGGAATTTTAACCAAGCAGGATCTTTATACGGACTGCTGAACGAAATTCCGCGCAATTGAAGAGGATTCCATGTCATATGCCTTCTCCTCCTGGGCTATCAATTGAATGAAACTGTGTAGACCATTCCCGAAAAAAACGGCGCTCTAATGCTTGTAGTTCTTCAAGAGTCGATTCACCAAAGGTTTCAGCTACCCACCTGGCACGGTCTTTCAGCTTGGAAATATATTGTGAACTCATCATTGAAAGAAACGCGCCAGCACTGTCCGTAGCAATGTACTGAAAGCCCTCTGATGAAACTAAACGCTCTATAAGTTGACGGCTCATCATTAGAAAAATTCCACGTTCTATCAGCCCACGCCGTACAGTCAGTTCACCAGAACGTTGTGGGACTGGGGTGTGCAGACTCTCTCGGCAGCTTCAACATCACCCGAATGTAAAACCAGATAGTCAAAATAGACAAGGTATTGGAGGTCAAGCGACCGAGGAAATACTGCTGTTAAAATTGCAAGTGTTCTGATTCCAGTTTCAATCGGACTATTGAACGGTGATGTCATTTTGCACCTCCTCAGCCGTAGACACCCAAATTAATTTATATTCATTGGCAAGTTGATGGCAAATGCCTTGTTTATCTTGCACCTGAACTACGCTTACAAGTGGGTTTGATGAAATTGAAATACTTGCAGCTTGAGCAACTGTCGCTCGCATACGAGCTAACCCATCTTCGTGATCATGATCACAGATATCAATTACACCATGAAAGACCTCTGCCTGTAAATTCTCGAACGTTCCATCAGGAACTGTGTCACGGGCAAAGTTGCGTAGAGATTCCGCGTAATAGAAACGTTCCCTCTGTCTTAAGAAATCACTACTTAGATGTTGAGGGAGAACTAAAGCATCATTTACAGGTGTTTTTAAGTGATCACCATAAGCACTAAGTAGCTGCCGAATATAGCTGCTTTCTTCCACATTGTGGTCTTCTGGTGGCCGTGTAACCTTTGGTCTAGGAGGCAAACCACCGCCAAATCTCACAGAATGATAGCGCGTTTTGGCATGGCCATCTATTAGTTCCAAGACCGATCTTTCTGAAAAGATTGAGAAGTCGAACTTATTAAACCAATCGAGTAACTCACCCTCTAACGGAAGGCTAACAGTTTTCGTTATTTTATCTTGACAATGAGCTTTCCAATTATCTTGAGCCTGGTTTTTCAGGTTTTCTGGATTTCCAAGTAACTTTTGTAAAGTTGTGCCTACCCCTTTAGATGCAACAAAGTAGTATTTGCGTGGTGGTGGATATTCCTTTTTGTAAGAGTAATAGATGATCTTTCCAATTTCGACCCAGATGTCACTTGGAGACAGAGAATTATTGTACCGTTTGCACTGGTAATTATCCCAACTTCCATCCCACATTGCATCAGTTACAAATCCAACTATATCAATGCCTTGGTCACCAGAACCTCCAAACCTTCTGACACTAGTGTAGGAGTCTTTCAGAGAGCTTGCCCATTCCTCTGTAAAGCACTCCCATTCTTCCGGGGAGAAGCTAGCGACACGATTTGGTTTGGGAATAGGAATACCATTGAAGACATGATCCGATGATGGATACACTTTGGGTATCCCCGGAAATACGGCTATTGGTTTCATGTCTTGGTCAGCAATCAAAGGTCGATACTCCGGTTACTAAATTTTACTTTGGCAAAATTAAATTTTCATAATTAAATCAACGATATAATATTTTCATCTGTAAATTCTCAATCACTAAGGCATTGTGACAAAAATAAAGTTAATAAGAAATTTTGCCTCTACCGCTTCCTTTATGATATTTTTGGGAAAATATCCCTAAAACGCCTGCCCTGATTGGATTTGAGGTTTTAATATTTTCAAAATAAGTGATCACTGCTAATTTAGAACAAATCTATACTCAGTATTTTTACTGGACATCTAAAAGGGATATTTAATCACAAGGATAGCAGTAAAACTAATTTTTTTCTTGTGGTTGACCAATAATACCTAACGACACCGGAATCACAGGTTTACCTTTATCTAAAAATGTGATCGCCCTTTCCCGATCAAACTCTACAAGGGAAAGCGATTGCATTTTCTTATCCCAACATAACATAAACCGCCTACCTTTACCAGTACTAAATAACCGTGGTTCTTGTTATTGACGACGAGTTTCAACGTAACCTTTCACATCTCCCCTACCTCTCAACAAGAAATCAAGGGTTTCGACGATTTTGGAGGGGGGGAGTGAATAATTACGTTTCAACACCTCTCCCACAATGAGGCGATTTGAAAGAAGTTTATATTGTTTACGAATTCATAACAAAAAAATTTTTGAGAAAAGGGTGGATTGAAAGGGAATCCAGTTACGTCCTCTATTCTTTTCATGGTTATCTAAGTTTCTATAACCAGGATATTATAAAGAGGATAATTTGATGGCTACGTCTACTAGATTGATGGATCAAGATTGATGGATAATAATTTGGCAAACTACACGACGACATTAATTTGTCACCGATGACATACAATTAGTAACTGTACAACAAATGTACATCAACAAAATTGACTCTGATTAATTTGTGGAAATGCGGATGAAAGGACTTGAACCTTCACTCCTTTCGGAACTAGAACCTAAATCTAGCGCGTCTGCCAATTTCGCCACATCCGCATATCAAATCATCATAGCACATCAATTTATTTATGGGAATAGTTTTGAGAAAAATTTTTTTTCTCTAGGCATTGAGGATTAACTAGTGTAATATAAAGCTTAGTTTGTGTAAAGTATGGCAGACAAGAATCCATAACACTTAAGTAAAAAATACTCGGTTTCTACTTAGATATTGTCTTGAGAATCCCCCTATTAACCTTGTATTATAACGAGAACTTCAACTAAATCTATCGGAGTTTGACATGGAACTAATTCAAGCAGTTTATTTATTCAGTCTGAATCCACTTTTCTTTTCCACTATTAGTGATCTTGTTGCTACTACAGAATTTATAGTGATAATAGTTCCTTTTTTGGTGGGAATGACTTTGTTGATTCTCATGGGTGTTGGATTAGTTATTCTTTGGAGAAGGGCAAAAAAAGAATATTCTGAAATTAAGGAAGATTTTACCAATAAAACTTCTGGTTTGATTCTAGAAATTCAAGGTAAGTTACAAAAAGTTGAAACTGAAATCAATGAATTAGCTAAAGAGGCTAAAAAAGCAGTCGATACAATTGAAAAAACTGCTGAAAAAGCTGCTCAAGAAATCAAAAATATTGAAACTGAAATCAATGAATTAGTTAAAGATTCCAAAAAAGTAGTTGATACAGTTGAAAAGACTGCTGAAGAAGCTGCTAAACAAATCAAAGATGTGGCTCAGTTTGTTGATAAAGAAATAGAAGATGTAATTAAAAAAGCTAAGGATACAATCAATACGATTGAGAAAGACACAGACGAAGTAATTAATGATATTAAGAAAATCGCTGGGTCAGCCAGTACAAAAATTGAAGAGGTTGTTGATAAAATCGAGCTAACAGTTGATTCGGTAAAACAGAAATTTGATGTCATCCCAGGACAAGTTAAAGAAACTCTCGCTAATGTCGAAAATACGGCGAAAAATAAGTTAAATATCGAGAACATCCCCAAGATATTACCCAAGAAACCAGAATTCCCTTAGAGGGTATTTGAAAAGTTATCAGGAGGTGTAATTTGTCATTCTGAGCGATAGTAAAGAATCCCGCGAGATCCTTCCCTCCGGTCAGGATGACAATATACGGATTTTAGACATTGTTCCGCTTAACTGAACCGTATTGAATATAGTAACGTTTTTTACCTTTATTTTGACTTTTCAAACATCCTCTTAGAGGGTGTTTGAAAAATTACGAGGAGGTGTAATTTGTCATTCTGAGCGATAGTAAAGAATCCCGCGAGATTCTTTCCTCCGGAACGCTCCGCGAACCCGACCGTCAGAATGACAATATAGTAACGTTTTTTACATTTTGAATTTTGAATTTTGAATTGTTACACGGGGTAGACGATGCTTGAATGAGCAAAGAATTTCCCAAGATATGGTATTTAATTGATTTGCCCAATCATCAGCAGAAATTTTCTCTTTTCCTTCTTCTCCCAATAAGGTCACAATTTCTCCTTCTTGGATATTGGGTATGGAACTTACATCCAACATCAACTGATCCATTGTAATTGTGCCAATTTGGGGTACCCGCTGTCCTCGAATTAATACCTCTATTTGATTAGAAAGTTGCCGGGGTACACCATCAGCATAACCAATCCCCACCACGGCCAAACGCATTTCCTTGGCAGCGATAAACTGATGTCCATAGCTAACACCAGTGCCCGCAGTAATGGTTTTAACCTGGGTGACACGAGCTTTAAGTTGTAAAACAGGTTGTAGATTTATTTTGTTTTGTAAATGAGTGGCTGGATGAATTCCGTAAACTGCTAAACCAACCCGGACAATATCATAGTGTAATCCAGCATTTGCGAGAGTCGCTGCTGAATTTGCCAAATGTAAGCAGGGAATTTTAATTCCTCTGGCTTTGATTTGGGCGATGGCTTCCTCAAATCTTCTCTGCTGTTCTTGCATTTCGGTTGGGTCAGGACTATCGGCTGTAGCTAGGTGAGAATAAATACTAGCAATAGATAAGTAGGGTAATCCCTGCACTAACTGTACAAATTCCCCCGCTTCTTGCCAATTAGTTCCTAGTCTAGACATTCCGGTGTCTAATTTTATATGTACAGGTATGGGAGAATGATGTTTAATGGCTTCTAAGGTATTAGAAAATATGAAAGCTTGTTTAGGGCTACAGATGGTGGGTTGAAGTTTCCAGTTGGCGATCGCCTGAATTTGTTCTGCTGTATTGATGGCTCCTAAAACTAAAATTGGCGCTTTAATCCCACCTTCACGTAATTGAATTCCTTCGGGAACTGTAGCTACTCCTAACCAATTCGCACCTGCTTCTAGAACTCTTTGGGCAACGATAACTGCACCATGTCCATAGGCATCAGCTTTAACTACTGCCATTAACTGAGTACTAGGTGATAAAAGTTTAAGTAATTGCTTGATATTATAAGATAATGCGTCTAAATCAATTTCCACCCAAGCCCGTTGGGAAAACCAAGCGTAGGTGTCGCAATGCTGATCATCAACAACACCAGGGTTATACTTGCTTAACATCTCACTCACTCCTATACACCACTCTTAAACTGCCCATAATCTCTTGTCGCAGTGACAAGAAGCCATATCAGATTAATCAGGAAGTTTAACCGTTATCCGGTAATGGATACAAGAGGTTTGGGGAAGATGAGAGAATTTTGTCCTGCACACAAACTCCTTTCATCTCCCCCCAAGAGTATATTATGTGCTAAAATATGTAAAACTAATACCTTGAGCGCTTACCAATGGGGAAGGTTTTAGTCCTAAACGCCTCTTATGAACCGCTCAACATCACGAGTTGGCGACGTGCCATAGTTTTGTTGATTAAAGGTAAAGCTGAACACGTAGAACATAATGGTAAATTCCTTTACACGGATTTCCCGCTGCCAACCGTGATTCGGTTGCGCCATTATGTGCGCGTTCCTTACAAGGAAATTCCTCTTACTCGCCGGAATATCTTGCATCGTGACGGTCATACTTGTCAATACTGTGGTTACACAGGAGACGAGTTGACCTTAGATCACGTAATCCCGCGATCGCGTGGTGGCGGTGATAGTTGGGAAAATATCGTTACTGCTTGTGTCCGTTGCAATGTCAAAAAGGGTAGTCGCACTCCGCAAGAAGCACATATGCCATTGCGTCATCCTCCCCGACAGCCTTACAGTAGTCTCTACTTTGAGGTTAGAAAACATCTTAAGAGTGGATTACATCAAGAGTGGCAAAAATATGTCATAGGTCTTTGAGATGACATCGAGTAGGAGTCACGTCCGTCAAGAGTCAGGACCGAAACCCTTTTCAAAAAGCGAGTTTCATGATCAATTGATGTCCTCACTACTTTGACATTACATAACTAAATCCTAAAAATGCTAAATAGCCTTTATCCATAAGTGTTTCTGTCTGACTTTAGTGAAGATGGTAAACAGGCGGACAAAAGGACCGATTTAGTGCGACCTTTTATCTATGGCTTTGAGGGGATGTCTCAATGAAGCTGATACAGGAGTGTGCATATCCTATGATCATGGTCAGAAAATCGACTCAGACTGTAAAATACTAATGAGCTGCCTCTAAAGGCTGATTTTCCGGGAAAATAAATGTTAATTGCTCATTAATTGCAAATGTGGGAAAATTATCTGTGAAAAGATCCGAAATTTGCCAAGTTTAACCACTTATGAGCCGACAATTATAACCTAAATTAGATAAATTTCCCAAAACCATGATCTAGTTTTTAGTAAAACCTTATTTTTTGAATAAAAAAAACAAAAAAATTATGTGACTAAAAATACTGGCATAATACTAGCATTCTCTGTAAGCATTCTGATTTAGAAATGACCGATTGCTGATTAGCGCTATTGACAAAAAATAAATCTATGTGTATAGTGCCACGACTCTAGATTTCTGCGAAGATCATGATGTGTGGCTCAAACAGTGCATCTCTAAAGTCCAACTAGCCTCACATCTAGAAAAGAGTTTCCTATGTACTTGAATTCTCCCGTTTCTCAATTTGAGAGTTTTTCATTGACCACAGAGCCGAACCCGGAGGAAGCCGAGATAGAGAAAGAGCTAATTGAACTTCCGCCTTTAACTCGGACTGCTTTACCACCTGTAACAGGTGAAGGAATTAGCTATCTAGCTCAACGTGGCAATTCTTTAATCACTCAGAAGTCAGAAGAATTGCAAAGAACTCTGATTAATCATCATCATGAGCGTCAGTTGATCATCTTGCAAGATTTTCCTGACCCTGATGCCCTCTCTTGTGCTTGGGCTTATCAGCTAATCGCTCAACAATATGATATCAAATGCGAAATCATTTATGCTGGCACTTTAAGCCATCAAGAAAATATTGCTTTAGTTAAACTCACAACTTTACCTGCTCAACGCTGGACAATGCAAACCCTCAGCACTAAGGATTTATCATCCTATCAAGGATTTGTGTTCATTGATAACCAGGGAACTACTTCTCAGTTATTACCAGCAATACAACAGGCAGGAATTCCTTTAGTAGCTGTTATTGACCATCATAGTGTCCAGGCAGAACTGAAATCAGAATTTCTGGATGTTCGTCCTTATGTCAGAGCTACAGCCACAATATTTACTCAGTACTTGCAAGTGGGATTATTAAAATTAGATAGCAGTATTAGTCAACACGTGAAATGTGCCACAGCCTTGATGCATGGCTTGCGATCGGATACAAATCGTCTAATGCAAGCGCAAGAAGAAGACTTTATGGCAGCTGCGTATCTAAGTCGATTTTATGATGCTCAATTGCTCAATGCTATTTTACAGGCTAATCGTTCCAAACGGGTGATGGATGTGATTGAGCGATCGCTAAAAAATCGCATTGTCCAGAATAACTTTTCCATAGCTGGTGTTGGTTACTTACGATATGATGACAGAGATGCCATTCCCCAAGCGGCTGATTTTCTGGTGACTGAAGAAAATGTTCACACTGCGGTAGTTTATGGTATCGTTCATGATGAAGATGACGAACTGGAAGTAGTCATAGGTTCATTAAGAACTACTAAACTGACTTTAGACCCAGATGAGTTTATTAAAGAAGCCTTTGGACAAGATAGTACAGGGCGATTTTTTGGGGGTGGAAGAACTGGAGCAGGTGGTTTTGAAATTCCCATGGGTTTCTTATCTGGTGGTAATGAGAATTCTAGTTATGCCAAGATTAAATGGGAAGTTTTCGATTCGCAGATTAAGCAGAAATTACTGAAGTTAGTTAATCCTAGAGATAATCCCATTCAGTCTTAAGGAAATTATTCAGTCATGACAAGGCTAAAATGAGTTTCTATTGGACTACTTTAGCCTTGTCACTCCATTACTTAATACATAGATTTTTTCAAAGTTGATTGGGGTCAATTCCTATTTCTTGTAATTTAGTTAAAAGTTCTTGTAGCTGTTGTTGATTTTGTTCTAGCTGTTGTTGACTTTTTTCTAGCTGTTGTTGATTTTGTTCTAGCTGTTGTTGACTTTTTTCTAGTTCTTGCTTTTGCGCGACTTTTATCTCTTCTGGCGTTTGGTATCTGTTACCATTTTCATCATACCAAAATAACCATTCTCTCGTCATTCCTTGATAAGTTCCTCTCTCCCGTCCTATACCTAAACCAATTTCCGGCATCCAAATCTGATCACCTGACTGTAAAATATATTCACCATTAACCAAATGATAAACTTCTAAACGTTGACGCTTACGACGTAGACGTGTTGGTGCATAAATCATATAATACAGAACACCTAATTCTGCATAATCAATTTTTTTCTCTTCATATTCACCGTTATAAGTTTGAGAAACAATTTCTAAAACTAAAATAGGGGGGATACCATCTTCTTCCCAGAAAACATAACTAGAACGTCCATTTTCTCCCACAAAACGTTCTACACCCAAACTCAAGAAACTATCTGGAACTATAGCAGGTTTTTTAACGGTATAATAAATGCCCATATTGATACCAAAAAACCAGTCATCGCGATTTTGCCAAATATTGGCTAAGATAGCTAATAGTAAATTGGGGATTAATATTTGTAGTTCATTATCCACAGGAGTATCATCTGAATCTGGTAATTCTGCTGATGAAGGCAGACAGGCTAAAGGGTTGTATTTGAACATAGATGGTTATTAACCTCCGAAATCTAGGTTTAATTCCCTTCCTCTATTATTGAATCAATTGAAGGTGGAATAATCGAAATTTGTTGCTCTATAATAAACAATTGGTTTTCAATCTCGCTATCACTGGGTCTTTTAGGATATTCTTCATGTGTATAAACCCACATAGGAAATACAGAACAGGAAGCTTTATGAACAACATACATAAATCTTCCCAGACGAGAAGCACCTTCAAGTTCAGGCATAGAAAACCGGATTTTTCTAAAATCAAAATCCGGTTTATAGCAACCTTTGGGAAAATTTTCACTGTTTGAGTTATCAAAAAATGGATCTTCCCTAAGAATCTCAATATAAGACTTGACTAAGGCTTGAAAAGAATCCCTAGCTCTGACATTTTTTTTGTAGTGGCTTTTAACAACTTTATTAAGACTGAGGCTAAACTTCTCTAATGGCCTCATCGAATATGTTTTGCAACCAGACACTGGTATCCTCCGGCTTAACCTCTGGAATGCGTTCGTAATTTAAACGCAGTTCTTCTAAGGTATCAGATAAAACAGCCTGATAGCTAGGATCTTCTTGCTCAACACAGTCCAAAATTGTGTCAACCAAGAAATTTATGGCATCCATACAAGAATCAAATGATTCTCTTTGTGATGTAATATCCAAGAAAAATAAATAAACTTTTGCTTTCAGAATTCCCAAAAAACCTGAAATTCCGTGCGATGGTTCAATAAGAGAGTAAGCAAAATCTCTCAATTCATCACACTGCTCAGAAGAATAATTGCTCCACTCAGCCCTGATCACCCTAGACGCTCTTTTTAAAAGTGAAGCAAGTTCATCAAATTTTGAAGAAGAAACCACTCGCTTCTCTAAAACTTGGTGAATTTGACCATAATAACTTAAAACTGCGCTAGACACAGGTAATACCTCTTACTTCCACTTAACCCACAACTTAAAAACAACATTAATGATACAGGTTGCACAAGAACCTTCTTGCTTCAATGTCGTTCAACTTAAGTTTATCAGATAATACCATCTGTGTAAATATGTACTAAAATGTACATATGGTTTGCATACAAAGTCCATTTACTAGGTTCTTAGACAATCATTTACGGTAGTGCGTAGCCTATCGTACCTAAAAATTATCAACTTCAAGAGTGGAACTTTATATATCTTGTATAGTATCAGAACTATTCTCAACAGGGTTCTTTTTTTTGCAGGTTTGTCTCTTCTTCCTTTCTAGTACGCTAGTCGGAACCATAGGAGTAATATTTGTACCATCAAAAATATATAGAGTTCTAAGCTCATTAATATGAGAACATCCAGAAGAAGTAACTACTAACTTCTCTTGATATCCAATAATAACAAGAGCTAGTGAATGTGTTTCTAGGAAATTTCTAAGATAATCCATTTTAATTAGAACACCAGAACTATTTTCGCTAAACACCTCAGTAATTTGAACAACTTTTGACTCATCTATCCAACTAGAGTTACCATCCCACTTTAAGTTACCAAAATTAACCAAATCTGACACCGGAACATTCAAGCTAGGAATATATTCATCTTGACTACAATCGTATTCCCATTCATGACCTCTCAAAAGTTGAATCGTTGTAAATTTAGCATTCTCTGTACCAGGGAGTTCATATTTTAAAGATATTGTTCCAGTTTCACAACGCTGGTTGTAAGTTATTGTATTAGGATATTCTCCTATTAATAATCTGTAGTCGTATGGAATATCTAAATCAGCAAAAAAGGTACTATTAGATAATTCTTGTGTGATATTCTGAATATCAGCAAAGGGTATATAAACAGTTCTGATAACAGTTGCTAAATCTCGATAGGGATACTTTGCATCAGGTTCCTTAGAAATAACTTTTTTTAATGAAGAATCAAGTGATAGATGTAACCATGTATTTTCTTGATTATCAATAATTTGTATTATTTGTTCCACTTTAGGAAAATCTTGTAATGCTATCCATTCATCATCACTTAAATCGCAAGCTATATCAAAATTATAATCAATTGGTTGATACCATTCCGTGTTAATTTCTATTTGACGAGAAAAAGCTCTTAAATCAGTGGGGTCTATATCTCGTAAATCTATACCTTGTAATCTGGGAAGAGAAGTTTCATTTTCCCATGAATCTATTTTTCTCGGAAAGTGATCTGCTAAAATTCCCGCTAAACGATGTAATAAAATCCAATAGTATTTTTTTCCAAGTCTTTCAGCCCAAGTTAATCTCCCTCTCTCTCCACCATATTTACCTACAAGATAGCGATCATATTTGTAGCACTGTTCATTAAAACCTGGATAACCTAATTCAGAAACATTTTTAATAAACCAATTATAAATTTGCTTATAATCATTTCCAATGGATTGAAGATTGTAGCGACTAAGAACACGAGATTCTAAAACATACTTAGCAAAATCAGTTCCGCCAAATCCACCGGGAAATTCACCCAAATTCATGTTTCTCTTAAAGGCATCTTGATTGATTAAATGAGCTATTTCTTCTTCTGAAGGAATGTTAATAGGTTGACTGTGATAAGGTGGTCTAAACTTATTGATGTTAATAGTACTATTTAATAGCTGACGACTATAAGCCAATTCAATAATTAATCTTAGCCAATCACGAATTAGCGCATTTTCTGGGATGTTCTCTGTATTAAAAATTTCCCTATAAATTGTGTTTGCAACATCCTCTAGTAAATTGTTATCATCTACAATTAAAATTGAACTATAAGCAGCTAAACTAACTCTTTCTAAGATATAATCATCCTCAATATCAAAAAATCGAACCAGAGTAATTTTAATAATACTAGGATGACTAATAAAAAGTCTAGTTAAGCCTTTGGTTGCTCTATCTCTAACTCTTCTATCTGAAGCAGCACAACACCAACTTAAAAACAATGCCCATAAACAACTAGTTTCTTCGGTAAATGAAAATAAATCTGCCTTCAGTGACCATTCAATTAAACGCCAAGCTCCTTTTTGCTTCTCAAAATCTTCATAAAGTGAACCACACCAAAATGGATCTCTAGTCGTCAAATCCTGTCTTTTTAGTAAATTATTAATAAATTCAGCATTAAGTGGATGATTTGGAATTAAAGCAATCCCAAAAAGAGAATCCAAGATTGTTGGACAACAATTATAATTAGATAAGCCTTTATAAACTAACTCTTCAGTTACTTCAGAAAAACTTTTAATAGTACGCCATTGAAATCCAGAAGCAATAATTGGCAATAGAATTTTATAATGATCTATATTTTCATTGTCAATAAAATCAGTTAATTCAACATTAAATTTCTCAGGTAAAATAGTCGAGAATGCTTCTAATAAACCTTTATTCACATTAAAAGTTTCATTATTAGAATCAGCAATGACAATATTACTTAGTTGATCAGTTAATTCTATTATGCTATGATTCGTAGGGTTAAGCTGGTTAGTTGCAATTTCTTCCAATAAAAACAAGGCAATCAAAAAATCTGCTATACGCTCGAATGTAAAACGACAAAACCATTCTCTAGGTGCAAGAGGTCTAGTTCTTTGTTCAATAAGAGCAATTAATCCTTCTTTTTCTAATTGAATAAATAATGAACGTTCGCTATCATCAACAGAAAATATGTGATTAACAATTTTCTGTGCTGTCTCTCTTGAAAGTAATCTAGTTTTTTCTTCAGCCATTTTTTTAGCTAAAGCCTTAACAGCTCCACTAACCTTATCATCTCTGTTATCATAACGACAAACTTCTGATATCCGTTTATTTTTTTCCTCCAGTAATAAACGTAAAACATCAGTAAATCCAAGAGTACCAAGAGGTATGGATTTAGATTCAAGTCCTTGGATAGCTTGACAAATCAAATGTAAAAATAAAGGATTAGCAAACTCTGATTGTAATAATGGTGTAGCTGGTGGTTCTAATTGATAAAATTCAAAAAATTGCTTAATTGCATCAAATTCACATCCAAGAAAACCATTATGTTCAAACTCAACCCATTGACTTTTATCATCAAATACTTCATCTAAATAAGTATCACGACATGAAACACATAATTTTAATCTTGAAAAATTAGTAATTTCTTGGCATAAAGGTGCTAACCAAGATGTTTTCCATTTTCGTCTTTCTACAGGACTAGGCTCATTGATTCCATCAATATAAATTATTGCAGGTTTATCAGTTGATTCTGCGGCGGAATCAATCATGCCCCAAAGTTCATCTCTACCTATATTGCTAGATAAACCCAGCTTATTAACAATAATTTTCCAAGGTTCATCTCCAGTAAAATCTTCACCATAAAATACTAAACATATTTGTCCTCTGTTATTAATATGCAGAGCGTGATCCACAATAGCATGAGTTTTACCAACTCCAGCACAACCACGTAATAGCATAAATTGGCTGTTAGGTAAAATAAATTCTGGACTATTTATCCATTTCTTAATTTTATATAAGCATTTCAGTAAATCACGACTTGTATCTAACTTTGCAGCAGGAAAATCAGATTGGTATCCAGCATGAAATTGTCTAAATTGGGCAGTATCTGCATTTTCACCATACTCCTCTGTAAGTTCATTAAGAAATATTTGTTCTAATTGTATTATGTTTTCTATGAGATTACTAATTTGTAACATTATCCTCTCTAAATTATTAGAAGATTGAGAGTGAATATGTGGATTTAAAATCGAGTTTATTGAAATAATTTCTTCGGCAATATTTTCGACTATTTGAATGCTATTCTCTGGCAATTTATTTGCATTTCTAATATGACGATGCCATTCCTGAATATTATTATTAAATTCTTGTAAATACTGATTTACTTGTTCTTTCCAACTATCTTGATGAGCAAAAGCTTCTAAAGCGTCAAAAGCAGGAACATTTACAGAAAGTTTTGGAGAATAACGTTTACCCGCTTGAGCTTCCGCATCATTTAATCTTTGCTGAACCCAATCCCTCGTCATCGCTTCATGGTCAAACCAGTAGCGACGTAAACCGCCTCCGGTATCTACAGCAAGTAAATAATCTCTAAGTGTGCTTTCTGTCCAAAATTCAATAGAAATATTTTGAGACTTTAAATCTTGTGATTTTTGCTCTTTCCATGTTTGAATTTCATCAATTTCTCCTTTTCCTCTACCTGTTTTACCAGTAAAGTTAAATGAAATACAAAAGATATATTTTGTGAGTTCAGGATGATTTTCTAATGCTGTTTTCAGTGATTTATCCAATTGTTGAAATTGAGCAGCTTCTAATTTACCAAAATATTTAGCTTGAAGTCCCCACTTCTGTCCGTTTGGTAAAATCCAAAGTGCTTCAACTCCACCATCACCACCAGCACCTCGAAAACGTTGAAATTGGCTTCCTTTTGGTATCTGATAATTTGGAATTGTATTATCAGACAGTCTGTGAAATATTTGACAGCATAACTCTTCAAATGCGTCTGTCAACCCACCATTATAAGGACGAATCTGTTGAAAGTTAATTTCTAGCATTAGTTTACAAAAAATAGTAAATAGATTGATGTAAAACTTTACAGCGAGGAAAAAATCGCTAGATTTTTCGTCCAATTAATTTCTCTAACCAATGGTTGGAGATTTGACTGTAATTCGTGATGTATACCTAATTATAATCACCACTACTAATTTTACCTTATTGGTAAAGCAAGATGGCACTTTCTAATTTTAGTTCATCCGCAGTTATATTTGATGCTTGATTTATCTAGTGATGTGATCGGTAAAGCTGGGAATTCCGCGATCGCTCTCTTCCGAGCAAATTCTAGCAAAGAAAATCAATTATTTTAGATTGATAATAACAACATAAATCGCTTATCCTTACCTGAAGTAAACAAATCTGATTCTTGTTTATTTATCTTTTTTGCGGTTTCACAACCCAAAATCAGTATATTTTTTGGCTAGTTAATTTCTCCAATCAACGATTGGAGATTTAGCTTATTCACATTTTCACAGTATAACTGGCACATGAACCAGAGATGCTTAACCGAGAACACAACACTACAGCGAGTTTAAGCACAACGGACTTGGAGGGGTATGGGTAATTCCAAGAGGATGGACTTAGCAAGAGGATACTGAATCCCTTTCGAGAGGATGAAACTTCATAAAACCAAATAAAACTTTTTAATGTGGGGTTGAAAAGTTTTGTTAAAAAATAATGTAAATGCTTAACAACAAAGGTTTATCTTGATATTAAACCTACTTCAACACTTTTAATATGTTGATTTATGGTTATAAGGCTTTTAAATACCCTTTACAAAAAAAGACGCTTTCTAGGCGTCTTTTTATTACAAGAGGCTGGTGACACTATAGCCGACTTATTCATGCAACCAGGAGTAGAAGGACTGAAAGCAAAGATTAAAAAATTTGAAACCCTAAATCACTGGAAATCAAGCGACTAAAGATGTTAAAGAGGGCTTAGTCTGAGAATATTGCCGTGTTTTTAGCCACTCATGCCGATCTTTGGAAGAGAGGTGAGTATTGTAACCAACCCTAACTTGCTTAGGATCTAATACTTCGGGGGTGTCCATATTTTTGTTCTTGTTTTCTACAGAATTTTCGGGCAGCAGCATTGGTGAATGTGAAAGCATAACCTTCTTCTCCTGGGGCTATAGTAACCCACCCGCGAGGTTCCATTTCAATAGTATTTTCATAGTATGATATAGAATCCTCCAAAGAGTCAAGAGAAACTAATGTGTCACTTTCGTCATTAGTGGTGCAAAATTTTAAGCCAGCTTGAATAGCATTTAGAAACTGCTATTTCCAAGGTTTCACGCAATTTTGCTTCATCATTAAGAGAGTTATTCTGTGGGTTCCGATCTAAATCATGCATGATTATACAGACATTACAGCCTTCATTGGACATAGCTGTAAGTTTTGCCGATAGCTTTCTCTTTAATGTACTACAACCTTTAGATGCCCACAATTTTGTCCCGGTATTCTTGCCAAGCACACGATGTATAATTGTCCGAACCGTGTTGCAGTCCGTCTGATCTTCAGCAATTATGGCAATCAAACAGTTACTCATCAAGAATACCACTATAAAGCCAGTCCCCTAAGTCCCCTTCTTCGTAAAGATAATCGGTTACTTTTTGAATCTCTTTTTCATTTAACTTCCTCACACTAGTTCGTCCATCATTTCGATAAACCAGGTTGATCTTTTTTGGGCTAGTCCATGCTACTACTTGTGGTGAATGCGTCGAGAGAATTAAATTTTCTTCAAAAGTGTATGCTTCAATTTCCTTCAGTAACTTTTCTAGCATTCCAGGATGAATTTGTGTCTCTGGTTCCTCAATTATTATTGTCGTTGACTCAGAAGATGAAGGAATTATTTCTATAAGAATCGACAAAACCCGAAGTGTTCCATCAGAAAGCAATCCAATGTTGACACCATCTAGCAATACTGAACAAAGATATTCTTCATCTTCGCTTTTAATTTTTCCACTGGACTCTTCATTTAAAACAAACTTCTGTACACTGATTTTGCTTCCCAGTCCAATTCGCTGACAAACGTTTTCCAGTTCGTCAAGTTCTCCCTTATCTATACGACGAAATATTTTATGAGCAAGATTGTCTGCTCTGCCAAAATTAGAAGTATAAACAATCTTTTTACCTGACACCTTGATCAAAATTGGTCGTCTTCTCGATGTTTGACGGATCTGAGCTTTTTCCAGAAAACGAATTCCCCCCAAAACACTGTAAACCCATCGCATCTCTTGAGGCAATATTTGTCGTAACTCTTCTGAACGATTTGATTGTCTAAGCAAATTGGCAATTCCAACATTAATAATAGATTTAGCGTCACTATTAATTAAATTTGTCACCCCATTTTCAGTCGTCCATATACATTCTCTATCTCCATCAATATATTCACAACGGTCATTCCAAGAGTATTGGCTTTCCTCTGAATTATCACTTGTGGAGTCACCTATATCTGAATCTTCGGCAGACACAGGGAGAAGTATCAGTTCATATCTGTACTTAAGAAAACGCTCTGTCGGTGTTAAAACTTCGATATCTAATATCTTAGGAATACCATCGCTATCAAACGGATGTCGAGGGAATCCACGAGTAGCAAATAATGAGATAGCTTCAAGTCCTTCCAGAATAGCTGATTTGCCAGCCCCATTTCGACCAACTAATACCCCCACTCGGTCAACCAGTGAGACAGAAACCTGTCCACCTAAAGCAATCCAACCGTCGAGAGTAAAAGATAAGAGACTAGGCTGACTTGTAGTAGACAAAATTAACTTTTCCTCCGACCATTTATGTACATTCACAAATTAAATGTCGCAATTCCCAAACAATGTCGCAACGACTTTTAAAGTTTGTAACCTTTATTCTATAACCATCATAAGCTATTTAACCAAATTGCGCGATGCCTGTGGCGTCCGCGTTGCCATCGCTTACCTGAAAGAGGAATTTTAGAACGAATTTTCAAACCGTTAATACCCAAGTTGCTAAAAATTTACCTGATTATACAGGAACAAATGTTCAAGAACGTCCTAAAAATGCCTGAAAAAGAAGCTTGTTTGACCATACAGGATTTAGATAAACCGACCCCTAATCCCGTGGATGATGCAGCAAAGATACTTAAAATATCTCTCTAGGGCTAGATGCTTAGTATGGGGTTATGAGTTTGTAAAACTTGGGGAGGTAGGCAATAGCGAATTCTTTGTTTAATTTCATGGCAGAAATTAGCATAGTCCTGAGAATTTATCTCACTCATAACAACACCTAATATCACTAGTATCTAATAATCAGTTTTATGACAAATCTGGAGTTACAGATTAATAGACACTTTTATACTAGGCTTATATGTAAATTTTAATAACGTTACTCTGTATTAATATCAAGCAAAAATCCAAGAGTACCAAAAAAGTTATCAGGGCATTTAGCCAAGATGCAAAAGTTATAGGTTTTTCCTTAGCTAGGAATAAAGCCCACATTCCGCACCCGTATCTGTCACAACTAGTAATTACTTAAAAATTTCCCTCAAAGTAGTTAAAATTAATACATTATTGCTTGCGAGTAAGGTGTTAATATCCGATAATCAATTCTTAATCGATTCTCAATAAGAAGCAATAAAGAATCAAAGCAATTCATGACTCAATTGATAATAGAAATCTATAATTTTTCAGTTTAAAATAAATGTAGTTTATTAAAATCAATAAAATAACAGATAAATAAGTATAAAAAAACATGGCAATTTAGGACTAAAAATAAAATTAAATAGTCCAATTATAAAAAATAAAATATGAGGATAAAAAAACTAAGTTATAAATTGGTAATAGCGACGACAATTTTCAGGAAGTAATGTAAGAATAAAAATTCTATCTGGAGTTAAATTAGAAACCTCTATCTTATGATGATAAGTAACTAGATGAATCGATTGAAAACATTGAAATATCCAACGGAGAGTGGGATTTTTAATTGATTTACCCAGTTGATTTTTTACAGTTAAGTTTGAAGCAGATAAAGCTGCTCTAATTTGTCGTTGAGCCAGTGTGTAAACTAGTAAACACAACCCCATAATCATTGCCAGAGCTTCTATTCTTTCTGGTCTTTTCAGGAAAATACTATCTGCAAAAAAGAGTGGATCTTTCAAAAAACCAAATCCTCTTTCACATGATTGCTGTGCTTTATATTTGGAAATCATTTCATCGTTACTAAGACTGCTTAATTCTAAAATATTTGTGGCAATAACGAAGCGTCCAGCACTTCTGGTTTCGATATCAATTGCATCTTCATTTCTTGAGACAGTTGTAAAAATTTGATAATATTTATCTTGGTTCTCATCTTTTTTGTCTGGCTCTTTTTCGGTTATTTCAATATTCTCTACCTGATGATATTTAAATTGTTTCGATATTTTTGATAATTCCTTCATTGCATCAGATGAACATGCGAACCTCTCTTGAGATAAGATTTTTAATTTCGTCTCAACACTTTTGAGGGATTTCTCAATATTTCGTGATAATTTACGTAAATCTGATTTTCTTCTCAGAAAACTTTGTACTACCAACCATCTTTGCTCTATTCCTCCATAAGTGACTCTTTTTTCCACATATGAATATCCATCTATTTTACTTTGAACAAAATCTAGTTGCGATAAATTTGTTACTAATTGTTTTGCTTCTTTTATAGTTAACGGCACACGAGATAACCACTTCAGATTAGACATTAACTTGATATTTTCTTCTGTATATAATGCAGAATCTGCGACTATTAAACTATCCATTTGAATTTTTTCACGATACTCTAATGCAATTTTTGCAAAACATTTTGAATCAACTTGATTTCCAGATTCTGTTTTCAAAAAAATTGGTATATCACCGTCACCTGAACATATTAATTCTATGATAAATTGTTTTAAATCTGGTCTATGGTCACGAGAATAGCCATGTGTAATATTTATTGTTTCCCGTGATTTTATTTCTGGTGCTTCTAAAGATTCAGAATTACTCGGTTTATCAAATATTACTGATGGTAAATTACAATTGTATTCTCCATGTACATGCAATGAAGATGAGTCTAAATGTGAAGTTTTCAAAGATACATCAAACTGTTTGACAGCACCTAAGCTAATAGCTAAATATATTGTATCTAACCCTTTTACAAACAATTTATCCATGACTCTACCCAGTTTATCATCATTTAGGTATTCAGCTTTTACACCAGAGCCAATTAAATGTTCACAAGCAATATTTTCAAAAAATCTAGGAAACATATACAAGGGTTGAGAAACCATTCCCAATCCATTTAAAATCATCGCTTTAACCACCTGTCCTGCACTAACTTTTTCTCCCTCTTCCTGCCCTATTAAATCATTAATTATCTCTACTAATCCTATTTCATCTATTATTCCGGCTACTATACCTAAATGATCTATATTCTTAATCTCAATATCTTTGATATTAATCATTTTCTTCAAATTACCTACAACGATATTAATTTAAATTTTCACATTTTTCGTTCCTATTTGTGCCAGAAATTTTATATTTAGTTGAATTACAAAAAGGGAAAAGCTACTACTGGTAACTTTTCCCTTCCCCCACATAAAAATGATTATTATTTTTATGTGCCATATATTAACTGTATATCCACCTTAATAAAAATAATTCCTATTTAGTTTTAGTAAACTCTCCCTATGAATAGTTCTTATGTACTAAATATATGAGTTTTATTGAGGTGTGACAGTTGGGGTGCGGAATGTGGGATAAAGGATTCCAGAAAGGCAACAAGAGCTTTAAATGAAGAATATTTTTTTGGCAGGTTTGTCTTTTCCCTGATCTGGATTTGCTCTAAAACACTTTTTTGTTGAATTTGTAAGGGTTCCGGGATTTGAGAGTTGCTAATCTCGATTTGCTCTAAAACACTTTTTTGTTGAATTTGGGAGGGTTCCGGGATTTGAGAGTTACTAATCTGGATTTGCTCTAAAACACTTTTTTGTTGAATTTGCAAGGGTTTCAGAATTTGAGAGTTGCTAATCTCGATTTGCTCTAAAACACTTTTTTGTTGAATTTGGGAGGGTTCCGGGATTTGAGAGTTGCTAATCTGGATTTGCTCTAAAACACTTTTTTGTTGAATTTGTAAGGGTTCCGGGATTTGAGAGTTGCTAATCTCGATTTGCTCTAAAACACTATCTACGCCCAAAAGGGCATATATCTGGCATAGCGTGTAGAATTTGTTTCCGATTGGTCTGCTTTAATTAATCCAGCTTCTTTGGTATAACCAATAATCTGAGATACTGTTGCTGTCTGTATTTCACTTAGATCAAACCTTTCTCGTAGTGTTTGATTAGACATTCTTTTATTATTGACATATAGCAGACAGCAGTGTTGATAACAGGCTCGACTTCGATCTGTTTTGCTCATATCAGCAAAATCCTGATAGGCAAATAAGATTGTTGTAGTGCGTGTGTCACCTACTCGGAAATCTGGTGCAGGTAGTTGAGAGTCTTCTGCTGCTTTTACAACTTTATCAATGCCACTACCTTTTTCTTCACATATACCGAAAAGTCGCATTAAATTAGCGAGTTGTTCATTACGGGAACGATTTTCATCAATAAATCGTTCTACCTTAATGGGTGGAATACCAGGATTAGATATCTCAATGCGATCGCTAAACATCTCGATCATCACTGAAGTACCTGTTGCCAGAAAATCCTGATGTACCAAAGCATTAGCAATCAGTTCTCTTAAAGCCTGCTCTGGGAACATCTTTACTTCTTCTCGCACAACTTCCTCTATAAACCGATTTTGTGGTGCGGCTGAATGGACAAAATTTACTAATCCATCAAAACCAACTGCATAACCTTTAACACCCGTTATTTCATTACGAGTTTTTAACTTATCTGTACCTTCGTAAATAACTACACGAGGTGCTTTACGAGCCAATGCAGGGGAAAAGGTATCTAGTTTTTTTGCTAAAAGAATGGCTGCTAGGTTTGTAATTGTCCAACCCTGTGCTGTTTTTAGAATTAAATCTTGGCTTTGCAATCTATCAAGAACTGCATCGCGGGTAGTTGGATAGGGAATTTTTAGCAGGTCAAAGTATGATTGAGTATCTAAAAGCTTAATTACTTCATCAGGGCTGACATCAGATCGAGCAGACTGGGAAAACCAATCTTGTTGGTCTTCTGCAAAAATGCTCTTGAGTACATCTGGTGTCATTGGTACTAAATCTTCTCCCGCTCTCATTAGGTAAGCCCCATCTAAAGCTAATGGTTGCCCAACGGGACGGGTTGGCACTACAAAAACCAACACTCTTCCGTGAGGATGTTGTAATTCTGTAACGTCTACCCGAAATTTGAGTTTTTGAACTATATATGCTTTAATCTCATTTAATTTATCCACTGTTGGCCAAGCTAGAGTACCTACTACTTGGCGAGGTGGTTTATCGGTAACGCCAAAAACCAGAAAACCGCCTTTTTCGTTTGCCAGTGCTACACAATATTTCAGAAGTTTAGTTGTATCAAATTGGGTTTTGGCTTCTTTAAATTCAAGATTTTCTGTTTCTGCTGGTACATTTAACCAGTTTTCAAGGGTTTGCAGTGTAATCGTAGTCATGCTGCTGTTTCTTGTATTGCAGTTTTTGCTTTATCTTCAGTGAGTTGTCCTGTAAATGCTTTTTGCAGGATGCTTGTGTTGATGAGCGACATTAATCTGAGAAGAACGACAATAATTTGCGAACTGTGACATATAATGTGCTAAACTACACCATAAATAAAAGCCAGCAGCCGGATTTGAACCCGCGACCTTCCGATTACAAGTCGGATGCACTACCACTGTGCTATGCTGGCGAATTGATTGTTGCTTGTAAGCAGCAACCCGTTTCTCATTCTACCATAACACACTCTTTTGTATAGTGTCTAGTCCAAAAAAAATTATTATCAATAAATTTTCGATTCCCTATTCCCGGTTCCCGATCTTGATACATTGATATGTATAGCGAATCTCCTGGAGAGTTGAGATGACAGCATTGATCGGACGAGATTTACTTGGTTTAGCGGATCTCAATTCTACGGAATTGCACGACCTCCTGCAATTAGCCACCCAGTTGAAATCACAACAACTCAAATTGCAGTGTAACAAGGTCTTGGGTTTATTGTTCTCTAAGGCTTCTACTCGCACTAGAGTTAGTTTTACTGTGGCTATGTACCAATTGGGTGGACAGGTGATTGACCTTAACCCCAATGTGACTCAAGTTAGTCGTGGTGAACCTATTCAAGATACTGCCCGCGTTTTGGATAGATATCTTGATATTTTGGCAATTCGCACTTTTGCCCAGCAGGATTTAGCTACCTTTGCTCATTATGCCAAAATTCCCGTCATTAATGCTCTGACTGATTTAGAACACCCTTGTCAGGTATTAGCGGATTTGTTGACTATTCAAGAATGCTTTGGCTCTCTGGCTGGGTTAACTTTGACTTATGTGGGTGATGGCAATAATGTCGCTAATTCTTTACTGCTTGGTTGTGCTTTGGCAAAAATGAATGTGAGAGTCGCTTTCCCCAATGGTTATGAGCCAGATCCAAAATTGTGGCTCAAGCTGAAGCGATCGCCAACCATCAAACTGAAGTTCTCCTCACTCATGACCCCGAAATCGCGGTGAAAGGAGCAGCATATACTTTACACCGATGTTTGGGCTAGCATGGGTCAGGAAGCAGAAGCTGATAATCGTTTACCTATCTTCCAACCTTATCAAATTTCTGAATCTCTTTTAAGTCTGGCTGACCCCGAAGCCATTGTCTTACACTGTCTCCCAGCTCATCGGGGAGAAGAAATTACCGAAGCAGTGATTGAAGGTTCTCAATCACGGGTTTGGGATCAAGCTGAAAATCGCTTGCATGCTCAAAAAGCCTTGCTCGCTAGTCTTCTGGGTGGAGGTTGACAATAGCTTTTAATTCGGGAACAGGGAGCCGGAAGAGGGCAGGGGGCAGGGGGCAGGGGGAAAAGATTTGTACCTGTACCGTACCTATCCTCCCTGCTTCCCTACCTCTTCTGACGGTACATGATTTGCCATTCCGATATTGAAGTTTTCTATTCCTATTATCTACACAATCTCAGGATGTGTTTTCATATTTGTAGAGAATGATTGTTCTAGGTCACGCTCCCTATTCCCAATTTATTTTGATATTTATCTTGTTATCCACAGATTTTTGTAGTACTAATGTTCTAGGGACATTTATAAATACTTCCCGGCAAAATTATGGAAAGATTAACTGAAGCTCAACAAGAACTCTATGAATGGTTGACGGAATACATCCGTATTCACCAACATTCTCCATCAATTCGGCAAATGATGCAAGGAATGAATTTGCGATCGCCGGCTCCGATTCAAAGTCGATTGGAACATTTACGTACCAAGGGATATATTGAATGGAATGAAGGTAAGGCGCGAACTATTCGCATTTTACACGCCATTAAGCAAGGAATTCCCATTTTAGGCACAATTGCCGCAGGTGGTTTAATTGAACCATTCACCGACGCTGTAGATCATCTAGATTTTTCTAATTTAGCTTTACCTCCCCATAGTTATGCTTTACGGGTGGCTGGTGATAGTATGATTGAAGATCTAATTGCTGATGGCGATGTTGTGTTTCTGCGTCCAGTCTCAGAACCAAATAATTTGAAAAATGGTACTATTGTCGCTGCTAGGGTAGAAGGACATGGCACGACCTTAAAACGTTTTTATCTGCAAGGCGATCTTGTTACCCTCAAACCAGCTAATCCTAAGTATAATCCCATTGAAGTTCCGGCTATGCACGTCCAGGTACAGGGTTCTCTAGTGGGAATTTGGCGTGGTTATAACTAAGGTTGGCTGTTGACTAATCACCCACAACTGACAACTAATTTATGTACTTGAAGCCTCATCTGGTGCAGCAACTACCTATTTCCCCCCGCAAATTATTCGTGGGGGAAAATAAAAGTAGTTATCAATTTCCGCCATCTTTACCAGGTTCTCCTCGATTACCTCAATCCTTGCAATTGCGGGATTATCAACAACAAGCTATTAGTAGCTGGTTTACTAATCGTGGTCGGGGAACTTTGAAAATGGCTACTGGTAGTGGGAAAACTATCACTGCACTGGCGATCGCTTGTCAATTGTACCAGCAGATTAACTTACAGGTTTTGTTAGTGGTATGTCCTTATCGTCATCTTGTCGCTCAATGGGCAAGAGAATGTGAGAAATTTAACTTACAGCCGATTTTAGCTTTCGAGAATTTACATACTTGGCAAAGTCAACTATGTAATCAAATTTATAATTTGCATTCTGGTTCTCAAAGTTTTGTCACGGTCATCACCACTAACTCGACTTTTATTAGCGAAGGTTTACAATCCCAACTGAAATATTTTCCCCAGAAAACTTTAATTATCGGTGATGAGGCACATAATTTAGGTTCACCCAGGTTGGAAGAGAGTTTACCCGGAAGCATCGGGTTACGCTTGGCTTTATCCGCTACACCGGAAAGGTATTTTGATGATGGGGGAACACAATCTATATTTGATTATTTTGGTCAGAGTTTTACAGCCAGAGTTTAGTTTGAAGGATGCGATCGCTCAAGGTGCTTTGGTACATTATCTATATCATCCGGTTTTGGTGACACTCACCGAAGATGAAAGTCTGGCTTATTTAAAGTTAACTAAAAAAATTGGGCGATCGCTCCAGAATAGAGAACAGGAAAATGGAGATTGGGAAGACAGAGAAGAGATTAAATGGTTGTTAATGCAACGAGCGAGATTAATTAATACAGCAGAAAACAAATTAACTGCTTTACGAGAATTAATGGTAAATCGCCGAGAAACGAGCCATACACTTTTTTATTGTAGCGATGGTTCAGCTAATGGAGGAGAAAGTTCATCTTTGCATCAACTTCAAGCCGTAGCGAAAATTTTGGGTGTGGAGTTGGGGTTTAAGGTAAGTACTTATACTGCCAAAACTTCATTAGCAGAAAGAGAAGCTTTACGTCATCAATTTGAAAGTGGGGAATTACAAGGTTTAGTCGCAATTCGTTGTTTAGATGAGGGTGTAGATATTCCCGCAATTCAAACAGCCGTAATTCTATCCAGTTCCGGAAATCCACGTCAATTTATCCAGCGACGGGGAAGAGTTTTGCGTCCTCATCCTCATAAAGAACGTGCTACCATCTTTGACATGATTGTTTTACCTCCAGATTTAGACCGACAAACTATGGAGGTGGAACGGAATTTATTAAAAAAGGAATTACGGCGTTTTGTGGAGTTTGCGGATTTAGCTGATAATGCTGGAGAAGCGCGGATGAAGTTGTTGGATTTACAAATGCGTTATGGGTTGTTAGATATTTGAGAAAGGAGCAGGGGATGCAGGGGGAGCAGGGGGAGCAGGGGAGGAAAGAAACTGCTGTTTATCAAACGCTTTTTAATGATAAAATAAGTATTAATTCTTCCTCCCCTGCATCCCCTGTCCTTTCCCTTAATAAGTATCAGGCTCAAATATTGGCGAGATTAGACGAATTAAGTGCGATCGCTTCCAGGGGGCGGGTACGCCATCACCTACAGCAGGTGCAAGCGCCATCGCTCTCTAAAATATTCCCCTTATAATTCAATACGGTTCAGTTAAGGGAAGAAGGTAGTATTGTCATCCTGACGGTCGGGAAGGATCTGCGAGGAATCCTTCCCGACCGTCAGGATGACAGTATAGGGACTCTGACTCATTTTTCAGCTTAACTGAACTGTATTGCCTTATCATTTTTTTCTGTAACCATATGATTTGTAGTACATAAATACTATATAATTTCTGAGTTAAAGTTGAGATTGACTAAGTACTAGTCTAGTAAAAATCATGCCTGAAATAATTAAGCAAACCAAAGACCGTTACAAAATTGACTTAGAATGTAATGGAATCAAATATGAACTCTGGGGAATAGATGATGCAGAGCATAACAGACTGTATAGAGATAATGGTATACAGATTTCAGATGCATCTAAATTTTATTTTAATCTCGCTATAGGTCAATATATTAAAGAAGGTAGCTATCTCAATTTAGCAGAAATATTTACTGTTTTAGAATGGCTTTTTGGTGAGAGTAGTATTTCCTACAATTTTCTGAAAAGTAGTTTTTGTTTTCATATTTTATTAGTTATCAAGAGAGAAAATGGGGTATTTTTTTATATTATGGATATCTTTGATACTCAAGGATATATGTGTTTAAACCTGCATAAAATAATAGAGGATACTGCACTATATAATTACGATAAATTCCAAACACAGCATCATCTCAGTTCAGAATTTTCTCAAGAGGAAATGAACTACTTTTTACATTATTTTCATGGATTTTTAATTGGATATTTTAGGGCTAATAAAAGAGTAACCGCTCGAAAAAACTTTCTGAAAAGAGTTATAGGTAATTTTATTTTATATGGTTATAAAGATGGTGAATATTTCCAGGAAGACTATAAAACAGAAAAAATTTATAGAGAGCAGATTGAATTATTTGAAACAAGATATGGAGTTTCCCTGCATAAAACAGATGTTTCTGATGTTTTACGAACAATTACTAATCTGACTTGAAGGAGGCAGAGGGGCGGAGGAGAAAATTAAAGATAGGATACATTTTCCTGATTTTTAGAGAATGTATCAATTTTTCCCTACCAAGTATTACAAAAAAACTCTTATTCTCCTCTGCTCCCCTGCTCCCTGCTCCCCTGCCTCTTTCCCCCCACCCTCTGATTTTTTCGATAAACTATAGGAAAGTATAGGATAATTATTCACCATGACAGAATTACTCGAACAAGCGATTATCAAACTCAAAAGCTTACCAGTCAGTCAACAAAATGCTATGGCTATGATGATTTTAGAAGAACTCGAAGATGAACAGCGATGGGATGAAGCTTTTGAAAGTTCTCCAGATGGACTAGCTCTCTTAGCAGCACAAGCGATGGCTGAATATCGCGCAGGTAAAACTCAACAATTAGATGCAGATACATTGTGAATTCTCAAATCACTTCTCAGTTTCGCCACGCTTTTGGTAATTTACCAGAAAATGTACGAGAGCAAATCCGCGAAGCATACCGCCAATTTAAACAAGACCCAAATCATCCCAGTTTACGTTTCAAAAAAGTGCATTCAGAATTACCTATTTATTCTGCCAGAGTCAGTAAAAGCTATCGAGCCGTTGGACAGTTAGAGGGAGATACAATTATTAGCACTGCTTTATTTATTCTGATAATTGGTGCATTGCAGTTGCGTAATGATAAGCGTTTATCTGAGAAGTCTTTTCTAAAATTGATGACATTGGTACTTGAACAATTACCATTAATTGGGAATGTGGTGGAGCAACTTAAGTCTAACAATAATAATGAAGAAGAATAAGCTGAACTTGCATAATTTTAGCATTGCAATCAAAGTTTTTGTAAAATCATGCAAGATGGACTGAAAAGTATTGTTATGCCTACCTTTTAGGCATTGTTAAAAAATATGCACTTTGTAGTAGAGTAACTTTATGACTGTTTGAGAGATTTGAAAGCGATGATGTGATGGCCTAACGCCCGCCTTCGGCGCATTTTATCGCATCTTCACATAGATATGGTATCAGCACTTGTGCGATCGCTTCGCTCGCCGCAGGCATCGCTCCTAAATCAAAACCAAAACATCGCAATATTGTCCGCTCCAATTATTTTTTATAGAGCGATCACCGTGAATAAATTGCTTTAATCCAAACAAGAACAAGGCGCGTTACATTTAATTAACGCACCCTACAAGATCAGTGATCGCACTGATACAACTAAAGCTCTTCCGCTCTTCCACTAAGTGAGTTTATCATTTAACCCTCATTTGATTCACCTGAAATAAGACCATACAAAAACATGGCTGCTCCTGCTACTCCTTTAACGGTGTTGAATATTTGGACAAGTCTACGCCCACGATTCACAAGCTCATTAGGGTTGTTTTTTGGCTTGGTTGCTTCTCTCTCAATTTCATCTAGTATCTTCGTAGCCTCCGCTTTTGATTGAGGGGGAAAATCTTTGATGGTGACTCGCAGATCCTCAATTAATTGAAGAACTCTAATGTCAACTAATTTAGATTGACCTGTATCCTTATCTTCCGCTAAGACTCTAAGAATTCCGTTTTCATCAATTTCATAGGTGATTTTAATTTTAGGAACACCTCTAGGAGCAGGCGGAATCCCATTCAGCTTAAATTCATGCAAGAAAGTGTTTTCTTCTACCCGTTCATGTTCTCCTTGATAGACTCGTATTGATGCAGAGGTCTGATTGTCTATTGCAGTAGATATAGCTCTAGTACCTGTTGCTGGAAGTTTTGTATTTCGCGGAATGATAACCGTCATTCTACCGCCATTAGTTGAGATGCCTAAAGATAATGGCGTAACATCAAGAACTCTGAAATTAAGTTCACCCGATAAAATACCAGCTTGAACAGCAGCACCTATAGCGACAACCTCATCAGGATTAACTGTTTGGTTAGGCTCTCTACCTAAAAGTTCACGAACTAGTTTTTGAATTGCAGGAATGCGTGTTGCTCCACCTGCTAAGACAACTTGATCAATCTGCGATTTTTTCAATCCTGCGTCTTGAAGAGCAGCTTCTACGGGAGTAAGACAGCGTTGAATAAGACTAGCACAAAGATTCTCAAATTTCGCCCTTGTAAGAATTACTTCCAAGTTTATAGGCTTTGAGCCTACAGTGGTAATGAAGGGAAGATTAATCTCAACTTCTTGAAAGGTCGAGAGATCGATTTTGGCATTCTCCGCTGCTTCAATTAAGCGCCGTTTAGCTTCTAAATTATTACTTAGATCAACTCCCTCAGTTTTCTTGAATTCCTCAACAAGCCAATTAACTATTTTCTGATCAAAGTCATCGCCTCCAAGTCGTGTGTCCCCTGTAGTAGCTAGTACGTCGAAAGCTCCATCACCTGTTCTTAAAATAGAAACGTCAAAAGTACCTCCACCCAAATCGAATACTAGAACTGTTTCTTTAGCACCCCTCTTCAAGCTATAAGCAAGAGATGCAGCCGTTGGTTCATTTACAATTTTTAGTACGTTCAAACCAGCTATTCGACCGGCAGCAATGGTAGCTTGACGCTGCGATTCGTTGAAATATGCAGGAACTGTTATGACTGCTTGATTGATAGATTCACCAATATATCTGGTCGCATCTTCGACCAACTTTGACAAAACTCTTGCAGCAATTTCTTCAGGTGAAAAATGTTGCCCTAAGGCAGTGCAATCAAGTTTGATAGCGTTATCTCTATCAGAAATTGTTTTGTAAGAAACTTGATTTCTTTCTGAGATTACTTCATCATATCTGCGACCAATAAATCGTTTTACAGAGTAGAATGTATTTATAGGATTGGTTACAGCTTGTCTTTTAGCCATTCGGCCACAAAACAATCCCCTCTCTTGTCATATGCAACAACTGATGGAGTAGTACGATAACCTTCAGCGTTAGCAATAACAGTTGGTCTACCTCCCTCCATCAAAGCTATTACCGAGTTGGTAGTTCCTAAATCAATGCCAACTACTTTTCCAGTAACTTTATTCATTGGTGTTAATAGATATAGCAGGATTCAATAGCCAAGTATTATACAGATTTTTTACGTATAAATACTTGGTTTAGGGTGGATATCTAGAATTTTTCTGGATATTATCCTCAAAAGCATAATAGGCAGAATTATTTGGTATATTAACCTAATTTTGTACATAAATACACTATTTCCAGTCTATTCCTCGCTGATATCGGGTTTTAAGGATGGTAATACATCACTCAATGAAACTTGGGCGGGGCGATGGCGCAAGCGCCTGCCGTAGGCAATCGTATGCCATTTTTGTTTGTTGGGTAGGGTTTTCGACCCTCAGCAAACAAATGCTTTGCGCGATGCCTCTTTTCACATTACAATAGAGGTAATTTAAATTTTTAAATATACGAATGTGAGGCCGAGGTTGAACTGTTGCGGAGCGTTTGGTAGACGCTCATCAAAGCAAAGGGATACTGAGGCTTTTTTTATCTGCCTTTTTTGGCTGATGTCTCTGATTATAATGCATCTGTTCCACCTAAACTTTTTTAAGATTTATTTAGCTTGATAAGAACATCGTATTTTGGCTGAGTGAATTTTTTCCACTAAGAATAATGATGGGGTGGAGTTTGAGTTGAGAATTACTCAGTAAACGTTTTCTATACTGGAGAGAGTTGGCAAGGGGTCTAAAGTATAAATTTGTCCTATGATGTGGGATATTAGATTCTGTATTCAACTAAAAATCACAATAATTTACCCAAATAATTACGTAAAATGTCTTATAGTCACTGTAGACAGGTACTAGAATCCTGGTGGATTTCAGGGGGCGTTTTCTATTTAGGGTAAATACTGGTATGGTAACAACACCTCAATGGGCTGTGGACGAGATACAAAGAGTAAAAGAGCAACGGCTAGCAAAACTAGATTTAGTTTGTCCTTCTCATTATCAAGACAGATTAACCGAAATTCCTGCTGAGGTGTTTGCACTGACTTGGTTAGAGTGGTTAGATTTACACTGGAATCAAATCACAACAATACCAGATGCAATCACCCAACTCCAAAATCTCACAACACTGAATTTAGCGGGAAACCAAATCACAACAATACCAGATGCAATCACCCAACTCCAAAATCTCACAAGACTGTATTTAGGGATAAATAATGATTTTGAGATGGGAAACCAAATTACAATAATACCAGATGCAATCACCCAACTCCAAAATCTCACAACACTGGATTTAAGCTGGAACCAAATCACAACAATCCTAGATGCGCTCGCCCAACTCCAAAATCTCACAGAACTGAATTTATACAGTAACCGAATCACAACAATACCAGATGCGATAACCCAACTCCAAAATCTCACAGAACTGAATTTAGGCTACAACCAAATCACAAAAATACCAGATGCGATCGCCCAACTCCCAAATCTCACAGAACTGGATTTAAGCTGTAACCAAATCACAAAAATACCAGATGCAATCACCCAACTTCAAAATCTCACAACACTGCAATTAGCGGTAAACCAAATCACAACAATACCAGATGCGATAACCCAACTCCAAAATCTCACAGAACTGGATTTAAGCTGGAACCAAATCACAACAATACCAGATGCGATAACCCAACTCCAAAATCTCACAGAACTGGATTTAAGGTGTAACCAAATCACAAAAATACCAGATGCAATCACCCAACTTCAAAATCTCACATATCTGGGTTTAGAAAATAATCCCATCATAACGCCACCTCCAGAAGTCGTGAAACGAGGTATCAATGCAATAAGAGAATATTATCGACAACTAGACGCTGAAGGTACAGAATATCTGTATGAAGCAAAACTGCTAATAGTGGGTGAAGGTGGTGCGGGGAAAACAACTTTGGCGCAAAAAATCCAAAACCCCAATTATCAATTACAGTCAGAAGATACTACCAGGGGTATTGATGTCATTAAATGGGAATTCCCATTGACCAATGGACAAAATTTTCAAGTCAATATCTGGGACTTTGGTGGACAGCAAATTTACCATTCTACTCACCAGTTTTTTCTTACCAAGCGTTCTCTCTATGTTCTAGTTGCAGATAATCGCAAAGAAAATACCAATTTTTCTTACTGGTTAGAAGTTGTTAAACTACTGAGCGATAACAGTCCTTTGCTGATTATCCAAAATGAAAAAGATGACCGTTCTTTCCAAATTAATGCATCTCAATTAAGAGGTAGATTTGATAATCTCAAGGAAATATTACCGACTAATTTTGCTAATAAGCGGGGTTTAGCTGAAGTCATTCGTGAAATTCAACATTATATAACATCTCTGCCTCATATTGGCACACCACTACCTAAAACGTGGGTAAAAGTGCGGCGAGTTTTGGAAAGTAATTCAAATAATTATATTAGTCTAGATGAATATTTGAGAATTTGTCAAGAAAACGGCTTTACCCAGCAAAAGGATAAATTACAGTTGAGTGGTTATCTCCATGATTTAGGTGTATTCCTACATTTTCAGGATGACCCAATTTTACGTAATACTATTATCCTCAAACCGAAGTGGGGAACTGATGCTGTTTATAGGGTTTTAGATGACAGACAAATTATTCAAAAATTTGGTAAATTCACTTGGAACGATTTGCAACGCATTTGGCAAGAACCAGAATATACTAATAAACAAGCTGAATTGTTGCAATTAATGATTAACTTCCAGCTATGTTATGAAATTCCTAACAGTGGTAAAGTTAAAAATTATATTGCACCGCAGTTATTAGCAGAAGAATCTGAGAAATATAAATGGGATGAAAATCAAAATCTCATTTTGCGCTACACTTATGAATTTATGCCCAAGGGTATCATCACTCAGTTGATAGTTGCGATGCATAATTTGATAGATGGTCAAAAATATGTTTGGAAAAGCGGGGTAATTCTTAGTGCTGATGAGACTAAAGCGGAAGTAATTGAATATTATGATTTACGAGAAATCAAAATCCGGGTTGCAGGTAAGCATAAGCGAGATTTAATGACTCGTGTTACCCATGAACTGGATAAAATTCATGGTTCTTATCAAGAATTGAAGTTTAATAAATTAATTCCTTGTAATTGTCAAAGCTGTAAAAATAGTCAAAATCGAGAATTTTATAGATATGAAGTCTTAAGAAAACGTCTTGCTGATAGAAAACCGACAATTGAATGTAATTCAAGTTATGAACAAGTTTCCATTTCAGGTTTAATTGATGATGTGATGGATCAGAAACAATTTATTCAAGAAGAACAGCGTCGATTTGGTGATACATATTATATTAATACTGAAAGTATAGAACAGATTCAAGTTATTCAAGGTAAGAATATTATGGCTAAACAATCTAAACGAGAAGAATTAGCAAAATCTGAACCAGAAGTTACATTACCTTTTGCATTCCGTAATGGAATCTTCTATTTATATGTATTTGTGGTTGTCTTTTGTATAATTGCCTTTTTTGGTGGTTCATTACCGTTACCTTATCTCGTTTTAACAATTATTAGCACTGCTTTATTTATTCTGATAATTGGTGCATTGCAGTTGCGTAATGATAAGCGTTTATCTGAGAAGTCTTTTCTAAAATTGATGACATTGGTACTTGAGCAATTACCATTAATTGGGAATGTGGTGAAGCAACTTAAGTCTAACAATAATAATGAAGAAGAGTAAGCTGAACTTGTTGAGAGATTTGAAAGCGATGATGCGATGGCGTAACCGCCTGCTGTAGGCAATCGCATTTTCAAATCATACACTTGCTCATTTTATGGTTCAGAATTTTGCTGGACTATATAGCAATACAGTTCAGTTAAGCTGAAAAATAGGGTAGAGTCCCTATACTGTCATCCTGACCGGAGGGAAGGATTGGCGAGATCCTTCCCTCCGGTCAGGATGACAATACTACCTTCTTCCCTTAACTGAACCGTATTGGACTATATAGGTAAACTCATAACTGGTCGCTTCTTAGTTTGCCCTGGTTCATTTGTACTAGCTCTTGCTTTAATACTGTAATTTCGGTTCTTAGCTCGCTGAGTTGCTTATCTTTGTTATTTAGTTGATTAGTTAACTCATTCAAAGTACTCTTTAACTTTTGGTTTTCCTGCTCCAATTGCCCAAGAGACTCACTGTGCTTACTTTCTTCAGTTAGGCGATCACCTCCGGTGGGGCGTAGCCCATCGCCTACAAGACAGCACCCTAAAGTAGACTGATACGCCATTACTTTTTTTGAATCTAACTCCTGTAGCTGTATTTGGAGTTGCCTAACGATTAGCTCTAACTCGCTCATCCGTTCAGCCAGTGCAGGCGATGGGGGCGTTAGTGCTTCTGTGGGAATAATTTCTACCTCTGACTGTTTTTTCCCTCTGGTGGGTGGTTGCTTAATGATTTCTGCAACTTCACACAATCGCTGATAGGTAACATCCTTAGACTTGCCGATGAATTTTTTATGTAACTTGCCATCAACCCGTTTGACCGCATACCAATAGTGATCACCTGATAAAAATTCTTTTCTAGCACGGTAACTATTATCACCTTCAGCACCAGCAATAAATTTAAAACTATTGTGAGTCTCCAACCATTCTAAAAACACTGGAGAACTTATAGCAATTGACTCTCCATTCTCAGTTTCTAAAGTTTGCTTGATATCACTTGCAATATTATCTGGCTTTTTCTCCTTAAGCATAACGTTACCTATTCAAGTTACTTATTAACTATAGCTAACTTATTTAGTTAGTAGCAGCAAGTAACCTATTAGCGTTGCTTATATGGATCAGTTAAATCCTATAAGCAACTTTAATTAGTTAACTATTGATGTTGCTTAAAAAATCTACTATTATAGTTACATAAGCGATTTAAGCAATTGCTTAAAGAAGAATCAAAGGCGATCGCCCTGTCTGGACAACTTTATTTTAGGAATTTAGAGGAGTTACTTTAAAAATAAAGCTATCCTCTAAATCAATCTATACAATTGTATTTAGTATGGTACAACGAAAAGCCAAAGCACAAGCAAAAGCCAAAGCACAGCCAAAATCCGAATATGATTCCCCGTAGGAATTCTATTCTGAAGAACTATTTCCGGGAATTTATCAGCTTTTTCTATCCCGATATTTATGCTGATATTGACTGGACTAAACCCATTGAGTTTTTGGATAAAGAGCTAATACAGGTTACTAGAGATGCTGAAATTGGTCGTAGACTAGCTGATGTTCTAGTCAAAGTTTATTGGCTTAATGGTGAAGAGACTTGGCTGTATATTCACGTAGAAGTACAGAACCAACGTGATGATAATTTACCTCACAGAGTTTATGTTTACAACTACAGAATCTATGACCAGTATAAACAGCCAATTACCTCCCTGGTAATTTTGGGAGATAATGAAACTAATTGGCGACCAGATCATTTCGTTCTACAAACACGAAGAACCAGAACAAGATTTGATTTCTCTACAACTAAATTGATAGATTATAGAGAACAATGGCAACCAACTAGAAGCAGACCATAATCTGTTTTCTACGGTTGTTATGATGCATTTGAGAACCTTGGAAACAACCAGCGATCCTCAAGCCAGAAAGGAATTTAAGTTTTCTTTGCTAAAACGCTTGTATGAGCAAGGTCGTGATCGGCAAGATATCATTGATTTCTATCGATTGATTGACTGGATGATGACGCTAGGCTTGGAACTGCAATCAGAATTTGACCAACAAGTGACTCAGTATGAGGAGACAATGAAGATGCCTTATATTACTAGTATTGAGAGAAGTGGTGAACTAAAAGGTGAGCAGAAAGTAATTATACGCCTACTCAATCAGCGTGTTGGTGAAATTCGACCACCATTAATCGAGCAAATTCGTAAGTTATCTGTTGAACAATTGGAAGAATTGACAGATGTTTTATTCACTTTCTCTGCTGTAGCCGACCTAGAACAATGGTTAAAAGCTAGACCTTTAGCGCAGCGTTAGCGACGCAGGAGCGTCAGCCAGTAGAGTCATAATATACTTGTATATCTGATGCTATGCTGAGGGGTGATCGTCTTTAAGACAATCGCCCCTCTATATTTTTGGTATCAATCAATGCATTGGGGGAATTTAACGCAAGCGATCGCCTCCGGCGGGCGGGTACGCCATCGCTGAATTGACTCGACGTTACAGACGCAACAATTTTTGAAACTGGAGGTGAAGTTGAAAAATCTAGGTGGAAATGAAGTATCTATTTTTCTGTTTCAATTTGAATTACGCGGTTACAAATGTCTGTCACTTGAAGTATCAATAGTACAATACATTTATACTATTGATGAAAATCTGTTAAGTACTCTGTTTTGCAGCAAGTCGAACAGATTGTAGATCAATATTAAGCTGTTGAGCGATGTGAATCTCCTGCGAGACTTTCCCTTCCATCTTTCTCAGGGTTTTGGTCGTTTGTACCGATTAGTTAATTTAAGTGAATTTTTGGGGCGGTGGGGGGAATATAGGTTTAGACGAGAGAGAAAGCATTTAAAAATCAATGAGCCAGGAGTGAGAATAGATGATTGTAGCGAGTAGCCCTTGAAGATTTAATCAAGAATACACTAATCATATATCAGAATAAACTTCAACGATTCTATCTTCTATCTTCCTTTTTCTTCTTTATTTCTCCTGACTCCTCGATTATTAAACTCCACTACTGATAATCATTTTTATTGAGAGCGTACCAGTACCAAATTCTTCCCCTAAAAGCGTTAGAACATTTTTTAATGGTGCAGCTTCAAGCGTGACCCCAGAACCTGAATGCTTGATGGTATGAAATTCATAGGGGTCAGGTGATGGTAATGGATCTAAAGCTTGAATGGAAATTTGACCGCTTACATAAGCAAGTGTTCCAGTTCTAATAAACTTGTTCAATGCCAGTGCTACTTGCTCATCGTCTAAATTTACTGTTTCTAACACTGTTACAGCATTTGGTCCAACATCACCTGTAATTTTCTCAGTGATAATTTGTGAATCTGGGTCAGCACCAACTTTATATATTTTTCCATCTTCACCCTGAACTATAAAACCTGAACCACTTTGCTGAATAACTAAAAATTTCCCATTAACTTTTTCACGGTTAGAACTACGAACACCTTCAACATTAACTATGATTTGGTGATTGCTGCCTTGCTGATTGTATAAACTTATTACACCAGATGGAGAACCAATTAATCGATTAAATTGCGTAAATACCCCACCTCTGGAATTGATGTTAAAGACGGCGATCGCCACCACAATCAAACAAGCCAGTACAATATATTCAGCATTTGAGGAAGTTTTTAGCCTTAAATTACGATTACCAGGACAAACACAAATTACTCTATAAGGCCAGAGCATTTCACAACCTCCCTGAGTAAATACATCAGCAAACCAACCAAATGTATAGCCAATCGTCAATGCTGAAGCATAAGGGAGAAACCAGGGAAATAACCACACCGCAATATTATATGAAACCACGGCAACCACACCAGATGCAAGCAAGCTGTGAGAAGCGCCCCGATGTCCCTGTTTTGATTCAAACCATGCAGAAATCCAAGGAAACATTCGACCAGCAGGTGATAGAGATGTGTCGATATCTGGGAGCAATCCGGCGATTGCACCAGTTAAAATCACCGATGGGTCAGCAGTTCCTAGAAAAAAACTTGTAGCAGTTGCACTAATTAAGATGTGTGATGCTCCAATCATATCAACGTAAAAAATGAGGAGGTGGGGAGATGGGGAGGTGGGGAGGTGGGGAGATGGGGAGGTGGGGAGATGGGGAGGTGGGGAGGTGGGGAGGTGGGGAGATGGGGAGGTGGGGAGGTGGGGAGATGGGGAGGTGGGGAGATGGGGAGATGGGGAGGTAAGAGGCAGGGGGTTTAGATCAACAGTTTAAAAAAGAATTGTAGCGGAAATTGTACGAAATGCAATCCCATCCTTAATTCAATCTCGCATTTTTAAACGTGAGTTCCTCCAGCATAGCAGCATAGCAGCATAGCAGCCTTCTTTAATGATCCTTATAGAAACAAATTTGTCAATATAAATTAGGTGCTTTTCCCTTGATTCCATTGCGACTCAAAATGAAACAAGCTTCTGGTTTGTCTAACCATCAAACTTTGAATTGAAATTGATGAAAAAATCCCCCAATAGGAAGAAGGCATGGCATAAGGACTTTGCGAGAATGTAATTGAGTATAATGGAACATTGCTGAAATTTTTAAGCAAGCATAGATTCCCATTATCTTAATTTCAATATAACATAAATTTGCGCTGCTAACCACTCAACACAATTTATTTTCAGAATTTTTATCTTGGTTAAAATTGATTCTCAAAGTATGGAAATTCAGCAGGAATAATCTATCGTTAGGAAGAAGGAATAAACCAGAAAAGCTGTGATGATAAAAGTTGAATATTACAGAGGGTTATTGATTAGCATTTTTTTGATGAAAAACCAAGATGTCACCAGATACTAATTTTGATGATGTCCAAGAACCAATTACCAATGCTCCACCAGAAGTACGACAAATTATTGAAAAAGTATGGAAGCTAGAAAAAAGTAGACTCGATAGAAAAAGTAAAGGCCATATTAATGATGATATTTTAAATATTGTGAAGGAAGCAGTCACATGAAGCTGACTTCAATTAAACTCTGTAATTTTCGTTCTTTTTATGGTAAAACCCCAGAAATGATTTTAGCTGGGGGAGATGTTCGCAATACCACAATTATTTCATGGTAGTAATGGAGCAGGAAAAACTAGCTTACTAAATGCTTTTACGTGGGTATTATATGAAAAATTTAGTGCTGCATTTGCGTCCACAGAACAGTTAGTAAATAAAAGAGCAATCGCGGAAGCACAACCAGGACAACCTGTAGAATGTTGGGTAGAAGTTGGTTGGGAACATGAAGGAAATCGCTATCGTGCTACTCGCTCTTGTCGGGTTTATAAAAATGAGAGTGAACTGATTGAAGCTGGAAAAACTCAATTAAAAATTCAAGTTGCTGGAGATGATGGTAAATGGTATTTTCCCCTGCAACAAGCAGAAGAAATAATCAACCAAATTTTACCAGCAAGTTTACATCAATATTTTTTCTTTGACGGAGAAAGAATTGAAGAAATCGTTCGTTCTGATAAAAAAGCAGAAATTGCTGAAGCAACAAAGATTTTTTTAGGCGTGGAAGTAATTCAATCGTTCCATCACTCATTTAGAAGAGGCTAAAAAAAGTTTAGAAAGTGAACTAAAAGCTATTGGTGATACTCAAATGCAACAGCTTTTGCAACAACAAGCAAAAATAGAAGGAGAAATTGAAAATATCAAATAAACGACAAACAGAAATTCAGACAAGAATTAGAATATCAACAAACTTTTAAAAAAGAATATCAGTCAACATTTACGAGAACTCAGCGCAGCAAAAGAATTACAAGAAAGACGACAAAATTTAGAATCGCAGAAAAAAGTTAGTCAGGAAGAATTAAGAAAAACCAAAGAAGCTTTAAAAAAGATTATTTCTAAGCAAGGTTATACAATATTACTGTCAGAAAATATAACCCAATTTCGGAAAATAGTCAAGGATTTAAAGCAACGAGGTAAATTAACTCCAGGAATTTCGCAAGAGTTTATTCATGAATTATTAAAATCGGGAAGTTGTATTTGTGGTGCAGATTTACACAAAGGTAATCACTGGCATGATAATGTTACATCGTGGTTAAATAAAACAGATTCTTCCACGGTAGAAGAAACTGCAATTCGGATGAGCGCACAAGTAGATGAAATTGATAAGCAAGCTACATCATTTTGGGAAGAAGTTGATAGAGAACAAACTAGAATTGTGCAATTAAGACAAACCATATCTCAATTTGAAAGTGAATTAGATAGTATTCAAGAACTTTTGCGGAAAGATGCAAATGAAGAAATTAGTAATTTGCAAAAGCGCTTAGATGAAATTGAAAGCAAAATTGATGAATTAAATCGAGAACAAGGAGCAAATCAACAGCGAATTGCTCATCTAAAACCAGAAATTGAAGTTTTGGTAAAACAAATTACCAAACAAAAACTGAATGAAGAAAAACAAATCTTAGCACAAAGACGTATTAACGCTACTCAAGATGCAATTGAAAGATTAAACGAAGTAAAAAATCGCCAAGAAAATCAATTTCGTTTACAATTAGAGAAGCGGGTACAAGAAATATTCTGCGGATATTTCTGTTTACTCCATATCTTCCCAAAATTAGCGAAAAATATGAATTAAGTTTAGTCGAAAATACTACTGGTATGGAAGCACCAGTTGCAGCTTCTACTGGAGAAAATCAAATTCTCAGTTTATCTTTTATTGCTAGTATTATTGATAAAGTGCGAGAATGGAGTGAGAAGCGAAAAATGATGAATGTTCCTGATAGTAGTACTTTTCCAATTGTGATGGATTCCCCTTTTGGAAGTTTAGATGAAAGGTCACGACGCATATTGCTAGAACTATTCCTCAATTAGCAAATCAGTTAATAGTATTAGTAACTAAAACTCAATGGCGTGATGAAGTGGAAGTAGAAATTGCGGAGAGAATTGGTAGAGAATATGTGTTGGTTTACTATTCTTCTAAACCAGATTGTGAACCATGTATATTCAATTAGGTAAAGAAAAATATCCTTTAGTGCGACAAAGTCCCAATGAGTTTGAGTATACTGAAATTATGGTAGTGGAAAATAATAGATAATAAAACTGAGGTAAGAAGTATTAATATTATGGCAGAAATAGGAAGAATCAGGGTTGCTAAAGATAAAGCTGAGTTAGTCAAGAGTTTAGTGTCCACAGAAGGAGGAACTGGTCTATTTCAAACTTTTGTTGACGTGATTGTATTTGCAGCTGCTTTGGGAGCAAAATATAAAAAGCAGATACCTTTGGGAGAAATTTCTAAAAGAGAAGTATCACCAATTAGATTAGAATATTTTGCTTCAGCGGGAACTGATATAGTAATTAAATTATTAGCAGTTAATCAAACTCAAGATATTAAAATTTTGTCTGTTAACGAAGAAGAATATGACAGTCAACGGAACCATATTTTTGAAGAATACGCTAATGGTGGTTTAGAGATACTCCAAAATGAATTGCGGGGTTCTGTGGATTATTCAGAGCGGCTTTTATTATTTCTCAGTTATGAAAGAACTCATCCAGAAGAAGACGACGAGGAATTTGATTTAAGCAAATTCCTGTCATAGAAATAGTCGGTATGCGGGAAACTGATTCCCTTTAGCGGCGAGAGAGGGAAGCGACCCGTGTGGTTTTAACCACCGGGGGTATTTGTATATTAACCGTGATGTAGATTTTTAACTCTCTTTTTTTGTATAAAAAATAACAGTTTTGGCTAGCTTTTACGAATTGGTATAAAAAACTTAAATTTGAAGTAACGATAGTGCTGCGTTTTTGGGTAATATAATCATAATACACTTGTTAAGGGTATAACTACCAACAGAACTATGGCTACAAACAGAATCAAAATGCCTAAGCATACAACTGAACTAGTAAATCATCGTTTAGTATTATATACTACTAATTGGTCTATATAAGCTTATGTACAGGTAATGATATTGCAGCAGCATTACTGGCAAGGTGCAAAATGTCAATAATTTTAGAGGTAATAGACTTTTATGGCAATAGAGGAAACAATACATGATGATTTTTTTAAAAATTTTATAGTTGCTACAGCTACTATTTCAGCCTTATATGATATCCCTGAAAAACCAGGAATATATGCTTTTTACCATGCATTTGATTTTGCAGAAAATAATTTGTTTGAAGATATAAATCACCGGATTAGTACAACTGTATTTAAAACCACATTTCAAGAAGATAATTCACGCCAGAAATTTACCATAGATATATGTGGAGAAGCCGTTACACTATCAAGTAATATGCATAATTTCATTAAAAATATTTCTATGCCAAAGGATAGACGTGATCTTAAAAAACTACTTCTAACTTGTAGTATTTTACAATCACCAGATTATATTGGCTATGCTTCAAGTTTAAAAGCAAGATTTAAGCAACACTTAGATAGTGATAATGGTTTTTTTGGAAGATATGGTAATTTAAGGTCTCCAGATGAATTTCTATTTATATGTTTTCCATGTTCTGGAAATATTGCTAGGGAACTTGAAAGCTTATTAATCCAACTTTGTCAACCTAGATTTAATACACAAAGGAGTTAATTATGGAACTAGATGATCAGTCTCCAGAAATTATTGAATATAAAGCTATTACAGGGACTTTTGGTGAAGTACGTTATTTTCTTACTACACTTGATCAAAGTGATGCAGTCGAAAATATTAGATTTGCTGGAGATATTCAGGGCAAATGGGGCTTTTCTGAAAGAGTTCAACGAAAATTAGATGAAAAGAGAGCAGAAACAGAACTATTTGCATATTTAGCCAAAAGTGGCATCAGATTTTTTAACTCTCTAGTTATTGTTCTTCTTCCTAATTCCGATGAACAAACAGAATTTTGGGATTTTGAACATGTAATGAGTAGAGGTAAACCTCTTGAAAAATGGGTTAACTTAAAATTATATAAAGGTGTATCTCGCATAGTAATAGATGGACAACATCGCCTGTTATCACTTAAAAAACACTGGAATATACACATAGGTAAACAAAATCTTTCTCCCCAAGAAATATTAGAAAATTGCGCTTGTAATGAATCTTTTGATATTCCAGTCGTATATTTAGTTTTTGAAGATTTAGGTCGAGTAGGAGCCTCCAAAGAAAATATCTCAATGCGAGATGAAGTCATAAAGGCAACCCGCAATATATTTACGGTAATTAATAATACTGCTAAACGTATTGATCGGCAAACACAACTTTTGTTAGATGATACAAAACTTTCGGCCTTAATTCCTAGAAAACTTTTAGAGGAAGATATACTAGAAGATAAAATTGTAAAATGGTCATCAAAATCCACGAACCTGACTCAAACAGATCCATATTTGACAACAATAGATTTAATCAGTAAATGCGCTGTGGAATTATTAATAGAATACAAAAAGACAGCTCTAAAAAAAATTTTAAACTCTCCATCTGAAAGAGAGCAAGCAATGAAAATATATTATGAATCTCATCCTAAAATTTCTCAAATAGGGACTAGAGCTATTTTAAAATGGTTTTTCTATGGACTTCAACCTTTTCGGGATTGGTTTTCTCAACTGGAATTGTGGAGCATAAATATTCCTCCTCAACCTGAAGAAATTAAACTACAAGCAAATCAAAAAGAGAAACTAAAGAAATTAAGAGAATCAAATATTCTCTACACAGTTCTTGGGCAGCGTATTGTTTTTTTTGCTATTGCACGATTTCTGCTGAGAATTAAAGCTGAGTACCGTATTCCTGAGATTCTAAATGCCATAAATCAAAGTATAACTAAGATGTATGATGCAGGTTTCCTAGATAGAAATGCAGAACATTGGAAAAATATAATTGTACAGCCTAATGACAAACTTACTATGATTACAACAGGTTCTGGTGGAGATAAATGCATTGAGCTTTTCAGAATGATATTCCTTAATACATCTGATGGAGTGAATGAATTAATAAAACGTACTCGTGAAGATGTAGATAGTGAAGTAAATTGGACTGTACATACAATCGGTACTTGGAGGAAAGAATTTTATGTTGAATTACCCGAAATAAAATCTATAGAAAATAATTCTATATCTGATATTAACTCTCCAGAAATTTATAAAAATACTGATGAAAATACGTTTAATACTATAAATTTGATAAATGAGGAGGAAGAAAATGAGGATGATGAAATTGAAGATGATACTGACTATGAGAGCGAAATTGATGACTAAACCCTCTTAATTCGTCTTGAGTAGATAGTATGCTAAATTGAATCGTGATAATCTGATAAAATACAACTGTTCATGGGGGGTACTATAGGAATCCTACTTGATTTTTAAACAAGACTCCGTACTCTTTCCCTGTTCCCTGTTCCCTGTTCCCTGTTCCCTGTTCCCTGTTCCCTCTCTACACAAATTCGTTCAAAACTCAAAGCGGATTCCTATATGAACTGGCAATATAAATTACTACCAAGTCTTGATAAATAAGAATCTGATGATTTAAGCGAATTATCTACCCCCCTGAACACTTATGATAAAATTGGTGGAAGCCCTAGCTCTTTTGGTTCAACTAGCTTCCCATCAAAACCTATGGTTTGCTCCTCTATAGTTCGAGCTTTAGCCAAATCCTTGCGAAGTTTAGCACATTCCATCGGGTCTTGAGTTCCACCCAAAATGTAAACTAATAACCTGATAGCTAACTCCCGCCCAGAAACCTGTACCCGCTTTTTATTGGGGTCATACAAAACCCCATACCAACAAGATTGGGGATACTCCATCCCACTAAAACCCCCTTGTCGGTCAAATTTCAGTAATTTCTTGAAAATATCTTCTACAGAAAAACCTTGCTTATAAATTAAAGTCCCTAAAGCTTGGGCTAAAGCTACTTGAGCAACAGGACGAAAAAGCATATTTCCTTCACCTCCATCTTTCTCAAAATTAAACCGACGCAAAAGAGGGGTATCTTCATGTTCTAGCACCTTATAACTAGGAAGACTCGCTAAATTATCAAAAAGCTGGTTAAATTCCTCGATTCCTTGCTCAAGTTCTTCCAAATCTGGTCGCATGGGAATTAAACCTTTTTCCAAAGGTTTCCAATGAGGAAACTTTTGCCCCAAATATCTCTCGGACATATCTTGTATCGCTTGGAGAGTCGTTAAAACCGTAGAATTTGCCGCTACTGTGGCACTATTCCAATTAACGCGGGGGTTACGATTTTCCTTTTGTGCGAAAAGTGGATGACTGACAGCAATTTTTCTGGCTACAATAGAAAAACCATCATCTTCATTTAGCTGTGCTAACTGACCTTTAGTTAAGGGTGCTGCCATTAAATTGACATGCACAAAAATTGACCTTACCCGTCGTTTTGCTTGGGTACGAGTTTCTCCCTTTGCAACTGCACAAATAAACTCAATCCCGATTTTTTCCTGGGGTAAGGTTTGTAAGTAGGTAGGGTCTACTTGGTACTCTTCTATCAGGTCTGATACGTGAATAAAACTATCTTCAATAGTTTTATCTTTTTTATATCGCTGGAGTTTCTTAGATTTAATCAACTCCATTAATCCTTGTACTCCCATGAGTCGATGTTGACCATCCAATGCATAAATAGTGACATCTTCTTCAGAAATATTCAACAGCCCAACCTGGCCATTTTGATCTAGAGGTGTAAAATCAGTAGTAGATTTTTTTGCTTGTCCTTCTCTATCCCACTCATCAGCTTGAGCGTTATCTACCCAAGGTTGATTAATGACCACTAGCACAGGCGGAAATTTATGATTTTTCCGAACTGCCAAATATTGAGCTAGAGGTGCTTGACGTGACCAGTCTAGGGGACGTTGCCGAATTTCCTCAATACTCTCAGCATCAATTTCAATATTATCGGTTTCTGGATTATATTTTTTTTGCAGCAGGGGTAAACCAGAAGCAAAGCGCACCCGATTTACAAACCATTCTAGGGTGACAGAGCCAATATAAGCCTCAATACCTCCCATTTTGGTTTTTTGCACGAAAATCTGATCTTCCTGCTCTAGAAATTTATCTAGGATTGAATTGAATACTTGTTGATTCTGGTGGTCTTTTTGTAAGTAGTCTTTAGCAAGGTTAGCTGTTGGGTCGAATGCACTATCTTTCATGTTAATTTTTAAAAACTTGATGATTTAAGCTAGCTTATTTTTTCAAAACGTTGCATATTAGATAGTACTAGTTTTTAAAAACTTTTGGGTAGCTTATGTAATCAATTCTATTTTTGTAGCTTATGATACTAAATGTGCGGACAAAATAAACCAATTATCACAATTTTTCTAGAGGGAAAGTAAAATGACTACAGCACAACAATCAGAAAATAAAAATCAGCACGTGCGTACTGTAGCAGAGTTAGTAGAATATATTCAAGCTCTCACCATAGAAATTCAAGAATTATACTGTTTAGATGAGATACCTTGGGTGGTGGGTTATTCCGGTGGTAAAGATAGTACAGCTACTTTACAATTAATCTGGAATGCGATTGCCGGACTACCATCTGAAAAGCGAAGGAAAACTGTATATGTTATCACCACAGATACTCTAGTCGAGAATCCAATTGTCGCTATGTGGGTAAATAATTCTCTCAAACAGATGGAATTAGAAGCGAAGGTACAAGGTTTACCATTTGAACCTCACTTATTAAAACCAGACTTTAAAGAAACATTTTGGGTAAGTTTAATTGGTAAGGGTTATCCGGCACCTAAAGGGAAGTTTCGTTGGTGTACAGACCGTCTAAAAATTCACCCATCGAACCGCTTTATTCGTAATGTGGTGAGAGTCAAGGGAGAAGTTATTCTTGATCTTAGGGACACGTAAGGCTGAAAGTGTTAAACGTGCTATATCAATGGAAAAACATCAAGTAAGTAGCCTTAGTGTTCGCCTTAACTCAGTTTCAAGTTCAGCTAAATCATTACTTTATCATAGTTCTAGTTTACCAAATTCTTTAATTTATAGTCCTATTGAAGATTGGCGCACCGAAGAAGTTTGGATTTATCTAACTCAATGGCAAAACCCTTGGAAATATAGTAACCAAGATTTATTTAGTATGTATCGAGGTGCAACGGCAGATAATGAATGTCCGCTAGTAGTTGATACTTCTACTCCTAGCTGTGGAGATTCTCGCTTTGGCTGCTGGGTTTGTACAATCGTAAATAAAGATAAATCAATGGAGGCAATGATTCAAAATGACGAAGAAAAAGAATGGATGCAGCCTCTTTTGGATATTCGTAATGAATTAGATATTAAAGATGATTGGGATAAGCGAGATTTCCGCCGTATGTGGGGTGAAGTCCAACTATTTGAGCGTAATATAGAAGGTGAAAAATTCATTGAACCAATTCATGGACCATATATAAAATTTTGGCGAGAATATTGGATGAAACGGGTATTAACAGCGCAAACACAAATGCGGAAAACGGCTCCAGAAGATATGCGTGAAATCACTCTAATTACCACTGAAGAACTCAGCGAAATTCGCCGGATTTGGTTAGAGGAAAAGCATGAGTTTGACGATAGTTTACCACGTATTTATCAAGAAACCACAGGTGAAGAATTCAAAGACCCCCGTCCTGGTGCTGATTATAACTTATTAGGACGAGATGAATGGATAGTGCTGGAAGAAATCTGTGAAGATGATAAAATGCATTTGGAACTTATGTCAAAACTGCTAGATACAGAAAACCAGTTTCGTAAAAAAACGCGTCGCGTAGGAATTTACGATGCTTTAGAAAAATGCTTTACTACCAGTTCTCGTTCCCAAGAAGATGCCATTGACAATGCTCATTTAAAACGCGATTTGAGAGAAGCAATTAGTGATGGGGATGTTGCCAAATTTAAGGAAAAATTTAAGCAACTAACTCTTGGTGATGTACTAAATGAAGAAACTGATGATGCTGAAGTTAGTGAACCTGTAACTTGGGCAAATCTTAAATTTGCTAAAAAATCAGAACCGATTACAGAATAAATAAATGATATTTCTTGAACTTGTATTACAAAATTTTGGTTCAATATTATGGTAGACAAGTCATCAATCTCAATCCTAGCACTGATGAAGATTCACGCCCAATAATTCTTTTAGGTGGGATGAATGGTGGGGGAAAAACTACCCTGATGGATGCCATTCGTCTAGCACTTTATGGACAACGTGCTCAATGTTCGACGCGTAATAATTTAAGTTATGCCGATTTTCTTAGTCAATCTGTTAATTCTAAAACTAGTCCCTTGGAAGATACTCGTGTCGAATTAGTTTTTGAGCATATCGAGAATGATAAACCTATTAAATATCGGATTGTGCGTAGTTGGACTAAAAATCCTAAAGACGGTAAAGATAATTTGGGTATTTTAGAAAAAAATGATACAGTGGCCTTCTGGACTAGTAGAAATTTGGGATGATTATATAGAGAATATTCTCCCTTTGGGAATTTCTAATTTATTTCTCTTTGATGGTGAACAAGTTAAAGAACTTGCCGAGCAGGAAACCCCACCCCCATTTGTTGTAGAAGCAATTCGCGGACTTTTAGGATTAGAATTATCAGACCGTTTAGTAGTTGATTTAGAAATATTGGTCAATCGTAAACGTAAAGAAGTTGCTAGTAACAAAGATTTAGCAAATTTAGAGCAAATTGAAGGTAAATTAACCCAGGAACAACAAGAATATGCACTGAAAGAACAGGAATCCAAAATTTTAGAATCTCAAATTAAAGAATTAGAAAAGCAACAACAACAAGCACTCGATAAATTTATTTCTGATGGGGGTAAAATTGCCTCAGAACGTAATTATTTACAACTAAATCAGAAAGTAAAAAATCAGGAAATTGAAGAAATTCGGCTGTCAATGTGTGAATTAGCTGCTGATATTTTACCCTTAGCTTTAATTCCTAATTTACTAACTCAAGTCCAAAATCAGGGAGAGCAAGAATCTTACTATCAACAACTTCAGGGTGCCAAAAATTTATTAATTGAGCGAGATAAACGTTTATTGACTTGGCTAAATCAGGTTGATGCTATCCAAGGACAAGTTGATAAAATTCAATCTTTTCTAGCTGAAGATGTAGAGAATTTATATTCTAAATCTTTGCAAACAGAAGCACCTTGGTTATTAGCTGATGAAGAAACTTTAACTAAGATAGACAATATCATCTATCACTTACGAAATTCTCAATTTTCTGCAAAACAACAATTAGCAATTCTCGAAAATAAAAAAGAAGCTCTCGAAGCGCTAGAAAGACAATTACAAACAGCCGCTGCTCCTGAAGATTATCAGAAGTTACATAATGCTCTGAAAGAGGCACAAAATCAAACAGCCAGAGCTAAGGCAGATCATCAAATCATTCGACGTCGTTTAACCGAATTAGAAACTTTGATTCTTAAATCCAAAAAGGAATTAAGTGAATATACATCTGAAAATATCAAACATCAAAATAATGAACATCTGATTACATCGGCAGCAAAGGTTCAAGAGACACTCAAACTATTTCGCGATAGCCTGACTTTGCGAAAACTGAATAAACTAGAGGAAGAGGTCAAAAATTGTTTTCTCTATCTCCTCCATAAATCCGATCTTGTACATCGCATCGCCATAGACACCAAGACTTTCAGCCTCTCACTCTATGACCTCAACGGTAAAACCGTTCCTAAACATCGCCTTTCCGCTGGAGAAAAACAACTGTTAGCGATCGCCTTTCTGTGGGGTTTAGCCAAAGTTTCTGGTAGACGTTTACCAATAGCCATCGACACCCCATTAGGTAGACTAGACTCCTCGCACCGCCATAATTTAGTGGAACGTTACTTTCCCACCGCTAGCCATCAAGTCATTCTCCTGTCCACCGACACGGAAATTGGTAAACCAGAAGTAGAGAAATTACGAGAGAACGAGGCGATCGCGCACGAATACCTTTTAAAGTACGACTCTTCCACCCGCCAAACCATCATCCAAAAGGGATATTTTTGGTAAGTTGTCAATCCAGGGAACAGGGAACAGGGAACAGGGAACAGGGAACAGGGAACAGGGAAGAAGTTTATAGAAGTCTTTTCCCCCTCCCCCCACCTCCCCACCTCCCCACCTCCCCACCTCCCCACCTCCCCACCTCCCCACCTCCCCACCTCCCCATCATGGAATTACCAATTGAAAGAATTCGGCTATCACAAACAGCCAAAGAACAACTGCTGAAACTCAAACGCAGCACCAAAATCGACCAATGGAATATACTATGTCGTTGGGCTTTTTGTCGTTCCCTGTCCGAATCAAGCACACCTTCTCCAGTACCCATTCCCCAAGATAGTAATGTAGAAATGACTTGGCGCGTTTTTGGTGGGGAAATATCTGATATTCTACTGCTGGCTCTTAAGCAACGTTGCTACAACGATGGACTAAGTACTGACAAGGAAACCCTTGCCACTCAATTTCGGCTGCATTTACATCGTGGTATTGGCTACCTAGCGGGGGATTTAAATCTGAGAAAAATTGAGGATTTACTCGAATTAGCTACGAAAGAGTCCTAATTTATTGCCAAAATAGACTGCCAATGTGGCAAGATAACGGCAACTAGAAATAGGTTAGGAATAAAGATTAACTGTGGATACAAATAAATCACTGTTACAAATGTTCGGTAATCGGAAGATGTCAGCCTTGTTAATTTTAGGCTTTTCCTCTGGTTTGCCGTTATATTTGGCTAGTAAGACCCCTCTACAAGCATGGTTAACCAAAGAAGGAGTTGGCTTAGAAGCTATTGGTGCTTTTAGTTTAGTAGCTATACCTTACTCCTTAAAATTCCTCTGGTCGCCTCTACTGGATAGATTTATACCCCCATTTTTAGGGCGTCGGCGTGGCTGGTTAGTGATTACACAAGTAGCATTATTTTTAGCGATCGCCGCAATGGGGTTACAACATCCAGGACAAGGATTAAAAACTTTAGCAATTACAGCGGGAATCGTCGCTTTTTTTAGTGCTAGTCAAGATATTGTTGTAGATGCCTACCGCACTGATGTCTTAACTGAACCGGAAAGAGTTCGGGTGCATCGGTGTTTCTGTTGGGTTATCGGCTAGCGATTTTGATTGCTAGTTCTTTAACCTTGTATCTGGCCGATAGAGTATCTTGGCCTGTGGTTTACTTATTAATGTCGCTATTAATGCTATCCGGCGTAGTGACATCTATTTTGGCACCAGAACCAGTATTGCGATCGCGTCCTCCCCAAACCATACAGGATGCTTTTAAACTGCCTTTAGTAGAATTCTTCCAGCGGGATGGGGTTCTGAGAGCCATTTTAATTTTATGTTTCATCGTCATCTATAAATTAGGAGACTCGTTGCTGAAGAATGTAGCCACCCCATTTCTATTGGATAAGGGACTACACTTCACTCAAAGCGACTTAGCCGTTCCCAACGCCTTAGGGATTTTTGCTGTTATTGTGGGCACCTTGGCAGGAGGTGCAATTATGAGCAAAATAGGTGTTAATCGTGCTTTATGGATATTTGCGATCGTGCAAGCTGTTGGTAACTTAGCTTACTTTGTTTTGGCAGTAGCCGGAAAAAATTCGATATTAATGATAGCTGCCATTAATATCGAAAATTTTTGTGCTGGCTTAGAATCGGCTGCTTTTGTGGCTTTCTTGATGAGTCTATGTAATCAAGGGTTTTCAGCCACTCAATACGCTTTACTTTCCAGTTTGCAGGGTTTTAGTCGAGATATTCTCACAGCTCCCGCAGGCTCAATCGCCCAAGCCACTGGCTGGCCTTTGTTTTTTCTATTGACAGCAATAGCCGCTTTACCAGGGTTACTGCTATTACCATTTTTTGCACCTTGGCATCAAAAACCAGTATTAGCCAACAGACCAGGACTTGAAGAAGAAGAAAAAGAGGATTTATGGGAAACCAAGTAGTTATTTTTGTCGGCACATTCATCCTCTTATTTACGGGTTTATTATTGGGTTATGTTCTCTCCCAACTAGTTTTAGGATTTCTGGCATTTAACCCTCTAACTTTACTCGGAACACTTAGTTTGATTGTAATTTTTGGAACGTTATACTACGTTTTATTTTGGCAATTGCGACGGAATGAGTCTCAATTATTTAATAGTGTGATATCTAGTGGGATAGAAGAAGACTCTACAGATAATCTGTTAAAAAGTCGTCTAATTGCTAGACTTTCTGGTGATGTGGCGGCGGCGGAAAGATTAATTGAACAGGCCAAGCAAAACTATCCAGGGATGCCAGAAAATTGGTATTGTGAACGAGTGCTAGATGACTTAGAGCGAGATAGCCGCTAAGATTTTTACGCCAATGCCCAGAAAATCGCTAAAATAAATCTCTAAAACTTCGCAAAGTTGAAAGTTTCTCACTCCTAAGACCCAACCAAAAATGGCTATTTTTCGTCAGTATATTGCTCCCTTACTGGTGGTACTGGTTTTTATCATTGCCCTAGTAGCAGTCAGCGCTCGCATTTTCTTACCCTCCGATATGGCAGCCCCTGCTCCCCTCGGATTAGTGATTAATCATTGGTGATTATTAATGGAGGATGAATACGGTCATATGTTTACACATATATACCCTTGATATTCCTCTCCTCCCCCCATTCTCTACTCCCCCCTCTTCTCCTACTCCCTAAATTTTGAACTTCTCACTACCTGGCTATCAAATTCGTCGTGGCTCTACCTTAGACCGAGCGCTACTACTGAAATTTATGCGTAAAACCTATCAAGATATATTTCCTGAGCAGGATTTCTCACACCTAGCAGTGACAGTTGAACAATATTTTTCTAATGACACTCCCTTATGGTGGGTAGACAAAGAGAATCAGCACAACACAGAAAAAATTTCTCCCCTGACCTCTCCACCTCCCCATCTCCCCACCTCTCCACCTCCCCACCTCCCCATCGCTTGTCTCTGGATGGGAAATGCTATAGATCAAGTCCAGGGCGATCGCCATGCACATATTTTTCTGCTCTACGTTGTGCCAGAATATCGAAGACAGGGTATAGGTAAGGCATTAATGAGTTATGGAGAAAATTGGGCTAGAGCCAGAGGCGATCGACAAATAGGTTTACAAGTGTTTACAATTAACCAACCAGCCATAAATCTTTATGATCAACTGGGTTATCAAACCCAATCGCTGTGGATGATCAAGTCTCTTGGTCTAGAAAAATAAACATTCGGATTTATTGACTATCACCGAAAGTGTACAATAGTCGCAATAAAATACAGATAATGCTGCTGCTAGGTATAGGGGGTTATTTAATCCCTAAGGGGAATTAAAACTAGATTATGTATGACGAAGAACAATTGAGTCTACTCGAAGCTGAGGTGGAGCTAGAAAGCCCCCTAGACCAAATAGAACCTCTCACTCCTGAGTCAGAGGTAATCAGACCTGATCCAGAAGAGATGTTAGCCTTGTTGGGACATCAAGAACACCAACAAAGGATGCTAGCGGCTAGGGCTTTTTCGGATATTGAAGACCCACGAGCTACTCCCTATCTAATTGAATTGTTAAGCGATAATTGTCCCTTAGTGCGAGTAAGTGCGGCATATGGGATTGGACGTAATCCTAGTCAGGATGCGGTGGAACCGTTAATTACTCAACTAAATCGGGATGTAAATGGTTATGTCCGCAAGGGTGTAGTCTGGGCTTTGGGTAATTGTCGCGATTTTCGTTCCTTAGCTCCCTTAGCAGACTCATTGAGAACAGATATTTCCGCAGTCAGGTTATGGGCTGCTAGCGCCCTTGCACAAATGGCAGGAGTGAACTATGAAGCAGTTGTGGGGGCAATTCCTCCCCTGATTGAAGCTTTAGTTCAAGACCCAGTAGCAGCAGTCAGAAGTAACAGTGCTTGGGCGATTGGTCAACTATGTCGCGAACTGCCTTCTAACGTGGTTTATGCTACAGCTATTGATGCTTTGATTCAAGCTTTTGCTGAAGATGGCGATTTGGGAGTACAAGAGGATGCTAAAGCGGCACTCTTAGGTGTAGGTGATCCGCGTGGATTACAGCTAATTGCCACTTTAGAACAAGAAGGATGGTTTTAAGAATTCAAAATTCAAAATTCAAAATTCAAAATTCAAAATTAGGAATTCTTCAGTGATTATCATCAGATGACTTAACCAAATTGAGGTCAAAAGGACGTTCTGTATCATCCTCACCTAAATACTCGCCATTTTGGATTTCCAAAATCACCAGAGGAATCAAGCCAGGATTTTCCACTTGATGAAGTGTTGCTGCTGGTACATAAGTTGACTGGTTGCAAGTCAATAATAGTTCCTGATTTCCACAAGTTACTTTAGCGACACCAGACACTACAACCCAATGTTCATGTCGGTGATAATGAATTTGTGGTTTAATACCGTGTCTAGGCTTGATTTCTACACGACTAATTCTATAGTTTGCGCCCTCCTCTATCACCTCCACGTAACCCCAATAACGAGTACCAGAATGTGAAGAAGCTGGATGAATATGACCGGGAAGTTGATTTTCATTTAAAGTCATAAATTTCACTTTAGGGAATTGATTCCTCACTCCTGCGATAAATCACTAAGGTGAAAACAATTTGTTTTCAATAGACTCTCGTACAGTAGGAGTAATATCGGTTGCACTATTAAGACAATCAATAATTAATTTATTAGTTTCCCAATACTGTTGTAAATATTGCCATTCTTGGGGATTGAAATGCCAATTATAACCAATTTGGCGATGGTTAATCATTAAATTTCGTAATGCTTCAGCCCAGGTCTGTCCATGAGATTGCCACCATAATTTTAATACCTGTCTACCCTGATTTGGAGAAGGTAGTTGATTTTTAAGTTGTTGTAAAGATTGTTGTAAAGATGGTTGATTCTCTAAAAGATTGTCCAGGTCAAGCGCCAAAGATACAGCAAAGAAGCGCTGAAAAAAAACGTCAGGAGTAATAGCTAGACTCATACCTAAAGCGTGGGTCAGAGCTAAATCCACAGCTAAATCACCAGTAAGATTACCAGCTAGCCGATGATCTAATGATATAGATAAATTTTGATTATGAGCTAGAGTTTCTTGTGGGGGTAGAGCAATAGTAAAGTAAAAAGCACGTATACTAGCTGGATGATAGAATTTATTGACAATCAGAAATTTTTCCCATACCCAGTTGAGAAAATTGTGTAGTTTTTTATTGGTAATAGCGAGGATTTCTAACTGTTGCACCATTAATTGCAATAATGGATCAGCCGGTTGTAGCATTCCCACACTGAGTAAATAAATTTCTCGCCAACGTTTTTCATGAATATGGGTAGTTAATTCTGATAAAGTTTGAGTATCAGCATGAGTCATAATTTCTCTAGCGGTAAAATACTCTTGAAATGTCAAATGGGAAAAAGAATAAATACCTCTTGCCCTCTCGATTAATAAACCATGTTGTGCTTCAATTGATTTTAATATGACACCACTTTCTAATTCTAAAGCATCTGGATCAGTTGAGGTATGAGGTAACTGACTTAGATAGTCAGAAATAAGTTGTCGTATTTTAGTTTCGCGGAGGAAGTAATCTCCTTGGTAAAATGTAGTCATAGCCAGATAACTGAGTAACTTAATCTTATGTAGCAAAGATAAATCACGATAAACTTGATCTCGTTTAATACCTCTAGCTTCATCCCAACGCACCAATAGCAAATCTAATCCTTGTTTATAAAGGTCAGCACGGTTAGCAGGAAAATCATTAACAAACTGAAATACTAAGCAGGTGAGATTTAGTAAAATAGGTGTAGCCGCTAATTCTAAAATCTGCTTATTTTCTGATAGTTCTAGCTTTTGCATAAATTTAGTTGCTAAGGTTTGAGCATCAGTGGGAGTATTTCTAGCAACTGTTAAAAACCAATTTTGGGCAAAATTGGCTATTTGTGGTTTAGTAAAATCAGCAATTTCAACTTCAGTAAATCCAGGAAACTTATATTGTTGAGAAGCAATGCGACAAGTAATAATTATTTTATTTTTATAAAATCTATCTATGAAATTATGAATTTGTTTGATGATTTTATCTATGTTTTCTCCAATAACCTCATCCAAGCCATCAAGAAGAATTAGAGATTTACCTTGAACAAATACAGTAATTAGTTCTTGTTCAGAAATGTTTGAGCCGATGAAAAAATTATAGATATACTTAAATAAGCTGATTTGATTATTGATTTTAGTATCTTCTGCAAAGTTTTTCAGACTGATAAAAATTGGTAGATAATCGGGATGTGAAATTCTATAATTACAGCTAATAGCTAAGGATTGTAAAAAGGTAGTTTTACCAGAACCTGGTTTTCCTAATACCATTAATTGAGAGTACTTGGTGACGATTTCTATACCTTTAATTCTTTCTTGATATATTTTACCTAAACCAAAACGGTCAAATTCATTGATGTCAATTTTTTTGAAATCGTTAATTTCTAACCATCTGTGGCTGGTAATTTCTTCCAGAATATTCACATCTACATACAGGTCATTTATATTAATAGGTTTAGCTACATCTAATATTTGTAAAGTACCGCACTGCGCTTGAATTTTGTCAGAGTTAAAAGCCCGGAGCTTTTTGACTAAGGTATCAATATCTGGAAAATGATGATTATTAAGTACTTCTTCATCAACAAATTCCTCCGTAGTAGACTTCTGAATGATATCGGAGGGGTCTAGGTCTAAGATAAAACAAATATTATTAAATACATGACGGTCAATGGGCTTACCCGTAAAAAACTTCCAAATCGGCTGACGAGTTTCTAAACCCACTTCAGTCGCTAGATAGTCTTGCGTTCCAACCCTTACGTTTAAAAGCTTGTTTAGCTTTTCTAATGCCTTCATCTGATGCTTGGAGCGATCGCTTTGCCATTATCTTACCAATAGAAATTATAATTTTACTACATTATTGTGCTATTTTTATCCCAAAAATACAACTTATATCCAAAATAAAACCATAAACCCAATGTCAGAATTCAGGTGAACTGTTGATGGTTAACTGTGGACAGTCAACTGTCAATTTTTGAAGTAACCTGAATTCTTGTATAAATTATTTATAAAGATAGCAATTTCTTTGCGAATAAAAGTTTTTCAAATTCCCATGCCGGCAAAGCGGGACTAAATAGAAAACCCTGCATAGAGTCACATTTGTGTTGATGTAAAAAACTGAATTCGGCTGGTGTTTCTACACCTTCGGCAACTATCTGTAGATTTAGATTATGACCCATTTCAATCAAAGCTTTAGTTATCGCAGATTTTTGATAGTCACTAGCTACATCATGAATAAAAAAACGATCAATTTTTAAAGTGTTTACTGGCAATTTTTTGAGATAAATTAATGAAGAATAACCTGTACCAAAATCATCAATAGCAATTTTTATGCCCAGGGAACGCAGTTTATTCATAGCAATGAATGTACTATTGAAATCTTCCATAATCATGCTTTCAGTTAGCTCCAATTCCAGACAGCTTGGTGGTAATTTATGACTTTCTATACAATCAACTAAATCCTCGATTAAATTGGGTTGATTAAATTCAATTACAGATAGATTTACGGCAATAACTAAAGAATTAAACTCCAGATTATGCCAATTTTTAATTTGTTGACAGACTTTTTTTAAAACCCATTTACCAATAGGAATTATTAAACCGTTTGATTCTGCTAAGGGGATAAATTCAGCAGGATGAATCATTCCTAAATCAGGATTTTGCCAACGCAGTAGACTTTCAGCACCTATGATTTTACCCGAAGCAATATCAATTAATGGTTGATAATAAATTTCAAATTCTGAGAAATTTCCCTGTTTGATAGCCTGATGTAAACCAAGTTCTAGAAGCTGCTTTCTTGGTGATAATTTTTGCCGTGAAGATTGACTGATCAAATATTTTTTTAAATTAGCATGCTTATCTAATCTATTGACAATTGCATTTAATAATTCAGCACGAGTAAATGGCTTAGTCAAATAGTCATCAGCACCCAAATCCATGCCTTGTCGAAAGTCGGCTTTAGCAGATTTAGCAGTTAGAAAAATAAAGGGAATAGTTGCAGTTAATGGCTCTTGACGTATAGCACTCAGCACTCCATACCCATCTATTTCTGGCATCATCATATCACAGAGAATCAAATCTGGTATTTCTGATATAGCTAAATTCAATCCGATTCTACCATTAGCCGCTGATATGGTTTCAAAATCTTCAGCTATTAGCAAATCTAAAAGATTTTCCCGCACTGATTCTTCGTCTTCAATTACTAAAATCTTTGCCATGATTTACCTCGTTTTAAAGTTGGTTGATTCAATAAATTCTCAATGGATATTAGATAGTATTGATTCAGAAAATGTATTCCTCCTTTGACAATTTTTTTAAGGATAGCAAAACCTCATTCTTGTTCTTGGTATATTAGCTGCATAGTTGAGATGATAAAAGGATTTAAGTAAAACTGGTTTAATCTTTTTAAGAAATTCGGTTACTCCTGATTTTAAGATGTTATTACTAATTTTTATCTTGATCATCAAATAGTACGCTTGATAGTGCTTACTTTTGATGAATATTTAATGAAATTTGAGAGTAAGTTACTCAAAATATAATATTTCAGTAATGGATCATCTATTTAGCATAATTGGGTTTCCCAGGGATGTAGGTCTAAACCTTAACTTTCCCACTGCTATTTTGCCAAGTATCAATATATCAGGCAATATTTTGTTTGTAGGTCTAATAAAAAGTATTTATACTGGCAATACTACTTAGTGACATCTCAAAAAAAAGACCTAAGTAATAATAATTAGATATTAGGACAGAGCCATATCTATAGATAAAACAGAAATTGACGTATAATTTATTTCTGTTTTCCTCAAATACTGAAATATTAACATAAAATTCACGTAAGTAATTTTTTTTATTTTATCAAATCTTTTTTTACTAAAACAAGTAAAAGTTCTTATGATAGTATTAGAAGAGGGCATAAAGAGTTTTTGGTGAGTATTCATACTTACTGGGAACATACTACTGATAGAGTATATAGCAGTCACCAAAGTGGTTAGGACATCAATTGATGACAAAACTCTGTATAAACAAGGGTTTGACTCGTGATTTCTGACCCCTACTATCAATCAACCCTTTCGGAATTGAATGGGACTGTGAACACTCAAAGCCATTTTTTTTAACTTTAGTAGACTCTTGTTCGGAAAACCTTGCTACCCTCTTGTAGTAAAAACCTACAGATGTTTAAATAACTTTTGGTTTGGTACTAGTTCCGTATCATACATATACTTCATAAGTATTATGGTGATGAGAAACTAAAAAAAGGTTGCGTCCGTCAATCAATAATATGTTTGAGTCATCTAAAGAAGCTACCTATTAACAAAGATTATGCTGAGAAAAAACCTGTTACTCATTACCCTTTCTTTGGTTTTGTTTACTGAATTACCTTTGACGATGTTAGTGGCAAATGCATCTCCCGTAAACGAAGTTTCTACGGAAAAAGCGATCGCCAAAACTTCAGCAAAGAGAGCTAAACGTAGACGTGGGATAAGATTCAAAGTTCCTGGAATCAGAGCTTCCCGCAATTTAGAAGCAGGAGCAGCTAGAGGTGTATGTTCACCCCAGACTATTAGTGCCGTTTTATCACCAAAATCCAAATCGGAGAAACCAGGACAGATTCCTGTAGAAAAAACCCTGAGCATTGCCCCACATTTTTTGTGAACATACCAGAAACTTCCGCCAAACAAGCATCATTTTTGCTAACTAGTGTCAAAGCAGGACAAGAAGAAAAAGTAGTCCTAGATAAAACTTTGGATCTGACCACTAATAGTGGTATTGTGGCTTATACCTTACCAACTGATTTCCCAGGACTGGAAACCAGCACCCAATATCGTTGGCGCTTATCTCTACTTTGTGATCCGACCGGAGAAGATCGCAGTGGTGATGCTAATACCGGGGGTTGGATAGCCAAAGAACAACCTACTCCAGAAATAGCCAAAGAATTATTGCAATCTCAAGCAGGTCTAGATAGGATTGCAGTTTATGCTAACCACGGTTATTGGCAAGATAGTTTGAAAGGTTTATTAGATTTACGAGCTGCTAATCCCCAAGATCAAGATTTAGCTAGTGAGTGGTTAAGTATTTTGCAGTCAGACTGGTTTAGGGTCTATCGCTCAAAAACCTGTGTTAGAACTGAATTCTAGTGCATCTACCAACTAAAAGAATCAGTAACAATCAATAGTGCTTTGGTGATGGGGGAGGGATTTACACCCCACCACCAAATTTTACTTTGTGGTCACTGGTTGACCTTGTTGAGTAAAATATACCTCTTGAATATGCCATTGACTATGACTGGTTAAGGTTTTACGAAGACTACCAAACAGAGCCAATTGTTCACAATTCGATAAAGATACTAATTGACGCGGCGATTGAGTTGATATTCTTAAATCAATGGTCGCAATCCGGTTTTTGACATTAACTCGATATCCAGATAAGTTCAAATCCTTTGTATTTATTTTTGCTAAAGTTTTACCCACTGCATCAGCGATCGCTTTTTTAGCTGACACTGAAACTGTTTGCGGAATGAGTCTTTGACATTCTGCGTCACTAGTATATAGGGTAATGTTTATAGTTTTTTCAGTATTGGCTGGGGAAATTACTGTAGTAGATTTTACTTCTTGCTGAATTATCATCGGCGTAGGGACAGTGTTTGGTTTTGGACGGTCTACCAGCACAGAAACAGGGGGAGAATAACAACTAGTCAGACTTAGATAAATTATGATAGTTATCAATGTTTTGATATTGTTCATATTTAAGTTAACCGGAAGAATTTAGACATTAGCAGTGGAAAAATTTCAGCCTTAGACGAACATTAGTTAAATATCAATTAGGAAAATTACTGAATTAAAGTATTTATACTAAATCTTCATCACAACTTAACTTAACAGCATTCGGGTGTCAACATAAATAAAGAATATGTTAATTACTTACTGATATATTCCTGTATTAAATTTTTCAAATTATCTGACTGATTAGTTATGTTGTTTCCTGTAACTAATAGGGAAATATAGAATTACATCAAACCCGAAATTACTGTGAGGGATTTAACAACATTATGACTTATGATCTAATTACTATAGATAAAAAAACTTATGAAGAACTTCAACAAGAAGTCATAGAACTACGTGAAAAAGTCAATAAATGTACACAACCATCAAGTTATTTGAGATACAACCAAGACCAGATGAGTCTATTTATCGAATATACACCAGCAGCGATCGCGATTTTAGATAGACAAATGTGCTACTTAGTAGCAAGTCGTCGTTGGCGACAAGATTATAATTTGGGAGAGAAAGAGATTATTGGCCGCTCACATTATGAAATTTTCCCCGAAGTTTCTCAAACTTGGCAAGAAATTCACCAACGCTGTTTAACGGGAGTGATTGAAAAAGCTGAAGAAGAAGCCTTTGTTCGCGCCGACGGGAAAACGGATTGGATTAAATGGGAAATACATCCTTGGTATCAAGACTCTGGTGAAGTTGGTGGAATTATCATGTTCACAGAGGTAATTACCGCTCGCAAACAAGCCGAAATTACTTTAGCAGAAAGAGAACGACAGTTAAGGGATATAAATGAGGAATTAGAAGCGAAAGTAAAAGAGCGAACTGTATCTCTGCTGGAGAGTGATGAACGGTTACAGAGATTAACCAACAATGTTCCGGGAATGCTTTATGAATATATTCTTGACCCGAATGGGAAGATATCATTTGGTTACGTTTCTTCTGGTAGTCGAGAAATTTTAGGACTAGAGCCACAACAAATGCAAGCAGATGCATCACTAGTGTTTGATTATGTTCACCCTGATGATTTACCAAAATTACAACAGGCGATCACTCTATCTGCACAAAGTTTAGAAACCGTTGAATTTGGGTGGCGAATTATTACTCCTGGGGGTGAATATAAATCTGTAAAAAGTATGTCTCGACCAGAACGTTTAGAGAATGGAGAAATAATTTGGTATGGTTATTTATTTGATATAACCGAACAGCAACAAGCTTTAAAAGAACGAAAACTAGTAGCGAAACAACTTCAAGAACAGCTCCAGTTTTTACAAAGTATTTGGGAAGGTGTGGATTATGGAATTTTGGTGTTAGATGTCTTAGAGAATGGTGCAGAATTTCGTTATGCTAGGTTTAACCCAGTGATGAGTAAAACCAGTATAATTCCTGTGGATCAGATGTTAGGAAAAACCATAACAGAGATATTACCACCGGAGATGGCAGTTATTTATCGTCAACGTTACGCTGAATGTGTTAAATCTGGGAAGAACATCTTGTTTGAGGAACATTTTACGATAGATGGTCGGGAAACTTGGTGGATTTTGAATGCTTCTCCGCTGGTAGATAGTACTTCACGTATTTATCAAGTGGTAGTAACTGCAACTGAAATTACAGAGCGTAAGCAAATTGAACAAGAACGCCAAACCTTTGTGTCCGTAATTGAAAATAGCAGTGATTTTATTGGTTTTGCTACTTTAGCCGGAAAACCAATGTTCATTAATAAAGCTGGATGTAAACTAGTTGGTATTGAAAATTTACCAACTGGCTCAGAATCTAATATTCTGGATTTCTTTTTTCCAGAAGATAGAGAGGATGTACAACAGAATATTTTACCTATGGTGATGAGAAATGGTATTTGGCAAGGTGAATATCGTTTCCAGAATTTTAAGAATGGAATGGAAATTCCGGTAGATTTTAATATCTTCCTGGTGAAAAATTCTGAGACTGGTGAACCTTTGTATTTAGCTACCATTACTCGCGATATTAGCGATCGCCAACAAGCAGAAAGTTTATTAAGAGAGCAAGAGCAATTTCTGCGTAGTATTTATAATGGTGTAGCTCAACTAATATTTGTAGTTAATGTTTTAGACAATGATGAATTTATCCTAGTGGGGTGGAATGCATCTACAGAAAAAGCTTCAGGAATAAGTTACTCTGAAGCCATTGGTAAAACCCCAGAAGACTTACTTGGTAATGTTGCGGGTGCAGTGGTTAAAGAAAGATATAAAAGCTGTTTAAAATCTGGTACGAGTATTACTTATGAAGAATGTCTAACGTTTCAAGGGGAAGAAATATGGTGGCTAACTACACTCAATCCCCTGAAAAATAGTCAAGGAAAAATCTATCGTTTAGTTGGGACAACTTCTGATATTACCCAACGTAAACAAGCAGAAATTAAATTGCAAGCACAAGCTGAAAATTTAGAAAAAGCGTTGCAGGAACTACAAAGAACTCAAATTCAACTCATCCATAGTGAAAAAATGTCTTCCATTGGTAATATGGTTGCAGGTGTAGCACATGAAATTAATAATCCAGTTAATTTTATTCATGGTAATATTATTCCCGCTAGTGAATATTCTCAAAACTTGTTAGATTTAATAGAACTATATCAAAAATACTATCCTGAACCCCCCGCAGAAATTGCCGCAGCAATTGGAGCCATAGACCTTACTTTTATTAAACAAGACTTACCTAAACTCCTCCAATCCATGTGTTTGGGAACTGAGCGGATTCGGAATATTGTTTTGTCGCTAAGAAACTTCTCTCGTTTAGATGAAGCTGAATTTAAGAAAGTAGATATTCATGAAGGGATAGAAAGTACTTTAATGATTCTCCAAAATCGCCTCAAAGAAAAACCAGGTAATCCAGAAATTAAGGTAATTAAAGATTATGGAAAGCTACCACTGATTCAATGCTGTCCTGGTCAATTAAATCAGGTATTTATGAATCTTCTCAGTAATGCTATTGAATCTTTTGACCCACCTTATGTGGGAAAAAACCGACAAATTCACATTTATACTCGAATTCTAAATAATTATGAAGTATCTTCTCAAGAAACTGATAGAGCTAATCTGACTGTAGACCAGCGCATTCTCATTCGTATATCAGATAATGGTTTAGGAATTTCTGAAACGGTAAAAACTAAACTATTTGACCCTTTTTTTACTACTAAAGATGTAGGTAAAGGTACAGGAATGGGGCTTTCTATTAGTTATAAAATTGTGGTAGAAAAACATCATGGCAAATTATCTTGTCAATCTCAACCAGGACAAGGGGCGGAATTCTCGATAGAAATTCCTGTGATTCAGGAGGGGGAGGTGGGGTGATGGGGGGATTTTTTATCTGCCTTTAAATCCCATAGTAGTTTCTATTTCTTTTTCTGTGGTCATCATATTCATATGACGCTTTGTGTGAAGTCTTATCCCTACTTGGCTTAAAAATATACCCACTAAGACCAAACTTCCCCCAATATATTGAGCTTGAGTAGGAATTTCACCCAAAACTAAATAAGCTGCAAAAACACTGATAATTGGGGTAAAAGAGCCAACCAAAGAAGCTGTGGAAACAGTAACAGCTCTGGTACCCTTGAGCCAAAAAGACTGACCTAACACTACAATCACAACACCATAAACCAACATCCATTTCCACAAGAAAGGTGAAAATGCATCACTAAAGTGATTTTGACCATAGAGAACTAAAGCTACGAAGAAAAAGATGATAGTTCCTAATCCAGTCCGAAATATACTAAAGAATCCTAAGGGAATATCAGAGAGCCATGCTTTAGTGATAATGGTCGCAACTGCTGAAGTCACAGTAGAGGTTGCTACTAAAATTTCTCCTAAACCCAGACTAAAACCTCCCATATTCATCATCATCATGGTGGGAGGTTGAAGAATAATCGTCAAAATCACACCAACCAAAGCAGCTATCCCTCCCATAATTTCCCAACGATTAACTCGTTCTTTCAACAGCCAAATCAATAAAGCAATAGTTAAAGGTGGTTGTAAGCGTCCTACTAAAACAATATTATTCACTTGTGTCAGTGCTAAAGCTTGAAAAAATAAAGCCGGAGCTAGTGCCCCTGATAAAATAGCTACTAGTGTTATTCCCAACCAATCTTTCTTCGACAGTTGCTTTAAAGTTGTTTGGTTCCACTGTCGTCCATAAACCAGGATCAGAACTATCAAAGCACATAAATTACCGACAAATAAAACATTACACAAAGAAATTGGATTGTGACCATCAATAAAGTGTTCAGCACCAATTTGGGTCAATTTTCGGGTAACTGCACTAGATGCTCCAAAAATCAGAATTGCTAGCCAGAGATAGGTTTGAGCGGGAATTTTCAGCATCAGATCAGATAATTTTCGTAACTTGACCACATTACACCACCACAGGGAAAATATTTTTAACTATAGTCTGATACCAATTCAAAATTCAAAATTCAAAATTCAAAAATAAGTAAAGTCAGATTATATAGCCAGCAGTCAGGAGTAAAGGGTTTTACCCCTCTGACTCCTGCTACACATAAATTAATAATTTAATGAGAAAATCCTGAGTTCTAAATAAGTTTTTTCCAGGGATAAACTCAGGTAATCTCTAGCTTGATTTCAGACAGGACTCAGCAATGAATGGGATAGTTGGATTAGTCCAGAAATTCACAAATCAGGAGAAAATCATGAAACTTGCTTCATCATTACTGACAACTGTTGCTCTAGCTGGTATAATTAGTGTTTGGGATGTACCTCTGAAAGCTATCAATCCCGCTCTGGTACAAGCTTCTGCTCAAGAAATGAAAGATATTACGGGTTTGACTCCACAACAGAAAATTGATTTAGTCACCAAAAATAAAGGTGTATTTGGTGGTGGTGATCAATTACGTCGATTCTTTTTTGGTGATTTAGAACCATTAGGTGTACAACCTGGTGGTGCAGGTATGGTAGTTAACCTTTATAACAAAGCTAATAATGTTACTTTCTCTTACTGTTCAACCTATGATGTAGTTGTGGCTGTAAAAAAAGGTAAAGTAGTTAAATTTGCACCTAGTGAAGTTAAATAGTTTGGTATCCGTGGGTAAGAAGTAAAAAGCTTACCCATTATCTATCACTCAATCAGAGGTATTAATATGGAATTGAGAGATGCGATTATTCTATTACACCCGGCAATCGCAGTAATTGTAGTTTTTCCCTTAATTGGTATTATCGTCAATCGTGCGTTCCAAGTTCGACAACGACGGTTAGAAAATTTGACAGGTAAGAGCAAAATTCCCCCAGTGGTAGGACCAGAACATGTCCAGTCAGGACAGTGGTTAACCACATCTGTCGTTGGTGTAGTCCTTGTGGCACTAGCATATCAAATTTTTAGTAAAGTTTTAGATAAAGAATTATGGTTAAAGACACCATTCCAGACAGTTTTTATTGGTCTAATATTTATCGGAACAATCGCTTCTTTCTATCTACTTTATCAAGCTAAAGATAAAAAATGGCGGGGGATATTTGCGACTTTAACGGGAATAGGATTAATAGTATTAGGTTGTCAAGATGGTGTTTATCGTGAAGATAAAGAGTGGTATATTTCTCATTATTACTACGGTCAACTTTCAGCTTTATTAATGATTTTTTCATTAGCAATTCTACCAGATATATACAAAGATAAAACTAATCGTTGGCGTCAGGTACATATAATACTCAATTGTTTTGCTCTTTTACTATTTATAGGTCAAGGAATTACTGGAGTAAAAGCATTATTAGAAATTCCTCTCACTTGGCAAAAGCCTTATGTGAATATGCTTTACAAGCAGAAATGTGATGTTAAACCTTGTACAGTTCAAGCACCTTCTTTACCTTAATTATAATTGATGCTATTTTTAGACGTGGAGCAGGCATCTTGCCTGCCCTAGCTTTAATAGCAGCCAAGATGCCTGCTCTACAAATTTAATCAGATAAATTATTTAGCCAATCACTAAACATTCTATCCATGATTTGCTCTCTCATTAATTGATTTAATTCCGCAGAAAACCATTTTTCCACTTTAATAATGTGATAACCCAGTTTGGTTTTAATTGCCCCTATCACTTCACCTTCATGAGCATCAATGATTGCTGATTTAATTTCTGGCAAAAGTTCTACTAAACAGCGAGTCCCTAGAAAACCACCATTTTCTTGAGATTCTTTATCTTGAGAATATTGGGATGCTAAAATACTGAAAGCAGCTTTTCCTGTTTGTAATTTCTGAATGATGTTATCAGCAGTAATCAAGTCAGACAAAAGAATTTGTGACAGTGTTACCCGTCTATAATTATTAGGAACAGCCAGATAATCACTTTCTAAAGTCGCAGAAAATAGATATTCTTTCAGTTTTTTTGCCAATAGAGCTACTCTAATTCCTTGTGACCAATCCTGAATAGTAATACGTTGTTCTTTTAACCATCTTGATGTTTCTTCTATTCCCCATAATTGATGTTTTACCCGAAAAGTATCTCCATCTGCTTGCCATTCTGAATCAGAGACTGTCAGACCAAATTGCTCACACATAGCTAAAATAATTAAATCTCTCTCAGCTAAAGCAGCAATTTCTGCTAATTTTGTTGAACGTCTTAAATACATCAAAATTTCAGCATCAGTTGCGGGAGAAATTGATAGTAAGGTTAATCTATCTTGTTCTGGTATTTCTGGTTCACTAACTATAGGTGTTTCTAGAGTAGTTTCTAATGGTTTTTTCATGATTGTTTGACATGAATTTGATTATAAAAATGTGCGATAGCCTAGCATTTTGAAGACAATTGCACTATATATGTGAAGATGGGATGCTCCCTGTTAATTAGGACTATTCTGTATCCAGAATGCTTCTAGTCCCATAAGTGGTAATTTTCGTTTGTCAGTAGCAGTAAATTTTGCTTTACCTACTTGACAGTTGTTTTTCAGTAATCGAATATATGTGCGGTAGGGTATATGATCAATAGGATTAAGTCCAGCAAAATACAGAAACAAAAAGCAGGCCCAGGAATATTTACCACTAAGAATAGCTTTGATAATCTGCTCTAATTGCTCATGTTTGAATGTTTTATCGGAAATTTGATTAGTTTCTAGTTTTTGTTCTTCATTCATAGCAAGTAGGGGTGGGGAGATGGGGAGGTGGGGAGGTGGGGAGAGGGGGGGGTTTATATGGTGATGGGGGTGTAAATATCTTGGGATTTAGGATTTAGATAAGGGTATAGCAAATCAATTTCCATTAAAGAGAAATGACGTAAAATTGCAGTCATCCGCTCTGCTGGTGTATTATTAGTTTGTTGCCAAGCATCAAGTAAAGCATTTGCTACTATTTGACAACGATTGGTACCAAAACTATCTTGTTCTGCAAACTTATGATGTGGTTCTTCCGCACAAGCTAATCCAGGGGCTAAAAATTTTGTAAATAAGGGTATTTGCTCATGAAAATGGGGTTGATTTTCTTGATAAACTTGAACTAATATCGGGTAAACTCTTTCATATTCATGTTTATCAAAATATAATACTGCTGAATCATAACGTCCATAATCTGAGGGGTTGTGTAGCGCTTTAAATGCAAAGGAAATTAATCTGCTATTGAGTTGTTCTGTCAAACTACTCATCACTGCAACTGCACCTGCTGGGGTGAGGTTGAAGTAAATCCGAACTGTATTTTCTGGAATCTGTGGTCGAGATACATTGCTAATTGCCATATAAAATGCGGTTTGTACTAAATTTTTAGGCATTTTAATGGCTACTAATTCACCAACAGTAGCAGCTTGGTTTTCTGGAGATAAATGTACACTCCGCTCAATATGCAAAGTTAATCCATTTTTACGTACTGCTAAAGTATCGTCTAATTCTTGTCTAACTACTAACCAATCAGGACTCCAATAACCTATACCTTGATTGCTGGTGTGTAACTGCTCATAAAAAGCTACATCTACACCAAAAAGACGATTATTTTCTAGATTGGGTTGGGATGATAAATTCTTTTTCTCGACATCAACCGCAACATCGTTGCTTAAGGATCTGTTGTAATAGACTCCATAGAGAAGATTACGCAATTGTAGACTCAAATGCTTCTTTTGAATTTCTAAAGGTAATTTTTGAAAGCGTGAAATGACTAATTCTGGTAATTCCAGTGTTTTGTAGCTGGGATGTTTAATATAATGATGAGATTCAATTTCTATCTGATTAACAATAGATTCTAGGGATGTCTGCAATGATTCTGGTAAAGATGAAAGTTGATTGGGTAGGTCTAATAGTTGCATAAAATCTGGCCTTTCTTCTGACATCTGAAACGAGCTGCAATTTTTAATTGTTGATTAGTTCTGATACTTCCACACCTAACACTGTATTCAGAGAGGTTTCTGGACGACATAATAAACTTTTCGCTACCTGAAGCATACAGATACCTGAATTACCAAAGGTTTTTTCGTGTTGGAGTGTAGCTTGAATAGCTCTAATTAAAGCTAAACCACAAAATTGCATGACTAACGTCAGGAAATTCGGACGTAATTCGAGAATTTCGGGAAAGTCGTTAAGATAAGCAGTCAGTAGTGTTGTTATCGAAGGTTGTAATAATTGTAGAGGGGTTGACGCTAACCGTAATGAATCTTCAATCGCGATCGCTTTGCTAGCGACGACACTATACAACCAAGATTGCAGATAGCTAGCAATTAATGCACCTAAATCATGAGCCGGATCTCCCCAATTAGCTCTTTCCCAGTCAATTAGTCGAATAATCTGTTCATTCCCCAACGGATTTTGGTAAATTGTGGTTTCCCAATTTAAGGATATGAGGATATTATTCAGCTTCAGGTCGTTATGGGTGAGACAGCAAGGTGTAAATGCAGTATTTAAACTTGCGATCGCTTGACCCAAACTATCATAACGTTGATAAAGGGTAAAAAATTTCAGCCCATCGGCAGGTACTAAACCATAAATTTCTGGGGTAATCTTATCTAAACCACGAGCTAGATTAGGAGATTTTTGGCGGAAATTCTGGTCATAATTTTGGAAAAACTCTCGATAATCTTGACGTTCTAAAGTCAAACGATGAATTGATGCTAAAGTTACACCAACAGCTTTGGCAATTTCGGTGGGAAAGTAATTATCTGTGCTATATAAATCTGCTAAATCACGATAATCATGGAGATAGTTGAAAACTATAATTGAATTTTCGGCATCAAAATGTATTGCTTCAGAAAATGATGAGCGAATGTGACTAATTTCGGGAAATGTTCTCAAAAATTTATGTATTTGCCATTCATTAAAAAACTCTCCCAGAGTTTTACCTTCATGGTTAAGACGCTCTTGTTTAACTAATAAATATTGCTGATTAGGTAAGCTAATTAACAAATTAAAGTTTTTAGCAGGTTTTAGTTCAATCTTACTCAATGACTGTTCTATCTGTGTACACAGTCCCTGAGAAATTAGATAGTCGAAAACATTTTTATCACTTAAGAGAAATGCCATATGATCATATACTTTTGATTAGGGAGTAGGGAGTAGGGAGTAGGGAGTAGGGAGTAGGGAGTAGGGAGTAGGGAGTAGGGAGTAGGGAGTAGGGGAAATATCAGAAGTTTGCTCAAAAATCAAATACTAGTCCTATATGTTAGTTGGATTTATTTGAATGAGGTACTTACTAATGTGATAGCATCAATTGTCGCCATTACTGCGAAAAACTGAAGTGCTTTTAATCCAAAATTAGCATACTCAGAGAAATCACTATGTCTACCACCAAATATGATTTGAGACTCGACATCGGTTAAAGAATTCAGAAATATTTCTGAATTGGGAGAGACTAAATCAGAAATTATGATTTTGGCCATGATTTTAATATTCCCGTTGAGTAACAGAAGTAATCCAGGGTTATTGGTAATGAAGAAAACTGATGTAATCACTCAGGATTTTTTTCCATGTAACCCTGGAAATCTAGCTTAGTCGTGCACTACTAAGCTATTAGATATTAAATATTAGTGGTATCCGTGAGAATTGTGACTGAAAGATTTAGCTACATAAGCTATCTTATTGATAGCATAACCATCAACCAAGTACTCAAGATACTTCACACCAAAGGCACCATAGTCGCCGAAGCTGCTGCTACTTCCATCACCACCATGTACAGCAATTGAAGCTGCATCGTTCAAATCGTTAATAAAGCTTTCGGAATCTTGGAACAATTCAGAACCGGTTACTTGTAGTTCGGAAAGTTTAATGTTAGCCATGATATCCTCCAGGAATACTTGTTTTCATTCAGTGGTTTGTTTGTCCGGGCAGTTAAGCTGTGTTTCGCTTAACCGATACTGCTATTTTTATTCAGGAAAACTGTGAAAGTCAAGGCTAAAAACCGTCTAAAAAAGACATAAATTAATAAATTGTGTCTTTTTAATTCGTGATTATTTGAGTTAAATAATTAAAATTTAATCTGATTAAATTTGGCTTTATTGCTAGGGTATACACAAAATTGCCAGACCTCTGCCCAAAACCATCTCCGATACAAAGAGAGATTTTGAATGCTAAAAATAAGCCAATCTGGTTCAGATAAAAAAATCGTGTGTCCCTAATTTTGAGAACACACGATTATCAAGAAAAAAGTAATTTACCAAGAAATCTAGAATTTATCTTTGAGCTTTGAAATAAATCCGTATCTACTCCCTACTCCATCTCTACACAGATACTTTCAAAAATCAAAGCAGATTTCTACAGTTAATAATTCCAAAAATCTCCTAGATTATAGGTTGTCCCATTGATGGTGACTTTCATTTTCTCTATTTCATCATTAATTTTTTTGATGATATTTGATACATCTTCTTGGGTAGGAGAATTATAATTATCTTCTGTATAGCTTCTTCCACCCTCAATCATGTTCATTTCCCTAGCTGTTAGTTCATCAAGAAACTTTTCCATCTTACTAGGATAAAGTTCAGAGATTGTGATTTTGACCATGATTAACCTCCCCTGATACAGGATATTCAGCGATATAGCCTTAAAGATGATGCCACAGCTTCTTTAAAACCATTCTCTTCTTATTTTGTACTCTAGTTTCATAAAACAATCAGTTTTCTAGGGTAATTTTATAGACAGAATTAAGGGATTTTTGTCTATAAAAGGGAACAGGGAACAGGGAACAGGGAACAGGGAGCAGAGGAGCAGAGGGGCAGAGGGGCAGAGGGGCAGAGGAGCAGAGGAGCAGAGGGGCAGAGGAGCAGAGGGGCAGAGGAGCAGAGGAGCAGAGGGGCAGAGGAGCAGAGGACAAGGGGCAGGGGGGCAGAGGGGCAGGGGGAGAAGAGAATTTAAAATATATTCTCCCCATCTCCCTATCTCCCCATCTCCGGTTTTCCCCCCTGCACCCTGCTCCCTGCCCCCCTGCCTCTTCCTCTCCCCCCTGCACCCTGCTCCCTGCCCCCCTGCCTCTTCCCTCCCCATCTCCTACTTTTTAAGTTCTATCGACTTGATACTTGGCGCTAATTGTGTTAGCGGGGGTTGAATGGTAGCTTGATTTCCGACGATGAGAGTTACCAGCTTTTCTGGCTTTAAGTATTTACGTGCAACCCTTTGCACATCAGCTACTGTAATGGTCTTGATTGCTTTTTGATAGCGAAACAGAAAGTCACGAGGATATCCAAAATATTCATATCTAATCAATCTAGACAAGGTTTGACTAGGATCTTGAAAATTAAAGACAAAGGAGTTGAGTGTAGACTCCTTTGCAAAAGCCAGTTCTTTTGCAGTGATGGGTTGGGATTGAATCCGGTTAATTTCTGCGACTAATGCTTTCACAAACTGCACTGTAGCATTAGAGCGGGTTTCTCCACCCGCAATGAACATTCCTGGATAGCTAAAGTTAGGATTCCAGAAACCATATACAGAGTATGCTAAACCTTGACGCGATCGCACTTCGTTAAATAAACGTCCACCAAATCCATTTAACACCCCATTTAACACATCTAAAGCTGGATAATCTGGACTATCAAATTTTCCGCCTAAATGTCCCATCAGAATCGTACTTTGAGTCAATTGTGGTTGATTGACAAAAAAGACCCCTCCCGTTGTAGCTGCTGATACCTGTGGTAACGTAAGTGGAGAAATGTTGGTGTCAGACGTCCAATCCCCAAACTTAGCTTGAATGAGCGATCGCATTTTAGCGGGTTCAAAATCGCCGAAAATTGCCAAAATTAGATTATTCGGTCGAAAATATGTTTGATAGAACTGGATTAAATCTGCACGGGATATCCGGTCTAACGTAGAATACTCCACGGTGCGAGCATATGGACTATCTTGCCCATAAATCAACTTCCGAAATTCCCGAATAGCAATATTATCCGGCTGATCATTGCGTCTAGCAATACCACCTCTAACTTGAGTTTTAGCTAAATCTAACTTTTCCGGAGCAAAGACAGGTTCTCTCACCACCTCTGTAAATAACCCAAATACCGTTTCTAAATCTTCACTGAGAGAGGAAAAACTAGCATCACCACTGGTTTCTCCAATATCAGCTTCGACGTCAGCAGCTCGTTGTTCCAAGATTTCGTTCAACTGCTCGGTCGAATGGTGTTGAGTTCCCCCAGTTCGCATCACTGTTCCCACCAAATCAGCTAATCCGATTTTTTCAGGTGGTTCCCAGAGGTCGCCTGTATGCACTAACATCGTACCACTCACCAACGGTAACTCATGATTTGCCATCAAATACACCACTAAACCATTTTGCAACACATACCGCTCATATTCGGGTAACTTAATTTCTCCTACTGGCGTAAACATCAACTCCGTATAATGTTTAGCGGAGGTCGATGCTAAGGAAAAACTAAAAGTAACTAATAAAAAAGCAAAAGCAATAATGAAAGGATAAACCCACCAATATCGACGCTGAATTCTGAAGTTGAGATTTTGGATATTCAAAGTTTTTACCCTTCCCTATGGATTTTTTGAGAGTAATTTACCAATAATGCGATTTTTGGCGGTAAACGTTACCTTAGCTACTCGCTGAATATCAGCAGGAGTCACCTGAGCAATTTGATCTAACTCCTTAAATAAGTTTCGCCAAGTGCCTGTTTTTACCTCGTATTCTAATAACTGCTGTGCCATTCCCATGTTAGAACCGAGAGTATGTAGTAAACCTGCTCTGGCTTGAGTTTTAACCCGTTGTAAATCAGATGTTTTCACCACTTGAGTTTTTAATTGCTCAATCTCCTTTCGCAAAGCTATTGCTAACTCATCAACAGTGTGACCAGGAGCAGTAACCGCAGAGAACAACATCAAATTTGGGTACTTGTCCCCCGGAAATCCGTTATTACCATCAGCACCCAATGCTAATTGTTGTTTTTCCACCAAAGACTTATATAGTATTGATGTCCGTCCATCACTTAACAAACTAGCGATGATTTGATAAACAATATTATCTGGGTGAGTAATTGCTGGACGATGATAAGCTTCTAAATAGAAAGGTTGAGAAGTTAGCTGTAAAGTTACTTCTCGTGTTTGTTGCTGTGGGGGTTCCACAGGAATTTGCTCAACCGCTTTTGGTTTAGCAGGGAAACGACCAAAGTAAGTTTTTGCTAGTTTTTCCACTTCCACAGGATTAACATCACCCACAATTGCAATAGTGATATTGCTGGGTACATAATGGGTATCAAAAAACTCCTTTACGTCTGATGGAGTTAAGTTGCGGATATCCTGATCATAACCAATTACTGGACGTTTGTAGGGATGAACTTGATAAGCTGTAGCCATGAACTTCTCAAGCATTAAGCCAATTGGTGAGTTTTCAACTCGCATCCGTCGTTCTTCGAGGATGACATCTTTTTCCTTGTAGAATTCACGGAATACCGGGGACAAAAATCGCTCTGATTCCAAAGACATCCAGAGTTCTAATTTATTGGAAGGAAAGCTATAAAAATAACGAGTAGCTTCCGTAGAAGTATTAGCATTTAAACCAACACCTCCTGCTTGTTCAACAATTTGTCCTAGTTCATTTTGTTTGACTAGTTCCCGCGCTTGTGACTCCACTAAATTAAATTCAGTTTGTAATCGGGTAATCTCATTTTGATGACCCGCGACTTGCGCTTGTTTAATTTGGGTATTTAGTTGCTGTAAACGCTCAAGTAGAGGTTTTTCAGCATTGTAGTCTGTAGTACCAATTAGTTGTGTGCCTTTAAATGCCAAGTGTTCTAGAAAGTGAGCTACACCAGTTTTTCCATCTGGCTCATCCACACCACCAACATTAGCATAGGTGAGAAACGATACGACTGGAGCTTGATGTCGTTCTAAAACCAGAAATTTCATCCCATTTTTTAGACGAAACTCTGTTAACTTTTTAATTACTTGATCCAAATATGGTTGAATGGAAATCTGAGTCGCTGTTGGGGTAGAAATTTCGGTAGCTGCTAAAGCTGTAGTTGCTGCTGGGATAGAACCACACCAAAAGATTGTCACCATCAACCAGATTAAACCCCACCGATACCAGATGGTAGAGATGGGATTTAACTTGTTCCCAAACCCCAATCTTAAATTTGAACTTCTAGATTTGGATTGATTCATACAGGAAAATGAAATTAAAGTTACACTTTAGACAATAATGCTACTAAATGTGTATTGGAGATCCAAACATAACTGCTATGCGAGTTTTTAATTCTCCCCCTACTTCAGAAGCACAAACACGTACCCGTATTCTGCAAGCTGCACAAAGCTATTTGCTGCTCAAGGATTTGATGGTACAACTACCCGCGACTTAGCACAGAGTGCTGGAGTAGCAGAGGGTACACTATTTCGATATTTTCCCAATAAAAAATCAATTTTAGTAGAAGTTGCCACTAATGGCTGGATGGATATTCTCACCGATTTACTGACAGAATTGAGTGAGATGGGGAGTTATAAAGCTGTAGCGCAAGTCATGCGTCGTCGGATGTGGAATTTACAAAAAAATGTCGATTTAATGCGAGTTTGTTTCATGGAGGTACAATTCCATCCAGATTTGCGCGATCGCATTCAAATGGAAGTAATTGATAAAATGACAGATGTTGCGGAAGCGTTTTTTCAAACCGCAATGGATAAAGGTATTTATCGTCAAGATGGATGCTAAATTAGTCGCTAAGGTTTTTTTAGGAATGTTTGCGATCGCAGGTTTTTCCAACAACACCCTCATGTACCCCAATGCATCTCCCGAAGAAATGCAAAAAATGGCCGAAGGACTAGCGGATATCTTCCTCAACGGTGTTCTCGTCAAAGAATAAACTCCCCACCCCCCCATCTCCCCACCTCCCCACCCCCCCATCTAATTAATCAACCTCGCTTCCTGAGTCCATTGTTGTACCAACTCAACGGATGGACATAAATCTCGTCGCTGCATCGTTGCTACTTGCAAACGCATAATCTGACGATGTAATCGATGAGGGGGAATTTCCTTTAAGACAAGTACAGAAATAACACCTGCATGTAGTACTAAACCACAATACTGAATCCCTACACTGGGAATCCGAGCTAAATCAGCTAAAGCTACCCATTTATTCAGATATTGAATATTTACTTGTAATTTACCTGCTAATTTCACTCTAGCTTCTAGTGTTTTTCCTTGTTGAACTAGAGCTAGGGTAGTGTTGATACCAGAATTGTGTAGTTGCAATTGTTCTTCTGCACTTAAACCAGGTAATTGGTCAATTGGCCAGTCATGGGATGGTTGAGAAAGTTTAGCAGGTGTGGTGTTAGAAGTCATACTGGGAATTTTATTGGTAAAAAATATAGTTATTGGAATCAATACTTTTGCCGAAAAATAGCAAATGTTAGGTAAGTAGTTGTTGCTCTAGCCCTAACTCCTTCATTATGAAGCTAGAGTAACATCAAAATAGCATAAATTATTTCGCTGGGATTTTATACAGAATTAACACACAACGCTAAAGCGCAACTAAGAGCCAATTTTTCTGGTTCGTAGTTGCGCTTTAGCGCATGCTTTTTAAATTAGCAAAGTTATTGTTGTAATACAATTGGTTGTACTATTGATTTAGTTTTGCTCTACTTTGTAGCCATTGCTCTAAGTTGGCTAGACTAGAGAAATTTAACAAAGCTTCACCCAAATCTTCCAACTGTTCCAGGGATAATTCTTGGATTTTGGGCTTTACTTCTTCAGGTAGTTTACCGAGTTTGCTATTTAATAAACGGCTGACGAATATTATTGCCTCGTCAATCCTAGCATCTTTGTATACTCGTGATTCTTCTAGTCTAATTCCTAACATTATTTCAACCTCATCTCGCTTCAGTGTCGAAAATTTATTCACAATAATGGCGGTGATCAAATCAATTATCCCTTGTCCAGAAACCCGCTCAGTAGATTCAGTCTTGGCTTTCTCCATGAGAAACTTAGCTGATTCTATCGCATTTTTCTCTGGAACGATGGTAAGAATCATTAAACCCAAACCCAAGGACTGTTTCCGTAAATCTCCTAGCTCATCTAAATAAATGATGTGAGTTTGTTCGCTAGCAAGCATTGCACGATGAATTCTGGATTTAGAAGGTTCATAGCTTCTAGAGCCGTAAATTAAGACACATTCCCAATCATCGTAGGGCGTTTCACTTCTATTATTTTTATCCATGAACATCATCAGTTCTGTAAAGACACGGAAATAGAGTCTTTCATCTTTTTGGAACTGAAACTCAGCAAAATAAGCTATTTTGGTAGTCGCATTGTCTGGAGGTAAAAATACCCCATCAATCCGAAATTCTGTTTCTTTAATAGTCACAGATTTAAACCTATACCTATCAGCTTCAGCAGGTTTTTTATCTACAAATTCAAAGAGTAAGCTAGGATTTTGCTCAAAGATTTTGAAAAAGATGGTATCGCGTTTCATAGAAAAATATTGAGGATGTGGGAAACTCAATCCTTTTAGGGTTGAGAGCGAAGCGACATGAGTGGTTCTAAGCATCGTAAATCTGAGAATGCGTAAGTGATTAAATCTGTTGATAAAATTTATAATAGATAGAATCAGGTATCATTGGGATTTTGAAAATCAACATTTCTGTGCGATCGCCAGTCTTTTTATGATAAACGATTAAACATCAATGCCAATACGTGTGATTTCGATTATTCGTCGCGACGTTTGGAAACAAACATCAAATTGGCTAAAAAAATTGACCTGTCCTAAAATCAAAGGAACTTGTGATGCTTTTGTCCAGGCAAATGCGAGCTTGACAACTTCCAGATGACCAACTTGCACATTAATAAATAAACCGCGTGCTTCAACTTGAGCTAGGTTACCTGCTAGGGGTAATCGAACAGACTGCAATGGATATGCTTGCGTTACTTAATGTCAGGGGAATGTATGGTAATTGATCATTATGAATCCACGGGAATTCAATTATTCTAGGCATAGGTGGAAGATTCTCGATCATCCTTAATCATTTGTTGCAAAATCTCAGCAGCTTCAGTCAAATCGTAGGGAGACCAAATAGGATATTCTGCGGCTGAGAAAATCACTTGCAGGTCAGCATTCGGGATTTGGGTAGCTAAGACCTTGAGGAGTTCTAATTTATCTGATTGACTTAAGCTATTGACCAGTGGCATTAGTTCGGAAATAGACATACTCAAAACTCCCAGGCGATCGCAAGTCTTTTTATTATAAACGATTCATCCAAATTTTCTTTACCGATGCGATCACTATTTTGGAATGTCGTTGAGATTGGTTCAGGTTTTTGATGGCTAAAATCGTTTACTTACTTTTTCTTGGGGTGTCTACGCTTTGCCCAACCCCAAAGGTATTGCCACACTCTGTAAGAAATGTAGTCAAAGGTTTCTTTGCTAACTGCACCTTTATAATAGTTACCAAAACCACGGAGAATTGGATTGAGTTTATTGATTACAACTTCCTGTTCGGCTCCGTTACGTGCTTTTATTTCCTTCCCAATTCGCTTACAAAAGTCTAGGACTTTTTTCTTCGATGGCTTGATTAGAAGCTTACCGCCATAGTGACGATGGTTGAAGCAGAGGAAGTCAAATCCCTCTTCTATTGACGTGATGAATGTCTTCTCCGAACTGAATTCGAGTCCTCTAATTGATAACCATTGTTGAATCTGAATTTGGACTTTTTCGAGGCTTGGTTAAAGCCTATCAGCCTAATTTGGCTTTTTGTCAAATGACGTAGTTTAAAATGACAATTCACTTATGTTCATCATAGAGAACTCCCTCTTGCTCTATAACCAGTTTTTGGCTACTAGTTACGGCTACTTTCGGGGTCTGCACTCCGCCTGTTTCATTACTTACTTGGGCGTGACCAAACTCTTTCTTAGAGTCGTTTCCGTGAGGGTAAGGGGTGTGAATCCCTTAGCGGAATAGGTTCCGCGTTCTAAACGACCAGTTCAGGTCGCACTTACTCATTTCACCCCTTATATCCTTAAAACTCTTGATTACCTTCTATTTCCCCCCTGCTTCCCTGCTCCCTTGCCCCCTGCATTTTACCACCCTCCTCAATTGCCATCGTGTATTTGTCAGTACCACCCAATCATCCATATACCTGGTATAGAAACATCCCAGATTTGGATCTCGGTAATCTTGGAAACACTGACTTAATTGTGACGTTATTTGAAGTTTCTGATCTAACTCCGCAATTAAGCTTAAACCTGCATCAGATGTTACCATTCCTCCCTCAAAATTGACTACTATCGGGGGTAACTTTTTCCTTTCAAAAGTACACTGTTTTGGTATACGATCTGTTGAAGTTGGGGTCATAGTTTATAACTGCTGAAATGCTTATCACATATATATTTTCGCAGTTTTTGACCCCTTTTTTTCAAATTTTGTGAGAAATCCGGGTTAGAGAATGCGTAATTGTTGAAAAAATTGGTGAATATTTTAGATATTAAGCTCTAGTGGCGAGGATAACCATGCCCTTCGTATTAAGCGCCCGAAATAATGTAACTTATGGTGGAAACCTAATTAATCAAAAATATTCGCCGCTTCAGGATATTGTTCTGGATGTGGCAGATCGGGTGGACTATCAGGCTCTGTTTAGCAATCGTCGGGCTACACTGACTGGTATTAACGCCTACCCACCAAATGCCATTAATTTTTATGGGAATTTGCCTGCCGTTGCTCCTGCTGTTGCTCCACTGGTAGTTGTTTCCAGCAACCGTGCTAACTGGATGCAACAAATTTTGCAAAATGCGGTCAACCATGATGCCTTCACCGGCTATCTGGACAACGCCACTTTCTACGATGATGTGGTGCCGTGGTATGCACCCTTACGCTCAGATAGACCGGTTATATCGTCGTGCATTGGTCGAGTACGACTACTATGAGGAGCGTGTCGGTGGTGGTGCCTTTACCAATGTGACTGTTGTCGCCTACAAATTCACAGCACAGCATCCTGCTTTGGATATTGTCGGCTTCGGCGCAAGCCGCTACGCGGCCCTGCAACTGATGATTCACTTGGGCTACAGACGCGCATGGGCAGTGGATGACAATGTGATCAATGTCAATGGATTTCCCAATCGGTTGGATGATGTGGAAGCCAATATGCCTCTAGAAGGCAATATCTGGGGTATTGGTTTTAGTGCCGCCACCACAAATATCAACCAGGCTACCCTTTACGATGGTGTAACGGTGAAATTTGTCGCCAATGCTCTGAATTTTGCCGATACTCATCCGGGTTTGTTACAACAAGTTGTGCTGTGGAATCTCGACTTGTTAAGTCCCGCCCATCTCAATTACAGTCCGCTGTTTGTCTCCTCCAATGAAGACGTTAGTCTGAGTAACTACCTGCAATTCAACAACTTTGACGAACGTATTATCACCGCATGCAAGATTATTAAATATGAACCGCAGAATGACCCGGCAACCAATCTTGGTGCTTCGGTCGAGATTCCAAAACGACGCAATCGTTTGTTGAATTTATTTAACGGCATTGAAAGTGATATTCTAATCAACCCTGGCGACGGTCAGGTTACGCTCCAGGAATTCATCAGCAACACTGTATTGCCGGGCGCCCATCAGCCGGAATCCGCAGCATTGGTGAGCCAGTCACGGGCAATTGAGCAAGTCCTATCGGCGGCAACAAAGCTTGGTTGGTATCCGGCTAATCTGCATAACCCCTTTAATCCCTATGACGGGGCGGCGCAGATCAACCAGCTGCTTCCTGCCAACATTTAGCCTAAGTGAACGGTAACTAGTACTCATTTCCCTGCTCTGTCAAACGTTTACTAGCCTGGATGATGTGCAAGCTGAGGTTAGGAAACTCTGAGAAAAACTTAAAAAAGACGTGATTGTTAACCTATCCGCCTGGGAACATATTATTTATGCCTTATCTCTTGTTGAGTTCTATATGTAGTTACATTAAATCCAAATGGAATTCTTTACAGTCACAACATTTTGTAGGTACGGATTTTGCCACGGATTTGAATAAGCTAGTTGACATTCTACGCACGCAGGCAAGCCATCACCAAACAGTTGTGTTTAATAGCGACTTTCTGTCCGCCGCACAAATTACTGCTCTGCAAGCAGGGTTTGGTTTAAGTGCAAAGGAATATTTTACGATTAACGCGATCGCTAGCAGTGATATCCCCGATCCGGCGAACCAGCAAGTTGTATTAACCGCAGGCTCAGTCAATGTCCTATCGCAGCAAGAACTCTCGCTTAAAGTAGTTTTCACTATAGACCAAACGCAAACCCTGCAATTTACGATTTTGGTCGAGTTCTCTGCCAACTGGCAATTTCAAGATAGCTTTGCCAATTTAACGCTATTCCCGTTTGATCAAGTCAGTGCCAGTTCCAGTTGTGCTATCTATGCCACGCAGCCAAATAACGCCTACTATCCTTGGACAAGCCAGCCGACTGAAAGTGTGGTACTAGTTCCCGGTTTGAATATTGCAAGCTGGCTGGTATTGAATATTTTTAGTGGTGCTTTGGTTCTATTAGAGCAGATTCTCAATAGCACCGACAAGTATAAATTTTATCTACAATCACTGTAAGTGATGATACGCCTTATCCAGTGTTAAACATCAACTCGCCGTTGTTAGCGCAGAGCTTTAGCATTATTCCAGGTCAACTAACGGTCGGTAATTTGTCACTGGGGATTGATGTGTCCGCTCCGCAGTCCAAGCTACAAAATTTGACAATGCGGTTTTTGGCCAGTACTGAGGATTTAAATTTTGGCGTAGAAATCCTCAGCAACAACATATTATTGAGTTTCTTTGCCGAGCCTATTCCAGGACATCTCTTCGGTGTCAATCAGATTTTGGCCTTACCGGGAGGAAGTGGGTTTCAACAGTATATCCCTAGTATACTCACCAACGCATTCAACCTTGCCACTCTACAGTCATTTGTCATCACCCAAGGAGCGACCAAAAATATTGGGATGATTGGCTTTATCATCGGTAGCAACCCAGGTTATAGTTGGACGCTCATTGACAGTGTTCTCATCCTGGAAAACCTTTGCCTCGACATGAACTCGTTTTTGCCGGGAGCGTCTTCCAGTTTTACCGTTGCTTCACTAAGTGCAAGCGCAAAAATTTTCCCCAGCATTTTTACCAGTGATTTCAATTTCTATTTGGAACTCACAAAGACGCAAAGTAAAGGCTGGGAAATTTCCCACATCACGGGATCTTATTTGGGTGAGGTCAAACTCATTGATCTGGTGGGTGCCATTGTCGGCAATACGAACTTGCTGCCGAGTGTTCTGAGTGACATCAATTTTTCTAATTTCGGTGCGATCGCCACGCACGAAGGTGCTGGTTACTCCTACACAATTTACGGTCAAGTGAATGTTGCCATGCCGCTCATGGATACTACCTTGATCGCCAGCCTCAATGTAGTTGCACGCTATTCACCAGATGGCTATAGCGTCGTACTCAAAGGTAGCTTTTTAGTTGGCTCGCAAAATTTCCAACTGGAGCTTGATCTTGGCAAAAGTGGCACGACGCCGAACAATCCGACCATTGTTATGACAGCCCAATGGCAGGCGTTGAATGCGGAGAACTATTTGCAATTCCAAGACATTGCTACTGCATTTGGATTCTCCAGTAGCCAAATACCAAGCATACCGAACGACCTTGACCTAGCCTTAAAGGAAGGCAACTTATATTACGATTACACTAACAACCAGCTGTTAATCGGGCTAAAGTCAGATACCTACGGCAACGCAATATTTGCAGCAGTCACCAACCCGAAAACTCAGAAATGGCAATTCTTCTTTGGTTTAAATATTGATAAACCAATTCCCATTAGCAACCTGCCCTTGATTGGTGACTTGCTCCCCAAAGAAGACACAGTACAAATTACCCAGATTCAAGTGGTGATTGCCTCGGCACTGTTCAACGACGAGCTAGCCTTACAGGTTAACGCGCTCATTGCCAAACTGGGGACAGGCTACCCGATGATTCCCGACACCAATCAGCAAGGCATGCCTGCTGGGCTAGGTTTTTCGATGATTGTTGCGGTTGGTGCTAATCAAATTCCCATCATGTTCGGTGCTGGGCAATCGAGCGAACTGGATACACCTCTTGGTTTACTTGCCCTACCAAACAACGATCAATACCTGATTCTTAACAGCAGTTCACTTACCGCCCCAGTTAGCAGTACAGCGTCATCGGACGGAGTGCTTTGGTTTAATTTGCAAAAAACTTTTCAGCAAGTATCGATTCAAAAGATTGGCGTGCAGTACAAGAATGAAAAAATCTATGTGCTGGCTAACATGACTCTGACGGGTGCAGGTTTAACAGTCGGCTTACTTGGGTTTGGCATCGGTAGCAGCATTTCCAATTTTGAGCCAAGTTTCACAATTCAAGGCATTGATGTCACCTACTCCGGCGGTGGTATTGAAATCAGCGGTGGTTTGCGCGGCAGTATAGACCCTGTGAATTTCGTCGGCGAATTGATGGTTAATGTCGAGAGCTTCGGCATTGCAGGTTTAGCTGGTTACACCTCAATCGAGGGTAGTCCATCAATGTTTTTGTATGCGGTACTGAATGCGCCTTTAGGCGAACCCGCGTGCTTCTTTGTCACTGGCATTGCTGGGGGCTTTGGTTTTAACCGCGACCTACAAGTACCTGATGTAAGTGGGGTTGCTACATTCCCACTAGTGGAGTGGGCGCAAGGCGACAATAATCCACCCGGCATGAACATGAGCGGGGATATTGGTACCCAAGTCAATCAGGTACTAGAGCGCCTTTCCAGTAGCGGAATTGTCGCACCGCAAGTAGGTAGATATTGGTTGGCAGGGGGAATTAAGTTCACCTCATTTGAACTCGCCAATTCCTTTGCGCTAGCGGTTGTTAAATTTGGCGGGGAATTTGAAATTGATCTATTAGGTACCACAACTATCGCTATTCCCCCCGACGACCCGGTTATTTTCGCTGAGATGCAGTTGTTAGCATCATTCAAGCCATCCGAAGGCTTTATTGGCATCAGCGGACAGTTGACCGCGCAATCCTATGTACTATCTCCAGACTGTCACTTGACCGGCGGGTTTGCCTACTACTTCTGGTTTTCCGGTTCTCTCGCGGGCAATTTCGTCATTACGATGGGTGGGTACCCCGAATTTCACTGCTCCAAGCTTTTACCCTACGGTTCCGCGACTAGGAATCAATTGGAATGTTTCGGACAATTTAGTTATCAAAGGCGATGAGTATTTTGCGGTCACCTCGGCTGCCGTGATGGCCGGCGGAAGCTTATCTGCTACTTGGAGTAGTGGCGGAATTAAAGCTTGGTTCAATGTCCAAGCTGACTTTTTAATGGTGTACCAACCTTTCCATTATTATCTTAATGCTAGCGTTGACATTGGTGCATCGTTTCGGATCAGCCTCATTTTTACCCATATCACGATCAGCATTCATGTTGGAGCCAGCCTAGAGAATATAAAGCCAGCTTTACTGGTCAAGCCACCGTCGATCTAGACATTATCTCCTTTACGATTTCTTTCGGAGCGTCTGGTCAAAACACCAAGACCAAGATAGCCTGGCCAACTTCGTTACGCAAATGCTGCCAGGCGGACACCCAACAGCTTTACTTCCAGCAGCAGCACTCATGGAGTATTGGGGATAAGCACTGACGAGCAAGACACCAGTGGCATTCATGTTACTGTCTCAAACGGTCTCCTCAAGAGTTTAAGCAGCGATCCGAGTACGCTTGATTTTGTGGTAAGTCCGGAGACTGTTGAACTCACGATCAACACCACTATCCCGATCAAGGAATCATACGCCAGCTTCACAGGCTTAGTTCAACTTGCTCCCAGCGATGTGCAACCTATTAATCAAAATGGACAGACAATCAAACCGAATGAAGCATTTGGCGTCGGCCACAGGTATGGCCAGCGATAGTTTCATCCCGACGCTAAGGGTGAGCATCACTCTGACGAACAATCCCGATCAACCCAATGTGCAAGTAACTCTGCAATGCATTCGCATCTTCTCTAATGTGCCCAATGCGCTCTGGCAAAAACTGGACTTTGATAGTCACGGTACCCCAATCCTCGACGACCCGCTTAATAACACGACAATTCCCAATGTTATATCGGGCTATAAAGTCATAGCGATTCCGCTGATACCAGATCATACATTGCCGATTAATTTGGAGTATCTGAAATATACGATTGACCCAAATGCCCAGTATTTTTCTTGGAGTACAGCGTATGTCCCAACTTCTGACGATTTTTCCCACCAAACGGTGGAAGACACCATCATGAACACTACCGCAGTTGCTAATCGTGCCGAGTTGTTACCTGTCATTCATCAATACATAGAGGCGGTTGCCACTACCGTCAATGTAGATTCTATGACCAACAGCACCCATGCCAGCTTATTATCTCAACCTGTCTTGAGTTTGTTAGGGGAGGAGCGAACATAAACAAGAGGCACTTGCGAACCGATGGGCGCTGGTTTGACAACAGCCGTTAGTCATGAAAAGTAAGCATCACGAAAACAAAGTATGAACAAGAAAAATATTGCCAGCATTTTGCGCGACACCGACCCTATCAATCAATATGTCACCTTCATCCAGTTTGATGAACCAGCTTTGAAGGTGGATGAATACACGGTCACGATTACACAAACTACCAATACGGAAGCGCCGAACAACTTTACCACCACGCGAAATTTCGCAGTCTCCGGCGAGCGTTTCAGCTTTCACTCAGGTGAAATCGATTCAGTATTCCCCCCCGACCTAGCCAATGGCGAATTTGACGGCTCACTCGCGAGCGTGGTTTTTAACCGCCGTACCTTACCCTGGGAGCGCTATCTTGACACCGCTAATGGGGAATTACCCTGGTTAGCTATTTTGCTGTTTGATGCCGACAATTTACCGGTCACGCGTAGTGTTACGGCGAGTGACCTGATCGACCTGGAATCAGAAAATCACGGTTCTTGGTAACGATCAATTGACTGGTGTAGGCAAACTTCCAAGCAATGTTTTTTCATATCCGGGCATGAACCCGCTCGGTTACGGTGAAACACCTGATGAATCGTGCAGTGTCATAGATATCGATCTTGCAATCTACAATCAGGTCGCGCCAAGCTTGAACGATATGGCCTATCTGGCTCACATCCGCCAGGTCGATACGGTAGACACCGTGAAGAACGGCGGTGAGGAAACTATTTTTTCCGTGGTGATCGGTAACCGCATCGCCAAAAACGATCAGCCCGCCTACGCCTTTCTAGTATCGCTTGAAAATATGGGCAGCTATCTTCCAGGTGACGATGGCACTCCTGCGGCTTTCCCAGACGGTATCAACACCGTTCGACTCATTTACTACCGTTCATGGCGTTTTACTGCGAATACGCTAGACCAAAATTTTAAAAAGCTGCTGGAAAATTTGAATGCGGCCAGTGGTTGATGGCAAACAATTTACAACACTTCAATTTCCGGCAAGTTTAACGCAACCTACCAATGCACAGGTGCAGCAAGCACTTGCCGCTCAGACACAGGGTACGCTCGATGCTGCGACTTCTCAGATATTAGTACTCAATGCTTTTGGGCAAGGTTACATACCGATGAACCACGAAATGCGCCACACTAATACTACTGTGTCGTGGTATCGAGGTCGATGCACCCCATTGGCGATTGGTGAAGAAGCCTTTGTCTCGACTAGCTCCGCTGACGCAGCCAACCGCTATAATCCGCAAACCGGATTATTCGATGTTTCATATGGTGTGGCTTGGCAAATTGGTCAACTGCTAGCTTTGCAAAATAAAAATTATGCCAATGCCCTGTTCAATTGGAAGAAGTCTGTCAACAGCGCCACGGCAAGCCAAGCGGAACAAACGATTTTACAGGCGGCGCTGGGCTTCGGTTTGTCTTCCGAACAAGACGCGCCGTTTAGTAAACTCTTGCGTACACGAAGCAGCATACTGGATACTTTCCCACCGCTGCCGGATGTGATAACTCTATGGTTAAGTCGGCTCAAGCTACTGTATGGCGTTCCGTTTAACTATTTGGTTCCCCATGAGCAAATGCTGCCACTTGAGTCTTTAAGGTTCTTTTATCTAGACCTGAATTGGATCAATCACATTGTTGACGGTGCTTTTAGCATCGGTCGGACATGCAGCAAGCAACGAGACATCAAACTGCGCCTGTTTGAGTATATTCAAGCCCGTTCGCATCCCGTCGAGCTGAACCAACGTCAACACAGAAAAACCCAAACATTCGCTACCAACGCCACGCAACAATACAGCGGTTTCCTGTTGCGATCGCAGGTAGTTGCTGGTTCGCCAAATTTGCAAGTCAATGGCTATTCGGTGCCTGACGATATCAGCACAGAAATTAAAAAACTGCGTATGGATCGCCTTTCTGCCGATTGTATCATTTGCATTTTCGATGGCGTAGTCAAACAAGTTGCCATCCACGAACCACCCGAACAATTGCACTGTGGGATAGAAATCAACACCACACCTTATAGCACCACCTTACGCGCAGTCACAGGTAGTATGCCTGGCAGTCAATTCCTGACCGACCCCAAAGGGGGACTGCCCATCGCCAACATCCCAATGCGAGCGGACGCGCAAACATTGCTCGTATCTCAAGCGGCAACTAGTATTTTGACCAAGCTGAATCACGATTTTGGCCAAAACATTCAGGATTTCACATCGGCTGAATTTGCCCTAGAGATGATTAAAGGGGTCGTGAAAGTCAATTTCAGCCAACAAAGTTAGGATGAGAAGAATCAATGAACGCCACTTCACAAGTAGCGTCGTCCCGCTCAATGTCTTCGCCTTTGCCGTAAATGAAAAAGATGCACACGATGCTACGCCCTATTTTTCTGGAGCAAATACCGTATTCACCGATCAATTGGGAACAGTAACCAAGCGTTTATCGGGGCGAATGTGAATCGGAGCTTAATGACCGCTCCCGCGCAACCGTTGCAGGCTGGTGTACATGTGCATTGGGCATTGCCCGATGCGCTGACCAAGGCTAATACCAATGCCGAAGGCAATCTCACGTTCATGGCCACGCCCAATCGTTGGCTAGTGCAACGCTTTGTGATCACAAAAGGCCAAGCGGCACGGTCTTCTTGGATTGTATTGAGCGATATTTTGAACGACAATCTCCCCCCAGGTCAAACCTCGATTACCCTGCCCACTTTCTCCACTGATTCCGGCCAGGACTATCAATACAGTGGGGAATATCAAGAGTTCACCCAACAGTGGGTAGAACCGACCATTCCCCACAATAAGCGTTTTGCAGTACAGACCGGCATGGAATTATCGGCAGTCGCTAGCGGTCAATCGGTATTCGCATCTTTTTATCCGAACTGTCGCGGCGTTTTTGGTTTTGCCGACAGTCTTGCCGATCTATCTTTGCCGCCTAATAGTACTGTCAATCTCATGTATGTGGTGACGGGTTGGTATAGCAATATCAACAATGATCCGTTACATGGCGGACTTAATCTGACACAAATTCAGGATATGCTGTCCTGGACATTCAACGACGCCCAACAGAAGGCCATGCCAAATCGTTTGCTGTGTCAAGGTTTCGTCCAAAGCGTGGCATGGCATCCGGATCAAACATATCTACCCGATTATTCGGTGAATATTCCCGAAATCGAATTGAACCTGAGTCTTGGCAACAATCCACCGGAATCCATGTCCTGTTATTTGCAGAACAAGTTGCAACCGACGTTACCCTATTTTCAAGTGCTCTTGAATGCCTACTTTGAAGGTCTGTTGGGAAAACTGCAACAACCAGCACCGAATCAGTTGGCGACCCTCGACGAAGAACTGCAAGAGAATACCTTCCAGTCGATCAAAGCAGAATACATCTATACCATCATACAGCAAGTCACCACCTCTGATACCGACAACCAACCGATTGTTACCCGAGTACAAGTGGACAATTTACCGCCCAGCCTCGGAGATGCACTAAACCTCTTGAATTTCTACGCACAGAGCGTGCAACTATTACAGGAAAGTTTAGCAAATTTTCAATGGCAATTGTTTGCTGATTGGTATCGTATCTTTATGGCAGTCAGCACTGAACAGCAGACCGCATATAACATCGTGTACCAAAAATACAACGACCTTAATGTGCAAACGCAGCAGCTTGCGATCGCTACCGACATACTCAATCAGCAAATTGCCATTGTGAATGCACAGATACCAAAAGATTGCGAGCTACAACAAGTTCCGGCACCGCGCTATTGGCAAGCCAACGATTTAGTGTTTTTGCTCGGAGGCGAAGCACTACCCGCGGCAAATCGTTATGGCAATAACGGTCAATTCACTCCAGACGGATACTTGGTCTGTCGGCTGGAAGATCAATTCATCACGAGTGCAACTGCCAATAATGTCACCCTGAGCGCCAGCACGTTTTCCCTATGCGAGCCTGCCGACGCCGAACGCCTTGCCTGCGCCCGACATTTTCAATGCGCTCTTGATTGAGGCACTAATATTGAATGCTGATCTCTTATCTAGCATTACTGGTGTCAGCATCAGCTTTGCAGATGTGGTTGCTGCACTGATGGGGCAATCGAGCATACTGACTGTCACTGGTAGCGCACCGTCATTGATCAGTCTCAGTAAATGGGATAATAATCCGTGGGTGCCATTATTTGCTTACTGGCAGGTTGAGTTCCAACCTATATTTTCCACCACCGACGATACCAAGACCCTACTTTTCAACTATTCGACCGATTTCTTTACTAACCAATTTACGATCGAGCAAAACAATGGTGGAGCAATTGACTATACACCCACCACTAATCCGTCTGACGGCCCATTCAAACAAACTTATGAAGGTGTATCGATCCTGTCAACTAGTGCGATTAATGGCTTCGTAAAACAGCTACAAGAAAGCAGCGACCCGGTGTTGCAAAAATGCCTGCAAGCCATCGAACAGCAAAATATGGTGATGCAATCCCTGAGTGGACTGAATGCCGCCTTCTTAATGCAAAATCAGGATTTGCAACTTAATATCAAAGTGCCAGCGGATTCCGAATACGCCATACTTACCGAGGACATCGCCTTGGCGTTGGGCGGATATGCCAGTAGTGCACCGAACTTCAATAGCTTTTATAACCCGGTTCGCGCAGGATTTCTGAAGCTCAACTTGACCTTAATTGACATATACGGGCAAAAGAAAATCGTCAAACCTACCACCATCGACATCGCCCAAACATTGATGGCTACATATCAAGGTCAGCCTGTTCCTAATGTTGCTTATCTGCCACCACGCATCTCTCAAGCCTCACGCCTGTTATTTCGCTTTCTGGCAGCTGATACTAGCAGTCTTGCAGAAATGAATTTGCATCCCGCCACCACACCCATTTGCGGCTGGCTCCTGCCAAATCATCTTAACGGCAGTCTTTTCATCTACGATACCCAAGGCGCAAGCCTAGGCACGTTGTTTCTGAATGAGAACCAAACCATTATTCTCTGGCAGTCTGCCAGGGCAACGAGCAAACGATAGATCAAGACGTGCAAACCTTAATGCAAGACCAGCAACCGCAATTGAGGGATCTTGTGATTTCACTTAGCCAGTCTACACCGCAATATTTTAACGATTTCATGATTGCGATCGACAGCGTAAATGCTTTTGTCGAACCGCAAGACGTTTCAACTAACAACGACCTTGCAGTATTGATTGGACGCCCGATCGCAATAGTGCAAACGGCACTGACTCTCAATCTCATGGGTACCCCGCAATTCAACCAATCTTGGAGCGTATTAAATCTCAATTTGCGAACCAATTCCTTGGCTGAAACCGATAACGACTTTACCAAGATTGACTTTCCAGTAGTGCTGGGTAATTTACAAGATATTAACGATGGTTTGATTGGATATTTCAAATTTAACCAAACTAACTACGATTGGTCTAATTTCTACACGATGGGTGCTTCGCCCGGCAATAGCAGTGGCGTGCAAATTCCCTTGCAAAATACCGTTGTGCTGAAACCCTACCCAGACGCAAGCAGTACGACTTTGGTCGATGCTACCCAGAAATTGCTGCTGCTAATTGACCCACGTACAATGATTCACGCCACTACCGGAATTTTACCGACAATAAGCATAGTTATTCCCTCCGACATGTACTCGGATACCTTAAGGACACTGGAAATGACTTTCCTCACCACACCTATCTTATCTGGCAGCAGTGCGTTGAACGTGCCGCTGCCAAACGAAGCTGGGTATCAATGGTCATGGATACAGGAAAAGATGCTAGATAACACCCTGCGCTGGCAGACCCGAGGCGACATCAACAATTCAGTACCCAATGGCTTATGGACATACACGCCACAAACACTGCTGGAGGGCTGGTTACGCATCAATCCAGAGCTACTAAGCTTTGAACTTTTCAATGCCAATCAAAAAGCGATCCTCACCCAGGGAAACAATGATAATCTCACGTTAACACTCACCAATCGCCAAGGTCGGCCCATTACTTTTTTGCCAAGTACTTTGGTAGCAGAAGGAACGCCAGCAATCGGCTCTATTTTTTACCTGCATTTCGGCAGTGCGGTGCCGCAAGCTGCTGTGGCAAATATCTCCTTGCAAGCAAATGGCTGGCAATTTTCTTGCTTCACCGATAGTCAATATGGCAGTTACTGGGCTGCAAGCCCAAATCAGAGCATCGTGCTGGCAGGTGGCGAAGATTTTTCAATTCAAGTCAATCATTTAGAGGTGGATACTGACAAGCAACAAATCATGATATTTGCAAATTATTACCAGGTCACTAATATCAACGATGGTGTTTACCAGGATGTTCTGGGAATTGTATAGTCGTAGTAGGAGCAAAGTTTTGGGTGGGGTTAAATCCCTATTCAAAGCACCCTGTTACCTACTGCGAGTTTTAATAGGCGTGAGAAAAACTCATAATCCGGAATTTCGTTTTAGTCATTTTCAATGGACAACAACATGGCACAAATTAGTTTCACGATCCATAACCGCACCGCAAAGAATACCATAAGCGCAAAGAATACCATAAGCGCAAAGAATACCATATATATGCCAACCAACGATCCAAGCACGAATCAAATCAGCTTGTTGATCAGCAGCGACACAACACTCACTCTGATTGCTGGAACACCGATTGAAGAAAGCCAAGCCGGAGACAGCAGCAGTACCCTATTTTACTTGCACATCAATAGCCTTGGTCTGAGTACTTCAGATCTCAACAATCTCACGGTCAGTCTTTCCGGCTGGAATACCAAAGTCTATGCGGACACGCAAGTGATATGTTTTACTCCGCAACAAAACATCACTGTCACGAAGGGCCAGGTACTTAGGCCAACTTTGGAAACTTTACCGCCAGCAAAGCACCAAGCGGCAGTATCGCTCAACTGTATATGAGTTTTTATCGTGCCAGCCCTATTTCCAGTGGCGGCTTGCCATTTACTTACAATAACATTGTGACACTGCAAGCGCCGCCTGTTGGCACACTCGACTTGCAGGACGTGATTGCTGCGAAAATAGACCATAACACTGTAGTGCAATCGAGCAGCGACTACCCAGTTATCAAGAATTCATTCAATTTGACCTTTCTTCCGGGCGCGAATCCGAAAGTGATTACAGCGGGAGCCAATACTGTATTCACCATCAACTTTGTGTATGCCAGTGACCAGTATGGTTATGGCGCACTCACGACACTTGAAAATGCGCTCAATATCAATGTGAACGCAGGCGATAATGCGATCGCCTGGGTGATTACACCGCCTGCTAGAGGCTCGCAAAATCCAGGCTGGATGCTGCAACCACCTAACGGACAGCCTATCATGGGAACCAACACAGGCTCTACGGTTGGATTTGTGATTAGCAACATCTTGACGACCTTCCAGGCCGGCGCGACCTTGATGCTGATTAACTACAGTGGTGTACCTGGCTATCAAGATGGAGCGTTTTCCATTGTGCTATACAAAGAGGCACACGTTTATATTCACTCTCTGCTAGCCTCGCCCAACCCAGCCATCCTTAATCAAGGCCAGGCTACGATCAATTTATCATGGAACACAACCAGCAACATGCTGACCCTGATGCCAGGCATGATTGACGTCAGCAACAAAAAAAACTACACTACACAGATTGCAGAGTCTACCCAATTTACGCTGATTGCTCAGGGAGTATCTCCTAACAACTACGCTTCCAGCGATGTGCAAGTGGATATTTTCCCCGTCATCAACTCCATCGTAGCCAATCCTCAAAATGTTTACTACAAGGATTTCCCGCACGATATTTTACTAGACTGGAGTGTTAACTCCAACGACCAGATTGTGTTGAGCAACAGCATCAACCACACGGTGCAAGATCTGCCTCCCAATTACACAACTGGCGTGAACATTACGGAACCACAAATGTTTAGGATTGTACCAAAAAACAGTGGATTGCCTTTGTTTATTGAGCGCAATGAAGTCATTTCAGCATTCGATCTCAAACAGCAAAGTATCAATTTAAGCAAAACTGCTGTGGACATTGCCCTATCGCCAACGGCCAATATTTGCGCGTTCATTCAGCAGGGCAGTAACCAAATCCTGATTCTAGAAACTATTACGAATACGCCTTACGGCAGACCGATTTCGGCGGGAAATCAACCTGTTGCTCTGACGTTTTCAAATGACGGCAGTAAACTTTTCGTTGCCAATGCAGGCGATTCTACCCTTACCATCTTTGATGTGGCATTTAATGGTGGTAGCAGCGGCTATGCCTTCACAAAGTTGGGGAGTGATGTCAAATTATCAGGCGTGCCAATCGCATTGCAACTTTCTGCGGACGATACGCTCGTCTTTGTGACATCAAACAGTAGCGATGTCAATCCCGGCAGGCTCGACGTTGTGACAAGTACCAATAACAACTACGGTATTAAACATAAGGTCAGCTTCGCAGGGCAGGTGGGTACACTCGCAGTATTGCCTTCAGCAGGACAGATTTTTGTACTTAGTCAAACAGCACAAAGCGTGTATGTGGTGGGCTATGAAAGCATCCACCAATCTTATCAATGGGTACGTACTATCAACGGCTTTGCAAGTACTGACAACCTGATGGATATTGCGATAGCTGGACAAGATGCGGGTACGCTCCTGATCGTCTGCTCCGGAAGCAACTGCGTCTATGCAGTGAGTAAAGAAGTCACTAGCGTTGCGGGCAAACAAAATCTCAGGGTTGGCAATAATCCAACGCGTGTGCTGGTAATTGAATCGGGCGCTTATGCCTACATCGCCAATACCGACGATCAAACTTTATCGTTGATATCATGTTTCAAAGGAAGTGGACTGTGCCGGATACTGGAACCTGGCTTGAAAAATATGCACAGCCCGATCGCACTCACTAGCTCTGCACAAGGCAGTTTAATTTATGTCGCTAATAGTTCCCCAATCTTGAGTGTATGGAACAGCCAAACGTTCACTCCACAGCGATCAGTTCTCTCCGCAACATTGACAACGAGCGTCGCTGCTAGTGAACAACACGTTGTATCTTGGCATAACTACAACATACAAATTTCGTTTCAAGGTGAAACTCCAACCTCCGGTCTGTCTGTTTATAATCGGAACACACAGGTATACACTGTAGTGAATGAGACTACAAAATATACGACCTTTGAATTCTGGCCGGATAGTAGCAGGAATACGGCGATCGCTACAGTGTACGGTGACAATACCTTGCACGTGCTAAATACTACCCACTTTTCGACGTCGGCTAACATCAAGTTCTCGAACTCAAATACCTGCCGTGCTGTTGCCACCACCATTTCTCCCTATAGCAATATACTTTTCGTACTGACGGTGGATACAGGCAGCATCTATCAGTTCATGGCGGTCATTTGCAATCAAAAACCACTCAGTACGATATTGTCTCAACCGTTAATCTGTTCACGCAACCAGCCTCTTCCAGCCACTGCACTAACGGCAGTCGTCGGGATTGGTTCCAGTGCTTTCATCACAGATGCCGCATTTGAAAAACTGTATATTGTCTCGCGCACCCAAGAAGGTGGATACAGCCTTGAAAGCACCACCTATGATTTCATCTATCTGCCGCGTGCTATAAACTGTGCGCCCGATGACACCCAACTCTACATCTGGATGAATCAAGGCAACAATAGTGCTTTTGCCCGCTTTAATATCGCAAGTCGCACGTTAGAAAACTTCGTCCTGCCCAGTACAGTATCGTTCCAGATCGAGTGGTATGAACATTTCGCCCGACGGTTCACGCCTTTACGTGTCCGACACTGAATCTGGGCGGTGTGCGCGTATTCTCAACCGATTCCATGCAAAACATTGAAAATGTTTCCTTACCCAACGCCAGCTTCCCAATGAGTGTTGCAATTTCACGGATGGGTCAGGCTTGTTCACCGCCAATGCATTATCTAACAATGTTTCAGTAGTTACACAATTAGCAGCCACCCCATCAACGGATGCGCTGAGTACGGGAAGCAATTATGTGGGCATTTTCATCAGTGACTATATGTGGGGAAACCCCAACTAGTAATAATGGTTCGGGATTCACTCTGTCGCCGGACATAATTGCCTGGGGCACTCAGCTAATAAGCGATCCGTCTATACTTGCCCAGCCGGCAACTACAATACTGATTATGCCAAAAACATCTACTTTGGATCAATACAACAATGTGTATGTGCGTGGCTTAAATACCAACAACGGGTCGCAAACATCGCGAGTCTATTTTTACTGGGTCGATTCTTCCATTATGTTATTGCCCAGTCAGTGGAGCCCTTACAATTTTTCCTTTGATAACAACGTGCAAAACTGGCTTGACATTACAGCCCAAAAACAGGGGGATATTGCCTATAGCCCGGCACCTTTGAGTTGGAAGCCTTCTGCATCTTATCCACATTATTGTCTGGTCGCTTGGGTAGATAACTCGACTCATCCCAGTCCCCCTAATTTAGGCGAATGGAGTAACTTTGCAACGTGGGATGACTTGGGAAATTTCATTATGCAGCATCCCAATATGGCATGGCGCAATACCAATGACGTCGCTGTGCAGTCGCAATTTATGAATGCACAAACGCGTGTTTCGGGTGTGACAGGGGGAGGTGAGGTGACAGTTGGTGTGATGATGACTAACATCCCAACTAATAGTCAGGGAAAGATACAATTCACCTTGATTAACAGCGATGGCACAATCAGCTATAATTCACCGATACGCGATGAATACCAATACCTTTTCGCAAACCATTTTATGGCCAGCAAATGCTCCCGACGCCATCCTAACCTATACATATTACCCAGCCGACGGCAAATTGCAGGGCAATGAAAAAATCACTGCATTTACCTCATTTATGCCACCAATGATGCTTAAAAGGAGTTTGCTCTTGCGAGCGCCGCATTTGTTGATTAACGTACCACATCCGCAGTTTGGATCTGTACAGGAAATGTTGTTGGGTACGGTAAGATTCCAATATGTGTCGCAGACTCGAAAGCGCAATCAAGCCGACTCCCGAACAGCACAGTGGTTGGAATTGTATAAGACATCTCCGAAAACTTTCAAAGCTGCTCTATAAAAGGCTTTAAAGCTAGAAATAAAGCTTCAGCATATTAGTAATCTTAGAGGATGTTTTAAAAGTGGGAGAGGGTTGTAAGAAAGCTCACAAGGTATAAGCTGAAATTTGAAGACATCAGCACCTTGTGAGCAAATGACTAAAGTATATCCTAGTAATTTGACATGGGAACAGTGGGAATTGATTTCAGAAGAGTTTCCATTAGCCAAACCCGGTGGTCTTCCACGTAATGTAGCAATATATGCAGTTGTAAATGCCATTTTGTACGTACTATGTGAGGGGTGTACGTGGCGAGGATTACCAGGGGATTTTCCACCGTGGCAAACTGTTTATGGCTATTTCCGAAGTTGGAGTCAAGATGGAACTTGGTTAAAGATTCATGACAAACTTTACCAATGGACTAGAGTAGCTTCTGGACGTAATCCAAGTCCATCCGAAGCCGCAGTTGATAGCCAATCAGTAGAAACCGCAACGATGATTTCTCAAGATGTAGGCTACGATGCTGAAAAAAAACACATGGACGTAAGCGACATCTCACCGTGGATATGCTGGGATTAGTTTTACGAGTTTTAGTAACAGCAGCCAGTGTTCCAGAACGTGAGGGTGCAAAAAAAGTCTTAAAACAAGTTCATGAAATGGGAAATAAGGTGAATCGGTTAAATATAATTTGGATGGATGGGGGATATCGCGGTGAAAATTTTATACATTGGGTGATGGACATATTTCGTTGGATTGTCGAAATTGTACTCAGACCCTTGGAGAAAAAAGGTTTCGTCACTTTACCAAAACGTTGGGTTGTAGAACGAACTTTTGGATGGCTTAATTGGTGTCGTCGTTTGAGTAAAGATTATGAAAGACTACCTGAAACTTCTGAGACTTTTATCTATATAGCTATGATCCGTCTTATGGTCAGACGACTAACATAATTTTTACTGGCTTAGACTTTTAAAACATCCTCTTAGAGAATATTTGAAAAGTCAAAATCAAAGATCAAATTTCTATACTATGGGAAGTTACCGCTTGACCAGACAGAAAGACCCGATTTCCTCTTGGATAGTAAATTTTGACGACTCCACCCCGACTTGATGCTTGATAAGCTAAAAAATGCTCTTGATTTAACCTATCACTCCAAAAGGGAGCAAGACAACAATGAGCTGCACCAGTAACCGGATCTTCATTAATTCCTAAACCAGGAGCAAAGAAGCGAGAGATAAAATCGTAATCGCTACCAGCATCAGCGCGACTAGTGACAATCACATCAGATAAAGTTTGAAGTATCTGAAAATTCAGGTTGCATCTCTCGCACCAACTTTTCCGATTCCACTTCTACCAAATAACCAAGAGAATTCTGCATCACAGTTTTATACTGTACTCCCAAAGCTTGACTTAGTTCTGGAGCAGCGGTGATGACATGAGAATGATTGACTGGAAAATCTAATTCAATCCAATCATCCTGTAATTTAGCAGTGAGGATGCCACTTTTTGTATAGAAACGTGCGACTTGATCAGAAGATAAATATCCTTGGGACGAAAGTACATGAGCACTAGCTAAAGTTGCATGACCACAAAGGGGGACTTCTACTGTGGGTGTAAACCAACGCAGATTAAAACCATCATCCTGCTGGATGAGAAAAGCTGTTTCTGATAGATTCATTTTTTTCGCAACATTCTGCATCCAATCATCGTTTTCAGGATGATGTAAAACACATACAGCAGCAGGATTTCCGGTTAATGGTTGATTCGTAAAGGCATCGACTTGAGTAATGGTTTGCGTCATAAAAATACTCAGTATACGGCAATTTATCGTAATTCCTTGAAGAATATCATCGCCTTTGGTGGAACTGCTGTAAATCTAATTAAAAAATGATGCTCATGGCCAGTAATTTTCTGCATCACTTTAGCATAAAGGTCATCATCTGATTTATCCCCTGTTGATGTATGCACCAGTTTCAATTTTAAATTATTGAGAGGTTCTAAGGAATTAGTTGTTGCTAATTGCGCTCCATTTTCGGATAAACCCACTAATTTTCCCTGAAATACTGTACCCACAGCATGCTTCCCTTGTAAAACCACATACTCAACGGGAATTGCTTGACTCAAACTGACAATTATCTCTTCCTCTTTCAGTAAAGATAAATTATATTCTCCACCAATTCCACCAATATCATACAGAGTAATCGGATATTTCACACCCTTCGGCTCTACCTGGAATTGTCTCTCAATTTTTAAATCAATATTGGCATCTTTATGAGTATATTCAGAAATTAATATTTGTCCACCTACGGTATAAGTTTCCACACGAGCAGCCAAATTAACATGACTACCAATCACTGTATATTCAGCACGTTTTTGAGAACCAATATTTCCTGCAACAACTTCCCCTGTATTGATACCAATTCCCATTTGCAAAATTGGTAGATGCATCTGTTTATTTTTTCATTGACTTCTTGCATAGCTAATTGCATAGCTACAGCACAAGCGATCGCACTTTGAGAATCATCGGGACGACTAATAGGCGCACCAAACATCACCAAAATCCCATCACCGATAAACTCATTAATCGTACCCTTGTATTCATTAATTACATCTGTCATTGCTTCCTAGATAGATATTAAGAATTCGCACCACTTGCTCCGGTGGATATTGTTCAGAAATAGCAGAAAATCCTCTAACATCAGACATGAGAATTGTGACTTTTCGCCTTTCTCCTCCTAATTTTAACCCACGAAGGTGTTTCTATTAAATTAGTCACTATTTCATCGGTCAGATAACGCCCAAATGTTTTTTGCATATTGAGCAGCACTACGGGCAATATACTGAGCTATCGTAATTGTTGAACCGAAATAACGCCAACAGTGGTGGAATCAAAGGAATCCACCAGCCCAGATAAAAATCCCAGAAAACAAATCCCAATTAAGCACTACCTGCAGCGCAACAGTAAGACTAATAAAAGATACTATTGTGACGTTGCGCCAACATAATACTAGTAGCCAATAATTGACCATAGAAAAATCCATAGCCATTCTTAAATATTCATTCCAGAATTAATTAGCGGACGACCATCTATAGCTGCACTTAAAATTTGACTAGTTAAATTAGCATGGACGTCACACCAGGCATTTTTTCTGGGCAGTAAAAACCATACTACTATATGGCGTATAAAATGAATCATTTAAGCTCTCAGCAGTTGCGCCAATAAGCACCACCTTTCCCCGCATTAAATCTGGTGGAATTCGATTTTCTAAAACTGCTCTGAGGGAAATTCGAATAAATTGCTGGGTTGACGACCTCGATAATTTAATAGTATTTGATAACTACCTGCATTAGTCTCACATAACCACCATCATTAGCTTCAAAGATGGGGAATACACCTTTACCTAATTGTAAATAATTAGGGTTACTCGCCGCTGCTTTTCGGTGATACCATCAACTTCAAATATAATAATGCTAGTTTCAGACTCAAAACTATCAAATAATCACCATTTGTTAAATTCAAATATAATATTGCCCGACGGATTTTCCCATCCCCATCAGGAGGTAAGTCATTACCTCCAACTTGTTGACGTTGTTTAGTATTGGTGATGGCATCAACCGAAGTACCACCACACTTTGGAGACTTTTTCCATACCAATTAAATTGGGTGTGGATGCAAATACCTTAATTAGATCTTGATGACCAGGATTGACTGGTAAATTCCGATAAAATCCAAACCAATGACTCTGGGTTGTTGCTGTTTGATATTCTCTAGGAATTTAGCCAAGACAGCATCAGACATTGGCCATTGTCCTTGACGATTCACTTCTGTTTCATCAATATCGACAATGACAATCCGATTATCAACTGGTTCCAATGGACGGAAGAAGAAAAATTGATCCCATGCAGTCAATTCTAGGAATTGAAGCCATCCAGTCAAGCGGAGTGCTATCACTAGAGCCGTAATATTTGGCACTGTAATAAATACAACCCGCCATTGCCAAATATTCTGTTTTAGTTTTGCCCACATTACTGACTTTTCTCTGGGGTACAGCAATCAATTATTTTTTTAGATTCAATTTCACTCAAATTAACTGATTTCCAAAAATAGTGCCAATTCCGACTAACTTGCCGATTATTTGGCTCATTGCGTCGTAAATCCACCAAATTTTTTAATGCATCTTGCCAGATTCCAGCATCTGCATAAAGTTTTGGTAACTCGTGTGACCGAGCTTTTCTCAGTTTCTTCGACAGTGAATCTTGTGGCAGAATACGTTTGACCCAGCCATCTACGTGAGGATTTCCACTATAATCTGTATCATCTACGACTAGCATAAAATCCCAATGGTAGAATTTATCTGGTTCTAAAGAAGGTAGATCCGCAGGAAGTGTCAAACTAATAATTCCGGGTTGATCGGGGAGTGTCAAACGTGTTTTATAAACGGTTATATTCTGTTCATTTACCAGTTCAAACTGAACTCTTTTATATGAGGGTGAAGACACATACCAAAAAAATGTGGGATGTTCATTCAAGGTTAATCCCACTTTATTTTCTGGTATTAAGGGAGTTAAAACTAGATTATCGTTAATTCCACCACGAGTAGCTGCACCTTCACTTGGAGGTGCTTCTGGTCGTTTTGGTGGTGTAAATGATTGACTAATTTGCCAAGTTTTTGTAATTGGGGATGATTGTATTTGCATCTGTGCTGCTAAGGTCGGGAGAGCAGCTAGTTGAGTACTTAAAGGTAAAGAAATCGCTAAAAAATGCCAGAACGGCTTAATCCATTTCATCTTTAATTATCCTCTTAGTTTATTAACTGAATAGCTAAGTATGTTTTGTTCTTAATACATCACAACCTATAATTTTGAATGATGATTCCAAATTATAGGCTGCTAAAATTACAGACTAAAAGGGACCCAACTATATAGAGTATTCATCCAAGAGAGATAAAATTCCGCACAAAGCAAACGCATCTCGATTTGTCACATATATAGTTGACAAAAAGCTTCATTAATGTATGCGATGATTAGACATCTGGTGAAAATTAATTATCCGTTTGTTCAAACCCTTGTTAGGGGCGTATGCAATACGCCCCTACATCATTTCTGGAGATGTCTATTATCTATACCTGCTCAAAACCATCGCTCCATTTTGACCACCAAAACCAAAACTCAAACACAGCACCCGATGAATGGGGTGTTTATTTCTCTCTACATTTGCTGACATCACAAAATTCAAATTAAACTCTGGCTCTCGTAAACCGACACAGGGGGGTAAATGATAATCCTTTAAAGCCATCAGGGAAAAAGCTACACCTAAAGCTGATGATGCTCCCAAGGTATGACCTGTGCTTCCTTTTGTGGAACTAACTGGTATATGGGGAGGAAATATCTGTTGGATAATCATGCTCTCAATCTGGTCATTTAAGCGCGTACCTGTACCATGAGCATGAATATAATCTATATCTTCAGGTTTTAACCGACTCCGTTGGAGACATTGTTGAATTGCCATTATGGCACTTCTTCCGGAAGGTTCGGGTTTATTCGGATGATATGCATCATTAGTCCCACTAAAACCCAGAATTTCCCCATAAATTCGAGCATGGCGTTTTTTTGCTAACTCGGCTGATTCTAGGATGAAAACAGCAGCACCTTCACCTAATACTAAACCTTCTCTATGGATATCAAAAGGGTAAGACCCAGTTTTTGCTAAAGCACCCATTTGCTGAAATCCAGTTAAGGTTAAGGGTGTAATTGCTGCTTCCACTGCTCCAGCAATCGCCTGTTCACATTGTCCAGTTTGAATCAGAACCGTGGCTTGAGCAATGGCGGAAATACCAGTAGCACAAGCTGCCATTGGGGCTAAAACTATACCTGTAGCCCCAATTTGTCTAGCAGAGGCGATCGCATTGAGATGTGGTAAGGTATCCAACCAAGTGGATAAATTTAAGACTTGGGAAGGATGCTGCCCATACATTTGTTGTGCGAATCTTTCCCAATCAGCTTGATAACCACGACTTGAACCGATGACCACAGCACAATCAGGTAAAGGTGAAATCAATTCGGCATCTTGCAAAGCTGAATTCACTACCATTTCACTCAGAATATTTAATGAAGTGGGTTGTGGATAAATCAATCCTAGAGGTAGTTGATTTAATTCGGGAAATGGTTGATGTAATTTAATTCCCGATTCACCAGCTAGCAAATTTTGCCAGCTACTTTCCAGGTTTGTTCCTAAAGCAGAAACTAAACCAATACCAGTAATAACAACATTAACCAATTACAAATCAAAAAATAAAAATTGAAAATAAATATCAACTAGCGTTTGTATAAAAGTAGGGGCGTATTGCCATACGCCCCAGGGACTGATGGCCATACGCCCCAGGGACTGATGGCAATACGCCCCAGGGACTGATGGCCATACGCCCCAGGGACTGATGGCAATACGCCCCAGGTGACTGTACAAAGTACCTACTGAGGAAGTTTTAGGTTTTCGATACCTGTTTTGACTTTAGCTATGTCAATGCGATCGCCTTGCTGAATTTTGTTAACTATATCAAAACCATCAATAACTTTGCCAAACACAGCATAGTTACCATCTAAAAATTCTAAATCAGCCAGAGCAAAGTAAAACTGAGAAGAAGCGGAGTCTGGTTGCTGAGAGCGAGCCATCGCTAAAGCACCTTTTTTATGTTGTAACTCTGGTTTTTTTCTCAAACCAGCCATCTCAAATGTTTTACTGTAAATAATCCCAGATTCACCCTGTGGTTTAATTTCTAAAGGTATATAGCGCTCAGTCCGGGTTTGTGGGTCAATGTAACCACCTGTGCCCAATCTGTTAGCGGGGAAATCAGGATTTTTACCTTGAGGATCGCCACCTTGAACCACAAATGGTTGAGGTTCGCGCACTACTCGATGGAAAACTAAGCCATCGTAGACTTGTTTCTGGACTAAATCAACGAAATTACCAGCTGTAACTGGGGCATTAGTACCATCTAATTCAATAGTAATAGAATCAATAGGGTCACCTTTAGCCGTTTTCGCGGTCAGAGGCTCACCTTTAGCCGTTTTCACGGTCATGACCACAGTAGCCTTACCTTCGAGCCGTGGAAAATTGTTCATTCCGGGAATAGTCTCACTACTAATTTCTGATCCTGATTTAGTTTCACTGGTGGTGGTGCTAGTTTCAGAGGCTTGAGAACTAGTGGTTTCTGTCGCTGTAGAGATGGAAGCTTGAGAACGATCTAGTTTTGTTGTACATCCTGTTAACATCAAAGCCCCAACCATTACCATTGCCACCAAAAATTGTGGAAGTTTAAACCGCATTAGCAATAACTCACTCAACCAGAATATCTTAATCCTGATTAGTGGAAGTTTGAATCGGGAATTCCTAAAGTCCTTCTAATGGTACTCCCAAAAAGCGAGCTAACTCAGCCCCTTGGGTTTCTAATTCTGTCAAAGATAAAGGTTGACCGACTCTGGTTAAAGGAATATCCCGGCGTCCCTTCACGCGCAGATAAAGTTCGCGTCGAGGATTTATACCTTCTTTCAGGTTAATTCGTACAGATTGGACTTTTTGAATGGTGTCATCAATCTCAATTTGGCGGTTTTTGCCAGGAAATCCCCACCGGAAGATTTTGAATTTACCTGTATTGCGATTAAATTCATTGTAACCACCACCGACATCCCATAAAATCACTAGCCATAGATATGCTGCTAACAGCAAACCAGCCGTACCATATAGCCCCATCACCAATCCTTGGGGGACAAAGATTAATTGCGTCGCGTCAGTTACTAAGAGAAAATTTATTTTGAAATAGCTAGATAGTCCAGCTAGCAGGAAGCCTGTAGCTCCTAATAACACGATAGTTGCCCACCAATAGTTGCTTAACCGACGGGAACCAAGAACGTTTTGATGTAAGAGAGAGTGGGGTTGGCGATTGCCTTGAGGCGAATCTCCTTGGTTAATCGTAGTTGAAGCCGTCATGAACTTGTAACCTGTGAGAACTTCTGTTAGTCAAGTTTAGCTTTTTTCAGGAGCCGGACAAAAAAGATTTATGAGAAAAGTTGTGACAAAGTGTAAAAATTCTGATATTAATCATAAATAATAGCATTAAACGTTCGATGCATTTGGGTACATCCGGCACAAACCGGAACCAGAATATGATAAGTTAAAAATCATTAAGTTACTAGCATCTAGATGAAAAATACTCACCTAGCTAGCTAGTAAACTCTCAGAATCTCAGCCACTTACCCAGGACTGAGATTGTCAAAAAAACGTTAATTCCTCATGGTAGTTAGTAGCATCTGGACAACCAGCAGCCAACACTGTCGCCAAAAACGTCGCAATTTTTAGTAAAAAAGAGGATTTTAGGAAAATGACCATCGCAGTGGGACGCGCCCCAGTAGAGGGTGGTTCGAGTTCTGGACGACTGGTTGAAACGCGATCGCTTTGTTTTCGTAGGTTGGTCAGGAATATTACTATTCCCCTGTGCCTTCCTAGCACTAGGCGGTTGGCTCACAGGTACAACCTTTGTCACTTCTTGGTACACTCATGGTTTAGCATCATCCTACTTAGAAGGTGCTAACTTCCTAACCGTAGCAGTATCGACTCCAGCCGACAGTATGGGACATTCCCTATTGTTGCTCTGGGGCCAGAAGCTCAAGGTAACTTAACCCGTTGGTTTCAACTGGGTGGTTTATGGCCTTTTGTAGCTTTACACGGAGCTTTCGGTCTAATTGGCTTCATGTTGCGCCAATTTGAAATTGCCCGTCTAGTGGGCATTCGTCCTTATAACGCCCTCGCTTTTTCTGGCCAATTGCGGTATTCGTCAGCGTTTTCTTAATGTACCCCTTGGGACAATCTAGCTGGTTCTTTGCACCCAGCTTTGGAGTAGCAGCAATTTTCCGGTTTCTCTTATTCTTACAAGGATTCCATAACTGGACATTAAACCCCTTCCACATGATGGGTGTGGCGGGTATTCTGGGTGGGGCATTATTTGTGCCATTCATGGTGCAACAGTAGAAAACACCCTGTTTGAAGATGGCGAAGGCCAACACCTTCCGCGCTTTCAATCCTACTCAAGCGGAAGAAACCTATTCAATGGTGACAGCAAACCGTTTCTGGTCACAGATTTTCGGGATTGCTTTCTCCAACAAACGTTGGTTACACTTCTTCATGTTGTTTGTCCCAGTCACAGGCTTATGGATGAGCGCATTGGTATTGTCGGTTTAGCATTTAAACCTGCGGGCTTATGACTTCGTTTCCCAAGAATTACGGGCAGCAGAAGACCCTGAGTTTGAAACTTTCTATACCAAAAACATTTTGCTAAACGAGGGTATCCGCGCTTGGATGGCTCCTCAAGATCAACCCCACGAACACTTTGTATTCCCTGAGGAGGTATTGCCTCGTGGTAACGCTCTCTAATAGAACTTCGATTATAGGCGGTGGACGTGACCAAGAATCCACTGGGTTTGCTTGGTGGTCTGGTAACGCTCGTTTAATCAATCTATCCGGTAAACTGCTTGGTGCTCACGTAGCCCATGCTGGTTTGATTGTTTTCTGGGCAGGAGCAATGACTTTATTTGAAGTCTCTCACTTCATCCCCGAAAAGCCCATGTACGAGCAGGGCTTAATTCTTCTACCTCACCTAGCCACATTAGGTTGGGGTGTTGGTGCTGGTGGAGAAGTTATTGATACATTCCCCTACTTTGTAGTGGGTGTACTCCACTTAATTTCTTCTGCTGTATTAGGTTTTGGCGGTATTTATCATGCCGTCCGTGGCACCAGAAACCTTAGAAGAATATTCTTCCTTCTTTGGTTACGACTGGAAAGACAAGAACAAGATGACCAATATCATCGGCTTCCACCTGATCATCTTAGGATGTGGTGCGTTCCTGTTGGTATTGAAGGCCATGTTCTTTGGTGGCGTTTATGACACCTGGGCACCAGGTGGTGGAGATGTTCGTGTAATTACCAACCCAACTCTAAATCCAGCAGTCATCTTTGGTTATTTAATCAAAGCTCCTTTTGGTGGAGAAGGCTGGATTATTAGCGTTGATAACATGGAAGATGTCATCGGTGGTCACATCTGGATTGCCTTAATCTGTATTTCTGGTGGTATTTGGCATATCTTTACCAAGCCTTTTGCTTGGGCGCGTCGTGCTTTTATTTGGTCTGGTGAAGCTTACCTTTCCTACAGCTTAGGTGCTTTGTCCTTGATGGGCTTTATTGCTTCTGTCATGGTTTGGTTTAACAACACCGTTTATCCCAGCGAATTCTTTGGCTCAACTGGGCAGAAGCTTCTCAAGCTCAAGCTTTAACCTTCTTGATTCGTGACCAACGCTTAGGTGCTAACGTCGGTTCTGCTCAAGGTCCTACAGGTCTAGGTAAATACTTGATGCGCTCTCCTACAGGTGAAATCATCTTTGGTGGTGAAACCATGCGCTTCTGGGATTTCCGTCTCTTGGTTAGAGCCTCTTCGTGGCCCTAATGGTCTAGATTTAGACAAAATCAAAAATGATATTCAGCCTTGGCAAGCTCGTCGTGCTGCTGAATACATGACCCATGCTCCTTTGGGTTCTTTGAACTCTGTGGGTGGCGTAGCACTGAAATCAACTCTTTTAACTACGTATCTCCTCGTGCTTGGTTGGCTACCTCTCACTTCGTGTTAGGTTTCTTCTTCCTGATTGGTCACTTGTGGCATGCAGGTCGTGCGCGTGCTGCTGCTGGTGGTTTTGAGAAAGGTATTAACCGTGAAAACGAACCAGTAATGTTTATGAATGACCTCGACTAAGTTTAGTAGTTGACTTTCATCACTAATAAATAATCGGTTTCGTTGCTCTTGCTCTGGTGCAAGAGCTTTTTTTTTGTTTTTTTTGGGAACACCAATAATTTAATCTCTAGGGACTGCTAACCAAAGTTGTAAATCAGCCAAGCTGGTAAAATATAATAGTGCTTCACTCAATTGTTCCAGAGCAGGCATTGATAAAGCCGTAATTGAGGAGCGTGTTTCTGTTGATATTTCCCCAAACCGCTTAGTTAATTGTCGAATAATCAGATTAATTGTTGCTTCCTCTAGACATTCCTCTTTAATTTCTTGATAAACTCGCGTTTCCTTTAGTGTAATTCCTAACATATATTCTACCTCCTTACGGCTGAGTTGTTCAAACTTGTACACCATAATTGTCGTGATCATCTCTATTATGGCGCGACTTGATTCTGTTGGTAATTCAATTTTGGTTCTGGTTAATAAATCTCTTGCTACCTGCGGTGCTTGACTTTCTTGGAACGTAGTTAGTACCATCACTGCTACCCATAATGGTAATTCATGTATATCCCCCAATTCATTCAAATATACTCGATGTACTTGCTCACTGTTGAGTAATGCTCTATAGGGATGAATATTATTTTGTTCTATACTCCGAGATGGATAAATTATTACTGCTTGCCAATCGCTAAATCTCCTCCGATTGCGGTAGAAATATAATAAAGATTCTGCAAATACTCTTTCATAAAGTTTCTGATCTTTTTGAAATTGGACTTCACAAAAATATACTACTCCTGGTCTAGAATTTTTTGGTGGTAAAAATACTCCATCAATTTCAAATTTTGGTTCCTTAACTGCGACAGAATCAAATATGTAATCATTTGCATTTATCGGGGGATTTGTCAGTAGTTCAAATAACAACAAGGGAGTTTGTTGAAATAATTTGTAAAAAATTGAATCTCTACGCATAAAGTTTAATTGTGAAAGATTATCGCAGTCAACAAGAGCGATTAGGAGATGAATTTATGATTAAACTACCTCCACAGAAGGTTTTCACTCCTGACTCCTACTATAATATTAATTAAACCATAAATATATTTAATCCTACATCCTTCTAGAATCAGATTTTTCTAATCAAATAGCTATTACAGCATTACTTAAATAAAAGGATTTGCTGCTCTGAGAGAATTTGTAACTTGATAAGCCAGAATTTAAATACTGATACTAAAATACCACGAAAATACTACTACCGTATTTTCACGCTTGTAATTATCTTTTTATTAAGACAAAGTATATGGTCATAGATTTAACCAGATACGGAGTACAAATCAATGGATTCCCAAACGCTGAAGCCAAATGTACAAGATTTACAAAGTGATGTTATTGAACTGCTAGAGCAAGTCAGTTTGCTTATGAATCGTGCTAGTACGGCACTGAATTCTGATGTTGGTAGTGAGAAATATATAGACTTTGAGCAGCGAGTTAAACAGGAAATAGCGAAGGTCAAGAACCTTGAATTAAGAATGGCAATTGTCGCACCAATGAAAGCAGGTAAGTCAACTATCACTAACGCTATTATTGGACAGGATATTTTACCAAGTCGCAATTCTGCTATGACGACGCTTCCCACTGAGATTATTTTTGACACTGAGTTGGAAGAACCAATTTTAAATCTAAGTCCGGAAATAGTAACAGTTTTCCAAGAGACTTTATTAGCTTTGTGGAAGCAAATTAATGAGATGGGACTTAAGCAATCACAAGAAAAGCTTGCTCAATATCCTCATTTGCAAGAGATGCTCAAGTCAATTCAAAAAGACCTAGTAGAGTCAATTCCTCATACATCCAAAGGGCATAATGATATTATCCTCACTTTAACTAGCTTAAATGATATTGTAAGGTTGTGTAGTATTCTTTATCCCAGTGTAGATCCACTCCAATCTCTCACAGAAGTTCCACGAGTTCGTACTCCTTTCTGGCTTTCCCAAGGAAATCAGCAATCAGAAACTTTAGGTAAATTGGTAATTGTAGATACTCCTGAAGCAAACGAAGCAGGAGAAAATCTCCGACTTCAGACTGTTGTTGCTGAACAACTTCGGAAAAGTTCAATGGTATTGATAGTTTTGGATTTTACTCAATTGAAAAATGAAGCAGCAGAGAAAGTTAAAAAAGATGTTCAAAAGGTAATAGAACTACGAGGTAAAGAAAATTTATATGTGTTGATTAATAAAGTTGATCAGCGTCGAGATGGTGATATGAAGCCAGAACAGGTACAAAAATTTGTTGCTGCTGAATTTGGTATAGGTGACATTGGTGATATAAATCGAGTATTTGAAATATCAGCTAGGAGAGCTTTTACTTCTGCTAACTTTTTAATGGAATTGCAGCAGATTCCAGATGTTGAAGTTAGTGAAATGAAAACAGCACGATCACTTGCTCAAGAAGTATTCGGTATGGATTGGGAAGAAGACTTAAAAGAAGCAACAGTAGTAGATTTAAAAAATAAAGCTCAGAGACTATGGAAAAAATCAGGTTTTGATCCCTTTTTAAAGGGTGCAATTAATACTTTGATGGAACAAGCAGCACCACGTTGTATAGACTCTGCACTCAAAATTACTAATGGTTATTTAGTGATATTAAAAAATGATGTAAAAATTCGGTGTAGTGCTGTTAATCAGGACTCCAGTAAAATTCAAAATGAAATTAAGTCTTTAAATGATGACTTAAGTGATTTAGAATGGTGTTTGAAAGATTTAGAAGAACAATTAGATTCAACAAAAAAGTCTTTACGTGAAAAGCTTGATTTAACACTGAAGAGATTGAACATAGATACTGAAAGGGCTATTCAGGATTATTTTTTTAATGGAATAATACAGCGTATTTTACAATCTAAAAATTTTTTACAAACAGCTGCTGATATATTGGATATAAATACTAGGAAATTTTTATTTCAACCAATAGATATACCTGGATTAACAGAAATATTACCTGAATCTATATCTCGACTTGTCAAATATCAAGTAGGGTTATTCGGACGAAATGAGCTTGAGTTTAAAATCAAGAAAGAAGCAGAAGAATTTAGTGAACAACTTGTAGCTGAAGCCAAACAAATAGTAGAAGCATTATTATATAAAAGCCTCAAGGAAATAGAAATAGAAATTAAGAATAGTCAACATCATTTGCGGGCTTTGTTACAAAAAGAAACAAAAGTAGTAATAGAAAATGCTAGTAATAGACTGAATCGAGCTTTTGATATTGAATTAGAATTACCACCTTTATTGCTAGAAGATATGGAAACTAATTTTAGTAATTTTATAAATATTACTGAGAAAGAAGAACCTTTTAATATAGTTAAAACCGTAGCAAATTTCTTTAAAAGACTATTTGATAGTGAATATACCGAAAAAAAAGAAAATAGATACACTGTATCCATTGAAGCAATTTTAATTCAGTTTAATTCATCTATAAAAATTAAAATTCAAGATGCTAAAGAACAAATAAATCAATATCTTGATAAAGATTTTCAAAATCGCATTTCCAATTTTTTTAATCTACTTCAAGACTACTTAACAAATTATAAGAATAGCTTATCACAAGCTCTTCAAGACCAAAGTTTATCCTTGGAAGATAGAGATAAAATTATACAAAATCTCACTTACTTGGATACTAAAAGTGATGAAATCATAAAAAAAGTTAGACAAAAGCAGGCATTTATTTATAAATTAATTCAAGACAAATGATTAATATTACTGAAGCTTATAAATCAAGTAACACTTTTCCTAGCCCATTTATGCAAAATCTTGAAGAACTGCAACGTAGAATTCCTGGTGTTGGAGATAAAGCAATAATCGACCTAATAAATGGTATTCAAGTTAGCAAAGATATTATTCGCTATCGCAAAAATCGAGGTTGGTTTGGAAATATAATTGCTACACTTGATGGTAGTGATAATAAACGGCAACTTCTATTAGATGGTAATTTAATTGCAGCACAAGAAGCACTATCTAACTGGGTTTTAGAACTCACTGACGCATTAAAAATTAGTCAAGTTGCACTAGAAGTTACCCAAAATTCTCTCTTAGAAGCTCGTGATGCTATTCGTAATCAAAAACAAAAACTGCAAAAGCAAGAAGACGCAATAATTCAACTGAGTGAACAACTCAATCAATTAGCTCAACAAGTTGTTACAAGAATTAATAATATTGAATCACGAATCCGTAAATTAGAAATTCGAGTTGCTGCAAATGAAGATTTAGATCAGATAGTCACCGCTTGGTCTGCTGGACAAACTTATACAAAGCTACCTTGGGCAATACAAATCGCATTATTAGCGCGAGAAGTATTCAGTAGTTCTGTAATTATGTATGAATTAGAAACTGCGCGTGGTTGCACTCATGCAATTATTATTCATTTGCAAAATGGAGTCACTTGGAATCGTCATGATTTCCCAGCACAAACCATTATTGAAATTAGGCCAGAAAAGTCAATTAATAAGTCAAATATACCAATGGTAGGTTTAATTGATAGTTGGTTGGATTTTAGTTCTGAACGTATCACTGAACTTAAACAGCGTGGATATGAAGACGCAAAAAATTGTTTAATTCCGATTATTCAAACTTTGAATATTCTCAAAGATCAGCGTCAAACTCACCATGCTTTAGTTAACTCAACCGAGCGTTTACTCAATGACGATCCTCTATAAAAATAATTCCCTAATCGAATTAATTATCCCTTTATTTACCATAAGAATGGGGACTTGATCAGGATGATTAGGGTGTTGTATTTGCAAAATTAACAGCACTTAAGTACTTAATGTACTAGACTTTTTCAGTAAAAAGACTAGTACTTTAATCTCTAGGGACTGATAACCAAACCTGTAAATCAGCCAAGCTGTTAAAATCTAATAGTGCTTCACTCAATTGTTCCAGAACAGGCATTGATAAACCAGTAATTGAGGAGCGTGTTTCTGTTGATATTTCCCCAAACCGCTTAGTTAATAATCGAATAATCAGATTAATTGTTGTTTCCTCTTTAATTTCTCGATAAACTCGCGTTTCCTGTAGTGTAATTCCTAACATAGATTCTACCTCCTTACGGCTGAGTTGTTCAAACTTGTACACCATAATTGTCGTAATCATTTCTATTATGGCGCGACTTGATTCTGTTGGTAATTCAATTTTGGTTCTGGTTAATAAATCTCTTGCTACCTGCGGTGCTTGACTTTCTTGGAACGTAGTTAGTACCATCACTGCTACCCATAATGGTAATTTACGTATATCCCCCAATTCATTCAAATATACTCGATGTACTTGCTCACTGTTGAGTAATGCTCTATAGGGATGAATATCATTTTGTTCTATACTCCGAGATGGATAAATTATTACTGCTTGCCAATCGCTAAATCTCCTTCGATTGCGGTAGAAATATAATAAAGATTCTGCAAATACTCTTTCATAAAGTTTCTGATCTTTTTGAAATTGGACTTCACAAAAATATACTACTCCTGGTTCAGCATTTTTTGGTGGTAAAAATACTCCATCAATTTCAAATTTTGGTTCCTTAACTGCGACGGAATCAAATCTGTAATCATTTGCATTTATCGGGGGATTTGTTAGGAGTTCAAACAACAATAAGGGAGTTTGTTGAAATAATTTGTAAAAAATTGAATCTCTACGCATAAATTTTAATTGTGAAAGATTATCCCAGTCAACAAGAGCGATTAGGAGATGAATTTATGATGAAACTACCTCCACAGAAAGTTTTCACTCCTGACTCCTACTATAATACAATACAGTTCAGTTCAGGGATGACAGTATAGGGATTCTAGGCAATTGCAATACAGTTCAGTTAAGGGAGGAAGTAATACCGTCAGGATGACAAATTACACCTCCTCACAACTTTTCAAACACCCTCTTAAATTAATGACATGATTAGGGTGGGGCGATCGCTGGGAATTTTGCTAGTATGTTAATTATGTACAAAATTCCAGCAAAATAGTTCATGCTATTTTTATCCGTGGAGCAGGCATCCTGCCTGCTTGAACTCAGTGGTGGCGGGCAAGATGCCCGCTCCACGGATTTAGTAATTTCAAACTATCTTTTTACAGATGTTTTTATTAGAAATATTACTTATAATAATTTCCATCAAAAATCACATTATCACCTTCAAAAAACACGAGCTATGTCTGTTATAGAAAATTCCTGGACTCATGAATATATAAATACCAACGGCATTAAACTGCACTATGTCACCCAAGGTAAAGGACCATTGATGTTGCTATTACATGGCTTTCCTGAGTTTTGGTACTCATGGAGGCATATTATACCAGCATTTGCTCAAGCTTTTCAAGTGGTGGCTTTAGACCTACGCGGTTACAACGATAGTGATAAACCATCCGAATCATCTGCTTATGTGATGGATGAATTGGTGAAAGATGTGGCGGGAGTAATTTCTGGATTAGGACATGAAAGTTGTATTTTAGTCGGACATGATTGGGGTGGGGCGATCGCCTGGAATTTTGCCTACGCTCATCCTCACCAAGTCGAAAAGTTAATTGTTCTCAATATTCCCCATCCTGCTAAAATCATGCCAGGTTTATTTACTCCCCAACAGTTACTGCGTAGCTATTATATATTTCTTTTCCAGTTACCCTTACTACCAGAGTTATTGCTTCAAGCTTTTGACTATCAAGCAATTGCTAGGGTGATTGCGGGAACAGCACTGAATAAAAATGCCTTCACTCCAGAAGATATTGAAGCCTATAAAGACGCGGCAGCAAAACGTGGGGCGCTGACGGCAATGCTAAACTACTATCGAAATATTTTCTCCCCCCATCTAGTTAGTCATAATTGGACTGTATTGCAAGTACCCACGCTGCTAATTTGGGGAGAAGAAGATGTGGCTCTGGGTAAAGAGCTAACGGAAGGTACTGCTGCTTATGTGGAGGATTTGCATATTAAATATATTCCTAACTCTGGACATTGGGTACAGCAAGAACAGCCCGGATTAGTGATACAGTACATCTGGGAGTTTCTACAGTTGGAAAATACTGTGGAATAAAGATGCAAGGAAATTTTGGGTCATCACTCAAAAACCAGATTAGCTATTTTTTGCTTGATTTCTGCACCGGATAGAAAAATTAATCATAAATTGTCCAATCAATCCATAAACTTCTACCAGATTAATGAGATAATAAAGTTGTGAGGAAAAGAACGGATGTTAATTGATTATCAAGGGGAAAAATCATGAAACTCAAGCTATTAGCCGCTATAGTCTTAGTAGCTCCCCTATTTTTCACTGGTTCTGTTAAAGCTGGGAACCAGCAGAATTTACAAAAGTTGTTATCAACTGGGGAATGTGTGAAGTGCAATCTAGCCGGAGTTAACCTCAGAAGTGCCCACTTAATCGGTGCTGACTTGCGAGGTGCAAATCTGGAAGGGGCAGACTTGACTAAAGCTAATCTGGAAGGAGCAGACTTGACTGGTGCAAATTTAGCTGGAGCTAATTTAACATCAGCTTATGTCACTAATGTAAATTTGAAGTTAGCTAATCTAAATGGAGTTAACTTTACCAAAGCGACCATTAATGATTCCAATGTATATAAAGCATCAATGGATGAAATGAATATTACTGATGCCCAAATATATAATACTGGGATTGGGATTGGTGGAGAAGACGCACCGCTTAAGGATTGGGACTAGTACCGCCAGGTGGAATTCAAAATTCAAAATGAATACAGACTAGACATATCCAGAAATGATGTAGGGGCGTATTGCCATACGCCCATACCAAGGGTTTTAACGAACGCATAGTTAATTTTCCCAGATGTCTAGTAAGCGTTTTATGGATTTGAACTGGGTGAGTTATTTCCGTCAAGCTGTACTAGAACTATGAATAACAGGTTGTGGACTGGTGAGTGAAAATCCTCCCAGTCCTATTGTTGTTAATTAACTATAGCGTTTCCCAGTCTAATGAAGTACACACCAATTTATTCACTGTTCCCTGTTCCCTGTTCCCTGTTCCCTAACACGAAAAAACTTTGTACCTCACTAGCATGGGAAGGGCTATATTACCGCTAGTTTGAGCAGTTATTTTCGGATTGGTGTACCACAAGGATATGTTGCTACTTCTGAGGAATGAGTCTCAGCCAAAGATGGTTGGGCTTTAGCTGCTAGATAATCTTTTTGTAATATCGCTAATAATCCTTCTCGTTGGTCATAAAGTCTCTTTAAGGGACGAGGTTGGCTTGTATGTAAAGTATAAGCTGTAACCAAAGGTATAGCTATAGTGCTATCGGTATAACATACGACTGTATTTGGTAGTTCATCTGGGTCAATTTTACCCCAACTCACAGCTTCTGAAGGTGTAGCCCCAGATAAACCACCAGTGTCAGGACGTGCATCAGTAAACTGGATAAAGTAATCGTGTCCCCGTTCTTCCAATCCTAAAACTTCGTGGATTTGCGGTTGGGTTTGTAATAAAAAATTCTTAGGGCTACCACCACCTAACACTACAGCAGCGCTCTTACCTCCCCCATCTCTAGCACCATATGCAATCGCAGCTGTCTCGTTCACATCAATAGCTGGATCTAAAATCAATTTTGAACCTTCCAATGCTAAAGCCGCTACATTCATACCAATAGAACTATCTCCGGGAGAAGAGGTATAAATAGGGACTCCACATTCATAAGCTGTAGCGATTAAGCAAGAATGCTTAACTCCCAATTGTTTTTCCACTTCTCGAACGTATTTACCCAACAAATAGTGAAATTCAGCAGTTCCCATCCGTTTTTGAAATGGTTCTGCTTGTAAAATTTTGCGGATAAAAGCATCAGTTTCCAACAGCACATCATAACCAAAGAGAATGTCATAAATGCGGATGGTTACTTCTTCCCGTAATTTGACATCATCTAAAAACGGACTACCAGCAAAAAGCTCATAACCTAAACCATAATGCATATCATGGTAAAGATTTGCACCAGTGCTAATCATCCAGTCAATAAAACCATTGCGAATTAAGGGTGCAAGGGCGGAAACTCCAAATCCGGCGGGTGTCATTGCCCCAGAAAGACTTACTCCTACTGTAACACCCGCTTGGAAAACTTCTCGACTGAGTAGTTGACAAATTTCTCTCATTCGGGCTGAATTGTAAGCAGTGAAATAATTATCAATTAAGTCAACCACCCCAATATCGCTCGACATCGGTATGGGTGAGATTTTTTTAACCCACTGTTTTGACATGGTTTGCACTCCTGAAGTGTTAATATGCGGCATCTTATGTTAGTTAGCTAGGTTTGAGTTAATTTCCTGATGACTTGTCAGCAAGCATCATCAGCACTTTGCTCAAAACAAACAAAAATAACTTATTCTAGTGAATTATAACTTTGTCAAAACTTGTTATCGCCGGAATCATGAGTGACCTCTACCCATATTACTTTTCCTCTTTTAAAAATCATGACCACGGAAAGTGCCAAATCAGAACAGCAGGTTGAGCAAGTAACTTTACCTTTAGCAATAATTGGACAAAGACTGACTATAGCTACTCAAGATACAGGTTATCATCTGCATTATCATCACCCCAATGGCAGTTTGTACCAAGGCACAACGATTGAATGGCTGAAATCTCTACCAGAAAATAGTATTGACCTGATTTTTGCTGACCCACCATATAACCTGAAAAAGGCAGATTGGGATAATTTCGCTAGTCAAGAAATATATATAGAATGGTCAATAGAATGGATTCAGGAAGCATCCAGAATTCTTAAACCTACGGGTGCTATGTTTGTCTGTGGTTTTTCCGAAATATTAGCAGATATCAAACATCCGGCTTTAAAGTATTTTCATTCTTGTCGGTGGTTAGTATGGCATTATAAGAATAAGGCAAATTTGGGGAAGGATTGGGGGCGATCGCACGAGAGCATTTTACATTTGCGAAAATCCAAATCATTCACTCTTAATATTGATAATATTAGAATTCCTTATGGAAACCACACATTAAAATATCCTCGTCATCCCCAAGCTGCAACCAGTGTTTTTTCTGATCGCAAAACCAGTCACGAGTGGACACCCCATCCCCAAGGAGCAAAACCAAAAGATGTGATCGAAATTCCCACCACTTGCAATGGAATGGGTGAAAAAACTGCACATCCTACCCAAAAACCAGAGGAACTAGTCAGAAAATTAATTCTTGCGGCTTCATCACGAGGGGACATTGTTCTTGATCCTTTCTCTGGTAGCGGGACTACTTTGGTAGTTGCTGAACAATTAGGAAGAAAGTGGTTAGGTTGTGAAATGAATCCAGAATATAATGTTTGGGCTATGAATAGGATTGATGAGGTTCACCGCATGACTGATGCCGAATGGATAGAATTTGATTATAAAAATGTAGAACGCCGTACTAGTATTAGGTAAACTCGAAATCAAAATTTGCCAGTAATTTTTATGAAAAGCGATACACCCGAAGAATTTAATTCCGATCAAGAAATTGAACGTCTGATTGATGAGGTCATGTCCTCGGCTCTCAACGATGAACAGTACCGCAAAAAAATGCAGCGTCGGAAGGAAGTCCAAGACCAGCGCATTGCTGAAGCTGTACCGGAAAAAGGATTAATTATTGTCAATACGGGAAATGGTAAAGGGAAAACTACTGCGGCACTGGGGATGGTATTACGAGCATTGGGTCATGGATATAAAGTCGCGATTATCCAATTTATTAAAGGCAGCTGGGAACCTTCCGAAAAAAGGGCTTTCGGTCATTGGGAAGACCAGTTGGAATTTCACGCGATGGGGGAAGGTTTTACTTGGGAAACTCAAGACCGCGATCGCGATTTGGATAAAGCCAGTCTCGCTTGGCAAAAATCTTTAGAATACATCCGCAATCCAGAATTTAAAGTAGTTTTGCTGGATGAAATTAATATTGCTTTAAAATTGGGTTATTTGCAAGTTCAGGAAGTCCTCGCTGGTTTAGCCGAAAAACCAGCAGATAAACACGTAATTCTGACTGGTAGAGGTGCACCAGCAGCTTTAATTGAGCGGGCAGACTTAGTAACGGAAATGACACTAGTAAAACATCCTTTCCGTGATCAAGGTGTGAAAGCACAACCAGGAATTGAGTATTAAAATGGAACAGCGAAATCCCCTATAATTGACCAGAAATTATAAATGCTGTCCAATAATAAGGATGATGATAAGGCTTAGTTCCTGTTTCTAGCTGACTACTTCTATATAATTGTGTTGCTAAATAAGCTTGAGTTCTTAAGTCATCTGGAGATAAATTATTGAGTAAATCTTCATACCATTTTTTCAGTTCTTCCGCAGTTAGCTCCCTCAACCAGATTGTAGTTTCTGCTAAAGCTTTAACTGCTGATTTGTTTAACTGCAATCTTCGGTAAAATTCAATCATAACCAAAGCAGTAGCGGATGATTCTACAAACCAAAGTGTACTGACTACATTTGAAACTCCCTGAATTAACAATCCCGTTGTTAAACTCGCGAATTCATTACTAGCATTATGATTGATATTACTACTGTTTTCACAAGCCCAAAGGGTGAAAAGATGATAATTTCCTAAATTGTGTTGGTAAATTTCTGATAAGGTGAGTTTATTTGTATCTGCTAATAGCAATTCTGATTTTTTGGGGTGACTCATATTATTGATTGCGTATCCAGTAAAATTACATACCGTAAAATTGCTAGATAGAGCATTTTCTACCATTTCTTTAGTAACTTGTAATCCTTGTATACGTTGAGCATGATCAAAAGTTCGCGTCACCATTTCTGAGGCTAATTTAACTGATTGTGAGGTGGAATAACCCACACTATTAGGCTGTTCTAAACTGAGAAATTTCTGTTGTTGCCAATTTATTGATAATTCAGATTTTAAATTAATTCCTATTTGGATGCTAGGTAGATAAGTGAATGTGCAATTGCGATTTATATTTAAGGACTCTTCCGAAGCAAGCGACGAGAAATTAAATAATGTATGCAAAGGTAATATGTGTAAATCACGGTGAGGAATTAAGATGATTTGGGTAATACCTTCCAGTTCTTGGTCAATGGTGGAAATATTCAGAATCCTGTGTAGATGTCTTAATCTCTGTTCCAGATTTACACACCATGCATGATTGATTTTGCTATCTTGTTCTGAGGGTTGTTGGCAATATTCTTGATATTCTTGATACCAATCTTTTAACCAATTTTCAAAATCAATTAGACGTTGTACTGCTTCTGGTAAAGATAATTCCGGATTAAGGCTTACATCTTGGACAGGTGTAAATAGCAGAATTGGTGATGGGGCTGCATCTTTGATAATAAAGGTGTGTAAAGCCGCTGGACTGATATGCCAATATATTATAGCTGTGGTGGGATTAAGTAATTGTTGAATTGAGTGATAGTAGGGTGAGAAAATCTCATCATTCCCACTAGATAGCAGCCAACTTAAACAGGTATTTTTTCCTTGTTCAGCAATTTCCCAAGCTTCTACTAAATCACCACTATCTACCGCTAAATCCACCGCAAATTGTTCTAAGCTGGCAAATTTAAGACCTAACTGTTGTTTACCCTCATCAGTAAGAGTTGGTTCTTGTACTAATTGTATGAATAAATTTCTACCTTTTTGTTGTAATTCTTGCGCTGATGTTGTTTCTCCCAAACCAATCAGTACTTTGATTAAGGATTGCAAAACTTCTAAATGCAAGTGAGGAAAATCTTCTGGTGTTAAGGTTAATAACGCTTGCTCGTACTCTGTTACTGATGTATACCAGTAATGACGGGGGGTGGCATCTTGTTTACCTTGCTCATAATATGTATTTGCGATCGCCAAATGCAATCTTCCCCAACCTTCGGGATGGGTATCTGGTCGCAAATGTGTTAATCCTTCTTGATAACTAGCTAATTTCCCTTCATAACCCCCTAATTTCAGAGATGCATTTGGTGTGGTGATGGTATTTACTAAACTGTGGGAAATATCGACATTAGCTAAATGACCCGCAGATGTACCTCTACCTAACCAAGCTTCCCAATAATCTAGTTTAATTTCTAAAGCCCGATCATATGCAGAAATTGATTCTGCATATCTCTGGAGATAAAATAAAGCTACGGCTTGATTATAGCAGGCAACGTGGAAATCTGGTTTAATTATAATAGCTTGTTCATAAGAGGCGATCGCTTCTTCGGGACGACCTAAATTATCCAAAGCTATGCCCCGATTGTACCAAGCTAAATATAAATCTGGCTGAATTGCCAAGGCTCTATCCCAAGAGGTAATGGCATCTGCCCATTGTCTTAAATTAAACAGGACTACCCCTCGGTCAATCCAAACTTCTTGATAATCAGGTGCAATGGTCAGCGCTTGGTCATAAGAGGCGATCGCTTCGGTAAATTGTTCATCTACCGCCAAAGCTACACCTCGATAATACCAAGTTTCTGGGTCTGGCTCTAAACTTAAGGCTTGGTCATAACTAGAAATTGCTTCCCATAACAAACCTAACTTTAATAATCCTAAACCTCGACTAGACCAAGCCGCTTGATATCGCGGATTAATGGCGATCGCTTCGTCAAAAGAAGCTATAGCCGCCTCAAATTCACCTAATTCACCCAAAATACCGCCGCGATTATACCAAGCCTTGGCAAAATCAGGTTTTAGTTCAATGGCTCGGTTATAAGCCGCAATCGCCTCAGAAAATTCTTGTAAATAAAAGAGAGTCAATCCCAGATTAAACCAATATTCAGAGACATCAGGTTCCAACTTAATAGCTTGATTATATGCCACCAATGCGGCTGGTAAATCTCCGGTTCTGGCTTGTTGAAGACCTTGGAAAAACCAAATTTGAGCCAGACTCAGGTCACTAATCGGCTCAATCATGGCGGAACGATGGCTTTTTTGAAGAGTTAGTTGAGCAGCAAGTTGCTGAACCAAATAATTACTTTGATCTAGCTTCACCAATAAATCATCGACAGTAGATGTTTCTGGTGGCGCTATATTAAGCTCCACAGAGGCGGGAGTGCTAGTAGTAACTGGTACTTGAGAAAATTGGTCTTCATGGTTGGTGGCATCAATCACCAAAGGTAGACTGTCGGTTGATGGGGCGGTTGTATCTGGCTTTGTATCTTCACTAAATAGTTCTAATAAAGTATGAATCTGCTCAATTTCATCGTCAGTATGTATCTCGGAGGATAGTGTATCGTCTTCACCATCGACCGCATCCCCCCATAAACTGCTAATTTCCTCAGAGGTAGGAGTATCTGACTCATCTTCAATGGTTCCCCATAAATCACTGATTTGCTCAACGTCAGGAGATGTCAGCCTGGATTGAGCATGATCATCAAAGAGTTCGAGTAAACTGTAGATTGCATCATCTTCCTCATGGTTGATAACTTCTGGAGACTCAGAGGGAGAAATGGAAGTAAAAATCGAAATTTCTTCCCAATCGTCTGACCATAAACGTTCACCAAAGACGCGAAGCAACTCTTGTCCAGGAGTATCAAACAGAATTTCAGTTACTTCTGGATCATTCACCTGATTTTGCTCCTCATTCTCTAAGTATACATTTTGCCTTAATAACTCGATGCCAATTTCATAGGCCAGTTCACCGATTTTACCAACCTGAAGTTTACCTAACTCGATCATTCGCGTTGCTAATCGTTGATTAGGTGCGGATGAAGTGAGCAATTTTTCACCAAACATCAGTAACCAATCAATCCAACGGTCAACAGTAATACGATGTTGCATCCGCTGCAAATATTTCACCGCCCATTGTTGTCCTCGCGCTTGATGCACACCCTCAAGCAACTGCATAAATAAAAGCTCTAAATCCGCATTAGTTAGTTCTGGTGGTGGTGCTACCACCTGATCATCCTTGACAGCATTGAGATGACGAGTCTGTTGACTGCCAAAGAAGTGCTTTAAAAACCTGTTAAGCCACTGCAATAACCACCTGAACATCTGCTACACTCTGGATTTATTCTCTTTAGATTGTAGCTATGGTTGTGTTAAAAAAAAACAGGAATTGTAGGATAATACGGGATGCTTCCAATTCCACGGTCTACTGGTATTTGAGGATTTATGGTAGTAGTGTTGAGATGAAATTATGAGTTGTATTTCATACATATAAATTTACACCCAGTTGAATGGAAGAGGATTAATCCCCAGGTTGAAGAGGTAAAATTTCCAGAATGTCTTGCGGTTCTGGGACAACCGGACGTACATCATCCCGAACTCGATAGATTTTACGTTCAACGAAGTCATATACTTTCAGTCCTGATATCGCTGGGGTAAAAAAGTTTAAGGTAATTGAACGCGAATTAACCGGATTTGCATCCGCATTGCAGAATTCCCCGTGGAATCAAGAAAGTACTATCTGAGTGATAAAGATCAGCACTAATTTCTTTTAAACTTGCTCGGTCATATACGTGATTTTGTACTGTTCCCGCAATCACATAAACCCATCCCTCTGCTACCTCCCCATGTTCATGGGGCAAAATTATGCGTTCATATTCAACGCGATCAGCTACAAATAATTCTAAATGATGGCTACGATAAATATTGACTCTAGTTGCCAATCTTGGGTTAATTTTATCCATTATTGGCGCTATGTAATTAGCGCCAATATCAATAATGTCTTTTTCTAAATTATTCATTGTTGCTCCCTCAGCAATTTTTAGAGAGAGCAAATTAATCCGGCTAGATAAAATAGGATATTGTTCAAGAGGAAAAACATCTTGCGTAACTTTCATTACTAATATTCTCCGTAATAATACTATATTATATCGGAATGATGATAACATTTTTTTATCCAAAAATCATAAAAATGCTACAATTTTTAACCCATATTCATCAACCTAAGATTATAAATGAGCTATATTTTCATAATCAACATATACTCTGTATTCATTTTGAATTTTTGAATTTTGAATTCTGCTTTGGGGTACTAGTAATCGATGCTATAGAGTAGTCTTGGTATTTAGGAACTTTAGTCAATTACAAATACTGATAAAATTTAAGTTAGTTGATGTAGTTTATAGTATACAAAGGCAGGCAAGATGCCTGCTCCACAATAGTTGTACTATTTTATGTGTATCTTATTTATCTACGATATGCTGTAAATTTGTGAGGGCATAAAAAATGAAGTACTATGATGCTTTTATTTCCTACGGACGTGCGGACAGTAAAAATTTTGCTACAGAACTTAATCAAAAATTAACAGAAGCAGGTTTAAATATCTGGTTTGATCAAAAAGATATTCCCTTAGCTGTAGATTTTCAAGAACAAATTAATGATGGTATAGAAAAAGCACATAATTTTTTGTTTATTATTGCTCCACATTCGGTTAATTCTCAATATTGTCTGAAAGAGATTGAACTTGCTATTAAACTAAATAAACGGATTATTCCCTTACTTCATGTTGAGGAGATTAGTCAAGAAACTTGGCAAGAAAGAAACCCAAATAAAACCGAAGATGACTGGCAAGAATATCAGCAAAAAGGTCTGCATTCTCATTTTCCTAATATGCATCCCACCATTCGTAAACTTAACTGGGTTTATTTTCGAGATCAGGATGATTTTTCTACCGCTTTTACAGGTTTAGTAACAGCAATTAATAAACATGAAAATTATGTTGAACAACATACTAATTTTCTCTTACAAGCTTTAGAATGGTTGAGGAATCAGCAACAAACAAATTATTTATTAGTTGGAGAGGAAAGAGGAAAAGCTGAAAATTGGTTAAAGCAGAGATTTACTGATGAACAACCACCTTGTATTCCCACAGATTTACATTGTGAATTTATTTGTGAAAGTACCAAAAATGCTCAGAATTTACTAACTCAAGTTTTTTTAGCATCTTCAGATAAAGACGACGAAATTAAGGAGAAAATCAGAAAAACCTTAATGCGCGAAAGCTTGACAGTCTGGACAAATAAGATTGATATTAAAACTGGAAGTTCTTTTCAAAAAGCCATTAATCAAGGAATTGAAGGAGCAGATAATTTTGTCTATTTAATGTCGATGGATTCACTAAAATCGGAATATTGTCAACAAGAATTAAATCAGGCTTTAGCGAATAATAAACGGATTATTCCGTTATTGATTCAAGAGATAGATTTAGACTTAATTCCCTTCCAGTTACAGAAATTACAGTTTATTGATTTTACTAAGTCAGAAGATGAACAAGAGTATGAATTTAGTGCTGATAAATTGTTAGGAGAATTAAAACAAGAACCTTCCTATTATGAAAAACACAAAATTCTTTTAGTCAAAGCCAGAAAATGGCAAAATCAAAATTATAACCCTAGCCTTTTATTAAGAGGTTATAATCTTCAACTTTTTGAAGCTTGGTTAAAAGTAGCGAAACAAAGAGAAGATTATCCTCCTTTACATTTGCAAGAGGAGTTTATTACTGCTAGTCTTAATAAACCGGAAGAGTACTCTTTAGAAGTTTTTATTTCCTATTCTCGGACAAATTCAGACTTAGCGCGAAAATTAAATGATGCTTTACAAGAATTAGGAAAAACAACTTGGTTTGACCAAGAAAGTATTGCGACAGCGACTGATTTTCAGAAGGAAATTTATCGAGGTATTGAAAATTCAGATAACTTCTTATTTATTATTTCACCTAAATCGATCAACTCTCCTTATTGCGCGGATGAAGTAGAATATGCCCAAAAATTGAATAAACGCTTTGTGACCATCTTACATACTCCTTTATCAACTGATGATCAACAAAAACTCCCTCCCGCGTTAGCAAGTGTGCAATGGCTGGATTTTAATCAGCATCAAGCCGAATTTTATGTCAATTTTAATGAATTAGTCAGGACGCTAGATACAGATAGAGAGTATGTCAGAAACCATACAAAATGGTCACAACGGGCTTTAGAATGGCAAGAAAAAGATAAAAATCCTGATTTATTATTACGAGGAAGTGAGTTTAGCGTTGCCGAAAAATGGCTAAAGACAGCAGAGACAGAGAATAAAAAACCGACTGCAACTGATTTACAGAGGGAGTTAATTGCTCAAAGTTTAGCAGCAATTGAAGCAGAAAAAAAACAAAAGCATCTGCAAATATTAAAGTTAAGATCCTTGTTGGTGATTGCAAGTGTAGCTTTAGTAGCGTCCATTGTAGCGATTATTTTTGGGTGGATACAGTTAAATAAATCAGAACGCAATCGTCAAACATTGGAACGCAATGAACTCAGTTTATCCGAATCTCTGAATAAATATTCCTTATCTTTACTTAATGAAGGAAAAGACTTAGACGCTTTTATCCAAGCAATTAAGTCTGGGAAAATTCTCCAAAATCAAAATAAAAGCGAACCAGAGAGATTGACTGCTTTGCAAGCAGTTATTTTCAGGGGAAGGGAGCGCAATCGGTTGGAAAAACATAATTCCTCTGTCAATAGCCTCGGTTTTAGCTCCGACGGCAAGATTTTGGCTTCTGGTGGTCTTGATAACATTATTAAACTCTGGGATATAGAGACAGGAAAAGAAATCCGCTCCTTTCAAGGGCATAAAAAAGCTGTCAATAGCCTCAGTTTTAGCTCCGACGGCAAAATTTTGGCTTCTGGTAGCGAAGATAATACCATTAAACTCTGGGATATAGAGACAGGAAAAGAAATTTTCTCCTTTCAAGGGCATAATAAAAATGTTAATACCATCAGTTTTAGCTTTAACAGCAAGATTTTGGCTTCTAGTGGTGCTGACAACATCATTAAACTCTGGAATCTAGAGACAGGAAAAGAAATCTTCTCCCTTCAGGGGCATAAAAAAGCTGTTAATAGCATCGCTTTTAATTCAGACGGCAAGATTTTGGCTTCTGGTAGTGCTGATAACACCATTAAGCTCTGGAATCTAGAGACAGGAAAAGAAATCTTCTCCTTGCAGGGGCATAATAAAGATGTTAATACTCTCAGTTTTCGCGCCGACGGCAAAATTTTGGCTTCTGGTAGTGCTGATAAAACCATTAAACTCTGGAATCTAGAGACAAGAAAAGAAATCCTCTCCTTTCAGGGTCATAATAAAGCTGTCAATACCCTCAGTTTTCGCGCCGACGCCAAGATTTTAGCTTCGGGTAGTGCTGATAAAACCATTAAACTCTGGAATGTAGAGACAGGAAAAGAAATCTTCTCGCTTCAGGGACATATGAGCGATATCCATAGCCTGAGTTTTAGTCCCGATGGCAAGACTTTAGCTTCTAGTACTAAACACAATAAGATTATCAAAATCTGGGATATAGAGATAGGAAAGAACATCCGCTCTCTTAATGAGCATACCAGCGATGTCTTCAGCATCAGTTTTAGCTCCGACGGTAAGACTTTGGCTTCTGGTAGTAAAGATAAGACGATCAAACTCTGGAATATAGAAACAGGAAAACAAATCTACTCCCTCACAGGACATGATAGTTTTATCTGGCAGGTGAATTTTAGCTCCGACGGTAAGACTTTGGCTTCTGGTAGTGAAGATAATACTATTAAACTCTGGAATGTCGAGACAGGAAGGGAAATCCACTCCCTGACCGGACATCATCAACCTGTCTACAGCGTGAGTTTTAGTCCCGATGCTAAGACGTTGGCTTCTGGTGGTGGTGATAACACCATTAATCTCTGGAATGTCGAGACAGGAAAGAAAATCGGCTCCCTCATCGGTCATACCAAAAACGTTTTCAGCGTCAGTTTTAGTCCTGATGGTAAGACTTTGGCTTCTGGTAGTTGGGACAAGACCATTAAACTTTGGAATGTCGAAACAGGAAAGGAAATCCACTCCCTGACCGGGCATAGTAACTATGTCCATAGCATCAGTTTTAGTCCTAATGGTAAAACTTTGGCTTCTGGTAGTAAAGACAAAACCATTAAAATCTGGAATGTAGCAACAGGGAAGGAAATTCGCTCCCTCATCGGTCATACGAGTGATGTCTATAGCGTCAGTTTTAGTCCTAATGGTCAGACTTTAGTTTCTAGTGGTGCTGATAACACCATTAAAGTCTGGAATGTCGAGACAGGGAAGGAAATTCGCTCCCTCATCGGTCATACGAGTGATGTCTATAGCGTCAGTTTTAGTCCCAATGGTCAGACTTTGGCTTCTGGTAGTGCTGATACAACCATCAAATTCTGGAATTTTGATTTTCCCAACCTAGATACTTTAATGGAGCGCAGCTGTGATTGGGTACGTAATTATTTAGAGAATAATCCCAATGTCAGCGATGATGACAAGCACTTATGCGATCATCGCAATGGTAAAATGTAGTTTCTGGTAAAATAGAAATCTCACCAACTGTGGAATCGGAGAAATTAGGGGTGGCTACACTCGGCGTAAATATTGACCATATCGCTACTATCCGTCAAGCTAGACGAACAGTAGAACCAGACCCCATCGCGGCAGCAGTACTGGCAGAACTAGCAGGTGCTGATGGTATCACAGTACATTTGCGAGAAGACAGACGCCATATTCAAGACCGCGATGTACGCATCTTACGACAAACGGTGCGATCGCATCTCAATCTAGAAATGGCTGCTACAGATGAAATGTTGGCGATCGCACTGGATATCAAACCTGATTATGTGACTTTAGTCCCCGAAAAGCGGGAAGAAGTGACCACAGAAGGGGGTTTAAATATTGTCGGGCAAATTGCTAGAATAGGTGAAATAGTTGATCAATTACAGAGCGCGGAGATTCCCGTGAGTCTTTTCATCGATGCTGAACCTGCACAAATAGAAGCATCGGTCAAAGTCCAAGCCAAACTTATTGAACTGCACACGGGACGCTATGCTGAGGCTAAAGATGAAATCCATCGTCAAACGGAATTAGCCTTATTAGCACAAGGTTGTCAGCAAGCGATCGCCTCTGGACTGCGCGTTAATGCTGGACATGGACTAACTTACTGGAATGTTTATCCTGTCGCTGCACTGCTGGGAATGGAAGAACTGAATATTGGTCATACTATTATCAGTCGAGCAGCATTAGTGGGGATGGAACGAGCCGTGAGGGAAATGAAACTAGCAATGCGCGGTGAACTGTAGATAAAATTGAGGGGTTGTGACTGCGAAATCCATCAAAAAGTCCTATCTGTAAACCCAGACTTCCATGACCTCAACACAGTCTAACAACCTACCACTTTGGGTACAAGATCGCGAGCAAGTGATAGCCGAAAGTATTGATACCCAATGGCGTTATCAAACCCCTCCTGATTATTCCCGCTCTAACGAAAATCTAGCCAAAGAAAGTACTTATAATCATTTAGCCGGGTCATTAGAAGCAATCGTCCAAAACTTGGTGAGAACCTTTGAGATGGAGGTATCTTTCAAAACTAACCCCCAACAATGGTTGTCTGTAGTCAATGATAGATTTCGCGTTAGCACCAATGGGGGAGTAGAATATACAGCAGCCGATGTATCTGCCCAAGGTACTTATAACCTATTCATGGGTAACTCAGAACATTATCAAGCTGATCAAGAAAGTTTTGAATCTTCAGCAAAACTCTTTCACAGCACATTTCCCCAAGGGTTTCCCTGGGAAGTGCTAGAAGTTTACTCAGCACCACCAGTTGTTACTTTTAAATGGCGGCACTGGGGGCATTTTCAGGGTCAATACCATGACTATGCACCCACCGGAGAGACAGTGGAAATCATTGGTATTAGCGTTGCTCGTGTTACCGATGATTTAAAAATTGTTAATTTGGAACACTACTTTGACAATACCCTGTTCTTACAAAAGCTGACCGCCGGTGGTAAACAGGTCACAGGTGAAAAGCAGGGAAGTGCTTGTCCCTTTAGTTCTTGGTTCAAAGGATTCAAGAAAAGTTAAGAATATAGAGTACAGGATTTAGCCACTGTACTCTATAAAGTATAAAATAGGAAGAATAAGGATTGAAATGAAAACATACTATTACGTTTTAGCTAGCCATCAGTTTCTCATCCACGAAGAACCGTTAGAGGAAGTATTGAAGGAACGGACTCGTAACTACCATGAACAGGAAAAAGAGATTGATTTTTGGTTGGTGAAGCAACCAGCTTTCTTAGAAGCGCCTGAGTTTAAAGAGATTCAAAAACAAAACTCCTAAACCAGCAGTAGCAATTGTTTCTACCAATCCCCAATTTATTACCTGGTTAAAATTGCGATTGGAATACGTTATTACTGGGGAATTTTCACTCCTTCTGCCACTATTCCCGATGCTTTAGCATCTCTAGTATCTGTGTCATAGTTACAAACAGTAAATATCCATCTTTGTAGTCCTACTTTGTAGTCCTACAATGTACACAAGTAGGGGCGTATTGCAATACGTCCCTACTATACCTCACCCTGGTTTTACTGGGTAAAAGTAGATTTCCCATCTGTGGGAACAAAACATATTTTGATAAAATCTTGATCAATAAGTACAATTTATATATCTTATGTTTATACAGAGATTTTTAACTCTATCCAGCGCCTTAGTATTCGCTATTGGCATCAACCCGGTTTCTGCTCAAAAACCCCTCCCCGCTTGTCAATCTCCTAATGCGGGAGAGTATATTTTATTAGTAGTCAGTCCCACAGCCAATAATCAAAAGCAGTTACGTAGTGCTTTACCCAATGAATTAAATACGGTTAACTGTAAATATCTGAATGAGAGAGTTACCCGCATTGGTGGGTTTAAAAATATAGATGATGCTAATCGTTGGGCAAAATATGTTAACAATATTGTCGGATTGTCTGCCATCATCACCACTAGACCCGCAGTAGGAACCATCTCTAATCAGCCTATAAAACCCTCACTAAATTATCAGCCTAAAGCTTTAGGAGCCGGTTATGCAGTCCTGGTAGATTATTTTAATCGTCCGGAATTGGCGAGTAATGTACAGCAAATTGTCGGTGGGAATGTGGGTTTGGCTTCTTATGGACAACGCCCCTATTTATTAGCATTACACACCACTAATCAAAATCAGCCACAAAAATATTGCAAAAACTTAACGAACGTGGGTATTTTGCCTTGTTGGTGGATAGTCGTAAAGTGGTGTTATTGCGCTCAGTGGTTTCTTCCCAATAGATATATTCAATTGAGTGAGGGAGTAGGGAGTAGTCCAATAGTCCAACTGTACCTAGCTTATTAAAAAATCCAATACGAGTCCTATACTGGTTTTGTTGAGGTGTTCAACAATTAGTCAAATAGTCGTTTGTAGGTGAAAGCAGTGTTAATAATGATTTTAGCTGGGGTTGTGGGACTATTATTAGCCATAGAAGTAGGACTACGTGAGTTTTTCGGTTTTGGCAATCCATTAATTTATGTGACCGATGAGCAGATTGGCTATCTATTAGCACCAAATCAACGTACCCGTCGTTTTGGCAATCAGATTGAAATTAATCAGTATTCTATGCGTAGTCCGAATATAGAGCAAATACCTTTACCTTCAACTCTGCGTCTATTGCTATTAGGAGATTCTATTGCTAATGGTGGTTGGTGGACAGATCAATCCCAAACTATTTCTAGTTTAATGATGTCTTCTTTAGGCAAATCTAGTCATTATCGGCAGGTTGAAGTACTGAATGCTTCTACTAATTCTTGGGGGCCCACGTAATGAATTAGCTTATTTAGAAAAATTTGGTAACTTTAACGCTCAGATAGTAGTGTTATTAATTAATACAGATGATTTATTTGCCACTGCACCCACAATTTTGAAAGTTGGGAATGATCCAAATTATCCAGACCATAAGCCACCTTTGGCTATTGTCGAAGTATTGCAGCGCTATGTCTGGAAACAAAAGCCCATTCCCGAATTACAAGCCATTTATGCTGAATCAGGCGATCGCGTCGGTATAAATCTGGAAGCCATTGCCAAAATTCAACAACTGTCTCTCCACAATGAGAGTCAATTTTTGTTAGCAATGACTCCGCTCCGACGAGAAATCAGTCAATCAGGTAGTCGTGATTATGAAATTGTGGCCCGACAACGCCTGAGTGATTTTACACAAGCACAGCAAATTACTTACATTGATTTTTTGCCTATTTTTCAGGAAAACCCTGATCCAGAAGCTTTGTATAAAGATCATATTCATATGAATTCCCAAGGTAATCAGTTAGTTAGTCAATTGATGGAGCGATTTCTGGCAAATATTCAGCAATTCCAAATTTGCAATTGAAACTTGATCAGGTCAGATTTTCCAGGATATAGCCCATCAGCATCTACACAGTAATTAAAGCTATTTATTTTTAAGTGTATTTATGTTAAGTTAAATTTCAGAAAACGAAAATGTTGAGCAAAATAGGAATATGCTATAGGACTTCTAATTTGATTTAGAAGAAATGGTCAAGTTAGCTATTAACAGTTAACTGTCAAAGATTTAGTAAATTCTCTTCAGTGTGGTTGGAGTAGTGTAAGACTCACAAATGGACTTACTTACCTATAGAAATGGTGGGGTGAAACTATGGATGCTCAACAGATTCTGGGTCTATACACAGCCGGAGAGCGAAATTTTAATCAAGCAATTTTGCATCAAATCAACCTTAGTAATGTTAACCTAAGAGAAATTGATTTAGCTGAAGCTGATTTAAGCGGTGCTAACCTGAGTCGAGCTAACTTGAGTAAATGTAATCTTAGCCGCGCAAATTTAACTGATGCGGACTTAAGCGAAGCTAACTTAAAAAATACCAACTTAAGTGAAGTAAACTTAATTGGTGCTGACTTAAGAGGAGCGAACTTAGAAGAAGCTAACTTAAGCCGTGCTGATTTGCGAAGTGCAAATTTTATTTTGGCTATTTTACTAGGAGCAAATCTCAGCGAAGCCGAATTGAGTGGAGCGGACTTCAGTGGCGCAAATTTGAGAAAAACCAATTTGATTGGTTGTAATATCAATGAAACGGAACTAAATGGAGCCGATTTAACCGGAGCCATCCTGTCTGACTTAGAGATGATGGGTGATACCTTGCATATAGGTTTATCCCATAAATGGATAACCTGGGCTGGTAGTTGTTACCAATCAACGAAATAAACAGAATACGGGAAATAAGCGAGTTTATTAGCACTTCTATTCTGTGGAAATGCTGCACGAATAGACCCCTGAGAGAAGAGATTCGCTAAAGTCCCGTACAACTTTATCTATTAATGGGTATTTTAGAATCCCACACCTGTTCAAATTCAGTTTGGGAAATTTCAAATTCTTGAATATCTCCATCACCAATTTTTTGGTCACACAACCTGCCAAAATTATCCGAAAAATGGCTACCATCATAAGACAATACATTGCCATTTTGGTAGACTTCTATTTGCCTGTTCGCATATAAATCTAGACCAATTTCCATAAAATAGGTGCTAGTACCCCAAGTATCATAGTCACCACTAAATGATTCATCCCAGAACCATTTGTAATATTTCTTTACTTTCCTGAATGTAGCCATAATATTTCCACTCCACAGTTGAGAGATGTTTAGGGAATTTACAAATATATAGTTATTTTAGACTAAGACTAAAATAAGCTTTAATAGAAGTATTCTTATTATAAGGGAAATTACTAATTTTTTACCCTAAATATAGAATTCATAATTTAAATTATAACAAATAAATACGTATTTTTTCTCTGCTATTATTCTATGTCTACTAGTATTAATACTGAAATGGCTGTTCAGAGAATTAATTCAGCTAGCACGAAAAATTTCCAGAATGTCGCAACTGCTTTCAGGATAGAAACTTCCATAAATTTGATCTATTTTTGACATATCTCATTGACAATTGATTCTTTTTAACCTGTAACCAATAATATGAAACAACATAAATTTTATGTAACGCAACAATCCTGTCATCAACCTTCAGAGAGATGGCGATCGCTCACTGATTATGGGATATTAACAATGGTTTTAAATTATGTTCTAGGAATAATTTGCTATCTATATGAACCAGAATATTTATGCATTACTAGTTGGTATTGATGAATATGCAAATGTTCTTTCATTGCATGGCTGTGTAAATGATATAACTGCAATCAAAGATTACTTAGAAAGGCGCATAAATATTGATAAATACCAGCTACATTTACACATATTATTGAACAAAGATGCTACCCGACAGGCAATCATTGATGGTTGGCGTCAACATCTGTGCCAAGCGGAAAGTAAAGATGTGGTTCTGTTTTATTTCTGTGGTCATGGTGCAAGGGAAAAGGCGGGAGAAGAATTTAAAGATTGGCAGCTAGATAACGCTCATGAAACAATAGTATGCTACGACAGCCGATCAAAGACTAATGGAAAAACAGTGCCTGATCTTGCTGACAAAGAATTGCGCTATCTCATCTCCCAAGTAGCTAATAAGGGAGAAAATAGCCCGGATCATGTTCTTATTGCTTTTGACTGTTGCCATTCCAGTTCTGGAACTCGATATTTAGATGATCAAGATGGCGTTCGTCACATTGATGACCTAGCTTTTGCTAGAGAATATAGTGACTTTTTTTTTGCTGACCAAATTCCAAAAGATCAACTCAGTTCTGAAACCTTCCCGGAAGGAGAGCATACCTTTATTGCTGCTTGCCTCAACACTGAGACGGCAAAAGAGACTTTACAAGAAAATTCCCACAAGCGTGGGTTATTTACCTACTCCCTGATTAAGGAACTTGAGAGTCAGAATGCAACATTGTCCTATGAAAATTTAATTCAAGAAGTGCGAACTCGTGTTACAGGCGTTCGGCTTTATCAAAACCCTCAACTTGAGTTTGTTAAAGGGATAGACTCTGCAAATCCCAGCAGAAATCGCTCCGAGAACCCAGAAACAAAAACTTTAGCATTTTTAGGTGATCCAGCCATCATCAAACCCCGCGATCCATCCTTTACACTTAAATACCGCCCCCATATAGGAGCAACACTAACTGATCCAGAACAGCTAGAGGAGTGGATTATCAATGCAGGAGCCTTTCAAGCCATCCAAGAGGACATGGAACTTGCGGTTTATCCTGAAGGTAGTAAGTACAAAGATTTTGAGATTTCAGCAAAAGAAGAAAATGCCAGGGAACCAAAGCCTATAAAAGCTGGCTCGGTGAAAGCGATCGCTCATATCAAAATTAAAACAGTTCGCGCTAATGAAAGTGTTGTGGAGTTGGTTTCTGGGATTGAAACCTTATCATCAAATAGTGGTAAATCAGATATTAGTAAGCAGTTTCCTGCGATTGTCATCAAGCGACCTGTACCGAAAGTTCGATTCTATTTTGAAGCAGAAAACCCAGCAGATCAAGAATTATTAGAAAAAGTAACAGCAAAGCTAGATGAATGGGGTTCGATGGTTGTAGGTAAAACAGATAATCATCAGGAAGCGCAATACCGTCTCTATGTCCGTAATCAGCAGTTTGAAATTAGAGATGGCAGTGATAACCGTCGCCTGATAGAACCATTTGCAGCCAAAGACGATGATTCATCGATCACTTTAGCCGCAAACCGATTAGAGCATATTGCTCATTGGATGACAACTCGGGATTTAGAAAATCCCAATTCGTCTATTAGCAAAAATGGAATTGAGATCGAAGTAACCTATCAAGGAGTCACAAGCAAAGAGCCGCACCTGGTTCTGTATCAGGAATCAGACAAGCATCCTATAATTAACTTAAAAATTAGCAATAAATCGGGATATCGTCTCTTCTTCACGCTCTTAGATATTTGTGGTGATTACTCAATTGCCGATTCGGGAATTCTATATAACGGTGAAAACCCAACTAAATGGCTGGAGATTGAGGATGGTGATACTTGTATAGCCAAATCTTCACGAAAACATAGACTAACAGAAGACATCTCTATCGGTATTCCTAAAAATTATCCGCAGCTAACAGAATATGGGGAAACTCTGAAACTGATTGCGAGTACGCATTCATTTCCCGTTGAACAGTTCCAACTCCCGTCTTTACCAATTACTCTTAGTGGTGAGCGACAGATTGAGAAATATGACGAACCCCCTGTTGGAGATTGGGTGACCAAGCAATTTAGTTTCACCTTTATTCGTCCTAAAATCTCAGTAAATATCAGTTCAAATAGCCAGACTAAACTCTCCAAGACTGAACTCTCCACGGGTATTTCTATCCACGTACCTGATGGATTTTCAGCAAACGCTAGCCTGAAGCTAGCATCGACTGTATCTAATCAGCGAGATATTGATAATGCAGTGATTGAGTTGCCTTTTTTGAAGGATGCTGAACCGTTTGATTTGATAGACCGTCGAAAAGGCGATCGCGGTATTAGCCAAATTGCCGATCAACAATTGAGTGTATTAGAGCTATCGGGAAGTAGTTTAGCCATTGATCAGGTCACTCCAGAATTCCCGATTGTGATTTCGAGCGATCGCTCCCTCAAATCTAATGAAGGTATTTTGGCGCTTACTCATGATGGCAATTTCTGGCTGCCAGTAGGATACGCAATACCGAAGGAGGATGGCCAGACTGAAATTAAAATTCAACATCTGGTGAGACGGGGTAATAATAATCCCGAAGATGGCGATCGCAAAATTTCCGAAGCCATATTCCTCTGTTTCCTAAAAGTTGTTGTGCAAAGCCAGCAAACTGCCTGGTTGAGGAAAGCAACACCGAATCCTGATAGTACAGTCTCTTTCACTGCTAAAGGAGATGTAGAATCCGTCAAGAAAGCTATAGCACAAGCAGAGCATATTGTTCTCTTTGTTCATGGAATCTTCGGTGACACCGAAAGCATGATTCCGAGTGTGCTGACTGCGGGATTATTGAATGCAAGTGGCAGTCAAGAGCAAGGAAAATACGATTTGGTACTGGCATTTGACTATGAGAACTTGAACACAAAGATTCAAGACACAGCAAATATACTTAAACAACAATTGCAACAAGTTGGGCTAGGAGATGGACACCATAAGACCCTGCACATCATTGCTCATTCGATGGGTGGTCTAGTGTCACGCAGCTTTATTGAGCAGCAGGGTGGTAACAACGTCGTGAACCACTTGATCATGTTAGGCACTCCCAATGGAGGATCTGAATGGTCATCAGTGTATCAAATGGCAACTTGGCTGTTATCAGTGGGCTTAAACTTCATCCCCCAATCGTTTGTAGCCAGCCCCTTTGTGTTGCTATTGACAAATAAAGTCACAGAGAAAATTAGCACTACACTGAAGCAGATGAATATTTTGGAGTCAGACCTTTTGCCAGAACTTAGAAGCTCTAAAGATCCTCAATGTCCTTATACCATCATTTCGGGGGACACCCAGTTAGAGCAAGAGTTAAATACAAAAGCTGAAAACTTACTGAAAGCACTGGGGCAGAAAATATGGAAGGGGCTGGAATTGCCTTTCCAAGGAAAGCCCAATGATATTGCCGTTACGGTTGAGAGTATCTTTACTAGGGAAATTTTTGAGGGTCGTAACCCCGCAGTTAAGCTTATCGGTCCCATCGCCTCTAACCATCTTGTCTACTTTCAGGATCAACACGGATTGAATGCCCTTACTCAGGCAGTGTACCAGGCATTCCAGTGAACTTTAAACCAGAAAATTGGTGAATCGAAGCAATAACAGTACAAACAGAACTCAAGCATAAAAAGTAATGGTTTCACTAAATTCTCAACATCAGATTCAAACAACTCAATGGTTTGATACTACTCATGTTGTTGTGATCGGAATTGACGATTACAAAAATGGAGTACGTTCCCTTAGCAAAGCAGTCAATGATGCTATTAAAGTTGCTGGAATAATTGAAAATGTGAAACCTATAGAAGAAGTTAAATACTACTTTTCGCTTGCGCCTAAAAGTGATTTGAGTAATAAAGTAGAACAGGAAATAAGCAGGTTTGGTGGTAATAGGCAATACTCACCTGACAGAAAGGGTTTTGGCGAGTTACTAAGTCATTTGAAGGGGAGCTGTAAAGAAGAACGATCGCATCATTCTCTACTTTGCGGGTCATGGCATTGCATTACCATTCTCTCAAGTTACTAAAGATGATGATAATAGTACGAGCAGTCCATCACAAATAAAGTTAGATCACAAGCCTCAAGGATATCTCCTTTTTCAGGATGCAGTCAAGGAAGATAGAAATACATACATGAAGATGGATGAGTTGATTAGAACACTTGATATTGAATGCCGACATGCTTTAATTATTCTTGACTGTTGCTTTGCAGGTGCTATTGAATGGTCGCTTTACCGGGAGATAACACGGCAAATAGATCATGGTGATGATTTTGTTACTCCCTCTATTCTAGATAGATACATTACGAAAAATGCTTGGCAAATCCTAACCTCATCTAGTGAGAACCAAGTAACCAATGAAATTCTAGACCGAGAAGACAGGCAATTAGAAATCGATCACCGTGGTTCTGGTGAAAATTCTCCATTCGTGATTGCTTTAAGAAAGGCAATAATTGATGGTGCAGCAGATCGGACTCAAGACAAAAGAGGATTTATTCACACAACTAGATTAATTGATTATTTGCGGGACGAAATTGAAAATAAATCGAATGAAGCTAACAAGAAGCTACAAACTCCTTGTATATTTCCTTTTCCTTTTAAGCACGAGCAAACAGCTGAATTTGTATTTCTTCTTAACGGAAAGAAGTTGGAAGAAATTAAAAGTTATCTCCCTCAAGATCCAGAGATTAATGAAGAAGATAGTCCCTATCGCGGGTTACTATCCTACTCTTCAAAGGACAGTGAGATATTCTTTGGACGAAAGCGTTTAATAGACCAGTTATTTAACCATGTAAAACAAAACAAATTTCCGCTTACTCTTGTTTTGAGAGATCCGGTTCGGGTAAATCAAGTCTAGTCAAAGCAGGGTTGATTCCCCATCCCCAAATCTTACCCGGATGTGTGGAGTTTCGTCCGGGTCTATTACCTGGAGACAAGTTGGAGCAGGAGCGGAAAAAGCTTCAAATCGAGAGTATTCCTCTGGGAAAAAAACGCTTACTGGTCATTGATCAATTCGAGGAAGTTGAAACTCAGTGCCAAAGCAAGGAACAGAAAAATAAATTTTGGCAAGAACTGATTACATTAATAACAGAAAATGCCGATAAAATCCATGTCGTTGTGACTTTAAGATCGGATTTTGAAACGACGCTGCGTAGTCAATTTGAATCTGCTTTTAGGGATAACTCTAAATCCAAAATAGAAACTTCTAACTATTGGCTTGATGCCCGATTTACTGTACCTACGATGGAGCAAGAAGAGTTAGAGGAAGTGATTCAGAAACCTGCTGCAAAAAAAGCAGTTTTTTTTGAGGAGAAGAAGGATGATAGTGAACGTGAACGTACTTTAGTGAAACAACTAAGCCGCGAAGTCGCAGGAATGCCAGGAGCATTGCCACTACTTTCAGTTGCCTTACAAAGTATGTATAGAAACTTTGCCAAGCGGTATTTGGAGAGTGTAACCAAAGGTGAAACCGTAAAACGAGAAATAACTTGGGAGGACTATGAAAGCCTTGGGGGAGGAGTAGTAGGTTCTCTGACCAAGCGTGCTAACCAATTGTATGAAGAGTTGGTTCAACAAGATGATGCTTATCCTCACACGGTGCGTAATATAATGTTACGAATGATTTCATTACAGGGCAATGGGTTAACGCGGCAGCAAGTACCAAAATCTGAACTGATATATCGAGATCAGAGAGAAAACGAACGAGTGGAAACAGTCATTAAAAAGTTTTCTGAAGCCTTTTTAATGGTTAAAGGTTCTAATCTACTAGGCGAATCTTATGTAGAACCAGCCCATGATGCTTTGGTGCGGGGGTGGGATAAATTACGAGAGTGGATAGAAGAAGATGTTGTCAAAGATTTAATTTTACAACAGAGTCTAAACACACAGGTAATTGATTGGAAAAACAATGAAAAATCTGAAACACGTTTGTGGCATGATGATGATCGTCTGCCTCGATTGAAAGAAGTGCTAAAAAATGGAGCAAAAAACTGGTTGAATGAGCAAGAAACAGAGTTTGTTGAACAAAGTATTAAACAAAAAAGAAAGCAAGAGGATGAACTGACACAAAACCGGATTAATGAATTAATTCCATCAGCTAATGCTCGGTTTAAAAACCATGAGGAATTAGACGCATTGATTACTGCTTTAAAAGCAGGTAAACTCTTTCAAAAGTTAGTTTATGAAGAATCCCCTATTCTCACAGAAGAAACTTATGCTAATCTCCAATTGATGCTTCGGCAAATATTATCCAAAATACAAGAATGCGATCGTTTTGAAGGCACAATTCTTCCAGATGGCGAGATGATTTCCAGGGATAATCAATTTTTGTTTCAATTAAATGGTCAGCCCATCAGTAATCTCAAGCAACGTTATTGGCAAGAAGCATTAAGTTTTAGCGCTGATCAACTTTGGTTTGTCAAACGGGGAGAGCAACAAGGAAGTATCGAAATTCGGAATAGTGATGGTAGTTTACACAGAACTATATTAGCTTATAATCGTCCGATTCTCACAGCTCGATTTAGCCCAAACAGTCAGATGATTGCTACAGGGAGTTGGGACAGTGAGGCTAAACTATGGAACCTAGACGGAACCTTACAGAAAACTTTTGCTGGTCATCAAAGTTTTATTTCCGCAGTAGCTTTTAGCCATGATGGTCAAATGATTGCTACTGCAAGTGGGGACAAAACTGTAAAAATCTGGAATCTAGAGGGTACATTACAGGAAACCCTGAAAGGGCATAAGGGCGAGATTTGGGGAGTTAGTATTAGCCCTAATAGCCGAATGATTGCCTCAGCAAGTCAAGATAAGACGATAAAACTCTGGAATTTAGATGGAACTTTACTGAAAACTCTCGAAGGGCATGAGAGACTTGTTCGTGCAGTGGCTTTCAGTGCGGATGGACAATTTCTTGCTTCATCAAGTGATGACAGAACGGTAAAAATTTGGAAGCTAGACGGTACATCATTGAATATATTAGATGATCATATAGATGTCGTTTACACAGTACGTTTCACTCCTAATGGTGAGATAATTGCCACCACAAGTGGACATGGTTATGTAACTCTCTGGAAAAGAGATGGCACGTTAATAAACACTAACCAATGGCAGTATGGAGCAATTACTACATTAGATTTTAGTCCCGATGGGGAGCTAGTGGTCACAGGTGCAGGGGATAGAACTCTCAGAATTTCCACGAAAGACGGTCAACAACTAAAACTTCTAGAAGGGCATACTGGTGAAGTGTATTGTCAAGAGGTTTTAGCCGTAAGTTTTAGCCCAAACAGTCAGATGATTGCTAGTGGAAGTGTAGACGGAAAGATTGAAATTTGGAGCAGAGATGGTACGTTGCTACGATCAATTGAAGGGCATAATAATCAGGTGCGAGGTATAAGTTTCAGTCCTAATAGTAACATAATTGCCTCAGCAAGTTTGGATCAAACAGTCAAACTTTGGAATAGTGAAAACGGCTCTTTAATCACAACTTTCAGGCATAACCATAAATTTTTGGGAGTAGCTTTTAGCCCTGACGAAGACCAGACGCAACAAATTATTGCCGCAGCCAGTAATGACGGAACAGTTAAACTCTGGAACGGAGAAGGTGAAGAAATGGAACCTCTCCAAGGTCATCAGAATGTGGTTTGTGCAGTATGTTTCCGCCATGATGGTCAGATAATTGCTACAGCAAGTTATGACAATACAGTTAAACTCTGGAACCGACAGGGAAAGTTACTCATAACCTTGTATGGGCATACTGATTATGTTAATACAGTGGCGTTCAGTCCCGATGGTAATACAATTGCCTCAGCTAGTAATGACGCAAATGTTATTCTATGGGATTTAGATAAAACTCTTGAACTAGATGGACTAATCGAGTATGGTCGCAGATGGGTAGAACCCTATTTGACAAATAACCCCAATATTACCGAGGAAGATCGCCAAATAATACTCAAGATTAATAAAAATCCACGAAACTCTTGATCTCAACAGGAGTTTTTCTCAACTACAATTGCTCTCAGGGAATGCCAAACCACTAACTTGAATAGCTCATTAATCATTTGTTTAATTCGTAGTAATTCGGATGTGAGAATTACTTCGGTTTTGTTTTTGTTTTTACTCCCTTTTGGTCTTCCTCTTCCACGAATTTTCCACAAGTTCTTCATTACCTGTATTTAGTAAAATTTCCTTGATGTCTTCATGAACTATAAATTTGGTCAAGACTGCTTTTCGCATCACATCATCCTTGACTTGTTCCCAATCCGGACGTAAGGGACGAGTTCTTTCTCGTCCCATTCGTGCAGCATCTTTAGGGGTTTTGACCAAACGAATTTGTTCTAAATGGGGTGTACCCACAAATTTTTGTGCCTGGAAATAATGTTCACTAGTATGCCAGTACAATTCATCTAACCTAAAACCGTGAGGTGAAAAGTTAGAGAAACAGCCATATTCTGCTCGAACGCTATAAAAATAGATGGTCATGGTTAATACCGGAATAATATTTGATTCGGGAAATTATGTGATAACCGGAGTCAGAATTCACACCTCACTCCTGGCTTCTTCTATCACAGTGCTATTTTAACTTTTGGATGTCGCGGGGATGATAATTTTGGTTTTTTAGATTGTTGACGGAGTTGTTGAGCTAATAAAGTTGCTTCCTTTTCAGCTTTAAATAAATCAACTCTTCGGGTGGTTAAAATCAAGGACTTATCTGACTTCACTTTCACCCAAGGAACGCTAACAGAGAAATACTGACAAATATTTTGGGATATACGTCCAAGAGGATGTAAATAACGTCTTTGACTGTTGAGAATGCTCGCGATTGTTTTTAACTCTAACATTGCTACTTCTAGTTCCTTAGCCATTTGGTTAATGCGTTGTGCTTGCACTAATAAACGTTCCCAGTCACTAATGATTTTTTCCTCTTCGGGTAGTAGTGGTACTATTGCTGTAGTCTCAATTGTACGCTCTAAATCCGAATCTAGTAAATATGTGGGCTTTTTGTAGTTGTTTTGGATATTTTTCATGCGTATTTTTACCAGTCTAACTCACCTGTAAAGCATTTTAGCACTATCTTAGTACAAATGTACTTACTGAAATCAAAATTGGTTCCTAAATGTCCTACCAAAAGAAAAAATCAAAATCATCCACTGGATGTGGATGCTTCAGTATTCCGATTTTTCCCCTGCTGATGATCTTAGGAGGAGGTTATTGGTGGTTTAGTCAACAAGGTAATTTAGATATCAGTCATCTTTTACCAAAAAATCAACAATTGACTATTCCTATTTTCAATTCCACTCCCGGTTCTTCTTTATCAAGCAGTTCTAATCTCAATTCTGGTCAACAACCCGCACAGAAAATAATCACACCTCAAATAGCATCTTCATCTGCAACTGCTTGGGAGAAAAAGGTAATTAGAGGAATTTATTTAAGTCGCTATCAAGTCACCAATAATGCTGATGAGCAAACCATTCGCGCTAGAGTTCGTTTTTATCGCGCTCAGGGAATGAATACGATTATTCATGGTGTTTGGGGTAATGGTTGTACTATGTATAATAGTGATGCTATGCAGCAAATGTTAGGTTCTAAAAGTTGCCCAAATCAGTTTCAGGAAAAATGGTTAGATTGGTTGATTGATGAAGCGCATAAACAAGGGATGCAAGTTCATGCTTATTTTGAGAAAGGAATTAAAATCGATAAAAATAGTCCAATTTATGATTTAGCTGTAGCTAGAAAATGGCTAGTTCCGGGAGTAGATAAAACCTATGCAGGGATAGATCATTACGTCCTGGATGTCCAGGTTCCAGAAGTGGCTAATTTATTTAGAAATATGTTAGTAGAGTTTGTCCAAAAATATCCCAAGATTGATGCGGTTCAATGGGATGATTATTTAGGTTATTATGCGGAATTATCCAGTGGAGATGCGAATGCTACGGTGATAGGAAATGACCGCACTGCTAATTTAACTAAATTTGTACAGCAGATGATTACGGGAATGAAACAAGTTAATCCTGGGGTTAGTTTTGATATTTGTCATCATAATCCGTATTGGGCTAAAAAATATTTTGCGGCTGACTGGGAAAAATGGAAAGTGGATAGAGTATTCATTCAAGCTTATAATGATGCCAATTTTGCCGAGGAATTGAACTATGTAAAAAAATATGCTGGAATTGCCATCAGTGAACACCAGTTCCATCGTTTAAAAGAACTAATCAATAATCCAGGCATTAAAAGCATTTTAATTTTTCCTAATTCCGGAAAACCCGAAGAAACAGTCTCCACCCTCAAAAAATCCTTACAATAAACTCTCTCCCCATCACCCCACCTCCCCACCCCCCATCACCCTCTCCAAAAAAAAAATCAAAAAAGACTTGACATACCCCCCACCCTAACTGCTATATTAATGAGAGTTGATTTGTTGGGGCGTAGCCAAGTGGTAAGGCAGCGGGTTTTGGCCCCGCCATTCCTAGGTTCGAATCCTAGCGCCCCAGTTGAAAGAGCAAGCAGTTTCGCTTGCTTTTTTTGTATGTGGGTAATTTTACTCCACCAATTACGGTGGAGCCATAGTATCTGGTCAAGTTTTTGAATTTTGAATTTTGAATTGGGATTACATTCTTTCCAAAACCTTAATTCCCAATAAAGATAATCCCAATTTCAAAGTTCTAGCAGTTAAATCACATAACATTAACCGAGATGTTCTGATAGGTTCATCAGATTTCAGAACAGGACAATTTTCATAGAACTTATTAAATTTATCGCTGAGTTGATATAAGATAATCACATAAACGATTTGGTAGTAAATCTTGTTCCACTTCTCTAATTACTTCATCTAAGTTGTAATAAATGTTTGGCTAAAGTTAATTCTGTATCTTCTTCTAACAAGAATATTAGCATTTGTCCCGAGTTCGGCAAAGTTAATATTACCTTCTCGACTAATTCCTTGGGTTCTGACATAAGCATACAGCATATAAGGTGCTGTATTGCCTTTGAGAGACAACATTTTATCATAACTAAAGACATAATTACTAGTGCGATTTTGACTTAAATCAGCATATTTCACAGCACTAATCCCCACCACCTTCAGCGACATTTTGAATAAAATCTTCAGTTTCTTCGCGTTCTTCTTCTTTTAATCTAGCTTCTAAATCTGCACGAGCATGAACAATTGCTTCATCTAATAAATCTCTTAACCGAACAGTATCCCCAGAACGAGTTTTGAATTTTTTCCCATCATCTCCCAATACCAAACCAAAGGGAACATGAACTAATTCCACTTCATCAGGAACCAATCCTGCTTTTTTTGCTACTTGAAAAAATTGGGCAAAGTGGTTAGCTTGTCCCGCATCTGTCACATAAATAATTCGTTTGGCTTGATCTTCTTGAATCCGGTAGCAAAGGGAAGCTAAATCAGTAGTTGCGTAATTATAACCACCATCCGATTTCTGGACAATTAAGGGTAGAGGTTCACCTTCTCTATTCATAAAACCCTCAAGAAAACACATTTTGCACCTTGGTTTTCTTCCAATAATCCAGATGTTTTCTAAATCCTCAACCACGTTAGCTAGTAATGGGATTATAAAAAGATTCTCCCCGTTCAATTAATTTAACATCCAGCAAATCATAAATTTTTTGAAATTCTTGTCGTGATTGTTCACAAAGTAATTTCCAAGCATGAAGAGTATCTTGGGCACCAGCTTGTAACTTGACTACTTCTTGTCGGGCAGTTTCTTGAAAAGCTTCGTCGGTATCAAATCGTTGTTTAGCTTGACGGTAAAAACTGACTAAATCTCCTATATCTAGGGCATTTGCGGTGGTGAGAGCTTTGGGTAAACTTCCCTTAAGTAAGCAATTAACATCCCGAATTGCGTACCCCAATCACCTACATGATTTAATCGTAATACATCATGTCCACGAAATTCTAAAATTCGGGCAATGGCAATCGCCAATAATGGTCGAACGTAAATGTCCAACGTGCATTTCTTTGGCAATATTCGGACTGGAAAAATCGACAATTTCCTTTTGGGGATTTTTGCTGTAGGAACTCCCCAACCGGGAATCTGCTTGAATCACCCGAGTTGTCTTCCAAGTATGATGTTTGTAGTTTAAGATTAATAAAACCAGGCCAGCGATTTCTGGTGGTTCACAAATATCGTGATACATCTAGTTTTTCGACAATACCAGTAGCGATCGCTCGTGGTTGCTTTCCTAACTTTTTACTTAGGGATAAAGCCACATTAGCTTGATAATCACCAAATTTAGGATTACTCGCAGGCACCAAAATTGGATCTACTCCGGTGTAATCAGCGCCAAAAGCAGCCACCAAAGCCTGTTGTAAGTTTTAGTTTTAGTTGTTCTTGTGTAGCGTTCATATGTAAATCTTAATCTTTAAGCAGGGGGCGATGGGCTGCTTGATAGTTGGACATTCTCAAGAGGCTCGACTATTCTAGCTTATAACTGAGAGAAGCCCCTATACCTGAATCTCAACTTGAGCGGCTTTGATAGTGGCCACCTAAACTCAGTTTTGAAAATGGTTAACTATTTGTTAACCATCTACTGCGTCCAGATAGCAGGCTTGTGTGTCATCTTAGAAAATGAGAATTAAATCGGCGACAGTGTTTGTTTTTAGTATTGATAGGATTTTTCCTTTTAGTATTTACAGACAGCTCTCTTTGAAATTTAAATCTCTACACAGTTATGATTTTGGAGAGAATTGATGTCCATTTATGTAGGTAACCTTTCTTACGAAGTAACCGAAAATGATCTCACTGGGGTTTTTGCAGAATATGGTGCTGTTAAACGTGTACAGTTACCTACTGACCGTGAAACCGGACGTAAGCGTGGGTTTGCGTTTGTAGAAATGAGTTCAGATGCTGAAGAAACCGCTGCTATTGAGGCTTTAGACGGTGCTGAGTGGATGGGTCGTAGTTTAAAAGTGAATAAGGCTAAACCCAAAGAAGACAAAGGTTCTTTTGGTGGCGGTGGCCGAGGCAACTACGGTGGTGGTGGCGGTGGTGGCGGCGGACGCAACCGCTACTAATCTCACCCCACTGTAATCTCATTTAGAGTTTCCAGGTCAGACAAGTAATCTACTTTGTTTGCATCCTGGTTACTTTACCAATTTAGCGAGGATAAAACATGACCCAAGTAATTGTAGGCGACCAAGAAGGCATTGAGTCAGCTTTACGTCGATTTAAACGAGAAGTTTCTAAAGCGGGAATTTTCCCAGATATGAGGAAGCATCGTCACTTTGAAACGCCGTTGGAAAAACGCAAGCGCAAAGAAGTTGCTAAACACAGACAAAGTAAAAGAAGTTTCCGTAATTAAAGCGGCTTAGGGCGCAGAGGGGCAAGAGCTAGTATAAAAGGAAACTGGTATATAAATTTCCCCTGACCCCCAGTTCATGAAAAGAAGGCAACAAATTCAAACTTACCGAACTCAGATAACATCTGATGGTCTGGGGTTTGAATTTTGGATTTTGAATTTTGAATTGGTATTACCCCTCTGCTCCCCCGGCTTTATGCAAAAGTTGCATCTGTCACAGTTACTAAATTTGCAACAGTTACCTAATCTAAGACTGCTCAAGGTTATTCTAAGTAAAGAGAAAGTTTAACTGTGAGGATTGAGCCGTGTCTTACTTAGTTTCATCTCGATTGTGGCAGCGAGTAAGTAGCTTAACACTGTTGTTATTAATACCCACCATCCAAGTTCCAGTTTTCAGCCAATCTGTTACACCTGTATTAACAGCCTCTGTACCAATACGCTTAATTCCGGTTAATTACCCAGACTACCAAGCTCTACAAGGATTAGTCAAAAAATATAGCTGTGTGGTGAAAATACCCAACTTTGGTACTAGTCCTCTGACTCAAACTGAGTTTGTCACCATTTTAAGTTCTTGTCAAAATGTAATCAATCAGTTAGTCGCCACCAATTCTAACCAAGTTCCGCAAACAGACCTGAAGACCCTGCAACGTTTACAGCAGAAATTTGCACCAGAGTTAACAACGCTAAAACAAGAACTAAATCTGGAATCTAGTAATGCTGATATTACTACTCAAAATCAGTCAACCACAGTAACGACTAAACCATCATTCCGATACCCACGTAGACGGTTAAATTCTCACGGGAAGCGTTATCGAATTAATGGTGTAGCGAGAATTATGCCTCAACAACCTCCTATATCTCTACCTAATGGTAATTTGGAAGCGGGTGCGGACAGAATTCCCAGTGATGGTAGTAAGTTCAATACAGAAAATTATGATCGGATTGAAGATAATCCTTTTCGTCGGGTTAGCAATGACCCCCTCTCGACGTTTTCCATTGATGTAGATACGGCATCTTATAGCAACGTGCGACGGTTTATTACGGAAAAACAGTTACCACCAAAAGATGCTGTCCGCATTGAAGAATTGATTAACTACTTTACATATAATTATCCTCAACCAAAAGGCGATCGCCCTTTTTCAGTTTCCACCGAAGTTACTACTGCACCCTGGAATCCCCAACACAAACTGGTACAAGTGGGTTTACAAGGAAAACGTTTACAGAGTGAGAAGTTACCCCCCAGCAACTTGGTATTTTTGATTGATGTGTCTGGTTCTATGAATGAACCCAATAAATTACCCCTAGTAAAACAGTCTTTGAATTTTCTGGTCAATCAACTACGTCCTCAAGACCGAGTAAGTTTGGTAGCCTATGCTGGAAATGCGGGATTAGTATTACCTGCTACCCCTGGTAGTCAAAAAGAAAAAATTCGAGCCGCGATAGATCGTTTAGAAGCAGGAGGTTCAACTGCTGGTGGTGCAGGAATTGAACTCGCTTATAAAATTGCTAAACAAAACTTTTTTAAAGACGGTAATAATCGAGTAATTCTAGCTACAGATGGAGATTTCAACGTAGGTGTTTCCAGTGATGCTGACCTAATCAGGATGATTGAACAGAAGCGAGAACAGGGAATTTTCCTGACCGTGCTGGGATTTGGGATGGGGAACTACAAAGATGCCAAAATCGAACAACTAGCTGACAAGGGGAATGGTCACTATGCCTACATTGATACAGCATTAGAAGCCAAAAAAGTCCTAGTTAACGACATTCAGGGCACATTGTTTACCATTGCCAAAGATGTCAAAATTCAGGTAGAGTTCAATCCTGGAAAAGTCCAAGCATATCGCTTGATTGGGTATGAAAACCGCTTGCTGCAAAACCAGGATTTTAATGATGATAAGAAAGATGCTGGAGATATTGGAGCGGGTCATGCGGTGACAGTACTCTATGAAATTATTCCCACAGGTATTGAGAGTGATGTAAAATTGCCAAAGGTAGACCCCCTACGTTATCAAAAATCGGGTGCAACCATTGCCGATTCTACTAGTAATGAATTAATGCTAGTAAAATTACGTTACAAACATCCTAAAGATAGTACCAGTCAATTAATTACTCAAACCATCCCAAACAATAAAATTGAATCCGTTGCTTCAACAAATCTAAGATTTGCCGCAGCAGTAGCTAGTTATGGGATGATATTGAGAGATTCTGAGTATAAAGGGAATGCTAACCTGGATTCAGTTCTAAAATTAGCAACTGAAGCCAAGGGAGAAGATAGAGAAGGTTATCGAGAGGAATTTATTCGCTTGGTGCAGAATTCTAAGGCGTTAATGGCTCAAAAGGAAAGTAAGTAGTACCGCAAGGCGGAATTCAAAATTCAAAATTCAAAATTCAAAAGTAATAAGTCTTTGGAAAGACCTCTTTTTCCAAAGACTTATTTACACCGGGGCTTAATTTTTTTGTATGACTATGTTCACCGTACAAGGTAATAACTTCTGAAGTATACCTAGTTTATTCAGTGTATAGTAATATATAGTTTCAGCAATACCTCGATGATGATAATCTGGGTAAAATTGTGCAGAAAAATGGCAATTTAGAGAATGCACATATTTTTGAAGATGAGAAAGGATTAAGATATCTTCATCCGCATAGGGATTTTTATTAACTCGGTTAAAAGCCCATTGATATAAATACCTGGGTGAAGAAGGTTCAAACAGCAAAATAATTTTGCCTTGGGGCTTTAAGATCCGAATCATTTCCTGAAGTGTTTGACTAAAATCATTATTCTCACCAAAGTGGTGAAAAGCTGCAAAAGTAAAGATTCTATCAAATTGTCCGTCTACAAACGGAATATAACGGGAGTTAAAGACCCATTTTTCATTCAGATGAGTATGTAGGATTTTTTCAAACTTAACTGTAAATTTTAGGTTTGAATGTATCAAGTCACTCCCGACCACATAGGCTTGAGGATACTCTCTTTTCAGTAAAGCACTTGCCCAACAAAAACCACCACCCATTTCTAAGATTGTTTCATGACCGGAAATATCCAAATTGGGAATAAGTTTTTGGAAGCTTTGAATAGTAGGGGATCTAAAGACAATAGCATCAAATGTATCATCTTGATTTTTCTCGGTTCTATAATCTTCAAATGTCTGATGAGCAATTAGCTCCTTCCAATCACTTTTGGAAAGAATTTTATCATTTAGATAATAAAAAATTCCTTCAATTTCTTCAACTTGTATATCTTGAAGCGTAGATAACATACAATAACTCCCGGAGTATATTTTTGAACTGGCTATACTTAATTGGGTTATTATAAGTCTTATACCAATTTTTATAAATCCTCTGAAGATAGTTGACATAAATATTCTGAAAAGGTATTCTAGCCCTGATAAATGCTCTGCCAAAGTAAGTTGCATATTGCCTAATTGGCAATATTATGGGCAGATGCCATCAGGGGGGTATTTTTATGAAAATTGATAGAGAAAATATGGCAATCTATATCTTTCAATGCATATTAATTCACCGATAAAATCTATAATTATTGGTTGATATAGGTTTTTGCTGTAGCACTATTACACAATTTGGTAATATTTTTACAGTTGTGCATTCCTGGTAGAGGGTTTGAACTGGGTTTTTTAGATTTTTATACTTGAGGTTACGATGTATCAAATTAATCGGCTGGCCATTGTGGGAGGAACTCACGGTAATGAACTAACAGGGGTATATTTAGTCAAAAAGTTTCAGCAATATCCCAATTTAGTCAATAGACCTAGTTTGATTCCTTTGTTATTACTCGGTAATCCGCAAGCCATAACCGAAGTCAGACGCTATATAGAGATAGATTTAAACCGCTGCTTTCATAGTCAAACTTTGGCAAATTCCACACCCTCAACTTATGAAGAAGTACGTGCTCAAGAAATCTTACAACTACTACAACCTCCTGACCAACCTCCCATAGATGCTATTTTGGATTTGCATAGTACCACATCTAATATGGGTTTAAGTGTAATTTTAGGTAGTAAGCATCCTTTATTGTTGAAATTAGCTGCGTATTTAAGTGCTATTAGTCCTTTGGTGAAAATTTGTGGTCATCCACAACCTAGAGATAGTGGCTATCTCCGTTCTTTATGTGAATTAAGTTTAGTGATTGAAGTTGGGGCTGTAGCGCAAGGTATCTTAAATGCGGAACTATTTCAGCAAACTGAGCAACTAGTTTATGCCGTTATGGACTTTTTTGAAGGTTATAATCAAGGTAAAATTCCTCAAACAGATAATTCACTGATATTTCATGAATATATAGGGTTGATTGATTACCCCAGAAATGAAGTTGGGGAAATTCAAGCGATGATTCATCCCCAACTTCAGTTTAAAGATTATCAACCTCTTTATCCTGGTGATCCAATATTTCTCACCTTCTTAGGTAAAGAAATTTATTATGAAGGTACATCTTGTGTTTATCCAATCTTTATTAATGAAGCAGCCTATTATGAGAAGGGCATTGCTATGCTATTAACCCAAAAGTATGATATTGATCTGAAAACGATAGATTAGACATCTGGGAAAATTAATTATGCGTTCGTTAAAACCCTTGGTAGGGGCGTATTGCAATACGCCCCTACGTCATTTCTATTTACCAACCAATAATTCTTTGCTGGCCATTAATGCAGGAATATTATATTTATGAATCAATTCATTATAAACAATCTCGGTTTCGTGATTAACCCGTGCTACATGGAAACGTTCTAGATTTTGGATAGCCCGAAATCTCCATCTATATAATTGTTTAGAGTCGCTAAGTAATCCAGATAAAGTATTAGCTAAAGCTTGACTATCTTTGGGTGGTACCAAAATCCCGGCTTGTCGATGATCTAATGTTTCCGGAATTCCATCTACATCACTAGCCACAATCGCACAACTTGCTTCTCTGGCTTCCGTCAAAACTAAACCAAAAGATTCACAGTGAGAAGCCAGGACAAATATATCTGTAGCTAATAAATAGCGTTGTGGTTCTGCTTGAAAACCTTCAAAATGAATACGTTGATTCCAAGGTGTACTCGCTACCATTTCTTCAAACATTTTTCGATCAGGTCCGATCTCCGACTAAATATAAATGTGCTTGAGGAAATTCCTGAGCAATTTTACCAAAAGCAGCAATTAGTTCACCAATACCTTTACGAGTATACATCCCAGCCACAGTTGTAATTGCTGGACGTTGGAGCGGTAGGGGTTGATATTCTTGAATAGACTTATGTCTTGGACTACCCAATGTTCCGTTAGCTACTACTCTTAACTTTCTGAGCGGGATACCTCGCTTAATCATAGAATTACCAACAGCATTACTGACAACAATGACTCGATCTGCTAATCCCATCAGTACCGCACTACGCTGAAATTCGTTGTGAACTGTAGAAACTAGTTTATAGTTACCAGTATTGCGGAGCATTCCGGCTAATACCACTCCTGTCATCATGTGTGCATGTACAATATCTGGCTGAAATCTTTGGATGATTTCTCGATAGCGCCAAGCGGCTTTAACTATATTTAATGGTGTACGTGATTGATCAAATAAGTAATGACGAATACCACAGTTTGCTAATAATGTCTCATATTCTCCACCAGCTGAAGCTACAGCTACATGATGTCCATTTTTTGCTTGTGAACAAACTAGGTCTACGGCGACATTGACAATTCCGTTACCAATTTTTTCTATATGATTTGTAATATGTAGGATTCGCATCTAAATTTCTCCCTAGCAATTAGTGACAGTAACTTGATGATGATCATTACCAAAAACAATATATTCCCCAGCCGCCAGAATAAATTTACATAATTGTAATTTCTGACTCTTTCTTATTTAAAGTTCTACCTTGAAAAAAATTTCTTCCGCAGATAAAAATCGCTGGATAAATCCATTTGGTAGAGAGTTAATTTGTGAAGGATATGCAGCGATCGCCTGATGTTTTTTACCTTGGACAGTGGAATAGAAAGACGACAGGCATGCATCATATCTGGTAATTTTAATATGATAAACATTGGCGCTCTCCAAAATAGCCAAATAGGATACTGTAATAGATCTAATATAATTTCCTGATCCAGTAATTGCGTCTTTAACTAATCTATAGCTAGCTTCATGATCTTGATGACAATCTTTGCAATGAGGTACATAAATTTCCTCTGGTTGATAATATTTTAGCAATTCAGAAATCTGTGTAATTGTCTGTTGATTTTCCTCTAAATTTAAATCTTGTAATTTTCCATCTGATTTATCCAAAAAGTGAATTTCTGAACTATTTACGCCTAAAATACTTAATGCTGTTATCGTTTCTTGTTTGCGAATAGACACAATTGTATTAGCTGAGAATCAACCATTATAACCCCTACCATCTGTGATAATCACTACGACTACTGGTATTTGCTGCTCGCGTTTAAGAGCGATTAATCCACCACAGCCAAAAGTTTCATCATCTTGATGAGGAGAAAAAATCATTGCTGATTTTTGACTTAATGAAATTGGTTTACTTCCCCACAGTAAAATCCATCGCCATATTAAGCTGGAGTGGATATATTGCAATTGAAAAAGCCATACTTCAGGAATTAATTTCTGAATTTTTTGCAAAGTAATTTTGGTATTTAGCATGACTTTTCTTAGTGCTTGTTAACGAGGCATTTCTTTATTTAATCTTAGATAGAAAACCATAATTTTATATAGTTATAATTATACAAAATCTATGATTTTTTATTTAGGTAGAAGCATACTAATCTTCCTATAAAATACTTGAGATTCTTCATGAAACTAAAATAGTTTCTTCATCATAATTGAATGGAGTTAATGGAATATAAAGATTGTTTATTTTTTAGATGAAGTTGACCCAATCTAGATAATTTTTAGTTAAATTTGAATCTTATTTTACTTTTCAAAAGTGATTGCATTATTCACTACATTTTCTGATAAAAAAAGATTTATTTTATATCTAATCGGCAGGGAGAAGAGGACAAGGGGCAGGGGGCAGGGGGCAGGGGGCAGGGGGAAAAGAGGACAAGGAGCAGGGGGCAGGGGGCAGGGGGCAGGGGGAAAAGAGGACAAGGAGCAGGGGGCAGGGGGCAAGGGGGAGAATATTTGTACCTGCCTCTTCCCTCTTCCCTCTCCCCTGCTCCCTGCTCCCTGCCCCCCTGCCTCTTCCCCTCTCCCCTGCTCCCTGCTCCCTGCCCCCCTGCCTCTTCCCCTCTCCCCTGCTCCCTGCTCCCTGCCCCCCTGCCTCTTCCCTCTTCCCTCTCCCCTGCTCCCTGCTCCCTGCCCCCCTGCCTCTTCCCCTCTCCCCTGCTCCCTGCTCCCTGCCCCCCTGCCTCTTCCCCTCTCCCCTGCTCCCTGCTCCCTGCCCCCCTGCCTCTTCCCCTCTCCCCTGCTCCCTGCTCCCTGCCCCCCTGCCTCTTCCCCTCTCCCCTGCTCCCTGCTCCCTGCCCCGCTGCCTCTTCCCCTCTCCCCTGCTCCCTGCTCCCTGCCCCGCTGCCTCTTCCCCTCTCCCCTGCTCCCTGCTCCCTGCCCCCCTGCCTCTTCCCCTCTCCCCTGCTCCCTGCTCCCTGCCCCCCTGCCTCTTACCTCCCCCCTGCAACCCGACTAAAAATAGCATGAACCAAACTTCTTCAATTTTTATTGATCCTGAAGCACTCCACGTACTACAGACTTAACTTCACCACCCACAAATGGGTCAGTACCACCACTCCAATTAAAGTCAGCAATACGGATACTAAAAGCGCCTAATTGTAATGTGGGATTATAACGTAAGGTAATGCCATAAGTCCGACGACTATATTCTAAAATGTAGTCACTATTAACTGCTTTACCTGTATCTAAATTAAATCCTAGTTGGAAACCAAACCGGATTGGTCCATAAATCTGCTGTGTAATTCCTCCACTTAATACTCGATTATCAACCGAGCGATCAAACAAAAATGGTGATAATCCGCTATTAATACCTTGGGAATAACTTAGGTTAAAGGCAGTATAATCTAAATAAGGTCGAGAAAAATGACCGATTTGCCCAGCGATACCAATGGTACCAGTGAGAGTGCTTTGATTATCCCCACTAGTATAATAACTACTCGTCGCTGTGACTCCCCCAAAAGCTTGCAAATAAGGAACAACGGGACTAGATGTGTATTTTAATCCTTCATTGGGCGTAGCTGGTAATGGTTTCCCGCTCCATAAACTGTAACCACGACTCACAGAAGCACTACCTTGTAAACGACCCAGGGAAATTCGGTCATTTTGTCTCTGGGGCAGAAGTAAATCTTGACGGTCGGTATTAGCATCAATATATTGTGTTCCCACTTGATAAGTCAGGTTAAAACCAGTCTTACCTACCGGAATTGCTGGGGAGAGGAGAACGCTACCCAGACTACTTTGCACAGTTTGATACCCTAGTGTCCCATTATAGAAGCGATCGCGATAGGTATATTCTGTATTGAATAGATAAGGATGGCGATCGCCTAATACCTGACGTAATACCAAATTCATCTTTAAATTGGTGTCTAACTTAGACAAATCAAGACTAGTTAATTCTCCACTTCCTTGCAATGTAGTCTTGGGACTAAAAACCGCATTTATCCTCGATTTAATCCCAAATAATCCCGGTACATTATCAAAATTCTGGGCAGCTTTTTGGACGTAAAACTGGGGTGTGATGCTCCAACGTAATCCTTCTCTGTTGATGGGTGTAAAACCACGTTCAATAAATAAACCACCACGCACACCACCATCATAGCCCAGGGAGACAATTGTCGGTGTCACTTCCCGGGGACGACGATCAATTGTCCGCTCATCTATCGGTAGAGGTAAAGTTACGTTTTGGTCAAATACTAAACGCTGGTTTTGAGTTTTAATGGTTTGGATTAAGGGTGCTTGCTGGGTAACAGTGATTTTAGAAGCACGTAATTCTAGCTCTGGGGGTGAAAAAGGATCATTGGTAATTCGCACATTTCTAGCTTGCCAACCTCGCGGATAGAAGTCAATCATTTTGGCTTCAAATCTTAACCGCTTCACTAAACCCCCAGATTTGGGTACAGCTAGATTACTAGCACCAGAGCGACCACCAAACGTAAAATTAAGACCCCCGGCACTACTTACATCAGTTAAAGGTTGATTGGCTCGAATGCGATCGCTAGCAGGATAACTAAGTGCAGCACCTGCGGTGACATCCGCAGAGGGGAAAGCAAAATCAGTAGCAGTTTTAGGGATATAAATTTCACCACTACCATTTTCTATCTGTCCACTATCTTGAATAAAGTTATAGGTAAAACGTTCTCCTCGTAATACCTGAGCACCTCTAGTCAGAGCAACGTTACCATTCCCGACGGCAATTAAGTTATCTAAATTCACTTGCAGGCGATCGGCATCTACTAAAGACTCGTCAAATCGCAACTTAACATTACCAGAAGCTGTGACAATCCGTAGTTTTTCATCATATTCCTGGTAATCGGAAGTTATATTTACGACCCTATCTGTCACAACTTCCGTACTGGATAACTTTTTTTTATTATGACTGAATAATGGATTTGGGAGGATGTGCGGGATGAATTTAAATGGTTTTAAGGGTTGATTGGTAGGATTACGAGAATTAAACTCCAGAATATTTTGTTTTGGTTGAGAACTTGATAAATTTTTGGGTGCAGAAACAGAGAGATTGATTCTTCCGACTGCATCTTTTGTCGTAATTACACTTGGGAGTCTGACTGGTTCTGAATTTTGAGCCACAAATTCTGACTTTAGTAGTCTTGATTTCTGATCGGAATTTGTCTTGAGTTGTCGAGACTGAATGGGAACAGTAGACGCATTAGGAAAAATGACTGATGTTTTCGCAGAGGGGAAACCAATGTTACTATCCTGATCAGATTCAGATTTCGCAACTTTAGTGTTACCTACAGATAGCGGTTTACCCAAGAATGCTGCACTTCGCTTGATATTGAGAGGAGAAAATTCTGGTGATACAGTTTCTGGATGAGTCTTTCGGGAGAGATTTTCGGCAACTACTAAGTTCCGTTGATGCGACTGAATTGGAGTTGATGGTAAATGTTGGTCTAGCTTTTTTTCTAAAGTTACAACTTGATGTAACTCAATCCTAGTTTCTGCAACCGAAGTAGATGATATCGGATTTACAGGTTTTGAAGGTTTGACAATTGAAGGTTGGTCATTGGGCAGAACTGGATGGAGCATATCATAATACAAACAATATAACCAGTAAATATATGCCGGAAGGAATCATCAGACATTTCCTTCCGACGTTTGATTGGTGCTTATTTAAGGGCAAATTGCCCTGACTAGCACTTACAGAAAATTGGTCGTGTTTTTACTCTGCATCCCGACGTCCGGGGTTACGAGCTGGGTCATTAGATAAAAACCCAAACACGAAAATCCCTACAAAAAAGGCCACAACAACATATACAACGATTTTTAAAGTCAACATAGAAATATCTCCAAGGGTGGTAATAAAGTGAAAGCTGATCTCGCGAGTATGTGCCGTGCAGAAAACATAGCTTCCTTATATTACCCACAGATGGTACTCTTTTGGCTGACTTGGTAGATGTCAACTCTAAAATTTAAGCTGGTTGCTTTCCTGACGTTAACTAGCCAGGTAAGTTCCTGTTAGATACATTAACAGGATTTGAATGAGAATTTTAACCCCTTAATATAGATTTTTTACCAGTTCCTGAGGAATTCTACTTTTAATCACCCTCGCTGGTATACCTACCGCAATGGAAAAAGGCGGAATATCTTTAGTTACTACTGCACCCGCACCAATGATGCTACCTTTACCGATAGTAACACCATCAAGGACTGTTACTCCATGACCTAACCAACAATCATCCTCAATCACAATACCTTGACGAGTAATACCTTGATGTTTGATGGGTAATTTAGGGTCGGCAAAATTGTGGCTATTCGCAAATATTCCGAAACGAGCAGCTATTAAACATTGCTTACCAATTTTGATATCACCTGCACCCATAATACTCACATCGGGTCCAATAAATGTATCATCATCTATAAATATAGAGGTATTTTCTAGACTGCCAATATCTACATTACGCTCAATTGCCACTTGATTTCCGATATGAATTCGATTATTTGGATGTCCTTTAGCATCTAGTCGTACACCTTTAAATATAAATGCCTTATTACCAATTTCAATACAAGAAGCACCAATAAAGTCTACACTATTTTGAATATAAACTTGATTTCCTAACTTTAAAAAAATGCTCCGATATAACCGATTTCTTAATTGAGAACCTAGCGCAATTGTTGGCACTCCTCCTAATAAAGTAATTGTTAAAAGTTCCATCAAACGGTCTACTTTTGCTGAATATTTTGGTTTGAACATAGCTATAACTCCCACAAATGAATTGTTTTTGATAGAAGATGGAATTTATTTGCACTATAAATTTGAAAGTTCATAATGCTTGTAAACTTTCTGGTAATAGTCGAGAGAGAAATTCGCAAGAAATGGAGAGATATATTATTTCCTAATTAAATATATCTACCAATATTCTTACCAAATCTATTATGTAAATATCAACAAGACCGTTAATTTTAGCTTATTTACTATCAGCAAGGTTGCGTTTTTACTCGCAACCAGAGCAATAAGCTATTTATTAACGCTATTGTCTATGCTCAGACAATTCCTCGCATCTAAGGACATTTTTGCCTAGCATGATTATTTAGATATTCTGGAAATTTTGTAAGTGCTTATGACGAAATTAGCCACAACTAGGGTGGACAATCTCCAACTTCTGCCATCACATTAAAACCTACCATCGGTGCAAACAAATAAGCGCTTCCCCGATTACTATGACGGCTTTCTCGCAACGAATTTGTAGAGTATGTTGCTCTCAGCATCTTGCACACAAATGATGTAAGTATCCACTAAGTTAAGTGCAACCTTTAAGCTAATCAAAACGATTAAACGTGATTAACTATCGCATTCGTCAATTCTGAATCATCAGAAAGCATGATTTTATCATGCGTCACGGTAAAAGCAGTTGCTTGCAAAACACGTAATAAAATATTACGTGCAACTTTCATATCCCGTAGAATGTGAATGTAGTGCATCTAAACGCTAGCATATTTTCTCGTCAATAGATCAGATTTAAGGAAATTTTTTAAAAATGTTATTTTTTTAACCTCCCTATACCCAGGTTGAAGTGCTTGCTTCCAAGACTATTCGTGGGTATTCCTGTCAATTTGTAAATCACTCCATCGGATGATCCAAATGGGTGATGCAGACTAAACGCTAAAAATAATAAAGTTTAGGCAAGAAGCAAGCCGCAAGCAGCAAAATCTCTAGATTGCCATCGGGACTTTTGCCAAGCCAGTTGTTTCATCCCAACACAAGTACATATACTAGATTACTTTTACTTAATTCAATTCATGATTTTAATTAAAGAAATTGTCCTACAAGCTTTAACCCGTGGTTATTTAAGTACTAGAGAGCAAAAGCAAATACGAGTGCTATTACAGACTAGTTATGATTCTGAGGATTTAGATGCCTTTATCATTTTAGAACGTGCTGTCAGCGCTGGTGAAGTCAAATTAGAGCCGAAAACTAGAATAACTTCCCTAGTCACGAAAAGCAAACAGACTTCCTCTAATCTGCGACAGGCTTATCAAATAGCCGCAGAGTCAGCTTTTGCATCGGCGATCGCTTTAAGTCTACCCCCAAATCAGCCAGCCACAAATTCCCCGGCTCAAGCTTAAAACAATCAAATATATGCTTACAACTCTGGGATTGCTATATCACCAGAGTTATCGTTATGTTATAACCCCCTATAATTTTATTAAAAAATAATCATGCACCACCATAAATCTAAAATAAATATAAAGATTTATCCTGATCACGAATATCTATAACCTGAGATTGATTATAAAATCATTTATTAGCGAATAATGAAATTTTCTGGGTCTGTAGAATTACCGAAAACTATACTATAGACTGAAAAGCTTTATTAGTGTAAACTTTAGCATTGATGAGAAGAATTCGCAATACTTAACAAAGTCATCGCATCTTCGCAAATATAGTATAAAAAATTAGTAACTTTGGTTCAAAAAAGTAAACAATAACCATAGTTAATCTTGGAGTTTCACTAACCTATGCAGCCAATTCGCACATTTAATGTCTCCCCTTCACTACCCTCGCGACTCGAACCCCTGCGACGATTAGCATATAATCTGCACTGGGATTGGAATGTTGAGACTAAAGATGTATTTCGTCGTTTAGACCCTGATTTATGGGAATCTAGTCACCATAACCCGGTGTTGATGCTGGGTACTATCAGTCAAGCCAGACTATTGGAAGTGGTGGAAGATGAAGGCTTTTTAGCTCAAATGGACCGCGCTCATCGTCAATTAGATGATTATTTGCAAGAATATACTTGGTATAAAAAACAGCGCAGCCAAAGTCCTAAAGAGTATTACGCCTATTTTTCGGCTGAATTTGGACTGGTAGATTGCTTACCTATCTATTCTGGAGGTTTAGGTGTTTTAGCTGGGGATCACTTAAAATCTGCTAGTGACTTAGGTTTACCCTTGGTTGGAGTCGGTTTACTGTATCAACAAGGCTACTTTGCTCAGTATCTAAATGCTGATGGTTGGCAGCAAGAACGCTACCTAATCAACGATTTCTATAATATGCCTTTACACCTGGAACGGAATCCCGATGGTTCGGAACTCCGGATTGACGTAGATTATCCAGGGCGTAAGGTCTACGCTAGAGTATGGCGTGTGCAGGTAGGAACTGTACCACTGTATATGCTGGATACGAATATTGAACCCAATAATCCTTATGACCACGACATTACAGATCAACTGTACGGTGGTGATATTGATATGCGTATCCACCAGGAAATTATGTTGGGGATTGGTGGTGTGAGAATGCTCAAAGCCTTAGGCTATGACATCACCGCTTATCATATGAATGAAGGACATGCGGGATTCTCCGCTTTAGAGCGCATCCGGATTTTGATTCAGGAAGAGGGATTGAATTATGCTCAAGCCAGACAGGTAGTGGCTTCTAGCAATATCTTTACTACTCATACACCTGTCCCCGCCGGCATTGACTTATTTGCTCCTGATAAAATTTTGTATTACCTGGGATATTACGCCGATATTTTTGGTTTACCTAAAGAGCAATTTTTAGGACTGGGTAGAGAAAATACTGGCGATTTATCTGGTCACTTTTAGTATGGCTGTGCTGGCCTTGAAGATGGCTACATTTTCTAATGGTGTCGCTCAGTTACATGGTGTCGTATCACGGCATATGTTCCAAGGTTTGTGGCAAAAAGTACCTGTAGATGAAGTCCCCATTGCCGCCATTACTAATGGTGTCCATGCTCGCAGTTGTGTGGCTAAATCCACTCAAGAACTATATGACCGCTATCTAGGTTCAAATTGGTCATCAGCACCACCAGATAGTCAATTATGGGACAGAATGGATGCTATCCCTGATGAAGAATTATGGCGCAATCATGAACGTTGTCGCTTAGATATGATTCTGTATGTGCGAGAGCATTTAGTCAAACATTTGCGCGATCGCGGTGCTTCGGCTCTAGAAGTTGCTCAAGCGCAAGAGGTTCTTGATCCAAATGTCTTAACCGTTGGGTTTGCCCGTCGCTTTGCCACCTATAAACGTGCTACATTGTGGATGCGGGATTTACAAAGAATCAAGCATATTTTATTGGGTAACAAACACCGCAAAATCCAGTTCGTCATCGCGGGGAAAGCACATCCCAAAGATATCCCTGGTAAAGAATTAATCCGTGATATCAATCATTTTATCCGTGAACAACATTTAGAAAAACAAGTCGTATTTGTCCCCAATTACGACATTCATATTTCTCGATTGATGGTAGCTGGTTGTGATATCTGGTTAAATACACCACGTCGTCCCCGCGAAGCTTCTGGGACTAGTGGAATGAAAGCTTCCATGAATGGATTACCAAATTTAAGTGTACTTGATGGTTGGTGGGATGAAGCTGATTATGTCCGCACTGGTTGGGCGATTGGACATGGGGAAAATTATGAAGACCCTAATTATCAAGATGAGGTGGAAGCTAATGCCTTCTATGATTTGCTAGAGAAGGAAGTTGCACCACTATTTTATGATCATCGAGATACTGATGGTTTACCTCGGCTTTGGGTTGACAAAATGAAGGATGCAATTCGCTTAAATTGTCCTTTCTTTAATACAGCGCGGATGGTACGTGAATATGCACAACGCGCTTATTTTCCAGCTAGTGATCGCTATCATGCTCTAACTGCTGATAATTATGCTCCAGCCAAAGAGCTAGCTGATTGGAGAGCCAAACTGAGCGATCATTGGTTTAACATCAGAATTAAAGATATTGATGTTGACAATGCATCAGCAATTGAAGTTAACCAAACCGTAGCTGTGAAAGCCAAGGTTGATTTAGCTACTTTGAGCAACGATGATTTGCGAGTGGAATTATACCAAGGGGCAATTGATTCTAATGGAGAAATTGTCGATGCAGTCCCAGTGCTGATGGAATATCAAGGACAGGATGAACAAGGTTTAGGTATTTACACAGCTAATATCACGTATACCACTTCTGGTTTACAGGGATTGTCTTTGCGTGCATTACCACAACACCCATACTTATCCAGTCCTTATGAACCCAGATTAATTGCTTGGGCTGAATAAGAATTTCTGGAATTCTTGAATATCTAAAGATGGGGCGTTGCTTATAGAAATGGAGCAACGCCTTTTTTTAAATTTTATAGCATCTTTATAGACTGAAATCAGGTGATTATGTCCTCAAATTCTGGAAATCTGATATAGCAGGAGTCAATTTTTCCGGATTGCTGACTGCTAACTCCTGAATTCTGACGATAAAACTCTTGTAATTATGTCCAAATAATGAATTTTTTAGGCTTGATTTAGTAGATTTAATTTGCAAACATCAAAGTTAAGCTTAGGCAAAAATAAGCTTAATCAAGGTCAGGGTGAAATGATACCTGACTATAAACCAAGGAGAAAAACTTATGGCTAATATCAACATTGTCGAATTATATCCTACTGGTTATGATCTACTTCATGATTCTGAAAGCTTTCTCCAGGAATTAGTCAACCAGGAAACCCAGAGTATTATGGGAGGACATGGTTCATTTGGTTCACATGGTTCACATGGTTCACATGGTTCACATGGTTCACATGGTTCATATAATTCACATTATTCTGGTTACAGGCATAAAAAATATGATGATTATTCTCACCACGACTACTCTCATAATGACCGCTACTAAGGGCATTGTCACTGGTAGGGTCTGAAAAATAAAGGCTAATCACTTATTTAATCAGCTGGAAGAGTTATCAAAATTACTCTTCCAGTTTCCCATCTATTAATTCCAGACTACATAATCCACTTGGTTGGGATTTCCAACCGAAATCAACACCAATAAATTTCATATAAATGCTCGCTTAAACCTCCAAAATGCCTATTATCACACTCACTAAATTATCTAAATCATCAGGGACTTTAAATAAATTAATATCTTGAGTAATCTGTTTTTGATTGCTTTCAAGTTTACCAAATTGCCAAACATTACCTATAGTTACTGCTCCATATAATGTGGTTTGTTCCTCAACTTGAGATAGAGCAATTAATTCTACGGCTAACTGAGTAAATCCTCTAGTCAGGTCATCATTTTTAGCTTCGATGACTAGTAAAGAGTTTTTTAAACGTAACAGATAATCCAAATTACCCTTAAGCCAATTATTAACTGTGAGAGGATATTCAATTCGCATTTGACATTGACAATAACGAATCACTTCCAACATAATTGGAGACACCAAAGTTTCTCTTCTAGCAGTCTCATTACTTAAACTAATAAAAGGTAAAATATCTTCTATTCTTTCCTTGAGTTCTAGTAATCGGTTTAAAGATTTAGTTGTTTGAGGTAGAGATAGACGAGATTTAATTAGTGCATAATCAAATTCAGCTAAAATATCATCAGCTTCATAAGGTAACTCAAAGTAAGACCGAAAGGTATATGAGCGATTTTCTTGTAAGATTTTAATTTTTGTCATTATATTTTTCCTCACCCCCAACAGTCGGTTTATTAAATTATAATATAAATTTATAGTCACGATATAAATTTAGTGTGTAATTAAAAGATAGCAGATAACAGTTAATAATTTTGTTAAAATACTGGTTTAGTAAAGGTATAACATACACTTTAGCGCCGACTTCGTAAAATAGCGAAGGTATTGTTATTGTATGCGTATTTATACGGTTGCCAATAAAATTATATGATGTTGACCCTGACAATTTCATTTAAGTAAGGAATCAAAGCATAACCAATACACTCAGCTAATCTTGGTGGTACAGCATTACCAATTTGCCACATAGCTTTTTTCATCGAACCTGAAAAAATAAATGAATCAGGAAATGTTTGTAATCGAGCCATTTCTCTCGCAGAAATCACGCGATTTAAATATGGATGAATATGTGTACCTCCATGATTCTCTTTCACCGTCATACTTGGTTTACCTGGATATTGTCGTTTGAAAGCATCGACATATTTTTCATATAATGAACCACCAGGAGGAACTTTTGCAATACGTTCCATATATTCTGCTGAATGTTTTGTCCATTCATGGTTGATTTCTGGTATTCTGGTATATGCGGGTAAATCGGCAATCGCGGATTCAATAGGTTTATATTCTTCCGGTAATAACTGAGCTTGAGGATAGGGATTTGACATACCTAATCGATTAGCGATAAAAATCGCTCTCGGACGAATTTGTGGAACTCCATAAGCAGCAGATTCCAAAATAGCTACAGAAATATGTGGATAACCAATAGACTCAAAAGCTTCGATAATAGCAGCCTTGACATCACCATTTTGAATTGTTAAAATTCCTGGTACATTTTCCATCACTACATACCAAGGACGTATTTCTGACACCACCCGCACAAATTGATAAAATAAACGATTGCGTGGGTCTTCAGGGTCACGTTTTCCAGCAACTGAAAACCCTTGACATGGGGACCAACCAACCACCAAATGAATTTCTGGTGAATCAATCTCTTTTAACCAGTTTTGAGGATTAAGTTGTGCAATATCTCCACAAAAATGATTACATTCAGGAAAATTATTGCGGTGAGTTTCCGAAGCAATAGGATTAATTTCCGCACTAGCTAATGGTTTAAATCCTGCTTGTACCAAACCTTGGGTAATTCCTCCCGCTCCACAAAATAAATCTATAAAGGTATAGTTAGATAAGGGTATTGGTGGATTACTAACATCAATATATATCTTATAGGGGTCAGCGTCATTTTTTTCTAAATCTCTTTGAATACGTTGATAACGACCGAGTTTAGCTTTTTTAGTCTTCTTGCTAAAATTTTGCTGTTCTTCTTCAGGAAAAAAAGAAAGTTGTTTTTGTGACATAGTAAATGGTGAGTTTGATTGGACATTTAACCTGAGTCGGTTCAGAATTACCAATTCTAGCAACTTGATAATTTGCGCTACTGGTAAATTGCAAAATCGCTAAGTCTATGTTCTGTGGTAGCGGTTTTACAGTATTGTAGTTAAATTGATAGCGTTGACCATCTGGAGTAACTATTTCATATCCAAATTGTTGGTATATCCCAATTGATAACCTCCCACCAACGCTTGATTGAGTAAGAGTGACACTTTACCCGTGTATTAACAAGTTGAGTTATAATCAAAATGTTGCTTAGTTATTCACTCTCCAGTTTTGGGTACTTCAACTTGTCCTCGTTGCCATCAACCTGTTAATAGCCAGGCTGTAAATTGTCCCTCTTGTGGTACAACTCTCAAAGCTTTTGGACATCCTGGTATTCCCTTGCATCGTGCTACTAGTAACAACTATCTTTGTGATAACTGCACTTATCATGCAGATGACACTTGCAATTTTCCTCAACGTCCCTACGCAAAGGAATGTACTTTATACCAAGATATCCATGAGACTCAGCTAAATCTACAACAGCAGCATCTGGGTTATACCTGGAGAGCATCTGTCAAAAACTGGATTAACCGCTATCAAGCTTTATTGCTATTGTTGGGTTTATTATTATTTTGTTTAATAATAGTGCTATTAACTCCTTAAATCGCAGATGTTTTCGGTGTAGATTCCAGGGTGGTGGGTGATACTTGTTCTTGAAAAACGATTAAATCGAACCAAAAAGTTGTGCCAACTCCCACTTCACTAACTAAATGAACTTTACTGTGATGTCTATCAATAATATTTCTGACTATTGATAAACCTAAACCTGTACCTTCCAAAGTATGCACACGGTTTTCCACCCGGAAAAAGCGGTCAAAAATTGACTGTTGATCCTCTAGCGCTATGCCAATGCCAGTATCAGAAATTTCAATTCTTACTTTAGGTATATGATGATTTTCGCGATTATTGACGGTAGTGTGAGTCTGATCACCTGATGTTTCTGGGATAGACATACCATGAGTCAAATTTTCTTCACCAGAGGAAGAGTTAGACTGACAATCTATTGTGTAAGCGCGAATGGCAACTTTACCACCAGATGGAGTAAATTTTAAAGCATTGCCAATCAGATTTCCAAATACTTGTAGTAATAAATCATAATTACCCACGACAAAAGGTAAATTAGGCGCAATTTCTGGAATTAGCTCGATACCCTTATCTTTAGCATTGAGTTGATATGTGCGTATTGTCTGCTCAATACCTTGACTTAAATCAACTCCATCGAAATTATAACTACGACCAGATTCTAGTTTTGATAAATCTAAGACATCGTTCACTAAACGAGTTAAACGATCAGTTTCATGATTGACAGTTTGTAAAAAATCTTGCCGTTCCTCTAAACCCAACTCTTCACCATAATCATGGAGGGTTTCAATATAAGTTTTGATATTAAATAGCGGTGTCCGCAGTTCATGAGAAACGTTACTAATAAATTGACTTTTAGCCTCATTTAGTTCTACCTCACGAGTGATATCTTGCACCGTGATGGCAATACCTTTAATACTCTCCCTCTGTAAATTCAGTACTGTGGTCAAGAGAATCCGAACTGTCCGTTTAGCAGGATGCTGAAGATGAATCCGAAATTCAGCACTTTCACATTCCCCTGCTGCCATTTCATACAAAGTACGGCTAATTTCCATTTGTACTGTTGAGGGTAAGTGATGTAAAACATTGCTACCTACCACTTCTACCCCTTCCCAACCAAAAATTCTCCGGGCTGTGGGGTTGACTAAAATCACTTGCATATTATTATCAATCAACACTGCACCATCAGCAATGGTGGAAACTAGGGTTTCTAGCTTGGCTTTCTCAGCGGTAATTTCCTCTATATTTTGTTCATCATAATTTTCTAACCGCTGGGCCATATCATTAAAGCTGAAAATTAACTCTCCCAGTTCACCCCCCAGAGGTAAATCAATCCGTTGTTGGAAATTTCCGGCAGCAATTTGTTTTACTCCCACCAGTAGCTCTTTAATCGGCTTAGTGATGGTTAAAGCGTTAATGACTCCGGCTAAAATTACCATTACCCAAATTGTAATAAAGACAGCAATGGTAACATCACGAGTAAAATTGGTGGAGATAACTGCTGCTTGGTTGGGGTTAATCCCAATCGCTAGTACACCTAAGTATTTTTTATCAACTATCAGGGGAATAAATACATCTGTGACTGATCCATCTGGGGTCAGGTGTTGTCTGACCATTGGTTTGTCATCATCCCCAGGATAATCTTCTGGAAGTTGGATTCGTCGTTCAATGGTCAAGGAATTTTCTACCTCTGGTTCCCAAAAGGGAATCCCAAAAAAGATTTTCCCATTTTCATCAGCGTAGAGCATATAACGCACACTAGAGGTACTGCTATAGAAGCGTTCGGAAAATTGTGCTACCTCACTCAGATTTTGGTCAGCGATTAAGGGCGCAACATTAGCAGCTAATAGCAGACCCAAATCACGACCAAAGCGAGTATCATTCAGTCGTGCATCTTGCTGAATTGTATTTATGGCCCAGAAAGTTAGACCACTCATGACTAAAGAAACTACTAAAGTCGCTACTGCTAACAGTTTGGTTTGAAGAGTGAATTCTGACCACCAATTGGCAATCGCATCTCGGATTGTTTTTAAAGACAGCATCTTTAACTCAGGACGGTATGGAGCATGGGAGGTAGAGGTGAAATTCTTACCCTACCTTACCCTACTCTATTCCCTACAACCTAGATTCCTAACTCAGAACTCGATGACCAATATCGCGACGATAATAAATTTCCTCAAACTGAATATGCTCGATACCAGCATAAGCTTGGGCGATCGCCTGCTGGAAGTTTTCCCCAATTCCGGTCACATTTAAAACTCGACCACCACTGGTAACTATTTGTTGTTGCTGATTTAATGTAGTCCCAGCATGAAATACAGTTGCTCCTGTCGTTTCTGCGGCGGCAATCCCAGTAATCAATTTATCCTTGGCATATACACCAGGATAACCACCCGCAGCCGCAACCACAGTCGCCGCAGCACCTTGTTTCCAAGCAATGGGGGGCATATCACCTAAACGCTGTTGCACACAAGCCAAAATTAAATCTTCTAAAGGTGTAACCAACAATGGTAATAGAACTTGAGTTTCCGGGTCACCAAAACGGCAATTAAATTCCAAAACCTGAAAATTACCATCAGGAGTAATCATCAATCCAGCATACAACACTCCTTGATAGTTAATCCCTTTCGCTCTTAAAGCGGTGATGGTTTTTTCTAAAACTTCAGTTTGAATACGTGCCATCAAAGCTGGTGTAGCGATAGGAGCAGGAGCATAAACACCCATTCCCCCAGTATTTTCTCCTGTATCACCCTCCCCAATCCGTTTATGGTCTTGAGCAGGTAGTAGAGAACGAATGGTGATGCCATCAGTCAATGCTAAAACAGAAACCTCTTGTCCAATCAGAAATTCTTCAATAACTACAAATTCACCAGCACTACCAAACTGTCCCCGAAAAATAGCATCAATTGCAGCTTCCGCTTGCACTAAAGTTTCCGCAATGATGACACCCTTACCAGCAGCTAAACCATCAGCTTTCACCACAATGGGCATTTGTTGAGCTTTGACATAGGATTTAGCAGCTGTGGCGCTTGTGAACACAGCTGCTCGTGCGGTAGGAATCCCCGCTTCCTGCATTAAAGCTTTAGCCCAAGCTTTGCTAGCTTCAATCTGTGCACCTGCTTTCACCGACCAAATACCATTAATCCTTGAGCTTGGAGGTAGTCTGTAATTCCCTGAGCCAAGGGAACTTCTTGCCCCACTATCACCAGAGATATGCCATTTTCTAAAGCAAATTGACTGATGCCTTCAAAGTCATCTATCGCTAGGGATAAATTTTGGCAACGCGGCAGAGTTGCTGTCCCCCCATTTCCTGGCACACAGACAACTTGCTCAATTTGCTCAGATTGTAACAGTTTCCATGCTAAAGCGTGTTCACGCCCGCCACTACCTACAACTAAAACTTTCACAATTTTCCTCATATATGCTTTTGTTAGTATATTCGGGAACCTAAAATAAATAAATTTATGTTTAACTTATACCAATGGCAATATGCACCTGAATCTTTTTGAATACGTTGATAACGTCCAAACTTAGCTTTTTTTGTTTTCTTGCTAACAGGGTGTTTGAAAAGTTGCGATCAGGTGTAGTTTGTCATCCTGACGGTCGGGAAGGATCTCGCGGGATTCTTTGCTGTCGCTCAGAATGACAATTTTGACCTTTATTTTGACTTTTCAAACAGCCTCTAATCCTAGATGTTTACAGTCGCCATCAAATCTGGTTATGCTATAATATAAATTAACATATTAAAGCTGTATTATTTATGACTAAAATACAAATTCCGGCATTTAAAATATTTCAACATAACACAGCAATGCTCTTATTTATTACTAATACTAAGATGATTTATGAGCGTTTTGATGTGTCTCGGAGAATTACTGATAAAGTTTTAGGATATCAGAGATCATTTTCTAAATCCAGAATTAAAGAAATTAAAACCTATATTAACCAAGAACAGGGTATTATACCTAATTCTATTTTAGTTAATTTTGATGACGGCAAATTCTCTTATTCGGAAGAGAATAAAATACTAACTCTAGATGATACGGAATCGCTCGGTATTATCATAGATGGTCAATATCTAGTCAACGGTTCCTATGAAGCAAATCCTGATTTTTCATTAATAGTAGTTGCAACTTTAGGATTATCTGTGAGGGAGCAAGCTAAACTTTTTATGACAATTAACAAAACACAAAGAGGTGTTCCTACATCACTTTATTTAGATTTACTGGATTTAATAGAAGGAGATATTGAAAACTTTGATGACGAAGGAATTACTGCTGAAAGACGAGCCAGAGAAATAGCAATTAGATTAAATGAAACAGATGAAAGTCCTTTATGTGAATTAATTAGAAGAACAGGAGATGCTGGACATGGAATATCTTTAACTGAGTTTGTTAACCAAATTAAAAATTATGTAGACCCAAAAACAGGAAGTCTTGCTAATTTTGGGTTTGAGCAACAATATAAAATTTTTGAAATCTATTTCCGTTCTATTAAAGCTGTATTTTTAGAACAATGGCAAGATCCAACATCATATATTCTAAAAACAGTTGGTTTTGCTGGCATTATGCAGGCATTTTATGAAATTTTTAATTTAGTTATTCAAAAACATCAAACGTTTAATACTGATAATACAATTAAAATTCTTCAATTAATTGAGGATTTTAAGTTTGATAGAGATAATTTACCAATTGGTGGTGGTTTTAGAGCGCAAGAAAAAGTAGGTCAAATGATAGTTAGCAAACTGAAAACCGCAATTAGAGATTCCCAAGAATTTATGATGATGATTGGAGATTAGAAATTGTGTCATTGACTTTTGAAGAAATTGCTATTGCTTTTGGAAAATGTAATTGTGATGCTAAAACCTCTTTTAAAGAATATTTAAAAGAAAAATATAACTCCCCAGATGATTATGCAAAAGGATTTATTATTACCAATGCTAACAATTATATATTGACGGATATTGAGAAACTGTTATCTAAAGCTGTTTTAAATATTTGCTCTACTGATAGCTTGCTCAGACAAGGATATTTTAGTTGGGGTTTTGTTACTGCATACTACGCTAATTTCTTTTTGATTCAGGGTTTAAATAGAACACAACTTAATTTTACAACTTGGGTACATAGTTCTGTAGATTGTCAAGGACAGAATTATCAAAAGGGAACTATTCAGATACAAAGTATTGCGAAATCAACAGATGAACATAAAAGACAGTTCCGACGTTTCTTTGAAAATTTTAAACATTTTAGAAATCGTAAAGCAATTGATAGGTATTGGAATATAGGAATTCAACCATTTGATTTAGGTGATGAACCTGAGATTAGAAATCAAATTAACTATGAAATTTATGAATCTGCTTTTTATGAATTAGATATAGATATTCAAGAATTCAACAAAATTATTAAAGATAATGAAAGATCTCCATTTGAGGATAAAAAAGAAAAATCAAAGTTAATAACTAATTATTCTCGTCAAAACTTAAGATTGGCTATAGCAAGGTTAAGGATGCTAACTTATATTTTAAATATAATTGCGATTAGAAATCTAGAATATCAAAGTTATTATAAAAGAAATATGAATAATAGATTAAAATCTATTCAAGAGAGGTATCCTGATGTAAATAAATGGATTAAAGTTCATTTTGAGAATTGGTTAATTTTTGACTCAGAACTTGTAGAGAAAGATGAAGTTTTAGGTATACCTCCGTTGTAATTCAAAAATACAGTACACACAAGTAGGGAAGTAGGGGTTTCAGAGATGGAGTTACTAATTTGGTTCATCAGGAGTATTATTCAGATAAGTGTCAAAATCAATATGAATTGAATCCCCAGCACTTTCATTTGGTATTGTTGCAGCTGACTACTAACCTTCTGTTTTATGCTTCTGTTGGTGTTGGTCTACTCTGTAACCATTCTTCTAAGTCACTAACACTAGAGAAATCTAAAAGTGCTTCAGTTAAATCTTCCAATACCTCAATCGGTAATGCTTCAAGTTGCTGAATTAAAGAAGCGTCAATTTCCCCAACTCGACGGTTGAGTTGTCGCTTCACTATCTGTTGTGTTTGTAGCAGTTTGCCTTTAAGTTCACCACTTCTTTCAATACTAGTAATATAACGCATCTTTTTTTGCTCCTCGTACTCGGTTATTTCTCGATTAAACTCTGCTTGCAACTCAATCAGTAATGTCATTACCCAGTCAATGAAAGCATATAGGTTGATGATATCCTGTCTTTCAAAGCCCTGTTCATATAATCGCTTGATTAAGGCTAACTTGGCTTCTTTCCTTTCTCCTCGATTGTTGCGTGTATCCAATGCTTTAATATGTACCATTACAACCGTAGCAAATGGATTCCGGTCTGCTTCTAATTCTGACCACCTTTCTCTATAATCTAGCAGTTTGACTATAGAAAAATCAAACCTAATTCTGGTTCTTTCGGCTTGTATATTAAAATGATCTGGTCGCCAATTAATGTCATCATCTCCTAAAACTGCTAACGATTCAATTGGACATTTAAATTGGTCATAAATTTTGTAGTTGTAAATGTACATTCTTTGCGGAAAATTAGATTGAGGTTGATTCTGCACTTCGATGTGGATATACAACCAAGATTCTTTTCCATTAGTGCGATAAACTTTGATCAGAGCATCAGCAAGTCTTCGTCCAATTTTAGCATCTCTAGTTACTTGAATTAACTCTTTATCCAAAAATTCAACGGGTTTAGTCCAATCAATAGTCGGATGAAGATAGGGAAAGAAAAAGCGGATAAAATCCTGAAAGTATATTTGAATAATATCTTTCCAGGGAGAATCAAATTCTGTTTGTGGTTCAGTCATAAAAATCTGGCATTAAGATCATAACGATATCACCATGAAATCGGTTGAATGTATCTTGTCTTTCCCAATTTTGTGGATATTTTATTTTTATGCCATATTCAGAATTTTCATAAGCCGAAAACTTTTCTGATGTCTTTGTGCTAATTTTTTGAAATAAAAACACAATCAAAGGAATGGTGACTGCTGCTATTCGTAACCGTTCACAGGGTATCTGTTCATGCTTACCTAACTTTTCTAGCATTTCTGCTTCCCGGTCAAACAAGCGTTTCGCTATCTGTAAAGTATTAGGTTCTGTCTGTAATGGAGTAAATTGCTTGACAATACATTCAGGAGTGCCGGGTCGTTGAATGTCCATAGCTAAAAAAGTAGTCCCAAATGCTCCTCTTCCTATTTCTCTATCAATTTGGTAACGTCCACCGATGGTACTCAACATTAATGTTACCCTGTAAACTATAGAATGTCTGTTATTTTACAATATATTCGCTAAAAGTCAGAGTATTATGACCTTTTTAAAAAGATTGCATAGAGTTAATGGAGTGAATAAACAGTATTATTAATCACAAATATTTAAAATTGTCATAAATTCAATTAGATTAGATTCAGGATTTTTTTACTTAGGAAACATGACTAAAATTATTGTGACCGGATGTGCAGGTTTTATTGGTTCTCATCTGGTTGAAGTTTTATTACAACAAGGTGAAGTAGTAATTGGTATCGATTCATTTAATGATTACTACGACCCCGCATTTAAGCGTAAAAATATTAACCACTTACACTCATCACCCAATTTTACCTTGATTGAAGGAGACATTCAATTTTTAGACTGGCAAATCCTATTAAAAGATGTGGATATTGTTTATCATCAAGCTGCACAAGCTGGAGTCAGGGCGAGTTGGGGTAAAGCTTTTCGTACTTATACTGAATTGAATATTAATGCTACTCAAATTTTGTTAGAAGCAGCTAAGGATGCTAAAGGATTGCAAAGGTTAGTCTTTGCCTCTTCATCTAGTGTATATGGTGATGCAGAAACATTACCTACTCATGAGGAAATTATTCCCCTTCCGGTTTCTCCTTATGGCATTACTAAGCTAGCTGGAGAACGGTTGTGTCAAATATATCATAAAAATTTTGGTGTGCCTTCTGTAGTATTGCGCTATTTCACAGTTTATGGGACTAGACAACGCCCAGATATGGGGTTTCATAAGTTTTTTAAGGCCATTTTACAGGATGAGGCAATTCCCATTTATGGTGATGGACAGCAAACCAGAGACTTTACTTATGTGAGGGATATCATCGCTGCTAATTTAGCTGCTGCCACCATACCGGAGGCAGTAGGTAGTATTTTCAACATTGGTGGTGGGAGCAGGGTAGTTTTAGCAGAAATTCTTGACCAGATTGCAGAAATTGTCGGTAAACCCATTAAAAAAGAATATATTGATCAAGCCATGGGAGATGCTCGTCATACTGCTGCTGATATTTCTAAAGCTAGAAAAATTTTAGGATATCAACCACAATTTTCCTTAAAAGAGGGTTTAACCCAAGAATGGCAATGGATTCAACCTTTATACCGATAACAGGGTGATGGGGTGATGGGGTGGTGGAAGAGGCAGGGGGGCAGGGTGCAGGGTGCAGGGGGGAGAGAAAGAGGCAGGGGGGCAGGGTGCAGGGTGCAGGGGGGGGAGAAGAGGCAGGGGGGCAGGGTGCAGGGTGCAAGGGGGAGATGGGGAGATGGGGAGATGGGGAGATGGGGAGATGGGGAGATGGGGAGATGGGGAGATGGGGAGAATATATTTTAAATTCTCTTTCCCCCTGCCCCCTGCCCCCTGCCCCTTGTCCTCTTCTCCCCCTGCCCCCTGCCCCCTGCCCCTTATCCTCTTTTCCCCCTGCCCCCTGCCCCCTGCCCCTTGTCCTCTTTTCCCCTGCTCTCTTCCTTCTGATTCCTGTTATACCAACACTGTAATGCTACTCGGTGAATTTCTCGCCAAGGAAGATTGTGTTTTCTGGCTAAGTCTGCACAATCTTCATATTCTGGCTGCACATTCACAATAACTTTTTCTAATGATTCTCCTTTCCATGCTATCTTAACTCGCACAGATCCATATTCGGTTTCTAAGAGTTGAATTTCTCGTTGTAAAATCGCTCGTTGCTGAGTGCTGCGACGAATTCCTAAAGTAGTGGTTTCGCGGAACAATACGGCTTCACAATCGGGTAATTTTTCGGGATGACAAATTACAGTTAGTAAAATCCCTGGACGAGATTTTTTCATACCAATGGATTGGGTAAAAACATCTACTGCACCAGCACTAAATAAAGTCTCAAACACATAACCAATCGCCTGGGCATTTAAGTCGTCAATTTGAGTTTCTAGTACACAGATAGTTTCTAACTCAGAATTATGATCACTAGTATAGGAGGTATCAGTCTGTAAAGATATACTTTCTCCTAGCCAGAGCCGTAATATATTGGGTATGGGTAACTCTAAGGAACCTGCTCCTAGTCCTATTTTTTCAATAGTCATGGGGGGTGGTGAGCCAAAGTCCTTGACTAAGGCTGTCGCGATCGCCGCTCCAGTTGGTGTCACCAGTTCCTTCTCAATCCCATTACTATAAACTGGACAACCCCGCATTGACCATAATTTCAATACTGCTGGGACGGGAACCGTCATCTGTCCATGTTGAGCGCGAACTGTCCCCCCACCAGTGGGGAAAGCCGAGCAATATAGTAAAGGTAATCCGGTGCGATCGCTATCAATTCCCAACCAATCTAACCCCAAACAAGTGCCCACAATATCGACGATGGCATCCACAGCACCAACTTCGTGAAAATGAACTTTTTCTGGTTCAATCCCATGTACAGACCCTTCTGCTACGGCTAGTTGCCGAAATACTGCCAAACTCCAAGCTTCCACTCGTGATGGTAACTGAGCAAAGAGAATCATCTTCTCTATTTCTGGTAAGCATCGTCCATGATGATGACTCTGGTCATGGTTATGGTCATGGTGGTGATGGTGTAGTAAATCAACATGGACTTTAATGGCTTGTTGAGTCAGACGATGTACCAATTCTGAGTGTAATCGGTATTCTTTGACAATTCCTAATCCATTCAGCTTTTGTGCCAAATACTCAATCGGAACACCTAAACTGACTAAAGTACCCAGGCACATATCACCGGAAATTCCAGTCGGGCATTGAAGATAAGCGAGTTTACTCATATAAATCCATTGTCAAATCAGGTTCCAAATATTAAGATAAACAACTTTTATGGCCAAAATTTTCGCAGTTCATCCTGATAACCCTCAAAATCGACGAATAGAGGAAATAAAGTCAGCGCTCTTTAGTGGTGCTGTCATGCTCTACCCTACTGATACAGTCTATGCAATTGGTTGTGATTTGAATGCCAAGTCGGCAGTGGAACGAGTGCGGCAAATTAAGCAGTTAGCAAATGATAAACCACTGACATTTTTATGTCCCTCTCTTTCTAATGTCTCCACTTATGCCTTCGTAAGTGACTCAGCATATCGGATGATGAAGCGTCTTATCCCCGGACCATATACGTTTTTACTACCTGCCACCAAACTAGTACCGCGATTGGTGCAAAGTCCTAAACGGAAAACGACGGGAATTCGGGTTCCAAATCATTCTGTGTGTTCGGCATTGCTGGCAGCGCTGGGAAATCCGATTATTTCGACTTCCGCACATCTACCACCAAATGAAATAGATGATGGGTTAGTGGGAGAAGATCCAGAATCTATTGGTTCGCTAGTAGAGCTATTTGACCGATTAGATAACTTAGTAGATGTAATTATAGACACTGGCGAGGAACCCACAAATCAAGTGTCTACAATTCTAGACATGACGGCAGATGAACCAGTAATTACACGGAGAGGTTTAGGTTGGGAAGCAGCAGCAGCTTGGGTATAAAGATAAAACTTAAAATGCACTCCTCAGTTTTGACAAATTGTAATGACAATGCTCCAGTTGTGAAATTGTCATAGTCGAAAGAGACTGGGATAGAGAATCACGAGATAACGGCAAATCTCGGCATAGTCAGGATTTTATCTATTTTTAGCCAATGATAAATAACTATATGCCACCTTTGAACAGTAGCTTATAAAAAAAGCGCCACACCAATATCACTTTAACTTTGAGAAATTCCCTACAGTCTTAAATGTAAGCAGTACGGGTGCAGGAGTCGGAATGGGTGACAGCCCCCATGATTCTCACGCCTTAACTGATTAGAGAGTACTGTATATACATTTTTAGTTAAGGTGCAATACCAATTCCAGGAAAAGTCATGAAAGCTAACCTCGCAAATCTGCCAAATTTTACACCTGCTTTTAACCATCAAGTTTCGACTGAAGAATCATCAGCCAGTAACAGAGATACCTTGATTCAATTGTTGTGTCAAGAAATGCAAGGTCAAGTAAAAGCCTCATCTGGGTGTGTACAGGCGGCTGCCAATCGCATAGCCAAGGAAGTAGAACGCATTTGCGACAAAAGCTCCCGCATCCAAACCTCTGGACAAATTAAATCTTGGGAAATTACTTTAGCCAAACATCGATTACAAAAATGTTTACGTTACTACCAGCTGGGTTCCAAGCAAGGACGGGTAGAATTACATAGTAATTTAGGTGCTATTGTTTATCGTCATATTACTGTTGCTGGTTCAGAGTTGGGATTTGAGGCTCGTTACAATCTGATTGAGGATTTCCTCCAAGCATTTTATATTGAAGCTATTAAAGCTTTCCGCCGCGAAAATGAATTACCGGAAGATTTTACTCCTCGCACTCAATTACAATTAGCGGAATACATGGCGTTTACTGAGCAGTATGCCAAGCGCCGGATTAATTTACCCGGTGGCAATAATCAACAATTGATTATTCTCCGCGCTCAAGGTTTTGCTCGTCGTCAACCTCAAGAAACTACTGTAGATATTGAAATGGCGGTAGATTCTGCTAAAAGTGAAGAAGCAGAGTCTTATCAGCGTAATGTGGCTGTACAACAGATTCGCTCCCAAATGATCGCTAAGGCTAATTTCGATCCTTCGGAAGAATCAGAACGCGATCGCGTCATTGCCGAATTGATGAAATACTTAGAGTCTCAAGGTCAATCTGATTGTATGGATTACTTGTCTTTGAAACTCCAAGACCTCTCAGCCCCAGAAATTGACCAAATTCTTGGTCTTACTAGCCGTCAGCGTGACTATCTCCAACAGCGTTTTAAATATCATGTCGAAAAATTTGCCAAACAACATCAGTGGCAATTAGTACATCAGTGGTTAGGGGCTGGGTTGGAGCATAAATTAGGTTTATCTTCTTTACAGTGGGAATTCTTTTGGAATCAACTCACAGAGCAACAACAGCAAATCTATCAAATGAAAACCGCTGTTCAGAGTGATCAGGCGATTGCCAAAGCTGTCCAATGCACTCCGAAACAACTACAAAAGCGCTGGACACAAATGTTAGAGCTAGCCTGGGAAATCCGCAATGGCAATACGGAAACACAAACAGGTTGATTAAGTAATTCAAAATTCAAAATCCAAAATTCAAGACAGTTTCAGATGGGCAAAATCCCCGTCTGAAACCTGCATTCCCGATTCACTTTTTATTTTTTCACATTTATAGATTAAAATAAAATATTGTAAGTAATCCATTACAAAATATACATCTAGTTTATAAAAAGGCAGTCTAAATTCAAATGTTTGACGGATTTTGGGATAATGTCTCTCGCTACCCCCGCTATTTTATCACCATCTTATTAGGTCTTTTGCTGAATACATTTGCACCATTAGCACCACTGTTAAAACGTCCAGTCACCTTAATTGCCCTGGTGGGTTTATTGATAGGTAGTTTAGTTTTTGTCACCTTCACTCTCAGGGCAATGTTGGGACTAAGTACAATTTAGCTCCCTTTTGCATTTATAATTGTGTCGTACAACCTCTGTGAGGAGGCAAGGTTTTTATGGCTACAGATCGTCGCGTTTCCCGTGTGGCTGAAATGATTAAACGGGAAGTTAGCCAAATGCTAATACATGGCATTAAAGATGACCGTGTTGGCACGGGTATGGTAAGTGTAACTGATGTTGATGTTTCTGGTGACCTGCAACACGCCAAAATCTTTGTCAGTATTTATGGTACAGAGGAAGCGAAAGCAGAAACAATGGCAGGTTTAAAGTCAGCTACGGGTTATGTCCGGAGTGAACTTGGCGCTAGAGTCAGGCTACGTCGTACACCAGAAGTAATATTTCTGGAAGACCGCTCTATAGAACGGGGTACTAAGGTGCTAACTTTATTAAGCCAACTTGAGCATCAGCGTTCTCTGGAAAATATAGATGCTGTAGATGATGGTCAACAACCCACCACCACACTGGAAGATTTGTCCTAATTAATGGAAAAGAGTCAGAGGTGATAGGAGGCAGGGGGGCAGGGTGCAGGGGGAGAGGACAAGGAGCAGGGGGCAGGGGGCAAGGGGGAGAATATTTGTACCTGCCTCTTCCCTCTCCCCTGCACCCCGCTCCCCTGCACCCCGCTCCCTGCCCCCCTGCCTCTTCCCCTCCCCCCTGCCTCTTCCTCTCCCCCTGCACCCCGCTCCCTGCCCCCCTGCCTCTTCTGCTCCCTGTTCCTTTTTTTTGTGATATCTAAGTAATTTTTTTGGCAGTCAAATCTAGCTAAAAGTAGTAAATTCAAGACTTTGACAGCTATCAAAGGTAAATCACGAAGTTGTGAAAGAATGTTATATTCAGTACTTAAACTTTTTTATGTGAAGCCGGATTGCGAGCATTGTCAGGATTTGTTGACAAACTTAACATTTCTTTAAATATTTTTCCGGGTAATAGCGTCAAAATATTAATAGTTCCGTATAGCAAACTACAAAACCCTAGCCACAAGTCTAATGCTTGCCATGTTCGTTTCCAAGGAACATGGGGAACACTATATACGTATAAATTTGTGAGTAAAAACAATGAGTGTGAATACGGTGCCTTCTATCAATTACTATTCTCTAAACGTCATTCAGGACGAAGCACGCCGATTGGTGCAAAAGGGAATGATCAGCCGTCAACAACCAATTTATACCCTCTGTCAATACATACCAGCCAGAGAATGGGTTTGTGTTGAATGTGAGTTAGAGAAATGTGATTTCTTGTTACGCGATCGCATTGGTGACTTAATTGGTCGTGAAGAATGGGATAACGACTAATCTGATATTTGATTTCCGTTTTTGGATTGGGAGCATGACTAAATTTACAAAAATTATCAGTCTCAATTATACATTTTTTTTTCAGTAGCTAAATTAGTCGGGCGCGGTTGCTGTGTAGAAACGGTGTCAAAATTTAAAGATAATTTGTAGCATTTATTGCCGGAGTAGTTTTTATAGAGAAACTGCGCCGGCAATTTTGAATTATTTAACCTACTTGGTCTAAATATTGATTCAGGTCATCAACAATCCGAGTTAGTTCAGCTTCTATAGTCAAACGGATATTCAAATCGCGGACTGTGAGTAGAACTTTAGCGGCAAAAGGAGTAGGCCAAATATTCGGATTACAAAAAACTTCCAAAAAAACCTCCCCAGTGTAACGATATTCTAAGGAAGGTTGAGGACTAACTTTAGCACCACCAGGTATGGGTTTAGCGGCAACAACTTTGAGACTTGCCATCAATTGATCTATTGCTGCTTTAAGTTCTCGTGCTGCTGGGGGTGAAAAACTGAAAGATACAGAACCTTCACCAAGGTTCAGCGTCAAAGGCATGGATGACATGAGCTATTTATGAAAATTTCTTGATAATTACTTATATTACCGGAAATATAATCAATTTTAGGAGAAACTTTTTCTTGATTAGCAAATTGAAACTTAATTTAAGTTAATAAAACTAGAAATCAGAGAATAAAACTGCTATTTGATTTTTGGCGAAGCTACAAGTTGTAATCTCGATCTGATCAAAGATTTAAGCCAGATTCTCCTCTATTACCATAAAAGCAAACATTTCCTCCCGATCAGAAGTTTGCCCATAAATTTATCAACTCGGAAAAATAGTTATAATCAGATCAACAATCATGAAATCTGTGCATTTTGGGGTCTAAATAAAAAAGATGAAAACTCATGATAATTATATCCCTTTACAGGTGGATGTGATTAGCTGCGAGGAAGAGCAAATCCATATTCCTGGCTTGATTCAGCCTCATGGTGTTCTTTTAGTCCTAAAAGAGCCAGAATTGACTATTTTACAAATTAGTAATAATGCATTTAATTTTTTTAATCAGCAACCGGAACAATTACTAAATCAACCTTTGAGTAATTTGTTTCATTCAGAACAAATTGATTGCATAAAATCCTGTCTATTTTTAGATAATTTACACATCGGGAATTTCGTGGAATTAACTATTACATTAGACAATGTAACTAGAAAATTTGATGGGATTATTCATCGCTGTTCAGGAAGTTTAATTTTAGAACTAGAACCTAGTATTTCCGAAAAAACTTATAATTTTAGCAACCTTTATTCCTTAATCAAGCAGAGTTTGATTGAATTAAATGATGCTATAAATCTCATGGAAATCTGTGAAATACTAGCACAAACAGTGAAAAAAACGACTGATTTTGACCGAGTAATAATCTATCAATTTCATGACGATTTGCATGGTAACGTTATTGCTGAAGTGAAAGAGGCAAATGTACCATCTTATTTAGGTTTACACTTCCCTGCTTTTGACATTCCTCTGAATGCAAGAAAACTTTACAGTAAAAATTGGCTGAGGTTAATCCCAGATATTAACTATCAACCAGTAGCAATTATTCCTAGCAATCAACCATTAACTAATCAGCCTTTAGATTTGAGTATATCTGTGTTGCGGAGTGTTTCTTCTGCACATATTAAATATATACAGAATATGGGTATACAGGCATCAATGTCTATCTCTATTATGAAAAACAAAGAATTATGGGGACTGATTGCTTGCCATCATCAATTACCTAAGTATATACCGTATGAAATTCGTAATATGTGTGAATTTATGGGGCAAATAGCATCTGCAAAATTAACTAATAAAGAAGATGATAAAAATAGTCAATATAAGATGTATTTAAAGTCTGTTGAGAGTCAGTTGATTGATTATATGTCAGCGGATAAAAATTCTATGCTTGGTTTAATTAACTATCAACCTAATTTACTTGATCTAGTGAATGCTCAAGGGGCAATAGTTTGTTTTAATGATGAATTTTACTCGGTGGGAAATACTCCCAATCAAGAAGATATACAAAAATTAGAAACGTGGATTAATCAGAACATAAAAGAAGAAATATTCTACACAAATCAAATAACAGCATATTATCCAGAAGCGGAAAAATTTTCCAGTATAGTTAGTGGGTTGCTGGCTATTTTTATTCATAAAACTAAAAAAAATTATATCTTGTGGTTTCGTCCAGAGGTATTACAAACTATCAATTGGGCAGGTAATCCTAATCAATCTATAGAAATATCAGACCAGGGAAGTTTGGTTTTAAGTCCACGAAAATCTTTTGATTTATGGAAAGAAACAGTGAGATTAAAATCACTACCTTGGGAACCTGATGAAGTTAATGCAGCAGCAGAATTAAGAAATTCTATTATTAATAGAATATTGCAGAAAGTAGATGAATTATCACAATTAAATGTTGAACTAGAACGTAGAAATCAAGAATTGGATACTTTTGCCTATATTGCTTCTCATGATTTAAAAGAACCACTGCGAGGAATTCATAATTATGCCAATTTTTTGATAGAAGACTATGAGAAAATTATTGATGATGAAGGGAAGCACAAATTAAAAACCTTGATGCGTCTAACCCAGGGAATGGAAGAATTAATTAATTCATTATTGCTGTTCTCTCGATTAGGAAGAGTCGATCTGAATATTCAGCCCACAGATATGGATAGTCTAGTCCGAAAAATTTTAGATTTATTAAGTGCGCGTATTGACAAAGTAGACATTCGCATTCCTAGACCACTACCAACAGTAAATTGCGATCACTTGCAAGTAGGAGAAGTATTTAACAATCTAATTACTAATGCCATTAAATACAACGATAAAGCCGAAAAATGGATTGAAATTGGCTATATTGACCAATTAAATCAAGCTATTACATTTTATGTCAGAGATAATGGTATTGGCATTCGGGAAAAACACCTGCAAACAATTTTCCGCATTTTTAAACGCTTACACGCTCAAAGCAAATATGGTGGTGGTACAGGTTCTGGACTAACTATGGTCAAAAAAATTATTGAACGACATGGAGGTACAATATGGGTAGAATCTATTTATGGTCAAGGGAGTACATTCTATTTTAATTTCCAGAGAGGAGAGCAATGATTGGCAAAATTTCCCAACCTTTATTAATAATTGAAGATAGTGATGAAGACTTTGAAGCATTATATCGAGTCATCCAAAAACAAGCGATAATTAACCCAATTTTTCGCTGTATTGATGGGGAGGAAGGTCTAGATTTTCTTTATCATACAGGGGATTACAGCGATATGGAAAAATTTCCCCGTCCGGCATTAATTTTGCTCGACCTAAATTTACCAGGAACTGATGGGATAGAAGTTTTAATCCAAATCAAACATGATCAACAATTAGAAACCATTCCTGTAGTTATTTTTACTACTTCTTCTAATCTTAATGACATAGAAGTATGTTATCGAAATTATGCTGCCAGTTATATTTTAAAACCAATTGATATCAGAAAACTAGTGGAAACTATTCAAGTTTTAATTACTTATTGGTTAGATACAGTTATTCTTCCTGATACTCTGAGCAGGTAAATATGGTGCAATCTTTAACAGTTTTAATTCTTGATGATTCTCCGGAAGAACGGATGGTTTATCGTCGCTATTTATCACAAGATCAAGAATATAAATATACAATTCTTGAGGAAGAATCAGGCGCAGGTGCGTTAGAATTATGTCAGAAGTTTCCGATAGATGGCATCCTATTGGATTATATGCTTCCCGATGCGGATGGACTAGAATTTTTGTCGGAATTAAAACAACAATCTAAAACGAGAATACCAGCCGTAGTTATGTTAACAGGATATGGTAACGAAGCAATTGCTGTTCAGGCAATGAAAAGTGGTGTTCAAGATTATTTGGTCAAAGGAGAAACAACAGCAAATTTATTGTGTTCCACTCTTCATTCAGCTATTAAAAATAGACAATTATCTGAGCAAATACGACACAGTGAGGAGCGTTACCATTATTTATTAGATGCTGTCCCACAAATCATCTGGATTACTGATGCTCAGGGAGAATATCAACTAATCAATCGACAATGGTATGAATTTACTGGACAAGCAATTGAGCAAGCGATGGGGACTGGTTGGACAAAGTGCGTACATCCAGAGGATGCTCCATCAGTAATTCAGCAATGGTTAGCCGCTGTGGAGAAGGGGGAATTATATGAACAGGAGTTACGTTATCAAAGATATGATGGTATTTATCACTGGTATTTAAGTAGGGGTATACCGATCAAAGATCAGCAAGGCAAAATTGTGCAATGGTATGGAACAAGTACAGATATTGAATGTAAAAAGCAACTAGAAATTGGACGTATCCAGCTATTAGAAACAGCGCAAGCAGCTCGGACTGAAGCTGAAGCCGCTAATCAATCTAAAGATCATTTTGTGGCTATGGTATCCCATGATTTGAGAACACCACTTAATTCTATTCTCGGCTGGTCGCAGTTATTACGTCGGCGGAATATGGATACAAATTCCACTAACAAAGCTCTAGAAAGTATTCAGCGCAATGCTCTAAGTCAAGCCAAACTTATCGATGATTTGTTAGATATCTCTCGGATTCTGCAAGGAAATCTACAGCTAGAAATTAGTCAAGTTAATCTAATCTCGGTTTTAAAAGTAGCTATTGATACAGCTTATCCCAGTGCTAATGAAAAAAACATCAATTTAGAATCTGTCATTATTGGCAATATTCCGCCAATTTTTAGCGATACTAACCGCTTACAGCAAGTTATAGGTAATTTGCTTACTAACGCGATTAAGTTTACCCCGTCAGGGGGGCAAATACAGGTTTGTTTATCTAGATTACCCCACTATATCCAAATTACTGTAAGTGACACAGGTATTGGTATCCAGCCTGAGTTTTTACCATATGTTTTTGAACGCTATCATCAAGGAGATAGTAGTCATAGACAAGCTGGTTTAGGATTGGGTTTAACCATCGCTCGTCATTTAATAGAATTACATGGTGGTACTATCGAAGTTACTAGTCTAGGAGTTGATCAGGGTACTACTTTCACGATTAAGTTACCTTGTGATCCGGAACATGGGAGTACTTGAAAGTATAAATTGCGGAATTGTCCACTACCTCATTGAAGTTATTAAAGATAAAATTGGGAATATAGAGGAATTTTCTCAAAAATGTTGAAAACAAAGAATTTATTGGCTGTAGTGGTAATTGGCTTCTGTTTGCTACCTATTAATACCGCTTTGGGTACAACCCTTAGTACAGGTTTAACAAAAACTCAGGACTTATCTCAGGGTAAAAATTTACCTGAAAACAAAGAAGCTCTTGCTAAATTTAATCAGGGAATTAGCGCCTATAATCAGGGTAATTTAACCGCAGCCGAAACTGCTTTACGTGAAGCGATTGAATTGGAACCTAGCTTTGTCCTAGCTTACATTGCTTTGGGTAATGCTCTAGATGATCAAGACAAATCAGATGATGCGATCGCTCAATATGAAAAAGCCGTTAATCTCAATCCTGATGAACCTAGTGCTTATGTTAACTGGGGTTTGACTTTAGCCAAGTTAAATCAGCTAGATCAGGCGATTCTCAAGTATAAAACTGCAATCAAAATTGCTCCTAATAATGTAGATGCTCACTCTAATTTAGCAAATGCTTTTTATCTGAAAGGGAATAAAGTAGATGCATTGAAAGAGTATAAAACAGCACTAAAGCTAGATCCAAAAAATAAACAGGCTTATTTAGGATTGGGGAATGTTCTGGATGATCAGGGAAAAGTCAAAGAGGCGATCGCCCAATATCAAAAAGCCATTAGTATTGACCCTAAATATGCATTAGCTTACTATAACTTGGGAATTACATTGGGAAGAAATGAGCAGATCACAGAAGCACTCGTCCAACTCAACACAGCAAAAGATTTGTTTAAATCTCAAGGTAATCAGGAAATGTTAGACAAAGTTGAGACATTGTTACAAAAAATCAATACGATAACAAATTGAATCAGGGAGTAGGGGCGTATTGCAATACCCCCCTACTAGTGTGTACTTAGCAAAGTGGGTGATTCAATTACCTGTGAGCTTGACCAAACCAATCCCACCAAAATATAATCCCAGAACTGCTCCAGCTAAAAGACTTTGAGTGAGGGGGTCAGTAGAAGGGGTAATAATAGCACCTAAAACCAGTGCACCCATAATTACAGAACGCCAACCTGCGAGCATTCTTTCCGAAGAGACTATTCCTAAATTACCTAGCAATAATTGAATAACGGGAATTTGAAAAGTTAATCCAGTACCGAATAATAACACCAATACAAATTCAAAATATTTATCAATTGACCAGAGTTGTTCGACAACATCGGCACCATAACTAATAAAGAATTTTAAAGCAGCGGGGATAAGTAGCAAGTAAGCAAATGCTAACCCTCCCAAAAATAACACACTCGAACCCAACACAATGGGCAGAATGAAGCGGCGTTCCCGTCGAGTCAGTCCAGGAAGTACAAACTGGATAATTTGATAAAGGATAAAAGGACTAGCAAGGACTAAGCCACTGTAACCAGCTACCTTGAAAGAGACAAAGAAAAATTCTCCGGGAGCTAATTGCAGAAATTTTACCCCTTGAGCAGGTAGTTCCAGAAATTGCACCAGAGGTTTAACGGCCAGAAAACAGCCGAAAATACTCACCGCTACAGCAATGAGAGCGTAGAAAATCCTTTGACGTAGTTCCTCCAAGTGGTCAAAAATTGACATTTCGACCTCATTTGGTAACTGATCAAGAGAATCAACGTCTGAGTTACTGTCTTCTTCTATGTCAATTGCAGCAGAACTAATGGTATCTACATCTGGTAAAGGTGTCATGAGTAAAGTACTAGGCAACATTCCTTAACTATTTTATCTGTCTAGGCTACTCCTTTGGGGAAGTTTTTGACAACTTTAGATTTTCTGTCCGGTTGGTGATTGAGGCATCTGCATAAGTGAATAGGAAGCCATCTTGTGGGCAATGTCTACCCCGGAATCGGGTAGAAAGGACATTGATCAATCAAGTCTCTGCTTCTAACAGGGTTAGATATGATAACATAAATAACATCAACATATGATGCTCAGTTGATAAATTCCGGTTCACCAAGATGGTATCTCCTAATCAACCAATCGGAAATCTGGAACTGAGGTTTTGTATGTATAGGACAATTTGTGTGGGATTAATGGCATTACCTATTTATCTATATAATGCCGATTCGGACTTACCGCCATTTAAGCCGATGTTTTCCATGACCATTACTCAAATTCTCCCTAGCAGCAATACTCGGTTATATAAAATACAGCATAAAATATTGGGTCGAGATGACCAATCAGAAGACTGTCTCAGGTTAGGAACCTGTAAAGATTAATTTTTTAAAATAAAAATATTTATGATCAGTGATGACCGACCGACAAACAAACGTAGGTCATCACCATAGTCTAACGAACAATTTTCATTTTACTAATCAAGGTAATTATCCTGCTTTTACCGCAAGGTTCAGCACTTTGACAATCGTTTACGCTCCCCTGACGATAGGTTAAGCTAACTTTCTTGTTTAAGTAAGTTCTTTCCTTTGCACAAATCTCAAAGCTGGCCGGAACTTGCGAGTATTTTTTTCCTTTTTGATCTACTAAATCGACATAGCAAATGATATCACCATTGGTCATGCTTTTAACTGTAGCTATACTTGGTCTTTTTGCTTTTGTACCTGCTCTAACTAGTGCGGAGTTACTTAAAAATCCCATAGTAGAAATCGCTAAGAGTGAGACTCCCAAACACAAACTGGAAAAATGAAAGGGGAGTTTTTGACTGTTTAATTTCTTTTCTGGTTGACTAACCATAATGGAATCTTCCTGGATGGGATGAAAGGTTTATGTGTGTATGCTACAGGTTATGTGTTGCAGTTTGTAATTTTAAACTTTAATAAACCACTTTTTCTGATACATCAAAACAGCGACACCAAACCACAATAAAACAGTGACTATGGCAAAAAACAGTGTACCGTTTAAGTTTCCAGCCCAAACAGTAAAAAAATGTTCATTGATCCAATCGTAGGTACTAGGAGCATTTTCTCCTGTACCAATGGTAGTTTTAGCTAGGAGTTTAATTAACATTACCGAAGCGACAAATAGTGCGATCGCATTTAGACCCATGATTTCCCAAGCTTTACTCCAACGCTTGATTAACCTTACCTCAATTAGTTCATAACAAGCTGCTAATAAAAGTAACGCCCATCCCGTACTAAAAATCACATAAGAACTAGTCCAAATTTTCTTATTAATGGGGAAAGTCCAACCCCAAGCCCAACCAATAACTAAACCAGCAATACCAACTAAAACTAAACCTAAACTTGTGCGTGATTTTATCGGTTGAGAGCGTATCCATTCCCCAGTAAAATAACCAGCTAAGACACTAACTATAGCCGGAAGAGTGCTGAAAAGCCCTTCTGGATCACCCAAAAACTTCCAGCCATCGCCTTTATATAAATGATCATGAGGTATGATTAACCGATCAATATAAGAACCTAAATTACCAACCCTTGTCAAAACTCCCGCACCATGACCAGGAACAGGTACATACATCATTGTTAACCAATAACCAACCAGCAATACAAATGCTAATATCCATTGACCTTTGCGCGGTAACTTCAATACCGCTAAAGATGCCAGCAAGTAGGTTAAGCTAATACGCTGCAACACTCCCATCATGCGGATGCTGCTGAAATCAAAAGTCCCAACCCCTTTATTCCAAAAGAGATTTAAACACAGACCTAAAGCAAACAGAATCCCCGCCCGACGAAAGATGCGTGAATAAACAGTCTGTTGTAGGTTTATTTCCGTCAGTATATTTAGATAAAGAGAAAGTCATTGCCACACCGACAATGAAGAGAAAGAAAGGAAACACCAAATCAGTAGGTGTACAACCATGCCATTCCGCATGATCTAAGAGAGAATAAATATGATCTTTCTCTGCGACCCCTACGATATTGACGAGAATCATTCCCGCAATGGTAATACCACGAAAAACATCTAATGAAGTTAAGCGCATAGGAAGAATATTGTACTTGAGGATTAACACTACTCCTCCTGATGCAGATGATCAAGGGAAATTTATTGGTCAAATTGCTGTTTAAGGTTAATTTTTGCTAAGTACGGGTTTTATTTATTACTTGAGTTGCAATTACAGCACATTTCCTATATCTGATGTACACAAAGGCAGGCAAGATGCCTGCTCCACAAGAGTTCTAGCATTTAATCTGTACCTCATATACCTCAAAAGTGCTGTAAGTTAGATGTTGATTTGGTTGTATATAATCTGGTTATATAACTTTACGGGAAGCAACTATTAATGCTTTTATTCATCAAGATTATTTAACTAATAGAGCCATACAAATTAGACGCTATAAAAATAGATTAGAGATTGATAATCCTGGAGCATCTCAAAAACCTTTAGAAATACTTTTAACTGATCCAGGTTCTTATGCTCGTAATCCAATTCTGATTCAGGTTTTGTCTAAAATTGGATGGGTAGAAAATATTGGTAGTGGGATTAGGACTATGATTACATCAATGGATAAAGCAGGGATGGCTCCACCTGTATTCGATAGTGATAAGCATAAGAATAATTTTCAATTAATTCTTTACTTACATCATTTTATGGATTCCCATGATATAGAATGGGTATCTCAATTTAGGGAATTAAGTAGATAAACGAAAATAATTATAATTATATTAAGTTATGTAAATTCTATGAAACTCGCTTACGTTTAAGGTTGAGGGCGCTGAAGCGCAACTACGAACAAATATTTATTTTTGTTCACTTACTTAGATGAAAATGATAAACGTGCTTTAGTTTTGGCAAAAACAGTTGGACGCATAGCTAATTTAGATTATAGAAATTTAAATAATGTAGATACATTAGAAGCTAGTAAAAGATTAACTAATCTAAGGAATAAAGGATATTTAAAACAAGAAGGAACTGGAAATCAAACTTATTATTTATTGGATAATAATTATAATATTTTGCAATTAGCTAAAATAAAGGAAGTTAGACAAGATCAACATCAGCAACTAGATTTTTTTGATTTCCTAAATTTACCCAAACATATAACTACTCCTAATACCAATATAAGAACATATCAAGAAACAAGAGAATCAATTATTAAAATATGTATAACTCCACATACTGCTACAGAAATTGCTGAAAAGCTAAATCGTAGTCCTAAATATATTATGGAAAAACACTTACGATATATGGTAAAGGAAGGCTTATTAGTTCATGTAGGTAGAACAAATTCCTCTAAAGTTAAGTATGTAGTATCAAGACGTTCAGGAGAATAATACTAATGAGTTTTAAATTTTCTAGCAATTATGTCAGTTAGAAATTTTTGATTATTCTAAGCAATCTCGAAAAAGAATGTAGAGACTTAACATTCATAAGTCTCTACCAGGATTAATTAGTAGTCAAGATTCTGATGTATTCCTTCAGAGTGTTGATGTTCTGCTCATAAGCAGATTGCTCACCCAATGAAACATTTTGACTGCGGACAAAAAACTGGAATGGTAGCTGTCGTTCTCCAAAAAAACGCACAAACCCATCCGGGTCAAGGGTATCTCCGTTTAAACCAATTGCCCAGTATAGTTCTTTGTATTCCATAAGTTCAGCGATTTTATATTCGCTGGTTCTCAATTTCCTGGTTGCGTACACCTTCAATGTATTTATTGAGCGTTGCGATGTTCTGATCATAGGCATTGGTATTACCCAGTGAAACTTGATTCTGGAAATAAAACTTAAATGGCAAGTTTCGCTGATTGAAGAAGATGAGGAATCCGTCTGGGTCAAGGGTATCTCTGTTTAGACCAATTGCCCAATTCTTCTGCTTGTAATTCTGGAGTTCGCTAATCATGTTCTGAGCAGCGTCAATCTCTTGTTTAGGAACTCCCCGAACTACGACATTACGGGAGGGAGCGAGAGCAAAAGACTTAAGAAAACTCATGCTGGGAGCAAAGAAATATTCCCCACCTTTCATGGTTACCCAATGGGTGAAATCAGCTTCTGTCTGTCCTTGTTGACCCCAGTTAGTTGGCCATTGGTATGTTTCCGTGACAGCGACTGGATTACCGTTATGATCGTTTTCTTTCTTTTCCACACCAATTACTACATCTGTACCTACATCTCGTCGTACAAAGTTACGTTCTTTCGCCCATGCTTTCTGCATGAAGTTAAACTGATTTGCTAAACTGGCTTGAAAGCACATAAAAAGTAATCCAGCTCCAGTTTCTGGTTCTTCGCTGGGTAACGCTCCATAGTTAATGGCTCGACGCACAATCCGATGCATCTTCTCTTCTTCTAAAGGTATCTCCACTTCGGTTCCTGTATCACCACGGGGATTAACCTTACGAGTGTGAGCATGGAAGGGACACTTGAGAGCGTTCGGATCATCTTGATAATTAAAGTTATTCTCTTCCGGCTGTTGAGAGGTGGGTGCATTTTGGAGGACTACTGGTGTTCCATCCTGGAAGCGTCCCATCGTGTATGCTCCAGCTAAAGCTGGATTTGCTGTTCCTGAACCTTTCAACTTTTGTGCTAGGTTGTTAACAACATCGTTGTTCCAACCTTTAACATTTTGCTCTAGTTTACGGTATACCAAGAAACTTCCGTAACTTTCTGGTTTTTCACCTAAAGAATCTTTAAACAAAACTAAGTTTAAGGGAGCGCGGGGTGCCCATTTGGAAAAGTCGCTATGTTGTGCTTCGTTTTCAATGTCTCGCTTCAGGAACAGTGGTTGACTGACTCCATCTCGGAATCCGAAGTGTTCAATCTCGGCTCCCGTATCCGGACTTCTGAGGACGTAACCTATATCCTCGTGGACAATTTGGGCGATCGCTGTCAGTTCTAGTTTAATTTTCTCTACTTTTTGTCCCAATAGAGCAGGCTGCTGACGCAGCCGTTGATAATCCTTTTGTTCTAACAACTTTGCTTCTGCGGATTGATGAACCGACTATCTTATCTGCTGCTAACAAGATGAAAGCATGAATTTCATTTTGAAAACCCTCTTCCCATTGCTGCACATCATCGCCGAGTTCATTCTGAATATTGGCATCTTTCATACCTTGCCGAAATGGGTTTTCATTGGGCAACTGATCATAGTTATAACCTAAATAGATATAACCATCTCGTGTTAAAAAGAAGTTACCAAATAGGTTACTTTCTCCAGTTAGACGATACTGCTTTGATTGTTGGGCTTGAGCCAGTGCTGATGTCACATATTGATGGGAAAAATGACTAATCCATTGCTTGGCATCTTCCGGCGGGCAGGTAAATTTTAAGAACAAATGAACAGCATGGTTTCGTCCGTGTGATTTGAGGATATTACCTTGTATCTCATTTAATAGGGGTTCATAATCAAACTCATCAAAAGGGGTAACAATTTCGGTAATTTGCTGGAGAGATGCTTTGAGTTCGGTCATATCTAAGGTCTTTCTCGATATTTCGCTAAAGTTGTCTTGTGAAGAGTAAGACTGGGAGATATTTGACAAATAGTAAATCTCAACTACTACAAATATCTCGCCGAGTAAAGAATTAATGCCCCGGCATTAACTTTTTACTAATTGCACAATTTTGGCGTGGGAAGGCTTATTATCACTATTGACGTAGAACAACATATAGTAACCTGGTGGGCTAAAGTGGTCATTGGTGGGAGAGGTAAACCTAATGCTAGTGTTGTTGTCGGTGTCATTTAGTTTTTGAGATTGGATGGTGATATCTATCAAGCGTTGACCATTATCAAAAGAGTGAGTTGCCGATCCCAATTTCACGAGAACTAGAGAACCCGGTTTATCAGTAGAGGCATTGCTGACAGAGATGGTTTGAGATGAGCCGTATTGCAGTTTTTGAATATCTGTAACAATTTCTGGACGGGGACTCGCTCCAAACAGATAAGGTGGGTAAAAGATAGCATGTTGCCATATCTCACCACTATTACCTTCAGTGCCTTTCTCAACAAAGGCAAAATCGTTCTTAGTATCTAGTCGAACGCTTCCATCCACATCAAATCTGGCTGCACGAGAGTTGTTACCACCCATGACTAACACCCGTGCATCCGGCAACAGCAAAGCATTGTTGTGATAAAGTCTGGGTTCAATATCGGGGTTCATCAGCTTGGTGCGGAAGCCTTGATGATCAATTTTGCTGGGGTCGGGAATCAACAATGTGGGGTTGTAAGCCGGACGAACTTCAGCGTAGTTACCGCCATTGACTACCAAAATTTCCTTGCTGGGTAGAATCACAGCTTGTTCCATAGCCCGCTTACCATAGCGACCCAAATTGGAGGACTGTTTTTCATACTTGTAATTTAGTGGTAAGTTCTTGACCTTACCATCTACGATGTCCTCAGTATTGAGTAAGATATCCTCATCGATTTTGTGCAAGAAATTCTGATCTATATCCCAAGAACCTTGACCGCTTGGGCTTTCGGGTGCTTTCCAACGCTCAAGACTGGCAACAATGGTTGCTCCCTTGATCACATCTTTTCCAGGCTCAATCCCAATGTTATTGGTACCCATGATGCCACCCAACAAGAGGATATCTCCATGAGGAGAACTGGGGTCTAGTACTGCCGTACCATAAACTTTGTTAATAGCCTTTCTCAGGGTCCTTTCTCAAAGCTGATGGCATATTTTTCCGTCACAGGGTCTTTAGTGAAAGTTACGAAATAGGTATGAACACTCGCGTGGGCAATCTTGGCTTCATTTTTACCACCACCATCTCCTGTGATTAAGAATCGGTTTCTCTGTTTAGTTGGTAGTATACGAGCGTAAAGATCGATGAGATCAGAACCGAAGTTCTCGTCGTTCATCTGCGTTCTAAACGGATTATTCGGGAGATCCTTGACATTGATAGACTGCCAAGTTTTCTTAGTGGGATTATAAATTTCCACCAGAGTACTAACCAGTTCCGGGGAAGCTGCTGTGAGTCCTGAGAAGGAAGCAATTTCCCCATCGGCTAGAGGGATGAGGGTAGGATACCAGTGACCATCCTTAGTTAAACCTAATTGTTCCCAAGTCTGATCTTGCCAGTGATAAATATTGGCATTTTTTGACCCTAAAAAGCGTACACCAGGGTAGTATCGTCGGCTCCCCCCCACAAATAATGTATCTCCGTTAGGCATTTGTAAATGACCAGAACAAAACGGGTCATTTCTTTCACCCTGGAACATAGCCGGGGGTGATGAAATCCGCCGAAAAGGAGATGTTTTAAAATCTGGCTGGGGATTGTCATAGAAATCGGAAAGGGTAGGATCGAAAATAGATGTATTATTTACAACATCATCCTGGCTATTATCAAGACCGTCTTCAATCTTGCCCGCTGCTGTAACGTGGTTGCGGTTGCTACTACCGTTGACAATTAGGACTTTTGAGTTAGGTAATAGCACGGCGTGGACAGCTTGCATTCGATCCTGTTCTGCCGGCATTGGTAGCATATACCAACCACCCATTTCTGCGGGACAACCTTCGTAGGTGAGAAATTTAGTCTTCAGATTGTTTCGCAGTTTAGTTTCTAATTCACTAGGTGGTTCTGCACAAATTTTCGGGGTAGAAGTTGGAGATATATCAGCTATGGCGTAACTACTATTGCCAATGGTGAGTGCTACTGCCAAAACAAATATCACTAAAATTTTTAGGAGTTTGTTATGTGTAGTAATTGTTAATTGCTTTTGAGTCATGGAAATACCAAGAATACGGAAAAATCAGTCTCTTCTCCCCAAGGGTAGATGCGGCTGGACGATTATGACTGACAGCCAGTGAAACAGTGAAACGGATGTTTTACTGTCTGTCGTATTTTCATATTAACCAGATATGCTTGTTTAAAATCTTAATTGATCAGCATTTTTTTTGTTATTTTCAGTCTTATTTTTAGAATAAAATTTAGTAGAGTTTAAAACTTAAAAAACTAGAAAGCTGAAAAGAAAATTATTAGCTCAGTCAATACCATTGCATCACCCAAATATAACCCTCCCCTTGCCAAGGAGAGGGAAAAATAGCCTATTTCCACCATGATTAAGGGAGGACTAAAGGGGGTATTTGAGAATTATAAACATCATGCCAGATTATTGTATACACGGTAGCCATGACCATGAGAGAGGCTTTTCTGGTATTGAAAATATTAGCGGAATATTCTGGGGTTAAGAATGGTGGGAGTTTTGGATTTAGGTTTAGATGGACTACCGAACCTCACTCCATTCTTTAGTCCAGAAGCAGAACCACCATCCTGAGGGTCAAGATAAGGTTTGAGATTAATCCCATTGGTGGAGGAACTAACTTGATTCTTGCTACCACCTAAAATTGTTCGACCAAGATTATATAGTTGGTCAGCTCCAACTCCATTACGATTGGTATAAGTGTTAATAGCTGTAGTTTGTTGTCCACTATCAGCAGTAGTCAAGTTTTGGAAAACGCTATTGCGAACATTAATGGGGTCTTTACCGCGAGGAACTGTCAGCACAATTCGACAGCTAGCGTTAGCTTCAGTGGTTACACAGATTGTATTTTCTCTATTTTCTACCGCAGTTTGTAATTCCTGTAAACCATCGGGACGATATGATTCTAAACGAGAGGCGATCGCCTCACAGCGTTTTTGTGCGTCCCAACCACCACCCAAAGCTCCAGGTGCAGCCCAAGAAAAGTATTTACCTGTTTGACTTTGGGGTTGATACATCACAGTATATTGTCCGTTATATATCTGACAGCTGAACCGAGTCGCAGTATTAACGGGGGGTAAATTAGATGGATTGGGATTAGTATTAGGTGTGGAAGAACCGTCAGATGTAGTGGGAACTACTACACTACCAGAAGGATTAACCTGGGCAAATGCGAGAGAATTACCCAGGAATAAGGATAAACCCAAAGTACTCAAAAAAACTAAATTAAGCGGTTGTGATGCCATAAAACATCCTTCAGGAGAAATAGGATAAAAGCTTGATAGTTTCACTGACGCAGAATTTTGAGTTTTGATTCAGGAAAAATCCTATTTTTTATGTTCTCGGATTTTTTTATCTTTGAGCAGCTGTTTCACTCTGGCTTTAATTTCTGCATGTCGTTCTACTCCTTCATAAGCATATCGGTTGTAGCCATTCTGGGAAATTAGTTCTTCTAAATACTTGACTCGTTGTTTACCACCAGGGTGAGAAGCTAACCAAGTGGGAGGTTGATATTTCAATTGTTGGACTAATGTCTTCATCAAATTATATAAACCATCGGCTGAGTATCCAGAACTAACCAGCAGACGTGTACCTAGTAAATCTGCTTGTCGTTCCATCTCCCGGCTATAACTCAGTCCAAAAAGTTGACCAATCGTACCACCAAAGGGAACATATTGAGTCACATTGGAAATCAGATTCCCTTGGGTAACTAATTGAAAACCATGAGATAAAAGCACATGAGATAATTCATGACCAATTAAACCAGTTAATTCAGCTTCGGAGTTAGTTTTGGCGATCGCACCGGCATTAATAAAAATCTTTCCGCCGGGGAGAGCAAAAGCATTCAAGTCTTTGTCGTCAATCACAAAAAACTCGTATTTAAATTCATCCCGTCCCGCTAACTTGACTAATTTTTGCCCAATTTCATTCACATAAGCCAAAATTTTGTCATCAATAATTAAAGGTAGCTGTTTTTTGGCTTGCTTGGCTACCGATTCACCTACAGACCGTTCACCCTGTAGTAAAACAATACTAGAATCAAGGGCAGTAAAGTGACCCAAAATACTCCCAGTAACAGCATAACCAACAGCACCAGTAATAATATTGGCTAGGGTATTACCTCTAATTTCGGCTTGGATATGAGATTTATAGCGATTAAGATTTTGGTTAGCTAACTTGGTAAACTCAGGTACTTGGGGGTCTTGAGGATTAAGAATAGCAAATTGTCTAGCTGCTAAGGAAGCTTCCATCCATTTTTCAGCATCTGCTAAAGCGGTGACTTTAGTTTTAGCTAAATCTGCTTGTTGAGGATAAAGAGAAGTAGCTCGTTCTAAAATATCTAAAGCTGTTTGAGGATGATTATATTGTTGTAAAGCTTGAGCGTATCGGATATGACCAGGAATAAATTCTGGAACTTTCTCTACTAAAAATTTTAGTGGAACTAACGTTCTAGTTTGTAACTTTTTTTCTATTCCTGCTGTGGATTCACGCCAATAAACTTTACCTGCGGAGGATAGTTGTTCTGGATCAATTATTGCTGGTTTGTGTTCTGGAGGTGGATTAATATTGGTAAAAGGTGGTTTTAATTCACGGTAAATTTTTTCCGCGTCGGCAATTTTTCCTGCCAAATAAAGTTGATCAGCTGTGATAAATTTTTGCTGACGAGCAACTTCTTCCGGAGTCGGTGCAGGTTCTTCGACTACATCTGGCTTTTGGGAATTCTCTGGATTTTTTTTACTGTCTGAAGGAGATGAAGAGGGTGTTGGACTGGGCGTATTTAAGGTAGGTTGAGATTGTGTTTCCTGAGTTTCCTTGGGCTTGGCAGTGGGTATTACTACTGGTGATTTTACAGTGTCAGAAATGACCGCAGGTGCCTGTGCGGGAACTGGAGCCGTTAGTTGGGTGAGGATAATCGCAATTGATGTAATGATGGATATGAATATCCATCTGAAGGATAGCAGTTGAGATTTCCAGATTCGTCTCATGTTCAGGAACACCGATGAAAGGAGCTATTTTCTCAAATGTATAAGGAATTTCGGAAATTCGCATCTGGCGATGAATAGTAAAATGAATATCTAAACAAAATTTAGCAGAATCTTTATATATAGGAATCCGCTTTGAGTTTTGAACGAATTTGCGTAGAGAGGGAACAGGGAACAGGGAACGGGGAACAGGGAAAGAGTACGGAGTCTTGTTTAAAAATCAAGTAGGATTCCTGTATAAAGGGCTAAGGTATACACATAAGTAGTAAGGGCGTATAGCAATACGCCCCTACTATTCCTCACTCAGTGACTCCTTTGTTCTTAAAACAATGAACCACAAGAAATTGTGCCACGACGAATTGCATGACCACCGTCTTCAGCATCATTTGCCCAAAAGAACTGTTTTAAACCGCTAACACATTTCGTTTCGGGTTCCATTGCTATGCCTTCGTTGTTATAGTTGGGCAGAGAAGTGGGTTTTTGATAAGCCTTTTTGATGATAAATTTACCCTTCGTAGCTGAACCAACGGTAGTGTCGATAGCTAGTAAATTTGAGCGGTTGCTGCAACCATTGTCGCAATACGCCCATAAAATCTTATTATCACGGTCGAAGGACAAGTCCATTATCTTGGTATTACCACTAGCAATAGTAGCAATCTTCTTGTAGGTGGAGTCAGAGTTGAGTACGTAAGCGTAAATTTGTCCATTCGCTTCTAACCCAACAAAAAATAATCCTGTGCCGTGTAAAGGGTAATTAGCTGGGTTATAAGGCTGATTAGTACTTTCGTCAATGAATCCATTGGCAGTTAAATAAGTATCTGGTACCCAGGCGATCGCCTCCAAGCCTAAGTTAGTGGAGCTAACGGTGGGCAAACTAGAGGTTAAATTCCATTCGCGGGTAGCATTGAGGGTAGTGGCACTGCTGCTGGTATCAAAGCTCAATACACTGAAGCGATTTGAACCACTACCATCGCGCTCGGTGGAAACGTAGATGATTGGTGAAGTAAGTTCAGCTTTAGTTATACCTTCGGCATCAGGTGCACCAGTGCCATTGGGATAGCGCAATGTCTTGCCACTTCCCCAATTGTTAGTAACATTTTTAACAAAAGTGTTGGTAACGCTATTCCAGGTTAGATTATAGAGCTTGGATGGTGAATTTTGTATTGCCCACAGTATATCTGGTTGTGTTCCTGCCGCAGGGTCGTAGAACAAACCACTGAGATTACCTCCAAACTGGTTGGAGCCATCAGCTGTGACTACAGTTGTGGTGGTAGGCCAGGCACTGTATGGAACCGCGATCGCTTTTGAACTTACTAAACTGAGAGCGCAGGCCAAAACCAGCTTCGCGCTGGTGGAAGAAAATATTGCCGAGAGTTTCATTCTTTGGTTATGCTTTGATTAATGATTAATTATGGAAACCTGCGTACTGTTAAATTTTCAGTGCGTAGGTTGTTTTCATTAATCACAATACTACTTTCTGTTGCAGGCGCATCAGTCAGAATCCAAAATTTGTCCAAACTTCAAAATATCAAGTTCACCACTTTTACCACAAAAAACTCGCTGAATAGCACGAGAGCCAATTTGTGGAGCAGGCATCTTGCCTGCCTGACTTTAATGGCGGGCAAGATGCCATGAGTGTCAAGATTGTGATTGTAACCAAGCTCTAAAATCAAGTAAGCGGTTGTTTATATAACCCCTCGATAAGGGGGATTAAGAGTTTTATGACTGAAAAGCCTTAACTTCACGGAACCACCTGGTTTACCCTCTGGTATTAGTTCATTCACTAATTCATACTGATTACAGGTGACATTATGGGGATATACTTTACCCATGATGTTACTCCCTCTGTGCTGTTTGTTTTCTATTTACGGCTTATACTGAGAGAGTTTTTTACCTCTTTTTCTACTTTTCAAACAGCCTCTAAGGAAAAGATATGTTTAAATTGAATCAAAAACTGATTGCATTGGTACTTTTACCGCTAACTCACATTACTGGAACTGTGCTACATATTTTAAGTGCACCTACCCAATTTATAGAACTAACTGCACCTGCTCAATCTAATACGAGTGTTGTAGGCGTTGCCACTGACATTTCCAGTTTTGACGAAGGAGAGAGGACAATCCGGGAGCTAAAACCTTTTGAATTGCTAGGTATTTCATTCTTGTCTTGGATTATATTTTCTACTTCTAGTGATAATTCATTAACAATGATTATTGTTGCAGTACTTGCTAGTCTTTTGATTGTGCCACATGGAGCACTTGATTTGGCATTGGCACGAAAACTAAATTGGGTAAAAAACTCATCAATTGCTCTGACAGGATTTTTTGTTGCCTATATGATTCTAGCAGTCACATTTTGGCTAATTTGGCCTTATTTTCCACACCTCTGTTTAAGTATTTTTTGCTTAATGAGTGTAGTACACTTTGGTCATAATGACACCTGGAAATCATCATCAAAGTGGGTCAAGTGGTCGTCATTCTTAATATGCGGTACGCTTCCTTTAGTCCAATCAGGATTTTGGCATGAAACAGAGGTTGTATCACTAGTTGCAGCTATGATTCCTGATGAGGCTGAAGTTGTGTCTCATCTATTGAAGCTAGGAGGGTATCTATGGTTTATGGGGACAACACTTTTTGCTATGTTCGCTATTCGTTATGAGAAATATCATCACAAGCTTATGGAAATAGCTATATTAGTGTTCACTTTCGTGATGCTTCCACCAGAGCTTGGTTTTTTGATTTATGGATCTGCTATACATGCTCCTAGGCATATTCGTCTAAATATCTCACGAGCTATTGCTGCTCATCCTTCAGGTAAACGAGGACTAATTTGGGAAATACTTGCCATCCTGTTAATCACTTTGATATTAGGAATTTGTGCATTAGTCGGTAATCTTTCACTAGATCAAGACCCTGCTTTAATCCGGTTTATTTTTATTGGTCTTGCTTCTCTAACCTTTCCACATATGTTGTTAATTGATTTGGGTGCGACTCTTTTAGAAAGACGTAAAATAGATTTTAGACAGACATTGCCAGGGGTGGAGGGATAATAGAACAACGAGCTTAAATCACTTGCTTCATCAAAGGGATACTACCTAAGATAAACCCTCTAGTACACTTTTCCAGTGATTTCTATTAGGTTCAAATTAGCATCTAATGTGATAATTAGTGATGAATAACTCTTTACCTTTAGCAGCAGTACTTTGTTTATAGTTATTCATTCCATACTGCAATTCCCACTCAAAGAGATGAGAACTTTGAAAATTTTCTCTTATTTGAGGTGAGTCATCGTAAGTTATTAGCCAATGGTGATGACATTCTATCAGTAATTCAGCAAATCTCTGATGTTTAAAAGACGTGTGTAAATCACCATCTTTGCCATATAACTTGGATTTAGTAGCAGCCAAATAAGGGGGATCTAAAAATAAAAATACATCTTTTGCGTCTGGGTTTAATAGTTCACTATAATCTAAATTAGTAATCTTGACATCTGGTGTTAAAATTTTCTCTAATTTTTCCAGGCGTTCTATAGACGAGTAAGTAAAGCGTTTATGAAAAGCTTGTTCAGAAAATCCCCCAGATTCTACAGTTCCAGAAAAAGTAATTCTATTCAAAATAAAAAAGCGTACTGCTCTATCAAAATCAGATAAATTGTTGGTATCTACACTGGTTAATTCCTCAAATAGTAATTTACCATCTGTGTATTTATCTTTAACACAACATATTTCTTTCACTAGCTGAGGTAGATGAGATTGAGTAGATTTCCAAAATAAAAATAGCTCGCGGTTTAAATCATTAATCCAGATTTTCAGGGTAGGAAATTGTTGCTTTAAGTAAATAAATACAGAACCACCACCCACGAAGGGTTCTCGAAACTCAGAAAACTTATCAGGTAAGTATTTGGCTATTTGATTAATGGCTTTTGATTTCCCACCTGGGTATCTTAATGGACTTTTTATCATTATTCAAAGTGGTTTGTGTCATCAAATTTGGCTTTACCACGAGTGGTGTAAACTAGCTCAAGACATTCTTGTAAATCCTCACCTGACCATTTACCAATCGTTTTCAAATGTTCTAGCAAAGAACGACCTGTGGAATTAATACGAGTATGAGTAGTGGATTCTGCTATTTCTAGCTGCTTCTGTGCTTGGGTTTCCTGTGTTTTCAAAAAGCGTAAAAAGTCTAGCGTTTCAGATAGAAGGATATCTGAGGTAGATTCAATTTCTTGGATAAGCAGGTCTTTGATAGTCAATATTTATTCCCTCCAGGCTTTATAAATTTTAGAGTCATGCAATCGCTTTCACCAATAGCAAGATATTGATCCTTATCTTTATCCCCTTGAGTAAGGGTTGGAGGTAAAGACCAAACACCACCAGGATAATCCTTTGTATCTTTTTGGTTAGCATTAATGTTTGACTTCTCTACAAACTTAAATCCTGCTTTCTCAATTGCAGCAATTACTCTTGTTTCTGACATATATCCAGTTTTGATACTTTCTGGCAAAGTTATACCCTGTTTTCCACGGTGTTCTTCTACTCCTAAAATCCCTCCCGGCTTAAGTGCTTTATAAGCAGCAGCGTAAACCTTATCGTCATAACCAGCTTTGACCCAGTTATGAATATTACGGAACGTAAGAACCATATCCACCGAGTTTTCAGGAGCTAAAGTTAGTTCATTCGGGGGATTAATTTTCACTACTTCTACTTTCCCATATAAACTAGGCTTTGCATCTAATTTTTTTTGTAATAGCTGGGCTATTTTATTTGTTTGTGGATTGAAGTTAGTGACTATCAATTTTCCCTTTGTCGCTAGAAACGGAGCTAGTATTTCTGTATACCAGCCACCACCTGGCCATAGTTCAACTACTTTCATTTCTGGACGCAAACCGAAAAACTGAAGCGTTTCTAGTGGATGACGGTACTTGTCTCGGAAACGATTTTGCTCAGAGCGATCGCGACTATCTAGTACACTTTGAAGTGTCGGTTTGCTGTCTACTACAATGGTTTTTGTGGATTCGTTAGCGATAGCTCCAGGAGTAGCTACTAACACTAGCAACAGACTTAACAATATTTTTATTAATCTCGGATTCAGTCCTATTTTCATAGAATTTACGGCAAATTACTTCTGAATGGTTATACATATAAATAACATATTATGTAGTTGAAATCTTTTAGGTATTTTTCAGCATCATACTGAAGTCAAGCCCAACAATGGAGAACATGGTGAAAATGCTGGTATTAATAGCGTAACATTACCATATTTTCATCAAACCCTTGATAAAACAATTCTAGTCTTTGATTACTTTCCAAATCCCGAAAATTAATCAGATTAATCGTAAAAGGAAATAATGCAGGAGTTTGAATAATCGCATTCATTGACTTAGAACTAAAACCACTAGCAATTAAAGCTGTCTCTATTAACCAGACTGCTAGTTTTCGATTGTCCACAAATTGCATTGGTGCAGCTTGATAAATACCTTTTTCATTAGTATCTTCTAAAACTCCCCAGTCCACAAAACAGCGCAATACACGTCTAGTAGACCGTGATACAGTTTCTCGTTCCCCTAGTTGTTCTCTAATTCTTCTTTGTACAGAAACCGCAGCTACCTTCCCCTGCAACTGCAAAAGACGACCTACCGTTGCTGCTACAATCGCAACAAATGGATAGACTACCATTGTCATTCCCCAATGTAGAGCTAGATGTTGATCATGAGGAATACTGCTCAGATATTCCAGTCCTTCATTACGTAGAGGTTCTAGATGAGGTGGTACTCCCACCCAAGTTCGCAATAGAATCGAAATTGTTTTTCTCCGACCACTAGATTGACTCTCACTACCAACTGAAACCTTATCTTGCAAAAAATTATCTAGTTTTGTTTGAATTTCTGCACGAGTTGAACCAGCTAAGAGAAGTTGAGCAGTAAATTCCAGCCATTCTAACTGAATGCGCTGACTAAAGCCAACTTGTACCTGCTTGTTCATTTCCACCTTTAACCTGAATAAATGGAACTACCAACTCTTCTAAAGAAATACCACCATGTCCGACAATTTTCTCTCCTGAAGGAATAAAAGCTGTGCGTCCTGACATTAGCAGTGGTAAGTATTTTACTGGTAATCCGATGGGTTCCCACTCAATTGCACTAGTAAATTCACTTTTGACTTTAGCTCTAAGAACAGGGTCTGGGTAAACCCTCACACGTTCTCCACGTAAATCAGCGATCGCACCTTCTTTTGGTTGTCCAATACCTGTTGCTTCTACATTGCCGTGGTCTGATGTGAGAATCACCTTAAAATTATGCTGTAGCAGTAAGTCTAGCAAACTGGTCATAAAACCTTGCTCTGCCCATAGACAGACTTGATCATGCATTCCCGCAGTACCTAACTGCATACCATGCATAATTTGATCAACTTTATCAACCACTAAACCCAATACCTTAACTTTGGGATGAGCCAGGATTTTTTCGATTTTAACAATATCATCAGGTTCACCCAGACCTTTTTCGTAAGCTACCCCCGTAGGAAAACCTTGGTCAAGCCAAAACTGACTCCAAAGATTAGCTTCTTTAGAAGTGTTATCTAGACTACTGGAAAAAGCAAAGGGAGCTTTACCAGCAAAAATGGACTGTCGTGAAACTGAGGTAATGGTGGGTATCCAAGCAAATACAGCTTCAGTGGAAAATTGCCATTTAGGTCTTTGTTTGAGCAAAACTTTTTGTAAAACTAACCATTGGTCAAAAGCTAACCCATCTAGAACTACCAAGGCTACCTTATGACTTGTTTCTGCTTCCATATATCGCGCTAAGAACCGAGGAATGTGGTGTACCATCACAGGAGTATTACTTGATTGATTATACAAACCTCCATATTGTGAATTAACCCATTGGAAAAAAGTATCATCTACCTTGGTTTGCAGAGTCAAAAAATCCGTGCCTATAGTTGAAGTATGTATTGTATGCGATTTTTGTTCTTCCTGCGACAATAAGATTAATTCTGCCCAAATAGATGCAAATTTCAGCCATTCTTGGTACTTGGCATTTGGCTGAGGAACAGAGGAATTAACTATAGATAATAACTTTTCTAAACGTTGTCTTTGTTCAGTAGCAGAATCTAAACTTAAACCTGGTTTTACCCAAGGATGTGATTCTAGCTTTGCGCTTGTTATTCCCAACTTATGAGCATTAATTGGTTGCAAATATCCTTCTACAAAAAGATCGTCAATGTAGACCCGAATATCTTTATGGTCAAAGGGTAATTGAGTTAAGTTAAAATTACCATAAGTGCCAGATGGTTCAGCAACTCGTTGTGAATTGGGAAAGAGATGCTGAATAAAGCTTAACCAGTGTTTTTGCAGAAAGGCGAAAAATGCTTGGCGGTTAGGTATGATAGTTGTTAAAGACCATTGAGAGAAAAATGGACTATTGCTTAACTGTTGAATCAAATAATCGTCAACAATAGCAGGTAAATTCTGACCACCATAATGTTTTTTTAATAACATCAGCAACAAATCCGTTTGTTGTTGAATTTGCGGTGGAGTAATATTAAAGACGTAGTGCAAAATAAAATCCTTAGTAGTATTATCACCAAGATTTTTGGGATTATGTTGTATTTGTGCTTGATATAATTGCTCAAAATAGCTCCGGTCTAGAGCATTGACTACGCTATAGCTGAGATGGGGAAATAATTGATTTAAACTAAAAGTGAGTTGTCGGTTTATTTGCGACAAGTCATAGGGAAGAGAATTGATATTTTGAGTTTCACCTGTCAAAATTATGACTAATTCTATGTTTTCACCTTGTTCTAAGCGAGGACGATATTGAGATTCATAAATATAGCGGAAGGAGATAGCATCTTCAAACAGGAGTACTAAAAACCCCTTAGACTGTATCTCTTGTAACACTTTAGGTTCAGTCACCAAACGGTCAGGGTCTATAACTAGTGTTAAAGGAGCAACTTTGGGGATAAATTCTTTGACGATTTGTTGACACCAACTCATAAATTAATTACAAGGAAAACCGGGAAGTTTGAAAGCCCCTGAGAAACAGGAACGAAGTTCCGTCTTTCGTGTTTAGACAGGGGATGAAAAACGACACGGGCGGTTTTAACCGCCTTCAGTATTTCATTCCTAATCATCTTGACAATCTTATGCTGCCAGAAGTAGTATAAGATAGGAGGTAAAGAAAATGCTTGTTTTTGAGTTTAAAGTTTATGGAAAGTCAAATCAGCTCACCGCCATAGATGATGCAATTCGGACGGCACAATTCATTCGTAATAGCTGTATTCGCTTGTGGATGGATGTTCCAAATACAGGTAAAAACGATTTGCAAAAATATTGTGCACAACTAGCTGCTAATTTTCCTTATGCGAATGAACTCAACTCCATGGCAAGACAAGCCAGTGCTGAACGAGCTTGGTCTTCTATCTCTCGGTTTTATGATAACTGTAAAAAAGGTATCCCTGGTAAAAAAGGTTTTCCGCAATTCCAAAAAGATGGTCGTTCTGTTGAATATAAAACTTCTGGATGGAAACTTGCAGATAATCGTAAAAGCATAACTTTCACAGATAAAAAAGGAATTGGGAGATTAAAATTTAAAGGGACACGCGATTTACATTTTTATCAAATTAACCAAATCAAACGGGTGAGATTAGTAAAACGTGCTGATGGTTATTATTGTCAATTATGTATTGATATCCATCGGCAAGAAAATATAGAACCATCTGGAAATACGATAGGATTAGATGTAGGTTTGAAAGAATACTATACTGATTCTAAAGGTATAACGGTTGAGAATCCTAGATTTTTACGACAAGGTGAAAAGGTTTTAAAACGTTCACAGCGTCGTATTTCCAGAAAAGTCAAAGGTTCCAAAAACCGAGGCAAAGCTAGACAGATTTTAGGAAAACGCCATCTCAAAATAAGTAGGCAACGTAAAGACCATGCTGTGAAATTAGCACGGTGCGTAATTCAGTCCAACGACTTGATAGCTTATGAAGATTTGAGAATTAAAAATCTGGTGAAAAATCATTGTTTAGCTAAGTCAATTAACGATGCATCTTGGTATCAGTTTCGTGTCTGGCTTGAATATTTTGGCAAAGTATTCCAGAAAGTCACAGTTGCGGTTAACCCGCAATATACTACCCAAGAATGCTCTAGTTGCGGTGAAGTTGTGAAGAAGACCCTATCCACTAGAACCCACGTTTGTAAATGTGGTTGTGTGATGGATAGAGACGAAAATGCAGCTAGAAACATCCTGAGTCGAGGATTGAGTACGGTAGGGCATACCGGAACTTTTGCGCTAGACGTAAGCAACGCTTTAGGAGATGAGTCCTCTGCTCAGGCTGGAGAAATCTTGTCTAAGTAAGTCTTGTCTTTGATTAAAGAATCCCCGTCTCTTCAGAGCGGGGAGTGTCAACTATACGAATTACCAGTAATGGAACTAATTCTGGTATAACTTCTGTTTTTATTTGTATCATTTCTTGCCATTTTTGTTCTTCTTGGCTTAATTGTGCAAAACGGTAATCTCTTACTTGGGGTAGTCCTAATCGTTCAATAGCCCTTCGTCGTGTAGCTAAAGTATAAGCAAATTTTTCATTTTCTTGGTCAAGGTTTTGACGGTGCTTTTGCAGCAATTCCTCATAAACACTTTTACCTTGAATTAAAGCTGCTTCCCAGAGTTGTGTAAATGCTTGAGTTGCTTGTTCCCCAGTCAAATATTCGATAATTTCTATCTCTAGTGTCAATAATTGTTCCCAAATATTGCGGGCTGTCTGTAAAAATACTTTACCATTATCATGAAAAAACAGTGGCATGAGCCGTTGTTGTTGGTAATCTGGATTATAAATCTGAATGCGCCATAATGACCAAAAGCCGTGGATATCAGCTGGTAATTCTGGTAACTGTAAACGGGGAATTGGTTGACCTTCAACAAAGCTGGTTTTAGCTGTTACTAGTTCCCGTAATCGAGTATCTTCTAAAGTCAATTGTTGAGCATTGGGTATATTAGCCGCATCTTTAGCTGTAAACACTACCTGATGCAGTTGTTCCCCATTGGGAAAAGTCAAATTCCAAGTTAAACCCTGTTTTTCAGCTTCTCCACCATAAGATTTTAAATAACTAATTGTCATCCTTTCTACCCAATAAGGGATAGGATGATCTAATAATCGTTGAGCATCTGTAGGATCTAACTTTTCTGTTGTTTGGTATATAGCTGCGTTTTCTCGCACAGTTAAAAGTTGTTCCTGAAATCGACTAATAACCGCTTCTACTTTAGCTGCTATATTTTCTGGTTGGATGAGAGTTTCAATATACAAATCATCAAACATTTCTCCAGCTTGAGCAGAGTCTAAAACATCACTAGTTTTATCAATACCAAATTCATTCAAGATAACAGCGAGTTTTTCTTCTAATACTTCCCGCACCCTATACTCTACCGTATCTTCAAATACAAAATTCAACGCTCGCACTGGATGAGTTTGACCAATACGGTCTACTCTACCAATACGCTGTTCTAAACGCATCGGGTTCCAAGGAATATCATAATTAATAACAACATGGCAAAATTGCAGGTTTAAACCTTCACCACCTGCATCAGTGGAAATTAGGATACGGGTATCTTGAGCGAAGGCAATTTGTACTTGCTTCCGTTCTTCCATACTCATACTACCGTTAAGGCAAACTACAGAAATACCACGTTGGGTCAAAAATTCCTGGAGCATTTCTTGAGTTGGTACAAATTCAGTAAAAATTAGGACTTTAATTTCTGAATTTGTTTCCTCTTGCTGAAGACGGTAAATCCAATCTAGTAAAGTTTCTGCTTTTGGGTCTGCACTTATTGCTTCTGTGCGTCTAGCAGCTTCTAGTAATAATTCTACCTCTGCTTTTTCGTTTTTTAAGGCTTTGAGACGAGTTGTTAACAGTGCTTCAACTTGTTCCTGTCCATCTAGGTCTACCCATTCTTCTACAGAAAATAAAGGAAAAAGGGTGAGTTGTTCTTCTGGTTGACGGAGTGCATTTAAGCGTCTTTCCAAGGTGGTGCGGATAGCGCGGGTGGAGGAGGTGACAAGACGCTGCATTAAAATCATTAAAAAGCCAACATAAGTTTTTTTCTCTTGTATCGCTTGATTATAGCCTTCGCGCACATAGTCAGTAACTGCTTCATAAAGTTGACGATGTTGACGGTGTTTAGCTGACCAAGAAACAGGTACAAGCTGGGTTTTTCTGGGTTTAAATAAAGGTTCTCCCTGAGCGTTAATAGCATGACGTTTTTCGGTACGGATGACATAGGGTTGCACTCGTTCCCGTGTGACGCTGGGAATATTGGGGAAAGCAATGGGGTCTAATAAGGAGATAAGACGATAAAAAGCGTCAGTTTTCCCTTGGTGGGGTGTAGCAGAAAGTAGCAGTATATAAGGTGTGGCTTCTGCTAATCCTTGACCGAGTTTGTAACGAGCTACTTGGTCGGTACTCCCACCTAAACGGTGAGCTTCGTCTATAATTACTAAGTCCCAATCTGCGGCGATTAAATCTTCAAAGCGATCGCGATTATATTCAGCTAATTGTTCTTTTGTCCATCCCCGACGTTTATCCATTGGTTTTACAGAATCCATTGGACAAACTACTTGGTTAAATAATGTCCAAGAATTTTGGTTAGTTTGGTTTTGATATAAACGTTGCAGGGTTTTTAAGTCTTCGGGTAAGACCAGTTGAAAATCTTCGTTAAAATGCAATTTCATTTCGCTGACCCATTGAGTAACCAAACCTTTGGGAGCAACAATAAGTACACGTTGCACCATTCCTCGCAGTTTGAGTTCTCGCATAATCAGTCCAGCTTCAATGGTTTTTCCCAATCCAACCTCATCAGCTAGCAAGTAGCGGATACTATGGCTGTGAACAGCTTTGGATAGGACTTTGATTTGGTGAGGAAGGGGAATAACAGAGGATTCAATTGGTGCTAAAAGTGTATCTTGAGATAAAGCCTCAGCAATACGGGCTGATGTCGCAATATAAGCGATATTGGTGGGAGTAATTAAATTAGCGGTTAAGGGTTGTAATTTATTGGTCGGGATGGTAAGAACTGTATTGTGGTGCGGTAGCCAAACACGGTAAAAGGTATTTCCCCACAGGTTGAGAGTTTCGATAATTTTGCATAGTTGTCGATGTTCTTGACTCCATAACCAATTATCTGTATTCATATTATTTCAAGAAATAAAAATTATATAATTTCAATTGGTAATCCATATTGAATAGCAGTTTCATGATCTGTTAATGTTACATTAGATATATCAAAAAGTGATAATCTACCTATGAGTTTTGTTCTTAAACGAGTTCTTAAAGGACTTAATTGAAGTTTGATATTTTGGTCTGTTAATTTGAGAATAAAAAATATTTTTATATTTTTAGGTCTTTCAGGAAAACTACGACAAGAAAGGGGTAAATCTCCACAAATTTGTTGACCTTTGAGGGAACCAAACCATACAGATGCTAAAATTAGTAAGCTGTCTGTTGCTTTATTTATTAATTTATCTAAAAGCTCATCAGGTAATCTTTGTTGAGGTGTCAGGCGAGAATAATCTTTAACCTCTAATAGCCATAAACTATTTTCACCAGTATCCCACCAACAAAAATCCATTTCACATAAACTTTGACCACTTAAAGTCCTATAACTAGGACAATCTTGAAATCTAAAACTGTCTCCTTCTGGAAGTATAATCTGTAAACCGCTTTCTTGATAAACTGACATATTTTATCATTCCAAATCTAATCTAACATCTTCTTCATATAACCTTATGGAAGCATCTATAATAGGATTATCAGGCATTCCTTCTTTAAGGTCATTAAATTTAATAGTGATATCTTCCGATTTTTCAAGACAGCATAGCTGAATACTCTCTTTATGTCTACGAGCTAGGATTTCAAACTGTTTAAGTACAAAGTAACTATGAGTAGCCATATAAATTTGTACGCCTAACTTACTGAGAGAGAATAACATATCACATAAAGCTATGATGGCACGAGGGTGTAGGTTAGTTTCTGGCTCATCAATAAATAAAATTGTGCCTTCTTTAATTGTTCTATTACGAATTAATGTAGTTAATATACTAATTTTTTTAATCCCTTCTGCTATCTGGGACATTTCATATTTTTCACGTCCTCTTTTAAAAACAAACCTTTTTCTTTCTATAGATAATTCTCCTTGGAATAACTTTTGCAAATTATCTAAGATATCTTCTAGAGGTTGATTTAGTTTTTTGGCAGCAGAAGGTGTTCTAAGAGCTTGTATCAAATCTTGATAGGTGTGATCAAATCCAAATATTTTTAGCTGTTCATTTACTGTTGCAATAGCATCAAAAGCAGTCAGAACTTCTTTTGTAGGCAAGTATAAAGAATTAAAGTCTAATTTTTTATACACTTGCTCTGTACATTTAGTAATAGTATCTTTTGTCTCCTTACCAAAAGAAAAACTATATTCATCTCCATTTGGTACTGCTCCGCTTATTCTTGCATTGACGGATAGACGATTTCCATTTTTTCTAACGAGTTCACCAAGTTTCTGCTTATTAGGTTGATAAACCCAAAATATTTTTTCTGAAAGAATTTCTTTCCAGCTTTTATTATCAGCCTCTGAACGCTTAGTATATTCTTCAACACTTTTAGCAATGCAATAGAGCATTTTCAGAATATAAGTTTTACCTGTATCATTCTCACCAATAATAATATTAATTTTTTGATGATTTTGCCATTCTAATCTGGAGAATATACCCAGGTCTTCTAAAAGTAGATACTCAAACATTATTATCACCTACCCTATTTAAAGCTTGATCATACCACATCAATAGTTTAGAATCTTCTTGTAAAATATTATCAGAAATTTTTTCAGCAACATCTATAATTGTTTGGTAATTGCGTTCTTGCCATGCTTTTTTGAACCCTGCACGAATAGCTTCTATGCGTACAATTTTAATCTTCTTTTGTTTAGACTGTTGATACTGCTCAAACTCCTTAAGTAAACTTCTTTCCCTAAGTTTTTCAATATCTCCAGCTTTATTTGGGTCAGGAACATACCATCTATTTTTAGCAGCATTTATTAATATAGTATCTGTTGTCTCTAACCCTGATTCCGTTAGTGAATTTGACTCAATTGCTTGAATTTTTTCACGGTAAATAGACGATTCTTTAAGCCATAAAACAATTTGTAGAGGTATGGCTCTTTCACCTTCATAGCATATAAAATTTTCTCGTAGTAAATCATTTAACTCTAAATATTTTTCATGTCTAGACCATCCAGGTAATTCTTTCATAAAAGCGGGATTTAATTCTTGAGATGTCTGAGGTTTCTTATTAAGTTGCTGCTTTAACCAAAGAATTGCACTTAATTCATCAGTGACAAAAAGTTCTAACTGAAGAACTTCTTTAACTGTGATACGTTTTTTCTCGTACTCAGCCATCTGTTCAGGCAAAAAGTACATCTCATCACATTTAGAAAATTTTTGATCAAGTCCAAGATAAAATTCTGAGGCTGACAGTGGTACTGTTACACCTCTCTGGATATGAAAAGCAATCATGCGGTCAAATAAAAGATAGTTTAGTCTTTCGACTATAATTTCGGACTGATTATTTTCCGAAATAAATACAGGAAGTTGTTTTAAATGATTTCGTACAAATTCCCAAGCACCTTCTTCTGTACCAGCTTCCAACTCGAAATTTGCTTCAAGTCTCGTTGTAGGTTTATAGGCTGAAATTACAAGATCCTGTTTTACAGCTGTACTGGTAACTTGTCGATAAGAACCTTGTTGTTTATCCAAAGTACGCACATCAGCTACAATAAATCCTGCTGAAAGCATTGCTTCTTGAATTGCATTCCAAATAGCATTGCGTGAATTATGAAAAACCACAGTCATCCATCGACCCGGTTTAAGAACACGATGGTATTCTTCCAAACAAGACTGCATTAATTTTTGGTAATCTAGTAATTCTTTACCCTTAGCTTTGTCAACAATCGCTTCTGGTTGTGCATCGGTATATACTCGATGCCATGACTCAACTAAGAAATTAAGGTCAGAGTAGTAAATATTTTCACCAAAAGGAGGATCTGTGAAAATATAATCTATTGATTTGTTTGGAAGCCCAAGTTTTGCTGCTGTCCCAGTAGTTACTAGAGATTGATTAAGTATTGTAGGAAAAGCGCAAAATGCTTTTGTTAAGCGTTGTAATTTACCATCCAAAATATACCAAGGACTACACTCTGAATGTTGAGAAGGTAAATAATAGACACCAGTCATGTATTGATTAACTTGTGAATATCCTGTAGGACGATATCTATTTAATAATGAAGTTGTCCAAATTATTTGTTCTACAAAGAACAACATCATATTTCGTATTCGTCTATCTTTTACTGCCATAGCTTTTGACCATAAAATCCCTAAAGCCTGTGCTCCACGAGAAATGAAAAAGTGATGAATATGGGTAATTCCAAATACTTCCATACGCGCACGTTGGTGCGTCATGTGCATAAAAGGAATTTCTTCTGTTGGCACACTTAAAGGTAATGATAAGGTATCAATTTTCTTTAAAATTGCTAAATCATTCTCATCTGGTTGTTTTTCATATTTATTTTTGCCTATACTGTAGTTAATAATAACAGCTAGACGTTTAATACGTCTAACACTTTTATTTATGATTGAATCAAAATAAGTTTCATATAATTTGTCCATGCGATTCTTAGTTAACTCAGTGCCACAATGAGGACAAGGAAAATCATCTTTAACTCTTTTTGTTTCGGTTTCTAAAGCTTCATTAAGGAAAATGATTTCTCCACTACATTCAGGACAAGTAAAAACCTCACTCCAAACAGTGTAATTAATTTGTCCTTTAGTTTGACCATCTGTATGTAGAGTTTCATACATCCAGCCGATTTCTTGTTTTAATTCATCTAAAATACGCCTAGCTTCTCTTTCAAAAGTTTCAACATTAAAAGGTAAATTATAGTTAGCTTCAATAAACGTTGCAGCTAAACCTAAATCATTTAGTACAACCCGACGCGAACCCCATTGAGGCGATGGTAAATCTGCTGCTTTCCTTTCAGTTTCTACTTTATAGCGAAAATCCGGATCTGGTTTAGCACACATTTGAGCAGCTACACCAGTCATACCAGAACCTGCAAAAGCATCTAGAATAATATCATTAGGTTCAGTATAGTGGAGAATATAGCGAACTATTGCTTTATGGGGAACCTTTGTATGATAGCTATGCGCTGTGAAAATACCATCAGTTTTTCCTTCACTTACATCGGCTGTAAATGGTTCTCTTTGGTAATTATCTACATCAGCATTATATTTTTTACCGAATTGCTCTATAAAGTCAGCAATCCAAGGATTTGGACAGGCAGTATAGTAGGGTGGATCAGAAATTGCTAGAATATCCTCAATTTCACCAATAGGAAATCCTTCAACGTTACGAAAATCAGGTTGTTGCAGCTTTTTTCGCAGTTCTTCTAGAAAATAACTACGCCTTGCTTGCTCATTCTCAAATTTTATGCCAAAACACTCTACTGAAGATTGTGGAGCAGTAGAGTTACTGTAATCGAATAGGTTGAGAATGTAGGGTTGTTCAGTCATTTGTATATCCTACTCCACAATAATCCTTACCTTACTTGAATCTTTTCCTTTTGTGAGTTCATTTATATAATCTTCAAATCGCTTCTTCATTTCTTGCACAGTACAGGGAGAACCACCAGTCAGCAAAGCCTTTTGTAAATCTGCTGTTTTTACCACCACCTTCTTTAACCCAGAAAGCACTTCCTGTATTGCACGAATAAACTCATCTGTCAAGGGTTCAGGTAAAACTTCTGACTCTAAAAATACATCTATTAGCTGCTTTTTTGGCGATGTGAGTAAATTTAAAGCCTCTAATATCGTCGGATCTTCCAAATTGGTTAATAACATCCTGATCCAGTCTGCTAACAACTCGTCAAGTTGAGTTTCCATCTCCTCTAATATAATTTTTGCGGGTTTACCTACCACCTCACTCGTGGGTTTAAACTGACAGTGAGGACAAATAGACTTTGCTTGTAAGTCCTGTTCTGTTAACTTAACACAACTTTTCAAACTACCTACAGTATTTTGCCAGTCTTTTAACTGACTAGCTGGCATTAAATCTATAGTCGCTAATTTCTGGAGACTTTGCAACTTCCTATCCTGGGTTAACTGCGTTTTCTGTTGCTCCTCATTTATTCCCAGTCGCGCTTCCCCATGTAAAGTTAGATAAACTTGAATATAAATCTTCTGCAATTTTTCCAGCTTTTGCAAACTTTGCTGCCCAAAATTAGCTACAATGCGTTTCTGGGGATTTAAAATATCTGTGGTAATTTCCTCTCTAACCTGATGCATCTGGGTTAACCAAGGATGATTAACTGGTAACATTATTTCAGATGTAGTCAGATACGCTGTCATAGAACCCAAGTTACTAACTAATTGTTGCAGTACTTCCACTGCTTGTAGAGTATCCAAACCAGCTTGGTGTCCCTTTACCTCCGACTCTTGATGCCGGAAGTTTTTCAGTTTTCCTGGCGTAGAATAAGCTTGTAAAGATTCCAAAAAGGTTTTTACTTTGTCTAAACTAGTACCATATTCATTTTGTAAATCATGACTGAATAAGTTACGACCCCAAAAATTTAAACTAGTCAACTTTTGTCTAGCAGTAACTAGCTGATTAACTTTTTGTGTCACTGCTGTTTGTAACTGCTGGACTGGTTCATTTTCACCCTGAGTTACTAACTGTGCTAATCCTGGACTTAGTTCCAACAATTCAAATAATGCTCTTAGTGCAGGTAAATTCCAATCTTTGGGTTTTTCCAGATGCTTGAAGTTAATTAAATCATCCAAGGGAGAATTAATTAAACTATCCAAATTATTAGGATCAAATTTATTCCCCGGAATTGCTAACACCACGTCGCCATTGTACACCAACGCTGCTATTAACACTATCACCCATTGTGGTTCAAGACGATATTGATATGGTGCATCAACTCCCATATACTCAACCCCAGATATATCTTGAATAATTTCTGCACGGTTGAGAACTTGACCACTCCCTTTTTGCTGGACTAAAGAGACAATATAATTAGTGTACTTGGATTGACTAACAGATAACTTATCTCCATCCAATAACTCCAAAGCATCCAGTACAGTTATTGCTTGTTTGGTTTTGTTACCTCCTTTCAAAGCACGTAAAGCTTCTTTTACATACTGCTCACGAGTAAATCTAGTCACCAATTGATTAAAACGAGGATATCCCGGTGCTTGGTCATCAAAATGGACAGCTAAACAAGCAGAAGCAACAGCATTCATCATATCCCGCACATTATCACGGGCGTTACCTGCGATTTTACTACTTTTACCCCATTCTACAAACTGCTTAGTTTTACCTTGGTAGGTAACAGTAAAAGCAGTATTGATATGTTCTTGTAACCACTTGACTAAATTCTGCACAAAAGTTTTAGCTTTATCTTCATAGCTTCTTTTCGCTTGTCCAGAAGAAGTGGTAGCTAAATCCAATGCAGCAGCATATTTCACTAAATTCTGCTGGAAAATCTCGTCCGGTTTGGTAAGATGGAAAAATACCTCATCCGGTTTTTTTTCATCTTTATACTCTGGTGAATCATGGGGTGGGATAAAATATAAATAGAAATCTTGTGGTGGTTGAGCAGTCGGTCGCTCGTTAGGTGCTCCAAAAAATAAATATCCTTGACGTGTAACTTTTCTACTTATCCACTCTAATTCATGAGGCCAAATTTGATATCCAGTTTTATAGGTTTGTGTATCACACTCTAAAACCCTGACAAGTGCAGTAAAATAATATCTATCTAACTGAGTATTATCTAAACTTTCTGCCCGCTTTTCAATTAAAGCATCATAATCATCAGTTTTTTTCAGATCAATATAATATTGACGGTTTTCGGTATTGCTAGAAATAAACTGACCGCTAACTGTTTTGTGAATTTCCTTTAATACAGTTTCAATATAAGAAAGTAAATCATCCGCAGGGTCACCACCTAAATCCTCTATGATAGGATCATATAGACATAAACTATTCCGTAATTCATCTGGTGTTGCTCCCAATGGAGAGTAAATATCTCCAGTTGTTAACCGATGTACTGATAAACCAGCAACTATTTTTACTGCTATTGGTTTATAAGCAGGACGGGTAAAAGCTTGCTGAATGCGTGACTCTAGAACTTGGGAACAGTCAATAACAGCACGAATATCAGGAACTGAGCGAAACGCGGTGTTTTCTTTGATGTTTTCCCAATAACTATCATAGGTAATTAGTCCAAGGGAATCGCTAGGAACTTCTTGATCTAAAATTTTCTTCATGGCTAAAGACAGAGTTTTCAGCACCTCTCGTCTTTCAGCTATGGTAATTCGCTCAAATGTGTCAATATAATCAGGATGAACTGGGAATAATCGCACAAATTCATCCATCCTCTCACTCATATTGCCGTAAAATTTAGAATATTTGGTGAGATGTTGACGAATTTTAGCTTGTTGCTCGTTCGTTTTCTTCAGCAGTCTTTCAGTAACTACATATTTAATATCGTTGCGAGCAATTAACATTTGCTCAAATCTGTCTTTTACCCTACGGATAGCATCAGCTGCAAAAGCAAAACGGGAACTATCAAATAAGGTTTCTTGTAAACCACCAATAAAGCGAAATCTGAGATTTTTACAAACTTCTCCAACTTCCCGGAGAAAAGTCAAATCCAGAATTAATTCTTGGTCTTTGCGAGTACGTAAATAGTCTAGCATTTCATCAATGACTAACAACAGCCCTTGGTCTGGATAGTGCTGTTGAAATTCAGTCATCATATCTTCAAAGACACCTTTATGGTTGGGAATTTTATCTCTATTTGGAAACTGAAAATTTATTCCCCAATTAAATAATGCTGCTTCTAGTTGAGAGCAAATAAACTCCCGTAAGTCCATTGTGGTAGAACCAATTTCAATGCGAATAACTTTAAATTTACCTGCAATACTAGCTACACTTTTGGCTATGTCTGGATTTTGTAACTTGGTGCTGAGTTCAGGATATTCGGCGATCGCACTAATCACTGACATTAAATGCGACTTCCCCGTACCGTAATTACCAATAATAAAAATGCCTTTATTATCTGCTGGTTGCTCAAATTGCAAATTCGGTAACATGACATTGCTCAACCTTTCCGCCATTTCTTGAGAAATAACATAGGTAGAAACCAGTCGCTCTGCTTCAGCTAATTCACTAGCATTTTGTAACTGAATTACACTTTCAATAGGTTCAAATTGAATTAAATCTCTGTATTTCATGGCGATATCTTTTTTAATTTTATGGTAATCCTATCTGGCTTGTCTTGGCTTAACTTGGCTGTTCTAGGTTGAGTATTAACAAACCACCTTGATGATCAAGATAATATTCTGGATGTCCCTGTTCAGCATAAGTTAAAATACTATTTTGAACACTACCACACCAAATAGCCACAATTGTTCGTTGTCGTGCTAATAGCCGGAGACATCGACATATATCTAGCTGGAGGGACTGGTCAAAGAGAATTTGTAAATGTTCTAAAAAAACTACTTCACTATTATTCCTCTCCACTATTTTTTGTAATAAAGATTGTACTTGTAATGGTCTTTGACGTTTTGGTAACTCTAATAAACACTGACTCAATTCCAAATTAACATTGACATAAGTGCTATTAGTTAATTGTGCTATTTCCTGGAATTTAACTTTTGGTAAACTTCTGCTGGGAATGACAATTAATCAATGATATTGTGCTGCTGCTTCAGCAAAGTAACTACTAATATTTGCTGCTAATAATTCTGCCTCACTTGTATCTTGTATTGGGGGTTTTGATAAAGATATAGAAGGAATTTCTAAAGATAAATTTTCAATTAGCTGTTCTTGTTGTATTTGAGGTGGTTCATTTACCATTGTTGATGAATTAATACTAGTATTATCACCTTCATAACGGTGTTCACAAATTTCAGCATAAACACAGAAATTACAATTAACAGGAGAAGATACAGCAAAATAATCACCAGCTAAAATACGCTTAACTAAAATCTCTGCTTCTTGACCAATAGTGTGCAAATCTTCCGCGCTGAAAGTGTACAAATTGTCATGACGTAAATAAGCTATATGAGCAGTTGTTCTTCCTGTTGCTTGTGCATAAGCCCAAAGCTGAAAGCGGTGATGCTGTGGGTTCATTTCCTGATCAGTTTTAAAATCTAATACCCATTCTGAGCCTAATAAATCAACGATGCCATTAAGTGTTAATCCTCCTATACTCAAAGTAACAGGCTGCTCCCATTGTGTCTTAGCTTGGTGAAAGGTAGAGAAAATCTGTAGCTCATCAAATCGCTTTGCTAAATGTAAAGCCTCTGCTACAGACTCTTGACTCAACTCAATATCAAAACCTGCCAATTTTTGCACGTCATGGATTTTATGTTCTAGTGCTATGTGTACCAAAGTTCCGATTCGTCTTGCTGTCCCAAAACCTGAACCTATACCTGGATGTCCTTGGATAAAGTGATAATGAAACTTTTGAGGACATTGGGCGTAATCACTGAGTGCAGTTACAGGTAGTTCAAATAAACCTGACCCTATAGTATTTAGTAATAGTTTCTCAGGTTGTGCTATTAAAGATGGTGCTGGCAAAATCGGAGGTTGAGCTAATTCTGGGTCAAAGGGAATGGGTTGTATAGTAATTCCCGCAGCTTCTAAACCTATTTGTAACTTAGTCAACATTCCACCTTTCTCCCCTGCTGCGGTGAGAATTAGTTGGTCACGAGCACGAGTTAAAGCTACATACAACACCCGTAAAGCTTCTGATTCCTCTCTTTGCTTTCGCTGATATTCTAACCAAGTATAAAGCACTGGTTTTAGTGTCTCACCTTTTTCGTCTTCCAGCTTCAAAGCTACACCATGATTAGAGTCAAAGTAGATAGTTTCACCACCGTTATTTCGAGGACGGCTCAAGTCGGGAATGACAACTACAGGCCACTCTAAACCTTTGGCAGCATGAATGGTCATTAAAGCTACGGCATCATGAGTGGATAATGGTAAACGGGATATTTTCACCTCAGCAGCAGCAAGTCGTTTCAGCCGACGCACCACGGTAAAAACATCATGACTACCATGTTCTAGTTGTCGGATTAATTCTATAAAACTACGCCAGTCAGCTTCTCTTCTATTCGCTCCTGGTAAATTAGTAATTACGGCGGTGTAACCTGTTAAGTTATCTGCTAATTGCAGTAGACGGGTAGGAGGTTCTAAATTACGATCGCGCAATAGCTGACGCAGGACTTGTACAGGTCGGCTAAATTCAGTAATATCGGTTGTTTTCAGTTTTTGCCACCAATTAACTTTGGTGCGGGTTTTTTCTCCAGGATTTTCACCCTTGTTTTCTGCTACTTTTGTGGCTTCTTGTTGAGCAAAGGTAAATAATGGGCGATCGCTCACTGCAAAGAACGGACTACGCAACACTGCGACTAAAGCTAAATCATCGCTCGTATCGGCTAAAAACTGCAATAATGCCCAAGCGTCTTTGGCTTCTCTAGTTGCTAGCAAATCACCACCACCAGCTAAAGCTGTAGGAATTCCCAAACTTTCTAAAGCTTCACCATAATTTTCTATTGGTTCCCAAGTCCGGGATAAAATGGCAATATCTCCCGGTGCTATGGGTCGCAAATTGCCAGTTTTCTGATCATGAATCAGTGTTTGCTGATCCAGCATATTTTTGAGTAAATCTGCAATATAACTAGCTTCTACTCTCTCACATAGAGATTTGCTTATTTTTGATTCGGTTTGTACTACATAAACTTGGATTGGTGGATGAGAGTTAGGTGCTACAGTTCTATGACCTTCTAAATTTTGGTGTAGTTCACCTAGCAAAGGTGCAAATACACTGTTAATATTTTCTACTAATGGTTGATGTGTACGAAAGCTAGTATCTAGAGTAACTTCATCACCATTGTTGCTACAAATAAAGTTGCGCCAATTTTCAAAAACTTCCACATCAGCACGACGAAAACCATATATTGATTGCTTGACATCACCAACTATTGTCACCTGAGTGTTTTGTGTCAGTAATTCTAATATTTGGGACTGAACAGGGTTAGTATCTTGAAATTCATCAATTAAGAAGGCTTTCCATCTTTGAGCATAGTATTTTTGTACCTGCTCATCTTCCAAAGCCAAGAGAGCATGAACTTCTATATCAGCAAAATCTAAACAGCGGGTGCGGCGTTTTGCTTGGTTTATATGGTGTTGAACTAACTCGAAAGCTTCTCTTAATGCTGGTAACAATGCTGCTAATTTTTCATCAGCAACACCAATCTCTAGAGTAATTAAACCTGTTTTTAAGCTAGTTTTTACTAGCTCACGTATTCCTTCAATGGCATTTTTGACAATTTCTAAGACTCCTTCTGCCCAATTTTTTTTACTACCTACATTTATTTTTAAACCAGCTATGATGGATAAGGCTTGTTTAATATTATATCCTGATTCTATTTCATCTATTGCCCCTATAGCAGGTTGACGTGCTTCTAATTCTAGGCGATCGCCCGCTTTCCCCTGATAAGTTTGTAGAGTATCCCTTGCTTCTAACCAAACGGGATTTTGCAATAATTCATTCAAAGCATTCTGTTGTAAAGTTTGTGCTAATTGTTGCCATCGCTCAGTACCCTGTGACAAAGCTTGTTTAGCAGTAATGGGGTCTTTCAACAAAGTTCGCAAAGCTTCACACATTAAAAAATAGGGAACCTGCTCATAAAGCTTCTGTGGTAAGGTATCTAATGCTTCATAAAACCACTGATTAGACCAAAGTACTCCCTCTAATTCATCCAAAACTGTAAAGTCAGGTGGTACATCAGCTACTAAAGGATGTTCTCGACAAATTCGCACAGCTAAAGCGTGGATAGTACTAATTTGGGCTGCTTCTAGTTCTGCTAATAAGTCAAATCTATCTGGTAATCGCTGGTTGGCTAAAGAACGGATGCGCGATTCGCAATTCTGCTGCTGCTTTATCTGTGAATGTAACCGCGACTACTTCCAAAGGTGAAAGTTCATTCTCCTGTAAATGGTAAACATAGCGTTCAGCTAACATATGGGTTTTCCCTGTTCCCGCTCCAGCTGTGACAACTACGCTACCATTAGCATAAGCTGCTGCTTGTTGTTGAGGAGTTAAACTCATACTGCACCCCCTTTCCGACTTTGACGATTACCTTTGCGGCATACTAAATCATAGGCACAGAAACTACAAGCAGTTCCCTCAACATCAGGATTTACAGGGTAGTTTCCTGTTTCCAAGTGACTTTTAATTTTTGCAGCTATCTGTTGTTGTTCTTCTTCACCAAGTCCTTTATGATTAGATTTTTTGCGATGCTTCAGTGAGTAGTAATCAGCCCCCTTAACCGTTTCACCAGGGAACAAAACTGTATTAGCAATATGGGTATATAAAGGCAATTGAATATCTACAGATGCTTTGCCTTTTTCATCTTTGATTCCTGGAGGTTTTTCCGAACCACTTTTGTAATCTAATAAAACTAACCCTTCAGGAGTGCGGTCTATTCTATCAATTCTTCCGGTTACGGTTAAGCCATACCAATCGCCAGTAAACTCTTTTTCCAAACTCACTACTTGTGTATTTAATGGTAAAAAATCTGGTTGTTCCCAAGCGCGACTTAAAACTTTGATATGTTCATTTCTCTGAGCTTCCCAAGCAGGTATATTGGGCAATTGTAAATCCTGTTCTGCTTGCATAAATGCTGCTTCTAGTCCGTCTAAACCAGCTTGAGTAATATCGGCAGCATCCAGTACTTTTGCTAAAACTAACTCTAAACTGCGATGATAAAGTTGACCTCTTAAAGCAGGATTAAGTTCTTCCTCTGCTTCTTCTAGATTTGCTAATCTCAGTACTTTATCAGCAAACCATTTGAAAGGACATTGACCTAAAATTGTTAGCTGTGACGCACTGAAAATTCTACTTTGAGGATTTAAAGTAATTTCTACTACACCATCATATTCATCATAAGGTTCACTTCCCTCCCGTCGCTTTTCTACAGTCCAAGCATGGATGGCATAAGGTAAAACTATATCTTCTAACCAAGTATCGCGTCTTAGATAAATGCGTCGTGCTGCTTCTAAACTAACAATTGGTAGAGGTGGGGGTGCTATAGATTTTAATCTCAATTTAGCTAAGTAAGGACTAGGTAAAGATGTTTGAGAGCCAATCATTTCCGGATAGGAAAAAATCAATTGCTGGGTAGGTATTTGTAGTAATACATAAAATGAAATTGCTTCTCTTCGTGCAGATTGAGCAGCATCTTCTAATTCAAACCCCAATTGTCGTAGTTGTTTTCGTTCATAAAAGTCAAGCATGGGGTCATCCCGCACAGGAGTAGGTAAAATCCCTTCAGTTGCACCTAAAACAAAAACATATCTAAATTTTGCACCGAATAACGATAATGGCGTATGCAATTCTACACCACCTCTACCAGGTTCAGCCGGTACTGTTAGCATTGTCAAACTGCTAATTACATCCTGAGCAAATTCTTCTTGGCTAATAACTTCTACTTCAGGTTTTGATAGTTCCACTAACCCAGCTTGCAGTTCATAGTAAGCAACAATTTCTCTAGCCCAACGTCCAGAACGTTTACGGACATCAAATTTATTCAGAATATCTTGTAACCTTTCTACCCAATTAGCACGGTTATCTTCTGGTGGCCAATCTAACAATGAGAGATTGACACCCAAATTCTGCCAAGCAAAAAGATTAAACGGATGTTGCTGACGAGCTTGAATCCAAATTTCCCCAGATAGACCAGAGCACAGGGGATGACTCAATAATTTGGCTGTAGACTCAAAGGGAAATTTTTGCTGAATTACCTCTAATAGTAATTGTATCCAAGCTCCTAATCTAGTATCAATTAAGGGAATTGCATACAAAGCACGTATGGGCAGTTTATATTCATGAGCAATATCTAAGACAGTAATGAACCATAAAACGCATCGTCCCGCGCTACCAAGACAATTTCGTTAGCTGGTGTTCCCTGAAAAAGCAAACTTTTAACTTGAGCAAGTACTCCTCTCACCTCTGCTTCTATATGAGGATAAATGTGAGCTTGTACATGATCGGGAGGATTTGTAGTGGTGAGCAAGCATTCTGTTAATTGCTCTGCCAAGGTTTGGTTTTTTGGTACCGATTCTTCTATTTCCCAACCTTGTTGTTCTAGCCATTTGATTGCTGCTTGGTTGTCTCGAAAAGTAGGAGAATCTGGACAGGGTAGAATCATAACGCTACCATGACCGGCGATCGCATTCAAGAAATTGAGCTCGATCAATACGTGGTTGAAAGTAACCATAAATGAGTAGTGCTTCAGACTTAGTTACCATACGAGTTGCTTCCCAAAGAACAGAAGCCGAATCTACCATTGCTTGTAATTTCAGCAAAGCTGTGTAATGAATTGCTAAACGAGCTAGTTGTTGAGTCCGAGTATTAGCTACTGTTGCTAATTCTTCTAAGTTTACTCCAGCACGTAAAATGGCTTGGAGAGCAGGAGTTAGCGCACGAGCAGTTCCCTCAATATCCGATTTTGAGATAACTTCACTCACAGCAGACTTTAAACAGCGTGACGCTAGTAATACGGGAGCAACTCGGATACCATTTGCTGCCAATCTATCTTGTGCTAGTTTTTCCAAGCTGTAGTGTGGTACTTTTAAAGCTCTTGCTGCTTGTGGTGTTGGTGTAATTAACTTGACTTGGGAATGGATTAATAATTTTTGTATTTCTAAGTCATCTGGTGTTACAGCTTCACAGCGTAACCTACGAGCCGCCACTTCCCTGTTAGGAAGTAAATTAGTCATATTGATTCCCCAATCTCTAACAAATTTAGATAGTTAAATTTAAAACTAATTTTAGCAATAATTATACGTAATCAGAAAAAGCATGGTTTCAGTGTAATTACGTATGCAATATTAGCTTTATATCAGGTTTCATAGATATTAAATCAAAAATAAACGATTTAGGCAATAATATATACGCCAAGGTTTTATCAATTTTATAATCCGATTTTGACAAAAAAACTCTATGAGCAAGCTCGCAAATAAATCTCCATTTAGATGGAACCGGAACTACTTATGGTTAGGACTCGTAGCTGCAATGGTGTCTTTAGTACTGGTACTATCACCCGTGGTAGCTCAAAAACCAGACTCCACACCAGCGCCAAAAACAAACTCCACAAACACCTCAGCCCCATTAATTGTCGGGACTAGGGCTATACCTCCCTTTGTATTTTCTGAACAAGGTAAGTTATCAGGATTTAGTATTGATTTGTGGAACAGCATTAGTAAAGAGCTAGGTAGAGAATTTAAGTTTGTTGAGTATCCAAGTCAACAGGAATTATTCTCTGCGGTGGAAAGCAACAAAGTTAATTTGGGAATAGCTGCGATTTCAATTACCGCAGAACGTCAGAAAAAGTTTGATTTTTCCTTACCTGTTTTTGCATCCGGTCTGCAAATCTTAGTCCGCACTGTTGAATCTAACGATAGTGGCTTACCCAATATTTTCCAGTTGTTTTTCTCCCCTACCCTGTTAAAGGTGATTGGTATTGCTATCGTTCTCATTGTCATTGCTGGCCATATCGTTTGGTTATCCGAACGAGGACACCCATCGGGAATTATTTCCAAATCTTATTTTCCCGGTATCTTTAAAGCTTGTTGGTGGGCTTCTTCTACATTAGCCACTCAAGCTGATGAAATGCCTAAGGGAATTATCAGCAGAATAGTAGCTGTAATATGGATGTTTATTGGTGTTCTCTTTGTTGCTTACTTTACAGCTAACGCTACCACCTCTTTAACAGTACAGCAACTCCAAGGAGATATTAAAGGTGTAAGTGATTTACCGGGTAAATTAGTTGTCACTACCAGAGGTAGTACATCAGCAGCATATTTGCAAGAAAATCATATTTCCGTGTTACCCCTAGCCAACGTTCAAGATGCTTTTGAGGCTTTGGAAAAGAAAAAAGCTGATGCTATGGTTTTTGATGCGCCTATACTTCTATATTATAGTGCTAATCAAGGTAAAGGAAAGGTAAATGTGGTGGGTTCTATCTTCCGTGAAGAAAACTATGGCATCATTTTACCTAATGACAGTCTTGACCGCAAACCAATTAATAATGCTTTGTTAACTCTCAAAGAGAATGGGACTTATCAGAATCTCTATGATAAGTGGTTTGAGAAAAAATCCTAATTTTAGTTAACTATATCCTTCTTTGGCCAGTTGGATTTTAGCCTCTTGCCAAAGAGCATCTAATTCTGCCAATGTACAATCAGAAAGTGGTCGTTTCACCACCGCTTCCATTTTTTCTATCCGTTGAATAAATCTTTGACTGGTTCCTTGTAAACCAGCACTTGTATCTAAATTATACCAACGAGCTAATTGTGTAATTGCAAATAATAAGTCCCCTAATTCTGCTTGTTGTCGGTCAGGGGTTTCTTCGGCTAAAGCTTGTTGGAATTCTCCCAGTTCCTCCTGAAATTTTGCCCATACTCCCTCAATATTTTCCCACTCAAACCCCACTGCTGCGGCTTTTTGGGAAATTTTTTGTGCGGCCATTAAGGGCGGAAGGCTGCGGCGATAACGACTAAGTTTAGCGCTAAGTTTTTGAGTTTCTGTATATTCTTCACCCTTTTCTTTAGCTTTGATTCTTTGCCAATTTTCGCCAATTTCCTCGATATTTTCCACCGTTACATCTCCAAATACATGGGGATGACGACGAATTAATTTTTCGGAAATCCCTTCAGCGACTTCTTGGAGGGAAAAATTTCCAGCTTCATTCGCAATTTGGGCTTGTAATACTACTTGTAAGAGTAAATCTCCCAGTTCCTCGGCGATCGCTTTTTGATTTCCGCCCTGAATTGCATCCACCACCTCATAAGCTTCTTCAATCACATATGGAGTTAAGCTGGATGGTGTTTGCGCTAAATCCCAAGGACAACCCCCATCAGGCGATCGCAATTTGGCTACTACTTCAATTAACTTTTGCAATGCATCCAAAGTAGGATTTTGATTGAATTCCATAATTATTTAGTCCGAGTTTTACTGGTTTTAGGTTTTAAACGAGGTTTGGGATTACTTTTAGCTTTACGTTTCTTAATTTTGCCATGATTGAGCAAACCTCGAAACCCTTGTTTTTGCATGCGTTTATAAGCTGAATTCACCCCATCGCTGACGGAATGGCTCATTGCTCCCAGTTCCAACCCTAAAAATAAAGCTAAAAACTCGAAACTATAGAGCGATCGCCCTAGAGATAATCCTAAACTCTGCCAATCTAAAGTCAAAGTTCCCCACCAAGTCCCTACCCATAAAACCAAAATAGCCACAATTATCAATATTACTCCCAGATAAACTACCCGCAAAGTCGTGCCGATAATCGGTCCGTGGGATAAAAAAGACCGATGACGCAAATTTTTTTGATAAGGTAGCCAAATCCAACGGAGAAACCCCCACCGCTGGAATTGCAGGGAGTAAATATCTAAGTCATGAGCCAAACATCAGTCCCCCAAAAATGAACCCACCCGCAATTAACAGTGTAATATTGCCACTGTGAGTAAACCAGAAAGTAATACCTGCTACTATGGGCAGAGTATACATAGTAATGCGATCATGTGTCCGTCCAGAAGGCATTCTCCGTCCTGAGTGCTGTATTAGTATCAGATTATCATCTCAAAAAAAATTTTTGCCAAACCCTTGCGCGATCGCTAAAGCCTCTGCTATAGTAGATGAGTCGAACAAAAGGGCGGTTAGCTCAGTTGGTAGAGCGCCTGCCTTACAAGCAGGATGTCATCAGTTCGAGTCTGGTACTGCCCATATTTTGAAAAAAGGCTAGAAGTCATTTCTAGTCTTTTTTCTTAGAAATACTTTGTGGAAAAGACTTCATTAAAATTCCTAAAATCTTTTCCGCCTGAATGTAATATTCGACTAAATCTATATAAACAGTAGTCCCTTCGATAAATAAAAACTTCCAGTTAGTACCACTAGTAACTACCCCATAAATACGTTCAATTTCGCCAGATTAATTAGTTGCTACTTATGCTACATTCTTTGATATTATAGAAAACCTAACTACTGAAATTATTAACTGCTGTATGAGCAAAGGTACCCTGTTTGATAAAGTTTGGGACTTACACACCGTTGGTACACTTCCTTCTGGGTTGACACAACTATTTATTGGACTACACTTAATTCATGAGGTTACTAGCCCTCAAGCCTTTGCGATGCTACGGGAACGTAATCTCAAAGTACTGTTTCCAGAGCGGACTATAGCCACCGTTGACCATATTGTACCCACAGAAAATCAAGCCCGTCCCTTTGTCGATAATTTGGCAGAGGAGATGATTCAAGCCTTAGAAAAAAATTGCCAAGAACATAATATTACATTCTATAACATTGGTTCCGGGAATCAAGGTATAGTTCATGTAATTGCACCAGAACTAGGATTGACACAACCAGGGATGACCATTGCTTGTGGAGACAGTCATACTTCTAGTCATGGAGCATTTGGAGCGATCGCATTTGGGATTGGGACTAGTCAAGTCAGAGATGTACTAGCAGCTCAATCTCTAGCTTTATCTAAATTGAAAGTTAAGAAAATAGAAGTTAATGGCACTTTGAAACCTGGTGTTTATGCTAAAGATGTAATTTTGCATATCATTCGCACATTGGGAGTAAAAGGTGGAGTTGGCTATGCTTATGAATTTGCAGGCACTACCTTTGAGCAAATGAATATGGAAGAAAGGATGACTGTCTGCAACATGGCCATTGAAGGTGGTGCTAGATGCGGTTATGTTAATCCCGACCAAGTTACTTATGACTATTTACAAAATCGAGACTTTGCTCCCCAGGGTGCAGATTGGGAAAAAGCCCTAGTTTGGTGGGAATCCATTCGCAGTGATGCTAATGCTGAGTATGATGATGTCGTAGTCTTTGATGCAGCATTGATTCCCCCCACCGTAACTTGGGGAATTACACCAGGTCAAGGGATTGGAGTCAACGAAAAAATCCCCCAACCGGAAGAACTTTTAGAAGAAGACCGCTTTATTGCCGAAGAAGCTTACCAATACATGGATTTGTACCCTGGTCAACCCATCCAAGGCACAAAAATTGATGTTTGTTTTATTGGTAGCTGTACGAATGGACGCATCAGCGATTTACGAGAAGCGGCCAAAATAGCTCAAGGTCGTCATGTTGCAACCGGAGTCAAAGCCTTTGTGGTTCCTGGTTCAGAACGAGTCAAACAAGAAGCAGAAGCAGAAGGATTAGATAAAATCTTTGCAGCAGCAGGGTTTGAGTGGAGAGAACCGGGATGTTCCATGTGTTTAGCAATGAATCCCGATAAATTACAAGGTAGACAAATCAGCGCTTCTTCATCCAACCGCAACTTTAAAGGTAGACAAGGTTCATCTTCTGGTCGCACTTTATTAATGAGTCCAGCGATGGTAGCGACTGCGGCCATTAAAGGTGAAGTTGCAGATGTCCGCGAATTAATATAAATCTACTCCCTACTCCTTAATTATGGTAAGTGAAGTTAAAACAGTTTCGGGTCGTGGTGTACCTTTAGTAGGTAACGACATTGATACAGACCGCATTATTCCGGCTCGTTATTTAAAAGCCATCACTTTTGATGGTTTAGGTGCAGGTGTCTTTATAGATGACCGTCAAGCGTTAAAGGGTGAACATCCGTTTGACCAACCCCAATATCAAGGAGCAAAAATTCTCATAGTCAATCGGAACTTTGGTTGTGGTTCCTCACGGGAACATGCACCCCAAGCTTTAGCTAAGTGGGGAATTCAAGCCTTAATTGGGGAAAGTTTTGCCGAAATCTTTTTTGGTAACTGTGTAGCGATGGGTATACCTTGCGTTACCGTTGAAAGTGCAGTTGCTAAACAATTACAAGATTTAGTGACTACGAATCCGGAAACACCAGCAATTATAGATTTAGAAAAATTGCAAGTGCAAATTGGTGATTACACCGCACCAGTTTCTTTGGGTGAAGGAACGAGAAGCACTTTTATTTCGGGAACTTGGGATGCTTGTGGTCAGTTAGTTGCTAATGCGGCTCAAGTTAAGGCTATTGCAGCAAAATTACCTTACGTAGGAACTGCTTTGAAAGTTTAAGTGTAATAATTACAGCGATTTTCATGTAGATGAACCACATTTTTTTGTCTCACGCATTCGTCGAAGATGTTCGGTGCAGGGTAGACGCAAAAGCAAGAAGGACACAAAAATTAACTGTGGTCTAAATACATGAAAACTGCTGTGATCAGCTCAATCTCAAATAAATATTTTTATGTCTCACGCAAAGACGCATTCGCTGAAAGCGTTCCCGCAGGGTAGACGCAAAAGAAAGAAGTACGCAAAAATTTGCTGTGGTCTAAATACATGAAAATTGCTGTAAGCTGAAAAATGGGGTAGAGTCCCCCTATACCGTCACGATGACAATACTACCTTCTTCCCTTAACTGAACCATTGGGTGAAATTAGTAGTATGTGGTTAGGTCAAAGCAAAAAAAATGTTCGTGATATCTTTACTCAAGCAAGGAAGAAAGCACCCTCTGTTTTATTCATTGATGAATTAGATAGTATTGGATTTAATCGAAACAATCAACATGCACATACCGACCAAAAAGCAACTATTAATCAATTACTAATTGAATTAAACAATATTAAAGATAGTGATGTAATTGTTATTGCTGCAACTAATTATATAAATGGGATTGATAATGTGTGAATGGGGTATAGAATAGTATTCTATATTTCGTAAAAAATATTACTTAATTCTTGACGTAGAATTACTTGATTTTTATTCTTACAGGCTACGGTGTACACACAAGTAATCCTGGCATAGGTTTGGGCCTTTTTTTAGCCAGGAATTTGTGTAGGGGCGTATTGCATACGCCCTTACGCCACCGTATAATTTCAGAATTAGGGAGTTAAAACCAGGTGTGAGTTGAAAATTACGGCTCAACTTGTCAGTTAGTCTGGTTATAAACCTCAAAACATTGGTGGAATTCATGCTTTGGTTTGGGGTCTGCGGTGACTCGAATAGGGGCGTATGCAATATGGGGCGTATGCAATATGGGGCGTATGCAATACGCCCCTACTGGTGTGTACACCGTAGAGGGTATAAAAAATCTCATATATTATTCTACTTTTAGCATACTATCATCCAGATATTAATTAAAAAATATTCTCTCTGAGTCCCCTGTAGTATATAATACTAGTTAGAATTGAATTAAATTTCAGCGACAAGAATTCCTAACGGAATTAGTTGCAGTTGCTCTCGATTGTGTTATTAATTAATTTTTTAGTAAATTACCTAATTAAAAAAAGATTAATAGTACACAAGTATTATTACTCTTGATTTCCGTAATTAATTATCCTAACTGCTGTCTGATAATTTACTTTGATTAATTACGTAATCTTCAAAGTCAATAAACTAACATATTACTGGGGATATTTAACTATGAAAAAAGCTGAGTTGGTTAAGTGTCTATGCAAAATATAGCCAATAAGAGGGGAACTGATTGTCAACTTTGAAATTCTTCATAAATAGACTCACTATGTTACCATCTGGATGGTTTTAGACGGATTGCAGATGGCGTTTAAGTATAAATGTCAACGTCCGTAGCGGCTCTAAATTTTGGTGGTTGAGGAGAGAATTAAGTGCAAAATAGCATGTCAGTGGCAGAACCCAATCCATATACACAGCGAAATCAACCCCGACCCATCCGCATTGGCGTGATTGGCGTGGGTAATATGGGACAACACCATACCCGTGTATTGAGTTCAATGAAAGATGTTGAATTAGTTGGGGTATCGGATATCAACGTTGAACGCGGATTAGAAACTGCTAGTAAATACAAGGTACGTTTTTTTGAAGATTATGCTGACTTACTACCCCATGTAGAAGCAGTTTGTGTGGCTGTACCGACTCGCTTACATTATGCTGTTGGTATGAACTGCTTATTAGCTGGAATTCATGTTTTAATTGAAAAACCAATTGCGGCTAGTATTTCCGAGGCAGAATCTCTAGTCAACGCTGCTGCTGAGTCCCAGTGTATTTTGCAAGTCGGTCATATTGAGCGTTTTAATCCCGCATTTAAGGAATTAAGTCAAGTCCTCAAAACAGAGGAAGTCCTGGCGCTAGAAGCTCACCGCATGAGTCCTTATTCGGCACGGGCTAGTGATGTTTCTGTCGTCCTGGATTTAATGATCCATGATATTGACTTGCTGTTGGAATTAGCTGGTTCTCCACTGGCGAAATTAACTGCTAGTGGGACTCGTTCTTTGGATTCTGGCTATTTAGATTATGTGACGGCTACTTTAGGTTTTGCTAATGGTATCGTTGCGACTCTAACAGCTAGCAAAGTAACTCATCGCAAGATTCGCCGCATTGTTGCTCATTGCAAAAATTCATTTACTGAAGCGGATTTTCTCAAAAATGAAATTTTGATTCATCGGCAAACTGCAAGCAACCCGCTAACAGATCATCGACAAGTACTTTACCGACAAGATGGTTTAATTGAAAAAGTCTATACTAGTAATATTCAACCTCTAAGTGCAGAGTTAGAACACTTTGTTAACTGTGTACATGGTGGTAATCAGCCATCTGTTGGTGGTGAGCAAGCTCTTAAAGCTCTAAGATTAGCTAGTTTAATTGAGCAAATGGCTCTGGAAGATCGGGTGTGGAACCCATTAGATTGGCAATCAGAGTCGAGAGTACAATCACTAACCTCAACTGTTTAAAAAGAGTGCTGTAGGGCAATACTTATCAGTTCAGGAAAGAGCGGGGGATACTTCCCCTGCTACCTTTGTCCCAGGCTCTAAACGCCTAAATTATAGGAATTTGCTTGATGCTGGAATGGATAACTAATACCATCACATCTCTAGGTTATTGGGGAATTGCTTGGTTAATGTTCCTAGAAAATTTGTTTCCTCCCATCCCCTCAGAATTGATTATGCCTCTGGCAGGATTCACTGCTAGAGCAAATCCCAATCAATTAAATATCTTCGGCGTATTTTTGGCTGGACTTTTAGGTTCTGTCATCGGTGCACTGATTTGGTACTATCCTGGGAGGTTTTTGGGGGAACAGCGCTTGAAAGATTTGGCTGATAAATATGGTAAGTGGCTGACTATATCTAGCAAAGATATCACTAAAGCTAAATCCTGGTTTGATTCCCAAGGTAGCAAAGCGGTTTTATTTGGTCGCTTGGTTCCAGGTATCCGGACTTTAATTTCTGTCCCCGCTGGCATTAGCAATATGCCCTTACTACCATTCTTGTTTTACACAACCTTGGGTAGTGCAATTTGGGTGGGATTATTGACATACTCAGGATACTTATTGGGTAGTCAGTATACGCTGGTCGATAAGTATTTAGCGCCTGTATCCAAATTTGTGGTAGTTAGTATATTTCTGGGATTTATTTTTTGGCTAATCCAACGCTGGGTGCAACGCCAAAAAAAATGACCCACAATTATTTTTTGATGGGAAATTAGAGGTTATATTTGTGCTAAATTCGCCTACAGTATACCAAATAAAGCTAAATTAGCCTTGGTGTAGCCTATTGCAGGTATCACCTTCAGTAAATGAAGTAAAATATTCGGCGTATTTCTAGCTACACTTGACCAAACTTAGAATTTCTCGCATCTCGCGTTTTTGTAAAATCAGCATGATAACTTTTTACAGTTAAGTTAAGATTAGGAGCTTTCATGACAGACCAACCTTCCGCAGCTAATCCCATGAACGCTGCTGCTATTCCGATGAATCGAGTTGCAGCCAACAATATCAACGTGGCTAAACCAACTGGTCTTGTGGCTAAAAATATCCTCAGTGTGGATTTAGGCAGAACTTCTACCAAGACCTGCATCAGTCGCGAACATAGTAACGTCGCTTTTATTCCTGCCAATGTCAAGCGAATGTCTACTGAAGAGGTTCGTGGTGGTGTGTTTGAATCTCGTGCTACTGACCCATTAATGGATTTGTGGTTGGAGTATCAAGGTACTGGTTATGCTATTGGTAATTTGGCAGCTGACTTTGGTGCCAATTTAGGCGTCGGCCAATCTAAGGTAGAAGATGCACTGGTAAAAGTTTTAGCAAGTGCTGGTTATTTTAAACTCAAAGACGAAATTTCCGTGATTTTGGGTTTGCCTTTCCTTTCTTTGGAGCAATTTGAAAAAGAAAAAGCACAATTAACCAGTTTAGTCACTGGACCCCATGTATTCAATTTCCGAGGCGAGTCTTTGTCTTTGAATGTCAACAAGGTTTGGGTGATGCCAGAAGGTTATGGTAGCTTACTCTGGACTGAAGCACAACCAAATAAAGGCGTTACTACCCCTGATTTTACCAAAATATCGGTGGGTATCGTGGATATTGGGCATCAAACCATCGATTTCTTAATGGTGGACAATTTCCGCTTCGCTCGTGGTGCTTCCAAGAGTGAAGATTTTGGCATGGGTAAATTTTACGAAATCGTAGCGGCTCAAATTGATGGTGCAGATAGTCAATCTCTCACCTTGATTTCCGCAGTTAATAAGCCTAAAGGTGAACGCTTTTATCGTCCTAAAGGTGCTAGCAAACCTACTAATCTAGATGATTTTCTCCCCAACTTAATTGAGCAGTTTTCTAGAGATATTTGTAGCCGTATACTTGCTTGGTTGCCAGAACGGGCTACTGATGTAATTCTGACTGGTGGTGGTGGGGAGTTTTTCTGGGAAGATGTCCAACGTCTGCTCAAAGACGCTCAAATTAATGCCTATTTAGCGGCACCCTCTCGACAGGCTAATGCTCTGGGGCAGTATATTTATGGAGAGGCACAATTATCCGCTGCTCGTGCTGCTAGGTCATAAAACTAATGTTCCAATGGTCAAAAAAAGTAGTTAAATCCGTTACGTTCAATCCGGAGATCGCTGATGAAAGTTTGTTAGCTCAAGTGGAAAACCATTTGGAGTCCCAGCCTGACAAGACTTTTAGTGATCTCTGTAAAGAGGCTCTATGGCAAGCTTTATGTGTCCCGGAGTCTGTACGACCTAGTCAGAACACCTCGGCGATCGCTTCAATTGAACAACAAATCGGTGAGTTGCAACTTCAATTGGCTGGACTGGAGGAACGTTTTTTTGCAAAGGAATCTCACCGTTTGGAGATGATGGAGCGTCAAATCTTGCAACTGAGTCAACAAGTTGCACAGCTAGCGATGATGTTGAATGAGCGATCGCTGATTCAACATCCCTATCCATCCGCAGGGGTGGAGGTGGCCACTAATCCTATTTATACCCCTCCTCCTCCTCCTCAAGAGGTTGACCCTGTCATTAGTCGTCTGAGTCAATTTCTGGATGACTTTTAATCAAAATAGTCGAACAAATCCCCCATTATCGCTGTGAGCATAATGGGGGTTATTTTGTGATTAAATTATGATTTACGTATTTTCCAAAAATAACTAGAAAGTAAATTTGTGACAACATGAGCGACAATTGGCACTAATAAATTCCCACTTTGTAAAGCACTATAACCTAAGATCATCCCGATAATAGTTGCCCAAATTACATAAGGCCACTGTTGAGCACCACTCAAATGTAAAATACCAAAACAAAGACTAGATACAATTACAGCGGTATGATCTAAACCCAAAGCTGGTAACATCACACCTCGAAATAATAATTCTTCACTTAACCCAGGGAGTAATCCTAGCCAAATTAAATCAGGTAAAGCTAAGGGTTTCAGCACCACATCCAAATAATAATCTGCACTTTTACGGTAGGGAGGGGAAAGGCGGTAAGCTAACCCGCTTAAAACAGTGATAATGATACCTAACCCTAAACCTAAAAGCAAATCCCTTAAATGCCAATGCCAGGAAAATAGGGAAAAATCACCGAAATTTAGCCACAATTTGGCAACTATCCATAAAATAATGGCAGTTGCTCCCATTGCAATCAAAACTTGGGTGCGGGTTAAGTAAGGAATTTCTGGCTCTTGCTTGTGTTGTTCAACCACAGGATTTTCAGTTATGAAAGGTAGGTAGGAGAATTCAGTTCAGGATATATCTGATGGTTCTATAATAATGCTAACTTTGGAAATAGAACCTAACCTGACCATAAACCACAACTATTCTGCCTCTGTTTCTTAAAAAGGTAAGAATTGTAGCAATACTGAGCTTACACTACCTACGAAGTCAAAAAAGCTGGATTTACCAGGCTGGACTCGATCACTATATGGTGCTTTCACTTCTTTGGCAAATGCTAATGCTGTTTGCATTCCGGTGGCATTTTTTTGGTTTGTAAATAAATTTGTGGCTGTTTGAGCATCCTTGACAGCATTTTCTCGATCTAATTGCTGGTAGTAAGCAATGCCACGCGCTAAATATGCTCCCGCATAATCTGGTTTCAGGGCGATCGCCTGACTAAAATAATCTATTGCTGATTGCAAGTTGCCTTTTTGTGCTTCGGCTATACCTAAAGTATAAAACTGGTCTGAATTGGCGCTGGTTAATGGAATACCCATCGCACCTTGCAAGTTAGCACTCTTGAGGTCAACACCTGTTAATTCCGAATTTGTCAAGTAGGTATTTCTCAAATCAGCACCAGCTACCTGTGCACCTCCCAATCTCGCACTAATTAGGTTAACCCCAAATAAACTCGCACCGCTCAAATTGGCTCCGCGTAAATCAGCACCACTTAAATTGGCTCGACTCAGATTGGCTCCACTCAGATTAGCACCGCGTAAATCAGCACCCGCTAAATCAGCCATAATCAAACCAGCATTGCTGAGGTCACAATTTTCGCATTTTTTGCTGGATAACAATTTACTCAGATGTTCATTGTTAGCTGCTTGGGCAGTGCTGATGGTGCTAATTAGGGTTAAAAATGTGACTGTAATTAAAATGTGTTTTTTCATACTCAGAATGGCGTATTTCTTAACTCAATATCCAACTCTAACTGAAGCAGATTTATACATCAGATACATCAGATCATAAAAGGAATTTGAGCTATTTGCCACCGTAATTTACAAAGAAAGGGAACAGGGAACAGGGAACAGGGAACAGGATTTAAATAACTGTCAATTTTGCAACTCACCTGAATCCTTAAATTTGCCCTATCTACTTTTGAAGTTGAGTCAGAGCAAGTACTTCTTGATTTGTTGAAGATACATTTTCTCTATTCTGGCTAGGAGTAGATAAATTCATATGAGCAAATAAATTAAAGCTAAATGTTAACATTACTGCCAGTAATAATTTTTCTAACATAATACTAACTCTCCCTCACCACCGCAAAATTCCTAAAAACCTATCTATACTTCCACTATATTTTATGCAGCTAAATTTACCGTGACTATTAGATAGAATACCAGTGATTTAATAGGCGATTATATGTGATCAACATCACAGTCAAAAATCAAATTAGTAGGTAATAAATATTTTTTTAGTTCCCTACTCCGTAACCTCTACATCTGATGATAGAGAAGAATCTTATTCCGAGAGATTGATGAAAACCTAATTAAGAATTATTAAAGTTAGTACTTAGTCTTATCACAAATTCATTCACATCACAAATTAGGTAATCCTCATGTTGAGGGGAGAAAAATTATGGTTGTAGGTATTCATAGACGGCGGGCTATCGGGGTATTTCCCCATCATCGAGAAGCTACACAAGCACTGCAAGAATTGAAAAATTCTGGCTTTCCGATGGATACAGTTTCTCTGATTGCTAAGGATGCAGAACATCAACAAAACATTGCTGGTATTCCAGTGCAAGAGAAAGTTGGTGATAAAGCTGATGAAGGTGCCAGAGTCGGCGCAATTTCTGGGGGAACTGTGGGTGGTTTGACTGGTTTATTAATTGGTCTAGGCACTTTAGCAATTCCCGGTATCGGTCCTGTGATGCTGGCTGGAGCTACAGCAACGGCTTTAGCCACCACTTTAGTCGGTGCAGGTATTGGCACTGTGGCAGGTGGTTTAATTGGTGGGTTGATTGGGTTAGGAATTCCGGAAGAAAGAGCCAGAGTTTATCATGAACGAGTAGAGCGAGGTGAATATTTAATCATTATTGATGGCACTGATGAGGAAATTGCCAAAGGGCAAGCTATTCTGCAACGTCAGGGTATCCAAGAATATGGCATTTATGATTATCCAAATGGTAAACAAACTAATCCTGATCTTGTTTCTACTCCATCCGCAATTGGTTATTTTTCCCAATTAGAAGATGTCGAAGCAGCAATTAACGATTTGCGAACCGCAGGTTTTCCCCTCAGCCAAATTAATCTCAGTCATCAAAAACAATTACCAAGAAACATCGGCGCCGGAATTCAGGTCAGCGATCGCTTTGAATCCAGCTGGTGGAGACTTGCCGATCAACGCGATCGCCTATACCGTAAACATTGGGAACAAGGGGATTACATTATTATCTTCAATGGTACAAATCAAGAAATCCACCAAGCGGCAGATATTGTCAATCGTCATGGGATCAAAGAGTGGGAAATTTACGAACCCAGCACCAATCTCCAACCTAATACCGCAAATGTAGCTGCACCACTTCAACATCAGGAAACACCAATTCCGGAAACGGTGAGCAGCACAAGGTCGGGAACACCCGCTGTTACTATTATTAACCGTCGAGACGAAAGAGTATGAAACAGCTAACACCATTGCTGATGAGTATGGTTCTGATTTTTGGTGCAGCAGCTTGTCAAAATCCTTCCAAAACGGCTGAATCTGCACCTGATACGAATGAAACGCCACAAGCATCTAGTGTACAAGAAACCGAAGCGGCTAAACAAGATGCTGAAAGTGATGTGCGTCGGAGACAACTTAATTCGGATATTCGCGCTAGAGAAGAACGAAATAATGTGACGGGAGGGGATACTAAAAGAAAATCAGGTGATCTAGCTAGTGAAGTTCGTTCTAAATTAGAAGCTAATATACCTGAGAGTCAATTAAGTGTTGATGCTACAGAGGATGGGACTGTGAACATCTCAGGAACCGTTAAAGATCAGGCTCAATTAGCTAAAGTTGAACCTTTGTCGAAAGAAATCAAAGGTGTTAAAGTTGTGGTCATCAAAGTAAATGTAGCTCCAATCAAAAAATAATCTAGCTAATCAGAACAAAAGGGTGTAAATACTTGGTCTGAGAATATTAATATTTACACCCTTTTTCTTGAAAAATTTCTGGCGATAGTCCCCGGAGAAAAATTATGGAAAATCAACAACATCAACCAGAATCTGAGGCTGAGATTTCACCAGCAAATACATTATCTTTAACTGCGGTGAATCATCATAATCAGCCTGAACCATCCTCAGTTGATATAAGTAAGGATAAATGGCAAAGAATTGGCAGACAGACTTTTGAATTTTTAGAAAATCTCCCCAACTACATCAGCAATTTTCTGCACAAATACAAATCGGCGACATATAGCATTATTTTGATTTTATTGGCAGTAATTACAGTTAAGTTACTGCTAACCATCTTGGATGCTGTTGATGATATACCAATACTAGCATCAACTTTTGAGTTAATTGGACTTGGTTATGCGATTTGGTTTATTTTCCGTTATCTTCTGAAAACCGAAACCAGACAAGAATTAGTTAATCTGATCGAATCGTGGAAAATAGAAGTTTTAGGTGAAGAAGTTTTAAATTAGAAAATCAAATCCCCAAGCAAGGGGCGTATTGCATACGCCCCTACTCCGAAACAGAGAGGGAGGAACCTAGCTGGGGAATACTTATGAAGCTAGAGCGAGTTCTACTAACTCATGCAATTCTTGATTGTTATACATTTCAATCAAGATATCAGAACCACCAATGAATTTACCATTAATATACACTTGGGGAATGGTGTGCCAGTTGGAATATTCTTTAATTCCTTGGCGAATTTCTTGATTTGATAATACATCAACTGTCTCAAAAGGAACTCCCAAGGTGTTGAAAATTTGCACCACATTATTAGAGAAACCACATTGAGGCATCAATTTATTTCCCTTCATGAAAACCAAAATTTTATTTTTTGCTATTAAAGTATCAATTTTTTCTTGAGTTTCCGGTGTCATGGTGTTTAGTTCCTATGTTGCTAATTGTTAAGTTAACAGAAAATCAGGGACTCAAAAGGGGGGACAGAGAAGAAAAATAGTTTTTTAATCTTCATCTGTATCTCACGGAAATTTCCGTGTTCCCTGGGGATTATTTGGCAGAAGCTGCGGTCGATAGCCACTTTTCAGGAGTATAGGTTTTGATGGCTAAAGCGTGAATTGCTTCCGTTGACATAGCTTGCTTCAATGCGCCATAAACCAATTGGTGCTGTTCTACCAGTCCCTTACCGGCAAATTGTGATGAAACTACTGTTACCTGATAGTGGTCACCACCACCAGTTAAGTCCTGTACCTGAATTTCGGCGTCTGGTAATCCCGCCTTGATCATTACTTCTACCTGCTGCGGATTAATCATCGGAATTCCTGCAAAAACTTACTTTCCCATTATCAAACAAGATCATCGAAATCCGCTTTGATTTTTGAACATATCTGTTTGCTTAGGGAGTAGAGGGTAGTTTACTTGGGGGATGAAGAAGATGGGTTGCTACCCTGCGGTGGGACTGAAGGCGTATTCACAAAACCTAACTCCAATAACTGTTGATAGGCTTTTTTACCTAGTTCCCTGGTGGGGTTTTGGCTTTTAATAATTTGTACTAACAGGGGTACAGCTACTTCTGGTTGATTGAGAGTACGATGTACTAGTCCTAGCCGATAAGTTGCTTCATCGCGGAGTTGAGCAGTTTCTAACGCTTGTTGACGCTGATAATTAGAAGTTCTGATATCAATTCCCGAAAAACTAGAATAGAGATCCTGATAAAAATTAGATAACTGATTAAAAACCTGTCGTGCTTCTTGTAACTTTTTCACAGCTACGTCATATTTTTGAGCAGAAACCGCTTCCTCTGACTCTTTGATTAAACGTTGTCCACCTTCTATGCTCAAAATACCACTATTTTGCATCACGGGAGCAGGACTTTTGGGATCTTTGAGCGCATGGACAAAACCCAACTCCAGCAACTGTTGATAAGCTTTTTTACCTAGTTCTCTGGTGGGGTTTTGGCTTTTAACAATTTGGACTAATAAAGGTACAGCTAATTCTGGTTGATTCAGCGCCCGATGTACTAGTCCTAGCCGATAAGTTGCTTCATCACGCAATTGGGCTGTTTCTAAAGCTTTTTGTCGCTGGTAATTAGAAATTTTGTTATCAATTCCCGAAAAGCTAGAGTAAAGATCCTGATAAAAATTAGATAACTGATTAAAAACTTGTCGTGCTTCTTGTAACTTTTTAGCTGCTACATCGTATTTTTGAGCAGAAACTGCATCATCTGACTCTTTCATCAAACGTTGTCCACCTTCGATGCTCAAAATACTGCTATTTTGGGTAATGGGAGCAAGGTTGTTGGGATTCTTTAGGGTCAGTTGCTGGTTGGTTGGAGTTAGTAGTGTCTTTTAACTGTGATACCTGAGCATTGACAGGTGATAGCAAACTCAGCACTGCTATGAGTGGTAAGACAGTGAAGCGAATTAAAGGATTGGCAATGTTCATGGCATTGATTTTAGAGTGACAACTATGAAAAGATATAGAAACTTCGGGTATCTTAACTCTGTTTGTAATGGAGATAAAACAAAACTATACAATAAGTCTCTCTAATTTAGACTGAAAATTAATTGGTTCAAGTTCCCATTCTCCTTGCACACTAAACTTAAATTTATCTATGACTGATGCTTCCGATTTTTCCACCACAGGCTTACCAGCAAGCAACCAGGGGTTAATTTTGCAGCGCGGTGGTGAAGAGTTGATTCTAGAAAAAGCCGGGAATCGTTTTACCCTCCGTCTGACTCCTAATTTTGACCGTTCACAGTTAACCCAGGTAAATTGGGGTGTGTGGCGTCGCACTATTCTTCCGGCTCAACTAGAATTATTCACCGTTATCCCTGACCAGTTAGAAATAGCCATGTCTCAAGCACGGGCTGACCAAAATGTAGTTTTTGCTAGTCATGTCTATAAAATCAAGGATAATCCTGGCTCCTTTATTTACCTCAGTGACCAAATTACAATTCAATTTGCTACTTGGGTAGATATGGCTAAACGGAATACTATCGCCACTACATTCAGGTTAGTACTCAATAAACCGGTTGTGGGCATGGCTAATACTTTTGTCTTCTTGGTGAGTAAGCAAGCCACGACCAATCCCATCAAAATTGCGAATCAGTTGCAAACACTTCCAGAAGTTTTAGGGGCTGAATCTAATATCATTATCCAGCAAGAATCTCATTATAAACCTAGTGATAAACTTTATTCCCAACAATGGTATCTCCACCATAGTGGTGGAAAGGAGTTAACGCCAGGTTCCCATATATCTGTAGAAAAGGCCTGGGATATTACTCGTGGTGTGCGTTCTACAGTTATTGCTGTGGTAGATGATTCTTTTGATTTGAATCACCCAGATTTTCAAGGTGTCGGTAAAATTGTCGCCCCTCGAGATTTGAAGGAGAATGATTTTCTCCCTTTACCTGATGATAAAGAAGCTAGTCACGGTACCGCTTGTGCAGGGGTGGCTTTAGCTGAAGAAAATGGTATAGGTATAGTGGGAGTCGCTCCTGGTTGTGCTTTGATGCCAATTCGGACGACAGGATTTTTGGATGATGAATCTATTGAAGAGATATTTAACTGGACGATCGCCAAAGGAGCTAGTGTAATTTCTTGTAGTTGGGGAGCATCGGCAGTTTATTTTCCCTTGTCTATCCGCCAGCGTGCAGCTATTAACAATGCTGCTACTAATGGTCGCAATGGTAAAGGTTGTGTGATTTTATTTGCCGCAGGTAATGCCAATCGACCCATTGATGGCCATGTCAATGAACATAACTGGCCTAAAGATATGTTAAAAGGTGATACAGCTTGGCTCAGTGGTTTTGCTGTACATCCTGATGCCATCGCTGTGGCAGCAAGTACTAGTTTAAATAAAAAAGCTGCTTACAGTAATTGGGGTAATCATATTTCTGTTTGTGCACCTAGCAATAATGCTCCACCAGGAACTTGGTTTCAAGATAGTGGTTATGTCTTCACTCAACCCGCGATCGCCTCTTATTTACCTGGATTAGGAATATTAACTACCGACCAACTGGGAGCCGCAGGTTATGACCCAGGTGATTTTACCAGTACTTTTGGTGGGACTTCCAGTGCTACACCAGTGGTAGCCGGAGTAGCGGCTTTAATGTTGTCAGTCAATCCGAACTTAACGGCACAGGAAGTGAAGCAGATTCTCCAAGAAACGGCTGATCAGATTGTCGATGTTGACCCTGATCCTCAATTAGGTTTAAGAGCGGGAACTTATGATACTCATGGTCATTCTCAATGGTTTGGTTATGGGAAAGTAAATGCAGCTAGTGCCGTGCAAGCTGCACAACGAAAGCTGACAGTGGCGGCAAAAAACCAGATCCAAGTCGAAGCCGAAGTAAATAACTCTATTCCTATTCCCGATTCTGACCTCCAAGGAGTTAAGAGTGGAATTGCTAATTGGGAAAATATCACCGTTGAAGAGATTGAGGTGACAGTCAACATTACACATGAGTTTTTAGGTGATTTAGAAATATATTTAATCGCTCCTAATAATCAGCAAGTGTTGTTGCAAAGTCGGACATTAGGTTGTCGCACCAATTTGCAAGCTACTTATAATATGCGATCGCACCCAGCTTTGAAATCATTTCTATCACTTTCTGCTATTGGTACTTGGCAATTGTGGGTGATTGATTATTCACCTCAAGATATAGGTAAACTCAATTCTTGGTCACTAGTGATTGGTTAATTGTGTTGAGTTACTTTCCAGTGAGTACAACTATATACTCGCTGGAAAATTAAACTGAACCGCTTAAGGAACTGAGTTGCCCGCATACTGAGTATTTCTATGAGTGGTGATCGCCGATTCCTGACAACTTAATTTTTGCATCATATTTGATATATCTTTTGTTAAATATTTAGCATCACGTTTTATACAGCCATGTAAATAGTCGGTAACTTTGATTGGTTCCCCAATCTGAATACTCACATCTGTACCCCAATTTGGGTAAGGTTGACTATAGTTAATCACAATGGGGATAATTTGTACTCCTAATCCAGGGTGATTAGTTTCCGCACTCAAAGCCAAACGGGCAATTCCTGACTTTAAGGGGTGGATTTGGCGATCGCGATAAATCCCACCTTCTGGATAAATCACCAACATTTCCTGATTGGCCATTAATTGCACGGTATGTCTAAGAGTAGTGATAGCTGGGTGTTGGAGATCAACGGGAAATCCGCCCATTTGTTTGACAAACCAACCTTGTAGACCCTGACATTCGGTGATGGTGACCATAAACCGTAAATCTCGACCTGTGGCACAGCGACCAGTAGCATAGGGTAACAGCAATGAATCCCAACGGGCGCGATGAGTCGGAGCTAAGAATTACGGCTCGGTGCGAGGAATATTTTCTTGTCCGGTAATTTTAATATTTCCGAAAAATAATGGTAAAACCAAGTGACGGCCTAATAAATAAGCCAAAGGACTTAACCAAGGAGAAATATAGGAGATGGTAGGAGCCACCAGAGAATTTGTTGGCTGTGCTGAAATTGTGGGATTTATGGTCGAAGCAGAGTGACTTTCCATGATAACGGTGGCTGCTGATTGTCGAATAAAATCTTCTGAAATCCTGATTGATAACACCGTAGATTTTCTTGAGTAACTTGTCTCTTACTCATTGGACAGTTTCATCTCTGTCTGTTAATTCTTCTGAGTACGCTTAGTAGCAAACCAGGTTTGTAATTGATGACGACAAGCCGATTCTAGAATACCCCCAACCACTTGCAATCGGTGGTTAGAAGCGGGACTATCGGGTATGTTAATAACCGTGCGAACTGCGCCAGTTTTGGTATCGTCCACTCCATAAACAAGTTTTCCCAACCGTGCTTGGGTGATTGCACCTGCACACATAGGACAAGGTTCCAGAGTGACATAAAGTGTCCACTGATAAAGACGCCAACTTTGTAAATTGTGAGCAGCTGGCTCTAATTGCGATAATTTCTGCATGAGCTGTGGGGTCTTGGTCACGCTCCTTTCTGTTTTCACCTGATGCTACTAAGTTACCATTTGAGTCAATAATCACGGCTCCCACAGGAACTTCACCAGCATCACCAGCAACTTTTGCTAATTCTAAAGCAGATTCCATCCATTGTCTATGTATAAGATATTCTGAATTTTCGGGAAATAACATATAAAAGAACTTTAGTGAGAAAATTGCCATAGTGATCATGTTCGAGAACAAGAAACAAATGTCAGAAAATTTAAAAAGCCAAGTTGTCACTAAAGGAGTACAGCGATCGCCGAATCGAGCTATGCTCAGGGCAGTTGGTTTTCAAGATGCAGATTTTAACAAGGCTATTGTCGGTATTGCTAATGGTTATAGTACCATTACTCCCTGTAATATGGGCATTAATCAACTAGCACAAAGAGCAGAAGTTGGGATTAAAAATGCCGGAGCTATGCCACAGGTCTTTGGTACTATTACTATTAGTGATGGTATTTCGATGGGAACAGAAGGGATGAAATATTCCCTGGTGTCACGAGACGTAATTGCTGACTCCATCGAAACAGTTTGTACTGGACAAAGTATGGATGGTGTAATTGCCATTGGTGGTTGTGATAAAAATATGCCAGGGGCGATGATTGCCATTGCCCGGATGAATATTCCCTCTATCTTTGTTTATGGTGGTACCATTAAGCCAGGGCATTACAACGGCAAAGATTTAACTGTGGTCAGCTCCTTTGAAGCCGTTGGACAACATAGCGCCGGCAAAATTGATGAACAGGAACTTTTAGAAGTAGAACGTCATGCTTGTCCTGGTGCTGGTTCCTGTGGGGGAATGTATACAGCTAATACCATGTCTTCTGCTTTTGAAGCCTTGGGGATGAGTTTACCCTATTCTTCAACCATGGCCGCAGAAGATGCCGAAAAGGCTGACAGTACCGAAAAATCAGCTCATATATTAGTAGAAGCAATTCGTCAGCAAATATTACCCCGACAGATTATCACTCGTAAATCTATAGAAAATGCCATTTCGGTAATTATGGCCGTGGGAGGTTCCACTAATGCCGTTTTACATTTCTTGGCGATTGCGCATGCGGCAGGTGTAGAGTTAAATATAGACGACTTTGAAGTGATTCGAGCGCGGGTACCAGTTTTATGCGATTTAAAACCCAGTGGTAGATATGTAGCTACAGATTTACATCAAGCTGGTGGGATTCCCCAAGTGATGAAAATGCTCTTGGTACACGGCTTATTACATGAAGATGCTTTGACTATCAGTGGTGAAACCATTGCGGAAGTTTTAGCGAATGTCCCTTCCGAACCTGCTACTAATCAAGATGTGATTCGTCAGTGGGATAATCCCATGTATGCTCAAGGACATTTGGCTATCCTCAAAGGTAATTTAGCTACTGAAGGCGCCGTTGCGAAAATCACTGGGATTAAGAAATCAGCAATTACAGGACCAGCAAGAGTCTTTGAATCAGAAGAATCCTGTTTAGATAGTATTCTGGCTGGTAAAATTCAAGCGGGGGATGTGATTGTGATTCGTTATGAAGTGACCAAAGGTGGCTCAGGAATGCGAGAAATGTTAGCACCCACCTCGGCTATTATTGGTGCTGGTCTAGCTGATGCGGTGGGATTGATTACGGATGGACGATTTTCTGGTGGGACTTATGGGATGGTAGTTGGTCATGTTGCTCCCGAAGCAGCGGTGGGTGGGGCGATCGCTTTAATTGAAGAAGGGGATAGTATTACTATTGATGCTTCGGCGCGGCTTTTGCAGTTAAATATATCGGATGCAGAATTAGCCCAGCGTCGTAGTCAATGGCAACCTCCTGCACCTCGTTACACTAAAGGTGTGCTGGCTAAATATGCTAAGTTGGTGTCTTCTAGTAGTCTTGGTGCGGTCACAGATTTAAATTTGTTTTCATAATTTGCTAGTTAGAGGTGAGTAGAGTTTTTTACTCATCTCTAATTCACTGCTACTTACTCTAGATTACTGATGGTAGGAATAGTGAGTAATAAATCTACCCGGTGAAATTGGGTGTCAGCATCCAGTTGGAAGTCAAGGATTTGATGAGGAGCGATCGCCTCAAGGCATACGTGATGGTTGTTTTTCAGGACTTCTGACCATAATCCAGTATAAACTCGGTTTTTTTTTTCAAAAGCTCTTGACAATAACGGTATATACTGAGAGAATAGTGATTAGGAACAAGCAAAGAAAGAAAAAGCAACATTACAGTCTAGTATCCAGACAAAATATGTTATTTCTTGATAATGTTAGTATCGGCTAGATATTAATCAAATCGGCGCTAGTTTCCGAAAAGTATATCTACAATTCTGAAAATTAAGGTGTGTTAACTATGTCATGTCTCAAATTAGTTAGTAATTGCAATCAATTAAATATCACTGCTCTAGCAGAAAATCTAAATATTTCCCATACTTGGACAGAAAATCTAAATATTTCCCATACTTGGACAGAAAATCTGAATGTTTCCCATACTTGGACAGAAAATCTAAATATTTCCCATGTGTAGGTAAAATACATAACAAGTCTACATTAGCGATGAAGTTATATCACTAATGTAGACTTGTTAGGATCAGTATAGATAATTTTTAAACCTTTCTCACTTAGTTATTAAATAGTTATGTATAAAGATGACTATGATATAGTAATCGTCGGTGGTGAGACTGCTGGTAGCACAACAGGTACTTTACTGAAGAAGTATAAAAATGATTTAAGGATTTTGATATTAGAGAAAGAGAAATTTCCTCGAGATCATGTTGGTGAAAGCCAGTTGCCTCAAATTAGTGAGATTCTCGATGAAATGGGATGTTGGGACAAAGTGGAATCGGCAAATTTTCCGATCAAAATTGGTGCTACTTATCGCTGGGGTATTGATCCAAATCTTTGGGATTTTGATTTTCTCAGAGCAGAACAGTTCAAAGAAGAACCACGCCCTGCTAAGTACGAGGGACAGCGACGACAAACAGCTTTTCAAGTTGATCGCTCAATATACGATGATATTTTACTGCACCATGCAGAAGAAATGGGGTGTGAAGTTCGACAAGAAACTTCAGTGGTCAAAGTAGAAGTTGAAGATGATCAGATTAAAACTCTGCATTTATCTTCAGGTCAGGAAATAACCGCTAATTATTATGTGGATGCTTCTGGACATAATGGTGTACTCAGAAGGGCTTTGAAAATTCACATAGATTGCCCAACACATCTCAAAAATATGGCGATTTGGGATTACTGGACAAATGCTGAATGGGCAGTAGAGATAGGTGTTGGTGGGACGCGGGTTCAGGTGATGAGTGTTGCCAATGGGTGGATTTGGTTTATTCCTTTAGGAACAACTCGTACCAGCATTGGTTTTATTTATCCAGTTGAGTGTTACAAAGAGATAAAAAAGTCACCAAAAGAAATTTACGATCAAGCTCTCCAGAGTGAACCTCGCATTGCAAAATTAATTGCTAATGCCACTAGTAGGGGTAAAATTGAAACCACTAAAGATTGGTCTTTTCTGGCGGAAAGAACCGTCGGAAAAAACTGGTTTTTAGTGGGGGAAGCCGCAGGTTTTGCAGATCCTATTTTGGCAGCAGGCATGACATTAACACATACTGGTGCTCGTGAATTAGCTTACACTATTTTAGCAATAGAGCAGGGTGAGCATGACTTTAATTGGCTAAAAAATCAATACGATCAAAATCAGCGTCGTCGGATTAAACAACATATTCATTTTGCTGATTATTGGTATGCTGCTAATGGTCAGTTCGTTGATTTACAAAAACACTCACAGACAATTGCCCAAGAATCGGGTTTGAATTTGAGTCCTTCAGAAGCTTTTCGCTGGTTAGCTCAAGGTGGGTTCACCAATGATATTATTGGTCAAGCTGTAATTGCTGGATTTGACTTGGGTTCGATGAAACAATTGATACAACGTTTTTCGCAACAAGAAATGGCTTGGGAAGTCAGTGGTTACAACATTTTTCAATTAGATTTAAATGATGCATTGGAAGAATTCGTACCTGTATATCATAAAGGTAAAATCACAAGAATAAAATGCTACATAAAAAATGGTCATAGATTACCTGTAACAGGTTTGTATGGTCTACTGATTAATATTCTGAATCATTTTTCAGATATAGGTCAAATTCACCAAAATTTAATTACTGCATTTCAAACACACTTTTCACCGCAACATGCTCAGATAGCACTGAATCAAAGTATGGGTTGTCTTGAGGTGATGGTTACTGATGGTTGGGTTAAGGCCATTTGTGATCCAGAAAAACCGCAGCTAAATATTTCAATTCCCATCGAAGGTGATATCGTTCATAGTAATCGTGATTAGCTGTGGACTATTTGGTGGCTAATTACAAGATTTTTTTCTGTGAATGTGTGTCAGCGTAGAATTTAAGCAATATTACTTAAATGCACATACATTTATCGTATTATCGTAGTTTAATAAACTTTATATGAATGTTGTGATTGGAGCAAACCCTTTGATCTACTAACCGAACTCTTAAGTATAAACACGGGTTTTTTCCAAAAACCTATTGACAATATCAGTATTTACTGAGAAGCTATTAATTAGCAACAAACGAGAAGTGGAATTTGAGTCTAGATGAGACTGAATACAGTTCTACCGAAGACACCACTTAAATAATCTCTCCCTGTGATGATGTTGCTTACGGCTAGAGATCTTACTCAAAAAGTGAGATCATGTTTATTTTAATTAAGGTGTGTTTAAGTCATGAAAAACATTTTTGAATTGGCATTAACTGAAAACAGCAATCAAAGTTCAAGTAAATATAAAGAAGTTGAATATTTAATTATTGGTGCCAGTCGAGCAGGACTACAACTAGGCTATTTTTTGGAAAAAGCCAATCGTAATTATTTAATTCTAGAAGCAGGAGATAGTGCAGGAACTTTCTTTAAAGAATTTCCTCGGCATCGTAAGCTAATTTCCATTAACAAAGTCTATACCGGCTATTCTGATCCAGAAATTAATTTGAGATGGGATTGGAATTCACTATTAAGCGATAGTGAAGAAATGCTATTTAAAAATTACAGCAAACGCTACTTTCCAAATGCTGATGATTTAGTGCGATACCTTCATGATTTTGCTCTACATTTTAATTTGAAGGTTCGATATAATACTAGAGTTCAGCAAATCTCTAAACATGATGACTTCCAAGTAATCGATAGTGAGGGAAATATTTATACTTCTCAACGTTTGATCATTGCTACAGGTTGCAGCAAACTCTATATTCCCCAAATACCTGGCATTGAATTAGCTGAGAAATATACGGAAGTTTCTGTAGATCCTGATGACTTTATCAATCAAAGAGTATTGATAATTGGTAAAGGTAATTCTGCATTTGAAACAGCAGATGCTTTGATTGACACAACAGCAAGCATTCATATAGCTAGTCCTAAACCCGTATCACTGGCATGGAAAACTAAGTATGTGGGACATTTGAGAGCAGTTAATAATAATTTATTAGATACTTATCAACTGAAATCTCAGAATGTAGTCATCGATGCCACCATCAATAAAATCAAATTTGAAAATAATGAATACGTAGTATCATTTGATTATACACACGCAAATCATGAAAAGGAAGATTTAGTTTATGATCGCATAATTTTGTGTACTGGGTGGCAATTTGATTCTGATATTTTTGATGTTAACTGTCAACCTCAACTAGCTATTAATGGCCGTTTTCCGGCACAGACACATGAATGGGAATCAACTAATATCAAGGATTTGTATTTTGCTGGTACATTAATGCAAATGCGGGATTACAAAGAAAAACAATCTGGTTTTATTCATGGATTCCGTTACAACATTAAAATGTTGCATCATTTATTAGAGCAAAAGTATCATCATCAACATTTACCAAGTCAGATGATTGAGTTAAGAGCCGAAACTCTAGTAAATAAAATTATTGAAAGAGTTAATGTCAGTTCAGGATTATGGCAACAAACAGGCTTTCTGGCTGATTTAATCATAGTTTCTAGTCAAGACCAACTTGCTGAATATTATAAAGATATACCCATAGACTATATCAACGGTAGTAATTTAAGTAATCATGAACACTACTACACGATTACTTTAGAATTTGGTATGCATATCTTTGATAATAGTCCTGACCCTTTCGCAATAGAACGTGTACATAAGGATAATGCTGACAATTCTGAAGATAGTGGTTTTATTCATCCAATTATTCGTCATTTTTGTCAAGGTAAATTAGTTTCTGAACACCACATTATCGAAGATATTGCTAGTGAATGGAAGGAGAATATACATATTCAACCATTGTTAGAATATATGAATCAGGAATTAACTGCAGAAGCAAAAAAATCTCCAAAAATTCTCTCAGTTTAATGAGAATATTTGCCCAGTCAAAATCAAAACTGTCATATTGAAGGTTGCGAATATCCTAGTGTTTGCGTAGCGTCCCGTAGCGAAGTATCTCATTTTTCCGGCGGAACGCTTCGCGAACCGATGACTTAGTCCCGAAAAAATCCATACATCAGAAAAATCGATCAGCAGAATCATGGAACCATGCAATCTCATTCTTCGCAGACGGATTAACAAAGTAAATTAGTCCAATCTATCAGTATAAGCCTTCAGGGGAGTTTAAACAAGATAAAAAACTTCATACACGAAAAGACTTTCAACCTTGTTATTGTCTGCCTATTTTCTGCTATAGTGTTAGAGAAATAACAGCTAGGTTAGCATCCTAATTTTTTAATCAGCCTAGAGATGTGTTTTCTAGTCAACATCAAAATTGTAGCAAGAAGTTACTCTGGTGTTGATGACTAACAATAGTATAGACGACAGAACAAATATGAGAGAAATCATCACTTATAATATCAAAGAAAGTATTTATATTAGTTCACTAGATCCTTTAGGAGCAGATCCTCAACTAGAAAAATTGCCGGACATGAATATATCAAAAGATATAAATAATATAATTTACACTATCCAAACCTTAGTGCCTAATCTGGATCAGATAAAACAATACAGCTTTCATGAGGCACTGGCAATTGTCAGAGATCTCGGCATACTTGCAGGATCTCTCAAAAAACATAGAATAGAACCTATTGAGGCAGTTCCTTGGTTGGAATTAGTATTCGTCAATTTTGGAGAGATGACGGATATGATACCAAGAGACACTTTAATGCATTATTGTCTTTGGAATCCAGATGGGGAAAGAAAAAAGAAGATATACTCATTACATAGATGAAACTCGCTTAATTGAAAGCGGAAAAATCGCCCTACCTAGACTAGAAAGCGCGATTTATGACTTAAAATTGCTACATACAATTGCTCTAGATTCTCCAGAATTTGTTTTAATATGTAACCAGTGTGCAGAAAATCTGAATGGAATGGTACAAGGAATTGTGTATTCGATCAAAAAAGTGTCCCGTAAAGTATTTGCTGAAGAGTTACGTGCCTATTTTGATCCTATTTATGTGCAAGGTAGGGAGTTATTCGTGAGGACTGTAGAAATGCCCCTGTTCATTTTTGATGATCTACTTTGGGCTACTGAGTGTACCGAAGAAACATATTTAACATTTAAGCAATCTTTATTACCCTACATCTCTCCTCCTTTACGTAAACTATATGCAGAATTTGAAAATCAGCCTTCGCTGTTAGCCAAGGTTGGTTGGGAATTAAAAAAATATCAAGAAGTGAAGCAGTCGGTCTTAGATAGTGTTAATACTCTGATTAAACTATTTCAAATATTAATTAAGTTTCGGAAGCCACATATAAAAGTAGCAAAAGAAGCTTATATAGCTGAAAATAATACGAGAGAAAAAGGTAGTGGTGGGTATAATTTAGAATTATTGTCCTATATTACTGATCTATCCTCTGATGCTATGATACAACTTAACCAAGATATCAAGCAATACCTATCCAAATCAAAATCAAGTTGAATATTCTTTCATGATGTTGTAATCAGTAGAATATCAGGCTAAGTAAAGTCTGGAGGAGCCAATACTACTTTGTTAGATGGCTGATAGGTTCCTAGACTCCAGACAGATAGGAATCCTACTTGATTTTTGAACAAAACTTCGTACTCTTTCCCTGTTCCTTCTCTACGCAAATCCGTTCCCAACTCAAAGCGGATTCCTATATATGTATTGATATTTTCCTAAGTATGGCTTTCACACTGTCCTTAGCTAGTAAGTCACTCAGGTTATGTAGGTCGAAAAAATAAACTTTAATTGTTGGAAAAACAGTGGAAGTGGGAATCATAAGTACGGCAGACTTTATATGATTATAATACATGACAATGATTCCATACTCTAGGATTCCCGGTTATCAGACTCAATGAAATCATCCATGAAGGTATTAACACTATTGTCTACAAGGCGATAGCACAATCTGATGCTCGACCTGTTATTCTCAAAGCACTCAAAGCAGACTATCCTACTCTTGAAGATATTACTCGTCTCAAGCACGAATATAAAATGATAGAAAATTTGGATATTCAGGGTGTAGTGAAAGTTTTAAAATTAGAAACTCATGATAACCGTTTGGTACTAGTTAGTGAAGATTTTGGTGGGAAATCTCTTAAACATATACTTGCAACTCATAAATTGGAAATAGCTACTTTTCTAAGTATTGGTATCCAACTAGTAAAGGCTGTGGAAGGGCTGCATAATATTCATATTATTCACAAAGATATTAAGCCTGGTAACATTATTATCAATATGCTAACGGGAGAAGTAAAGCTAACTGATTTTAGTATTTCTTCCCGTCTTCATAAAGAAACACAGGCACTCGTTAATCCCAATCAACTAGAAGGAACTCTAGCCTATATGTCTCCCGAACAAACTGGGAGAATGAATCGAACCATAGATTATCGTAGCGATTTTTATTCTTTGGGTGTAACTTTCTACGAAATGTTGACAGGTCAATTACCCTTTCAAAGCAATGATCCCTTAGAATTAGTTCATTATCATCTAGCTAAAGAACCTTTAGCAATAAAGGAATTAAGTCCAGATGCACCACCAACTCTTTCTGCTATTGTGATGAAACTGATGGCCAAAACTGCTGAAGACAGATATCAGACAGCTGCTGGGCTATTAGCTGATTTAGAAATTTGTCAAACTCAATTGATCACCACAGGATATATTTCTGAATTTATTCCGGGACGCTTAGACGTTCTTAGTCAGTTGCTTATTCCACAAAAGCTTTATGGTAGAGAAGTCCAGGTTAATTTACTACTATCAGCCTTTGATCGCATTAGTCAAGGAAGTACTGAGATGATATTAGTTTCTGGATATTCAGGGATTGGCAAATCCTCTGTAGTTAATGAAGTTAATAAACCCATAACCCGCTCTAAGGGTTACTTTATTAGTGGTAAATTTGACCAATTTAAACGTAATATTCCCTACTCGTCAATCATTCAGGCATTTAGTAACCTGATTCAACAATTGCTGACTGAAAGTAGAGAGGAAATTGATTTATGGAAAAGAAAAATACTTAATACTGTTGGTTTAAATGCAAAACTTATTATTGATGTAATTCCTGAAGTAGAAATGATTGTTGGAGCGCAACCCAACCCTCAGGAACTAGATGCAATAGAGTCGGAAAACCGCTTCAATCGCATTTTTATCGAGTTTACCCATGTATTTACCCAGCCAGAGCATCCGTTAGTCATTTTTTTGGATGACTTACAATGGGCCGACTCTGCTACTTTGAAGTTGATGAAACTGTTAATGACTGATATCAATAGCAAATACATATTATTGATTGGTGCATATCGAAATAATGAAGTTCTAACAGGACATATATTAATTCAAACTATAGAAGAGATTGAAAAAATTAATACTTCAATTTGCAAGATTGTCTTAGAGCCATTAACTAACGAGGATGTAGCTCAGTTAGTTACTGAAACCTTAAATGATCATACAGAACGGAGCTATCAATTAGCGGAATTAATTTTTAATAAAACTGGTGGAAATCCATTTTACTTGACACAATTAATCCAAATACTTTATCAAGATAAATTACTTAAATTTGATTTGAATCTCGCTATATGGCAGTGGAGTATAGAGAAAATTCAATCGATTGGAATCACAGATAAAACTATAGTAGAACTAATAGTTAGTCGAATTGAGAAATTATCAAAAATGACACAAGAACTCCTGAAATTAGCCGCGTGTATAGGAGATAGGTTTACTCTGGATATACTATCAATTGTTAGCGAAAAGTCACCAGCAGATACTGCCATTGATCTTTATTCAGCCTTACAAGCAGGATTGATTTTGCCTTTGAATGAAGCTTACCGAATTCCTCTGGTATTTAACCAAGTAGCAGAAATCAATCCTAATTTTGATACTAAAAAAGTCGGTTATAAGTTTTTACATGATCGAGTTCAGCAAGCTGCTTATTCACTCATTTCCAATGACCAAAAGCAGATAACTCACCTAACAATAGGTAGACTACTTTTAAAGGATAAATCTTCGGAAAAACTAACAGAAAATATATTAGATATTGTCAACCAATTAAATATTGGTATCAATTTGATTTCTGATGAGCAAGAAAAGAATAATCTATCCAAACTTAATTTGATGGCTGGCAAGAAAGCCAAATTATCTAATGCTTATGAAGAAGCCAGTAAGTATTTGAGTATAGGTTTACAACTTTTGCCATCAGATGGTTGGAATTCTGACTATAATTTAACTTTCAATATGCATATAGAAGCAGCAGAGATAGAGTATTTAAACCGTAATTTTAACAAATCAGAAGACTTATTAAATCTGACGATAAAACAGGCTAATAATATTTTGGATCAATCAAGAGCATACGAAATTAAAATTCAGTCTTATATGGGACAAAATTACGTACTAGAAGCTGTAGATATCGGCTTAAAAATCCTAAAATTACTGGGAATGCAAATCCCAAATAAACCTAATAAGCTAGATATTTTAGTAGCTGTGCTAAAGACTAAATTAATCTTAAGTGGAAAAAATATTAAACATTTAGCTACTTTGCCAATAATGAATGATCTGCGTAAACTGGCAATTATGAGAATATTGATGCTTGTCGCTCCTGTTTCTTCTCAAGCAGGAACTTTGCACTTTCCATTAATTATGCTGGCAATGATCCGGTTAGCAGTTAAATACGGCAACTCAAATGTTGCGTCATTTAGTTATAGCGCTTATGGTGCAATGTTGTGTGATAAACTGGATGATATCGAAACAGGATATAAATTTGGTTTGTTGAGTATTTCAGTTTTAGAAAAAATGAATGCTAATTCATTTAAATCTAAAGTTTATTTTATGTTTAATGCGACAATTCGCCATTTTAAAGATCATGTAAATGAAACAATTATTCCTCTACAAGAAGGAGTACAAAGTGGGATAGAATCTGGAGATATGCAATTTGCTATTGCTAATCTTTGGAACTTAAGTCACAATTTATTTTTTCGGGGAGAGAATTTAGATTTACTAGAGCAAAGACTTGAAAAATATGTTGAACAAATGATGAATTCTAAATGGGATTCAGGGTCTTTAGCTATCAGTGCAATTAGGCAAAAGGTTTTAAATTTACAAGGACGTTCCTCCTCCAAAGTTGATTTAGTAGGTGTGGCTTTTAATGAAGTAGAAATGATAAATAATTTGAGGAATAATACTTCTTGGTTAAGCACTATTTACTGTTGTAAAACTATTCTTGGTTATTACTTTCATGATTATGAAAATTCCCTTAAAAATGCCTACTTAATTCAAAAATTTCGGGCTAATAGCCCAGGATTTCTGATTTATTCTGTCAATGACTTCTACTATTCTCTCGCAATTTTAGCTCAATTAAATAATATCTCATCTTCGGAGCGCAAGCAATATCTAAACACATTAGCCACTAATCAGAAGAAAATGAAAAGATTGGCATACCATTCTCCATGCAATTACCAGCACAAATACGATTTAGTAGAAGCGGAAAGATTCAGAGTTCTAGGAGACGAACTTCAGTCCATGAATTTGTATGATCGCGCTATTTCTGGAGCCGCAAAAAATGGTTATATCCACGAAGCTGCTATTGCTAATGAACTAGCTGCTAAATTCTATTTAGAATTAGGCAAACACAAGATTGCTAAAACTTATATGAGCGAAGCTTATTATAATTATATCAATTGGGGAGCCTTGGCTAAAGTTCAAGATTTAGAGGAACGTTACCCCCATTTAATTATCCGCAGAGAAAAAGTTACAGATTCGGAATTTCAAATAAATAAGACAATTAGTAAGAGTATCTCCATCACTGCTACAGGGAGTGCCACAAGCAACACAAAAATATTGGATCTGGCTACAGTAATGAAAGCATCCCAAGCAATCGCCAGTGAAATTGTACTGGATAAACTACTCAGTAAATTACTCGCTATCATCCTGGAAAATGCTGCTGCTCAAAAAGGTTGTCTAATTTTAGAAAAAGAGCAACAATTATTTATTGAAGCCATTGATACTAGTCAGGAGGACTCCTGTATAGTTCTACAATCAGTCCCGATTGAGACAAGTCAAGATATCCCCATCAGCATTATCAATTATGTAACTAGAACTCAGCAAAGCTTAGTTACAAATAATGCTAGTGCTGAGGCGATTTTTAGAGATGACCCTTATATAAAACAGCATCACCCGAAATCAGTTCTTTGTACACCAATCTTCTATCAAGGTAAATTCATCGGTATCCTCTACCTAGAAAATAATCTCGCGACGGGAGCATTTACAAACAATCGGATTGAACTACTCAAACTGTTAACTTCTCAAGCTGCGATCGCGATTGAAAATGCCCGTCTGTATGCACGAGAACAAGAGAGATCCCAACAGTTACAAAAATCCTTTCTACAACTCCAACAAACTCAATCACAATTAGTGCAAACTGAAAAAATCTCTTCACTAGGACAATTAGTAGCTGGAGTAGCACATGAAGTCAATAATCCTGTTAGTTTTATATCTGGTAATTTAGCCCATGTGAATGATTACATTAAAGATTTAATCCACATCCTTGAGCTTTACCAGAAACATCTACCTTCCCCACCCGATGAAATTCAGTCAGAAATTGAGGCTGTTGATTTGGATTTCTTGCTACAAGACCTACCAAAAATGATTTCCTCGATGAAATTAGGAACTGATCGCATTCGTGGTATTATGCAATCTCTGCGAAATTTCTCCCGCACTGATAGCATTGATAAACAAGCAGTTAATTTACACGAGGGGATTGATTCCACTTTGATGATTTTACAACATCGTCTCAAAGCCAACTCGATTCGTCCCACTATTGAAGTTATCAAAGAATATGGAGAATTACCACTAGTATCATGTTTTCCTGGTCAAATGAATCAGGTATTTATGAATTTGTTAGCTAATGCTATTGATGCTTTAGAAGAATCTACCTATGGTAAGTCATTTGTCGAAAATTCCCAACATCCCAATACCATTACCATTCGCACAAAACTTGTAGATGATCAAGTGATAATTCGTATTGCTGATAACGGACAAGGGATGTCAGAAGCAGTTCGTCAAAAACTCTTTAATGCTTTCTTTACCACTAAACCAGAGGGGAAGGGAACTGGTTTAGGACTTTCTATTAGTTATCAAATTATCACGGAAAAACATGGTGGTATCTTAGAGTGTATTTCTTCTCCTGGTCAAGGTGCAGAGTTTATCATTCAGATTCCTTTTGAGAGACTATAGGAATTTTCTACAGATATAGGAATCCTACTTGATTTTTAAACAAGACTCCGTACTCTTTCCCTGTTCCCTGTTCCCTGTTCCCTCTCTACACAAATTCGTTCAAAACTCAAAGCGGATTCCTATAGTATGCCTATAGATATATAAAAAATAGCTGTTATTTTTTCAAACCCCTTCTCAAGATAGTATCTTGATCATCTTGGTTAGCCTAATGTATTTGTGAGAGTGACTTCTCTAGATTTTTCCAGAGGACATTAATCATAATGGCTAATAAAGATTCATCAGCACGAGCAGAAATAGATACTTACGACCGAGGGATTATTCCTGCTGAAGTTGCGGCTAGAATAGAAAGGGAAGGCGAAAATTATAAGCAATTACCCACAGAAGCAGACCTGACTAGCTCCCCAACTGATGACCAAACTACTAGTCAGAGTGTCCGCACTACTGATGGTTATACAGTTGATAAAGAAGGTTTGTTGAATAACTATGCTGTGGAACCGGAAATGTATTATGAACAACCGGGTGATGCACGGGCTAGTGCTAAAGAGGATGTTACCCACAGAATCGAGGAGATGCGAGAAGTAAATGAAGATAAAGCAGGTGAGTTAACCGAAGCAGGTGATCAACGGGGTAGAGGTCAGGAATCATTTAATTTATTGGGCAAATTGACGTATTTTCAGCGATGGTGAGGAAAGATTTCTGATCATCGCTGTCTACCATTGAGAATAAATGGTTTTAATCCGTAATTGTGCCACTTTTGCTGATACCATTCAGCTACTAATGGACGGATGATAAATTGAGGAAGGCGATCGCCTGTGACATCAATGCGTAAACTGGAATAAGGTCGTCGTTTTTGGGTTCCTTGACCATTGCGACCCACAAACCGATGCGATCTCGCTACCAATCTTTCCCTCTCTCCCACAGTCTCCCACAAGTCAGCACCTTCAGGTCTTTGACGACGTAAACTAAAGCCACTACCACCACAAATCAGCCATTGAATATGAGCGTCACCGTGTCCTGTTTCCCCGGTTTCCAGATGTTCTAAGCAGTGTGCATGACCGTTTAAAACTAAATCCACTAACGGACGTCCTCCGGTTAGAGAACCTAAATTTTCCACTACCGCATCTAACACATCACGGATACGTTTCCGAATTACCAAAGTTTGTCCCTGTTGCCATTTAGTTATTTCTGTTACATAAGGTGGATGGTGAAAATAGATAACTCTACCTCTAACCAATGGGTTATGCCAAGATTTAATCAATTTTTCTTTCAGCCATTCAAGTTGAGCAATATCAGTAAGACTAGATTGATCAGAATCTAATTGTTTATCAATATCCAGAATTATTTCTTCCATCTGAGACAGATTATTGTGTAAATCATCTAATTGATCAGCTTCCACAGGATGATCCGGATTTAACTGCGTCGCCGCTTCCAGAATTTGCATCTTCTGGTTTTCTAAATCCTCACGACTTTTAGCTAAAGTTTCCCGTTTCTTTGCACCCTCTGGGGTTTTGGCTAGGGGCTGTGGATTATTAAACGTGTTTGAGTCCAAAGCGAAAAAATCTATCCCCCTATAGTTAAAAGTATAGTAACGATTGGGAAGACGAGTAAAGCTACCTGGTTGGTAAAAAAGACATCGCTCTGTCTGATGTTTGGCAGTATAGTATTTATCTAAGTGTTCAATCAGTTCTGCTGATAAGGGTATTGCTTGAAGATAATCCAGAAAAGCTCGACTATAAGCGTCACCAACTCTTGACCCATGTAAACCTACATCTAATTGTAAACGCGATCGCCATAAATGACGAAAAGGCATTGTGGTTAGGGATATTAAACTGGAAAGCACTGGTAAATCATAGTAATCATGATTTCCCGGTACAGGTAAAATTGGGAATTTAAATACCATTTGGTCGTAGAGAATATCTTGAGGATGTTCACCACCAACAATCCATTCCTGATAAGGCCGAATAAAATTTTGCTGATAATATTCACTCGAACCCACTAAATAAATCACATCTCCTGTATGCAACATAAAACTACATTCAGAAAGATGGGGTGACATTAATTGAGCGACTTGTCCTTGGGGATTGTGTTGAAGGTGTTTTCCCGAACCACTATCACCCGCTACTAAAAATGAAAAATCCAGATGATCGGATTTATCTGCTAATACCAAGCAGGTTTGGTCAATATTCCGCTCTAAAATTAAGGGGTCTTGCCAACGTACCCGTTGCTGCATTTTCGCAATTTTTTCTGCGACCTCCGGATCTAAAACAAGTTTTACCACAGCTAATTACCGTTACTTTCTGCTTTAAATTCCACAATCAAATTTGGTAATCCTGCCAACTTTTCATTGGGGATATCTTCTCGGATGACTGGGACAAAAACTTTTAAACCTCCCGGTATACACTTGACTTCTATCGGTGTTGTCCCCACAATTTCCCCATCCACTACTACCTTTTGTGGGGGGTCAGTAGTAATTTTAAACTGTTTTCCGCGCAAATAACCAATGTCATTTCGTTCCACTGGACTACCTGCATTCGCAGTTTGAAATAAATGCAAAGTTGCGGCGATCGCACCAGTTCTACTAGCGGGAGCGACAATGGTTAAATCTAACAATCCATCATCAAAAATCACCCCTGCCAGTTGATGAGCTAAAACAGAAGTAGGCGGTGCCGCATTGGCCACTGTGACAGACTGTCGCAGTAGTTTTAATAATCTTATCTTCGGTTTCAATCTCCACATCAAATCGCTGTAAATTGCTGAGTTCTTGGATTCCTGCCAGAACATATGCCATCATGCCAAAACGAGTTTTCGATTCCCGATCTGCCCGTTCTACAGTTTCCGCTTCAAAACCCACCCCGGCTAACAATACCATCGGTTGACCATTACAAGAGGCTACGTCTACCTGCCGAGTAATACCTTGTAGAATAGTTAGACAAGCCGGGGCGATCGCATCCGGGATTCCTAAAGCCGTAGCAAAAGCGTTAGCGGTTCCTCTGGAAATAATCCCAAAAGGAATATTTGTATTCACTACCCCAGCGGCTGCCGCTGATAGAGTCCCATCACCCCCCGAAACCAGAATTGCTTCCACACCTCTGGCTACTGCTGCTTTTGCTAGTTGAGCAGACTCCTACTTCCACTGTGGTCAGAACAATATCTAGGTCAATTTCCGGTGCTAAGATTAACCGAATTTGTTCTAATTCTATGTCGGGATTACCTTGACCTGCAATGGGATTGAAGATTAGACAAGCAGAACTAGTCATTTCAAAAAAATCAATGCTATATTTATTTTTCGCATCTTGCCGAAATATCAACTTCTCTCCCAGGAGGGATATACTACATTACAAAGGAAGGGAACAGGGAACAGGGAACAGGGAACAGGGAAATAAAAAATAGATCATAAAGGAATTTTCCTACCTATTCCCTCTAAATCAAAAACCTGTTAGTATAAATTCCCAACCAATAAATACGTGATATAGGAATCCTACTTGATTTTTAAACAAGACTCCGTACTCTTTCCGTGTTCACCGTTCCCTGTTCCCTGTTCCCTTTCTACGCAAATACGTTCAAAACTCAAAGCGGATTCCTATAGATATTCATTTGTGTCATACCATCATAATTTATTTACTATTTCCCATCAGGAAATAACCATATTTAAATCATGCAAGCAGTAGTGTTATTTGCAAATTTTTTCTCATCTAGTTACTATATGCCTCATGGGTATTGCTATCTCTGGCAAACTCCCCTCGTCGGTTTACATCTAGTTAGTGATGCACTAATTGCGATCGCCTACTTTTCGATTCCAGTGATGCTGATTTACTTTGTCGGGAAGCGGAGTGATATTCCCTTTTCCAAGGTATTTGTCTTATTTGGTGCATTTATTGTGCTTTGTGGGGTGGGACATCTACTAGATATTTGGACACTTTGGCATCCAGATTACTGGATATCTGGAATTGAACGGGGACTAACAGCATTCGTTTCCTGCTATACAGCTTTGCAATTAATAGAATTACTACCACAATTTTTGGCATTACGGACACCAGAACAACTAGAAGCCATTAACCAAGAATTGCAGACAGAAATGGCTAAACGACAACGAGCCGAGCAGACTTTAGAAAGTATTCTAGTGGGTACAGCTTCAGTTACTGGTACAGCCTTTTTTGCGGCACTAGCGGAAAATCTAGCTACTGCATTGAATGTCCGCTACTCTTTTGTGACGGAAATAGCTAACCCTGAACTTGGCAAAATGCGAACAGTAGCATTTTGGGGAGATAATCGGATTCAAGATAACTTTGAATACGATATGTCCGATACTCCTTGTGAGATGGTAATTAAACACGAGAAAATTCAATATTTTCCAGAACGAGTACAAGAAAAATTTCCGCTAGCAACAGGACTTTCATTAATACAGGCTGATTCTTATTTGGGAGTTCGTTTAGTAGATGGTGAAGAAAATACACTAGGAACGCTGTGCATCAGCGATGATAAACCTCTAGCAGATGCAGAAAGTGCTAAAGCAGTGATGTCTATTTTTGCCATCAAAGCTGCCGCAGAGTTACAGCGTCAAAGAGCAGAATTAGCACTGCAACGTGCTTATCATGATTTAGATCAGCGAGTTCAGGAGCGGACAGCAGAATTGGTACTTGCGAATCGGACACTAGAAGCAGAAATTACGGAAAGAATTGCGACTCAAATAGCCATTCAGCAACAAGCAGAGGAACTGAGAATGGCAAAGAAACTGCTGATGCTGCGAATCGAGCTAAAAGTGAGTTTCTAGCCAACATGAGTCATGAACTGCGGACTCCACTCAATGCTATTCTTGGTTTTACCCAGGTGATGCAGTTAGATCAATCCTTAACGGGAGATCATCAACGATACGTGGGAATTATTAATCAAAGTGGAGAACATCTACTGGGATTAATTAATGATGTATTAGAACTTTCCAAAATTGAAGCTGGAAGAATCACACTATATGAAACGGAATTTGATTTACATCAATTACTACATAGTCTGTCAGATATGCTACAGCTAAAAGCTGTATCTAAAGGCTTAGAACTGAATTTTGAATATGATGCTAATATCCCACAATACATTAAAACCGATGAAAATAAATTGCGTCAGGTATTAATCAACTTATTAGGTAATGCCATTAAATTTACTAACCAAGGCAAAGTCACGTTACGGGTGAGAGCCACTGAAAATCCACAAGTTTTTTCATCCATAGCGTACCAGCTTTATTTTGAAGTAGAAGATACTGGGTTGGGGATTGCTGCCCATGAACTGACTAATTTATTTCAACCATTTCAGCAAACAACAGCAGGACAGTTGTCAAAAGAAGGTACAGGCTTAGGATTACGAATTAGTCAGAAATTTGTCGAATTAATGGGTGGTGAGATTACTGTTCGTAGTCAACTAAATCAAGGTAGCTGTTTTGCATTTTATATTCATGCTGATGATGCTCAAGTAGTTTCTATAACTAGTGCATCTAATTTTGATCATTTGGTGAGTCTGACACCAGGACAAACATCTTATCGGATCATGATTGTTGAAGATAATGCTACTAATAGGTTACTATTAAATACAATGTTGAGTCAATTTAGTTTTGAACTCAGAGAAGTAGAAAATGGTCAACAAGCCATTGCTCTATGGCAAGAGTGGCAACCACATTTGATTTTGATGGATATGCGAATGCCAATTATGAATGGCTATGATGCTACCCGGAAAATTCGGCAGTTGGAGTCAGAAGTTAGCAATGAAGTGCCAATCAATCGGACTAAAATTATTGCCATTACAGCCAGTGCTTTTAAAGAACAAAGAAAAGAGTGTATACTTGCTGGTTGCAATGATTTTATTCGTAAACCGTTTCAGAGGGAAGAACTATTAAATCTCTTAACCAAACATCTAGGTCTGCAATACCTAATTCCGGCGACTGCGACTATTGATGAGCAAGTTGAGGACACGACCAATTCAATATTAGCTCAACCAAACTTGGTTTTCAATCGCACTGCATTAGCAATTATGTCGGATGAATGGATTTCCCAATTACACTTTGCAGCTGTTCAAGGTAATGATACCACCTGTATAAACCTGATCTGGCAGATTCCTCCTCATGAAACTGCCTTGATTATAGCTTTAAATAGATTAGTAGAAAACTATCAATTTGATGAGATTATAGAGATAATTCAATCCACATAATCAGCAAAAATTTCTGAGGAAAGCTTTTGAATTTCGCTATTAGTTACAAAGAAAGGGAACAGGGAACAGGGAACGGGGAACAGTGAATAGAGATAGGACTCTGATTTGATTTTTGAACCAACAACATATTCTTTCCCTGTTCCCTGTTCCCTTCTTCAGAAAAAAGATGTTTTTTAAGGAGAGTGGCACAAAAAAAAGGCGTCCTTATTTCAATCTCATGTTTTTAAATATGAGTTTTCCCTGTTCCCTGTTCCCTGTTCCCCGTTCCCTGTTCCCTCTGAATGAAACCAACGGTTCTGTTATGGATAATGTCATGAATATAAATGTAGACGATAATGAGTTCATCGGTGATATTTTGATTGTGGACGACAAAGTTGAAAATATTGGGTTTTTATCTGACTTTTTAACCCAATATAATTATCAAGTTCGTAAAGCCATCAATGGAAAGGCGGCATTAAAGGCTGTTAAGGCACTTCCACCTGATTTGATTCTGCTGGATATCAATATGCCAGGAATGGGAGGATATGAAGTTTGTGAATGTTTAAAACAAGATATTAACACTGCTGAGATTCCGGTAATTTTCTTAAGTGCTGGGAGTGAAGTTGCAGATAAACTCCGAGCTTTTCAAGTGGGAGGAATTGACTATATTACTAAACCATTTCAGTTAGATGAAGTTTTGGTGCGAGTCAAAACTCACTTAACATTGCAAAAACTACAACAAGAACGAAAAGCTCATAATCAGGAATTACAAAATATGCTGCTGGCATTACAAAATGCTCAAGCTGAACTAATTCAAAAGGAAAAATTAGTTAATGCGGGTAGAATTACAGCGGGAATTTCTCATGAGATTAACAACCCGTTGAGTTTTATTTTTGGCAATATTGAACCTGCTCGTGAGTATAGCCAACAATTGATTAATCTAATTCGGCTTTATCAAAAATCATTTCCAGAAGCAACTCCAGAAATTAGACATATGATCGAAGAGATAGATCTAGATTTTTTGATTCCAGATTTTATCAAAGCTATTAATTCTATTTACACTGGTGCAGAACGAATTAGTTTAGTTGTGAATGCCTTACATAGTTTTTCTAGATTGGATGAGTCGGGAATTAAACCAATTAATCTTATTGAAAATATTGAGAGTGTTTTAACAATTCTGCGTTATCAATTTGAGCTAAAAGCTGATTCTGTAAATATTTCAATCATTAAGGAATATGCAGAAATGCCAACATTTATGGGTTATGCAAATTTATTTAACCAAGCACTGCAAAATCTTTTGCAAAATGCTATTGATGCTCTAGAATCAAAAATCAATTTAACTATTGATAGTTTGTTTGTACCGACAATCTGGATTATGACGGAAACTACAGCACAACAAACAATCAAAATTAGTATTAAAGATAATGGTATAGGAATTTCTCCCGAAAGTGAATCTCATTTATTTGACCCATTTTTTACCACAAAATTAATAGGGAAAGGAGTGGGAATAGGTTTATTTACTAGCCATCAAATCATCACTGAACTTCACAAAGGTACTTTAATTTATAATAGAGACTCGGAAGAAAGGACAGAATTTATCATGGAAATTCCGTTTTAATGCTGTTCATCATCCCTAAACATTTTGAGTAATTTTCGCGCTACTAGAACACCCACAACTGCACCCCCAACTAATTCCAGAGCTTGGATGGCTGTTTTTCCCGCGTTCCCATTAGTGAGATAGCGCTGAAAAATTTCCTCATTCAACCATTCACTGGTAGCTTTAAAGTTATGGACTGGGGTTGGTAATAGTTCTAAATAAGTACCTTGACGGATTAAATGACCTAGTTCTCCTGTGACGGAAAATAAGTCATAAATGTTAGCAGCAGCATCATCTAAACCTAGCTTGAGTAGAGTCCCCCTCAGATTAACTTGACTTGGTTTTAATTCCTGTCCTAATGCCATCGCCTTTAAATTATCTGCGATCGCAGACTCCTTGTTGATAAGCGACTTGAGCGGTTGCGGGTAAAGACTCTAAATTACTATAATGATAATCATCTCCCGAACTCAATGTAACTTGACGATTTTCCAAATCAACTGATTGCACCTCATCTTGAACAAAAATCACCCCACTACCATAAAGTAGTTCCTGAAAACGTGGTAAAACCTGCATAGCATCCATTTCACTACTCAAATATTCATAAAGTAGCGGTTTAAAACAAAAACGTTCATTTTTATCAATGAGAATTATCGAGCGTGGATAATGTAGGTGAGCCAGATGTAAAGCTGTAAATAGCCCAGTAAATCCACCGCCGATAATTACAGTTTGATAAACTCGATTACTCATAAATCCTCCTTTTTTAAACCATTAAGAATAAAAAAATTAAAACCACACTCAGGATAATAGCGAATATTAATGCATATTCAAAACGACGACTAAAGAATCCAATCGCAGCAATTACACCAGCGAAAAGAATAGCAATACCAATATATTGTCCTTTTTGCCAATTTTTAGCAATTAAGGAATCATTGGGGCTGATACCAGGAGCCGGAACTTCTTGAATTTTCTGAGGTGTTTGTTTAGATAAGGGAAATTCTTCATTAGGTAAACTCATAAATAATTTTTTGCTAAGATTATGATTGCCAAATGTAGAGGATAAAAAATAGAAACAACCAAATGACATCCACAAAATGCCAAAATAAAGCAGTTGTAGTTACACCCCAAGAACCATCTGCATAATTATTGGGAATTAAGGAACGAAAAAACATGAATATTTGTAAGATAATTCCCGCGAACAGATGTAAACCATGAAAACCTGTCAGGAGATAAAATGTAGTTCCAAATAAACATGAGATGACCATCTAGGTTTTGGGTGCTCAGGGGTGGATATGACCACCATCCCGATTGAGCGCTACCACCAGGAAGAAAGAAACTAGATAATAGGAATAGACCAGACGGGGGAATTATCCAAAATGTGATCGCATTGAGTCGAGGAAAGGCCATATCTTTGGCACCAATCATCAATGGTACAAGATAGTTAGCTAGACCACTTAAAGAGGGAATAATCCACAGAAAAATCATCATGGTTCCGTACATCGTGAATAAGCTATTGTAAAAAGGGCGACTGACTAAATTTAATTCTGGAGTTAACAGTTCTGCACGGATTAACATGGCTAACAATCCAGCCATGAGGAAAAAAATAAATGCGGTGATTAAATATTGAATTCCAATTACCTTATGGTCGGTGTTAAAACTAAAGTAATCTCGCCAGTTTGTTTGATATCCATTCTGAAAAGTTGTCGTTTCTTCAGTCAAATCAGTACTTGAGCTATTAGTCATTTATCACCTTACTTATGCAAATTAGAGAATACAAAAACAGTGATGCTGAAGCAATTATTCAGTTATTTTATGGAACAGTTCATTATGTGAATATTCGCGATTACTCTCAAGAACAGGTAGATGCTTGGGCACCAGTAAGTATGGATATTTCTCTTTGGGATGATCGGTTAAGTCAAACTTTTACTTATGTAGCCGAGCATGAGGATAAAATTATTGGTTTTAGTAACTTGGAAAGAAATGGGCATATTGATTGTTTTTACTGTCATCAAGATTTTCAAAGGCAAGGAGTTGGTACGCAAATTCTCAAAAATATAGAATTAAAAGCTAGATTTTTAGGAATTAATCGTTTATTTACAGAAGCTAGTATTACAGCTAAACCTTTTTTTATTAATCAGAAATTTGTAGTCATGAAAAAGCAAGAGATAGAATTCAGGAATCAGAAATTTATTAATTTTGTCATGGAGAAAAATATTAATTAATATCCTTCTATTTCTCAATTTTAGCGAAAGTATGGGAACGAGAAAGTATAGATATTTGAGTTAACCATTGACTGTAAATTGTTTCGGGTTCCACATATACATTTGCTTCCATGAGAGCGAAATTGGTTCCACTAAATTGTGAATTTCTCAGACGATATTTTCCAATTCTACGTGGTTTAAAAACAAAGATAATTGTGCGATTGGGAATAATATCTTGCTTAATCCGAAATTCTGGTACATAAAAACCATGTAGTACATCTTCTGACTGCAATACTAAGCGAACAGTAAAAGCATAGTTTTTCCAGCATTTAAGCCCCAAGCACTTTTGATATTTAGGGGTGGGTTGGCTAGCATCATCTCCAAAAAACCGAAAATTTAAAACTGGTTGGGCTGCTGGGTAAGGTTGAGATAGTCCTGCTTCCAACTGACCAAAGATAATCGCGAAGAATATAGCGATCGCACCCACAAATAGATTCCACCAACTAACTTCCGTAATCAATGGTTATGGGTGAAATATCCCACCACATCACACCCGAAGGAGAAAAACACCATCGCAATGACAAAGTGAACGATAATGGGATGAATTGGGTCAGGGTAAGGTAAATTCTGGCTATTAAGTGGCAAAGCAAACATTTTAGACAGTAGAACTGGAAAAAATTGGCAACTTAAGTAGATGACATCTTTTATATTTTTATGAATTTTTGCTCAATAAATCTCTGTCTAAGGATTGAGATTTCCTAAGTTGATTATTACAGAATACGGTTGGTGTTAAAGAATGACAGTATAGGGATTTTATTCATTTTTTTAGCTTAACACCAACTGTATTGGGCTATATGATTGAATTTAGTATCGTTAAGTGAAAATCTTGCCTAGTTTCAGTTTTTAGATACTGCATTTGTATTGGTCGCCATTGTTGCCAACACTGATAACGTTTTTCGGCTAATAAATTAGTTAGTTCACGCAAGTGAGTATTAATTTCCGAGCTAAAAATAGCTTCTAGACGCTCAAATAATACCATACTATCTTGAAGATTCCCCAAAATCTCCTGAATATTTTTTACCACTGCCAGATGTTTGGCAAAAGATTCACCATATAAATCAGTAAATAACTCCATTTGATAGCGGACACCCTTGGCTTTTTTTCGCAAACTATGCAAAATTTCACCTTGAGTTTGTAACTCATTTTCGAGTTTTTCTGGTGTCCAATCATTGGCAATTACTACCTCTAAATTGACAACTTGAGTACCAATTAACCAAGCAGGATGTAATAAGAAATTACTCACTTCTGGTAAAAGTAAGTCTGGTAATATTTGTGGGATTGGTAAAACAGCTAGGGGTCGATAACAGGGTTTTTCTAACCAATCATTTAATTCCTGTTTTAAAGATTTATAAGGTTCATCTTTTAATGTTTTCTGGACATTAATCAACTCAATTTCTCGTTGTTTATCGAAAAAGTCTAACGCTGTTTCTAGTGACTTTTGTTCCTTCCGACGTAAATGTGGCTGATACTCAGTTTCTAAAACTGCTTTCAGCACATCCAAATCTCTAAGATTTCCCAAGCAACGGGCAATTTTACCAATGTTTTTATCATTGATGTGTTTTGATAAATTCAACGCTGGCTTAAATCTACTGATATCTGTTCTTAACCGACGCATCCCCACACGCATTTGGTGTAATGCTTCCGGATCTTCATCTTTTTTAACCGATTTTTCCCATTTTAAGGTTTTTGTCCAGTGTTTTTCTATGGCTCGATAAGCATAGTCACCTAAAGTCGCGGTTTTTGTGGCTACTGTCATAAATTTTCTTCTCAATTCCACCATCGGAAATTAAAGATTAGTCGAAATCGCTTGGACTGGACAAGTGGGAATACACTGCTCACAGACAATGCAACGCGATCGCGTGAATGTGAGTTTATATGTCTGGGGATTTAAACTCAACGCTTCTGTGGGACATACCCCTGTACACAAACCACAGTCAACACAAACATCTTCATCAATGGCAATTTCCCCTAAAGTATGGGAAACACCGATATTTTGCGATCGCATCCACTCAATAGCCGCATCTAACTGATCAATATCCCCCAATAACTCCACCACTAGTTTACCAATTTGATTGGGAGCAACTTGAGCGCGAATAATATTTGCAGCGACATTGAATTCTTTTGCTAGTCGGTAAGTGACAGGCATTTGAATCGCACGTTTGGGAAAGGTCAGGGTAACTCGTTTTTTCATACCGGATAAAAGTCCGTAGAATAATATATTCTAGCTGGAATAATAAAAATCTTCTTTCGTGAGGGTAATGGAGATACTAATTTAGCACATTTAGTATAAAGATGATACAAAAAATACCAGCAAAATAAGATAAGATATCCACAGTTTTATAAGCAAATTAGAATCGCTATCATAACATCGCTTAACATATTGTAATAAATCAACTATGACCACAGACACATCCATTAATTCCCCCAGTCAACCTCCATCAACAATGGGGGGACGGGTCAGAAACTTCTTGATTGCCATCGTCGCGATCGCTCTAAGTCTAGCTTTATTTCTGGGACTGCGAACGGAAACAGCTTCGGTATCCCTAGCTAATTTAGAAGAAACTTCCACTCAGTTAGAAGTAGCGATGAGCAACGGTAAACCCTCTTTAGTCGAGTTTTATGCGAACTGGTGTACTGTTTGCCAGAAAATGGCTCCCGACATCGCCAAGCTAAAAACCCGATATGCTGACCAGTTAAATTTTGTCATGCTGAACGTGGATAATACCAAATGGTTGCCAGAATTGCTCAAATATCGGGTCGATGGGATTCCCCATTTTATGTTTTTGAGTAAAAATGGCGAAACTATTGCTGAGGCGATCGGTGATTTACCCCGTCAAGTCATGGCTGGTAATTTAGATGCCTTGATTGCTGGTAATAGTCTCCCTTATGCTCAAGCTAGCGGTAAAGTTTCTCAATTTTCTACTCCATTAGCACCAGTAGCTAATCAGGATGACCCTCGTAGTCATGGTAGCCAAGTGGTAAATTAGCTGGCAAGTAGATACTTCTCCGGGTTGTTACCAGTGGACTGTGATGTTCGCTGGTGACTTGGTTTGGGGTTTTGAAGTACAATCGTAAACGTACTATATTTTTAGTACACCCTAACATGGGGACTCAACCGTGTACAATAGCCAACTTGTTCCGAACCTGCTTCCAGAAACCGAATTACTCCTATGTTGTACACGCACGCGGATCTCAACGCCCATCGCTGATCGCGTCCAATGCTTACTCCAGCAACAAATTGCCTGGAGTTACTTACTTTCAATGGCAGAAAAACATCGCGTCCTGCTTTTGCTGTACCACAGTCTGAAGGGGGTTTGTCCAGGAGCGATACCTGCGGAAATCGGATCAACTTTAAAAACGCGCTTTTTAGAGAACACACGAAAAAATTTAATTCTGACCACTGAACTCCTTCGCTTACTGGCTGTTTTCAAGGCCAATGCGATCGCGGTGATTCCCTACAAAGGAACCTTACTAGCCGCTTCTATTTACGGAAAAATCGGTTTTCGACAGGTTTGGGATATCGATCTGCTCGTGGACGAAGTGGACTTTTCTAAAAGTCGATCCCTACTCCTATCGGAAGGATACACCCTCAAAGAAACTAATGATCGAGAACAGAGTTTCTTTCATGCTGATAGAAAAATAGAGGTAGATTTGCATTGGGGATTGACTCCGTTTTATTTCCCGGTTGATCTAGATTTTGGCAGGTTGTGGTCGAGAACGAAAGGCTATACCCTTTTGGGTACTGAGGTGAAGACTTTTTGCGAGGAAGATTTATTGCTCATCCTCTGTCTTCAAGTAGCCAAAGACTCTTGGGAAAGACGACTGCACTTAGAACATCTAGCGAAAGTCTGCGATATCGCCGAGTTGTTAAACCATTATCCGCAATTGAATTGGTCGAAAGTCACCAATCAAGCGCGACAGCAAGGTTTAACGAGAGTATTGCACTTCGGTTTATATCTTGCTAAAAACCTCTTAGATGCCGAGATTCCTTCTGGGATCTGGTCTGAAGTTATTGGGGACTTAATCGCCATTTCCTTAGCTCGCCAAGTCTGCAAGCAATTATTTGGCGATATTGATCGCTCCTTCGCTGATTCGCGTAATTCTCTCTTCGATCTGCAATTTAGATTAAAGCAGGTGATATTTTATCTAAAGATGAGAGAGCGTCCTAGTGATTGGTGGAATCATTTTCTAGAAATTGGTCGTAACGGATTGACCTTGTTAAAGTCACGGGGAATCATTTCCACGAAACAGGATTCAGCATAATCGAGATCCAGCCTTTCTCGTCTAAAGAGGTACAAAAACATCTGCGTTTATCTGCGTTTATCTGCGTTTATCTGCGTTTATCTGCGTTTAATTATTGCCTTAACGCTTTTCCTAAGCGTATACATAAAAAGAAATATTCATAATCTGTTCAAAACTCAAATAGGATTCCTATATTTGATATGGTTGACTCAATTATTAAATCAAGAGAAACGACCTCTTCTAATGCTAATTTAGAAACTCAATTACCCGAAAATCTCGCAGCGAAATTCAATGTTAATGTCGAGTTTCAAATAGCAAAACTATGGCATCAGAAAGGCAAAATTCAACGGGCGATTGCCGGCTATCGAAAAGTGTTAGCAATTGCTCCCACTCACTGGTTATCCTTGCTGGCCTTAGATGAATTGTTAACGACAACAGGAGAAGAAAAAACAGCGATCGCTCTGTATCGTCAAGCAATTGAAAACCATGCGGTAATCGAATGGACAGAACAGGCCACCATCTATCAACGGAATGGTCAGCTAGAGAAGGCGATCAAGGAATGTCGGAAAGTTTTAGAGGTTAACCCGACCCATAGAGAGGTACTTCAGTTACTGGAATCAGCACTAATTCAACAAGGAGATATCACATCAGCGATCGCATCCTACCGTCTGGCGATCGAGCATGATCCCAACAATGCCGAATTCCACAAGCGTCATATCAATTTAATTGTAGACGAACAAGGAATTGAAACGGCATTTGCATACTATGAACTCACCAGAGCAGACAAGAAAGGGATCAACATATTCCCCTCCGCTCTTTTGTGTTGCGTGGTTGTCAGAAATGAATTGCCTCGACTGCCCTATTTCCTCAATTACTACCGACAAAAAGGAGTAGATAGGTTTCTCATCGTTAATAATCAATCAACCGATGGGACTCTAGAATATTTATTGCAACAGGACGATATTTATGTCTGGTCGTCGGACAAATCCTTTAATCAGGTGAATTTTGGTTCAGTGTGGTTCGATCTGCTGCTGAGAAGGTACGGCATTGATCACTGGTGTCTGACAGTGGATGCCGATGAGTTACTGTATTATCCCGATTGTGAGCGCCAGACTATTCGCCAGCTATGTCAAAGATTAGACGAGGGACAGTATAGAGCCTATACCGCGATTTTGCTGGATATGTATTCGCATCAAGCAGTGCAAGACACCCATTACAGGGCGGAAGAGAATTTTCTGGATATTTGCCCCTATTTCGATCGCCAATACTATCACCGCATACACCAACAGTCCGGCCCTTACCGCAATCAAAACATATATTTCGGGGGAGTAAGAGAGCGTGTTTTCGGAATTGCTGGAGAATACCTGTTGAGTAAAGTTCCTCTCCTGAAATATGGGCTAGAAATGGTGATGATCGGTGGGCAACATTTAACCAATCTACCCCCAGCCAAAATCGCCAAGGAAAGCGGTTGTTTGTTGCATTTCAAATATTTCTCCCTGTTTACCGATTATGTGGCGCGGGAGGTCAAGCGTAAGGAACATTACGGCGACGGTCATCAATACGCGGAATACTTCCGTACCCTCTCAGGGAATTCTGCTCTGAAACTGTACGATGAAAACCATTCGGTACGATGGGAGAGTTCGCAACAACTAGTACAACTGGGAATTATGAAGGTTGAGCCGGAGGGTGATATCGTTCCTGTGCCGGAATTCCCCAAGATTTTGCAGTTATCCCCGACAACTCGCCGTCCTTTCTGGTCTGTGATGATCACCGCCTATAACCGGGTGAATTATCTAGAACAGGCATTGAAAAGTGTCTTAGAACAGGCTCCAGACGCACAAGAGATGCAGATTGAAGTGATTAATGATGGGGCTGGGGAAGCGATCGCTTCGGAGATAGCAGCACTCGTTGATCGGGTCGGGGGTGGACGAGTAAATTTTTATCGACACCCTGAAAATATCGGTCACCCGCATATTTTTAACCTCTGCATCCAGCGATCGCAAGGACAGTGGGTGCATTTACTCCACGATGATGATTGGGTCGCACCGGGGTTATACACAGCCCTAAAATCCGGGATTGAGCTAGAACCTTCGGTTGGTTTCGCGTTCTGCCGCTTCCAGATTGTAGACGAGGTGGGCGAAAACCATTGGCTCTCCCACCTAGAGCGACCTACACCGGGCATTCTTCCCCATTGGTTAGAACGGATCGCCACCCATTGCCATTTACAATTTCCGGCGGTTGTCGTCAAGCGAGAGGTTTACCAGACCCTGGGCGGATTCTCTTCTGGGGTCGGTTCGGCCTTTGATTGGGAGATGTGGCAACGCGCAGCCCTTCGCTATCGGGTTTGGTACGAACCGCAGACCCTGGCGTACTTCCGAAATCATGAGGGAGCAGAGAGTCATGGACTCACCCATTCTGGACAGCAAATAGCGGATGCTAGATTGGCGATCGCCATGGCCGAAACCTATCTACCCCGAACTACCACAATTCAGCTAACGGACAAAGCTAGGGAAAATTCGGCTTTGTGGGCATTGCAACTGGCCTTGCGTCAATTAGCAAGGGGAGACAACCAAGCCGCGATGGCCAACATTAGGGAAGCCCTACAATGTAGTCAAACACCTAGAGTGAAAGAGGCACTTACTCAGGTTTTTCTCCATCGCTAGGCAAAGCGCTAATCTTACCACTCGCTCGACGGCGATCAAGGGACGCTTTCAATATGCGGACATAATCGCTCCCATTTAAGTCCGAGTTCCTGCCAAGATTGGTTTGATGAATCCGTCTTTCCATCACTACCTCTGGTAACATAGCAATCTGCAAACCTGCGTCCCTCGCCCGCAGAAACCAACTGATGAACTCCCCTTGCTTGAGATTCGTTTCTAACCAACCGACTCGGAAAAAAGCCTCCCGACGGATCAGCATCGTCCCGATATGATAACCGGGCATAACCTCCTTGGGGATCTGAATTCTCTGTTTAGCTGTTTCATCCAACTCAGGGCTGTAGAATTGACGAACGTGACCTAAAACCATTTCCAAGTGAGGATTTACGGCAAAAGCGGTTAGTTGACGTGCTAATTTATCTGCCATCCAGCGATCATCCGAATCGAGAAAGGCGAAGAAATTCCCTGACGCTAATTGAATTCCTTGATTTCGAGCCACCGCCGCGCCTTGATTGGTTTGATAGTGATAGCGAACTGAGGGAAAACTTCGGGCGATAGCTCCTCCACCGTCTGTAGAACCGTCATCAACAACAATTACTTCATGGGGGGGAACGGATTGAGTGACGATACTTTCCAGCGTCTGGGTTAAATAGGCTTCGCGGTTAAAAATCGGAACGATAACACTAATTTTAGGATGGGCATTATTCATAATTGATTGCCTGCTATAACCGTTGCCAGTTGATCAATTTTATTTATTATTACGCTAATGACCATAGCGCCCCCTGATCCGGTTTCCCCCGCGAGAGATACTCCATCGAAAATGCACAAATCGCTCCTACAAGCAGCAATTCTACCAGGACAAACTGCCCTAAATGCGTGGCAGAAGTGGCGGGACTCGGTGGATATCGAAACCCTCGATTCCCAATCACACCATCTTTTAAGTATGCTCTATCCCAACCTCCTGCGGTATGGTGTGGAAGATGCTCAGATGAGTCGCCTAAAAGGGGTATACCGTCGCACTTGGTATGTGAATCAATTACTAGCATGCTCCTTTGTCCAAGTTTTGCATAGATTGCAAGAAGAGGAGATAAGTCCTCTCGTGATCGGGGAGATGGGGCTAGTGTCTACCATTTACCCAGATTATGGTTATCGTCCTCTTTATCGGCTGGATCTTTTAGTCCCCTGTAGTCAGACTCTGGCGGCGATCAATACCCTACAAGAACTGGGTTGGACGAATTCCTATAGACCGCAACCAGGCGATCGCTTAGGGAAACAACCCCTACCGTTATGGCGAGTTACATCACCTAATGACCCGCTTTGCTTACCCATCTATTTACATAATCATCTTTTTAGCGCCAAACCCCAGTCCTACACCGACGAGAAATTATGGACAGATGCCATTTCTACTGAGATTGGTAACTTTCCCGCCATCGTCCTCAGTCCTATTGATCAGCTATTACACCTCAGTCTCCAGAACAACCGACAAGGAAAACAGCGGCCGATTTATTGGCTGGCTGATGCGTCCCTGCTTGTCCAGGCTCTATCTGAAGAGTCAGATTGGGTAAAATTAGTGACTCAAGCACAACGCTACGAGATTGTTTTGCCCCTGCGGTATTTATTGAAGGAACTGGGAGAAGTTCTGAATCTATCCTTCCCGGATTGGGTGCTACCAAGTTTAAAGCAGATGGCGATCGGTTATTCTGAACTATTGGAATATAATCTCGCCAGCGATCACAAATTACTTCTGCTCAAAGCTCAGTTGTTACGACTACGCCAGGGATTAAAACAGCTATTTGCGAGGGATTTCCAGCGATGAAGGTTGCCAAAAGCGGTTTTTTCCCTAAACTTTCCAGTCGAGAAGTTGTACATCTGCGCGATCTCATCTATCAGTTGGTCGGGCGGGAATTGAAAGCCCGGTATAAGCGATCGGTAATCGGTATCGCTTGGACACTGTTGAATCCCTTGCTACAACTGTTGGTGTTCGCCACTGTCTTTCGCTCGGTGCTAAAACTGAATGTTCCTCACTATGCTTCGTCGGTGTTCTGTGGGTTAATGGTGTGGACTTGGTTTCAGACTTCGTTAACCGAAGCAACTGGGGTAATTAACGCCAACGCTACGCTAATCCGACAACCTGGGTTTCCCAGTATCATCCTCCCGATTGTGACGATCCTGGTTCACATGATTCATTTCCTGTTGGCCTTGCCCGTTTTACTGGTCTTCCTGCTCATAGATGGAGTAACGCTACAAACGCATATCTGGGAGTTACCTCTTTTAATCCTCCTGCAATTGGGATTCACGGCCGGACTGTCCTATATTCTGGCAGCAACTAGCGTCACCTTCTACGATATGAAATACACGGTCGGGGTACTATTACAAATATTATTTTACGCCACCCCTATCTTTTACGATATCAGTCTCGTTCCTGATCGCTATAAATTCTGGTACTGGCTCAATCCCATGTCCCATCTCGTATCCGCCTATCGTGCCGTACTGCTGGAAGATGCTCAACCCAATTTGTTACCGCTTCTAGCTATTGGGGTGGGGGCACTAGGGCTGTTTCTCCTCGGACGGGGCTACTTTATCGCCCAGAGCGATCGCTTCGTGGAGAAGATATAAATGGAAACAGCTATTACTGTGAGGAATTTGGGCAAGCGATTTGAGTCCTACTCTCCAGGGAAACCTCGCACCATTATGGAAGCGGTACTTGCCTGTGGAAGAGGAATCAAAGCCCGCGATTATTTCTGGGGGTTGCGAGATATTAATTTTCAAGTAGAACGCGGCGAAATGCTAGGGGTAATCGGCCGGAACGGCGCGGGCAAATCCACCCTGTTGCGCTTGTTGGGACGGGTGGGGCGACCGGAGGAAGGAACGGTAACACTTCACGGACGAGTGGGAGCACTCCTCGATCTCGGAGCCGGATTCCATCCCGACCTGACTGGACGGGATAACACGTTTGTTAACGGAGTGGTAGCGGGATTGTTAGAACGGGAGGTGCGGCGGCAGTTCGATTCGATTATCGCATTCGCCGAGCTATCGGAATTTATTGATAACCCAGTTCGTACCTACAGTACAGGAATGAGGATGCGTCTGGCGTTTGCGATCGCAATTCACACCCGCCCGGAGATCCTGTTAGTGGACGAATACCTGTCGGTGGGAGACAGTGCTTTTCAATTGAAATGTATTGATCGCATTATCCAAATGAAAACCGACGGTTGCGCTGTAGTCTTGATTTCTCACAATACCGATCAGATCGCAGAATTGTGCGATTGGGTAATCTGGCTAAATCGCGGACGGATTCAGTCTGAGGGTGAACCTGCGACCGTTGTTGAACAGTATTTAAAGTTAGTTAAAGAAACTTCGCCTTAACAAGAGGATGTCTATGGATTGGGATACTTTAGACTGGATGTTCCGCTATATTGATATTGAGCCATTCGCGGCTCAATTACTGCAACAGAAAGTCTTACATCAATTCACGGAAAGCGATGGCAAGTCATTTTTCGATACACTGCACAATTGGTTTCATCGGGTGACGGAAGCAACGGGAACGATTGATCGTTTCTTTAATATCGGCGGCTATACCGTCTGCTTGAGCTTTGCAACTCGGAATATGTCCGACAAGTTAACCCAGGCTATTTCCCATCTGGAAGTCCTACCTACAGAACAACCCGCCCTCACAATCTATCTTTGGGATAATGTTTCCACCGCAACCCGATTACCCGGATTACTACCAGCCTTTATGCGGCTATTCCACTGGTACTGCCATCAGTATTTAGATCCCCGTCAGAATGTTAAGGCTTTGTGTAGCGATCGCTTCCATATGCACTTCAATGTTGGGCCAAATATTTTCAGCGCCCTAGATAAGCAACGGAATATTGGTCTGTATTGGATCGCCGACGCAGGCGAATTACCCTACTGGGAACGGGGTTCTCCTTTGCAAACCCTCCTCAATTGGTGGACGAGCAGCCAAAACCGCCAATACGTTCACGCTGCTGCTGTGGGAACAAGCAATGGAGGCGTTTTGCTGACGGCGAAAGGTGGATCGGGCAAATCCACCTCAGCGCTGGCCTGTCTCAACTCCGATTTGACCTACGCCAGCGATGATTACTGTCTGGTGTCCACCAATCCCGTTCCTTATGTTTACAGTCTGTATAATACCGCCAAACTCAAGGGAGCTAAGGATCTGGAACGGTTTCCTGAATTAGCACCTTTGGTAAGTAATAGCGATCGCCTCGATGAAGAAAAAGCCCTGATTTTCCTGAAAGAATACTTTCCCGCCAAGATTGTGACGGGTTTTCCCCTCAAAGCAATTCTAGTTCCGAAAATTACAGGAGAACTGGATACCAAGATCAGTAAAGCCACGCCAATCCTTGCCCTTAAATCTCTCGCTCCTAGTACCCTATTTCAACTTTCTGGAACAGGACAAAGTGCGTTAAACATGATGTCTAGCTTGGTGAGAAGAATCCCCTGTTACACTTTGGAATTAGGCACTGATATTACTCAGATTCCGCGAGTAATTTTAGAGTTTTTGAAAAATAGTGAACAAGTTGATGGTACTCGTATACTTTAAATCGTAAAATTATTATCTAGTTTTGGTGACAAAGATGACAAGAGAAATTAAAAAATTACGGGATGCCTTAAACTTTGACGCGGATATTGTGGCAACTAATTTAGGTCTACTTAATAGCTGTTCAGATGGCTGTAGGTTTGTTGTACTTGGACAAGCGAGGTCTGGCTTCGAATTTCCTGCTTGGCTTATTGAGTTCACATAGTCAAGTAATTGCTTATGGAGAATTATTCGGCTTTCAAGATATGGATTGGGGTTTGCCAAAATGTAATCCTTCTTCAAAATTTAAGACTTTAGGATCTTTAATCAATAAAAATCCAGAGATATTTTTAGAAAAAATAATTTTCACAAAGTATCTCCCCCCCATATCAGCAGTTGGCTTTAAGATATTTTACTCCCATGGTAAGGAAGATTCCGGGAAAAGTCTCTGGCATTTTCTCCAAAACCGGCAGGATATAAAAATTATTCACCTCAAAAGAAAAAACCTTCTTAAATCATTCTTGTCCTACAAAAAAGCACTAATCACTAATGAATGGATAGTTATTTCTCAAAAAGAAATAAACAGTAAACCTGAAGAAGTGACAATTTCACTAGATTATCAAGAGTGCCTTGGCTATTTTAAGCGGACAGAAACCAGTATAGAAACCCACGATTTATTATTTGCTAATCATCAAAAAATAGATGTGGTTTACGAGGATTTGTCTCAGGATTATGCGTCGGAAATGAAACGAGTTCAAGAATTTCTCGAATTAGACTATGAAACTTTAAAACCTAATACCTTAAAACAATCTTCCCTATCTCTTTCTGAATCCATATCTAACTATTTTGAGTTAAAAGAAAAATTTCAAAATACCCCTTGGCAGAGCCTTTTTGAAGATTAGGGACTTCCAAGAAATAAATTACACAGGAGTATTGAGTGCAATCCAATGAAGTTGATTACCATTAAGAAAAAGATTAAAAACCTCTCTAAAGTCTTTTGTCAATTCAGTGTTTTAATTACAGGTAAATAATAAATATGTCAAACTACAGAGAACGAGCTTTGAAACTTTTTCAAGAAGCGACCGAGCCTAATCAAGAACTATCTACTAATGTCGAGTCTTTTACGATTATTTCCGATGATTGTTGGTGATCGAACCGTATATTGATTTTAGGGTCAAGTTTAGTACACCTTTTATTGGTATTCGTATTGAACCTCCCTGCTACCTAGAACTGCTAAAAGACATCCAAGGATATGTAGAGTCTCCCTTAAGTTTCACTAATCAATCTAAATACAATTATGTTAATACTTGGAGAGAAAAAGACAGACTTGATTTCCCCATTGCTAGATTAAAAAATGGCATAGAGTTATTATTCGTTCACGAATCGAATGAAGACGTTTGTCGAGAAAAATGGCAGAGACGACTAACAAGAATCAATTGGCATAATTTATTTATTAAGTTTAGAGAAACCCCATGGGGCTTTCAGCCTAAATACTTACTCAAATTTCATCAACTTGAATATAAATATAAAATCTGTTTTACTATGGAAGAACGTCCAGAATTCGATTGGGCGATTTCAGCACCGGATTATTTTCAAAACATTTTATCTGGAGGCAATATTTACGAGCCTACTAAAAAATACTTCGACGTAGAAAATTGGATTAAAAAAAGCTACGGCTCTAAACCTTCTGCTTATAAAATCAAGCAAGGCAAGCGCAATGATTTAAATGAATAATTTAAGTGGAATGCTAAACACAAACAGCTTATTCATCAGTGTTATTGTTCCGGTTTATAACGGCGAGAGGTTTTTAGCTCAAGCTATTAAAAATATTCAAGGGCAAAATTATCAACCTTTGGAAATTATTGTTGTTGATGATGGTTCTACGGATCGCACTGCTGAAATCGCCCAGGAATTTCAGGATCAAATTCACTATATCTACCAATCCAATCAAGAGACTGTCCGCCGCTCGCAATCATGGGATTGAAAACGCCAGGGGAGAAGCAATCGCTTTTCTTGATGTTGATGATTTATGGAAGGAGGGAGTATTAAGCGAATTTGCCGATTATTTAATAGCACATCCCGAAGTAGGAATCGTTCAGGGATTGATCCAGCAAATGCAAATGGAACCCGGTTCCTCGGATCATGATTTTTACCGATTCAAACCCATATTTCAACCCTATCAATTTATTAATCTGGGAAGCGCTCTCTACCGTCGTTCAGTGTTTGATCAAGCGGGTTTATTCGATCCTAAACTACAGGATAACGAAGATACGGATTGGTTTATCCGCGCTTGGGAAAACAATATTCATAAAGTGGTGATTCCCAGGGTCATGTTGTATTACCAAAAACATGATCAAAATATGACCCGACAACAAAAAGATTTAGTTCATTTCGGAATGCTCAAGATATACAAGCGCCATATTGATCGTCTGCGATCGCACAGAAACGAAAAACCTTCTCCTTCCGTATCTTGGCCAAGCTACTGTGGTCAGCCTCCAGAGTGAATTTCCAAAACCCAGATCCCCAAATTCTTCAAGAAGTCGGGGATCTAATCACCGATTCAATCAACTTTAGATAACTATCTAACATCCGTTCCTCTGGAAACATCGCCATCGCTCGTTGTTGGCAGTTATAACCGACGAACCGACGCAAATCGGTATCAATCGCCCATTCCTGAATTGTCTCCACGATCGCCTGAACTGTGGCTGTCGGATTGACATTCGGATCTGGTAAAAGTTTGCCGGTATCTCCCAACTCCTCTGGAATGCCACTGATAGCTGTTGCTATCACAGGCAACCCTTTCGCCATCGCCTCCATAATCGCTAAAGGCATTCCTTCAAAGTGAGAGGGTAATAGGAAAATATCAGCGGCAGCTAGTAACTCTGGAATGTCTACCCGTTCCCCCAAAAATTTAACTCGCTCACTGACACCGAGTTCTTCTAGTTCCGCTTTCAGTTGTGTTTCTAAAGTACCTGTACCAGCCCAGACAAAATAGAGTTGCGACCAGATAGGCAGTTGTTGGAGTTGTGCGATCGCTTTCACCTGATGTTGATACCCCTTGACAATTTCTATCCGGGCGGCCGTGAAGATAACAACCGCATCGGCTGGTATCCCTACAGATTGACGCAAGCTAACGCGATCATCAGAATGACAGGATGCGAAATACTTATCAGGTCTGCCATTATAGATAACTTGTCCTAGATGTTCTGGTAACTCAAATTGCTCTCGCATTTGCTGGATGTTGACTTGCGAAACCGAAATGATCGCCTTGGCAGATTTATAGATATCGGGTAACAAACATAAATAAGGTGCAAACTCCTTGACCCAATCGAGGATAATGCAGTGAATAACCCGGATATAGGGAATTGTGAGATACATCGCCAACCAATTCGCTGCCAAATTAGCAATTGAGCACTCCATCGGCGAAAATAACCAAATCTGGCTGGATGGAAGCAAAAATTTCCGCCACCTCTGAGATATTAGTCGCCGAATATACAAATTTGTGCGCGTTATCCTTCAGCCAAATATGTTCGATGCCTAGTATTTCTCTCTCTCGAATCAAATGATGATCCGCCCAACTTTGAACGCAAGTGATTCGATAGCCGGATTTGACCAATTGAACCATGAGGGCATGGCTGATCTGTTCTGCTCCGTATATTCCGGGACAATTAGTATATAGTAATATTTTCGGGGGTTCTCCATTTTCAGCCCGTCGCCTGATCGCTTCTCGATAATCACTCCTCACCTGTGCAATGGGAGATTCGCCATCAACAAAATTTTGTCGCTGTTTATCAGGTAATATCCCAGCTTTTGTGAGTACCGTTTCTATCCCTTGGTGATAAGTATTGATCGCCTGCTGTCTCTGCCCCATTTGTACCAAAATTTGGGTAAGTGTCAGATAAGCTGGCATATAATCTGGTTGCAGTTGAATCGCTTTTTCGCAATTAGCGATCGCCAGTGAGAACTTCCCTTTGATTTGCCATATTGTAGCGAGTTTAATTTGTTTCTCGGCCGCTTGATACCCTAACTCCTTACTTTCTTCCATATAGACATCACTACTTAATATATAAAAAAATTATCGTTCTAGATATTCTCATTTCAATTACGAACAAGATAGCCGAATCTGTCGATATACTTCACTTTCTTGAAAACTTTGAAGGAAATATTCCGCGGATAGTTTCTGCCTAGTTTCACAGCCTTTTAAATATTCATGAGCTTGACAAATACGTTCTATATCCATTGCTTTCTCTGCGGCTTCTGCTAATGTATGGAAATACAAGGGATAATTTTCTCCCAAGTATTCCACGACAGCAGGTAAAGGATTCACCAATAGTGGAGTAGCCCTAGCGATACATTCAATGATAGCAGTATTAGCACTAGTATCGTATAGGTGAATAAATGCGATATTTGCCGATAAAAATTCATCATATTCTTGATTCGATACGTGAGTCAGATCCCGCGTGTTTTCAACAAATACCGGATCGAGGGTAATTTCTTCTACTTCAATTTGTTCAGCGACAAGTCTTTGCAGTTCAGTCTCCGCATCTGGGCAAAAAGCCGGATTGAGTTTAATTTTCTCGTATTCCAATAGATTATTGCGAGCGATGGGCAGTTCATAGATCGAGATTAATCTCCGCAACCACCAACCTAATTGGATAATTTTCTTATTCGGGTTGGCGATAAAGCGATCAAAACTAAATTGTATATCGGGAATTTCCGTTGGGTGGATCAACGCGGAAACTGGCTTATCTACCCGCTCTCTCAGCCATCGAGCATGATATTCAGTCAGTGTGAATAAACCAACACAGGATTCGAGGCTCTTGAGCCAATTATCCCTTGTGAACAGAACTTGAGGAGAATCACGATAGTAAAACCAACTGGGCATAGCTGGGGGATTATGCAGGAAACCAACCCAAGGTTGCGTATACGGGGCTTTTTCCTGTCCCAACTGACGCTCTTGGCGGAGAAAGGAGTCTTCTAGAAATCCGTCGAACACGATACCTTGACTGTTGTGTAATGGTTTCAGGGCATGAATAGCGAAACTCCATCCACAACGATGAGCGACGAAAAATTTTTGCCCGCTCAGATTTAGCTGGCCGTGAGGATTTTCTAAAAGCGCGGAGGGTGATTGTAACTCAGACCAATTCCGCTGTTGCTGTAGGTGACTCAGATGGATAGCCGCCTGAAGGTGATCGGGTTGCAATTCTAGGACTTTTTCGTACCAAGCGATCGCTTTCTCGATCTGCCCTCTTGCTAACCACTGGCAGGCAAATCGAAATATCGCTTCTGCTTGCTCAGTGAGAGGTTCCTTGTTTGTCGTTGAAGACTCTGGAATCATGGCTTGTCTTATTTGCACTAAATAAGCTATATTTTTTACGGTTGCAAAATTATAGATTATCTCAAATGCTTCAAAATTCATCCCGATTCAAAGTCAACAGTCCAAACGTAGTCAGTGAAACTATCGACGGCGAAACGGTGATCGTTAGCCTATCGAGAGGGACGTACTATAGCTTAGATCGGGTGGGTGCTGATGTCTGGAATCTGATCGAGCGGGAGTTTTCTGTCGTCAAGATAGTTGTGGCCATCACTCAGCAGTTTAATGGTGATCCAGAACTGATAGAAAGCTCTGTCAAAACTCTCATTGCTCAACTGGGAGCAGAAGAATTGATTAGTCCTGTTCATGGGGAATCAGGAGAAGATAATCTTACAGAAGTATCTCCAGACTCGACGGCAAGCAAAGAGGAATTTGTTCCTCCAGTTCTCGAAAAATATTCCGATATGCAGGAACTCTTGATGCTCGATCCAATCCACGAAGTTGATGAAACGGAAGGTTGGCCTCAAAAGAGGAAAGAATCCCTGATTTAGTTAGTGTGACGAAGTTTTCGCCACGATGGAATAGAGAGAATAAAGTGTAAAGAGGCGAAAACAAAACTTCGTTTATATATTGATGAAGATACTGTTGAACAAGGGTTGATACAAGCTTGTCGAAAAAAGATCAACGGAATATTTAGGAAATTATATAGTAGGATTTTGATCAGCATCTAAAATACCACTATTTTTCATCAGTTGCGGCCAGATTAATACAAAGAATCCCATCCAAATCAAAATCGGAATGGCTACTAAAACAGTTAGCCAAATAATTTTAAATATTAGCCAACTCAAACTAATCAATGTTAATCCTGTGAGCAGAATTGACCAAGGTTGACACCACCAAGGTTTGTATTTCCAGGGACTTACGGGTTTTGTTTCAGACATAATGATTAATTGCCAACTTTTCCTGTAACTAGTTGTAACGCATTTCTATACTAAATTACCATAGTCTTGGTATAATCTTTATTGGTTATAGATGTAAGTAGAAGCTGATAACGGCTGCCATTAAGTAAGTATTTTCTCTCAATTACCCCAACTAAAAATACCTTAATAACCAATACCAGGAGATAAATCAATGTCAGAGATTAACGATGAATTCGTGAATTTAACGAAAGTACAAGCATCTAATCAAGTTATAAAGATTACTGAAATTGATTCTGAATTACTGAAAGAAATCCAAACTCTATTAAAAACTAAACAGCTATATACAGGTGATGTTGATGGTAAAATTGAGACTCTTAGCATCAAAGCTTTTGCCGATTTTAAAGAGAGTGTTTATTTCAGGATTTCCAGAATTGTTAGGTTCAATCCACTGTGGCGGCATTACTAGAAATAGCCGAAGCGCATACTGTCACTGAACAACAACAAGTACTAACCACACCAGCATCTAGTTTGGGTAATCGAACTGGTCAGACGATGAAGTTACCGAATGGGGATATTGTCTATGAAAATGAACTGATTATAACTGGTATTCCTTTGACTTGGGGAGAATTCACTCAAGGATGTACCAGAATTCCAGACTCTAACACCATTGTTAACAACATTATCAAAACTACTAAAGGATTTGGTAAAATCCGCGATGCTTTTGGGACTCCCATCGGGATTAATTCTGCTTATCGTCCACCTGCGGTTAATCGAGCTGTCGGTGGTGCTCGTAATTCCCAACATATTTATGGACTAGCCATAGATGTTTCTCCCTTGAATGCGAGTATGCAGAAACTGTTTGAAGTTTGTCGCGCCTCTGATTGTGTCGGTTTAGGTAGAGGAATGCACAGAGGTTTTGTCCATTGTGATTGGCGGGCTGGTTCACGGGTAGTTTTTGATTATTAACGATTTTGGTTGATTACCAACTATCTACCGTCCGGATTCCACTTGGATAAGGGTATATATTCATTTTGAATCAAATCTAAAACCTCAATCACTCCTCCTGGACTCGATACCCTAAACCAATAAATGGTGTCAATGCTTTGATTAGGATGATTTTCTACTACTCTCACTTGGTAGTAAGGTGCTTCTAAAGTAGGAGAACTATCAACTATGGCGGACAAGCGAATACTCCCTCTTGAGAGTTGTGCAATTTCCTTGGCTTTGCGTTTCACTTGGGGTAGATTCCAGACTAACTTTTGAGCCGTTTTTTCATCCAGTTGATTCCTAATTTGAGCCACTTTTACTGCCATCAGTTGATATGATTCTGCTAAGGATGGTAAGGTATTGACTCCCATCTGCGAATTTTTAGGACTGTGAGTTATGTCGGAATGCGCCACTAATATCAATAGCAACGAGGCTATGATCCGCGCAGTGGTTAATTCTTTAGGTAGGCTACTTTTAAGCATATTTAAACACCCTGTACAAGTGTTGGATTTGGTTGGTATCTTCAAAGCAGGAAATATCCTTACTCCTGATTCCCTTTTTAATACAATACCAGGCTTCAGACCATTGGGGATCATTGATTTCCGCAAATTAAACGATTTTTTAGGATTATTTACAAAGAAAGGGAACAGGGAACAGGGAACAGGGAACAGGGAAAGAATATGTTGTTTGTTCAAAAATCAAATCGGAGTCCTATCTCTATTCACTGTTAAGAGTTCCCTGTTAAGAGTTCCCTTCTTCAGAAAAAAGATGTTTTTTAAGGAGAGTGACACGAAAAAAACGGCGTCTTTATTTCAATCTCATGTTTCTAAACATGAGTTTTTCCTGTTCCCTGTTCCCCGTTCCCTGTTCCCTCTGAATCTGATTAGGGCAAATAATCAATTCCGTATATTTGCCCTATTCCCTACTTTCTAGCTCCCTCACATCGCTATAACCGCACCTTTACCGACGGACACCACTACCATTAAAAATTCTCATTTTTCTTTACATATCGTTACACTAGAGGCATCGAGAGAAAAAATTCAACCTCTCTATCCCAAAATCTGCTGTGAACCTCATGAATGGCACAATTCGCGTTGGTAATCTTTTTGGCATCCCTTTTTATATCCATCCCTCCTGGTTTTTAGTTCTGGGTTTGGTAACTTGGAGCTATAGCGGTGGACTAGCAGCACAATTTCCTCAATTATCTGGTGGGTTAGCGTTGCTACTAGGATTTATCACCGCGCTATCTTTATTTGCTTCTGTCGTCGCTCATGAATTAGGCCATAGCTTTGTCGCTATTAGTCAGGGAATAAATGTTAAATCAATTACACTATTTATATTTGGCGGTTTGGCTACCTTAGATCAGGAGTCCAAAACTCCCGGTGCAGCATTTTGGGTGGCGATCGCTGGTTCTTTGGTCAGCTTATTACTCTTTGCTAGCATCACTGTGATTGGTTTTACCACTATTGCCACAGGCTCAATTAGCGGCTATCCTGAATGTATTAGCGTCTGTAAACCTAGCACTAGCCTTATTTAACCTCATTCCTGGTTTACCTTTGGATGGGGGCAATATTCTCAAAGCCCTAGTTTGGAAAATCACGGGTAACTCCTATAAAGGTGTAGCTTTTGCTAGTCGGATTGGGCAAATATTTGGTGGGATAGCGATTTTATCTGGGTTGCTACCTCTGGTCTTGTATGGTAGCTTAAACAATTTTTGGAACTTATTAATTGGTTTCTTCTTGCTGCAAAATGCTGGTAATGCCGCTCAATTTGCCAGAGTGCAGGAAAAGCTGATTGGTTTGACCGCTGGGGATGCGGTGACAGCTAATAGTCCGATCATATTCTCTCATCTTAGCTTAAGAGAGTTTGCTGATCAGCATTTTATGAGTGCAGATAACTGGAGAAAGTTTTTAGTCATTGATGAGCAGGGACAATTGATTGGGGCGATCGCTGTGACCGACTTGCAAAATATTCCCACATCGGCATGGGTAGAAACTACGGTCAAAGAAATCATGCAACCAATGACACAGCCTACTACAGTACAATCAAATCGTCCTTTATTAGAAGTAGTCGAACTACTGGAAAAACAACAACTCTCTACATTACCAGTGATGGGTGAAAACGGTGTATTGATGGGAATTTTAGAAAAAACGGTAATTATCCAACTAATTCAACAAAGATCCTCATTTAAAGCTGCATAAATAAGTTAAGTTGCTGGGTTTAAAAATTATTAGTTCCAAATCTTCGCTAATGAGAAAACCAATGCAGTGATATTGCAAAAACCTCTCTCCAAAATATCGGAGAGGGGATTTTAAGTTTCCGGCTCCGTTCAAGAGTAGGTACAAAAACAGCATAAACTGTTTGGTTAAGATTACAAAGGAGGTAACTATGACCAATTTTCTCTTCGTCACGGATTTAGATAATACTTTGGTAGGTGATGAGCAGTCCCTGAGAATATTAAATGATTATTTACAGCAGCATCGTCAAGAATATGGGACTAAAATAGTATATGCCACCGGGCGATCGCCTGTACTTTATCAACAAATCCAACAGGAATTTAATCTGTTAACACCAGATGCTTTAGTTCTCTCCGTCGGTACAGAAATCTACTTAGATGGAAATGATACCCCAGATCCTGATTGGGTAGAAATCCTCTCTCCGGGATGGAATCGGGAGTTAGTATTATCCATTGCCAAAAAGTTCCGGGAATTAGTTCGTCAACCAGACTCAGAACAACGTCCCTTCAAAACCAGTTTCTTTCTCCAACAGGATGTAGCGGTAAAAGTGCTACCAGAGTTAGAGTTAGAATTGCAAAAATCTCAATTAAATATAAAGTTAATTTACAGTAGCGGTATTGACCTTGACATTATCCCCAGTAGCAGCGATAAAGGTCAGGCAATGGAGTTTTTACGTCAAAAGTGGAAATTTGCAACGGAGAGAACTGTGGTTTGTGGCGATTCAGGTAATGATATTGCTTTATTCGCTGCTGCTAACGCCAAGGGAATCATTGTCGGGAATGCCCGTCCTGAATTACTCCATTGGCACAATGAATACCCTTCTAATTACCGTTACTTAGCCCAAAATTTTTGTGCAGCGGGAATTATTGAAGGTCTAAAATACTTTGGCTTTTTAGAGTCAGTAACCCAGCCCTCAAGGGACTAGTTTCCCGCATATCGAGTATTTCTATGATTAGCTATCTCAAAGGTATTGTTGCTGGTATCCAAACCATTAGTCCTAACCGTGTCATCTTGACTTTAGAAGTAAATGGTTTGGGTTACGATTTGCATATTCCTCAACGTTTAACCAAACAGTTACCGGATTCAGGCGGGGTAATTCAAATTTTTACCCATTTCCAAGTCCGGGAGGAAGTTCCTTTACTCTATGGTTTTGCTTCCCCCTCCGAAAGAGATTTATTCCGTCATCTCCTGACCGTGAGTAGTGTGGGTGCAGCTTTAGCCATTGCTTTATTAGACACTTTGGAATTACCCGATTTAGTCCAAGCGATTATTGCTGCTAATACCCAAATTTTAATTCAAACTCCGGGAGTGGGTAAAAAAACTGCGGAACGGATTTGTTTAGAATTGAAAAGCAAGTTAATTGAGTGGCGTAAATCAGCAGGTTTTTTTGTGGCTACTGGAGGTGCAGCACCAGGCATTTTAGAAGAAGTGCAAATGACTCTCTTTGCTTTGGGTTATACTGCTCATGAAGTTAGTCACGCTTTACATGTCGTCAGCGAGGATATTGGTTTATCTAAGCAGGCTTATGTCGAAGATTGGATTAAACAGGCGATCGCGCATTTGAGTAGCACCGAGCCAGTAATTTATAATTATTAAGAGCATGAATGCTAATCCTTATGCTTGGATAGAAGCATCACTAGCCACCATTCACAAAGCAGATTGGTATCGTTCACTACAAACCATTAACGGTCGTCCGGGGGCAACGGTGGCAGTTATTGGGAAAGGAGGTAATTAATTTTGCCAGCAATGATTACTTGGGATTAGCTAGTGATGAGCGGTTAATAAATGCGGCAGTGAGCGCTATTCAAGAATATGGTACAGGTAGTACAGGTTCTCGATTACTCAGTGGACATCGAGAATTACACAGGGAATTAGAACAGGGAATCGCATCTACTAAACAAACTGAGGACGCTATCGTATTTAGTTCTGGATACTTAGCCAATATCGGCACAATCACGGCATTAGTGGGGAAACGAGATTTAATTCTATCGGATCAATATAATCATTCCAGTTTGAAAAACGGAGCCATTTTGAGTGGTGCAACAGTGGTGGAATATCCCCACTGTGATATTGAATCTGTAAAAGTTCAGCTCAATCAACAAAGAGAAAACTATCGACGCTGTTTAATCATTACAGATAGCGTCTTTAGTATGGATGGTGATTTATGCCCATTACCAACATTATTAGATTTAGCCGCAGAATTTAACTGTATGCTGTTAGTTGATGAAGCTCATGCTACGGGTGTCATGGGTAAAAGTGGTGCGGGATGTGTAGAGTATTTTGAATGTACAGGTAGAGAGTTAATTCAAATTGGGACATTGAGCAAAGCTTTAGGAAGTTTAGGGGGATATGTTGCGGGAAGTGCGAATCTAATTGACTTTTTACGGAATCGTGCGTCTAGTTGGATTTACACCACAGCCCTTTCACCAGCAGATACAGCCGCAGCTTTAGCAGCAATTAAAATAGTTCAATCAGAACCAGAACGTCGTAGCTTATTATGGCGGAATATTAATTATGTAAAACAGTTAATTTCTGAGAATTTACCTGATTTAAAGTTATTACCGACAGAATCACCAATATTATGTTTACAGTTATCTAGTGCAGCAGCAGCGATAAAAGTGGGAAAAGAGTTAAGAGCAGCAGGGATTTTTGCTCCAGCGATTCGTCCACCAACAGTACCAACTAGTAGAATTAGAATATCAATGATGACGACTCATGAGTTAGAGCATATTCAGAAATTAGTGGTGGCATTGAAAGATGTTATCTAGGTCTAAATACATGAAAATTGCTGTAAAATCTACAAAAATGAGAACATTTGGGAACAGCTTATTCCATCTATTTCCAGATTAGAAACATCATATTTTTTCCTCATTCGTTTTAATACTGAAGTAGTGAAAAAGATTAGCAATTGTTAAATCAGATGCTTGTTGTAAATTAGATATAACTAATGTTTTATATCCGGAATTTGCTGCTTGTTGACTAATATAAATTTCATACTCTCGTCGTAATTCAGTTTGAAACATAAATAATAATTGGTCACGCAAAGAGTAAAAATCTGATTTTTCGGCTAAATTTTCATATATTAATTGTTCTTCTGGTATTTGTGAAAAAGTTAATTTTTGGGTAATTTCTGGAATAACAGTATTATTGAAATCAGCACTATTTAAAAGTTTTAATTCTGATGGGGGAAGAGATTTGACCCAATCTAAATGATTTTGCCATAAGTCGATTAATACTAAATCATGGTTGTGAATGCGGGTAAGTTCAGGAAAGAGAAAATCAAGTTCTTTATGTGATTCACAACGCTTAATAACTATGAAGGCATCTTTACAGATTTTATCTTGTAGTTGCTTCAATCAATCAATTGCTGCTGAAATTTCATTTTGTACTTGATAAGTTATAATAATTACCTGTTCAATTGCCCAAGAACATTCTAACCGTCGTAGTTGTCCAGCCCCACATATCTCTGTTAATATATGTGGATTGGTATAATCTGCTAAAGCTTCAAATAGCATACTTCTAACTGCGTTAATTTCTACATTTCTACCTTGAATATCTTTTAATTTCATAGCTGAACGAAAGCGACTCATTGCTTGAACAAATAAACCATAAGTCCTAATTAAAACGGTGCGATGTTGTTCAAATTTGATATCTTCCACCATCTGTTCAATTAATTGTCGGTTTTCTGCCCCTTGGTCTTTTAAAAGTTGTTTTAAGTCAATAAATCCATTTTTGACTTCTAGCCGCATTTCTTCAACTTCTTTCCTCAATTTGAGTGTGTGATGTAAGTTGACTACTGCTAATGCTATACTTACAAAAGTCCCTACTCCAATAAAAGCAGTTGTTGCTTGTATCACTCCCAAGCTATTTTGTATTGATTGCAGTCCATTCAGTACACTAGAAAGACTATGCTGTGTTTGATACATCTGAAGTCCATTCATAAGAAAATTAGGATCAGCTATTAATGGTGATAATTGACTGTTGTTGACTGTAACACCAATAGCATGAGCAACAAATTTTCCGGTAACAGCATCTCTAGCCATACCTATAGGTACTCCATTGCTAAAGACTTGTGTATAATTACCAGCTTCCATACCAGCTTGAATTACAGATGGAAATTGAAATAGCATATTTTTAGGCGTGTTGTTAAACATATATATTTTTTTATTAATTTAACTTAACTAGTTTCAATACTATAGAACTCATATTTGAGTTTTGAAAAACTCTGGATATTTCCCTGTTCCCTTCCTACACAGATAAATTCAAAAATCAAATATTGTTTCTATAATAACCTAATTTCACAATGGATAGGTTAAATTTGATTGAATGAGGGAATAATCAGGTTAGAATAATTTATCTACTGGTAATTTGTATGGATAATTCACGAGTTACTTCTGAAACTGTTGAACTATTATCACGTATTACAGGACAAAAACTCAGTGAGTGGGACTCGCCGGAGGTAATATTCTTATCATGCCTGATGATTGTTCTACGGAGTATAATAGATGCAGATGGTATGGCAACAGAAAAGGAACTTCAATGCTGGCAAACAATTCTCAACAGATTTATTTTACCAAGAATAAGAGAATTAATAAAAATCATAAATTCAGGAATAAAACAATATAAAATTTCTGCTGATTCCCCAGAGTTTTTAACTCTAACAGATAAGCTATCACACTCAGAAAGACTTATTTTGATTAGTCTTAGCTATGAAATGTCATTTATAGATAATAAAATTAACTCCCAAGAAAAAAAATATATTGAAAAAATTGCTTACTTGTTAGATATTAAGCCTCAGCACTTGACTATCATAGAAACTGGATTTATTAATAACATAAATGTAGATTTAGATGCTTTAGAAGAAGTAATTTTTTTACTTGCTCCTGCTCGATTTAATATACTAGACGCTACCTTGATGAAGGCTGCTAGTGATATTTTAGATACTTTACCTATCAAAGGAGAAATAAATCAACAGTCCACGCCATTATCTTATGGTGAGTTGAAAAAATTCCAAGAATATCATCATAAATTACGATATTTCTGCGATGAAATTACCAATATAATTCAGGAATTTAGAAAATATAGTTTTGTACCGCAAAATTTGATAGCAGAGAGTGAAGAAGTATCTCAGAGAATAAAATCTCAAAATTTCAGGTTAGCGGTAGTAGGTGAATTTAGTAAAGGAAAATCAACTTTATTAAACGCTTTAGTAGGTGAAGAAATTCAACCAGTAAGAGCGATTCCTTGTAGTGGTACAATAACAGTTCTCAAATATGGAACTCAAAAGCGTGTAATCTGCCTGTATAAAGATGGAAAAAGCGAGGAAATTCCTCTTGATCAGTATAAAATGAAAGCTACAATTTCTAGAGAAGCTACTCTAGACAATCGTAGTAGTGAATTATTGCAATCTGATATTGAAGAAATTATTTTCGAGCATCCTGAATTAGCTTTATGTAAAAATGGAATAGAAATTGTTGATTCACCTGGATTGAATGAACATCCTGATAGAACTGCTATTACTTATAAAATACTTAAAAACACAGATGCAGTAATTTTCTTAACTAATGCAATACATCTTTTAACTGAAAAAGAAAAAGAATTAATAAAAGACATAAGATATCAACTTAATAATGGTGACAGTAAAAATCCATCTGAGAGTCTTTTTATATTAGTTAATTTCATGGATATGTTGGATAATGAGGAAGACCATGAAGATGTAAAAAAACGAATTGAAACTTTTGTAGAAAACGAAAAATTACTTATCACAACAGGTGAAACCCGTATTCATTATATCTCCGCAAAAGCAGCATTGAGATCAATACAGAATAAATATGATGATGAATATTTGAAATCATTTCAAATATTTACCCAGTCTTTAGAAAGATTTTTGATTTTTGAATGTGGGACAATAAAAATCAAGCGTGCTGTTTATGAATTGGATAGCTTAATTATAAAATCTTTAGATTTGCTCATTCAATATAACAAAATTTTAGAAGGTAAAATATCTCTTTCTAAAGCTGAAAAATTAGAAATTTTAGAAAAAATTGGCTTAATAAGTGGACGCGAGTTGAAACTGCGAAATTTTGCAGAGCAATTGAAAAATCAAGCAGTTAATGAAGCTCATAAAGCTTGGCATAAATGGTATAGTAAACTACCAGAAGAATTAGCAAATAAATCACTTGCATGGAGTTCTAGACATTCTAGATTATTTGAACAAAGGAAATTAATAGAAGAATATATAAATCAATTTTATCAAGACTTAAAATCTGAATTAAATCTATACCAGACATATAATTTGACTAAGATAACAGAAAATTATTTAGAAATCTTAAATAATAAAATTATACAAGAGAGTAGTGAATTAAACACAAAATTAGAAATAATAGACAAAAATATTAACACAAAATTAAGTGAATTTATTAATTATGACTTAGTTAATATAGATACAAAACTATTTTTTGGTACATTAGGACAATGGTCTATAAATTGGTTTGCTTGTTCTATTTTGGCATCACATGGTTTTATACTTCTTGCTCCTATAATTATATTTGGCATGAGTAATTTTATAAGAGAGAATGATAAAAAACAAGATTCAGCAATCAAGAAAATAATTATTGAATCTTGTTTATCGAAATTTGCCGAAGAATCAAAATATAAAATTCTAGATGACATAAAACAATATATTAGTTCAATATTTGAAAGCAGAATTCAATCTTTTTCATCTGTTATTAATCAAGCTATATCACTGTGCGAAAATCTAATAGAACAACAGAATATAATTGAGCAAGAAAGTCTAGAAAAACGCGAAATTGAAAAAGATTTTATTAACCAAAAATGCCATGAAATTGAGAAGATGCAAAAATACTTAGAATTTATTATCACTTTACCAAATAAAAAATACAATCTACAAATTAGTGATAAGGTCAATAAGGAAATTATTATGAAGATGGAATTGCAATCGAAAAAAAAATCCCAAACTGTGATAGAATTTCGGGAATTATTAGATTCAATTAATATCCAAAAGCAGGAAGAAGAAAAATTAAAATCATCTATAGGAATTGACTATAGACGACTACGTTACTTGCTCACAACAGGGATGTGGAAAGATGCTGATCAAGAAACAACACGATTAATGTTAACGGTAGCAAAAAGAGAAAAAATAGGTTGGTTAGATGTTGAACAAATTGAAAATTTCCCCTGTGAAGACCTCCGCATTATTGACCAATTATGGATCAAGTATAGTAACAGTTATTTTGGTTTCTCTGTACAAAAGTGTATTTATCAAAATCTGGGTGGAGGAACAGAGTATAACCAAGAAATTGAGAATGCTTATGGCAATACTGTAGGCTGGAGGAAAAGCAGTTGGATTGACTACAGCAATTTTACTTTTAATCTAACAGCACCAAAAGCTCACCTCCCCGTTTGTTATTTACGTCGGGGAACATTAGGTGTATTCTTTCATCGCATCAATGTTTGTTATCTTTCCAATTCAAAATCTGAACTTAAAAATCGTAATAGTCTCGTTTCTTAATCAATTGAATAGGATTTTTATTATAGCGGTTCTCAGTTGTATGAGATATAAAATTAAGGAAAATACTATACAGGAAGCGGCTTTTACTCCTGACTTCTGGCTCCTCCTATATTACCCTTACTAAGATTTCCATAATAACACTAAATGGACTTATTTGAACACAATTTAATTCAACGAAAAGAAACGGAAGCACCGCTAACAAAGCGGATGCGTCTAAGAACCCTGGATGAATTTGTGAGTCATCTTAATAAATTTGGATATCCTAAACAAATCTATTATAATATTATAATTTAGTATTTAAGTAAACCAAGGAAAAATCATGACATCAATAATTACGAGTCACATTGAAATTAGTTCTGGAATATGTGGTGGAAAACCCCGTATCGCTGGACATCGAATTAAAGTACAAAATATTGTTATTTGGTATGAACGCATGGGAATGTCTCCAGATGAAATTGTTTATCATTACCCTAGTATTACTTTAGCTGACGTTCATGCTGCATTAGCTTATTATTATGATCACATGGAAGAAATCAGAAAAGATATAGAAGAAGATGAAGCTTACTCTAGAGAAATTAAAGCACAAAATCCTTCTTTAGTTCAACAAAAACTTAAACAAACTCATGACTAGAGAAATTAAATTTCATTTAGATGAAAAATGTCAGTAATGCTATAGCTGAGGGATTTCGTAAAAGAGGTGTTGATGTAACAACAACTCCAGAAGTAGGATTAATTTCTGCATCTAATGAAGCACAATTAGAGTTTGCTTTATCCCAGAAAAGAGTTATTTTTACACAGGATACAGATTTTTTGAAATTAAACACTTTAGGTGAAACTTATTTTGGTATAGTTTTTTATCCACAGCAAACTAAATCTATTGGTCAAATTATTCAGGGTTTAATATTAATTTGGGAACTACTCAAATCTGAAGAAATTTTTGGGAAAATTGAATATTTATGAGTTTATTTGATTGATATAGCCGGAGTTAGAAGTAAAAGTCCCTTGCTGTTTAGCTTTTTCCGTAAATTCTGTATCTCATTCAACTACATACTGCTATAAGACTCAAAATTAATATTACAACCGTAACTGGAATAAAATTCCAGTCTAAATATATTCAACCAATACTTAAATTATATATAAGTTTTTTCAATATAAATTTTCCGAAAATTCCATATTTCCACATTTTTCTCAATAAATCTAATTTATTATCAATAATGTTGACAATATTCTCAATAAATTAACGAAAATACGTCTTTAGATGCATTGATAAATGGCTTTATTTTTTTTATGATTTTTATAGATAAAATTTGCTTGGGCTGTTTTCAATTTTTAGTCAAGAAGACCAAACCCAATACTACTCGATTAAGCTTAAAAATGAGTATTTCCTAAATTGTTGCCTATTATTATAACTTTGGCATCCAATTCTCACGAACTTCGGCACATAAATATGCAGAGTTTGATAAAATCATGAAAAAAACTCCATCTTTGGGAAGAGAGGCGGTGCGGAAATTGGTGGGATAATGAAATCAAATATAATGGAGTGCGGCTATTTGTTTTTAACTCCACGGATTCCCATTATCTATAACTTCATCTTCTCATCTTTTTTCATCGTCGTTAACCCCCCATAGATAGATTTTTTTCAAATTCCCATCATTAAAAAAATTACTTTATTCAAATATACGAAAATAATTGTAATGCAGAATTTGATAAAATCAATATAAAACTAAAAACCAATTATTGTTTTTTCGACATTTTTTCTTGGTACAGATTTAGATGATCATCAATTGGTTTTGCCACACCTAATCTGCCAGAAATGGAATTTTTGGAATTGAGCTAAATGATGAAAAAAACTCCATCTTTGGGAAGAGAGGTGGTGCGGAAATTGGTGGGATAATGAAATCAAATATAATCGAGTGCGGCTATTGGTTTTTACCTGTACAGATTCCCATTATTTATAACTTCATCTTCTCATCTTTTTTCATCTTCATCAACCCCCCATAGATAGATTTTTTTTCAATTCTCATCATCAAAAAAATTCCTTTATTCAAACAATACCTTTGCCAAAACAAGAGCATCCTAAAAAATTAGCAGATAACAGCTAATAATACTATTAAAATACTGGTTTGTTAATAATACAACATGCGCTAAAGCGCAACTACGAGCCAATTTTTATAGTTCGTAGTTGCGCTTTAGCACATGCTTCTTAAATTGGCAAAGGTATTGTCAAATATACAAAAATAATTGTAATGCAGAATTTGATAAAATCAATATAAATGCCACACCTAATTTGCCGGAAATAGAATTTTTCCGATTCAGCTAAATGATGAAAAAAACTCCATCTTTGGGAAGAGAGGCGGTGCGGAAATTGGTGGGATAATGAAATCAAATATAATGGAGTGCGACTATTTGTTTTTAACTCCACGGATTCCCATTATCTATAACTTCATCTTCTCATCTTTTTTCATCGTCGTTAACCCCCCATAGATAGATTTTTTTCAAATTCCCATCATTAAAAAAATTACTTTATTCAAATATACGAAAATAATTGTAATGCAGAATTTGATAAAATCAATATAAAACTAAAAACCAATTATTGTTTTTTCGACATTTTTTCTTGGTACAGATTTAGATGATCATCAATTGGTTTTGCCACACCTAATCTGCCAGAAATGGAATTTTTGGAATTGAGCTAGATGATGAAAAAAACTCCATCTTTGGGAAGAGAGGCGGTGCGGAAATTGGTGGGATAATGAAATCAAATATAATGGAGTGCGACTATTTGTTTTTAACTCCACGGATTCCCATTATCTATAACTTCATCTTCCCATCTTTTTTCGTCTTCATCAACCCCCCAGGGATAGATTTTTTTTCAAATTCCCATCATTAAAAAAATTACTTTATTCAGAGATACAAAAATAATTGTAATGCAGAATTTGATAAAATCAATATAAAACTAAAAACCAATTATTGTTTTTTCGACATTTTTTCTTGGCACAGATTTAGATGATCATCAATTGGTTTTGCCACACCTAATCTGCCAGAAATGGAATTTTTGGAATTGAGGTAAATGATGAAAAAAACTCCATCTTTGGGAAGAGAGGCGGTGCGGAAATTGGTGGGATAATGAAATCAAATATAATGGAGTGTGACTATTTTTATTTTTAACTGCACAGATTCCCATTATCTATAACTTCATCTTCCCATCTTTTTTCATCGTCGTTAACCCCCCATAGATAGATTTTTTTTCAATTCCCATCATCAAAAATAAATTATGTGCAAAATCCCAGCTAATAATTCAATCTATTGTTAGCGGGGTTGCAGGCAAGATGCCTGCTCCACAAATTTAGCTAAATCTGATCAAGTTAAATGGTTAAAAACCATCTTCAGTAATTCAGCTCGTTCAAAAGGCTTAGTTAAATACCCAGATGCACCAACTATTCTGGCTTTGACTTTATCTAAAATCCCTTTATTACCAGTGACAAAGATAATAGGTGTCATTTTGAACATCGAATTATTACGAATAATCCGGCATAACTCATAACCATCAATTCCTGCCATATTTAAATCCAGTAAAATCAAATCTGGCTTGTGTCTTATAATTGACATTACCGCTTTCAGTGGTTCATTAATAGTCACCACCGAAAAACTCTCATCTTCCAAGAAACGGCTAATTTCTTTCAAAATTGTGGGACTATCATCTACAGAAATAATTTTATATACCTTTTTTGGGGCTATCGTAGTCGTGGTTACTTTTTCCGGGGCAATTTCTATGTTATTGGGTATAGTTAACTGCTGAAGGTCATCGCTGGAAAAAGCGGAAACTTCCGTCAACTGCTGGTTAACAGATGCATTCTCTACCGGGATATCTAAATTTTCTTTTTGGGTAGTCGGATTAATTACTACACTTATACTATTTAATTTTTCCGGAGATAATTCTGTGATATATCGAGGAGATTGTTCATATTCTGTAAACGTCTTCGGTAATTTATCAAAGGGAGGATCTGGCGTGTGCAAGATAATTGACCCTTTGAGAATATGAGGGTATAAAGTTTGCGCCAGTTGTACTTCATCTTGATTCAGAATTATCGCTAGATGACGTAGGCTAAAACCTTTCATCCAGTTAGTTAAGTTGGGCTGTAATTCTGGTAACTTTTTGTGGGAAAATTGGCTGGTAATTAATAGGTATGGACGTTGATAAGGAGAAGATATTTCTGGCGCTAATGATTGCCAACTATCTAATCTCTCTTGACAACGTTCTAGAATTTTCTCTCCATCTAATTTACAAATTTTCTTGATTTTTTGCTCTGGCTCTATTAATTGATAAGTTCCTGTGGTGATGAGTATAAATGATTCGATGACTTCTTTGGTCAATTCTTGAATCAAAATCGCTGCTTCTCTCGATTGTAGATGCTTTTCCGTAATGAGCCAGTAAATAGCTTGATATTCAGGTGGTTGATTGGGTAAATCGTGCTGCTGTACGCTTAATTGAGTTTGTAAGTCAGGCTCAAACATCAGACGCAATTGCACCCGAATTTCACTGGTTAATACAGGTATCTGCTGTCCCAACCGACGTAAATGACGTTCTAGCCGATCAAAAGGTTCGACTGAATGGGTAGCATAAATGATTTTTCCTTCCTCTAGATAGATTGACCAAGAAACTGAGTTGCTAAATGCTTGTAAACAAGAGTTGTCAGCAGAAGTGGTTAACTGTCTTAACAAGCTTTCGGGAGATAAATTCGTGAATATGCCAAAATTATTCATATTTTGAACTTTTCCGGGAAGTCAAATTGAATGTGTGTAAATCTGGAATAGCTAGTCTGGAGGATTTCCTTATTTTTAACATTTTTGTGAGCAATTATAATTAGTTACTTTTATATAAGGAGCGATTTTTCCACATGATATCTTTAAATATTTATCAACGCCAACGTATATATTTATTATATTCAGGGCTGCCCACCAGATAAATTGTGTTAAATACACTATAAATGCCAATCCTATCCCCTGATAAATTCCTTTTAACTGCTGATTATGCGCTTTCGCAACAACTTCCTCCCATAGGTTTGGTATTATTAGTTGTATTTTGCCAAAAATTAAACTATCTACCATCAGTTACTACATTTCGTAGTTATACTGGCGTCAAAAAATATATACTTTGAGCAAAAGGGAATCCTTACTTTGGACTATAACATAACACAAAACGTTATGCTTGATACATTAAAACTTGATGAAGTTGTAGAGTTTGCAGAAAATCCAGAACCCCGTTGTCCTTGCGTACTCTTATTGGATACATCTGGTTCCATGCAAGGCGATCGCATTGAAGCCCTGAATCAAGGCTTGCTCGGTTTGAAGGATGAATTAGTCAAGAATCCCTTGGCATCCCGACGAGTAGAGGTAGCAATTGTTACTTTTGATAGTAATATCAATGTGGCGCAAGACTTTGTGACTGCTGATCAATTTAATCCCCCGATTCTGACTGCTCAAGGACTAACCACAATGGGAGCGGGAATTCATAAAGCCCTGGATATTATCCAAGAGCGGAAATCCCAATATCGGACTCATGGTATCGCCTACTATCGTCCTTGGGTATTTATGATTACCGATGGTGAACCCCAAGGTGAGCTAGATCATGTAGTAGAACAAGCAGCGCAACGGCTTCAGGGAGATGAAGCCAATAAAAAAGTAGCTTTTTTCACAGTAGGTGTAGAAAATGCGAATATGACGCGCTTAAATGAAATCACGGTGCGAACACCTCTGAAACTAAAAGGACTCAACTTTATGGAAATGTTCGTCTGGTTGTCAGCGAGTATGTCAGCTGTATCTCATTCGCAAGTAGATGAACAAGTAGCACTACCACCAATTGGCTGGGGAACTGTTTAATCAATCCATGAGCAATCAGTCCTAGCCACAAAGTTCCCGGATATCCTTTGTCTCCCTGACGCTGTGGCCACAAAAAATTTATGAATACACGAAAACCAATTTCTCAATGGCGCATAGTAGCCGCATCGGTATGTGGTACCAGCCACTTAAAAACAGAGCAGTCATGTCAGGATGCTCATCGTTGTCAAGTATTGCCTAATAATGTTTTAGTCGTGGCCACAGCAGATGGCGCTGGTTCTGCCCGTCAGGGAGAAATGGGAGCAAAGGTGGCTGTGAATCAAGCAATTGAATATCTCTCCACCCAAGCAATCACTCTGGATATCTTGTCTGATGATCAGATTTTAAGGGAACTTTTAACCCAGTCGATGCTAGCTGCAAAATCAGCGGTAGAAGATGAGGCTGTTAAGCTCAACTATCAACCTCGTGATTTAGCAACTACCTTAATTGTGATGATAGCCACACCAAAAGTTGTGGCTGTAGCTCAGATTGGTGATGGTTTAGCTGTAGCCCAGGATAGTAAAGGCAACCTCCTGGCACTGACTACACCTGATCATGGTGAATACATCAACGAAACTACTTTTTTGACGAATCCTCATGCTTTACAGTCGGTACAGATGCGATTATGGCGTGAGGATGTAGTTAATATTGGTGTTCTGACTGATGGACTGCAAATGCTAGCTTTGAATATGGTAGTGGGGAAACCTCACGAACCTTTCTTTTTGCCACTGTTTAATTTCGTTGCTCAAACTGATGATAAAACTATTGCCAATGAGCAATTGGTCAGGTTTTTAAGTTCAGAACGGATTACACATCGTACTGACGATGATTTAACTCTAGTCATAGCTGCATTTAGTAACTAATTAGCTATATTTATAACAGGGAACAGGGAACAGGGAACAGGGAACGGGGAATAGGGAATAGGGTTAAAAGTCTGTTATTGTATAGATTTTTCGGTAAATTTTGTATCTCATCCCAGTGTATATCTCTATATACTAAGTTTTACCTTTTCATAAAATTTAAAGATTGAATTGTTCAAATCCCCATTTTAGCTGTAATTATCTTCCTATGCAGGTAGTTCGTTATCTTTCCTTTGCAGAAGTTCTTAACCTCACTGTTACTTTAGGACGTGGTGGTGAAGCTTGTATTTATGCCGTACCTAATGATGATAATTTAGTAGCGAAGATTTATCACCAGCCAACTCTCACTCACGCCCATAAGCTCCAGGCGATGCTGGCTAATCCTCCAGAAAATCCTACTGCTAATTTAGGACATATTTCTATCGCTTGGCCACAAGAACCATTATATGGTGCGGATGGCAACATTGTGGGCTTTTTAATGCCGCGTATTCAAGGTATGCGGCCGATTATTGATTTTTACAACCCCAGAACTCGTCGTCAACATTGCCCTTTATTTAATTATCAATATCTGATGCGGACTGCTCGCAATTTAGCCGCAGCTTTTGCGGCATTGCATGCTAGTCGCTACTGTATTGGTGATGTGAATGAGTCCAATATTTTAGTTAGTGATACCGCACTTGTGACTCTAGTCGATACGGATTCTTTCCAAGTGCGTGACCCAGAACATAATATTGTTTATCGCTGTTCCGTCGGTAAGCCTGAGTTTACTCCCCCAGAATTACAAAATAAGATTTTTGCTCAACATGATCGGGAAAATTCCCATGACTTATTTGGGTTAGCTGTGTTGATATTTCAATTATTAATGGAAGGCACTCACCCATTTTCGGGCATTTTTCAAGGTGTTTTAGAGCCTCCCCCCTATGAATCTCGGATTGTTTCTGGTCATTTTACTTACAGTACTCAGCGCAAAGTCCCCTATTTACCCACTCCGATAGCCCCAGCTTGGGAAGTTCTACATCCTAGCTTACAGGAATTATTTATCCGTTGTTTTGAAGATGGACATTACAATCATCAATTGCGTCCTACTGCTCAAACTTGGATGTCAGTTATTGCTACCGCTGAAGATAGCTTAGTTAGTTGTCATCTTAATCCTCAACATCAGTATAGCAATCACTTGCAAAAATGTCCTTGGTGTGAAAGAACTTGGCAATTGGGTGGACGTGATCCTTTTCCCTCTACAGTGGCGATCGCGGCTCGTGAACATCTCCAACCACGCAGATCATCGAGAAGATATTATCCGCGCTCTCCCCGTCCACTCAAATCACCAGTTTATCATTGGCAACCAACACATCCTCAAAATTTAACCCCTCCTCAACCTGCAAAAACACAAAAGTTTTACCCGATGCTCTTCGGTTTATTAGGTTTTGGTCTATTGGGTTACTTGGATTTAATGATTCAATTTACTCGTCCTTTTGTTTCCCAAAACCCTTATAGTCAACATAGTCAACAAGCTTTGATGTCTCGTCCAGTCAATAATCAGCGTCAGCATCTGAGTGTGAGTGATTACTATCAGCAGGGTGATGCTGCTTATAAATCGCGAGCTTATGAGCAAGCTATTACTGATTTTAGTTTAGCTATTAAACAAAATCCTGCATTTGCTAAAGCCTATGTCAATCGGGGTAATGCTCGTTATAATCTCAAAGATTATGAAGGGGCTTTATCAGATTATAATCGGGCTTTAGAATTAAATCCTCAAGAAGTGAAAGCTTTTGTTAATCGCGGGAATGTTCACTATATTTTGGCTGATTTTAGTAACAATCCTGAACAGAATTATCAATCCGCAATGGCTGACTTTAATCACGCTCTCAATCTGAATAGACATGAAGCAGAAGCCTATATTCGGCGTGGGATAGTTCATTCTCAACAGGCTAAATTTAAAAATGATTCTCAGCCAGAATTTCACAAGGCAATTGCTGATTTTTCCCAAGCCATTAAGCTGAATCCATCTAAATCAGAAGCTTATTTTCAAAGAGGTATTATTCGTTATCAAATGGCTCAGTATAGTAGCGATTATATCCGGGATTACAAACTTGCGATCGCTGATTTCAACCAAGCATTAAAAATTAGTCCAAAATTAGCTAAAGTTTATCTTAAACGGGGGATGGTACATTATGAACTGGCTCAATATGGCGAAAATGAATATGCCCAAAGTCAGCACAAAGCAATTGCAGATTTACAGCTAGCAGCTCAACTTTCTTTTCAACAAGAGGATATGGAAAATTACCAACAAGCTCTCAGTAATATCTGTGTGGTGTCTGATAATAAATGTGATACTTTGTTACCTAAATCAACTATTTTGGGACAAAGTAATTGATGTAGGGTTCATACCAATTCAAAATTCAAAATTCAAAATTAAGAAAGTTAGATTAAGTTTTGGTCAGTGGGATTAAAACTATATCAGACTTTCCATGAAATGCTTACTGTGTATTCATTTTAAATTTTGAATTTTGAATTCCGCCTGGCGGTACTAGGTTCTGAATACTCACTTAAAGTCTATGGTTTTATATTAGAGATAATATAAGACCTATTTCTCATTTTTAGAAAAACTCCGGATATTTTTCGTATTTCCGATTCGTAAATCTTTCACATAGAAAATATCTTTATTTACGTATACTTTATATTTGGGGGGCAAAATATTCGTTAAATTATTTCTAGATTGTTTAGAGAGAAAAATAAATCAACGTCTAGATGCGGTAAATTTATATCCAGTGCATCCGATTCATCCCCATCAAGTTAAATATATTTTCTGGAAATAAATCTCTAAGGTGATTAAATGAAAGCGGTAATTTTGGCTGGAGGTCTTGGTACACGCCTCAGTGAAGAAACCAGTATCAAACCCAAGCCGATGGTTGAGATTGGTGGTAAGCCAATACTTTGGCACATTATGAAAACATATTCTGCTCATGGCATTAACGAATTCATCATTTGTTGTGGCTATAAAGGTTATGTAATTAAGGAGTATTTCGCCAATTACTTCTTACATATGTCAGATGTTACATTTGATATGCGGTTTAACCAAATGAATGTACATTCAGGTTATGCTGAACCTTGGCGGGTTACCTTAGTCAATACAGGTGATAATACCATGACAGGTGGACGCTTAAAACAAGTGAGAGAACATATAGGTAATGACACCTTTTGTTTTACATATGGTGATGGTGTTAGTAATATCAATATCACAGAACTGATTAAATTTCATCAAGACCAAAAAACCTTAGCTACACTCAGTGCAGTGCAACCAGCAGGACGCTTTGGTGCGATTTCTTTAGGACAAGAACAAACTAAAATTACTTCTTTTCGCGAAAAGCCAGAAGGTGATGGAGCTTGGATTAATGGTGGATATTTTGTTCTCGAACCTAACGTGATTGATTTTATTGCGGATGAGTCTACTGTGTGGGAAAAAGAACCATTAGTTAAGCTCGCCGAAATGGAACAGTTATCAGCCTTTAAACATCATGGTTTTTGGCAGCCGATGGATACGTTAAGAGATAAGAACTATTTAGAAGACTTGTGGCAAAAAAATAATGCTCCTTGGAAAGTATGGTAGATAAGAAGCTTTATCTACTAACACGACTCGTTCACAATCAAAGGCAGGTAAAATAACATCCATGTACGATTTTGCGATTATTGGTGGAGGAATAGTTGGACTTTCTACAGGGATGGCTTTGGGCAAACAATATCCTCATGCCCGCATCTTAGTATTAGAGAAAGAAAGTGAATGGGCATTTCATCAAACAGGTAATAACAGTGGCGTTATCCATTCTGGAATTTACTATAAACCAGGAAGTTTTAAGGCTAAATTTTGCCATGATGGTAATCGCTCAATGGTGGAATTTTGTCAAGAGCAAGGCATTGAGTATGAAATTTGTGGTAAAGTAATAGTAGCTACAGAAAAAAAAGAGCTACCACGGTTGGAAAGTCTCTATCAAAGAGGCTTAGATAATGGTATAGAAGTAGAAAGAATTAGTCCAGAAGCAGTTAGAGACATAGAACCTCATGTTAATTGTCTAGGCGGAATCCGAGTCGCTTCCACTGGCATAGTTAACTATAAAAAGGTTTGCCAGCGTTACGCTCAGATGATTGAAAGACAGGGTGGAGAACTACTCCTCAACACCAAGGTGATCAAAATCTTCCCCAGCGGCAAAAATCAGGTGCTGGAAACCAACAATGGTAGTTTTGTGACCCGCTTTGTGATTAACTGTGCTGGATTGCATAGCGATCGCATTGCTAAGTTAGCAAAATTTGCACCTGAAGCTAAAATTGTGCCGTTTCGAGGGGAATACTACGAACTAGTTCCGGAAAAACGTCATCTAGTCAAAACCCTGATTTATCCGGTTCCCAATCCTGACTTTCCTTTCCTGGGTGTTCACTTTACCCGGATGATTGATAGCAGCGTCCATGCAGTTGCCGAATGCAGTTCTCAGTTTCAAACGAGAAGGTTATCAAAAAACCGACTTTGACCTGAGGGATTTTCTGGAAGTAATGAGCTATCCTGGTTTTTGGAAACTAGCAGCCAAACACGCTGATGAAGGCATACAAGAAATAATTCGCTCCTTTAGTAAAGCCGCCTTTGTCAGAAGTTTGCAAAAACTGATTCCAGAAATCCAAGCAGCAGATTTAGTCCCCACCCATGCGGGAGTACGAGCGCAAGCATTAATGAATAATGGTTCTCTAGTCGATGACTTTTTAATTGTTCAAGGTCAAAATTCTATTCATGTTTGCAATGCTCCTTCCCCTGCGGCTACTTCCTCAGTAGAAATTGGTAAGGCTATCGTTAACCAAGTACCACAATTATCCCATCTGTTAGCAATGACTCATTAAGTTGATTGAATTGGTGTGATTGAATTCGTGTGAGGGTGTAGAGAGATGAAGAAAAAGATGATTATCTCATCACCTCATCTAATCAAGAGGCTCTATCTACACCCAAAATATGAGGAATTTTTAGGTTGTGCAGATTCATACTAATAATTTCTAAATCCCTCTATCTTGATTGTCAAGATAATTATTATCCCAAAATAAGCATTTAGTATTCTTTACCTCTATCTAGCAAATTTTAATTTTAGGTTGGGAATCAGATTTTCCTATCTAAAATTTCCCCTCACAAATTTTCACCTTGCATAACAAAGATGTGGTTAACGTCACAAATAACCACATCAGACCAATTCACTTAGAGAAGATAAAAATTCAAACCCAGGGAACCCAGATATAATCTAACTTCCTAATTTTTTGAATTTTAAATTTTAAATTTTGAATTGGTATTAACCATACCCCTCACATAAAGTAGAAAAATCATGAAAATTCTTAGTCACTGGTACAGAAGGCTATCTTGGTTCCTTATTACCTTCCTTTATTAATAGCCAAAGGTCACGAAGTTCTGGGACTAGATACAGGCTTTTATAAAGTTGGTTGGTTGTATAACGGTACGAGTGTCACACCCAAAACTCTTAACAAAGATATTCGTAATATCACTCCAGAAGATTTAGAAGGTGTGGAAGCCATAGTTCATATGGCAGAACTTATCCAATGATCCCACTGGACATTTAGCACCTCACATTACCTATGAAATTAATCATTTAGGTTCAGTTCGACTAGCTAATTTAGCTAAAGCAGTAGGTGTACGGCGTTTTGTTTATATGTCATCATGCAGTGTTTATGGTGTTGCTAGTGATGGTGATGTGACAGAAGAATCACCTGTTAACCCCCAAACAGCCTATGCAGATTGTAAAACACTGGTAGAAAGAGATATTAGACCTTTAGCAGATGACGATTTCTCTCCTACCTTTATGCGGAATGCGACCGCTTTTGGTGCTTCCCCCAGAATGCGATTTGATATTGTTTTAAATAATTTGGCTGGATTAGCATGGACTACCAAAGAAATTAAAATGACTAGTGATGGTACACCTTGGCGGCCATTAGTTCATGCCTTAGATATTTGCAAAGCGATTATTTGTGCTTTGGAAGCACCCAGAGATATTGTCCACAATCAAATTTTTAATGTTGGCGATACTGCCAATAACTACCGAGTGAAAGAGATAGCAGAAATTATTGCTGATGTTTTCCCAGGTTGTCAATTATCTTTTGGTGATAATGGTGGAGATAACCGCAGCTATCGGGTATCATTTGAGAAAATTAACACCATTCTCCCTGGTTTTAAATGCGATTGGAATGCTCAAAACGGCGCACAACAGTTATTTAACTTATTCAGTCAAATTGATATGACTGAAGATACCTTTTTGTTTAGAGGATTTACTCGTCTAAAACAACTAGAGTATTTAATTCGGACTGAGCAAATTGATAAAGATTTTTTCTGGAGTAAATAGGGGGTAGTCGGAAAATGTCAAAACATTGTAGTTTTTGCAACAATCCATTACAACATACTTTTGTCGATTTAGGTATGTCACCCATAGCTAATGACTACCTGACTCCAGAAAAATTACGGTCAGCAGAAAAATTCTACCCTCTGCACACACATATTTGTGAAAAATGTCTATTAGTGCAGTTAGAAGAATTCGAGTCTCCCGAACATATTTTTGGTGATGGTGACTATGCTTACTTCTCTTCTTATTCAAAAAGTTGGCTAGCTCATGCTCAAGCTTACACTGAATTGATGATTGAGAGATTTGGTTTTAACTCCAACACTCAAGTCATTGAACTGGCTAGTAATGATGGTTATTTACTCCAGTATTTCCAAGCCCAAGGAATTCCAGTTTTGGGAGTAGAACCAGCAGCTAATACCGCTAAAGTTGCGATTGAGAAAGGCATTCCTAGTCTTACTAAGTTCTTTGGTGTGCCAACAGCCAAAGAAATGGTAGATGCTCAACAACAAGCAGATTTATTATTAGGTAATAACGTGTTAGCTCACGTACCTAATATTAATGATTTTGTGGCAGGAATGAAGATTGTCTTAAAGCCAAATGGGATTTTGACAATGGAATTTCCTCATCTGTTGCGGTTAATTGAGAAAAATCAGTTTGATACTATTTATCATGAGCATTTTTCCTACTTTTCTTTCCTGACGGTTGAGAAAATTTTTGCTGCACACAATTTGACTTTGTTTGATGTTGAGGAATTACCTACTCATGGCGGTTCCTTAAGAATTTATGGCAAACATAATGATGCCGTATTTCCCAATATTAGTGAACGAGTTACTAAACTTAAATCCAAAGAAATAGCGGCTGGATTGGGTGAGTTACATACCTATCTCAACTTTGGTGAAAAAGTTAAAAAAACCAAACATCACCTCTTGAAGTTTTTATTAGCTGCCAAAGAAGATGGTAAATCAATTGTGGGTTATGGTGCCCCAGCTAAGGGAAATACACTGTTAAACTACTGTGGTATTAGTAGAGATTTTATTGATTACACAGTAGACCTTAATCCTCATAAACAGGGATTATATTTACCTGGTACTCATATTCCCATTTTAAATCCTGGTAAAATTCGGGAAACTCAACCAGACTATATCTTAATTCTACCTTGGAATCTCAAAGATGAGATTGTCTCCCAGATGGAATTTATTCAGGAATGGGGTGGTCAATTTGTTGTACCAATTCCCGAAGTACAAGTCTACGGCTCATACTCTCAAATCCGCTTAATTGCGTAAAATTTTATGCATCTAAAAGTAGAATATAGGAAATATATTTCCACTTTTAGATGCAATAATCAAACTGATATTTATGGGAATGAACTAAAATATGACTAAGTTACTGACCATCGCCATTCCTACCTATAATCGAGCCAATTCACTTGATCAACAACTCAAGTGGGTAGCTGAAGCTATTCAAGATTATTCATCAGAATGTGAAATCTTAGTTTCTGATAATTGCTCTACTGATCATACTCAGGAAATTATTCAGAAATGGCAACAAATTCTTAGTCATATCACATTTAGAAATAATCGAAATAGTGAAAATTTGGGGGTAATTAAGAATATTACTTATTGCCTTAATGCGACTACAACTAAATATGTCTGGACTATTGGTGATGATGACCCGATTCAGCATCGAGCTATTCCTTACATTTTGAATAAAGTTAAAGAGCATGAAAATCTACCATTATTGTTACTTAATTTTTCTGGACGTAACAAAACCACTGGAGAAGCAGTACATCCACCAACTATAGTCGGAAATCGTTGGTTTGATATTGATAGTGAAGATGGTCATGGTCATGGTAAAGCTATTTTTGAGCATAGCTTAAAAAAAAGTGTCGGAGCCGTAATTTTTCTCTCTTCCACTATATTCCGCACTGATGTTGTTCAAAAAGCAGTGCGACTTTGGCCAGAAGGAATTAATAATTGGATATATTTTGGCTATTTAGTTGGTTATGCTGCTGCTCAAGGAAATATCATAGTCACTAAAGATATCTATTTGGAATGTATTGTCGGTGTTAGCTATTGGCAAACAGAACCACAAGCAGCCTTATTAATGCAATATAAACATATGCCTGAGATGATTCTCAAATTAGAAAAACATGGTTATTCTAAACATTTTTGTCATCAGATGTTGTTACATAATTCCAGAGAAGTTAACCTCAAAGTATTTTTAGGTGCTTTGAGAAGATGGCCTATCTCGGCTGTAAAAATTATCTTTCCTTTCTTGACTTTGGTGGGTATAGCTGCTTTTGATATCCTAGCTACGCAAAATTTCCAATTAGTAGAAGCCGCAGAATCATCTACTGAAGAAGTCCGCAAATACAATTGATATTTGTTACTCTCGATAGAAATATGAGGTAATCATCCTATGCTCCAAACTATTTTGTCGAAAATCTTGGCTTTTAACTCTGAGTTACGTTATCAACTTTTATTGCTAAACCATGCACGTAATTTACCCACCCTCTCGGAAAGCGATCGCCAGATAGTAGATACCATTAAAAAAGATGGTGTTTACATTACTTCTTTAGCTGAGTTAAATCTACCATTAACAGATGAATTATTCACCTCTGCTCATCGTCATATCTCCAGTATAACTGCTCCTAGAGATATCCAAAACGGTTATCAATTACCGCAAATCTATACAGTTACAGAGATACCAGAATTTTTTAACTGGGGAATTGAACAAAAACTGCAAAGAATCATTGAAAATTATATCGGACTACCTATAGCTTTTCATGGTGTACATTTGCGGAAGGATTTTCCCAATGAGCAGCAATTACAAACATTGCTATGGCACAAAGATTCTGAAGACCGACGCATGATTAAAGTCATCATTTATTTAAATGATGTTGTGCAAGACCACGGTCCTTTTGAATATGTTCCCCTCTGTCATGATCTTCTAGCAAAATTACGTGATTATTGGGTTGATTACCAGTTATACAAAACTAATTTTTTGGGGATTAATGATGATAAACTCCAAAAGATTATTCCTAAATCAGCTTGGAAATCTTGTCCCGGAAAAGCTGGAACGGTAATTTTTGCCGATACCAGAAAAATTCTACATCATGGCACAATTAGAAGCCACGAGCGTTCGACATTATTTTTCGTATACACAGCCAATCCTCCCAAGCAACCACACCTTTGCTGGCAATATTATGACGATACTTTTATCAAACCTAATCAGCAATTAGTTGCTTAAAGTATTGTTCTGTCTGCCCTTTTCCTTGCTATATTAGCTATAGACATTTTGAGCCAACATACCACCTGATTTATGATATTTACAGAAACAAATCTTCCTGGCGCATTCATTATTGATTTAGACAAAAAATCTGACTCTCGTGGTTTTTTTGCTCGTACTTTCTGTGCTCACGAATTTGAGTCTTATGGTTTAAAGTCAATTGTTGCTCAATGCAATCTTTCTTTTAACTATAAAAAAGCGACTCTCAGAGGAATGCATTATCAAATTTCTCCCGCCACCGAAACTAAATTAGTTCATTGTACTCAAGGTGCTATTTACGATGTAATTATTGATATGCGTCCTGAGTCTCCCACTTTCTTGTCATATATTGGGGTAGAATTAACAGCAGAAAATCATCGCGCTTTATATGTGCCAGAAATGTTTGCTCACGGTTATCAAACCCTGACAGATAACACTGAAGTTGCATATCAGGTAGGTGAGTTTTACACCCCAGGTTATGAGCGCGGTCTACGTTATGATGACCCATTCTTCAATATTGATTGGCCTTTTCAGGTACAGGAAATTTCGGAAAAAGATTTAAATTGGCCTTTGTTGAGCATGATGACTGTAGGTGATGCTGTCTTAAGATAGTTTGAGTATGAGTACAATAAATTTCCAGTGAATTTTCACAATATCCATAACTGCTCAAGCAGTAAATAATAATTAGAAGGAGTTGAGTTTATGATTATTGTTGATCGCGCCTTACAAGCTCGTGCGTCTGAGGGTAATCCCATTAAAGTAGCCATGATTGGTGCTGGTTTTATGGGTCGAGGAATTGCTAATCAAATTATTAATTCTGTGCCCGGAATGGAGTTAGTAGCTATTTCTAATCGACATATTGATACCGCTAAACGTGCTTATGTGGAAGCAGGAGTAGAAAATTGGCAAATTGTTGCTAATCTCACCAATTTAGAAGATACCATCGCTCAGGGCAAATATGCCATTACTGAAGATGCGATGTTACTTTGCCAAGCAGATGGTATCGATGCCATCATTGAAGTTACTGGTACAGTTGAGTTTGCTGCTCATTTAGTGATGACGGCAATGGCACATCGTAAGCATGTGATTTTAATGAATGCAGAACTAGATGGTACTATTGGTCCAATCCTGAAAGTATATGCAGACCAAGCTGGGGTTATTCTCAGTGCTTGTGATGGTGATCAACCAGGGGTAGAAATGAACCTCTATCGTTTTGTCAAGAGCATTGGTTTAACTCCCCTATTATGTGGAAATATCAAAGGTTTGCAAGACCCCTACCGCAACCCCACCACCCAAGAAGGATTTGCTAAACGTTGGGGTCAAAATACTTCTATGGTGACTAGCTTTGCTGATGGAACCAAGATTTCCTTTGAACAGGCAATTGTTGCTAATGCTACCGGAATGAAGGTAGCTCAACGGGGAATGTTGGGTTATAACTACGCAGGTCATGTGGATGAAATGACCAAAATGTATGATGTTGAGCAACTGAAAGAATTAGGTGGGATTGTTGATTACGTCGTGGGTACTAAACCAGGACCGGGAGTATTTGTCTTTGCTACTCATGATGACCCTAAACAACGTCATTATCTCAATCTGTATAAACTAGGTGAAGGACCTTTATATAGTTTCTACACTCCTTATCACCTTTGTCATTTTGAAGTTCCTTTATCAGTAGCACGAGCTGTTCTCTTTCATGATGCGGTGTTATCTCCCATTGCAGGTCCTGTGGTGGAGGTGGTCACCACCGCTAAAATCGACTTAAAAGCCGGAGAAATCCTGGATGGTATTGGTCGTTATCTGAGTTATGGACAATGTGAAAATGCAGAGATTGTCCAACAAGAAAATTTGTTACCAATGGGTCTAGCTGAAGGTTGTCGCTTAAAGCGAGACATTCTTCAGGATCAAGTCCTCACTTATGATGATGTGGAATTACCTGAAGGTAGGTTATGTGATAAATTGCGAGCTGAACAAACAGCTTATTTTTCACCCTCAAGAACTTTAGTAATCGCTAAATAAGTGTAATTTTTTGAATGCTTAAGGGTAGAAATATCTCCCTTAAGTAATTTCTTTTTTTGTTCAAAGTGAGCTAACATCTAAGAGCTAAAGTGATATTCTGTATTTACCTACTGTTTGATGAGCAGGGAGCAGGGAGTAGGGAGTAGGGAGTAGGGAGTAGGGAGCAGGGAACAGGGAGCAGGGAACAGGGAGCAGGGAGCAGGAAAAAGAAGATATTTTATATTTTGGTGACATAAACTATGGTTCAAAGTTTAACTAAATTACCTTCATTAATTGAGCTTGAGCAGTTTGTTCAATCAGATAATATTGGTGAAGAAATATATAATCTGATCTCAGAGATGTTTCCTTTGTGCCGTAGCATCACTGGTAATGGTGTCCGGGAAACTTTGAAGATTATACAAAAGTATATTCCTGTAGAAATGCATGAAGTTCCTACAGGTACTGAAGTATTTGATTGGAAGATTCCCAAAGAATGGAATATCAAAGATGCTTATATTAAGAATTCCCAAGGTGAGCGGATTGTAGATTTTCAAAAATCCAATTTACACGTTGTTAATTACAGTATACCTATCCAGCAAAAAATCTCTTTAACTGAATTAAAAAACCATCTTTTCACTTTACCAGAATATCCCGACTGGGTTCCCTATCGGACTTCATATTACAAAGAAACTTGGGGATTTTGCTTAAGTCATCACCAATATTTGGCTTTGACAGATACTGAATATGAAGTATGTATAGATTCCTCCTTAGAACCGGGACATCTCACTTATGGTGAATATTATCTGCCTGGTAGCAGCTTCAGAAGAAATATTAATATCTTGCCATATTTGTCATCCCTCCTTAGGCAATGATAATCTTTCCGGCATCGCGATCGCCACTTTTCTGGCTCAACAACTTAGCCAATTAAATCAGCGATATTCCTACCGCTTTCTCTTTATCCCCGGTACAATTGGGTCGATTACCTGGCTATGTTTAAATGAAGACAAAGTAAGCAATATTAAACATGGCTTAGTTCTGACCTGTGTGGGGGATTCCGGCAAGATTATCTACAAAAAAAGCCGCCAAGGAAATACGGAAATCGACCAAGTTGTAGCTCACATCATGCAACATGGGGAACAAGAATATGAAATTATCGACTTTTTCCCTTATGGCTACGATGAAAGACAATATTGCTCACCTGGATTTAATCTAGCAATAGGTTGTTTTATGCGCTCACCAAATGGAAGTTTTCCAGAATATCATACGTCAGCGGATAATTTAGAATTTATCCAAATTCCTTCCTTAGTCGATTCCTTCTCTAAGTGTTCATCAATTTTGCAGATTTTAGAAGACAATAAAATTTATGTCAATCAAAATCCTAAATGTGAACCCAGATTAGGTAAAAGAGGATTATATAGAGCCGTGGGTGGACAAGCAGAAGCACAACTCAATGAACTAGCAATACTTTGGGTATTAAATTTAGCTGATGGCAACCATAGTTTATTAGATATAGCTCAGAGATCAGGATTAGAATTTAACGTGATTAAACAATCATCTGATGCCCTGTTAAAACATGGTTTATTAGAGGAGATTGACCAGAAATGAAACCAATTATCGAGAATCTATCCACAAAAAAAATATTAATTACTGGTGCAAGTGGATTTTTAGGTAGCCATTTAAGAGATAGGCTTTGTAAAAATGGTGCTGAGGTTCACGCAGTTTCCCGAAGATTATATCTAGAAAATACCCCAAATTTGCAGTGGTGGCAAAGCGATTTGGAAGATATTCAGGCAGTGGAACAGCTATTAACAAACATTCAACCAGACGTGATTTTTCATTTATCTGGAAACGTGACTGGTGCCGCTGGTGCAGAATTTGTATTACCCACATTCCACAGCCTATTAACCAGCACGGTCAATTTATTAAATGCAGCTACTAGTCAAGGATGTACTCGGATTGTCTTAATCGGGTCATTAGAAGAACCAGACTCTAATCATTCCCAGGTAGTTCCCGCTTCTCCATATGCAGCAGCAAAATGGGCTAGCAGTGCATATGGTCGAATGTACCATCAACTCTATCAAACGCCTGTAGTCATTGCTCGCACCTTTATGACTTATGGGCCAGGACAACCGATACATAAAATTCTTCCCTCTGTAATTTTGTCCTTGTTACAAAACCAACCTCCTAAATTAGCCAGTGGCAAGCGAGAAGTAGACTGGGTATATATTGATGACGTTATTGCTGGACTGATAGCTGTAGCCCAAATGCCTGAGATTGAAGGTGGTACATACGATTTAGGCTCAGGGATTTTGGTGACAATTAGGGAAGTTGTCGAAAAAATCACCAGTTTGATAGATACATCTGTATCCCCATTATTTGGAGCTTTACCAGATAGACCCGTTGAAAAAGTCACCGTAGCTAATATTAACGCCAATTATCCCCAACTCAACTGGCAACCTGTGACTGGGCTAGAAACAGGTTTAACACAGACTATAGAGTGGTATAGACAACAATTGGTAGCATCTTCACCATCTCAATTGCTGACAATTTAATCACATTGCAAAGTATAGGACGTCATCCATGAAAATTGCTCTCGTCCATGATTATTTAACCCAGCGCGGTGGGGCAGAGCGAGTATTTGAATTGCTTTGCAAACACTACCCTGATGCTGATATTTTCACTTCATTATACGACCGCGAAAAAACTATTGATCTAGGTGAAAGAATAATTCACACCACTTTCTTACAAAAAATTCCTGGTGCAGCCAAAAATTTCCGTTTGATTGCTCCCCTGTATTTCCCCGCCTTCCGGTCTTTAGAGCTTCAAGAGTATGATCTAATTATTAGTAGCAGTACCAGTTTTGCCAAAGCAGTCAGAAAAAGACCAGACGCATACCACATTTGTTTCTGTCATAATGTTACCCGCTTTTTGTGGGATACAGAAACATATTTACGCGAATACGGAGACTATCGATATTTTGCTCCCTTAATTGAACAAGTTTTTCAATTAATGCGAAATGTGGATCTGAAATATGCTCAAGAACCTGACCTCTACATAGCCAATTCTAGCGTTGTGGCTCGACGGATTGAAAATATTTATGGCAAACAGGCCATGATGGTTAATTATCCAATTGATACCAGTAAGTTTGTCTTTTCTGATACTAAAGACGAATATTATCTGGCATCAGCTCGGATGATTAGTTATAAACGTCTTGATATAATAGTTGAAGCCTTTAATTGGCTGGGAAGCCGATTATTAATATCAGGTGATGAACCAGAACAAGCAAGGTTAAAATCCAAGGCATTATCTAACATCGAATTCTTAGGACATGTTAGTGACAGCAAACGTAAAGACTTGTTTTCTAAAGCCAAGTCAATTATTGTCGCTGCCTTAGAAGACTATGGCTTAGTACCAGTAGAAGCAAATGCTAGTGGCACACCAGTCATTGCTTATGGAGCCGGTGGAGTATTAGACACTCAAATACCTGGTAAAACTGGAGTATTTTTCAGCAGACAAACACCAGAATCCCTACAAAGTGCATTACTAGAGTCTAATAACATCTCTTGGAATTATGAAAATATCCGCCATCATGCTGTCATGAATTTCTCAGAACAGGCGTTTTTTAGTAAGGTCGAGAGAATTATTGAGCAAATATATGGCGTGCATCAAGTATTTGTTTGATTCAAGAGAAGGATAAGGTTAATAAACGTGGTTCAAAATAGTCTAAATCCCCATTTAAATCCAGTTCTCGAACCAGAGCCAGGTTATGGACAAATTTTGGCCGTATTTATCCGCAGATTTCCTTGGTTTTTAGTAGTTTTTGTGAGTTCTATCGCTGTGGCAAGCATAGTAACTTTCACTACAAAACCCACATATAAAAGTTCCATGCAGCTACTCATAGAACCTAATTATCAAGGAAAAAAAGCAGGATCTGGAACCGGAGTAGAAAATCAGTTCACAGACTCCAATGTGGAGATAGATACGGCAACTCAATTAAATCTCATGCAAAGTTCTGGATTGATTCAAAAAGCAGTTGATAAGCTGCGTCCAGAATATCCTGATATTAATGTGGGTGAGATTAAAAGAGCTTTAGTCTTAAATCAATTAAGGACTAAAGAAGATAATGTTGCCACTAAAATATTTCAAGTTGAATTTAGTGATCACAATCCCCAAAAAACTCAAACAATTCTCAGTGCTATTCGTCAAGTCTATGTAGAATACAACAAACAACAGCAAGATTTACGGTTACAAAAAGGTCTACAAATTATTAGAGAACAATTAAGAAAAGCTAGTGATGATGTTAGTATTTCTGAGGCTAATTTGCAAAGATTCCGGAAGAATCAGAATTTAATTGATCCGGAAATACAAGCGAAAGCGATTGAGTCAGATTTAAATAATATTGAACAAGCTAGACAAACAGCTCGTTCTCAATATGAAGAAGCAATAGCTCGGCAAAAATCTTTACAGGAACAACTGAATCGTTCTCCACAAAATGCCCTGGTTTCTTCGCGTCTTAGTCAGTCTACTCGCTACCAAAGCTTACTGAATGAAATCCAGAAAACGGAGCTATCACTAGCAAATGAGCGGTTACGGTTCACCGATGATACTCCTCGTGTCCAAAAGCTAGCAGAACAACTACAAAGCCAAAAGGATCTCTTGCAAAAAGAGGTAAGTAGAACTTTAGGGGGAAGAAGCGTTAGCACTTTCTCTAAGGGAGAAAATTTGCTGGAACAAGGACAGTTAGGACAAATTGACTTGAACCTAGCTGGACAGTTAGTAGAGACACAAACAAATATAGTAGCTTTAAGCGCTAGAGATCAAACTTTGCTCCAAAAAGAGAATGAACTACGTTTAGAACTTAAACGTTTTCCTTCTCTTTTAGCTTATTACAACCGCATTCTGCCCCAATTACAATTTAGTCGGGAAAGATTAGAGCAATTGTTAAGAGCCGAGCAGCAATTACGACAAGAACTTTCTAAGGGTGGATTTAATTGGGAAGTGGTAGAAGAACCCCAAAAAGGTACACTTATGGGGCCTAATCATCAACAAAATCTCTTATTAGGTGCTGTGGTGGGATTAATGTTAGGTGGAATTGCGGCCTTTATTACGAGAAGCTCTGATGATTCCGTTCACACCACTGCTGAATTAGAGAAACAGATTGCTTTACCCTTGTTAGGAACCACTCCTAAATTACCACCTAGTAAAAACAGAGAATCTGTCATCAAATTGCCTTTTGGTAAACCGGAAGTTCTCTCACCTTGGACAATTCAGGTATTACAATCTGCTCCGCGTTGGGAATCGCTGGATCTGATTTATAAAAATATTGAGCTGTTAAATACTGTCTCTGGATTAAAATCCTTAATGGTAACATCAGCTTTAGCCGATGAGAGTAAATCAGCTTTAACATTAGGTTTGGCTATGAGTGCAGCGCGATTGCATAAAAGGGTACTTCTCATTGATGCTAATTTACGTGACCCTCGTTTGCACCAACAGCTCAATCTTCCCAATGAACAAGGACTTATCTACTCTATTAGCTAGTGAGATTACCCTTCCCCATCAAATCGGTGTTCCTTATTCTGGCTCATCCTACATTGATATTTTGACTGCTGGGCCAATACCTTCTGACCCAGCTCATCTTTTGAGTTCACCACGAATGATGGAATTGATGGCTGCATTTGAGGCTAATTATGATTTGGTACTCATCGATGCTCCACCAGTTATTGGTCTGGTTGATGCTATAATTACAGCGTCCTGTTGTCGAAGTGTGATTATGGTAGCTAGTATTGGTAGCGTGACACGTACCCAATTAACCCAAGCTACAGGTATGTTAAGTCGCTTAAACTTGATTGGCGTTGTGGCTAATGGAGTCTCAAATGCTACTAGCTCTTATATACCCTATCCTAGACAGCAACAATTGGCTCTAAAACAGTTTGTGGAGAAATAGTTAGGGGAGATGGGAGCAGAGGGGCAGAGGGGCAGAGGGGCAGAGGGGCAGAGGGGAATAAGAGTTTCTTTGTAACACTTAGTAGGGAAAAATTTCATACATTCTCTAAAAATTAGGAAAATGCATCTCTCATCTTTAACAAATTTTCTCCTCTGCTCCTCTGCTCCTCTGCTCCTCTGCTCCCCTGCTGTCTTCATGATCATCTTACTTTTTCGTGTTGCTCCCATCTCTCGTTACGATAGCTTAATAATTTTGGCGGAAAAACCCTATCTATTTAAAGAATAAGTGAAGAAATTTGGTGAGTGATTGCTATTTCTACTGATTCTTATATCCTAGATAGGAACGTCCCTCTAAAAAGCTTGTACTATTTCCCGCAAAGTCTGATACAAATTCAATACCTGTAACCCAAATCAAATCTAACTTTCTTATTTTTGAATTTTATAGGTTTACCTTCTTTGTAGGGTATTTTGAATTGGTGTCAATCCCTCTTTCCTATTCCCTCCCTAGAGAAATAAATTCAAAAATCAAAACTGATACCAGTTTTAGAAAATTCTGATACAAATTCAATACCTGGAAACCAAATCAAATATGACTTTCTTGTTTTTGAATTTTGTAGGTTTACCTTCTTTGTAGGGTATTTTGAATTTTGAATTGGTATGATTCCTATATAGCCCTTCCCATGCTAGTGAGGTACAAAGTTTTTTCGTGTTAGGGAACAGGGAACAGGGAACAGGGAACAGTGAATAAATTGGTGTGTACTTCATTAGACTGGGAAACGCTATATTTGATTTTTGTAAAAACCTGAGTGGTAACTGTTGATGGTTAATAGTTGACACTCGAATGTCAATAGTCAACAGTTAGCTATGTCCAGCCTTTAGAAGTAAGAATAATGCTTTCTGATCCCCAGTGGCAAGCTCATGAGGATATCTATAATAATCATCAAAATATCTTCATGGTTGGGATATTAGTCAGTAATCTACGATTGTATAAATTCACTAGACATATGACAACCTCAACATTTCCCAGTTTACAGAGTAATTATATTGTTTCTCCACAGCATCAAGATAATTCCTCCCCATACTGCACACTCCAATGGCGTCGAGGTCAGCTACTAGTAAAATCTCCTGTCCAAGTGAAACAGCCATATCTGCTTTCTCTAGATCGGAAAAAATCATTAGTAGAATGTCTAACTCATTCTCCAGTTCATTTAGTCAGCATAGATCCCAGTTTAGGTGAATCTTGGCTACGATTTTGGGCGGATGCTTGCGAGCAAGCGAATAAACCATTTTATTTGAGTCTACCTGCTGCTTATAAACGACGAAAATTAAGTAACCCCCTATTTATATGGTTAAAACTGCAAATTGAACGCACTATTGCTTTAATCTTGCTGTTTATACTCAGTCCCATCCTGCTGATATTAATGTTATTAATGTGGCTTTATTCACCAGGAGTGCTTTTTTCACGGGACTGGTGTGTGGGAGAAAGGGGTAAATTATTTCGGGTGATTAAATTTCGCACCAGTATTCAGCCAGATATGACATCCATCGGATATTGGCTGTATAAATACGGCTTGGAGAATTTACCCCAATTGTGGAATGTAGTCCGAGGTGAAATGAGTTTACTTAGCCCTCACTGTTGGACTTTAGAAGCGGCTGTACGTTTAAATTCAGCCAGACAAAAACGACTCCATCAACTGACAAAAATTAACGCTGCATGGGATGTAGAGGAAATAGCACTGAGATAAGGCAAAATGCCGGATCTACATTGGCTTTAAATGAAGTAGGGAGTATTCCCTGCTTCTTACTCCCTACTCCTTACTCCCTAGAAAATACATACTACTCCGTCAACTTGGAAAATATTCATGCAGCTTAAATTTTATCATCAATTCACCTATCTCTTTAAAGCTAGCAAATTTTGGCAAAAAAATTATTTGATTTTACGAGAATTTAAACATTTTCGTAAAATTGCCATATTGGCTCTAATCTTTTCATTTTTAGCAGCCACTTTTGAAGGTGTGAGTATTGGGTTTTTATTATCTTTTTTACAAGGTTTAACTAGTCCCAATACTCCCCCAATGCATATAGGAGTCGATTGGTTTGATAAGTTAATCTTAGGAGTAGATGAATCAGCAACTAATCGATTGTATCGGATATCAGGGCTGATTTTATTGAGTACCTGGATGCGGGCAACTTTCAATTACTTCGGTCAAATATACACTGAATTATCTCAGCTATACTTAGGCGATCGCTTACGCAAGCAAATATTTGAACAGTTACAATCGTTATCTCTAGGCTACTTTGCTAAAACTCGTTCAGGAGAATTAATTAATACAATTACCACAGAAATTGAGAGAATTAGACAAAGTTTTAGTGGGGGAGCATTTTTATTCACTAAAGGGCTAACCCTGATTGTCTACCTGATCACAATGTTTTTGATTTCCTGGCAATTGACCATAATTACCATACTTTTATTCACACTTTTAGCTACGGGATTATCAAATCTGAATGCCAGAGTTAGAGAAACTAGTTTTGGGATGACCGCAGCTAATTCTAACTTTACCACCACAGCTATAGAATTTATCAACGGTATTCGCACAGTTCATGCCTCTGGAACCCAAGAATTTGAGCGTCAGCGTTATTATCAAGCTAGTGATCGAGTAGTTAGTTCTGCGAGTAAAGTGGTTTTAACTTGGACATTAGTAAAACCAATTTCTGAAAGTATCGCTACCACTGTACTAGTGGGCATGATTATTTTAGCCTTTACGACTTTCGTGACGAATGGGACATTAGAAGTTGCATCTTTATTGACCTTTTTCTTTGTATTATTTCGTCTGGTTCCATTTATTCAAGATATCAACGGTACTAGAGCATTTATTAATACTCTACAAGGCTCTGCCGAGAATATTAAGAATTTGTTGAAAACCGAAGATAAAACCTACTTTCAAAATGGCAGAATTGAGTTTAAAGGGCTGAAAAAATCTATTGATTTGATTTCAGTAGATTTTGGTTATAGTGCTGATCAACGAGTGCTACATAATATTACCCTCTCCATCGAACGAGGCAAGATGACAGCATTAGTAGGGTCATCTGGAGCTGGTAAAACAACACTTGCTGATTTGATTCCTAGATTTTATGACCCCACCGAAGGATATGTTTACATTGATGAAGTTGATGTCCGACATTTAGAAATAAATTCTCTCCGACGCCGCATAGCTGTGGTTAGTCAAGATACATTTATTTTCAACACTTCTGTGTGGAATAATATTGCTTACGGTGTTCCAGATGCCAGTGTAGATCAAATTCACGAAGCTGCTAGATTAGCAAATGCACTTGATTTTATTATGGCAATGCCAGAAGGTTTTAATACACAGTTAGGAGATCGAGGTGTTAGACTATCTGGAGGACAAAGACAAAGACTAGCCATTGCCCGTGCTTTACTAAGAAACCCAGAAATTTTAATTTTGGATGAAGCAACTAGTGCCTTAGATTCTTTATCGGAACGTTTAATTCAGGAGTCATTAGAAAAGCTGTCAGTTGGTCGCACAGTGATTACAATTGCTCATCGTCTTTCTACCATTGCTAAAGCCGATAAAGTTGTGGTTTTAGAACAGGGACGAATAGTAGAACAGGGCAAATATCAAGACCTGTTAGACTTGCAAGGAAAGTTATGGAAATATCATCAAATGCAGTATGAAATTAATCAATCGGAATAGGGAATAGGCAATAGAAATCTTAGTCTAAAGTCTTCCTATAGGAATCCACTTTGAGTTTTGAACGAATTTGCGTAGAGAGGGAACAGGGAACAGGGAACAGGGAACAGGGAAAGAGTACGGAGTCTTGTTTAAAAATCAAGTAGGATTCCTATATTTAGTCCTAGAATATAAAATTCAGCGAGTTTAATGGGTGCATTTATAAATCCATAGAAGTTGTTAATACATCTTTCGATACACCCATGATGAATATTATTCATAGTTTAGGACGACGAGATTCTCGCTATTCTCATTTACAATCCTATGTAGATAATCAAACTCCACGTCATCCAAAACTATTTTGTGTAGCTTATGACTTACCACCATTAAGAACACCAATTGCTAATCGAGCTAGAAAGTTATTATTACAATTTCAAAAAGTTTGGCAAATAAATATATTAACAGGGACAAAAGATGCTTTTATAAATAATGAGAATCCAATTCATTATGTCAAAAGTTGGTATCCCCAGCAGCTAATTGCTATAATAGGTAAACTGAAATTAGAAAAGTTGTTAATGCTATTAATTTGGCCAGACACAGAAATTTTCTGGGTTTTCCCAGCCTTAATTAAAGGTTATCAGCTAATTAAACAACAGCAACCTGATGCTATTTTCGTGTTGATGATGCCTTATTCAGCAGGTTTAGTAGGAGTAGGACTCAAGTGGTTAACAGGTAAACCTTTAGTTTTAAGTTTGGACGATTCTCTCAGCTGTACTGATATGCATCCCAGTTCTGCTAGTCGGATACACTATAGTCTAGAACGTTGGTTAGAAAACTTTTATGTACATCAATCTGATGCCATAGTTTATGTCTCTCAATTCAATTTAGATTTGGTAAAAAACCGTCAACCAAAACATCTAAAATCAAAATTTCGCTTGATTCGTTGCGGTGCAGACCCTTTAGATTTTGCTACTCCAATTAATTCCTCTGATATATCTATTACACAAATCATGAAAGATACATCTTTTGAGATTGTGTATACTGGTGGCATGAATGGTTGGTATGATTTCTATGGTCGTCCCCACGAACAGACCCTATTTAAAAAGCTGTATAAAGCTTGGATGAATCTAGGTTGTTATCAACGGGCAAAAATAGATTATCGAAGTTCTAGTCCAGTTTTTGTTGGTCAAGCTGTCCAACAGGCAATTTTCCAAAATCCTGAATGGGAACAAAGAATTAAATTATCGGTCTATGGAAATAGCTTTCCCGAATTTGTGATTCAAAAAGTTCTAGAAAATCAAAATCTTACAGATGTAGTTTCTGTATTTGGGACTTTAGCTCACTTTGAAGCCATTCAAATAGCCCGACAAGCGGATCTTTTATTAATTACTTTACCCCATCGTCCTGATGGTAGTTCAGGTGGACGTATTTCCTGTAAAACCTATGAATATCTGATGACAGACCGCCCGATTTTAGCCGCAGTACCTAAAGGTGAAAATTGGGACTATTTAGAGAATAAACCGGGTGTTTGGTTAGTAGAACCTACAGATACATTAACTATGAGTAAAATCATTACTGATATAGCAGTAGCTAAATTTTCTGGTTCTCCTTTCCGATTTGATCGGACTACACTTCAACAGGAATTAAGTTATATTAATTTGGTTGAAGATTATTTAGAAATTTTCGCTCAAGTTTGTAATTAATTAACAATTAATCACTAAAATTCATGAAAATTACTCTTACTTGTAATACCAAATTAGGTACAGGAGGACAAGGAGTTTGTTTAGCAAATGCAGCCGCAGGTTTAAATGAAATAGCAGATTTAACTGTATTTTGTGGTGGGATGGAAAAACCACAAACAGATTTTTCAGTTTATCCCTTGGGAAATTCTTGGTGGAGTCAAAAATTACTCTCTACGCCTTTATTACGTCGTCGTAATGATTGGGCTGTGTTACTTAGTGATTTATATTTTGATCAAAAGGTCAGCCAAAAATTAAAATCCCAACCTTGTGATTTAATTATGGGGGTAGCAGGTCAAACTCATTTAGGATTTAAAGCTGCTAAAGCCCAAGGTGCTAAAGCTTGGCTATATTGTCTGAATAATTATCTCCCGTTCATGCAACAACAAATTCAGCAAGAAATGGAGATGTTAGCTGATGCTACTGTGGCGACGATGAATCCGATCATGTTACAACGTTTTGTGGCAGAATGTTCACAATCTGATTTGATTATTGTCCTTTCTGAAGTCGCTAAGAAAACTTTTGTTCAAGCTGGATTTGCACCAGAGAAAGTAGCAGTTTTAACACCTTTTATTGACACGGTGAAGTTTCATCCTGTACCTAAAACTGATGAAGTTTTTCGAGTCCTTTATGTGGGAACTATTGAACCTCGCAAGGGAGTACCCTATTTAGTTAAAGCTTTTGCTCAGGCCAATATTCCTAATTCAGAACTTTTAATAGTTGGCGGTTCTTCCACCCGCTCTTTGCGAATCTTTATGGAAGATACCTTACAAAAATACTCTAATGTTAAACAAGAATTTTGGGATTTTAGCCGTACTGACCCTACAGAAGTTTTTGGTAAATGCTCGGTTTTAGTCTTACCTTCCGTCGAAGATGGTTTTGGTTTGGTTGCATTAGAAGCAATGGCTTGTGGATTACCTGTAATTGTCACTTCTCACTGTGGTGCAGCAGATTTGGTCGAAACTGGAGTTAATGGTTTTATTGTCCCTCCTAGAGATATTACCGCGATCGCTGATCAACTCAGATTTTTTGCTGAAAATGAATCTAGCCGAGTCGTGATGGGAAAAGCAGCCAGAATCAAAGCTGAACAACAAACCCCAGCCCTTTATCAACAAAATTTACAGCAACTATTTCTCAATCGAGAACCCGTTAATTAATTAATAATCTATCCCCTCTTCTCTATGAATACACTAACCAGCCAAAAAATGATTCATCACTGCTTTAGTGCTAGCATTGATGGTCGTGGTGGAATTGAGACTTATGTATCTTCTTTAGTCAGATCCGGTATTAGTGGGGTTAGCGATCGCCCCATAAATTCGCTGAAAAATCTGTGCCAAAGTCAGTTTCAATTACTCCACATTCATGATCCGGATATTTTCCGTGATTTGCGAGCAGAATGTCCGGCTATAATCACCTTACACAACCACTCTAGTTACTGTCCTAGTGGCACAAAATATTTAGCAGATCGGGAACTACAATGTGATCGGATCATGAATCCCCTGGGATGTACTTGGGGACATTTAGTGGATGGTTGTGGGAGCCGACGTCCTCAAAAGATACTGAAAAAATGGCACCATACTTATCATTTTCTCGAAGCTCTCAAAAAATTGCGGATTCCCATTATTGCCAATAGTAATTATGTGCGAAACCAAATCATTAATAGCGGTGTATCACCAGATCGAGTCATTACATTGCGTTGTGCCGTGCGATCGCCTCAAAGTCAACCACAACCTCTGACATCAGAAATACATCAGGATCAGCAAATTTTATTTGTCGGTCGGATTGTTCCTGATAAAGGAGTTAAATGGTTAATTAAAGCTTTAGCCCAAACTGAGCCGCGGATTCATCTACATATTGCTGGGGATGGTTGGGAACAACCAGATATGCAAAAATTAGCCACAGACATGGGATTAAACGATCGCATTACTTGGCACGGTTGGTGTAATTATGACAAATTATCGACACTGTATCATCAGTCTTTAGCAGTAGTTTTTCCCAGTGTCTGGCCTGAACCTGCTGGTTTAGTGAGTTTAGAAGCTTATGCTCATTATCGTCCAGTCATTGCTAGTGCCGTTGGTGGTATACCTGAACATGTACAAGATAATGTGACCGGAATTTTAGTTACACCTCATCATATTTCCCAACTAGCTGCGGCAATCAATCACTTAGCAAGTAACTATCATCAAACTCGACAAATGGGTGAACAAGGTCAAGCTTGGTATCAACAAGAATTCACCATTGATGTTCACGCTAGACATCTAGAAAAGATTTACGCTCAAACGATTAATGATTTTTGGGATGATATCAAGAGGAATGAGGATACATCCGTCAGGAGTTAGGAAAAAAAGAATTTAGGAGTTAAAAATCTGCACATACTCCTGAAATCTTACCTAAGATACATAAACTTGGAGAGATTAATTTATGTCTAATCACAATAGTTTATCAGCACCTTTAGTCAGCGTAGTTATACCTACTTATAATCGACCAGACTATCTAGAACAAGCGATTGCTAGTGCCGTAAACCAAACTTATCAAAATATTGAGATTATCGTGACGGATAATTGTAGTCCCGAAAATCCTCAAGCCATTGTCGAATCATTTGGTGATTCCCGAATTAAATTTTGGCGACAACCAGAAAATATAGGGATGTTACCCAATCAACTACATGGCTTTAAAATGGCACAAGGTAAATATTTTGCCAGTCTTCATGATGATGATATATGGAATCATGACTTCTTAGCCAAACTTGTGCCAATTTTAGAAGCAGATTCAGAATTAATTCTAGCTTTCTGCGACCAATATATAATTGATGGTGAAGGCAAAATTAAAGAAATTGGTACAGAAGAAAATACTCATGCTTATAAACGTGATCAACTTAAAGCCGGAGTGCATAAACCCTTTTTTAAAATTGCTTTAGTTGATAAAAGCATTGCCATTGCTGCTAGTTGTGTGATTCGTAATCATAGTTTTGATTGGAATAATATACCTTTAGAAGTAGGCGGAATGTGGGATTTATATTTAGCATATCTATGTAGTATATCTGGATTTGGCGCTTACTATCATCCAGAAAGACTAACGAAATATCGTGCCCATGAGCAAACGGATACTATGCTGAGTGGTAGTCGCAATATCCAGGCAAAAATTCGCAAAGCTAAAAATGAAATGTTTTGCTATCAAGTCCTGATGAATGACCATCGTTTAACGGAATTCCATTCCTATTTTGAAAAGCAATGGTTAAGCGCTAATACTACTTTAGGCATTGGTTTGCTGAAAAACAAACAAACAGTAGATGCTCGTCCTTATCTTTGGCAAGCTTTAAGCCAGCAGAAGTTTAATTTACGAACCATAGCTGTACTCATACTTAGTTTCACTCCACGCATCTTATGGGAATCGACTTTGAATTTGTAATGGATGTATCTGGGTAGGGAGATTTTAATTTTTAATTTTTTTTAATTGAGCGGAGGTATAATGTGGAAATTTGTGTTGTTACCCATAAAATTAGAAAAGGTGATGGACAAGGAAGAGTAAATTACGAAGTTGTCAAAGAGGCAATTAGTCGTGGTCATCATCTGACCTTATTAGCTAGTGAAATATCACCAGAACTACAACAAAATCCAACCGTAGATTGGATAGAAATTCCAGTTAAAGGTTATCCGACAGAATTTATTCGGAATTTCTTATTTGCCCAAAAAAGTGCTAATTGGTTAAATAAAAATCGCCATCGTTTAGATTTAATTAAAATTAACGGAGCGATTACAAAAGCTAAGGCTGATATTAATGCCGTGCATTTTGTCCATACTTCTTGGTTGCAATCGCCAGTACATATTTCGCGGAATCGTCGAGATTTATATGGTTTTTACCAATGGTTATTTACTGCGGTAAATGCTCATTGGGAAAAACAAGCTTTTCAACAAGCAAAAATTGTGGTAGCCGTATCAGAAAAAGTTGCTCAAGAACTAGTAAATATTGGTGTTCCTCGGAGTCGAATTCGGGTGATTGTCAATGGAGTTGACCTCCAAGAATTTACTCCAGGTGTGGCTTCACGACAAGAATTGGGTTTACCCGAAGATGTGAATTTAGCCCTATTTGCCGGTGACTTACGAACACCCAGAAAAAATTTAGATACTGTACTCCAAGCCTTAGTCAATGTGCCAACTTTACATTTAGCCGTGGTAGGGAATACAGAAGATAGTCCCTTTCCGCAGTTAGCAGCCACACTAGGCTTAAGTGAACGAGTGCATTTTTTAGGATATCGGCGAGATATGGCTGATATTATGCGGGCAGTAGATTTATTTGTCTTTCCTTCCCGTTATGAAGCTTGTACCCTCGTATTGTTAGAAGCACTAGCTTCAGGATTACCAGTAATTACCGCAGATGCAACTGGGGGTGCTGAATTAGTCACACCTGAATGTGGGGTAGTTTTACCAGATTCTGATGACATAAACGCTTTAGCAGAAGTACTGCTGTCCTTAGTCAACGATTGTCAAAAAATGCTGTTTAATGGGTATAGCAGCCCGGAATGTAGCAGAACAATATAGCTGGAAACTATGGCTAAAACATATGTCAGATATATTTGAGGATTTAGCAAACCATGAGAAACACAGTTCTCATCCCCACTTATCGACCGTCCTCTAAGATCTATCGCGTTGCCTGATAGCACTGCAAAAACAAACTGAACCAGTTGATCAAGTGATCATAGTGGTCAGGGATACAGATACAGAAACTTGGCAATTTCTAGCTAAATTTCCCCCCCAAAACCTACCATTACAAACTGTCAAGGTCACACAACCAGGAGTAGTCGCCGCCCTTAACGCTGGATTGTCGGTAGTCACAGGAGATATTCTTTCCATTACCGATGATGATGCAGCTCCCCATCCTGATTGGTTAGAAAGAATTAATGCTTACTTTGAGACAGATAGTTCTCTTGGTGCTGTTGGAGGACGTGATTGGATATACCAACACGACACTAGCAAATTAGAGAATGAATCCCGTTTAGAAGTAGGTCAATTACAATGGTTTGGAAGGGTAATTGGCAATCATCATCTAGGAGTGGGAGTAGCTAGAGAAGTTGATATTCTCAAAGGTGTAAATATGAGTTTTCGTCAAACCGCGATTGGACAACTTCGCTTTGATGAACGTATGCGTGGTACAGGGGCGCAAGTACACTTTGAAATGGCATTTACTTTAGCTTTAAAACGGGCTGGGTGGAAAATTATTTATGATCCAAAAATTGCTGTAGATCATTATCCCGCTCAACGATTTGACGAAGACCAACGGAATAACTTTAATGAAATTGCCTTAATTAATTTAGTCCATAACGAAACTCTGGTTTTACTAGAACATTTACCCCCCATCCGTCGGGTTGTTTTTTTAATTTGGGCTGTATTAGTAGGGACAAGAGATTGTTTGGGCTTAGTGCAATGGTTAAGATTTTTTCCCAGTCAAGGAGAAATAGTAGGGAAAAAGTTATTAGCATCTTGGCAGGGACGTTGGTTAGGATGGCAAACAGCACAACAGTTCAAAACTCAAAATTCAAACCTCAAAATTCAAAATTGAAGATAAATTAAAGTGAATTCGCAGCAAATACTTTTTCATAATTCTGCTCAAGAAAGTGTTTCGGGAAAATCGCCATTGCGAGGAGGTTGGCTGGCAATTTGTGGGTTTATCTTTTTCAACATAGTTTGTTATTTCGTGGGTGCGGGGATGCTGCGTTTGGTTTTTCCAGTCACAGCTTTCTTGGTGGGTGTATTTCTCTACTGGAAACAGCCCCTACTCTATCTTGGTTTTACTTGGTGGTTATGGTTTCTTACCCCCTTAGCCGCTCGTTTAGTTGATTATCGCGTCGGTTGGGACCACTCGACAAATGTTAATCGCACCATACTTAGTGGTAATCGTCACAGCAATCACTTTTATTCGCCACCTCCCTAACGCTAATCGTCAAGGTGGATTACCTTTTATTTTGGGTTTTGTTGGGGTATTCTATGGCTTTTTAATCGGATTGGTTCACAATTCACCAATTCCAGTGGCCAGAGGATTACTAGACTGGCTAAGTCCAGTTATTTTTGCTTTTTATCTATTTGTAAATTGGCGAGATTATCCCAGTTATCGCCAACAAACTCAACGTGTGTTTATTTGGTGTGTGCTGATTGTGGGAGCTTACGGTATATATCAATTTGTCGTAGCACCAGAATGGGATCGTTATTGGCTACTCAAATCAAAACTATTTAGTAGTTCTGGAAATCCTGTCCCTTTTGGGATGCGGATTTGGAGTACATTACACTCAGTTAGGCACATTTGCAGGTGTAATGCAAGCTGGTTTACTATTGTTATTTACTAGTAGTTCGAGTCTGTTAATTTTTCCAGCTTCCATCGTAGGTTATTTATCATTTTTGCTGTCTCAAGCCCGCACTAACTGGAGTGGGTGGTTATTAGGGACAATTATGATTATGGCTTCAGCTAAAGCCAAATTGCAAATGCGATTAATTACCATAATTTTAGTTTTAGCAATGTGTATCGTCCCCTTAGTGACGATTGAACCAATTTCCAAAGTAGTTTTTAGTCGTTTAGAAACTTTTACCAATTTGGAAAAAGATGGTAGTTTCAAAGATAAATCAGGAAGCTATGATCGAAACTTAGGATTAGCTTTATCGAATACCTTGGGTAACGGTTTAGGAAATATCTGGAAAGTAAATGAAAAAACTGGTCAACTAGAAGTATTTGTAATTGATAGTGGCATTTTAGACATCTTTTTTACCCTGGGATGGTTTGGCGCTATTCCTTATTTGGGTGGATTAATCTTAATCGTTCTTAGTGTCAGTAAATATAATGATGCTCGTTTTGATAGTTTTGCTAGTGCAGCTCGCGCCATTGGCATAAGTTGCTGTACCCAATTAATTATTGGTAGCGCCATGCTAGGTGTAGCGGGAATGATTCTCTGGGGATTCTTAGCTATGGCAATGGCAGCACATAAGTACCATCAACATCAGGGAGTGGGGAGATAGGGTGATGGGGAGGTGGGGAGGTGGGGAGGTGGGGTGATGGGGTTTGTTTTATTAAAAATTAATGGGAGTTAATATTATGAAAGTAATGGTTTTAATGCCCTTAGCAGAACAACGTGGTGGTGGGGAAATGATGCTTTGGGATTTGATGCACCAAGGACGTAATCGTGGTGTTGAGTGGTTGGTCATTTTTTTAGAAGATGGACCAATGGTAGAACAGGTGAGAAATTTAGGTATTGATACACGAGTTATTAAAAGTGGTCGTCTGCGCCAAATTCATCTTTTTATCAGCGCTGTTTTCCGGATTGCGGCGATCGCTCGTGATGAAGCTGTAGACGCGATTGTAAATTGGATGTGGATTACCCATATTATTGGTGGTTTAGCCGCAATACTGGCAGGTAAACCAGCGATGTGGTATCAGTTAGAAGTTCCCTACGACCAACCTTGGTTAGTCCGACTAGCGACGTTATTACCAGCTGAAGCGATTATCACCCTGTCTCAAGATGGTCAAAAAGCCCAGGGACAGATTTGGCCGCATCGACCAACACCATTAGTATATCCTGGAGTAGCTTTAGACCGATTTGAACCTACAGTATTACCATCACCAGCAGCAGCAAGACAGAAATTAGGATTACCCGAACATCGTTCATTTAATTGGCATTGTCGGACGTTTACAACGCTGGAAGGGAATGCATGTATTAGTAGCAGCGATGCCTCAAGTTTTACAAAAATACCCTGATGCTCATTGTGTGATTGTCGGTGGTAAACATGATTTGGAAGCCGAATATGAAGAGTTTGTCAAACAACAAATCCTGGATTTAGGACTGAGCGATGGCCTAATCATGGCAGGTTTACAGCGGAATGTACCAGAGTGGGTACAAGCAATGGATATATTTGTGCATGCTTCTGATCAAGAACCATTTGGGATTGTGATTATTGAAGCGATGGCATTAGGTAAACCAGTAATTGCTGGAGATGCGGGTGAGACCAACTGAGATTATTACAGATAGCGTGAATGGACTACTCACACCTTATGGTGATGCAGATGCATTAGCGAGTGCGATTATCCGTTATCTTGACGCACCGGAATTTGCCAAAAATCTGGGTATAGAAGCACGAAAAAGAGCATTGGATTTTTCTACGCAGCGTTATGCTCAGAATTTTATTGATGCGATTCATTCCGCAATGCCAAAAGTGATCGAGAAAATGCCAGTTAGACTGACAAATTAAACATAAGTTCATACTAAATCCGTGGAGCAGGCATCTTGCCTGCTTAACCTCATTTTTTCCATTAAGATTGCACCAACACCAAAAGCATCATATGGAGTGGGCAAATCATAAGTTTTAAATGGTTATAGCGGTGTAATATCCTGATCAATATTTAAATCTTTTGTCAAGATGCGGATTAGGTTCAATTTCTCAACTTGAGAAAGCTGTAGTATAGAAGGCAATAATTCAGCTAGTTTCATAAAAGAGCGTTAATCAAATCAATAAAAAATCTTTACGTGCCAAATTTTACAGTATTATATTAATTTTATATGCTTTGCTATCCAAAATTGCAAATCTACAGATTGATCTATCCTTAGATATATACAGGTTGCGAGATAATTACTGAAACAATTGGATACAGATATACCATGATTGGGGATTAGATATGAAAATGCGCGTCAGGCGATCGCTTGTTTTCATGAATCAGAATTAGCCAAAGTTTTCAATAATGTATTATATGCTAGATTGATAGCCAGGAATATTACAAAATATCAAGCTTATATTAACAGAACCGATAGCGGGAAATACTTACATATAGGAGGAATATTTATGGAAAACTCAATTCAATTAACTCAACTTGAATTAGTACTTCTCCAATTAGTCGCCAAAGGTAAAGGAAGTTGGAGTTGGTATGAATTAGCTAATTCTCTGTCTCGTCTAGATGTGCCAAGAGAACCTGATATGATGATAGTACTAAAGGATCTAGCAACGAAGGGTTTACTTGAGAGACATATACAGCCTGGTTCACCAAGAGATGGTTGGGAATTGACACCAGCAGGGACTAAAGTCCTGAGCGAATATCAAGATTAAGAAAGAATTTTATCTAATTAGTATCTGTAACAATAATAGTGTTAAATGTGTTTTAACTTGATTTAATCTCATCTTAACTGAATTTGAGGTCATAGCTATGCACTATATAATGCAATACGCTTGGTGTTAAGCCGAAAAACGGCTAGAATCCCTATATTGTCATCCTGACCGGAGGGAAGGATCTCGCGAAATCCTTCCCTCCGGTCAGGATGACAGTATTACTTCCTCCCTTAACTGAACCGTATTGCTATATAATCCAGCAAAAACACTCTAAGAACCTCACCCTGGTTTTACTGCGTAAAACCTGTCTCTTAGTAAGGAGAGGGCTAGGGTGAGGTGATTCCATAACTAGTGTGTACACCGTAACCTTACCAAGGGGAGGGTTACGGTGGGGTTATTTAGCCGCCTTTACACAGCACAAGTTTCTGAGTAGGAATTCTCTTATAAATTGCTTGTCCCCTTGCGGGGAAGGTGATTAGTTAACTGCTCTATTTATTTCAACATTCTTTAAAGAAATACATACTTCAATCCCCTTACGGGGAATCACTAATAATAGCCTAGTTAATAGAAAGTATGTTAGTAAGAATTTTTTAAATAGAGTCAGGTAACTAATATACCTGTATTTACTTATAAAAGTCAATCTAGTATTATAGTTATTTTTACTAGAGCTAATTATACCAGTAGCGATTCTTTTGTCTTTTTTATGCTGTATAATTAAAACTTGACACATTTTATCAAATATGTTTGAATTTTAGAAAGCACACTAAAGCACACCAAAGCACAAGTAGGAGAATTATGCCGGATACAAGTACTTAAAAATTTCCAAGAATTACGACTCTACTTTATTACAGCAATTTTTGAAGAAATTTCGCTACTAGAAATTTCCGATAAATTGTGAGGCTGCCTAGATTATAGACGCCTTGCAAGACTGACCTATATTTGCCTTAGGGCATTTAAGGTATTTCCATCTAGTTAAGAACCAACATCCTTACGGAGAAAAAACATGACTTTCGACAAGCATTCTAGCACTGATTTTGGCTTGACAGAAAACTTATCATCAGATGCTCAAGATGAAATAATATTATCTGATAGATTGGTAAATAGCTCTTTGACTACTCAGCCTAATTCAGTCCCATCATCAGGCTTAATATCTCCACAAAATGACTCGAAACCTGAATCGGAATCGTCCGGAGTCATTTCAACAATAATAAAAAGATGGCAACGTGTTCCAAATTTGCCTAAGCACCCTACAACTATTCAACTACAATTGTTTTCTAATCGAAGTTTAATCTCGTTAGTTTTTGTATTAATCATGCTAAGTGGAGTTCACATTCAATTTAATTCCACTTTAGAATTACCCCCATTAGTTAATCACAATTTAATTCCGTTAGTGTTAATGGTTCTATGTGGGTTTAAATTCAATTTGAACTCCACTTTGGAAGTACCTACACTACTTAGTCGCATTAGAAAATACTTCCATAAGTAGTAAAGTCTAGGAAATTCTAATGGAACTAGGTCAATTTATTGTCCTAGTTTCATTAGAGGGTGTTTGAAAAGTCAAAATCAAGGTCAAATTTGTCATGCTGAACGGAGCGATAGCGTAGTGAAGCATCTCGAAATTGAGGTTCTTCCCTGCGGGACGCTACGCGAACGCTCCACTTCGTTACGCTCAGAATGACAACTTATACCTAGAAAAAACTTTTCAAACATCCTCTTTAGGCTTTTGTTAAAACTAGGATTAAATTTTTATAGATATGTATAGTATTCAGCCTTGAAGTATACATTTTCAACACTACGAGAGAAAATAAAGTACAAATTTACTATGAACCAAACATCACCTGCTTTTAAAGCTGCCTTGCAGATTACTCGGCAAGCTCTTGTGCTACTAACAGCATGGGCTGATTCTAATTTTGTTAACAAGTTTCCTGAGTCATCAATAGAGGGTGCTGTTGAGGAAGCAAAGAAAATTATGCGATGGAATAATCTAAGCCAACCACATATCAGTTACTTAAAACTATTATTTGACAGCATAAAAATTAATAAAGGTCAAGACAAAGAACATTATTGGCTACCAAAAGCTATTGAAGATATTAATCCTATAATTCCGTATCCGCAGTCAAAAGCACCTACTGATTTTAGTGAACTGAAACAACAAATTAAAACAGCTTGGCAAAGCTTGACTCTAAGTGATTGGGAAAACCTTTATTTACTAACTTTAATTCTTGAGAAATTTGGTTCGTTTCTTAGCTTTGGTGAATCTGATATTGCTTTAATAGATATTGCTAGAACCACTGCTGCTGTTGCTGCGGCAATTGCCAGTAATGATGATGGAAATGAATTAACTTTAATCGCAGGTGATTTATCAGGTATTCAAAAATTTATTTATACTATTTCTTCTGATGGAGCATTAAAATCATTACGAGCCAGAAGTTTTTATTTAGAATTGGTTACAGAGGAAATTGTACAGCAACTGCTGGTAGAATTGCAACTTCCACGAACCAATATAATTTATACAGGTGGTGGTAATTTATTCCTTTTAGCAAATGGAAAACAAGAAACAAAAAAGGCTGTAGAAAAAGTTAATCAGGATTTCAATAAATGGCTTCTAGATAAATTTCAAGGTAAAGTTTATCTGGCTTTGAATTATTTGGAATTTCCTATTTCAGACATTGCTACTCAGAAATTTTCAGTTCATTGGTCAGATGCAATAGAGAAATTATCTACAAATAAAGCTCGTAAATTTGCATATAAAATTAGTGACTTCCTACAACCACGTCCCAGTTATGAACCCTGTCGTGTCTGTCATCGAGATGATGAAAATATATTAAAACCTCTTAATAATAAAGACGCAAATTCAGATTTGGCTTGTGAAACTTGTTGCAGTATGTTTCGTTTAGGGAGTCAATTATTGCGTGCAAATATAATTGTGCGATCGTCAGAGCGAAATAATATCCCAAATGCACAACCAGAAAAACTTACATTTAACCTCCCAAATCAAACAATTTACTATCATTTCTTTCAAAAAAGAGAAGATTTGCAAAATATTCAAGAATCTGAAACTCTATTTTATGTTAATAACTGGACATGGGAACACTACCGTAATGGTAATGTGATTACTCTTCTAGTGGGAAACTATTCTCAGGAAAGTGAAGAAGGAGGATTTACAATCTCAGCGAATGAAATGGCTAAAAAATCCAAAGGTATTGCGAGAGTAAGCTATTTACGTATGGATGTAGATAGATTAAGCAAGATTTTTATATCCGGTTTAGTTAAAAATCAAACTTTGTCAACAATGGCTGGACTTTCACGAAGTATGAGCTATTTTTTTAAAGTTTATCTCAATAGTTTAGCTGAAAATCGGTATAATAATTTTATATCTCCAACTGAATCTAAAACAGTTCAGATTTTAAATAATACTAAATATTTAACCAAAAGTGAACGGAAAAACCTCCTATTTATCTATGCTGGTGGTGATGATTTATTTGTGAGTGGTACATGGAATGAAGTTGTAGAGTTTGCGTTTGATGTTTATCAATGTTTCCGTGCTTATACTGGGTATAATCCAGATATTACTTTATCCGCAGGAATTAGCATTGATGATATTAAATCACCACTTTATCAAGCAGCTGATGCTTCTGGTGATGCTGAAGATATGGCTAAGGATAATGGTAGAGACAGTTTAAGTTTATTTGGTCAGGTGTTTAAATGGGATGAATGGCTAGGAACAGCACAAACTACAGGATTTGACGAAGAGAATATCAAGTATCTGAACCCAGAAACTAAACCAAAATTATTAGGGGTTTTTCCTTTTGTTGAGCAACTAATAAAACTAGATATGGGGATTAATTATTCTCGTAACTTTGTCCGCAACCTGCTGATAACAGCAGAAATACAAGAGGAGGCGTTGAAAAAATTTCTAGAAGATAAAAAATCACTAGAGGCTGTAGGAACACGGTACTATTTGCATTTACCAAAAATAGCTTATACTTTAGCAAGACTACCAAAAAATGTATTAGAAGATAGTGATTTTCGCACATCCTTGAAAAACCCCTATAATGCGCCCTATTTTCGGGCAATCGCCACTTGGATTGAACTATTAAACCGCTCCTAATAATATGATAGAACCAGTTCACAAAATAGTTTCTCCCTCTGGAAACCCTAAACAATCACCTCCTCTCATTGATTATGAATAAACCCCAGAATATTGTTGCGGAAATTGAGATAACCATTAAAGGATTAAATGGCTTACAATTCTATCCCATCCGAGATTTAGTAAAACATGCTGCTGAATTCGGGCCTTATCTCAAACAGCAAAGATTAGAAACTAACCAAGTTAGAAAATTCCTAGATGCTGTAAATCGTTTAAAAGCTAAATTAGCTGAAACTGGTGAATTTTCTGATATAGAAACAGAAGTAGTTTTGCTCAAACCAAAGTTAGCCTATGCAGTTGCTAGACAAAAAGCTGCAAAACCATTAGGTGACGTTATATCAGCAGCTATTGACAAAGTTCACAATACAGAAGATTTTTGGCGTTTAGTTCAATTGATTGAATCAATAATTGCTTATCATAAAGCTGAAGGTGGAAAATAAATATGCCTGTATCTTATGAACAAAAACCCTTACTTGGTAAATTGACTCTCAATAGTCAACTTTTAGTACAAACAGGATTACATATTGGTCGAGGTGGTGAAAATTTAGATATTGGAGGATTAGATAAACCTGTAATTCGTGATCCTTTGACAACGTATCCCTATTTACCTGGATCTTCAATTAAAGGTAAACTACGTTCCATTTTAGAAAGATTATTAAATAAACGACTAAATAGAGCAGGTGGAAGTGGAACTTTACGCTATGAAAGTGATGATTTAGCAAACGGTTTTACTGAGGTAGAAGAGAATATATTCATTCCTTATGAAGGTGCTAAAACCTGTCAAATTAGCCGTTTATTTGGGTCTACTGGTGGTTCTAAGTTTTGGATGTCAGTTGAAACTGCTAGAGAAGAGGGATTATGGGAAAATAATAGTACTACTCGCATAATTGAAGGTTTAAATTGTGTTAGAATTAATCGCGGACGCAGTTCTACTGCACGTTTGATTATTCGAGATAGCCATTTGTTACCAGATTCAGCTGAAAAGCTCAAAAAAGTTGACACTGGTTTATTTATGACTGAGTGGAAATTTGAAAATGGTATTGACCGAGTAACCGCAGCAGCTAATCCCAGACAATTAGAACGAGTACCCGCAGGTTCAAAATTCCAATTTGAATTAGTTTACACTGTAGAAGATGCTGTCCAAGCTATTGAAGACCTACAAAATATAGCCATAGCACTCGCTATTTTAGAAGATGATGCTCTGGGTGGACATGGTTCTAGAGGTTATGGAAAAGTTAGATTTCAAAATTTCAATTTATCCTATCGTAGCTTGGAACAATACCGTCAGATTACTAATGCTGCTCCTGGAACATCCGCTTTACAACCATTTCAAACTATTGCTGACACTCAAGCACTCTTAGAAAATTTTGGAAGCTTACGCGAATACATCGAACAGCGATTATTGCCAGGAAATTGATCATGTGTGTTTGGAAATTAGTTAAACTTAACTTTGGGTGTAATCCTGCTCACTTTGGGGAAGTGGGAATTGGGATGGAGCAAAGTAGCGAACGTGTGCGCTCTGACACTTTATTTAGTGCTTGGATGAGTGCATATGCACGATTGTTTGGTAAAGATTCAGTTGAAGAATTGTTACAGCAATTTCTTTCTCCACAGGAATCCGATGTATTACCATTCCGAATCAGTTCTACATTTATATATAGAGAAAATCTAGAACAGACAATTTTCTATCTTCCCCGTCCTCTCCGATTTCCTCTTAATTATCCCAAGGATGATTTGGATTTTTTCAAGACATACAAAAAGCTCAGGTTTTTACCTTTGGAAGTATGGCAAAGATGGTATCAAGGAGCAGGATTTTTAGAGAGATCGCCAAGAGTTAATTACGGAAACAACAGGTAAATTCAATGGCTTATTGCGTCAAGCAGGAGTTTTCGACTATCCAAAATCCTTTAAAATTGCTCAACTTCCAAAAATTTCAGTTGACAGAATTACCAGAGCAACAAACCTCTATCACACAGGTTTTGTGCAATTTGAGTGGGAGAAAAACCCATCTGGTTTGTACTTTATTCTGCAAATACCCTCTGATAATCAAGAACAAGTTAATCGAGCTAATCAATTAAAAGCAGCGTTACATTTGTTAGGTGAAGAGGGACTGGGAGGAGAGCGTTCTAGTGGTGCAGGTAGATTTGAATTAGAATGGTTAGATTTTTCAGAACTTCCCAAAAAATGGCAGGAAGTAGTCAATTTTCAAGATGGAAAATACTACACTCTCCTAAGTTTATTTTGGGATTTTCCGATAGACCATAGTTTCTTAGAAAAGGCTAGCTATGATATTCAAGAACGAGGTGGTTGGATAAATGAAAATCAAGTACGTCGGAAAATGGTGCGGATGTTTAGCGAAGGTTCGGTTTTTTCTACCCCACCAAAAGGACAATTAGTAGATGTCACACCCAGAAGTTTTAGAAAACATCGCATTTATCGCAGTGGGATTAGTCTAAGTTTACCAATTAATGTCAAGGAAGAATAAAATCATGGTGGTTGCTAGTGAATTAACTCTCAAAAAACCTGATTTCTATCAATCTAAAAGAATACAGTTAACTAGTCCAATTTTACATATTGGTTCATCGGTATCTAGATTAAATCCCTTTGAATATGTCCAGACTGATAAAAAAGTTTATCTTCCCAACCAGGAAAATTTAGCTAAAGAACTACTCCGACAGGGAGGAAGATTTTTAGATGACTATATTCAAGCAATTGAAGAACGTCAAGACATCACCAAACTTTTAAAATTAGCTTTTGGTAATGAATGGTGGAATGCTACTAGCAATAATCAAGAAGCCATTTTTCCGAAAATTGCTATTAGTCAAAAGCTAACCAGTGAAAAAATTACAGATTTACGTCCCATGATTCGGAATGGGATGGGTCAATTATTTATTCCTGGTTCTTCCATTAAAGGAGCAATTAAAACAGCTATAGCATATCATTTACTCAAGCATGCAGACAGTTATCAAGTACCGTCATCAAAACGAGTTAGCGAAATCGAGAAAACCTTGCGTCAAAAGCTTGAGCAAGGACAACTCAATCAATTTCAGCAAAAATTTCTAGATGACGACCTTTTTATGGAAAGTCTCTTCTCGGAATTTAATCTGATATATCAAGATAGAAACTTTGCTGGTAAAGGTTCAAATACCGATTTTTTAAGAGCGCTCAAAGTTACTGATTCTGAACCAATTTTAGAAAGTAAAATCAAAACTAAAAAAGGTCAAGAAATACCTATTAATATACCTGTTGTTGCGGAAGTGATAGTTTCCAGTCGATTTCCTGACTATTTAGCTAAATACAAAGCGTCTATTTATGTAGAAATGGTGCGGAATGTTCAAACAGAATTTACGCTGACTTTAGATACAGAAATGCTTTCCTGGTTTAAACATAAAAAAGGAATGAAATTACCTTTTAATAATCTGGATGAGTTAGTGCAAATCTGTCAAGAATTTACTCAAGAACAATGGGATTATGAGCATGATTATTGGGGAGATGTTCAAAATAATCCTAGAGCATCAGGTAAAAATTTAGATTTTAATTATATCCGTGAGTTTTATGAACCAGAAAAATCTCCCTATAGTTTGAGATTAGGTTGGGGTAGTGGAATGAATGGAACCACAATTGATTTATTGTTAGAAGATGAATTGCGAGAAAAAATCCGCGATACTTGTGGTTTAAAAGCACCCGGTTTTGAAGCACCAAAATCTAGACGAACGGTGATGAACCCGAATGGAGAAATTAAATTTGTACCCGGATGGGCTAAATTCAAAATTTTATAATCATTATGCTCATTCATTCTACCTGGACATTAAATGTATCTGAAGCCACGGTTTTACCCCGTTCCTATAGTTTGGAATTAGTCAAACAACTACATAAACAGCTAGATTTAGAAATGGGAACTGAGACAATTTCTTCAGTTTCATATTCAGCAATTAATGGTTTTTACGCTGTTTCTAAAGATTTTTTTACTTTTCATCCAAACGAGGTTTATAAATTATCTTTATGTGGATTACAGCAAACTACATCAAAAAAAATATCTAATTTAAATTTTACAGAATCTCTAGAATTTCTAGGAGCAAAATTTAATGTTATCAATCGTGAAGACAAAATCACTAGCTATGAAGAACTATATACTACTTTAGTTGCTAATGAACCAGAACCAATCAGACGTTTTGATTTATATTTTAATACACCCACTGCTTTTGCTCAAGGTAAATCAAATTTACCTTTACCTTTACCATCATTAATGTTTCGCAGTTGGTTAGAGCGTTGGAATCATTTTGCACCTGTCTATTTAGGAAGTGATGAATTAATTACTTATTTAAGTAATGCAATTTCTCTGAAAAATCACAAAATTCAAACACGAAGTTGGCAATTACACAAAGGTTATGTCAATGGATTTATTGGAGATGTGACACTACAAACTTTCTATAATGCTGACCCTTTATTAGCAAATGTCGCTAATTTATTAGTTCAATATTCACGATTTGCTGGTACGGGGATGAAAACTAGATTGGGTATGGGACAAACCTGTTTAGTGTTAAAATGAAGTGAAGTACTTTTGTCGGATAGACTTATAGCCATTGGTGTTAAGCTATAAAAATAATAACTCAGTCAAATTCTTGAGGAGGTCGATATGGCTTTCAGTAGTTATAAAAATATCAGTGAAGTCCTCAAATTATTTCACATTACTTACACTGAAGCAAATTTCCTCAGTGAGTATGCTTTTCCTGTATCTGACTATTTCCGCAAAGACCTAGAAACAGTGATGCGAGAAGGGGTAGTTGATAACTCAGAGTTTGCAATTTGTGAGAATTTAATTTATCCAGTTATTAAAGAAGTTTGGAAAACTTACACTAGTTATTTTGTGATCTGGAGTCATCAGTCATTAAATTATGACGAAAAATTATCAGGATTTCCTGAATATATTTTAGCTAGAAAATCTCCATTAGGAAAAGTTGTCTTCGATAAGCCATACTTTATGTTAGTAGAAGCCAAGCAGGATAATTTTGAAGCTGGATGGGCACAATGTCTAGCAGAAATGATTGCTGCTCAAAAACTAAATGATGAATTACCAATCATTATTTTTGGCATTGTTTCTAATGGAATTACATGGCAATTTGGCAAGTTAGAGCTAGATATTTTTACGAAAAATATAACTTTTTATTCTATTCAAGATTTAGATCAACTATCTGCTGTTATTAATTATCTTTTTAAACAATGTGAATTACAATTCCGTGGAGCAGGCATCTTACCTGCTTGACTTTAATAGCAAGCAAGATGCCTGTTCTACAGATTTCCGGAATGTTGGTGGAATTTGTGAACAAAAAAACTTGACGTGCCAAATTTTACAGTATTATACTAATATTTAGAAGTACTATGAGACAAGCGAATGCAAAGGCGCTTATCACAAATTTGGCATCAATTCCAGCAATCTTTCTCAGTAGAAAGTAGTCCAAACAGCAACATTGTCACTGGTAAAGCAGTTTTAGACGCTGCTACATCACTCAAAGAACAAAGTGCTAATCTAGAGATATTAACCCCTCTTCTACAAAACTCGTCTTCACTATTAGACGTATTGTGTTTACCATTGGCTCAAGTGATTGATCCAGAATTACCTTTTCTATCACTTGGTATCGCTTTGGTAAATTATTTACGTGAAATAACGCAGGAAGAACCAACGCTAAGAGATACTATATATATACTCAGTCAAGTTGCTTACCTTGAAAGTCTCAAGGAAATTTTATCTTTATACCCATCTGTAAACTGGGATGCTAATTTCACAAATATAGAAGTAGTCAAAAAGCAATTACAAAAAGTCAATGATTGGGAATTTGATGATGAAAATGCTCGTTGTGCAATCGCTTGTTTTCATGAATCAGAATTAGCCAAAGTTTTCAATAAGGTTTTATATGCTAGATTGATAGCTAGAAATATTACAAAACATCAAGCTTATTTATTAACACAAAGAATAGCGGTAAATACTTACAGTTATTTAATTAAAGCTGGGATTGAATTAGGTGACAGTACTAGAAATTTAATTCAACTATCTGGGGGAGATTGCTGGAAAGAGCAACAAAAAATCCAGAGCATCAATGAATATCTGAACACTCAGATTGCTAGCAAACCCCTAGAAAAAGTTTTTGATGAAAATTTTTCATTTAAAGATATCTATATTCCACTGAAAATAAAACCGATTAATCAATATGGTGAAGTTGAGCAAAATCTAGAAGCTTTAGATTTAGAAACTTGGGCTAAAAGGATTTTGCTCAATCCAGATAGCTTAGAACAAGTAATGTTTATCCAAGGGGGAGCAGGAACAGGTAAAAGTCTATTTTGCTTGATGTTAGCTGATTGGATATGGCATCATTTACATCCAATTTGGACACCAATTTTAATTCGCTTCAGAGATATTGACTCATGGAAGTTCCGGTTAGAAGATACTTTGAAATCAGGATTAAATTTCGATTTTGTCCAAAGTAATGAAAATTGGATTACTGATAAAAATACGCATTTTTTATTCATTCTAGATGGTTTCGATGAATTAAATGTTGAATCTAGAAATGACTTAAATTTAGAAACATTTATTCAACAAGTAGCTGAATTTCAACAGAGATGTAAAATCCATTCAGAACTGGGTCATCGAGTCTTAATTACTAGTAGAGCCATAGCTTTACAGGGTATTTATCATCTCCCCGATAATCTAGAACGGGTGCAAATTCTAGAAATGGATGAACAATTACAACATCAATGGTTACAAAAATGGAAATCTTTACCAGATAATCAGGGTCAACCTGTAGATATTGACAAGTTTTTAGCAAGTGATAAATGTCCAGTCGAGGTGCAGAAGTTAGCTCAACAACCATTATTACTTTATTTATTAGCTGCAATGTATCGTGATCAGAAATTATCTTTAGATCAATTAGAGAAGGTTAATCAAAAAACAGCTAAAGTTTTAATTTACCAACAAGTGGTTAATTGGGTATTAACTAAACAGCATTCTGCAATTGATGGGATAGATATAAATCAGCAATTAGCTATAGCAAAACCAGGAAATTTAAACCGTCTTCTCACCGAAGCTGCTGTATGTGTAGTCCAATCTGGAGGAGAATTTGCTCGTATATCAATGTTGTCAGAACGACTGGATAAAAATGAACTTTCTGAAACCTTAATTGCTCAAGCTGAACAACAATTAACAGCAGCTTTTTATGTTCATATTGATGGAAAGCGAAAGGGGAAAATTGAGTTTTTTCATCAGAGTTTTACCGAATTTTTATTTAGCGATCACTTGAAAACTCATTGTCACCTCTGGACACAATACTATGATGGAGAAAATGGGAAAGAATTAATTATTTCTTCCCCACAAATGAACTGGCAAATTTATGATTTACTTGGTGGTGGAAAACTAACACCAGAAATCCTTGAATACTTGATTGGTTTATTAATAGAAGTTCCCAATTTTGACTGGGAACAATTATTTAGACGTTTAGAAAATTTTTACCGTCAATGGTGTCAAGGTAAATTTATTGATTCTGCACAGGAGACTTTACCCCAGAAGAAATTGCAAGAATTACAAAAAAATGGCATTCAGCAACTGGGTCAGCGTCAGATAGACATTTCTACAGGTTTAAATGTGATGATTTTGCTTTTAGCGTTGCATCGCTATGGACAAATGCAAATATCATCTCAAACAAAAAATTATTTTCTATCCATCTGGGAAGGTAGAAATAGAAGGTAATTTAACATGGCAATTACTTCGTATTATTAACTACAGTCAGAGTATGGGATTTGGAACTTTTAATCGAGTAGTTGGACAATTCCTCAGCTCTGCAAATCTCAATCATGCTAATCTCAGCCATGCTAACCTCAACTTTGTGGATCTTCATCAAGCTTACCTGAGTAAAGTTAACCTCACCGATGCAGAGCTAATTGGTGCTAATCTGACCAATGCTTACTTGAGTGGAGCTAATCTTCGTAGAGCTAACTTGAGAAATGCTAACCTGAGGGGTGCTAATATGAGTGCAACTAATCTCAGTCATGCTAACCTCAGTCATACTAACTTGAATGGTGCTTTTCTGATTGAAGCTAACTTTTATAGTTCTGACATCGTTGGTGCTAATCTCAGTTGTACTAACTTAAAAATGCCAACCTGAGTCATGCAAACATAACTAAGACAAATATCAGCCGTGCTAAACTTGAAGGTGCTAACTTAAGTGCCAGTAATCTAAGTAATACAGATTTTAGTTATACGAATCTGATTGGTGCTAACCTAAATCATACTAATCTTACTGGTGCAACACTCAATCATGCCGACCTCCGTGGTGCTAAACTTGTGGGTGTTAACTTTACTAATACCAACCTAGAAAACGTGGTGTGGAATCCAGAAATGAAGTTGACAGATGCGAAAGGTTTACACACGGTACTAAATATGCCACCAGAGTTACGAGAGCATCTTAATTTAAATTAAACACAACGTGCAAACCATTCTTGATATTTCTTTTGATGTGATTCATCTTCAACTAATATGGTGACTTTCACCTGATGACAACCGGGATTTGCTTCTAAAGCGATCGCATTCAAAAGTAAACTAGCAATTTTCGGTGAATTGAATTCCCCATTCACAGTCAAACCACCATTAAAATCCGCTGAATCCCATCCTGGTGCTTTCAATTCCACACCAATAATCTTTTCCTCACCTAAATCAATTTCTGCAAGTTGCTGATATTTTGGGCTAACTTGCTCCACAATTAGTTTTTCCCGACGGACAGGAACTTCCACTATTCGAGTTTCAATTAATTTCCGAACCACTACCTCACCAATTTTCTGTTTATGATTATCAATAACCAATCGTTCTTCCAGTAAACGAATAATGTGTTCATCATTAATTTTTAGAGATTCTGATTTAATTTTATCCACCACTGATTGATGGTCTGAAAATTCCTGATCACCGACTGTTGTTTCTAGATATTCAGGCATACAATTGATTGCTAATTTTTCTAAGTTCCTTATCCACATAATTCCCATAATCAAATATTATTTAAATCCAGGTAAAGCTATCGAGAAAGCTTTACCTGGATTAACCTAACGTTCCTCAATCGGAATACCGGGAGCATTGACATCTAACTCTTCGCGTCGCACAGTTTCTTGAGTTTCTACTGTGTTTTTATCAGTGACCTTTCTCATCGTCACTTCTTCTCGCACAAAAGCCTCTTTGTGAATTTCCGGGGTTTCTTCATGAATTTCAATGCGTGCAACTTCCCCTTCACGGAAATTAGCTTCATTCGCAGGAACGGTCACACCAGCATCAGAGGGAGTTGTTCGTTCAATTACAACTCTTTCTTTCTCCACTGGTATAGCCACTCTAGTCGTATCTGTTTCTACGTGTTTACCAATAGCTACTTCTCCAATTTTGCGCCGATTTTTATTAGCAATTAACCGTTCTTCGTATAATTTTAGAGTTTGATGCTCTGACTCATTTAAATTATATAGATTCGGTTCATGCTCATAGCTATAAGTATCTCGGTTCAGAGTTGGGTTGACAATGGGTGGAGCCATTGTACTCACAGACCCTGATGATTCCAGAGGTCTTCCTGTTTCCAGCGCAGTTGAGGATTCCACTGCTGAAGTTTGACGTTGAGGAGAGCGATATATTCCCCGCACTTTTTCCTCATAGTCATAATCAAGAGTTAGACGTTCATTAAATTCTGGTAGTTCTTCTGCTTGGGGCTTAGTTAAACCAATGGCGTAAACACGCTTATTATTTATATCTACACGAGTCCGACCAATTGGTAATAATACTTTTTTGCCAAAAATCCAGAAACCTAAGTCAACAACTAAATAGCGGAAATGAGCATTATCGTCAACTAAAACATCACTAACTGTACCAATTCTTTCGTCTTTACCTTCTGTATAAACACCAAGTCCTTTAATATCTTTATTTTCCGTAGCGTCATGGTATTGTGGATCAAAATCTTCTAGTTTGTAAAGAGCCATAATCTAATTAGCCTCAAAGATTTTGTATTTCATTTCTACACCACTAATTTAAATTTTTCTTCAGATATCTCCCTCTTTCTCTTGGCTGAACTAACGTAAAAATGACCCGTCTAAAGTTAGATATCTAAGGAAATAGAGAATAACAGACGTGGAGCGGGCATCTTGCCCGCCATTGAGGTCAAGCAGGCATCTTGCCTGCTCCACTAGTTCATAATGAACTATACTATTAAAGGATACTGCCCGGATTAGATTAGGTCAGCAAAGAGGAGAAAGTTGATTTATGTTACTTGAACTCAACCAACTAATTGTGAAAGCAGGTCATCAATTATTGATTAAAAATATTTCCTGGTCAGGATACAAACATATTTTAGCAGAATTGGGAGAAAATCGTAATTCTAGAATATCTTACAGTCAAGGAGTACTAGAAATAATGGCTCCCTTACCAGAACATGAAGTAGCTAAAGTGATAATTGGGGATTTAGTAAAAGTTCTATTAGAAGAACTTGATATAGAATTTTGGAGTTTAGGTTCTACGACGTTTGATAAAGAAAATATGGATGCTGGGGTAGAACCAGATGATTGTTTCTATATTCAAAATGAAGCTAGAGTTAGGGGTAAAAATAGAATCAATTTAGAAATAGATCCTCCTCCTGATATAGTTATTGAAATTGATATTACCTCTCGGACTCGTTTTAATAATTATCAACTTTTGAGAGTACCTGAACTTTGGCGTTGGAATGGTAGTAAACTGGAAATAAACATTTTGGTGGATGATAAATATGTAGAATCGAATACCAGTTTAATTTTTCCAAATCTACGAATTGCTCAAGTAATTCCTGAATATTTGGCGTTGAGTAAGACTAATGGAAGAAATGCAACAATAAAAGTATTCCGTGCATGGATAAGACAGCAAAAATCTAGTATTAACAACAGTATTAAGTAAATTAAGAAACCGTTATGAGCTACAATCTCACTGAAACTGAAAAATTTATAGAAATGTATGTCAAGAGCAATACCTTTGCCAAAAAAATAGCATTCTAACAAGACAGCAGATAACAATTAATAATTTTGTTAAAATACCGATTCAATGATGACAGAGCATGCGCTAAAGCGCAACTACGAGCCAATTTTCATAGTTCGTAGTTGCGCTTTAGCGCATGCTTCTTAAATTGGCAAAGGTATTGAAGACCGTAAAAATTTTGTAAAATATTATATAGTAATGCATTATTAAATAGGATGTCAGTAATTTTGTACTACTTGCTTCTCTAAAGTGATTAACTCTAGAAATGCTGCTTATTAGCACTCTAGAGCCAGAAAATCCCCAACTATCTTTGATGCAGTTGGAGTATGTTCAATTACTATAGTTGATAATAAATTACGATCGCCTTTGGACCGATGATTGAAGTTGAACATCTGAGTAAAGTATACGGTTCTACTCCCGCAATTACTGATGTGACATTTAATGTCGCACCGGGGGAGATTTTGGGGTTCTTGGGCCAGAATGGTGCGGGTAAAACCACAACTATGCGAATTTTAGCAGGATATCTACCTGCTTCTAGTGGCACAGCCAGAATTGCTGGTTATGATGTCCATGATAATTCCCTCTTAGTCCGTCAACGCATTGGTTATTTACCAGAAACCCCACCTTTATATCCAGAGATGACCGTTGCCGGGTTTTTGGATTTTGTCGCTAGAATTAAAGGCGTGTCTGCTGGCGATCGCACCACGAAAGTGAAAGCGGCGATCAAACGCTGTAACCTAGAAGAAAAAGCGAAAGTAATTATTCGCAAACTTTCTAAAGGGTATCGTCAACGAGTGGGTATTGCTCAAGCGATCGTTCATGATCCACCAGCGATTATTTTAGATGAACCTACCGTGGGACTTGACCCGCGACAAATTATTGAAGTCAGAAATTTAATTAAAAGCCTGGCGGGAACACATACAATTATTCTCTCTACACACATCTTACCAGAAGTCAGCATGACCTGTAGCCGTGTGGCCATCATTAACAAGGGAAAAATCGTCGCCACTAATACTCCAGATAATTTAATGACCCAATTGACAGGTGGTTCAGGATATGAGATAGAAATTGGGGGAGAGGTGGAACTTAGCCAAACAGGTGTTGCAAAATATTTCTGGTGTCAGTTTGGTAGAATCAATGCCAAACGTCCCAGAAGCTGAAAACCGAGCTTACTTGCGAGTAATTTGTTCAGTGGGTGCAGAAACAGGACGGGATATTTCCACAGCTTTAGTCCATGCTGGATTAAGTTTGTATGAAATTCGCCGGGTTAGCGCTACCTTAGAAGATGTATTTTTACAACTAACCACAGAAGAAAAGAATTTACCCCCTGAGGTAGAATCTACAGTGCAAGAAGGAGAAGCGGCATAGATGGGTATAGTACTGAGTAATATTATTGCTATTTATCGCCGGGAGTTACAAAGTTATTTTGTTTCCCCTTTAGCTTATGCAATCGCGGGTGTATTTTGGTTTTTAGCTGGGTTATTCTTGGTGATGATTTTGCTCGGACGAGATGGGATTTTACCCACAGTCGCGGCTTTTGATTATCAAGGACAACAATTAGGAGTCCCAGTTCCACCCATAGATGTACCTTATGAATTTATCCGGGCATTTTTAGACCGGATGGGTTGGTTATTGCTGTTTATACTACCAATTTTGTCAATGGGACTATATGCAGAAGAACGTAAACGAGGCACATTGGAATTATTAGCTACCTCACCTGTCACCAATTGGGCGGTAGCTATTGGTAAGTTATTAGGAGTGCTGACATTTTTTATCACGATGTTAGTGCCGATACTAGGTTTGGAGGCGATCGCTGTCAGCAGTGCAAGTCCAGCCATGCAACCTTCCATCCCTTTACTGGGTCATTTGGGACTAATCTTATTAGCAGCAGCAATTTTATCGTTAGGAATGTTTATTTCCTCATTAACAGACAGTACAATTTTGTCGGCTATTCTGACTTTTGTATTAGTTATATTGTTGTTATTCTTAGATTTAATTGCTAAAAGTATTCCTGGAACTTTAGGAGAAGCATTAGGTCATTTATCATTACTAAAACATTACAATTTATTAGTTCAAGGGATTTTCGATACTAGCAGTTTGCTAGTATTTGCCAGTTACATGATTTTGGGTATATTTCTTACCGCTCAATCAATAGATGCTCTACGCTTTCAGCGTAATTAGTAAAAAAAGGGAACAGGGAACAGGGAACAGGGAACAGGAAACAAAATATTTTTCTTCCTCCCCATCACCCCACCACCCCACCACCCCACCACCCCACCTACATTCGGACTCAATGAATAAATACATAAAAAAACGACATTGGAAATATCTATTTTGGTTAGGACTATTTTTTGTAGTTATTGGCTTAACAGTTGGCTTAATCTCAGAAAACTGGGGATTACTTCCTTTAGTGTTTCTAATTCTGGGTTTTATTATTTGTGGTATGTGGCTAGGATTGCGAAGCCAGAATAGTAAATGGTTAAATAGTCGTGCTATTCAATCTAGTACTAATGCTCTAGTTGCGACTATATCTGTATTAGCAATTTTAGGATTAATTAATTTTTTAGGTACTCGCTACCACCTGCGGGTAGATTTTACAGAAACTCAGTTATTTACCCTTGCTCCTCAATCACAAAAATTGGTAAGTTCCCTACCAACTGTGCTGAAAGTGTGGATATTTGATCGGAAAGAAAATCCCCAAGACCGAGAATTACTAGAAAATTATCAACGACTAAGTTCAAAATTTAAGTTTGAATATATTAATCCCCAAGCTAAACCAGGACTAGTAGAAAAATTTGGGGTGAAAAACCTGGGTGAAGTTTACTTAGAATTGGGGAATAGACGAGAATTAGTGCAGACAGTCAATGACAATGAACGTTTATCAGAAATTAAATTAACCAATCGGTTACAAAAAATTATTCATAATATCACCACCAAAGTCTATTTTCTTCAAGGTCATGGAGAACGTCCATTTGCACCTGGTAAGGATGCAATTTCCCAAGCCATACAGGAATTAAATGACCGGAATTTTACTACCTCAGAATTAAATTTAGCCGAACAGTCACAAGTTCCTAATGATGCTAATGTGATTGTCGTCGCTCAGTGTGCGATCGCTCTTGGAAAGTGAAGTTAAAATTTTACAAGATTATCTAAATCGTGGTGGTAATTTACTGCTAATGATAGACCCGATTACCAACCCTAAAATTGATAATTTGCTAAAGGAGTGGGGTATCACTTTAGATAATCGTTTAGCGGTAGATTTATCTGGAGAAAAATTGGGACTACGACTGCTGCTCCCTTAGTAACAGAATATGGACAGCATCCCATCACGAAAGATTTTGGAAAAGGGATTTCTTTTTATCGTCTAGCTCGACCTTTGGAAATCAGTTCGGTTGCTGGTGTTGAGTCAACCCCCTTACTCAAAACCAAACCTTACCCTGACAGTTGGGGAGAAAGTGATCTCAAAAGCGAAAAATTAGAGTTTCATCCCAGTGACATTAAAGGTCTGACTAACTTTAGGTGTAGCTTTAAAAAGAAAAATAGTTGCATCTACATCTACACCCAAAGTCTCCCCGACATCATCACCATCACCATCAGCAAGTACTCAAGCTAGTCCGACATCATCACCATCACCATCAGCAAGTACTCAAGCTAGTCCGACATCATCACCATCAGCAAGTACTCAAGCTAGTCCGACATTATCACCGTCACCCTCAGCAAGTACTCAAGCTAGTCCGACATCATCACCGTCACCATCAGCGAGTACTCAAGCTAGTCCTACTCCGGGTCTTCCTATTGATAACAAATCAAAACCAACTCCGAGCGAAACACGCTTAGTAGTATTTGGAAATTCAAGCTTTGCGACTGATGGCTTATTTCAACAACAACTAAATAGAGATGTCTTTCTCAACTCAGTCAGTTGGTTAAGTCAGCAAGACCAACAAACTCTCTCCATTAGTCCCAAAGAACAAAAAAATCGTCGCATCAATATGTCAACTGACCAAGCTAATATTTTAACATTATCTTCTCTATTAGCTTTACCATTATTTGGTTTAATATCTGCTGCTTTCGTCTGGTGGAGAAGACGATGAACAATTCAAAATTCAAAATTCAAAATTCAAAATTAATAATCATGAAGATAGTTAGCTGAGAAATGAGAACTGGAAAATTATGAAATTACCACGGACGACGATAATTTTGGTACTGTTAGCTTTGGGTTTAGGTGGGTTTGTTTACTTCTATGAAATTAGAGGTGCAACCGAACGTGCGAACATGGAAGAGAAAAAACAACAGATTTTCTCCTTTACGGCTGATGATATATTATCATTGACAATCCAAACTAAAGATAGTAATTTAATTTTAGAACGTAACCCTCAATCGGGTATACCAAAATGGTTGATTAAATCTCCCATATCAGAACCTGCTAATGATGCAATTGTTTCTTATTTGGTGGATTTATTAGTTAAGGGTAAAAGTACTCAGACTGTAGCAACTCCAATTAATCAAATGTCAGAATTCGGTTTAAATCAACCCCAAGCAACTATCAAAATTAATCTCAAAAATCAACAAACCCATCAATTGATTTTGGGTAAAGTTGATTTTAGCAAAAGTTTCCTATACGCTCAAGCCGATTCTCCTGCTAAAATCAAGGACAATACTAATGTATTATTGGTGTCAACCGATTTTGGGAATGCAGTGAATCGAAAATTATCAGAGTGGAAACAATCTTTACCTAATACCCCTTCTCCCACACTTTCTCCCTTTCCAACCCTTTCTCCTTCACTAACACCTTCTCCTTCACCGACACTTTCTCCTTCACCAACACTTTCTCCTTCACCGACACTTTCTCCTTCACCAACACTTTCTCCTTCACCTAAAAATACTAAATAAGCACTTGCTAATCTAGCGAGATTTTTATGACACAGCCCACAGCGACTTTACTGATTTCCTGTCCTGACCAAAGGGGATTAGTGGCAAAGTTTGCCAATTTTATATATGCTAATGGTGGTAATATTATCCATGCAGACCAACATACAGATTTTGCTGCTGGTTTGTTTTTAACTCGCATAGAATGGCAATTAGATGGATTTAACTTACCTAGAGATTTAATTGCTCCAGCATTTGACTCTATTGGACAACCTTTATCAGCAAAATGGAAATTACATTTTTCTGATACTATACCACGCATTGCCATTTGGGTCAGTCGTCAAGACCATTGTTTATTGGATTTGATTTGGAGATTAAAAGCCAAAGAGTTTAAAGCAGAAATTCCTTTAATTATTAGCAATCATCCGGATTTACAAAAAGCAGCAGAACAATTTAATATTGATTATCAATATATTCCCATTGGTAAGGAAAATAAATCAGAGCAGGAAATCAAGCAACTGGAATTACTACGTCAATACAAAATTGATTTAGTGGTTTTGGCAAAATATATGCAGATTGTCAGTGCCGATTTTATTAATCAATTCCCCCAAATTATCAATATTCATCATTCCTTTTTACCTGCTTTTATTGGTGCAAATCCCTATCACCGAGCTTTTGAAAGAGGGGTAAAAATTATTGGAGCTACAGCTCATTATGCAACTGCTGATTTAGATGCAGGTCCAATTATTGAGCAAGATGTGGTCAGGGTTAGTCATCGGGATGAAGTGGAGGATTTAATTAGAAAAGGTAAGGATTTGGAACGGATGGTGTTAGCTAGAGCAGTGCGATTGCATTTACAAAACCGAGTTTTAGTATATGGGAATAGAACTGTGGTGTTTGAGTGAATAGGGTGGTGGGGTGGTGGGGAGATATAATTTGTCATTCTGACTGGAACGAAGTGGAGGGAAGAATCTCGATTTATTGCGAAGTAATGATGCGATAAGCGAAGCTTAAGCCTTCGGCTATCGCTCTTTTAATTCTGTGATTGGCGATGTAAAATAATAGGCATCTGACTCTATTTTTTATGGATTTGCAAAAAATGACTCAAGCTGTAAATTTTAATCAAATTCTAGAATTGATCGACAAACTTTCTGTTGATGAACAAGACGAATTGATCAATATTGTTCACCATCGACAAATTGAGCGTCGAAGAGAAGAAATAGCCACAAATATCACCGAAGCAAAGCAAGAATATGCACAAGGGAAAGTTTTCCGGGGAACGGTTGAGGAAATCATACAAATACTCGCTATGCCGGAAACTAAGTCTATCTACTTCCCCGCTTAACCAAACAGTATTGAGATGATACTTCTTCCTCATCCACTTAACGATAATAAATTTCCAAGTCGAAATTAATCCTCCATTGGACATAGTTTTTGCCGAGCACGCAAGATGCCTGTTCCACGAGAGTTTTACAATTTTATATGTACTTGTCGTGTTTGAGTAAAAGTTCGGCAATTGCTTGAGAAATTGGTAATCCAGGACACCGTTCCAGCCAGAAAAACTCACCAACTGGATTTACTTCTAGGAAAATATGACGACCATCTGGAGTGACAATCACATCAATTGCTCCATAATTCAAGCCGAAATTAGACATAAGTTGGAGCAGTTTTTCCTCCACATCTGGGGGTAATGTATAGGGTTTCCAAGCATCTAATAAAGCCACACCTTGTCTTCTCCAATCATATTGAGCTTTTTGCAAAACTTGGGAATCCACAGCAGCAGAGAAAACCTGTTTACCTATAATAGTAATTCTCAATTCTAGAGCTTTGGAGATTTTTTCTTGAAATGTCATCGGACAAAAACGTAATCCCTCCAGATTTTCTAAATCATCTGATGTGATGGGATTAGTAAATACAACTTGTTCCTGTCCAGAAGCATCATAAATAGCGAAGGAAGAAAGCATTTTACCAATAATTCCATTTTCGCACTCCTGGGCAAATTTCTTCACTGCTATTGGGTTATTGGTGGTGAGATTGCGTGGAGTCTCTAAACCAACTGCTCGTGCTATTTGGAGTTGTAATTGCTTATTTTCGGCTCTGCGAATATTTACTTGAGGGTCGAGATGAAATCCCCGAATGCTAGCAATCATTCCTTGAATAGTAGCGCGAGATTCTTGAATGGAGGCTTGTCGCATTTGTGAATTCATCGTTTGGGGAATTTTTGACCCAATCGCAATGCGTCGATACCAAACTGCGGATACCTCATTTAAATCTAAGGTTTTTTCCTCACATTCGAGAATTACACGTTCCGATTTTTGACCATAATAAACATCTAACTTGACTTCCGTGGGAAATCGGTCAGTGTCAAACCGAAATGTTGTTCCTCCTTGTGATGCGATCGCTTGTTGTACTAGAGTAATACTTTCGTTATCTTCGCTGTGGGTGATGATTAAAATTGTCATAGGAAAAAATTAGTTTAAATCAGAATTTTCTGTGAGTAAAGCATCAGCGATCGCGCAGGAAATAGGATAGTTTAAATCACGTTCCAACATTCCCCATTCTCCCGTCGGATTAACTTCTAAAAAAACATATTCCCCATCAGGTTTTTGAATAATATCAATTGCTCCAAAAGTCAATTTAAATCGAGACATTAAAGCTTTAATACCATCAACTAAATGCGTTGGTAATTCATGAGTTTTCCATACACAAGCAGATTGATTACCCCGACGCCAATCTTGAGTTGATCCTTCATAAGCAGATGCATCCAAAGCACCAACAAAGAAATTTCCATTTACAAATATCACTCTTAATTCTTGCTGTTTAGGAATTTGTTCTTGAAAAACCATTGGACAGTAACGGAGTGTTTCTGCATCCAATAAATCTTCCTCTTTCACAGCACTAGTATACATAAAAAAATTAGAACCTTCCATATTTTGAGAAAGAGGTGTCAATAATTTAGTCACCATTTTCCCTTTAAGTTCATGGAAAAAACCGCGTGCTTCTTCAGGATTATTAGTAACCAGAGTCCGAGGAATAGTTAAACCCACTTCACCAGCAATTCTCAATTGACGAAGTTTATTTTCTGCAAAATTAATTCGTTGTAAATCATCTACCCAACGAGCAGCTTTGAGACTATCCCAAAAACCATCTAAAGTAGCCATTGATTCCCGAATACAAGCCTGTTGGAATTGCGGATTTAATTCTTTACCAAATATAGGTTGCCAAATTCGACGCATCCAGACCGCTAGCACCTCTTCAGTCGAGATAGAGATATCACCATAGATTAACTTGTGATTACTACCAAAGTTGCTCAAACCAGCTTGGAGTTTTACTGCGAGAGGAAACTTATCAGTATCAAAACGAAATGGTTGTACACCTCTTTTTGATAGCGCATCTGCAACTCTATCGATTGTAAAATAATCACCACTATGAGTAATTAATAAAACAACGTTACGAGAAATGGGCATAAAAGATATAGGTAATCAATATTAGTAAGATGGGGTAGTTAATTGTACATATCTGAATTTAGACTTGAAACTCTCAGGGTGGAAATGCTAACCACCCTGACGATTACAAATTAAATGTCCTCAAGATAATAATCTCGATTAGAAAGTGGTAATGTTATCATCACCATCAGAAGGATACTTCATTGTTACTGCATCATCACTATCTGAAGGATATTTTTTGGTAACAACATCTTCATTATCAGAAGGGTATTTTAATGTTATCGCTATTCCACCACCACGACCACCATTAATTTCACTAATTTCTTGTTCAGTCAAATCTTCAGGTAATTGTGTTTCTAGGAAACGGGCAAAAAAGGGTACAGCTTGAGAATCTAGATTTTCGATTTTGATATCAGACATAATAATCAATCCTTTGGGTTAATGGATATTTAAGATGTGGTTAATTAAGACATTGGACACTTATTACAGCATATTGGAGATAAATGAGGTACACATAAAAAATACTCAAACTCTTGGGTCGCAGGTATCTTGCCTGCCTTTGTGTACTTCATATAAAAGAAATGTGCTGTATTTGTGCCAATTTAGATATTCTTGTAGCAGAATACCTAAATTTAGGTTATCATCAGGCATAAAAAATAGCAATACCATTGCCAATCTAAGGTGTAAATAAAATATTGATTTTCCTGAAGCTACATCTCTATAAAGTTCCCATGATTCTTCTACATGGTTTTTAACAAGATTTCTTATGTATAAAATATATTTTTTAAAAAAATGAATATGTAAGGATTTTAATATTTAGACGACAATTCTTCCTCGTCTAGTCCACGATAACAAATGTCCAAGTCGAAATTAACCCTCCATTGGACATAGTTTTTTCGTGAACCATGATATAGTTACAGCAGTTTTCATGTACTTACACAACAGTAGACATCTCCAGAAATGATGTAGGGGCGTATTGCCATACGCCCCCACCAATGGTTTTAACGAACGTATAATTAATTTTCGGAGATTCCTTTGCGTCTTGGCGCGAAACATAAAAATCTAGCTTATCTACATGAAAATTGCTGTAACACCTTCCCCAGAAAGATAATTGCCCGAAAATGCATAACTGGAGCGCATATCTAGACTCAATCCGCCAAAAATATCATCAGTGGTGGAAAATCTATACATTTACCGATGTAGTGGGACAGCGACGGGTAGAACCGGAAGCATCACCCCTGTGGAATTTTGATTTACAGGTAGAGACAATCAAAACACGGGATGAGCAACAAACAGAAATTGAACGCTTCAGCGTCTTGGAAGGTTTGCGAAAATATGCTACTGACCATGTACTATTGGTAGGAAAACCAGGTTCGGGAAAATCAACCGCACTATTGAGGTTGTTGCTAGAAGAAGCAGAAACATCTCTCACGGAATCAATAAAGCTAGATAGAATACCCGTATTAGTGGAATTGCGCTATTACCAAATCTCAATCATTGATTTGATTAGGAATTTTTGTTTGCGTCATGGGTTGTTATTCAAGAATGCGGAAATTGAAGAATTACTATTTCAACAAAAATTCTTTTTATTGGTGGATGGACTGAACGAATTACCCTCAGAAGAAGCAAGACGAGATTTGCAAGCATTTCGTCAAAACTATGGTCAAATACCGATGGTTTTCACTACCAGATATTTAGGTGTAGGGGGTGATTTAGGTATTAGCAAAAAGCTGGAAATGCAACCTTTGACAGAAACACAAATGCAGGAGTTTGTCTGCGCTTATCTTCCAGAACAGGGAGAGGAGATGCTCAAGCAGTTGGGTAGGAGATTGCAGGAATTTGGACAAACACCTTTGCTATTGTGGATGTTGTGTTCTGTTTTTAAGAATAATCAGAATAAAGTACCATCAAATCTGGGTTCGGTGTTTCGATTGTTTACCCAGAGTTATGATAAAGAATTTAAACAAGATATTCCGGTTTCATCAGAGTTTCGTTTTTGGAGTTCTCGACTTTTACAACAATTAGCATGGGTGATGACTCAGGGAAATACAAAAACTGATTTAAATGTTGCTATTTCCAGAAGTAAGGCAGAAAATATTTTAATAGAATATTTGTGGGAAGAAAAAATTCAAGATCCAAAAACAAATGCTTTCAAATTCCTAAATGATTTACTTAAATGTCATCTAATTCAATTGGGTGCAAATGACCAAATCGAATTTCGTCACCAATTAATTCAAGAATATTATACAGCAGAATATCTATTAAATGTGTTGTTGAAACTCAGTGATGATTGTTTAAAGCGAGATTATTTAAATTATTTAAAATGGACGGAACCCCTAGCATTGATGGCAGAATTGATAGAAGATGAAACGCAAGCGGTGCGGATGGTGAAGTTGGGTTTAGAAGTAGATTGGCAGTTAGGAGCAAGGTTAGCAGGTGAGGTAAAATCAAAATGGCATGAGCAAACAATTAATTTAATTACTGATTTAAAACTTCCTCAATTAGTGAAAATTAGACTTTTAGGTATTAGTAAATCAGAGCAGGGAATTCCTGGGTTAATTCAACTTTTACAAGACCCAGAATCTCTTGTTCGTAGCAGCGCCGCAAATGCCTTGGGAGAAATAAAATCAGAGCAGGGAATTCTTGGGTTAATTCAACTTTTACAAGACCCAGATTCTTATGTTCGTATGAGCGCCGCAAATGCCTTGGGAGAAATAAAATCAGAGCAGGGAATTCCTGGGTTAATTCAACTTTCACAAGACCCAGATTCTCTTGTTCGTATGAGCGCCGTAAATGCATTGGTAAAAATAAAATCAGAGCAGGGAATTCCTGGGTTAATTCAACTTTTACAAGACCCAGATTCTTATGTTCGTATGAGCGCCGCAGATGCACTGGTAAAAATAAAATTGGAGCAGGGAATTCCTGGGTTAATTCAACTTTTACAAGACCCAGATTCTGTTGTTTGTAGAAGCGCCGCACATGCACTGGGAGAAATAAAATCGGAGCAGATTATTATTGAAATAGTTAAACTGTTAAATATCAATAATTTTGTAAATGCTAATAATGGAAATACATTATATAATGCACTTGTAGTAATTCAAACAATTCAAGAATATTGTAAACTATATAATCCTTTATTAACTAATTACTTCACAAAGTCTACAACCACTATGTCAATAAGATCGCAATTAATAGACTTCTTATTAAACTCCTCAATTTTCACAACCATTCAAGAGCGTCGATCATTACTAACATATTTCGGTTTTGATGCTCTGCTTAAAAAAATAACTTTAGAAGCTCCCCCCTTGCAATTCACAACTAATTTAGTCCACACCCTAGAAATGGAAGGACAAGATACACTTCTCAACTTTATTGATAACTTAGCTAATAGCGACTTTCTGGGAATCGACAATAAAGAGAGATTAAAAAATTTAAGCAATGATATTAGATATATCAAACCCGAAAATTGGCATAATGAATTTATAGGTAATCAACCACAACCCCAATCAGAACCCATTCCGATTCCTAAACCAAATATATCTACAAAATTAATTAACATCCTCCATCTTTCAGACTTGCATTTCAGCAATTCTCAACAAGCTGGAATTTGGTCTAACCAATTAGCTGAAGATTTACACAACGACCTCAAAATCTCCCATCTTGATGCTCTCATCCTTTCCGGTGACATCGCCAACTATTCCACACCCGAAGAATATCAAGCTGCGAAAGAGTTTTTTCTCAACTTACGTCAAGATTTCCCTCTCCAACCAGAACAGATTATTATTGTTCCCGGAAACCATGACCTAAATTGGAAAATTTCCGAAGAAGATGGTTATCAACCCATGCGTCGCAAAGATTTAGGTTCAATAGATAAAACTTTGATTATTGATGATGGTGGTATTTACATTCCCGTTGTTAACCCAGAAGGATATCAACAGCGTTTTATCCATTTCAGCAACTTTTACCAAGCTATCAAAAATCAATCTTATTCTCTAGAATATTCCGAACAATATACCTTAGACAATCTTTCATCCCAAAACATCCTGATATTAGGACTAAACTCAGCTTGGCAATTAGACCATTATTACAAATCTCGCGCTAGCATCAATATGAATGCTCTCAGTAATGCTCTTGCAGAAATTCGCCGTCATCCTGAATATAACGATCGCATCAAAATTGCAGTTTGGCATCATCCCTTGGATAGTGTTGGAGATGACCGCATTCAAAATCAAGGTTTTATGGAACAATTAGCTGTTGCGGGATTTCGCTTTTTCCTTCATGGTCATGTTCACAAAGCGGAAACTAGTTTTTATCGCTATGACATGAGTAAGAATGGGAGGAAATTAGACCGCATCTGTGCTGGTACTTTTGGTGTCTCAGCAAAGAATTGATTTCTGCTTATCCTTGGCAATATAATCTACTACAATTTACTGATGATAAACTAACCGTCCGCACTCGTCGTCGTGAAGAAGAAAACGGTGCTTGGAAACCTGATGCTCGTTGGGGTCAGGGTGCTGGAAAATCATCGTTGGATTTTTATACTGTAGATTTATGACCTTTAACCTTCCTGATGCTTTAATTCCGGATACCGCTCTTTCTGTCGCTGGATTAACTGAATATCTACGTTTGCTCTTAGAACAAGATAAATATCTGCGACAAATCTGGGTGACAGGTGAAGTCTCCAGTGCTAATCATCATCGCAGTGGTTTATTTTTCACTCTCCAAGATACCGAAGGAACCGCAGCGATTAAATGTGTGGTCTGGACTAGTCAGTTATCAAAGCTAGCACAGACTCCCATTCCTGGTGAGCAATTAATTATTTTAGGAAGTATTCGCGTTTATCCGCAACGGGGAGAATATCAATTAACTGTTTGGCAAGTATTACCTGCTGGTGTGGGTTTACAAGCTCTGCGGTATCAACAATTAAAAAATCGTTTACTTGCGGAAGGGTTGTTTGATTCCCAACGCAAAAAATCCCTTCCCATTCATCCCCAAATTATCGCGGTGGTGACATCCCCCACTGCTGCTGCTTGGGGTGATATTCAAAAAACTCTTAAGCAAAGATATCCTGGTTTAAAAGTTCTCTTCTCTCCCGCTACTGTCCAAGGTGAACAAGCTCCTGAATCTATTGTCAAAGCTCTAGCACGAGTTGCACAAGATGGACGCGCCGAAGTAATAATTTTATCACGGGGTGGTGGGTCGGTGGAAGATTTAGCTTGCTTTAATGATGAACGAGTCGTCAGAGCGATCGCCAATTGTCCCATCCCTATAGTAACGGGAATTGGTCATGAACGAGATGAATCTTTAACTGATTTAGCGGCTGATTTGTGTATGCATACCCCTACCGCAGCTGCAAAAATGGTGGTTCCCGAACTTTCCCAATTATATGACCAACATTGTCAGCGAGTTATAGCTTTACAAACTGCGGTGCGCGAAAGTGGAGAAGTTGCTCAACACCAATTACAAGTATTGCGAAACCGTTTGCGTCGTTTGCGGTTGGATAAGCAGGTACAGCAAGAAGCAGAAAAGTTAACTTGGAAGCGTCAGCGATTGCTCCAAGCAACGACGGGAAGATTACAGCAAGCAACTCAGCATCTAGAAATGTTACGGGAAAAGTTAGCTAGTCTCGACCCTCAGGCAGTTTTACAGCGTGGTTATGCTGTGGTAAGACAAGAAAATGGGGTGATCGCTCGTTCTGCATCCAAATTAAATGTCGGAGAAGACTTATTGATTCAATTGGCACAGGGAGAGGTTAAAGTAAAAGTAGTATCCGTTCCGATTCACAAAGAGTAAGCTTCATGGCTAAACCTAATCGAACCTCTAATTCTGAGACTTTAGCAGCTACTAGCTATGAGTCTAAAGTAGCGGAAATTGAAAAAATCATTGCTCAGATTGAGAGTGGTAAGTTAGAATTAGCAGAGGTGTTTACACAGTTTAGTAATGCTGTAGAATATTTACATCACTGTGAAACTTTTCTGCAACAGCGACAGCAACAAGTTGATTTGTTAGTGGAAACTTTGACGGATGAAGGGATAAGGGAGTAGGGAATTTTTTAGACCATCAAAAAAATTAGTAAGTTAGGAGAAAAAAATGCTAGAAAATCGTGATTATACCTTGATTATCGACAAAAGCGGTAGCATGGCAACCCCAGATCAAAAAGGTGGTAGAACTAGATGGCAATCTGCGGAAGAATCTACCTTAGCATTAGCTAGTAAATGCGAGCAATTTGACTCAGATGGGATTACTCTTTATTTATTTGCGGGTAAATTTAAACGCTATGATAATGTAACTTCTAGTAAAGTAACACAAATTTTTCGAGAAAATGACCCTTCTGGTTCAACTGATTTAGCTGGAGTTTTAAAAAATGCGACTGATGATTATTTTCAGCGTAAAGCCTCCGGTCAAACCAAACCTAGTGGGGAATTAATTTTAGTGGTTACAGATGGTGAACCTGATGACCGTAAAGCAGTAATGAAGGTAATTATTGAAGCTTCTCGTCAGATGGAAACCGATGCAGAATTAGGTATTTCTATAATTCAAGTTGGTACAGATGTTCAAGCAACTCGCTTTTTAAAAATCTTAGATGATGAACTCCAAGGAGCAGGAGCAAAATTTGACATTTGTGACACTATTACTATAGAAGATATGGAAGATTTGAGTTTATCGGAGGTATTGCTGAATGCGATAAATGATTAACTGATGGAGTAGGGATTAGGGGAAAGATAAGGAGTTTATTTGGGAATGGATAATCTAGATAAGTTGTTAGAACAGCTGAAAGCAGAATATAAGACACCACCAGCACAACAGCGACCAAAACCAATTACAGATGAATCTAAGATTGAATCATCAGAATATTCTGCATCTCTACTAGATAATTTATTAGCAGAAGTTAAGGGTGACTTTGTGGTTGAAGATGCTGCGGAAAATTTGAGAAAGCAGCAAGAATTAGCTCAAGCAAAAATTCAGCAAGAAAAAATTCAAGCTCAAAAATTAGCAGCTTTGAAAAATCAAGCTCAAATATGGTTAGATGAATTAGAGGAATTTTCCCCGGAAGGACTTTGGTTTGAAAGATTTGCGGAAAACTATCCTTCAAAGTTAGAAGCAGCTATAGAATATTTGCAAATGAATGAATAAAATAGTTGGTATTACTCTCTATTCCCTAAATAATGCTGCACAGCCCATTCATGCATAGCAAAAAGAATTGGTTTCAGACTTTCTCCTAAAGACGTGAGCGAATATTCTACCTTTGGGGGGATTTGAGGATAAACTTCTCGATGTATAATGCCATCTTCTTCCATTTCCCTTAGCTGTTGAGTCAGCATCTTTTGGGTAATTCCTGGTAAAGAACGCTGTAGCTCTCCAAAACGTTTGACTCCAGCAATTAACTCTCTAATAATCAAAACCTTCCAGCGTCCACCAATCACCTTGAGTGTGGTTTCTACTTCACAAGTTAGTTTAACGTAGGTTTCTGCTTCAGCTTTCATGGTTACTTTTTAGTAAGTATATTACTTTTGAGTGCCTACTATTCATGGTAACTATACATAAGCTAAAGTCAATACGGTTTAATTATTAGTCTAGTTCCTACACAATTTTATGGCAAATATTCTGCACATTGATTCTAGCCCCAGAGGCGATCGCTCCATTTCCCGCACTCTTACATCCAAGTTTATCACAGCTTGGAAAGAGACTCACACAGGTGATACCGTCAGTTATCGGGATTTAGGACATCATCCTGTTCCCCATGTAGACGAACCGTGGATTGCAGCGGCTTTTACACCATCGGAAGCGAGAACACCTCAACAAGTTCAGGATATTAGCTTATCGGATAGCTTAATTGATGAACTGTTAGCAGCTGACCGTTATGTTTTTGGTGTACCCATGTACAACCTGAGCATTCCCTCTACCTTCAAAGCTTATATTGACCAAATTGTGCGCGTTGGTCGTACCTTTAGCGTCAATGAACAAGGGGGCTATACAGGTTTATTGGATAGCAGCAAAAAAGCACTTGTGATTACATCTCGTGGTGGTACTTTCCCACCCGGAACTCCTTATGCTGCGTATGATTTACAAGAACCCTATATTCGCACCATCTTTGGTTTCATGGGCATTACTGATATTACTTTTATCCATGCTGATGGTCTGAGTTTAGGTGAGGAAGCTAGGGAAAAATCTCTGACAGCCGCAAAAGATGCGATTGCTCAAATTGTAACTAATTGGTAATTGACCGTTGAGTGTTGACTGTTGACTTTTGTTTGAGAATCGTCAACAGTCAACCTAAATTCTGATCTAAAATCCCAAATTGATTGACAATGGAATTAACCTTTAGAAATAGCAGTAATAGTTTTTTCTAGTGAATCCAGTCCTGTAATTAATTTCTCTTTTTTGGGTTGAGAAGCTTTCAGTTCTGCGGTCACTCCATCCAGATTTGTTTCGATGACGTCGTAATCTTTAGGAGATTTAGCTTTGATACCGTCCTCAACTTCTTTCCAAGCATCTTCAAATTTGTCGAATTCTTTTTTAGCCTGAGCAAAATTACCCGATGTGACTGCGGTTTTAGTTTTAGATACTATAGATAATAAACTAGTATTACCTGTTGTAGATGTTTTGGCTGGAGCTGATGCTGTCTGAGAATTATTACTTCCAGATGGATTATTTTGGATAGTAGTTGGTTCGGGATTACTACAACCTACTAAAGCTAGCAAGATGATTCCTGACCAGCTTAATTTTGATTTAAAATTCTTCATTTTCCAACTCCTTGATGAATTAAGCCGTAATTAATACTATTCCCTGTGCTTATCCCTAGAATAAGACGACAAAGGTAAAGAACTCGGAAAGATTTATCAACCCGCTAAAAATTCTTATATAGTAGAATCATAAATTTGATGCTTCTACGCTCTATTTTTATGAAATTTCTATTAATTGAAGATGATGAACGGATTGCTTCATCTCTTGCAGAAGCTTTAACTGATCATAATTATGCCGTGGATATCGCTAATGATGGTGAAGAAGGATGGGACTTAATCACCGCATTTACCTATGATTTAATCCTTTTGGATGTGATGTTGCCAAAATTAAATGGTATAGAATTATGCCAAAAATTACGAAGACTTGGCTATGGCTTACCTGTACTAATGTTAACCGCAAAAGATACTAGTAGTGATAAAGTACTAGGTTTGGATGCAGGAGCTGATGATTACGTGATTAAACCTTTTGATTTAAAAGAATTACTCGCACGAATTCGAGCTTTACTGCGACGTGGAACTTCACCAGTCTCAACATTTTTGGAGTGGGGTGAACTTGTACTTGACCCAGCAACTTGCACCGTTACTTATCATCAGCAATTATTGTCCGTGACACCGAAAGAATACCAATTGTTAGAATTATTACTTCGTCATCATGGTCACGTCCTCAATCGTCATCAAATTATTGATCATTTATGGTCATCCATTGACCCTCCCGGAGAAGATACAGTCAAGGTACATATTCGGGGAATACGTCAAAAACTGAAAGCCGCAGGAGCAAAAGATGATTTTATCGAAACTGTTTATGGACTTGGGTATCGACTTAACCAAAACTTTTAGTGACAAAAGTAGGTTTCTCAACCCTCAGTTTCGGACTACTAGTTCGCAGTTACTTTCATCTTATTTGATCGCTATGATGACAGTGATGGGACTTTCATCAGTTGCGGTATATCATTTTTTTGCTTATACTCTCCTTCAGCAAGTGGATACCCAGCTATTAACCTTAGCAGATGCAGCAGCTCATAATTTAGAGGCTATTCAAGTTGATAGAACGGCTGTATATCGGAAAATACCCCGAATTCTAGATAATGATGGCGATTTGGATATTCCTTGGCAAAATTTGCAGTTATATAATCAAAGTGTGGAATGGTTTGATGCTAGACAAAAATTATTAGGGAAAGCTGGAAAACAATTTCCGCACATCCCATTGATGACTAGTTTTCATTCTTGGGAACAAAATAAAATTAGGACTTTAACTATTCGTGTCTATCCTTCTACACCAAATCAACAGCTTTTGGGTTATGTGCGGATAAGCACCTCAACGGTGGCAGTGGAAAAGGAATTGCATAGACTGTTAATGGGTTTGGGAATTGGTGCTATTTTTAGTATGGTTTTAATTGGTGGTACAGGTTGGTGGTTAACTGGTAAAGCATTACAACCTATTCAACAAAGTTTTCAGCAGTTACAACAGTTTACCGCCGATGCATCCCATGAGTTACGTAGTCCGCTGACAGCGATTAAAACTACTGTACAAGTGATGCAAAGTCATCCAGAACGCATTCATCCCAGTGATGTTCAAAAAATCTCGGTGATAGAGGGCGCAACTGAGCAAATGACTCATTTGGTCGAGGATTTACTGCTATTAGCCAGAAATGATTCTGCACCTGTAAGTTTACTAAAGACGGCAATTCGTATCCCTTTAGATGAAATTTTATTTGATTTAATTGATATATTACAACCCCAAGCAGCATCCAAAGCCATCACCCTAGAGGCTGATTTAATTGATGAGATATGGGTAAAAGGGGATGCACATCAGTTACAGCGACTATTTGGGAATTTGCTCGAAAATGCGCTGCAATATACACCCCATCAAGGTTTGGTTAGGGTGAAGATGGTAAGATGCGATAATTTTGTGTTCATTGCAGTGGAAGATACAGGTATTGGGATTGCTCCTGAACATCTAGGTTTCGTTTTTAACCGATTTTGGCGAGCAGAAACCGCCCGTTCCCGTCGTCAAGGTGGTTCGGGTTTGGGTTTGGCTATTGTTCAAGTCATTGCTCATGCTCATGGTGGGGAAATTTCCGTCACCAGTCAACTCGGTGTGGGGAGTCGTTTTCAGGTTAAGTTACCAATCTGGGAATAGATTGAGAACTTATAGTTTCTTTACTAGTTCTTTACTTTATTTGTTTTACTCTGTGAATTGTGTAGAGTTAAATTAATTGCGATTAGCCTGTTGCTTTCAGTATAGCGATCGCTCAACTTTTTCAATTTTGAATTATTCCCATGGTTGATCAAACCGAACTACAATCAATTACAGGGTTATCTGCTTCCACAACTGCCATGCGGTTGAAGCAAGAAGGGTATAATGAGTTACCATCTACTCAACATCGTCAAATTTGGGAAATTGCTCTAGAAATCTGTCAAGAACCAATTTTCCTGCTTTTGTTAGGTTGTGGTGTTATTTACCTATTCTTGGGTGATGCTCAGGAAGCTTTGATTTTATTAGGTTTTATCTTCTTTATTGTGGGGATTAACTTATATCAAGAGCAGAAAACTGAAAAATCACTGGAAGCCCTACGTGACCTCTCTAGTCCGCGTGCATTAGTTATTCGTGATGGAGAACGACAAAGGATTGCGGGACGGGATGTGGTGCGTGAAGATATCATTGTTCTGTCAGAGGGAGATCGAGTTCCTGCTGATGCGGTAGTGGTCTGGTCTACTCATTTAAGTGTGGATGAGTCGTTGTTGACGGGTGAATCTTTACCTGTACGCAAGAAATCAGTAGAAAATAGTGCGGATTTAAAAGATACTACGGAAACAGCAGCGCAGCACCGTCCTGGTGGTGAAGATATCCCTTTTGTCTATTCTGGAACTTTGATCGTCCAGGGTCAAGGGATTGCTCAAGTTTATGCCACAGGTATCCATACAGAAATGGGTAAGATTGGTAAAGCTTTGCAAACCGTGGAATCGGAAGATACGATTCTGCAAAGAGAAACTCGACGAATTGTAAGTAAGTTGACGTTTATAGCGATCGCCATTTGTGTGGCGGTAGTAATCATTTATGGTACAACTAGAGGCGATTGGTTACAGGGTTTTCTAGCTGGGTTAGCCCTAGCGATGGCAATTTTGCCTAATGAAATTCCGGTGGTTTTAGCAATTTTCCTAGCTTTGGGGGCTTGGAGATTTTCTCTAGCGAGAGTGTTAACTCGTCGTGTTCCGGTGGTGGAAACCATTGGTTCGGCAACAGTTCTTTGTGTTGATAAAACCGGAACCCTGACTTTTAACCGGATGTCAATTCAGCAATTGTTTGTATATGAACCGGAAACTTTAGCTGGGAGTTTTTATGATGTCACCTTGCATGCACAGGAAGCACTTCCAGAAACCTTCCATCAATTAATCGAATTTGGGATTTTAGCAAGTCGGAAAGACCCTTTCGACCCCATGGAAAAAGCATTGAAGCAAGTAGGGGATGATTATTTAGCTAGAACCGAACATTTACATTATGACTGGGAGATATTGCGGGAGTATCCCCTTTCCGGTGAATTGTTAGCAATGTCTTGTGTTTGGGAATCCCCAGAGCATAAATTGGTCATTGCGACTAAAGGTGCTCCAGAGGCGATCGCAGATTTATGTCACTTTAATCCTGAACAAATGCGGGATTTAGAGGAGCAAATCAGTACAATGGCTGATGCAGGTTTGCGGGTTTTAGGTATAGCTAGAGCCATTGAACGACATCAACATCATCATTCCCCTGATATTTTGCCAGAAAAACAACATGATTTTGAATTTGTATTTCTGGGATTAGTAGGGATGGCTGACCCAGTGCGTCCCACTGTCGCACCAGCGATAGCAGAATGTTATAGTGCGGGGATTCGAGTGGTGATGATTACAGGTGATTATCCAGCTACGGCTCAAAATATAGCCGAACAAATTGGACTGACACCAGCAACCGAAATTATCACCGGAGCCGAACTTGACCAGATGACAGAAAGCGAGTTAAAGTCGCGTATCCAAACTGTGAATATCTTTGCGCGGGTAGTTCCCGAACAAAAATTGCTGATTGTGAATGCGCTGAAACAGTGTGGTGAAATTGTGGCTATGACCGGAGATGGAGTCAATGATGCTCCCGCTTTAAAATCAGCCAATATTGGGATTGCGATGGGGGAACGAGGTACAGATGTAGCACGGGAATCGGCGGACTTGGTATTGTTAGATGATGATTTTTCTTCCATCGTCCAATCGGTGAGACTAGGAAGACGGGTATTTGATAACCTGAAAAAGGGGATGGCTTATACATTAGCCGTTCATATCCCCATTGCGGGAATGTCCTTGATTCCCGTGATTTTTAATTGGCCATTGGTATTATTACCAATCCATATTGCCTTTTTACACTTAATTATTGACCCAGCTTGTACTGTGGTATTTGAAGCCGAACCAGAAGAACGGAATGTGATGAGGCGATCGCCCCGCAACCCAAGAGAGCCATTATTCAGCACTCAAATTCTGAGATTATCAATACTACAAGGATTAGGGGTTTTAGTAGTATTAGTAGCCGTATTTAGTCTGTCTCTTTATTCTGGACATACAGAAATTGATGCTCGCGCTCTAGCATTTACCACTCTGATAGTATCTAACCTGAGCATGATTTTGAGTAATCGTTCCTGGTCGCGTACCATACCAGAGATGTTAGACACTCCCAATCGAGCATTGTGGTGGGTAATTGGAGGTGCAATAGTTTTTATGGGATTAGTGCTTTATATTCCCTTATTGCGAAATCTATTTCAGTTCTCTTTTCTGCATTTTGATGATTTATTACTTAGTCTTTCCTCTGGAATATTTAGTATTTTGTGGTTTGAAGGATTGAAAATCTGGCGACGAACACAAGTCCATCGAGGACAAATAATAGACTAATGTATAAATACAATAAACAACAAACAATAATCATACTCCCTCATCAATCACCATGAAAAAAACATTTCGCAAATTTCACCGTACCATTGGCATCATTGTTTGTCTACCTCTGATATTAACCGTATTGACGGGAATATTGGCGAGTATTATTGAGTCATGGCCGATTAATACGGGATTACCTCGTGGTTTAATGTTGAAAATCCATACAGGAGAAATATTACATTTACAAGCAGTTTATCCAATTTTAAATGGATTGGGACTACTGGGTTTACTAGTGACAGGAATGAGTATGTCTGGATTATTTGACCGCAAAAAACAGCGGAAAGTTAATAATGAAGATTAGCTAGATTTAATGACTAAGTATCCCAACTAAAATGTTGACTAACTCAGTTAATTCTTCAGGAACTCGATATAATTTTAAATCTTCAGTTATCTGTTTTTCTTGACGATTATATATAGCAAATCGCCAATCTTCACCATTAGTAACCGCACCATAAAGAACTGACGTATCGGAATTTATCCATTGATCAAGAGCAATTAATTCAACAGCCAACTGTGTAAACCCCCGACTTAAATCTGATTGTTTTGCTTCAATTACGACCAGTTCTTTACCTTTATTAATATAATAATCCAAACTTCCTTTTAGTTGGTCACTAACACTAATCGGATATTCAATATTCAATTGAGTTTGTGTAATTTCACAAACTTCTAAAAGTATGGGAGCGATAATTGCTTGTTTTCGGGCATCTTCACTGAGTAATTTTACCCGTCGGAGATTGCGCTCAATGACTCGCTGTAATTCTGAAATTTGATCAGGAATCAATTCAGTTTTTGGTAATTGTAAGCGTTCACGTTCATAAGCACAACCTAATTCAGCCAGAATATCCTGTGGAGAGAAAGAAAGTTCAAAATACTTACTAAATGTATAACTTTGACCAGGTTGAATAATCCGGGAACGATTCATATTGAAACCAATTTCATAAATTTTAAATATCGGTTAGGAATCCGCTTTAAGTTTTGAATGTATTTGTGTAGAGAGGAAACAGAGACTGCTTAAAGACTCCTGTATCCAGTCTGAAAAATTAATACAGGAGTCTTATATCAAAGAAGTTGTTGTAATTCATCGAGAGTATTTACATTTTTAATACCCATTTGAAGTATTTGTAATTTCTCTAGACTGGAAATCTGAGATATTTCTGACATAAATTGCAAACCTTCATTACCAAACTTAAACTCTAAATCCAGTTCAATAGCGAAAAGTTTTTCTTGTAATCGTCCTTCTTGTCGTCCTTCTTGTCGTTCTAATTCTAAGAATTCGATTCGTCCTTCTTCCTTAATCTCTTTATACCAGGGTGATTCTTGTAATACTGCCATATCCCACCTTATTATTTGCTTAATTAAAGCGCTATCTAATACAAAGGTAGCAAAAAAAAGCCATAACTGTTTCCATCTGAGGAAAAGTTGCAACTATTAGTATATATCAGTAAAAAAAAATTTTGTTAAAAATTGCAGATAAAAAGTCAGAATCACGAGGTTACATAAATTACAATCAAGTTAAAAATTTATCATGTACTGACTTAAAAACAATTGATAATTTATGGCGTACAGCAAGTAATGGAACGTTAGGTTTTAGTGTTCAACAACTAATTTATCAACAGCAAGGACAAAAGTGGAAAAATATGTATAATCAAGTTGGATGGGGAAGTTTGAACAGTGGAAATTTCAAGAAGATTGTTGAGCAGGAGTTAAACTGGAAAACTAGAAGGATGGAGTACAAGAAGGGGATGGAACCAAATTTCCAAAATCCTCCGGTTGGACATCTACCAGTAATTACTAGTGTAGTCAGAGCGAATGCATTTCCACAGTTTGCAGAGGTTTGTAAATTTTGAACTAGTCAGATATTGCTAGTTTTTCACCGACTTATTTCGGGCCGCTAGTAATAGACTGCGTAAAGACTCCTGTATCCAGTCTGAAAAATTAATACAGGAGTCTTATATCAAAGAAGTTGTTGCAATTCATCGAGCGTATTTACATTTTTAATACCCAGTTGAAGTATTTGTAATTTCTCTAGACTGGAAATCTGAGATATTTCTGACATCAATTGCAAACCTTCGTTACCAAACTTAAATTCTAAATCCAGTTCAATAGCGAAAAGTTTTTCTTGTAATCGTCCTTCTTGTCGTCCTAATTCTAAGAATTCGATTCGTCCTTCTTCCTTAATCTCCTGATACCAGGGTGATTCGCGTAATACTGTCATTATTTGCTTCTTGTTAGTAATGCATCATTTAAAAACTCCTGTATCCAGTTTAAAAAATGAATACAGGAGTTTTATATCAAAGAAATTGTTGCAATTCATCGAGAGTATTTACATTTTTAATCCCTCGTTGAAGTATTTGTAATTTCTCTAAACTGGAAATCTGAGATATTTCTGACATCAATTGCAAACCTTCATTACCAAACTTAAATTCTAAATCCAGTTCAATAGCGAAAAGTTTTTCTTGTAGTCGTCCTTCTTGTCGTCCTTCTTGTCGTCCTATTTCTAAGAATTCGATTCGTCCTTCTTCCTTAATCTCTTGATACCAGGGTGATTCGCGTAATACTGTCATATCCCACCTCATGATTTGCTTAATTAAAGCGCTATCTAATACAAAGGTAGCAAAAAAAGCCATAACCGTTTCTAGCTGACTCAGTTTCTCATCAGCACGTAGAAGTTGTAATGCTCGTTGTACTGTTGATGTTTCTGCACCACCTTTGAGAAGTGGTACAAAGGGTAACAACGAAGGAATCGGTCTAGTGAAAGCTATTTCCACGTCAACTTCCCAAAGATTTATTACACGGTAATCTTGACGTGCTTGTAAACCAGCAAATTCACTTTCAAAGCGTGTAGGAATTTTCTTCTCATCTGATTGAAGGATGTTAATTAGTACTGGATAAATAGGTAAATTGTATTTTTCCTCCGCTAATGCTGTATAAGCCCGCATCCGTTTTGGCATATTTGACTTATAACGTAATTGTAACTCATTGAGGACTAGAAATTCGCCTAATTCAGGACTACTAGCTTTGATTAATACATCGCTTTCCCGACTAATCCATTGAAATTCTGCATTAACAATTTCCTTGAATACAATATTGGGAATTGATGTTATCCATTTAACCCAGTTTTCTGGAGCAAGGCTAATTAATTTTTTGGTACTAATGTCCGCTTTTTTTGCCATAATCAACGTACTCCTGATAAATTGATTATAGCAAAAGATATAAAAATAGATTTATTTTTGATTTTTTCAACATCCTCTAAGCTTGGTACTTATCAGGTTGAAGTTCTAAAGCTTTATTATAGGATGCGATCGCTTCTTCATATTGCTCTAATTTATCCAGCATTACACCGCGATTGTACCAAGCTTGGTCGTCATCAGGTTGAAGTTCTAAAGCTTTTTCATAAGATGCGAGCGCTGCTTCATATCGCTCTAAACTATCCAACGTATTCCCACGGTTATACCAAGCTGGATGGAAATCGGATTTTAATTCTAAAGCTTTTTCATAAGATGCGATCGCTTGTTCATATTTCTCTAAATTATCCAGCGCATTCCCACGGTTATACCAAGCTGAGTAGAAATCGGATTTCAATTCTAAAGCTTTTTCATAAGATGCGATCGCTTGTTCATATTTCTCTAATTTAACTAATGCAATACCTCGATGATTCCAGATTTGGTGGTGATTGGGTTGAAATTCTAAAGCTTTTTCATAAGATGCAATCGCCCCAGCAAAGTCTCCTGCTCTAACTTGATTAGAACCTAAATTAAACCAAGTTTCTGCTTCATTTACAATAGATTCATTAATAATAGCAACAGATGCAATCTCAGTTTCTTCCCTTACCTCCTGTTTAATCTGTCGATGTGCTTCTACTCTAGCTAATAACTGTTTACCAATCTCATAACCAATATCACTAAATTTCCCAATATTCAACTCACCCAAACGCACTAACTGTTTGGCTAATTCCTCATTTTCTACAGGTGATGCTAATAGCCTCTCCCCAAAACCGTGTAACCACTCTACCAAATCAGCTTCAATCATCCGCTTTCCAGTCAAAAACCCTTTGACATTTCCTCGACTCCAGTTATCATCTACCCCTCTTAAAAGTTCAAGAAACAAGGATTCAAAATCTATTGGTGGTAATGGTGCTTCTATTTTTGCAGAAGGAATTATCTTGTTTCTACAAAATATACGCCGGAATAATTTTTTAAGCCACTCCCAAAGCTGTCTAAACATCTGCTGTCAACTCATTTTACATCTAGGAGGCATTTTACCTGATTTTCTACGTAAATTAACTATATTTTTTAGTTCTTGCATTCATCTTAAGCACAAGTATCTATAAATACATACAAAGAAATGATAGGAGAACCTCACCCTAAGCGCCGGGCGTATGCAGCCGGGCGTATGCAATACGCCCCTACATGTGTACACGGCTTTGAATAACTAATCACAAATTATTGGGAACCGTTTTAAACTTATCCGGTGAACCCAAAGAATAATCCTCTAACTTAAAATCAGCAAATGGCTTTTTCTCTAACCTATCCCTTAATGCTTCATCTAAAACCACACCCTGGGATTGCTTCTTCACCCCAATAATAATAATACTTCGCTGATATGCTGTACCATCTTGATTGGTTTTACAATCACTTCTTTGAAATTGTCCCATATTTAATAATCGATAACCTTTGACACTATTCGTATTATTAAATAATTTTTTCACTAAAAGTTGTATTTGTTTAGAACGTTCTAAAGCTCTTTGTTGTTCTGCACCAATATTCCCTTCACAAGAAGCTGTACCCACGGAAATAATCTCGCTAGGATTTTCCATGATTTTCTGGATACCTTCTTGTTCCAAATTAGATTTCAATTGCTCAAGTTTAATCAGTTGGTCATTATATTTCACTTGATAAGTACTACCTAATTGCCATTTATATTCCACCGATAAAACAGCAATATTAAATTCAGCAACTCTCCCTTTACTATCCTTACCTGCTTCATAAGGAAAATAATCGACTTTGCCTTTTTTCTCTGGTGCTTGTCCATAATCAGCAGACACAGCAAATTTATTTTTATTTGTCACCAGAGCGATTACACCCAGGATACAAAATGATACTATTAAAGCTGCAAATAATGCTATTAATGGAACTTTTTTTAATTGCTTTTCCTGGGGTAATATAGTTTCATTATTACTTGGTTCTTGACAAATTTCATTTTGAATATTCCCCACTACATTAACTGTAGCAGTAGTATTGGTTGTAAATTGACATTCAATTTCTTCTAGACGTTGCAAAATTTGCTGGGCGTTATCAGGACGTTCATCCACTCTTTGCGACATTAACCAATCAATTAAGTCTAGGAAAGATGATGAAATTTGTATGGTGCGATGTCTCCAATTTAAAACATTATATTGATGGTCATAAAGTTCGATGGGATTACATCCTGTGAGCAAAAAGACAAAGGTACGTCCCAAGGCAAAAAAATCTGATTGCACACAAGTTTGACCAATAATTTGTTCGGGAGGACTATATCCAGACGAAGAAACTGCTGTCATTCCCCCACCATTATTTAAATAGGTTCTAGTAATTTCTCTGGCTGTACCAAAATCTATTAATACTAATTGTCCATCTAGACGAATCATGATATTAGATGGTTTAATATCTCGATGTAAATATTGTTGGTGATGAACTAAAATTAAAATTTCGGCTAATTGTTTTAACCAAGCTATCGCTTGTAGTTGAGAAATAGGTCGGTTTTGCTGCTGTTTTAGCCACTGTTCTAAGTTAGAACCTTCAATTTTTTCCATGACAATACAGTGCAATCCCAACCCAGTTCTAGTTTGATATGGGAAATACTCATCCACTTGAGGAATCCCCGGATGATTTAATTGTCCTAGTACATTCACTTCTTGTTGAAATAGTTGTACTGCTTTAGCATTGTTGGATAATTCTTCTTTGAGTACTTTGAGAATTTTTGGTGTGTCTCGCTCATAAGCTTCATACACATTACTAAAACCAGTTTTGTCGCTCAAAAGACGCATGACTCGATAACGGTCTAATAATTCTAATTGACAACCACAACTTTGACAAAAGCGGTTTTCATCATTATCGGGATGGTTCGGTTTAGGACAAACAGGATTAATGCAAAGACTCATGGGGGATGGGGGGTGGTGGGGAGATGGGGAGATGGGGTGGTTTTAATAAATATGTGAAATAACTATATATGGATATGGATGGGAAAGGAAAAACGCAGAGTTATTATAGAATTAGCTCATTTTTGTGCTGCCAAAAAAGCGGCTACTGTTTGGTTAAATTCCTCTGGGTTGGTAAGGAAAAGGCCAATGATTTCCAGAAACTTGACACAAACGGAGATTTTGCAGATAAGTTTTGTAAGGTCGAATTTGCCAATCTTGGCGGTTCACACCTTTTTTTGGCTGTATAAATAGAGCAGGAGTATTCAGGGGTATAGTAAAACCTGGTACTTCCATCACGGCTGCAAATATACCATCACGAGCAGCTATAGTGAATTTGCTCCCCCAAGTTCCATCCGGTTTTTGCTCAATCCCACCTGCAAAAACTTGTTGTTGTACAGAATTCCACGCTTGATATTGTCCAAGTTGTCGGATTTGTTGTTCAGCTTCTTGGTAACTCGCAAATGGTCCCATACTTTTCAGGAATGGTAAAACACGATATAGCAATGGGAAGGTGATGTTAAAAAAGCTGGGAATTTTCCAAATGAAAATCGGATCAACTAGAGTAATACTCCGCAAGCGTTTGGGGTTAGTTCTAGCCCAGATAGCAGTTAGTTTACCTGTCCATGAATGACTGACTACATGAGCATCAGACCATCCTAGTTGATCCATTAGCGCTTCTAGGTCGGCAATCGCACTCTCAAAACTATAATCTCGTTCTGGCTTGCTACTGTCACCATGACCACGCATATCTGGGGCAACTATGTGGTAGTCTGCTGCTAAAGAATCTCCTAAACTAGACCATACCAGAGCATGGTCTCCTAAGCCATGTAATAGCAGCAAAGGGGTTTTAGCTTCACTTTGATGCCATTCTAGATAAGATAGTTGGATATGAGGCTGGAATAGGGTTTGACGGATAGGCATGGCGAGAAAATCCATCTTTAGATAGATAGTTTGGCGTTTAATATAGTACTGTAAAAACTGTGTCTACTTTCAAAAATGCTTATTCCTTAAAGAAGCTAACAGGGTTTGTGAACGGTTTCCTTTCCTCTTAATTATTAAAACTACTATGTCTGAAATCCACCACCAATCCATTGCTCAACACTACCATGCGCGGACTAAATACGACCCAGAAACCTTAGCGACGAAAACGCAACGGTTAGACTGGGCTAAACAACCTGTACCCTTTAAAGAGTATAAAATTGGGACTGATTTTGACCTTAAACCCTATTTGCAAGATACATCAGAGATTCTGGCTCATCATCCCGATGCTAAATGGTGGTGGAGGCTTTCACAAATTCTTTTTCGTAGTTATGGTTTAACTGCGAGAATGCCTTCTCCTTCTATGGGTGGTGCTGTCTATTTACGTGCTGCTCCTAGTGCTGGGGGTTTATATCCGGCGGAAGTATACTTGGTTTCTCGTGGTACACCATTGTTACCAGCAGGATTATATAATTATCAGTGTCGGAATCATTCCCTTCGTCATTATTGGGAAGATAATGTTTGGTCGGCTTTACAAGCAGCTTGTCTTTGGCATCCGGCTTTGTCAAATACTCAGTTAGCAATTATTACCACCGCCGTATTTTACCGTTCCGCATGGCGTTATGAAGATCGGGCTTATCGTCGGATTTATTTGGATACAGGTCATTTATTAGGTAATATGGAGTTAGCTAGTGCGATCGCTGATTATCGTCCCCATCTGATTGGTGGATTTATTGACCAAGCGGTTAATGATTTACTGTATGTGGATGTTCAACAGGAAGGAGCTACCACGGTGTTAGCTCTAGCAGATTTATTAGATATCCAACAAAATTTACCTTTAGGTAGAACAGCTTTACCTTCGGCTACGGAAACTAGTTATCCCAATATTCCGGATGGGGAACTGCTTAAATATTTTCATCTCCAGACCCAAATCCAACCTGGTACAACTGGTAATTTAAATTTACCAGAGGTGAAGCCAGAAAAATCCTTAGAGGATAAATATAATTTTCCCTTCTGTCTGAAAATTCCTACTGCTACTACACCAATTGATTGGGGGAGTAATCTGTCAGAGTTAGAAATGACTATTCATAAGCGACGTTCTACCCGCGCTTACAGTGGAGAAGAACTAACTTTTGATGAACTTAAATCTTTGCTGGATTTCACCTATCAATCAAAAAACTACATTGACCAAAATTTAGATGGTTCTCCAGATTACTTTGATTTAAATTTAATCGAAACCTTTATTGCTGTCTCTGGAGTTCAAGGTTTAGAAGCAGGCTGTTATTATTACGCACCCAAAGCGCAAGAATTGCGACAAATTCGCTTTAAGAACTTTCGACGTGAATTGCATTTTCTCTGTTTGGGGCAAGAATTAGGACGAGATGCAGCAGCAGTGTTATTTCATACTGCTGATTTAAAATCGGCGATCGCACAATATGGCGATCGGGTTTATCGATATTTGCATTTAGATGCTGGACATTTGGGACAAAGGTTGAATTTAGCGGCTATTCATCTTAATTTAGGCGTTAGTGGTATTGGTGGCTTCTTTGATGACCAAGTAAATGAGGTCTTAGGAATTCCCGCTGATGAAGCTGTCCTCTATATCACTACTTTAGGTAGACCTATCTAGAAAGAATTCAAAATTCAAAAACAAGAAAGTCCCTATTTACAGAAGTTTTCATGTATTTAGACCACAGTTTATTTAGTACTTTGCATCTACCCTGCACCGAACGTCTTCGACGAATGGGTGAAACATAAACATATGGCTTATCTACATGAAAATTGCTGTAATTGACAAAGTGTTTTGGGATGAATTGGTTTCAACCAAGTTTCGCAATAAGTTAGAAAATATTATTCTCTTTGAGATATTGAACATGAAAACTGTAGAAATTTAAATAAGATGCGGACACAGATTCCCAGCTTACTTTTAACAATAGAACAAATGCCAGGGAATTTCATCCGCATTGAGGCAAATTTTCCGAAAATGTATCTTCCGATATATCTTGGTTGACAAATCCTCAAATTCCGTTACTATAAAAGTATAGTGGAAATCTGTGCGTGCCTCATATTGAAGGGATTGAGGTTTCCAAAAGGTTTTGAACTGATGGAAAATAAATTTCACCCCTACATCTATAAAGAAACAAGATTGAGGTTGAAGAAATAAATTCCTCACTTGATATTGTGGATGGAAAGAAGTTTTGGGATAAGTTGGTTGCAACTGACTTTCGCAATAAGTTAGAAAATATAGCAATCGCCACTCCAGTTAGGACAAGCTGTATAATAGAAGGGTGTAGCAATACTACGGTCTATTTAAGCGGATACAAGAGGAGGAATTCATGCCCAAACCCTATAGCTACGACCTACGTCAGAAAGTAATTAACGCAATTGAATTAGATGGGATGACCAAGACTGAAGCCGCTCAAGTTTTTCAAATTAGTCGAAATACAATTAACCTATGGCTGCAAAGGAAATCTGAAACTGGAGACTACCAAGCATTACCCAATGAACCACCAGGATTTGGTCATAAAATTACTGATTGGGAAGAATTTCAGAAGTTCGTAGAGGCTAATGGAGATAAAACTCAAGTAGAAATGGCTGAATTATGGCCGGGAGAAATTAGCGATTGCACAATATCAAGAGCTTTAAATAAAATTGGGTTTACTCGTAAAAAAAAACTTATGGTTATCAAGAAAGAGATGAAGTTAAACGAGAAGAATTTAGAAAAGAGATAGAGCTATACAAACCAGAGGAAATAGTCTATATAGATGAAGCTGGAATGGATAATAGAGAAGATTATGCCTACGGCTGGAATCTTGAAGGAGAGAGATTTTATGCCCTCAAGAGTGGAAAAAGACAAGGTCGAGTTAATATGATTGCTGCATATTGTAATGGTAATTTATTTGCTCCATTTACTATTGAAGGAGCTTGTAACAGAATGGTATTTGAAACTTGGCTAGAAACTTGCTTAATACCAACACTTAAACCTGGACAAATAGTAATTGCAGATAATGCTACATTTCATCGTGGTGGACGTATTAAAGAATTAATTGAAGCGGCAGGTTGTCAATTAAAATATTTGCCATCTTATTCACCTGATCTTAATAAAATTGAGCAATGTTGGTCATGGTTGAAAAGTCGAATTCGTAAAAAGCTTACTCAATTTGATTGTCTTCGGAATGCGATGGAAGATGTGCTTCGTACCGCGTCCTAACCGGAATGGCGGTTGCTATATTATTCTCTTTGAGATATTGAACGTGAAAACTATAGAAATTTAAATAAGATGCGGGCACAGATTCCCAGCTTACTTTTAACAATAGAACAAATGCCAGGGAATTTCATCCGCATACAGCCCAATTTTCCGAAAATATATCTTCCGATATATCTTGGTTGACAAATTCTCAAATTCCGTTACTATAAAAGTATAGTGGAAATCTGTGCGTGCCTCATATTGAAGGGATTGAGGTTTCCAAAAGGTTTTGAACTGATGGAAAATAAATTTCACCCCTACATCTATAAAGAAACAAGATTGAGGTTGAAGAAATAAATTCCTCACTTGATATTGTGGATGGAAAGAAGTTTTTGGAGAAGTTGGTTTCAACTGACTTTCGTGATGAGTTAAAGAATTGAGATTGAACCTGGAGGAACTGGGAAATTGTCGAAATTTAAATAAGATGCGGGCACAGATTCCCAGGGTACTTTTAACAATAGAACAAATGCCAGGGAATTTCATCCAGATGCAGCCCAATTTTCCGAAAATGTATCTTCCGACATATCTTGTGTTAAATGAAATACACTATAGAGGGACAAATCTAAAGTTAGGAAACTCATATGCCTCAGTTTTTCGGAAGAATTACTCATTATCTGGTCAAATCTGCTTTCTGTCTATTATTGGTTTTTGTGTGTCTGTTTAGCTTCAATGCTAATGCTGCTCAGGTTACAGCAAATAACCTCAATAGTATAGAAGCCCAGTTTCAGTATGCACAAGCTAGTATTACTGCTGTCAATAATAACCTGACGGAGTTAGCTCAAAGTATTGGTCAAGACTTTAAAAATCATCCTTTACGGATGGAATATGAATCTAAAGTAAATCAACTAGCATATACAGACTCAACTCTTAAAAGCTGAGAATCGGACAATCACAGGATGCTCTTGAGTATATAGCCAAGCAGCTATGGCAAAAGCGTCGTGACTTGGGAGAAGAGTATAAAAATGTGACTCCCAAACCTCTGCGTGATTACATATATGAATTGAATACAATGAGGTATGGAGATGCTCTTGTTCATAGTTTTAAATACTTGATAGATAAATACAAGGGCAATTATAATCAGATCATTGAAGCTTCTACTCGTCCTAATCCTGATATCAACAAACTTTTGAGCGGGTTTACAGAATGGCTAATAAAAACAGAAGATAAGTATTTGAAATAGAGCTATATAGCGAGGAGTCAGGAGTCAGGAGAAATAAAGAAGAAAGAAGAAATTAGGAGGCACCAATTGTGGAAATTCATTTTAATTGCTTACTGATGTATTCTTGTATTAAATTCTCAAATCTTCTCTCTTTGTATTTATTCTGACTCCTACAATATTCACCTATTCTCACGGATTCAACCTATGAAAACAATAATTTTACGTAACTATGATATATATCATAAGTTACTCAAATACGATACGGAAACAGGATTCTATGCAGAGCAATTACGTGAAAACCTTTCCTTAGATGAATCTGAAAACAAAGGATTTTATGTAAATGCTGGGAACAATGTGGTTGGTGTCTATGCTTCAACCACAGGTTCAATCTGTTTCTATAATGAAAAGCATTTCTCTTTAGTAAATCCAGTTTGCTATGTCAAACTGAATTTAAATCCAGAGGGGAATGAATTTGTCCTATCCTGGAATGAGAAAACACAATTTTCAGTTAAGTATAAACCAACTCCCTACCAGGGTTATGATAATTGGTCTGCAACTAATGAGGATATAGACTTCTTTACCTGGTTGAATAATAATATTGCTGACCCAACATTTTACAATTACTACAGTATTAATCAAAGGGAACAGGTCACAGGAGAATCCCCATAATTAAAATTAGTGCTGGGAATCAGGGCGCATTTTTTAATTTTATCTTAATAGGATAAGTATGTTGCTTACCCTATCAAGATTTTACACAAATAGATGCCAACGACCTGAATTAAGCACCTTCCCGGAGTTGATCCAAAACACCACGGTCTTCTAAGGTTGAGGTATCTCCAGTCACCTCCTGCCCCGCAGCTAAACTGCGTAGTAACCGCCGCATAATTTTACCTGATCGCGTTTTTGGTAACGCATCAGTAAAACGGATTTCCCCAGGACGGGCGATCGCCCCGATTTCCTGAACGACGTGCTGCTTTAATTCTTTACTCAATTGCTCACTAGCTTGATAAGTTCCCTCTAAAGTCACAAAAGCCACGACTTCCTCACCCTTCAATTCATCAGGTTTACCCACCACAGCAGCTTCAGCAACAGCTGGATGAGAGACTAAGGCTGATTCTACTTCCATCGTGCCCAGACGATGACCTGAGACATTGAGGACATCATCAACTCTACCCATAACCCAGAAATAGCCATCTTCATCCTATCTGGCACCATCACCAGCAAAATAAACATATTTACCATCTTGAGGAGGAATATGCTCCCAATAGGTGCGACGGAAACGGTCTGGATCATTGTAGATAGTTCGCATCATTCCCGGCCAAGGATAGCGAATCGCTAAATATCCACCTTCATTAACTGGGACGCTATTCCCCGCCAAATCCACCACATCAGCCATAATTCCGGGGAACGGACGAGTTGCAGAACCAGGTTTAGTGGCGATCGCACCGGGTAATGGGGTAATCATAATCCCACCAGTTTCAGTTTGCCACCAAGTATCGACAATGGGACAACGTTCACCACCAATGATTTTGTGATACCACATCCAAGCTTCGGGATTAATGGGTTCACCCACAGTTCCCAACAACCGTAAGGAAGATAAATTACGTTTATTAGGATGGTGTTCACCCATCTTAATAAAAGCCCGAATTGCCGTGGGTGCAGTATAAAAAATAGTCACACCGTATTTTTCAATTACATCCCAAAAACAACCAGGATTGGAAGCACGGGGCGCACCTTCATACATTAACACCGTGGCACCGTTGGAAAGCGGGCCATAAACTATATAACTATGTCCTGTAATCCAACCCACATCAGCAGTACACCAATATACATCAGAATCTTGGAGATCAAATATCCATTTGGTAGTCATGTGGGTATACAGATTATAACCACCAGTAGTATGCACAACCCCCTTCGGTTTGCCAGTACTACCAGAAGTGTAGAGAATAAACAGCATATCTTCGCTGTCCATTGGTTCCGCTGGACATTTAGCCGAAACACCTTTTTGCAAATCATGCCACCAATGGTCACGACCTGCTTCCATGTGAGTTTTTTGTCCTGTCCGCTGGACGACCAAGACATCTTTGACATTGGGAACAGACCCATTGGCTAAAGCTTTATCTACCTGTTCTTTCAGAGGGACGATGGCATCTTTACGCCAACCACCATCAGCTGTTACCACTAATTTGGCTTCGGCATCAATTAAGCGATCGCGCAAAGCTTCAGCACTAAAACCACCAAAGATCACACTATGGGGTGCGCCAATTCTGGCACAGGCTAACATAGCAATGGCAGCTTCGGGAATCATGGGCATATAAATACCCACGCGATCGCCCTTTTGAACGCCTAGCTGTTTCAACACATTAGCAAACTGACAAACTTCGCGGTGTAATTGAGCATATGTTAAAGTGCGAGAGTCTCCTGGTTCCCCTTCCCAAATCAAAGCGGCTTTATTTTTCCGCCAAGTGTAAAGATGTCGGTCAAGACAGTTATAAGAAATATTAATTTTACCACCAACAAACCACTGGGCAAAAGGTGGTTGCCAGTCCAGCGACTGTGTCCCAATTGCGAAACCAGTGCAATTCTATTTCTGCTAAGTCTGACCAAAATTCCTGGGGGTCATCCTTAGCCTGATCATACAACCGTTGATAATCCTCCAAACTTCGGACATAAGCATTTTGGGAGAATTGATTTGTAGGATGGAATAGACGCTTCTCTTGTAGGATTGATTCTATAGTTGGTTCAGACATAGTTATGAATGCAGTTGGTATTGTTACTCAAGACTATTGTTAACTAACTTGTAGCTGTTCGTGTTTAGAGTTTCATGAAGCTGAATGGGTGTTAGCCTGGTGATTAAACAAATATAATGCTCCTATTAACACACTCTTATGCTGAGTATAAAAGCAATAGTAAGGCAAAAATGTAGACTTCTACTAGCTTCGACAGTGAGAACCATCTAAGCCAACAACGGCAAAGAGGTATAAATTTAAAAAAGCAGCGTTTGTTACTGAAAAGTGGGGCATAGTTTGCAAGCACAAGAGATTAAGGATAGACTAAAGTTACTCATCGAGCAAGCCTCCTCGATAGAACCGAACTTAGCCAGACGATTAGATGAAATTAACCGTTGGGTCAAAGATATTAAACCGGGTTCACTCACAGCGAAACCTTATGTCCTGGCCTTTTCTGTTAGAGGTGATTACGGATGCGACTATCTGGTTGATAATCAAATCCCTAGATTCAGAAGCAGAGCAAAAGTCAAAATTTCAGGAAATGACACCTAATGAAAGATACTGGTACGGTTATCTTTTTCCTAAATGGATTAACGCAACTGACTCCAAGTTTTATATTTGGAAAAAAAAATTGATGGCAGGAGAATTTAATCAAGTAGATGGTGATATTATTAGATTAATAGCTCAAAGTGTGGTTCGTCGCGAAGGTAGTTTTTGGCAGCGCTATATCGCCGACCTGTCGATGGCCACAGACTTAATTATCAGTAATCATCAGCAAAAACCACTTTGTATACAAATTACCAGTGTTGGCGAAGAGTTTAGTCGTCAAAAGTATCTCGATTGGCAAAACTCGCTCCAATTATGGGAAATCGACAGAGGACTGTTTGTAAGTTACAACCCGGGAGATGAAAATTTTATCTATCAGTTAGTTAATGTGGCATTGTACAACAGTGATTTTTTGGCTGAAGGTAAGTATTTAAATTTCTCTGCATGATTCATGATTCTATAGATCAAATATTTTCTCCATTAACCTTGATTATTGTTACCCCCGGCAAAACCGCATTTATGCTTAATAAAAAAGAAGTCAGCAATAACAGTCAAGTAGATAAGTTTGCTGAGGCGCTAGCAACAGACTCGACAAATGCAACAACAATGGCTCACTTATGGAATTGATTTTGTGCATCTTTATGTTGAAGATGTGGATGGAGATTGGTTAGAAAATTGGGGCAAAGATGAGGAAAGAAGTCATAATTTCCTCTTAGATAATATTAAAGAATTTCTGGTTAGTAGTGATATTGTGGCAGTTAACGCTAGAAGATACTTGGGAGAGCGATCGCTGTTTGACTTTGCGCTGAATCTAGCCGAAGTTTGGCGAATTAATGACAAAAATCATAAATTAGCGGTGATGAGGAACTTATTAGCTAGCGAAGGTAATAGCTGTGATATTACTGGGGAAGTAGATGATATTAATGTATTGAATTTAGCTGATAGTTTATTTGCAAAGCTGACCGAAATTTTATGACCCCCCCCTTTTTTGGGTTATATCATAAAGTATTGTAAATATTTCTTAAAAAAGATGAGAGATATTATCAATATATTGAGATGATGAGAAACTAGAGAAACAGCAAGACTATACTACAAGTATAACAATTCAAGTTCCTCAAGTTCCTTAAAAAAAAGGAGTGTAGGTTATGGCTATTTCTAGAATGTTTGCCAGGATCACTCTGTTTATTTGTGAAGCAGTAATGCGAATTTTTACACCTACTGACGATGCTTACCCCATTATTGGTATACAACCTTTTACGGGCGATATTTATAAGGCAAGGAAAGCGTGGTCATGGTAATAGCTGGATTTTGAATTTCTGGCGAAAACAAGATCCCCCTAGCCTATGAAGAAAAGACGGCTAGGGGGATCTAATACTTGATAGTCTATAGAAAGTTCAGTATAGTTTGCCAACTAGATTTAGTATAGGCCATCTGACTCATTTTGTGAAGTCTGGTGGAGTCATTTTATCAAATTTTTATAACTTCTTTAGAATTGAATAACTACTTGCCATTTAGGAATAAATTTGTATATATTATAACAGTTATTCGTTTTTAATAAAAGTCAATAACTCAGGGCTGAAGCCACTGAGCTTGTAAGAAACAAATCTTACGTGTTTGACTAGCCCATCGAGACTAATCCTGATACGCACTTCCAAATACTTCCCTAGTTTGGATTATCTGTAAGACTTTTTGTTGAGTCGTTGGGTTATGCCAAGACATTTTGGATTAGTTGGGCTAAGGGACTAAAACTTGACTCGGAGGATTATCTCTTTATGCGAGTACCAGTAGTTTCAGCAGACAATATACCTTTAATGCCAACCAAGCCAAGTCGCGCTAGACGTTGGATACAATTCGGCAAAGCCATTGGTAAATTCAACAAACTGGGGATTTTTTATGTTCAATTAATCAGTGAACCGTCTGATACCCAAACACAAGAAATAGTCATTGGACTAGACCCCGGTAAAATGTTTTCTGGTGTGGCAGTTCAATCCCAAAAATACACCTTACAAATGTTGCATTTAATTCTCCCATTCCAAACAGTTAAAGATAGAATGGAGCAACGTGCAACGATGCGGCGCACTAGGCGTGGTAGGCGAATCAACCGTAAATTAGACTTTTCTCAACGCTCTCACCGTCAGACTAGATTTGATAATCGTCGTGGGTCTAAACTACCTCCCAGCATTAGAGCCAACAAAGATTTAGAATATCGAACAATTAGTTTATTGTGCGAAATCTACCCAGTAAAAACAATTGTTGTAGAAGAGGTAGAAGCACAAGGAAGTAAGAGTTTTAGTCCAGTAATGGTTGGTCAACGATATCAAATTGAACGACTAGCTAAACTAGCAGACGTAAAGCTGAGAAAGGGATGGGAAACGTCAAATCTTCGTGTGCATCTTCGTTTACATAAAGAGAAATCTGACAAGTCTTTGCAAATCCCACAGACTCATGCAGTCGATGCAGTTACCCTAGCTGGCTCAGAGTTTGTGAAATATCAAACATGGGAAGGTACTAAAACTCATGGTGCTAGTTGGATAGGCAACATCACTATCACTGAGTCACAATTCACAATTTTACGTCGTCCACCAATTAGTCGTAGACAACTACATTTATTGGTTCCGTCAAAAGGTGGAAATAGACGCAAATATGGTGGGACTATTACTAGGCATGGGTTTAGAAAAGGTGATTATGTGGAAGCAACTCAAGCAAACAAAACCTATCGAGGTTGGGTGAGTGGTGACACCGAAAAACAGGTTTCTGTTTCCGACCACAACTGGAAACGGTTAGGTCAATTCAGTAAAAACAAAGTTCGACTGATCCGACGCTCTATCGGACTAATTTCCACTGCGGTTAAAACCGCTTGCGTCGCTTCCCTCTCAGTACTAAAGTAACTGACTTTCCCGCATACCAGGTATTTCTATGAAATCGAGTATTGTTGTTACTATCATTCTATTAACTGGATTCAATAGTATAGGACAGGCCATAGCATTAAACCAGTCAGATTTAGCGAAATTAACGGAAACAGGTATATGTCCTCGATGTGACTTGAGTGGTGCTGACTTAACTAAACTAAATCTCACCAAAGCCAATTTGCGTGAGACTAACTTAAAAGGAGCTATTTTATCTGAAGTGAATCTGAGCAAAGCGGATCTGACAGGAGCCAACCTAGAAGGTGCGAACCTTAATTCAGCCAATCTCCAAGGTGTGTTTTTCACAGGTACAAACTTAAAATCAGCATCTTTGGAAAATGCAGACCTATCTAATGCTGGCTTGATTGGTGCTAATTTAGAATCAGCAAATCTTAAGGGTGCTAAATTAAATTTTACCAATTTTCGTGGAGCAAACTTCCGACTGACAATTATGCCTGTAGGTAATGTCACTTCCGATAAACCATATGGCTGGTCTTTAGGACACAACACTCCGAGACAATGTAGCAAATTCAAACCAGAAGGAATTCCTGGTACAACTTGCTACGACCATTAAATAATTGAAAATTCGGGAATTTGGTGACCGAATCTTTGACAAAATTCTTGTCGGATAGAAACATTTTCCCAGTCGGCACTTATTTATCATGGGAACAAAACCCATATATTGAAATTGATCTATGCTTAACCGGATTCAGGACTTAACCACTAAACTAGCACCTCGTTTAATTGAGATTCGTCGTCATCTCCATTCGCATCCAGAACTCAGTGGACAAGAATATCAAACGGCTGCTTTTGTAGCTGGTGTCTTATCTTCCAGTGGTTTACATGTAGAAGAAGGAGTAGGGAAAACGGGTGTTATTGGTGAATTACAAGGTACTAAGCAAGATGATCGGTTATTGGCAATTCGCACAGATATGGATGCATTGCCAATTCAAGAACGGACTGGGTTAGAATTTACCTCTCGTACACCAGGGGTGATGCATGCTTGTGGTCATGATATCCACACCACAGTAGGGTTAGGAACAGCAATGGTGCTGTCTCAAATCGCCGAGGAATTGAGTGGTAAGGTGAGATTTTTATTTCAACCAGCAGAGGAAACCGCTCAGGGAGCTAGCTGGATGGTAGAAGATGGAGCGATGGACAAAGTTTCCGCCGTCTTAGGGTTACATGTTTTTCCCTCCATTCCCGCAGGTTCGGTGGGGATTCGTTATGGAGCATTAACTGCTGCTGCTGATGATTTAGAGATTATGATTATGGGTGAATCTGGTCATGGTGCGCGTCCCCATGAAGCTATTGATGCGATTTGGATTGCTTCTCAAGTCATTACCACCTTACAACAGGCTATTAGCCGGACACAAAATCCTTTGCGTCCGGTGGTTTTGAGTATCGGACAGATTAATGGTGGTAGAGCACCCAATATCATTGCTGATCGGGTTCAGCTTTTAGGGACGGTGCGATCGCTCCATCCAGAAACTCGTGCAGATCTACCGAATTGGATTGAAAATATTGTCGCGAATGTCTGTAATGCATCTGGTGCGAAATATCAAGTTAATTATGGTCAAGGTGTACCCAGCGTCCAAAATGATTATGCGCTGACAATGTTATTACAATCAGCAGCAGAAGAAGCTTGGAGTAGCGAGCGGGTGCAAATTTTACCAGAACCTTCTTTAGGTGCAGAAGATTTTTCTGTGTATTTAGAACACGCACCTGGAGCCATGTTTCGTTTGGGTGTAGGTTTCCCAGATAGAACCATGAATTATCCCCTCCACCATCCCCTGTTTGAGGTTGATGAAGCTGCTATTATTACAGGGGTAGTAACAATGGCTTATGCAGCTTACAAGTATTGGTTGTAATAAGTAGGTAAACAAAAATATTCGTTCGTAGTTGCGCTTCAGCGCAATTAATTCTAAACGTAAGCGAGTTTCACCGATTTTACAAAACTTCGCATAACTAGAATTATTTTCGTGTCTCTACTTATATTCCAATACAGTTCAGTTAAGCCGAAAAATGCCTAGAATCCTTATACTGACAATACTACCTTCTTCCCTTAACTGAACTGTATTGACTTATATTCAGCTACAATATTACAGCAATTTTCATGTAGATAAGCCACATTTTTATGTTTCGCGCAAAGACGCATTCGCCGTTAGGCGTTCCCGTAGGGTAGGCGCAAAGTAAGTAATATACTGTGGTGCAAGTACATGAAAACTGCTGTAAGATGGCTAATATACATTAATTAAAGAAAAAGACAATGCAAAGTATTAAATTACATTCTCATATAGGGGCAGACGGTATTTTACATTTACAACTGCCTGTAGAAATGACAGATACAGAAATAGAAGTAACAGTGACAGTTAAAACTGTAAATTCTGGGACTAAAAAAAAGGGCTGGATGCCTGGATTTTTTGAAGAAGTAATTGGCGGTTGGGTAGGAGAACCTTTAGAAAGACCAGAACAAGGGGAATTTGAAATCAGGGAGCAGTTATTTTGACTTATTTGCTTGATACAAACGTTTGTATCCGCTTATTAAATAACAGTAGTGCGACAGTAACGGCTCGAATTGCCACAGAAGAACCGTCAGATATTTTAATTTCTACTATCACCCAATTAGAACTATATTATGGGGCGTATCGGAGTGGACAAAGGGAGAAAAATTTAGAAATTTTAGAACGTTTTTTCATTCAGTTTACTGTTGTCCATTTAGACTTGGAAGCAGCAAAGATAGCAGGAAGAATTCGGGCTGAGTTGGCTGCAAGAGGTACACCGATTGGAACCTTATGATGTGCAAATTGCAGCTATCGCGCAGGCGAATAATTTAAGACTAGTAACACATAACACTGGTGAATTTATTAGGGTAAATGGATTACAGATTGAGGATTGGGAGTTGCAGCCCTATTAATCTTAACACCAGTAGCATCTAGAGGCTCAATAGGAGGTAGACATAGGCGTTCAAATTCGCGCAATGTAGTTTCATTCATTACTCCAGCTTTGTGTAGGTCTGTAGCAGTCTCATAAACGGCTTCAAGAATTGCTGATTTTTTCTTCCGCATTACAAATCACCTCTATTAATCAATACCTTTGCCAAAACAAGAGCATGCTAAAAAAATAGCAGATAACAGCTAATAATACCGTTAAAGTACTGGTTTGTTAATAATATAACATGCGCTAAAGCGCAACTACGAGCCAATTTTCATAGTTCGTAGTTGCGCTTTAGCGCATGCTTCTTAAATTGGCAAAGGTATTGAATATAGTAACGTTTTTTTACCTTTATTTTGACTTTTCAAACATCCTCTCAGCACGAGGGAGCAAGGGGAGAAATTCATAAATATAGCAGCTTAAAAGCATGATTGGTAGTCGAATTCCAGAATCTTTCTCCCCCGTTCCCTTTATTAAAATCTTAGACTTTAGTTAACCACTCATTTTCTTCCGGGTCTTTAAATAACGAAGTACTCAAATAGCGTTCACCGAAGCTAGGTTGAATCATCACAATTAACTTGTCGGCATTTTCGGGACGCTGTGCAACTTGAATCGCTGCATACAAAGCAGCCCCCGCAGAAATACCAGATAACAGTCCTTCTTCCCTAGCTAAACGCCGACTATAGGCAATTGCTTCTTCATCTGTCACTTGAATAACTTCATCTACCAACTCAGCTTGATAAATTGCCGGAATAAATCCCGCACCAATACCTTGAATCTTATGTGAACCGGGTTTACCACCAGTTAAGACTGGACTTTTAACTGGCTCAACGGCGATCGCCTGAAAACTTGGTTTACGCTGCTTAATAACTTGAGACACTCCGGTAATTGTGCCCCCAGTTCCGACTCCAGCGATGAGAATATCAATTTTACCATCTGTATCTGCCCAAATTTCCTCAGCCGTAGTCCGGGCGTGAATTTGAGGATTAGCCGGATTCTGGAATTGCTGTAACATATAAGCATTCGGCGTTTCGGCAACTATTTGCTCGGCTTTAGCGATCGCCCCGCGCATCCCTTCTACCCCTGGGGTTAACTCCAGTTGAGCACCATAGGCTTTGAGCATCAACCGTCTTTCCTGACTCATGGTATCAGGCATAGTCAGAATCAGATGGTAACTCTTAGCCGCAGCCACCATTGCTAAAGCAATGCCAGTATTTCCAGAAGTTGGCTCTACTAAAATGGTTTTACCAGGATGTATCAAACCCAGCTTTTCTGCGGTTTCAACCATGCTAACACCAATCCGGTCTTTCACAGAAGCAGCAGGATTCATGCTTTCTAACTTCACCAGAATTTGAGCTACAGCTCCCAATGATTGGGGAATCTTATTTAATTGCACGAGAGGAGTCCCACCAACCAACTCCGTAATATCTTTCGCTACTCGCATACTTAGGCACTCCTGTTCTAACTAAATATAATACATGGGACTCTGCTGGGTGCGAGCCTCTCTTTGTTGACACAAATGTTGGAGTGTATAGCCTCGCAACACCTCCATGGAAGCAGCATTGGCTTTTTCCCAAATTTCATGAACTAGACTTCGTTCTAAAGTGAAAGGCTCAGATTTATCTTTCTCTTTGCGCTCACCTTCTACCAAGGTAACAACTTCTAGCAGGGTAATTTCCCAAGGTTCACGAACTAAAACAAAACCTCCTTTGGCACCACGTTGACTCTGAACTACACCTCCACGCCGTAGATTAGTCAAGATTTGTTCTAGATAGCGTTCGGGTATTGGTTGTTTAAGAGTAATTTCACTCATGGTCAGAGGGATTTTTTTACTGTGATGCATGGCTAGCTCTAGTAGTGCTAACAATGCGTATTCCACTTTGGCGGAAAGATCCAGAAGAGCGTATGTTTGGGTATTCAAGTCTCTACTCAATATACTACGGTTAACTGATGGTTTTATCGGTTTTATGGGAAATTAAATTTAACACCATAAAATGGTCATAACTCTATCGACTTACCGTAGATTATCTAACAAAATTGGCTACAATGGCATCTATTTTCGAGAAATTAGCTTAACTTTCTAATTTTTTGCAAATCTTAACCAAGGGCATCTCCGGAAATTCCATCTCTGGATCAGTCCTCTATGGAAATGGAAATTTTAGATTTTGAATTTCAATGGCTCTAGAAAAAATATTCACTAATGGTCGATTACAATCTAAGATATAGATACTACGGCTAGCACATCGGAAAACAGTGTCATACACAAAAATGCCTTTATCCTCAACTCTTACTCATTTCGACCGTCAGAGTACACGGCAACTTTTTACACGGCGCTCATTTTTACCAGAAGAGAAAAATGCTCTTTGGCAAATTGACAGGGGCTTTGTTCGGACTTATACTTACTTAGAAGATGGAACGATAGTTGCTCTGGGATTGTGGGGGAGTGGAGATGTGATTGGTAGATCCCTATCCAAAATAAAACCCTATCAAATAGAGTGTCTGACCAAAGTAGAAGCGACTATTTTACCTTTGGAATCCGAAACCCAATTGAGCAATATTCTCCTGTCTCACATTGAACAAGCACAAGAATTAATGGTGATTCGCAGCCATAGAAAAGTAGAGACTATGTTGATTAAACTCTTGGCTTGGTTATCTCAAAAATTTGGTTCAGAAGTGAAAAAGGGACGCTTAATTGATATGCATTTGACTCATGAAGATTTGGCCCAAATGTTAGGTTCAACTCGTGTTACCATTACACGCATCTTAGGTCAATTTGAACAAGAGGGTTTGATTAATCGGCTTTCATTACATCGAATTGTGCTACGAGAAGAGGATATCTGGTACTACCAGATTTAATTAATGCTCTTTAACTAAAACGGGCTAAAATGTAATCACGGTGGCGAGAATCAAGAGCATTCGTGAAAAGTTTAGTGGTGGGTGCAAATTCCAGCATTCGACTAACCCGGTGGTCATTGGTTTCAAAAAACGCAGTAAAATCAGATAAACGAGTAACTTGCTGTAGATTATTAGTGGCAATTATGATGGTAAATTCAGAACGTAAACAGTGAATCAATTCCTCGATTTTGATGATAGTCGTGGTATCAAAACCCAAAAAAGGCTCATCCATCATGATCACTTTGGGTTTAACGGCTAAAACACGAGCGATGCATAATCGTTGTTGTTGTCCGTTGGATAGTTCTAAAGCAGATTTATGTATCTTAGTTTTTACTTCATCCCAAAGACCAGCCGCTTTGATGGCTGATTCCACGATATCATCTAATTCTAGTTTAGGACGCCATCCCACCAGCTTCACTCCATAAGCAACATTATCATAAATGCTCATGGGAAAAAGATTGGGTTGCGAAAATACCATACTAACTTGACGACGTAGCCGATTTAAGTTGATGCGACGCTCATAAATATTTTGTCCCAGAAATTCTACTTTACCATCAACTCGTACCACCCCTTCTAGTTCACTGATCCGGTTAAGAGATTTAAGAAAACTGGATTTACCACAACTACCATGTCCAGTAATTGCGATTACTTTATTCTCCTGGATATCCATGGAAACATCTTCAAAAATCTTTTGATTATCGGAATAAAAACTGAAATTTTTAACTCTGATCACCGGAATTACTTTATTCATATAGCAGGATGATGCACTTGCATGAGATACAATATTGACGGAAAAATTTATCAAGCAAATAACCCTTATCCCTAACTCCTTGGAGATGATTAGGTTTCAGGTTTAAAATAGTCCAACAGGCGATCGCCAGAATCAGCGCGAATTAATGCTACCACCACAGAAGGTAAAGTCGCTAAACTGGGGTAGACCAGATAACGTGGTTCCCAAGTAGGATGAAACTTTTCCTTGTGTGCGTGTAAACCTTGAAAATTGTAAAAGCGATTCAAATGCTGGTAAAGATAGCGCAACACTTTTTCCAAACGACGTGATTCTGGATTTTCTCCGACTCCCGACAAAGCCGAAAGACCAAAATTAAAGGTATCATAACCTTGCTCCTTAAAATGCTGGAGCATAGAAATCAACAGAAAATCCATTGTCCCTTTTTCCATCGACTGACGATAACGCATCAAGTCATTAGTGACTTCATTGAGTTGGTATTCAGGTAAAATGTTGCTAAAAGCACTAATTTCCCCAGTGGGAGTATGTACCACAGCTAGCTCACAATTCCGGATATAAGCTTCATCAAACCAACCTAAAGAAAAATGTTTTTCTGAACCCTGCATTAAACTCAGCCATTCATCACTGACAGATTTGAGTTGATCTAATAAATGATCAGCAATAGGTGGTTGGTAAAAGCAGACTTCATGACCTAATTTGCTTAAACGATTAATTGATGGTCGGAAGTTTTTACCGGCTTTACCTTGCAAAGTAAAGGTTTTTAAATTAACAATCGCCTCCTCCCCAATTTTTAGGACTTTAAACCCCAAAGATTTATAAAGTTCCAGATGATCAGGTAAAGTTTGGTAGAAAGCAGGATACCAATCATTCCGCTGACAGAACATCCCAAAGCTGACAATTACCTCTTGGCGATTGCTGACAGCTTGCAATGGGATCTCCCAAAGCGATCGCCCCCGTCCTTTAGGAACGTAAGCAATTACACTTTGACCAGATGGACTAAAATAGTAACTTTTATCACTTAAAAGTGTGAAGGGTGCTAAGGAAGAACAACCATATTTCTCCACAATGGCCTTAGCTCTTTGCTGTTCTTTTAAACTTGCAGCGGTACGTAAAAAGACTGGCTGCAACAGCATAATTAAAGCCACAGTAAAAGTCACGATGGCAATAATATAAATAGAATTAGCAAAAAATTCACCAAATCGGGTTTTTGGTTGTAGCCCCCAATTATCTGTGGTAAAGAACATTGCTAAAGTCTGAATTACAGCGTCCCGCCAATTAAAATTTACTGTAAATTTGTAGTCTAAAAAGTAAAAACCAATAGTCCCATAAGCTAATGTAAATAATAAAGCACCCAGTAATATCCGTACTCCTCTAGCCATAGAAGGAGGATCTGATTGAGCGGTAAATTCATGACGCATCAAAATTAATTGTGTCAGCAATACCGCACAAAGTATACCTTCCTCATAGTCCCAACCCTTGAGTAGATGGCTAAAAATAGAAATAACCAATAAACTGACAGTTAGTAACCAAGCAACTCGTTTGCGACGTAATAAATTTGTAGCTAGAGCTAATAGTACAAACCCAGTTAATGCCGCAAATAAATGCCCAGTAGCGCGAATTTCAAAAGGTAGAAAATGTTTGAGCCAGTGACTGCGCCCGTATAAATTAGGTGTAACAGATGAAAATAAATTGATAACTCCGACTAAAGCTGTGAAAGCAGCTGCACTCCAAAGTCCAATACGAGCTTTTAAGTTATTCATCATCAGGTCAAAGCTCCCGATTCCCTACTTTGATAAATCTAGGTCTATAAATAAATTCAGGTGTTGTGTGGCAATTTCCGATGATCATAATTTTGGATGGGAATTTTTAAATTGTGCTCCCACATAAGACAAAGAATCCTCAAGGTGTTTGTGGAAGTAGTTCCAGCCTACATCTCGAACCACTTAAACCATGTCCGCCAGGAAAAGCATAAAACACATTTGCAATCCCTAACTGATTTAAGGTTTCATGGAAGGCTTGAGTAGATGCTAGCAAATTGGGGTCATTTTTTCCAGCATCCAAGTATACCCGTAATTTTTTTCTATCATCCAATGATAACTGCTTTATAAACTGCTGAGGACTATTTTCTGAGCCACTGTTATCAGTAAAGTAACCGCTATGGCTAAATAAAATGGTAAAGTTGTTCAGATGACGTAACCCAATATTAAAAGCTCCCCATCCTCCCGAAGACAGTCCGCCTAAAGCCCAAAGCTGTGGGTTGGTTGAGGTGCGGTAACGAGATTTGACAATTTCTACTAATTCCGAACCGATTAAGGTTCCTATTTTACCATTATGAACCATCAAAATAATCAGGGTCATACAAAGGATTTGAACCACGTTGATCATTCCCATCCGGGGTAATGATAATTGATGGTGGTAATTTTTTATTTTTGTAAAGACTTTCTAATACATTTGCAATTGCGTATTTATCAATGTAAGCACGGGCATCATCATGACCACCGTGTAATAAAAATATTACTGGATAACGCTGAATTTTATTTTGGTAATAATTAGGTGGCAAAATTACCCCATAGCTACGGGCTGTGCCCATAGCGGTGGAATTGAAGGTTTCTAACTGAAATTTGAATCCATTTTTAGTTTGCTCTAGAGGAGACTCTTTTGATGGTGGATTTAGCTGTGGTGCTCCCAAGACAAATACATAATAGTAACCAGTACCGCTCAGAAGTGTGATTGTCCCGATCAATCCCAGAAAAACTTGAGGAATTTTCATTTTCATATGTACCAAGTATATATATGTTTGTATAATATATGAATATGCACCTAGAAATATATACAAAATTTACCAAATAAGCTATACAACAGACTTTCCGTTCGTTCCTGGCTATGAGTGAACTACGGTTAATATGTAGCTAGAACCGGGAAAATCTATTCTATACTTTTATCTCATCACAACTAATGCTCAAAAAGTTGCGTCTTCACTTTAGTTCTTTGATTGGCTTACTGGTGCTAGTAGTTTCATTATGGGCGATCGCTCATGAACTACGCGGATACAATTATCATGATGTCCTCAACGCGTTATCAGCAATTCCGAAAATCCGCTTAAGTGCGGCAATTGTGTTGACGGCGGTGGGCTATCTAGTGATGATTTGGTATGATGTACTGGGATTTAGGTATATTGGGCGGAGTCTAGCTTGGAATAAAATTGCTTTTACTGGTTTTATTAGTTCAATTTTGGGTAATACTATAGGTTTTGCGTTATTAACTGGAAGTGCAATTCGTTATCGCTTCTATTCCATCTGGGGAGTTTCCGCATTAGATATTGCTCAAATTATTGCTTTTGCTAACTTTACATTTTGGTTGGGGATGTTTGCTGTGGGTGGAATTATCTTCCTCGTCAACCCCTTAACTATTCCCTCTCAAATACATTTACCATTTCTTACTGTCCGTCCCCTGGGGGTAATATTTATACTAGTAGTTGCAGCTTATTTATTAGGTAGTCTAGTCAGCAAAAAACCATTAATCATTCGCTCCCAAGAATTTCGTTTTCCTAGCTTTCAAATCTGTGTCTCCCAGGTGGTAGTATCTGGATTTGACTGGATGGTAGCAGCTGGAACTTTATATGTTTTGCTTCCTGGGAATACAAACATATCTTATCTTGATTGCTTAGGATTTTATTCCTTAGCCATGTTTGCGGGAGTGATTAGCAATGTTCCTGCTGGTTTAGGAATTTTTGAACTGGTAATTTTGCATTTTCTCTCCCCTCATATCTCGGCGGTGGCTATTTTAGGTTCTACCTTAGCATATCGGGTAATTTACGACTTATTATCGCTATTCGTAGCAGCAGTATTACTGGGACAATACGAAATTAGATACAACGCTAAGAGAATCAGAAATTAACACAACGGAAATTTTTTTTATTTCTACGGTTAATTGTTTAGTAGTAAACTATAAAACTGCCAATAGCAATCAAGATTTCCTCATTGGGTGGGAGTTTTGATGAAGCCAGCATAATTGATAGTAGAAATATTATGGCGCTCATAGTTCAAAAATACGGTGGTACCTCTGTTGGTTCAGTCGAACGCATTCAAGCTGTCGCCCAGCGAGTTCACAGGGTTGTAAAAGCAGGAAACTCTTTGGTAGTCGTGGTTTCAGCTATGGGAAAAACCACCGATGGACTAGTGAAACTAGCCAATGATATCGCCAAAAGTCCTAATCGTCGAGAAATGGATATGTTACTTTCCACAGGGGAGCAAGTAACGATAGCTTTACTCAGTATGGCATTGCAGGAAATTGGACAACCAGCCATTTCCATGACAGGTGCTCAAGTAGGAATTGTCACGGAAGCAGAACATACTCGTGCGCGAATTTTACATATTGAAACTGATCGCCTTTTGCGCCATATCAATGAAGGTAAAGTCGTTGTCGTGGCAGGTTTTCAAGGCATATCTGGTACAGGAGACAGAGAAATTACCACTTTAGGGCGAGGTGGTTCTGATACCTCTGCGGTAGCTTTAGCCGCAGCGATTAGAGCGGATTATTGTGAAATTTATACAGATGTACCGGGAATTTTAACTACAGACCCTCGTTTAGTACCAGAAGCGCAATTAATGCCAGACATCACTGTGATGAAATGTTAGAATTAGCTAGTCTAGGCGCAAAAGTATTACATCCCCGTGCTGTAGAAATTGCCCGTAACTACGGTGTTCCTCTGGTAGTCCGCTCTAGCTGGACAGAGGCACCAGGGACATGGGTAACCACCGCTAAACCCCCAGGGCGATCGCTCGTAAATTTAGAATTAGGTGGTTCTGTAGATGCCATAGAATTTGACACTAACCAAGCCAAAGTGGCTTTGTTGCGTGTACCTGATAAACCAGGAGTTGCCGCCAGATTATTTGGCGAAATTGCTCGACAAAATATCGATGTGGACTTGATTATTCAGTCAATTCATGAAGGTAATAGTAATGATATTACCTTTACTGTTACCACCCCGATTTTGAACCGAGCTGAAGCTGTAGCTACAGCCATTGCTCCGGCTTTGAGAACTCAACCCCACTCAGATCAAGCTGAGGTGATGATTGAGCAAAATATCGCTAAAGTCAGTATTGTCGGTGCTGGAATGATTGGGCGTCCTGGGGTAGCGGCGTTGATGTTTACCACCTTGGCTGAAGCTGGGGTGAATATCCAAATGATTTCTACCAGTGAAATTAAGGTCAGTTGTGTAGTATCAAGTACAGAAGTTTCTGTAGCGATCGCCGCATTGCGTAACACCTTCCAGTTAGATGAGCAAGACGAGCCAATACCTAAATTTCCCCCCATCTCTCCATCTCCCCACCTCCCCACCTCCTCATCCCCCCACCCCGTTCGTGGTGTGGCTTTAGATTTAAATCAAGCCAGATTAGCAATTTTTCAAGTCCCTGATTCTCCAGGGATGGCGGCGAGATTATTTGGTCTGTTGGCGCGACATAATATTAGTGTGGATATGATTATTCAATCCCAGCGTTGTCGAGTGGTTAATGGTGTTCCTTGTCGAGATATTGCTTTTACTGTCGCTCGCATGGATGGGGAAAATGCTCAACAAAAACTTTCTCAAGTTGCTGGAGAATTAGGATGGGGTGAAGTAGTTTTGGATAGTGCGATCGCCAAAGTTAGTGTTGTCGGTGCTGGAATGGTAGGGAAACCAGGAACAGCCGCGAAAATGTTTGCAGCTTTAGCAGCACACCAAATTAATATTCAAATGATTGCTACTTCGGAAATTAAAATTAGTTGTGTAGTGGCAAAAGATGAAGGTGTTAAAGCTTTACAATTGATTCATGCCGCTTTTGGTTTAGCTGGGGATGAGAAATTTGTAGTTCCTACCTGAATATTTGTCACGAACCAGATTCCCGATTTTTCTAAAGGTCGGGAATTTGATTTGTGGCTAAGATATAAATATAGAACTTAGTTTTGAGGTATTTCTATGACTTCAATCTTTCCAGGGATGAATCCATACTTAGAACATCCTGAATTATTTCCTGGACTACATCATTTATTAATTGGTGAAATTGCTAGATTTTTATCTCCCCAACTGCGTCCTAAATATCGAGTTGCAGTAGAAGTGCGAATGTATGAAACAATTGACGAAAATTCCCTCATTGTTGGTATTCCTGATGTCATAGTGAAATCTCGGCAGACTACAAGTAATTCCACCAGTAATATTGCTACAGTGACCACACCAAAACCGATAAAAGTTACAATCCCGATGCCATTGACTATTAAAGAAGGGTATTTACAAGTAAGGGAAGTGGGAACAGAGGAATTAGTTACTACTATTGAAATTTTATCTCCTACTAATAAACGTCACGGTAAAGGACGACGTGCATATCAGAAAAAACGTGAACAAGTTTTAGCAAGTTTTAGTAATTTAGTGGAAATTGATTTATTACGTCAAGGTGAACCTATGCCAATTATAGGTAATAATATAGAGAGTCAGTATCGGATTTTAGTTTGTCAAGGCGATCGCCATCCTATAGCTGATTTATATGCTTTTAATTTACCAGATGAAATTCCAGCATTTCCCTTACCTTTGCGTTCTGGTGATAGTACACCAATTATAGATTTACAGAATTTATTAAATCAGGTGTATGATGCCTTTGATTATGATTTAGTTGTAAATTATCATCAGGAAGCTGTACCAGCATTATCTCCAGAGGATGCAGTTTGGGTGGATGGACTATTGCGGGAGAAGGAGTTAAGATAAATTGGTAGTATTTATGATCATAGAAAATCTTAAGGATAAAAATAATGTGGGTGGAAAGCATTACTCTTACCAATATTAAGTGCTTTCGAGAAGAAAATATACTCTTTACTCGCAATGGAAAGACTGGCCGTAATGCAGAACCTTACTCTTGGATTACATTACTAGGCGAAAATGGAGTTGGAAAAAGTACATTATATACATTTACATCCATCTTGGCAAAGAAAGATTTCTGGTTGGTTACGTCAGATATTTCCCAATCTTCAGTTTTTTGTAGCTACTCATAGTCCACTTGTTGCAGCTGGTGCGGGGGAAGATGCGTTAACATTGCGTTTAGAATGGGTGAATGGTGAAATTGAAATTAAACCAATTCCTAATATCTCAGCTTATGATTCCGACTATATCCTTAGAAGCCCAGCTTTTGGTTTAGAATCCACCCATTCACCTGAAACTCAGAATAAAATCAAGCGTTATTCTGAGCTTAGAAAAAAAATAAACAATCTTATGGAAGAAGAAAGACAAGAGTATGATCATCTTCGGACATTCATGAAAGAAGCACAACCGATAGGTGGCCCCCCGAACCAGGGAGTTTAGAAGCTCGAACTAAAGCTTTTTTGGAGGAGAATTGGCGATCGCTCTATTCCAACAAGTTAGTCAGCGTAGTCCTGCTTATGCTAGATTAACTCGTTCTGATTTGATTCCGTACTCCCCTTAAAAAGCACTCAACTCAGATTATATTAAGTAATATATATTACGAAAACTTATTGGATTTAACTGGTAGTACCAATTTAATTAATGCCATAATCTATACTTTAATTTTCCCTTCCAAGTTAAAATAATACCATCGCGTGAGGACGAAACGATGGTATCTAACAATGAAGGACGATTCTTCGTCTTTAGGGTCGTGGGGATTTGTTTTGTGGTCGGTATAGGTATAGGTATAGCTACTCAGGCTAGTAAATTTTACCGGCTTAATCCTGCTGATGCTGCTACTGAAGATTCCCAACTTGTGGCAGAGAGTGTAAAAACTATTACTATTAAAGCTGTAGGAGATGTGATTCCCGGAACTAATTTTCCTAACTATCGACTACCACGCAATCGAGAGGAACTCTTACCAAAACCTGTCAGAAATTATTTACAAGGTGCTGATATTGTCTTTGGTAATTTTGAAAGCAGCTTAACTAATTACCCCAACTCTGCTAAAGATATCAGTCAAGGACAAACTTTTGCTTTTCGTTCCCCTCCCAATTATGCGGAATTATTTGCCAAAGTTGGTTTTAATGTCTTTAATATGGCAAATAATCATGCGATGGATTTTGGTCTAGTGGGATTCCAAGATACCAGGAAAAATCTAGAGGCTGTTGGGATTAAAACCTTAGGACATAAAAATCAAATTCTCTATTTAAAAGCCAATGAAACGACCATTGCCATGATCGGCTTTACTACTTATAACAGGTATAATTATGTTAACGATCTAGTAGCAGCTAAAGCGTTGGTTAAAAAAGCTAAACGCAATGCCAAAATCGTGATCATCTCTATGCAAGTAGGTGCGGAGGGAACAGGAGCTTTACACGTGAAAAATCAAACCGAGTTTTTCTATGGAGAAAACCGGGGTAATTCTTTTAAGTTTGCTCGCACAATGGTAGACACAGGAGCAGATTTAGTTTTGGGACATGGTCAACACGTTCCTAGAGCAATTGAGTTATATAAGGGAAAAATTATTGCCTATTCTTTAGGAAATTTTCTCGGATATAAAACTTTATCTACACAAGCTGAAACTGCTTATTCCATGATTTTAGAAGTTAAAATTAACTCTAAAGGGAATTTAGTATCCAGTAAAATTATCCCTATCCATCTGAATCGTCAAGGTATTCCAGAAATTGATAAGTATTTCCGCACAGTTGCACTTGTGCGTTACTTGAATAAATATGATTTTCCCAAAAATCCTCTGGAAATTAATAAGAGAGGTGAACTTATTGTTATTAATAAGTAGGGAGTAGAGAGTAAGAGTATATTTACTCATGCTGAATGTGAGTTAATGAGGATCACAACGAATTTCAATCATAAACCCATCAGGGTCATAAAAGTACACTCCTCTACCAGTGGGACGGGAAACGGACCATAAGCAATGACTAGATTATTATTCTGAATTACTGCTAGTGCTTGGTCAAATAATTCTGGATCAATATCAAAGGCTAAATGATATGCTCTGGTAAAGGATTTACTGGGATCTGGATCTGGTGGTAATAATTGTGGTTCTCCAAATAGGTCTATAACTGTACCGTCTGGAGTGATGAAATTAGCTACTTTTCCGGCCTTTACTAGCTCTATTAATGTGGTTGGTATTTCGTCCCCTGTAAGTTCGTGTAAACCTAAAATATGACCGTAAAAATGTCGAGATGCGTCCATATTTCGGACGTTAAAAGCGATATGATGGACTTTGCGGAGATAGCCACTGGGAATGGTATTTTGAGAAATCATATTTTTTATAGTTGAGGATTCAGGAGTGAGGAGAAATAAAGAAATAACAAGAAATAACGAGATAGAATACAAAATTTATTCTAATTTATGTTCACCTCCAAATTTATCACCATTTTCCCAGTCAAAAGCATCAAGAAAATACAGCAGGCAAGATGCCTGCTCCACAAATTTAACACGAACTTAGTTGAGTTGGTAGGACTTTTTTTCTGATTTTACCTGCTGAAGATAGGATTTATTCCCTATTCATCACTATTCTGTTTTTTTCCATCATTTTGGGATTGGTTATCAGCAGGTAGATTCGACTGAGTTTTCACTGTAGGAACTACTACAGCACCGGGAGCAGATTGCTTCGGTTCTTTTGGTGCTGATACTCGTGGTATGACTACAGGATTTTCTTTTTTCTCCGGTTGGGGTTGACTAGAATCTTTGTTAGTAGGGGGTAATTTATTTTCTGCTGGAGGAGAAGCTTTAGACTTCGATTTATAATCGCGTAATTTTTGAATTACTGATGATGGTGTAGATGACGTATCGGGTACAGTCTCTTCGGAACGTGGTCTTCTTTCTGAGCTATTTTGCGGCGATATATTTTCAGAATCGTTATCAGTATTAACAGGTGGGATATCATTAATTGGCTGGCGTCGGCGGCGTTTAATCCGTACCGGTTCCTGGGGAGCAGTGGTAGTAGTAGTAGTTTCAGCAGGTAATTGATGATCTAAGCTTGATGGTATCTGATTTGTCCCAGATGCAGATGGTTTAGGTTGTTGAATAGGATTTTGAAACAGTGGTTTAGAAACTGGTGCTGATTGAGGTTTAGCTAATGTTTTAATCATGGCAAAACCAGCAATAGCTGCTACCGCAGCTACACCCAGACCTAATAATATTTTTGCTAATCCCATTTTGGGGGTGGATATCATCTTCTGCATCAAATCTGGTGTTTGCAGATAATTTTGTCCGGCTGGTTTCGGTAACGAATTAACTTTTAGTGGTGATGATGGAGATAAATGAACTGTGGGTGCTGGTGTGGTGGATATTGATTCTGGTGTCAGATTCAATCCCACTCCTGGTAGAAGTTGCAACCACTCAGCCACAGTTTCAGGACGAAATTGCATCTCTACCGCCATTCCTCGCATTACTGTCTGATTCACCGCCGCACTGACATGGGGTTGCAGTTCACGTGGAGAAGGCATTTGTTGGCGATCGCGCAATAATGCTGGTAAGGGAACTTGTGCTGTTAATAGTGCATATAAAGTTGCAGCTAAACCATAAACATCTGTAGCGGCTGTTCTGGGTGCTTGGGTCAAATATTGTTCAATTGGGGCATAACCTTCCGAAACTATGCCTGTGTGTGTTTGTTTTGCACCACTATTGAATTCTCTAGCTATACCAAAATCAATGAGTACTACGTCCTGAGTTCCTTCTCGCAGAATAATATTATCTGGTTTGATATCTCGATGCAACAAACCATTTTGATGTACTACTTGTAACGCTGCTCCAATTTGGCGGATGTAATGAATAGCAGTTTCTTCGGCTAATGGTATGCCCGGTAAAACAAAAGCCTGTCCTAAAGTTTCTCCTCTAATGTATTCCATCACCATATAAGGCAACCCAGCTTCCACAAAAAAATCACTGACTCGCACAATATGAGGATGGACGCAAGTAGCTAATCTTCGGGCTTCATCTTGAAATTGACCTTCAAACTTGGGAAAATCAGGATGTTGACGCAATTTCTCATTGATGGTTTTCATCACTACCTCTTGCTGTAAATAGTGATGCATGGCTTTAAATGTAATCCCAAAACCACCCCGTCCAATTTCCTGTATGAGGGTATATTTTCCACCTTGCAAAATTGTGCCTGCTAACATAATCAATTTAGAACTTAACTAAATAACCATAAACATTAATCTTAATCAATCCTTCGCTGGGGAGGTGGGGAGGTGGGGAGGTGTGGAGATAATTTCCCCGTTCTCGGTTCCTTATTTCCTACTCTCTACTTAAAAACGCTGACCTAAACCTATATGCACTTGGCTATCTCCTTGGTCATTAATACCATAGTCAGCGCGAAGTAAACCCAAGGGTGACTCAACCCGCAACCCAGCACCATAACCAAAACCATGACCTGGTTTACCTTGTACACCTGCGGGATTTCCTAAAACTGTATTACCAGAACCCAAATCTGTGGCATAGTCAGCAAATAACACACCTCCCAAAATTTTAATGATGGGAAAGCGGTATTCCGCAGAAGCTAATACATAACTGCGACCATTACCCACATCTCCAGCATTGTAACCCCGCACTGAATTAGAACCACCCAAATTAAAGGTTTCATAAGGTGGTAAATCCCCGATTACAGTACCAGCTTGTAAATTTAGAGCAAATACTTGTGGCTGTTTACTGCTAAAGAACTGGACTGGCATATATCGACTATAATTGGCTTTAAGACGATTCAGCGAAATTTTGCCATCACCAACAGGGATAGATTGTTCTGTACTCAAACTGATTAAGGAACCTTTAGTTGGTTGAATGGGGTTATTTCGATGGTCTTGAGTAGCACTAAAAGATACTGTGGTTAAGTCATCTATCCCGGTTCCACTCCAAGACAGGGGATTACCTTGACTATCTTTAATCGCAATATTACCGTCGCGATCGCGAATACTAATACGAGTATAATTAATTCCTAGTGAAGTCTTCCAATCTTCCAAAGGTTGTTGGAAGCTAATCCCACCACCAAACTTACTTTCTCGAACCCGATCACCATTAGCCAATTTAACTTTATCATTAAAAGTATCGGAAAAATCACGGCGACGAAAGGCATTAACAGTGTACCCTAAACGTTCTGGTTCTGTATCCCGATAGGGACTAATATATTTAGTATCAAACTGTATATCCCGACTACTAACACCAATAGTACCAGCCAAAGTATCATTAACACCACCAACATTTTGATCTCGATAACTCAAGGTAACTTCTATACCACTGTCAGCATTATAGTTCCCACCCAAATTAACAGAACGAGCACCAACTTCCTTGAGTTCATACACCACATCAAGTTTAGTTGCATCTCCTTCTAAGGCGATATTGACACTTTCAAATAAGCCTGTGCGGGATAAGTGTTGTACATCTTGCTTAATCAGATTTTCCTGGAAAATCTGACCAGACTTTAAGCGGAGTTGTCTTCTCAGAAAATCCGGTTTAGTTCTTCCCTTAACTGGCTTTCCTTGCTCATCAATAGTTTTACCTTGGTCGTTGATAAAGCGAAACTTAATCTCACTGACCAATCCTTCGGCGATATTCAAAGTTAGAATACCTTGACGGTTAGGTTTAATTGATAATACCCTAGCCAAGTTATAACCATTGTCAGTATACCACTTATTAATTTCCTGTACTGCTTGCCGGAGTTGAGCCGGACTAATCACGTTACCAATTTGAGGTTTTAATTTTTCTAAAGCAACTTTATAGGTCAGAACTTGAGAGCCAGAGAGCTGGATACCACGGACTATAACTGGCTCTACTTGAAATACTACGTTTAACCCAGAGGGATTGATACTACTATTTACACGGGCACTAGTAAATAATTTTGTATCTAAAATTGCTTTCACATCTTGTTGTAACTGGCTTTGATTAGTAGCTCCTCCCTTTTGGGTTTTAATCATTTTGCTAATAATCTGCTGTAATTCTAGATTAACCCCTACTATCTGCACATCTGTAGCTGTAAGTGCTAAATCATGATCTGGATTTGAAGATGTAGGATTCGTCAGCAGTTCAGGTTTGGGGAAGTTAGCAGCTTTGGGAATTGAGGTGGTAGCAATTTGAGAATTGGGAATGGTCACTGAGGAATTAATTGGCTCTACTACTGGTTGTACAGGATTATCTACTGGTTTTACAACTACAGAAGTTGGGGAGTTGGGGAGTTGGGGAGGTGGGGAGGTGGGGATTTTAATCACCACTGGGGAATTATCTGGTTTTTCTATGGTTTGTACTCCCTGATTTATTGATTGTATAACTACAGGGGTGGGAGATTGAGAATTTTGAGGAGGTGGAACTTCAAGAATAATCGGAGTTTGGGCTTGGATGTCATGATTCACCGACTGTTCAATGACAGGAAGTGATGAAGAGGAGGGTTGGGTTTTGGAAAAGTCCGTCGGTTGGGAATTGGGAATTTTAATCATCGCAGGTGAAGTGTCCTGCTCTAAGACCATTGTCTGTATTTCTTGATCTGTTAACTTTTCAATTACAGGGAGTCGAGAACTAGGATTTGGGGGGGGTGGAACTTCAATAGGGATAGAACCGGAAGCATTTTCTGGGACTGATTTTTGTCGCTGTGTTCCCTGATTGGAGATAGAATTGGGGGAGAAGTTTTGACTACTTAATTTCTCTGGTGATGCGATTGCCTCTTCGGGTACAGACTGATTAGCAACAGCTGACACCCCATCATCTGGGGCTGTTTCGACTTGAATGATAGTTGTAGGCGGTGCAGCTGTTACTTGCTGAGTAGCATTACTAGCCGCTAATGTAGCTAAAGTAAAAATTGCTGTAGAAGACACTCGCATAATTAATATAGTCTTTAATAAAAGTTAACTGGCGTTAGTTGTAGCGAGGGCTAGTTGATGGGGATAATCCTAACTTCCGGCTTTTTACCCATATTATCCCCTAAATTATACCTCTTATCAGAATAGGACATTTTATGATCATCTTTTGTTTCTGTCAAAGGTGGAACAGGCATCTTGCCTGTTCTCTCCGTGTAGGCAAGATGCCTGTTACAAATTTAATGAGTCTCCCTGTAGTTATTAGAACTAATTACTTGTGCTACTGTGATTAAATTTTCCGAAAAAGCAGCATATCCATTGGGACAATTACTTTTGAGAATAGTTAAATCTATTTGCTTCGCTAAATTCCATCGGATTTGGAGTGGACGTTGATTGCTGGTCTCTTCTGAGAGATAGATTGATTGTGTGATCGCTTTTTCTAGAATATCTTTTGTATTATTTAAATCTTCTAAATTTTCCACTGCTTCGATTTGCACATCTAAGATGCTAGAAACAGTGTAAATATCGGCTAACAACCAAGTCTCAAAATTTCTAATTGCTAAACCTCCAGCACTTCCATTATTAATGGGATGATCATGAGCATCTAAATGGTTATCGCGAATTTTCTCTAAAGCACGTTGTAAATCAAGCTGTCTTTGAGGTATGTTATCATCTGCATCAACCACAATCAGGATCATATCTATTTCCTCTGGTTTCCAAGAAATAACTATTTCTGCTAAATATCTTCGATCTAAAATTGAATTTCCAGTCCGTAACTTACAATTTTAATGATATTATTATCAGGTTATTTGCCGAATAGCGCTTTGCAGTACTAGTTACCCTTCTTTGACCATCCAAACCAAAAAACCCAAAATTTGCTCAACAGGTAATAAAGAATAATCATTCAAATCTATGGTGACAATTTGTGACTCTAGCTGGAGAAATCGCCATTGTGTACCACTGGTAACACAACCGTAAACAAATTTCATAGGCTGTCCAGATGCTTGGTTAAAGCGTTGCATCGCTACCATTTCCGCAATACACTGTCCCAATCCCAACTTTAAATCTGCTTTTTTTGCTTCTACAACCACTATAGTAGGAGCTTCTATAGTTAATTGTTCTGGTGAGCGACTAATTAAAAAATCACAGACTCCATTGAGTCCTGCACCTATATCTACATCAAACTGTTCCCCAGAAAAAACGCTAATTTCTCGGTTGAGAATGCGTCGCATTTCCAAAAGGACAGGATTGATTATGACCTCAGAACGAGCTTTTTCTGTGCCTACTGCTATAGCCCAAGGTAAATCTTCTAATATTGTTTCTAATCTGGAACTAGGGGTTATTGCTGCAATTGTCTCCGGAAAAAACTTTACCCCCTCAACAATGGTGAGTTGCAAATCCCGCTTTGCTTTATCGATAGTAAATTGGCTGTAAGACATAATAGAGTCTTTATAAAGAATTTTGAAGCAACAGATTGAGATTTTGCTAACCCATTTTTGATTGTATAAATACCTACTATCAAACCGTAATAGTATTCTATATTTATACTTTTGCACAAAAGTTTGAAAATCAGATTATTATCCCTGAATTTTATCAGAATTAAATATGAAAGAATATTTATATTTTTACCAATCGAGCTTAAGCAAGTCAAAAGCAAAAAATATACACTTTATTAAGTATATGATATTTTGGTGATTTTATCATCAGGTTATTTACCGACAAGAAGAAATGTAAGCAAATTTAACGAATAATTAAGCAATTTATCTAGTTTCTGAGAGATCCAAATGAAATAAGTCAACGTATCTAAAAATAGAGAACGCAATTTATTATTGCCGCAAGTGGAGAGCAGATACACTCAAGGAGACATCAAACTCATGGATTTTAGAAATATCCTCACCCAAAAATCCTCCCGTCATCAGGTTGTTATCAGTGGAGCCTTTTCTCAGTCTCTAACCGCATTTTTGGCGGTTTTAATATTAGTAATAATCTCTCTAACTCAACCAGCATTAGCTTCAGACCATCAAGATACAAATTTTCTAGCGACTAAACTCAGTGCCGCAGACCTCACGAGACCTATTTGTATTTGAGAGTCCAACTAATCCCAATAATGCTGTTTTAGTGATGGACTTTGACCCACTGATAGCTCCTGGTGAAAATAGGGGATTTGACCCCAATGTTCTTTATCAATTCAAAATTGATAACACAGGTGATAGTATTGAAGATGTTGTCCTCCAATTTAAGGTAAATGGTACAGGAGCAAATCAAACCGTAACAGTATACGGTTCGAGCGCTCCAGGTAAAATAGGAACAGAATCTGCCCTCGTGGGAGCAACAGGCACAGGTTCACTGAATCAAACATTCACTACAGTGAATGGGGTTAGCACCTTTGTCGGTCTACGGAAAGACCCATTCTTTTTTGATTTGGAACAATTTTTTAAAATCATCCCCGACCGTAACTATCAGTTTCAACCTAATCCTGCTCCTCCCTTTCAAGTCCTTTCTTTCCGACCAGCAGGCCAAGCACAAGATACGATTGGGACATTTAATGTCCACTCAATTGTGGTGGAATTGCCTAGAAATTTGCTAGGTACTGGCAAAATTGGGGTTTGGATCACAACTAGTATTCAAACTCCTCGACTCCGCAATGGAAACTTTGCTCAGATTGAGAGATTAGCTATTCCAGCTTTGAATGAACTGTTTATGGACTTTAATGCTCATAACAACAGTAATCTTCAGACTCCAAAAAACGATGTTGCTTACCAATCTCAATTTATTCAAGCATTTATCAATGCGATTGGTAGACCTTCAAATCTAGCCAATATACTGGTTTCGGTGGTGACTCCTGATGTTATTCAAGCTGACCTTTCTAAAGCTACTGGTAGTTATTTGGGTACTCAGTTAAACAACGATTTTGGTGGGAGAAGGCCAAAAGACGACATAATTGATATCACTGCATCTGTAGTTTTTGGTCATGCAGTTACAGGAATTACTGCGGGTGAAATTCCCGGACTGATTAGTGATAATGTTGGTTCAGAATAATGCCAATTTTCTGTCTGTCTTCCCTTATTTAGGTAATCCTCTTTAGATTTATGTCTCTAAGAGTAATATGGGTTTTGGTGCTGACTTGTTTACTGTTTCTGTTGGAACCCTCTGATACAGAAGCGCAAAGTTTATTCCCCGATAATGAATTGGTAGATAAAGATACTTCTAGTCTTGTCTTTCCTGATTATTTAGAGCGATCGCACATCATCAACTTTTACGAGCAACAAGTTGCTAAATCTGAAGATTCTTCCATGTTCTTACGTCTGTTAGCTGATCAATATTTAAGACGTTTTCGAGAAGTAGCAGATGTAGAAGATTTGTTAAGAGCAGAAGCAGCAGCACGCAGATCAATCTCCTTGCAACCAGGTAATAACACCGTTGCTTATATGTTGCTGGCATCAACCTTGCTGTCTCAACATCAATTTAAAGCAGCAATAGATGTTTTAAATTCCCAGAAATCATCGGTTGAGGATGTGAGTTTTGTCTCACTCAAAGCATCAATTCAAATGGAGTTGGGTAATTATGATGCAGCACATCAACTGTTGCAAAAGGTGACGGACAAAACCTCTATCTCTGGACATAATGCCGTTTTGGCTCGTTACCTAGAGTTAACTGGCAATTTAGATCAAGCACGACAACTGCTAGATCAAACTATGCAAGAAATGGACTCTTTCTACACCAACTCAGCCGAAACGCGAGCTTGGTTTCATGTCCGGAGTGGTGATTTGGCCTTTGCATCTGGAGATTTTATTGAATCTGAACAGAGATATAAAGAAGCTCTCAAACTTTTCCCTCGTCATATAGCTGCATTTACAGGATTAGCTCGTCTTTATGCATCTGAACACAGATGGGATGATGCTTTAAATGCCGCTAACCAAGGTTTAGATTTAATGCCGTTGATCGAAACACTCTCCATCAAAGCAGATGCCCAGCTAGCTTTAGGAGATTCCCAAGCTGCGGTGGAAACTGAAGGTTTGATTGAGGTAGTAGCTTATTTGAGTAAAATTAAAGGCATCTACGACCGGGCGCTAGCGGTGTATTACACTGAACACAGTATCCGGTTACCAGAAGCACTACAAATTGCTCGCAGTGAAGTAGCTGTGCGAGATGACATTTATGCTGAAGATACTCTAGCTTGGGCCGCAGCAGCTAACGGCAAATGGCAAGAAGCTGCACAAGCTGCAGAAAAAGCCACTCGCTATGGCACACAGGATGCCTTAGTGCAATTTCATACTGGGATAATTGCACTCCATTTAGATCAACGAGAAGAAGCAATCCAGCGATTAAATCAGGCTTTAAGTCTCAATCCTCGATTTCATCACAAATATGCTGATCAAGCAGTTCAAGTTTTGGCTAACTTGAAGTCTTCAATTTCCTTGTCGAATAAAATAAATCCCGCTACTTATGAAAAAACTGCTGTATCAGTTGGTTTGTAGCATTGTCATCTTGGCAATATCTTGGTTTTGGATACCAAAAGCTGAAGCTCATCCCTTAGGCAATTTCACTATTAATCATTATGCAGGAATTGAGGTCAACAAAAATTCTGTAGGGATTGATTATGTTTTAGATATGGCCGAGATTCCCGCTTTCCAAGAAATTAACCACTTGGATACCAATCGCAATCACCAAACTGAGTCTGTGGAGATGATTCAGTACTCAACTCAAAAATGTGAGGAAGTCTCCTCAAATCTGGAGATATTAATTAATCAACAACTGTTACCCCTCTCTTTAGTCAAATCCGCAGTGGAATTTCCTTTAGGTGTAGGAGGATTATCAACACTACGTCTGAGTTGTAATTTTCAGGGTTTGATTAATTTAGTCGGGAACCATCAGTTAATTGAGTTTGAAGACAAATTGTATTCAAAACGCTTGGGTTGGAGAGAAATTACCGTAGTTACAAATGGTATTCCCATTCAAGGTAATTTCAATAATCAGAGTATCACCAACCGTTTGAGAGATTACCCAACGAAGTTACTCAATAGTCCTCTTGATCAGCGTCATATTTCCTTCAAACTCAATCCGGTCACTGCTTCAGGTCTGTCAGCACTTCCTACCAATGTTAAATCATTTAATTCTTTAAATAATCCTCTCATCGGCAGAAGCAATGATCTCTTTACCAGCTTGATTACTCAAGACAATCATAACTTTTTGACTATTCTCATCGCTCTAGCGATCGCCTTTATTTGGGGTGGTGTGCATGCTCTTTCTCCAGGTCATGGAAAAACAGTAGTTGGTGCTTATTTGATGGGTTCCCGTAGCAAACCTCAACACGCACTATTCCTGGGATTAATCATGACGATTACTCATACATCTGGCATATTTGCTCTGGGTTTCGTCACTCTTGGTACATCTCAGTTGATTTTAACCGAGCAATTATATCCTTGGTTAAGTGTATTCTCTGGTGCAATGGTAACAATAATTGGACTGAATTTATTGATCAGTCGATGGCAAGGTAATCAACTTTTTCATGAACATGAACATGAACATGAACATGAACATCACCATCACCATGAACATCACCATCACCATTCACATCTTCCACCTAGCACAGATATATCCTCTGTATCGTGGACTAGTATTTTAGCACTAGGAATATCGGGTGGTTTATTACCCTGTCCTTCAGCCTTAGTGGTTTTGTTAAGTGCGATCGCTCTGGGGAGAGTTGGTTTGGGATTAGCGCTGGTATTAGCCTTTAGTTTAGGTCTAGCATCAGTACTAACTGGGATTGGATTAATACTTGTTTACGCAAAAGACCGATTTGAGAAATTACCTCTACAAATACCCAAAATTAAAGTTTTACCAGTAGCAAGTGCCTTCTGTGTCACTGTACTGGGGTTATGGATTACGACACAAGCTTTACTTGTACAACCCTGGAACTAGATCAAATTACGAAATTCTCGCAAAAATTACCCACCATCATCATATGTTAGCAAAATCCTGGCAAAGTTCCATGCTGATTGCCTCTGGTGCGATCGCTTTATCGGTTAGTGTTACCCTACCTTCTCAAGCACTGACGTTTACAGGTGACACCACCAACGGACCAACTTTTAATCGTCCACAAACACAGGGATATGAAGGTGGAACCAACCCCCCGACAGCACTTTCCACTAATGGTACTGCGGTTCCTTATAATAGTCAGCCGTTTACCATTAGTGCCACTGGTGCTTATAATATTATTGGGACGCAAAATTTCTCGGGTATTGAGTTTTTATATCAGAATAATTTTGATCCAAATAACCCATTGACTAATTTACTAAGTGGGAATGACCCTTTCCCCGATGAAGGAAATGCTGGGTTCACTGGAATCAACTTAACTGCTAATACTCCATATTTTTTAGTTACCACTGGATTTGACAATACAAGTTCAAGTTATGGTACTTTTACCAATACCATCACTCCAGTCCCTTTTAACTTTTCTTCAGAACAGAGTCTAGCATTAGGAATACCATTATTCTTAGGATTTAGAATGCTGAAAAAAGGCGTAAAAACTAGCAAGAAAGCTTAATAGGAGGAAAATATGCAGCGATTTATCTTTATCTTTTTAGTAACTTCTTTGTCTATCATCGGTTATTTTGAATATAACTTGTCACAAGCTGAGAGACTTTTTTGGTTGAATCTGAATCTTTAATCGAAGTATACACAATGGTAGTAGGGGAGTATTGCAATACGCCCCTACTATTTCTTCCTCCACAAATATTAAAAATCAATAGTGTTTCTAATATTAATATTCTAGATATTCATCATCTACACAAGCATGAACAAAAAACATACAGCCACTACGAGTTTCCGGAGCATGAAGTGATCCTGGCATTGAATGGATGTAGTCGCCTCTACCATATATTTCTTCACCAATAATTAAATCACCCTCTAGCATGAAAATCTCCTCAACTTTAGTATGACGATGTAGAGGATAACGCACACCAGCTTCTGCTCGCAATAAACAACTTGCTTCTCGCTTGACTGGATCAAAATGAAGTTGAGCCAGCAAAACTCCTGGTATTTGACGGTAGGGTTGCCAATCTAAATCCTGATGTCGTACCACTAAATTAGGGAGGATAATTTCCGGAATTGGCTGAACCAGAGGTACTTGCTCAGGAATCTCCACCCCAATTTTCTCAAATAGTCGATTTTTGAAATCAGCTGCCATTGATACGCTAGGAACACTATAAGCAATACTAGCTACCGCCGCTTGGAATTCTGCCAATTCGAGCTGCTAATTCTGGATTTTCAGCAATTTGCTCCTCAATTAATTGACGTTCTGATGACTCTAAAATATCGAGTGCATAGAGTGGAGCCAGTTCACAAAAACAGGGGTCGTTAGATTCCATATTTTTTTAGTAACATTTTATCTAAGTAGTTTTATTCTGCCATCCCAAGGGCTATTCTCAATTTATTTAATCCTAATCTAACCCGTGTTTTTACTGTACCTAATAATAGCCCAGTTTGGGCAGCAATTTGGCTGTGAGTTAATCCTTGATAATATGCCAGTTCAATAACTTGCCTTTGTTCCTCTGGAATTTGCTTTAATGCAGTTAGTACTTGGCTGCGTCGTTCGGAAATTAAAATTTCTTCTAATGGATCTACGCTGACTTTTGTGGATTGGATCTCTATATTAATAGAAGCTACTTCTATTTTCGCTGTCCGTTGTCTATGACGTAAACGGTCTAGAACTCGGCTTCGTGTCATCATAAATAGCCAGGTATCAACTCTGCCTTTACTTATGTCATAGTTTGAAGCAATCCGCCATACTTGAGAGAAAACGTCTAAAACTATTTCTTCGCTTTCTTCAACAGAGTGTAAGCTCTTAAAAGCAACAGCATGAATGATTCTGGCATAGCGATCATATAGGTGTGCTAGTGCCGTTTGATCCTGTGCCACTATTTGCTTTAACAGAGTTGTATCATCAAGATTAATCTGATTATTTGATGAAACAAATGATATTCCTGGGATTTTTGGGGGAGGTAAGTTATTTTCCATGAGTTAAGTTGCTGATCGTGTGCTATACAATTTGCCCAGAGGATTAAGGTCTAAAGTGTCACAGTCAATTCATATAGGAATCCGCTTTGAGTTTTGAACGTATTTGCGTAGAGAGGGAACAGGGAACCGGGAACAGGGAACCGGGAAAGAGTACGGAGTCTTGTTCAGAAATAAAGTAAGATTCCTATACAAGTAAAACTTCTCGTTTGCAGTTACTGGTTTTAAGTAATGGTCATGGAGAAGACATCATCGCAGTACATATTTTACCAGCACTCCAACAACAACCAAATCCACCAGATATTTTGGCTTTACATTTGGTGGGTGAGGGTAATGTGATCAAAGATTAGACATACCACTAATCGGCTTAGTCCGCACTATGCCTTCTCGTGGATTTATATATATGTATGGACGTCAGTTATTAGGAGATATCCGTGGTGCTCTATTACAGCTTACCTGAAATCAAATTCAAACTGGCAAATTTAAAGTTGGTAACTTCTTGCTCATGCTCCCATCCAGCTCGAGTAACCCTCATACCTTAATTTTTTAACAACAAAATGCTTACTTGCTGCTCAGGCAAGACAAAATGCTGATCATGACTGCTTGGATTTGGCAGATTTAGCGATTGCGATGGAAAAAACTGCGACCGAACAATTTGTAGGTTTAGGAAAAACAAAGATGGCTATACCTGATTAATCGCTAAAATTATATTGCAAATCATATTCTATTTGACAACCTTCATTTAATACTTGATTTATTAAATCTATACTTTGCATATAAACAGTATAAGCTGCTACTGGCACTGTCAATACATCACTCCAAGCTTGTTCTTGTTGATGAAAATATTGAATTTTTGAATTTTTGACAGACCACAAACTCTTATTTTTAAGTCCTAAATATGGGATTTCTGAGATTATTGGTAATTCCGGAATTAACCCATAATAATATTCTCTTATCATCAGTAAATAACTATAAATATGGAAGGGAATTCGTTTACCTACTGGCTGGAATAAATTACAAAGTAGTGTAGGAATAATATGCCAAGTCTCTGCTAAAATATCTTGAGTTAAACCGGATATTTGAGGAGTAATTAGTACATCTATATCACTAATAAAATCTGTTTCTAGGGATAATAACATTACATAAATAATCAAATAACATTCCTCAATTTTTTTTGATGGTTCAGGCTCTTGAACAATCATTACATAACGTGGTAGTGAGTTACCGCTAAAAAATTCTTGTGCTGAGTTGGAGTATAAATTTTCTTGGTCTTGACGAGATAAAATCACAGGACACTTGACTAACCGATTTATTTCCCAAATTTCTCCAGATTTTGGTATTAACATATTATCCTTGTATTTTATTTAAACACAGAAATCTATTCAAACTGAGACTTATATAAACATCCAGTTTAATGCTTATTCAATACATAGAGATTTAACCAATACCGCAAAGCGGAATTCAAAATTCAAAATGAATACAGAGTAAGCTTTTCATGGATTTGCAACGAATAAGTTATTTACGCCATATTGTACTAGTGAGTGTTATTGACTGATGATATACTGTCTTACTATAGTGATTTTCTTGTATTTTCTGCTTGATATGTTTAGTTTCCAATAGTCCTAATAACTCAGCAATGCGTTCTATAAGTTCCTGCCAACGTTTAGAGATTTCACCTTGGCTAATGTTTAATTCATCAGCTATTTGATTTTGGGTTTTACCATCAACTTTTCGTTGCCATAATGGCAGATATTTTCGTTGAGGATAGTATTTATCAAGTTGGTGAATAGCTTCTATTGCTCTCAAAATCAAATCGGCACGTTCTGCTGCATCTAATGTGTTAAATTCATCAGGAATTGTGTCTAATAATGATAATTCTGTTCCAGGTATATGGGAATCTAAACTTTGGCAATTACGCAAAGTTTCTTTACGAACAAAATCAATAATAACATATCGAGCCACGGTAATAGCCCAACGATAAAACTGTTGTGTACTACCTGTCCAAAATTTTCTGGCTTGAACAACCAATAAGACTTTTAAATAGGCAGTTTGAACAGCATCTTCCCACGATAGTCTTGTACCTCTAGTGTATTTACGAGCAATTTTTTCTAATCTTTTGCGATAGTCTAAGCTGAGGAGAATATCTTGGTAACAAGGCAATTTTTCTTGTGTTAATAGCATAATTTATGAGGAGTAATTCATCTGATTAACTAGATACCACTTTAGGTAAAACACCAACTATATAGCTATAAGAATTATTTTAAATCTTGGCTCATGATCATTTAATTCTTAATTAGATATTTCGTGATATTTGTTATGTACATAAATAATAATTATGCAAATGAATCAATAAATCAATATTTTTGGCATATTTAATTAGACATAAAACCTGTGCTATTAATCTAGGATTGTGTGGTATTCAAGATACTTAATTGCTTTTTATTTATGACAATATTCAAGCAATTTAGTCTTTTTTAAGTTATTTATTCAGAGTAAATAATGAATCTTGATGACAACAAATTAATATCAAATATGGGAATAAATGCGCCCATCTCCACCGACGATGAATCGGTAAATATCCGATCTATATCTAGCAATGGAGCTAGGGCACATCATTTACCTCAACGTCAACTGATGAGACTTCACCAATTAGGATTAGATATGGCCGTAGCTATGGCACTTTGTACTACTGGTGTACTCCAAAATATCGGTCCGCCAGTCACTAATGCAATCAGACTTGCGCTCGCACCAGTTAGAGAACCGCCACCATGAACAGTAGTCAATTCTTCAGTAGAGATATCGACTAAGATTTCTTGGTTTTCTAGATTAATAATTTGCAGCATTTTATGTTCTCCTTAATTAATGCAATCGATTTACCTCAACAGAAATAAACTCATGAGAGTTAACAAAAATTAGGGCGTATTAGGATTAAATATAGCCGCAGCGATAGCGCCTTGTACTATTGGTGTACTCCAAAATGCCGGTCCGGCAGTCACTAATGCAATCAGGCTGGACATCGCACCAGTTAAAGGACCACCACCATGAACAGTAGTTAATTCTTCAGTAGAGATATCCACCAATATTTCTTGGTTTTCTAGATTAATAATTTGCAGCATTGTATGTTCTCCTTAATTAACAAAATTAGGTTCAAGTGTGAAGTATGACTTTCTGATCATCAAAGCGTACATACAGTAGTATCAGTTACAGAACACGACCAGCCTAAATATCTAAGTAAAATGTTGGTAAATGTACAAACTTACTTATCTAGTTATGAACTTAATTGTGAACCGTTCCTATTTTCTTTAACGAATACTCAATGGTAAATATTCCAGAAATATCTAAAAAAAATTGGCGTGTTGCATAATGATCTAGTCATCTATTTGTGTAAACTATAGGAATATAGTTTGATTACGGTAAATATTTGCGTACAAAAATACCTCTAGGCAGTAACCTTTTTTACGGTCTATCCAAAGTTTCCCTGAAAACCTTCAAAAGGCTGACATCAACAATCTTGATAAATTTGTAATTTTTAATTATTTATGAGTAATTTATCCCCATTATCTTTAGCTTCTGCACCATCAACTAAAACTTCTCGTTTGCAGTTACTGGTTTTAAGTAATGGTCATGGAGAAGACATCATTGCAGTACGTATTTTACAAGCACTCCAACAACAACCCAATCCACCAGATATTTTTGCTTTACCTCTGGTGGGTGAGGGTAATGCTTATCAAAGATTAGGAATACCACTCATCGGCTCAGTCCGGACGATGCCTTCAGGTGGATTTATATATATGGATGGACGTGAGTTATTAGGAGATATCCGTGGTGGTCTATTACAGCTGACCTGGAATCAAATTCAAACTGTACGTAGTTGGGTAAATTCACAAAAGAAATTAGGTAACCAAAGGGCAGTTTTGGCTGTAGGGGATATTGTCCCTTTGTTTTTCGCCGCTTTAAGTGGTGCTAAATATGCCTTTGTAGGTACGGCAAAATCAGAATATTATGTTAGAGATGAGGTGGGTTTATTGCCTCGCACATCCAAATCTGCCTATTGGGAAAACTTTTCTGGTTCCATTTACCATCCTTGGGAAAGGTGGTTGATGAGTCGTCGTCGTTGTCAAGCTGTCTTTCCTAGAGATTCATTAACTACCAAAATCTTAAAGAAATGGTCGATTCCAGCTTTTGATTTGGGTAATCCTATGATGGATGGTCTAGAACCAAGTTTTCCCCAACAACGATTTTATAGTTCTGATGCTCAACAGCAAGAAATCATTCGTCCTTTAATTATCACTCTGCTTCCTGGTTCTCGTTCACCTGAAGCTTATGCTAATTGGGAAATAATTATGGTTGCTGTTTCCGCTTTATTAGCAAGTTTTCGGGAACGAGATTCGATTATGGCATCTTCTGGTCAAGTTGTGTTTTTAGGAGCGATCGCACCGGGTTTAGACCTAAATATTTTCTCACAAAGCTTGCAAATTCAAGGTTGGCAACTCCATGATCATGCTCCCATCCAACTGAGTGACCCTCATACCTTAATTTTTCAGCAAAAAAAAGCTTACTTGCTGCTCACACAAGATGCTTATAATGACTGCTTGCATTGGGGAGATTTAGCGATCGCCATGGCCGGAACTGCGACGGAACAATTTGTCGGTTTAGGAAAACCAGCGAATCGCCATACCTGGTCGTAAGCCAATATAATCCTGGATTTGCGGAAGCACAAAGCCGACTGTTGGGGATATCGTTGATATTGATAGACCAACCATCACAAATAGCAAAAGTGGTGCAATCCTTATTAAAAAACCCGGATACCTTGCAAATAATTGCCGAAAATGGGTTTAAGCGTTTAGGTAATCCAGGTGCAGCCCAAAGAATTGCGGAATGTTTACAACAAAGAACATGGTAGTCCAGCAAGTCTAACCAACTAATCCAGAACGCAAAGCTCTCACAGCCGCTTGGGTACGGTCATCTGCACAAAGCTTATTCAGGATATTACGGACATGAGTTTTGACTGTGCCGACAGTAATATATAATTTTTCTGCAATTTGCCCATTACTACACCCAGCCACAATCAACTCCAGAATTTCCAGTTCCCGTTGAGTTAAAGGATAGGTTTCTAAAACTTGTTCATATTCTGTGGCTAATGCCTCAATTTTGACCGTTTTTGGCTGTTCTGAAGATTGATTATCTCCTGGTATACCTTGCCGCATCTTCCGCAAAACCACATTGGCAATGGCGGGGTCAATCCAGGAGTTACCATTGTAAGTAGCTTGTATAGCCTCAGTTAGCTTATTAATACTGGTTTCCTTCATATAATAAGAATCGGCACCAGCAGCAAAAGCAGCCAGAACAGCATCTTCGGTATGATCCATGGTGAGAATCAAAATCTTGGTAGTGAGCTGACCAGTTTCAGCTTGATAACGTTTAAACCTGCGAGTCAGTTCAATCCCATCCATATCTGGTAAGCCAATATCCACCACGGCTACATCTGGTTTGTTATTTTCCAGAAGCTTTAGTCCTTGGGTGGCATTTGCCGCTTCACCAATCACCCTTAATCCACTGTGAGACTGTAATGCAGCTCTTAGACCCATCCTAGTTAAATCATGATCTTCAATTAACACTATACTAATTTCACTCATTTTTATACCCACTTTTACCTAATTGTATAATTGGTATTTCTCAAAATATGACCTTTTATATGAGTTAGCACTATTTTCTCATACTTAAGATAGATGATATTTTAACCATTGTTAATCCACCAATAGAAATAATAAATTTGTAGTTTTTTCATATTTGATCGACCTGATAGAATCCTATCCTAACTAGGCTTTCAAAACCATCTTTTGAGTACGTCCTTGATTTTAGTAGACCAACCGCCACAAATGACAAAAATGGAGCCATCTTTGGGGAAAATTTTTCATCGCTGCCAAATATAGGAGGAGTCATGAGTAAAACCTTTGTGTAGAGAGAGAATTGTATGATCAATGCGAATCCATAACTACTTTGACGGTGGGGTGATTTCCCACCATGGCATCAAAGGTGATGTGAGTGCAGGTGCAGTCTAAAAAGTTATGGTTATGAGATGTCTGGATAAATCTAAAGAAAACTTATGTATCGATTCTCTGGCTATCTAACCTATATCTGTGCTGGGATCTGAGTTTAGTTCAATAAACCAGAGCGCAAAGCTCTGACAGCAGCTTGGGTACGGTCATCAGCGCAAAATTTATTGAGAATGTTACGAACATGAGTTTTGACTGTACCTACAGTAATATATAATTTTTCCGCAATTTTCCCATTACTACACCCACCCACAATCAACGATAAAATTTCTAGTTCGCGTTGAGTTAAAGGATAAGTTTCCAAAACTATTTTGTATTCTTGATCCAAAGCCCGAATTTTTACTGTTTCTGGCTGATGGGATGATTGGTTGTCTCCTGGTATGCCTTCCCGGATTTTCCGTAAAACGACATTGGCAATAGCTGGATCAATCCAAGAGTTACCATTGTAAGTAACTTGTATAGCCTCATTTAATTTATTGATGCTGGTTTCTTTCATATAATAAGAATCGGCACCAGCAGTAAAAGCTTCTAGAACAGCATCTTCGGTGTGATCCATAGTCAGAATCAGGATTTTTGTATTCAACTGCCCAAGGTCAGAATGATAACGCTTAAACTTACGAGTGAGTTCAATGCCATCCATATCTGGTAAACCAATATCCACCAGTGCCACATTTGGTTTAGTACTTTCCAAAAGTTTGAGTCCTTGGGTAGCATTTGCTGCTTCACCAACTACCTTTAATCCACTGTGAGACTGTAATGCAGTCTTTAGACCCATTCTGGTTAAATCATGATCTTCGATTAAAACTATACTAATCTCGCTCATTACTGCACCCACACTTAATCTAGTTATATTTCTCAATATCAGATGATTGCCATTTATATAGATACTGTCTGTCTTCCCATCCCAAAGGTAGATGATATTTTACCTGTCGTTCATCCACCGATAGAAATATTAAATTCCTCTTTTCTCAGAGAAAATGGCAACAAAAGTCTAACTGGAGATATATGGATTTTTCCTCAAAAACTATAGAATGTTGAAACGAAATATTAAGTCTGACTATTCTTTTGTCATCCATCAACCTTGATTCGTCAAGATCAAGTTAAATAATATCCTGTGTTCTCATGAAAATCAACCTCTGTCGAATCAACAGGTTAACACAGGTTAATAATGGGTTAGTTAACTTTCAACAACAGTAACACTGGTCAAGCTTCTGATACACAATATTTGCATACAACTCTCAACCTTATGGCTGAGGACGAACGCGCACTTACTCATTTACAATGGTGTTGAGCTAAAAATAAAGTATTATATTTTACTTTATTTGAGCTTTCCTGTTTTGATAAATCATCACTTTGAGCAAAAGTCAACAAATTTGAAAACATTATAGCAGGAGTCGCCCCCGTCAGAAGTAAAAGTCTTTTCCTGTATAGCTGTTTCCATAATTTTTGGATCTCATCCCAGGGAAAACCGCTATCAACGAGGCGAAAAAATGTGTCAGTTAGCCGGCAGTTAAATGTAGTTAGAAATATTTTCAAAGGGGTAAAACTTGGCAAATTGGTGAAGATAATCACAGGAATTTCTCAAGTAGTTTAGAAAATGAACGCTGAAAAAGCTTAGTTTAGTGGTAGATACTTTCACAAGAGAAATGCTATACATCAACCCATGTGTGACAGCGAAAATTAAAACCGATGGAAGAAACGCTGAAAATTTTGGTTGTAGACGATGATGAAGTCAGCCGGATGGCAGTTCGTCACGCCTTAACTAAAGCAGGTGTGCAAATGGAACTAATGGAGGTAAGTAATGGCAATCAAGCCCTCTCTCATCTCCAAAAACATCTGTGTGACTGCATTTTTCTCGACCATCGTTTACCAGACCAAGATGGGTTAACCCTAATCCATCAATTCCGGTCTTCAGAAATTAAAATTCCTGTCATCATTTTGACCAATCAGGCAGATGAACAAATAGCTGTGGAATTAATGAAAGCAGGTGCTACAGACTATCTTTCTAAATCAAAAGTAACACCAGATATTTTAGCCCAAGTTTTAAGAAATGCCATTCGGATTTATCGTGCAGAAATGAAAGTAGATTTGACAAATCAGCAATTGAGAGAAACTAACGAGCAACTGATTTGGAAAAACCAAGAATTAGAACAGCAAAGGCAAAAAATTCAATTACAAAATCTTAAGCTTTTGGAGGCATCACGCTTAAAATCCCAATTTATGGCTATGATATCTCATGAGTTGAGAACTCCTATGAATGCTATTATTGGGTTTTCTCAAATATTACTACGTCCTAAATTCGGACAACTTAATTATCAGCAAGTAGATATGGTAGAACGTATTCTTAATAACGGTAAGCATTTGTTGATATTGTTAAATGAAGTCCTAGATTTTGCTAAATTGGAATCAGGAAAATTAGAATTAAACCCAGAAAAATTTGATTTAACTCAAGTCATCAATACAGTACGGTCACAGAAATACGTTCTCTCACGGAAGCAAAAAATTTGTCCTTATTAGTACAAAATGACCTAGTGAATAATTTAGTGTTTAATGATCCAGTGCGTGTCTATCAGATTTTGCTTAACCTACTCTCAAATGCCGTCAAGTTTACTGAGTCGGGAGGAATTTGGATTGAGGTGAAAGAAATGCCATCAAATCGAGTGATAATAACTGTTAGAGATACAGGTATTGGGATAGCTTCTAGAGATTTCAACCATATTTTTGAGGCATTTCAGCAGGTTGATCAAAGCATGACTCGAAAATATCCTGGTACTGGTCTGGGTTTAGCCATTATTGATGTATTAGTGAGAATGATGGGAGGAAAAATATTTTTGGAAAGTCAATTGGGAGTGGGGTCGATATTTAAAATTGATTTACCCCGACAAATCAAGTTCCCCATCACCCCAGTGGATGAGTTAAAGGTACAGTTAGAGCCGGAAGAGATGGTTTATCAAAGTCAAAATACCTTCTCATTTCCACCGCAATCAAGTAAAACATCAATGGGTTATCCCACTTAAATAATTTGATTTAGATTACTCACCAAGAAGATGATCAATCATGTCTCTGAGCAAAAATTCTAAAATTGACCGTATTCTCGCTGTTGATGATACTAAAGATAATCTGATTTTAGTACAAACGATTTTAGAGAGCGAAGGTTATGACATTTATCTCGTCGCTGATGGTGTCAGAGCTTTACAGCAAGTAGCTGCTGACCCACCCGATTTAATCCTCTTAGATGTGATGCTACCGGGAATGGATGGTTATGAAGTGACTCGACGGATTCGGAATAACCAGGATATTGGCTATATTCCCATTTTGTTGATTACGGCTTTTCATGAATCTAGTGTGGTCGAAGGTTTGGATGCTGGTGCTGACGATTTTATCTGTAAACCATTTGATACGGATGAGCTACTGGCGAGAGTGCGATCGCTATTGCGTTTAAAGCATAGTATTGATGAACAGAGAAAAATGACGCGTCAACGTCAAGACTTTGTTTCTCGTCTGACCCATGATTTACGAAATCCTTTGCGAGCAGCAAATAATATGCTCGATTTATTTACCCAAGAAATCTTTTGTCCGATTTCCCAGGAAATGAAAGAAGCTATTAACGTGATGATTCGCAGTAACGAAAACTTAATGCAAATGGTTAATAATTTGCTAGAAGTCTCTCAGATTGAAACGGAAGGAGAACAGGTTTTAAATTGGCAGGATTGTGATGTACTCCAAATCATTCAAGAAGTGGTTAAAGAACTAACACCACTAGCAGCGCATAAACACTTAACTTTGAAAATAGACCATCATCATTTAGATCCACTGGAAGAGAAAAGTGCTGTAGTCAGAGGTGACTCCCTTAAATTACGACGAGTTTGGCAGAATTTAATTGGTAATGCCATTAAATTTACAGATTCAGGTGGTATAGAAATTCGCATTTTTCCATCATCTGCGAACCCTAAAGACGGTATCACCATTGAAGTAGCAGATACTGGTTATGGGATAGATATTGAAGACCAAGCCATAATTTTTGAACGGTTTCGTCAAGGTAGAAATAAACGCTTTGGTAGTGGTTTAGGTTTACATTTATCGGACTTGATTTTAAAAGCTCATGGAGGTACTATCGCGGTGAAATCGGAACGAAATAAAGGTAGTGTATTTACAATAACACTACCAAGAAATACGTAAGTGATGATGGATAAGCAAAATTTTGGCATTTCCCTATTGACACTTTTGTAGTGCTTGTGTAGTATACAAATATAGAAAACCTAGAAATTAAAGATTACAACTTGACAAGCTACAACAAGAATCAACTCAATTCAAAATTCAAATCATGGGGATTTTGGAAGCACCGCTATTAGTGCGGGGAGATTAAGTAATATTAAAAATTTTGCTGCTGTTTTATCTCACCCTTTTTACCGAGAGGGTGGTTTTTTTGAGGAATTTAAAATTATCAGAAAAGATGCAAAGACAAATATTAGCAAATTTTGACAATGAAGGAATTATTATTTATCAAGCGTTTAAACCAGAAATTGCTGACGAAGCATTGCATCTGGGAACTTTTGGAAAAAGCTTTAGTTCTTCTTTTGGTTGGATGCTTTATCGTTCAGGTTACGCAACAAAACCCGAACAAGAACGGATTTTAAAAATCAAAATTACCCATGAAGGTTTTCAGACAATTCTCGCGCAAGCAATACCATCATCATTTGACTCGAATATATTTAGTTCAGAAGATGAATGGCAAAAAATTTTAAAACATTCAAAAGTTCGTTATCAATGGAGCCAGACCGGGATTTATCATTAGAAAAACTGGAAAGACGAGCGCTACAATTGGGGATTAGTGGTAGTGTGGTGTACGAATATGTGAATAAATGGATTATGGGAATTGAGGATGTAACTGAATTAGCATATAGGATAAAAGCATCTTTGAAAAATCGAGACAAAGAAATGCTGAAGGTTCCTGATGAGTTAGTTTATGAGGTTAATCCAGTTATCCAAAAAACTTTAGGGATAGAATAGGAATAATTTAATTCATCAGGATTAGATTTTAATCTAAGAGGATGTTTGAAAAGTTTTGATTTTTAGTATCTTAGAGGATGTTTGAAAAGTCAAAATAAAGGTAAAAAACGTTACTATATTGTCATTCTGACGGTCGGGAAGAATCTCGCGGGATTGTTTACTGTCGCGCAGAATTACAAATTACACCTCCTTGTGACTTCTTGACTAATGCGCTACTATCTATAAAGTATACTGCCATCTAACGGCGATCCTCAATGATGGTTTCAGAAATAGGTTTACCCTCAACTTGAATCAATTGTCGCTCACTAATTGGCTCATAAAAAGGATACTTAATTTTTTTTACTAACCCAGAATCAAGCAGAGCTTGATGAAATGCTTCCTGTTTAAGAGTTGTCCCTTTATCAGCGAGATATTTTTGAATTATTTGATTCAGATGCTGAAGTTCTTCTACTTCGAGTTTCTCCAACTGCTTTAGTATTTTGTTAAGAGTTACTTGTGCCATATTTTTACCTCTTATAACATGATAATTAGAATCGCGATCAACTGGAAATGTCGTAATTGAAGATGAGTGGTTTATACTGTTATAATTATCTTTTACAGTAAAAGCCTGTTTTTATTATATCCTATAAAAGTAGGCAGTTGAGTAAGTAAAAATCATGACACAATCTCTGCAAAAAATATTTACATTTGATGAATTTTTAGAATTTTTAGAAACACAACCAGAAAACATTCGTTACGAGTTGCACGGTGGAGATATCGTTGAAATGCCACAACCACTGGGAATGCACGAACAAATAGTTATGTTTTTAGCAAGGATGTTACTTTTAGAAATAATTAAACTCAAACTTCTTTATGATATAAGCAGCAAAAACGTTCTAGTCAAACCGGAAAATCAATCATCAGGTTACTATCCAGATATTGTGTTACTAAACCTTCCTAACTTAGGAAATGAACCGTTATGGAAAAAACAATCTATTGTTAGTAAAGCAGTATCAATTCCTTTGGTGATTGAGGTAGTCAGTACTAATTGGAGAGATGATTACCATAAAAAATTGGCTGACTATGTTCGCGTAGCGTCTCGAAGAGAAGAAATGGGAATACCTGAATATTGGATTGTAGATTATGTTCCGTTTGGTAGCAAGATGTTAATAGGTGAATCAAAACAACCAGTTATCACAATTTATACTTTAAATGACGACGGAGAATATCAGAGTAAACAATTTAGAGGAGAAGACCGTATCGAGTCACCTACATTTCCAGATTTAAATCTAACTACTGAACAAATTTTTTCAGTGAGGTATTGAAAAATCAGAAACTGTTCCATGTATCACAGTGCTGTCCTTAGAGGATGTTTTAAAAGTGGGGGAGGGTTGTAAGAAAGCTCACAAGGTGTAAGCTGAAATTTGAAGACATCAGCTTAATATTGTTACTTGCTTTATCTGGATTCCATTGAAATTTCATGAGTCCATTATACCGTTAACTAGCTAAAAGTTTATATCCATTAACGATTTAATTGGTACTAGCGAAGTATTCAATTACTGCATTTTCACATTAGACATCTCCAGAAATGATGTAAGGGCGGATTGCAATACGCCCCTACCAAGGGTTTTAACGAACGCATAATTAATTTTCCCAGATGTCTATTACAAATATTAAAGAAATAGTAAATTATCCCTTACCTTCTCTGTACATCCACGTAATACCAGTCTTTTTTCAGATTAACCCATCCAGGAGTTGACAATAATTATGGTAAGTTCTACCATAAATAGAAATCATTGCGATCAGGGTGATCTGACATGACGACTCTCTCAGATTTGGATTATATACAGACAAATCAGGCTCTAACTGTTAGTGCTGCTGATTACAGTCTGTTGACTGACCTTTACCAGCTGACTATGGCAGCTTGTTATACGGGGGAAGGTATAGAACAACGCCAAGCTAGTTTTGAGTTGTGTGTAAGACGTTTACCAGAGGGTTTTGGTTATTTAATTGCGATGGGATTGACCCAAGCTTTGGAATATTTAACCAAATTACGCTTTAGTTCTGACCAAATCGCGGCTTTACAAGCAACGGGAATTTTTACTCATGCTAGCGATCGCTTTTGGAAAATCTTAGCAGAGGGTCGTTTTACTGGTGATGTTTGGGCTGTACCTGAAGGTACGGCTATCTTTGCTCATGAACCACTTTTACGTGTGGAAGCTCCCCTTTGGCAAGCACAATTGGTAGAAACTTATTTGCTGAATACGCTTAATTACCAAACTTTAATTGCTACCAGAGCAGCGAGATTACGCGATATTGCGGGGGAAAAAGCAACACTTTTGGAATTTGGTACTAGAAGGGCTTTTAGTCCTCAAGGTGCTTTATGGGCAGCACGTGCAGCTTTAGCGGGAGGGTTAGATGCCACTTCTAATGTGTTAGCAGCGATACAACTAGGGCAACAGCCAAGTGGTACGATGGCGCATGCTTTAGTCATGGCTTTGTCAGCGATAGAAGGTGATGAAGCACAAGCTTTTACAGCTTTTCATCGCTATTTTCCTGGTGCACCATTATTGATTGATACTTATGACACCATTGCTGCTGCCCAAAAATTAGCCGTCAAGGTTAATTCTGGAGAAATGCAATTAACTGGGGTGCGTTTAGATTCAGGAGATTTAGTGAGTTTATCTCAACAAGTGCGATCGCTCCTTCCCAATGTGGCTATTTTCGCTAGTGGTGACTTAGATGAATGGGAAATTGCGAGGTTAAAAGCTGCGGGAGCGCAAATTGATGGTTATGGATTAGGAACTCGACTAGTCACTGGTTCTCCGGTGAATGGAGTTTATAAGTTAGTAGACATTGATGGTATTCCCGTCATGAAAGAGTCTAGTGGTAAGGTTACTTATCCAGGACGTAAGCAAATTTATCGTGCTTATGTGGGAGGTAAATTACAAACTGATCACCTGAGATTGGTAAATGAAAGTGGAGGGAATTCACAATCTCTGTTGCAGTTGGTGATGAAAGAGGGAAAATCTTTACAACCACCAGAAAGTTTAACCACCATTCGTCAACGCACTGCGAACTCAGTTGCGAGCTTACCAGACCAAACCCGACGATTAGAGAATCCTATTGCTGTCAATGTGGAAATTTCTGCGTTGCTTTGACAGAAGATTAATAAACTCTCACCAATACCAAATCAACGAACTGTAAAAAGTGCAAAATGATGAGAATAGCTTTATTTGGTACAAGTGCTGACCCACCAACTACTGGACATCAAGAAATTCTCTTATGGTTATCTCAATATTATGATTGGGTGGCGGTTTGGGCAGCAGATAACCCATTTAAATCCCAGCAAACCCTTTTATCGCATCGAGCGTCAATGTTGCAACTACTGATTGCTCATCTAGACACATCACAGCATAATATTAGTTTAGAACAAGAACTGAGTAGCTTCCGAACACTGGAAACAGTAGAAAAAGCTAAACTTCGTTGGGGTCGGGACTCTGAATACACCTTGGTAATTGGTTCAGATTTACTAAGTCAACTACCACGCTGGTATCATATTCAAGATTTATTACAACAAGTGCAACTACTAGTAGTACCAAGACCAGGATATGTAATAGATGAGTCTATGGTTGAGGAAGTAAAGGAGCTAGGGGGAAAAATCGCGATTGCCAGTCTAATTGGTTTAGATATTTCTTCCACGGCTTTTCGGGAACAAGGAAATACAGTTGCCCTCACCCCCCCTATAGTTGCCTATATTCATCAACAGCATTTGTACAAATGCCAGGACGCGAGAGAAAAAAGATTTCAATTTCACTAAATCAACAACCTTTGGCTGATTTCAAGGTTGGTGTTGATAATGTAATTTTTTCGGTAGATACTACCCAAAATCGGCTCTTAGTACTATTAATCCGACGACAGCAAGAACCATTTTTAAATTTTTGGAGTCTTCCTGGTACTTTGGTCAGACAAGGGGAATCTTTAGAAAATGCGGCTTATCGCATCATGGCGGAAAAAATTAAGGTGAACAACCTCTATCTAGAGCAGTTGTATACTTTTGGTGGTCCAAACGTGACCCTAGAGAAGAAACAGATAGCTATGGTGTTCGTTATCTATCAGTTAGTTATTTTGCTTTGATCCGATTTGAGGAAGCAGAATTGATTACTGATGGAGTGACCGGGATTGCTTGGTATCCAGTCAAGCAAGTTCCACAATTAGCGTTTGACCATAATCAAATTATTGCATATGGACATCAAAGATTACAAAATAAATTGGAGTATAGTCCAGTTGCTTTTGACGTATTACCAGAGACTTTCACTTTAAATGATTTATATCAGTTATACACCACGGTATTAGGGGAAAATTTTGCAGATTATTCCAATTTTCGAGCCCGGTTACTAAAATTAGGTTTTTTATGTGATACCGGAATTAAAGTGTCGCGGGGTGCAGGTCGTCCAGCTAGTTTATATAAGTTTGATGCCGAAGCTTTTGCACCATTTAAAGATAAACCTTTGGTTTTTATCTAAATAAGGGAACAGGGAATAAAAATCATGAAAATTGCCATAGCTCAACTTAATCCCATCATTGGTGATTTATCAGGAAATGCTCAAAAAATTCTGGAAATAGCACAAAAAGCAGTTTCCGCAGGTGTGCGTTTACTTTTAACTCCCGAATTATCTTTATGTGGTTATCCTCCTAGAGATTTATTGCTAAATCCTAGTTTTGTCGCCGCAATGGATTGCACATTACAGCAATTAGCTAGAGATTTACCGCCAAATTTAGCTGTATTGATTGGAACTGTGATTAAAAATCGGGCAAGCTCATATTAATGGTGGCAAATCTTTATTTAATAGCATGGCTTTATTGGAGGGAACAGTCATAAAGCAATATTTTCATAAACGGCTTTTACCAACTTATGATGTATTTGATGAAAGACGCTATTTTGAGCCAGGTTTAAAACCGAATAATTTCATTTTAGATGATGTTAATATTGGTGTGACTATTTGCGAAGATTTATGGAATGATGAGGAATTTTGGGGTAAACGTAGTTACGCAGTTAATCCCATTGCTGATTTAGCTAATTTAGGTGTTGATTTAATTGTGAATTTATCTGCTTCACCCTATACTTTTCATAAGCAAGAGGTGCGAGAAGCAATGTTAAAACATAGTGCAGTGCGGTTTCAAAAGCCAATCATTTATGCTAATCAAGTTGGGGGAAATGATGATTTAATTTTTGATGGTCGTAGTTTTGCTTTAAATCGTCAAGGTGAAATTGTTTGTCGTGCTAATGGTTTTGAACCTGATTTAGCAGTGGTTGATTTTGATATAGATAAACAAGATTTACAGTTAGGTATCTCTAGCTAAGAATAATGAATCTGAAGATGAGGAAATTTGGCAAGCTTTGGTTTTAGGTGTGCGTGATTATGCACGAAAATGTCGGTTTTCTCAAGTTGTGATTGGTTTAAGCGGTGGGATAGATTCTTCTTTCGTCGCTGCGATCGCCACTGCGGCTATTGGTAAAGAAAATGTCTTCGGTGTAATGATGCCTTCTCCCTACAGTTCCGAACATTCCATTACTGATGCCTTGACATTAAGCAAAAACTTGGAAATTCGGACACTGATATTACCCATTGGTGAATTAATGGAAGGTTTTGATCATACTTTAGCGGATTTATTTACCGGGACTGAGTTTGGCATTGCCGAAGAAAATTTACAATCTCGAATTCGGGGTAATTTATTAATGGCGATCGCCAATAAATATGGTTATCTGCTCTTATCTACTGGTAACAAATCAGAAATGGCTGTAGGTTACTGTACCCTTTATGGGGATATGAATGGGGGTTTAGCAGTAATTGCGGATGTTCCCAAAACCCGTGTTTATTCAGTTTGTCGTTGGTTAAATCGCCATCAGGAAATTATCCCCGAAAATGTATTAAATAAAGCACCCAGTGCCGAACTTAAACCCGGTCAAGTTGACCAAGACTCCCTCCCCCCATACGAAATTTTAGATGATATTTTGGAACGCTTTGTTCACAATCACCAATCGGCAGCGCAAATTATTGCGGCTGGACATGATAGTAGTATTGTCGAGCGAGTCATCAAAATGGTAAATCGGGCTGAATTCAAACGCCGACAAGCACCCCCTGGGCTGAAAATTACCGACCGTGCTTTTGGGACTGGTTGGCGAATGCCCATTGCTAGCATAAGTGAATTATATCTATGTAAAGAAAGCAAGAATTAATACTTTAATCGCAAGAGATGCACCCAATCCCAGGGTATTTGCTTTGTTTTCAAAATTAAGAATTGGGAATTGAGAATTTATCCACCAACTTCATTCAACATTGTTTGTACTCTTTGCACACCATCAACATCATTCCGTCGGTGATATAAGTCACGCGCCCTACGAAGTAAAATACTGGTTTCTTTGTATTGTCGTCGTTGTTTATAGAGAGAAGCCATCAATTCATAAGTTTGAGCATTATTCCTATCTAGGTTAATGGCTTGTTCATAAGCCCACTCAGCAGCTTGATAGTCTCCTAATATCGACTGAGTTACCCCCAATCCCACATAAGCATTCATATTATTGCGATTGAGTTGAATAGCTCGACGGTAAGCTTCCTTAGCACCGGAGGTGTCACCGGAATTACCCTTGATATAACCGATCGCATAATAAAAATCACTATTTTCTGGGTCGAGAGCAATAGCGCGACGATAAGCAGCTAAGGCATCGTGGAAATTTTTTTGTTGAACATACGCATAACCGATACCAGAGTAAATTTTGGCATTTCTGGGAGTGATTGTGGCAGCTTGTTGGTAAACAGCGATCGCACCTTGATAATCTCCAGCATTGATCAGCCTTCGTCCTTCCTCCACTAATTGCTTTAATTGAGAATTGCTGTCTGGGGATAGTGATACCTCAGCTTGAGCAACAATTGGGGCTGCCGTGGTAAAGCATCCCCATAATAAAACACTAACGATAAATGACGCTTGCTTATGCACAGTAAATTACCTAAAGTTGTGAGGAGATTTTTTTGTACATTAAAACAAAAATATTGAGTTTTGAAAACTGTATTCACGTACCTTTACAAACTATTAATAGTTTGTAAACTTATTTTCATTTTAGTCGCTAAAGTTACAATTAGTACTTACGCAAGGAATAAATATTACCATTAGTATTTGACTTTTAAAATTATCTGTGTAGTTTCGGAGTAGGTGGTACGGGAAATACACGTAATTTTCCAAAAATCAAATAGTAATCGTAGTATTTTCCACGGATAAATTTATAGTTCCAGAGAATTCAATAAATTATTTCCAGATCGGAAAAAGTATTTTCTATTCCCTGAATTGGAAATATGGGAAATATTCGGTTAGGAATTTTCCATCGGCAATTCAAAGTTTGATAATTTTCAGTAGTATTTTATCACCAAAGATAGACTAGACAATTCCTTCTGGTGATAGAGATAAAAAATTACAATTCGCAATTTAATTTGAGGTAAGAATCCAGGTTAACGGTTGATGGTTGACGGTTGACGGTTTTCAAATAACGGTCAACCGTGAACTGTCAACTTTTTAGCTAACCTAAATTCTGACAATTGGAGAGAAAAAGGTCAGTAACCTAGCCCTAAGGGGACTGACTTTCTCGCATATCGAGTATTCCTATGAATATATCTGAGCGACTTTGCTGAAATAGTAGCGGAGAAAATAAACTATGTCATACGTAAATCGAGTAGGCGATGAAATCATTCCTCCAGAGCCTGCGATGGTAGCACGAGTGGGAGAATATCGTGATCGTGTTCGTTGGGGTGAATATTTTCTGGTGTTTTAGTTGCCTTAGCGACACAACTAATTATAAGTTCTTTATTTGGAGCGATAGGAGCAGGTACAATTGCCAATTCAGGCGCACCTAGATCCATTGTGCCTAACGTTGCCAGTAACGTCGGATTTTGGTCAACTATCGCCCTATTAATCTCGTTATTTGTCGGTGGTTGGGTCACAACTCGTGCTTGTGCTTCCGATGAACCGCGATACCGCAGTATTAAATGGGGCAATTTTATGGGCGACAACTTTAGCAATTAGTTCTTGGCTGTTCGCGAGTGGAGTTTCTGGTGCTTTTGGGGTTGGTGCTTACAATGCGGCTCAAGTGATGAATCAAGTACAACAAGGAAGTACAACTTCACCACAAAACCTGACAGGTTTCACCCCTGAACAAGCGCGTGAGATTGCTGCTGCAACATCGAGAGCTTTATTATGGTTTGTTTTTGGTTCCTTATTAGGTTTAGCGGCGGCACTTATGGGAGCAGTTGTTGGTGGCTCGCACTCCTCGAACTAATAATTATCAAAATAATCTAGTTAGCTGAGAAATTGAAATTGAAATAGAAATAGAAATTGTGGAGCGGGCATCTTGCCCGCCATTTTACAATAGAACCCTCAAGCTTAAACGCTAGCTAGTTACATAAATTTTACATAAATTCATATAGTTAGGATTATTTCCGTTTATTTACTTACTTTAAAATATTAATTCCTAATTCCCTTGGCAAAGAGCATATTCCGTCAATGGTAATCAAAAGTGAAAATCAAGGGTTTATACTGATACAAAGAGTTATATATTGCATGATACGCTTTTAATCGGTTGAAAAAATATTTAAGCATACCAACCATACTACTTTCCAACAGAATGTTGCGAAGAACTGAGATTTAGTTCTGACGGATAACCCACGTCTTCTGTTTGAGTAACACAAATACCAGAGGTTAAAATGAAGAAAACAACAATTAAGCACATTGTATTTATTACACTGATGTACAAGATTATCAAACCTTGAAACAAGGAGTCAAACCCGAAGCAGAGGTATTCATTCTCCAACCAGAAGTGAATGGAATTCAGGAAATTACCAGAATTTTAGAGAATTATGCTCAAGTTCAGAGCTTACATATAGTGACACATGGAGTCCCAGGAGAGATATATCTTGGTGAAAATAAACTAAACTTGCAGACGTTAACAGAATATAGTGCTGATTTACAGCGTTGGTCAGTAGCAGAGATTTTATTATATGGATGTAACGTAGCTGCGGGGGATGCAGGAGAAGAGTTTATTGGTAAGTTGCATCAAATTACCAAAGCAGTTATTAGTGCATCAGCGACAAAAACTGGAAATCCTGCATTAGGAGGAAATTGGGAGTTAGAAGTGAAGCTTCCAGCGCAGGATGGGACAACTCTGGCTTTTGGTCAAGAAATTCTCAATACATATCAAGGGATATTTGCACCCAGTTTAGTAGGAGGATATCATACCGGTGGTTATACTGAGAGCATACAAGTACTAGGCAACTATGCTTACATAGCTGATGGTGATAAAGGACTGCAAATCTACGACATCAGCAACCCGGCTAATCCCATCCTTAAGGGTAGTAATTCTAATCCAAATGGTTATGCTAGGGGTATACAAGTAGTAGGAAACTATGCTTACGTCGCTTATTATGGCACAGGACTGCAAATAGTTGATATCAGCGACCCCACTAATCCAACTGTTAAGAGCAATTATTACCTCCCTTCTTTATCTGGTGGTTTGCAAATAGTAGGCAATTACGCTTATGTAACTGATTTTTATCAAAGTGAACAAATTATCGACATTAGCAATCCCGCTAATCCCACCTTCAAAGGTTCTTATAATGCTCCAAGTCAGACTTGCGATGTGCGAGTAGTAGGTAACTACGCTTATGTGGCTGATGCACATAACGGACTGCAAATCTACGACATCAGCAATCCTGCTTGCCCCACTTTTAAAGGCTCTTATGATACTCCTGGAATAGCTGTCCGTGTACAAGTAGTAGGTAACTACGCTTATGTAGCTGATTATAATCAAGGACTGCAAATCATCGACATCAGTAATCCTGCTTGCCCCACACTTAAAGGCAGTTATTATACCAATGATTTAACTTTTGGTATAGAAGTAGTAGGTGAATACGCTTATGTTACTAGTATTAATACAGCACTACAAATCTTTGACATCAGTAACCCGGCTAATCCCATCCTTAAAGGCACTTGTACTACTAATGGTTATGGCCTGATGGTGCAGATAGTAAGTAATTATGCTTACGTAGCCGATTCCTTTGGTGGCTTCAAGATTATTGATGTCAGCGAGTTTAGCAATTATCTACAGGGAACATCAGGAGATGATACCTTTATCGGCACTAGTGGTAAGGATAACATTATAGGTGGAGATGGCTATGACACAGTTGATTATAGTCAACTAGCCACTCAAATCACCTTAAAACCTGCTGGTATTATTGATAAAGGCGCTTTAGGAATAGATACTGTACAAGCAGAAGTCTTTATTGGTAATTCTGCTTTTGCTAACTTGATTGATGCTTCTTCCAGTTCCACCAATGCGATTAATGTCAACTTATCAGCTAATTTCTTGAATGTATTTGGCTTACCTTTAGGAAACATTTCTTTTGATGTCTATAATTTCACAGATGTTAAAGGCAGTCAATTAGCAGATGAAATTATCGGTGACGAGAAGAATAACGTACTGGAAGGACAAGGAGGAAATGACCTCATTTTTGCCACCACCGGCAATGATACAATTATTGGTGGTGATGGCTTTGATACGGTAAATTACAGTTATGTGGATAGTGCGATTACTTTAAAAACTCAAGGAGTAATTTTTAAAGCCACAGGAGGAACAGATACTGTACAAGTGGAGAATATTATTGGTAATGCCAGTTATCGCAATACTATCGATGCTGCTAGCAGTACCACTAATGGCATTAATGCCGATTTGTCCCTCAATAGTCTCACCGTATTCAACTTACCTTCAGGGAATACTACTTTTCAAGTGTTCAATTTCCAAGATGTGACTGGTTCTCAGGTGAGTGATGTCATTAAAGGTAATAGTGGAAATAACGCTTTAAAAGGTGAAGGGGGAGATGATACCTTAATAGGTGGTTTTGGAGGTGATATTTTAGATGGAGCAACAGGAACAGATACAGCATCTTATCTGGGTTCCACTGCTGGGGTGACAGTGAATTTAGCCACAGGGATTGCTAGTGGAGGAGATGCATCGGGTGACTATTTCCTCTCTATTGAAAATGTCACAGGTTCAGCTTTTAATGATTTGCTGACCGGGAATACTCTCAACAACATTCTCGATGGTGGAGATGGTAATGATACTTTGATTGGAGATGCTGGTAATGATATTCTGATTGGTGGTGCTGGTAGTGATTCATTAACAGGTGGTGCTGGTAATGATTCATTAACAGGTGGTGCTGGTAATGATTTCTTCCGGTTTAATAATAAAACAGATGGAATAGACACTATCACAGATTTTTCAGTGGTTGATGATAAGATTACTCTGTTAGCATCTGGTTTTGGTGGTTTAAGTGTGGGAACATTATCTACTAGTGCGTTTGTGATTGGTAGTACAACTACAAATTTTGCCCAGCGCTTGATTTACAATAGCACCAATGGAGAATTATGGTTTGACCGTGATGGTATTGCTACTACTTTCTCGACTATAAAATTGGCTAATTTAAGTAGTGGTTTAGCTTTAACTAATGCTAATTTTCAAATTGTGTAAATGTCATCAATTTGTTTGATTTTTTAAGGTGTGATGGGTTACACCTAACTTAAGAGAGCATCTTACTTGCTGGCAATATCAGCGAGCAAGATGCTCTCTCTGCTACTAGTGTGTTATTTCAGCAGCCCTACAAGGCATCTTGCCTGTCCTAGCTTTAATAGCAGGCAAGATGCCTGCTCCACAAATTTAGCATGAACTTAGTTGAGTTAGTAAGACTTGAAATTAACTTTCCACTAATTGGGGACTTTTTTTTTAGTTAAGGTATGGTTAATTTGATAAAAATAAACTATTCCCTATCTGTCGCGACTTTATGAGTTCAACATCTTCTTACCATGACAAAATTTTGGTTGTGGATGATTCTGTCGATAACATTGTTTTAATCAAAACCATTCTGGATGAAGAAGGTTATATAGTCAACCAGGCTGAAGATGGTATTTCTGCATTAGCACAACTAGAATCTTCTAATTATGACTTGATATTACTGGATTTAATGATGCCAGGAATTAATGGCTATGAAGTCACCCGACGTATTCGCAAGGAGATAAATTTAACTCAGTATATACCTATCTTACTAATTACTGCTCATCATGCACCTGATATAGCTCATGGATTAGATTTAGGTGCTGATGATTTTATTCGTAAGCCTGTGGACTGTGATGAGTTATTAGCTAGAGTTCGATCGCTCTTACGCTTAAAACACACGATTGAGGAGCGTGATATCATCGCTCGTCAACGGGAAGATTTTGTCTCTCGTCTTACTCATGACTTACGCATCCCTTTAATCGCCGCCGACCGGATGTTGAAACTATTTCAACAAGGTCTTTTAGGTGATTTATCCCCACAAATGGATGAAGCAATTACCATTATGGGTCGTAGCAATACTAATCTACTTTCTATGGTCAACACCTTACTTGAAGTTTATCGCTTTGAAGCCGGTGGGAAAACTTTGGCATTTCAACCAGTTATTCTCAGCCAATTAATCACCGAAGTAGTCGCAGAATTAACTCCTTTGGCTGATGAAAAAAACCTATCTGTACATTTAGAGTTTTCCGAAGGGTCAACTAAAAATATAGTTATAGGCGATCGCTTAGAATTACATCGTCTATTTACCAATCTGATTGGTAATGCAATTAAATTTACTAACTCTGGTACTGTAACTGTCCATCTGATTTCACCACAGTCAGTTCACGAAAGTGATAATTCAGCGTTTTCTAAGAACTCAAGTTTTAGTGATTATATCACTGTGGAAATTGCTGATACAGGTTCTGGCATCTCTGTGGAAGAACAAATTACCTTATTTGAAAGATTTCGTCCTGGTAAACACAACCATTCTGGTAGTGGGTTAGGTCTTTATTTAGCTCGTCGAATTGTGGAAGCACATCGCGGTAATATTAGAGTAAATTCCGAATTGGGTAAAGGTAGTGTTTTTATCGTAGCTCTACCATGCAAACCATGAAAATATTTTGCTGAGTTTAAGAAATGATTACCACATTATCCACAACTGATATTATCCGTGAACAGCGTGCTTATTTTGCGACGGGAAAAACTAAGTCAGTTAATTTCCGTTTAGAACAAATCAAAATTCTTCAGCAAGCCATTCTGGAAAATGAATCTGCTATTGTGCAAGCATTACAAGCAGATTTACATAAACCCGAAGTTGAAGCTGTAACTTCGGAAATTATCTTAATTTTAAAGGAAATTGACCAGGTGATTAAACACCTGAAAACTTGGACTAAACCCAAAAGATCATTGATTCCTATTTACTTACTTCCAGCATCAGCGCAAATTCAACCAGAACCTTTAGGAGTAGTTTTAATTATTGGGGCTTGGAACTATCCTTTTCAGTTGCTGATTTTACCTTTGTTAGGGGCGATCGCATCTGGAAATTGCGCTATTCTTAAACCTTCGGAAATCTCTGCTCACAGTTCTCATCTTCTGGCTCAAATCATAGCTAAATATTTTGAGCCAGCCTATATTACTGTCATCGAAGGAGATATAGAAACCAATCAGCAACTATTAGCCGAAAAATTTGACCATATCTTTTTTACTGGTAGTACAGCTGTAGGTAAAATTGTCATGACTGCGGCGGCAAAATATCTTACTCCTGTCACCCTAGAATTGGGAGGGAAAAATCCTTGTATTGTTGATGCTGATATTCATCTGGAACACACCGCTAGACGCATTATCTGGGGAAAATTCATTAATGCTGGACAAACTTGTGTCGCACCGGATTATCTTTTAGTTGATGAAAAAATTAAATCGTCATTATTAGTTAGTTTGAAAAAAGCTCTCCATGAGTTTTATGGGGAACATCCAGAAAATAGTCCTGATTATGCTAGAATTATCAGTCAAAAACATTTTGATAGATTAAGCAATTTGCTCCAGGATGGTAAAATTATTATTGGTGGAGAAACCAACCAAGAGGAATTTTATATTGCTCCCACTTTATTGGATGGTGTTTCTTTTTCAGATCCAATCATGGAGGAAGAAATTTTTGGTCCAATTTTACCGATAATTACATATACAAATATTGGTGATGCGATCGCCTTAATTAATTCTCAACCAAAACCCTTGGCTTTATATTTATTTTCTCAAAATCAAAGCCTGCAACAACGCATCTTACAAGAAACCTCTTCTGGTGGAGTTTGTCTCAACGAAACAGTATTACATTTTACTGTGTCTTCTTTACCGTTTGGTGGTGTAGGTAATAGTGGTATTGGTAGTTATCATGGTAAAGCTAGTTTTGATACCTTTACCCATTACAAAAGTGTGTTTAAAAACCCATTTTGGTTAGATATACATTTACGCTACCCACCCTACAAAGGTAAATTATCTTTACTCAGACAATTGATGAAATTTTAATAATCAAAAATTCAGGATTCAGGATTCAGGAGGAAAAAAGAAGATATAAGGAAGGATTTTTAAATAGTCTTCCATTTTTGAATTTATTCTGACCCCTGACTCCTGACCCCTGACTCCTGTATCCTGACTCCTGAATAGAGAAGTTATGATTCTTCTTCAGTTTCGTCTTCAGTGGTGGGATAGACGTATGTAGAACGACCTGACAAAATTGATTTACCCAGAGAGATCGCTTTTTTAGCTTCGACGATCGCTTTGTGTGTCCAGGTGGCGCGGCGTTTATCTCGTCTGGATTTGGAGGTTTTCTTCTTTGGAACAGCCATGATAGCGGATATTACAATTCTTGACAACCTTACCATTGTAAGCGATGAATTGCCAACCCGCAGGAATTAAACAATTCAAAATTAGCAATATGTTGGCTGGATAATTTATCTGTCACCGATTCCTGATCCGGGATTCTCTATTCCTGGTTGATTACCTCTAGGGTTTCCACCACGAATATTTGGGTTTGGTTGGAATTGGTCATTATTCACGTTGGTGGGAGGTGGTGGGGTGAAGACAGGACTGTTAGTAATGGGTGGTTCTGTCCACACTAGTAGGGATTTCGCGTTTTTAAAATGTTTTACCCAACGATGGGGATCAGGACGCTGACGCCATTCTCCACGACTGACTTTTAATTGTAGCACTGGGGCGATCGCACCGTAATTATTGACGATGATAACTACTGAGACATTTGCCACCAGGATATCTTTGTCAAAAATGCGCTGAGTTGCTGCCCTAGCAGTTATTTCTGCCCTTTGCAGCATACTTTCATAGGTTTCATTGGGGAGGGGGTCAATAGTGAGATTAACCCTGGCAATATCGGCTCGCACTATCCCAGGAGTAATAGTCTCTATTGTTAACCAAATTGGTATCGTCAATAGCAGCCAAAATCCGGTGTGAACTATCCGGATTTTACCAACAATTTGACTAATAACTAAAGGGGGGATCATTGACCATGACTGGTGAGTATAACTTCTATTCATATCTTTGATACTCCTAACTGATAACATCTAATTTGTATGGGGTAAAAGTTCTCTGGTTAAAACGAGTAATAAAAATTACAGTTTTATGTGCATTTTAACTGAGAATCACTTAGACTATAAAGCATAGGTTAGCTTTGTTTTTTTAGCAAAGCCAACCGTAATTTTGGGTAAACAACAACCGAAAAACAGCGGGATGGCAAATTACTGGGCGATCGCGATTGGCATCAATCAATATCATTCATTTCAGCCTTTGAGTTGTGCACAAGCAGATGCTGAAGCTCTCAAGGATTTTTTGGTGACAGAAGCAGGTTTTTTGCCCCAAAACTGCCTGCTAATGACCGATACTTCACCACCCTTTGCAGATCAATCTACTTATCCGACTAAGGAAAATATTTTCCTATTATGGGAGGAATTAGCTGCTCAAGCTTGGCAACCAGAAGACCATGTTCTGGTTCTTTTTTAGTGGTTACGGAGTCAATTATCAAGAAAAAGATTATTTAATGCCAGTGTTGGCTAATCCGGAATTAATCTCGGAAACTGGCATCGAAGTGCGATCGCTGATGCAAAGTCTACAAATTGCTAATCTGAATGTATTACTGATTCTCGATATCAACCGCGCTTTTGGGACTCAAGCCGATGCTCCCGTAGGACAAGAAATTATTGAACTGGCAAAAGAACTGCACCTAGCCACAATTCTTTCTTGTCAACCAGAGCAATTTTCCCATGAAAGTAGAGAGCTAGGCTATGGATTCTTCACCGCTGCATTATTAGAAGCTTTACGTTCTGGAAGTGGGAGTAACTTAATCAAGTTAGCGGATCATCTCAATTCTCTCACCCCTCAATTATGTCAACATTACTGGCGTCCTATCCAAGACCCAGTGACAATTATTCCGTCTAGACAACCAGTTATATTACCATCCACAGAAATCACTAATGAATTGGCAGTAGAAGCGGTTATTTTTCCAGAAGAAAATTTTGCTGTTGTCCGCACAGCACCTCCTTTAGCACATTCGACTCAGGAAAGAGGTTGGTGGACTCAAGGTAAAACTGCTGCAACAACTCTCAGTAAAACTACTTCTGTAGAAAAGTCTCCCCATCATCAATTATCCTTAGAGTCAACCACTGAACCAGTAGCTAAATCCCTCTCTACTTCTCTAGAAGAAACTCAAGGGGGAAGATTTATTCCCTCTGCTCGCAAAACTAGTACTTCTAATTTATCGTCCCAGAGGATTAGTCTTTCTCTTGGGCAACAATTTATATTGTGGTCTACAAGTATATTGGCAATAGTAGCTTTAATAGCTACATATCTACTGCATAATCAAGCCAATTTCCAGATTAAGGATTTATTGATAGCAACACCTAAAAAAGCTACTAATGATCGCCAAGTTATTAATCCCTTATCTCCACCTATTGTCCCAAAACCTACAGTTACAACCCAAATTGCCAGCCCAACTGAGCCGAAAAATCCCAGTTCAGCATTATTAGAGTTGCAGAAAATGTCACTCAAGCCAACTCAAGCAAAGGATTTGAGTTTGGCTATAGCTGCCGCGCATCGGATTAAACCTGGCGAACCTTTATACCAGCAAGCACAGGAAAATATTCAGATTTGGAGCCAGATGATTTTAGATTTAGCCGTTGAACGTGTTAAACAAAGACAGTATGCAAATGCCATAGCTACGGCTCAATTTATTACCAAAAATGAACCCCTTTATCCTCAAGTCCAAGCAGCAATCAAGCAATGGCAATTAGAATCCAAGCAGTATTTGAGTAATAAAACCCTATTAGATGCCGCAAACGCCTTAATTATCACAGGACAAGCATCTACTTATAATCGAGCTATTGAAGTTGCTAAAAAAGTATTACCAAGCGAACCGGGTTTTGATAATGCTCAAAAAGCAATTAATAAATGGAGTGAAAAGATTTTAGATTTGGCTAAAAATCGGGCTGCTCGTGGAGAATTCAGCGCTGCTATAGAAACTGCTGCTTTAGTGCCAGAAGTAACCCCTGCCTATGAAGATGCTCAAGATGCCATTCAAAAATGGCAGAAGAAGATTCGTTAGGGAGATGGGGTGGGGAGGTGGAGAGATGGGGAGATGGGGAGGTGGGGGGATTTTTTATGTTCCCTGTTCCCCGTTCCCTGTTTCCTGTTCCCTGTTCCCTGTTCCTTAACAATAACCCGATACATCTTCACCGCAATTGTCAGCCAAATAACACATAGCTCTAAACCGTAAACTTACTAATTCTTCATAAAAAGGGTTGAGTTTGCACATTGGGGGAATATGAAACAGGGTTTTGCCAAATAATTTGATATCCCGCTCAAACGGACATTGAGATGGGATCAATTGACATAAACGGTGTGCCATCACCCGATCGCTAATTTGAATGTTGTCTAACCACTGTCGCAACGGTTGAAAACATTTTTGCTGTGAGTGGGAAATCGAATTAGGCAACTGGGTCAGGTTTACTCTATCACTATCTGCTTGATAGAATGAAATCCAGCTGGCCAGAAAAATTCTTTTTGTGGTACTATGAAACACCTTCATAACCAATCCTCTATTTAATTGAGGTTCTTCACCTTACTGATGAAGATATACAATACGGGAACGACTCTTACCGGAATATTTGTGTTCTGACTGATACACAATTTTTAATTTGTGGATTGCCACTTAAGTCAGAAGCTATATTCTCATCAGGTCAAGTTAAACCTAATTTTTACGGGATCGGTAGCGTGAGAATGTAATCTTCTTGATAACTTGACATATCTTGAGACACTTTAAATTCTAGTCAAGGTATCTATCATTGGATAGATTTATCGGAAATTATTACAAAACTTAATACAGTGGTGGGTGGAGCAGGCATCTTGCCTGCCATTGAGTCCAGGCGGGCTTTCCGGCCGCGACCCGACTAAAAGTAGCATGAACTATTTTGCTGGAATTTTGTACAGAAATAACACACTACCTCCTGCCTCAATTTTTAAAATTCCGCACTTTCTGGTGTGCGCGGAAAGGGGATGACGTCACGGATATTTGCCATTCCAGTCATAAATTGTACAAGTCGTTCAAAACCCAAACCAAATCCGGCATGGGGGACAGTACCATAACGACGCAAATCTAAATACCACCATAAATCTTCTGGTTTCATCCCTTGTGCTAAAACTCGTTTTTCTAATACGTCTAAACGTTCTTCCCGTTGAGAACCACCAATAATTTCACCAATTTTTGGTGCGAGGATATCCATGGCACTGACGGTGTTTTCATCGTCACTTAATCGCATATAAAATGCTTTGATTTTAGCAGGATAATCTGTCACGATAACAGGTTTTTTAAAAAGTTGTTCAGCTAGATAACGTTCATGTTCTGATTGTAAATCTAAGCCCCAATTTACAGGATAGTCAAATTTAACATCAGCCTTTTCTAATAACTTAATAGCATCGGTATAAGTTAGACGCTCAAACTGATTATTAATAATATTATCGGCTGTCGCTAATACAGTATTATCAATACGTTGGTTGAAAAATTCCATATCTTCTGGACAGGTTTCTAAAACATATTTAAATATGTATTTGAGAAACTCTTCCGCTAAATCCATATCTCCTTCTAGGTCACAAAATGCTATTTCTGGTTCTACCATCCAAAATTCGGCTAAATGACGGGAAGTGTTGGAATTTTCCGCCCGGAAAGTAGGACCAAAAGTGTAGACGTTAGTAAAACGCCATTGCCATAATTTCGGCTTCTAGTTGACCACTAACTGTTAAATAAGTGGGTTTACTAAAAAAGTCTTGGCTATAATCAATTTCTTGATTGGCTGTGCGAGGAATATTTTTTAAATTAAAGTTGGTAACACTAAATAATTCTCCTGCACCTTCACAATCACTGGCGGTAATAATGGGGGTATGTACCCATAAAAAACCTCTGGTTTGGAAGAATTGGTGAATAGCTGTAGCACAGGCATTTCTAACCCGGAATACTGCACCAAAGGAATTAGTCCGCGATCGCAAATGTCCAATAGTGCGGAGAAACTCAAAGCTATGACGTTTCTTTTGCAGAGGATAGGTTTCGGGATCAGCATCTCCGTAGACTTTCACGGTATCAGCTTTTAATTCAATTCTGTTGTCCTTTCCCTGGTGATGCCACCAGAACTCCTGTTACTTCCACGGAAGCACCTGTATTAATTTGTTTTAGTATGGCTTCGTAGTTGGATACATCCTGATTAATGACAGCTTGCAAATTAGCTAAGGATGAGCCGTCATTAACTTCAATAAAAGTAAATCCTTTTAATTCTCGTTTTGTCCTGACCCAACCCTGAATTACTATCGACTCATCTGGTTGACCAGTTCGCAATATTTCGGCAATTCTTCGTTTAACCATAATTTACCCAACACAAGACTTTAATATCCAGCCTATAATAACGCCCATTCCCCCAAAGCGGATAATTTGCCAGAATGGCTTTTTGAAGCTATCCCAAGACAATAACTGACTTTCTAAATTAAGTTCTAGTTGCTGTAATTGCTGTTGAATATACTGCAACTCCGCTTTGATTTCTGGCGTCTGTCGTCTATTTTGACGTAATTGATGGAGTTCTTGTTGCCATTCTGCCTGTTGTTGGCGATCGTGCTGTACTTGGGCATAACGTGCTTTCAATTCTAAGAGCGATCGCTCTAGAGATGCTAGTTCTTGTTCCCAGTCTAGTTCAGGATTGTCTTCTGGTGGGGGTGATTTTGGCGATGGCTTCATGGATTAGTAGTAAACTAAGATAATTAGTCATTAGTCAAATAGTGTATGTCTCAATCTACCCAGCTACCCAAATCCAGTCAACTCCAGGAATTTAGTAATCTAGAATTGGCTCAAGCTCTTATGGAAAGACTAACTATCTCTCCTAATGACTGGCATCGCCTCAAGTCTAATCGTAATTCTCGTGCCACGGAACAAGTTGCTGCATCTTTAGTCTATCTACTCAAGGAACAACCACAAGAAGCGATCGCTCGCTTAGAACAAGCTGTGGGTTGGCTTGACCGCTCAATTTCGGCTCCACCCTGTGCTAGTCATGGGCATAGGGAGTAAATAATATAAATTGGGCGGTTGGAATTGATACCCAACCACCCAAACTCTTTAATTTTTAATTGTGAATTTTTAATTATCGGCGTAGTGATAACAGAGAACGGCTTTCTATTTGTTTACAAAGCCGTAATTCTGTGCCTTTACGGTTCCATTCTACTTGATCAAAAATTTGACGAAGAAGACATAAACCGCGTCCGCTTTCTGCCTCATCAGGAGGGAGATAATCTGTCGGGTCATCATCATGATCACAGGTGTGCGTAAAACCACTTCCTTGATCAGAGATAATCCACCAATACTGATTATCAATTAAGGAAAAACGAACTACTACTAACTTACCAGGGTCAAGATTATTGCCATGTTTAGCAGCATTTACTAAGGCTTCTTGAAGACCTAGTCGCAATTCTGCTTGTAATTTTTTGGGAATTTCTGCTAACAGTAAATCTAAAATTGGACAGAGATAGAGAGTTGAGGCAAAACTAATTGTACCCCAATTACGTCCAACAGGACGGAGCGAGATGGTAATCACAAGAGAAACCCCATAGCTTTCAGTTAGCTAGACATCAGTTTGGTGTCACATTCACCCTGGTCTAATTTGAGGTGGTCACGCTGCCTTCAAACTTGCGTCTTTGAAACTAAATTTAGAAAATGCTAGGGAGCATTCAGTCACAAAAAACTAGTCTTGGCTCAGATATCAAATGGTGGCAAAATGAATTTCTATTTTTGAGCTACTCAATTTATTTTAGCATTACTGCTATCCATTAGACTACAAATTTATAATTTGAGTTTTTTGTGAAGAATGAATCTCCCTAAGTTTATGTGGATAACACTAGGAAGGCAGCAGCTTCAATATGGGAGGTTTGCGGAAAAAAATCGGCAGGTTGCACCCTGGTTATCTGGTAGATTCCCTCTTGACACAATAATTTCAGGTCACGAGCAAGAGTGGCTACTTTACAACTGACGTAAACTATCCGAGATGGTTTCAGATCCAGTAAAGTTTTGATAATATTCGGGTCACATCCTTTCCGAGGTGGATCAAGTAGTACTACATCTGGTATAATCCCCAGTTTTGGCAGTAGTTTTTCGACTGCGCCTGCATGAAATGTTACATTATTAATTTGATTGTGTTGGGCATTAAAAATTGCCTGTTCTACCGCCGATACTTGTACTTCTAAACCGATGGTCTGCCGTACTTGCTTGGCTAGAGGTAGGGTTAAAGTCCCAATACCACAATAGGCATCTACTAGCACCTCATGTCCTTGAAGATTCAGTTCTGACTGGATTACCTCTAATAGTGCCTCTGCTGTTTCTGTATAAATTTGGAAAAATGTATCCGGACGGACTTGAAATTTCAGTCCCGCAAATTCTTCTCTCAGGTAGGGAACTCCAGCCAGACAACGAGTTTCTTTTCCAAATATAGTATTGGTGCGATCGCTGTTGCGATTCAGTGCCACCCCCACTATTGCTGGATAGCGTTTTAACCATTCCTTTGCTCTGGTTTCCACTCCAGATAAATTCCAGTCCTTGACTACCAAAGTCAATAATATTTCTCCTGTCCGGCGACCAATACGTAAACTCAAATGACGAATTTGGCCTTGGTGACGCTGTTCATCGTAAATTTGCCAACCTGCTTGTTGAATATCTTGTTTAATTTCCGCCAGTAGAGGATTTAATCGTGGATCTTGCACAGGACATTGATTTAAGTTGATTAATTGGTGACTACCTTTTTGGTAGTAACCAGCTTGTACACGACCATTGGCAGAAATGTCAAGAGGATAAGTCGCCTTATTCCGATAACCTAGAGGTGACGCTGCGATTAAAACTGGGTCTACTGGTGGTTGGACAAAACCACCAATCCTTTCTAAAGCTTGGATGACTTGATTGCGTTTGGCGATTAATTGGTAATCATATGTAATGTGTTGCCACTGACAACCACCACATTTATCAGCCACAATACAACTGGGTCGGTGTCGATGGGCTGATGCTTGTAATATTTGCTGGATGGCTGCTTGTGCGAAGCGGGGTTTGACATGCACCAGTCGGACAAGAACGCGATCGCCTGGGACTGTATCGGGAACAAAGACGACACGCTGTTCCCAGCGTCCGACCCCATCACCTGTATCACTTAAATCATCAATCGTCAGTTCAATTAATTCACCCTGTTGCCAAGTCATAGAAATATAATGTAAGTGGAATTTGAGCAGGTAGGCACCGAAATAATTTGTAATCTAAAATCCAAAGTCCAAAATATAAAATTGGCAAAGTCAAGTACATCAGACTTGTTAAACTTAAAAATAATATATTTTCGGTGATTGGAATAAATTATGACTGTAATCAGCCAAGTTATTTTCAAAGCTGACGACGAACTGCGTTACCCCAGCAGTGGTGAACTCAAGAATATCAAAGATTTCTTGGGAACAGGTGTACAGCGTGCCGGATTGCCGCTACTCTAGCGGAAAATGAAAAAAAGATTGTTCAGGAAGCCACCAAACAACTTTGGCAAAAGCGTCCAGAATTTATCTCTCCTGGTGGTAACGCTTATGGTGAACGTCAGCGTTCTCTATGCATCCGCGATTTTGGCTGGTATTTACGCGTAGTTAGTTACGGTGTACTTGCTGGTGATAAAGAACCCATTGAAAAAATTGGTTTGATTGGTGTCAGAGAAATGTATAACTCACTTGGGGTTCCAGTTCCAGGCATGGTAGATGCTATTACCTCCCTCAAAAAAGCCTCTCTTGATTTACTGAGTGCTGAAGACGCTGCTCAAGCCGCGCCTTATTTTGATTACATCATTCAAGCCATGTCTTAATTTCCTGTATATGTTCATTCCAGCCCTGAACTTTTGTTCCAGAACTGGACTGTCATCAATCCATACTCAACCATGATAGCATCCCCACATTTAGTGGTAGCTATGGCAATTTGGCGTCAAGTTACTAACCAAGTGTGGGGAAATTTTATTTATTCTTTCCTTCCTCTTTCCTCTTTCCTCTTTCCTCCTTCCTCCTTCCTCCTCCCCTCTGTCTTCTCTTGTCACAGGGAAATCCCGATGATTAAAATTAGTCAACTTGAAACTAGAAACAAAGGTATTTTTTCGGGTGTTTACTCGCTTTAAAAATTTTTTGATTTCTTTCCATAAATAAATTTAGGGGATTCTAGATCCAAAATTCAGACCAAAAATAAAAAACCGACTGTCTTACATAAGACAGTCGGTAATTAGTGTGTTCCCTATTAATGACTCGGCTAGAGTTCAGTTGTATACAATTATGCGTATTAATTTATTAGTCGTAGACGATCTCAATCATAAATAGTTGTGATTGTCATCACTTAATTATCACAGTCAAGTGTGTCTATACAAAGTAATTTCTGTGCTTTTGTTTAGATGAATATACATGATAAATAAACGACCATGATCCTAAATACTTGTGATTGATATCACTGAGAAATTTTTGATGTTGATTAAAACTCTATTTCTGGATCAATTGGGGAAAAATTCTGCAAAAATGTGATAGAAATCACTTGAATTTCCTAAATTAAAGTGTAGCGCATCTGGATGATGTGAAAATTTAATTTTTTCTGATCCCCCTCACCTAAGTTCAATCAGAACGTTAAAATATTTGAAGATGCTCGCGTCCCCAAAGTTGACCGCATACCGGGTATTTCTATGAGTTTTGATTACGATTTATTAGTTATTGGTGCTGGTTCCGGAGGTTTAGCAGCCTCTAAACGGGCGGCTAGTTATGGCGCAAAAGTGGCGATCGCCGAACATGATTTAGTTGGTGGTACTTGCGTTATTCGCGGTTGTGTGCCTAAAAAGCTGATGGTCTATGCTTCCCATTTCCCAGCACTTTTTGAAGAAGCCACAAGTTATGGTTGGCAAGCAAGTAACGTTAAGTTAAATTGGCAACATTTCATTTCCGCCATAGATACGGAAGTAAAGCGACTTTCCGCACTGCATATCAGTTTATTAGCAAAAGCAGGGGTAGAACTCATTCCCCATCGTGCCACCTTCGTAGACCCTCACACCATCACAGTGAATGGACGCAAAATTACTGCTGAAAAAATCCTCATTGCTGTGGGTGGACGTCCACTCAAGCCTATATTACCAGGTATAGAAGATGCGATTACTTCTAATGAAATTTTCCACTTGAAAACACAACCAAAACACATCGCTATTCTGGGTAGTGGTTATATTGGTACAGAATTTGCTTGTATCATGCGTGGTTTGGGTTCCCAAGTCACCCAAATTATCCGCAAAGACTACATTTTGAAGGGTTTTGATCAAGATATCCAAATAGGAATTCAAAATGGGATGATCAATCATGGTATTCAGATCATCCCAAATAGCGAAGTTACAGCAGTTGAGCGGGTTTCAGCGGGCTTAAAGTTAAGTTTATCTGGAGCAGAAACCAACTCCATTATTGCTGATGTATTTTTAGTAGCTACTGGTCGCACTCCGAATATTGAGGGTTTAGGTTTAGAAAATGCCCTAGTGGGTTGTGTTCCCAGTTCTGAAGAGGTCCAGGATACAGTCTGAATCAAGCGATCACCGTCAATGAATATAGTCAAACTTGTCAACCCCATATCTTTGCTGTGGGTGATGTCACAGACCGCCTCAATTTAACCCCTGTGGCTATTGGTGAAGGTCGGGCTTTTGCTGATCACGAATTTGGCAACATCAACCGCATCTTCAGTCATGAAACTGTCCCCACCGCCATATTTTCCACCCCAGAAGCTGCTAGTGTGGGTTTGACAGAAGCACAAGCCAGAAACAAACTGGGTGATGCGGTAAAAATTTATCACACTAGTTTCCGGCCAATGTACTATAGTTTGGTGGATAAACCAGAAAAAACGATGATGAAATTGGTTGTGAATGCGACTACTGACCAAGTATTAGGCGCTCATATGGTCGGAGATCATGCCGCAGAGATTATTCAATCTATGGCGATTGCTGTGAAAATGGGTGCAACTAAATCTGATTTTGACGCCACTGTAGGTATTCATCCGACCACAGCCGAAGAATTTGTCACCATGTCGTAAATCCAATTCAAAATTCAAAATTCAAAATTCAAAATTAATTTTTCAATTTGTACATTTTGAATGATCTGAATTTTGAATTCCCCCAAAGGGGGGTTAACAAAAAAACTTTTTCAATTAACCTAAATAAAATTATGCTTCCTTTCATCCGATCAGATTTAGCTCAATTAACAGCGTATAAACCCCACCCCAGTAGTGATACAGCCGAAGCAGTTCCGACGCAGTTTGATCGGTTGGATACCAATGAAAGCCCATATGATTTACCTACGGAATTAAAAGAAAAATTAGCTTGGACATATCAGCAAGTTATTGAAACTAATCGTTATCCTGATGGTGGACACGAAGCACTTAAAGAAGCGATCGCTGAATATGTAAATGAGTCAGCGCATCTCTCACCATCTGCTTTTACGGCGGCAAATATTTCGGTGGGGAATGGTTCAGATGAACTAATCCGTTCTTTGTTAATTGCGACTTGTCTCCAAGGAGAAGGTAGCATTTTAGTCGCTGATCCGACCTTCTCGATGTATGCTATATTAGCCACCACTTTAGGTATACCAGTGGTGAAGGTGGGTAGAAACCCCATTAATTTTGAAATTGATTTAAAAGCGGCACAATCTGCGGTGGAATCCCCACAAAATCCACCAATTCGGGTAGTTTTTGTGGTTCATCCCAATTCACCTACAGCTAATTCCTTAAGCCAAGATGAATTAGATTGGTTAAGAAATCTACCAAAACATATTTTAGTAGTCATAGATGAAGCTTACTTTGAATTTAGTCAAACCAGTATAGTTGGCGAATTAGCAGAGCATTCTAACTGGGTAGTATTACGTACTTTCTCCAAAGCTTTTCGATTAGCTGCCCTACGTGTAGGTTATTGTATAGCAAATGAAGAGGCGATCGCCATTTTAGAAAAAGTCCGCTTACCTTACAATCTTCCTAGTTTTTCCCTCGCAGCAGCGCTAATGGCGTTACAAAACCGGACTATTTTGTTAAATTCCATTTCGGAAACTGTGAGCGAAAGAGCGAAACTGATCACGGCTTTATCTCAACACCCAGAATTACAAATTGCTGAAAGTGCAAGTAATTTTATTTACCTGCGTTTACAGTCAAATGATGGTTTAAAAAGTTTGCACCAAAAACTCGGAAGCTCTGGAACTCTAGTGCGTTTATTGAGTGATGGCTTGAGAATTACGGTGGGGACAATTGCCGAAAATGAGCGCACACTGAAACGAATCCAAGCTGCCTTAGTCGATACAGTGTAAAAAACAACAAAAATCATATCCAGTGGAGCGGGCATCTTGCCCGCCTGACTTCAATAGCTAGCCCCTGACTCCTACCCCCTAACCTATCCAATGCTTTTGGGCAAATCGCAAAGTAAAGGTGACTAATAAAATCACAAAAAACCCTAGAGTTGGATATCCCCAACGCGGATGACGAGATAATAATAGACCCAGAGATACACTGAGGGAGATAATCCCATAAGCAATGCGACTAAGCGACCAAGTTCCTCCAGAAGCCAAAATTAGCCCTAAAGCACAGCAGCCATAAATTACAGTGATGGGGGTGAGTTGATTCCGAAAATACCATAATAAATAACCACCACCAATAATAGTTATAGTATTAATTAATGGATCACCAGCCAATAACCATGAAATTATGAGCAAAGTAAAAAAGCCATAATCTACCTTGATAGAACCTAATTTTTTCCGAAAGTACCATAATAAATAAGTACTAATAATCATACAAACAACTATTAATGGATGCCAAGGATCTTTCAGATAGCCATATTTCCAATTAGTTGAACCTATAGTAATTTGCATGAATATTTTCAACCAACCTTGTGAATCAAATCCTAATGAGGGACGCCAGGCTTTTTGTGCATGCAAAAATGCTAAAGCATCACCAAACTGAATTTGACAATACGCGCTGTATAGTAATAAACCTCCAGCACTAGCTAAACTAGCCAAATAAGCTTTTAACCCTCGATTCTGTTGCCAAGATGTTAGCAAGAATGCGGGAATTAATGCTATGCCTGTGGGACGAGTTGCTGTAGCATTGCACCAGATAAAGCTGTCCAAACATATTGTTTTTGATCAAATGCTCGTAAAGCTAATGTACTAAAGAAAAGATATAAGCTTTCTGAGTAAAGAACCGTATTGAATATAGACAAGGGAAACCAAGCTAACGCTGCTGTTGTCCATTGCGCTACGCTTTTGCTATAACACTTATTTGTCCAATCATAAACAATAATCAAAGTCCCCAAAAATGTGAGATTATTAATTAATAAACCGGCTATCTCAAATGGTATCCCAATGCTGATAACTACACGGGTTAATAAAGGAAATATAGGAAAGAAAGCAACTAAATATTCTTTCCTTTCCACAGAAAAACTATAGCCTTCTGTGGCAATTTTTTTGTAATAATAAGTATCTGAACCAGAAAAAATACCCCAATTTAATCCACCATGAAAATTATTTAATGAATCTACTATTAAAGGGTAAATTAACAACATTATAATAGTGATTAAGATTCGACTAAATAGCCAAATAGTAATGGGGAAGAAAAACTTATTTTCAGTTATTTTTTTGTGAATAATCATGCTGTTATCTATAGTTTTTTTCTGAATAAATAAACATCATCACGCTGATAAGTTTTCTGAAAATTTGGATTATTTTGGATTTTAACAATTAATTTCTGAATAAAATCTTGATTACTTAACCAACCAGGATGACGAAAATTAAGTAAGATATAATTAAACTGATTGATATTTTCTGGAGGTAATTCTGCATTGGTAAATTTAATTAATTTTCGATGGGTCAAATGTGGTGTCATTGCCGCAGTCGTATATACACTCCCTTCAGTCTTAACTAGGGAAATAGCCTCTCCCATAGCAGTCCAATTATCTAAAGTTTGTAAATATATCGACCAGAAATAGCCATATTTTGCCAAACTTAAAAATACTACTAATGACCATAAAACTATAGCTCGTTTAGTTCGCAGCCATCCCCCATTATTTGCTAGAGTTTCAATTACTGCTAAAAATAAAAAAGGTATTATTGGCAAAGAATACTGGAAAAATAAATCTTTTTGCTGAATCGAATCTGCTAAAAGATTAATTCCCAAGCAGGGAAATGCTCCTACTAAAGGTGCTATTCCTCTCAGAGAAATTCCCCAAATTACAGGCAGTAATAACAAAAATAAATAGAAAAAATTTGGGATGGAAAAGAGATTACCAAGAATAATTTGTGGGTGCAAAAATAGATTTTTAGCCATATCAGGAAAAGAGTTTCCTAAATGACTATATCTATGAATATGACGCTCTACAGATGCAGCAGAACCTCCAAAAAATGGAATAATAATTTTAGTAGCAATTATAAACCAGACTGTACCACTAATTAAAGCAATTAATCCAGGTAAACGCTGTTTTTCCCAGAAAAATAACCAAACTCCCATCGCGGCTACAGTTAGTGCAAATACCTCTTTGCATCCTAACACTATCAGAATACAGAAACAAAACAACCAAATTTTTCCTGTTCTGACTGCCCATACTGCATATAAGAGTGCAACTGGTATAATTACATCTAAATGAAAATCATATAAATTAATATTAAAAAATAATGGATACAATAAATATGAAGTGGCTAGTGCTATTGATAATTGTCTGGTTAAATTTGCTTGACCAGCTAAAAGCCAAATTGGTAATGCCCCAAATGATAAAGCAAAAGATTGGACTACAAATAACCAATGTACATGAGGATATACTTTGTAAAGTAATCCTAAGGGATACCACATCCAAGCAGCATGATCAGCCAGGATATGAAAATCGAGTAAAGAAGAAAATGGTGATTCTCCCTGACTAATTAAATAAACGGCCTGATCGAAAATTCCTAAGTCAGCAGAAGCTGATTGAAACAATGTATGGCGGATACTACTGCAAGTAAAAAAAATTATGATATTAATACTGATCATCCACCCGATAGGATGGTTGATTATTGAATGCAAGTTAAATACAGTAAAAAAAATTTTCTTTGACATTTATCCTATACAAATTTGCAATTTTTGGGTTTTATATCTTTTGTCAATGAATTTTGAATTTATTTATCCTACCCAATGTTGTTGGGCAAATCCCATCGCTAATTTAATCAGGACTATGACAAATAAGCCTAGAGTTAAATATCCATGACGTGGATGTTGAGATAATAGTACACCAATACCAATAGTTAAAGGTACAATTCCATAAGCTAAACGACTTAGAGATATTGTGCCACCAGATGCGAGTAATAGACCAATCCCACAAAAACCGTACAAAACAATGACTAGGCTTAATTGTTGACGTAATTTCCATAAAATCAAGCCACTACCCAAAACCATCGCTAAATTGAGTAAGTTATTAATTAATAGTTCGTTACCTATAATTAGTACTAGTATAGCTAAACCATACCAGCTATAAATTCTGTTGATAGAAGATAGACGTTTCCGAAAAAGCCATAAAGTCAGAGCAATGACAGTAAATATACTAAATCCAACCAAATGCTCGTTGTCTTTTATGCCACCAGTTTCACCAATTACCCAGCCGTAATACCAGTTATACCCCAGTATTATTTGCATTGGTATATTTAACCAACCTTGCCAATCAAATCCAAAACTGGGACGCCAACCCTTTTGTGCCGCTAGAAAAGCTAAGGGATCGTGAAAATTAATTGCAGAGTATAAACTAAACAATAATAGCCCTGTCGCAGTTGCTATACTGCCAATATAAGCTGTAAATGGTCTGCGCTCCTTGGCTGCTGTCAGCAATAATGCAGGAATTAATGCCATACCCGTAGGACGTGTAGCTGTAGCTAAAGCGCCCCAAACAGCAGTCCACTGATATTTTTTTTGTTCAAAAGTATATAAAGTTGCTGTGCTTAAAAACAAGTATAATCCCTCCGTGTAAATCACAGTTGTAAACATTGATAATGGACACAAGGAAAAGACAGTCGTAACCCATTGGGCTACCCTAGTGTTGTAATTGTCTTTCATCCAAAAGTATAAATAGTAAAGTGCGCCTAAAAAAGCTAAATTGTTAATCAGTATACCTGCCAATTCAAAGGAAATACCTAATTTCATCAACATCCAAATGCTGAAGGGAAACAGTGGAAAAAAGGCTAGGTTATGCTGTTTACTATCATCCACAAATTCATAACCCGCAGTGGCGATCGCATGATAATGTCTACTATCCCAAGCATGAAAAATACCTAAGATAGGATCAGATTGTATCCCCGTAATGGGTGATACCAGATGTAGTGCGGTCAACACCATCGTTGTCCAAATGATTGTGCGACTGGAAATCCAAATGACTATGGGAAACCAAAAATCATGATTTAATAAGAATTTGCTGATCAGGACTTGAGCTTTAGCCATATTTAAAAGAGAAGAGAGAAGAGAGAAGAGAGAAGAGAGAAGAGAGACAGTCCTGCATTGCGGGATTTTTCCATCGTTGTAGCATCTGAGGTTAGAGAAATGAGTCCCAATCAATTTATACTCTGAATTATCTATAAATTATTAAGAAATTGTGAAAGCTATTACTCTTCTTGGTTCTACTGGCTCTATTGGTACTCAAACCTTAGATATTGTCACACAATACCCAGATCAATTTCGGATTGTCGGATTAGCAGCAGGCCGGAATGTAGAAATGTTGGCAGATCAGATTAGGCAGTTTCGCCCCCAAATAGCGGCGATTTCTGCAACTGAGAAATTACCAGCATTGCAAGAGGCTATTAAAGACCTTGATCCTCAACCCATTTTACTCGCAGGTGAAGCTGGAGTGATTGAAGTTGCCCGTTATGGTGAAGCCCAAACCGTGGTTACGGGTATTGTTGGTTGTGCTGGTTTACTACCTACTATCGCTGCTATCGAAGCAGGTAAAGATATTGCCCTGGCCAACAAAGAAACCCTGATTGCTGGTGGTCCTGTGGTTTTACCTTTGGTAGCAAAACACGGTGTCAAACTATTACCTGCTGACTCAGAGCATTCGGCTATATTTCAATGCCTCCAAGGTGTTCCCCCAGATGCTTTAAAACGGATTTTGCTGACCGCTTCTGGTGGAGCTTTTCGAGATTGGCCTGTAGAAAAGTTATCAGAAGTAACTGTTGCTGACGCTACCAAGCATCCAAATTGGTCAATGGGTCGGAAAATTACGGTGGATTCGGCAACTTTGATGAATAAAGGATTGGAAGTGATTGAGGCTCATTTCCTCTTTGGTTTAGATTATGACCATATTGATATTGTGATTCATCCCCAAAGTATTATTCACTCTTTAATTGAGTTGCAAGATACCTCTGTTTTGGCTCAACTTGGTTGGCCAGATATGCGCTTACCTCTACTTTATGCTTTATCTTGGCCCACCGTCTGAGCACTAATTGGGAAAAATTAGATTTGGTCAAAGCTGGAAACTTGACTTTCCGTGAACCAGATCATCATAAATACCCTTGTATGCAGTTAGCCTATGCTGTTGGTAGAGCTGGTGGTTCTATGCCGGCTGTATTAAATGCTGCTAATGAACAAGCTGTGGCTTTATTTTTAGAGGAGAAAATTCACTTTTTAGATATTCCTCGCTGCATTGAGTTAACTTGCGATCGCCATCAACAAGATAACCGCCCAAATCCTTCTTTAGAGGATATCTTAGCGGCTGATAAATGGGCTAGACTTGAAGTTTTAGCGGCTAGTCAAAAGTTCACAACTACTGCTAAGTTAATTTCTTTGATTTAACACTTTCCCCCGTTATTAAGTTTTGTATTAACGGGGGATTTCCTAAGTTTTAAGGTAAACCTGGGAAGGAGTCAACATATTTTACTTTCAAATCTGGGAATGAATCCACAATCTGGACGGTGAAATCTGCTGAGGAATCGACTTCTCTCCATTTACCACAAGCATCGGGAAAAGAATCTACTTTTTGGACATTCAAATCCGGGAAAGAATCAACAATTTGAATTTTGATGTCCGCAAAACTACTGTCTACAAACTGCACGTTTCCACTTAATCGTTTGCCTTTAAATGTACAATCACTACCCACAACGCTACCCGCTAGAGCAGAAGTTGATATTGACATTAAACCTAAGCTGGCTATAACTGTAGTTATCCAGTACTTCATAACTTTTGGCTAGTAGTTAACTAAACGACAACAACTATTTATTATACCTGATAGCTAAATTTAAAATCTAGTAATTATACACAGCCACACTTAAAAATATAATACCTCTATATTCAATAATTGTATTGAAAAGTAATGGAGAATAGTTTTTCCTATTCCCGATTTAGAGATGAATCTCATGAATTAAATAGTTATAGTATTGAATCCAAATTTTTTATGATTTTAACCCTGATCATCGCTTGGATCGTCTTTACAATTTTATTAAAAGTCCTGAAAACTACTATCAGCACTGCATTTACCGTAGCGGCAATTTTAGTTTTACTAAATCTTAGCTATGGTATTACTCCTCAAGATATTTTACAGCAAGTTACTCATTTCGCTCAAACAGTATGGCAAATGCGTGGTATAAAGTAATTCAATTTGACCAGATGAAACCTGATTTTTTTCAAATCAGGCTATAGAAGCTATTATCTGACTGATGTAGAAAGTTTGGCTAATGCATCTTTGACACTAGCAGGTAACTGATGCATATTTTTTCCTCTTTCCCGATCTACTGCTACTAGTGTTACCTGTGCGGTCAGATATAATTGCTGTCCATCAGTTGAGGCGATCGCATAATCCCAATTAATCCGAACCCCTGTAGCCTCAAGCATCCGAGTTTTGACAACTGCTGACATACCTAATTGAATTGACCGATGATAGCGAATCAATAATTCCACCACTGGTAAATCACAGCCTAAAGCGACTAAATCAGCAAAGTCAATCCCGATGGAACGTAAACACTCAACCCTCGCTTCTTCCATCCAAGTTAGATAAGCACCATGCCAAACATTTCCTGCATAGTCAGTATGATGGGGTTGGACTCGAATTGGATATTCAAACCAGTTTTCAAATATAGGATTAGCGAGATTGTCAATGGCACCAGTTGGTGGTAATTGTGGTTGACCAGGTTGTTCTTGCGACATTTTGGACAATGAGAAAATAAGGAGTCAGGAGGAATTCAGAAGAAAGAATGATAAGCGTTGAGAAACCACCATTTGAATTGTGATTTTTGATGGATGTATTTTTGATAATTAAGGCACTAATGTTAAATATATCTTTGAAACTCCCCGCTCTGAAGAGAAGGGGATTCTTAAGACCTTACAGCCTTAATATCCTGTTTTAACAGGTTCCCAGGCTCATTACCTTTACCACCAGGGTGTAATGATATCTCCTCAAGGTTGTTTCGGGCGTAGACTTTCCCCCAGTTCGGGGGTAGGTTTTTAAATCTTGTACTGATTTTCTGATTATATCATCTAGATTCTAAATTAGATTGACAATGCCGGATTTATCCTGCGCCTAGCCTTCATCCCAAGTCTTGAGCCTAGATGTATTCTCCTGAGTCGAACACATCTTCAAGGGTTTTCGGCATCTACCTTATAATTTCTTAGCTAGGGTTTTATTCGCCGTAGGGACTTGCATAGATTGCTTGATCAGATTTGCTAGTTCTTGTAGTTGGTTAATAGCCTCTGCACCTTCTAATTTCATTAATTCGCGGTCATCCCGCATTTCCGTCCACGTGATCCCATAATCAGATACTAAAAAGCGAATCAAATGGTTATCTCCTAAGCTGACCATAAAGGAAGCACTGTTCATTTGATCGCCACAGGTATAGCATGAAGCAGGATAACCACGCCGTTCCAGGACAACGGCTAAGGCTTGTAGGTTCATGACTAAGTCCTGAACGAATTGCCGATGTTGATGTGCTAGTCTCAGAAACACTTTAGCCCTCCAGACACCACAGTTATTTGAGTTTCTTAGATATTTTTCCCAAATTTCTGCATCTACTAGGATTTTAAACTATTCGTTACCATTCCTAGACGATGACAGAGTAGTTGATTAACTACCAAATTTTAGGTTACCTGATCATGAATTTTGATGTCGTATCAAACAATTCACTTTTCGGATGTCAATTTTCTGACAAATTTAGAAAACTTTATATTTTCTTGATAAATTCCTGCCAGGAAGATGCTCGGTAACAGCAACCCGCCTTAAGAGTAGCTTAAATTGGCTAGCAGTCAACTCCAGAAAATTGAGATATTGTACTTGGATGGATGATATACAGTCAATTTAATTTAATTAATAACATCTCCTGTAAATTTGCTTCATTTTTTACTCTTTTATTGCCTACTATAGATTTTTCGTGTGGTTTTAGATGGATAAAAGCACGCTACATTTCGCAAAGCCCTGTTTTCTTTGAACTAATGATTGAGGCAAAATCTCAGACTTTTATAATTCTGGTTCCTCTACTGAGAATAACTAAACTCAGGGATATAGTGTTGCCTAATTGGCAATATTTTTATACTTATAGCAAAACAACCAAGTAATTAAAAACCCAAGATGGTTTTGGCATGAGTATATGTACTCTAACACTAAACCATCTTGAATTTTGAATTTTGAATTTTGAATTTTTAACCTGACGCCTACTGCACTACTTGCCACCAACCAAAAGCTGGACCAATAAACCGGATAGTTAGCCAGACTACAACCATAATGCCGATACCCGTCCAAGCACCACGAGTAGTCCAGGTAACGAATAGTTCACCTTGTTTTTTAGTAATGGGAACCCAAGATAAGATGCGAGTATCTTGACCGTATTTTTCTCCACTGCTGGTTTGACGTCGTTTTGCTTCACCCATAATTAATCATTCCCATTTGAACTTAGATATCTATTATTCAGATTCTCACCTAAATTCTACTGTCTACGCCCTATTCCTTGATTATTCATCAATGGGATGAGAGAAGAGACTGGGGTCTAGATAGTTAATCCGTGCTAGAGGACTAAGTGCAGCCAGAATCTGTGTACCATAACTGCGGTTAATGACACGACTATCGAGTAAAGCTACGATACCTTGACTTTCCCGTACAGGTGCGATTGCCCGTTGTAATTCATTTAAAGCTGATGGTAATAAGTATAAACGGAACCAATCTTGATGCGATCGCTTAAAATAAGCTACCCGACCTGCGACTAGAGGATTTTCTAAAGAGGGTAAGGGCAAAGTGGCAATAATTAATAATTGGGGTGCAGGAAAAACCCCTTGATGCTCGCGCCAATATTCCCAACCACTAACTAAGATGCCATTTTCTTCCAAACAAGTTTTTTCTACCTGTACGCGGGAACCAAACTCAGAAGCCAGAATAGCTCCGACTCTAGATTTCAGGGGTACATCTCCCACCAAAACGACAGTTAAACCTGATGTGGTAGCACTCAAACACAATAGAGTCCGGACTTTGTGAATAAATGCGGCTTGAAATTCCGGTGTATTAGGTAAAGGTATTTTATGAGGTAGATACAGTTGAATAGCTTCACCTTGATGATCAGTTGAGAATTTCAGACAAGTAACATCATCCAGTCCCAAACGCTGACGAAACAAAGGTGCTTCCGTTTCAGGCTCCAATGCGCTACCAACCAAAACCACTGGATGGCATTGCCAAACCGGGGAGAGAATTTGACCTAATTCAATGGGGGCACAATGTAGAGAAAATGAACCTGGACGACGAGCAATAGTTGTCCAGAGCAGGGGAACAGAAGCTGGGTGAGAATAATTGTCATAATTTTGGTATAGAAGCCAAAATTTTTGCCAAACAGCTGGGAGAACACTTATATCTAAATCTAAATATAAACGCTGTAAAATTTCCGCTTCTGGTTGGTTAATTAGATAACAATCATAGGGATTAACTGGGTGCTGAAACAATCCATGAGTCAATTGTACGCGTGCTTCCCGAATTAACTCAGCTTGATGAGGACAAGCTAACATGAGTTGATCCCAGTCATGGGGTTGAATAACTTCAGTTAGTTGATCACGTACCCAATTTTCTAAATCATCAACACCATCAATAATGGTGGGAATACCAGCAGGAAAACTATTATTACCAGTTAATAAACCTTTTAACCAAGCTTGTGGGGAAGTCAAGAGTAAACCTTGAAACCCAGCATCAGGCCAAACATCACCGGTTCTAATGGGTTTGTTAGACGGTAACCACTGCTGTAAGCGGGGAATTTCTACTTGTAAAAGACGTTGTTGCACTGTTTTTGTGGCAACAATAATTACAGGAGCATGCCACATCAAGGCGGATGCCACAAAACTAGTCCGGTATCTTCCTTGATAACCACAAACAGCCCCTACTTGAATTAAGGCGCTACGTCCTAAACGCAAAGCACGAGCTACCAACCTAGCCATTGTTAAGTGATGTGGCCAAGAAGGGAAACCTGCCTGCGATCGCAGGAAGTTGTGTAGTGACAAATGAACTTCTGCCTCAATCACACGCTTTTTATCCCATACAAAGTGATTTTTACTGACAAAGCCCCACTGTTACGATGTTGCCATTGGTCAGATGTTACTGGATAGTGATTCTGAGCAATGACCACCAACCACTCTCACTAATCACCTAATTATATAATTATGCCAACTTACACAGGAATTTCCAGTGCTGCCTTCAGGCATCCACTAGATAGTCAAGCGGAGCAAGCTTTAAGAAATTTACCAGGATTCGATTTAATAGCCCGTAAATTTGTGGAATTTGTGTACGAACGTCCGCAGTTAGTGTATCTAATGGGTAACACTATTCAAGTTTGACTGCGCCAATATTCCACCATTTACCAGATATTTCGCGAATGTGTGCGAGATTTGGACATTTATCCAGAACCAGCACTATTTATCACCAATAATCCTCAAGCTAATAGTTATGCTCTAGGACAGGAAAATCCCTACATAGTTGTAGATACAGGGATACTGGATTTACTAGATGAAGCCGAGATGCGAGTGGTGTTAGCCCATGAACTGGGGCATATCAAATGTGGCCATACTATTTTAATTCAAATGGCCATGTGGGCGATGAATGCTGCTTCCGTCTTAGGGGAATTAACCTTTGGGATTGGCAATTTTGTCAGTCAAGCCTTGATTTATGCCTTTTTTGAATGGCGACGGAAAGCTGAGTTATCTGCTGATCGGGCGGCGTTGCTGGTCATGGATGACTTAACTCCGGTGATGTCATGCATGATGAAACTCGCTGGTGGGAGTGTTAAATATGCCCATGAATGTAGTTTACAGGAATTTATCCGCCAATCGGAAAATTATCAAGCTTTGGATGAAGATGGATTAAATCAAGTATATAAATTTTTAATGTACAACGGTGCACAGGGGATGATGCTTACCCATCCCTTCCCGGTAGAACGTTTGCATTATTTACGGAGTTGGGCAGTATCAGAAGAATACCAGCAAATTAAGAACGGAAATTATCAGCGTTCCGAATCTGGTTCAGTGAATGTAGAATCTAACACTACAAATGCTGAAGCGGAGAATTTGCGGCGTCAAATTGAACAATTACAACAGGAGATTAATCGCTGGAAGCGGGAGTAGGGGGAGGGGGCAGGGGGCAGGGGGCAGGGGGCAGGGGGCAGGGGGCAGGGGGCAGGGGGCAGGGGGCAGGGGGCAGGGGGCAGGGGCAGGGGGCAGGGGCAGGGGGCAGGGGGCAGGGGGCAGGGGGCAGGGGGCAGGGGGAAAGAGAATTAAAATATCTATCTCCCCATCTCCCCATCTCCCCATCTCATATCTTCCTCTCCCCCTTGCTCCCCGCACCCTGCCCCCCTGCCTCTTGCCTCTTCCCTCTCCCATGCTCCCTGCTCCCTGCCCCCCTGCCTCTTCCCTCCCCCTATCTCTTTTAAGATTCGCAATCGGGAACACCTTCTTTAAAGACACGACTAGCGAGAATATCTTCGGCTTCGATGGTAATTAAATCTTGTTTCTTTAAAGATTTACCACTGGTTAATAATCGATGAGCTTGACGTAATCGCGCTCTGTCTATAGCATTGCGGACACTTCTAGCATTAGCAAAATGTGGCATCATTTTGCGTCTAATTAAATATTCACCGAAGGCTTTTTCCGCATCGGGACTAAAACTGTAATGTTGACTTTGTAATATTGATTGGGCGATAATCATCAAATCTTCCACAGCATAATCGTTAAATTCAATGTGTAAACCTATGCGGGAATTCATCCCCGGATTACTGTGGAAAAATCTTTCCATTTGGTCTTTGTAACCTGCTAAGATGACAACCAAATCATCGCGCTGATTTTCCATCACCTGCATTAAAATTTCAATCGCTTCTAAACCAAAATCCCCTGGATGATCGGGACGATATAAAGTATAAGCTTCATCAACTAATAAAACCCCACCCATTGCATTATTTAATACTTCCCTAGTTTTGGGTGCAGTTTGACCAATTCCTTGACCAACTAAATCATCTCGCGTCACCAACATAACGTTTTCTTTGCGAATATATTCCAAACGATAGAGGATTTCTGCCATCCGCATTGCTACTGTAGTTTTACCCATGCCTGGGTTTCCCAAAAACGTCATATGTAAACTTGGTGCTCCAGCAGTTAAACCCAAGCTTTTCCGAATGCGATCGACCAATAACAGAGCTGCCATTTCTTTAATCTTCTTCTTGACTGGTTTTAAACCAACTAATTCTTGATCTAATTGGTCGAGAATGTCTTGAACATGAGACTCTTGAAAAGCTTTTTCTAAATCGATAGTTGTCTCTTCAGTCACCGCATCAATCACTGCTGTTGATATTTCTTGGGTACTCATGACTATCACCTCTGGTAATGCTTTTCATGATAGCGGTGAGTTGGGAAATATAAAAGATTGTAATTCTAATGGGACTGATATATTTTTCTTTATTATCAATATCTGAAGATTACCATAGAGAAGATGGGGAGGTGGGGTGATGGGGTGATGGGGTGATGGGGTGATGGGGAGGTGGTGTACACAAGTCGGGCATTATCCTATAATTAAGAAATAACAACCCTTTGTTACCCCTTATTAAAGGTAAAATAGCAATCATAATTACCTTCCTTGTGTACTCAAGGGTAGGTTTTAAATGTAGGAAATTATAAAAAATGAGAAATAACTTGACAAAACAATTTTATGTGTTACTGAGTATTCTGGCTTTAGTTTTATTACAGCCGGGAATGTCATTAGCAGCACCCGTAAAAATGCCTTTCACCACTGGAGCAATTTTTCCCCCATCTGTTAATTATATTTATTCATCTTCTAACCTTGATATAACACCACAACAACATCAACAAATGCAAGCAGTGCGTCAGAGAAGAAATCGAGAAATTCATGCGGTTTTAAATTCATCTCAACAAGCTCAATTTGCACATAGTTTGAAGACAGGTAATAGTTTTGATCAAGCTTTAAGAACACTGTATTTACGACAAGACCAACAAGAGTTAATTAGGGCAATAATTGACTTTAGTAATTTGAAAATGAAATCAGTTATGTCTAAATTTGTGTTTTACAAAGTCCAAAAATAATTCTAAGCAAAATCCATTCATTCTATTTTCAAATGTGGAGCAGGCATCTTGCCTGCCTAGCTTCAATTATAGGCAGAAAAGATGCACAATCCACCAATTATCAAATCATAGCTATTGAATATGAAAGCATCAGAATTAATTAATGATTATAATCAAGGAAGAAGAAACTGTTGCAAGTGTCATGAGTAAAGATAACGTTTGTAAGATTTTAGCTGAAAAATATCCCAGAGACTTTATTAGGTGGTTAATACGAGACGAACCAAAAAAAGTCACGATATTGAAAACAGAATTAAGTATTGAACCGATTCGTGCTGATTCAGTAATATTTTTACAGACAGAGAGGATGATTTTGCATTTGGAATTTCAAACCCTCGCCAAATCCAGACCGATCATTCCATTTCGAGCATTAGATTACTCAGTACGACTAAAACGTATACATAAAATGCCAGTCACACAGATAGTAATTTTTTTGCAGGAGACAACCAACCCAATTGCTTTTACAGAGGAATATGTAGATGAAACGACAACCCACAGATATACAGCATTGAGAATGTGGGAGCAGGACTCAGCAATCTTTCTGGAAAACCCGGGATTATTGGCATTAGCACCATTAACAAAAACAACTTCAACGATAACTTTAATGTCACAAGTTGCGGAAAATGTTGCTAAAATTGTGGATAAAGACACCAAAGATAATATTGCTGGGTATACAGAAATATTAGCTGGGTTAAGGTTTGAAAAAGACTTAATTCGTCAGTTCTTAAGTGAGGATATTATGCGAGAATCAGTAATTTATCAAGATATTTTGCAAAAGGGAGAAAAAAAAGGAGAGAAGAAAGGAGAACTTAAGTTCTGTCTGCTCTTACTAAACGAACGCCTTGGTGAAATTGATTCATCAATTGTTGAACGTATTGAAAATTTAGATACAGAAGGACTTGAAGCTTTAGCCAGAGCTATACTGAGAATTTCATCAATTACCGATTTAGTCACTTGGCTAGACCAGCAAGAAAATAGCTAAATCCAAAATCCTATGACCCAAGCCCCAATACTTATCGGTTAAGGGAAAGGACAGGGGATGCAGGGGGGAAAATGAATTTGTTAAATTGGGATAAAATTCCCTAATTTAAGAGATGTTTCCCACTTCAAAGCTTTGAAAACTCTCTTCTTCTTCCCCTGCATCCCCTGCTTATCCGAGCAGTATTGGGATATATGGAACTAATTAGTCCTTGAAATTTTATATCTAGTAGAAATAGTTAAACAGAAAAATTTTTGAATTTGCGGATTTTTGCTTGAAAATTCCATAAAATCTTTGTAAAATACTGTAATCAACATTATCTAGAGGGTGTATTCTTTTGTCAGCACATGGAATTCAACAGAAATTAAAGTCAGTCATTGAGCAAGCATCTCTCATAGATACCCCTTTAGAAAAAAGGTCAAGTCAGATATATAGTTGGGTGAAAAACTTAAAACCTGGTTCGTTGATTGCTAAACCTCATGTGGTACTATTTTTAAAGGAATTTATTTTAGATGCTGAAATTTGGCTTGATATTAAATATCTAGTTTCTCAAGATGAACAAAATGCTTATCTTACAGTAATGACACCTACTGAAAAATATTGGTATTGTGAGTTATTTTCCAAATGGTTAAGTGAAAATGACCAACGTTTTTTAATTTGGAGAAGAAAATTAATGTCGGGTGAGTTCCGTCAAGAGGATGGAACATTAATTAACGATGTTGTTAATCTTACCAAGCAGCTTGATGGTACAATTATTAAACGCTATATTGCAGACCTTTCTATGGCAACTGATATAATTGCAAGTAGTACCCAAAAACAGTCTCTTTGTATTCAACTCACTAGTATGTCTGAAGAATTTTCTGAACAAAAATCTAATGATTGGGAAAAGACCCTAATTTTCTGGGGAATTGAGAGAGGATTATTTTTAAGTTACAATCCTGGAATAAATAATTTTGTAAATCAAATAGCAACTACAGTAGTAGATAAAAGCGATAATATTCCCATAGGTAGTTACCTCAAATTAAATTTATAGCTATCAGTGAATTGGATTCGATAATATCAACATTATTTCAGAGAGTGAAAATTATGGTTAACCAAAAACTAACTGACAGTCAAGAGAAATTTGAGCAGTTTTTGCAACGTTTGCAAGCAGCACGTCAATTACAGGATGATATTATAAAATATGGGACTGATGCAGCACATCTGTATTATGATGATGTTAATGGAGATTGGTTGGAAAAATGGGGAGAAGATGATGAAGAACCTGGTTATGTAGAGTTAATGACAAATTTCTTAGAAAGTGATGATTTGGTAGCAGTGAAAGTACGTGACAAGTTAGAGGGTAAATCGATTTCGGAAATTATTGAAGAATTGGAATTGTGTTTGAGTCAACTGGAAGAAGTAGACCGGATTCGTGCAACGAAAAATTTATTAGCTAGTGAGGTTGTTAGTTCTGGAAATAATCGTGGTTCTAGTGATATTTTCAATGAAAATAATGAAATTGAATTGTTAGATTTGGCTGAAAGTCTATTAGATAAGTTGACAGAAATTTTGGGTTAATTATCATGGTGAAAGAAAGACTAAGTAAAAATCGAGAGAAATTAGAAATCTTTTTGCAACATTTGGAAGAAAGTAGACAGTTACGAAAAGACTGGATGATTAATGGACTTGATTCCGTGGATTTGTATTTTGAAGATGTTGATGGAGATTGGTTGGAAAAATGGGGAGAAAATGATGAAGAATCTGGTTATGTAGAATTAATGACGATTTTTCTGGAAAGCGATGATGTTATAGCAGTGAAGGTACGCGAGAAGTTACAGGATAAATCAATTTCAGAAGTTATTGAAGAATTGGAATTGTGTTTGAGTCAACTGGAGGAAGTAGACCGGATTCGTGCAACGGAAAATTTATTAGCTAGTGGGATTCGTAGTTTTGAGAGTAATCCAGGTTATGCTGATGATGAAATTGAATTGTTTGATTTAGCTGAAAGTTTGTTGGATAAATTGAGTGAAATTTTTGAGTCATAATCTATAATAAATTAACGTGATAAATATGTCTAAAGGATTTAGTAAAATACAATTAAATATTGGAGAAAGCAGAAAAAATTGTTTGCAATTCATACGGAAAATCTTATCGGAAATTGGGCAAAATCAAAATAATCTGGAATTAAAACAATTAGTTTCCCAAATATTGGAAGAAAATTTATATAAACTAGATGATAATTCACCTTTGATAATAAGAGATTGGGTAAAAACAACTTTACCCAAGCTAGATTCAGATAGAGCTTATGAAAGAGCTTTAAATATCTATTATTTTAGTAGAATTTTAACAGAAATTTCAGAATTAGAATCAGTAAAGAAGGCTGTATATATAGAAATTGCTATTGCTGGTTATGAAGTCTCACTTCTATTTTTTACTAAAGAATTATTCCCTCAAGAATGGGCTGGGATACAAGATAATTTAGGTTTTGCATATTATAACCGTATTCGTAGTGATTGCGTACATAATTTAGAACAAGCTATTACAGCATTTAACAATGCGTTACAAGTTTATACTCACGCTCATTTCCCTCAAGAATGGGCTAGGATACAAAATAATTTAGGTCTTGCATATCATGATCGTATTCATGGTGATTGGGTACATAATTTAGAACAAGCTATTACAGCATTTAACAATGCGTTACAAGTTTATACTCACGCTCATTTCCCTCAAGAATGGGCTGAGATACAAAATAATTTAGGTCTTGCATATTGTGATTACTCCAAGTGGATTAATTTTAATAAATCGGAAAATTTAGAATTGGCAATTTTATGTTATAAAAATGCTTTACAGATTTATTTACGAGCTAATTATCCACAAGACTGGGCGATGGTTTTAACTAATTTAGGTGCTTCCTACCGTATACGATTACAAGGAGATACAATAGAAAATTTAACAAAGACAATCTGCTGCTATAATGCTGCTTTGAAAGAGTATAGTCGAGAAAAATGTCCTGAAGATTGGGCAATGGTTCAAATGAATCTTGGTAATGCGTACCGTGAGCTTTATAAAGGAAATATAGAAAGTAATTTAGCTCAATCAATTCATCATTTGAATGCATCTCTAGAAGTTTATAATTGTGAATATTATCCACAAGATTGGGCAGATATTCAACATAATTTAGCCCTTACTTATGAGAAACAAGAACATATAGATAAAGCACTTGCTTGTTTACATTTATCATTAGAAACTTATACACATACGAAAGATTATCTCGAATGTGGATGTGTCTTAGGTAATATTGCATTTACAGCGCAACAATGGGAAGAAGCTATTTACGGCTATGGTAAAGCAATTGATGCTGTAGAACAAGTTCGCACCTGGTCAAATACTGAATCACGTCGTCAAGAAATTTTAAAACAATACATCACTATTTACCAAGATATGGTATCGTGTTGCATTAATGTTGGACAAATCGACAAAGCTTTAGAATATGTAGAGCGATCGCGTTCTAAAAAACTTGTAGACTTAATGGCAAGTTACAACCTCTATCAAAGTGAGGAAATCTCACTACCAGTCCAAGAGCTATTAAAGCAATATGAAGAATTGCAACAGCAAATTGATCAAGAACATCAAAAATCCCAAAAATCTCAAAACAGTCGCAGTCACACACGCGCAGCTTGGACAGCTTATAACGAGGTAATCAAATCATTAGAAACTGCAAAACAACAAGTTTGGGAAAATCTCAGACGTTTAGATCCAGTCTTAGCTGGTGAGATTCAAGTTAACCCCCTAAGCTTATCAGATATCCAAAAGCTAATTGACAAACAAAATATAGCTATTCTGAGTTTCTATACGACTAACAGCGATACCCATATTTTTGTTGTACGACAAAACAAAATCAACCTCCACACCTGTACAGGACAGGGTTTAGAGACTTTACAAAACTGGATAAATCAAAATTGGTTATTACCTTATATAAACGATAAGCAAAAATGGGAAAGTCAATTTAGCAATGTTCTTCATGAATTAGCTGAACGATTACAAATATCTGAACTCATTTCTAAACATCTTCAAGAAATTGAAGAATTAATTTTAGTACCTCACCTGTTATTGCATCAGATTCCTTTTGCTGCTTTACCCACAGGAGAATATCAGGAACATTTAATAGATAAATTTCTGATTCGCTATACTCCAAGCTGTCAAATTTTAGAATTTTGTTATCAACGTCCCAAATTAGAAACATTAGATATAAATTCTCTTCAATATGGTACTGTAGAAGACTCTCAAGATAATCTACCTTTTACAAGATATGAATGCGAGCAAATTGCCCAATTTTTCGACATTCCCCCAGAAAGAAGATTAATTGGTAGTAATCAAGCTACTCGTAAAAATTATCGACAGTTAGCACAACAAATCAATGTACTTCATTCTTCTCATCATGCTGAATCTCGTCTTGATAATCCCTTAGAATCAAAGCTACGATTAGCAGATGGTAATATCACTTTAGGGGAATTGATGACCCCAAATTGGCGTTTACCCAATCTTGTAGAAGTTTTTCTTGCTTGCTGTGAAACTAATTTAGGTACTCCTTCCTTAACTGATGATATTCTCACTCTTTCCACTGGATTTCTATGTGCAGGTGCTAACAGTGTTATTAGTTCTTTATGCTTAGTAGATGATTTAGCAACAGCATTTTTTTCCATCTTTTATTATCAGGAAAGACAAATAGGTAAAAGTCGTCCTGAATCTTTACAACAAGCTCAATTTAAATTACGTGAATTGAAAAAAAGAGAGCTTCAAGAAATATCTCGACAAGCAGAAGCTAAAGAAAATGAACTAATTCAAGATAGAAACAAATATATAAAAGATTCTCCAGAGTATGAGAAGTGGAACCGCGAGTATAATCTGTATTCTAAATTTAATAAAAGATTTAATAAAAGAATTAAAGAGATAGAAAATTCAAATCACCTCCCTTTTTCTCATCCTCGCTACTGGGCAATTTTTATTTGTCATGGTTTACGTTAATTCCATAATTCCCTTCAATAGCAGGCAAGATGCCTGCTCCACTCATTTTGCTGAAAAACGCTCTAACTAAAATTCTGCTTCGATTTCTCTCTTAATTCCCGAATAGCAACGCTAGAATTTCGCTCATCAGTCACTCGAAAACACTCATTCATAATCTCTGAAATATTAATATCATTAAAATAGCGGCTTTGGGTTTCAACTCTGTAATTATCTAATTGCAAACTATAAATAAACAGTTGCTTCTTTTTCCATAACCAAACCTCTGGTACTCGATAAGGTAGATAGTCATTAACATCTGTGTAGCTGGTTACATCCACCTCAATTACTAAATCAGGGGGTGGTTCCACATCAAAATTAATTCTGTCTTTACCAGCAATTGCTACCCAGTTATCAATGTAAAAGCAATAATCTGGTTCAATCCCATGTTGTGATGATAATTCTAAGGTAATCGGTGTAAATGATTCATATTCTCTTCCTAGAGAATCTAGCAAAACTTTGACGACATCCGCAATCAAATTTGCTTCCCGTCCATGTTTTGGTAAGGGTGACATTAACAGTATTTCTCCACAACGGTATTTAATCCGAGGTGTGGTGCGATCGCCTAATTGCTGGTTGAATATTTGATAATCTTCCCAACTACCAGGTAATTTTACGACTGCTCCCGCAGGTAATTGAATTTTCTCCGGGGTAATCACTGCTAGCATCACTTTTAAATCTCTTTGTCGGTAATTTAAAAACAGAGGCAATCAAATATCATCATATCTCCCTCTCCTTAGTTAGGAGAGGGACTGGTTTAATTAGCAACTTCAGCCAGTTCAATCACTCGACCTTCATAATCCTTAACTAAAAAATTCAAAGGTTTATGATTTCTAATTTTCACCTTCAAACCCCTAGTCTCCACACGCAGTAAAATCATGTCTAAACAATCACGGTCAAAACAAACGTGTCGTTGCTGATTTTTCAATCCCAAACTAGCACCTGTAATCACATGCAATTGGGTATTTTTCTTTAACTGATACCATAGTCCATCATTGGCGTTATTCATAGCCTTACTAGACCAGCTCGGACTAGCAGACATATATAGCGGATCAATCCCAGTTGCGCCTATAGTTTGTTCATAGTTGTAGTAATAGTGCAAAGGTACTTCGGCTGCTGGTAAATCTAATAATCCTGCATATAACTGTCTGGCTATTTCTAAATCGGACACCATGACTGTATAGACTTTGGGAGCACTAGTGAGAAACATCCACATAGCACCAGCATAGGCTGCTAATAGCATTACCATTATGCCTTGGGTAGAAAATAGGCTATCCAAGGGTAGGGAGGGTAAAAATGAGCCTAATGTATTAGGGAGGAATGGGAACGATATCAAATTTGCTGCTATAACCATGAACAAATCAAAGATTGTATAAGAGAACCGCTTTTTCTATTGCCTTAAAGACCAACATTAAGTGCTTCTTTCTATTTTATCAATACTCCACTACTCTGGCCTTCTGATTAGCACTAAGATTATTATGTAATTAACTCACAAATACCAATTCCTAGTATATTTCAACACTAATAACGGCAGGGCTTGTGCAAATTCCTCGTTTTCTCGAAGCTAATCACCCACTGGTGAAGTCACTATTCCATCATACTGACCCAGAACTGTTGAGTCTATTTCAACGTCATCCCGATACAGGTAAATACTTTATCGTGATTTTTTGTCGTTATAGTCCTATAGTCTATACCTTAATTCAACATTCAGCTCGCTCTCCTGTTCAAGCTGATTACCTGTTTGCTCTGACTTGGAGACATATCTACTATGAATTGCGTGGTTTAGAGTTGATTAACCCAGAATCAGGAAAGGAAATATTAACCCTGCAAAATTGGTTAATTAACATGACTGCTTTTTGCATTAACGAAATTCCTGTCCCACCAACGGAAGAAATACATTATTCTTTGCAAACTACATCACCACCTCTATGGTGCTATATTGAACAAGCATTAGACCAATTATCTCCAGTGATGCGGTTAATTGTCTTGATGGCACAAACTTTCCATTGGAGTGAAACTCGAATTGCGGCTTATCTACAAGCTGAAGGTGAAAAGATTTCTCCGGCAGAGGTAGCCAATTCTCTCCAAGAGGGCTATCGTATGTTAGAAGACAAATTACCTACTGATGTTCGCGCTATTTACTTAGGTGAAAATTAAGCTTAATGGGAACTTAAGTCTGGTCGTGGATATAAGTGTAAACTATTAAAAACTAAACTTTTTCTTAAACCTGCGATTTCCCTGGTTAAAAAAAATATGATGAAAAAGCGGTATTTCTTCCCAGGACTGGGTTTTTCGTTGTTATTATTGACTGGTTCCTTCTGTCCTATTGCTGCCAGTGAACCTGATATCACTCAACAACTTCAACGTCCGGTGATCAATTCCACTGGACGAGAGTTAAGATATGAAGCAGATAACTTATTAAAATTAGCGAAGCAACAGGCTGTAAATAGTCCTGAAAAAGCATTAACATCAGCTTTACAAGCATTGGAGATATATCAATCTATCCATGACTTGAAAGCTGAAGGTTTGACTTATGATTTGCTGGGTGGTACATACCTCCGATTGGGTGATTTAAAAGCTGGTGAAGATGCCATCCGCAGAAGATTAGGAATTGCTCGTGATACTAAAGATATCCGATCTGAAATTTTTGCCCTCAATAATGTAGCTAGTTTGTTATTGCAAAGAGGAGATAGTTACGAAGCGGGGGAAACTGCTAAACAAGCACTTGCTATGGCTCGTGATGTTGAAAATTTGGAAGGACTTGGGTTGTCTTTAAGTAATTTAGGTTTAGTCGCTGCTAGATCAGGGGATTATTATCAAGCTATAAAATTTTATGAATATGCTTTAAAATATCGTCGTCAAACTGATGATGCTATTGGTGAATCCAATACTCTCAATAATTTAGGTGATGCTTATCTAGCTATCGGGGATTATCAAAATACAATCGGTAATTATGGAGTCGCACTACGGTTAGCTAAAGCTACTTTTGATCCTCCTAATCAATTACGAGCAATTGATGGCTTAGTTACTGCTCATACTGCTGTTAAACGTTATGACCGCGCTTTTGAATTATTAAAGCAACGGTTAGAAATTGCGGAAAGATTACAAAGTCTCCCCGAAGCTTTAAAGTCTTTTTCATCCTATGCACAGTTGTATGAAACTGTAGGTAATTATCCTACCGCTCGGAATTTCTACAAAAGGGCGATTATAGTAGCTCATCGATTAGAAAATCAGCGACAAGAAGCTGAGTTGCGAGCAAAGCTTAATAACCTTCCTAGTCCTTAGATTATCAACTAATTCAAGAAAACGTTACCATCGGGTTCAATTCTGAGTGCTTTTCTACTTTGATTAGCATTGGTCGTGTCTTGAAATGTAACTTCTAATTCTCCTGATTGTGAAGTTGCTCGAGGCGTTACTGTCAACAGTCCCCCGTCTTCTCGCTGGAAAGTCAAGGTGATGGGTACGTTTAAGTTTTGTAGTCTGACATTCGATTTCTTCGCTAGCGATCGCTCTGACATCCCCTCTACCACTTGGTAACGTAAATTCGCTCCTGTCTGATTTATCAACTTAATATTTATCTTCCCATTTACTAAGGCAATTTTAGTAACGGGAGCGGTTTGTGATTCAGGAGGAGGAAGAGGAGGAGTGGTTTGTGACTCAGAAGGAGGAGGAGCGATGGAGATGGGTCGATTCGGTGAAAAACTTTGTTCTCCAGGGATGGGAACTAAGATGATGGGAGGTGAGGAAGCATCCGGGCGTAAACTTCTTTGAGAAAGATTATAAGGTGGTTCGTTAAAAATACTAGGATTAGGATTTAGTACTGAAGGTTTTTCACCACCCACACCTAATCGTATTTGCTCTGCTGATGGGGTTCCTGGCAAAATAGGAGTCACCGGAATTAGCCCTTGTTCCATCATTTTTAGAGTCATTTGATTGGGGGGACATCCTGATGGCACTAAAACTCTATTATTATGGGGTTCTTCATAGAAAATCCGAGGACAAGGATTCACCTTAGCTAGAGATGACTGTGCTAATACCGCCAGAGGAATAGTTGCTAAACCCATTACTAATCCACCACAGATACTTCCTAACAATAGTGTATATCTGCGAATACTTGGTAAATTAATATTCATCTCAAACCTCCAGTAAACTATCGCTGACTATTTGGATGTGCTGGTGGATTTTTGAGAAAATCGGCATATTTTTTTTCTCAATGCATCGTTACCGTCTATATCCAAAACTAGTTGCGAAAGCGACTATTTACCATCTATCACAGGAAACAGTTTGATTGACCAAATTATCACTCTAGAGTTACTGGTAAAGTGACAATGAAAGTGGTACCTTTACCTAAAGTGCTTTCCACTTGAATCTGACCTTGATGATGTTCTATAATTGCTTGGGCGATCGCTAAACCTAATCCTGAACCAGTAGCATTGGGGAGAGCTTGATGGTCCGAGCTGGATCTACCCGATAAAAACGGTTAAATAAACGTGGGAGTGCTTCCTGAGGAATTCCTACACCATTATCAGTGATCTTAATTTGTAAGTGACCATTGGTATAACGAATTTTAGAAACCCGATTTAATCCCTCAATCCGTGCTAATTCTACATTTACTTTGCCATGACTGGGGGTGTACTGTAGAGCATTCCCAATCAAATTTGTGAATAACCGCAATAACTCATCCCAATTACCCATAAGTGTAAACCAATGGTCAAGTAATTCTGGATGACTTTCCAAAACAGAAGGAGCAATTAAATTTAGAGTTAGAGTAATTCCTTTTTCTGTGGCCAAAAATTGTTGTTCTTCCATTACTTCCATTAACAAAGCATCTAAAGGACAAGACAACAAAATAACTTTACTAATACCACTATCTTGTCTAGCTAAAAATAATAAGTCATTAACTAGCTTTCCTAAACGCTGAGTTAGCCTTTCTACCACCTTTAAATGTTGTCGATATTGCCAAGCATGAGTACCTTCTAACTCGACTAAATCTAATTCAGCTAGAGCGACTTGTACATTAGTCTGAATTAAAGTAATTGGACTTCTCAATTCATGAGAAGCATCAGCAGTAAATTGCTTAAGACGTTGATAAGACTCATCTATAGGTTCCATCGCTTTACCAGAAAGGAACCAACCACTTGCAGCTACAGAAAGTAGCATTAATCCAGTACCCAATGCTAAATCTATAATTAATTGACGACTAGGTTTAGTGACTTCAAACCAAGGATGACTAACACGCAGATACCCCAATACCTGCCTTCCCCGTTGAATACGCTGTGTAATTTGTCGTAATAAGAGTTCTGATTCCCCTCGTATTTCTTTTCCCGCATCTTTGGGAATGAGTCGTACTGTTTCACCAATCACGTTGGGATGAATAGGAAGATTCAGAGGTTTTAAAAAAGTTGACCAGAGTAATTCACCTGTAGGGCTAAACCATTCTAAGTCAATATGATCATCTTCCACATCCACAGTATTACTACGGAAACTGGTTTCTATGTTTACACGTAATTTGTCAGATTTAGGCTGAACTGACTCAATCACTATCGCTCGCTGAATCACTTCGACTACGTGACTCAAAGTATCATCAATCCGCTCGATTAATGTGCTGCGGACATACCAATATACCCCACTAGCAAATACCAGAAGCAAGATAGCAGTTACAGCAGTGTACCAGAGGGCAAGACGACGACGAGTAGCTTGAAACATTTTTGCAGTGGAAAATTATCTTCAGGTGAGCCTAATTCAGTATTACGGCAATAGACATAGTATTATCAGTTTTTTATTCTTGTCCAGCTGGGAGAATATCTAGTTCTATGGCTGTTAAACACTGACTATATTTTACTTTTAGCCTTAATTAAACATAATTTTAACCGCTAGTAGCTCTACATAATTGTTAAGCTAGGATAAAGCTGATAACTTTTTTAGATTCTGTATCGTATTTATACTTAAAATTTATATTTTATTTATTTTGTAATTCCTAAGTGTAAACTCTGGTTTGTACAAAAAATACGTTCTACATTTTTAGTGATTATACGGTGGTCGGTGGTTTTGCCCAAGAGTTAGATTCTATTCACAGTCAAATTGAAAGGAGATATACAGAAAAACACAGAAACAACTGATAGACCCTAATTTAGTTTCGATTGTAGATTTTTCAAATATCTTTCCAAGTTGCTCAGATACTAGCTAGGAACCTCAGACATTTACGTACAGCTAGTAATTGGTTAAGACCTTCTACTTTTTTCTCAAAAGCTGAATCCGGTACTCGTTAGGAAAACTGGACAATTCAGCATGAAGCAACGCATTGCGACACATCAAAGCAGTTATCGTCATCACAAAAATTTCCATGATGCCTCTACAGATCATCAATGGCAATTTAAATAGTATCGTGCTATCTTACCAAAACATTTTTTTGCTTTTTTAAGGTTTTACTAAATTTATGTATTTCGCATCTACAGAAAAATACATAAGTTTTATAATTCCTAGATAAAGCAGCAGACTTCTTTTGGATTTACTTCATTATCAAACATATGAAGGATTTATTCAGAAGTAAGGAAAGTTCCTAGTTATTCAGCAGGAAAAAGCCTAAACATCTGGTGATGAAATTATCGGAATTGTAAAAGAAATTCCATAACTTCTATAGCACCAGTTAAAAATATTTGAGTTGGGTTGGTAGCGTCCCTAGAACAGTATCCCGTTTAGTCCCATCAATTTCAATGTTGACCTATATTTCATAGTTCTTGAAACTAGAGAAATTAGGAAAGTATGGAACAGTGACGGCACAGTTTTAGGTAAGCGCAAGGTTAGCAATATTAACACTCCAAAAATTTCTAACCCTGTCAAACTCACTGCCGTTAGTATACGGCTATTTTGTACTGCCTAAAAATGGACTAAATCAAACAGAGTTGTGAGTAATTGAAATAGGAGGTAATGGTTCAGAACAAAGCGGATTAGACGCAAACCAAATTGAATTGGTTATTTGTTCACTCAAAATTTCATCAACTCAAAGGCAACCACAAAATTCCATTAATTTACCGGATTGCCAAGAAATTAAATCGAAATCTGCAAACACATCCACACAAATCACTAAATACCAAGAAGTTGCCAAAAATGAATCACAAATTTTTCGCTATTGCTGCTGCTAGCACTGCTGCTTTAACTGCTGCTATTTTTAGTGCTCCTGCACATGCTCAAATTACTAACACCACACCTCAATCTGTGGGTGTAACAGTTAGTGTTCCAGAAATTCTCTTTTTGCGGACTGCTCAAAATCTTAGTGTTGACCTCACCCCTGCGGATTTAGGCGCTAATGGCTTGACTGCTGCTGGCAGTGGCTATGTAGGTTCTGAAGTAGCTAACACTACAGCTACTAGCGGAAACACTGGTGGCGTTAGTCTACTTACACCATTTACCGCCGCTGCTGGCACCATCAACAAGTCAGTACCCCAAGTTTACGCAGTCTGGTCTAACAGCCCACGTGACCAAGTTAAAGTCACAATGGCCGTTAGCAATCCTAACCTCACCAATACCACAGGTGGTACAGGCACAATCACAGGTGTCACCACCACTTTGAATGGTCAGGAAGGGACATCAGTTACTACTACTGCTCCTGGTTTATCCACACCTGCTTTTGGTCCTGCTAACTTGGCTTTGAGTTTAGCTGGTAATCAATCAGCTGGTAGCTACACTGGCGGTGTCATCACCGTTCAAGCTGAAGCTCCCTAATTCAGACGAATTCTACAATCGTTAATTGGCATCAAGGGAGTCAAAACTTATGCCTGTAAAAGACTTGTAGTGTCGCCTGTTGAGTTATCAACAACCCCCAATATTCCGTTGATTGGCAGCATCCTGAGACATTGCATCCAGACTGCCAATAAATTCACAAAAAACCACATTCTCACAGTTTACCACAAATGAATCACAAATTTTTCGCGATCGCCGCTGCTAGCACTGCTGCTTTAACTGCTGCTATTTTTAGTGCTCCTGCACATGCTCAAATTACTAACACCACACCTCAATCTGTGGGTGTAACAGTTAGTGTTCCAGAAATTCTCTTTTTGCGGACTGCTCAAAATCTTAGTGTTGACCTCACCCCTGCGGATTTAGGCGCTAATGGCTTGACTGCTGCTGGCAGTGGCTATGTAGGTTCTGAAGTAGCTAACACTACAGCTACTAGCGGAAACACTGGTGGCGTTAGTCTACTTACACCATTTACCGCCGCTGCTGGCACCATCAACAAGTCAGTACCCCAAGTTTACGCAGTCTGGTCTAACAGCCCACGTGACCAAGTTAAAGTCACAATGGCCGTTAGCAATCCTAACCTCACCAATACCACAGGTGGTACAGGCACAATCACAGGTGTCACCACCACTTTGAATGGTCAGGAAGGGACATCAGTTACTACTACTGCTCCTGGTTTATCCACACCTGCTTTTGGTTCTGCTAACTTGGCTTTGAGTTTAGCTGGTAATCAAATCAGCTGGTAGCTACACTGGCGGTGTCATCACCGTTCAAGCTGAAGCTCCCTAATTCAGACGAATTCTACAATCGTTAATTGGCATCAAGGGAGTCAAAACTTATGCCTGTAAAAGACTTGTAGTGTCGCCTGTTGAGTTATCAACAACCCCCAATATTCCGTTGATTGGCAGCATCCTGAGACATTGCATCCAGACTGCCAATAAATTCACAAAAAACCACATTCTCACAGTTTACCACAAATGAATCACAAATTTTTCGCGATCGCCGCTGCTAGTACTGCTGCTTTAACTGCTGCTGTTTTTGCTGCTCCTGCACATGCTCAAATTACTAACACCACACCTCAATCTGTGGGTGTAACAGTTAGTGTTCCAGAAATTCTCTTTTTGCGGACTGCTCAAAATCTTAGTGTTGACCTCACCCCTGCGGATTTAGGCGCTAATGGCTTGACTGCTGCTGGCAGTGGCTATGTAGGTTCTGAAGTAGCTAACACTACAGCTACTAGCGGAAACGCTGGTGGCGTTAGTCTACTTACACCATTTACCGCCGCTGCTGGCACCATCAACAAGTCAGTACCCCAAGTTTACGCAGTCTGGTCTAACAGCCCACGTGACCAAGTTAAAGTCACAATGGCCGTTAGCAATCCTAACCTCACCAATACCACAGGTGGTACAGGCACAATCACAGGTGTCACCACCACTTTGAATGGTCAGGAAGGAGCATCAGTTACTACTACTGCTCCTGGTTTATCCACACCTGCTTTTGCTAACTTGGCTTTGAGTTTAGCTGGTAATCAATCAGCTGGTAGCTACACTGGCGGTGTCATCACCGTTCAAGCTGAAGCTCCCTAATTCAGACGAATTCTACAATCGTTAATTGGCATCAAGGGAGTCAAAACTTATGCCTGTAAAAGACTTGTAGTGTCGCCTGTCGAGGTCAAAAAGGAATTGCTTTGAATGTGGCAAACAGAAAGCAGTCCTTTTTGTCTCTACCTTTCTTTTACTTTAGTTGAGGTTTTTGATTTTCTCAACAGGTATTACCCCCAAAATTCCATTGATTAGTCGAATGCTTAGAAATTGCATCCAGACTGCCAATCATTTCCCACAAATAAACTAAATCCTGAGAACTTACCACAAATGAAGACCAAATTTTTCGCGATCGCCGCTGCTACCACTGCTGCTTTAACTGCTGCTATTTTTTCCGCTCCTGCACAAGCTCAAATTACTAATACCACACCTCAAGGTGTAGATTTGACAGTTGGTGTTCCAGAGATTCTCTTTTTGCGGACTGCCCAAAATGTTAGTATTAACTTAACAACCACCGATTTAGGCGCTGGTAATTTGACTCAAGTCAATGGTACTGCTTTAGGCGGTCAAGTAGACAATACCACGGCATCATCCAATGGTACTGGTGGTGTTAGTCTAGTTACACCATTTAGCGCCGCTACTGGAACCGTCAACACAGTAATACCCCAAGTTTACGCAGTCTGGTCTAACAGCCCCCGGAATCAAATCAAAGTCACAATGGACGTTAGCAATTCTAATATCACCAATGGGTCAGGTGGTACAGGTACAATTACAGGTGTAACTACAACTTTGAATGGTCAGGAAGGGGCATCAGTTACTACTACTGCTCCTGGTTTAACCACTCCTGCTTTTTCTTGCTAATTTAGCCCTGACATTAGGCGGAACTCAATCGGCAGGTACCTACACTGGTGGCGCTATCACTGTTCAAGCTGAAGCTCCTTAATTACATCTGATTGGCAAACAATATTTGATTGGGAATAAAGGAGTCAAACCTATGTCAATCAAATATTGTAGTTTTACATTTTTAGAAACCCAATAAATTTGCTGTTGAGCAGCAAATAAAAAGCTTTCTGTTGGAAATCTTTGCCTACTTTTAAATTTAGTTGAACTTCTCAATTTTTTCAAGCTCTTGAGTCAAAAAAAAGGTTTATTTCTAGAAACCTTGGCTCAAGAGATTTTGCTGTATCTTTTGGTTTGATTTTGACCCGAAAAAATCCGGTTTTATTCAGTGTACAGGCAGAATGTGACTTGCTAACATGAGCAAAAAGGTGTAATTTATGTTAAATACATACATGGATGTATGTGAGTATATTTACCTGATTATCTCCGCTTTACTCCCCACCTAAACAAATAATTTTAACAATCAAATATTGTTCTGATATGATGGTTCATAAAATCACCCTGGACAAAATCAGTGTGTGTTTATATTATCAAGACTATCAATCAAGAAAAATTCTGTGCCATGAAAAACAAATTTTTCGCTATTGTTGCTGCTAGTACTACTGTGATGCTTTGGACACCCGTTCAGGCTCAGATTATCGGAACACCCCAAAATCTGAGTTTTACAGTCAGTGTACCGGAAGTACTCTATTTGCGAACTGCCAAAAATATTAGTATTACTCTAAATGCTACAGATTTTAGTAATAGTACCACTTTGACTCAAGTGGGCACTGGTGCTGTGGGTCTTGAGTCCGCTAATACCACAGCTACCTCCAATAATACTGGTGGTGTCAGTCTTGCTACACCATTTAATAGTGCAGCAGGAAACTTTGTCAACGTCAGTAAATCAATACCTCAAGCTTACGCCGTTTGGTCTAACAGCCCCCGTAATCAAGGGATTCGAGTCACAACCGGAATTAGTAATAGCACTCTCAGTCCTTGACAAGGATCTTCAGGAAGTATTACAAAAGTAACGACAACTCTAAATGGTGCCACTAGTTCCATCGTGAATACTACTGCTCCAGGCTTAATTACTCCTGCTTCCGGTTCCGTGAACATAGATATTGCTTTTGGTGGTGCTCAGACAGCCGGAGACTATACTGGTGGTGCTATTACTATCCAAGCCGAAGCTCCCTAATTTCAGAGATTCAGAATTTGTCGCAGTAAACTATACTTGAGGACTGCTGATGGTAAGGTCATGAGCAAGCTATGTATATAGTAACATCACTGTTCTGTCTTAGCGGTGGGTTATCTGTATTTGTACTCTGAATAGTTTTGCATCTGCCAAGTTCACCGATGTTGATATGAAGCTGTTATCACCGCCATCAGCCGCACTCTGGACAAAATTAGGGGGTGTTTATATTATCAAAGCTATTCATCCAGAGGATTTGTCTCCAATGAAACACAAATTTTATGCTATTGCTACTGGTATTGCTGTAACTAGTGCTATTATTTCTACTCCTGCTCATGCTCAAATAACTGGTCTAGGTGGTATCACATTCACAGTTCCAGAAACCATTTTTTTGCGAACACTCCAGAATGTTGATGTGAAACTAACACCTACAGATTTGAGTAGTGGTTTAACAACAGCATCTAATGATACTGGTGTAGGCTATGATTCATCTGGTAATGGTAGTGTTAATCTAACTACGCCATTTAATACAGTAATTTCTAAGCCATTAGGAAATATTTACTCAGTATTTTCTAATAAAAATACCTCTGGGACAAATGGAGGTGCAAGAGGTGACGGACAAATTAGAGTCACAGTCGCAATTAAGCAGGGAACTCTCACCGAGCCTGCTGGGTCTTCAGTTGTATTAAATAACGTGACTACAACTATCGGCTCTCAGACTGGCAACGTCGTTAGTGCCCCAGCGCAGGGTTTAAACACGGCGATAGTTGGTTCTCTTAACTTATCCCTTTCGTTGCAGGGGAATCAAACAGCAGGCACTTATAGTGGTGGGATTATCTCCATTCAAGCAGATGCTCCTTAAATTTTGGTTCAGATTCCCATTCAAGATGAACATTCAGGGCATCAAGCTTGATAAATTAGGAGCTTTTTAACCCTCAATTTGTGGGATAAAACTCTAAATTTGTGGTTTGTATGTTCAACAAGAAGCCGACTTTTCTTCCCTCCACTTCCTTCGTAAATTAAGTGTTCTTGTTTCTGAAGACAAAGTGCGAAAATATAGCCGATTTTTTGTGCTTTTTGCCGCTTTTTCCAATTTCTTCCTGAATCAGGAATGGTAAATCTGAATTTGTGATTTTAGTGAAGGCTTTTTTAGTTGCCAAACTTACTAAGTGTAATATGATGAACCTATGCAACCGTGTGTCAGGAATTTAATAATATGTCACTGACTAAAATCATTAACGGACAAATCTATCTCATCACCTGCTTGAGTCTCGGTGCTACACTGTTTACTTTGCTACAACCTAGAGCTTCAGCCCAAACTTTCTTCAAAAACCCTCTACCAACACAGATTAATCGTTTATCCACACCTCAAAGATTGGTGATTGATCCGGCATCACAATCAGAAATTTTCCCAGGTGTTTATAGTAATAGTGGTAATGCTATAACTGAATCGGTTTCTAATCCCGAAGACTTGCTGCGACCTCCTCAGTCGAATGTGATCGTTAACAGGGTGATACCAGCTTTTTGGCAAATGCGTGTACCGATAGATCAAGTTGGTCGTCTTCGTGCTGTCTATGAGATCAGAGGTGCTAATGGTACGATCAATGCGATTAGTAATGACCAAAATTCGCACGCAATAGTGGGAGTAGCGTTACAACCATTACCGATTCAAGAAATTTCTCGTGATGATAAGACTCAAACGGCTGTGGTACAAGGTGGTATCAACTTGAGATTGAATCTATCACAAGCAGAATCAGCAGGTGCATATGCGGGAAATCTTACCGTTACAGTTAATCCTGAGAATTAAATGAATATTGATAGTTCTGCCTTAAAAATCAGAACTTGATGTTTTTGTGGTGTGTTAAAGTGAAAAACCTCATGCGATCATTTCCGACTTTTACAAGTATAGCCTTGGGTTTAATGGGGGCAATGGCTCTAGTTATGCCTCCTGCTCAAGCGTTGAATATTGGTGTTAGCCCTTCCCGATTTGAAGTAGAAATTAACAATCAAGGGCGCTCACAATCAGTTCGTGTAGTTAATCTTTCCTCAGAACCTGTGGAGGTTAAGACTCTGATTCAGTCTTGGGTCATGAGTCAAGATAATACACTCCAAACGGTTGCTTCTGATGAGCAATCTTTAGCGCAGTGGATTGTTTATACACCCTCTAGATTTACAATTCCTGCCAATGGTGCACAAACGATTCGGTTTGCCATTCGTCCTAAAGTCAAGCCCATCGCAGGTGAACACCGGGCTGTACTTTATGTGGAAGAGATACCTTCTAACAATGCACCCACCAATAAGGTGAGAGTTGTCGGCAAGTTGGGAGTCGTTATCTATGGCTATGTCGGCAATGTTAAAAGAGTTGGGATATTGAATTCTGTCACTGTAGACACAAACTCAACTGCTATTAAAGCCATTTTTGATATTTCTAATCAGGGTAATGCCTATGTGCGGCTAAATGGTCAATATGCAATTTGGCCTGCGACTAAATATCCTGGCAATAGCACTACGAAATCTATCCCTAATTTAGGCAGGTCAGAGACAAAAATCCCAGAAGGTATCGTAGATGTAGGATTTTTACCTTCTCAGCCCGTATTACCGAATAATAATCGTCGAGCCATACTACCAATTACCAAAACTCTACCACCTGGTAATTATGTATTCGATATTAATGGGGATTTGAGTGGTACACCCATTAAAAAAAGTATTCCCTTTACAGTTTTAGGGAAGAATAGGTAAAGATGCACAAAGTTAAGTGTAAATAATGGAACCAAATCATTGTTTTTGGCAACAAAAGTTACTCTTTTCTCTGTAATATCAAGTCTGAGGCGTTTACCATATCGGACTAAACCGTACTGTTACTTAAGTAAATCTAATTATAGCATTTATGAATGTATGATTTTATTCAGTATCAGGGAAACTCCGAATCATTACGGTAAATTACGCAGACAAGATAAAATTGATTGACAGGTCTATGCAGGTTGCTTCTAGCTTTTTTATAGTACTTCAGTATGTTTTCCCAAGCTGTAACATCTCCCCCCAAGGCTACAATTTCCGTGCCAGAGAATATCTCTCAGGCCACACCCCAGAATCCTCACGCTACCACTAGAGATGCAGAAAAGGCTAATGTACCAGTTTTAACGGTTCTTTCTCCTCCAGAAACCTTACCATCTCAGTTTTCTACCAATAATTCTCCTGTTCTATATCTAAAGAAAAAACTCGGTAGTCCGGTAGTTATTCCTACTCTAAAAGCCCAATTGGCGGCTCCGGTGGTGCTGAGTGGAACTGCAACAAAATCAGCAAACTTACCACAAATCAATCAAGTTACTGTAGATAAGCCTGCTTTAGATGCTCACAATAATCAAGTCCCTATCTCTAAACCATCGGATCACTATCTAGCGGAAACTAAAAATCTATTGCTAGGTGTATTTATTGGTGGGAAGGAAGTTGGTAGTCTAGATGTTTTACGAGAGGGAAATACTCTATTACTGCCACTATTAGATTTTGCTCAAATTGCTGGGTTTACAGTGGAAACTGTTGGTGATAAAACCCAACTAAAAACACCCGCAGGTTCAGTCACTCTCACTTCAGACCAAGTGAGGAAAATTAATGGAATTACTTATGTTAGTGATTCTATACTGCGGGAAAAATTAGCCACAAATGTTGATTTTAGTACGTCAGATTTAGCCTTAAATGTAGACTTACCTTGGCGGAGAAATTCTGGAACTAGTAGAAAAGCCATTGATTTACAACCAGAAGTTAGACCACCTGGCAGTAGTTTATCAACTCTCAGACAAGAGTTACAACTGACTAACAATGCTGGGAGTAGCAATTGGCTTAGTTCTACTATTTTGGGAGGACGTTTGGCTGGTGGAGTATGGCGTTTACGTTTAGAGAATAATTTTGTTAATCAACCAAATCTCTCTGAATATTATTTCTTTAAACGTTCTGGACAATTTCTTTATCAGCTTGGTAAACAACAAGTTGGCTTAAGTCCTTTATTGACAAGTGTCAATTTAACAGGATTGCAATTTGGTTATACTAATTTACCATCCGATAAAATTAATACCAATTCTAGCGCCAACGAAATTCTACCCCGTCGTTCCCAACCTATACAAACATTTCGAGGTACAGTTCCTCCTGCTAGTTTCGTACAGTTAAGAATTGGTGGTGTAGTTGTTGCTCAACAACAAGCTGGACTGAGTGGAGAATATGAATTTTTAGATGTCAATCTCCCTAATGGTCAAAGTAATTCCATTGAACTCTTGATTTTTGACCGTAACAACTTGAGTCTTCCCAAAGAAATCCGTTCTCTGAGACTGAATAGTTCTGATTTGTTACTCCCATCTGGTGGTAATGTTCAGTTAGGCGGTCTGGGTGTGACCGGAAACTACCTGCAAGATTCTTTAATTTCGGCGGTTAATCCCACTACCTCCGGTGAATTCACTGCCTTTTATCAGATCCGTCAAGGTCTTTCTAAGAATTTAACTTTAGAAGGAGCCGTCGCTGTACTCCCTAATACTACTCAGGGTCAAGCAGGTTTTGTTTGGCGTTTATTCAATCCCTTAATTTTGTCGAGCAGTGTCGGTACTTCTCGCGATAAAGTTGGCTACACTACCGATTTAGATTTCCAGTTAGACCGCTTACAAATTATTGGGAATGCTGAATTTTATCCCCAGGGATATTTCTCTAATATTCTCTCTAGTAATAATCGAGTAGGCGATCGCTATAACCGCAGTTTAGAAACTAAATATAAGTTTAGTGACTATTTCAATTTAGGATTCATTGCTCGCAGTCAACAAAATCAGGGCAATGTGAATGCGTCGGAATACATTTTACCTACTTTCTCTTTACGTCCTACTACTACTTTAGCTTTTAGTGGTAGACCAGATATTTTAGGTAATTATCTATTTAGTGCTTTCTACCAACCGTTTGCCAAAACAAGAGTCTCTTTTAATACTTTTGGTGATACCTATACGACAGATTTGACTTATAACTTGAACCGCGAATTTATCACCTCCTTTGGCACTGAATCTGGCGGTAATTTAGCCACTCGTTATACTTTTACCATCAATCGTAGTGCACCTAACCTCTCTGGTTTGAGCTGGCGTTTAGGAGTCGGTTACAGAGAAGGAGAAATTGGGGCGATCGCTGGCGCTAGTATGCGGTTAATTCCTGGCTTATTTGCAACAGTTGACTATCAAGGTATTCCTTCGCGCTACAAGAGTATATATGGTGGTCTTGGGGATGATCGCCTCACGGTATCACTAGTATCAGATTTATCTTTTGCTGGGGGAAGAGTATCACCCTCGGAATATACTGCCCTGGGGAAAGAACGTGGGGGAATTGCTGGACGATTGATGGTAGAAGGTAGTAGAAAAAGCTTTAATTTAGGTGAAGCTACTATCCGTGTTTTAGATAGACAGGGGCAGACGGTGGGAGGAGCTCAAACTGATGCTCAAGGTAACTTCTTTGTCGGTAATTTACGAGAAGGTGTTTATTTAGTTCAACTTGACCCGGAACAGCTACCTGTAGAAATTTCGCTGCGGAAAAATTCTGTAGTTGCAGAAGTTGGGACTGCGGCGGTGACTAAGTTAGATTTCCCCGTCAAAGTCGAATATGGTTTAGCGGGAAAAGTCACAGACGCCAATGGTCAGGCTATACCTGAATTAGCCATAGAAATCATTAATGCTGAAGGCAAAAAAGTTTCTACAGCTATAACTGATGAATTTGGTCTTTATCGTTTAGATGCTGTTCCTATCGGCAAATACACTATCCAGGTTTCTGCTCAAGAGAGTATACCAGCTAACATCCAGTTACCAAAACGGGAAGTTACTATTGATGGTGAATTCGTCTATGATCAAAATCTACAATTACCGATTAACCCAACCATTAAACCCATCCCATAATCAACCCCCCATTTTCCGATCAGTTCTTTAACCTCTAGTGGTTTTCACGAGGATGAAATCGAAAATCTACCGAAAAGACTAGACAAAAACAGGCTTTTTCTACTGACTCGGTGACTCCAAGACCCTTGACTCCTGCTATAAGATATTAATTGTTCTCTGTTGCATGGGCGATATTCACTAGCCCTGAGGTCATGATGCCTAAATCCAAAAAGAATGTCCCTGTGATCAATCTCAATGATTCGCAATACTATATCAACCGAGAGTTAAGCTGGTTAGAATTTAACAGTCGAGTTTTGCACGAAGCTGGTGACCCACGGACACCACTACTAGAACGCCTCAAGTTTTTAGCTATTTTCTGCTCTAACTTGGATGAGTTCTTTATGGTGCGGGTTGCGGGTTTAAAACAACAGGTAGAAGCTAAAGTCAGTACCTTAACTCCTGACGGTCGCACACCACAACAACAATTAGATGATATTCGTGCCACTCTCATTCCCCAAATAACTAAACAACACCAGCAATTTGAACAGGTACTGCGAAAAGAGTTAGTTAATCATGGCATCCACATTTTGGATTACATTGATTTGAATCAGGAGCAACGAACTTATCTGGATCAATATTTTGAAGAACAAATCTTTCCCGTCTTGACTCCTCTGGCTGTTGACCCTAGCCATCCTTTTCCTTATATTTCCAATCTCAGTCTCAATTTGGCGGTGATGGTGAAAAATCCAGATACGGAAGAGGAATTTTTTGCCCGTGTCAAAGTTCCCAAAGTATTACCCCGATTTTTGCCAGTTGCATCGGAATTGTTCTTACCCCAGGATGGTAAACCTACTTACTGGGTGGGGATACCCTTAGAGCAGGCGATCGCCCATAATTTAGAATCTCTATTTCCAGGGATGAATATCCAGGAATATCATCCCTTTCGGATTACTCGTGATGCTGATTTGGAATTAGAAGAGGATGAAGCAGATGATTTGTTATTAGCAATTGAACAAGAACTCCGCAAACGACGTACTGGTGGAACCACAGTCAGATTGGAAATTCACTCGCAAACACCAGATGCAGTTCGTCATCGCTTATTACAAGATTTAGAATTAACTGAAAATGATATTTATGAGGTAAATGGCTTATTGGGATTAAGGGATTTAATGTATTTTATGGCCTTACCCTTACCAGAACTAAAAGACCCACCTCGACAATCTGTAGTCCCTGTACGCTTACAACGTTTACGGGAACTAAATATTAATGCAGAAGTTTTTGAAGTCGAGGAAGGAAAAGACTTTTTTTCGGTGATTCGAGAGAAAGACTTACTCGTACATCATCCTTATCAGTCGTTTTCAGCAACAGTAGTTCGTTTCATTACCTATGCCGCATATGATCCCAGTGTGCTGGCAATTAAAATGACTCTGTATCGAACCTCTGGTGACTCACCAATTGTCAATGCTCTCATTGCTGCTGCTGAAAATGGTAAACAAGTTTCCGTATTGGTAGAACTAAAAGCCCGGTTTGATGAAGAGAATAATATTTACTGGGCTAGACGATTAGAAAGAGTAGGAGTGCATGTTGTCTATGGGTTAGTGGGATTAAAAACTCATAGCAAAATTGTGATGGTGGTACGACGAGAGAAAGACCGAATGCGCCGCTATGTGCATATTGGTACTGGTAATTATAATCCCAAAACTGCAAGACTTTACACAGATTTAGGATTATTTAGTTGTCGTGAAGAATTAGGTGCGGATTTAACAGATTTATTTAATTTCTTAACTGGCTATTCCCGACAAAAAGCTTATCGAGAAATATTGGTAGCACCTGTAAATTTGCGGGAGCGATTTGCCGAGCTAATTCAGCGGGAAATTGATAATGTGCAACAAGGCTTTTCTGGTCGCATTGTTGCAAAAATGAACGCTTTAGTTGACCCAGAAACCATCACCAAATTATATGAAGCTTCCCGCGCTGGAGTCCAAATTGATCTAATTGTGCGGGGAGTTTGCTGTTTACGCCCAGGTCTTAAAGATATTAGTGAAAATATTCGCGTGATCAGCATTATTGGTAGATTTCTGGAACACTCCCGCATTTTCTATTTCTATAATAACGCTCAGGAAGAAATATATATTGGTAGTGCGGATTGGATGCGACGCAATTTGGATCGACGGGTAGAAGTAATTACTCCCATCCGAGATCAAGATATTGCCAAAGATTTGCAAGAAGTATTGGGAATTATGCTAGCTGATAATCGTCAAGCTTGGAATTTACAAGCAGATGGTTCTTACATCCAAAGGTATCCCGGTGAAAATTGTCCAGAATCTAATTCCCAAACAATTCTCATGTCTATGGCACTACGTTCCATCGGTATAAATACAAATTTCATTGACTCTAAAAAAGTTATTACCACTTAGAAAACTAGATAAAATAAAGATTTGAATAAAACTTTATTTTTTCCATAAATTTTTGAAATTTATGGCCATATTTCCAAATTATTCAACCGTAGGATAGATAAGTAATCGCCATTTATTCTTGTAGACTATAAGAATTATTAAACATAGTTCTTTTTTCTGGGAATGTTAATGTTGTCTAGTGAGTCTTCTACCTTGCGTGTTTTAGTAGTTGATGATCACGAACTAACTCGTTTAACCCTAAAATTAGCTTTTTCTAGCCAACAAAATATACAAGTAGTAGGTTTATCTAGTAACGGTCAAGAAGCTATAGAAATGGTTAAATGTTGTTACCCTGACGTGATTATTCTGGATTTGCAAATGCCAGTTATGGATGGTTGGACGGCATCTGGTTATATTAAAGCGATTGCCCCCAAAACGCAAATACTTGCTTACTCTTCTCTGGAAGATAAATCTTTTCCAGAAGGCAAGTCTATGTCTGACTTTGATTTCTTTTGTAAAAAAGATGTGCCAACGAAGGAACTTATTGCGTTAGTCAAGCAATTAGGACAAGAGATGGGAGTAGGGGTCAAGTAAATTTTGGATTTTGGGTGGAAACTTCAAAATCCAAAATCCAAAATCCAAAATCCAAAACCTAAAATCTAAAATCTAAAATCTAAAATTCCTAGCTGTTTTCAGTTTTGGGAATAGTACGTCTAAATTCATCAATTAAATCGTCCAGTTCTTCCAAAGCCTGATTGACATCCACTCTTAAAGTCCCCAAATCAGGTTGTTCTAATAGACTGAGTAAATACTCGCGTTTATTTTGAACTGTGGCAATGCGCTCTTTGATTGTCTGTAGATCCATTTTTCTTGACCAATCCTTACTATTTTCAAGGTAAAAATTAACGTAATTCGAGCTTTCCATTCGGTCTAAGACAGGAATGGAATTTTCAAATTAGAGTGAAATTCTTGGTTTCTTTGTGTCCTAGTATGCTTTGATAAAAATAGCATTAAATTTATAATAACTTAAAGATCATGCTAGGTAAAATTTCCTTAGGCACTTTTGGATTAACGGTTGGTAGTATATTAACCCTGATGGGTTTTATTGCCTATGCGACAAATAACCCCACACTGAATCTGGTCGGGTTTTTTTACGGTTTTCCGCTATTGCTAGGAGGACTAGCACTGAAAGCCAATGAAATTAAACCGATACCATTTAGCGAAGCGACTACACCATCAATATTGAAACTACGTCAGGAACAAGCTACAGTTACTCAAAATAAAATTCGCAAAGATATTACACGATATTGCTACGGACAAAAAGCTCATCTAGACCGCGCTCTCGAATATCTGGAGTTAAGTCCTACTGATGAAGAAAGACCAATTCTGAGCAGTTTAAAAGAAACAGAAATTAATGGGTCTTATGTGTTAATTTTAGAATTTGATTCACCACTGATACCAATTAATATTTGGCAGCAAAAGCATGAGAAAATGACCAAATATTTTGCCCCAGGAGTGGAAATCAAAATCACACAGATTGGGGAAGATAAAATTGAACTATCGTTAATTACTATTTTGCATAAGGAATAGGGATAAACAAGGTAGAAGGATAACTCTGGACTATTTTTCCAAACCGGACTGCATACCATTGTAAATATTCTCCAATGACTAACGTCTAACTGACAACTAGTGTCCAGCAAATACTGAGCCTGAAGTGCTAAGTCTGAAAATTTTTGTAAATCTGGTGGTAAATCCTGAAATTGGAATTTTTCTAAAACTTGTTTGAGTTTTTCTAATAATTCTAGTGCGGTCAGAAATTGTTCTGGTTGATTGGTTTCCAGAACCACAAAATTATCCTGATGATACATTAATGGATTTGGCATATAAAATTTATTTTGTTAGTTTACACTTGAGTGACTGACAAAGTATACTATAACCTTTTTTCAGCACCATAAATGCTAGCATCAGAAATTATCATATTTTCATCCCAGCTAGACACAAAAGTTCAATTTAGATATTGATAGTCATGATCAGGTATGGTTAGGCTTAAATAGCCTTGCAGAAAAAAATAAAATATATTGTGACGAAAGACACAGCCTAAGACAATTTCCGACATTGGTAAGATAGAGATCGCCCTTATATGATGATTGTAACTCCATTATGGGTGGTAGTAAATCTTAAACTGAAAAGACAATACTTCCTATTGTCTTTACTGATTTTTTCCTACCTGATACTCTCATTTTTTGTGGAAAGCAACTCATGTCAGGCATAAGCCCATTATCTGATTCTGAAGAAAAGCCTTTAATTCTAGTGGCTGATGATGACAAGACCATCCGCGAAATGTTGTGTCAAACTATGAAAGAAGAAAAATATCGTGTCGTTGAAGCCACCAGTAGTCAAGAATGTATACAAACATACAAGAGTATGCGCCCGGATATAATTCTACTAGATGCGACCAAGCCAGAAATGGATGGTTTTGCTTGTTGTAAGGAATTACAAAAGATTGACCGACAAAAGCTGATCTCGAAAATTGACAGTCTTGATAGTGACTCTGGCATTAATAATACTGTAATTCCCAACTTATGGGGGGGGCAAACACCGATATTAATGATTACTAGTAATGAACAAAAACATATAGTCCGAGCCTTTGAAGCTGGAGCTACTGACTATATCACTAAGCCGATTAACTTTACAATACTGTCCTATAGATTACGTGCCTTGAGAAAACAAGTACAATTATATAAACAGTTAGAATCTGCCAATCAAGCTTTACAAAACTTAGCTCATATTGATGGTTTAACTAATTTAGCTAATCGGCGTAAATTTGACAATTATCTCGGTACACAATGGTTTAAATTAGCAGACAAAAAATTACCATTATCGCTACTCTTATGTGACATAGATTATTTTAAATTTTACAACGATACGTATGGTCATCCAGCAGGTGATATTTGTTTACAAAAGGTGGGTAAGGTCTTAAGTGAACAAGAAGAAAAAGAACAGGGCAAGATTTTCGTAGGTCGTGGTGGTGGTGAAGAGTTAGTAGCCCGTTATGGCGGTGAAGAGTTTGCTGTGATTATGCCGAATACTGAATGAACCACAAGCACTTCGCGTCGCGGAGGAGATGAAACAAAAAGTAGAAAAGTTAAAAATTCCTCATCGCCGTTCTAAAGTTTTTCCTCATAGTTATACATTTCCCTGTGTCACATTGAGTATTGGAGTAGCTAGTATCAATCCGACTTGGGATAATAAACCTAGTGATTTGATTTTGGTCGCTGATAATGCGCTCTACGAAGCCAAAAAATTTGGACGCAATCGGGCTGTCCTCAAGTTTGTCCATTAATTAGTTAAAAAGGATACACTGGTAAAGTAAAATGGAACCATGCCCCACCATGAGGCGCTGAGTCTACCCAAATTTGACCATAGTGGAACCGGATAATGCGTTGGCATAAACAAAGACCAATACCATAACCATCTTTACCTTCATCTCTTTCTAGACGAAAGTGATTTTCAAAAATCTGGTCGCGATTTTCTTGGGGAATACCCGGACTGTATCACCAATACTAAATTGGACTTTTTGTGTAGTTCGATGTAATCCCGCAATGCTGATTTTGCCACCAGTGGGGGTATATTTAATCGCATTATCTAAAAGATTGATCAGAACTTGACGAATCCGTTCTGGATCTGCATAGACATATGGTAAGTCGTTGGGAATATCTGTTTCTAAATTTTGGGATTTAGCTGTGTAGAGATCGTGTAATTCCTCTAGTATATCTAGACATAGTTTACCTAATTCCAACTTTTGTGGTGTAATCGGTAGCTCCGTATCATTACCACGACCCACTTGCAAAAGGTCAGCAATCATCCGATCAATAATTTTAGTTTGGCTCCGCGCTTGTTTTAATAGATGAGCCGCCATTGCTGGCTTCAGACGTTGGAATTGCCCAATCTCTTGATTGTAGTTAGATTGTAAAGTCTCAATGGCGATCGCGGCGGCGGTCAAGGGATTACGTAAATCATGTGCTAACATGGCAATCACTCTGTCTTTAAACTGAAGTTGCTCTTGCAGCTGCTCTTGCTCTTGTTTGAGACGAAAAATTTCATCAGAGAGCTGAATCAATTCAGCAGAAACAGCAACTGAACGGATGGTAGATGGAGGCATTGTAACCCGACTATTTTCATCCAGCCGTTCTTGTAGGTCTTCTTGTAAGTCTTCTTGTAATTTTAAGAAGGTATCGACGGCAACTTGCCAACGAGGCCACCAATTTTTTAACTGGGCAATAATATTACTTCCAGCTATGATTTGCTTAGGTTCGGGATGAATTTTAATCAAAGCGGGCGTAGCCACCAATTTAAAGTGTTCGGCTAAATGGGGTTGTTGCCCAACGTCGATGATTTGAAGTTCAAAACTATACTCAATCTCTAACTCTTTTAGATAAGCGCGTATGCGCTGAACCTGTTGTCGAGACTTAGGTCGTCCATCAACAAACAGCAACAGCTGGAGGGGAGCCTCAGCATAAATCGGCTGATCCTGGGAAACTTGCATGTAATCGTGTTTCAGCACTGGTAACAACCCGGCGACGCTTTACAGAAAGTAAAATGAACTAATGTCTGTCGATGGTCGTTCTTTTTTTTCAATTTAATATCTATTTTAGATTTTTCGTACTCTTATCTGCTCTGGGTTTTTGACATGAGACAAATCTTTTTAGGAATTTTGCTCACTTGGGGGCTAATTTCTACTCCTAGCACTACCTTAGCCCTAGAATCTCCCATGACTGGGAACTGGAATCGAAACCTAGCTTCAGTACCAACTGAAGAAAATTTTTATCCTAGAGCCAGTAATTTACTACAGCAACAATTGTATTTAATTGTGCGGATAGAATCAGCTCTGACCAATCCAGACCCCAATCAAATCCGCGCTGTGAGGGGGCAATTATTTATTCAGACTAAAGCGGTGGAAAGATTTCTCCATCGTCAGTATAAATATCCCCAAACTTTATGTCATCCCACCACTAATTTTGCGATTAATCTGTCTCCCTTACCAGTAAATTTGACGGAGGCACAAGGGCAAATTTATTGCTCTTTGTCTGCTTCTACCCAGGAATTACTAAAAATCACTCCTGTATTAGATCGCCTCTTGTCTCGACGCGGTGAGCTAGCTTTAGTTAGACAACTACCTCTAGTTAAGGGAGAGCGTCAATCAGACCCTGTGCTGTCAATTGCACCAGTAGAATTTCCCAACTTGGGAAAACCAGCGATACCTTTTTCAGCTAGGGAACCAAATTTAACCTCTGCCCCATTACCCATGATTGGTAGGAACGTCAAAAAGGCTCTAGCTAATTATGTACCACCGATGCAACCTGCGATCGCTGCACCACCGGAAGCTTTAATAACTCTGGATGCCGCCTTTAAATTTCTCAAGGTAGCAAAATCAGCTTTCCCCCCAGAATATAAATTCCTAGATTCTCAGGAAACTGCTGCTATACTTGACCGCTTTGCTTACGACATAGATTCCCAAGAACCGCAAACCTACGCTAAACTTCTGGCTTTACCTAACACAGGTATTTTCCGCGTGTTACCTAATTCAGTTTACCTTCGTCCCCTGAATACGCTCCAGAATCAATTACAACCTAGCGTTAGTCAACGTTATCCTTTCCCTTCATTAGATGAGGCTAGTCAGGGATTTAATCCTAGTTTAGCACTACAAACGGTGAATGAAAACTTTCAATTTATGCATTCAGGGATAGACTACAGTTTGATGGTGGATGTAGGGGATGTCCCTTTAGACAAGGTAGAATTATCAACACCGGAATTTTTGCTCAACTACCAACCTCCCCAGCAGTTAGAAGCTTTACAAGTGGATAGACGCCGCTTTTTAACTGGGAAAGACCAAAATTGGCAGCAAAGTCAAGTTTATTTGGATAGCGCTAAAGCGGTATTAAATCATACTTATTTAGTGCGAACTCTCCAATTTCAACTGCCAGAGATGATTCTGAATCGTCAACCCATTTCTCCCCACCATAGTCGCGCTAGACAACAATTAGCAGAAATGAAAAGTAGTGATATAATCCTAGCTTTTCGCCCCGTGCGTCGTCGAAATGATGGCAGTTACACAGTTATTTGGCGAGTCCTGAAGAAATTACCTGCACCATCAATTGAGGATCTAGACAAATATATACCATATTAACCACAGGATAGGAGGCTGAGGGGGAATTGCTCTGAAAATAGATTCATCCCCCGTGTGCATAATTCGGGGGATTTCTGAAGATATATTTAGCTAATTAATGGGAATCCTATTTGATTCTCTCAATTGTCTCTAATCTGCGTTACGGTAGAAATATCACTAGTTTGTATTTTCTTGTGCTTTCTTGTAAACATCCAGTTATCTTTCTGAGTTTGGCCGTTGCACTTACCTCCTTAACAGCCTGCGCGAACAGTCCAATTGCCAAAAATCTCGAACAGTCTTTGGCTGCTGACCCCAGGCTGAAAAATAACTCTGTTGTTTTTGGCAAAACTCAAAATCAGGAACCACAAGCCCAAGCAACTGCCAAAATTCAGCTACCAGCTAATTTTCCCAAAAATATCCCTATTTATCCTAATTCCACCCTAGAGGAAGTTAAACCTGCCAGTAATTCAGAAACGGGAACATCAACCCGTTGGCAGAGTTATGATCCTAGTAATTTTATCACTAGCTATTATCGCAGCCAATTAACAACCAATAAATGGCAAATTTCCCAACAACCAGCTGATGATGGAGGAGGGATTTTTGCCGCACAACAGCAAAATTTGGTGTTAAAAGTCAGTATTAAACCAGCACTCAACCAAAGCAAAACCTCAACTGAATTAATAATAGAATATATACCGGATAGTAACACCACATCTTCAGCCAACCCAACCCCAAATTCTCCGGATAGTACCAATAAAATTCCCCAACCGAATGATCCTGAATTTATTGGGCAGTATTACCCAGTCCTAAAGCCACAATACCACCAACTAACACATCAGAGATTCAAGTTACGTCTACAGAATTCAATGATTTAAATAAATTACCATTAGAATGGCGTAAAAATATCCAAAATTTAGCTACATTAGGGATTTTTTCCCTAAATTCCCAAACCAATAAAAACAACTTTGAACCCGATAAAATCATCACTCATCGAGAATATGCCAATTGGTTAGTTGCAGCAAACAACACGATGTATATCAATAATAATGCTAAACAAATTCGTTTAGCATCAGCAAGTGTTCAACCAGCTTTCAGTGATATACCCGCAAAAGACCCTGATTTTGGCGTCATTCAGGGGCTAGCTGAAGCCGGATTAATTCCCAGCCCGTTGTCGGGAAATGCCACCGTAGTTTTATTTCGTCCTGATGCACCATTGACGCGGGAGCAACTGCTACTGTGGAAGACACCTTTAGATACTCGTCAAGCCTTACCTGCGGCTAACTTAGAAGCAGTCAAGCAAACCTGGGGTTTTCAAGATGTGGGAAAAATTGACCCTCAAGCTTTACGTGCGGTATTAGCTGATTTCCAAAATGGTGAACTATCAAATATTCGACGGGTATTTGGTTATACGACACTTTTGCAACCGAAAAAGCCAGTAACTCGTGCGGAAGCAGCAGTTACTTTATCGTACTTCGGTACTCCGGGTGATGGAATATCAGCGACTGAAGCATTGAAATTAAAAAATCCGTGAAACCATCCTCACAAATCCACGTCATTCAGAATATCCCCATCACGGAAAAAATCCCACCATGAATTCTCTACATTCCTGGAAAACTGCCACCATTGCAGTGATAGCAATGAGCATTACTGGTATCCCTTCTCTGCTGACACTAGCTCCTGTTCATGCTCAATATAATCTGAATCAACGCCGCTCAATTACTATCCCAATTAACGTCACCTTACCCGTCAGTTACGAAAAAGAGAAAATAGTTCTTAGTCCTGGTGAAAATCTGAAACTGACTCTGACCATACCCAGTGATATTGTTGATAGGAGTAACTATATCTTAATTCCTGCTAATACTAAAGTTGTTGGTCAGCTACAATCTGTGGAACTACAGAATACAAATCCTAGCGACAAAAATAAAAAAGGTGTCCGCTTTGTTGCCGAAAAATTAATATTACCCTCTAATCAAGAAGTACCAATTAACGCTGCTTCTAAAACCATCACCACAACTGAAAGCATTCGCAAAGGAGCAAGCACTAGTCAGATATTAACCGGTGCTGCTGTCGGTGGTGGTGCGGCTAGTTTGTTGGCATTAGTTACAGGTAATCGGAAAATTGAGATTTTAGAACCTATTGCTGGTGCTGCTGTTGGTGCTTTAGGTAGTGCCGTGTTTCAGAAACAAAAAGTGGATGTTTTTGTACTCCGACCAAAGGATGATTTACCAATCACGCTTAATGCTCCCTTAGTATTATCTCGTAATTAGACTGAACTTAAGTGGTGATATATTCTCTCGCCGATGGTGTAACAACGCACACTATCGCACATTTTTTACCCGCAATCATAGTTCCAGCCCCCTAACAGAAAGGCTTTATTAAGACTATAACTTTAAGTAAATCTATTTACAAATTCTCTGATATAGGAGAAACTTTTGTTTTTAGATCCTGTCTGGTGTAATAACTCAAAAGAAATAATTTATTGTGGTGGAGTAGAAAATCAATGTTTACATTAAATCGTTGGCAATCAGGAACAGCTGCACTAATAGCTGCAAGTCTAACGGCTGGAACTGTTGCTCCTTTTATTATAGCTGCGCCCAGTTTGGCTCAAACTGCTTTTTCTGATGTCCAAACTAATTATTGGGCGTCTGATTTTATTCAACAACTATCACAACGGGGTGTGATTGCTGGATTTCCTGATGGTAGTTTCCGTCCCGAAGACCCCGTTACCCGGGCTCAATTTGCGGCGATGATTAACAAAGCTTTCCAAAAGCCAGCCGTACGTCAACCTGTTAATTTTAATGATGTACCTGGCAATTATTGGGGTGCTAGTGCTATTCAACAAGCTTATACCATTGGTTTTTTGGCAGGATATCCTGGTAATAACTTTAGACCTAATGAAAATATTCCCCGTCAACAAGTTTTGGTTTCTCTGGCTAATGGTTTAGGATATACTGCTACTGCTGATACTAATACTATTTTACAGGGTGCTTTTACTGACGCTGCGGGAATTGCTGACTATGCTCTGGGCTCAATTGCTGCGGCTACTGAAAACCAAATTGTCGTTAACTACCCTGATCTTAAGTTCTTAAATCCCACGGCTACAGCTACACGCGCACAAGTAGCAGCTTTTCTCTACCAAGCTTTAGTTAGTTCTAAACAAGCTACAGCGATTAACTCTCCTTATATTGTCGGTTTTCAAGCTGCACCCACTACGGTAACTATTCCCGGTGGAACTGTGATTCCGGTCAAATATGACCAAGCTAAAAAAATTCTGGTGACTAAGCAGGAAACCGCGCCTTTAACCCTAACTGTAGGGCAAAATGTGATTACTCAAGATGGTATGATCGTCATTCCTGCTGGTAGTCAAGTCACTGGTCAACTCCAACCTGCTACAGGTGGTTCCCAATTTGTCGCTCAAAAATTAGCATTGACTTCTGGACAACAATTTGATATTGATGCTAGTTCTAATGTGATTACTAAAACTGAAACTGTGAAAAAGGGTATTAGTACTAGTACTATCCTCAAGGATACGGTTTTAGGTGCAGCAGCAGCTGCCGCAGTTTCTGCGGTCACAGGCGATGCGCGATCGCCACCGAAGAAGTTTTGGGTGGTGCTGGTGTTGGTGCTTTAGTTGGTCTGTTCTTTGGTCAAAAGAGCGTCGATTTAATCTCTATTGAACCTAATACTGATTTACAACTCACCGTCAATCAAAACTTGACCATTCCAGTTACTAAATAGGGAACAGGGAACAGGGAACAGGGAACAGGGAACAGGGAACAGGGAACAGGGAACAGGGAACAGGGAACAGGGAATAGGGAATAGGTAGAAATATTAACCTTCCCCTGCTCCTCTGCTCCTCTGCTCCTCTGCTCCTCTGCTCCTCTGCTCCTCTGCTCCTCTGCTCCCCTGCTCCTCTGCTCCCCATCTACTCCCTTACTTCTGGTAACCAAATAATAAATGTAGTTCCGGGGATATCAGGTGAACTAATCACCGAGTGAATGGCTGGACTCAAGACTTCGATTTCCCCTTGCATTTCTGAAATTAATTGTTTTGCGATCGCCATTCCTAAACCTGACCCAGGAATTTCGGTTTGTGCTTGTACACCCCGATAACGTCTTTCCCCTAAATGCGCTAAATCTTGCGAGGGAATACCAGGACCTGTGTCACTGATGGCGATACCTTGAAACATTCCTCTTTTTTTAGCAACTTCAATTAAAATGCTTCCTCCGGCAGGAGTATATTTCAAAGCGTTATCAATAATATTATTTACAACTTCCTGTAAGGCTTTGATATTAGCCTTAACCAAAGGCAAATCAACGGGAATGTTGGTAATTAATTGTATATTTCCTTCTTGAGCAATGGCTTGGGCTGATAATAATAACGGTTTTAATAAATCCGGTAAAGAGCAGTTGGTGATTTTTTCTCCAGTTCCGGGTAATAATAAAGCTGGTTTTGTTTCCTGATGAACTGTAGCTTCCACAAATACATCATGTTGGGAAATGGCTAAGGGTGCTACATCTGCTTCGGCTAAATCAATCACTTGTTCAAACTGTTTCAGCAATTCCTTCAGGCGATCGCTTTCTCTGACAATGCTACTAGCCACATCTCGATTTGGATCAACGGGTCGGAATCGCTTTAATAAAAGTTTACCAAAAGTATGAATAGCAGTTAAAGGGTTACGAAATTGATGTAATAAATTATCCAATAAATCCCGTTGCTGTTCTTGGATAATTTGGTGTTGATGCAGCTGTTGTTGCAACCAAGCTCGACGTTGATCTAAAATGCAGGCGATCGCCAGAGATTGGGCGATGCGTTGAATTTCACCTTGCTCATGTTCGCTCCAACTGCGGTCTTCCCTACCCGTCACTAATAAACCCATCATCACCCCCTCATAAATCAAGGGTAAAACAATTTGGTTGCCACTAAGTAAAGAAGAATCAGGAAAAGAGGGTGAAGTTCTATCGTCAGATGGTGGTGATGAAGGGGAAGATTCTGACCCAGTGATAAATAATTTGTCTTCGTGGTGAGGTAATGCTAAAACATTGCCAAATTGCATCAACTTGCGAGTTGTCATCTCCACAGGTAGCTGCGATTGGGGCAAAACTGCTGTTTCTGGATAAACCACCACTGGAATTAGTTTCGCCGTGATTGCGGGCGTTTCTACCAATTCCTGGGTTAAATAAACCACAGTTAAAGATGCTCCCCAAATTTGAGTGAGTAGTGCTATTTGCTCTCGACACAGAGCCAAAAAATCAGAACTGGTAGACATCAACATATTTTAACTTAATTTTCTACATTGAAGAGGGAATCAGAAACAGGTAATACACAACAGGGGTCAATTACTGCATAAAGTGTAGAGAACAGGAAGATGGCTGATTGGCTTTTGAGTGAGAGTTGAGGTGAATTGTATAGACAACTGGGAAACTGTGCCTCCCGACTCACTCATGACTACCCCATTCTCCCTAGTCCTTGCTTCCTAGCCTCATTTAATAAATCTTAACTAAAAGTTATTGGTAATAGTTTGCACAAGAAGATTATATTCTTAATAAATGTTTAATTGTTTTAGTTCAGAAATATCATTTTAGTTGTATAAAAAGCTGAAAACCCTATTGATTTTTTGAACTAGAACTTATATAATGACGACGGATTTTGTAGCTATCACTACAATCTATAGCTTTAAAGAGGAGGACAATAGGTTGGCAAGGAGACGGAAGAGAAAAAGTCGTCGTCGCCAAGAAGGGCGGCGGATTCTAGAGCATGTGCCTCAATATAGCATCGAGAGTGGCGAAGATAAACCTGTAACAGCAGCGAGAAAGTTCATTCAAGCTGAAGGTATCTTGCCACCAGCGTTGCTGCTAGTAAAGCGGAACGAACACACCACAGACCGTTATTTTTGGGCAGAAAAGGGTTATTTGGTGCTCAATACGTAGAAGAGAACCATTTCTTATTCCCCAGTCTGCGGGTATTGGAACCGCCTACAGGTCAGGAACCTTTAGCTGTGGCTAGTCGGTGATATGTAAGTGCAAAACTTGCATATGAAATGCAGCTTCTGACAATGATTTAACTGGCAAAATTATTCAGTTTAGGCAAAAGTTCCAATTTGCTGAAGATTTGTACCTGAATTTGTCACTAAAGCTGATCAGTGGTAATTGGAAGATCAACTTTTCTCTGGCACAGCGTAGCTGTATAAGCTGATTGATAGTTGATTCATACAGCAGGGAGTAGTTGAAATTGATAAATCATCAGGTAGGTTACTAACAAAACAGAGCGCACCAGACTAAATTTTTCCCTACCACCCCAAATGTGAGGGAATCTGGAAACTCTCAGGCTTTTAGTTATCCTCCCTACTGTTGATTACCTCAAAAATTAGTCAGAAGTTTGCATCTTTATTCAGAAATCAATGGTTTTTTATACCAACAGTCAATCACCAACCTTGTCTAATGAGAGCGCCCTTTGCAACTCCATCAGTTCATCTCGATGGGCGATCACAGTAAATTTACTTGGGGAGTGTGGTTCAATTTGGTTCGATTCCATTTTGAGCAACACTTTCTCAAGTCTTCCAGCTTTTTGCCAATAGAATATACCACTCAAAGGTGCCAGTAAAACTATTACCACAAAGAAGTTACCAAAATCAGGATAAAGCTGAGATAAAATCAATGATAGACATCCCAGCCCCACAAAAGCTAATAGGGTCAAAAACACCGCTAAAAATTTGCTAGGTCGAACAAACCCTTCAAACGTCACCTGGTTTTGGAATTGGTCTACCGATGCGACTTGATAAGCCCTAGAGCGAAAATACTCCTTGATTTGAGGCATTAAAGCCGCTTCCTCTTGGTTAGATACGAGTTGAACTTTTTGGGTGCGGTCTTTAGTTGCAGCCCGAATAAAGAACAATAGACCAACCGCTAATAATAAGGTTAATAGCAACGTAGATGGAGAAATAATCGTATCCATAAAAATGGTGATAGTTTTGGAACCAAACACTTCTTCATCACAATACAAGTTTAAAGACCATTTTTTTATAAAACTTAAATAAACCGCTAATTTTTTTCAGGCACTATCTCAATGCCCAAAGCTTTAAAAAGGAAGAAATTTGATGATTAGGGGTAGGATTAAGAGTAAACACCTGAGTCAATAGATTATCAAGACAGGAATGGAAATATTTTTGTTCCCGGTAAGAAGTGTGATATTAAACTTATCAAGCCTCAGCATGTAATGGTGATCTGAATATGTCACAAAACCCCGAAACTACCTCATCTAATTCTAATCTCCGGGTCATCGCACAAACTTTTCGGCTTACAGGTTGGATTAGTTTCTGGATTCAGTTGGTACTAGGTGTAATTTCTAGTATCATCGTTTTGCTATATGCTTTTTTTAGTCAGGGTCAGAAATCTGCTCCTGCAAGTGGTAATCCAGGGACTGGGTTTGGTATTTTTTTAGCAATCTGTGGACTAGTGATTTTAGGTATAGGTATTTATATCGCTTTTCGTTACACAATCATTGGTAAACAGCTACAATCATCTAATTCCAGCAATCGTCCTCGGAAAAATGACACTTTGCAAATCTTACGTTTGGGATTAATGATTAATTTGGGAGGAACTCTGATTACATTATTAGGCGCACAGGCGATTGTCGGTACATTAGTCGCCAGGTCTATATCTCCCCAAGCTGCGACCACCCAAATTTTTGACCCTACCCGCATTATTAGCGGATTAGATATGCTAGTAGTACAGGCGAATATCAACACCATTTCTGCCCATTTTGCCGGGTTAGTAAGTTCAATTTGGTTATTAAATCGCGTCAGCAAACCATAGCTGCTGACGACAAGCGAAAATCAGTATATGCTGATGTTTTGGCAAGAAGGTACTAGGCTCAAGAAAAAAGATAAATTTGTGCTGGACATTAAACAAATTCGGGAAAATCCCACATTAATTCAGGAACGGTTGGACGGTCGGAGCGGAACATACGAAATTCAACCGATATTGCAGTTAGACCAAAAACAACGGGAACTAGAGGGGACAAGGAGCCAACTCCAAGCCCGAAGTAACGAAATTGGTAAAATTGTCGGACAGAAGATTAAATCTGGGATTAATGCTCAAGACCCAGAACTGCAAACGCTGCGGGATGAAGGTAACTCAATTAAAACCACATTGAGTCAACTAGAACCCCAAGAAAAACAGCTAAAAGCGGAAATTGAGCAACTCATCCTCGCACTTCCCAATTTACCCAGCGACTCCACACCCATTGGGAAGAACGAAGAAGATAATCAAGAAGTCTCGCGTTGGGGAGATGAATATATTCCCCAAAACCCAAATATTCTCCCTCACTGGGAAATTGGGGAAAAGCTGGGGATTCTCAATTTTGAACGAGCAGTAAAAATATCCCAAAGTCGGTTTGTGACGCTAGTGGGTGCTGGTGCAGCATTGGAACGAGCACTAATTCAGTTTATGCTGAAGACCCAAATAGAAGCTGGTTATATAGAAGTTAGTCCACCATTATTGGTGAATACTGATTCTTTAACTGGAACTGGTCAACTACCCAAATTTGCGGAAGAAAGTTTTAGATGTGCTGATGATGACCTGTGGTTAATTCCCACCGCAGAAGTTCCCGTCACCAACCTGTATCGGGGGGAAATTCTCACCGCAGAGGAATTACCGATTTATCACTGTGCGTATACTCCCTGTTTTCGTCGAGAAGCCGGAAGTTATGGACGGGATATGCGCGGGTTGATTCGTCTGCACCAATTTAATAAAGTGGAATTGGTGAAGATTGTTCATCCCAGTACTTCTTTTGAGGAATTGGAGAAGTTGGTAGGGAATGCTGGTGCGATTTTGAAAGCATTACAGTTACCGTATCGAGTTATAAATTTGTGTACAGGTGATTTAGGTTTTGGAGCGACGAAAACCTATGATTTAGAAGTGTGGCTACCATCTTCGGGTAAATATCGAGAAATTTCCAGTTGTTCTAATTGTTTTGATTTCCAAGCTCGACGGGCTGATATTCGGTTTAAGGAAACTGGGAAGAAGGGGACGCAGTTTGTGCATACTCTCAATGGTTCCGGTTTGGCAATAGGACGGACAATGGCGGCAATTTTGGAAAATTATCAGCAACCAGATGGAACGGTGAAAATACCAGAGGTGTTGCAGCCGTATTTGGGAAGAGATGTTTTATAGTCTGGAGTAGAAGGATAGTAACGCCATCAAAAATAATCAATACCTTCTTCATAATTCGTAAAGGTATTGATTATTCTTGATGATTTATAATAATTTTCATGTAGATGAACTACATTTTTCTGTTTCACGCAAAGGCGCAAAAGTCAAGAAAAGAAGTACGCAAAAATCAACTGTATTTGTCATTCTGACCGGAGGGAAGAATCTCGCGGGATTCTTCCCTCCGGTCAGAATGACAATATTACTTCCTTTGAGTAAATGCAAAAGGAAGACAACTTTACTCTTCTTCAAGTAGTTGTTCTATAAATTTTCGCACTAAAGGAACTTGAAAAGTATCCCCTTCTGGATTTAATATTTCTTTTCGCGTTAGCTTTTTTATAACTCCCTTATCTTGGGGTGTGGGAGTTTCACCATAGATAAGACGTTTCAAAAATTTTTGATCTCCATCTGCTAAACTTGTCCATAATTCTCGAAAATACTGATTCCCTCTTTCTAGCACAATATCAATAATATCTTCAACATCATTTGCAGTCACTTTGACATTATTTGCTTTACGTTGATTTTCTCTAATATCGCGGTTGACTAACTCTACTAATTCATAGCATACCAACTGCACTAAAAAAGGTTGACATCGAGTAAGTTGAATAATTTCATTGACAGCATCAGGTTCATAAATTTGTGAGAATTCTTCCACAGGATTTAAAATCAACTCACGAGCTTCTGATTCTTGTAAATAACTCATCCTTAAAGCACGAGTATTAATTAAATAATCACTCCAATAAGCGGGAAGTTCAGATAATAGATGGGAACCACTAAACAGCAAAGTCCATTTTTGATGATTTTCCAGAACATCGCGGAAAAAATTTAAAGGTGCGCGACTTTTCGTTACTTCCACAACCTCACTCAATCGTTCAAATTCATCTAAGCAAAGGAGAAATTGCTTACCAGGATTTTCCTTTTCTATTGCTCCTAACCAACTTTGTAATGCAGGAAAAGGGTCTTTTGCTAACTTCTGAAAATCTGGATTAGGTAAAAATAAACTGCGGGGTAATTTTCGTGCAGCTTTTGTCATTTGCTCCACTAGATTTTCTGCTAATCCCTGCAAAGTTGTCGCTGATGCTGCACCTTGCAAATTGACTCGCAAAGGAATGATATCTGGAACTATTTTATGAGGTAAATATTTCAATGTTGAACTTTTTCCAGTTCTCCGACCACCATAAAGTAATAAGACTGGTGGTTGCGAGGAAAGAGTCAAAGTTTCAATTTCTCTAAATATATCAATGCGTCCTTTAAAACGATTTTTTGCAGTTTCAGGGTCTAGTGAATTACCCGCGATATAAACTTGAGAAATTTCTTTTGATTGCTGTGTCTGTTCTGCTAAAGTTCGCTGTGCTGTTTCCAGAATATTTAACCAGCGTTCTGCTATATTACCAAACATTGTCGCTACCAAAGCATTTTTCTCAAAAGCTAGACTATTTTTTAATTCTTTCAATGTATTGATGGGAATATTTAGTAATTCAGAGCGACGATAACGTGAAGTAGCTGCTTGTGCTGCATATACACCTTGACTAATATCTAAAAATCGAGGTAATATAGTACCCAGTTCTTTTGGTGGTGGTGAAGGAATCCAAGTTAGTTGATTAGTAATTTCTTCAATATCGGTTAATCTTTGACAACGATTGAGAATGTCTACAGTAATTTCTGAAATTGCTTGTGCAACAACTTTTTGCTGATTGGTAGAAGAAATTAGATAATCTATGGTTTCACGAGTAGCAGTTGGATTATCTTGATATGATTCTACAATCATTTGACTCGTGAAAGGTAAAGGTAAGATAATTAGTTCATCAAAGTAATGGGGTAGATAGCGCAAATAATTTATCGGTTTTCCCCGACGAGAAAGAAAAAATAGGGTAATTGTCCACAACAATTCTGGTAACCAAAAGTAAACTCTTAACATACCCAGAATGCACGCGACACCTGCTACAACACCTGCTACAACACCTGCTACAACACCTGATACGACACCTGCTGCGACACCTGCTGCGACACCTGCTACAACACTTAGTAGGACGCTTGGTAGGACACTTAGAAGGACACCGAATGTAATACCGAACGTGATACCGAATGTGACACCTACTGCGATACCTACTGCAACACTTCCTACAACACTTCCTACAACACCTACTGCGACACCTGATGCGACACCTGATGCGACGCTTAGTAGGACACCTGATGCGACACTTGTTGCGACACTTGTTGCGACACTTGTTGCGACACCTACTGCGACAATTCCTACGACACTTTCTGCGACACCTGACAAAAATTTAACTGCGAAAAAAATAGTAAACAGAGCAAAACAAAGAGTTATTACTCTGATTTTACTACCACCATATCTTATCAACATCCCCATTAACCAACCTAACAAAAATAGACAACTGACACCCCAGCTAAATCTTTTACCGCTAACTAGAATATAAATTGGTGCTACTACCAATACTGCTAATATTGGTACTACGATAGTTAACCACCAAACTTGTCCAGCATAACGACGCAAACGTGGGTTGGAGTTGAACTCATTTCGTTTTTCAAAAGGGTCATCTTTTGGTTTTAATTTTGGATGAATGTCGCGTAACCAGTTTTCAAAAGTATAAGGTTTGAAGTACATCCAATAAAGAAGACGCACACACTCTTTTATATAAGCCCATCGTTTAGCATCTGGGTATTTTTTGATCATTTTTGCAATTTTAATTGTGATTATTTGACCAAATTCAAAAGATTTTTCAAGAATTGAAATATTTGCTGCAAATTCAAAACTCCAAATCTTCTATGAGCAATAATCATTAACCAACAGGGATTTTAGACATTGCTTGTGTAGCGACTTTTTGCTGATTGGTAAATGACATCAGATAATCAATAGTTTCACGAGTAGCAATTGGATTATCTTGATATGATTCAACAATCATTTGACCTATAAAAGGTAGAGGTAAGATAATTAATTCATCAAAGCGGGGGGGTAGATATCGTAAATAATTTATCGGTTTTCCTAGACGGGAAATAAAGAAAAGGGTAATTGTCCATAACAATTCTGGGAACCAAAAGTAAACTCGTAGCACACCCAGAATCCACGCGACACTGAATGGGATATCCACTGTAATACCGGATAAAATACCGACTACGACACCGAATGCAATACCGACTACAATACCAACTAAAACACGGAATGAGACACCGAATGCAATACCAATTATGGCACCAACGACAATACCGACTGGGACACTTCCTCCCATAACCCCCATCACAGCAAATGCTATACCTACCGCGACACCTACTGTCACACCTCCCACCACATTGACTATCATACTTGTTATTATACCGTACATGATGTTGAACATAAGACGTTCCGGCACACGTACACCACATTTAGATAGCATAAAAATGGTAAGAAAGATGATAAAACAAAATATTGTTACTCTGATGGGAATATTACCATATCTTGTTAACATCCCAATTAACCAACCTAACAAAAACATACAAATTAAACTTAAGTTTAATCTATCAGCACCAGCTACAATATAAATTGGTGCTACTCCCAATACTAGCAGTATTGGTAATATGGTAGTTAACCACAAAACTTGTCTAGTATAGCGATATAAGCGTGGGTTAGTGCGGAACTCAGTCCGTTTTTTGAATGGGTCATCTGTTGGTTTTAATTCTGGATAGATATCATGTAACCAACTTTTAAGAGTATAAGGTTTGAAGTACATCCAATAAAGAAGACGTACACATTCTTTTATATAAATCCACAGTTTAGCAGTTGAGTGTTTTTTGCTCATTTTTGCAATCCCAATTGTGATTATTTTACCAAATTCAAAAGATTTTTCAAGAATTCAAATATTTGCTGCAAATTGAAAACTCCAACAACAGCTAATACAATAATAACCACTATCACTATTCCTAAAACAGCAGTTTTGCCATTATTCCAAACATCAGCTAACCATAAACCAAAAGCACCAATTTTAGAAAAACTATTCCATATCCACCTCCACCATTTCTTATTTCCCGGTTTTGAATCAGCAATTTGTTTGCTAAACTCTTTTTTAGCCCATTCAATAGATTTACCTTGCTGTCTTGCTTGCACTAAATAGAATCCAGCTAATTGTAATTTGTAAGGATGACGTTTTCCCCATCGTTGAGCATGATTTTGTTCATCCACACTCAAAACTGGTGTATTACTTGAATTACTTGACAAGCGCACCAGTTTTATTGCGTCATCTGTGGTAAGTTCTTCCAGTTCTATGGTATGAGCAACATTGAAAAAACTAGATACAAACCGATGCTCATCACCATAGATATTCAGCTTTTTACGGGAAGTTAATACTAACATTAAAGCATTATCTTCCATGAGCGATTGCAAATTATCAAAAAATCCATTATCAAATTCTTTTGGATATTTTAAAATACTTTCAAAGTCATCCAAACAAAGAACCGATAACTTTCCTTTTTCTTTCCATTGCTGAATACGATCTGAAAAAGTTTGACGATTCAGAGATTTACTTTTTAACGGATGATTCCAGAAAGTTTTCCAAGCGGGAACACTTCTTAATAAATCTTCAAATACTTTTTCGTAAAAACCGATTCTCAGTTTGACAACTCTCATCGCGTAAGGAAAGGTAAATCACTGCAAAATCATTGGGGTTTGGTACTCTCACATCCCAAGTTTGGACAAAGTGATATAACAAAGAAGATTTACCAATATGCTTTTCACCCACAATATTGATACTGGTGGGTTGTGCACCAATCATTCGGGATGAGATTGCATACAATTCTTGGTCACGTCCAATAAACAGTCGAGAATCTTTAAGCATCCCCGCAGCAAAAAAGGGGTTAGATAAACGGGAATCATCAGCCATTATCTAAAAAATACATAATTTAAAGTATTAACACTTAAAATAATAACTCTAACTGTGATAAAAAGTTCTATTTGTGACTAAGCGAAGTATTTAATTTTATGACTTGACAAATTCAGGAATTCTCAGTTATCTTAGTATAATGCGCTTATTTTATAGCCGTATAACTTTTGTTGAAAACTGGGAAAGACCTTTCCCCAAACAATAATGTTCGGTTAAGCGAGGGAACTCTATAATTGTCATTCTGATGGTCGGGAAGAATGACAATTTAGGAAATACTCATTTTTTAGCTTAACCATCTTAGTCAACCATCTCGTTAACAAGGAAAGGGTGAGGTTTGACTCCTGACGGATGTATCCTTCATTAATTGTTCAAAGTATCTAACCAATTTCGCAAATCCTCGACGGTTGAGAAATCTAATAATGCTTCTCCTAAAAATTCAATATTTTCGAGAGCCAAATTTCTAATTTGAGTTTCTAACTCAACATTAATTTCGCCTAATTTTCGCTTAATTATACGCATAACTAAATCTTTCTCTCGTTGAATTCCCCGTTCAATACCCTGCTCAATACCCCGCTCAATACCCCGTTCAATACCCTGCTCAATACCCCGCTCAATACCCTGTCTCATCCAACTAGTAACAATTTGCATAACGCCCTCCTGTTCTTCTGGTTTCAATAAACCCAATTCTGTATTAAATGTCTCTTGTTCTAATTGATTAAGCTTGAGATAAGTATCCACAAACCCAGATATTAGTTGCATTTTAGCAGGATTTAGTTTTAAAGTCACCAATAACCTTAAACATTCTGCTTTCACTTTGGCTCTGTCGCTGACATCTATATTCATTTTCGACATTAAAGCCGAAGCAACTGGATTATGAGTACCCAAAAAATCTCGCCAATTTAATTGATTGAGTTGTACGACTCGATAATTAAATTTTAAAACTTCAAAATCAGGAAAGTCAATTTGATAATTGCTGACGGCTAATTTTCTGGGTGTATCATAAGAAAAAATCACGATGGGATAAATAGGTAATTCAAATTTTTCATGCCAGCGAGCAAAATATTTAAACATTCGCTGATTGAATTTTTGACGAGAACCAGATTCGGCTTCTATATGAATTAGAAAGCAAGAATCTTTTCCTCGGAATTTTACCTTAGCAATTAAATCAGATTCATGCTTACTTCCAGAAGTGACATCAGTGAACACTTCCTTATCTAGTAAAACTAGAGAATCAGGTTCCAGGTAATCAATAACTTCAGGAAAAAACAATTCTATAAATTCTAGAAAAAATGTGGAAATTAATTCCTTGAATAAGCGATCATGATTAATGTTTTCCGTCATAAATTAATTGTTCAAAGTATCTAACCAATTTCGCAAATCCTCAACGGTTGAGAAATCTAAGAATACTTCTCCTAAAAATTCAATATTTTCGAGTTCCAAATTTCTAACTTGAGCTTCTAAATCAGCGTCAATTTCACCTAATTTTCGCTTGATTTGACGCATAACTAAATCTTTCTCTCGTTCAATTCCTCGTTGAATTCCTTGTTCAATACCCTGCTCAATACCCTGCTCAATACCCTGCTCAATACCCTGCTCAATACCCTGCTCAATACCCTGTCTCATCCAACTAGTAACAATTTGCATAACGCCCTCCTGTTCTTCTGGTTTCAATAAACCCAATTCTGTATTAAATGTTTCTTGTTCTAATTGATTAAGCTTGAGATAAGTATCCACAAACCCAGATATTAATTGCATTTTAGCAGGATTTAGCTTTAAAGTCACCAATAACCTTAAACATTCTGCTTTCACTTTGGCTCTGTCGCTGACATCTATATTCATTTTCGACATTAAAGCCGAAGCAACTGGATTATGAGTACCCAAAAAATCTCGCCAATTTAATTGATTGAGTTGTACGACTCGATAATTAAATTTTAAAACTTCAAAATCAGGAAAGTCAATTTGATAATTGCTGACGGCTAATTTTCTGGGTGTATCATAAGAAAAAATCACGATGGGATAAATAGGTAATTCAAATTTTTCATGCCAGCGAGCAAAATATTTAAACATTCGCTGATTGAATTTTTGACGAGAACCAGATTCGGCTTCTATATGAATTAGAAAGCACGAATCTTTTCCTCGGAATTTTACCTTAGCAATTAAATCAGATTCATGCTTACTTCCAGAAGTGACATCAGTGAACACTTCCTTATCTAGTAAAACTAGAGAATCAGGTTCCAGGTAATCAATAACTTCAGGAAAAAACAATTCTATAAATTCTAGAAAAAATGTGGAAATTAATTCCTTGAATAAGCGATCATGATCAATGTTTTCCGTCATAAATTAATTGTTCAAAGTATCTAACCAATTTCGCAAATCCTCGACGGTTGAGAAATCTAAGAATGCTTCTCCTAAAAATTCAATATTTTCTAGAGCCAAATTTCTAATTTGAGTTTCTAACTCAACATTAATTTCGCCTAATTTTCGCTTGATTTGACGCATAACTAAATCTTTCTCTCGTTGAATCCCCCGTTCAATACCCTGCTCAATACCCTGCTCAATACCCCGCTCAATACCCTGCTCAAGTCCCTGTCTCATCCAACTAGTAACAATTTGCATAACGCCCTCCTGTTCTTCTGGTTTCAATAAACCTAATTCTGTATTAAATGTCTCTTGTTCTAATTGATTAAGCTTGAGATAAGTATCCACAAACCCAGATATTAATTGCATTTTAGCAGGATTTAGTTTTAAAGTCACCAATAACCTTAAACATTCTGCTTTCACTTTGGCTCTGTCGCTGACATCTATATTCATTTTCGACATTAAAGCCGAAGCAACTGGATTATGAGTATCCAAAAAATCTCGCCAATTTAATTGATTGAGTTGTACGACTCGATAATTAAATTTTAAAACTTCAAAATCAGGAAAGTCAATTTGATAATTGCTGACGGCTAATTTTCTGGGTGTATCATAAGAAAAAATCACGATGGGATAAATAGGTAATTCAAATTTTTCATGCCAGCGAGCAAAATATTTAAACATTCGCTGATTGAATTTTTGACGAGAACCAGATTCGGCTTCTATATGAATTAGAAAACACGAATCTTTTCCTCGGAATTTTACCTTAGCAATTAAATCAGATTCATGCTTACTTCCAGAAGTGACATCAGTGAACACTTCCTTATCTAGTAAAACTAGAGAATCAGGTTCCAGGTAATCAATAACTTCACGAAAAAACAATTCTATAAATTCTAAAAAAAATGTGGAAATTAATTCCTTGAATAAGCGATCATGATCAATGTTTTCCGTCATAAATTAATTGTTCAAAGTATCTAACCAATTTCGCAAATCCTCGACGGTTGAGAAATCTAAGAATGCTTCTCCTAAAAATTCAATATTTTCGAGAGCCAAATTTCTAATTTGAGTTTCTAACTCAACATTAATTTCGCCTAATTTTCGCTTGATTTGACGCATAACTAAATCTTTCTCTCGTTGAATCCCCCGTTCAATACCCTGCTCAATACCCTGCTCAAGTCCTTGTCTCATCCAACTAGTAACAATTTGCATAACGCCCTCCTGTTCTTCTGGTTTCAATAAACCTAATTCTGTATTAAATGTCTCTTGTTCTAATTGATTAAGCTTGAGATAAGTATCCACAAACCCAGATATTAATTGCATTTTAGCAGGATTTAGTTTTAAAGTCACCAATAACCTTAAACATTCTGCTTTCACTTTGGCTCTGTCGCTGACATCTATATTCATTTTCGACATTAAAGCCGAAGCAACTGGATTATGAGTATCCAAAAAATCTCGCCAATTTAATTGATTGAGTTGTACAACTCGATAATTAAATTTTAAAACTTCAAAATCAGGAAAGTCAATTTGATAATTGCTGACGGCTAATTTTCTGGGTGTATCATAAGAAAAAATCACGATGGGATAAATAGGTAATTCAAATTTTTCATGCCAGCGAGCAAAATATTTAAACATTCGCTGATTGAATTTTTGACGAGAACCAGATTCGGCTTCTATATGAATTAGAAAGCACGAATCTTTTCCTCGGAATTTTACCTTAGCAATTAAATCAGATTCATGCTTACTTCCAGAAGTGACATCAGTGAACACTTCCTTATCTAGTAAAACTAGAGAATCAGGTTCCAGGTAATCAATAACTTCAGGAAAAAACAATTCTATAAATTCTAGAAAAAATGTGGAAATTAATTCCTTGAATAAGCGATCATGATCAATGTTTTCCGTCATAAATTAATTGTTCAAAGTATCTAACCAATTTCGCAAATCCTCGACGGTTGAGAAATCTAAGAATGCTTCTCCTAAAAATTCAATATTTTCGAGTTCCAAATTTCTAACTTGAGCTTCTAAATCAGCGTCAATTTCACCTAATTTTCGCTTGATTTGACGCATAACTAAATCTTTCTCTCGTTGAATCCCCCGTTCAATACCCTGCTCAATACCCTGTCTCATCCAACTAGTAACAATTTGCATAACGCCCTCCTGTTCTTCTGGTTTCAATAAACCCAATTCTGTATTAAATGTCTCTTGTTCTAATTGATTAAGCTTGAGATAAGTATCCACAAACCCAGATATTAATTGCATTTTAGCAGGATTTAGTTTTAAAGTCACCAATAACCTTAAACATTCTGCTTTCACTTTGGCTCTGTCGCTGACATCTATATTCATTTTCGACATTAAAGCCGAAGCAACTGGATTATGAGTATCCAAAAAATCTCGCCAATTTAATTGATTGAGTTGTACAACTCGATAATTAAATTTTAAAACTTCAAAATCAGGAAAGTCAATTTGATAATTGCTGACGGCTAATTTTCTGGGTGTATCATAAGAAAAAATCACGATGGGATAAATAGGTAATTCAAATTTTTCATGCCAGCGAGCAAAATATTTAAACATTCGCTGATTGAATTTTTGACGAGAACCAGATTCGGCTTCTATATGAATTAGAAAGCAAGAATCTTTTCCTCGGAATTTTACCTTAGCAATTAAATCAGATTCATGTTTACTACCAGCAGTGACATCAGTGAACACTTCCTTATCTAGTAAAATTAGCGAATCAGGTTCCAGGTAATCAATAACTTCAGGAAAAAACAATTCTATAAATTCTAGAAAAAATGTGGAAATTAATTCCTTGAATAAGCGATCATGATCAATGTTTTCCGTCATAAATTAATTGCTTTACAAAATCTGTTCAATCATGCGGTTAGCTTGAGAAGCATAACCACCACCGAATAAATTAAAATGATTTAAAATATGATACAGATTATATAATTTTTTCCTCTGTTCATATCCTTCCTCGAAAGGAAAAACTTGGTTATAACCTTGATAAAACGCTGGTGAAAAACCTCCAAAAAGTTCGGTCATCGCAATATCTACTTCCCTATCACCAAAATAAGTGGCTGGGTCAAAAATTACGGGTTCCCCTGATATCATACACCCCGCATTTCCTCCCCATAAATCTCCATGCACTAAAGATGGTTGTACTTGATGATTTGATAAGATTTCGGGGATTGCTGCTAATAATTTATCTTGTTGCGGAAAACTTCCTCCCCGTCGCTTTGCTAATTGAAATTGATAGCCCAAACGATGTTGAAGATAAAATTTTCCCCAGTTATCTGTCCAGGTATTGATTTGGGGTGTGGAACCAATCGTATTATTCATTTCCCACCCAAATCCTTTTTGACTAGTAGTTTTATGCAAAGCTGCTAGTTTCTGTCCCATTTCTAACCAGGATTTGGTTTGACTACCTCCCATTTCTAACCATTCCATCACAATATAGCTGGAATTATCAGTTGTCCCCCAACAAATTGGTTGAGGAACGCGGATAGTACCAGTTTTAAACATTTGTTCTAAACCTAGTGCTTCCGCTACAAACATCGCTGCTTGAGATGGTTGATTAAGTTTGACAAAATATGTTATTTCTCCGTTGGAAATAGCATAACTTTGGTTAATACATCCACCACCTTGGGATTTTGCTTCCTGGGTTTGAAATTTTTTCCCAGTCGCTTGACTAATTTGATTGTCTATTTCTCTCCACATCATCATTGGATAATTTTCTTCAATGTGGTTTAATCAGAACTACCCCATAAGCTTCAGGGGAAAGATATTTTTGTGCGGATTCCATCAGTTTTTCTGCATCCTGAGATTGGATATAATCTGGGTAGTTGAATGCTGGTTCTAAGTCTCCCACTAAAGATTGATAATAACCATATAATCCAGCGCGATCGCTCGGAGTTTCATTCGCAAAAATAAATCTATTCGCAACTCGTCTTCTGACACGAGCGATTTCTGATTCTTTCACTAATTCTCTTTGAATTTGACGCATATGTTCTGCGATCGCCTCTTCCACCGAAGCTAAATTTTCTACATCACACTTAGCTGTGATATAAAAAGTTCCTTGTAGTTTATTACTAATATTGCTGACCGAGATGGAAGAAACTAATCTCCGTTCTTCTCGCAAATCCCTAACTAATCTGGATGTTCTACCATGACCTAAAATTCCGGCTAAAATATCCAAAGGATAAGTTTCGCTTAATTGCATCAATCCTGGCACACGCCAAACCATAATTAATCTAGCTTGCTGAAGCTTCTCATCCACAAATTCCTGACGGACAATTTCCGTGAATGGTAATTCCGGGGGATTAATATTTTGGACGTTGGGGATTTTCCCATCATTCTCAATGGTAAATTCCTGAGCGATAATTTCCACTAATTCTTCCACAGGTAAATTCCCCACCGCAACCGCAGTAATAGAAGGGGGTTGATACCAAGTCTGATGAAAATCTCGCATTTGCTCAGGTTTCACTTGAGAAATTACCGCTTCTGGGCCAAGACCGGACGACGATATGGTAAAGAATCATAAGCCAATTCCATCGCTCGTCGATAAATACGACGTTGAGCATTATCTTCCGAACGCTTAATTTCTTCTAGAACTACTAAACGTTCCCGCTCAAAGGGGTCATCGGGAATACTGGCATTTAATACTACATCTATTTGTAAAGGTGCTAATAATGCAAAATCTTTAGGTGCAGTAGTAATATGGTAATGAGTATAATCTTGACTAGTAGCTGCATTCGTTACAGCACCACGTTCTTCAATCCGACGCTCGAACTCACCACTGTGGATGCGCGGTGTACCTTTAAAAATCATATGCTTCTAAAAAATGAGCCATCCCATTAATCGCATTGGATTCCACCGCTGAACCGATTTTTACCCATAAACTTAGATTAACTGCTTCCACAGGCATTTGCTCGGCAATGATGGTTAAACCATTTGGTAATTGATGCACTTGAGGCGCATTGAGACTGGGAAGATTCACCAAGGTTGACGTCATAGAATTTTGGCTAGGAGTTCAGTTATTCCTTATATATTAGCTTTTACCTGAGTTGCTGACAGTGACTCAAATCAGTTTGCATGGAGAATAACAGCTAATTATCAATCAAATTCCCATAAATATTTATTTATCTTGTAAGATTATGAGTATAAACGTTAAGAAATGTAAACTCAAGTCACAATGTCGAACATTGCTAATCAAAATAAATCCCGCGTCATTGTCATTGGTGCGGGAATCGGGGGACTGACTGCTGGAGCGTTATTAGCTCACAAAGGTTACAGTGTCTTGATTTTAGACCAAGCGTTAGTTCCGGGAGGTTGTGCTTCCACCTTTAAACGTCAGGGATTTACTTTTGATGTGGGTGCTACTCAAGTTGCTGGATTGGAAGTGGGAGGAATTCATCAGCGAATTTTCTCAGAATTAGCCATACCATTACCCGCAGCTACATTTTGTGACCCAGCTTGTGCGGTTTATCTCCCAGGAGAGATGACACCCATTAACGTTTGGCGCGACCCTGAGAAATGGAAGGCAGAACGTCAAAAGCATTTTCCTGGTAGTGAACCTTTTTGGCAATTACTCGCTACCTTATTTGCAGCTAGTTGGGAATTTCAAGGACGTGACCCGGTACTACCACCCCGAAATTGGTGGGATTTATGGCAATTAATGCAAGCGGTGCGTCCTAGTACATTGATTACTGCACCTTTTACATTGTTTACCGTGGGGGATGCTTTACGATTATGTGGAGTGGGGAATGACCACCGATTGCGGACATTTTTAGATTTACAACTGAAATTATATTCTCAAGTTAATGCCGAAGAAACAGCTTTACTTTATGCTGCTACAGCTTTGAGTGTATCTCAACAACCCCAAGGTTTGTTTCATCTTCATGGAAGTATGCAAATTTTGAGCGATCGCCTTGTGGAAGCTTTAATTAGAGATAATGGTAAATTATTGATGCGTCATACTGTCGAAAATATTCAAGTAGAAAATAATCAAGTTACTGGGGTAGAGATTAGAAATCAATCAACTGGAGAAGTTTGGACTGAAAATGCTGACCATATCATAGCGAATGTCACTGTGCAGAACTTGGTGCAATTATTGGGAGAACAAGCACCAACTGGATATAAACAGCGTGTAGCCAAACTACCCAAAGCATCAGGAGCCTTTGTGGTGTATTTGGGAGTAGATGCAGAAGCGATTCCTGCCGATTGTCCACCTCATTTACAATTTATGTATGATGCTAAAGGTCCGATTGGGGAAAATAATTCTTTATTTGTATCTGTGAGTCATCCGGGAGATGGTCGCGCACCCGCAGGAAAAGCCACTATCATTGCATCTTCCTTTGTGGATGTGAAGCAGTGGTGGGAAACCGAGGATTATCTGGGGTTGAAAGAGAAATTTATGGAAGAGGCGATCGCAAATCTGGGAAAATATTTTTATTTGAAACCGGAAACGATTAATTATATAGAAGCAGCGACACCCCGGACATTTGCTCATTTCACGGGAAGGGATGGAGGGATTGTAGGAGGGATTGGTCAAAGAATACCCACCTTTGGCCCCTTTGGGTTTGCTAATCGCACCCCAATGAAAAACTTGTGGTTAGTGGGTGACTCAACTCATCCAGGAGAAGGGACTGCGGGGGTAAGTTATTCAGCTTTGACAGTAGTTAGACAAATTCAGTCTTTAAAGTAAGGGATAATTTTTAAGAAAATTTATGAACAATATTAATTCTGAAGAACCGGATATTGATAATGAAATGCTTCCAGAATACGATTTTACAGGTGGTGTACGTGGGAAGCAAGAACTTCATTATAATAATCATGCTATCACAAATCAGTACTTGAAAACAACTCTTCCCAGATAGGAAAAAATTACTGTTATGTCCAACCATACACAAACCCCATCACCTGAACTCTTTTTAAATACAGTCAACGCTTACCAACGCACAGCAGCAATTAAAGCTGCAATTGAACTGGAAATTTTTACTACTATTAGTCAAGGAATTGAGTCGGTTCCATCCTTAGCACAAAAATGCCAAACTTCTGAACGAGGGATGCGGATTTTATGTGATTACTTAGTTATTATTGGCTTTTTAACCAAAGAAGCTCAAAGCTACAAACTCACACCTGATTCGGCCATGTTTGTGGATCGACATAGCAGGTCTTATATAGGAGGTGTAACGGAGTTTTTGTTATCTCCCTTAATTACTAATGGATTCAATGATATTGCTGGGGCTGTTCGCCACGGTGGAACTGTTATATCCCCAGAAGGAACCATGTCTCCTGACAATCCGATCTGGATAAAGTTTGCTCAAGCTATGTCACCGATGATGGCAATGCCAGCAAAATTAATTGCTAAAATGGTGAATGGAGACTCTCAACAAAGCATAAAAGTACTTGATATTTCCGCCGGTCATGGTTTATTCGGTATTGCTTTCGCTGAACAAAATCCTAATGCCGAAATTTATGCGGTTGATTGGGAATCAGTTTTACAAGTAGCTCAACAAAACGCACAAGCAAAAGGTGTAGGCGATCGCTATCATATAATTCCGGGTAGCGCCTTTGATGTAGATTTTGGTAATGATTATAATATAGTTCTATTACCAAATTTCTTGCATCACTTTGACATCCAAACCTGTGAACAGCTGTTAAGCAAAATTCATTCTAGGTTAACTGCTACAGGAAAAGTCATTGTATTGGAGGTTCTTCCCAATTCTGATCGGATTACGCCAGCATCAGATGCCGCTTTTGCGTTGGTAATGCTAGCATCTACATCTAGTGGTGATGCTTATATATTTGCAGAGTATGAAAGTATGTTTAAAAATGCAGGTTTCTCCCAATGTCAACTCCATCCCTTAACACTTGTAGAAAAACAGGTAATTATTGCTAGCTTTTAAAGTTGATACTTTTATTGATGCAACTACAGCACATAACACTGTGGTCAATGCTACTATTTTGCGACTTGAAGAAAATCAGATACAGCTTCAAACAATTCTCTTGAATCTGATACAACGAAACACAGGTGATAGTGGCACATGATAAAAAATATATCCGCATATCTTTTGTATATATAAGATACGTGGATATATCTACTATCTTGACTAATTGCTGAAAACCATTAGCTAGTCAGTATTTTGATGTGGTCAATATTAATCAGCAAATTGAACAGCTTTTGAAAAGAATCAATCATCAGGAGGATGCCAACCACTAATTGCCCAACGCCTTCTGGCAACAATTATTACTGAATTATTCATACGCAAGCAAGTAATTGTAGCCCTACCAATAGTAGTTAAACCTTCAATCCTGGTTGCATCTGAACTCCAAACAAAATGATCAGACCATTTCTGTATACGCGGATTAAATAAAGATGTTATTTCCCCACTTAAAGGATCTATCGCTTCGACTAAATCAGATTTAAATTCATTACAGGAGCGACAGGCTAAACAAATATTTTCAAAGGTATTTTCTCCACTTTTAGAAATGGGTTTAATATGGTCGTGAGTCATGGGTATACCGCTATTAGCTGCATTAGTTTTACAATAACAGCATTGACCCTTATCATTATCAGCTATTTGATTTCGTAGATTTTCAGAAATGTATTGAGACACAATAAATTAAGGGGATGCTACAACATTTCCTCTCCACCGAAGTAGAACAGCAGCTTGAGCTTTGCAAAGCATAAAACAGTCAGTTTCGTGACGAATTTTTATTAATTCTAATTTTTCTGCATCTGTAATATTACCACTAGAGTTCTGCTCCAACAAAAAATCGTATCGTTCCATCTGTTCTGCTGTTTTGCAACCACGAACGATTTGCCATAACTTATTATCATCTAATTTATCTAAAGCAGCTAAATCAGCTTGAAATTCTTCAGGTACATCATTCCATTCTGGAGGACTACCCACCTGCAAAGCGTGAACAATTACTTCTTCAACAGGACGACGTTGTGCAATAGCTGTATTGACTAAACGATGATATAGTATTTCTGGGATTTGTAAAGTAATTGTTTCTGCTGTCATGATAATTTTCTCAACTAAGCGATCGCTATTCGCCAGAAATTCAAAAAAGCCAATCTATCAAATCTACACCATAAAAATGGACATTTTTTAATCCAATACCACCATTATATCATCCAAAAGTCAACATGGCTCAGTTAAGGTTAATTAAGGCTTTTTTAACTAGTATAAAATCATCGGGAAGAAATTGAAAGTGCGATCGCATCCCTATCTATATTCGTGGTAAAATGAGCATTATTAGCCCAGCATAGCACCATCATATCACACAAAAGTCAAGATGTCTAGGATAACGTAAATTCGTTAACTTATTGAGAATAGTGTCAATAATATTGAGAATAGAGCGAATTTTATTGCGAAAAGGTGGTAGATGTATTATTTTCGGAAAGTTAATATTTATTTACATTGTCGGGAATAGGGAATCTGTTCTACTCTCAAACTACTAAAAGATTACCGAAAGAATTTTTAGTTTGCGGGACAGATGCAAAGAGGGAAAATTATACTTCATCACATACTTCGAGATTATTTCAGTGCATACGCCAAATTCTGATCGTTTTGTCTACACTCCCACTCACCAAAGTTTTACCATCAGGACTAATAGCTACAGAGAAAACCGAATCAGAATGACCGGAGAGGGTAGATTTCAATTCTCCTGTTTGTAGGTTCCAGATTTTGATAGTTTTGTCTGCACTCCCACTCACCAAAGTTTTACCATCGGGACTAATAGCTACAGAATGAACCGAATCAAAATGACCAGATAGGGTGGATTTCAGTTCTCCTGTTTGTAGGTTCCAGATTTTGATAGTGTTGTCATAACTCCCACTCACTAAAGTTCTACCATCAGGACTAATAGCTACAGAATCAACCGGCTGAGAATGACTGGAGAGGGTAGATTTCAATTCTCCTGTTTGTAGATTCCAGATTTTGATAGTTTTGTCATCACTTCCATTCACCAAAGTTTTACCATCGGGACTAATAGCTACAGAGAAAACCGCACCAGAATGACCGGAGAGAGTAGATTTCAATTCTCCTGTTTGTAGATTCCAGATTTTGATAGTTTTATCTGCATTCTCACTCACCAAAGTTTTACCATCGGGACTAATAGCTACAGAATGAACCGAATCAAAATGACCAGGTAGGGTAGATTTCAATTCTCCTATTTGTAGATTCCAGATTTTGATAGTTTTGTCTGCACTCCCACTCACTAAAGTTTTACCATCGGGACTAATAGCTACAGAGAAAACCGCACCAGAATGACCGGAGAGGGTAGATTTCAATTCTCCTGTTTGTAAGTCCCAGATTTTGATAGTGTTGTCATAACTCCCACTCACTAAAGTTTTACCATCGGGATTAATAGCTACAGAATTAATTGGACTAGAATGACCATAGAGAATTTTTTCTAATAAAAAATCGTTAGAAAAATTAATAATTAAGGATATGGGAACAGCGAAAAATCCATAGCGAATATAGCTATAGACTACAATCCCAAATAATCCTAATAAAATAGCAGCAAGTAATAATAGCTTTTTTGATTTCCCTTTTTTCTTTGGTTGTGTAGATGTATTTGCTATAGATGTAGTATTTAACTGTGTAGGTGCAGTTACTTGAGGAGGAATATTTAACTGTGTAGATGCAGTTACTTGAGGAGGAATATTTGATGGTAACAGAGGATTTAAATCTCGTAATACATCCTGAGCAGACTGATAACGCTCCTCATATTCTTCCCGTAATAAATTATCTAAAATCCGACCCAATTCTTTACTAATAGGTTGTTTTAAATGTTCCCTCCAATTATTCACCCAACCATAACCCTGTTTTTTCCAAAGTTCCCAAGGATGAATTCCACTCATTAAATGAAAACAAGTTGCACCAACACTGAATAAATCACTTGCTGGATAAACCTGTCTATCCTCCATCTGCTCCAAAGACGCATAACCAAAAGTACCAATCCTTGTTCCTAGTTTTACAGTTCCCTGAAGTTGCTTTGATGCACCAAAATCAATCAAGACTAATGTTCCATGCTCACGACGAATAATATTTTCAGGTTTAATATCACGATGAATTACTTTTTCTTCATGGACAGTTTTGAGAATTTCTAACAAATCTAATAAAAAATCCCGAATCTTCTTTTCACTAAAATTACCTTGTTGTTCCCATTCAGTTAATAAATTCACTCCATCGATAAATTGTTGAACTAAATACAGTCGATTATTTTCTTCAAAGTATGCTAACAGAGTCGGAATTTGAGGATGTTCCCCTAATTGCTCTAGTCTTCTTGCTTCTTGTTCAAATAATTCTGTAGCTTTTTGGAATGCACCAGTTCCTTGGATTTGTGGTGCAAATTGCTTTATCACGCATTTTTGATGCAATTTGTCAATATCTTCAGATAAATAAGTTTTACCAAAACCCCCAACACCCAACATTTTTAAAGGACGATAGCGGTTTCTCAAAATTACCACCAGCACTCCACAATTAGGACAAAATTTTGTGTGATCCGGTACTGGTGGGTTATGGCAATCTGGATTAAGACAACATATCATTGTAAATATTTTGCGAGAATTTTGCACATAATGAACACGCTACTACACCTCCATATCTTTCAACGCCCGACGAGCTAATTTTACATAAGTTTTCGCTGTGTTGTAGGGTATTTCTAAATCCTCAGCGATTACCTGCAATGATTCTCCCATTTCTCGTCTTGCTAAAATCGTTGACCAGATTATAGAAATTTTTTCAGCCCGTTCTCCACCGATGCGTTTGCGTTGTGCGGTGAATATTGCGGTTAATTCCTCGATGCGTTCTGAAAGCAAGTTGCTTAAGATTGCAGAAGATGTATTTGCTTCTGGTTCTATCCAATTTAAGGAAGTTTGTCCTAATCCAAAAGTCGTTTTGTGTCCGGTTCCGCAATAGGGTGCAAGTTGGACTAATGCATAAAATAATTGCGTAAATTCGGTATTAGCTAAAGCACTTTTACTCAAACCCAAAGAAATTGCTCCGGTGAAACCAGTCACGGAACCTTGTTTACCTGCTGCGACTTTGACTGATTCTAAATGGTGCTGGTGAATGATCACATTTTCATCTATCCAATCTAGAAAAGGGTCTTGTTCAATGAGTATTCCAGAAAAGTGGTTCCAGCGTCTGAGGTAACTATGAAAAAGATTGATGGGAACAGGGAGGGGGAAATGATTTCCCTTCCGACGAAAACTGGTAGGAGAGACAAAACTGAGATTAATGTTTGGATGTTTTGCTGTGGATATTTTTAGTAGTTGGGAATAAGTCGTTGGGGGATGGATAATATTTATCTGTTTGATGAGTAAGGACGCATCTTGTAATTTTAGAATCGGTGGAAGTTGTGTTAACCATTGACTCAAAAACTGAACTACTGGTTGAGAAATAGCATTGATATGCCAACGGTAAATCTGATTTGCTTGGAGTTGTAGTTGTTTTCCGGTGGGAACTAGTTGACCTTCCAGAGCCGAAACGTTAAAGGGTTTTTCTGATTCACCATCGTGTAAGTATTTGGAAAGGGTGGGATTGATTTGTCGCACCTGGTCTAAAAACCAAGCATGAAGTCCAATGGTATATTGTGAATATAGGGATGAGGAATTGGTGGCTTCTAAATCCAAGACTAAGCCAACTAATTCTGTATCATCTGTCCATCCCAAGGTCTGATCTTCTGTTCGGGTTTTCCGTCGGACGGATGTAGCTGCTTTTGCCATTTTTTTTGATGCTACATTAATTTAATGCTTTCTATTTTATGCTGTTTTAGTCCCCTGGTGGGGATGACTATTTTATTTATATCAACATAAATCCAAAATTGACCTCTTCACCAGAAAATCACCAAAACTGACCAAAGTTTTGATGATTGGTTTTTGCGGTCAGGATAAATAGATAGCAATTAACAGTATATTGCTATGTAGCGGTTCTCAGTTAAATGAGGGACAAAATTTCCGCCAACAGCCATACAGCCAGCAGCTTTTACTCCTGACTGCTAACGGATGTTTCCTGACTCTTTACTAGATTGTCACTAGTTTCTAACTCAGGTACGATTTCCTTAACTCGGCGAATTGGTAAATTAGCAATTAAAGCTGTTGTTCTTTGATTGCTTTCTAAACAAAACTCCAAACCCTCTGTATCAACTTCTACATAACGACAAACTATCGCCAGGATTTCCTGACGCATTTTTTCTAAGGTTTGGGGGTCTAAGTCGGCGCGGTCATGAGCAATCACCAATTGCAATCGGCGTTTAACTTGGGTGCGACTGGTATCAGGGGTGCGAACAAAAAGTTTTTCTAAAATTTCAAGAATCATTGCTGATAAGTTTTAAGGCGGAGACTGGAGTCATGAATTAAACAATCTTTGTCCACAACAACTTTCGCAAGCCGAGAGAAGATGTTGTCTTAGTTGAGTCAAGCTCAAGAAATTCGACAGTTTCCCCTTCCAATCTACGAGCAATATTCTCAAAAGCTAAGGCAGCTATAGAGGGAGTCTCTGATAATACTAAAGGTTCGCCGCGATTGGTGGAGACTATAACACGCTCATCATCAGGGATTACCCCAATCAGGGGGATGGCGAGAAGTTCTTGAACATCCTGCACAGACATCATATCATTTGCTTTTACCATTGCTGGTCTGAATCCGTTAATTATTAAATTAATTTTTTTAACACCTTGTGCTTCTAATAAGCCCACTACCCGGTCAGCATCCCGGACTGCGGAAATTTCGGGGGTGGTGACAATTAAAGCTTCTTTGGCTGGGGCGATCGCATTTTTAAACCCCATTTCAATGCCGGCGGGACTATCAATAATTACATACTGATATTTTTGCGCCAGTGCATTTACCAGCAACTTCATTTGGTCGGGAGTAACGGATTCCTTGGTACGATTTTGGGCCGCTGGTAAAAGCACTAAATTAGGTTGTCGTTTATCTTTCACTAAAGCTTGTTCTAAACGACACTCTCTAGATAAAACTTCCACTGCAGTATAAACAATCCGATTTTCCAGTCCTAACAGCAAATCTAGGTTTCTCAGACCAAAATCTGCATCCACTAAGGCAACTTGACGCCCGATTTTGGCTAAACCCATCCCTAAATTAGCGGAAACTGTGGTTTTACCCACTCCTCCCTTACCGGAGGTAATTACAATAATGCGAGTCATGATATGAAATACGCTCTCTGGGAGTCGTTGACAGAGAAGATTATGGTTAAAGGAAATATACTAAATACTTATGGCTCTAGATTGATTCTACTTAATTGGCTACGTGAAAAATCAGTCGCCCTGGCAATGCGAATTCCTTGGGACGTAAAATGCGCCACTTCTGGAATCAATTGCAATGGTGATTTTTCTGGCCCTAGCCACAGCATCAGCAATTCGCAATTGGGTAGGTTCCATTTGCAAAGCCATAATGAGACAATCGCGATTACCGAGAGCACCCGCATGAGCGACTCCCCGAAGACGACCCCAAACTAGAATATCTCCATCGGCAATGACAATACCACCGGGATTTAAATCTCCCAACAAAATTACTGTGCCCGGATGACGGATTTCTACACCAGAGCGGACAGTCATTTCTAGATATAGCGCCTCTGCTAGGGGTGTATTTGCGGTTTGAGCATCCGAATTTAGGGAAGTTTGTGCTTGTAGCTGTTCGACAGAATAACCAGACGAAACTGAGGCGATCGCCGTTTGTCTACGACTAGTACCCACAGATTTTAATTGCAGTTGTTCCTCATTTAATATTTCTGCCAATTCTTGCAGTTGTCTGCTGTCTAACAAACGGTCTTGAGCGACTAAATGCACAGGAGTATTAGGAATGCGGAGTCGGTCACTCGCATTTAAACGCTGTCGCATTTGTTGCCAAATCTCTGACCAACTCAATTCTGAGGCTGGTAATTGAGATTCAGTGGGCAAAATTAATAACAGTCGTCCCTCCTCAGCTTTCAACTGGACTTGTAGAGGATGTATAACCCTCTGTTCTGGTAATGCTAACTCAAGATTATTTAAATCAATCAGGGGAGGATCAGAATTTAAAGTTGGGTTGACGGCATTAGTGTCACCCTCCTGAGAAATAGATTCCACCTGTAAAAAGCGCAAAACAGAATTTAGTTCCGTATCGGGAATAATCGGATCTGGTTGAGAAGGACTAGGGTGATTTACCTCTAAGTCATCAAGATGAGAAATTGATTCTGCATCAAGAGGTGCAGAATTTCCATTCAGATTGGGAACATTAGAATCAGAATTCATGCCACACTGACCAAAAGATACCATTAAACCGGGAATAGGCAATCACGAGGATAAGTTTGGTGATGAGGATGGAACCCCACCATCAAACTACCACTTATAGAAGTGAGCGTCTTTAACTCCCAGATAGAAAAGAGAAAACACTATTCCTTTTTTTTTGATGTATTGAATGTACTTACTTAGCTAATCTTTGATAAATTGTCCCCAAAGCATCAACATTACCGACATTACCGGGAAATAAAACCACTGGTAAATTAGGAAATAGAGGATGGTCAGATGGTGTTAACACCATTGAACAACCAGCTAGAATCTGACCAAGTAACCTGGCTGTAGTTAAAGACAGACCAGTACTTAAAACATCATTGGAGGTAATACCACCTTTGCTGATTAAAAATCCTATATCAGATGGTAAACCCTGGACAATATTCATGAGTAAATTAGAAACTGTCGCCCCAAATTCTAATCTAGTTTTGACATCCACAAAAGACAACTCTTGACGACTGGTATAAACTACGGGTGTTTTTCCAGCTTGGTGTGCTACCGTCACCTGTGCTAAAATCTCAGTTAACAGTTTAACAGATTGATTCTCTCCATCTTCAAGTAACAGTCCCACATTCACCTCAATTCCTACCGTTCCCTCAACTTGCAACAAAGACTCTAATTGTTGCGTTGTTTTTTTAACATGAGAACCGACAATTATCGCTCCAGGTTTACCCCCACGAACATACTCCGCCATATTTTCCGCTGGAATCGGTTGTGGTGGTAGAGCTGCTAATGCTGTGAGAATACTAGCAGCAGAACGGAACAAAAAGCGTTTTCCTAAACTTGCTGCGGTTAAGATATCTACAGCAAAGCGATTCAGATCAGATTGAATTTCTCCATCCACCACAGCACATTGGTTATCACTCAATGCTAATAAGCGTTCTAAACTACCAGTGCGAATATCTGTAAGTAAAAATCTGGTGACAATATCTTCCGTGATGCGCCCTTGCGTCTTTTCTGCCACATACTTGGGCAAATAACTATAATGATAACTAAAAACTGAATCGCGGGCAAATTCCGTTTCATGAACTGGGGTGGGAACACCATCAACCATTAAATAATGGATGCTATCGCGGGTGATGCGTCCTCCCTCAAAAAATGCCGGGACGAGGAAATGAGCATCAAATGGACCGAGTTCTTCGGCGATCGCATCGGTTTCAATGGGATAATGACCTCGTAAAGTGGAATCAGAACGACTCACCACCAGAAAATCCTCAATTCCTTCGGCTGCTAATGCTAATTTTAAATTCTGACAAACTGCTCTAGTCACAGAGGTAGCTAACTCTGGGGTCAAGGAACGAGTATTAGTCAGGATAAAGAAAATGGGTGAATCATCCCTAAGACCGATGCGTAAAGTTTCCACATCCCAATGCATGAGCAGTAAACAGCTATGAACGGTTTGGGAACCGGTGGGGTCATCATCCAGAACAATGATTTTGGGTTGGTCAGTCATTATGTTAAAGGAACTTTAGTTAAACTTTTTGTAATTTTCGGATTTCGGCTTGGACATCGAGAGCGATTTGCAAAGATTGATTTAGGAGTTGACCATATTCACCAGCTTGATTACTGACTTCTAGGGCTTGGAGATTGGCTAAATTATTAACCAGTAACTCTTGGTTATTCGCCAAGAGCCTCTTATTATCCCGCAAAATCCGTTCACTTTTGAGAGCGCGAACTAAATCTTCCCGAATTAACTGTAAAGCCGCAATCACTTTTTCCCGGTCTTGAACGCTGATACTAGAGTGTCCAGAGTTAGCTAACTGGTCATGAATATCAATAGCTTGCACTACAGCATGATATTTATCCACTTCATCTAAAAGGGTAGTCAGGACATGAGGACAAGTGAAACGCCGATAGAGCGATCGCCCTAGTACCACTAAAATAGGAATGATAATCAGTAAAAGAATGCCTAATGTCACCGAAGAACCAATAGTGGGCAAAATCAGGAAAGCATAAATAAAACCAACAATAATTGGTGTGAGAGCCAACGCTACCAAACCTTCATTCAAGAAAAACCCCCATCGTCGCTGACGGTCTGCCATAATCAATGGTCGGAAAACGTCTTCTGGGTCAAAACCAGTTAAGCGTCTGAGTTCCCCTTTACTAATTTCTAAGCCTACCAAATCCGGTTGCACCGATGGATACCCCTTGAGTATGATAAGTATCCATTTTAGTCGGTTTGGCTGTAATAGTAGCATTTGTATTGGTTGCTACATTATTACAAAGAAAGGGAACAGGGAACAGGGAACAGGGAACAGGGAACAGGGAACAGGGAACAGGGAACAGGGAACAGGGAACAGGGAACAGGGAACAGGGAACAGGGAACAGGGAACAGGGAACAGGGAACAGAAAGTGTCCTGTTAAGAGTTCCCTTCTTCAGAAAAAAGATGTTTTTTTAAGGAGAGTGGCACGAAAAAAAAAACGGCGTCCTTATTTCAATCTCATATTTTTAAACATGAGTTTTTCCTATTCCCTGTTCCCCGTTCCCTGTTCCCTCTGAACTATAATTTCAGCTACGCCGTTGTGGTTCTAAACTAACTTAAACCTGTTTCCAATTCGTGTCGTGCTGTTTCTAGAGCTGTTGGTAATTTACTTTCATCTTTACCACCAGCTTGAGCTAGATTTGGTCTTCCCCCTCCACCTCCACCACATATTTTGGCAATGCTCCCACAAATTTCCCAGCTTGGAGTCCTTTTTTGTTCACTTCTGGACTAAAGGCTGCGACAATACTGACTTTCCCTGGTTCGGGAACTGAACCCAACACCACTGCACCATTACCAATTTTTTGTAGTAATCTGTCCGCAGCAGTTTTCAAAGATTCAGGGTCAACATCTTCCATTTGAGCAACGATAATTTTATGCTCACCAATAAGTAGGGCTGTGGATAATAAACTGTCAGACTTAAATATCGCTAACTGTGATTTCAAGACTTCCAGTTGCTTTTGATTATTTCTCAATTCAGTTTGTAGAGTGGTGATTCTTTCTGGAATTTCTTCGGGTTTAACTTTAAAGCGATCGCTCAAATCTTTCACCACTTTTTCCCGCACATTGAGATAATCCAAAACTGCAGCACCGGAAACTGCTTCAATGCGTCTAACTCCAGAAGCTACACCTGCTTCGGAAATAATTTTGCAAAGTCCGATTTCAGCGGTGTTACTAACGTGAGTCCCACCGCACAATTCCATGGACACGTTAGGGAAATCAATGACGCGCACTTGTTCGCCATACTTCTCTCCAAACATTGCCACCGCACCTTTAGCTTTTGCCTCTGCCAAAGGTAATACTTCGATTGTGCCCGCATGAGCTTCGTTAATCCAGGTATTTACTTGTTCTTCCACTTGTTGAATTTCATCTCCAGTCAACCCACGGGGAGAATTAAAGTCAAAGCGCAATCTGTCAAAGGAAACTAAAGAACCTGCTTGAGATATTCCCGCATCAACAATTTTCTTCAATGCTGCTTGGAGCAGGTGAGTTGCGGTATGATTAGCTTGAGCGCGACGACGACAAGCCCGATCTATTTGAGCGGTGACATAATCACCCACTCGGAGTGTACCTCGCTCCACATATCCAAAGTGAATAAAGAAATCAGATTCTTTTTTCACATCTTCCACCCGCACTAAAATCCCATCCCCGGAAATATAACCTTTATCTCCGATTTGTCCCCCAGATTCTGCATAAAATGGGGTTTTATCCAGAACAATTTGCACTTGGGTTCCTGCTTCTGCATCTTCTTGGGAAATACCATCCACTAACAAAACTGCAACTGTTGCTGTAGCTGCTAATTGCTGATAACCAATAAATTCGGTCGCGTGGATATGTTCGGCAAATTTATCTAAAGAACCTTGAACAGTTAAATCAATGGTTTCGTGTGCTGCTTTAGCGCGGGTTCTCTTGTTTTTCCATTTCCGCATTAAAACCTTCCACATCAATAGTTAGATTGATTTTCTTCGGCAATTTCTTGGGTAAATTCTAAGGGGAAACCAAAGGTATCATACAAAGTAAAAGCACTTTCACCACTAATTTGGGTTTTCCCTTGTTGTTTTATCTCGGTGATGATTTCTGCTAATAGCTTTTCCCCTCGATCCAAAGTTCTCAAGAAATTTTCTTCTTCTCGTTGTAATTCTGCTTTAATGGGTAGTTTCCCGTTGTCGTAAATTAGGATAAACTGATTCTGCTAATGAGAAATTGCAGTTTCTGCAACTTGGTTAATAAATTCCCCGAAATCCCAATTAATCGACCATGACGTAACCACCCGACGAATCAAGCGTCGTAAAATATAACCCCTTCCCACATTAGAAGCACGAATTTCATCAGCAATCATGTGGACAACAGAACGAACATGATCACCAATTACTTTTAAAGAAACTTTGGTATTTCTCATCACTTTGATGATAATCAATCCCCGCAATCTGCGCCGCAGTTTCAATAATGGGGAAAATCAAATCTGTTTCATAATTATTGGTTCACTTTTTGCAGGATTTGCGCCATTCTCTCTAAACCCATTCCCAGTATCAATATTCTGATTTTGCAATGGGGTTAAATTACCAGATAGCATCCCGATTATATTGCATAAATACCAAGTTATAAAACTCGATAAACCGGGTATCATCTTCTAAATCTATATTATCCTCACCCCGTTCTGGGTGAAAATCATAATAAATTTCTGAACAAGGACCAGAATGACCAGTAGCACCAGATACCCAAAAGTTATCATCTTCACCCATGCGCTTGATGCTTCTTCGGTGACTCCAATTTGGTCACGCCAAATTTTAAAAGCTTCGTCATCGTCTTCAAACACACTCACCACTAGGTTTTGGGGAGAAAAACCAAAGACTTGTGTGGAAATTTCCCATCCCCAGGCGATCGCTTGTTCTTTAAAATAATCACCAAAGCTAAAATTCCCCAACATCTCAAAAAATGTATGATGTCGTTTAGTGCGTCCCACATTTTCGATATCATTGGTGCGGATGCATTTTTGGGAAGTTGTCGCTCGTTTAAATTCTGGTGTTCGTTGTCCCAAGAATATTGGTTTAAATGGTAGCATCCCCGCGATGGTCAGCAGCACCGTCGGATCTTCTGGTACGAGGGAAGCACTGGGGAGCGGTTGGTGTCCTCGTTGGGCGTAGAAATCAAGGAATTTTGCGCGAATTTCGTTACCGCTAAGATACTGGGGAGTTGAAGACATGGCTAATCAACTGGGAAACATCTACTATTACTGTTAAAGTATGACTCAATTTTGCTGCTTTTGAGATGAGGCAGTGGGGGGGTGGGGAGATGGGGAGTTATTTTGCAACTTGTGTGTATTCAGTATTATTACAGAGATAATTTGAAAAAAAATACTATTTCTTTAGATAGATGCCTATAATATTTTGTTAAAGTAACTTAAAGTTAAGTACTTTTTCTCTCTTAGCCTACTTACGTTAAATCTCAGACTAGAAATTAAATATGTAATACTTAGCTCGTAAGGAAGGTAAAAACTTGAGGATTTTGATAAACAATGATAACTTTCATCAAAGTTATCTGGCTGGTGTTTGAAAATTGAATACTTTTTCCTGAATTATCTGTCTCTACAATTAGGTGTATCCTTAGTGCTTTTACTGAATCTTGCTGTATGTGGGAATTTTTAACCGTAAAAATCACTTGGTTGTGCAATATAAAAAGCATTTTTCACAGCTAATTTAGCTGGAAATGCTGGTATTTCCATAAACTTTCGATGAAATTACTGAATAATCTGCATAATTATCAGCGTTTTTACGAAAGCAGCAGCTAGCTGTATCCATAAAATACGCAAAGATTTCTAGGATAGAGCCAAAGATTCAGTATAAATACTGTTTGAAAATAAATATCCACCGATAGAAATTAGATATCCACAGTTAAAAATTAGATATCATCTACTAACCAATTAGTTACATCATGAAAAATATCTGTAAAGAAGAGGAAGATAAGAATTCCAAACTTATGGCAATTTCGGTGGTGAGGGGTACCAGTATCATGTTATCTTATTACTTACCCAAAAATATAGCTAAGTTCATTAGCTAGATAGATTGACAGGTTTTACCAAGGATAGATCCTTAATTTTAAAATAGGACAAAACATAAACTAATGAATATTTCCATTCTGGTTTTTGGAAGTGATGACTTTCTCACTACACTTCCGGATCAGATTTCTTATCGAAACGCTTTTAACCTAGAACAGATTGCTAATCTCAATCAAGCAATGTCGCACATTCAACTGGAGCAACCTGATATTTTGTTGCTACAGGCTAGTCTGAATGGTAGTGTAGAAATATGTTCTTGGCTAAAAAACCAAATTAAACTTGCTGGTATTTACTGTATTTTGTTGGAAGATCGTCTTGATCTACTAGCTGATATCAATTACCAGGAGTTAGATTCGCAGTGGGAAATGACTGCAAAGGCATTATGTCAAGGGGCTGACGCCTATATTTTACCGCTACCAGAGCCAAAAAAAAGCCAAAATTCAGATGAATTATCTGCTTACCATCAGCTAATATTAGCTCAGGTGAAGGTTGGTTGCCGCAAAGCCCAAAAATATCGTGATTTGTTACATAAAAATGATTTGTTGTCAGCGATCGCTTTAGCCGATTCCTTGACAGAATTAAATAATCGTCGAGCCTTGGAATGGGACTTACCCAGACAAATTCAAAAGGCTAAAACTCAGGGAAATCCCTTAAGTTTAATTATTTTAGATGTAGATTATTTTAAGACAGTTAATGATAATCATGGCCACTTCAGTCGGCGATCGCGTATTACAGTTATTAGCTAAACGGTTACAACACAATCTGCGATGTCAAGATACAGCTTTTCGTTATGGTGGAGAGGAATTTGTGGTGATTCTAGCTAATACACCAGAAGAGGAAGCAGTGATTGTAGCACGTCGTCTGAATCATCTCATCGCTGAGGAACCGTTTTGCATTCATAAACAACTAACTATTCCCATCACCATTAGTCTGGGTGTATCTTCTTTACAAGTGGATGACGATGATGAGGGATTGTTTTTGTTATATCGAGCCTGACCAATACCTCTTAGATGCGAAAAGGAATGGACGCAATCGGGTTGCTGGTAAAAATCAGTTTAGCCATTTAAAAGTGATTTCTTCCTGAATCTGCTTGATTTATAACTGATTTTTCACTACTGCTAAACAGTCTTCTACTGAAGCCCGTTGTCCCATCACTTTCACTAAAGCTTGATAATTCGACCAATTTGCTTCTAGGAGATTTTTAGCTTGTAGAGCATGGAATCTTTGTTTTTGCTGAGAAACTGATTCCGAAAAACCTAGCATAGTTAAAACCTGATTTAACTTGCTTTGATCATCCCTACCACCTTCAGCATTATTAAACACTAGCATCTCTGCGGCTATTCCAGCCATCCAAAGAGTAGAATAGCGCTCAAGCATTTGAGTACCTATTTTACCCAGTTCTAATTGTGATGCTAATTCGCTATCCTCAAAACTAACACCTCCTAATCCTGGTTGTCCCTGTTTCCAAGCGTCCCAAGCATTAAGAGTATAACCGGTGATGGGAATACCTAATAAAGTTGCAACCAGAAAATGTCCAGCTTCGTGGTGGAGAATGCGGGAGCGATATTCTGGAGAAAAACCCCCAATCCAATCTAAAAATAGAGTCCCACCTTGACCTTGGAAGCTAAAATTATCCAGAGTGGCTATCCCCAAAATGCTAAAAGTAGCAATAGCCGGAATTGTCGGTGATAAATTTATTAATTGCACCAATATTGTTGATAGGGTCATGAGGAAGACGGATACGGCAATTACATTGATTGCAGTCTGACTCATTGCAAATTAGGTTTACCTTCCTAAAGGGTATTTTGAATTTTGGATTTTCACTTGTTGTTGGATAATCAATCCAATTGCCATCCCTATCCCCACAATTACCGTAAAGTAGAATAAACTCATCAACCGGATATACATAGGGGGTGCAATTCCCTCCACGTCAACTGAATGCGCTACTTTTACAGATGGGAATTGACGCTGGGAACCAGGTGCAGAAATTGCTTCTACTTCAATTTTGTGAGGTGAACCATCAAAAAATTGCTCTAACCAGGTTAACTTACCTTCGGCATTAGGCATTCCTTTATAGGTAAAAACTGTTAAATTATGTTCGAGGGCGATCGCTTTGACTTGCAATATGACATCGGAAATTGGTTTACCTGTCGCAGTATCCTTCACCTCTACACTTAAATTAGCCAGTTTACCGACACTTGTGTTTTTGTCTCCTTCCAGTTTAACTGCCAAAGCTTCAGATTTTTGGACTGAGGGAGCAATAACTTCATTATTACTCTGGTGATGACCACCATGAGCTTCTGCCACTTCGGCACTAATATTAATAAATAAGAGCGTGACTATCGCTACTATGGTCAAGCCGCTTAATAACAAACGCACAGACTGAGGTGCAATTTCACCTGCTCGCAATTCCTCCTGTCCACCAATCACCCAACCTCCGCATAATCCGACTGATAATAAAATAGCTGCGACAATAGCAAAGTATTTATATTTAACCGGATTTTCGCGGACATTCAGATTCAAGGTTTGCTGATATGCAGCAAAAGTATTTGCTATCAACGGTGAAACATTCACGCGTAGTTGATAATTACCTCGAATGGGTAATGTTTGCTGGATTTCTAGCTGACCATTCGGTGCAGCAGCTGCAATTTGCAGCAATTTGGTATCTTCCACTATGGGAAAATCTGTGGTTAACCAAAAATTGCGTTTGGGAGTCAGAATCTCTAAACCAATTAAAGCATCTTTTAAAGGTTTTCCAGCCGCATCAACCGCTTTTAGTGTGATGGTAATAGGAGACTGTGGTTTTCTTGCTTCTGCTTCAAAGGGAATAATCTGTTCTAACGGTGGGTTAGTGGAGAGCAAAACTCTGGGTACAGGAGTTTGAGAAATTCCCACCCAGGAATAAAGAATTGATAGGACAATGCAACCAATGCTGACTAGTCCAAACAGTTGAGATTTTTTCATATTAAGCCGGAAACAGTATTACCTGTTCCCTTTTTTAATGATTTAATGACAAGCAACACCCATAGTGTGGTGACGCAATGAGTGGGCTGTATTGTGAGCAGCAGGATAAGTAGTGAAAAATACAGTCCAGATTACTAAGGACGATAACATCATATAAAGGGTGACTTGGACAGGCTTGGACAGGGTAATACCTGCGGTTTTGTGTAATACTGAATTAGAGGAAAAAGCAGTCATATAACCTCGTTGAATATGTGAAATTGGCGTGTCTTTATACCGAAAACGGAATTGGTGCAAGAATTTTTAATTTTCTTGTCCCATGATTCTCCGGTGACAGATTGATTGGGTTTACTTTTAATTTGTTAGATTGTACCGTATCTTTGCTGAATGTGGCAATGAATGTGCATTTAAGGCTTGTTCAATGCGATCGCCTGAATATTGTAAATGAGCTAGTGTGTAAATATCTAGTTGGTCTGTAAATCGTTGGAGATGAATATTAATGGCTTTTTGCAGTTGGTGTAATTCATACCAAGCGATAGTTTGACCATCTGCAATCATGTTAGCATCATTCAAGACCATTGAGAATAAAATATTCAGATGTTCGGTTTGTAAAGAACGACGGAGACTAGAAATGGAATTGGGGGTAGAGGAACTGAGAACTTCTGTCCAGATACCTTGTTGGAGAGTGGTCAATAGTTCCGGGATAGACAGAGCTTCCCCTGGTGCGACTTTTAATTCTATATCTCGTAAATGGTTCAGGCGATCGCTATCTAATAAAGAACGCAACACAGTTTTCTGGAAAACCAAAATGCGATCGTGGATGGGGTAGTCAAGACGTTGATGAGAAACATGATTACCCCAGTGTTCCCATCGTGAAGGTGCTAATTGATTCAATAATTGCGGTGAAAAAGTAAAAGCATCTTCAGCAAAGAGATACTTTTGCAGCTTTGCTAAAGCCTGACGTTGTTGAGAAAGTGAAACTGGTACAAAAGCCCAGTTGATATCATCACTCCTATGTACCCGTGTAAAAGATTGTCCACCAATATATTTTGGTAATAAAGCCGCATTCCGAAAATAATATTTCAAGACTCGATTGAATAAAACTCGGAGGTGACTATAACTTTCTCCCTTAGATAAAAAACTATTATCTAAATTTTGCCACATGATTCTGGCATTATCCATTTGCCATTGAGAATAAAGTAACACGTCACTACTTAAATCCCAAACATTGACCAGAGGATTAATGTCCCGAATATCTTCATCAGTAGCATAAGATAATTCTGGTTGACCAGAGATGAAAGCAATTTGTTGTAAAAAATCGGTTTCCGCTTCGGGAATAATCTCAACTTCTACATCAGGACTTTTTTTGTAACCATATTCAATAGCCCATTCATCATAAGGACCCACAACTTCTGGAAAATAATCACCTTGCTTGACTCCAGGAGGAGCTATATTTAGAGGTAGATAATCCATCACCGAACCCACTAAACCTTGAGCATGAGTGATTTCGGTATTATTTAATTCTTGAGGAGATAACATAGTGCTACCATGAAAATTATGGCGCAAACCTAGTGTATGTCCGACTTCGTGAGCAATCAGAGAACGTAAATATTGATGGACGTATGCGGCTAACTTTTGACTGCTGGGTGTAGAATTTTCCAAGAGCGATAACGCCATTGCTCCGATAGCTGCTTGTTCGGAAGACTCAGCACTATAACAAAAATCATTATCTGCAAAAAGTTGTTGAGGAAAAGTTTCCACATTTTCAGAAATAACATTTGCAATTGCGGGTGAATGCAGCTGACAAGAATTTTGCTCTAATGGAGAAAGTCCATTTTGGGAAAATGAATGCGCTGTTAATAGTGGATGTGATTCTTGTTGAATGGAACGCAACATATTTGCATCGACCACAATATCTGCATTGATGATTTCCCCAGTGTATGGGTTGACATGAATCATTCCTCTGGCAAAATTTGCATCCCAAGAATTAAACCAACGAATAGTATTATAACGAACATCTGATGGATGCCAGTCAGCATCATCGGGCATTTGTCGTACTTCAATAGCATTCAAGAATCCGGCTTTTTTAAATGCTTTGTTCCACATCAAAACACCTTCACGAATTGCATCACGGTACAATAGAGGTACAGCATTTTCAATCCAAAAGACAATGGGTTTTTTTGGTGGGGATAAGGGTAAAGTCGGGTCGGATGGTTCTAAATGCCAACGATTAATATAACGGACAAATGGTTGAGAAGTGTTATACTTGGAAAAATCTTGAAAAGCCGTGATGAAATATCCTACTCGGTCATCAGCAAGTCTAGGAATATAACCGTTATTTTCTGGTAATTGAGAAAAACTATAGTTGACCTTGAGGGTGAGATGTCGATTATCTGGTAACGTGACTAGATTAGCACCTCTGGGCGCAGAAAAATTGTAAATAGTCTCAATTTCTAGGTTTTTAGGAAAGCTTTTGACATCCCCAAAATAAGATTTACTAGGTTCTAGACGATAATCAGCCCCTAAAGCATATTTTAATATGTTAGTTAAACCAGGAAAATCCTGCATTAATAGATTATCTAGATTAATGAGAATATTTTGATTATGGGGATTAATGCTATCTATTTTCAGTGAATAAATCACCGAATCGCTAAATGAACGAGCTAGCGATCGCTGTTCGGGTTGACTGGGATTAGTACGAAATTTTACATTACGAGCCACAAAATGCAAATTATTTTTCACTCGTTGGAAATAAAACAGAAAATCCGATAAGGGTAATCCACTATAAATTCCATTTTCCCCAATTCCAGAATCTAAAGTTGCGGTAGCTAAATAGTTTTGATTAAGTTGTTCAGGTTTAATTTCCCAATAAATCTGGTTTGAATCCTGATGATAATAAAGTGTGAAAAGTCCTTCTAGCTTATTTTGGGTTTTGACTAACTTCCGAAATCCAAAGTTAGTATTAGCACTAGCTAATAGATCAACCGATGCAAGTGCTTGTAATTGCTGCTCATCAGTACTTGTGAGTTGATTAGCAATAGCATCATGAGTGCTAATCACAAAAACATACAACAATAACGTATAAATTACTAACTTAGTTATCCAGTATTTCATTCTTCAGCTTTCCATCTGTAGCGTTCTGACTTGTGGAAGACCCCGACGCTAAACTCAGTTATATATAGACACAGGGTAAATGGAGCCACCCCAGGGTGGTTATGGACTCGAATTGATGATGAAACTCACTCCCGATGAGGGTTTTATTTTTGACTCCTGCTATAAATCCGAAAATTAGGAATTTGTGATCAACTAAATTCATCAACATATTTATGTCTGAAGATAGATAATTTGTCAAACTAAAAGTATATAATTTTTACACTATAACAGTAATGAAAAATAAAAAGTACTAAATCATACATAATATGGCAAGTGGGAAAAATATCTGGTGTTCTGCCAAAAATTCCCTGGGATTTCTCTATAATGGATGTTGATACGACCTACGATGAGTTATTTCTCTCCAGGCGATCGCATTTGAGAGGATTGGTTTTTCTTAAGTAGGGTGTCAGGCTGAAATTAAACTCATTTCCGAAAAAATACTAGGGTTAAAAGTACCTTAGCTTGGAAAATGTTTATTTGTCAGGGGTTTCAGGCGCTATTTGCGGGGATGGGTAGGTGTAAAAATATGGAAGACCAAAAAAATGCTCGTATCCCAATCTGCATCAGAGTTTTGAGCTATTTTTACCAAATAACGATTCCCGCAAACCTTGAAAGCTCTCATGGTAAAGGTTTTCAGGGATTTTTATTTTTTGGCATCTTGCTAAGTTCTCTCTGGAATGCTATATTTATGATCGATTCCCCCAAACGAACCTTGAAAATCAAATATACTAAGGCTTCTAGCTTCCCGCTCCGGAAATCATCTAAAATCCCTATTAGGGATTGAAACCATTACTCTCTGATCAAAATACAAGGTGCTACTTCGCCGGAAATCATCTAAAATCCCTATTAGGGATTGAAACTCTTTCTTCCGGTGGCGATTGCTCATAGCAGAAGGCCGGAAATCATCTAAAATCCCTATTAGGGATTGAAACCAACATTACCAATTGGGTAATACGAATACAACGTTCCGGAAATCATCTAAAATCCCTATTAGGGATTGAAACATCTACCTCCCTGGCAGGGAGGAGATCGTTTGCCCGGAAATCATCTAAAATCCCTATTAGGGATTGAAACCCATCAAAGCCATTACCCTACACCAACCCTGGGCTCCGGAAATCATCTAAAATCCCTATTAGGGATTGAAACGGCATTATAGGTGTTTTTGGCATAAGAACCAAATCCGGAAATCATCTAAAATCCCTATTAGGGATTGAAACAATAGTTTAGCCCAAGCCACAGAAATGGCTCAATCTCCGGAAATCATCTAAAATCCCTATTAGGGATTGAAACAAATCCTTGCCAAGCATCATTCAGCAATACTTGAACCGCCGGAAATCATCTAAAATCCCTATTAGGGATTGAAACAGTAATTCTTGGGATGCGATCCTGCCGTGCTTCCGGAAATCATCTAAAATCCCTATTAGGGATTGAAACTGTTAAACAATTCTTTCAGATAAAAGAAACATACACCGGAAATCATCTAAAATCCCTATTAGGGATTGAAACTTGTGATAACCAACAGTATCAGGAGGAGGCAGTATCCGGAAATCATCTAAAATCCCTATTAGGGATTGAAACCAGAAAATAAAACGACAAATAGCAGAACAGTTGCCCGGAAATCATCTAAAATCCCTATTAGGGATTGAAACCAATTAATTTATATTTTACTAATGCTAGAGTGATCCGGAAATCATCTAAAATCCCTATTAGGGATTGAAACAAACAATAACAGAAAGATTAAGCGATTGGGAACCCGGAAATCATCTAAAATCCCTATTAGGGATTGAAACTCCCTGCTCCGATTTCGGTAGATTTTTTGTCAACCCGGAAATCATCTAAAATCCCTATTAGGGATTGAAACACTCCAGTAAGGCAGGGCAACAATGATATAATAATCCGGAAATCATCTAAAATCCCTATTAGGGATTGAAACTCCATAGCCCCCTTTTTTTCCTGCAAAAATTACAACCGGAAATCATCTAAAATCCCTATTAGGGATTGAAACGTCATGTTTTTCCAATGAGTACTTCAAATATTTTGACCGGAAATCATCTAAAATCCCTATTAGGGATTGAAACTAAATCCTCCTATCCTTTGAGTGCATTCCTTGACCGGAAATCATCTAAAATCCCTATTAGGGATTGAAACGGATTCTATTGTTTCATCCCTGCTGTAAAACAAATCGGGAAATCATCTAAAATCCCTATTAGGGATTGAAACGGGTCAAGCCTTCTATCTCATTCTCTACCTCTGACCGGAAATCATCTAAAATCCCTATTAGGGATTGAAACGACTGCCGATACAGTCCTGTCCATTAAAGTTGCCCGGAAATCATCTAAAATCCCTATTAGGGATTGAAACGCCAATTACTTGGAGCAAGGTATCGACCAACGCCCGGAAATCATCTAAAATCCCTATTAGGGATTGAAACGTCAGTTTGTGGCAATGCTGGAAACTCTCGTGTACCGGAAATCATCTAAAATCCCTATTAGGGATTGAAACAGAAAAACTAGTGAATTGCCAGTCGCCATCACTATCCGGAAATCATCTAAAATCCCTATTAGGGATTGAAACATTGGATATTTACCGATAGAATTAGCCCTGATTCTTCCGGAAATCATCTAAAATCCCTATTAGGGATTGAAACAAATATCCAAAGTTTTCTAATTCTTGGAGTGCAGACCCGGAAATCATCTAAAATCCCTATTAGGGATTGAAACTGGGCAGTGCGTCTGGGGGGAACACCCATTTTCCCCGGAAATCATCTAAAATCCCTATTAGGGATTGAAACATTAGCTACTTTTTTGGATTGATATCTATGGCTCCGGAAATCATCTAAAATCCCTATTAGGGATTGAAACTTAAGTAGGAATCAATGATAAAATTTTAGATCAGACCCGGAAATCATCTAAAATCCCTATTAGGGATTGAAACAGCGCTGTGGATACAGGAGCGAGTATACGTGATACCCGGAAATCATCTAAAATCCCTATTAGGGATTGAAACGACAAAAAGCGAATGAACAAACCTGCTAATTTAATCCGGAAATCATCTAAAATCCCTATTAGGGATTGAAACACTGAAATTAAAGGAATGCCGAAAAATTCTCGGCATAAAACCGGAAATCATCTAAAATCCCTATTAGGGATTGAAAAAACTAACCCCAAACGTGTCACTTGAGCATCACTAGTGCCGGAAATCATCTAAAATCCCTATTAGGGATTGAAACGAGTAAGTCCCACGGCTTCTCTTAGTTCTTTCAACCGGAAATCATCTAAAATCCCTATTAGGGATTGAAACAAGTGCCAATAGATATCACGAACGCAAGCACCGAACCGGAAATCATCTAAAATCCCTATTAGGGATTGAAACCGATTTAGATATGCCTATGCATCAGTGGGGCTATCCCGGAAATCATCTAAAATCCCTATTAGGGATTGAAACAAAATTAATTTAGACATCAATTTATCTAGTGTTTCTTCCCGGAAATCATCTAAAATCCCTATTAGGGATTGAAACGATGCAAGTGTAAGCCCTTCCACAATCAAACAAATTCCGGAAATCATCTAAAATCCCTATTAGGGATTGAAACTGAAAAAGATTATCAAAACCTATTAGGTTTCTAGTCCGGAAATCATCTAAAATCCCTATTAGGGATTGAAACGGGTAGAATTTATGAACACAATCAATGATTTTGATGTCCGGAAATCATCTAAAATCCCTATTAGGGATTGAAACCAGTGGGAATATGCTTTGTATGACAGCATCAAGCTGTACCGGAAATCATCTAAAATCCCTATTAGGGATTGAAACCTTAGTAAAACTGTTGGCATGCTAACCTTCTCTTGCCGGAAATCATCTAAAATCCCTATTAGGGATTGAAACGGGAATTGCAGCTTCTCAAAGAGGACTTTTGTCACTTTACCCAAGTGATGGCAGTGGGGTGGAACCATAGGATGGCAGTAAAAAACCTAGAAAGATTGATTATTGCGTTGTACTAAAGACGGAATTAATAAAGAGGTGGAAGCATGGGATGGCAGTAAGTAGAAAAATGGAACCATAGAAATGGCAGTAAGTATAAGCAGATGATAAACAGAAAGAAACCCTTGATATAGCAATGGTTTTAAAGGGAATATCTGGATAAGTATTTGTGGGAATATAGCCATAAAACTTGTAAATTTAAAGTGTAGAGTGCAAATAAATTAGTACCGAAGTACCAATAAACTCTGATATGATGTTATTAAAACACTGTTTCCAACAATTTTTAATGATTTAATACCAGATATGTAAGCACCCTACAAAACGCTATTTTTCATCTGAGGCAAAGGATTGTAGGCGATCGCATTACCATTTTCTGGAACCATACCCGTGGCAGCAAGTAAAAGGAATTAGCAAATTAATGGTTTTTCACTGAAAATATTCATTTCAATAGAAGGATAAAACTAACGTATAAATTGCGTACAATAGTAGCAATATTGACAGAAACTGAGTTTAGCACATAGTCCAAATTACTAAGCTTGTTAAGAAGCGAGTATGCAATGATTCAAAAAGTACGGAATTATCCATTATATAAAATGGAATATGACCTATATGTTTAGGATGTTATAACCAATAACCAAGATTTTAAATTACACAAAATATATTTTTTAGAATTTGTGTATAATATTTAATATGTTCTGTGATTTTATACTTTCTCTTCTATCTGGAAGCATATCGTGGCAGCGCCCTTGTGGAAGCATGTCGTGGCAGTTACTGCCATTTCATCGTTCAAGTCACACCATTGCTCATGTTAGTGTCGCTTCTATTATTAGAAGTGGAATTAATGGAAACCTAATCGTTCTGTTATCGTAATTTTCCGTGTCGTTGTCGCTTCTATTATTAGAAGTGGAATTAATGGAAACGAAAATATGCTCAATAGCCCCGCATAGTCTCTTATGTCGCTTCTATTATTAGAAGTGGAATTAATGGAAACGCTTCTTAATCGGTTCAGGACAGTGGAAAAATTTATTTTTATTTCTTCGGAAGTCGAATTAATGTAAACTTTTCCACCGTCTTTTCATCACTTTTATTGGTAATAATATAGAGGTTATCTAATCTTATTTTTTGATAAAATTAATGAGTGGGTAAGTTGATTTTCAAAATCCCAATGATACCTGATTCTATCTAGTATAAATTTTATCAACAGGTTTAATCACTTACGCATTCTCGGATTTACGATGTTTAGAACCACCCGTGTCGCTTCCCTCTCAACCCTAAAAGGATTGAGTTTACCACATACTCAATATTTCCATGAAACGCGATACCATCTTTTTCAAAATCTTTGAGCAAAATCCTAGCTTACTCTTTGAATTTGTCGATAAAAAACCTGCTGAAGCTAATAGGTACAGATTTAAATCTGTGACTATTAAAGAAACAGAATTTCGGATTGATGGGGTATTTTTACCTCCAGACAATGCGACTACCAAAATAGCGTATTTTGCTGAGTTTCAGTTCCAAAAAGATGAAAGACTCTATTTTCGTGTCTTTACAGAACTGATGATGTTCATGGATAAAAATAATAGAAGTGAAACTCCCTACGATGATTGGGAATGTGTCTTAATTTACGGCTCTAGAAGCTATGAACCTTCTAAATCCAGAATTCATCGCGCCCTCCTCGCTAGCGAACAAACGCACATCATTTATTTAGATGAGCTAGGAGATTTACGGAAACAGTCCTTGGGTTTGGGTTTAATGATTCTTACCATTGTTTCAGAGGAAAATGCGATAGAATCAGCTAAGTTTCTCATGGAGAAAGCCAGGACTGAATCTACTGATCAGCTTTCTGAACAAGGAATAATTGATTTGATCACCGCCATTATTGTCAATAAATTTTCGACACTGAAGCGAGAGGAGGTTGAGGGAATGTTAGGAATTAAGCTGGAAGAATCACGAATTTATCAGGATGCTAAGGTAGAAGGACGTGTAGAGGAAGGACAATCTCTTATCATCCGCCAATTAAACCGCAAAGTCGGTAAACTGTCTCAACCTCTACTTACCAAAATTGAAGCATTATCCTTAGAACAGTTGGAAGATTTGGGTGAAGATTTGTTAAATTTCTCTAGTCTAGCCAACTTAGAGCAATGGCTACAAAGTAGACCAAAACTAGATCAATAGTACAACCAATTGTATTACAGACTACCTAATTTACAAAGTAGCATCAAAAATATGCTGTCCTCAATGGCAGGCAAGATGCCTGCTCCACGGATTTAGCATGAACTTAGTTTGATTTATAAGGCTCAGAAATAACACACTAGACTCTACCTCATGTTTCAGCTTAACACCAAGCGTATTGTCTTTTAACTAATTCGACAGGTTTTACGCAGTAAAACCAGGGTGAAGAATAGTAGGATACAATACACCCCTACTTATGTACACTGTAGGTACTAAGGAGAGGAATCTGGATGTACAGGAATAGTAATTATAAATTCTGTACCCTTTCCAGAAGAAATACACTGCAGTTTTCCCTGATGTTGTTCAGTAATAATCTTATAACTAATAGATAAACCTAAACCTGTGCCTCTACCTATGGGTTTAGTAGTAAAAAAAGGATCAAATAATAGCTTTTTCAATTTCTCTGGGATACCAACACCGTTATCTATAATGCGAATAATTACTTGTTTGTCATTAATTAATTCTGTGTGAATTTGAATCTGGAGTTTATCTAAACCTACAAAATTCTTGTTTTTTCTCTCTTCTAAAGCATCAATTGCATTGGCAAGAATATTCATAAATACTTGATTAAGTTGTCCTGTGTAACACTCTACAAGTGGTAAATAGCGTATTTTTTGATCACTTCAATCGCTGGACAATCAGATGCAGCTTTGAGACGATTTTCTAAAATCATTAGTGTACTATCAATACCCTCATGGATATTCATTGCTTTCATTTCTGCCTCATCTAAGCGAGAAAAGTTTCGCAGTGATGGACAATTTCTGTAATTCTTGTAGCGCCAACTCCCATCGAATTCAGCAATTTAGGCAAGTCTGTAACTAAGAAATCAATATCAATTGCATTTATGCTTCATTTTCAATTTCTCTGGACTGGGTGGGGATAGTGTTGCTGATAAAGTTGTAAGAGTCTCATTAAATCTTGAATATATTCATTAGCAGGGGTGAGATTTCCATAGATAAAGTTAATTGGATTATTGATTTCATGTGCCACACCTGCTACTAACTGTCCCAAACTCGACATCTTTTCACTTTGGATTAATTGAGCCGCTAGTTGTTGTGCTTCTTGCTGCACTTCTGCTAAAACTTTTTCTAGTTGTTCTTTGGCAGTAGTCAGCTTCTGTTCCCGTTTTTGATAGTGTCAAAGGATGCTTCAAGCTGTGCAGCCATGAGATTAAATGACAATTCTAATTGACCAATTTCATCATCACTCAGAACAGATGCTTGTTTTTTGAAATTCCCTTGAGCAAATTCATGAACTACTTGGGTAAGGGCAATGACTGGCTGAGAAATAGATTTGGCAACTATAATAGCTGCAAATGTAACTAATAAGAGTGTAATAGTTCCTAAAGTAATAACAATATTTTGGAGAGTTTTTAAAGGTGTAAAAACTTCAGCAACATCCATTTTTACCAAAAGTCCCGCATTTAAAGAAGGCAAATATCTCCAGGCCGCAATAGTTTTTTGACCGTCGGTAATCAATATTGATCCCAATTGCCTTTAATACCCTGATATGCTTGGTCGAGGGGATGTGATTTATTGTTGCTAATATTGATGTATCTTTGAAAAGCTGCTTTTGCATCATGTCTAGTAGGAGCAGTAAAAATTATGCTGTTGCATTAACTAATGAACCAACAATTGTCTCACCGTTTTGCCTAAACCAGTATAATCATTCACTACTTTATTAAACTCTTGGTTATTTAACTGTAGTACAACCACCCCAATAATTAAATTATTTTTAAATACAGGAGCAGCTATAAATGCAGTAGGTTCTTTGCTATTATTATGATAGGCAAAATTGGAAATCTCAACTTGCATTAATGTTTTTGCTCGGTCAAATACTTTGGCTAGTTGAGAATTTTTATAATTTTCTTGGTAATAGTTTATGCCCATTTCTTGACCATGATTTACCGAAAAAATAGTATCCCCAGATTGAGAGAATAAAAAAATATCAGCATAACCAAAAATCTCTAAATAATTAGTGATAAATGGTCGATATTTACGATCTATTTGCTGATATGTAAGTGAATTAATTCCTGATTTAACAAAAGCACTTTGATATTCTTCTATCGCATCAGCAATATTTGGTATATTAGCAATAGTTGCAGCATTTTTTTGCCGTTCATCAATATAATTTTCTAAGCGATTTACTTTACTTTCAGCAATAGCAATCAAATTATTATTGACTTCTTTTTTTTGGGAATTACTAGCAATATAATATTGTAATGACGTAACTGTAGTTAATGGTAATAAGGCAATTAACAAAAACCATAGCAGTAATTTGTTAACAATTTTTTTATTTTTCATTTTCGAGATTTTATTGCCTTAGAAATTGATTAACCAGGATTAGCCCAATTATGATTCCAACCCTGATAGAGTTCATTCAAAAATATGTCCCACTTAGCTCTAGAACGAGAGATGGGATAGGGTATAGGACGAATCGGTTTATCTGAACTCCACACAATTTCAAACTGTCCATCGGCTTTAATCTTTCCCACTCTGACTGTTTTCCAAGTGTGTTGATTACTAGAATCTATATATACAATCCCTTCGGGAGCTTTAAAGCTTTGGTCTTTGATATTTTGCCGAATCACATTTACATTATCTTCACCCGCGTCTTTAACAGCTTGTGCCCACAAATAAACACCAAAATAAGCTGCTTCCATTGGATCAGATGTCACTCTATTATTACCATATTTTTTCTGAAAATTATGGATAAATTTATGATTATTTACATCATCAATATTTTGAAAATAATTCCAGACAGCATAATCACCCACGACATCTTCACTAGGTAAAGATTTTAGCTCTTGTTCGGCAATGCTAAAGGAAATCGTCGGAATTTGATGGGGAGTAATTCCTGCTTTTCTCAAGGCTTTAAAAAAAGCAATGTTACTATCACCATTGATGGTATTTAAAATTACTTTTGGTTGCGTTGAAACAATCTTTTCAACTATCCTCTCAACATTATTACTACCCAATAATAAATATTCCTCACCGAGAATTTCACCATGTAAAGCCGTAATCTGGTCTTTAATAATTGCGTTAGCTGTTCGCGGAAAAACATAATCGGAACCAACTAGAAAAACCTGTTTACCTAAGTTATCTAAAGACCACTTCACCGCGGGAATAATTTGTTGATTGGGAGCAGCACCAGTATATACAATATTAGGTGAATCTTCTAGTCCTTCATATTGCACAGGATAAATCAGCAAATGATTGTATTTTTCAAATACAGGTTTTACAGTTCTACGACTAGCAGAAGTCCAACAACCAAAGATGGTGACAACTTTTTCTTCAGTAATTAATCGTTTAGCTTCTGTAGCAAATGTAGTCCAATTAGATTTGCCATCTACCACAACTGGTTGAATCTTTTTACCGAGAATACCACCTTGTTGGTTAATTTCTTCCATCGCTAACAAAGTTGCATCAACCACGGATTTCTCACTAATTGCCATTGTCCCAGTCAGAGAATGCAGAATCCCAACTTTAATAGATTTGTTAGAGGCTTGTACTGAATAATTTAGATAACTTAGTATTATTACTAATACAAAAGTGACTATTCCTAAAATAATTTTTCTATTAGCAAGTTCTCGGAAATACAAGTTATCTTTAATCATGCCTCCATGCCTGTTACCAGAATATAACCGTTTTAGTGGTCAAAAATCACTATTAAATAAAAGTTTAGGTACAATAAATGTATGAGCGTTGATGCAATAGTTACGAGACTAAGAAATCATCGCGTTACTGTATCAGAGCGATTATACCAGAGGTCTAATGTCTAAAGGTAATTTCACAAATTTTAACACAACCAATATTTTTAACTCAGAAAAATGGGAACAGAGAGTAGCACAAATAGCGTATCGGTTTAATAAACAGTATCAAAATCAGAGTTTTGAACTACCTCCCGAAGTACAAGCAATGCCAATTTTTCGGGAATGGACTACGGGGATGCTAACTTATAAAATTGTTTCTCCTTTCTGGGAAATTGCTGAACCGCAAAAAAATCAGCATTGTTTAGATCTTAGGTTGTGGTGTCAGTTTTCTCATCTATCCTTGGCGAGATTGGCAAGCTTTTTTTTACGGACAAGAAATCAGTAATGTAGCACGAGATACGCTCAATTCCCGTGGTTCACAATTGAACTCGAAGCTTTTTAAAGGTGTTGAGCTAGGAGCATCTCATCAATTAAAGCACTCATCCGGTCAGTTTGACCTAGTAATTGCGACGGGATTTAGCTGCTATTATCCTCTAGAATATTGGAATTTGGTGTTAACAGAAGTGAAACGGGTGTTGAAACCAAATGGACATTTTGTATTTGATGTCCTCAATTCGGAACAACCTTTAGCAGAAGATTGGGCTGTTTTGGAAACTTATTTAGGGGCTGAGGTCTTTTTGGAACCTGTGACTGAATGGGAAAAAACCATTAAAGCTGGTGGTGGTAAGGTCGTTACCCGCAAATTAGGAGAATTATTCGAGTTGTACAAAGTTCGGTTTTAAGGGAAAATATTCTCTAGCTATGGGTAATGGTCATGAATCAATTAGAAAATGCTCAAATTGAGTATGAAAATTTTCCGCAAAAATTTGCTAGCATCATTCTTGGTACTTTGAGTTCCCAAGGAATCCCCAATGCTAGTTATGCTCCTTTTGTCATGGATGAGGATAAAAATATCTACATCTATGTGAGTGGACTTGCTGCTCATACCCAAAATATTCAAGTTCATCCTCAAGTAAATATTTTATTTATTGAGGATGAAGCTGAGACTAACCAAATTTTTGCCCGTACTCGTTTGAGTTTTGATTGTACTGCAACTCTGATAGAGCGAGAAACTCAAAAATGGCATCATATTGTTAATCAATTTGAAGATAGATTTGGGCAAATCATTGAAATGCTCCGCGATTTACGAGACTTTAGAATTTTTCAGTTAACTCCTAGTGCTGGTCGTTTTGTGTTAGGTTTTGGTTCAATTTATTCTATTCGTGGTGAGAATTTAAATCAACTAATTCCTATTACCGGAGGTCAAGGAGGATGAAGTCAGAAAATTCTACTTTTATGGAAAATTTAATGCTTCAATTTCAACCTCTTGGTTTTGGCTCTAAAGTTATTCATACATCTTTAGGTGATTTAGTTTATTATACTCAAACTCATTCACCTTGGACTGATTGTGCCGAATTACCTCCTTTATTGTTCCTACATAACTTCGGTGGGGGTGCATCTGCTTATGAATGGTCTAAGGTTTATCCTGCATTTGCTTCTACACAGCGGATTTTAGCTCCGGATTTAATTGGTTGGGGAGCATCTGCTCATCCAGTTCGCGATTACCAAATTAATGATTATCTGACTAATATAACGGAATTTATTGTTCAAACTTGTCAACAACCTGTCACTGTTGTAGCTTCATCGCTGACAGCGGCTTTGATTATTCGTGTTGCAATTAATCAACCTGAATTATTTCAAAATTTATTTCTGGTTTCTCCTTCTGGATTTGATGATTTTGGACAAAGTGCGGGAAGAAGACTACCACTTTCGGTGATTAATACTCCTTGGTTAGATGATTTGATTTATGGTTTAGGTGCAGAAAACGAATTTGCTGTCCAGAATTTTTTGCAAAGTTTTCTTTTCGCTAATCCCAAAAGATTATCTTCAGAGATAGTCCAAGCTTATTTAACTTCTGCACAAAAGCCCAATGCAAAATTTGCGGCTTTATCCTTTTTGCGGGGCGACCTTTATTTTGATTTGAGTTTATATATTCCACAACTCAAAATTCCTAGTGTCATCTTTTGGGGTGAAGAGGCTCAATTTACCCCCATTAAAATTGGACGACGTTTAGCAAATTTAAATGTCGGAGCAATTCGAGATTTTTATGCTATTCCCAATACAGGAATACTACCTCATCTGGAAACACCAGCAGTTATCATTGGTTTAATAGGGAAATATCTTTAATAGGGGTTCGTAAAGCAGTTTTAAGCTTACAGGGATTTTCATGTGAATAAACCACATTTTTTTATCTCACGCAAAGGCGCATTCGCTGAAAGCGTTCCCGAAGGGTAGACGCAAAAGGAAGAAGTCCGCAAAAATTAACTGTGGTCTAAGAGGCTGTTTGAAAAGTTATGAGGAGGTGTAATTTGTCATCCTGACGGTATTACTTCCTCGTTTAACTGAACTATATTGCAATTTTGAAGATGTAGCCCTGACTCCTGCTAAAAGAATATTACGGTATTGCTACACCCAAAAAATCACCTTATTTGGATAAAATCAATCAAGGTATCAACACTTTATTAGCCAATGGCACGTACAAGCAAATTTATCAAAAATGGTTTAATACTGACCCACCTGATCTCAATACATTTAAACTACGCTAATAGCATCAATTTAGTGTAGTATATAAAAATTGTTCAACGAGATACCAGATGCACTTGATCAAGATTTGCAATAAAATACGCTACGAATTATTCATAAAGGTAATATTTAGGATAGGAGAGTAGAAATTGCCTGAATTACCAGTAGAAAATCTAGGTTTATCAAAGTCTACAAAACTTTGGGTGTTGCTGGGTGTGGGATTAGGAGTGCTAATGTCTACCCTTGATGTAGGTATTATTAACGTAGTTTTACCTACCCTAGTTAAATCTCTACATACTACCTTTCCCCACGCGCAGTGGACGATATTGAGTTACCAATTAGTTAGTTCTGGTTTAGTTTTAGGTGCGACTCGCTTAGGTGATATGTGGGGGAAGAAACACCTATTTTTAGGGGGATTGATCATATTTACTTTCAGTTCTCTGTTATGTGGTCTTGCACCGAATATAGAATCACTGATTTTACTACGAGCAATGCAGGGACTAGGGGCTGTATTTATTTCTGGGCTGGGTCTAGCTATTATTACAGAAGTATTTCCCACTGCGGAACGTGGTAGAGCCGTGAGTATTATTGGTAGTGTGGTTTCCCTTGGTATTGCTCTGGGTTCTTCTGCGGGAGGAATTCTCTTGAGTTTAGCTGGGTGGAGTAGTGTCTTTATGATTAACGTCCCCCTGGGAATCGTAGCTAGCTTGATTGTATTTCGGATGGTACCACCTTCGGTTCTTAGTCAGAAGAAACAAACTTTCGACCCTTTTGGAGCTATCTTAGCTTTGCTCACTTTGGGAAGTTTTGGGTTGGGAATGACCGCAGGACAACTTCACGGTTTTAGTAGTACTAGTGCTTTGGCATTGCTGATATTTGCAATTCTCAGTTTTGTGAGTTTTTTGGTAGTTGAATCTCGTTTAGAACAGCCTTTACTGGAATTTGATTTATTTCGGAATTGGCCATTGAGTATGGGTTTGCTGAGTGGTTTTTTAGTTTTTATTGTGATTGGTGGAGGGTTATTGATTACTCCTTTCTTTTTAGAGCAAGTCAAACATTATCCCACCATAAAAATTGGGTTACTATTAGCATTTTCTCCGGTGTTGGGTGCTTTAGTTGCTCCGATTGCGGGGATTCTCTCTGACCGTTTTGGTGCAGGGTTAATTACCTTAGTGGGATTGAGTTTGATGATTGCTGGTTGTTTAGCAATTAGTACCTTTGATAGTGAAATAACTGAGTTAGGTTATATAGAGCGTTATGTTCTTTATGGGATTGGATTAGGTTTATTCCAATCCCCCAATAATAGCGCCGTGATGGGAGCAGTACCACGCGATCGCCTGGGGATTGCGTCGGGATTATTATCTTTGTCCCGCACCACAGGTGGAAATGTGGGTGTACCACTATTTGGCGCCGTATTTGGGATTTTAGTCTCTCATTTAGCTCCCCAGATGGATGTGTCTGTAGCCCCATCTCAGGCAATTATTGAGGGATTTCAAGGAAGTTTTCACTTGGCTGCATTTATTCTCTGTATTGCGGCGATCGCCTCTGTGTTTAAATTACCGAGTAAAAGACAAGTAATAAATTAATCAAGGAGATAAGTTTTCATGACAGGTAAACTTGAAGGAAAAGTGGCAATTATTACTGGAGCTTCTTCGGGAATTGGGGAAGCAACGGCGAATCGCATTAGCAGAATTAGGAGCTACAGTAGCCATAGCTGCTAGACGTGAAGACCGTCTTAAAGCTCTAGCCGAAAAGATTGCTGCGAATGGGGGTAAAGCTTTACCCATTGTCACAGACATAACTAATGAAACCCAAGTTAATCAATTAGTCGAAAGAGTAATTAAAGAACTTGGTCATTTGGATATTTTAGTCAACAATGCAGGTATAGCTTTTCTGGGAACCATAGAGAATGGAAATCCTGCCGACTGGCGAACTTCCTTTGAAGTTAATGTTTTAGGTGTTCTTTACGCTACCCATGCAGCCTTACCATTTTTCAAACAACAACAATCAGGACATATAGTAAATATCTCCTCAGTAGCTGGTCGCACCGTCAGAGCCGGAATAGGTGTTTATAACGCCACTAAATGGGGAGTGAATGCATTATCAGAAGCCTTACGTCAGGAAGTATACAAGGATAATATTCGGGTGACAGTGATTGAACCTGGATTAGTGAGAACAGAAATTATCAATCATATTAGTGACCCGGAAGCGAAAAAAAAGACTGAGGAGCGATACAAAGTATTGACACCTTTGGAAGTGGAAGATATTGCTGGAGCGATAGTTTATGCCGTTACTCAACCATCGCGGGTGAATGTGAATGAAATTCTGATTCGACCAACGGGACAGGAGCATTAAATATACGGTAAATTGTGCCACTGCCCTCAGATTGTGTGATAATGATCCGAGCCAATTGCCTAAATCTTATTCAAATTCCTAAAGTGCAAGATACCGACCCTATTCACAACTTTGCGGCAGCGCTACAGCAGCCTACTGACCTGGCATTTGAGTTGCCCGACCCAGAAGATGAACAGATTCCTGAGTCTGACTTTTTGCAACAGCTGGATGTAGCTTGGCAAGTATGCGATCGCTTTGACTTGCAAACCGAAATTTGGCGGGGTCGGATTCTCCGCGCTATCCGTGACCGAGAGAAAAAAGGTGGAGATGGACGAGGTACTGGTTTTCTGAAATGGTTGAAGGAACGGGAAATCAGTAAAAGTCAAGCTTATGCCTGGATTCAATTAGGTAATAGTGCTGATACATTGATTGAAGACGGTAAACTTAATCCTGATGCCGTCAACAACTTTAGCAAACGGGCTTTTGTGGAAACCGCTAAAGCCTCTCCAGAAGTCCAGCAGATGGTAAGTGAAGCTGCACAAAAAGGCGATCGCATTACCCGAAGAGAAGTACGTCAACTCACCGACGAATGGACAGCCATGAGTTCAGACTTACTCCCAGAACCAGTGAGAGCCAAAGCCGCAGATAACACTCTCCCACCGCGCTACCTAGCGCCTCTGGTCAAAGAAATGGAAAAACTGCCAGAATCGCATCAAAAGTTTTTACAGAGGGAAATATCCGCTAATCCGGATGTGGATACTTTGAAACAAGCAACTTCAGAAGCACGTAATCTGGCTAAATATTTAAAATCTGCGGCTCAAGTTCAGGCTTTAAATGTTGCTGATGTAGATATTGAAACTGCTTTAGAAGAAGCGCAAAGGGTAGGCTGTTTAAGCATTGCCGCTGATTTGGTCAATCAAGCTTCCCAAATTGAACAAACCATTGCTAAGTTGTACATGACTTGGAAGCGAATTGGTAACTTAGCTGATAGATTGTATGTAGATACAGGTGCAAGTACTCCTCATTTGCGATCGCTGCTCAATTGTCTAGAACCATTGGGTGGTGAAATCATGGAATTACAACTGAGTGGTGGGATTGAACATGGTATCCGACTGCAAATTCAGGAAACCAACTAATAGACATATCCGAAAATTAACTATGCGTTCGTTAAAACCCTTGGTATGGGCGTATGGCAATACGCCCCTACATCATTTCTGGAGATGTCTAATATTTTCTACGTTTGCGTCTGAGCAAAAATCTTTTTAATCTTCTCTGGAAATAACGAAGATTTAAAAAGCGTTTATATCGCTGTACGACGTCCTTCCCCACAATGAACAAACCCAACCAAAATATGACTTCACCTACCATGAGTAAAATCGGTATTAATAGGGCTTTTTGAGCCAATGAAAGGGGTAGGAACGGCAAAATAAAGGGAATTATTACCCACGGTGTAAAGGAGAGAGTAATTAAAACTAAACCCAGCTTTTGCATTATTTTTGATGATGACAGAATCTGAGTTTAGTATTTATGGAAATTTCCTGTAGTGACTTAATTGACTGTTTTTCGTTTAGGAAATTATAGGTTAGAGTATACGTAGGGGCGTATTGCCATACGCCCCCACACATTGCCATACGCCCCCACACATTGCCATACGCCCCCACACATTGCCATACGCCCCCACACATTGCCATACGCCCCCACACATTGCCATACGCCCCCACACATTGCCATACGCCCCCACACATTGCCATACGCCCCCACACATTGCCATACGCCCCCACACATTGCCATACGCCCCCACACATTGCCATACGCCCCTACGTAATTTTGAATTGTGAATTATTTAAGCCTCAATTACTACACGCAAATTACCACGCTTCTTGGCAACTCGGCAAGCAGTAGTACTACCAGAACGTTCAAATTCTAAATCTAGAATCGTCGAACCGACTCGCAAATTGTGTAATGATAGGCGATTAATTGATTCTGGTAAGGTCGGGTCAATAATTCGTAAACAGTTATTTGGAGCATCAGGTACTAAATTAACCATCATTTGCAATAATTGGAAAATACTCCCTGTTGCCCAAGCTTGGGGACTACAAGCTACTGGATACTGTACAGGAGCATTATCATCTTTGAGTTCATAACCACAAAACAGTTCTGGAGGACGTTGATAAGACTGAGCAATGGTCATATCAAACAAACCTTGGAAGATTTCTAAGGATTGATCCACTAAACCGAGCGATCGCAATCCCATGGCAATAATGGCATTATCATGAGGCCAGACCGAACCAGTATGATAACCCATTGGGTTATAAGCGGGTGACAAACTGCTTAAAGTCCGAATTCCCCAACCACTAAACATATCTGGTGCGCGTAACCGTTCGGCGACACTGTAGGCTTTTTCGGGAGTAAATATGCCCAAATGTAGACAATGACCGGGATTGGAAGTGATACTATCTACTTGTTTACCTTCACCATCTAAAGCTAAGGCACAGAAATCCAAATCTTCAATCCAAAAATCTCGACTAAAACGCTCTTTCAATTTGATGGCATCATCTTGCCAAGATTCTGCCAAATCAAGTCGCTTTTTCATTCTCGCAATTTCTGCCAGCCGGGTTTTAGCTGCATAAACATAGGCTTGGACTTCACAAAGAGCGATCGCACCATGAGCCAAATTACCTTTGCGGTCTACGATACAATCACCAGAGTCCTTCCAGCCTTGATTATTTAAACCACGTTTAGATTTGCGGTAATAGCTCAGATAACCATTGGCTTTGGTATGGGTATCAATCCAATTCATCGCCGCGATCGCATTCAGCCAAAGTAAGTCTAAAGTTTCTTGGTCATGAGTCCAAGCATAATACTCAGCATATAACATCAACCAGAGGGGAGTAGCATCCACCGTCCCATAATATGGAGTGTGGGGAATTTCCTGACAACGAGCCATTTCCCCCAACCGAATCTCGTGTAAAATTTTGCCTGGTTCTTCTTCTCGCCATTCATCTTCAATTTTACCTTGATGCATTGCCAATAAAATTAAAGTTTCCTTAGCAATGTGGGAATTTAACATCAAAGTTTGGGAAGCAGTAATCAAAGAATCTCGACCAAACAGAGTTGAAAACCAAGGTACTCCCGCAGAAACAGTTTTATGCTTGCCAAAAGACTGACGAAGCAAATACATATCTTGTTCTGCGCGTTTAATTACATGATTAAACAGACTTTTATCAGAATTAATCCGAGTAATTTGTTCTACCCATTGCTGTTCCTCCATCAACTCAGCCGCTTTCGCTTGGACTAGAGTCATCGCCGCATTAACCTTAGAACTGGAGTTATTGTTGGTCAACATATTGACTCGATACCCCAGCTTTAGAGTTTCATGAGAAGCTAACTCTAATCGCCAAACTGCCGTATAACCTTTAAAATAATCTGGTTGTCGATATTGGAAATGGATTCGAGATTCCATAATTAAATTATCTAGACCTTGATAAGCTAAGGTTATAGATTCTTCCTTGGGATGAGCATGAGCTGGTACAGTTCCATCAATCGCTACAGAATTGGCTTCGGATTCCCACAAACGCAAAATTCTCCCCCGCTTTTCTCTACCAAAGCCCCGAACTTCAAATAAGTCCATAAAATCACTATCAAAGCTGATACTCAGTTCAAAGCTAATCGTAGTGGTGCTGAAATTAGAAATTTCTAATTCTTCAAATAATGCTCCATTCAACACCATTTCCCGACGAATACCGATGGTATCAGCTTTTAGACGTTCATCCACCCTGGGATTAGTACAGAGAACGGAGAGAGAAAATCCTTTAACAGCAGTACTACTGAGAAGAACAGGCGACCTTCCATCAATTTGTAATTCTAAACGATTTAAAAATCGGGTATCAGCACAAAATAATCCCATGCTAGGACTCCCATCATTGAGAGAAGCACAAGACATATTTCCCAAGGTGTCTGTGACTAAAAATAAATCATCATCTTTAACGGTCAGAGTTAACTGCTGTCTTTCACTGATAACACAAGGCCATTCAGGGATAGGTAATTGTTCTGCGGGAATAAAAGTTTTTCCATCCCAGAAGATTCGTTCTGGAGTAATCAGCGTTTCCAATGTCATGAGTTTAAATTCCCTGTAAAAGTTTAGATTAGGGGTATATAGGCATAGAGGTGTCTGGGGGAATTGGAAAGCACAGAGAATAATCCACATTTTTCTCCACACTCTTATCCCTCTAAACCGCTACTCGTTGGACATCTCACACTCACACTCACAAAACTAGCAAAAACCTGGTTGGAAAACCAGCAGATGCAAATCCCTCTAAATGTACATTTTTTCTATTTGAAGTCAAGGCTGATAATTAAGGATTTTGGGCTGATTTATGGGGTTTTACTGTGATGAGAACGTTAAAGGTAAAGAATACGTGAAGAACCTCACCCTGGTTTTACTGCGTAAAACCTATCCCAATTATGGGGTCGTGTAGGGGCGTATTGCATACGCCCTCGTATTGCATACGCCCTCGTATTGCATACGCCCTCGTATTGCATACGCCCTCGTATTGCATACGCCCCCGTATTGCATACGCCCCCGTATTGCATACGCCCCCGTATTGCATACGCCCCTACACCACCCCATAATTTCAGAATTAGGGAGATTTAGGAAATAGACCCGAAATAATTCTTGTATTAAATCATGTTATTCATAGCAATTCATCAGCATATTTTCCTAACCAAACCTGCAAAGCATTTTCGTCAATTTCCCCAGATGCTAAACTCTCCATCACTAATACTATCTCCGGCTCCGGTGCTTTGAAACCATAACGATTCAAACCCAAAAAAACATACATCGCCATAAAAGCTGTACGCTTATTGCCATCCACAAAGGGATGATTTTTACACAAAGCAAAACCATAAGCCGCCGCCAATCGAGAGAGCGAAACTTCCGGCTGATAAAAAAATTTATGCTGGGGACGCGCTAAACTCGATGCTAATAACGGGCTATCTCTCACCCCAGATAAACCGTCATACTGAGAAATTAAATCCTCATAGAGATACTCAGTATGCGGGAAACTCAGTCCCTTTAGGGCTGAGAGGGAAGCGACACGAAAGGTTTTTACCTTCTTGGTATTTTCTATATTAACCATTATTTGGGTCTTCAATCTAACGTCTAACTGCTTCAATGCTAACATTATCCGCAGTGCTAAGAAAGATAGCTAATTCTGCCAAAATCTGACGGGTTCTTGTTGCCATCTTACCAATTAAAGCTTTTTTTTTCCGTTTTTGAATCCAGACAAAATGGTAATTAACTAAGAATTTAAAATGGCTATGGGTTTGATAATCTTCTTGAATCAGCATAATAATTCTGTTGATTTATCCATTGACATATACAATTAAATAGCTATGATATAGAAGTCAATCAAATTAAAGATTGGAGGTTAAAGCTATTGGCTAAGACTAAAAAAATTATCGGAATACAGCAAATTTTACTTCATCTAGAGAATGAAACAAAAGCAATAGTGGAGTATCTGTGTCAACAGTCAGGTAAAATCTACAATACTGGAGTATATTTTGCACGTCAGATATTTTTCAAAACGGGAAAGCTATTGACGGGAAAGTTTGATTTAGCATTTGAACCATCGGTTTCAAAATCAATATTAGCTCAGTCAATGCCATCCACACCAATGCAGCAAACATTGATGTCGGTAACAGAGGCTTTCAAATCTTTCCGGGAACTAAGAGGTCTATATCTTAATGGTCAATTAGACTTTAAACCCAGACCACCGGATTATTTAACTGGTTCTAAATTATTCAAAGTTGCTTATCCTAATTCTGGAGGACAAAGACCATCCATCGTTGATGGGCAATTAAGATTTTCTCTAGGATTAACAGTTAAACGATGGTTTGGTATATCTGAATTCTTCTTACCAATGCCATCAAATATTGATTACTCAAAGGTAAAAGAGTTTACTATTCTGCCTAAAAATGGTGCTTTTTACTTAGAGATATCTTATGAGATGGACAAGCCTCAACATACTCTAGATATTAATCAAGCTTTATCCATTGACCTGGGTACAGCAGATAATTTAGCTGCTTGTGTAGATACTTTAGGTAATTCGTTTTTAATTGACTCACGGCAAATGAAAGCCATGAATCAATTGTATAATAAAAAAGTATCAACTTGCAAAGAAGGAAAAGCCCAGGATTATTGGGATAACTGGTTAGATAAAATTACGAGAAAACGTAACCATCAAATGCGTGACGGCATTAATAAAGCTGCAAAGTTGATTATCGACCATTGCCTTAAATATGGTATTGGTACATTGGTAATTGGTTGGAACGAAGGCTTTAAAACTAATGCCAATATGGGAAATTTGAACAATCAGAAATTTGTACAAATGCCTCTCGGTAAACTCAAAGACCGATTAAAACAACTTTGTGATTTACATGGAATTAGATTTGAAATAACTGAAGAAGCCTACACTTCTAAAGCCAGTTTTTTAGATGGAGACTCCCTACCTAAGTACGGTGAAAAACCAGAAATGTGGAAAGCATCTGGAAAACGAATTAGACGTGGTTTGTATCAGTCAGCAGATGGTTCAATTGTTAATGCTGACCTCAATGGTGCGGCTAATATTTTACGCAAAGTAGCGGGAAGATTAGGTATTTTACTTGATCAACTCAGTAGACGGTGCTTGATGACCGTAGCGAGAATTAGACTTTGGCTTTTACCTAAACTAACTCTGTCCGCAGAATCTCAGTGTCTTCAGTTATGTCTGATTAATTATAAATCACAACAACAACAACAGCGTAGCTGATATTAACTTTTATCACTACGCTGTTGTCTTATCTACATACAATAGTAATCTAAGTCTATAATGTAAACATTGATATTGAGGATAAGTGAGGGTGAAAGTTCAAAAAGGTATTATTTCAGACACAAACCATCCAGTTTGGATGGTGCTGGATGATGACTATTTGCCAATTGAGCCAATTCAAAAATACTTGTATTATCTGGACAGCGTAGGACGTTCTCCAAACACGATTGCGACCTATGCCCATAACCTCAAATTATTCTGGGAGTTTGTCAGGGATTCAAAGTTAGATTGGCTAGAAATTAGTTTAGAGGAGCTATCAAACTTTATTCACTGGCTAAGAAACGCTAATTCTGGTGTCTTATCGATTCAGCCACAGGTTTCCAAACGTTGCGAGAAGACCATTAATAATTGCTTAACAACTGTTTGTGGTTTCTATGAATTTCAAGAGCGGATAGGAGCTACTAGTGGAGTTGATGCTTATCGGTATCAACTGCAACCAGGACGTAAATACAAATCTTTTTTACACCATATTAGCAAGGGGAAAGAAGTTAAAACACGACTACTAAAAATTAAAGAACCAAAGACATTTCCTGGATGTTTAACACCTGACCAAGTTAATACTTTAGTGGAAAGTTGTAACACATTACGTGACAAGTTTTTAACTAGATTACTATATGAAACAGGACTACGAATAGGTGAAGTATTAGGACTAAGACATGAAGATATAGTGACTGGTAAAACCAATGAAATTCGCATTGTCCCAAGATTAAATAACGTTAACTACGTGAGAATTAAATCTGGGTCAGAACGGACAGTTCATGTTAGTAAAGAATTAATAAAATGGTACTCAGCTTACCTAATTGATGAATATCCAGAAGATATTGATTGTGATTTCGTTTTTGTGGTCATCAAAGCTCCAGGTAAAGGTGAAATTGGCAAACCATTAACTTATAAAACGGTTGATAGTTTGTTTAGAAGATTGTCAAAAAAAACAGGTATTCAAGTTAATCCACACCTTTTAAGACATACTCATGCAACAGAATTAATCAGAGCAGGCTGGGAAATGACCTATGTACAAAAGCGATTAGGTCATGCAGATATTCAAACAACAGTCAATACTTATGTTCATCTTTTAGATGAAGATTTAAAATCAGCATATCAGGAATATTTACAACGTAGAGAAGAGGGAAAATAAATGTCAATGAAAGCTGAATTCAATCAACAGATTAGTTTAGATATAATCCAAAATAATGCAGAGATAGTCTGTTATCGATGTGGAATTAGTAATTATCGTAAGCGGGGAATGACAAAAGCAGGTAAACAACGTTATTTTTGTTTAACTTGTCAACGTCATTTTATTGAAAATGTTGACTATGCTAACTATAAGCCTAGTTATTTAGAATTAGGGGATGATGTTTGGAATGCTAATGATTTGGGGATAAAAACCAGGGAATATAAACAGGAAACTAAATTAGTTTTTTGTATTTTCAGCAGAATTGGCTCAAAGACCTGGCTAAAAAATTCATTAGATATAAAGCCACCAATATATCTTTTAGCCAATTACAAAAATATATTTCTATCTTGACTAAATTTTCTGAATTTCTGGAAATATATTATCCTTCAATTACTTTTCAAAAATTTACAAGGAAAGTTATAATTGACTTGATAGATTTTTTAAATCAGAAAAAACTCAGTAGCCGAACAAAAAATTATTATCTAAGTACTCTAAATACATTTTTTGAAACTGGCAATATTAATTTATGGTTTAATGTGCCACCTTATTTAATTAGACCTGAAGATTACGGGAAACCAAGCAAATCTCTACCTAGATATATACCAGAATTCGTAATGCAGCAGTTAAACCAATATTTAGAGACACTTCCAGAAACAATAATGCGAATGGTGTTGGTACTTCAAGAAACGGGACTGAGAATTGGTGAGCTTTTACATTTGTCAATTAATTGCTTAAAATTTGATATGAAAGGAGATTCATACATTCAATATATGAATTGGAAAATGAGCAAGGAAGATACTAAGCCAATTTCTCCCGAACTAGTGAAAGTTATTCAAGACCAGCAGCAGTACATTAGACAACATCTAGGAGCCAATTTTGAATACTTGTTTTCGGCTAGACAAACAGGTAAGTATCGTGATAATAATTCTTTTCATCCCAAGCCTAAAGTTATGGATAGTAGGACTTTTATAAAATTTTTAAAACAACTTGCTGAAGAATTTGATATTCAAGATAGTTCCGGTAAACGTTGGAATTTTCAGACTCATCAGTTTCGTCACACTGTTGGTACAAGAATGGTAAATCTTGGTGTACCGCTCCACATAATTCAGCGATATTTAGGACATGAATCACCACAGATGACTATGGTTTATGCTCATATTCATGATGAAACTCTTCGGAAAGAAATTGAGAAATATCACGAAATAAAAGTAGTTAACTTTCAAGGAGAATCTGCTGCATTAGCTGAAACAATACTAGGAAGCAATGATGACCTGGAATGGTTTAAGAAGAGTGTACAAGCTAGAGCATTAGAACATGGTTACTGTGCTAGACCCAAAGTATTAGGTAATTGTGATATTTCTGGATTTGATGGTTGCTACAATTGCTCACATTGGAGAACAAATAAAAATTTTCTGCCGATTTTAAAATCCACTTTAGACCGTACTAATAACGTTTTAAAGAAAGCCAAAAATTATGGTTGGGAATTACAAGTTCAGAAGAATACACCGATTCAAGAAAATTTAGAAAAAGTCATTAAAAATTTGGAGTCAGAAAATGACTAATAGAAAAATTGAAGCATTACAAGAAGCCGCAGCACAGAAAGCTAAGGAATCAGCAGAACGTGTAGATAAAGCTATTGCCAGAATCATCAAAGATGGTGGAATAATTAGTTTTAAATCTATCGCTCAAGCCGCCAATGTATCTACTGCTTATCTGTACAAACAGGAAACTTTTAGAAACCGGATTGAAACCCTACGTGACCAACAGAAACAACGACCTAAATCTAAACAACCTCCACTCTCATCAGATAATTCTAAATTAGTAATTATTTCGACGTTAAGGGAGGAAAACAAGCGATTAAAAGCCGAAATAGATAGTCTACGCCGAATTAATGAAAGTTTAACTGGTAAGCTTTATCAAGTTCAAGGTATTTCGGAGTTAGTCGAAAGACTTAAAATTGAGAATGAGGAGATGAAATTACAATTAAATCAATTTCTCCATCCAGTTCAACAGACCACAACATTACCAGTAGACCATCCCAAAGTCATCTCGTTAGAAAAGAGTAAAGCCGGACGTTCAAGTATTAGTGAGCAAGTTAAGCAACAACTTAAGTCATTAGACATTCCACTTAATTCAACTTTAACTAAAACAATTAAGTCTGTCTCTGAAGCAATTGTTTTCGATGCGATTGCAGTGTTAAAGGGAATTCTTGCTGATGGTGATGTTGATAAACCTGGAAGTTGGTTAAAAACCGCTATTGAACAAGGTTGGAAACCAAATGGGAAAATTCACGTTAAATCCGAGTTAGAGGTATTTAACAAATGGTATCCAAAAGCCAAACAGAAAAAAATAATTCAGGCTAGTCAAATTACCGAAAATGGCATCTTAATTTATACTGGTAATGGAGAGTGGATAGCTTTTTCAGAAATGTTAATCCAGTATCCACTTGAAACGCTGTAGAAAATGTCAACAACGTAAAACTCTTAACTGATAAAGGTTATGAGTTTTATAAACGACATAACTGAAGACCTGAGAGTGTCAAGGATAGCAAGCACCATCTGTTCTGTCAGCCAACTTGGTTCAATCACTTAGCGAGTTCCTTCAACGCATGACGAAACTTCTGGCTACCTTCCCGATAAATGGCCATAGCTTTCTCAAACTCAGGGTCATAAGGACTAAGCTGGAGTCCATGTTCAGTTTCGGTGACAAATAAGGTATCCCCTTCGGAAAGGTTGAGCTTTTCTAACAACTCCTTAGAAAATGTCACCCCTACTGAATTACCAATTTTGCGTAACTTTAAGGTTTGGATCATTAAACTTCCCTCAATGAAATTACGAGTGTAACTACCATCTTACCTTAAATTCCCATTAGGAAATTTGTTCTGGGTCGATACCTAGCTCCTGCAATTGTGCTGCTAATCTGCGAGCAAGCTGGTCTGATTGTTCAGCCCGTTGACGTTCTCGTTCAGCCCGTTGACGCTCAAATTCAGCCCGTTGACGTTCTTGTTCAGCCCGTTGACGCTCAAATTCAGCCCGTTGACGTTCAAATTCTTTAGCTTCAGCTCCCGTGGGAATGATTTCACCATCAATATCACACCACCTTAACCATAATCTTGTCTGTTCCTCCTCAAATTTTCCTGACCAAAGTTTTAGCCCTAACCCGATCTCCTCTAGTAATATCCACTCCCCGATCTCTCTGATTCCTACTGGTGTTGTTACTTCTGTGTACCTACCTGCCATCATCTTCCATACTCTTAATAAAGCTTTGTTCATATCTTTAGGAGTTTGAATTTGTCGCAACGGGTCAAACACCACATAATACGGAATTCCAATGTGACTATAGATATCTCTTTTCCCAACCGTCTTCCCCTTTTTTTGGGATTTTCTGGAGATGTTCAATTCATCCCCTTCTTGATTAGATACGAGCTCAATACACACTTCCGGTAATTTCCCCATTTCCTCAACTATATAGGAACGGTTCTTTTTCTGGGAAAAATCGCCTGGTCTTTCAATCCCCAAGCTGAGAAATACATCTGGGACAATCGGATCGGTTTTTGGTTGGTAGAATAATCCTACGTTAGCAGCAGCAAGGAACGGTAATGGTAGAATCTGAGAACTATAGAGAGGTTCAACCAGCAACCGTTGCTGTTGCTCCGATTGAAAATTGTCCACTGGTGTATCATCCTCAATCACCAAATTAGCAATATCTAATTCCGTAAACTCTTTGGTCTTGGCTCTAAATTGCTGTGAAGTCATAATCTGCTGGTCATGCTCCCATCATTGATATCAGTCATGAGGAGTTGTTCACTTGGAGGAATGGTAATCTCAAGACCCCGATTATAGTAAGCGTCTGCATATTGAGGATTGATAGCAACAGCTTGATTATAATCTTGAATTGCCTGCTCTAACTTTCCTTGTTTATCATAAACAAAACTCCTACCATATCCCCAACCCAAGATGCGACGATATTCCCCCATAATGCCGCTTTCAATTAATTCATCTTCATTCACAGCCAGATTGGTATGAGATTGAGGTGCAACAAATAGCGCATCTACTGGACAATATGCCTCACACATAAAACAAGTTTGACAGTCTGACTGGCGAGCAATTACGGGTGGTTGGTTAGGTATGGAATCAAAAACATTGGTAGGACAGACTTGAACGCACACATTGCAACTAATACAGAGTTTATGGCTGACTAGCTCGATCATAATATTACTCCGGTTATAATTTTCCTACAGAAGATGTACTTTGTGTAGCTAATACTGGTGGTGTGGCTGGTGTGGCGATGGTCGAAGACCCACCGGAGGCGATCGCCTCCTGAATCCAATCACGCCGTACCCACAACTTATCTAACCCGCCTGTTGCTTGATAATAACGCTGATTTGGATCAGTTTCTGGATAGTCTACCCGGATATGTTCGCTGCGGGTTTCCTGACGATGCAAAGCACTAAAATATGACCATCGGGCTACAGCAGTCATCGCTGCGGCTCGACGAGAAAATTCCACATCCCGGACTGTCTCTTGTTTCGGATTTGCTTGTACTTGCTGCCAAAGTGTTTCTAAAGAGGAGAGAGAATCGAGAAGTCCCTGCTCAGAACGCAAGTAATTCTTCTCTAATGGGAACACCTCTGCTTGGACACCACTAACTATCGCGTCACTGTCAAATGTTTCATTACTAGAGGAATGCGAGCGAATTCCAACTTGACCAGCAGGATGTACAACCCGTTCATGAGCATGAGTCCCCAGACTTTTAGCAAAAGTCGCTGCTCCTACTCCCGCCCATTGTCCAGTGGAAATTGCCCAAGCGGCATTGGGACCACCACCTCCAGACGCTAATCCAGCTAACAACTCCCGCGATGCAGCATCACCTGCGGCGTAGAGTCCAGGTACTTTCGTACCGCAACTATCATCTTTATCCTCCCGTAGAGCAACAAGAACTGGCAGATTTAATCCCTCATGCTCAATTAAATTTGCTCAAGTCAACCCACGGACATGATGCTTTTTTAATTGATATGGAGGTATTGAATAAATTGGTAATATCTTTTCGGCAAATTTGAAGTTTTCTAACTAAAAGGTGGAATAAATTTATGGCTTTAATTAATCAAAGAGTAGATGTCCCAGTAATTGTCGATGAATCTAAATGTTTAGAAAAATGTACAGTTTGTATTGAAGTTTGTCCTTTGGATGTGTTAGCCAAAAATCCAGAAACGGGGAAAGCGTATATGAAATACGATGAATGTTGGTTCTGTCTACCCTGTGAAAAGGAATGTCCAACTAAGGCGATTACAGTCAAAATTCCTTTTTTATTGCGGTAGAGGTTGATGTTTGTGGATACTGAGTTAAATCAATGGCTGGAAATGTTGTGATCGCCTTTATTGAGCGATCGCCTAGTGGCGGTAAAATCTTTACAACATCTGGGAGATAATGCCGCAGTTGAGGCTTTAATCATAGCGCTGGAAGATAAAAACACGACAGTACAGAAAATTGCCGTATCTGCACTTTGGGAAATTGCCAATCCTCAAGCAGTTCCAGCCTTACTAAAATCCCTCGCTGCTGATGATATAGAAGTGCGGACTGAAGCATTATCAGCATTAGGTGAATTAGTGACCGCAGACCATTTATTACTGTTACTAGATGCACTACATCAAGAAAATATCAGTTTTTGCGTCTTTGCGCCTTTGCGTGAGACAAAAAAATGTGGTTCATTTACATGAAAATCGCTGTAGTTTCCCTCCTCTGTATTTACAAGAAACTATCCCTACAAAACGACTCTTCGCAACTCTGGGAAAACCTTAGACACCTTACTCAAAACATAATCCCCATAAGTTCCATGAAAATCGTGAACACGAGCTTTATCCCAATGTTCCTCATCATCAGCATTTATAAATCCACCTAATTGAATTGGTTTCATCTCCACATCAAAATTAGGGTCAAAAAAGAATGGAAATGAAAGACGACTCCTACCAGAAATATTCTTAACTCGATGGGGTGTAGACTTATATAAACCCCCGGTCATAAGTTCTAGCATATCGCCAATATTGCAAACAAATGAACCAGAAATAGTTGGTGCATCAATCCAACCTGATCTAGATTTTATTTGTAATCCACCTGAGTTATCCTGCTTGAGAATCGTCAAAATTCCATAATCTGTATGTTTACCAACACCCCAACTAGATTCATTCTTGGTTCCAGCACCATCAGAGGGATAATTAAAAATCCGAAATAAGGCTAAATCTTGAGCAAAGAACTCTTGGCTCCGTTGTTCTAAACGAAGTTGTAAATCTTCATCTATTCCATGTCCAGTTATATAGAAAAATCCACATTCTTGACAAGCTTGACTAATTTGAGATGCAACTATTGATTGTTGTTGAGTTCCAGAAATCAAAGCACTGATATCAATGACCAGAACCTCTGAACAGCTTTTTACTAAAACCTGTAATTTTGCCATATAAAATTTAAGGTATTGTAGTATGTATTTGATTGAGATACCAAATCTACGGAAAAAGCTATACAGCAAGAGACTTTCATCCCTACTCCCTACTATATAACAATGTCTAACCATCAATCACCTTTTCAACCACCACAACTGGAAATACACACTCATACTCCCGACCTCCGTCAAGCAGAAGTTATCCAACTGCTCAGACAAGTCATCGAACCTACCCTAAAAAATGACATCGTTAGTTTAGGGATGGTGCGAAATATCCGTGTAGTTGACAACTTAATTGATAAGTACATTTACTTGCATCTTTATATAGGTTCTCATCAAAAATTTCTAGAGGCTGAAATTAAAACAGTGTTATCATCACTAGATTGGTGTAAAAAAGTCAGCATTGAAACTTGTACAATTCGCGGTGTCAAAACTACCTTAGCCATCTCCAGTGGTAAAGGTGGGGTAGGAAAATCCACAATCTCAGTGAATCTAGCCGCAGCTTTAAAATTAACCGGAGCAAAAGTTGGTTTATTGGATGCTGATGTCTATGAGATCTAATGTTCCCCAGATGTTAGGACTCGGAAAATCTGAAATTACAGTTATTGATACCGCTCATGGTCAAAAATTTTTACCCTTAGAAGCTTATGGTATTAAAGTCATGTCTGTCGGATTGTTGGCAGAACCTAATTATCCTCTAGCATGGCGTCTATACGTCTTACATAAAATTATTACTCAATTTATCCATGAAGTTGAGTGGGGAGAATTAGACTATTTATTAATAGACTTACCTCCTGGTACGGGAGATGATCAAATTACTATTATCCAAGAAAGTCCGATTTGTGGAGTGATATTGATAACAACCCCTCAAGAAGTTGCTGTCTCTGATGTGCGTCGCAGTACCTATATGTTCCGCCAAGTAGGAGTTCCTGTTCTCGGTATTATCGAGAATATGAGCTATTTTATCGAACCAAATGGCGAAAAAACCGTAATTTTCGGTAGTGGTGGTGGTGAAAAAGTGTCAATAGAACTGCAAGCACCGCTTTTAGGACAAATCCCCCTTGATCCTCGTCTTTGCAACGGTTGTGATACTGGACAACCTCTGGTTCTGGCTGACTCTAGCTCCATGACAAGTCAAGTATTTATGAAAATTGCTGCGGGATTAGAAAATAACGGTATCACTGCATGCATAGATTAGTTTGAAACAACGAAACCTAGCCAGAGCATTTTTTTGGCTAGGTTTTCATTATCAGTTATTTTACTGTGGAAGCCTCTGATTCTGGCTGCAATGCCCCCAACTTACGAATGTCTGGCCAAATCATTGCCGTAGCTATTACTACTAGAATCGTGCCAATACCTCCACCCACAACCGACAATACTGGACCAAATAAAGCTGCTGTTAAACCAGATTCAAAACCACCCAATTCATTAGAGGCACTGATAAATACACTATTAATCGCTGCAACTCGTCCTCGCAAATGGTCAGGAGTACGAATTTGAACTAAAGTATGACGAATTACGACACTAATACTATCTAATGCCCCGCTTAATGCCAACATTAATAAAGATAACCACACCCAATGAGATAGCCCAAAAATAATTGTGACGATCCCAAACCCTACCACAGACCAAAGTAATGCAGGCCCGGCTTTACGGATAGGTGGTAAATATACCAACAATGCCGTCATAATCAATGCACCTATAGATGGGGCTGCTTCTAAATAACCTAATTCCACCAGTGCATGCAAAATATCTTTAGCAAAAACTGGTAATAATGCTACTGCACCACCTAACAAAACCGCAAATAAATCTAGAGTAATTGCGGCGAGAATTAGTTGATTATTCCAAACAAATTCAGCACCAGCAGCCAGAGTTTTCAAGGTGGTTGGTTCTTTAGCAAAGTTGGTTTTTTGTGGTTTGATGGTCGCAGTCAGGAAAAAACATGATATGGCTGCTAAGGCAGATAATATATATACCGCGGTGGCATTTCTGAACAGAGCAATACTCAGTCCTCCCAAAGCTGGTCCAATTACTGATGCTAATTGAAAGCTACTACTATTCCAGGTTGCAGCATTGGTAAAAGCACTTGTCGGTATTAACTGCCACATCAGTGCATCACCCGCAGGCTTGAGAAATGCCCTCGCTACACCTGTTAATAATAAGCAGGCATAAATTAGAAAAACTGCACCTTTGTAATAGGAAATAACTCCTAAAGTTAGTGAACAAAGGGTTAAAAGTAACATTGAAACTAGAGTAATCTTTTTGCGATTGCCTTTATCAGCAACATGTCCGGTAATCAAAGTTAGTGCAATTATTGGTAAAACTTGCGCTAGTCCCACTCCACCTAAAGCCATAGCCGAATTCGTCCGCTCATATAGCTCCCAACCCAATGCTACAGTCTGCATTTTTCCGCCCGTAAAGAGGATAAGACGCCCAATGGTAAATAGTCGATAATCTCGAAACCTCATGGCTTCCCAAGGATCGTGTGGTGGTGCCTTATTCTGATCGCGAATTGGTTTTTGTCGGCTCGAAGACATTTTTTAGTAAGACTCCGTAAATTTCGTCACGAGTAGGATTTACTTGTGGTTTCAAATAATTAGACTATCTAAATGTTAGCTTGACATAGATATTTCCTAAAAGTCAAGACCCAGGATGATTGAGAACTCTGTTCTCAAGTTATTTTCGATATCCTTTTTGATTTCCGACTTTAAAAAAATTGGGGATATGCTTATATGATTAGTGATAAGTATTTTATGCGTCCGCATAAAATAATGTCAAAATATGGTTAGTGCGGTGACAGCAAGGGAATCAGGCGTTTTGAATCAAAATAACCCAGATGAAGAAAAGTATGAATTCTTGAAACCAATTTTACAAGCATCCATACTTTAATTTTCTAAACCAAATAATTCCCTCGTATCAGCTACAATTGATTAGCATAATCTTAATTAACAACAAATATCATGAGTTGATGTAAGATGCGATTTTTACCATTGTAAACATTGAGATACATTTGATTACTTGAACCTTCACGCCAAGAAATTGAGTAAGTATAAGTACCATGCTCCCAAGTAATTCCCCGATAACCGCCATCACGCCAAGATGTGCCACTATCTAGATGAATACATTGACCTTGAGCATCACAACCTTTGTAGGTTTTACCATTTTCCCCATCACCTAAAGTCACGGTAAATTTCCCAGCCCGGTAAGTCTCTGCTCTTGCATAAGCAGCAGTTAACCCCATTATAGAAATAGCGAGAATCACAGTCAAGAAAAATACTTTTACGTGGTTAATCATACAGCGCATTTCCTTGATATGAAGTACACAAAGGCAGGCAAGATGCCTGCTCCACAAGAGTTTTACTATTTTATGTGTACCTCATTTATCTGCGATATGCTGTAAATTTTCAAGACTGCTAGAGTTTAAGATGCAACTTTTAATTCTTCAATGGAGTCTAATTCTTTGTGAGTAATCTTAGCATCAGATTTTAGCAGGATTGTTTCCACATTATCATCCTCACTTTCTGATTGTGCTTCTGCTTGTTTTTTGTCTTGGACAACTTTGCTAGAATATACTTCTACATCTTGCTGAATAATTTCTTCTATATGACTAGAAAAAATACTAAAAGCCTCAGCATGATTTTTATAATCTAGATAAGATCCGGTAAGTTGAAAAAATTGCCAACCTCTAGATTTTAAAGATTCAGATGTTCGGCGATAGAGTCGCCAACGTTCGCCATAATGAAAGAATTCTTCCAGAGCAGCACTAATCGCCACAAGTTGACTAATGGCAAAAGTTAAGAAAATCAGCAGTTGAGCAACCTGATTACCACCAATATTCAAACTCACTAAAGCTGGGAGGAGTACACCACCAACAATTGTTACTATTCGCAAAGCATAATAGCGATCGCGTGCTTTTGTTGCGGCTCCTTCCATCCACATTAATTGGTCTAACCAACGGGATATCAAAAACGTTTTTTGTAATTCATTCAGCTTCAATTTAGAAATTAATTCTTGAAACTGTTTTTTTAAAGATTCGCGATAAGGATCTGGCTTTGCCATTGTTAACTCCTAATGAGAAAGTAAGTTAGTAATAGTATGGATTAAATCTTTCTGATCACCGTCTAAATTGATGCTTTGTAGCTTACCAGAATCTGCTAATTTTGTAGCTCGTTCATCAGTAGTGTCTCCTTGCAAAGCAGATACAAGTTTATCTGCTGTTCTACCACTACCAGCAATCACCATCACTAATCTATCAGAAATAATACTATTGAGAGCATCCATAAAAGTAATTTCCCCGCCATTAATTAGCACAGTTAGCGAAGGTGAGCCATGAGCCAGTACAGTTGCTACTTGGACTATCCAAGGAGATTCATCACCCCAATTATTACCAGGTACTAACACAAAATGAGTATGATTCGGCTCTAGAGGTGTGGCATCATCAACAGAGGTATTTACTGTATCAGGTAAAATTACTTTAGCAGTGGGTGCAACACCAACCAGAGGAAAGTGAGCATTAATTTGACTACGAGCATTTCCTATCAATCGCATCACTCCAGAATCAGTACCACCATCGACAACAGATGCGTTTAAACTTTCAGCAATGGGGGCTAGTACTTCCAGAAACAATTTTTGGATACGCGAAAAATCGCGATCGCTCATCTGACCAGCACCCCCCACTATCACTAAAATCGGGCGTGAATCACTTAAACCCATTTGCTTCAGGGCATTTGGTAACTCTGCTGATTTAGATACCTGAATGGCTAATGCTGTTTGATGCTGATTAAAAGTAAGCTTCAGTAAATCATCCATATATAAACTGGATTCATAAGTAATGTATACTTTACCCTAGCTGAATTTTACCTCTAGTCATGACACATTAGTAACTGAAATAATAGCTGTGCGTTTAAAAAACTTTATCCTCAAAGTCAGTGAGAGTATCACTAATCATCCTGTATACTTTAAATTTCAAGTTATAATCATGACTAACTCCTTCCAGCCTACTAGTATATCAAAATAAATTTGATATACTAGTACAGTGTATTTCTGGATAGAGAAAAAATAATTTCTATAGCTTACTTAAGTGTATACTTGCGTACTGGCTATGTGTTGTCACATCAAATCATCACTCATGTAAAAATCATACCAATATGAATAACTTCAAAGATGCATTTATTTCTTACGGACGAGCAGATAGTCAAAGCTTTGCTACTCGTTTATATACTGAGCTTTCAAAATCAGGACTAAAAATTTGGTTTGATCAAAAAGATATTCCCTTCGGAGTTGATTTTCAAAACCAAATTAATGATGGAATTGAAAAAGCAGATAATTTTATCTTTATCATTGCACCTCACTCCATTAATTCCACATACTGTCAGAAAGAAATTGAGTTAGCGATTAAGTACAATAAACGGATTATTCCTTTGTTGCACGTAGAACAAATTACGCAGTCAATTTGGGAGCAGAGGTATCCAGAACAAGAGTGGGAGAAAGCCCAAGAGCAGGGATTACACACCGGCCATAAGAATAAGAAGATGCATCCAGTGATTAACAAAATTAATTGGATATACTTCCGTGAAGGTATAGATGATTATGAAAAATCTTTCGCTGGATTGATAAAATTAATTGCTAGTCATCAAGAATACGTACATCAACATACTGCATTATTAGCTAAAGCCTTAGCATGGGAACGACATCCACAAAAGTCGCTTTATTTGTTAACTAGTTCCGAAAGAACCAAAGCTGAGGAATGGTTGAAAATTAGATTTAAAGATGGACAACCTCCCTGTAAACCAACAGACTTGCATTGCACTTTTATTTCTGAAAGTACTAAAAATGCTAACAACCTGATGACTCAGGTGTTTATTTGTTGTGCAGATAATAATCTAAAATTAATGGAGAAAATTGCTACAACTTTGATGCGAGAGAGTTTCACGGTTTGGACAAAAACAAAAGATATTTATTCTGGAGCATATTCTACATCAGCTATTCGTCGAGGTATTGAAGAAGCAGATAATGTCATTTACCTGATGTCTGGAGATTCTTTGCAATCAGAAAATTGTCAGATGGAAATATCTTATGCTTTATCTCTAAAGAAGCGGATTATACCTCTGTTAATAGCAGAAATCAATACTGAGCTAATTCCTCCAGAATTACGCAGTTTGGAACGTATTAATTTTACTGATAATTTAGAAAATAACCAGGAATTAGAATATTTAGCTGATACTGATAAATTAATTAGAGTATTATCTCAAGATGCTCATTATTATGAGCAACATAAAATTATCTTGGCTAAGGCATTAAAATGGGAAAGACAAAAACGAAATCCTAGTGTTTTGTTACGGGGTTATAATCTTCGTAATGCTGAAGCTTGGTTAAAGGTAGCAAAAGAAAATTCCCAAGATTCATCTATACCTTTGCAGGAAGAATTTATTAACCAAAGTCTTCAGCAACCTCCAGATTTAGCTACAGATGTATTTATTTCTTACTCTCGTTCTGACTCAGATTTTGCTCGTAAACTCAACAATATACTGCAAATTCAAAACAAAACTACTTGGTTTGACCAGGAAAATATAGCTTCTGGAACTGATTCTACACAAGAGATTTATCAGGGAATTGAAAATGCTAATAACTTCCTTTTTATTATTTCTCCACAATCGGTAAATTCTTCTTCTTGTAATGCTCAAATTAAATATGCGATGAATCTCAATAAGAGAATTGTCACTGTATTATATCGAGAAGTGGAAGCTGCTGCTCTTAACCCAGAATTAGCTAAATTGCAATGGTTGGATTTTCAAAAACATGAAGAAGATTTTTTGACTAAAGTTGGAGAACTAACTAGAGTTATAGATACAGACCCAGATTATGTCCGCACTCATACTCGTTTGTTATTGAAAGCTAAAGAATGGGAACAAAATAAACGTGATGATAGTTATTTACTGCGGGGAAAAGATTTGACATTCTATGTAGAATGGAAAAATCAAAGTAAAATTACCAAAGAACCTGCTCCCACTCAATTGCAATTAGACTATCTCAAGAATAGTCAGGCTCTCCCTTATCGTCAAATTAAGTTCCGTGGTGTTTTGTTAACTAGCTTGCTCATGACAACTTTGATGTTCTTTGCTAGGTTTTTGGGAATAATGCAACCATTAGAATTAGCTACTTATGACGAAGTAATGCGATTGCATCCTTCTGAACCCATAGATAATCGGTTTTTGATAGTAGATATTAATCTAGATGATTTAGCACTATTAAATAAGCAATCTATATTAGAACTATTAAGAAAATCAGGAAAATCAGAAGACAAAATTGAGTACACAAGAGGTTCAATTCCTGATAGTATAATTAATATTATATTCAAAGAGCTGGCTCTGTATCAACCCAAAGTAATTGGCTTTGATTTAATTCGTGATTATGAAACTGAGGATGATGATAAAATAAAAGAAACTCTAAAAAATACCCAAAATCTGATTCTAATGTGTAAAAATGGTAAACGATTTATCAAAGATTTAAAATATAAAGAAAAAACACAGGTTAGTGAAGAAAATCATGGATTTGACGCACCACCAGAATTAGGACAAACTGGAAGAGTTGGATTTATTAATCCAGTTGATGATGATATAAAGACAAAAAATACTATTTTTGTGCGTCAATATAACTTGAAACAACAATTAAATCAGGATAAATCCGAAGATTTTTATTGTGAAAGAGAGGATTCTTGGAGCTTAGTAATTGCTAAACAATATCTACAATTGGATAAACAGTACCAAGCTCCTACTCAAAATCAAAAAACTGGTCAATACGATAACAGTATGTCTTTTGGTAACAAGAAAATTAATAAATTGGGGAAAGTTGCTGGTGGATATCAAAAAAGTTCTTCTGGACAAGAAGACTCTGAAAAAAACTATAAAATAATGCTTAACTACCGTGCTCATGATGGTGATATCAATAAATTTGCTCCCAGAATGAATATTACTGAGATTATCGGAGCGAGTCTAGATAAAGACTCGAAATGGTATCGTGAGCTTAAAGAGAAAATTAAAGACAAAATTGTATTAATTGGTTTTTCAGAGCGAGACTCCCGACAAGCCGAATTCGTAAATACACCATATGGTGAGGTTACAACCACTATATTAGAGGCGCAAAACATTAGCCAGATGATCAGTTTTGCTAAGGGTGAGCGACCCATGATTTGGTGGTGGAGTCGGGAATATGAGACAATTTGGATATTTGGTTGGGCTTTAGTTGGGGGGATAATTTTTTGGCGATTTAACACCACTTTATTTCCTTTAGTTACATCTGGAACTGCTGCCTTTGGCTCTCTGCTAATTATTTGCTACTTGACTTTCCTTAAATTCGGGGGTTGGATTCCTCTGGCTCCCCCAGTTATAGTTTTAATTGGTACAGGGTTAGGAGTGCTTTATCTAACTTATCGCATCCGTAGAATTTAGTTTTCTGGTGGATGCACTCTAGTTAATTCATGAATCTTAACATATTACAACTGTTGATTTAACTTGCAAGTCCGTTGTAATTTGTACAATGCACTGTGAAGTAGCTCAAAATTCAATGCCTTTGATGATAGTTTTGTTTATCTTGTATAGAAAAGACTATCCTGGTAGAATTTTGACACTGATTTTATGTAACGGTGTGTAGCAAGTCAAATCAATCATCATCTTATGTCTAACCAAAGATTTGTAAATTGTTCAGCTGTCCCCAAACTTATGTTTGCTCATCCAAAAAAGCAGTTTGAGGGCGTTTCACAATTTACCCTCCATTCCTTAATCAGCAGGGTCTTGAGGTTTCCTGGAGGTTGGAGATGAGCATTTCGACTTCTGTACTGAGTGATTTGCTACAGTCACTACCCTACCTGCGTCCTCAGTTATATTTCAAGGCTTCATTGACGGCGCTCTCCCATGCAATGGAAGACCAGGTTTTGGCTGCAACTTTAGATCAGCCCCTGATTATTGCTAGTTTCCAACGAGAGCGATTCTATCGCCAAGAAGCTCATCGCTATCAACGACTTTCCCAGCGAAGTAATCAAATATACGTATTATCTGCCCCAGAAACAGATTTTACTAATAGCTCGGAATACTATGAAAAGGTAGCTTTTGAGCCAGATGATGCTTTAAGTCAAGAGTGGCATTTAGTCGTCGTTGCTGATAACTATGCTACTTGTTTGGTGTGCCGAGAAAGCCTTGGCTCGATTACCAAAAATCAGGAGTTACCAGAAATCATCCCCTAGTTTAGATATGGACACAGCGCGAAGATTTGAGGGGATTTGGACTTCGGAGAGAGGAGTCAGTCTCAAAGCCGCAGAGTTGATATTAAGCAGGATTTTGGTTTATAGACCGGATTTAGCGGATAAAGTTGCTCAGGTATGTCAGAGATTTGGCATTGGTGATGCCAAGAAGTGATTGCGGACATTCAGTCCACATGAATATGCTTGTGATATTGATACTGACCCTTTTGTACAGCGATTAGTGACTTATCTGCAAGCTAGTCAGTATAAATTGCATAAAGCTTACCGTTCGATCACTGCTCAAGCCAGGAAAGAACGTTTAGTCAACTCGATTAGTACAGCGATTGGGCGATCGCTTGACCCGCACGAAGTTCTCCAAGTAGCTGCTCAAGAATTAGGTCAACATCTAGAAGCTGGTCGTTGTCTAATTTATCGCGCTCAAGCTACCGATGCCCAAGCTATAATTGAACACGAATTTTTGAATCCTGGTGTTGTTTCTGTGCAGGGTCAAACTTGGGAGTTAGAGCATAATCCTTTATTTCAAGAAATACTGCAACAAGGTGAAGGTATTTGTGTTACTGATACTTTACATGACTAATCGTGTTACTAATTCACCAGCACTTTCTTTAATTGTCAAAAAGTTTGCGATTCGTTCTTGGTTGATTGAACCAGTATTTTATCAAGGACGACTGTTAGGGAATTGTCGAGTTACATTATTGTTATTTACCCGCTCATGATTGGCAACCTGGAGATTTAGATTTAGTCAAAGCGATCGCCACTCAAGTAGGAGCAGCACTAATTCAAGCGGAAGCCTTTCGCTAACTTAGAAGAACTTAACCAACAACTAGAAGCCCTAGACCGCACCCGCAGCAACCTGATAGCCATTACAGGTCATGAACTGCGTACCCCCCTATCTACGATTCAAGTTTGTCTAGAAAGCCTCGCTAGTGAACCAGATATGCCCTTAGAGTTACAGCAAGTAATGCTCAGTACAGCCCTTTCTGACTCCGAACGGATGCGGAAACTAGTCCAAGATTTCCTCACCCTTTCTAATTTAGAAAGCGGTCGAGTGGAATGGCATCCAGAATCCCTAAGCTTACAAGAATGTGTAGATTTAGCCCTCAGCCGACTGCGTACACGCTCGGCGACAGAAAAAATCCCCCAAATCAACACGCAAATTGCTGAATCTTTACCTTTAATCAGGGCTGATGGTGATTGGCTAGTAGAGGTAATAGCAAAACTCATAGATAATGCTTGTAAATTTACACCACCTACAGGAGAGATTATCCATTAAAGCTACTCGACAACAGTGATCAAATGGTAGAAGTAACCGTAGCTGATACTGGACGCGGCATTGAACCCAATCGCCTAGAAATAGTATTTGACCGCTTTTATCAAGAAGAGGGCGCATTGCGACGCACTGCCGGTGGTACAGGTTTAGGATTAGCAATTTGCCGTCAAATAGTCAATGGCTGGGGTGGGAAAATTTGGGCAGAGTCCACATGGTAAAGACCAAGGCAGTCAGTTTCATTTTACAATTCCTATTGTTGGGTAAGGGGGAGAAGAGGCAGGGGGGCAGGGAGCAGGGAGCAAGGGGGAGATGGGGAGATGGGGAGATGGGGAGATGGGGAGATGGGGAGAAAGGATATTTTAATTCTCTTTCCCCCCTGCCCCCTGCCCCCTGCCCCTTGTCCTCTTTCCCCCCTGCGGGAGTGTTACAGTCTATGACGCGATCGCAATATAAGCGGGCTAGGAGTGTTAGGATGCCTAAAAACCTGAAATATTGAGAGATTACTCTTATGGCACTCTCTGGACAAACACCTCTCTATGCTGGCAGCACAGGCGGACTGCTCAAAAAGGCAGAAGTAGAGGAAAAGTACGCTATCACTTGGACTAGCCCCAAGGAGCAAGTATTTGAATTGCCTACAGGCGGTGCTGCTACTGCACACAAAGGCGAAAATCTTCTATACTTAGCTCGGAAGGAACAGGGCATCGCTTTAGGCGCTCAACTCCGCAAGTCCAAAATTACCGACTACAAAATTTACCGAATTCTCCCCAGCGGCGAAACCACTTTAATTCACCCTGCTGATGGTGTTTTCCCCGAAAAGGTAAATCCAGGTCGGGAAAAAGTTCGTTTTGTCCCCCGTCGGATTGGCGAAAACCCTAATCCAGCACAAGTGAAATTTAGCGGTAAAGCTACTCACGACGTTTAATTAACAGCAGTCAGTAGTTGGTTAGCAGTAGTCAAAAAGTCTTCTGACAACTAACTACTGGCTACTTACAAAATCTTGAAATTTTTTATGATCTTCCCTAATTTTTCCCCATTTTTCCCAGCTAGCTTTGTCAGGTAATTTTATTCCTTTGTATCAGGAATGGATTGCAGACTTAGATACACCTGTATCTGCTTGGTATAAGGTTTGTGCAGATCAGCCTTATAGCTTTTTGTTGGAATCGGTAGAAGGTGGTGAAAAACTAGGACGTTATAGTTTATTAGGTTGTGATCCCCTGTGGATTTTGGAAACAAGAGGCGATACAACCACCCAAACCCTCAGAGATCGTTCCCGAACAGGTTTTTACAGGTGATCCTTTTACAGTTTTAGCCCAATGTCTAGCACCTTATCACCCAGTAAAATTACCAGAATTACCATCAGGAATTGGGGGTTTATTTGGATTTTGGGGTTATGAATTAATTAATTGGATTGAACCGCGTGTACCTGTATATACATCGGATGAGAAAAATCTTCCCGATGGATTCATGGATGCAGGTAGATCACTTATTAGTTTTTGATCAGGTAAAGCGGAAAATTTGGGCGATCGCCTATGCTGATTTACGTGATCCAGCAGAAGCTTAGAAGCAGCATATCAAAAAGCGAGCATCCAGTTCAAGAAATGGTAGTAGACTATCTTTACCCCTATCACCAGAAAATACTAAATTAACTTGGACATCCACCAGCAATCACCAAAAGCGGGAATAGAAGAATATAGCAGCAATTTTACCCGGACAGAATTCTGTGCTAGTGTGGAAAAAGCCAAAGAGCATATCAAAGCCGGGGATATCTTTCAAGTAGTGATATCGCAACGACTCTCCACCGAATATACAGGCGACCCCTTTGCATTGTACCGTTCCTTACGCCAGATTAATCCTTCCCCTTACATGGCGTTTTTTAACTTTCAAGACTGGCAAATAATCGGTTCTAGCCCAGAAGTGATGGTAAAAGCCGAACGGACGCAGATGGAGGTACTCATTGCCACAGTCCGTCCCATTGCGGGAACACGTCCACGGGGAAAGACCACTCAAGAAGATGTTAGCTTTAGCCGCAGATTTACTTCGCAGACCCCAAAGAAGTTGCAGAACATGTGATGTTAGTGGATTTAGGACGAAATGATTTGGGGCGGGTGTGTGAAAAGGGTAGCGTGAAAGTTGATGAATTAATGATAGTTGAGCGTTATTCCCATGTTATGCACATTGTTAGTAATGTCGTCGGTAAATTAGCTCAGGGAAAAACAGCATGGGATTTATTAAAAGCTTGTTTTCCCGCAGGTACAGTCAGTGGTGCGCCTAAAATTCGCGCGATGGAAATTATTCATGAATTAGAACCGAGTCGTCGGGGGTTTATTCTGGTGTATATGGATATTATGATTTTGAAGGACAGTTGAATAGTGCGATCGCAATTCGGACTATGGTGTTACATGATCAATGTTGTGACCGTGCAAGCAGGTGCTGGTTTAGTGGCTGATTCTGACCCGGAGAAGGAATACGAGGAGACTTTAAATAAAGCTAGAGGATTATTAGAAGCAATTCGGTGTTTACGGTGAATGTAGATATTTTGGTATGACCTGAATCCTGACATGATTACTTCAATATCACCTTTAACATGACTAATCCAAAGACAGAATATGATTCACCTTGGAAAGAAATTCTGGAGATATACTTCGAGGACTTTATCAGCTTTTTCTTCCCCTATCTCCACGGAGAAATTGATTGGACGAAAAACATCGAATTTTTAGATAAAGAGTTAAGACAAGTGACCAGAGATGCCACAATTGGCAAAAGACTTGTTGATGCACTAGTCAAAGTCTACCGAATTAATGGTGAAGAATCTTGGCTGTATATACATATAGAGGTACAGAACCAACCTGACTCCGAGTTTGGTGAGAGGATGTACATTTACCACTACAAAATCTATGACAAATTCAAATGTCCCATCGAGTCATTAGCAATTTTAGGCGACGATGATATAAATTGGCGACCTGACCATTTCATTATTCGAGGAATCAGAACCACAAGTAGGTTTGATTTTTCCATAGTCAAGCTGCTAGATTATCTCCAGAGATGGTCAGAGTTGGAAGTCAGTCGCAATCCATTTGCTACAGTTGTGATGGTGCATTTGAGAACACTGGAGACAACCAGCAACCGTGAAAAAAGAAAAGAATATAAGTTAGCGTTGATGAAACGACTGTATAAGCAGGGTTTCAGCAGACAGGATATAATCAATTTGTACGGTCTAATCGACTGGATGATGACGCTTAGTGATGAATTGCAGAAAGAATTTAATCAAGAAATCACTCAGTATGAGAAGGAGATGAATATGCGTTATGTTACTAGTATTGAGAGACTTGGTGAACAACGTGGTGAACAACGTGGTGAACAACGTGGTGAACAACGTGGTGAACAACGTGGTGTAATTAAAGGTATACAGAAAGTCGTTTTACGACTACTTAACCATCGGCTTGGTGAAATTCAACCAGCATTAGTTGAGCAAATTCATCAATTGTCGATTGAGCAATTAGAAGAATTGTCTGTAGCATTAATGGATTTCTCTACTGTAGCGCATCTAGAACAGTGGCTACAAAACCATATTCAGCAATAGTAAAATCAATGATTTGAACCAAGAGAGTGATTGTCTTGAACGCCCTTCTAGAGCTATCCACAAGCATTGCTCTCTTTATTTTTTGGGATTCTCAGCGATTGCTACGCCCACCTACGGTATCGCGCAAAACTCCTGCGCCATTAAGATGTATTTTTGGGACAATATAGGCTAAAATTAAGAGAATTGCTGGAAATCCGCGAAGTAGCTGCTCAAGTTGAGAAGTGACGGATATAAATCTGAATTTGCGGTATTATTAATCTCTTAATGTAGATTAATATAGCACATCCGTCACAGAACATTTAGCCCGCTTCACGTATAATGAATATCACAGGTGTAACAGGGCTAACTGCTGCACAACACGTAGCTTTAAAACTAATGGGAGCAATTGATAATACAGATTACAAACTTTCAGGATCTACACCCAGTAGCTCAAAGTCTTGCTGATAATAATTGAGTATGAAAATATCTAAATAATTTCTACTTAAGCTGATATTAGAATTATAGGTATATAAGATATGGTACATAGCCCTACACTACCACAAAAAACAATTGACAAAATTCAGCTTCGCTTAGAAGTGTTGGAGAGATGCTTGAATGATGCTAATCCGGAAGATGAAGCAATTGCGGAGTTATTTGAGTTAGCTAATAGTCAGCAAATATCTATTAGTCAAGTGCGTGAAAAATTAGAAGAGTTTAAGTATAAACTTAATAGATTAAATAAATTATCTCAAGCACTTAATGAAAAATCAACCAGTGAAACAGCGATTCTACTTAGTGTAAGATGCGATTTTGCACTAAAAGAAATTGTAGATATATACTGGAATTTATTATTAGATAAGGAGAGTAAAGAAAGATTAAAAGCAATAACTATTTTTTTCATCCAACAATTTAATGAATCAAAAAAAACAAACCTCACACCAGAAATGTATATTATAGTAGAAACTCTAAAACACTTAATACAATCACTAATAAAAGCTAGTTTACGAGCCAATGTATTATCTGAAGAGGAGATTCATGCATTTAATTTGGGAGACATTACACCCCAAGAATCGGAAGTTATGCTGACTTCTTTAGCATCTACTAAAAAATGGGATCAGGTGTACAGAAATCTTGCGTAATCCTAAATTTATTGAAAAAAAAGATGTGTTAAGTATCCATAGTAAGCAAATTAGGCTATATGGTGGTTTAACGGGTATACGTGATCAAGGTTTGCTAGAATCTGCGCTTGCTGTACCTCAAGCAACTTTTGGGGGAGAGTTTTTACATCCCACAATTGTTGAACAAGCAGCTGCATACTTGTTTCACATAATTAATAATCATGCTTTTATCGATGGTAATAAGCGAACCGCTTTTGATGTGACAGTGACATTTTTAAACTTGAATTACTATGAACTTAATCTGACTCTAGAAGCAGCAGAGGAATTAACAATACAAGTTGCGGAAAGTCAGGTGAATAAGGAAGAGTTAATAGAAATACTGAGAGATTGTATCACTGAGCTTATTTGATTTTTTAGTAATTGTAGTACAAATGAATCTGTCTATGCTATTTTTAGACGTGGAACGGGCATCTTGCCCGTCATTGAATTCAAGCGGGCAAGATGCCCGCTCCACGGATTTAGCCAACTCCTTCCAATTGCTCATCACTCAAGTTATACAAACTGCGTAATTTCTGCAACCGCTCGGAATCAACATCCCAAAAACCCCGTCCATGCGCTTCTAACATTCTCCCGACAATATTCCGAAAAGCTTCTGGATTTGCTTTACGTAATTTCTCTGCCATTTCTGCATCTAAAGCATAGGTATCTGCTGCTTGTTCATAAACCCAATCGTCGGTAAAATCTGCTGTTCCCCCCAACCAATTAATGCGGTCATCCGTTGGGAAATTTCAAATGCACCCCCAGAACCTTGATTAGCCATTGCTTCAGCCCATTTGGGATTGAGCAATTTAGTTCGGTATTCCATTCTCAACAAATCATCGAGATTACGCGGTGTGGTATCTTTAGAAAAACTTTCCACAAAGCTAGTTGTTACCTTTTTACCACTTTGTTTTTCTGCGGCTTTCTTTAAACCACCCGTATTGGCATAATATTCCTGAATATCGGTTAAACCATATTCTACTGAATCAATTTCTTGAACAATGCGATCGCTCGTTTTCAGTAATGTATTCAAAACTTCTGGTCTAGCTTGACCTTTATCCTGTCTACCATAACTAAATACATTCCGACTTTGCCAAGTATTCCCCAACTCTTCCCCAGATTCCCAATTTCCATCCACAACTTGATCATTCACCAAAGACCCAAAATCACCCGCAGGATTAGAAAACAATCTAGCTGAGGTATTTTCTACCCCTTGTGCTTTTAAAGCTAAAGCATGTTTTCTAATGAAATTTTGGTCTTCTGGTTCCTCTGCATCCGCAGCACGTTGAAATAAATCATCCAATAATTCGATAATATTCACAAAACTATCCCGGAAAATTCCCGATAAATTTCCTAAAATATCAATGCGGGGATGTCCAACTTCTGTCAAAGGTTTTAACTCATAACGAACAATTCTCCCTGTCCCTTCTTTCACCGGTTCAGCACCGACCAATTCCAATAAAATTCCCAAAGATTCACCCTTAGTTTTAATAGCATCTAAACCCCATAACAACACTGCCACAGTTTCTGGATAATTACTGATGTTCTTGTAAATGCTGAGAGATAATTTTTTGAGCAATTTCTCTTCCCCTTTCATAAGCAGCTGGTGAAGGCATTCTATAAGGGTCTAAAGCGTGAATATTCCGACCTGTAGGTAAAACACCCGCTCCATCCCGTAATAAATCACCTCCTGGTGCAGGAGGGATATATTCTCCATTTAATCCTCGTAATAAATTTGTTAACTCATCAGTTGTTTGCATTAACAAATCCTGGACTTTACATTTGCATTCTCTCGTGTTCTTCATCTTTTAACGATTCTTCTCCAAAATAAGCGTCTAGATACGCAGCTAATTCTTCTGGATTAGGTGCTTCACCCAAAGTATGTAACCCCGAAGAAAAAAGTCGATTTTCTAAAACTTGCAAATATTCATACAATTTCACTAGATAATGTTCAAAAGCATGATTACTAAACATCCGCACATTCTCTGGAGTAAAAGCAATTCCCAATTTTTCAGCATCTTCAAAAGGACAATCTATTTCTAAACCCGTATCGACAATCTTTTTACAAATTCCTTCCTTCAAAACATAATTTTTATCTGGGTCTTCTCGATATTCAGCAATTAAATCCCGTAAGGATACTAATTCTTTATATAAACCTGCACGACCATAAGGAGGGACATTATGAGAAATTAATACCCCATAACCGCGACGTTTTGCTAAAATTGATTCCGAAGGATTATTTGCTGCATATACATATAAATTAGGCAAATTTCCTAAGAGAATATCTGACCAAGAATAGCCCGTATTTCCTAAAGGTGAACCGGGCAACCATTCTACGGTTCCATGCATACCAAAATGAACTACAGCATCAGCTCGAAATTCATTTTGCAACCATTTATAAAAAGCTGCATATTGAGGATGAGGAGTTAAGTCTCTTTCAAACATCAACCGCATCGGATCACCTTGAATTCCTAGAGGAGGTTGTACACCTATCCACACATTTCCTAATTGCACACCACCAATATTAAATTCATCCCCATAAGTTTTAATTCCGGTTCCTGTCAAAGATTTCCATTGTTTTTCAATGCGAGAAGTGAAAAGATATCCTAACCATTGTTCTAAAGTTTTAGCATTGACAGTATTCGCTGCTGAGGGACTAATTTCTTCATCTGCTTGCTTGACCAAACGAATTAATTCTTCCCCATCTTCAGGAATATCACCAACGGTATATCCTTGTTCTTTCAGTGCGTGCAACAATTTAATTAAACTGCGGGGAATATTTAATAATGCCGCAGTCCCAACCGCACCATAACCAGGAGGAAAACCATATAAAATGATGGCAATTTTTCTGGTTGATGTAGATTTTTTTCGCAAAGCAACCCAGTTTTGGATTCTCCCCGTTAAACGTTGTACTCTTTCGGGAACTAAATAAATATTTTCACCGACTAAACCACCCAGAGGAATAGTATCAATGGCTCCGTCTAATTCGGGTAAAGCGTATAATACCACACTTTGTAATCCACCAATCCCTTGACGAGTCCAGGAATGAATATCTTGAATTAATAATGGTGCTGCGACAATATAAGGTACATTTTTAGCTGTGAGAATTCGTTTTGCTACTTCTATTTGTCGTCCTGCTTCCATTGAACCCGCAGGACTCCCACTAAAGGAAAACCAATGCTGGAAACAATGATATCTACTTTTACGGCTTCTTCTTTTAGAGAAGGGGTTTCCATCTTACCTGATTGACGTTGTTTCGTTTCATAGTCGGTAGTCATCCAATCTCGGACTGCGACATGTCCTTCCACACCATTGATAAATATGGGTAATGGGATTAAACCCGCTTGTTCAAAATAGCGGATGAGTTGGGGAATATAGGGTTGTTTGGTGATTACGTGTTTACGATAAAGTAAAATACCGACTACAGGATTTTTACTTGGAACTTGTTTTTGCTGATACCATGCTAAATATTCACGCGGGGAGGTAAAGAATCCTGGGTAATCAGGATGCAGTAATCCCATGTTGGGGGTTTCCACGGGAGGGGGTATCTCACCCACTTTTAAACCTAAGTATTTTTCTGCTAGTATCCAGAATAATGAAGCTACGTTTTCTGAACCACCAGCATTCCAGTAACCGTAGATAATTAACCAATTGCGTAAGTCTTGAACTTTTTGGACGGGAACAAATTTTAGTAATTTAGGTCCAATTTTTAGGAAACTGATATAACCAGCTAGTTTGTCTTCTTCTCTACCGTTACTAAATTTATCTAAAATGAATTTAATTGGTTTTGGCATTCCTTTGGGTTGGTCTCCAATGCTGAATGCACCCAGTTTAGTTAAACTCATCAGTTCCAATGCTGACTCAAATACTAGACGGATGGGAACTTGGGTGAGGCGATCGCGCAGCCACATTACCTGATCATAATCAAATAACAAGCTGCCAAAAAATACATCCGCATTTTTGAGGGCATCTGCTACTTCGGTGCTACTAGTGGTGATATCGCGATCGCTAAACACCCGAATATCCAATTCCAGACAGCGAGAGTGAGCGACAAAAGCGGCTTTTCTATAGAGGTCAGCATTGAAGGATTCAAATCCAGCAATTAAAACAATACGTTTCATGCTTTTTATTTAAGAAATATGTCTTTACTTTGATCATAGACATTTTTTGGTGCGGATGGGGGTAGATATGAACTTGTTCTGATTGTGGCTATTTCCGTATAAACCTATGTAAAATAAAGATAAATTAGTTGCGGGAGGTAAAGATGAAATTTGGTATAGATATGGGGCATAATTGTCATCCAGATACTGGGGCTAGTAGTATCAAGTTTGAAGACAATTTGACCAAAGAAGTAGGTAATAAAGTTATTGCTAAATTAAAAGATTTAGGACATACGGTAATAAATTGTAATCCAGATTCAGCTAGTTCCGTCGGTTCATCACTAGGTAAAAGATGCTCGAAAGCGAATGCTAACAAAGTTGATATCTATGTTTCCATTCATTTCAATGCCTTTAATGGGCAAGCTAACGGTACAGAAGTATTTGCTGTTAGTGACACAGGGAATAAAATTGCCAAACCTGTCTTAGATGAAATTATCAAGTTAGGATTTTTTAATCGGGGTGTTAAAAGTGGTTCTCATTTGTATGTATTGAGAAATACTGATATGCCGGGAATTCTGATTGAGTGTTGCTTCATTGATTCCACCAAGGATATGCAACTGTATAATGGTGAAACAATGGCAACTGCGATTGTGAAAGGTTTAACAGGTAAAGCACCAACCACTCCTGTAACCCCTATTCCTGATGAATCATATAGTACAGATACCACTATTCTCCGACTACAACAATCCTTAAATCGTCTGAAAATCACTGGAGCAGATGGTAAGCCTTTAGTAGAAGATGGCTACACCGAGCTGCAACCACCTCAGCCATTAACAACTTCCAAAAAATTGTTGGTATTCTCCCCACTGGCACCCCTGGTAAAACTACATGGGATGCCATCAACTTGATTCTAGCTAAACGAATCATCAGAGTCAATCATGCTGGTGGTTCACCAGTAAGATATTTACAATACCGTCTAGGTGCTGAAATAGATGGTGTGATTGGTGCAGGTACAGAAGCAGCAATTAAAAAGTTTCAACAGCGAAATGGTTTAACTGCTGATGGTATTTTTGGTTCAGCAAGTTGGCAAAAATTAATTGGTTAAGAAAACTAACCTCGATTTCTTTCTAAGAGCAGCAGCATCAACAAACTTAATAAAACCTGCTGCTCTTGGCGATCGCTTAACTGATCCACAGCTTTAATGGTAAATCTTCTGCTGAAAAAAGAGGGATTTTTCTCCAACCGCATCACCACGTTCCCATCATCTCGGCTAACTAGATAAATTGGTTGAAACACGTAACCACTCAAGATACCAATCACAGGGATTTCGGCAAAAAGAGCATCTGCAACTTTTATCCAAGGGTTTTTCTCTTGGATATTAAAAGTATTTACTTCACCATCAAATATATCATAGCGAGCTCGCCAAATAGATTTTAAACCGCGCCGCTTGACTGAACCAACATAATTATTATTAGTATCTGTAAAATCATAACGAGCGGAAAAATCAATAATTCGATCAGCATTAATATAGTACAGAGGTTGATTTTGCTGATGATCCGCAAATACGGTAATTGATTCTTTGAACTTGAAGAGTTTTTGTTTAACGTAAAAAATTAAATTGTTCTGCTCATCAGTAATAGATACTTGGGGTGCAAAAGTCCAGAGCTTAAAAGTGAGTTGTAATGGATAATGCATGGGTGAGCCTAGAAAATTTCATAGTTATCATCTTATTAATTTCACTGGAGAAACAAAAATTATCTCAAACTGTAATAAATATTTGTATAATTATTTACGCTGATAATTGCTGCTAATCAAATAATCAAGTATTATATTTGCTCCATGTGTCAAGTCGAGAATGTTGATCAATAAGATTTTTTTGTAATTATATGAGCAAAGAAAATAGGGTATGGGATAATTCCTATACCCTATATTTAATGTATAATTTATAATCAGGAAGTAATTGAGTAAAAATTATTTCCCATTTCCATTCCCACTATGACCACCGTTAGAGAGAATCCGTTCAGCTAGCTTTTCGGGAACTTCTTGTAAATGATCCTGTTCCCAATGGAAAGAACCTACACCCAGAGTCAGCGATCGCAATTCGACAATAAAATTATGCATCTCTGCTTGGGGTAAAAATGCAGAGATATGATCCCAATTTGGCCAATCCGGTTTACCCTCATAACCTAAAATCTGTCCTCTTCTACCACTCACTAATTGCAGTACCTTAGCAGTAAACTCACTGGGATTCGTCACCAATACCCGCAAAATAGGTTCCAATAAAGTAGGTTGTCCTTGGGGTATCCCCGTTTGCATCGCTAATCTAGCAGCTTGTTTAAATGCTTGTTCAGAACTATCCACGTTGTGATAAGAACCATTAGTTAAAGTCACGGCAATATCTACGACCGGAAATCCCAAGGGTCCGATGGGTGAGAAATTCTCGGACACCCATTTCTACCCCTGGGATATATTGTTTGGGTATTGCACCCCCAACAATGGTTTCATTAAAATTAAAACCTGTACCTCTGGGTAAGGGTGTAATATCCAGGAATACATCTCCAAATTGTCCATGTCCACCGCTTTGATGTTTATAACGTCCATGCACGGAGACTACAGATTTACGGATAGTTTCTTTATAAGGAACTTGGGGTAAATGAGTAGACATAGGTAAATTATATTTACGACGCAATCTATCTAAAGCGACTTGTAAATGTATTTCCCCTTGTCCCCAAAGAATAACTTCATGGGTATCTCCATGTTGTTCCCAATTCAAGGCAGGATCTTCTTCTAAAAGTTTGGTAATAGCGCTACTAAGTTTCACTTCATCATTGCGCTTTTCTGGAGTAATAGCTAAAGCAAATACTGGTTCTAACTGTTGGGCTTTGGCTAAAGTAATCGGTTGGGAATCTGGGAAATAGTATCTCCTGTTTTTACACCTTCTAACCGACCTAAAGCTACAATTTCTCCAGCGACTGCGCCGGAAACAAAATGTTGCTGTTGCCCCATTAAACGGTAAATTCCTCCAGTGCGAATCCCATTTAGAACTATGCCATCAGTTAATTTTCCTTGCCAAATCCGCACTAGGGAAAGTTTCCCACCTTGGGGTGTGTAATAGGTTTTTAAGACTTGTACTAAAGGAGTTTCCCCAATTTTTCCTAAGCGTCGTTTGGCTGTAGCTTCTGATTCTGGGGATTCTTTTAACAATGCTTCTAACAAAGGTCTAACACCATAATCTTGTTCGGCGATACCAAAGAAAACAGGTACGACTAAATCTGCTCCTAATTCTATTTTTAAATCTTGAACAATTTCCGCTTCGGGTGGTTCAATTTCTTCTAAAAGTTCTTCCAGTAAATGGTCATCAAAATTTGCTAAAGTTTCTAACATTTCGGCTCTAGCTATCTGTTCCTTTTCTTTCAGATTTTCGGGAAAAGGAATCAGGTCTGCTGGTGCACCAGGGTGATATTGATATGCTTGTTCCGTTACCATATCAATAAATCCGGTGAGTTGTTCCCCAGCCATAATGGGATATTGGTGCGCGACTAAAGGACGACTGGAAACTGCTTTCAGAGCTTGCAATATTTCCAGAACATGAATATTTGCCCGATCCATTTTGTTGACAAATACTAAATGGGGAATTTCCCAATCATCCAAAAATTTAAATAGTGGTGCCAGGGTAAGAACACGTTCATTAATGGGTTCGCAAATTACAATTGCTGCGTCCACTCCCATTAAAGCATTGTAAGTCTCTTGAGCAAATTCGATAGAACCCGGACAATCAATAAATGTAAATCGAGTATTGTTATACTCCGTACTAGCCGCACTTACTTCTACACTCATTTGACGCTCGCGGGCTTCCTGGGCAGTATCTCCGACTGTGTTACCATCTTTAACAGTACCTTTGCGAGAAATTGCCCCGGTGACAAATAACAAACTTTCTAGTAAAGTGGTTTTCCCACTCAAATAAGGTCCGACAATTGCCACATTCCGCATATCAGATTTTACTTTTTCGTTCATAAAACCCCTGTTGCAGTTAATTCTAATTAACCAGCGTGATTTCTTTAACTTGTTATTATCCTCATTTTAATCAAAATTTAAACAGATTGTATTTTCTCGTAAAATTAAGCTTGAGAAAAATTAAGTAAAACTAACTTAAATTATGAAAAGATAATTTTCGTTACAGTTAAAGTCATTATCTCCAAAAATTTGGTAAAGAAAATCTAGCTACCCAATCATACGTAAATCTATGAAAATATCATTTTATAAATATCCTCTGATCGGCATAGTAAGTTTATTCTTAGTAACTGCTACTATTAATGTGAATGCTTCCACTGCGCCCTTAATTGCCCAAGCACAAACGGCTAAAGACTGGTTAAACCAAGGTTTACAGGCAATTCAAGCCGGAAAACTTGCTGATGCGATCGCCGCTTTTCAAAAAGCGAGTATATTAGATCCAAATTTAGCCGCAGCTCACTATAATTTAGGTTTAACTTTACGACAAGTGGGACAATTACAACCTGCGGCAGATGCATTTTATCGAGCAACTCAAGCCGATCCACTGTTTGCACCGGCTTTTGCTAATTTAGGAGGAGCACTATTAGAAGGGAATAATTTACCTCTAGCATTGGATTACTTACAAAAAGCCATAGAACTTGACCCGAAACTAGGTTTTGCTCACTATAATTTAGGATTGCTCTATGAACAGAAACAAGATTGTAATCGAGCGATCGCATCGTTAACAAAAGCAATGGTATATAGTCGGAATGCACCAGAACCCGCATACCATTTGGGTGTGTGCTATTTACAACAAGGAAATATAGGATCAGCACAAACGGCATTTAATCAGGCGATCGCCATCAATCCCAATTATCCAGAAGCATACTACAATTTGGGTTCAATTTTATTTAATCAAGGAAAACTCACCGCAGCATTAGAAGCTTTTAGAAAATCAGCCCAAGCTAACTCCAACTATGCTAATGCTTATTATGGAGCCGGATTAGTTTTTATGCAGTTAAAGCAATATGCAGATGCGGCGCAGGTATTACAATATGCTAGAGACTTATATAAGATTCAGGGGAATTCCCAATGGGCTAACCGTGCCAATAATTTATTACAACAAGTATCAAATAATCAGAATAAATCGCGATAAAAAATTAAGCTTTTGGACAGATGAATTAGCTATTGAGAATGAGTAGAAATTAAATAATAACTTTCTAGAATATCAAGAGGTTAAATTTATGACTACAGGGAATGGACAGACCCAAGAACCAATTAGCAATTTGGAATATGACTTTATTACGGTGTTGCAGAATAAAGCCGAAGCCGTTAAGGCTTACGAAATTTATATCAAAGATGCAGAAGCAGCTCAATCTCAGCCCTGTGTAGAATTGTTACAAAAATTGCGACACTCAGAAATTGAACAAGCAAAAGAAGTTCGTCAACATCTACAAGCAGTGATGCAACACGGTAAGATGTAGAAAGCCCATTCTTAAGAAAGCCAGTAGTAATGACAGTAATTACTACTGGTGTTTAATACCACCAGAGAATTTTTATGATTTTAATTTTTAATTTATGACCGCACAACATCGTCCATCTATTCTGAAGCCAGATGAAACTTATACATTTCGTAAATACTTTGATTTAAGATTTGCTCCAGCTGATATTTTGCAGGAGCTAGGAGCAAGTTTAACTAAAGAAAATATTAATTTACCGATTAATACTCATAAAATTACTCGGCTAGTAGAGTTACAAGAGCGTTTAGAAGAAGGAATTAGGAGGGTTAGTCTCACTAGTGAAGCGGCGAGAAGAGAAGTACTGATTGCGCCGATTTTATTAGAAATTGCCCACATTACAGAATCAAAAATTAATATTGAATATCCGATTGAAGTTAACCAATTTCTGCGTGGTGATTTGGATTATTACCTCCAGTCTCAGCGAGAAGTATTAGTTGTAGAAGCCAAACAAGCTGACTTGACAAGAGGATTCACACAGTTAGCAGTGGAATTAATTGCCGTGGATCAATGGAGCGCATCTGATGAACCAATATTATATGGTGCTGTTACCACAGGTGATATTTGGCATTTTGGTAGTTTTGAACGCCAAACTCGACTAGTCACTCAAGATTTAATGTTGTATCGGGTTCCGACTGATTTGGAGGTATTAATGCAGATTTTAGTCGGGATTCTCAGTTAAAAAGGTATAGCCCAAACTATCCATAATATTGAAAATCACCATTTATTGTCAAGATGAATTATACTGAACATGGAACTATCTTGTCAGACTTTCTCAAAAGTAGCTTGATAAAGACAGCTGCTTTTTGCCCAATTCAAAGTATTTTTTTATGCTTAAAAGTCCTTTACGTGAAGAACCTCGTAATCAGCGTGCTACTGTCATTCGTACCAGCAATGAGTTTATTTTAATAGAATGGCTTAAATCTACTGGTCGTCTGATTCCTCGTGAACATGTAGACACTGATCACCTGAATGAAGTAGAAGAAATTTCCGAAATTATGGATCTGGAAGACATTCCTTTTGACCATGATGATGACGATGCAGAAATAGATTTAGAAGATTAGCGACTTTTTGCAGCAGGATTCAGAATTCAGGATTCAGGAGAATAAAAAATGCGATATAAGCAAGGATTTCTAAATGGTCTTCCATGTTTATATTTATTCTAACTGATATTTATTCTGACTCCTGACTCCTGAATCCTTGATTACTAACCTGTCGAGATTTCTCCTCAACTTTAACTAATCATTTCTGACAAAGCCACCTGTAAATCTTGGGTTAAATCCGTTACACCTTGTCGAGCAGCTTGTCGGTTGGTTTGAGATTTTAACCAGCAATGGCTCACAGAAATTGGTTCACCGATAGTAATTTGAGCAGTTTTCCCACCTAAACTAGGTCTACCGGGAGGATTTGTATCTTTAATCCGAGAAATCATATCAAATATCAGTAAAAGAGTTTCCGCAAATCTGTCTACAGTTGGTTTTTCCTGAATATAATTAGCAGTAACACCCACAAACTTTTCCACGATTCGCATATGTTGGATTCGCAAATCTGCTTCTTGGGCTACCCAGTCAGCCAATCCCCGCTTTAAAGGTGCTAAAGTATCAAGATTGGGTAAATCTTCCCGGTAAATATAACTCCAACTAGCTTCTTCTAAACGACGACAACGGTCAATAAAATTCCCCTGAGCTTCCAGACCAAAATATTGCTCACTGACTTGTAAAGCTTTATCCATTAAACGATGCAATCTGGCTATTAACACCTGATTAGTTTCAGTAGCTTCTGTAGGAACAACTTCAGGTAAATCTTGATGATAGAAACGACGATAAAATTCTTCCATTTCGGAAATCAGATGTTCAGCTAAAGCCAAAAGACGGGGATAGTAAATTTCTTCTGGTGGCTGTTGAGTAGAATTACTAGCCTTTGTCACCGATAAACCGCTATCAGCTTCTAATTTAGTCAATAACCAATCTATTTTTGCCCAAGATGGTTGTACATAACTATACTGAATGCTCACCGGAAGAATAAAAACAGTTTCCGAACGATTAGCTTTTTGTAAATCTTCCACACACCAAAACCCTAACTGAGCCACACCAGGTTCTAAAGGACTAACGATACCACTATGACCATTAGTACCACCTTCTGGGGCAACCGCAATCGGCATTTTACCATGAGCGAATAATTCCCTTGCGGTTTGGAGAGCTTGTCTATCTATCCGTTTTCCCCGACGAATCGTAATACCTCCAGCGAGAGAGAATAACCATCCTAACCAATTTCCTGCCCATATAGTCATCCCCCGGTCGTAGATGAAATGGCTGTGAGTGGGATATTGTAAAGGAATAGCTTGCTGACGTGCTACCCGTGGCACAATGCGGGAAAGCAAATACATCATACTCAGGGGGTCGTCCACTTGTGGATGACGGAACGCAATCAAAAAGCGAATTTTCCCCGCCTGAAATTGTTGATATAATTTAGCCAAGACTTCAGCATTCTTAGCCTCTACCTGAACAATCCCCGCAGGTAACCACGGACGGGTACGAAATCGGAGGACAAAAGGCAGCAACCAATGCAGCAATTTGAGGATGAAAGGATTAAAGCGCTGGGGAATAAATTTGAGTGGTGGCTGAGTAGAATGAATCAATTTAGGCAAGTGGAACTCCAGATTGTGCGGTTGAGAATAGGGTTATCACCTTTATACTGCACGAGGAGAGAGAATTTTGTCCGCAAATTATGATAATTTTTTATCTTTATGATTTTGGGTGAAGGTAAATAATAAATACCCAAATATGCGATATTTACTAGGGAAAATCCCATTTTCACGAGACTTAGTTGATGAAATAGTTCAATAATCTCGATGGGAATAGTAATACCTACCACCCCCTCCAACTTCTCCTCAACGTAGAAGTCGCTCGAAAGGATAAATAAAATTTGGCGCAATCGCCCGTCCACATCCCAAACAAGCTATTATCAAAATGTTATGCTAACTGATACTTTTTAATTTTTAATTTTCAAATTTTAATTGCTTATGACCGCTTCCAACTCTACCAACCAGCCTTCAGAAACCAATATCCCCGCGACACCTCACACCGACACACAGCTGGTAGACCGCAGTAAGCTGAGTAAGATGTACCAGCATTATGTAGAAGTGAAAGATAAATATCCTTATGCTTTGCTGTTATATCGAGTCGGAGATTTTTTTGAAACTTTTTTCCAAGATGCGGTCATCATCTCCAGAGAACTAGAATTAGTGCTGACTAGCAAACATGGGGGGGACGTGGGTCGGGTCGCAATGACGGGTGTTCCTCATCATGCTTGGGAGCGTTACACTACTCTATTGGTGGAAAAAGGTTATGCGGTGGTGATTTGCGACCAGGTGGAAGACTCTGCGGATGCGATTGGTTTGGTGAAGCGCGAAGTCACCCGGATTTTGACTCCAGGGACTTTGTTGGAAGAGGGAATGTTAAAAGCTAGTCGCAATAATTATTTAGCAGCGGTAGTGATTGCGGGTGAACATTGGGGTTTAGCTTATGCAGATATTTCCACTGGGGAATTTCTCACTACTCAAAGTAGTAATTTAGAACATTTAACCCAAGAACTGATGCGTTTACATCCTTCTGAGGTATTGTTCCCCACCAATGCTCCTGATTTAGGTAGCTTATTACGTCCTGGAGAAACTTCTTCTTCCCTTCCTTCCTGTTTACCATCTTCATTTTGCTATAGTTTGCGATCGCAACTGCCATTTTCCCAAGGTGAAGCTAGACCCAGGTTACTGCAAAAATTTAAATTGCGATCGCTCGAAGGTTTGGGTTGTGAACATCTTCCGTTAGCGGTGCGTGCTGCGGGTGGTCTATTGGAATATCTAGAAGATACCCAAAAGGAAAGTCCCATCGCTTTGCAAACCTTACGCACCTATACAGTTACCGACTATTTGATTGTTGACCATCAAACTCGTCGTAACCTAGAAATTACTCAAACAGTCCGGGATGGGATTTTTCATGGTTCTCTATTATGGGCTTTAGATAGAACCAGTACCGCGATGGGGGGTCGAGCTTTGCGAAGATGGTTTTTACAACCCCTCCTGGATATTAAAGGTATTCGCGCTCGTCAAGATACAATTCAGGAATTAGTCGAAAATACCTCTCTGCGTCAAGATTTACGCCAGTTATTACGACAAATCTATGATATTGAAAGATTAACTGGGAGAGCAGCTTCAGGAGCAGCAAATGCTAGAGATTTACTCGCGTTAGCTGATTCTATCGCTCGCTTACCGGAATTATCACGTCTGGTAGCCCCTGCACGTTCACCATTTCTCAAAGCTTTGCAGAAAGTACCACCCATATTAGAAGAATTAGCCCAAAAACTCCACGCTCACATTGTGGAATCACCACCCATCCATTTAAAGGAAGGGGGATTAATTCGGTCGGGGATAAATCCAATTCTGGATGAAAGTAAAGCCACAGTAGCAGCAGACCAACAATGGATTGCTAATTTAGAAGTTGAAGAAAGAACCAAAACCGGGATTACAAACTTAAAAGTCGGATTTAACAAAACCTTTGGTTATTACATTAGTATTTCCCGTTCCAAGTCTGACCAAGTACCCGACCATTACATTCGCAAACAAACCCTTACCAATGAAGAACGTTATATAACCCCAGATTTAAAAGAACGGGAAGTCCGAATCCTCTCCGCAAAGGATGATTTAAATGAAATGGAATATGACATTTTTGCAACTTTACGAGATGAAGTCGCAACTCACGCGGAAGTCATCCGCAACATTTCTCGTGCGGTAGCTGCAACTGATGTATTGTGTGGATTAGCAGAATTAGCCGTTAATCAAGGTTATTGTCGTCCCGAAATGATGACCGGAAGGGGAATAGAAATTGTAGATGGTCGTCATCCGGTGGTGGAGCAGTCTTTACCTGCGGGATTTTTTGTTCCCAACTCTACTCAATTAGGGAATTGAATAATAAGATCTCACCTGATTTGGTAATTTTAACCGGGCCCAATGCCAGTGGGAAAAGTTGTTATTTGCGACAGGTGGGTTTAATTCAGTTGATGGCGCAAGTGGGTAGTTTTGTTCCCGCTCGGTCGGCTAGAGTTGGGAATCTGCGATCGCATTTTCACTCGTGTTGGTGCAGTAGATGATCTAGCTACAGGGCAATCTACCTTTATGGTGGAAATGAATGAAACGGCAAATATTCTCAACCATGCTACATCTCGGATCATTAGTTTTATTAGATGAAATTGGTCGGGGGACAGCAACCTTTGATGGTCTTTCTATTGCTTGGGCTGTAGCAGAGTATTTAGCAGTGGAAATTCAATCAAGAACAATTTTTGCGACCCATTATCATGAGTTAAATGAATTAGCTTCCATTTTAGAAAATGTAGCTAATTATCAAGTGACGGTGAAGGAATTACCCGACCAAATTATCTTTTTGCATCAAGTTCATCCTGGGGGTGCAGATAAATCTTATGGAATTGAAGCTGGTAGATTAGCAGGTTTACCGAAAGTGGTAATTCAGCGTGCAAAACAGGTAATGGGTCAAATTGAAAAACACAGTAAAATTGCAATGGGGTTACAGAATCTCGAATAAAAGGTACGTATAAAAGGTACGTAGTTGTGGCGATCGCCCAATTCACCTTCGTTTTCAGATGATTCGATGACATTAGAGGAGCGATCATTTAAGATAACCGCCCCTGAGCATAATATCAGATATACAAGTATATTATGACTCTACTGGCTGACGCTCCTGCGTCGCTAACGCTACGCTAAGAGTCTAGCTTTGAGCCATTGTTCCAAATTAGTCAGGGTGGAGAAATCTAGTAACGCTTCAGCTAATTCTTCCAACTGTTCAACAGGTAATTGACGAATTTGCTCAATTACAGGAGGCTGAAGCTCACCAATGCGCCGATTGAGTAGACGGATAATTACCTTCTGCTCGCCGATTAGTTCGCCTTTGAGTTGACGGCTCTTTCCATACTGGTAATATAACGCATTTTCTTCTCCTCCTCATACTGTGTTAGTTTTTGCTGAAACTCTCGTTCCAAATCTTTACTGAGCGTCATCATCCAATCGATCAGGTTGTATAAGTTGATTATATCTTGTTTTGAGAAACCTTGTTCATACAATCGCTTGATCAAAGCTAATTTATAGACCTTCCTTGCTTCACGGTCATTGGTTGTTTCTAAGGTCACTTAAATGTACCATAACTACCGTAGCAAATGGATTCCGGCTGGCTTCCAACTCCGACCATTTTTGTCTATAGTCTAGCAACTTGACAAAAGGAAAGGTGAAATTTTTAGTAATCCCAATTCCTTGGATACTGTAATGGTTTGGTCGCCAATTAATATTATCATCCCCAAAAACTACTAATGACTCCACGATGGCATTGTATTTTTCACATAATCTAGTGTTATAGTAAAATATCCTTTCCGGAAAATTGGCTTCCCATTGACTTTGAATTTCGACATGGATATACAGATAGCTTACTTGACCATTAAGGCGATAAACTTTGACCAGAGTATCTGCGTATCTCCGCCCAACTTCAGCATCTCTAGTCACCTGTTTTAACTCCTTATTTAAGAACTCAATTGGTTGATTCCAATCAATTTCTAAATGGACGTTAGGAAAGAAAAACTGAAGAAAATCCTCGAAGTATATTTCCAGAATATCTTTCCAAGGGGAATCATATTTTGATTCTGGTTGTGCTTTGGATTTTGGTCTGACTCTGGATCTTCGTTGTGCCATACTCAATGTAAATAGTATTATTTAGTGTAGCGGATATTTTTATTTTCAATCTCCTGCGTGCGCCTTAACTGAACTATATTACAATATAATTACTTAGTCAATTAGTAACTCATTTCTAAGATTAACACGAGCAGGTATTTCTGCAAATTCAAGCATCAATGGTGTAAAATATATCTGTGGACGAACTAAAAATTGCTCCAAAACCTTTTTCCGACCAATCACATAATTTTCCTCTGACATCCAAGCATATTCCTGACGAATAGCTTGAGCGTATTCCTGATATTTATCTGGTTGAATCGCTAAAATTGCTAAATCCGCATCTATGAATACTTGTCCATCAAGGTCATCCCCAGCAACTTGGTGATTTTTGGAAAGCAAAATCAAACGGGTGACAGTATTAACTGTATTCACAGGAATATTTAAACTCCTGAATATCTCCTCAGCATAGTCAGCACTTTTTTCCTCATTATCATTAGTTTCAGGATTATATACTATATCATGAAACCAAGCAGCAAGTTGCACCGCCAGTAAATTCTGAGCATAACCTTGTAAGATTTGAATGGTGTTTAGAACATGATGAATATGTTGGAGATTGTGATAGTAACGATTGGGACTAGAATAAGCGGTAACTAGTTGATTAAATACCTGGGTTGCGGTTATTTCTTCCACACCAAAAGACTGGATTGTGTACAGCCAGTAAGATAATAAAGTGTCAGTAAGGTTGTCTTTTAACATATATAACTCTGTATTGACGATTGAGGGTTAATAACTACAACGTTTGGTTTTTTTTGAAAAAATCAAAGAATAGTGATATATAATACAATATTAATGATATAGATTTTATAACCCCCTTATTCTCTATTCCTTCTTTAAATTTATAAATCAATGCAATTTTGGACACCTAATCAACAAATAGACAACGGAAGATTCATCATCCAAAAAGTCCTTGGTGTCGGTGGCTTTGGTATCACGTATAGTGCCAAAGAACAAAATACGGGGAAAATAGTTGTTATTAAAACTCTTAATCATCTTCAGCAAAATCACGCTGATTTTGAAGAAAGACAAGTAAAATTTGTGAATGAAGCCATCCGGTTAGCTAGATGCAGTCATCCTCATATTGTCCAAGCTTATCAAGTTATCCAAGAAGGTAAACTGTTGGGTATTGTGATGGAATTTATTGATGGTGAAGACCTCGCGTTTTATATTGATGAGCATGGTCAATTATCGGAGGATGAGGCTTTACTTTATGTTGACCAAGTTGGACAAGCTTTAGACTATATTCATCATCAGGGGTTTTTACACCGGGATGTCAAGCCCAATAATATTATCTTACGGCGTGGTAAATCAGAAGCCGTTTTAATTGATTTTGGATTAGCGAGAGAATATACTTTTGGTCAGGTGGGAAGTATGACCAATGACCGAACTAATGGTTATGCACCTCCAGAACAATACGAACGACGGGGTAATTTTGGTGCTTATACTGATGTTTACGCTTTGGCAGCTACGCTATATACTTTACTAACCAAAGAAATACCCATGCCAGCAAATTATCGACATCAAGCTACACTCACACCCCCAAAACAATATAATCCCCAAATTAGTAATCGTGTTAATGATGCTATCATTCAAGGGATGTTATTAGCAACTCAAGACCGTCCCCAGTCGGTGTTTGAATTTAGAGAGTTGCTCGGTCTATGTCCGATTTTAAAACCGATTGCTTCACCATTGGAGGAAGAGGAATTAATTTCTTCTAGAGATATGGACTATATCCCATTGCGGGACTTATTAGCTGCGGGAAAGTGGAAAGCCGCAGATGAAGAAACCACGCGACTGATGTTGGTAATATCAGGGAAAGAAAATGATGGTTGGTTAAGCGAAAAAGATATTGATAATTTTCCTTGTGCGGACTTGAATACTATAGATAAATTATGGGTTACATATAGTGATGGGTGTTTTGGTTTTTCTGTCCAAAGACGCATTCATCAAAGTTTGGGAGGAACCAAAGATTTTCATCGCGAAATTTGGGATGTTTTTGGCAATCGCGTGGGATGGAGGAAGGAAAAGAAATGGATGTATTATAATGATTTAACGTTTGATATGGAAGCACCAGAAGGTCATCTTCCCGGAGGTGTTTTCTGGTTTGATTCTTGGTGGGGAAAGTATGGTTGGTTTTTATTAGATGGTGTAGAGGGAAGATTCTTTTCTCTACTATCCAGATTGACGGATTGCAATCTTTAACCCAGTAATTGTTCCCAACGTGCAAGAGGATTTTTTATGAAAGATTGGTGGCAAAATACCTTTCCCCAAGGACGACAGACTTTAATTATTAATGATGCTCATGGATATCCAGTAAAAATTGCATATGGTGAAAAAGGGACAGGAAAAACCCTAATTTTATTGCATGGTTTAGGGAGTTGGAGTTATAATTGGCGTCACAGTATTGAACCATTATCAAAATATTTTCGGGTAATTTGTTTTGATGCGAAAGGATATGGTTTTTCCGAAAAAACATTATCTCGTCGAGAACAAAATGGACATCAAGTAATTGAATTAGAGCGAATTATTCAAGCCTTATCTGATGAACCCGTGGTGATTGTGGGAGAATCGATGGGAGCATTAGTTTGTTTAGCTCTCGCACAGAAAAATCCTCAATTAATTGCGCGATTAGTCGTTATTAATGCACCTATTTTTACCGAAGGTTTACCACATTGGGGGATGGGATTACTAGCTCAAATACCTTTGGAAATAATCGAGACTATAGACTCTTTCCGTCTAGCAAATTTATTTGCACCACTAGTGCGAGAAATTGTCGCAATGGAGAGAAGAAAAGTATTATTTGACCCCTCTATTCTGACCGAAGAAGATGTTTATTGGATAACTTATCCATTTATTGAACTGACAGGAACATTAGTAAAAGTTGCGGAAGAATTGAAAATAGCCGTAGAAGAAATTGAGAATTCCCAAGCCAAAAAACCGAGTATGCTTAGTCATATTCAAAGTCGTTTAGGTGATATTCAATCTCCTACACTAATTTTATGGGGTGATCAAGATAGCTGGTTCCCTGCTAGTCATGGTAAAAAGTTACATGAACATCTTCCTAATTCTCGTTTACAAATTATCTCTAACTGTTATCATGATGCTTCCACAGGTGCTTTTGCAGTGGTCAATAGGGAAATTCTTGGTTTTTTAAAAGACACAGGATTTACTGAAGATTGAGTGTAGTGATTTTTAATTTTAGATGAAGAGGTGTAATTATGGCTAGAAAGTCTAAGGGTTTTCAGGAGTTGCTGAAACAGAAAAAAAGCTCCCAAGCTCAACAGAAAAGTATGGAGTCATTAAAGAAAAAAATCCAAAATAGTGCCCTTGGGGAACTAGTTTCAGACGTAGTTATCGGAACTAATAGTGCTGAAAAAATGTCGGAAATTTTGCATGAGTTTATTTCTCCCTATTTGCGTCCTGAATACAACCTGCAAAGACGTAAATCTATATTAGGTTTAGCTGCGATCGCCTGGAATTCTGCTTTGCTTGTGGACAAGCAATTAAATGTTGATGATTTTCTAGAAAAAAGCTTAATTGATCATGATGCAGAAACTAAAGAGGATGTTAAAAAATTTGTTCATGAACTAATTGCTAGAAAAATTGAATATTTCTCGGATATTAAACGTTTGATAGTGAATTTTGAAATCACTGAGTCAGGAGAAGAATATAATATTTCTGTTGCTTCAACTCCCATAGAAAATGCTAAATGACAGAATTTTAGACTTGAATTTTTGTTCTTTAGATATTGAAATTTAACCATTTTCTAATCTTAGAAAATGGAACACGTCCTAATTGTTCTCCTGCAACAATTGTCAATCCATCTGGGGAAAATGCACAACAAAATATAGAACTATCACCAATGAAAGTAGAGATTTCCGTTCCTGTCTGCAAGTTCCACAACTTTAGCATTTTGTCCCTGGAACCGGAAATTGCTGTTTGACCATGAGGAGTAATGTCAATTGCGATAACTGAGTCAGTATGACCAATAAAAGTAGAAATTTCCATTCCTGTTTCTAAATTCCATAGTTTCAGGGTTTTATCATCGGAAGCAGAAAGGACAGTTTGACCATCTGGACTGATAACCACTGCATTTATCCAGGAGAGATGACCAGTCAGAGTAAAAATTTCCGCTCCTGTTTCCAAATCCCACAACTTCAAAGTTTTATCACCAGAACGAGAAACAACTGTTTTACCATTGGGGGTAATAGCTACTGTACGCACCAAATCTTTATGACCCGTTTGGACAGAAGTTTCTACCCCCAGTTCTAAATTCCATATTTTGATAGTATTGTCCTTAGAACCAGAAACAACTTTTTTCCCATCTGGGGTAATAGCTACTGTATATACAGAGTTATTATGACCTATCAAAGTAGAGATTTCTGCTCCCGTTTCCAAATTCCATGTTTTCAGGGTATTATCGCTAGAACCAGAAACAACTTTTTTACCATCTGGGGTAATTGCTACTGCTCTAACCCAGTGATTATGACCGATAAAAGTAGAGATTTCTGCTCCTGTTTCCAAATTCCATATTTTCAGAGTGTGGTCAGCAGAACCAGAAACAGCTTTTTTACCATCTGGGGTAATTGCTACTGCTCTAACCCAGTTTTTATGACCAGTCAAAGTGGAAATTTCCATTCCTGTTTCTAAATTCCAGAGTTTCAGAGTCTTATCATCTGAAGTAGAAACAGCTTTTTTGCCATCGGGAGTAATTGCGATCGCTCTGACCCAGTTTTTATGACCAGTGAGAGTAAAAATTTCTACTCCTGTTGCCAAATCCCAGAGTTTTAGGGTATTATCAACAGAAGTAGAAACAGCTTTTTTTCCATCTGGGGTAATTGCTACTGCATTTACCAAATTATCATGACCAGTCAAAGTGGAAATTTCCATTCCTGTTTCTAAATTCCATAGTTTTAGAGTCCTGTCATATGAAGCAGAAACAGCTTTTTTTCCATTAGGAGTGATTGCTAGTCCTCTGACTGGTTCTTTATGACCAATGATGGTAGAGATTTCCATTCCTGTCTGTAAATCCCAGAGTTTTAGGGTTTTATCACTAGAAGCAGAAACAATTTTTTTACCATCTGGGGTAATTGCTACTCCTCTTACCGACTCGGTATGACCTGTTAAGGTACGTAATAGGTTTCCATCTGGAGTAATTAAGCTAGCTGTAATCGGACGAAATCGAGGAATTTCACTTTTATTTTGGACTGCATCAGCTAGAATTTTCTGAATTTCTGGATGAGAAAAATTCTGTAATCTTCCCCATAGCTGTGCTACTAATTGACCTGGTGCTTGATTCAAAACATGGGATGATAACTGTAACACACGTTGAATTAATTTCAGGTTTTTGATTTTTTCTGGTTCTAAATTATCTGATATTTCTTCGTTATTAATTAAAGCATAATCTCTAATTAAAGCCTCTACTCTAAAATTAGTATGTTCAACTTTCAGAGCAATAAAATCAAAATCCATGAGGATTTGATAATATGTATTTACATATCCTACATTTAAAGCATTTATTGGGCTTTTATCTAGATAAAATATTTGTTTTTCACGATTAAAAGTTGCAAATTTAGTAGCTATTTCTCCCATTTTAATTTACCTATTTAATGTTTATCCTAAATTTATTAAGAGTTAGGGCTAGAGTAACATCAAAATAATATAAACCAATACAGTTGGTGTTAAGCCGAAAAATGCTTAGAATCCCTATACTGTCATCCTGACGGTCGGGAAGGATTCGCAATCCTTCCCGACCGTCAGGATGACAATACTACCTTCTTCCCTTAACACCAAGCGTATTGGAATATAAACTCTTTTCCTGTTATTTCTCCCCGTCATTAATATAGTAGTTTTATCAACAAATCTCACGTCATAACATAACCATGAAATTACACCCCAATAATCCATTGCTATATTATATACAAGTTGTAGGGGCGTATGCAATACGCCCCTACTATTCCTCTTTACCAAGGAGAGGGTTAGGTGGGATTCTTTCATAACTTCTGTGTACCATAATCTCTCAACCAATTACGAAAATCAACATGATAAAGACTATAATATATTTCCTCCCCTCGTACTTCTAAATGCAAAAACTCCCGCCATTTATCTAAAATAACTTTAATCTCATATTCATCCTTATCCAATATTTCTGCTATCATTTCCCCTGATATTATTTCTTCTTGAACTAAAATATTTAACACCTGCAAAGCAATATCTGATTTTTTAATAGTCGCTAAACTCATCTTTTCAAAATGGTTTTCATAATATATTCGTAAATTTTGGTTAGAGATATCCTCACTAGTAGCTGCTAAAGTTTCCTTAACATACATAAAATTAGTTTCATCATTTCCAAAGTCGATTAATAATTGATCACTTTGAATATGATGATAATTTAAATAAATATTAATATATTCTTGTAAATCAGCCCGATTTTTTTCTGAATAGTTTGCTAAATCTAGAGATTGCGCTGGAGTTTCAATTAATAAACCAGATTTATCTATTAAAAAAGGACGACGAGCGAGGATAAAATAAACTTTTTCAGGGAGATAACGAGGTAAATAGAATATATTTGCACCCTGAGTTTGTCCGTGAGTATCAATTCTATCACAGCCATCTATAGTAATAATTAAACGTTGTTCTCGATACAATCTATCGCTGATTTGTTGCAGTAACAGCGATAAAAATCCACTGTTATCTGTAGTAAAATCGGGAAAATTATCAGTTTTAATACCTTGATTTTGGGCAATTTCGATTAATTGAGCGCAAATCGTGGTTAAAAATTCCTCAACGCGACTTTTACCAGGAATTTCTACATTGTAATAGACAATTCCAGGATTTTGGCTGACATAATTAGCAATAATAGCGCTTTTGCCAATACCAGGAACACCGATAATAGTAAAATATCCTCGGTCATATTGGTGAAGAAAGTTATTGATAGCAGTAAAGACAAATTGACGACCGACAAAATTTCGATTTTTCAAGGTAATAATTTGCTCAAATTCTGGGGGATATCGAGGGATATTGATAGGTTTCTCCATAATTGTTTTCATTATTTAACCACCTTCTAACCGTAGAAAATGAACACGTCCTAATTTTTCTCCTGCTATAATTGTGAATCCATCTGGGGAAAATGCACAACAAAATATAGAACTATCACCAATAAAAGTAGAGATTTCCCTTCCTGTGTGCAAATCCCATAATTTTATCGTCTTGTCGTATGAACCAGAAACGAATGTTTGACCATCTGGGGCGATTTCGCAAGTGCTATAACTGAGTCTGTATGACCTACAAGAGTTAAGATTTCCCTTCCTGTCTGCAAATCCCATAATTTTATCGTCTTGTCAACTGAACCAGAAATGGCTGTTTGACCATCTGGGGTAATTGCTACCGTTCTTATGGAGGCGTCATGACCAGTTAGGGTAGAGATTTCGATTTTTGTCTGCAAATCCCACAGTTTCAGGGTCTTGTCAAATGAACCAGAGATGACTATTTTACCATCTGGAGTAATTGCCATTGCTCTTACTGAGTCGTTATGACCAGTTAGGGTGTTATGACCTGTCAAGGTACGTAATAGATTTCCATCTGGAGTAGTTAAACTAGTTGTGATGGGACGAAATCGAGGAGTTTTGCTTTTACTTTGAGATGCATCTGCTAATATTTTCTGAATTTCCGGCTGAGTAAAACTTTGCAATCTTCCCCATAATTGTCCTACTAATTGACTTGAATCTTGATTCAAAACATGAGATGATAATTGTAGTACACGTTGAACTAATTTCAGGATTTTAATTTTTTCAGTGTCTAATTCATTTTCTTGATATGATATATTTTTGCCATCAATCAAAGAATAATCATTAATCAGCGATTCTACTCCAAAATTATGATATTGAACTTTCAGATAAATAAAATCGAAATCCGTGAGAATTTCATAATAGTTGTCCACATATCCAGCATTCAAAGCATTTTCAGGGCTTTTATCCAGATAAAATCTTTGTTTCTCACTACTAAAATTTGTGAATTTATCAGCAATTTTTCCCATTTTGCTTTATCCATTAAAATATTCGTAAATTTTTTGATTAACTTCTCTAAATCTCCTTTTATTTTTATTTCCATCCAGAGTTGGTTGTTTTTGCAGAAATTCCAAAAAGCTCCGATGATAAATACTATAATAAGTCTTCTCCTCATCTGCTTCCTGTATTTTTTTCGGTGTTACATACTCCACCCATTGAGCTAAAATATTTTCCACTGGAAATATATCTTGATCCAAAATATCAGCTATCATATTTGATGATATTTTATCACCTCTGACCACCAAAATATAGAGAATTTTCACATTCATATCTTGGTCATCATCATCCATATACATTCGTTCCCAATGTTTTCTATAATATTCCTCCAACCCTTGGGGTAATCCTGTTAAATTTAAATCGTTATATTTACCAGTAGCAATAGCTGGTAAAACATAACGCAGGTACATAAAATTATTCTGACTTTTTTCAGCTAACTGTTCAATAAATGTTTTCTGTTCAATTTGGGGATTTTGCTTTTGTATCCACTCACTCAATGCGATTATTTCTTGATTGAGAATAATTCCTTCATTATTTTTAGCCTGATTTTGATATAATTGTTGAATCCATTGTTTAAGTTCAGATTTACTCATATTCAAAAATAAATGAATATATTCTTTGATATCTTCTTGACTCAAATTTGTATAATCATCCTGGGTTAAATCTAATTCATCTCCAGGAGTATCTGGAGACAAAGTTAAACGTTTTGTTTCTTGATTATAATGTCTTCTAGTCAGTAAAAAATAAACTCCATTGGGTAGACTTTGAGGTAAATCTAAAAGATTGCTATTTTCTTCCTGCTTTACTTCATCAAGTGCATCAACAACAATCACAAGTCTTTGTCCTGGAGTTAGTTTTTCACTAGCTTTCTGTAATAAAGTTGGTAAATCAGCTTTATCGGCATTTTGTAGAGAATAACGCTTAATTAATTGTTGACGAATACTCGCTAAAAACTGTTCTGGTTTATTCCGTCCTTCTGCAAAAATATTAAAATAACAAGGACATTTATAATTTAAAATGAATTTAGCAGCTATAGCACTTTTACCCATACCTGCATCACCAATTACCGTAAAGTAACCTTTGGCTTTAGTACTGATAAATTTTAAAATCGCTTGGAAAACAAAATCACGACCACAAAATAAACGGGTTTTTTCAAAAATTAAGGCTTTAAACTCTTTAGGATAAACATCTAAATTCCAATCTGGATAAGGCTCAAATTTTTTAGCTTTAGCTAGTTTAGATACTGCAATAAAAACTTCACCAAATTCTTCTAGTTCACCCAAAAGATTAATTGTTGAATTGATGATTTGTGTCTTTAATTCAGAATTTTCATTCAGAAATTTTCTGGTATTGTCTAAAAAATCAAAAGGAGCGTTAGCAGTATAAGCACCCCAAAAAGCATCTTTAATTTTTTTCTCTTCAAATAATTTTAAAATTGGTTCTGGTTTAAATACTCCATATTTTACTAGTGCATGAGCATAAACCACATCAACATCATCAGAAATTTGGGTAGGATTGAGGTTTAATTCCTGGAAAATCTTGATGATAGCTTGATTTTTTTGACCTTGTTTAATAATTAGCTGACTAGCTTGAGGAGCATATTTACTAATTACAGACGTAATCGCTGCAAATTCTATCATAATTGGGAAATAGGTATAGTGTAGCTAGATTATCAAACATAATATCAGATTTATACATAGATTTCCCATTGATTTTTTCCCCCGTATCTACCGTGTACACACGAAAGACCTCTCCCCAAACCCCTCTCTGACGTGGAGACTTGCTCTAAAGTAAAAAAAGATGCAAATAATTAGAATAATATACATAAATTTTCCCTCTCCGCTTCGGCAGGGGCGTAATGCCTTACGCCCCTACGAACTTCACCCAGATTTTACGCCGTAAAACCTGAGTGAGGTCTTTCAATCTTCAGTATTTATCACAAATTAAAATTCCTGAGAAAATACTAAATGACGGAATTTTAGATTTTGAATGTGGTTAAATAAAAAAGAGAGGGAGAGGCATATCAAAAGCCGTTAATCTCCCACTCTAGCATTTACTGCTGTAGAGTTTAGGAATCTCTATATAGACGTTATCCGTTATTTTAAGGGGGTTAACTTGGATGAAAACGATAACATCTATATATAATTAAATTCCCATTGCAGTAAATGCCAAACTTGATGATTAATTTTTGTGCTTAAAAAATAGTCTGTGACAGAATATTTTTTTGCTGTACCCCAGTGAAATCAATCTTGAATTGATTTATCTCTTATGAATTTAACTGAGTTATTTTCTAGTTGGTTGCCAGATTGGCATTTTATTTTAGAAAGAGAGTAATGTGTTAATTTTTAGACGTGGAACGGGCATCTTGCCCGCATGACTTTAATAGCAGGCTTTCCGGCCTGCTCCACAAAATACAGCCACTAGAAGATTATGCTAGAACGGATCAGTTTATAATTTATGGGATGGGAGGATTAGGCAAAAGTAGCATTGCTTCTCGACTATGTGACCGATTATCTGAGCATAAAAAAATCGTTTGGTGGCGACAAATTAATGAAGGTAGTTTGGTGAATGAGTTGGAAACTAGAACGAGATGAATGTATTGTGGTCATTAAAAAAGTTCCAGCACAAGTTTGTGATAACTGCGGGGAATATTATTTAAATGATGCAATTACTGAACAAGTGCTAGAAAGGGCAGAAGTTGCTGTTAATAATGGAGCAGAGGTTGAGATTATTAGATATGCAGCCTAGTTTGGATTATCGTCTTTACAGCAGTTTTCATCTATTTAAGCCACAGTTAATTTTTGCGTACTTCTTGCTCTTGCGCCTACCCTGCGGGAACGCCTAGCGGCGAATGCGCCTACCCTGCGGGAACGTCTTCGACGAATGCGTGAGACAAAAAAAATGTGGTTCATTTACATAAAAATCGCTGTAATCCCTGTAGAGCATGATAAACAGCTATATCAATATGGGAAGACGTGGTAGCGATCGCATTTTTATTCGAGGGGGAAAACATAATCATCTGGGATGTCCATTTTTATTGAGGTCATCCGTACTGCTTGCACATCTGCGACCAAAAATTCTAGAGATTTTAGGATGATCATATCTAGATTAACGGGAACCGCCTCCTTCTTGGAATACCGAGTAGCCAGTGATAAAATTAACTCAGTAATAGTTTGATTGGTATTAGCCTCATGAAATACCAGTGTTTGCCATTCGTCCAACACGACTGGGATATGCCCATTTTCAGACATTATCTCTATCTGCTTGTTGTTGTGCCATTTCCATGTCGCACAGCGCACGAAATACATATTCATCCATGAGTGTTCAATAAGCTGACTATGGGTTTGGTCGAAAAGCATATTTGGATTGGTGTTCATAATTTCTTGAAGTGGGTAATTTTTAGCTTGTCGTCACCGCTCTTGATGACACCGATCTCGCATAGTGTGGATACGCCGTTGATCGCCAATTTGACCGGTTGATTTTTGCCGAAACCACTGGGAGGATCTCCGGTTTTCGTGTATAGATAGATTACGACCATCGCCTGTATATCTTTGCGATCCGATTTGACTCCAGGTGCGTCTGTAAAGTCGTGAGTATTTGCGTCTACGGCTTCAGTTAGTACCGAAGACGAGAGGACAAACGTACTATCTCCGTAATTTTCTTTGGCTTTTCTCTCTTGGTCAGTCTCAGCTACTACGTGCTTAGTGCTTGTTGCAGAATTTACCTCCGATGCCTTATCCGTGCCTTGTATTTTCATTCGCTGCACCTCTCCCTGCCAATATCAGATATATTCTCAGGTGTGCAAAAGATTATTGACAGATAAAGAAGTGTTGGGTTGGACATAATCCAGTGTGTTAATTCTGAGTCTTACTAACTCAACTAAGTTCATGTTACAGCAGTTTTCATGTACTTACATCACAGTATATTACTTCCTTTGCGTCTACCCTGCACCGAACGCCTAGCGGCGAATGCGTCTACCCTGCACCGAACGTCTTCGACGAATGCGCGAAACATAAAAATGTGGCTTATCTACATGAAAATTGCTGTAATCCCTGTAGAGCATGATAAACAGCTATGTCAATATGGGAAGACGTGGTAGAGCAGGCAAGATGCCTACTCCACATACTACTATTACTATTGATAAGCTTCCATTGGTAGACAAGAACAAACAAAATTCCTATCTCCAAAAGCAGCATCAATTCTCCCCACACTTGGCCAGAATTTATATTCCCTTGTCCAAGGTGCAGGATAAGCAGCTTGCTCACGAGTATAGGGATGATTCCATTCCCCAACAATTAAACTTTCTGCTGTGTGCGGTGCATTTTTCAAAAGATTATCGTGGATATCCGCTTTCCCGGATTCAATTTCCGCAATTTCTTCCCGAATCGCAATCAGAGTATCACAGAAACGGTCTAATTCTGCTTTAGATTCACTTTCTGTCGGTTCTACCATGATTGTACCTGCAACTGGCCAAGAAACCGTCGGTGCATGAAAACCATAGTCCATGAGTCGCTTGGCAACATCATCAATTTCAATACTGGCAGATTTTTTCAGACGATCGCAAATCTAAAATACACTCATGAGCAACTAAACCATGTTTTCCCTTGATACAAAACCGGATAATAGGATTCTAATCTCTTGGCAATATAATTAGCATTCAAAATTGCCACTTTCGTTGCATCTGTCAAACCCATCTGCACCCATCATGGCAATATACATCCAAGAAATCACCAAAATACTAGCACTTCCCCAAGGTGCAGCAGCGACGGATTCGAGATGTTGAGTTTGAGAATAGACCTCTTGGTGATATCTATTCACCACTGGATGTCCAGGTAAGAAAGGAACAAGATGGCAGCAACACCAATTGGACCCATTCCCAGGACCACCACCACCGTGGGGAATACAGAAGGTTTTGTGTAGATTCAAATGACAAACATCTGCACCAATATCACCAGGACGACAAATTCCCACTTGAGCATTCATATTTGCTCCATCCATGTAAACTTGTCCACCATGACTATGAACAATATCGCAAATTTCGGAAATTGCTTCTTCAAAAACTCCATGAGTGGAAGGATATGTCACCATCAACGCAGCAAGTTCAGGAACTGTGTTTTTCAGCTTTGGTTCGCAAATCATCTAAATCAATATTCCCTTGAGAATCACAACCAACAACCACAACCTTCATTCCACACATCACCGCACTTGCAGGATTTGTCCCATGTGCTGAATCTGGAATTAAACAAACATTGCGGTGTGCTTCTCCTCGACTTTGATGATACTCCCGAATTACCAAAAGTCCAGCATATTCACCTTGAGAACCAGCATTTGGTTGCAGAGAAATTCCTGCAAAACCAGTTATTTCCGCTAACCATTCTTCAAGTTGCTGGAACAGAATTTGATACCCTTGGGTTTGAGATGAAGGTGCAAAAGGATGTATTTTCCCAAATTCTGACCAAGTAACAGGAATCATCTCTGATGTGGCATTTAACTTCATCGTACAAGACCCCAACGGAATCATTGATGTAGTCAATGACAAATCTTTAGTTTCTAACTGGTGTATATAACGTAATAACTCTGTTTCTGAGTGATACCTGTTAAAAACTGGGTGAGTTAGATAACTGCTTTGACGAGGGAGAAGGAGGTGGGGGGATGAGTTGGGGAGGTGGGGAGGTGAGGTGATGGGGTGATCGGGGGATGGGGAGAAGATTTGGTAGAGGTCTTCTATGTCTTCTAATGTTGTGGTTTCATCTAGGGAAATGCCAATGGTGGTTTGATCAAAAATTCGGAAATTAATCTGCTTGAGTGTCGCAGCTTTGAGGATTGCGTCTAGGTTATTTGTGCCTAAATCTATTCGCAGAGTATCAAAGAAAGTATCATTGATAATATGATATCCTAAATCTTGGAGTCCTGCTGCTAAAATCGTGGTGAGATGGTGGATATTTTGAGCGATCGCCTTTAAACCCTGTCGATCATGATAAACAGCATACATACTTGCCATCACAGCCAATAATACCTGCGCGGTACAAATATTACTAGTAGCTTTTTCCCGACGGATGTGTTGTTCGCGGGTTTGTAAAGCCAAACGTAATGCAGGTTTACCATTAACATCTTTCGACACACCCACAATTCGTCCGGGTATCTGTCTTTTATACTCTTCCTTGGTCGCTAAATATGCTGCATGGGCTCCACCAAATCCCAAGGGAATTCCAAACCGCTGAGTACTTCCCACCGCAATATCAGCACCAAATTCACCAGGAGGAGTGAGTAAAGTTAAACTTAAAGGGTCTGCGGCTATAGTTACTAATGCACCTACCGCATGGGATTTTTCAATAAAAGCCCGGTAATCATAAATCGTACCATCACTAGCAGGGTATTGGAGGACAGCACCAAAAATTGGTAGTTGAAAATCAAAAGTTTGATGGTCACCAATAATAATCTCAATTCCTAGAGGTTTCGCTCTAGTTTGTAAGACATCAATGGTTTGGGGATGACAATCACTAGAGACAAAATAGCTAGTAGCCTTATTTTTGCTGACACTATAACTGAGACTCATCGCTTCTGCTGCTGCGGTCGCTTCATCCAATAAAGAAGCATTAGCAATTTCTAAACCCGTTAAATCAATAATCATGGTTTGGAAATTTAGCAGAGCTTCCAATCGTCCTTGGGAAATTTCTGGTTGATAGGGAGTGTAAGCAGTGTACCAACCTGGGTTTTCGAGAATATTTCGTTGAATTACAGGTGGGGTAATACAATCATAATAACCCATCCCAATCAAAGAGCGGTAAATCTGATTTTGATTAGCAATTTTCTTTAATTCTATCAAAGCAGCGTATTCGCTGGGTGCTATTGGTAATTCTAATGTTCGATTTAATCTAATTCCCGGTGGTACTACTTGCTCAATTAGGTCATCAAGACTAGATAATCCCAATACTTCCAGCATTTGCTGAATATCCTGGGAATTAGGGCCGATATGTCTTTGGGCAAAGTTACTTAACTGTTGACTGCTATGCTCTAGCTTTTGGGGGTTGCTAGACTGAATATGAGGATTGTACACTACCACAAATTGCTCTCCAGACACTACTCTTTAATATTTTGCAACAAATTTTTAATTATGTGACATTTCTTGGTGTTGAACCTGAACCTCACCCTGGCTTTACGCAGTAAAACCAGGGTGAGGTCTTTCCAAGTACCCGATTCCTACTCTCCTAATACCAACTCACTATATTGTTCTGCTGTCAAGCTGTCATCAATTTCACTAGGGTCATCAATACGTACTTTTATTAACCACCCATCACCATAAGTATCATCATTTATTACTTCAGGGTCATCAATAATAGCTTCATTGCGTTCCACAACAGTACCAGTCACTGGAGAATAGAGAGTTTCCACAGCTTTGACTGATTCAATCGTGCCAAATGGTTCATTTTTTTCCACACTAGTATTAACTTCTGGTAATTCCACAAATACAATCTCACCCAATTGGTTGATTGCAAAAGTTGTAATCCCAATCTTGGCAATATCCTCTTCTAACCGGATATATTCATGAGAGTCCAAATATTTCAAATCTTGTGGAAATTCTGAAGACATACAATTCTCCTTACAGTTAAAAAATTAGTGTGACAATAGTAACGTAAAAGCAAGCGTAGGAAGTAGGAAGTAGGAAACAGCAAACAATTTATCACCCCACCTCCCCACCTCCCCACCTCCCCATCCCCCCTCTCACTTATTCCGATGTGGGGAACGATAAAAAGGACGTTTAACCACAGTAGTGGGATAAGCTTTACCACGAATTTCCACTTCTAACGACTTTCCAGTAGTTGCTAGTGCAGAAGGAACATAAGCTAAAGCAATGGGATAACCGAGAGTAGGAGATAGAGTCCCACTGGTAACTTCTCCCACAACTTCACCAGAGGCAAGAATGGGATAACCATGACGAGCTATATTTCGTCCTTGGGTTTGTAAACCCACTAAACGACGTTGCACTCCATTGGCTTTTTGTTGTGCTAAAATTGACCGTCCAATAAATTCACCCTTGGTATCTAAATGAACCAACCAACCTAAACCAGCTTCTAAAGGAGTGGTGGTATCGTCGATATCTTGTCCATAAAGTGCCATTGCGGCTTCTAAACGGAGGGTATCTCTTGCACCCAATCCACAGGGGATAACTCCAGAATCACGAAGATGTTGCCATAATTTTATCCCTGTTTCTGAATCTAACATGACTTCAAATCCATCTTCTCCCGTGTAACCTGTGCGAGCCAGGAAAGCGGGTTGACCAAATAAGGTGGTTTCTAAATGACCAAAAGCTTTGATGGGGGTTAAATCTATGGATACTAAGGACTGAAGATAACTAACAGCTTTTGTTCCTTGAATCGCGATTAAAGCTTGCTCGCGGGAAATATCTTGAAATTCTAGTCCATCTAGATTTTGTAATAACCATGCTTTATCTTTCGTTGTCGTAGATGCATTAACAATTATTACTACATTTTGAATACCAGTACTATCTGTACCTTGGTCATAAATAATAATATCGTCAATGATTCCCCCTTGGGGATTTAATAAGACAGTGTATTGAGCTTGACCTGGTTGTAAACGACTCAAATCTGAAGGAACTAAATTTTGGAGTTGGGAAATTACCGTTTGACCTTGGAGAGTAAATTTGCCCATATGGGAAATATCAAACATCCCCGCTCCACTTCTGACTGCTTCGTGTTCAGAAGCAATGCTACTAAATTGGACTGGCATTTCCCAACCGCCAAAGTTGGTAAAGCGGGCTTTGAGTTCTACACCCTTTTCATATAAAGGAGTACGTGCTAGGGATTCTGGGATATTTTCTGGTTTAGTCACAGGTAGATGATGCGATCGCATTTAAATATGTTTCTATCCTACGGAGTGCGGTTTAATAATAAAGGATGGAATTGTTGAGATTTATTAAGAAAAGCTAATGAAAAAGATGCTCAAGTATTGGCAAGTGGTTGCTAGCCTGATTTTAGTAACAGTGCTGTGTTTATTTCCATTATCAGCAGAAGCTGCGAGTTCTTCCAGCATTACTCGCTCTGCGGGAGAGAAATTCCTCAAAACCGACTTTTCGGGACAAAGTTTAATTAAAGCGGAGTTTACTAATATCAAGTTAAAGAACACCAATTTTAGCAATGCTGATTTGCGGGGTGGGTTATTTAACGGTACTTTGTTAGAAGATGTAAATCTGCACGGTGTAGATTTTAGTGAAGGAATTGCTTATTTAGCAACATTCAGGGATACTGATTTAAGTGATGCAGTCCTGGAAAATGCGATGATGCTCAGGTCTACTTTTACAAATGTAGATGTGACGGGAACTGATTTTACCAATGCGATTTTAGATGGATTAGAAGTGAAAAAACTTTGCGTTAAAGCATCTGGTGTCAACTCTAAGACAGGTGTGGACACTCGTCAATCATTAGGATGTAGATAAAATTTGAGATATAGGGATATAGGGATTTTTTCCTTATTTCCCTAGACTGCGCTTAAGATTTGCGTTCAATCACATGAGTTGCACTAATCCATTCTCCTTTTTCATTATAACTACGAATCAAACGCTCGCGTTCATTTTCCTCGACTAACCAACCCACCTCCACAAAAAATGATTCCCGCAGTTTGAGGTGTAGGGGAGTGTTGCTAGAAGTGCCATCAGGTAACAGTAAAATCTTTCTAGGGGCAGACCCATCTTCAAAATGCAATGTGTTATTGTCTATGCGAGCAGTAGAGGTTATGGTGCGATCGCCAAAGGACAACTCTTGCTGCAATCGACCACCACCGATATCTTTAACTTCTAAATGGGTAGTGTGAGTTTGGGATGGTTGCCAATCAGAGTAAGCAGTATGGGCTGTTCCTTGCCATTGACCTAGTAATTGCTCTACGGTGAGAGGAGGACGTTCACGGGCATCTGTACCAGTTCTAAATTCTCGAATTAGAGTCATACTGCTTAAATCACCCTGTTTGTCGTATAATTGGACAAAACGCAAGCGACGATTTTCAGCGACGAATCCGTATTCTGCTCCAAATTCGCTAAATGGTGCGAGTTGTAGGGTTCCTTTAGAAAAAGCCCCCGTTGGAAAAAACATAGCCTGATTACCAAGGGATTGATATTCTTGTGAATAATCGGAGATTGGGGGTTCATTATAGTCATGGGAATTAAATCGACGCAATCTGAACCGCACTAATTGATTATTATCGAATCCTTCCAGGTTAAGAATTGAAGGAGTTGATTTTAATAATTCTCCTTCTAGGGAAACCGAGGTAAAAGTTCCCTGCCATTCTCCCAGGTTTTTCAAAAAATTTCCCCAATTGTTTTCCATCATATTTTAATTTACTCTCCAAAATCCTTTGAGTACTAAAGACTGATTTTACATTGATAATACTTTCAAATATAATATTACTACTGTAGCAACTTGAAAAAATTCTTCCATCGTTATGAATGTAAAAATCCAGACAGAAAAAGATCAGCCACAAAGCGATACTAGTATAAATACGATTAAAAAATCAGAAGCAGACAATGTTTTATGTTCTCATTGTTTGCGTACTGCTAGCAATGGGATTAAATGTAAAGGGATTTGTGTGTCTGATAACGATTATTAGAGGATGTTTTTTGAGGAAACCGATAAAATATTTGTCTCAACCAGCAAAATTGGCTTGTAGTTGCGCTTTAGCGCATGCTGTATGCTGTGAGTTGTTAAAGCAAGATACTAATAATATAATTAATTGTTATCTGCTGTATCTTTGTAAGACTCTTTTTTTTGAAAGGTATTGTTGACTAAAACCTGGATTTTAGATGCGATCGCCAAAAGTTATTAGTTAAGCTATCATTGTAAAACAGAATTACACCAATTTTCATGTAGATAAGAATCTCTGAAAAATCACTACTAATCCTAACTTTTAAGGAACTTAAGAATGCCTAAACAGCTTACACAAGCCTATTTTGACGAGAGCGTGCGTAACGCATGGGCATAAATTTACCCTAAGGAGTATATTCTTCTAGTACATTATTTACATTAATTAAACCAATTTTCTATTCTCAAACCATCAAAATCTTGAAAATCTGAGACATTATTGGTCACTAAAAACAAATTATTTGTAAATGCAATAGAAGCAATTTGTCCATCACTGAAACCAGGGATTTTACCCAATTTAGATAATCTCGCTCTTTCTTGTGCATGATATTGTGCGGATTTTAAGTCATAATCTAATAAAGGGAGTTGTGCTAAAATTACAAGGTTTATATAATCCTCTAAATCTTCACGTCTTTTAGACTCAGGAAGTCGAAAACACCCATATAATAATTCATGAATCACTACAGTAGCTGTGGCTATTTCATGTTTACATAATTTTAGCTTTTCCATTACTTTTTGATTCGGTTTGGGACGTTTAGCCTCTGATAAAATATTAGTATCTAGTAAATACTTAACAGTCATAAATTCACCTCCCTTCCTGGAGATTTATCCCGTAAATTTTCAAATGTATCATCATCAATACTTTCTAAATCTACCCTTTCTCTAAAATCTTGTAAAGCCGACCAAAAATCATTAATCTCTCTAATTTCTACTAAAACCTCTTGATTATCAGGCAAATGTACATCTTCTAATAACTCAATAATTCTGCCTCTTTTTATACCTTTAACAAACATAGCCTTAACCTATTTTATCAACGCTCTAATAATTATTTTATCCATGAATCATAAAACCAATCAATATTTTTTCCCTGATTCCTTACATCTTTTACCGCACCAAGTAGTGGGTTTAATCCTGATTGATATTCGCTGACTCCTATCAGTAGTGCAATTTTTCTCATTGTCCAATGTTACTTTTTGAGGAAATCCTCTGGTTTCTGCCAGATTAACTCAAATTCGTCTTTCCTGACAATCTATATTGATTTTCCCACCTTCAGGAGCTTACAGATGTTATCACACAAAGGATTTTGGACGTTTGCAGATTTGGGATTAGAATTTTATGATATAATTAGTAGTTAAATAAATTTAACTTATATATGCCAGCTAAGGATTTATTTCATGATACTGTTAAAATAGCCCTCAAAAAAGATGGATGGACAATTACTGACGAACATCTATTTATTCAAGTTGAGGATGTTGATTTTTACATAGACTTAACAGCAGAGAGAATATTAGCTGCTGAAAAAACTGGTAAAAAAATAGCAGTAGAGATAAAATCTTTTTTAGGAGCTTCAGATATAACTGAATTTCACTTAGCTCTGGGTCAATGTCTCAACTATCGTTCAGCATTAAGGTTGACGGAACCTACTCGAATTTTGTATTTAGCTGTTCCGGTAGATGTTTACGATGAGTTTTTTCGTAGGAAGTTTATTCAAAGAATAATTGTCGAATATCAACTCAAACTACTGGTTTTTAACCCAACTCAAGAGGAGATTGTGATATGGAGAGACTGAATTACAAAGAAATAGTCCAAAAAGTTCTAGAAAGTCACGCGAAAAATCGCTCCGATAGTCCGACAGAAGTTAAATTGATATTTGATACGGAGCGCGACCATTATCAAGTTCTTAATATTGGTTGGCAAGAATTAACCCGAATATTTGGGTGTATTATTTATGTAGAAATTAAAGATGGTAAAATTTGGATTGAACGGGATGGAACGGAAATCGGAGTAGCTAATGAATTAGTAGAAGCTGGAGTTCCTAAACAAGATATAGTTTTGGGTTTTAAAGCCCCATACAAACGGAAATTTACTGATTTTGCCGCTAGTTAAAGCCTCTCCCCATCTCTTCCCAGTGCCAGGTATCGAATCTCTCAAACATAGATTCTAGCTTGGAAAAGTGAGCCGTAACTATTCTTAATAAAAATCTGAAAGCCTTAAATATTACAGTTTACAAGTCTCGATGCGAGAGAAGAAACAACAACACCAAACTCCGAACCGTATATCCACAAAAAAACGAGCGCAGGAAGGTGTCCTTTGGGTGCTAACGTATCAAAAATTATCGGTTTATCCGTATTATTTATCCATTTATTGTTCACTCTCCATCCCACGGCATTGCCGAATTTTTCCCAAGCTTCTTGATTATAACTGCCATCAAACTTACCACCAACACTCAGGTAAATCTTCTTTTGGACACTGAAGCCAAAGCGACCATTACTGTATTTTACCCATAATCGGTCAATAGTGAGGAGGTCAGCACAGGGAAAGTTTAACATTTCTTTATCTCTAATATAATCACCATCCTTACGACCTACCACTTGAATCATGACTCGATAAGTTTCTGCATCTGCTTCCTCCCAGTTACCTGCTTTGAGTAGGTCACGTAGTCGAGTATAGTCAATATCCTTTTCTGAACGCAGTTCATCATCACCGATATTAATGATTTTATTTGGTTGAGGGATATCATCTGGGATAGAAACAAGTTTTGAAGACGAGATTAAATTTTTATGAATTGGTTCTATATCTTCATCCCTGAGTTTTAACATTCCCTGTAAAAGTTTTAATTCCGCTTGTGTTCTTTCACTTAAAGTAGTTTCATGCTGCAAAATTTCCTGCAAAGCTTCTTCATACTCTTTCAAATTAGCTTGATGTTTTCTTAAAGGTTCAAAAACCTCATACTCTATTTGTTTAATCTCATCATCTGACAAACCTAATTCCTGTTGACGAAGTTTTAAAATTCGACGACCAATAGGTGAAATTTCGCCATCTTTTAAAAGTTCCTCTATTTTCTTACGATATTCTAATTTACGACTACATGAAGGTGCTTTTGCTAATTTAATCTTGAAACCTTCTTCCACAGTATAAATTTTGGGACTCATTGCGGGAGCAGCTTCTTGCACTTTTTTTCGCGCATATTCATGCAATTCATTAATAGAAATCATGCTATCATTATCTGTAGCAGCAGCCCCAGTTTCTATCCCTTCTACCAGATAACGAGTATAAACTGATAATTCTTCTCCTTCCTGTTCAAAGGAATATTGAGTCGCAGAGGAAGAAGTCAAAACGGCTCTCCCTTTTCCTCCCAGTTGTTTATTAATATCTATAGTATGATCATCTTTGGCTTTCATCCCTTGGGCAAAAGCACCACTAAAACAAGAATCCAAAATAATCACTTGTCGTTGAGAACGACTATTTTCCATCATCTCATGTATCAAGCTAGCAGCAGTTGCACTAGTTTTAACCAAATTGCCATCGTTTTTACGAGTTTCGTTATTGGTCAGATATAATTTACCCCTATCATCTAGAATCCCATGACCAGAAAAATAAAACAGCAATAAATCTTCTTTCTGACGAGCAGAAAAAAGCTGTTCAATTGCTGTTTCCATTTTTCCCCGTTGCGGATTTTTGAGGACTACCATATCAGCTTCTGCAAAACCACCCATTTCCGGGTGCTGTAATACTCGTTGCATGGCTTCAACATCTTTTACAGCACCAAGTAGTGGGTTTAATCCTGATTGATATTCGCTCACTCCTATCAGTAGTGCAATTTTTCTCATTGTCCAATGCTACTTTTTGAGGAAATCCTCTGCTTTCTGCCAAATTAACTCAAATTCCTCTTTGCTGCCAACATCTATATTGATTTCCCGACCGTCAGGAGCTTTGACATGCAATTTGATGGGTTTATTCCCTAAACGGTCTTTTAACCACCCAAATACTTTGGTGATATTATCTAACTTGATTTCAGCCATCAATCGTCCTATTAAAAAACCACCTCCAGCTTTATTATTCTCTGGGGGGTTGGGGTCAATCACTGGGTTTGCATCTTCTACCTCATCCAGGGATTTCATTTGAGTCAAGAGTTTTTGCACTTCTTGATTTTTTTCTTCATCGTCTAATTCATCAGTAAATATAATGCTGATTTTTATATTGGATGTGTCGCTCATCATCAAGGGCTTTTAGTTAAGATACTTCTTTGTCAATATATCATTGCTAAACCCGTTTAATCTCGACTCTTTCTCTGATTTTTTGAATTCAGAATCCCCACTACCGAAATATCAACACAGTTCTAAAGCACAGCAATGGGATTAAATTTTGGATTTTGAATCTTCAATCCAAAATCCAAAATCTAAACTTCAGCAAGTAAAAACGGGTAGCTTATGGAACAATCAGTACTGGACAAGGTGACAGATTAATCACCCGTGTAGTAACACTATCAGTTGCTCCTTCTTCAGTTAAGCCTAAGCCTCGACAACCCATAATGATTAAATTTGCCTCAATTTCATCAGCAACATCACAGATGGTAAAGGCGGCTTTACCTTGTCTTTCTAGGACATCAGCCGTAATTCCCTGCTGCAAAAACAAAGCTTGGGCGTTTTCTAGTAGTTTAGCCACTATTTCTGGGGACACCATTGGGTTATCACCTGTCTCATCTGAGGTAGTTTCCTGAACCACAGACAACAGTACTAAGCGGCTACTATACTTCTGGACGACGTTAACAACCACGTCAACAGCTTCCCGTGCTTCCCGACTTTGATCAATTGGAAATAGAACTGTTTTAAACATCTCTCACCTCAACACCCCTAACTCCGGTAAAATCTGGATGGTTATACTTTCAAAACAATAACAAAAAGGTAATCAGGAGAATTTGGCTGTGTCTAAGAAAAGTTTATCAAATTTATCGGCGGCTGATGTATCTGGCAAACGTGCCTTGGTACGGGTTGATTTTAACGTGCCTGTGGACGAAAAAGGCAATATCACCGATGATACGCGGATTCGTGCTGCACTGCCAACTATCCAAGATTTGACCAAAAAGGGAGCCAAGGTTATTCTCGTTAGCCATTTTGGGCGTCCCAAGGGTGTAGATGAGAAATTGCGTCTGACTCATGTAGCCAAGCGTCTTTCTGAGTTACTGGGTCAACCAGTTGTGAAGACTGATGATTCCATTGGTGATGAAGTTACCGCTAAAGTAGCAGCTTTACAAAATGGTCAAGTCCTGCTATTGGAAAATGTCCGCTTCTATCCAGAAGAAGAGAAAAATGACCCAGAATTTGCGAAAAAGTTAGCCTCTAATGCTGATTTTTATGTAAATGATGCTTTTGGTACTGCTCACCGCGCTCATGCTTCCACTGAAGGTGTGACTCATTACCTGAAGCCTTCTGTGGCTGGATATTTGATTGAGAAGGAATTGCAATATTTGCAAAATGCCATTGAAAATCCCCAACGTCCTTTGGTGGCAATTATCGGTGGTTCCAAAGTTTCTAGCAAAATCGGTGTGATTGAAACTTTGTTGGAAAAGTGCGATAAGCTCATCATTGGTGGTGGGATGATTTTCACTTTCTATAAAGCCCGTGGTTTGAATGTGGGTAAATCTTTGGTGGAAAATGATAAGCTAGAATTAGCAAAATCTTTGGAAGCTAAAGCGAAAGAAAGAGGTGTAGCTTTACTATTACCTACTGATGTCATCGCCGCAGATAAGTTTTCTCCTGATGCTGATGCGGTCACTGTGAGCATTGACAATATTCCTGAAGACCGCTTGGGCTTGGATATTGGTCATGAATCAGTGAAATTATTCCAAGCTGCCCTTGCTGATACCAAAACCGTAATTTGGAATGGACCAATGGGTGTGTTTGAGTTTGAGAAATTTGCTAAAGGTACAGAAGCGATCGCTCATACTCTAGCAGAAATTGGCAAAACCGGCACCACTACTATTATTGGTGGTGGTGACTCTGTAGCTGCGGTGGAACAAGGTGGGTTTAGCTGACCAAATGAGCCATATTTCCACTGGTGGTGGTGCTAGTTTAGAGTTACTCGAAGGTAAGATATTACCTGGGATTGCGGCTTTAGATGATGCGTAAACAAATTAGCTGTTAAGCTACTGAGAACAATTAGTAATTTTTGATAATTTATAGTAGGGGTGCGGTATGTTGTACCCTTACTATATTTTTCAGAGTTTAACTGACGCTCCTGCGTCGCTAAGGCTGCGCTAACGGTCTAGCTCTCAGCCATTGCTCTAAATTAGCTACAGTAGAGAAATCTAAGAGCGCATCAGTTAATTCTTCTAACTCCTCAATAGGTAAGGCATCAAGTTGCTTAATCAAAGAGGGATTGAGTTCACCAACTCGACGGTTGAGCTGTCGTTTAACTATTTGTTGTGCTTCTAACAGTTTACCTTTCAGTTCACCGCGTTGTTCACCTATTAGTTCACCTTCGAGTTGACCGGCTCTCTCAATACTGGTAATATAAGGCATCTTCTTTTCCTCCTCATACTGTTTTAGTTCTTGTTGAAATTCTCGTTCCAAATCTTTACTGAGTGTCATCATCCAATCAATGAGGTTGTACAAGTTGATAATATCAACTCTTGAAAAGCCTTGTTCATACAAGCGTTTAATCAAGGCTAATTTATAGACCTTCCTCGCTACACGGTCATTGGTTGTTTCTAATGTTCTTAAGTGTACCATAACCACCGTAGCAAAAGGGTTTCGGCTGGCTTCCAACTCAGACCATCTTTGTACATAGTCTAGCAACTTGACAAAAGGAAAGGTGAAAGTTTTAGTAATCCCAATTCCTTGAATACTATATTGGTTTGGTCGCCAATTAGGATTGTCATCCCCAAAAACTACTAATGATTCGACGATGGAATTGTATTGTTCACATAATCTATAGCAATCCTTGACTATTCGTGAGAAAATACTTATAATGGCGATAGGCAATAATTACAACAAAAAAGTATAAAAATAACTATGTGGATGCGATCGCTAACAGAATTTATCGACAATACTAAAAACAAGCTTGAAATCCAGCGAGCAACAGCAGTGAAAATGTTATTGTCAGGATATACACATAAGGAAATAATGCCAATATTGGGAGTTTCTAGTGGATTTCTGAGTAAGTATAAGAAAGCATTTTTTCAGGATGGAATTGAAGGTTTAAAAGTCAAATATAAAGGAAGTCAAGGACTACTAAGTTCAGAACAGCATTTAGAAGTGATTCAATGGCTACAAAGCAAGAATAGTTGGACTTTAGACGAGTTAGAGTACTACATTGCTGATAAATATGAAGTGACATTTGAATCTAAACAGAGCTATTATAATTTGTTTAATGAAGCGGGTATTAGTTGGAAAAAAGCACAAACAAATAATCCAAAATATGATCCAGAATTAGTAGAATCAAAAAAAAAAGAAATTTGTGTCCTCCTGGAAACGCAACGTCAAGAAATTGAATCTGGAGAACTAGTTGTATTCATGATTGACGAATGTCATTTAGTTTGGGGAGATGTATGTGGGTATATTTGGGGTAAAACTCAAGAACGAGTATCTATTCCAGTGGAAAATATCCGTTCTAGGCAAACTTATTTTGGTGCATTGGACTACAAAACCAAGGAATTTTTAACTTATTCTGCTAGTAAAGGGGACTCAGAAAACACAATTAATTTCTTAGAATATCTCCGCTCACAACGTCCGGAAGCAAAACTGTTAATTATCTGGGATGGTGCAGGTTATCATCGTTCAGGGCAAATTAAAGATTATTTAAATTCTTTGAATAATGGATTAGAAAAACAAGATTGGTTGATAACTTGTGAGCGATTTGCTCCAAATGCACCACAACAAAATCCGGTAGAAGATATTTGGTTACAAGCTAAAAGATTCATTCGAGAATTTCATTTTTTCTGTCGTTCTTTCTCTGTTGTCAAGGCTTTGTTTGATATTTCCATTAATGGTCAAATATTTGACTTCCCTAAACTCCATGAATATGGTGTTTTCTCATGAATGATTTAGGATTGCTATAGTCTAGCAGCTTGACAAAAGGAAAGGTAAAAGTTTTAGTAATCCCAATTCCTTGAATACTATATTGGTTTGGTCGCCAATTAGGATTGTCATCTCCAAAAACTACTAATGATTCGACTATGGAATTGTATTGTTCACATAATCTAGTATTATAGTAGAATATCCTTTTCCGGAAAATTGGCTTCCCCTTGACTCTGTATTTCTATGTGGATATAAAGGTAGCTTACTTGACCATTAAGACGATAAACTTTAGCAAAAGTATCTGCATATCTTCGTCCAACTTCAGCATCTTTAGTAACCTGTTTCAACTCCTTGTTTAAGAATTCAATTGGTTGAGTCCAATCAATTGCGGAATGGATATCGGGAAAGAAAAACAGCAAAAAATCCTCAAAGTATATCTCCAGGATATCTTTCCAAGGGGAATCATATTTTGATTCTGGTTGCGCTTTGGGTTTGGGTTTTACTCTGGATTTTCGTTGTACCATAATCAATAGAAATGGTATAGATTAACTTAGAGGATATCTTTATTTTTAAAGTAACTCCTCTAAGTTCCTAAAAGGAAGTCAAGTCAAAAGCAGGGCATGGAAACTACAGGTAATGGAGTCACTTGACGGATGTGTTTCATCACTGCTATCTGATGCTGACATTGAATACCTCTGCAGGTAATTTCTCCAATCCGTTGATTGATGCTAAAATATGGAGGAGCGATCATCTTTTAGACAATCACCCCTCAGCATAGCATTAGATATACAAGTATATTATGACTCTAATAGCTGACGCTCCTGCGTCGCTAAGGCTGCGCTAACGGTCTAGCTCTCAGCCATTGCTCTAAACTAGCTACAGTAGAGAAATCTAAGAGCGCATCAGTTAATTCTTCTAACTCCTCAATAGGTAAGGCATCAAGTTGCTTAATCAAAGAGGGATTGAGTTCACCAACTCGGCGGTTGAGCTGTCGTTTAACTATTTGTTGTGCTTCTAACAGTTTACCTTTCAGTTCACCGCGTTGTTCACCTTCGAGTTGACGGCTCTCTCCAATACTGGTAATATAAGGCATCTTCTTCTCCTCCTCATACTGTTTTAGTTCTTGTTGAAATTCTCGTTCCAAATCTTTACTGAGTGTCATCATCCAATTGATGAGGCTGTACAAGTTGATAATATCAACTCTTGAAAAGCCTTGTTCATACAACCGTTTAATCAAGGCTAATTTATAGACCTTCCTCGCTACACGGTCATTGGTTGTTTCTAATGTTCTTAAGTGTACCATAACCACCGTAGCAAAAGGGTTTCGGCTGGCTTCCAACTCAGACCATCTTTGTACATAGTCTAGCAACTTGACAAAAGGAAAGGTGAAAGTTTTAGTAATCCCAATTCCTTGAATACTATATTGGTTTGGTCGCCAATTAGGATTGTCATCCCCAAAAACTACTAATGATTCGACTACGGAATTGTATTGTTCACATAATCTAGTATTATAGTAGAATATCCTTTCCGGAAAATTGGCTTCCCCTTGACTCTGTATTTCTACGTGGATATAAAGATAGCTTAATTGACCATTAAGACGATAAACTTTAGCAAAAGTATCTGCATATCTTCGTCCAACTTCAGCATCTCTAGTAACCTGTTTCAACTCCTTGTTTAAGAATTCAATTGGTTGAGTCCAATCAATTGCGGAATGGATATCAGGAAAGAAAAACAGCAGAAAATCCTCAAAGTATATCTCCAGGATATCTTTCCAAGGGGAATCATATTTTGATTCTGGTTGCGCTTTGGGTTTGGGTTTGACTCTGGATTTTCGTTGTACCATAATGTACCTTCAGTAGCTCAACCTGCATTCAGAAATTCTAAATACCCATTGCTAAGTTCTTTCACCGCTAAATCATAAAATTGCTGACCATGTTCAGGTGTAGCTAAAGCTGGATTTGAACCCATGCGTCCATCTGGATAACGCTCTCGAAAATCAGCAGCACCATAAATGGAATGTCCTTTCGCAACTTCCGGTGATAGAGGTGCTTGTTTAATGGACTCTGGATAAACATATTGAGTCACGGCGACTTCACTAGGAGTAGCATGAGAACCTTCTTGGTCACCATATAATTCTTTAGCGAGTTTGTAGACTGAACTGCACATAAACCAGTTAGCCACTTGACATTGTACTTTTTGAGCATTGGGAATTTGCAAATCGTCCAAATGAGCATAAGTTTCCGAAAAAGCAGCTTTTAAGGTGGCAATGTTTCCACCATGTCCATTGATAAAATAGTATTTGGTAAAACCGGCTTTGGTTAAACAGCTAATATAGTCACGGATGAGATAAATTAAGGTTGTGGGACGTAGACTGATGGAACCAGGGAAAGCGGTATGATGTAGAGCCATTCCCACATTGATAGTTGGTGCGACCATAGCTTGAGTTGCTTCTCCCACTCCACGCGCAATCGCTTCTGCACAAATAGCATCAGTACCGATTAATCCGGTCGACGATGTTGTTCTGTGGAACCAATGGGGAAAATGATTCCTTGAGATTGTTGGAGATAAGTTTCGACTTCCTGCCAGGTGCTTAAATGTAAGAGCATTTGTATTCACAACTCCATTCAAAAATATCTTACCTTTATCTTGACGTATGATTAGATGGATATTTCAAATTATGGCAATAAGAAAAATATTTTCCTAGAAATGTAGTATAATCGTATGGTATGCATTGTCTAACTAGTGAAATGATGTGAAGGAGGATAGTGCCAGCAAAAGATATTTACCATGAAGTAGTTAAAACCGGCTTGATTAAGAATGGTTGGACGATTACCTCTGATCCTTATTTTATAATTTACAAAAAATAAAGACTTGTAGCGGATCGGATCTAGCTGCTGAACGTTCATTGTCCGCGCAAAAAGGTGATGAAAAAATCGTCATAGAAATTAAAAGTTTTGTCAATCCTTCATTTATTTATGATTTAGAAAGAGCTGTAGGTCAATATATTATTTATCGTAATTTTCTCAAAAGAACTGCAACTGATTATAAAATTTATTTGGCTCTTACTCAGCTTGTATACAAATCTAATTTTGATGAAACAATTTCAATTATTATTGATGAAAATGAGATTAACTTAATTATTGTTGATTCAGAACAGGAGATAATTACAAAATGGATAAATTACAACAATACCGAACATTAATTAAGAAGATTTTAACAGAATACCATGAACTTTTTTCCCAAGCTACTACTCCTGATCTGGAAATGCTTTTAGCTTTTGATGAACAACGGGATCAGTATATTTGGTTTCAAGTTGGTTGGACTCCACAGGAAAGAATTAAAGGAATTTCAGTTCATATTCGCATCAAAAATGCCAAGATTTATATTGAAGAAGATTGGACAGAGGAAGGAATTGCTAATGAGTTAATCAAAGAAGGTGTACCGAAAGAGGACATTGTTTTAGCTTTTTATGCTCCAGAAACCCGAAAATTCACTGAATTCTCGGTTGCTTAATTTATATTCAATGTGGAGTTAAATACTAGATGATGGAGTCGCAACGAATTTTTCTTCATCGTACAAAATACTTACAAAACTCGTTGCGAGTCTACCGAGCATAAAAGCTCTTACTGGAGATGTTAGTTTTCTGGATAACCAAAGTTAATCAAAATAATAGTGCTTTCTGACATCGCTGCGAATTTCCCATGTACAAGACATACCAGCCGGAAAAGTTACTAAATCTCCTTTACCCATTTGCACTGGTTGTCCTCCATCAGGAGTAACCGTCACATCACCTGCTAAAAAGTAGCAAGTTTCTTGAGAATCGTAAGTCCAAGAGAATTGGGAAACTTCCTTTTCCCAAATATCCCATTTGAAAACTCCTATTTTATGAAGATGCTGTTCACTTGGTTGATGCTGAATTTTAATTTCCATGCAGTATATATCTCGTTGTCTTTAGCAGTAGGATTGGATATCCTCTCCACACTGATCTACTAAATAACACAAAGCCCGAAAACGCAAACTAACTAATTCATTATAAACAGGATTTAGTTTGCATAGAGGGGGAATATGGGCAATTTTGCGACCGAATAACACAATATCACGCTCAAAAGGACATTGTGAGGGAATCATTTTCGCAATAAATTTAGCTAATTTGTGGTTTTGAATCTCAAATTCATCTAACCATTGACGTAATGGCTTTAGTAAATCAAACCGAGGTTGACTTACTTGATGAACATCCCCCATGGGATTAATAAAAGTAGGAACAATAATGGGCTGATGTTTGGTTGCTAGCATAATTGTAAAAGATGGTTCTGAGATGAACTAAATTTCCGTCTTTTAGACTGGGCTGACTACCAGAAAATCTACAAAAGTAGGATTGGGTGGTGCCGTAAGTAGAAATTAAAGTTGTGTCAGCGTTAGAAATTAGATTGTATGGGACAAAAAAATACTTGTCCTAGTCTTATTAAAACTCCCAACGTGATACAAAACTGTCCCGTTAAATACAAAATAACAAAGAAAATATAAAAATGGTATTACTGAAAGTTATCAATTACTAATATCAGCGATTGTGATCCCCTATCAAAAATGTCAAAATTTTATTCAGAAATTATACAGGCGACTGAAATGCCTCTGATTAGAGTAAATTATCTTATAAGTCTTATGCCAAAATACTTTTGAGTGAATGAGGAATTCACTCAAATCGATGTTAAGGCAATGAATATATATACAAATGTCTTATAAGTTACATGAGTTAACGGTAAATTATCTCATAAAATAGTCAAAATCCTTTGATAAGTAGAAACTAATAAGTAGCAATACTAAAGCATCTCAAACGAATTCCATTGACTTGCTTCTAAATTTATGCTATGTCAAGCTTGGTTATGCGTAGTTTCGTGTAAAGTTAATTTCTTTAATCCCCCTAAACCTAGTAACCAAACTACTACTACCATCCAATGGATAAATGCGATCGCCCACAAAGAACCCGTCATGGCATAAGCTACAGTACAAGTTAATCCTAAAAATCCAGCTAAGGTCAGAAAAATCGGGTCAAAAAAGGTGGGAATCCCAGCTTTAAAAAAGGTTTTGGCATTGAAGGGATGATAAAAGATAAATAGCGATATCATAAATGCTGCCCATAATCCCCATTTCTGCCAGTTAATTACCTCTATGGGATGAGCTAGAGGTAAAACGCGAAAGCATAATTCTTCGGATAAAGCCGGAAAAATGGCTGCTTTTAAGGCTATTTGTAGTTGTTGCCACCAGTTAGCAGTGGTAAAACTGAAGTGTAAAAAGCCCGACCGGAATCCGAAAGGTAAAGCGATCGCCCCATAAATGAATAATATCACCCCGACGATTAACCAATCTTGGGGCTGAGGTAACGCCAAAGATAAAAGCAACCTCTGAAAAATTCCCGGAATTGGCGCTAAATTGGTCAAAGGAATGGTAATTTGTCCTAATAACCCTGTGGGTGCTAAGGGAATAATATCAGGATTCCAACCACCAATTTGATTAGTTCGCAAAAACCAGAGTTTTGCACCATGTTTAAAAAAGAGGGTAGCAAGTTCATCTTGAGCCAAACGAGGCATCATTGTCTGCCAACTGCTGAGTCCTGCCCAAATACTACCATCTTTCACAGCAGATGAAGTATTACCAATTCCAGTTAAATATTCAGCATTATGCTCCCAATCGGCACGAACTATTCTTAAGGGAGTTAATTGACGTTCTAAATCTGCACCCAGAGAAATCAATTTTTGAAAACGCAAGGTTTGCTCATCTTGAGGATGGTTCGTTAACCATTGTTGGATAGATGGATTTCCCACCACCTGCTGTTGAATAGCTTTTATGGTAATGTAAAGTGCTTGACTGGAATCTTGAACACAAGAAGTTGCGGGAGTGACAGTAGCATTACCCGTACCATCACCCACACGATATCGAGCCATCATTACCTGTAATTGTTTGAGAAATTCTCCCAACGGTGAAAGTTTAATGCCCCCAAAATCATAATCTTCGGTAACAGGAGCATATTTAATTAGCACATCAGAGGTAGGTCTTGTTGCTACCCATCCTCTCTGTAAATTACCCATAAATTCAGTCCAAGACTGCTTTCCAGCAATAATTCCATCTGGGTTATGAGCGTAAACTTGTTGATATTGGATACTAAACTGTAATTCTTGGGTGAAGGGGTCACGAACCACTAGAGCTAATCCAAAAGCAAAGTGTCCAGTGACAGTATAACCAGATATGGTTTCACCTTTTTGACCACCGATACCACCAAAAGTATGGATGAGTAAAGCTTGATCACCTGGTTTCCATCCCGTCGATGTGCTGGTTTGAGGTTCTAGTAAAACTTTTCTAATTGTACCTTTGTCAATGAATTGCCAATTTTGCTGTTTAATATATTTGATGCCTGGTTCTTGACCAAAAATCCTTTGTTCGGATTGGAGTTGAAAGAGCGATCGCGGAGCAATTCCCTGGACAACAAATATTCCCTGAGCATCCTGAGCACCATAAATATACCAACCTGCTTTCCCTGCGGGAGAAGTTTCCAGTTGACGGGGAGTGGATGGAGGAATGTTTCGAGAATCAAAAACCTGCTGGGGAATCCGAATTGTTTCTAGCACACCATCAAAATTTTGAGAGATAGGATTGTAATGACGTACCTGAAAGAAATCACTAGGACAGGGAAGTTTACCAGGACAAACTGGAGATGCTGGATATCTACTACTGGTTATTTCTGGATTTAAGATTTTGACTAGACCATAAAATCTACCTGTTACCTGTACAGGTTCGTGGTCAATTTGTAGAGTTGATGTACCTACATTTTCTAGTAATTTGACATCATTTAAACCCACAATCACATTATCATGTGGTCTAGCACCAGCTAATGAGTGCAAGGGACCGACTTGTAGACGACCATCAAGACGCTGAGGATTAACTATACCACTAGCAATACTGCTTTTCGTATCCTGAGTAAAATGCACATCACGCTTTACGGCTTTTAAATAAGATTTTATCTCTGGTTGGTCTTGCCATTCTAGACGTAAGACTTTACCAACCAAATTTTGATGTTGAAGAGGAGCTACTTGTACTTCTAACCATACCCAATCGGAACCTGACCGTATTTGCTCAGGAGTTGGGAGGATTAATCTACCCACCCATTCAGCAACAGGTTGATAGAGTTGAGAGTCTACAGTTTGGGAAAGAGGGTAAAATTGCGGTTGATTAAAGGTTTGATGTTGGTGAATTGTGTAGTTATTTTCTTTGGTTATTGATTGTGATGAGGGAGAAACAATTAAAATAGCTATGGTGCTGATTATGGTTAATAAAAACCACATTCCCCCGCGCCATCTCCCTCTCTGGATAGATGATTTTTTAATTGGCATCATAGTAAAGTTTTGTTCGTAAGAATATAACTAGCTAACTCACAAAATCCTTCGCCTTCGGGTGTGATAGTCAAGTAACTAGGCTGATACTGTAACTGACTGGTGTATTTACTGATATTAGCAACACCTACAGAAACTGGAAAATAATCCTGATTAAATAAGCTTTCATCATTGGGACTATCCCCCACCGTGACCACTTCTGTTAATGAATATGCTGGGAAATATTCCCGTAGTACTTGTAAGAGTCCCTGAGCCTTATCCTGTCCTGGAGGTTTAATGTGACATTGAACATTACTATAAGTGAATTCCCAACCATTTTCCTGACAGAGATGATTCATGGTTTGTAATTCTGCGGAACTCAAACTACCAATCTCAAAAGTCCAGTCAGTAATGCGGAATTGATTGTCCGTAGATTCTTGAATTTGGGGAAATTGCTGTTGTAATTGCTGAAAAAATTCCCCTAAACGTTGACGGTGATTAACTAAGTTAGGAATTGGGGTTAAAAATACTGGGTTTAAATGAAGAGATGAATAAAATAAACCGCCATTTTCGGCGATCGCACCAGCGATGGGCATTAAACTAGAGATAGCACTCACCCAACCAGCAGAACGTCCCGTGACAATCAACACCAGAATCCCAGAGGCGTTTAAATCTGACAAAGCTTGCAATACCGTGGGAGTAAATTTTCCTTGACTGGTGAGAGTTCCATCCATATCCGTAGCTACTAAGCGAATAGATTTAAAGTCAGTAAATACAACAGGAGAAAGGAGTTGTAGATTTTTGGGTTTTTCCGTAACTATGCTCAGGTCTTCGCACATATTGAAGTTTAGAATAAGATTCAAAAAGATTTTATGTTACAGCACAATGACATCTCATATTTGGGCATCCTAAATAATGAGAGTCTAATGTTTTAGTATGCCAATTATGCTCAATTCCCTATATTTTGCTACCGTGGCCAAGACGAAAAAGACCACTCAAGAAGCACCAGCTAACAGTCCACCACAAACAACACCACTGCTGCTGGTAGGGTCTGGAGGATTGATTTTAGCACTGATTGGGGGGATAGTCTACACCACAATCTTAATGAAACAATTAGAGAAAAAACTGAAGTTTGAACAGTTCCGCACTAGAGAACTAGAGAAAAAATTTAAGTTATCTCTAGAAACCATTCGCAAAATGGAAACTAACCCCGATTTGATTAACTCCCGCGACTTTAACCTGGATTATCTGCGAATGCGGATGTCAGAGGAAGTCTTTCATTTTGCGATCGTCAACCAAATCAAAATCAGAGTCAAAGATAAAATTACACAAGCCTTACGTCCCAATCAAGCTCAAAGCGGAACTGTGGGGATAGCAAGTAACGCTGCTAGACAAGTAGATGAGATTTTTGATGTTGAGCATGAAGTAGGTGCAATGCCGAACATTGTCAAGCGAGTCCTGTTTCGTGTGCAAATTCGGTTGATGAAGTTACCGACTCAAGCAACTTCTGCCACGATTAGCCAGATTATTGATTGTATAGAAACTTATCTGAGTCCACAAGAGGATCAAGATAGCTGGCAACCAACCATTCAAGGACGGGTTGCTTATATGCATTGGGATCAAAAGGCTAAACCCACACCTTTATTGGTATTAGAGCAATCTAATGAAGGCGTCAACGTGACTTTCCGCACTAGTCGTCAAGCTAATAATCCGGTCAAGGAAACTAAGACTAGTTTGAAACAGTCGGGTTTTACCAAAAAATAATTCTCTTTTTTGCTTTTACCGATTTTTTAACCCAGCATGATGGGAATATTTGGGGTGCATTTACGTAATATAGTTAAAATATAACATTAGTTGAGATGAATATACATAATATTGTATTTCCCTCTCCTGACCAAGGCTATGGTGGTGTACACAAGTCCTGGGAAAGACCTCACCCTGGTTTTGAGTCTAGCAAAACTAGGGTGAGATTTTTTTAAGATATTTGAAATTAAACTTATTCTGATCTCTTTCTAAGGCTTTGGTGGAGAGGGTCGTTGCAAGAGCTATAGCAGCAGTTGTAAATGGTTCCATTGCGGTAGATATCTCAGTAATAACCGATGCTATTGTAAAATACAATTAGATATTTGTCCAATCGGTTATAATGGTGAAAGAAGTCTACAATACCAAGGGAACTAAAAAGGATAAATCCTGCATTGTTCCCATCTCCACTTTAGTTTTTAAGTCAGTAATCAATTATGAACGCTTATAAAAAATACATCACCATTACAGATCCAAAGCAAGTAATATTATCTGATTTACCTTTTCCACCAGGACAGCGAGTAGAAATAATTATCTTAGCTGAGGAGAACCCCAGAGCATCTATTAGTAAAAAACTTAGAGATTTATTTGACCAAACGCAGTCGCTACCAGGAGTACAAGATATTAGCGAAGCAGAAATAGCATCAGAAATTGAAGCTTACCGACGTGGAGAATTAAAGTTATTATAGTCTATAGTCAAAAAAATTTCCATTTAATACATGCAAACAAATGCAATCATCTCTACACAACCAATCCCTGGTAACTACTGGCAGTGGAGAGGGCATAATATTTACTACGTACAAGCTGGAGAACCACAAGCTCAACATCCACCTTTACTTTTAGTACATGGATTTGGTGCTTCTACAGACCATTGGCGTAAAAATATTACGGGATTGTCTATAGATTTTCAAGTTTTTGCCATTGACCTGCTGGGATTTGGACGTTCCGCTAAACCTAAATTAGAATATAGTGGGGAATTATGGCGTGACCAACTCCGAGATTTCATTAGTGAAGTCATTACCCAAAAAACCGTATTAGCAGGTAATTCTCTCGGTGGCTATGCTTGCTTATGTGTTGCGGCTGAATTTCCTGATATGGTCGCGGGTTTAGTCTTACTCAATAGTGCTGGTTCCATTTACCATTAACCAACCGACATCAGAATCAGAAGTTTTACAAACCCAAATTCAACCTCCTCAAAGATATGTACAGCAAATATTAGGTCATACTGTAAAGTGGATTGTGAAACAATCTTTAACCCAGTTTTTGATATTTCAATGGATTAGACAAAAATGGGTAATTCGTCGCACATTGGAAAAAGTTTATCTTGATAAAAATGCCATTACAGACCAATTAGTAGAAGAAATTCAACGTCCCGCTTTTGATGCTGGTGCAATAGATGTTTTTCTTTCCGTTTTTAGCACTCCTCAAGGAGAGAAAGTGGATGTTTTGCTCAAACAATTAACCTGTCCTTTGTTGCTATTGTGGGGAGAAGCAGACCCTTGGATGAATGCTAGAGAACGTTCTCAAAAGTTTCAGCAGTATTATCCTCAATTAACAGAACATTTTTTAAATGCGGGTCATTGTCCCCATGATGAAGTACCTGAGCAAGTTAATCTACTTTTACGTGATTGGGTTTTGATAATGGGGGAATAATATGTGATATTCCCCATAGCCCTAGCGATAACCTTTTCGGTAAGGATTCAAGTGTCTGAAACCCACTCACAGAGCCAGTTTCAAAATTGAATTTTGTTTCTTCATCATCTTTAATCCCAATAAGGTACGAAAATTCAGGCTTTGCGGAACTATTCTTGAGATTGGTAATTTATGATTAATTACCGGAAACTTTTATCCAGGAAAGATTGTAGATATTTTACAATTGCTTGTATCCGTACCCTTGTGAACCAAACTCTCTCCCATAGCAAGATTTACAATATATCTCTCCAATTCCACCATCCTCAGCTTTCTTTTCCGCTACTGTATTACTATCCAACGATTTATTGCAAATTTTACAAGTAAAACAGCCTCTCTTGTGCCAAGAGCTACCTGCTGCAATCATCTCCTCATTTGAATACACACTTTTCCCGCAACGACCACACTTCTTACCACCACCAAACTGAGGCATATGATTCTCCTTTAGTTTTTTATATTCTCTCATATAAGAAGTATAGATAACCCAGCTAAAATGCGATCGCCTAAACAGACAAATTGTGGTAATATGGGTTTGGTGAATAATGGGTTAGTCGTGATGAAAGTGCGATCGCCATTTCCAAACCGTAAATTTCCAATGTTGGAGCTATTTCACATCTCATGACTCTTGATACAAACTGTTATATAGGATACTGCGGTTGCAATCCTATTTCTTAGTAAAATATGCATCTAGTAATTCTTTTTTTCCTACTTTTGGCTTTTATTACTTTTACTGTATTAGTTCTAACAAAGGATAGTGAAGGGGCTAGATTAAGAGAAAGACGTAAACGGTTTGAAAACAGAGAAAGTATGTCATTAGAAGAAATTTTTAACCAATATTATATAAATAGTAATATAAATAAATTAAGATTTAAAAGAATATGGAATGATGTTGCTGATATTCTACAGCTTGATGCACAAAAATTACGTCCAAGTGATAGATTTGATACAGAACTTGCTCCAGTAAAAGGATATCATCTAGAAGATGAGCAGCTAGTCGATTTAGAGGAATGCATAATGATGCATTGTCAAAAAAGAAATATCAATATGAATCAATATAAACTTGATACATTAGACGACATAATTAGATTGTTAGTAAATTGAATATAGGACTCATACTTAATAGATATCATTGACTTTCTTTCAAAACTAACATAAAATCAGCACCTCTACCAAACTCTTCCGGTGCATATTGCAAATGCACTTGTGAACCAGGCCAAAGAAAACTCCCAGGAGTGACAGAACGCACTAAATAATGAAGTTGATAAACTCCCGCTTCTAGATAATCCGCATAAGCTAATATATGATCACTATAAATTGTTTTAAAACCAATTTGCCAATTATCTGCTTTTGCTGCTAATGCTGCTGTGGATGTTTGGAAACTTTCGTCTACAGCTTCAAATCCTCCCGGTAATGGGTCTTTAATGACTAAATGATTTATGGGATGGTCGATGGTAATTTCTAAACCGATATCAAACACTTGTCCCGTTTGCAAAGTTAATGGTTGTTCATCCACATAAAGACCGATTTTTTTCAAGATTTTCTCTTCACCCACTTTCTTAATTTCTCTCGTTACTCGCAAACCATTAAATCTCCCTGGTTGATTTCCTTGTAAACGATAATTGTAAGCAACCACATAATGTAAATTACCTTCACCAGATTTTTCCAACAGCAAATCATTCCGTCCCAGAGGTAATTTATCCATTGCTACTTTTAATTGGAAGCTAGGATTTTTATAACCATTAAACTGATTTTCCCCAATTTTGTTCCCAGCTAATTTGATTGTCGCGACAAAATTAGGTGGTGTGGGTTGGAGTTGACTATATTCTACTAATGCTGTGAGAGCTTGAGCATTATTATAGCTGGTTTCCCAGGTTCCATTCCGTCGCAGTGCTAAAAGACTTTGTAGTAATTTGTCGAGAATTTCCGGTTGGTTTTTTTGACTAATAAACAAACGCAATGCTTCTGCTTGTGCGGTTGTAGCTGAAGACATCCATCCCCAATTTCTGGGTAAACTTATTACTGCTGTGCGTCCAGTTTCATATATATCCTTTTGTAACTGATTCCCGATATTTTGCGCTTCTTTTTTCCAATCTGGGAATTGAGATAAATATCGCGCTAGTCTAATTTGGGTAACTACATCAAATTTATCGTGTTGTTGATAAATGTCGGAAAGAAAACTATTCCGTTTATTCCCTAATTCTGCTAATGCTATCAATGCATTTAATTGCAATTGAGTTTTACAAACTGGTTGTTGACAATATTCATATTGTGTAGGGTTAGCAAGGATTTTTTCTAAATACTTCTTCAGTCGAGCGAGCATTCCGGAATCCACTACACCCGGAAATGCTAGATTTGCTTTGGTTAAAGATTTGGTCGCATATGTAGAAACCCAAGGGTCGGATTTCTCCTGTTTGGGAAAAGATGCAAAACCACCATCTGGAAGTTGGAGTTTTGCTAATTTTTCCATTGCTTGGTTCGCTTCTTTTCGCGGATTAAATTCGGTGAAGGTTTGACTATATTGTTGGGATAGTATTTGCAGGTTAGAAGCAATTAACAATTGACTTGCTGCTGGTTCCGCAAATGGTAAATCATTATCGCTGAAAACCTGTTTTGCTGGAGTCTGAATTTCGGGAATTAAGGAACTCGCTATTTGAATATCCAATCCTCCCACTTCAGCAAGATTATTTTTATCAATGTTTAAGGGAATGTTTACGTTTGTGTTGGTGACACCACTCTCCACAACTTGTTCTGTGATTTCTAGCGGTTTTATTTCTAAAGGTACTTGAAAAGCATCACTGGCAATGTTATTCAGTTGAGTGGTAAACCTAACTTGACTTTCTCCCACTTTCCCCACGGTGATGGGAAACCGATACGCTTGAGTTGCTGATTCGATTTTAGTTTGTAAAGTATTAGATGTGGATTTATTGTCGCTAAATTGCAAATTCCCGTTTAATTCACCCTTAATAGTCAAATTTCCACTATTTCCTGTGGTGTTGGTGACTGATAACCCGGCTAAAATGCGATCGCCTGGACGAACAAATTGTGGTAATATGGGGTTGGTGAGTAATGGTTTCGTCGTGATGAAAGTGCGATCGCCATTTCCAAACCGTAAATTTCCATCTGTAGCGACTACCATGACTCTCCATGTGGTTAAGTCATCTGGTAATTTGAAACTAATTGTAGCTTTCCCATTAGCATCAGCAATTACAGAACCATTATAATAAGCTAAAGGGGAAAAATCTTTCCGAATGCGCGTATTTGCTGCACCCGAAGAAAATCCACCACTATAACCCCAACCTTTATTTTTATATTGTTGTTCAATCACCACATCGGGACGATTATCACTAAAACGGGTGGATAGAGATTGTTCCGCGTAGACAATATCGACTAAGTTGGGGGGACGATAACCAGAAAGTTGGAGAACAGCTTCATTTACCACCATCACGGTAAATTGTCCGGGAGTGGGATTTCCCAAATTATCTTTTAATTCCAATTGTACAGTTTCTTGCTGACCAGGTTCCAAAGAAGGGGAGACTGGATTCACTTGAACTTGTAAATATTTATCTGCTACGTTCACCTTAAAAGGTGTAAAACCAAAACGTACTAAATTTTCCAAAGTTCCTGGTTCCACCAAATTGAGAGGTTTACCCTGTCTAACTAACACAGCTTCGACTGCTGCATTGGGTAACATATCAGAAGTGACTTGAAACTGAATTTGCGGTGTACTACCAGTAACTTTGGTAATTTGTTGGTAAATGGGTTTATTCTTGATAACAGCGAAATATAATTCTGCTTCTGGATATGGGGATTGAATTAAAACAGTAGCAGTTTCACCGACTTTAAATTCCTTTTTATTGAGTTTAACTTCCAGAAGGTTCTTTTTTTGTGTTCCCCAATAGACAGGTTCTTGACCAGTTACCCAAATTTGTAAATCTGTCGCAGTCACTTCATTTTTAGTATCAGCAAAATTTACTCTAATCCGATATGAACCAGAAACCGTGGGTTGGACGTTGAAAATTTGAGAACGACTACCAGATGTAATATCTCCTTGAGCAACCGTTTGATATTCAACTTGATTTTTTGCAGTGCTACTACCTTCCACTGACTGGGTAACGCTGCTATATTTCATTTGTTGTAATTCCCAATGGACTGATTGAGATTCGATAACTTTTCCCGTGGGGTCAGTGACAATAAATTCCACGGGAAAAGCTTTACCCGCATCAGCAACAAAATTACTTTTTAATCCAATTAGACGATAACTGGGTAAAGCGGTGAATTTTTGAGAATTAGCTACAGATAAATTAGAAACATCTGCAACTTGAACATCCACCTGATAAATCATGGGGAATGGTAAATCTTTAGCAACCGGGACTGTTTGACTACTTTTCCCACTCACATCTAACTTAGATTTTATTTGGAGAACATCACTAGGAATTGTGGGACTTACTTCTGGCCAAAACCATTGTCTACCAAAACTAAATTCCTCCCAACCTTGAGGAATAAAATTAGTGGGTTGACGAGTGACAAAATATTTTACTTCTCCCTCTTCCACAGGAGAACCAAATAAATAATTACTCGCTACTTTAGCTGCTACTTTCTCATCAAGGACAGCAAATTTTTTATCTAAATCCAGTTGAACTCTAAAATTAGGTGGTTTAAAATTAGCGATTCTAAATTCTCCACCAATTACTAGTCCATTTTTACCTGTCGCGAGAATATTATAATAACCTAAACGTTGATTTTTGTTGATGGGTAATTCTAAAGAAAATGTCCCAAATTGATTCGTGGTTTTTGTTCCCAAATTGGTTTTTTGTCCACTAGGGTCTACCAAAGTTAATTGATAAACACCATTTTTATCTTGATTAATTTCACCATTGATTAGATAATCAGCAAAACCAGTTAACCAAGCTTTTTCTCCGGGTTTATATAATTTTCGATCCGAGAAAATGACTCCGCGTGATTGTGGTTTACCATCTTCCCAATCCGCATCAATTCCATAACCATAAGCACCACTATATTCTTCAGTTCTAGCAAAAGCCCAATCTTGATTTTCTTTTGCAATCACCAACAGTTCCGGTGCTTTCACAAAACTTTGATGACCAGCAAAACATCCCTTTAAATTCTGACCTTCAATTCTAAATGTACCATTATCATCAGTTTTCCCCGTCGCGCAAGGTATCGGTTGCGGACGAGATTTAGCTTCTAATTTTAATTCATATATTTCAATCGTAGCACCTGGGACAGGTAAACCATCAGCAAGATGATTAACTCGAATCAATCCCGAATTTGGGAACCATTGAGAAAATACACCTAAGTTAGTTAATTGAACCAATCCATAAGTTATTGGTTCCTGCCAAAATTCCTTCCCATCATGATAATATTTATTAGTCCGTGCTTGGACACCATAAGCTAACATTCCCGTTGAGGAAGATAATTTTTCTCGCAACGGAACTGTAATATCAATAGACTGATTTTTCTGAGTTGCTGCGGGAAACTTTTCCCATTTAGCAGAGTTGGGTAAGAGATTTTCACTATCTCTAAAATAAACTAAATCTTTTGGTTGCACAACTCGATAAGCAGCTTTATAATTTGCTTCTGGTAAATTTAAAACATTGATATTTAATTGTAAATCTTTACCGGAGGGAAAAATATTTAAATTTGCAGGTGTCCAAATATCTCCAGCTAAATCACCAGGTTCATACTTGACTGTAAGTGGTTTACCTAAAAGTTGTCCAAACTTATCTTTGAGATTTGCACCAATTGTAATTGTATATGTAGTTTGTGGTTCTAAAGCATAAGGATTGATGCTGATAATTTTATCTTCATCATTGATTTGGAAAAGACGAGCAATTTTTTTAGGTGCAGGATTAATTATAATATTTTCCTTCGCGGAATCCGGTACTAAAATATTATTAAATTCTAATTGAGGACTACCTTGAACAAATCTACCATAACTTCCTTCTGAATCTGGTTTTCCATAAAAATTAATTTTCTGAAAAGCTAAAGGAGAATAAGTTGCTAACTTAGTTACAAACTCCTTATCACTGGGCAAATTTCCATTCAGAGGAAATATCCCCGGTGAAATTTTCAAAAGATAATTAGTTGCTTTTGCAAGATTTTGCTCTGGAATCAAACGATAATTCCAATCCCGTTGAGAAGGGTCAAATGTTTCCGAAGCATTTAAATTTTCTGATTGCTCATTTTTAACTAACTCTACTTTAAACCTCACCCCTTGATTTTGTCCTTCGGGAATTAATTGTAAATGTTTTTCTAAAGATGATAAATTAAGTTCTGTATTAGAAGTAAATTGTAACTTAGGCTGTAAATCAATTGGTTCAATTTCCCCTTTTTCAGCCGGATTAACTCCAGGTAAATTAGTAAATGTGATGGAGTCAGTACTAAACGTCCAAGCTAAATCTCTATTTAAACGATGATTTTTTAAATCGGCTAAACCTGCTTTGAGAGTAACTTGTAATCTCATTGCTTTTGGTAAAGCTTGGTCAGCTTGAAATCCCACCAGACGCGGAGTTAGAAAACGGAACCTCCCAGGTAATGGAGGCCAAAGTGTAAATTTAGATAATAAATTTTGTTGTGCTGGACTATCTAAACCTTCCACCGGAATTAAAGGTTCGCGAAATCGGATGCGAATTTGGTCAAGAGGTTTAGCACTTCCCACCGGACTAATTTGTTCTATCCATTCCGGTAAAATCGGAGGTGTCAGCGCAGCAACTGCTGGTAGTAATTCTCCTTTAGAAATCATACCAATCAAATTACAGCCTGATATTCCTAGTATAACAATAAAAATAATGATAACAACCTGACGGACTGGTGGAAAAAAGCGCAGAAAAGAATTCAAGTGAGTTTTTCGACTTTTAGGATTATTCATAACTTTGCATCTTTGCGGCTTTGCGCGAAACTAAAAAAATATATAGGATTACTACTTGATTTTTGAACAAAGACGACCTACTCTTCCCCCTGTTCCCTGTTCCCTGTTCCCTGTTCCCTTTTTTGCAATTTAGCAAAAATTAATTTAATTATCGCTAAATATTAAGGATTCGACATAATTCTCGATATAACTATAGTTCTCAAGCGACAATTGAGATAATTTTTCGTGGGGGAGGCTTGACCAATGAAACTCAAGTTCAAACGGAAAGCAAGTCGAGCTATTTTCGCTTTATTGCTTATTTTTCTGATTATACGCTTACTTCCTAATTTTGCCCCTATTCATGCCAAAGATATTGCTCAAAATCAATTTGCGATGCAATTTAGCGATCGCCATGATTTACCATTAGGAACATTACTCACCCGTGACCAGGAAAATACCTCGATAGTCGCGTTAAATCAAGTTTCACCCCATTTTATTAATGCCGTTTTAGCTGCGGAAGACAGTAACTTTTACCATCATGGTGCAGTAGAAATCAAAGCGACTGTTCGCGCTATCACACAAGCTATTCAAGCTAGAAAATTTAGGTCTGGTGCTTCTACTATTACCATGCAGCTAGCACGAATGTTAAAACCTGCTCCTCGAAACCTGTTCTCGAAAATCCAGGAAATTTTTGTTGCTTGGCGATTAACTGCCGGGATGAGTAAAGATGATATTTTCACTGCCTATATTAATCGTCTACCAATGGGAGGAAATATCTATGGAGTAGAAGCTGCTGCTCAGACTTATTTTTCCATTCCCGCTAGGGATTTAAATCTAGCCCAAGCGAGTATTTTAGCGGCTATTCCCAATAATCCCACTTATTTTGACCCCTATCAACATTGGGAACGTTTGCAACAGCGACAAAAATATGTCCTCAGTCAGATGATTAAACAAGGATATATCAGTAAGTCTATTGCCGATCGCACATATCAAGAAAAAGTTATATTTACATCCCATCCCCCAGGAATTATTGCCGCACCTCACTTTTTATTTTGGTTAGCATCACAATCCACCTCCACCGGAAAACCAATCTCATCTGTGATTCGCACCACCATCGACCGTCCTTTACAGCAATTTGTCCAAACACAGGTACAGCAAGTAATTTCTGCTCTCGCAGGGAATAATGTCCATGATGCAGCTGCGGTGGTAATTGACAACTCCACTGGGGAGGTTTTATCTTATGTCGGTTCACCTGATTATTTTAATCAGGTCAAATTAGGAGGAAACGATGGAGTCCAAGCTTTACGTCAACCCGGTTCTACTCTCAAACCCTTTGTTTATGAACTAGCTTTAGAAAAAAATGTGATTCATCCCCATACCATTTTGGCAGATGTCCCTTCTCATTATGCGATTCCCGGAGCGAAGCTTTATAGTCCCCTCGATTACAGCAACAATTTTCTTGAGCTGTGCGAGTGCGAGTTGCTTTAGCTAATTCGCTAAATGTCCCCGCAGTTAAGGTTTTGGAGAAGGTGGGAGTGAATAGTTTTCTAGAACGTCTGCGGGAATTGGGATTTACACATCTCAAGCAAAGTCCAGAATATTATGGTTTAGGTTTAACTTTGGGGAGTGGTGAAGTCAGTTTATGGGAATTAGCGAGAGCTTATGTAACTATGGCTCGAATGGGAAAACCGATTCAACTAATCACGACCTTTTCCGATTCTCTCACCAATAATTCTCCCATCTCCGATGCTCCGACATGGCAATTGATTACCGATATGTTAAGCGATCGCCATGCGCGTGTCTCCTCCTTTGGGGTAGATTCCGTCTTAAATTTACCCTTCCCAGCTGCGGTTAAAACTGGTACTTCCTCCAATTTTCGCGATACCTGGACGATTGGCTTTACTACAGATTACACCGTCGCGACTTGGGTAGGTAATTTCAACGGTGAACCCATGCACCAAGTATCGGGAGTTACCGGAGCCGCACCCTTGTGGAATCGAATTATGTTGCATCTACACGAACAGGAAGAACCGGGAACTTTTCTACCGACCGTAGGTTGGGAGCAATTACCTATCTGTGCCATTTCTGGATTCAAACCTACGGCTGAATGTACCTCTGTGGTGGAGGAATATTTTTCCTCAACTGATAAACTGGCTTATGAAAAACCAGAAAATTTCTCTTTACCACCAGAGTATGATGAATGGTTAGCTAGACAAAACCAATCTCATTTCACTGGTGTGGACTTGCGGATTCTATCTCCTCAAAATGGGGATGTATTTCTAGTGTATCCTGGTCAACCAGCACCACAAAAATTGCAGTTCAAGTTAGCTGAGAATGGTGGGAAGACTGTGGAATGGTGGTTAAACGGGAAAAAATTAGTTACACCGTCTACTAGTTCCTACTTTTGGACATTACATCCTGGTAACTGGACTTTAGAAGTCAAAAGTGGAGAAATCACAGATAGGATAAATTTTCAAGTAGAGCTAGCTGAGATTAAGTCTATACATCGGGGTTTTACCGTGGCAAATTCTCATAGTTAAGAAAAGTTTCCGGTTTGGGAAGTTTCCAAGTAGTAGAGTGAAGTAAGAAGTAGATGAATCAATTTTGTACTTACCCAATTATTTAGCCATGACTACCTCACAAACTAATACCCAAACACCAAAAAATAAGTCCACAAAGAAACAGCAGTCTTTTCCTAATGTGGAGATTGGTACTCCTCAAGTACCTGTTCGGAAAGGGAAGAAAGTTACCCCAGCACCTGAGTTATTGGTTGATTGGGAACACGCTAGTTAAATTTCTCAAAGACCTCTCCCTCGGTCGAAGCGGCGCTACGGTGTACACACAAGTAATCCTGGCATAGGTTTAGGCCTTTGTTCAGAGTAGGGGCGTATTGCATACGCCCCCCTACACCACTGCAATACGCCCCCCTACACCACTGCAATACGCCCCCTACACCACTGCAATACGCCCCCTACACCACTGCAATACGCCCCCTCTACACCACTGCAATACGCCCCCTACACCACTGCAATACGCCCCCCTACACTACTGCAATACGCCCCCTACACCACTTGTATGTCGTAGAGTGGATTAGGGAGAGGTGGTTTCTGTTTTATTTTGAGAATCAATCTGAATTGAGGCTCTGACTTGGAGATTATTCAGGCTTTTCACTTGCTCACTATCATGAGGATGAAGACGAATTTTCACTTTTACTATCCTCACATCCGCTTTTGCAGCTGGGTCATCATTGACAATTCCCGGTTTATCAATTTGTAACCCAATCTGATTAACTACTCCTTTAATTTCTCCAGTGAATCCCCCATACTCACTAATCATGCTGGCTGATTGACCTAATTTTAAATATTTAACATCACTTTCATAAACTTCGGCTAAAACATACATTTGTTGTGTCTGTCCAATATCGACAATGCCACTATTACCAACAATTTCTCCTAATTTAGCATTGATACTCAGAATTTGCCCGGCGACAGGAGATTTAACATAAGCTGATTCTAAGTTAACTTGTGCTTTTTTCAATTGAGATAAAGACTCATCTAACTCGGCTTTAGCAACTAAGATATCTGTAGGTTTAACATTTTTCAGACTCTCCAAAGTAGCTTCGGAACCTTGAACACGCGGTTTACCTGTTTTAATTTGTTGACTCAAATTAGCTTTGGCTTCTTGTAACTTTTGTTGCTCTATTTCTACTTGTAAACGTTTACTTTCTGTATCAGCCTTAGAAACAGCCCCTTGTCGAGAAAGATTATTATATCGTTGATAGTCTTTCTGCGCTTTCTCCAATTCTATTTGCTGACGAGCAATAACAGCTCGTTGAATCTTGACACCTTCGGTAAATTGAGCTTCCGTTTCCGCAACCTTTTGGTTTTGAGCTTGGATTTGTCCCAATTTTTCCCCCGCTTGGACTTGAGCTAAATGCGATCGCGATACATTCACTTTAGCTCTAGCATTTTCCAGCGCTACTTGATAATCTTTTTGGTTGTCCATCACCGCAATAATTTGTCCGACCCTGACAGACTCTCCTTCTTTAACACGCAGTTCAGCTAAACGCTGGTTAGATGCGGGAGCAGAAAGATGAATAATATCACCATCAGGTTGTAAACGTCCCAATGCGGTAATACTGGTGATGCTTGACTCTGAAGTTGAAGTTTCTTTTACCGTTTTCTGACTAAACAGCCGACGAGAATTAAGACCAAATATAATTGTACTGGTGACAACACCAATAGATAGAAGTAAAATGAGTATTTTGATATTGAGTATAGATTTAAACAGTGAATTAGGAACCTTGAACATTATATTTACTGGTTTAAATAGTTGAGCTAAAGTCTTAATTTTAAGTGAAGTTGAGGAAGATAGAAAGAAACAGAATTTGAGTTCGTTTTGATGGACTTTAACGACGAGATGAGAGATTTTACTTGGTAATTTATAGCACTTATAACAGCAGATACTATTTCTGTCGGATGAACGGCTGATGTAAAATGATGCAGATTATATAAAAATCATCCATTTAGGTGATGCCAAAAATCAAATTATTAGTATACTTAATTACTTGGTAGACAAAATCCATTCATTTAGAGATGCTAAAATTAAATTTTTTTAAATTGTAAATTTATGTTTAGGTTGATGCAATGACTACTCACATAGAAATCCCCATTATTGGTAAAAAAATCAAATATCCCCTACGTTGGTTAGTGGGATTAATCACAGTTAGCGTTTTCATAGTGGGGACAACGACGGTTTTCAAAGGAGCAAATCGGGGCGTAAATCGACAAGATATTACGAAATTAACCGTCCCAGTTCTAGCTAAAAGCGTTACCGTCAAAATTAATGCTAGTGGTAAAATTCAGCCAATCCAAAGTGTTAATATCAGCCCAAGAAATCCAGGAATCCTAGCAGAATTAGCTGTGGAACAAGGTGAAAAGGTAGAAAAAGGGCAAATTATCGCTCGGATGGATAATTCAGAAATTAAAATGCGAATTCTCCAGTTTCAAGCTAGTTTAAATCAGGCAAAAGCACAATTAGCTCAAAGTCTAGCTGGTAGTCGTTCCGAAGATATTGGTGAATCTAAAGCCCGTGTAGCTCAATCTCAAGCCCAGTTAAATATAATTCGTGCTGGTAATCGTTCTCAAGAAATTGAGCAAGCTAAAGCCCAGGTGGATTCGGCTTTAGCTCAAGTGGAACTTACTCAAGCTAGGGTAAACCGTTATCAAAAGTTAGCTCAACAGGGTGCTATTTCCCGTGACGCCCTCGACCAATATATGACTGAAAATAAAAGAGCAAAAGCTAGTTTAGCAGAAGCTCAACGTCGATTATCACTGCAACAAGTTGGTAATCGTCATGAAGATATCAAAAAGCAGGAAGCAGCAGTTACCCAAGAAAAAGAAGCACTGCGAAAGTTGCAAAATGGTAGTCGTCCTGAAGAAATTGCTCAATTAAAAGCCGCAGTAGCAGCTGCAGAAGCTCAACTACAACAGCAAAAAGTACAGTTAGCAGACACAATCCTCCGCGCTCCTTTTGCTGGGAATGTCACCCAAAAATATGCGACCATAGGAGCTTATGTTGCTCCAGCAATTTCCGCTTCTAGTGATGCTTCCGCTACTTCCACCGCCATTATTGCTCTCGCTAAGGGTTTAGAAGTTTTGGCTAAAGTTCCAGAAGTAGATATTCCTCAAATCAAAGTTGGACAAGTAGTGGAGATTGTGGTTGATGCTTATCCTGATCAAACTTTTTCGGGTCATGTCCGATTAATTTCTCCCGAAGCGATAGTTGAGCAAAATGTAACTTCTTTTCAAGTCAAAGTCTCTATTGATACGGGTAAAGAAAAATTACGTTCGGGAATGAATGTGAGTAACATTACATTTATTGGTGATACTATTCCTAATGCTTTACTAATGCCACAAGAAGCAATTGTTACCCAAAAAGGAAAAACCGGGGTCATGATTCCCGATGCTAATAATAAACCTCAATTTCATCCTATTACTATTGGTGCCAATATTGATAAACAAGTGCAGGTTTTAGAGGGAGTAAAAGCAGGAGATAGGGTATTTATTGACCTTCCTGAAAGTAAAATTACCAAACCACCAAGTCCCTAATTTAAAAAAAATGGATATTTTTGAAAGCGTTAAAATGGCAACTACCACCCTACTAGCGAATAAACTTCGTAGTAGCTTGACGATGTTAGGAATCATTATTGGTAATGCTTCCGTAATTGCTATGATTGGTATTGGTGAAGGGGCACAAAAGTTTGCTACTCAACAGTTTCAATCCTTGGGACCAAATACATTGTTTGTTGTTCCTGGTAGTCCAGAAGGACGTAGAGGTGTCATTGCTGCACCCAAAACCCTAGTATTAAAAGATGCCGAGGCAATTGCTAAACAAGTCCGTGCAGTTCAAGATGTAGCTCCACAGATTAATACTGTGTCCAGAATTATCTTTCGTAATAAGAATACTAGTGCTTCTGTCTTAGGTACTACTCCCAATTATCTTTCTGTGCGTAGTTTTGAAGTCGCTCAGGGCAGATTTTTTAATGAATTAGACTTAAAACGTAATCAAACAGTAGTGGTTTTAGGATCTGATTTAGCCAAGAAATTATTTGGTATACAAAACCCAATTGGACAACAAATAAGAATTCAAAATGTCGCTTTTCAGGTCATTGGTGTCACTGTTCCTAAAGGTTCTTTTTTAGGAAGTAATAATGATGATTTGGCTTTTATCCCTATCACCACTATGTCTAGTCGCATTGTGGGACGAACATCACCTTATGGGGTGGAAATTTCTTTAATTTCAGTCTCTGCTAAAGATGAAAATAGCATCAGAGCCGCAGATTTTCAAATTAAAAATTTATTACGATTACGGCACAAAATTACCCAAGAAGATGATTTTTCTATTCAAACCCAAAAGAATATCTTAGACATCATTGGTACCATTACTAATGGTTTGACAGTTATGTTAGCGGCAATCGCTAGTATTTCTTTGGTGGTGGGAGGAATTGGGATTATGAATATTATGTTGGTTTCGGTAACAGAACGTACTCAAGAAATTGGTCTAAGGAAAGCCATTGGTGCTACTCAACAAGATATTTTATTGCAATTCATGATTGAAGCGGTGATTCTTTCCATTGCTGGTGGTTTAATTGGCATTGCTTTAGGTGGTGGAGGGATTTTTATGATGGGGATTTTCACACCGTTAAAATCTGGAGTTTCTCCTGTAGCCGTGATTCTAGCTGCTAGTGTTTCTGGAAGTATTGGTTTATTTTTTGGGATTGTTCCTGCTCGTCGTGCAGCTCAACTTGACCCCATTGTGGCATTAAGAAGCGCTTAAATAATTAAAAATTTTGAGGAATTTATATGACTAGTACTTTGAATATTCATCATGCTGTGAATTCATCAGCAATTATTCGTCTAGAGAATATTTGTAAAGTTTATGGCATCGGAGCCACTACAGTACAAGCACTTAATGATGTCAGTTTAATTATAGAAGAAGGTGAATATTGTGCCATTATCGGTACTTCTGGTTCTGGAAAATCTACAGCAATGAATATTATCGGTTGTTTAGATCGTCCTAGTTCGGGACATTATTATTTAGACAATATTAATGTTGCCCAGATGGAAGATAACAAATTGGCGCATATTCGGAATAAAAAGTTAGGATTTGTATTTCAGCAATTTCATTTATTGAACCAATTAACAGCACTAGAAAATGTAATGTTACCAATGGTTTATGCTGGGGTAAAAACTACGGAAAGACGCGATCGCGCTGTGGAAGCACTCATTAAAGTCGGATTAGAGAATCGTTTGCATAATAAACCTAACCAATTATCAGGTGGACAACAACAAAGAGTAGCAATCGCTCGGGCAATTGTGAATCGTCCCGTCGTCCTGTTAGCTGACGAACCTACAGGTGCATTAGATTCCCGCACCACTCAAGAAGTATTAGATATTTTCACAGAATTAAATGCTAGTGGAATTACAGTAGTAATGGTGACACATGAATCAGAGGTAGCCCGTCAAACTAAACGGATTGTTTGGTTTAGAGATGGTCAGGTGGTACATTCTCATATTACCCCATCGGAATTAAATCAACTTGTGGTAGGTTAGCTGATTGACTGTAGAAAAGCGATTAGACATTTTTAGATCAGAAACTAAACGTAATAACTATAAATTTTAAGCTATCCTTGCTAAGATTTGTCGATAGGATGGATATTGGAGTTCTAAACAAAAAAGTCCGTATATTTACTCTATTTTCTGATTGCTACTGCCAATTGTCGCCATTATTATCTAAAATTTAAATTACAATTAAGATTAACCAGAACTGTTTTTTCTTGATTTACGGAAAATAAACAACATAAGTTGTCGCAGAAGTGTTTAGCTATATTATTTTTGCTAAAAACAAATGAACACCAATACTCACCGTCGAATTGTGATCGGGGATGTGCATGGACACTATCGAGGTTTAATGCTGCTGTTAGAAGGATTGCACCTGGATCAGAAGATCAGATTTATTTTCTGGGAGATTTAATTGATGGAGTCCGGACAGTTCACAAGTAGTAGAGTTTGTCAAGCAAAGTAACTACTCCTGTCTCCTGGGTAATCATGAGCAAATGTTAGTAAGTATTTTAACCAACATAGATAACTCTATAGTTCCATTTTACAAGCCTGGTTATATAGTGGAGGACAAGCAACCCTGGCTAGTTACCAAGAAGCTACTATTCCCAGAGAACATCTCGACTGGTTTGAAACTTTACCTACATATCTTGATTTAGGAGATGTTTGGTTAGCTCATGCTGGTATAGACCCTCATAAATCAGTTTCGGAACAAACACCTGATCAACTTTGCTGGATTCGGGATGAGTTTCACAGTATGGAACAACCGTACTTCCCCGATAAGTTGATTATTGTTGGTCATACCATTACTTTTACTTTTCCTGGGGTGATTCCTGGTCAACTAGTTAAAGGAAAGGGCTGGTTAGATATTGATACTGGCGCTTATCATCCTCGCAGTGGGTGGTTAACTGGATTTGATATCACCAATAATTTAGTTTATCAAGCTAATATTTTCACTCAGGAAAACCGCGTTTTACCTTTAGAGGAAGTATCTGCAACCCTTGATATTGATGAAATCAATGTTCGTCGTCGCAATAGAATGGGAGTATATTGACACTCTCAGGTATTTAGACGCTGAAGCGATCAGATTACTGAGTACTCCTGTAAACTACGGTTTTCCTTAAACAAAGGTATATTCGAGTATTTTCACCGCAAATAGGAGCGGACACTAGCTTTATAATTACTGTTATCTAAACCATAGTTTTTATGAGTAGGTGTGGCTTGAATCTGATTTTTCAAAGATGCAATCCGATCACTTGTGGCTGGATGAGTACTCAAAAATGCTGGAGTAGAGCCAGAACTTTTACTTAATAGTTTTTTCATAAAGGAAACCATTGCATCTTGAGAATAACCAGCTTTGGTGAGAGTTTTTAATCCTTTTTTATCAGCATCAAATTCATCATTCCGACTCCGAGGTAAGTCTCGTGCTACTTGGACACCAATTTGGATAGCGGTGTTCCGATCTAAACCAGCTGCTGTTAATAGACCACTTTGTATGGCCTTTTGCTTCATCTGTTTGAGTGCGTGTTTACCACCAATATGTCCCATTTCATGTCCGATTACACTAGCTAGTTCAGCTTCATTATCGGCGGTTTTTAGTAAACCTGTGTTGACATAGACAAAGCCCCCCAAAGTCGCAAAGGCATTAACTGCATTATCATCAACCACCTGGAAGGTATAAGGAAGATTTGGGCAATCGCTAAAGGATACTAAACGCTGACCAATTTGATTCACATAGTTATTTACCGCCCGATTGCGATAAATTCGGACTTGTTGACTGTTAACTAACTGGTCATTAATCTGCTTTCCTAATTCAACTTCATCACGATCAGATAAGCTAGAAAGCTGAAATATTTGGCTTAGTTGTGGAGCAATGCGAATTAGATCACCAAGTCCGATAGCTTTTCCGGGTATGGATGTAGTTAGACACAGGCTAAGAGCCACTACTACCGAAATTGTAGGATAAAACCAGCGTCGTTGCCACCAGCGATAATTGCGAAAAAATCGGTTCCAGTTATTCATAATCAAGGTTATTGGCGAATTTAAAATTAAGGGACGAATTTAGAAGTCGTTAAGTTGCATTGTGAACCATGCATCATCGGTCATAATTAATTTTCCGTAGTCCATCCCTCTACTTGTAAATTCTACAGTGATGATAAAATATTGCACAACTGCAATACTCAGCTACTTTAGAAGTGTTAATCTGCTTTTATCTTTGACAAACTGCTATGGCTATTTTAGATTCCAAAGGTCGCTTGTTCGGCAAAATTAATCTCCTTGATTTAGGAGCAGCACTAGTAATTTTACTGGTTATATTTAGCATCTTTATCTTTCCAGGTACATCTGGCTCGGTGGCTCAAGTGGGAGCAAAAAAAGTACCGATTGAAGTAGACTTAGTAGTTCGTGGTCTGAATGTGCGTGACCCAGAGCAATTATTTAAAAATGGATTAAAATCAGGCGGTAAAACGAATGTCATTATTCGTAACCAACCTCACGGCGAAATTGGGATTAAATCTATTCAAGTATTGCCTAGAAATATAAATGTTACTCAGCCTGATGGTTCTGTGAAAGAATTACCAGATCCCAAAAGTAATAACTTTAGTACAGATTTACTCCTGACTTTACAAGGTGAAGCTCAACTCACTGAGAATGGGCCTGTTTTAGGTAATAGTAAAGTCAAAATTGGTTTGCCTTTTGAGTTAGAAGGCTTTAACTATGACTTTAATGCTACTGCTATTGATGTTCGAGTCAAGGGGTGATTGATGGGGAGGGGGCAGAGGGGCAGAGGGGCAGAGGGGCAGAGGGGCAGAAGAGAAAATTTCTGATTACGGGATTTTTCTCTGACTAAAATGCTAGAAAAAACCTCTTATTCTCCTTTGCTCCCTATCTCCCCTGCTCCTCTGCTCCCCTACCCCCTCCCCTTTGTCCTCTTCTGCCAGACTGGAAGTTAGCACCAGAACCCGGTTTTCTTTGTATAGCCAAGCTATTTGTGTTTTTGCACCAAATTCGTCACGAACTATTCGATGCAGATTTTCAATCAGAATTAGCCACGATTTTTAAAGACAGTAGTATGGGATTGTGTCCAGTCGCATCCGATGTATCAATTCAACATGAATGATATTGTTCAGCATTTAACCCAAATCTAGTACACTATTTTCTCTATTCCCCCTTTTCGAGGGTTTATACAAAAAACCCCAAGAAATAAATTGAGAATTCTGCTAGTTTTTTGCATAAAAGCATAGTAAACAAATGAATATTAAAAAGCTCTAATAAATACAAATTCTCACCTAACATGATAGTAATTAAAGATACACCCAGATCAAAAACCTTAGTATTACTTGTAGTCGTTCTCAATTGTAGGAAAAAATTAAAATCCTTACTATACCAGTACTATAGTTGATTTTTGGGTATCGCTCAATTGTGAACTACTAGATAAAGACCGTACTAATACTGATGATTTTCTTGATAAAGACCTTAAATATACATTAGTTTCCCCAAAAATAGTATGGCCAACTTTTTAAATTACTCCAGCTTTTCGACTTTAGTAGACTTACTCCGTTACAGAGCATTACACCAACCAAACCAAAAAGCTTATACCTTTTTGGTAGATGGAGAAACTGACGAAGTCTATTGGACATATCAAGAGTTAGACCAACAAGCCCGCGCCATTGCTAGCGTACTGCAAAGTTATCAAACATCTGGAGAACGGGCTCTACTACTGTATCACCAAGGATTGGAATTTATTGCTGCGTTTTTTGGATGTCTTTACGCTGGCGTCATTGGTGTTCCTGCTTATCCTCCTCGCCAAAACCAATCCTTGTTTCGCTTGCAAGCAATTATGGCAGATGCAGATGCCATAATTGTCTTGACTACCTCAAATATCTTATCCCATGCTACGGAAAAAATTGTATCTCCAGAATTGCATGGTTTGCAGTGGATCACAACCGACGAAATTGCTGTTGACATAGCACAAGATTGGCGTGAACCATTAATCAAGACTGAGACTCTAGCCTTTCTCCAATATACGTCTGGTTCCACGAGTACCCCAAAGGGAGTCATGGTCAGCCATGAGAATGTGCTTTACAACCAAAAAATGCTTAAATATGCATTCCAGCACACAGAGAAAACTATTTATGTGAGTTGGCTACCGCTTTTTCATGACATGGGTCTAATTGGAAATATGTTGCAAGCCCTATACTTGGGTGTGCCCTGTATTCTCATGTCTCCGGTCGCTTTCCTACAAAGACCCCTACGTTGGCTACAGTCAATTTCCCGCTTTCAAGCTACTACGAGTGGTGACCGAATTTTGCTTATGACTTGTGTGTTCGCAAAATTACAGCTGACCAAAGAGAAGGTATTGATCTCAGTAGTTGGAAGGTTGCTTTTAATGGAGCCGAACCTATTCGTGCCGAGACAATAGAAAAATTCTCTGCTGCATTTGCAGATTGTGGTTTTCGCTCCAGTGTCTTTTATCCTTGCTACGGTATGGCGGAAACTACCCTAATTGTTACTGGTGGACTGATATCTGCTGTGCCAATTCTTAAAACTGTGCGTACAGATTTACTAGAACAAAATCAGGTGGTTTCATCTTATGGAGAAAATGAGCCAGTTCAAACACTAGTAGGCTGTGGTCAAACTATACTCGAACAAAAGATTGTCATTGCTAATTCTGATACTTTAAATAGTTGCCAAGATAATGAAGTGGGTGAAATTTGGGTATCAGGTAGTAATGTCACCCAAGGATACTGGAATAAAACCACACAAACACAAGAAACCTTTCAGGCTTACTTAGCTGATACTGGTGCTGGTCAATTTTTGCGTACTGGTGACTTAGGATTTATGGACAATGGGGAACTATATGTTACAGGTCGCCTCAAGGATTTAATTATTATTAGCGGTCGCAACTATTATCCTCAAGATATAGAATTAATAGCAGAAAAGAGTCATCCGGCATTGCGGGTAGGATGCGGAGCTGCTTTTTCCATCAATATTGATGGTTCAGAAAGATTAGTGATTGCATATGAAGTAGAACGCCAATATATCCGTCATTTAAACATAAATGAAATTGCGGCTAATATCCGTCAAGCAGTTTCGGAACAATACGATTTACAAGTTTACGCCTTAGTCTTGCTCAAAATCGCCAGTATCCCCAAAACTTCCAGTGGCAAAATTCAACGCCATGCTTGTTCTAAAGGTTTCCTAGCTGGTAGTTTGGAGATAGTAGGTGAGTGGACTCAAAAATTATCCTCCAAAAATACTCCAGCGATTCAAAATACTGTGGAACTGACTAAAAGTGCAATTTGAATAATAACTTAGTTAAATAAAAGAGGAGAATCAATTAATGTCCCACATTGTTCAATTGGAGCAGTACAGTAATGCTCAATTACTAGAAGATTATTTGGGCAATCCTTCAGATACAGAACAGGAATTTTCTTTCAAGCAATCGATGGAACTAGATGAGAAGGAAGATTATCCAGAAGCAATTGCAAAACTTTTAGAAGCATGGGAGTTTCATCACCATTATATTCCCACTACTTATGGGGGCAAACTCATATCTTATGAAGAATTACTGGCATTGATGAGAGTAGTGTCTCGACGGGATTTAACAGTTGCTATCGGTCATGGTAAAACTTACTTAGGTTCTGTTTGCGTTTGGGTAGGCAGTGATCAAGAGCAACAAAAGTATAGACTGGCACAGATTATTAAAGAACAAAAACAGGTATCATTAGGATTAACGGAAAAGACACACGGCAGTGATTTGATTGCCAATGAAATAGCAGCAATAGAAATAGACAATGGCTATCTATTGCATGGAGAAAAGTGGCTGATCAACAATGCCAATCGTAGTCAGGCGATTACGGTGTTCGCCAAAACTGATAATAATGGTAATTCGCGCAGTTTTTCAGTATTCCTTGTTGAAAAAGAGGGGCTAGATAGTTCAACTTATCGGCATCTTCCGAAAATTAAAACTCATGGTATCCGTGGTGCTGATATCAGTGGTATTGATTTTAAACAAGCTTTGATTCCTAAAGAATCTTTAATTGGCAAAGTGGGAGCGGGTTTAGAAATAACACTCAAAAGTCTTCAGATTACCCGAACAATTTGTGTCGGTTTATCTTTAGGAGCAGCAGATACGGCACTACGCAGTACATTAGATTTTGCTCTTACTCGTAGACTGTATACGGATAACGTATTTGCTATTCCCCACGCCCAAAAATTGCTGGTAGATGCCTTCGTGGATATCTTAATTTGTGATTGTTTGGCAATTTCTACAAGTCGGATAATTCATACAGCACCAGAACAAATGAGCTTACAATCGGCAGTAGTCAAGTATTTTGTGCCTACTACTGTCGAAAAATTAATTCACAATTTATCGGTAGTACTCGGTGCACGTTATTATTTGCGAGAAAATCACTGGTGGGGAATTTTTCAAAAGATTGTCAGAGATAATGCGATTGTGAGTTTATTTGATGGTAGTACCATTGTAAATTTAAATGCAATCACACTCCAATTGAAACATCTAGCTAAACAACGAGCTAAGATAGATATTGACAGAATTGCGAATCTAAGTTCTCATCTAGAAAATCTCTTTGACTTAGGTAAAAAAGTACCTCAATTTAATCCTAAACAACTTGAGCTATTTAATCGTCATGATGATATTTTACAAGGGCTAGATGTGTCTTTAGACAAACTAAAATCTTTGCAAGAATTTGGAGATATTGAGCAAGAACTGTTAGAAACTCTCATCAAATTCACGATTAATCTGATTGATTTACTCAAAGAATTCGATGAAGTTGTAAAAAAATTACCAGCTGCCAAAGGACATAACGAGCCACCAGAAATATTTGAACTTGCTCAACAGTATTGTATACTACAAGCTTCGGCTGTATGTCTACATATGTGGTTGCATAACAGAACCCAGTTAGGTGACTTTTTTGCCAAAGGAGAATGGTTAGCACTGTGCTTACACAGACTGATTATCTTTTTAGGACAATCCCTTGGTTCACTTCCGACTACTTACAGAGAAAACGCTGCCCAAGAACTGAAAAGACTTTACGAGCAAGACCAACTCTTTTCAATTGTACCCCTACAACTAGCTCAATCAAAAGCAAAATAACCACAAATGTTAGTCAAACATCGTACACAAATACCCCGACAATACTGTGCATCTGAAGAGTTAGAACAGTATTTGGGCAATCCTTTGAACCCAGGACATGAGTTTTCGTTCCAAAATATTATTGAACTTGATGAACGGGAAGAATATCCACACAAAGCTTGCCAAATATTAGACGAATGGAATTTAAACCATTACCATATACCTATTGCCTATGGAGGTAAGCTTAAATCTTATGAAGAATTCTTTTCACTACTTAGAACCGTTGCGCGTCGAGATTTGACAACAGCAGTAGCTTATGGCAACACTTTCTTAGGATCTGTTCCCATCTGGGTAGGCGGTAGTGAACAACAGAAAAATCAAATCGCTAAGATTATCAAAAACCGAGGTAAAGTATCACTGGCATTTCATGAGAAAATACATGGTAGCGACTTTATGTCCACAGATGTGCAAGCAGTGAAGACAGAGGATGGCTATCAATTAGATGGTGAAAAGTGGCTGTTTGGTAATGCTACTGTAGGTTCAGCTGTCACTGTATTTGCAAGAACTAATGTGAATGGCGGTCCTCGTGGTTTCTCTCTGTTTTTACTGGAAAAAAAAGAATTAGATCAATCTTCCTATTCCTATTTAAGTAAGTTAAAAACTTTAGGAATTCGTGGTGCTGATTGCAGTGGTATTCACTTTCATGATTGTCCAATTCCTAGCGAATCATTGATTAGTTCACTGGGATCTGCTTTAGAATTGAGCTTGAAAGCTTTTCAGATCACTCGTACAATCATGCCATATCTGGCTTTAGGTAGTGCTGACACAGCATTACGAACCACAATCAACTTTGCTCTCTCACGCAAGCTTTATGGAAATAGTGTTTTTGCGATTCCCTATGTGCAAAAATTATTGGTAGATGCTTTTATTGATATTTTAATTTGTGACTGCGTAGCAATTGCTACTAGTAGAGCAGTCCATGTAGCTACAGAACAGATGCGGCTTTGGTCGGCTGTGGTGAAATATTTTGTCCCAACGACTATCGAAAAGGTAATTCACAATTTATCAGTCGTGATGGGTGTACGTGGTTACCTGCGTGAAAGTCATCACTGGGGAATTTTTCAAAAAATTGTGAGAGACAGTGCCGTGGTGAGTATGTTTCATGCTGGTACTTACCTTAATTTGTCTACGATTGGTGCAGCTTTGCAATTTCAACCTGCCACAGATATTGATATTCAACGATATGCAGAAATTGATTCTAGACTTGAATCAATTTTCTCTTTGGAAAAACAATTACCTGATTTTGACCCTAACCGCTTGGAGTTATTTAATCGTGGAAGTAACGATATTTTGCAAGGCATGGTGATCGTAATTACAAAACTTCAGTCCCTCCAGATAAAATCAGAAGTTAATCCTGATGTCTTAACAACACTGCTTTCACAAGCAAACAAAATCCTTGAAGAAATCAGCATCCAACAGATCATGTTTAAAAATTTGAAGCGCTCCTACGGTCGAGATTGGGATAAGTCACCACAATTATTTGAACTGGCTGAAAAACATTGTACAGTACATGCCACCGCCGCTTGTCTGCATATGTGGCTGCACAACAGAAAGCAGTTAGGCGAATTTTTCGCCAAAGGTGAATGGCTGGTGCTGTCTTTACATAAGCTGATGTCGTGGTTGCAGCACTCACAAAAACCAGTTTCCGCCTCCTATAGACAGAACCTAGCTGCACAATTGCACAGAATCTACGAGCAAGACCAGCTATTTTCGATAGTGCCACTAAAATTGGCTCAATCAAAAGCATAAAAGTTACTGCAATAGGTGAAATGATATATAAAGGTCATTCTCGATTTATACACAATCAAGTCTAACCTTAACCTGATAATTTTTTAGAACCACCTGTACATTATTGCCAAGACTCCGACTTCTTTAAGAATTCCGGGTTGCCATCACACTTAATCTTCAACAGAAATCACAATGCCATATCATACTTTGAATGCAGAAGACATCCAAGCTTGGTTAATTGCCAAGATTGCCGAAGAACTCAACTTCGATTCCGAAGAAATCAATATTGAAGAACCCTTTGCACGTTATGGTCTCAATTCAATGACAGCAGTTAGCCTTTCTGCTGACCTAGAAGATTGGTTAAAAATTAAGTTACCAGCTACCTTAGCCTGGGACTACCCAACCATCGAAGCTCTATCTAAGTGTTTAGAAAATAAAATCAGCGATTTAGCTTGATAGTTATTGTACTTTGATGTGAATAATAACAGGGGGAATAGCTAAATGGAGCCTATAGCAATTATTGGCATTGGTTGTCGTTTTCCTAAAGCTCAGGATAAAGCAGCTTTTTGGCAACTTTTGCGGAATGGAGTCGATGCGATCAGCGAAATTCCAGCAGACCGTGTGGATATCCATGCTTCATACGACCCAGATCCAAAAAAACCAGGCAAAATGAACGGTGGTTTCGGTGGTTTTTTGGATGGAGTGGATCAGTTTGATGCTAACTTTTTTGGGGTTTCCCAACGAGAAGCTGATAATATGGATCCGCAACAACGGTTACTACTAGAGGTGAGTTGGGAATCTTTAGAGGATGCTGGACTAACACCAAATAGCCTCGCAGAGAGCCAAACAGGAGTTTTTATTGGCTTGATGTGGAATGATTATGCTCACCAGCAGATGAGTCATCCATCTGTAATTGATGCTTACACTGGCTCCGGTAATGGCTATTTCATGACCGCTAATCGCCTCTCTTATCGGTATAATTTCCACGGACAAGTATGGCGGTTGACACTGGTTGTTCTTCTTCACTGGTAGCAGTTCACCTTGCTTGCCAGAGCCTCAGACATGGCGAGTGTGAATTGGCATTAGCTGGTGGTGTTAACCTCATCCTGGAACCAGTAGCTAGTATTTTTTATACCAAGGCAGGATTGTTTGCCACTGATGGACGCTGCAAAAGCTTTGATGCACGAGCTGATGGCTTAGTACGTGGCGAAGGAGTTGGACTGGTTGTTCTCAAACCTTTGTCCCGTGCTTTAGCTAATGGAGATAGTATTTATGCCGTCATCCGTGGTAGTGCAGTCAACCACGACGGACTCACCAATGGTGTGACATCTCCTAGCCAGTGGGCGCAGGAAGCTGTACTCAAGCAAGCCTATCAGGCCGCTGGGGTATCTCCAGGGCAGGTGCAATACGTCGAAGCCCACGGTACAGGCACTTTGTTAGGCGACCCGATAGAGGCTAAAGCTTTAGGATTTGTACTTAAAACCAATCGTCTTCAAGAAAACCCTTGCATTATTGGTTCGGTGAAGACCAACATCGGCCACTTAGAAGGAGTGCCGGGATTGCGGCTTTGATCAAAGTGGCTCTAGCCATCAAGCATCGCGAAATTCCTCCTAGTCTTCATTTTCAATCACCCAATCCCCATATTCCTTTTGCTGATTTACCCCTACGCATTCAGCAAACTTTGAGTCCTTGGACGGAAACCTCTGGTTTACCTTTGGCTGGAGTCAGTTCTTTTGGTTTGGGAGGTGCCAATGCCCATCTGGTATTAGAGGCAGCACCTCCGATCTCAACACCTGCCAGCGAGCTAGACCGTCCTTTGCATCTACTAACTCTATCAGCAAAAACTGAGGCTGCTTTAGTCGCAATCGCATCTGATTATAGGGAATTATTCAGTAAAAATAATGAATTTTCTTTGGCAGATGTTTGTTTTAGTGCAAATACAGGTCGGTCGCATTTTGCACATCGTCTAGTGATCGCTGCTGCCTCAACTACAGATGTTTATCAAGAATTATCTGCCTTTATTGCTGGTGAACAGAATAGCTACGTAAAAGGGTATGTTCGGGGTAAGAAACGTCCCAAAGTTGCCTTCCTGTTTACAGGTCAGGGTACCCAATACTTAGACATGGCTCGTCAACTGTATGACACTCAGCCCACCTTTCGGCAAACTCTAGATCGTTGTGATGAACTGCTGCGTCCTTACCTATCTCAACCATTATTGCAGGTACTTTATGGAGGTGCCAGTTGTACACTAATAGACCAAACAGCTTACACTCAGCCTGCCCTGTTTGCTGTGGAATATGCTTTAGCGCAGTTATGGTTGTCCTGGGGGATAGAACCCGAAGCAATGATGGGTCACAGTTTAGGAGAGTATGTTGCCGCTTGTGTAGCTGGTGTATTTAGTTTAGAGGATGCACTAAAGCTAGTTGCCAAAAGGGCAGCACTCATGCAAAGCTTACCTCCAGGAGGTGAGATGGCAGTAGTATTTGCTACTGAAGAACAAGTAAGCCTTGCTATTGCACCTTATGGAGACAATCTAGTGATTGCAGCCATTAACGGCCTGATAATATCGTGGTTTCTGGTTCGCAGCAAGCCGTCCAAGCATTACTATCGCAGATGGTAGCTCAAGGCATCAAAACCACTCAACTCAACGTCTCTCACGCCTTCCACTCACCACTCATGGAGCCAATTCTGGATGAGTTTGAACAGATGGCATCGGTGATTAAATATTCCCAACCCTCTATTCCCCTAATCTCCAATGTGACTGGACAAACAGCCACTGCAGAGGAACTAACCTCACCAGCATATTGGCGGGGACATATGCGAGGTACAGTCCGGTTTGCTCAAGGTATCGAAACACTCCATCAACAGGGCTATGAAATTTTTGTCGAGCTAGGGCCATCACCCACACTCTCAAGTATGGGGCGACGCTGTTTACCTTATGGCGCAGCCGTTTGGCTACATTCTTTGAAAAAAGGTCAGCAAAATTGGCAGGAACTGCTTAATAGTTTAAAAGCACTCTACGCTCGTGGCATAGAAATTAACTGGCGGGGTTTTGACCAAGATTATACCAGACACCGGGTGTCACTACCAACTTATAAATTCCAACGAAAACGGTTTTGGATTCCCACCGAAACTGTTTTAGTTGATAAACCAGTATTAACCAGGTTACCAACTGTTGAGAAGGTTGCTACAGAGGTAAAAGTACCTGCTATGGTCATCGATTCTCCTGAGTGGTTTTATCAATGGCAATGGCAACCAGAACCTTTCACCCCATCAACAGGAATTGCTCTTGGTGCGATTGTGATTTTCTGCCCTGTCTTTGACGATCAGCAAAATTTCATTGAGTCTTTAGGTAGAATTTTTACAGACCAATCCAATCCCATGTATTTAGTAACTCCTGGTACAGAGTTTCAAAAACATGGGGCACAACATTTCAGCATTTGTTCCCATAGTCCGGCTGATTATGAAAAAATCTTCCAAACTATTCAAATAGACGGCTTTAAAGTCAGTACGATTATCAACCTATGCAATTATGGTAACTGGGATGCGGAGATAACTCAGTTGCTAGAAACAGAAAAATTACTACAAGAAAGTGTATACAGTGTGCTGTTTTTAGGTCAGGCACTGATGAAGTTTTATCCCCATCATCCCATCCGTTTATTGCTAATTACGCAAAATGCTTATTCAACATATACAGATGAAGTTGTATGTGGCTTACATCAGTCTATGGCTGCCACTTTGGTTCGGGTACTGGATGAAGAAAATCCCCACATCAAAACTCAGGTGGTGGATATAACCCCGGACTTAGCAGCCCCAGAAAAATTAGCTGAGATTTTATGCCAAGAGTTGCAAGCAAAACCTTCTAGAGAAGGAATCGTTGCTTTACGTCATCATCAAAGACTAGTACGTACCTTAAAGAAAATCGACATATCCCCACTGCCCAAGAGTATCCCCATCCTCAAAAGCGGAGAAACTTGTTTGATTACTGGTGGTACTAGTGCAGTAGGTACGGAAATAGCCATGTTTTTGGCCAGCCTTGCACCAATCAATTTAGTATTAACCGGACGGCAACCCCTTCCTCCACCAGAACAGTGGAATCATATTGCTGATGACTCTGACACAAAACAACGCATCCGAGTAATTGAAAAATTGAAGCAGCTTGGTGCTTGTGTCATGTATCAATCTGTGGATGTGGCCGATGCTAACGGGATGCAGCAGTTAATGATGGACATCCGTCAACGCTTTGGTCAACTGCACGGAGTCATACACGCCGCAGGTGTGCAAGATAATAACGCCTTTAGACTCTTGCACAAATCTGCTGAGTCAGTAAAACGGGTGTTGGCTCCTAAAGTGCAGGGAACAATTCTCCTAGATAAGATTACAGAGAATGAACCACTAAAATTCTTTGTTGCCATATCCTCAGCTACGGCATCGAAATCAGAATGGGGAGCTAATTTAGGAGATTATGCAGCGGCTAACATCTTCCTTGATAATTATGCAATTTACCGTAGTCACCGGGGCGCACCAGGGCGATCACTGGCTGTGAATTTCTCTCTGTGGCGCGATAAGGGAATGGCCAATATCGGTGGTGCGGCGCTGGTAGCAGTAGCCAAAACCAAAGGATTGAATCCCTTGGATTCAGAACAAGCAGTTAATGCCTTCATCAAAGCGATGGGATCAGATGTCGGTACGGTGATTCACATTATTGATTTAATAGAAAACACCGCAGCTAATTCTATCCCCTCGATACCAACACCTGTGCCCACAACTATTTTCGAGAGCCTTCCCATATTGCCTCCCCACAATATGCGCCGCGTAGTTAAAGAAATTTTGTGTCAATATCTTTCTCTTCCCAGAGAACAAATAGAAGGACATCAAACTTTTGACGAACTAGGATTAAATTCTGTGGCTGCGATTGAAGTAGTCGCAGAATTGGGTCGGGTTCTGAATGCAGAAATTTCTCCAACAGTGTTGTTTGAGCATCAAACACCAGATACGTTGGCAGATTATTTAGCGGTCAAGCATGGTGATTCTGCTAAGATTACACCAATTATCACCACCCCATTAATAGCACAAACACCACACCAAGAAATTTCACAATCAAGTATTCAGCAACAGCATATTAAAGAAAAAGATATCGCCATCATTAGTATGGCGTGCAAGGTTCCAGGGGCGAACAACTTACAAGAGTTTTGGAACTTGCTTATTGAAGGTAAATCGGCAATTGGGGAAGTACCAAAAGAACGTTGGTCTATAGAGGATTATTTTGCCGAAAACAGCGATTCTTCCTACAAAACATATAGCAAAGTCGGTGGATTTATTGACCGTCCCTTCGACTTTGATGCCATGTTCTTCGGTATCTCACCCAAGGAAGCGATCTCTATGGATCCCCAACAGCGATTATTCCTAGAGGTGTCATGGCAGGCTTTACAACAAGCAGGCTATGGTGGTAGATACCGAACGCAGGATATAGGTGTGTTTGTTGGTTGTGGTCAAAGTAACTATTTAGAACACTTCCTGAATTATCAACAATATGCGGTATTACGTCAGCGTTGGCAAGAAAGCCCTTGGTTTAGTACCTTGCCTGTAGAAGTAAGCCAGCAATTATTAGGAAGCTTAAGAGATGTACTACAACCAAGCAAAATTCAATCAGAAGTAGCAGCTGGTAATGAGTTAAATAGCATTGCCGCTAGAATCAGCCACTGTCTCAATCTCACTGGGCAGAGTATGGCGATTAGTACTGCCTGCTCTTCCTCCTTGGTAGCATTACATCTAGCCTGCGAGAATTTGCGTTCTGGTCAAACACGCATGGCCATAGTTGGTGGGGTGAATCTTAATCTTAGTCCTACTCCCTTTACTTTTCTGAGTAAAGTACAAGCACTGTCTCCGACTGGGGAATGCTGTCCATTTGACAGTCGTGCCAACGGGATGGTTTTGGGAGAGGGTGTTGGTGCAGTGATTCTTAAACCCTTACAACAAGCAATCGCTGACGGGGATTATATCCATGCTGTGATTAAAGGTTCAGCAGTTAATAATGATGGTCACTCTCAGGGAATCACCGCACCTAACCCACGAGGACAAGCAGAAGCCATCCGCAAAGCTTATACTAATATTAACATTAATCCCGAAACTGTATCCTATATTGAAACGCATGGTACAGGTACTTTACTTGGTGATGCCGTAGAAGTTGAAGCTATGACCCAAGCTTTCAGTACTTTTACTGCAAAACGGGGATTCTGTGGCATTGGCTCGGTCAAATCTTCTATCGGTCATATGCTATCGGCTGCGGGTATTATCAGCCTGATCAAAGTGGTACTATCTATGCAGAACGGCAAAATTCCAGGCACTGTGGGTTTCCAAGAGCCGAATCCACATCTCAAGTTCACAAATACACCATTCTATGTAGTTGGTGGTCAAGGAACGGATTGGTCGGACAATGGTGATACGATCAGGGCTGGTGTGAATGGGTTTGGGTTCGGAGGTACTAATTGCCATGTTGTTCTAGAAAAAGTCCCATACCAACCAATTCATCAACCTGAAGAGAATAATTCTGATTCCCATCTGTTATTCCTGAGTGGTCGCACACAACTAGCGATTAAGCAAGTAGCCGAACTTTTACGAGATTATCTGATCCAGCATCCAGAAGACGATGTGGCTTCAATTTGCTTTACTATGAACAATGCCCAGAGAGACTTAGCTTACAAAACATCTGTAGTCGTCAATGACCGCCAAAGTATTCTCAATGCAATGGAAAGCATGATCTCAGGCAAAATCACTCCATATATTTGTACGGGCAAAGCTAACCCGCAACGGTCAACACCAATTTATTTAGTAATTGATGATGGTAGTGCTTTGACACCCAAGCAAGCCGAGATTTTAGGCCGACGTTTCCCACAATTTCAAACAGCCTACACTGATTGTGTCAACCAATTGCATCGTGCTGTTGCTAACAACTTGACACAAAAATTTCATACCTTTGCTGTACAATATGGCTTGGGTCGCTTGTTGATGTCTCTGCAACTCCAACCTACTAGCTTGCTGGTAGAAGGAACAGGAATTTTAGCTGGGGCTTGTCTATGTGGAATTATGACACTAGAACAAGCTATTTCTTTGCTCGGACAACAAGCGGATCACAAAAGCTTAATTGTTGAGTCTATTCCTACCTGGAATTGCCAATTAGTTACTCCTGGTGGAATTTTAGGACATTCAATTCCAGTTTCTAGTTCTCAACTAGCAACTTTAGTAAAAACATCTCAAAAGTTAGATAAATCTATATGTGCAGATATTACTGCCGAGACTGGAGTTTACTTACATCTTGGTAGTTTTTTGGGTGTGTGTGATAACTGGGAAGTTGCCGCTTCCTCCAACACAAAAGGGACAATAATACAGCATCTACTGGCAACCTTTGGTAATTTGTACGTAGCAGGAGTCAGGTTTAACAGTTCACCTCTATTTAACAAAGGTTTACGTCGGTTGCCACTCCCCACGTATCCTTTTGACTATAAAACCTATAAAGCACCAATTCCTGGTGATGAAGATGAGCAGGAATTGGTAGCGATTGCCTATGATGGGCGGAACACCATTGCTCCTGGACTTATGAGAGTCTCACAATTAGCCCCAATATCTCCAGCACAGCGTCAATCAAGTCATACAGCTTTATTAAGTGAATTTACAAAGTATACTTTTTTGGATAACCACTAATTAAAATGAGTACGGCTCTTTTAGAAAAAAATCAAGCTTATAGATATAGCATTATATGTCTATAAGCTTGATGAGAACTGCTATATTTAGAACACCCTGAATTCTGTCAAAATTTGCGTAAATTGCTCAAGTTTACTTGTTATTTAAAAGTTTGATGTTATGGAGATCAATCTAGAAGTAAAAGCTAACAAAATGCACGGTATTCTCTTACAGTATCATTAGCTAATTTTAGTTACTCATTAATTTATCATGTCCTCAGTATCTTCTCCGAAATCAGATTCGTTGTTTTCCAAAGCTTTGTCAGCTTTATATATAATTTCTTTTTTGTCTGGGATTTCCCTTGGCATTTTTAATCCACTCATTTCTACGTTCATGGAACAGAATAAAATTGATGATGTGTGGATTGGCTCAAATTCCACAGTATACTTTTTGTTCATTGCTTTGGGAACACCATTTGTAACCAAGCTGTTGCATTATATAGGAATTCGTCGTACAATCATGCTTGGTTTGCTAATGCTGGGTTTGAGCGCCGCCTTATTTCCTTTTACAAGGCTACTATCATTGTGGTTTGTAATCCGTGCTTGCATGGGGATTGGAGCTTCTTTATTCCTAGTTGGTGGACAAACTGGATTGAATCACTTTTGTCATCAAAATAATCGGGTGATAGCCAATGGGTTGCAAGCTCTATCATTTGGTATTGGACTTGCTCTCGGTCCGATAATTGGTTTTATCCCTTACAGTATTTCTCCAAAATTGCCATTTCTTTTGGGTAGCACTTTAATTATCAGTGGTATTTTTGTAGCAGCATTCGGTATACCAGACAGCTTTATTATTTTTCAAAAATCAAACATAAAAATTTTAAAGAATTTGACAATACCTTTTCATGGTGCATTTGCTTATGGGTTAGCTATAGCTACTCTAGTTTCTCTATATCCTGTATATCTACTGCGACAAAACTATAGTGTAGAACAAATGAGTTATATCTTTTCTATCTTTGTATTGGGTGATATATCTAGCACACTACCAGTAACATATATAGCACAACGCTACGGCAGATTTAAGATGATTTTTGCCAATGTATGTGTGGGAATTATTTCTTTACAAATAATTTCTTTATCCGATAACTACATGGTGAACATGATATTTTCATTTTTAGTCGGAGCAAGTATTGGGCCTATTTTCCCATTAACGCTATCATTAGTAGGAGAAAAATTATCACAAGAAGATTTACCTTCAGGAACAGCCATTTTTACTGGAATATACAGTCTTGGCTGTACGTTCTCTCCCTTAATTTCTTCTTTATTCATGAAGATATTTGGGGCTAAATACATCTTTACTTTTACTATGATAATATTTATACTATTATTTTTACGAATGGTTTTAGGAAAAATCTACTCACTAACTTAACTATGAAATAAAATAGATCGTGAAAATACCAGTTTGGTAAAAAGATAATGAGCGTTAAAAAGATTCACATCCTAACAAAAATACTAACAGTTTTGGATCAAATGAAGGCAATTTATAGAGATTTCTATTAATAAATAATTTGGCTGTATTCAATTGCCATTTTTTTGAAATTAAATTTATTTTCTAGGAAGGAATAATGGATAGAACAAATCTCGAAAACAAAATCTTTGCTTTAATAGCAAGTATTACTGATCATGATATAGACCAACTTGAACTAGATATGTATCTAGAAAGTGAGCTAGGTTTCGACTCCATCAAAATGCTGGGATTATTTAATGGGATTATGCAAATTATTCCCGAACAGCAAAGGACAGAATTTAGTAAAAAGTTTCCCGTTAAAAAATTGATGCAAATCCAGACTGTGAGAGAAGTAAACACAATTGTTCAAAATTGGCAATTTATTGATGTAATTAATTGTGGAGAACAATTGCAGGATTTTAATCTTGATACTGGAGAATTAGAAGCTTTGAATTTTAAAGAACAACAGGGGAGTAAAACTGTAGATATTCTACACAGTCAGTATTTGCACTTAATGAGTCATTGGCTCATCGGTTCCAACAGCTTGTGTTACACTGTGCGTTGGCTGGGAGATTTTGATATCAATATAGCTAGGAAGAGTTGGCAAGAATTAATAGCACGCCATCCTGTATTGAGATCACATTTTTCTATTCCAGCCGATGCTACTAGTTTTAAAGACTACCAATTAATAGTTTTAGATAATCCTCATACTCCAATAATTCCTGTTACCGACATCAGACATTTTCCTCAAGATGCTCAGGAAAAACTTTTAAACGATGAGTTTGACAAATGGCTTAATATTGAGTGGCAGCTAGTTAATTGGCCTCTACATAAGTTTTTTGTATTTCGTTTGGCGGATTCAGTTTATCAACTCTTTCTTGCTAATGAACATATTATCTCAGATGGTTTGGGATCTCAGTTAATTTTGCGTGAATTTATGGAGATTTATCACGCTAATTTTACTGGAGAAAAAACTAACCTACCTCCAGGTACTACAGTAAGTAATTATCAGGAACTAGTAGGTAAAATGAACTCTTGGAATTCAAAAGAGGAAGAAAAATTACTGGCAGAATATATCAAATATCAGGGTAAAAATTCTTATTTTTGGAATCCACAAAAAACAAATTTTGACACAGTTCTGCGTCCCAAATTTCATAACCGTCGTTACTATTTAGAGCGGGATACAACTGCTAAACTAATAGCCAAAACGCGTGATTGGCGAGTACCAGTAAATTCTTTATTATTAGCGGCTTTCCTGAAAGCCGCTGCGATATTAGACTTATCCTCTCCGTTATTTATTCTGCAAGTTCCCACCAGTGGGCGACTTTATCCAGGTATTGATGCTTCAAATATAGTCAGCAGTTTTGCTCAAAATTTAGCGCTTAATTTTTCTCGTCCACAACCCAAAGAAGATTGGCAAGTTTTAGTCAATCGTGTTCATCAAGAGGTAAAAACAGCCTTAGCTAACGGTTACGACCGAGTTCAAAGTCAGCAAATAGCCAGATTTTTTCAAGATACGATCTCCTTAGAGAATGGTAGACTTCCCGAACACAGCATTTCGATGTTTCGCTCTAGTGCAAAATCAAATCTCTACCTGCCTTATACAGGAAAAACTCACATTCAAACTCATTATGGTGCAGTAGAGTTAACTGATTATCGAGCGGGTGGGAATAATGCTGTGGGCACTGTGGATCTGCTACAAGAAATTTTTGGTGATTGCTTACACTTGTTTGTTAGTTATGACAGCAATTGCTTCCATGAGTCTTTAATTGATAGTTTAGTCAAGGAATATATTGCTCAAATAGAGGAACTTATCGCCGACACAAATTCAGTCAAACAGCCAAAGCAATCAGTTTTAGAACTACAAACAGATGTTGGTGTTGAATCTATGCTCCGACAAATAGCTGAAGAAATTTTTCACTACCCCATTACTAATGCTCAAATAGAACAAGACTTAGAAGCAGATTTGGGTATGGATTCTTTGGAACTCGTCCGCATCATTACCCGCTTAGAACAACGTTTGGGCAAGGTAGATAGACAAGTATTACTAGCTTGTAGAACTCTACGAGAAATGGCTATCAAACTATCGCCAATTATAGACAAACATTCGATAGAAATTCCTTATCTGCGAATTATTGAGCAAGCCCAATGTACACCAGAAGCTGTAGCTGTTTTCGATGGAGAGACTCATCTCACATATAAAGAATTACATCTTCTCTCTAACCAAGTTGCTAATTATTTGCTTTCTCAGGGTGTGAGGGCAAATTCTCTAGTTGGTGTGTTCATGCAGCGTAGTCCTCTGATGTTGGTAGGAATTATTGGTATCCTCAAAGCCGGTGGAGCTTATGTTCCCTTAGATTCTTCTTACCCAGCGGAGCGGATCGAATATATGTTAGCACATTCTGAAATCAGCATTGTGCTAACTGAGCATCATCTGACTACCAAATTAGCACAATGTCTGACACAAAAGTTACCCATGCCGACAGTCATATTCCTAGATGAAGGAGGAATTTGGCATGAAGGCAAAACTTGGCAGCAAATCGGCAAAGATGTTTGGTCTAATTGTTCTCAGTTACAGCCTAGTTGTGTTAATAACCCCGACGATTTGATGACGGTATTGTACACTTCTGGTTCTACAGGGAGACCCAAAGGAGTGATGCTTAATCACCAGGGTTATATGAACCGTTTACAGTGGATGCAAAAAGCCTTCCAATTACAACCTGGAGACCGGGTTGCACAAAAAACTTCTTGCTGTTTTGACATTTCAGTTTGGGAATTATTCTGGCCGTTGATGGAAGGAGCTACTGTTTGTCCGGTGGAAACGGAAATCGTGAAAAATCCTTGGCGTTTTATCCAGTGGCTACAGGAAAATCGGATTAATATTGTTCATTTTGTACCTTCTTTATTTGGTGAACTTATGGCTGCTTTGGAAGGTGAAGCTGCAAGTTTTCCGGAGTTACGTTGGTTAATATTTAGCGGTGAGGCTTTACCTGTACCATTTATTCAGCGTTGGATTGACAAGTATGGTATGGGTGTCGGACTAGCTAATCTCTATGAACTGACCGAAGCCTCCATTGATGTGACTGCTCATATTATTCAGCAGCGTCCTGGTGAGCATGAAAGCTCAATTCCCATTGGTAAAGCTATTGACAATGTTTATGTCATGCTTTTAGATGAGCAAATGCGGGCGATCACCCCAGGAAAAATCGGTCAGTTATGGATTGGAGGTGTACAACTAGCTAAGGGTTATCTCAAAGACCCCGAACGCACAGCAGATGTATTCCGCGCTAATCCTTTTGCTCATATTCCAGGTGATTATATTTATTGCACAGGTGACTTAGCGAAGGAATCACCAGACGGTACTATTGAGTACCACGGACGCATCAACCAGCAGGTCAAAATCAGAGGTTTCCGTGTAGAACTGGGAGAGATAGAAAGTGTTCTCATGAGCCATCCAGCAGTTAACGAAGCTGGGGTTGTGGTTATCAATTACGATGACGGGGACAAACGCTTGGTCGCTGGTGTATCTGGCTCCCCAGTAGACAACAAACAAATTAAGGAACATTTACAACTGCGCTTACCCCATTACATGATTCCCCACCGTTTGGAATGGTTCCCCAATCTACCCAAAAACCATAACGGCAAGTTGGATCGAAAGGCACTTTTAGCTGTGATCACTGCGGAAAAATCTACTCCTGAAACCAAGACAACTGATTTAGCAGATGAATTTTTACCTTTAACCAGCTCAACGCTGGCTAATTAAATACTTTGCTCCTACACATCAATGGGCTGGTTACAGTCGTTTTCTCTACCACCAAGTTTTAGATCAAGATGCTTTTAACCAGGCTATCAATCTATTGGTAGAACGTCATGATGCCCTGCGGACTATTTTTGTTGTACGGGATGGCCAATGGTGGCAACAATTGATTAAACCAGATAAAAAACTAAGCGCAGAAGTTTACGATGGTAGTCATTTGTCAATGACTGAATGCGATCGCGAAATTCATCAACTGATACAACAACAGGCTCAACAATTACAAATTGCTCAATGGCCACTACTCAAGTTCTTGATTATTAAACTTGATCAATCATGCTATGACATCACCTTCATTGCTCATCATATTATCGGTGATTTACTCAGCAGCAATACCATTTTCCGTGATTTCTGGTTACTCTACGGTCAAATTCTAGGTGGCGAAATTACAGAAAAGAGGACTTCTCCATCTTCTTATGCAGACTTTGTGCGTCTGCTGGAACAAGAAGAAAAACAAGGAACCTTCGCAAGCCATCTAAACTATTGGAAATCACAGTTTCCTTCCCAGAAATATCGCTTTCAGGTTCCTATCGATTATGAAAAGGGAGCTAATATCGAAGCATCTAGTCAAAGCAAACAATTTACCCTCTCCAACACCGATAGCAAGACGTTGTTAAACCAAGCTAAAAAATACTACGGTTGTAGTAGCTTGTATACAATTCTACTTGCACCTTTGTACCAACTGATGGCTGAATGGAGTGAACAGTCTTGGGTAATACTCAGCCACCGTAGTCATGGCAGAGATTTGGGCAACAATCATAGATTTATGGAAACAGTCGGTAATTTTGCTGTCAATTTCCCTGTTGGTATCGAAGTTAGTAAAAGTTCACAATGGCAGCAAATTATCAAACAAATTGAGGCAGCATTTGACCAGTTACCTATGAATGGTGTTACCTACGATTGGTTATCTGAACAGCTACCCAATTATATGTATCCTGATGTCAATCTCACACCCATCAGATCCAATTACTTGGGTAATCGCAATGCTCCCACCTGGAAATTATTTAAATTTCGGGAAACTGATAGGGATCGTCGTCTGTCTCCTCCCGAACAGAAACGCACAACCTTGTTGGAGTTCTTCTTCTCTTTTATTGACGGTTGCTTACAGATAGAAATTGAATACTCCAGCAATTTCTATCTCTCTTCAACTATCTCTAAACTAAGTGAGCAATACATAAAATTTATGCAAGATATGCTAGGGGCAATAGCTGAACACAAAAAACCTAACACATCTAATGTCATATTCGATAAATCACTTACGATTAAGCCCGGAGCGGAACTGACCAATGAAAACCAGTTAGCCCTTAAATTAAATCTTGCTGTTGAAGTGAATATTGACGCTAATGAAATAAAATTTCCGCCAAAGCCCGGAGCGGAACTGACCAATGAGAAGCAGTTAAACCTTGAATTAAATCTTGCTGTTGAAGTGAAATTTCCGCCAAAGCATTGAGTCTTTCAAATGTTCGATTGGTAATTGGCATTGAGCCGAGATGTTTGTAAGTGCGGTTCGTTCTGGTGAAACCCAGGTTATGGGGGGGATTCCAGGCTTGAGTAGAGTAATTCCATGAGGAAATGATGAACCTGCACCTACTGGTCTACGTTATTGTATGAACGGTGTAGGAATAAAATTTATCCGTGCGTAACTATTATTACTGAGGGACTGTATTAATCAGGCTCCTCACTTCCTGAAATATGACTAATTTTAGTCTAAAATTCAAATTTTTAATTTCTCTTTACAAAAAAATTAAGCAAAGTTACTGTGATTTCGTAATATGCTTGATAATACTAAACACACTTTATAGGAGATAAAACATCATGGGCTTCCATCATATTTCAACACTTCTGGGCTTGACTGGCATACTTTCTTTACAAATATGTGTACCATCTCAGGCAGCGACTACTTTTGATCTCAGCCGACTTAAAGATATTAAATCTCGCCCAATTGAATCCAACACCAGGCTAGACTTATTTGGATCAGACATAAACCAGCAGGGATATACAGCTTTTTTTAGTCAAAACCCCTTAGCTTCAGATTTCCTGCATAACGATATCAGCTTAAATGCATCAGGAAATGGTGCGCCTTATTATGTAACTGGGCGTGAAAACAGTCCTGAAGAACCTATCTCTAGTTCTATCAGAACAGCAACTGTAACTGCGATCCCAGGCTTTACTAACTTAAACAGCTATCTGACTAGTAATGGAATTTCTGCCGATAATATTGGCTTCGGTTTTGGGCAAAACAACTACAATCAATTTACTAAAACTTGGAATTTAGGCGAAAACAAACTGGGGCAAGATTGGTTTGCCAGTCCAGATTCAAATCTTGAAGAAAGAATATATAGAGCCAACCCAAATGATGTTGGATTCTATTTAACCTTTGGTGCAACGAAAATAGTCACTTTAGGGTATTCCGATATCTATTTAGGTCTTGATTACGGACTTACAAAATCCCCGTTTGATGATACTGAAATTTCTTTTACTGATCCAATGAAGGCTACAAAAGTAACGGGGCTAGATTCGTTAGCAGATGGATTAGCCACTGCTTTATTAAAAGATGTTACAGCAGGTGGTGATTATCTACAATTTTATCTTTTTGATACTTTCACTAATGATACTAGAGTTACTACAGGCAATGGCTTTGTAGCTATAGATCTTCACTTGCCTGGTTCTCTAAGAGTTGTACGCCCTGTACCTGAAACATCTCCAACCTTGGGAATATTAATGTTTAGCGCTTTGTGTGCAATTTCTCAACTAAATAAAAAACGGGTGAAAATTACATGGTAAACTACCAATTCTATACCCCAAAGATTGGTAATCAGTAATTTGCGGTGTTTACAAATTCTTGGTTTCATGAATTAAAAATTACTGAGGTTACATTAATTCCCCACCGTTTAGCTTTAGATATTCAGTTGCAACGCTTTTTAATAGTGACTTTGGCACACAGATTGACAAACTATTTTGGTTATTGTTCTGGTAAACCAGGTATCTGGTTTACCCTATATTATGGTGTTGAGCCGAAGTTCTGTTAATTTTCTACCTAAATTCTTTTTTCTTTCTCCTGAATCCTGAATCGTGACTCCTGACTGCTGCTATAAATAGTATTGTAATCTAAGTAGGTAAATTCTGTGGTAGGACAGGCTTCAGCTTTTTGGCAGCAAATTCTTCACCAGATTTCCAACTGGTCGCTTCCAGAAATTAAAATCGGGAGCCAAAAGCAGCGAAATTTTCAGCAACATAGTTCTGAACCAGGAAAAATGCTGGGGTTGTTGACGATCTTTGTCGCTATGTTGTTGTGGAACTGGAAATTACTTTTAGCATTAATTGTTGGCATTAGTATGATGCTATTAGCCTACTCACTACCAGAATGGAATTGGCAAGGTCACTGGGACAAAATTTACAAATTTTTCCATGGTGCAAACCGTCGTTTAGCTTTAGCTGTGGGTAGTGGTGGTATTGCTACTCTTACTAGTTATATAGCTGCCACAATTTGGGTTGACTCCCACAATCCCTGGTTGGCGACTGGTATGATTGTACAAATTTTGTGTATGTTATTAACATTAGCTTTATTAATGTGGCAGATACTGAGTCTTTACGGAAGTAGAGAAGAAGACCACGTTGAGAAATTATTGATTAATTTAACTCAAAAAGACCCTTTGCAAAGGTTAATTGCGGTGCGACAGTTAACTAAATTAATAAGTCATAAAAGTATAGATACAATCATCCAAAAAGATATTATCCAATGCTTAAAATTCCGACTAAATCAAGAGGAAGAAATATTCATTAAAGAAGCAATTTGTCAAAGTCTATTACTTCTAGATGCAGGACATATAGCAGGAGTGAGGAGAAATAAAGGAGAAATAAAGAAGAAGTTAGAAGATAGAATCGTTGAGATTTATTCTGACTCCTGACTCCGACTCGGTGACTCCTGATCTCTAATCACATCTAACAGTTCTCTAGGGTGGTAAATGAGAAAATCGGGATTTTGTTTAGCTAACGCTTCTGGGGAATTAAATCCCCAAGTTACAGCAACTACCCGAATATTAGCTTTTTTAGAAGCTTCTATATCTCTGGTTTCATCTCCCACATAAATTACTGATTGGGGTTTCAGCTGTTTTTGTCTTAATACATTATTAATAATGGTGGTTTTTCCAAAAATTGTTACTCCTGAGTAGATAAATTCAAATAACCAATCGAGATGATTTAACTTAAGAAATTCAGTTACATTTTCCTGAGAATTAGATGTGATAATTCCTAGCTGATAACCTTGATTTTTTAGTTCTATTAAAGCTTCTTGTATTCCCGGTATAGGATGGAATTCGGAAATTTTATTTTTTAATTCTCCTTTAACTTTTTTAAGTAAAAAAGGTATTTTAAATAAAGAAATACCGGAATATTTGATAATTTCTCTAGAAGTTAAATTTCTCAGTAGTGCTAGTTCATTGGGAGTAATTTGTATATAACCAAACTCTAAAGCTAAACGATTGGCAATAGTTACCAAGGCATCTAAAGTATCGGCAATGGTGCCATCAAAATCAAAGATCATTATTTTCTGGGTCATTCTTCAGCCTAAATGCTTCAAGATTAGCACGAGCATTCCGTCGTAACATTTCTGGTTTAATGCGTCGCAATGCTGACGCAGGAAATTGTCTATCCCACTCCTGATCGGTAATTTGGGATAATTCTACCAGTTTAGGTGCCAAATTCCCAGGATAGTGGTTGAAAATCCGTCACATCTGTTACTTGAGCAAATCTTTGATTCCAAGGACAAACATCTTGACAGATATCACAACCAGCCACCCACCCTTCTAAGTGGGGGATAATTGTTTCCGGTAATTGTTCCGAACGATTCTCGATAGTGTGATAAGCAATACAACGATTAGCATCTACGACAAAAGGCTCAGTAATTGCACCAGTAGGACAAGCTTCTAAGCAACGGGTACAAGTACCACAATGAGATGTTGATGGGCGATCGCTCTCTAATGGTAGATTAGTTAATACTTCTGCCAAAAATACCCAAGAACCATAATTCCGAGTAATCACATTCCCGTTTTTAGCAATCCAACCAATCCCAGATTTTTGCGCCCAGACTTTATCTTGGATTGGGCCTGTATCAGCATAATAACGAGTTTTAATCCCTTGATCAAGAGATTCTAACCAAGCAGATAGCAGTTTAAGCCGCTGATGCAAAACTTTATGATAGTCTCTTCCCCAACCATAGCGAGAAATTTTGCCATATTCTGAACCTTGGGGACGCTGATCATCTGTGTAGTAATTCAATGCTAAACACAAGAGCGAGCGCACCTCTGGCATGACTAAACGAATATCCTGACGTTTGGGATTACTCATCCAATGCATATCAGCATGATAACCCAACGCTATCCAGGATTGTAATCTTTGTGCCTCTGTAGTATCCACGTTGTCTACAGTAGCAATACCAACTTGATGAAAGCCTAACTCTCTAGCTTTTTCCTTGACGAGACTGCTACTGATGAAGGCACTCTGATTCATGTTTTCAATTTAGCGGTGAAGAAAACTATTTAGTTAATTCTGGTTTGACTAACTCTGGTAGAGTTGCCTCTAACTTCAAACAGTTAGCACCGTTTACTTTCAACTGATACTCTACCTTATCCATTAACCGATTCATAATCAACCAACCATAGCCACCTTCTTTTTTGTCGATGGGATTGGGAGGAAAATAAGTAGACATATCAAAACCTTCACCATAGTCCCAAATTTCTATGGACAAATCCCGGTCTTTGAGTTCTAGACGCAGCAAAACTGGTAGATTGGGTTTGTTTTTGTGAGCATGACGAACCGCATTGGAGTATGCTTCTACCAAAGCTAATCGCAATCGACTAGATTGACGCGACCAATCCACAGATTCGCCTAGCTGGATTTTTAAGCATCCCAGCAACCAATTTTCGACAATGTTTAAAAAATTCAAATCACTTGGTACGTGAAGCTCACTTTTCATTACTTATAAAACCTCCAGCGAGAGTATAGTTTGGTCATCTTCTTGAATATGATTATCTGCTTGGATCTGAGCTAGTAAATCCTGAAGAGAGAGCGGTTGACTGGCTTGTTGTATAAGTTGCCAGAGTCCTTCTTGATTCAGCATAGAACGTTTAGTTGCTTCAATGCTATCCCTGGATTTTACTGAAGTTTCTAATTTATTTGTAACTGAAGCTTCTGTAATACCGTCGCTAGTTAATAATAATGTATCTCCAGAACTAAGCATCAATTTCCCAGCGGGGGATTGCCACTGAGGTAAAATCCCCAGAGGAATGCTCCGAACTTTCAAGTAATTAGGTACAGATTCGCTAGTGGCTTGATGCGACCACAGTAGAGGATAGATGTGTCCAGCATTGGCATATACAAGTTCTTTAGTAGTGGGTGTATAACGTGCTATGACTAGAGTGATAAAGCAATTGTTGCTGATTAAATCATCAGACAAAGCTTGATTCAAATTTTGCATGAGTATATTTGGTTCTGCGGGGACTTCTTGAGATAACTCGCGACGCAAAACCGAAATAGCACTGGACATGAATAAAGCCGCGGGAACACCTTTACCGGATACATCACCTACTGCTATCCATAAATCACCTTTAGGATGGACAAATACTTCAAAAAAATCTCCTCCCACTTCATGAGCCGGATAACAACAAGCTTGGACTTTGGCACCGTTAATATCTGGTAAAGTTTGACGGAGAAGGTTTTTTTGAATTTGCCTGGCTACCTCCAACTCAGCGCGGATTTGCTGCTGTTGTTCTTGAAGACGTTGGTAAAATTTTGCTTGGGAAAGGGCTAATGCGGCTTGTTCAGAAACACCTGTAATTAGTTGGATGTCTTCTTCCTGCCAGGAATATTCTAGACCGGACTGATACAGAGCCACTATCGCTAGTAAATGTTGTTGATAAATAAGTGGTACTACCAAGTAGTAACTTGGATTAGTTGCATTTGTATCTGGTGTTAGTTGATAGTGCCGGGTTTGCAGAACTGTCTCCATCAAAGGATGAGGATTAAAGACATCACCAGGTACTTGCGATTTAGGATCATGATAAGAAAACTGTACTGATGACAGACTAGTATTCTCTACTGGTCTGAGCAAACAACCAGTAGCCGCGAATGTTTGTCCCAAGGTAGTGACAATTTTTTGCAGCATACTGTTATATTCTTGGGACTCCCGAATTGCCGTAGTCACAGCATTAAAGAGAGATTCTCTTCGCAAAGCCCGACGCAGTTCTAAAGTACGTTTTTTAACAACACGATATGTATCCGTAGCCTGTTCAACTAAGGCTTTGAGTCGGTCGGGACTCCAAGGTTTAGTAATGTACTTAAATACTTGACCAGAATTAATCGCATCGACTAAATCTTCGACATCGGTAAAACCAGTCAACAAAATCCGAATTGTGTCCGGGAAGCGTTCCACGGTCAGACTGAGAAATTCCGTACCGTTCATATCTGGCATTCTTTGGTCAGATATAATTACGGCCATCTCACCCTCTTGCTCTAATATTTCCAAGGCTTCTAAAGCATGATTTGCTTTATATACCTTAAAATCTCGTCTAAAAGTCCGGTAGAGTAAATCTAAGTTATCTGACTCATCATCTACCACCATTAGCTTCAGCTTTTCCACCGCTGTCTCAGCCATATTTGAATTTATTTTTCAGATACTTAAATGGCAAGATACGGTAAAGTTTATCCTACCTGATCACGAACTTACTTGGCTCAATTTGATTATTTAGTAATCATCAAAGCGCAGTCACCTACTTAAAAATGTATAATTTTTCAGTTTATAGCATAAACCTTACCTCTGATTCAAGATGGCTATAACTATGCAAATAGACTAATATACTAAACCAGAACGTAACGCTAGAACCGCTGCTTGAGTACGGTCATCAGCACATAGCTTGTTCAGAATATTGCGAACATGAGTTTTTACAGTTCCTAAGGTAATGTAAAGTCTTTCCGCTATTACTGCATTGCTACATCCTTCCACTATTAACTGTAACACTTCTAACTCTCTTTCTGTTAGAGTATATGTATTGGTGACTTGCTGTTCATCTGCTGATTCGGAATGAGATATTGGGTAAATGGTATCACTCAATAGGCCATCTGAGGATAATGAATTTTGCTGTGCTTGTTGCAACACAATCCGAGCAATCGCTGGATCAATCCAAGAGTTACCATCATAAGTGACTTGAACCGCAGCTAACAAATTATCAAACTGGATATCTTTCATGCAATAAGAGTCAGCTCCAGCGGCAAAAGCAGCCAAAACAGCTTCTCGATTATCACTTAGAGTTAAAATTAATATCTTCATACTTAATTCTTCCCCATCAGTAGTAGATTTTAATTCCCGTGTTAGTTCAATCCCATTTTTATCCGGTAAACCAATATCGACAATGGCGATATCTGGTTTAGCCGTTTTAATCACCTCTATTCCATCAGTACCATTAGTAGCTTCCCCGACAACTTCGATTTCTGCTTGCGCCAATAGTGCTGTTTTTATCCCCATCCGGGTCAGGTCATGGTCTTCAATAATAACGACGCGAATTTTACTCATACTAGATTTTTGATGCTGATACTTCTTTAACTTTAAAGTTGAGTTGACGAAAAAGGCCTAAATCATGAAGATTTTATAGAGAGAACCTGCATCCTAAAAATTTTCCTAGTTATGTAATTTCATGCCAAAAAATTTGATAGACTAAACCTTCAAGATAATGTGGTCTGGGTCTGAATCAAAAATAGACATATGTCTAAATCGCCGAAAGCGTTTTCAGTATTGGGTTTACCAGTCCATCTGATGACAAACTATCCGAACTGGTTAATAGAATGCTTACAACAAGGTTATGGTACTCACGTCGTCACGCTGAACGCGGAAATGACTATGCAAGCAGAGCGGAATAGTTCTCTTGCGGAAGTTATTCAAAAGGCTGAACTAGTGATTCCAGATGGAGCGGGAGTTGTTTTGTATTTGCAGTGGTTGTTGTGGCAAAAAGTACAACGTTTCCCAGGGATTGAATTAGCAGAAAAATTGCTACAAAAACTGGGAAAGGAGAAAATCGGAGCGCAAGTATTTTTCTATGGAGGAGCGCCAGGAGTTGCGGCTCAAGCCGCAGCATTATGGCAAGAGGAACTGCCTGACCTAATTATAGCAGGTACTCAATGTGGTTACCATTCTCCCGAAGAAGAAATCCAATTGCAGCAAACTCTCCAGCAATTACAGCCCCAATTAATTTTTGTGGGTTTGGGAGTTCCACGACAAGAGTTATGGATTGCCAAAAACCGCTATTTATGCCCTCAATCTATTTGGATGGGTGTAGGTGGTAGTTTTGATATTTGGTCAGGAATCAAAAATCGGGCTCCAGCTTGGTTGGGAAACAATAATTTGGAATGGTTGTATCGACTATATCAAGAACCTTGGCGTTGGCGACGAATGTTAGCTTTGCCTGAGTTTGCCATGAAGGCTTTTATTTATCGAGTTACTAGAAAAGGGACATTTACTACGTAAGTACAAAATATTCAAACAAAATGTTTATACTTAGACAAAAAAGCATCTAGCAATGAGTTGGCTCCCTAAATTTACTTAGGGAGCTTTATCCAGTTTAGCGGTAATGCCAAAATGATAGAATTGCGATCTGTCACCAAAACTTATACTAATGGTTACAATGCCCTTTTAGATGTGAGCATCGAGATTAAGCCGGGGGAATTTTTGTTTATTACAGGACCGAGTGGTTCTGGTAAATCTACTCTATTAAAACTACTGTATGGTCAAGAGTTACCAACCCAGGGAGAAGTAATTGTCGATGGATTAAATGTAGCTACATTGCAAGGCGATCGCTTATCATTATTGCGGCGTCGGATTGGGATTGTTTTTCAAGACTACAAACTAATTGCCCAGCGGACAGTGGCAGAAAATGTAACTTTTGTGCTGCAAGCTCAAGGTTATACACGTAAAGAAATTCAACGGCGTTTAGAACCGACCTTAAAGTTAGTAGGTCTATTATCGAAAGCAAATAGTTTTCCTGATCAACTTTCTGGGGGAGAGCAACAAAGGGTGAGTATTGCTAGAGCAATTGTGGGCACACCACCGATATTATTAGCAGACGAACCGACCGGAAATCTTGACCCTGATAATTCCTGGCAAGTCATCCAAATTTTACAGAAATTAAATTCCTTTGGGGCAACTGTAATTATCACTACCCATGATGAACAATTAGTACGACGGTGTAATCATCCAGTGATACAAGTCCGGAATAGTCGGCTGTATCGACAAATTCGGGAATGAGGGGAAGAGGCAGGGGGCAGAGGGGCAGATTTGTGATGACTGTGATAAATAATTAGTTTTATTAAGCAAATATTGTAAAATATCAAACATTGTGCAAAATTATATATTGTTGCTATTTTAACCTGTGACTTGCCGAAAATATGGACAATACAGTTATTCCTGAAGCATCCAAAAAATCTAGTAAAGCAATCAAATTAAGCACTATTTTTAAAGATAAAATTAATCATCTTAATCTTGATGAAATTATTGAAACTATTAAATTATCAATAGAAAAAGTCGTGGAATTAGAAATCACTACCTGTGTGACCGAAATATCTGGTCAACCTGGTGATGATCTAGAAAAAAGCCCAGAATTAACTAATAAATCAAGCTCACAAATGTATACCAGAATTAATTTAATTGATGGAGAAATAGAAAATATAATCGGTAGTGAATTTATTGGAAATGGAGTTTATGCAGAACTCCGCGAATTCCATTTGAATCAAGTTAAAGAAAGTTCCCAGATAATAAAGAATAATATTGAAAGTCTACAGAAATTATATAATATCTTTGTGGATATGGTTAAATCTAATAAAAGTGAATCATCAAATAAATCTCAACTTTAAAAATTAGAGATTTATAATTAAATCCATCAATAGGGAAACATACCCAAAATTAGCTCACAAAATTAGCAAATAATAGGTGATAACTATGTCTACAAATGGTAAAATTGAACCTCTTCAGGAACCCTCTAACCAAACTAAGGCTAAAAAAATATTAAGTAACTTAGTTTCGTCAGTTGGGGACTTAATTAATGATATTACAGCCTTAGAAATAAATACAATGGTTGTATCTCAGATTAAAGGGAATAAATTTAATCCTTGGGAAGCATATCAAGCAATTTATTCTATTAACGACAAGGACTATTTTCAAGAAAAAGGTATTCCCGAAAAGAGTTTACATGGTCAAACTCTACATGACCGATATAAAAGCCTTTTTACACAAATGGAAAGAGAATATTTTCATCTGTTGGTAGCTAATAATAATCCAGCAGCAGATGAGAAAATCATTAGATACCAAAAACGATTACAATTTTTGAAACAACAAAAAAATGGAGTAATAATTGAATCTGATCCAAAGTATATCGAACTAGCACAACCCATTTTACCTTCTCCCTCTCCAGTTTTAGATACTGCAAATGTAGAAAATCCAGAACAACAAGAAAAATTGAGACAAGCTTGGAAACGAGATATTCAAGAGATACAAGATTTACTAGGAAATGATAAATTTGTCAGAGCATTGCGGAAAATAATTGAACTTAAATCTGCCCTTGATAGTGGTGATATCACTAGTAATAACATAGATATTATTTACGCCCAAACTGTAATGCAGTTAGATGGGGATATTATCACCCGTTACCATAAAGAACTATTTAATTTACCAGAAGAAGCCAAAACTTTAATTATTACCACACACAATGAAGGAATTGTATCTGGAGAAAAACAGTGGCGCGGAACATTTAGTTTTTTGGTTGACTTAATCAAAGGAATAGCCAATGTATCTTGATGGTTCTCTATCTTTCTCGTTACCAATTCCTCAAGGAAATTATTTTGAACTCAAAGTTGAGGAAGCACAATATAATTTTTATCTCAATGACACAGTTGTAGAACAGATTAAACAAGTAAAAATAGCAGGTGATAATCTGGAAATTCCCCCCAGACTACTTGTGTTGATTTGGTACTATGCTTGTTTTGGTGATGGTAAAATTATTCCCAAAGAGACAAAAGGAGCTATTAGCCAATGGGGACGAATCTTTGATGTTATTTTTGTAGTCAGATTCTTGAAATTATTTCTCAAGCAAATTTTTCAACAGAAAACGCCATTACAATCGGGAATTATTTTTAATTCTTACTATAGAGAAACTGGACAAAATTCATCTGATTATAATTCTCAAGATATTGTTTTACAAAGCAATGTCATGCTCAATGGAGATATCTTTCACAAAGTCTGTCAAGACTTGATCGGAAACCCTAACTATTTAAGTATCCTTTCAGTTCATTATTGGCTGACTGAACAATTGGTAAATAATCTTTGGGTTAACTTAAATCGTCTGGTTTGGGAGATAGTTTCCTTTGTACCAGCAATTTTCATAGGTGTTCATTTATATTCTCATCAAGGGGGAGTACTAGTATCAATTATAGCCTGGTTAGGTGCAACGGTAGGATTTAGTACTATCCAAACCCTACTAGTTAATCAGCTACAAAAATATACATCCATCAAGAGTAAATATCTTAACTGGATAGTCTGGGTACTAAATTGTTTGACACCGATAATTTTAAATCCTGATTATTTTTGGTGGTTAGTAATTGTCGCCATTATTGTACCACCACTATTATTCGCTGGATTCTATTTTATACTGCCACGAGTTAGTAAATTGGTTTTAAGTTGGTTAATTTCGTAGAAATACCCGGTATAAGGGAAACTCAGTCACTGAAGCGGCGAGAATACTAAAAATGTCAAATAAATAAGTAAAACTAAGATTGATGTTTAATCAATTTTATCTCTAACAATCCAGCAAATAGTATTAGAATGATGCAATGCTCTATCAAAACCCTACCTACACAGAATTAGAAGATGTTTGAAAAGTCAAAATAAAGGTAAAAAACGTTACTATATTTCAATATGGTTCAGTTAAGCAGGAAGTAATACCGTCAGGATGACAAATTACACCTTCTCAAAACTTTTCAAACACCCTCTTAGAGGTTGGAATGTTTTTTCAGTTTTAAACTTTTTGAAACTGCTTACTTACGATCTGCGCTTTCTTATAGTTTCTAACTTTTCTCATCACACTTAATCCAACGATTGAACCTACCACCGCGATACTCGATCCAGATGGAACCTCGAACGGTACTATCGTCGTATTCACAGGTGTTAACGTGCTTGACGTAATGGGCCGATTTGAGTCCGCATTGTATATCTCGCCCACTGGCTCACAGTAAGGATCCGGACAAACATCATTATACGAATATATGTTATAATTTCCCCCTAATACAGTGCTGTATTGAATTCCGTCAAGGGTAACTAGGAGCTTATTAGTACCATCCCATTGAAATCTCTGATCGGCATAACTATTAAGTGTCAAACCACTTACAACATTAACACCTACCATATCCGGCGGTGAAACATTGTCCGCACTCCGAGTCGTCGTTCCCGTTATACTGTCGATCGTATATGTCTGCCCGGCAATTGGCGTTATCCCTGTTGTGGTAAATGTCCCCGTAGCGCTGAATCCAGAACCCGAATAGCTCCAATCCCACACTAACGCTTGTGCTTGCGAATTAAATCCTAATATGCCTATTGCACAACTAAATATCATCGTGCATAGCTTTGGTGAATGAATTCTCATGTTGTGTATTCGCTAACTTCCAGCCCGTAATAATAAGATATTTCTATTATCACACGTTTCGTGGGTTAATACACATAACTGGCAGCTAGACGACGATTATTGGTATTGGGTAATTGGCATTGAGCAGAGTTACCGTGTAAGTGCGATTCATTCTAGAAAAACTAGTTTTAAGTTGGTTAATTTCATAGAAATACCCTGTATGCGCGAAACTCAGTCTCTGAAGCGGCGAGAATAATAAAATGTACATAAAAATTGCTGTATCACAAACAAAGTAAGATACACAAAGAATATGCTACAATTGTATTGACCTCAGCACAGTGCTATCACGCAAGGGTTAAAAGATATGTCCAACCAGTCTCTTTTATCTAAAGTAGGATTATTGATCACCTTAGCAGGAAGTATATTCATATCAGCAACTAAGGCAAACGCTTCAACCTTCATGGACTGGGATGATTATGCGGCCACATGGACTCCACCAACGTCAGGAGAAACAAAGAGTTTCACTTCTGGGGGTGAAACTACTGACATTAAATTTCTTCTGGGTACACAGACATCCTTTGCCAATTTTGTTAATAATGGACTAACCCCTATCATTAGTAGCACTCTTAATGGTACTAATCCAGATACAAACAAAAGTCTGCACATCCAAATAGATCCCAGCGCAGTTGGTCTGCAACAAGGAGCTAATTCAGCAACTCTGACGACCAATTTCAAAAATTTTGGTGGTCTTGTGGAAGGTGTTTCCTTCAACCTATTTGATATTGATATCTTAGGTTCTTCTTGGCAAGACCGGGTAATTTTGAAAGGATTTGCAGGGGGTCAAGTTGTTAATCCTATCTTCTCAATACTTGATTCTACTACAGTAAAAAAAGTAAATAATTACACTCTTGATGGGATTAAAGCTGCAAATAATGATGCAAATAATGGAAACGTAGCGGTAAGTTTTGCTAGCGCCATTGATAGTTTCGAGTTAGTCTTTACTGATGGTGATGGTAATGGGACTAATTTAAATCCAGGCAGTCACGGGATTGGTATTGGTGATATAATTTACACCAAAGCCGTGCCAGAGTCTAGTACTCTGTTAGGTTTATTAGCAGTTGGTGCTTTGGGCACAAGTGCAATTCTCAAGCGTAAATCAAAACCCGCTTAACATTTTCACTCCAAGTCTGAGAACGAGGTATTCCCACATCTTCGTTCTCAAAACCTGAAAATAAGCTAGACACGCTCAATTTTCCTGGCGATCTAAAAAGCCACTATTGATGAAATAGGAAAAATAAATATCTAGTAGTTTTTGATCAATCGTCGGCAAAAAAATATCTGCGTTTGCTAATTTTTGGTAGGTATTCTGACAGTCAAACTCTGGTTCAGGAACAAACTCAAGGGAATTCTCTGTATAAAGTGATATCAATGGTTGGAGCACATTGTCTGAGGATTGCTCAATAGATGTAAGATGCGATCGCCATTTTTCAACTGATACCGGCTCTAATCAATATCCCAAACTCCGAATCCAGTTAAATAAGTCGTTCATCGGCGTGGGGTCAGGATTGAGCAAGTGAAATGCTTTACCCAAAGATTCCTTTTGGTGCGATAGATGCACAATTGCCCGGCTGACATAATCAACAGGGGTAATATTGTCTACCGCAGCATCTATATTTGGTGCAATTCCTAATTGAATACAGCCTTTAATTAATCTACAAAACAAGTCATTTTGATTACACACACCAGTTTGGCTGTGTCCTGATATCCTCGCTAATCTATAAATGGAAGCAGGAATTCCTCGGTCACGGGCTTGCATCACTAACTTTTCTGCTACCCATTTACTTTGGCAATAGCCATTCTTCATACCTTTTCCGTGATCAAGAGGATCTGATTCCTTAACTATCTGGCCAGAATAGGCGGGAGCCGAAAAAACTGATGTAGTGGAAATATAATGTACAGATTTTACCTTAATTTCACTTGCTAATCTCAAAACTTCCTGAGTACCTAAAACATTAGCACCCTTAAGGATTTCATAAGGAAAAATTGTATTAATCGATGCACCATTATGATAAATTACATCTATCTCACCAGCTAAAAAACGAAACTGAGATGGAGAAAGACCCAAAAGATTTTGAGATAAATCCCCAATCATCGGCATAATTCTCTTACTTTTGCTTTCATCCCAAATTCCGCAGGCTTCCAGCTTACTTTGGAGTTTCTGCATTGCTTGTGTCACATTGGCAGCTAGAATCAAACAATAAATATTCGCCGCCGTTTGCTTGAGGAGTTCATCAAGTAAATAAGCTCCTAAAAAACCCGTGGCACCAGTTAAAAATATATTCTTCGGTTCGTGGGAATATTCAAAATATAGAGTTTGTGGTTGAATAGTTGGGTCTAGGATAGTATCTGAGAGGAAATCATCCTCGGTTTTGGTGCCAATAACGGAAGTCTCTGTTTGCAGTATAGAGGTGAGCGCATTTGCTAAAGCAGCTACCGTAGGTTCCTCAAACAAATAGCGCACTGGCAAATCTATCTCAAAAGCTTCCCGCAACCGAGATATAACTTGAATAGTTGCCAGAGAATGTCCGCCCAGTTCAAAAAAGTTATCGTGAATGCCTACTTGTTCTAGCTTCAAGACATCCCGCCAAATACCTGCCACCATCTCTTGTATAGGAGTATGAGGTAAAACAAAGTTTTCTGTAGCAATATTAGATGTAACGTCTCCACTGGCTAATAAAGCGCGGCGGTCTACTTTCCCACTGTTGGTTAGAGGCAGTGATTCCCAAATTACAAAAAAAGCAGGTATCATGTAATTAGGTAATTTCTGTTTAAGGAAGCTGCGTAATTCGGTCTGGATATTAGATTGCTTTTGGGGAACGATATAAGCTACTAATTGTTGATTACCTGGGTTGTCTTCTCGCACAATTACCGCAGATGCTCTTACTTGAGGATGTGCTGCTAACAGCGCTTCAATTTCCCCAATTTCAATGCGAAAACCCCTAATTTTGACTTGATGATCAATCCGCCCCAGAAACTCAATATTTCCATCTGGTAAATAACGCCCCAAGTCTCCAGTTTTATAAAGTCGATTAAATTGTGAATGTTGAATAAATTTCTCGGCGGTTAATTCTGGACGGTTGAGATATCCTCTAGCTAAACCAGCACCCCCAATATGTAGTTCTCCAGGAACTCCCATCGGTAATGGTTGCAGATGATGATCTAAAATATAAATTTGTGTATTGGCAATAGGGCGACCAATAGAAACCGAATTGGTTGTTGCTAAGTTAGAGCTAATGATAGGTTGATAAACCGTAGCTGTGATCGTAGTTTCAGTGATGCCATAGGCGTTAACCCACATCACACTATCATTAACCAATTGTTGCCATAAAGCCAACCGTTCCGGTAAAACTTGCTCACTACCAGTTACTAACAAACGCAGACTTTGGGGAATAGTTGATTTCCCTTGAGATAATTCTAAAACCCACTCTTGCCAATATGGTGTTGGTAGATTCACAACCGTCACATTTTCTGCTTCTAAAAATTGGGCAAACTCTGCAAAAGAAGTAAACATCTCTGTCGGTCGCATTACCAAAGTTGCACCACTTAAGCAAGTGGGGAAAAGTTCTTCAGCCGCAACATCAAAGCTAAAAGAAGCAAATTGGAGAACTCGGTCATGGCTGGTAATACCATATTCTGCAATCATAGCTTTGCCGTGGTTAACTAAACTCTGATGAGGAATCATTACCCCTTTAGGCTTGCCAGTAGAACCAGATGTATAAATTACATAAGCCAAGTTTTCTGGTGTTACATCACTAACTGGATTTTCTTCACTTTGAGCAGAAATAACTTGCCAGTCTGTATCTAACACGATCGCGCCGCCTTGAGTTTGCGTGAGTTCTTCCGATCCTGATTCAGTAACGCCAATTTTTGCTTCCAGTTCTGGCAAAAACTCTAGGAATTTTTTCTGAGTCAGTAGCACTGAAATTTGAGCATCATCCACAATATCTGCCAAACGCTCTTGCGGATAGTTGGGGTCTAGAGGCAGATATGCACCACCTGCTTTGAGGATTGCCAATAATGCTATGACAGTTAAAAGCGATCGCTCTAAATAAATCCCCACCAATACCTCTGGACCCACACCCAGACTTTGTAAATAATGCGCCAGTTGATTGGCTTTGGCGTTCAACTGCTGGTAGGTTAGTTGCTCACCTTCCTGTTCTAGGACGACAATCGCATCAGGAGAGCGTTGTACCTGTTCCTCAAATAACTGATGGATACATTTATTCTTAGGGTAATTACTATAAGTCTGATTCCAGCCTACTAACAGTTGATGCTGTTCTTTCTCTGTTAGCAGTGGTAATTTACTGATTGCTTGGTCGGGATTAGCTACAATTGCTGTTAACAAAGTCTGGAAATGACCCGCCATCCTGACAATGGTATCAGTATCAAATAAATCCTTGCTATATTCAAAACAACTTACCAATTCCTCTCCCCTCTCCTCAATTCCCAGGGATAAATCGAACTTAGAGATCACAATTTCTATTGGTAAAGGAGTTGTAATCACACCTGGCAGTTCTAGTTGCCCTATAGATGACGAATGCTGTAAGTCAAACATCACTTGGAACAGAGGAGAATAGCTGAGATTTCGTTCTGGTAGCAAGGCAGAAACCACCTGCTCAAAAGGCACATCCTGATGAGCTTGGGCATCCGCTGCCACTTTTTTTACTTGACTTAGTAAATCGGAAAAACTAGGATTTCCGGTTAAATCAGTCCGCAACACAACTGTATTCACAAAAAAGCCGATTAGCGGCTCTGTTTCTGTGCGGTTGCGGTTGGCAACGGGGGAACCGACGAGAATATCATTCTGACCAGTGTAACGGAACAGTAAAGTTACAAAAGCCGCGAACATGGTCATAAACAGCGTAGTTCCTGACTTTTGACTCAGGGTTTTTAGCTTTTCACTCAAGTCCGAGTTAAGAGGAACTGCCAAAAAACCACCCCGAAAACTTTGAATTGGAGGCCGAGGTCGGTCTGTGGGTAGTTCTAACAAGGGTGTAGCACTCGCTAACTGTTGCTTCCAGTAAGAAAGCTGCTTTTCCAGAACTTCCCCAGTTAACCACTGTCGTTGCCAAATTGCGAAATCAGCATACTGGATGGGTAATTCTGGTAAGGGGTTGGGTGTTCCTGTGAGTACGGCTTGATAAAGTTTGGATAACTCTTGGATCAATATTCCCGTTGACCAACCATCAGAGACTATGTGGTGCATATTAATTAGTAGCACCTGGGACTGTTGGCTTAGTTGCCACAAATGCGATCGCACTAACGGCCCGTTAGCCAGGTCAAAAGGTCTGGTAATTTCTAAGTTGACCAACTGTTGTACAGTGATTAGCTGTTCATCTACTGGTAAATTCTGTAAATCTACTACTGACCAAGTTGGGCTGATTGCCGCGTCAATTATCTGGACAGGGGTATTATTTTCTACCTGAAAACGGGTACGCAAGACTTCGTGACGCTGTATAATTTCCGCAATTGCTCGTTTAAGGGCGTTTAGATTCAGGTTCCCCTTCACCAGGACAGTAAAAGGTAGATTATAACTGGTACTTCCTCCTTCCAGTTGAGACAGGAACCAGAGTCTAGACTGTGCAAATGAAAGAGGCACAATCTGAGATGGCGATCGCCTCTGAATTGTGTCCTTGGTTAAATTTATACCTTTTTTCTGAAGCAGTAATTTAAGTAGCTCTTGTTTTTGGTTGGACAAAGAATGATTTATATTGCTCATAATTGTGAAGAAACTATATTAGGGCTACTAGAAACTACCTCCTCTGTAACTGAAGTTACATCAAGAATAGCATCGGGTAATTCATCTTCCACTCGCTGTAGGGGAGGGTATAGATAGGCAATACCAGTTGCTAAAATCGTCACCACACCCATGATCATCAATAAAAGTCCCATTCCACGACCTGGCCCAAAACCAATAATTTGTCCGATGCTGTTGGCCAAAATACCGTCGCTAGCCATGAATGGTTCAAAAACTGTCTCAGCTAAAGGTCGAATAGTTATATAACCTAGAGGTATAAATCCAACTTCAATCGCACCTCTGATCGAGAACACCCTACCTTGAACCCCAATTTCTACTTTCCTTTGAAAAATAGCTTGCATGATGCTGGAAGTTATGGGTTGAAGTAGGAAGATAAAGAAAATGCTCACCGTAAATAAAACGAGAGAAGGGCGCAAACCTGCGGTAAACATAAACACGCCGCTTAAAACCATAGAAATACTAATAATATCAATGCTGCGCTCGTTTATTGCCCAGATAGTAATTATCAAGCTCCCCAACAACATACCAGAACCAGTAATAGAAAGAACAGTTCCTAAGACAGTGACGGGAGCAAAAGTCAATATTAAAGGTGTAGTGATTACCTGAATAGCTCCTATTAGGAAGAAAGATAAAGCAGAAAATGACATCAACCCCAGCAAACCGGGTCGAGAGATTAAATATTTCCACCCATAAGTAATATCATCCAAAAAGGAATTAGTCTGAGTTTGCTCAGTAGGAGTCTTGATTTCAGGAAACCGCATCACCATCAGTGGGACGGTCGCAAAAAACATAGTCATGAAGTCAATTAAAATAATTCCTTGGAGGTGGATAAGTCCGAGAAATAGACCCCCCAGAGGAGGGGCGACAATCCGGGCGATACTGCTTAAAAGACTCATCATGCCGTTGGCGCGACTGAGGTGCTGTTTTGGAACTATCACGCTGGTGGAAGAATAATAAGCAGGCCATTGAAAAGCGAGGAAGGTAGAACTAAAGATATTGGCTAGGTAAATGTGCCAAACTTCCAGACGACCAAAGATAAATAATCCACCGATTACCAGAGTTCCCACACTTGCAAATAAATCACTGAGAATCATCATCCAACGTTTATCCCATCGGTCTGCTAAAGGGCCAGCTATAGGAGAAACGAGAATCAGTGGTAGGATATTGAACAGCGTGACTAAAGCAAATTGCGTAACTGACCCAGTCCGTTCGTAAACCCAAACATCTAAAGCAAAGGCGGTGATGCTAGAACCAATACAGGTAATTAGTTGTCCTACCCAAATGATCAGAAACAGTCGCATTTCCCGAAGAATGGTCGGCAGTGTCGTTTCCATATTGTATAAAGTTTAATTAAGTTTAATATCTTTACGATACAGTAGCAGGAATATTATTTGCAGTCAAGTATTAATTATGTCTAATCTATTCAGTATTTCTTGCGCTATATATTTTGCCTGCTCCGATGGGTGCAACTTAAATGCGATTAGCTGATCTCATGCCTTTGATGCTTGCCAGTTTAGTTTCAGATTAAGCCAAAAATTCCCAAGGGTAACGCTGGCAATAGCGACTAATTTAGCTATATACTCATTTACTCCAAATTTATAAAACAGCAAATTCACTATTAGGGTATTGAAAATTAATCCCAAAAAACAAATTAGATTAAACTTAAAAAACCGTTGACAACGTTGGCTGATTGAGGTTTTTTCTTCAGATAAATCACCAAATGTCCATAAATCATTCCAGAGAAAATTATTAATGATTGCTACCTCTGTTGACATTATGGCGCTAGGAGTTATCTCTAAATTCCCTGAATGATGTAAAAAATAGAATATTCCTAAGTCAATAAATACCCCACTTAAACCGACTATACCAAAGCGAATTAACCGAAAAAAGGGAATAAAAGACAACCCTGAATAAAGCTTGTTGATCAAATTACCGATATAAGAGTAGGGATTCATTCGATGATTAATTTCCTGATTAGGTTGGAGAAATTTGGGTAATTGCTTAAATTTTACTACTAACTACTAGGAATTTTTTCAATCTGCCAAAATTCCTCATGGGGATAAATTAATTTGACTGTATAGTTTTTATTATTACTTATTTTTTCTATCAAACTGTTATCTGTGCCCAACAAAAAAATATGGTTGTATTCTTGTGGCAGACTCAGTGGTCGATTATTGTGTATTGTTAGGAAGCGAGCTTTTGCGTCTAAACTATGACTTAAAGTTAGAGTAAAAAGGATGTTATAAATATCATCATGAAATAGTAATAATGGTTGTTTATATCCTTCAACTATTTGGCTCATCTCTATTAAATTTTTGCCACTAATTTTTGCCCACCAACTATTCTGGTTAAAAAGGGCTATATCCGAACTTATACCTACTATAATTAATCCAGATAGTATTAGTTGCGTCAGTTTTTGCTGCCAAATTTTATCAGAAACAAGATAGTAAGCTAAAACATAAGTAACAGCAAGTTGCACGCTGAGGTATAAAGGCAATTGATAACGAAAATGAATTGAGCGAATTCCGCCAAATATTAGGTCATAAAGCAGAAATGATAAACCGAAAACTCCCCCTAATAAGCTAATAAATAAACTTATTTTATTGGCATTGTTTTTAGTATAGAAAAATATTAAAAATCCCAGCGCTAGGGAAATAGTAATGATGCTAGTCGTACTATATAAAAAAGGACTTTCGGTGGCTAAATCTATGATTACGTGAGAATCGGTAGCTAAATTAATATCAAAAAATATCCGGCTAATTCGACTGAGCCAAATACCAATTAGGTCAAAAGGATTGGCAATTTTTAATGATGTCCAAGAAGTTAGATTTATGGCTGTATTAATGTGGGTAATGAATACAATGATCCAGGGAAGAAATATCAAAAAGCTAACTAGGGTACTAATTAGATAATTGAGTATTTTTTTGTGCCAGCGAAACTGTTGATTAATTAATACATAAATACCATGAGATATTGCCACCAAAACTGTGAATAAGTGAGTGTACAATCCCAATGCTAAAGAAAGCGTATACACAGCCCAGCTAACTTTAGTTTCTCGGCGGATTGCCGATAACAAAGCCGCGCTTGATAGGAGAATTGTTACCATCCACAAGCCATATTGACGTGCTTCTTGGGCAAAGTAAACCTCTAAGGGCGAAACTGCCATTAAAGCCATTCCTAGCCAAGCTGCAACTGGGGATGTAAACAACTCCAAACACAACCAATACACGCAGGGAAAAATTAGCAAACTAATTATCGCTGATAAACTTCTGATGGCTGCATGAGAATCCCCAACGACTTGCGCCCATAATCTTACCATTACATAATAAAAAGGGGGATGCTGTGGATTTGAAGTCACCAAGTATCGCAATGTGTCGGCAATCCCTCGTTCTGGGTTAATGTGTTTATATTTATCTAAATTAGCAATAGAGATTACGTTCTCATATTGCATAATTTGCTGTTTTACTTCAGCAGGAGTGTGACCGGAAATTGCCAAAGAAGTAGCAGTTTCATCATACCAGTACACTTTTTCTCCCAGATGGGCAAAGCGAAAGAAAATGCCTAAGAGTATCAGACAAATTACTAATATTTTTAACCAATTCGAGGGTTTTTGTTGAGTTAATATTTGCGAATTTTCCATTTATTTATTTTGTCTGATAATTGCCTAATGTTTGTGTGGGGTGAATTTCGTAATTTTTCACAAAAAATCTAACTTCCAAAAAACTTTTAACAGCAGCTACATGGCACTGTAACCTCCATCTACCATCAAAATTGCCCCTGTCACATAAGTGGATGCGCTAGAAGCAAGAAACACAACCGGACCAACTAACTCTTCTAGCTTTCCTTTCCGTTTCATCGGTACGAAAGTATTAATTATTGTTTGAGTTTGCTGTTGCCTCTGGGGACTTACGTAACCGACAGCACAGCCTTCCATGATGTTATCTATGTAGCCAGGTGCGATCGCATTGACGCGAATGTTTTTATCAGCCCACTCCAGCGCCATTGCACGCACTAGCTGATTCACGCCCCCTTTGGCAGCAGCATAAGCAACAGTTACATCCATACCCACCACACTTGCAATAGAGGAGTTCATGATGATTGAGCCGCCAGTACCTTGTAAAAGCATTTGTCGTGCAGCTACTTGAGCGCAGTTAAAATATCCTTTCAAATCAACATTGACAATGGCATCCCATTCATGATCCTCTAGCAGTTCGGCAGGCTTTTTAATCATGTCGATGCCTGCATTGCAAACCATGATATCTAGGTGTTTGTAACGAGCTACAGTTTGCTGAACCAAGTCAGCACAATCTTGGCGGTTAGTTACATCTGCATAAATGGCTACAGCTTCCCCACCAGATTCTTGAATGATTTGCGCGGTCTTTTCAGCTTCAATTTGCTTGATATCAGCAATCACGACATTAGCACCTGCTGTAGCTAATCCTTGAGCCATCGCTTTACCAATTCCCCTAGCTGCTCCCGTAACAATAGCAACTTTCCCTGTGAGATCAAAGTTATTTGTCATTACCAATTACCAATTAATTACCCATTACCCATTACCCATTACCTTGCTCTTGGGTTAACATCGCTTGTACTTGTTCTGGTGAAAGTTGAGCAATTTGTTGGAGAGTGTGGGAAATTTCGTGAATGATTTCTTCACCACCAGCTAATTCTGCCAGCACAGGAACTAATTCCGCTACAGTGGGATGATTAAACAAATGGCGTACAGTCACTTCTAGCTCAAATGTTTGGCGGATACGACTAACCATTTGTATTGCTTTGAGTGAATGTCCTCCCAATTCAAAGAAGTTATCGTCAATGCCTACAGCTTTTACACTCAATACTTCACGCCAAATATCTGCGAGTATTTCCTCAGTAGGAGTACGGGGTGCAGTGTATATCTGGCTGAATTCTGGTCGGTCGGTGGTGGGAATGGGTAGCGATCGCCGATTCACTTTACCGTTAGGACTCAGGGGGAAAGATTCCATCTGCACAAATGCTGAAGGAATCATATACTCTGGCAACTTTTCGGCCAGAAAATCCCGGAGATTGGCGTTTGTGACAGTTTCCCCAATCAGGGGAATGAAGTAAGCGGCTAAGAATTTCTCTCTAGCGCTGTCTCCATGTACAGCAGCGACAGCTTGGCTAATTTGCGGATGTTTACTGAGTACTGCTTCCACTTCTCCCAAATCAACACGATAGCCGCGAATTTTTACTAAATCGTCTGTCCGTCCCAAAAACTCGATATTGCCATCTGGTAAGTATTTAGCTAAATCTCCAGTTTTATAGAGGCGTGAATTAGGTTCGGGACTGAAAGGATTAGGAATAAATTTCTCATTTGTTAACTCTGGACGGTTAAAGTATCCACGGGCTAAACCAGCACCACTCACATATAACTCTCCAGAAACACCTATGGGAACAGGTTGGAGATAGGCATCTAATAGATAAACTTGGACGTTAACCGCAGGTTTACCAATGGGGGGATAAACTGGCCAGTGTTCTGGCTCCTCGCTGAAGGTATAGGCGGTGACAACATCAGCTTCCGTTGGACCGTAGAAGTTATATAATCGGCAATTTTTTAACTGTTTGAACAAATCAATGATTGGTTGGGTGATTTGTAGTTGCTCACCAGCGGCGATCGCAATCCGCAGATTTTGGCATAGCTGTGGGTTCTTACCATATACTTCTGCTAATTGTTGCCACAGGGTAACAGGAAAAATAACTTGTTGAATTGGGTGATTAGCAATTAAATTGATTAACTTTTCCATATCAAGACGTGTGTCTTCTGGAATCATCCACAGCGTTCCTCCTAAACACCAAGCCACAAACATTTCATGGTAACTAACATCAAAACTTAGGGGGGCAAATTGGAGAACACCCAAACCACAAGCCATCTTGGCCTGATAGTGTTCAATCACGTTAGTCAGGGAACGATGGGGAATAGCAATGCCTTTAGGAACTCCCGTAGAGCCAGAACTGTAGACAATATGAGATAAGTTGTGATGTTCAGTCTTACTCTCTGGGTTAGTATCAGATTCGGAGGAGATTTGATCCCATAACCCTTCTAGGAGGATGAGATGATGAGGAAAATCGCATCTAAGGAAAGTTTGCCAACGCTCTTGGGTTAACAAAACTGGTACGCGAGTATCCTGGAGCATGAAAGCCAGTCGTTCTGGGGGATATTTGGGGTCAAGAGGTACACAAGCGCCACCCGCTTTGAGAGTACCTAAAATGGCGATCGCCACATCTAAGGAACGCTCTAAGCAAATACCCACGGGGACATCTGTCCCCACACCTAAGCGTTGCAGGTAATGAGCTAGTTGATTAGCGCGGCTATTCAACTCTTGATAGGTCAATTGCAGATTTTCAAAAGCGATCGCTACAGCTTGGGGCGTTTTTTCTACCTGATGCTCAAACAATTCATGAATGCAATGCTGAATGGGATGCTCGGTTTGGGTAGCATTCCACTCTACTAACAATGCTTGTTCCTCGGCGGTTGTGAGTAGCGGTAATTCACCGATGAGGCGATCGCTATAAGTAGGCATAGCCTCTAATAAAGTTCGGAAATGACCAGCCATGCGGGCAATGGTATCTTGATTAAAGCGATCGCCAGCATAGATAATTTTCAGCGCCAGTTTTTCCCCCGGTATGGCAATTAACGTCAAGGGATAATCCGCGTGCCCCATAATCTCAACTTCACCAACTTGCCAGCCATCAGGAATCGACTGCAATGCTTCCCCAACTGGGAGGTTTTGAAATACCACAAAGCTTTCAAACAAGGGCTGTCCGCGAGGAACATCACTCCAGCCCTGAATTTCTACTAGTGGGCTATATGAGTATTGATCCCGCTCTACTTGCTGTTCTTGCAGCTGCTTTAACCATGTTAATAGCTCAGTTTTTTCTGTTAACTGAACCCGCACAGGTAAAGTATTGACAAACAACCCCACCATCGACTCCACACCCAATAAAGCCGGGGGACGACCTGACACAGTTGCACCAAAAACTACATCAGACTCACCACTGTAGCGGCACAATAGCTGCGCCCAAGCTGCCTGCACCAAGGTAGAAAATGTGAGATGATGCTGTTGGGCAAAAGTCTTGAGGCTAGTAGTTGCCTCAGTTGATAGAGCAAAATATTCGGTATTGTAGGTTTGATGTTGGTGAAAACTCTTTCCTCCAGCCTGATCAACTACAAATGGTGTAAGACTAGTAAAACCTTGGAGATTTTGTCGCCAAAATGCCTCAGCTTGAGAGAGGTCTTGCTGCTGCAACCAAGTTATATAATCTCGGTAATGACGGGGTGGTTTTAAGTTTAATTCTTGGTTTGTATTAATAGCTTCGTAAAACGCGAAAGTCTCTCGCAACAGAATTGGCCAACTCCAGCCATCGTGAAGGATGTGGTGAGAACTAGAGACAAATTCGTAAGTCTCATCGGTAGTCCGAAACAGGAACAACCGCATCAGTGGTGCTTTATCCAGTTCAAAGTACAAGTCGCAGTCAGATTGCAAAAAAGAATTGATCTGTTCTTGCTGCTCTTGTGGAGATTGCGAACGCAAGTCTACCTTAGTCCAAGGTAAATTGACCCGTTTACGCACCACTTGCAGGGGCTGTTTGCGGTTTTTCCACAGAAAAAGAGTACGCAAAGCAGGGTGTCTATCTACCACTCTACCCCAAGCCTGCTCAAACACAGAAGTGTCTAGATCGCCATAGATAGTTAATTTTAACTGGGACAAATAAACCCTTGATTCCGGGTTATAGAGAGTATGAAACAGCATCCCCTGCTGCATGGAAGAAAGGGGATAGATTGATTCGATATCTTTGCTACTAGACTTCTGTGCGACTACCATTGTTTTTACCCTATCCTTAACGCATCACTACCAAAACTTTTAGAAAGCCGAAGCAGACAATCCTCCATCTACGGCAATGGTTATACCTGTGATATAACTAGCACATTCTGAAGCCAGAAAAATCACCAGATTTGCCACTTCACTAGAGAAACCAAGACGACCGATAGGAATTGAATTCGTAATTTTTTCTCTCAGAAAATCAATCGTCTGATTTTCTTCTTCAGCAAAAACATCTAAATATTGTCGATGCCTTGGAGTATCAATTACACCAGGATTAACAGAAGTAATCAGGACGTTATATTTGGCAGATTGCATCGCCACAGATTTAGTAAAATTCATTAACGCTGCATTTGCCACCCCCGATTTTATCAGACGGCTAGAAGGTTCTTTTCCAGATGTACCAACAATGTTAATGATTCTACCCCATTCCTGATTTTTCATCCCAGGTAGCACGAGATTACTCAGGCGAATATAACCCATTAACTTACCTTCAAACACAGTTCGCCAATCATCATCTGACAAATTTTCCACCGCTTCGCCCGAAAAAGTTGCCCCTTCGGAATTGTTGATTAAAATATCAATTCTACCAAATCTCTGTAGAGATTCCCGAATTAAACTTTGCGATTGCTCTGCATTTTGTACATCAGCACAGACACTAAAAATTTCTACATCAGTAAAATCCTTAATTAGGGATTTTTCAGCTTGCTTGATGCGATTGAGAGTTCGACTACAAATAATTAATTTACAACCTGCCTCTGCCAGTTTTTCAGCCACAGCATAACCAATACCAGCACTTGCTCCCGTAACTAAAGCCACCTTTCCTGTTAGTCCTAAATCCATGAAGATAATTCCTCTATGCAGCCAATTGAGAATGGGTTAAAATCAAAACCTTGATTAAAGTTGCTTCTTGTTTTGTCGGATTATATCCTCCATGAATTACGTTAGTAGGAGCATAGTAAATTTGACCATCCTGTAACTGCCTTTGTTCTTTTCCCACTGTCATAACAAGTTCACCATCTAGTACTAATCCTATTTGTTCAATAGCAGATTGATGGTTTGGGATTTTTCCACCAGGGGGAATTTGCGTAATCACAGTTTCACACCAATAACCAACAGCCGATTCGCAGGGAAAACCTGTGAATTCATCTTGATTAGGAGATAGCTTAAAAATTACCTTGTCAATGTTTCCAGGTGCTAAAGAATTCGTGATCCGTTTCACATCTAATCCCACAGCCATTTCTGGAGAATGATTCACAGCACCATGAGGAATATTAGCACCAGCAATATAGAATTCCTTGAGTGTTTCCAACATGGTTTTGCTGCCGTTGATGTTGATTTCTAAACAACCAGAGAGGATCATGCCAAGTTGACTTTCTGGATGTTGATGTAGTTCAAAACAAGCTCCTGGAGCAATAGAAGACAATTGAAATACGGTATCTTGGCATTGAAATATTGATAATTCTACATCCGCATTCAGCTTAATAGTTTGAGGCTGGGGGAAAAAAATAGACATATTTTTATGCAAACTTTTTATAAAAAACAGACCAACTCATAGGAATTGTTCCATAGGTGGAAACAAATTCTAAATCATAGGACTGAAGAGCTTTTTCATTAGTAATAGCAAAATCAGCTAAACCTTGCTTGACTAAAATAGCCGCAGCGCTAGTAGAATCGACCAATTCCACTTCAATTTCTTCTGGATTTGTAAAATTTGGTAAGAGTTTTGTTAATAGAGGTAAAGGTGCTGGATGAGTCACAACTTTACAACCATTAAATTCTAATTTTGTATCTTTTCTTTTAGCTAATCCATAGACTGGCGTGGGATACATAAATATAAAACCCAAATCAAACTCTGGTTCCATATAAAATTCATTTATTTTATCATAAGCATGAGGAACTAAAGCCAAATTTACCTGATTTTGCTGTAACGCTTCTGCTAAAACACTGAAGTCATTAAACAACTGCACCGACACAGAAATTTCCTCAGCTTCTAATTGGTTAATCACATAATTTAGAGCTTGTTCACTACTAGTTCCTCTCGGTCCTAAAGTTCCTAAAATTAGATTTTTTGAGGATGAATTAGGGTAGTCAAATTCCACAGAAAACTTTAGCATGTTTTAAACTATTAAGTTGCTAATTTTTGGTTAAGCTTTATAGAAATTAACTTTGTTAACATTTGTCAACAATAGTGCTGTATACATTTGCTGCCACTGAAGAATAGGATTAAACCTGACGGTAGACAGAGGAGCAGGGTAATTAACTCATTCAATTTCTTCTAGCAGTGCATCAAGCTCCTCCTGATTTAATTCAGCTTCAGGAAAATCTGAAGGTGTATATCCTCCTACCTCAGGGGACTGACAATGAACAATTAAGGCTTTTAATGCCTTGTTATACTCATGAGCCAGTCCTTCGATAGTTGCTCGTTGATGGACGTTCTCGCTGTAAATCCAAGCCGTATTCAGCTGGTCTTCAACGACCATTCCCAGAACATCTAGTAGATAAATACGTTCTGCTTTGGGGCTAAACATTCGTCCAGAGCTTTCTGGTGCCAACCCCAATAAAATTGGTTCTAAACGGGTCTTTTCCAAGTTTCCCATATAATCAAAACATACCTGTGCTGTTGGTAACGCTTGGAGTTGCTGAGGAATATCAGTATGGGGACTGAGGTATCGGAGGATGCCATAACCAATGCCGTTGTGAGGAAATCCCCGTAGTTGCTCTTTGATTATTTTTAAAGCTTCTCCTTGGTTAGAAACACCTCTCAAGTCCAAGAGGGCTGGGGAGATGGTTGTAAACCAACCGACAGTACGTGATACATCTACATCCTCAAACAGTGCTTCCCGTCCGTGACTTTCTATTTCAATCAACAGGGAAGGAGAACCTGTCCACTGGGCAAAGGCTTGTACTAACGCAGTCAACAATACATCATTAAGTTGGGTGTTGTAAACTGTCGGTACTTCTTGGAATAGGACGCGGGTTTCTTCCGCAGTCAAGGAAACTGATATTACTTCAGTGCTAGCTTCTGTATTAGCTCCTTTCTCAATGGTGTAGTCTACTGGTAAAGGCTTAATATCTGGGCTGGACTGAGCTAACCAAAGTTCTAGCTCTTGTTGCAGGATTTTTGATTGTCCATAGTCTCTTTGGCGAATAGCCCAATCTTGAAAGGAAGTAGTTTTAGGGGGTAGTTGAATAGCTTCACCTTGGGCGAGTTGGCAATAAGCTGTAGTTAGGTCTTCAAAGAGAATGCCCAAGGAAACCCTATCTATGACAAGGTGGTGAATGATGAATAGCAACCGAGCGTTAGCGGCTCCTAATTGAAATAGTACAACCCGCAGCATTGAGCTGTAGCCAAGTTGAGCGTTTCTTGCAGTTTGGCAGATGTGGACTCTATGGAAGTTACCTGTTCTGCTGGTGTCAATGCTGATAAGTTGATCACCTGGAAGGGTACAAAGTCATAGTCGTCACTATTCCACTGCTGCCATGCTGATTCCTGCTGCACAAACCGCATCCGCAGTCCATCGTGATGTACCATCAAATGTTTGACAGCTTGCTCCAAGAATGCAGGCTTAATGTCTGATGGTACTTGCAGCAGTAATGAGTTGTTGAAGTAATGGGGCTGCTGCCAATTCTGGTCGAAGAACCAATGCTGAATTGGGGTAAGAGGAACCTCTCCTATGACTAAACCTTGTTCGGCTTGGCTAGAGGCAGTCATACCTGCTACGCTAGCTAATTCGGCGATGGTTTGGTACTTAAACATCTGTTTGGTGGTGATTTCTAAACCGTGCTGATGGGCGCTGGCGATAATTTGAATACTAATAATCGAGTCTCCGCCCAATTCAAAGAAGTTGTCGTGAATACCTACTTGTTCTAAACGTAAGACTTCTTGCCAAATCTTTGCCAAAATCTCTTCTGTGGCAGTACGGGGGGCAACGAAGCTGTCCGAATTGTTACTCGTTGCTGGGATTGGCAGGTGACGACGGTCTAATTTACCGTTGGGAGTTAGAGGTATGGCATCAAGAACCACAAAGGCAGATGGTACCATGTAGTCGGGGAGATTTTCTTTCAAGAATTCACGCAGCATACTGTTAGAAGGTACTTGCTGCTTGCGGGGAACGATATATGCTACTAGGCGTTTATTTAATTGGTTTTCCCAGGCTATTACCACAGCGTTAAGTACATTTGGATGTTGATTTAATACAGCTTCAATTTCTCCTAATTCGATCCGGAAACCACGAATCTTCACCTGGTTATCGATGCGCCCAAGATACTCAATGTTACCGTCATCAAGAAACCGAGCTAAATCGCCTGATTTGTAAAGGCGATCACCTCCGGTGGGCGTTTCGCTATCGCCTGCCTTATTACTATAGGGGTTGGGAATAAACTTTTGGTTGGTTAATTCGGGACGGTTGAGATAACCTCTAGCTAAACCAGCACCACCAACACAGATCTCACCAGAAACCCCAATCGGTAGTAAGCTGTTGTGCTGATCCAGGATATATACTTGCAAATCTGGAATCGGACGACCTATAACACTGCCACTGGTTGTTTTCAGGTCTGCTACAGTGAGGGGACGGTAGGTGACGTGTACAGTGGTTTCGGTAATACCGTACATATTCACTAACTGTGGAGAATCATCTCCGTGACGCTCAAACCAAGGTGCTAAACTTTGGATATCAAGTGCTTCGCCACCAAAGATTACTAAGCGCAGGTTATAAGCAAAGGTCTTGCCAGATAACTCTTCCTGCTGCATCAATTGGCGGAAAGCTGATGGTGTTTGGTTAAGAATAGTTACTTGCTCTTGACACAATAAGTCACAGAAAGCTTGGGGTGTGCGGGTGACCAAGTAAGAAACTATTACCAATCGTCCGCCATAACAAAGTGCGCCCCAGAGTTCCCAAACTGAAAAGTCGAAAGCATAGGAGTGGAACAGCGTCCAGACATCATGTTCCTTGAAATGGAACCATGATTGAGTAGCTTGTAACAGACGAACAACATTGGCATGAGGTATCAATACACCCTTGGGCTGACCTGTAGAGCCAGAGGTGTAAATGATATAGGCTAAGTTGTCAGGTGTTAAATTTCTAATATCAGGATTTTTGGTGCATTCCTGGCAAATGGTTGTCCAGTCAGAGTCCAAGCAGATGACCTGAGCTTGATGTTCTGGTAATTTTGTGACTACATCTTGTTGGGTAAGTAATACCCGAATTTGGGCATCTTTGACGATGAAAGCTTGCCGTGACTGAGGATAGCTTGTATCTATTGGCACGTAAGCACCACCAGCTTTGAGAATACCTAATAGTCCAATCACCGTTTCCAAGGAACGCTCCACGCAAATTCCTACCTTTACCTCCGGCCCGACTCCTAATTTCTGGAGGTAGTGCGCTAGTTGATTGGCTCGACAGTTTAGCTCACTATAGGTCAGATGTTGATTTACAAATTTTACCGCGATCGCATCTGGTGTTTTTTCTACCTGTTTCTCAAATAACTGATGGATACATTGATCAACTGAGTAATCAGCCTCAGTCTGATTCCATGCCACTAATATTTGATGTCGTTCTGCCTCTGTTAATATCGGCAGATCGGAAATTCGCTGGGCTGGATTAGCAATTATTCCCTCTAGCAAGGTTTGGAAATTTCCGATCATCCGAATGATGGTAGCAGCATCAAAGAGATCAGTATTGTATTGCCAACAAAGCTGAAGAGTTTCTCCAGCTTCCATCAACATCAGATCCAGGTCAAAGGCTGATCCTCGCTGATGCCCAATTTGGTATGGTTCCATTTGCAGCTTTTTCCCCAGTGTTGGCGATGATTTACTGTTTGGTTTATACCAACGATGTTTTTGTGAAGTGAATGAAACCTGAAATAGAGGGGAATAGCTGCGATCGCGTTGAATTTGTAGATTTTTGACTAAAAGGGGGAAAGGGTAGTACTGGCGCTTTAATGCTTTAAAAAGTTGACTACGGTTCTGAGCAAGCAATTCCTCAAATGTGGGAATATTCTGGAAATTTGCCTGTAATACGACTAAATTAACAAAATAACCAACACTCTGTTTAAATTCCTTTCCCATCCGACCTGCTAAGGGAGTTCCAATCAGAATATCTTCTTGTCCAGAATAGCGGTAGAGCAACACTTGAAAAGCAGAAAACAAAATTGTATATGGAGTCACTCCTTGCGCTTGAGCTAGTGATTTTAAGTTGGCTATGAGTTTCTCATTCAGGTGAAAGGTTTGGGAAGCACCGTTATAAGTTTGTACGGTCGGACGCGGTTTATCTGTGGGCAGATTCAAAATTGCGGCTTTGCCAGCTAATTGTTGTTGCCAATATTCCCTGAGTCTTTCTCCTTCAGAAGTCAATAGCATTTCTGATTGCCAGCGTACATATTCTGTGTATGGCATACTCTGAGGTAGAGAATCATCCATTTCATTGGCATACAATACCAACATCTCTGTGAGCATGACGTCATAAGACCACATATCAGCTGCAATATGATGCATGGTTACCAAGAGAATATGTTCTGTTGGTTTACAAGTAAACAGAGTCAGCCTCTGAACAGGTCCTTGCTCTAAATTAAAGGGGCGATCAGCTTCAATGAGGATTTGTTTTTTGAGATCATCTTCGCTCCAAGTTGAAGCATCTATCACTTGAATATTAACTTCTTGCTTTTCGTTAATTTGCTGAACTGGTTGACCCTTATAAGTAGTATAAGTAGCTCGAAGAATAGGATGGCGATCAAAAATTATCTGCCAAGCTCTATGTAGAGCTTCAAAGTCTAATTCAGAAGTAATCCGTAGCGCCATAAAAATGTTGTATGCTACACTTTCAGGTGCCCTTTCGTAAAGAAACCACAAAGCTTGCTGACCGTGTGATAGGGGATAAAATAATTTAGGATCGTCTTTGCTCATATCGTTAACTTAATTTGTTCCACATTGGGGAATTTTTTGGTAAAAATAAAAGGTTAAAACCTGGAATAAATTTGAATTTCAAAATTAATCAATGTTTTTTTGTCCTGTTATGGTTCCGGATTGGTAAGAATAACCGAAGAGTATACTTCTAAAATAGTACCAAATATAGGCATATTTATTGAAAGCTTGGTAGTGCCAAACTAGGAATTTTCTATGTATATAGATATACCAATCAGGGATAGCTTGAGTTATATATCAAACTAATCCCGAATTCCACTTTAAAAGGAACTGTTAATAACACAATTGTGATGGGCTACGCCCCACCTCCCCATCTCCCCACCTCCCCACCTCCCCAGCAAAACCTTAAAATAAGTCAAGTAAATCCGCTCTAAGTGCCTGGTAACTGTAACGATCAGCTAAGTTAGACCAAAATTAGCCCAGCCGAATGCAATTTTAAAGGTAAGGTATTACCGGTTGGCGTGATAAAATCTGGAGGTTTAGTTTTGACGAAGTTGAAAGTTGGCATTAATGGATTTGGTCGTATTGGTAGGCTTGTACTTCGTGCTGGCGTCACTAACCCTAACATTGAGTTTGTGGGAATTAATGATTTAGTACCACCAGACAATCTTGCATATCTATTAAAGTATGACTCTACCCACGGTAGATTCAACGGTAAAGTTGAAGCTAGAGAAGATGGTATTGTCATTGATGGACATTTTATCCCTTGTGTATCGGTCAGAAATCCAGCTGAGTTACCCTGGGGTAAATTAAGCGCCGATTATATTGTGGAATCTACAGGGCTTTTCACCGATTATCAAGGAGCCGAAAATCACCTGAAAGCAGGTGCCAAGCGAGTTGTGATTTCTGCTCCTACCAAAGAACCAGAGCGGGTGAAAACTTTGCTGATGGGTGTTAATCATCAATTATTTGACCCAGCCAAAGATCTGATTGTTTCTAATGCTAGCTGCACTACAAATTGTCTAGCTCCCATCGCCAAAGTTATCAATGACAACTTTGGTTTAACAGAAGGTCTGATGACTACAGTTCATGCCACAACTGCTACTCAGCCCACAGTTGATGGTCAAGTAAGAAAGACTGGCGGGGTGGTCGTGGTGCTGGTCAAAATATCATTCCTTCTTCCACAGGTGCTGCTAAAGCTGTGGCTTTGGTTTTACCAGAATTAAAAGGTAAGTTAACTGGGATGGCTTTCCGCGTCCCTACTCCTGATGTTTCTGTAGTGGATTTAACTTTCAAAACTGCTAAAGCTACTAGTTACAAGGAAATTAGCGCTGCCATGAAGCAAGCTGCTGAAGGTGCTTTAGCAGGTATTTTGGGCTATACAGATGAAGAAGTAGTATCCACTGATTTTCAAGGTGATACTCATTCCAGTATTTTTGATGCAGGTGCTGGGATTGAACTTAATGCCAATTTCTTTAAGGTTGTTGCTTGGTATGACAACGAGTGGGGTTACTCAAATCGTGTCGTTGACCTAATGTTATCAATGGCAAAAACAGAAAACCTCTAAATCAAGGAATAAATCAAGGAATAGGAAATAGGCAATATTTTTTTAATTCCCTATTCCCTGTTCCCTGTTCCCTGTTCCCTGTTCCCTCTTTTTAAAATTGCATTCTATCGAACAGCCGATTATGGCATCAAACAAATAAAATAGGCTGAGGCGAAAGCCTGCTTTGTTTAGAACATAGCAACAGTGAGTATACTTTGCTGGAATCAACAACACATCGTCAACCAGAAAGAGCGTCATCGGGAAGTATTCCACAAACCAAATTCACGGAGAATAATAATATGTCTAAGAATTTACTAGAACAATTGCGGAAGGTCACTGTTGTCGTGGCAGATACAGGTGATATTCAAGCAATTGAGAAGTTTACACCCCAAGATGCTACTACCAATCCTTCTCTCATTACCGCAGCTGCACAAATGCCAGAATATCAGGGCATTGTGGATCAAACTTTACTTCAAGCTAAACAAGATGCTGGTAGTGGAGCTACTCAAGCACAAATAGTTTCCCTGGCTTTTGACCGTCTGGCTGTTTCTTTCGGTTTAAAAATTCTGCAAATCATCCCTGGTCGCGTTTCTACTGAAGTAGATGCTCGTCTATCTTATGATACAGAAGCTACTGTTGCTAAAGCTCGGAATTTGATTGCTCAGTATAAAGCCGCTGGGATTTCTCCCCAACGAGTCTTGATTAAAATTGCTGCGACTTGGGAAGGAATTCAAGCTGCGGAAATTTTGGAAAGAGAAGGTATTCACTGTAATTTAACTCTCTTGTTTGGAATTCACCAAGCGATCGCCTGTGCTGAAGCTGGTATTACCCTGATATCTCCCTTTGTGGGTCGGATTCTGGATTGGTATAAGAAAGATAGTGGTAGAGATAGCTACCCACCAGCAGAAGATCCAGGTGTATTGTCAGTTACTAAAATCTTTAACTACTACAAGAAATTCGGCTATAAAACCGAAGTTATGGGAGCTAGTTTCCGTAATATTGGTGAAATTACTGAACTTGCTGGTTGTGATTTATTAACTATTTCTCCATCCCTATTAGCTGAATTACAAGCAACTGTGGCAGAATTACCATTGAAGCTTGACCCTGCGAAAGTAGCAGACTTGTCTATCGAAAAAATCTCTATTGATAAACCTACCTTTGACAAGATGCATGCTGCTGACCGCATGGCTTATGACAAATTAGCAGAAGGTATTGATGGCTTCACCAAAGCCTTGGTAGCTCTCGAAAAACTTCTGGCTGAACGTCTAGCTCGTTTGGAAGGCGAAAATTTGGTAACTGCTGGTTAAGATTTCCCAGTCGGAGATTTTGGTGTTGAGGTTTAAATCCCCAACACCAAACCTGTTTAAATTTTTGAATTTTAAATTTTTGAATTTTAAATTTTTGAATTTTAAATTTTGAATTTTGAATTCAATCCCTTCTTCCTCCACCTCGATAAGGCCGATAAGGTCTAGCGGGTGATTTGACATCGACAAAGGTGGGTTCAGCAGGTGGTTGTGCAAATGAGGGGTGAGGCACCACTATCATTAAGAGCACTATTAAGGTTAGAATCTTCATAATACTAAGGTTAGAATCTTCATAGAAATACTTGGTATACGAGAAACAAGTCTGGCTAAAGTCTTAAGCGCGACAAGATTATGTCTTGACTAGAAGTTGAACAGATGCGATCGCTTCCAGCGGGGCGTAGCCCATCGCCGAAGGCGGGGTGTAGCCCATCGCACAATTCTGGTAACGAATGGCGATCAAATCTGTAGAACAAATAATTCTCTAAATTGGATAATTCCCTAGTCAATCCTGGGATTTATCCATTGATGATTGTTTGTCAGTATTTAAATAGATTTAAATACCAGTAATATTACAATTAGCCCCCTCGTCTCAAATTACCAAAGCCTTGCTAATTTAAGGGATGAAGACCAATGTGAACATGGTTTTTTTACAGTACCTTATCTCAAGTTTGATTTTTTTGGCAACAACTACTTGCCATATCTTACTGATTATAGTACATTTGTATTCACAAGAGAAACCTCCCACCTCAAACCAATTCAACATTCAAAGCACCCTCCCGGAAGGTAAACCAACAAAATTCAAAAACAAGCAAGTCAGATTATGTCTGGGTTCGGTGTGATTGAATTGGGAGCAGAATTTGGGTGAAATGGTATTGCAGGTGGTTTTTTTATCAATGGTTAATTTGTCATAACTTTGTCATACCATAGATGAGACTGAGATTTTTCTCAATTTCAACCTCCCTTCCGTAATGTCAGCAACCCAGCCCTAAAGGGACTGAGCTTGTAAGAGAAATCAAACAAGCTGTGCTGACCAGACCACTCTAGGCTTAGGTTTAGGGTAGCCGTTATTGGAGTCACGACACCTCGGAATGCGAAGCTAGTTCCCCGCTCTGTCATTTGCAGTTAAACAGTTTTAAGGTCACTGAAACAGTGCTGCAAGTCTAAAAAGCTCTGATAACAGGTCGAAGCTAACATTACATAGCAGGAGACAACCATATCTCCAACGCAGAGGCAACCATGTCTCTGCCCCCCTCACAGGGGTAGGCGGTTAAAACCGCTCGTGTCGCTTCCCTCTGGCCTTAATAGGGACTGAGTTTCCCGCATACCGAATATTTCTATGAAAATACTAGTATTAAATGCTGGTTCTAGCAGCCAAAAAAGTTGTCTGTATGAAATTACAGAGGAAACTATTTCTCAGCAAATCATCCAACCGTTATGGGAGGGAAAAGTCACTTGGACTCAAGACCGGGGTGAAGCGGAATTGGAAGTGAAAACTTCTACAGGTCAAACTTTGCAAGAAATTATTTCTGGTGACTCCCGACAAGCGCATATGATTTATATGCTTTATACCCTCAGTCGGGGACAGACCAAGGTCATTAATGAAATTTCCGAAATTGATGTCGTCGGACATCGGGTGGTACATGGTGGACAAGATTACCGCAATACTGTAGTAATTACCGAAGATGTTAAACAGGCGATCGCTCGTTGGTCGCACTTAGCTCCTAGCCATAATCCCGCAGCTTTAGAAGGAATTGCGGCGATGGAGGAAAGTTTGCCAGAAGTTCCCCAAATAGCGGTATTTGATACCGGATTTCATGCGACAATCCCCAATGCAGTGGCAATTTATCCTGGTCCCTATGCTTGGGTAGAACAAGGTATTCGCCGTTATGGTTTTCATGGTATCAGTCACCAGTATTGCTCAACTCGTGCAGCAGATATTCTTGGTCAAGATTTAGCATCCCTACGCTTAATTACCTGTCATTTGGGAAATGGTTGTTCTTTAGCAGCAATTAAAAATGGTCGGAGTATTAATACCACGATGGGATTTACTCCTTTAGATGGATTAATGATGGGCAGTCGGAGTGGTTCGATAGACCCAGGGATTTTAATTTACCTGTTGAGAGAATCTAATTATTCTGTGGAACAGTTAGATCACATTTTAAATAAAGGTTCTGGGTTAAGAGGAATTTCTGGAGTATCCAATGATGTTAGGGAAGTGGTAGAGGCGATCGCCCAAGGAAATGAACGTGCTCAACTAGCTTGGGATATGTATGTGCATCATTTGCGGTCTGGTATTGGCTCGATGTTAGCTAGTTTAGGTGGATTAGACGCATTGGTGTTTACCGCAGGAGTTGGGGAAAAATCAGCCGGAATTCGTCAAGCTGTTTGTGAAGGTTGGGACTTTTTAGGATTGAAGTTAGACCTGGAGAAGAATCAGCAGCAACCTGTGGATGTGGATATCGCTGCATCTGATTCCAGCGTTAGAGTTTTGGTGATTCAGACTCAAGAAGATTGGGCGATCGCTCAACAGTGTTGGGAGACATTAGGTAGTAAGGAGTAGTACTAAAATCTCGCAATTTATCACTAATAGAATGAGATATTTCCCTATACTAGAGCGACCTTCAGGTACAAAGTCACTAACAGAGCATCCGTAGGTATGAGCCAGCTGAATTAGTTCAGTTGACTTCAGGCGACGTATAGCTACCAATAGAATCTCTGTGCAGTTGAGAGGCTACTGTGGAAGGAATAGGAGCAGAATTCTTCACAGGATGATGAAGGTTATAACTGCTAGGATTATTTATTTCCAACGTCTTATTTTAATCTTTAAAAACCAGCTTCAAGTGTTTTATTTGTGTAAAAGTTATCTTCTATGGCTGTGCAAATTAGATCTTAAGTGTCAACCTATAGATAGAGAAAACAAAATCAAAATAATACACATATGATTACCTTACAAAAAATTTCATTAGCATTAGTTAGCACAGTAGTTATTTCAGTGAGTGCAAACCCAGCTAACGCTATCACTCTAATAAATGGCAGTTCAACTCCTACCGCAAACGGGATTTTCTCCAATCAGTCTGGAGTTACTACCATAGATTTCAACAATGGTGTAGCACCAACTACTGGATTTGCAAAATACTCTTCTCCTGTTGGTACACCTACTGTAGTTTCCGGAAATGTAGGTGGTCAATATGCTAATCCATCTGGTGATAATAGCAACTACCTAACTATTTCTCCCACGTCAAGTAATGTTGCAGGTAACACTGGTTCAGTAACTATTGATTTTGCTGCATCACTTGATTACTTTGGCTTGCACTGGGGTTCAGTAGACAAATATAACACTATTGCATTTTATAGTAACAATACTTTGGTACAGAGTTTTACTGGTGCAAACGTTCCTGGTACTACTGCTAGTGGTAATCAAACTACTCCTCAAGACAATGTATTTGTCAACTTCTTTGCTAATACCAGCAACGGTGAGACTTTTAACAAGATAGTTTTAAGTTCAACTTCCCCTGCTTTTGAAACAGATAATCATACTTATCGAATAGCAACTGTTCCTGAATCTAGTTCTATGGTGGGTTTATTCGTCTTCGGTGCTTTAGGTGTTGGATCATTTGCTAAACGCAAATTCAAGACTATTTAGCGAATAATGGCTGGAATTGAATTGCTAAACAATATATAGGTTTATGTGATTTATGAACAGATGTGTAATGACATGACAAGGCTAAAGGATGCAATAGAAAAATTCCCAAAATCTAATGCACTACTTTAGTCTTTTTACAATTATGGGCTGATAGATGTTAGATTGATTTCTGAATGATATCTAACCACTGAATCTATTTTACGGGAAATATTGCCAACTCTGTACTAGGGTCAAAAAAGTGGATTTTATCAGGTGTCAATGATAACCACAACTCCTCACCAAAACGCACTAATCGGTCTGATTGGATTCTTACCTGTAAATAATTATCTGGATGGGAATTTGGTAAATTAGATTCTCCTAGCTTCACCGTCAGAAATGTATCGTTACCCAAGTTTTCTACTAAATCTACTTCTACTAATAAATTTTTTGTAGCTGGTACACTCGTCACAAAATGTTCTGGACGAATACCTAAAATTATCGTTTGTCCATCATATGGTTGTAACGCACTTCCCCAAATATCTGGCAGGGTAAAACGAAAATGAGAATGAGTGATTAATAAAGGAGCATGAAACTCCACCGGAATAAAATTCATTGGTGGTGAACCAATAAATTCTGCCACAAAGCGGTTGATAGGATAATGATATAGTTCTAATGGTGTGGCAACTTGCTGAATTTTACCCTCAGACATAATTGCAATGCGATCGCCCATGGTCATGGCTTCAGTTTGGTCATGGGTAACATAAATAGTGGTAGTTCCCAACTGACGTTGTAATTTGACAATTTGGGCGCGAGTCTCTGCTCTTAATTTAGCATCTAAGTTAGAAAGTGGCTCATCCATCAGAAATACTTGGGGATTGCGAGCGATCGCTCTACCTAATGCTACTCGTTGTCTTTGTCCCCCCGATAACTGTTTAGGTAAGCGATTTAACAAAGCTTCTATTTGCAATAATTGAGCAACATTCCTCACCTGTCCATCTACCACCCGTTCTTGCTCAGAAATATAGCGGATACTTTTAGGTAATTTTCTAGTCATACCTACCAAGAGATTTTCTGACCATTTAGGAACTTTTGTTTCCACTGTACTTTCTACCTTAGTCCGACGACGCAACCCAAAAGCAATATTGTCGTATACCGTCATATGGGGATAGAGTGCATAATTTTGAAACACCATCGCGATGTCTCTTTCCTTGGGCGGTAAATCATTAATTAAGCGATCGCCTAACCAAATATTTCCTCCAGTCATCGACTCCAACCCAGCAATTAACCGCAGTAAGGTGCTTTTCCCACAACCAGAAGGACCAACACCATAAACTCCCCATCCGCGATAGTCAGATTAATCCGACGTAAGACATTGATAATATCTAGTCTTTCTTCAGAATCGAGGGAGGTTTGAGATTTGTGAGTAACTTTTTCCCCAGAACGGGGGGGGAAACTTTTATAAATGTTTTCTAAAATAACTTGTGCCACAGGTCTTGCAATTAGGAGTATAGGTATACGGGGCTAGATTATAGGATGTAGGGTAGGGGGAGAAATTACTTCCGTACCTTTCCCATCCTCGAAGTTGAGGACTATCCGGAGGTTGTCTAATGACTACATATATACATGAAAATCCTTCTGTAGATACAAATATTAGTCCTGTCCATGATATTTTAGACGTTGAAAGCACAGATTGCTGCATTGTGGGTGGAAGGACGCAGGAGTAGTTTTATCTCTGTTGTTGGTGCGTCAAGGCATTTCAGTGACGTTAATCGAAACACATAAAGATTTTGACCGCGATTTTCGGGGTGATACGATTCACCCATCAGTTATGCAAATTATGGAGGAATTGAATTTAAGCGATCGCCTTCTAGAATTACCGCATGGGAAAATGCGTAAGTTGCAGGTAAAAACCCCGCAAGGAACTGCGACTCTAGCAGATTTCAGTCGCCTAAAAACCCGCTATCCATATGTTATGATGCTTCCCCAGGTGAAATTCTTGGAGTTTATCATCCAAGAAACACAAAAGTATCCTCATTTTCATCTGGTAATGGGAGGAAATGTCCAAGAACTAATTGAGGAAAACGGAGTAATTCAAGGTGTGCGATATCGGGGAGGAGGAGGATGGCATGAAGTTCGAGCGACCCTGACCGTAGGAGCAGATGGACGGCATTCCCATCTCCGACAATTGGGAGGTTTTGAATCTCAAGAAACTTCACCCCCGATGGATATTCTCTGGTTTCGTTTACCTCGTCAACCCCAAGACCCTGAAGGAGGAATGGGACATTTTTCTCAGGGTCATATTGTAGTTATGCTTGACCGCGGAGAAGAATGGCAAATGGGCTATTTTATTCCTAAAGGAAATTATCAAAAATTGCGGTCTGAAGGTTTGGAAGCTTTTCGGACGTTAATTGTGGAAACCGTACCAGAGTTAAACTCACGAATCCAACATTTACAGGAATGGTCACAGATAGCTTTTCTTTGTGTAGAATCTAGCCTAGTCAAGCGTTGGTATCGACCAGGACTATTATTGATTGGTGATGCTGCTCATATCATGTCACCTGTGGGTGGAGTAGGAATTAATTATGCCATTCAAGATGCCGTAGTAGCTGCTAATATCTTGAGTAAACCGCTCAAAAACCGCCATATTGAAGTGAGTGACCTAGCGAAGGTGCAACGTCATCGAGAATTACCAACCCGGATAATTCAAACCTTCCAGACTTTTATTCAAAAACAGGTTTTTGCGCCGATTCTCGCCGAAAATAAGATTTTTACACCTCCTAGCTTCCTGAAACTACCCATTTTACGGGATTTACCCGCGAGGTTAATTGCGCTGGGTATTTTTCCTGTGCATTTGCAAAAATAATTTTTTTATGGTACTATTGTACTATCCATGCAGAATTTCATGCTCGTTTGGGTCAAGCGAATGCTTTTTTAGCGATCGCTTGACTTTTATGATAGATAATGTTTCTAAGAGGTATATGTATGTAGAAATTGACTGTAACAATTCTCAAACAATGTCAACAATTAAACCTATTTACATAATTATCAGCGACTAGATATAAAAACCGCCTCTGACCGATGACCAAAGTTGTATAAAGTTGATAAGGAAGGATGAAATGAACAGCTGCGTTTTAATGGCAGATATTATTCAGGAACCCCAATTACGTTACACTGCTGATAACCTAGCAGTCACAGAAATGCTAGTGCAATTTCCCAATTCCATTCGACCAGAAGACCCTCCAGCGACATTAAAAGTAGTGGGTTGGGGAAATATGGCATCAGAAATTCAGCAAAACTATCATGAAGGCGATCGGGTAATTTTAGTAGGAAGATTAGGGATGAATACTATAGAGCGTCCCGAAGGCTTCAAAGAAAAACGTGCGGAATTGACAGTACAACAGATTCAAAATGTGGGAAAAGGTACACCGTTGACAGCTTCAACCGTAGCGAGAACACCCGCAGTAGTGGAAGCACCCCCAGTAGCACAGCAAGTATATCGTCCTCAAGAAACTTATGAATCATCAGCACCTACATATACACCAGCAGCTACTAGTGTAGGAGTAGTTCCCCAAGTCAAAAATCCTGAACCTGCTTATCAACCAGTATATGAACCCCCCAGGAATTATCCTCCGGTGACAGAATCGGAACCAGATCCTGATGATATTCCGTTTTAAATCACCCTATTGTCATTCTGACCGGAACGGAGTGGAGGGAAGAATCTCGATTTTGCGTGATGACCCTGAGATACTTCACTACGCTAGCGCTCCGTTCAGTATGACAGTTTTGACTTCGATTTTAACTTTTCAAATATCCTCTTACATTAATTAAATTTCTGCAAAACCCAACGACGAAATAATTCCACAATTATTCTCCACCGTCCCTGATATTCTTCAACCACATCATGACGTTTTAAAATCACCAACGCTGCTTGTAAAATCTCATCATCCATCCCTGTAGACCTAGCTAAATCATCTAAACTTAACCCATCTAAATAAGGTGCAAGTTGACGAATAATTTCTTGCTGACCCACAACATCTTCTCCTGCTTGACCCCAAACTCCATCAAAATAATAACGTCCCCGTTGAAAGAACTCCGGTTCATTAATTACAGCTTCTACATCTTCTACTGTAAAAATTGGGTCACGTTTACGTCCTTGCTCAAACACAAAATCATTGTAGCCACGCACTAACTGAAAACCAATTAATTGCACTAAATAAGGTTGACCGTGTGTTAAATCATGAATTTTATTTAGTGCTTCTGGAGTGTAATCAAGTAGAAAATCTTCAATCGCTGGATTAGCAAGTATTTGGTGGGTAGCAGCACGTTCTTGAAAACTGACATGAATAGGAATAACACTAGCAAAGAATGCTTGAAAATAATCTGCTGTCATTTCTTCTAAAGTATGTAACCCAGCAAAAGCAAAACCTACTTGAGGACTCATTTGCACTAATCCTCGGAGATAAGCCATAAAATCTTGAGGAATTTTTCCTGCATTAATTAAATCTTCGATTTTCTCAAATTCATCTAAAGCAATAATTAAACCATCTGATAAATTGGCTATAACTTGTTTTAAATATCGTTCAAAAGTACGATACGGAAGTTTAATTAAATCATCATCATTAGGTAGGTTTATTTTCACAGCTTGGGAAATTTCATCACTGATTGCCATTAATACTTCACCAACACCTTGTGGAGTATTTCCTAATTTTAATAAATTAACATATACAACTTGTACACCTGCACCTATATTACGAATATTCAGCAAAATCGAAGTTTTACCCATGCGTCTGTGTCCATAAATAACCACAGATTGGAGTTGATGACCTGTAATCCAAAGTTCTTCTAATTGTCTAATAATATCTTCTCGTCCCACAAAAAGATTACCTTGAACTGGATCACCTATTGTGTAGGGATTATGCACCGATTTAGTAATGGAAACTTCTCCAACTTCTCCAGTAATTTCTAAAAGGCTTTTTTGCCAAGTTTCCGCAATATCTATAATTAATTCTTGTTCTGCTTGTGGTATAGTATTGGCTATATTGAGTATATTCCTTATTTCACCTAAAGCACGATTAAGAGCTAAAGAACGAGCAGAACGAGATACGCTACGATTGATAAATTTTACATCTTCAATTACTCGCATAAATTGAGTTAATACTTGCCAAGTAGTTGGATGTAAAAGAGGTTCTTGAGGAAAAGTTGGTAATTGTAGATTAGTAACTGAAGCTAGTTCTTTCATTTCATCAAAAACCATGAGAATTTCTGCAAGAATATACATTTCTTCGCCATAAAGCAGAGAACGTACTATAGCAAAAGCTTCCATAGCTTTATCTGGCTTTTTTTCATGCAGATACCAAAAACCAGCAGCACCAGCACGAGCAGGAGTATCTAAACTGGTATTGACTGTTGAAGAGATTAGCTCATTAAAATAGCGAAATATTACCAGTTCTTTCAAAAATTGTGATTTAATTTGTTCTGTCAACGATGATGAAGCGAAACGAACTAATTGCCAATCAAATGGGTTTTCTGCTAACTTAGAAACATACCAAATAATTTGATCTGAAGGAGTTTTGGCAAGAACTCTATTCACTGCTTGAATTGCTGGAATAAATTGCAGCGTATATGCCAGAATTTGATTAACATTATGTAAACCCACTTGCCAATCTTGTTGTAGCCACTTTTGTATACTTAAATCAAAATATGGCAATGAAAGCGGTGTAATGCGAGCTAACAAGAATCTACTATTTTCAACACCTCGCCAGTTTAAGGGTAAACCAAGTAACCAATTTTCTAGGCGTAATACCCCCACGCCTCCTGCCACGCCTCCTGCCACGCCTACTGCCACGCCGAATGCCACGCCTACTGCCACGCCGAATGCCACGCCTACTGCCACGCCGAATGCTACGCCGAATGCTACGCCGAATGCCACGCCGAATGCCACGCCTCCTGCCACGCCTCCTGCCACGCCGAATGCCACGCCTACTGCCACGCCTACTGCCACGCCTACTGCCACACCTACTGCTACGCCGAATGCCACGCCTACTGCCACGCCTACTGCCACGCCTCCTGCCACACCTCCTACCACGCCTCCTGCCACGCCTCCTGGCACGCCTACTGCCACGCCTCCTGCCACGCCTACTGCCACGCCTCCTGCCACGCCGAACCAGTCAATCCGAAAACCTAATTCCTGAAGAAATAAACTAATAAATAGAGGTACTAATATAGTCAAAATTAAAGCTTGAATAAGCAACTGTCGTTGAATAGTATTTTTCCTTAATAAATCTAATCCCTTCCGCCAATTCATTTCCTTTTCAGGAATATATCCTCCTCCAAAGGTATCCACATACCAGCGCAAAGCTTGAGGAAAATAAAATACCCAATATAACAATAGCAAGTAGTCCAAAGGCTTCCACAGAGAGAGAGGACGACGTAACTTTGGTGCTAAATCTAGACGAGGTACAGGTGAATTTTGGCTCATTGTATATCCTCCCAATATCGGGAATATATTTGATAACAAAGCTGAGTTAATTTCTGAGGATGTCCACCACTTTGTTGAATAATTCGGCTAATCTCTTCTTCAGTAAATCTTACAGAATTTTTAGCTAAACGGTTGGAAATAAAATCACGACAAATTTTATTATCCCAAGGTTTTATATATTCTTCCTGACAAATTCCAGGTAAAGGAGATGTGCCACTTTTTTGACTATCATTAAATAATTTATCTAAAGACTCACTAGCAGCTAGAACCAATCGGAAAGACGCATTACTACCTTCAGACAAAGCTCGTAATTGATCTCTAACATGGCGTGTAAATCCTTTCCAAGAGAGTTTTCCTACATTATCTAGAGCTAGCAATATTGTTTTATCTTGTAAATTGCGTACTAATTTAAAGCCTTGACTTTCAGGAATATCAATTTTTACACACAAGGCACTGTAAAAATCTTTTTCATCACGAACCAAATTTAAATCTAGAAAAATTGGCTGACGAGGAAGATAAAGCATTTTTTCCGCTTGTTGACAAATCTCCCATAATAAAGATGATTTACCAATTCCTTCTTCCCCTATCAATACAACACTACTGTTAATATTGAGTAATTCAAATATTCGTTTAATTTCTTTTTCTCTACCAAAAAATAGTTGTGAATTTTCTAATCTACCTTTTTGGTGCTGAAATGGATTTTGATTGAGGATTTGATATTTTTCATAAAAGGCTTTTAATTCAGGATTATTAGGATTTTGCTGATATGCTCCAATAATTAGTTTTTTTAATTGACCTTGAGCTTTAGCCCATGCAATTAAACTAAAAGCAAGGTCAGATGTGGTTTCACCAGAGGCGATCGCATTCAGATTCAGATCCAATTGAAACTGAACCATCTGTCTTAGTGCAGCTTGATTATGAAAAGCACTAACCAGTGCTTCATGAAACTCTTTATACTCCATCCATTGGTACTCTCTTTCCCTACCGACACAAATATGTCCACAAATCAAAGGGAATTCCTTTAGTGTTTAATCTTACCCTAAAAATCCCGATTATCCTACCTTTGGCTAGATAAATTTTGATAAGGATATAGCAATTCCCAGATTTTGAGAATTACCTACGGGATTTATTCTGTATCAAACCAGCTTAATATTTCTAAATATAAGTTTTTTAAATATGAGTTTTTGGAAATTGCGAGACTATCACCTTTTTCTCAATAAGCATGGTTTTATTCTCAAGTTTATTGAGAATATTCTCAATAAATCCGAAATAATTCTTCACAATTTAACGTGAATAGTTCACTCCAGGGATTGATAAGAGAGGTTGACTTTTGTTGTATATTGTGATGATATACTCCATTGGGATTACTTTGCTTTTAAGAAGTAAATTGATAACTAATGGTCAAGTAAGCGATCGCAACCATTAGCATTAAAACTTTTTAGCAATATGAGTAAATTCATTAAACTCAAATCTTGCTTTCGGGTCAGTTTCCCCATAAATATTAAAAGTCACTGTTGGTTCATCACCCAAAGATTCCACAGAATGAATTACATCAGGAGTAAAACTAATAATATCACCTGCAAATAAATTCAATTCACCAGTAGATTCAATTTTATCAGGAAATTCTGCATCCTGAGTTTTCTGCCAAAAAGTGTTTTTCTCTTGACCCTTCAATATTGCTACTACTCCCCAAGTTCCATGATTATGAATTGTAGATTTTGTTCCTGGTGCAAATGTCACTGTTTGGACTGTCAAGGGAAAACCCAATTCATTATAAAGTAGTAAAACTGAAGTTCCTGTTTTTTGGTCTGGTTCTAAAAATTGACTGCGTATCCAATAAGAATTTACAATCAACCTTCTGACTAACATCCGAATTTCTGGTAAACAACTAGATTGATTTTCAACATCATGAAGAATATCTTCTACTTCCGTCAAAAAGCGATAAAGTCGATAATTATCGCGGAGTAAATCCCACGCTCTTACTGTTCTACAAACTTGATAATGTCCGTTTACCGTAACTTGCCAATCTTTACCTTTCATGTTTAATCTTCTTCTGGTGGACGTGTAAGAATATCTATAAGAATCCCAGCACCGAAATCATTTTTGTTATCAATTTCTTTAACTCTGGTGCTAACTTCTTTTGCTGATTCTAGTTCTCCCAATTTTGCTAAGACTAAACCAGAAGCAGCATAAGCATTTAAATACAATCTGATTTGAGGTTCTTGCTTCCGGTTAATTAATATAGACTTAAGTTCTTCCCAATCATCAGGAAAATTTTCCGTTATTTTAATTAAATCTATAACTTTATTTACTGTCTGTAATGCTATAACGAAATTATTTTTGTAATAGAAATATCTATAAGCTGCAACCAGAACATCTATATTTTCCCCGGCTTTAGTTAAAGCCTGTTGCATATATTGTTCAGATTCAGTGGTATTTTCCCAGGTTTTAGTAGCTAATATCAACAGTTCTTTGACATCGGCTGGAACTTCAAACCATGAAAATTTTTGGTCGTCAATTTGCATAAATTTGTCCTAGTAAAAAAATTATCGTGTAGACACTGAAGAACCTCACCCTGGTTTTGCTCACTCATTATCTATCACTCTGCTTAGTAAGCTACGGATATTCACCTTTTCTGAAGATAGGGGATGGGGGGAAGGAAGAGGCAGGGGGGCAGGGTGCAGGGTGCAGGGGGGAGATAGGAGGCAGGGGGGCAGGGTGCAGGGTGCAGGGTGCAGGGGGGAGGGGAAGATAGGAGATGGGGAGATGGGGAGATGGGAGAATATATATTTTAAATTCTCTTATCCCCCTGCCCCCTGCCCCCTGCCCCCTGCCCCTTGTCCTCTTATCCCCCTGCCCCCTGCCCCCTGCTCCTTGTCCTCTGCTCCCCCTAACCTTCTATCATTTCAAAGAAAGCATCATCTAATTCATAACCGAGTATTTGTGCTAAAGATTTCAACCGAGATAAGCTGGTGAGATTTTGTATTTTTAGCCAATCACTCAAAATAAAAATTTTGTGCATTAAAAAAATTTCTAAGGCTTCAGGATTGTACTGGATACCTTCTTGAGGACTGAACTGATGTGGTATCAGCATGGCAGCATAACGGGCAAATTCTCCAGCTTTCCCATCGAGCAAAAAGGGCAACCAAGGGTATTTTGTGTCTAGACGTACAAACCATAGCCTAATTTCCGGAATTTCGGAAAGTTCTCGTGGGTCACCTGGTTCTAATGGATAGTTAATCTCAAAGCGGAGTTGCTGTTCATGAGATACAATGGTTTCCTCTTGCAGAAGTGATTCAATCACTTTTGACGCAGGGGAGATATCCAAACGGTTAATTGAATCCTGATTAAGGGCAATGATCATTGATGGACAATTTCTCTGGTATTGCTCAATGGTAACATTGAGAATCAATATTACCATTTTTTGTACTGAGAGGCCAATATTGATTAATATTGCCAATAAATTTAAGTTAAAGTGGTGATGAGTTTGTTTTAGATTAGGGTGCAAAGAGAAGTCTATCAGCAAGCAAAGTCATGTTTGATAAGATGCTTGCAGGTAAAAATAACCAATAAAAATCAAATGGGGAAAGTTACCCCAACAGTTAACACAAACTGAAATATGCAAAAGCCTACAATTTCTACAAAGCCAATTCGTTCCCTTGAAGATGCGATTGAACGGTGTCAAATGTTGGGAATGCGGATCAGTCGTCAGCGTCACTTTATTTTAGAATTGTTGTGGCAAGCAAAGGAACATCTTTCAGCCAGAGAGATTTACGATCGCCTGAACCAACAAGGGAAAGATATCGGTCATACGTCAGTTTATCAAAATCTAGAAGCCTTGTCTAATCAAGGTATTATCGAATGTGTTGAACATTGTGATGGGCGTTTATACGGTAATATTAGCGATTCTCATAGTCATATCAATTATCTAGACACAAATCAAATGTTAGATGTACATCTGGAGTTACCAGAAGATTTTATACGTCAAGTTGAAGCTCAAATGGGAGTGAGAATTACAGACTATAGGATTAATTTTTATGGTTACAGGAATTCTGTAGAGTAGTTACAAATTTTGAAGCAGAGGGGCAGAGGGGCAGAGGGGCAGAGGGGCAGAGGGGAAACCAGATGAATAAATGTAGCGCGTGAAAACCATGATCGGTAGTGGAATTCCACAATCTTTCTCCCTTGTTTTCTGTTCCCTGTTCCCTGTTCCCTGTTCCCTGTTCCCTGTTCCCTGTTCCCTGTCTAAACAAATACGTTCAAAACTCAAAGCCAATAGTGAAGAATATTAATTACCTTAAATTTGGCATAATTTTAGTAAATGCAAGGGATATATACATAGCAGCATTATTCTTGGAAATAAACTTATGATTAACACCACCTATCAGCTAGACGATTTTGCCTTAACACTACCAATTACCCAAGAAGCTCGCAAAACAGCACATTCCTTTGCTAACCAACAGCTAAGTACAGAAAAAGCAGCACAAGTTAGGTTAAATACACTAGCTGTATGGGTGGTAAATGACTATTTACATTTGATGAATATTCCTACGGAACTGAAAACAAGTGCAATTTGGAACCAAGTTTTGCGTTACTGTGCTAATGTAGCTGATTTAGAATTGCCTACTATTGGTCGTCTAGAATGTCGTCCAGTACTTGCAAATCAAGAGATATGTTATGTTCCTCCAGAAACTTGGGAAGAACGAATTGGTTATGTGGTAGTAGAAATTGATGATTCTTACCAGGAAGCGAGATTATTAGGTTTTACTCGTAGTACAGCTACAGAAGAATTATCTTTAAGTGAACTAGAACCAGTGGAAATTTTAATTGAACATCTGGGTAAACTTAGACAGATAGTGAATCTGAGCCAATGGTTTAGCGGTATATTTGAGGCTGGCTGGCAAAGCATTGAATCCTTATGGAATATGCCAGAATATACACCCGCTTGCGCTTTTCGTGGCGTACAAACGCTGGAAAGAAATACCGTACAACCACCAAATCAGCTAGCAAGTAGAGCCAAATTAATTGATCTAGGACTGCAAATCCATCAGCAACCTATGATGTTAATTGTGGAACTCACTCCCACAATTAACCAACAAACGAACATATATATCCAATTGTATGCAACAGGCAATCAAGTTCATCTACCAGAAGGAATAAAGCTCACGGTTCTGGACGAATCAGGAGAGGTATTCTTGGCAGCACAAGCGAGAAGGAAAGATAACTATATTCAGTTAGAGTTTAGAGGTAAAGCTAGAGAGCAGTTTAGTATTGTGATCGGATTGGACAATGCTAAATTCGTTGAGACTTTCATGATTTAAGCTTTGCAAATTTGTGGAATTTGTTGGTAAATGGTAATTACCAATCCTCAAAATTTGCAGATGCAGTCACAAAGTCATGAGTAAGTTAGTGGTTCTAAAATTCGGAGAGGGTAGTTTTGAACAGGGGTTTGCGGTTACTCTCCAAATTGGTGAAGAAGGACAAAGGGCATCCACAGAGATATTAGGGAAGCTACCTCCCGCGAGGGAAATGCCTTTGCACTACAGCTACTGGCAATCTCAATATCGACAGTTAGGGAGTTTTTACCGTCTAGAAGCTAACTCCGATCAGCAAACAAATGTATCTATAACAGAAGAATGTAGCAAAGCTGCGGCAGTTTTAAAAGTCCAAATTAATAATTGGTTGCAAGCTCAAGAATTTCGTCCTGTGCGGGAAAAATGTTTGGAACGTTTATCAACCTCAGAAGAGATCCGGGTAATAGTACAAACGGAAAATAGCTACCTGCAACGATTACCTTGGCATCTCTGGGATTTGCTAGAACGCTACCCCAAAGCGGAAATTGCTTTGTCTTGGGAAAATTATGACTCCATCGCACCACCTACTCTCAACCATTCAGTTGATATTTTGGCAATTGTCGGGAACAGTAGGGGAATTGATACTGAAGCTGATCAAGCTTTACTCAGACAGTGTGATCATGCAGAAGTTACTTTTGTCGTAGAGCCAAAGCGTCAGCAATTGACTGAGCATCTCTGGGGGAAAAATTGGGATATTCTCTTCTTTGCTGGACATAGTTCCAGTCAAGGAAATAATGAAACAGGACGCATCTACTTGAATCAAACCGATAGTCTGAGCATCGGTGAATTAAAATATGCCTTGAAAAGAGCCATTGACCGTGGTTTACAATTAGCAATTTTCAACTCCTGTGATGGATTAGGACTAGCACGAGAATTAGCTAGTTTACATATTCCGCAAATTATTATTATGCGTGAACCTGTTCCTGACCAAGTGGCTCAGGAGTTCTTGAAATATTTTCTCCAAAGTTTTGCTAGTGGTGAAACACTCTACCAAGCCGTCAGACATGCCAGAGAAAGGTTACAAGGACTAGAAGATAAATTTCCTTGTGCAACTTGGTTACCTGTGATTTGTCAACATCCAGCCCAAACACCACCGACTTGGCAAGGTTTTATCCAGCCACAGGAGACTGTCATTCCCCATCTAAAATTTACAGATAAATTAAAAGTATCTTTAATATCTAGTTTATTGATTACTACCTTAGTGTGTGGGATGAGATTCCTGGGACTGCTGCAAACTACAGAAATGCAAGTCTTTGACCAAATGATGCGATCGCGACCGGATGAGGGAAGTGACTCGCGGTTATTGGTGATCACAATTAATGATGAGGATTTAGCCAATCAACGTCGAAATGGTGAATCATTGAAAGGAACTTCTATCTCTGATAAATCCCTGAAACTACTTTTACAAAAATTGGCAAAATACCAACCCAAAGCCATTGGTTTGGATGTCTACCGTGATTTTCCATCGGAAGATTCCGAATTAACCGCCTATTTTCAGAAAATGGAGAATTTAGTAGGAGTCTGTAAGGGAAGTGAAAATACAGCCAATATTAAGGGAATTGCACCACCCCCAGAAATCCCCAGCAGTAATTTGGGATTTAGCGATTTTGTTCATGATGCTGATGGGGTGGTACGGCGTCATTTATTGTTCTTCAACCAAGAAGCGCTGTCTTTGTGTCCAGCTTCTTATGCTCTGAGTTCACAACTGGCATTTCACTATCTATCAACTTTAGGAATTGAACCGAAGTTTACTCCGGAAGGAGATTTACAGCTTGGTAAGATTGTTTTAACTGGTCTGAAGTCTACACTTAGCAATTATCGCACCAACACCTATGGACAAATCTTACTTAATTACCGTTCCTCAAAACAGGTAGCTGAACAAATAACACTGACAGAATTTTTATCCACTACTTTTCATCCTGATAATAGTATTAAAAATCGGATTGTGCTGATTGGAATCACAGCCAGAGGAGACTTTCCAGACTATTGGGGGACACCATATGGTAATAATTTAGATCACCAAATGCCTGGGGTGTTATTACAGGCACATATGGTCAGCCAAATCATCAGTGCGGTAGAAGATGGACGTCCATTACTCCGGTTTTGGTCTCCGGCAATGGAAATAACCTGGATTTGGGGGTGGTCTATGGTAGGGGCAATACTAGTATGGCAGTGGCGTTCATCACCCAGATTAGCATTAGCACTGCTTACTGTCAGTGGAGTTATATATGTAGCTGCTCTAAGTATTTTAATTCATGGTGTTTGGGTACCTTATGTGCCATCAGCTATATCTTTAGTAACAACAATTAGCTTAATTAAAGTATATAATTTGAAACTAAACCAAAAATCAGCAGAATCCCGCACCATACTGTCTGGTCTCTTGGGCACTAAATCTTCATAACATAATTCATGTTAAATAGTTTGTATATCTAAAGGCAAAATTTTAATGAAATCAAACTCATTACTGACGAAACTGTTGTTTTCGCTAGTTTTTTGCGGTACAAATGGGCTAAACTGCCTCAACTCTGTACTAGCAAAATCAATCACTCCAACTTCTGACCCCTCAACTCGCTCTATTCAAAAAACAGTTATTGCCCAAAAAGCAGTTTCTAATTTACCCTCACTCGCAAAATCTCCACTCAGACACAAGATTATTCCACAAAATGTAGTTTTCAACTTACCCCCTTTACCACCAGGACAGGCCCCTGGTGGACGTGCCCGTGGAGGAGCTAAACGTAATTCTAAAGATGAATGTTCCCAAGCTAAACCCGAACTCACGGCTTTAATACCTTTTACTGAGAAAGGTCAGGGTTCGGAAAAAATTACAAATGTCTGGTCATGGACAACAGTAGAACGCCCAACTTGGTTATTTTATGTTCCCTATATCAAGAATTCTCCCCATCCCACTGTATTTGTCCTCCAAAATAACAATAAAGATACGATCTACAAAACAGAAATCACTTTACCAGATCAACCAGGAATTATCAAGGTAACAATGCCTGATAGTGCACCCTCATTACAAGTTAATCAAAGATATCGTTGGTTTTTCAGTGTCACCTGTGATTCTAAATCTTTAAGTGGAGAACCACAATCTATTGATCTGGAAGGATTAATCCTACGAGTAGATATGAACCAAAAAGTGAGCAGAAAACTAGAAAAAGCCACAACACCTCTAGATAAATTTCAAATATATGCTGAGTCTGGAATTTGGCATGAGGCAATCACAATATTGGCAAAATTACGTAAAGATAATCCTGGGAGTCAGGAAATTAAAACTCAGTGGGAAAATTTATTAGCAATTTTTGGATTTAACGATGTAGCCAAAGCACCAATTTTGGAATACAAAGCTGAGACTTCTAAATAGTTTTTCATCCCTCATCTGTTAGGTATTAAGTATTCATCCTAGAGTTAAGTTAGCGACATAATAATGCAGCAATTTTACTGTCGCTAACTAAATTGTATTGCACTAATCTCCACGTTGGTTTTCTAATCTCGGATATTGAGGAAGACAAGGGTTTCCCCAACAAACTTGACCAGAGGGCATATTGCTAAAAACACTACTACGAACACCAATGACTGCATTAGCACCAATTTCCACCCCTGGTTCAACAAAACAAAATCCAGCTACCCATACTCCAGAATTAATCCTAATCGCTGCTGTTTTCAACCCAAAAGCTGGATCTTGAATATCATGACTACCAGTACATAAATAACTCTCTTGGGAAATTACGCAATGTGTACCCACGTCGATGTGGTCAAGACTGTAGAAAACTACATTATCTCCAATCCAACTATAATCACCAATAGTAACTTTCCAAGGGTAAGTGAAACGGGCAGTAGGTCGAATCAATACACCTTGGCCAATATTGGCACCAAATAATCTTAGTAAAGCGCAACGTACAGCGTTTAAAGGTTGTGGAGTCAGGGGAAATATTATTGCCTGAACTAACCACCATAATAAAATATACCAACCTGGGCGACCTCGATCAAACCATGATTGGTCATATTTACGTAAATCTACAAAAGGTTGGGTCATTGGATTTTGGGTTGCGGATTTTGGATTTTGGAGATATAAATTATCTAATTCTCCCTGATTTTAATTATGGGGATTTAACTGTTTCTTGTTCCTTTTTCATTACATTTAGATGTCCACCATAATTACATAATTCATAAAGTTTAACCCCAATTTGATATTCATATTGGCTTAAAAGACGTGCATAGATATAGCCAGCTTTACCATCTAAAAAGCCACGCTGAATAATATAAAATAAGATAAATCGTAAAAATGGTTTGAATGGTAAGCGTACCCAGATTTTTTTTAAAAAGCGCTTACGTTGCACAGCATCACCAAAAAAATTTGCCCCAATAGTACCTTGATCATCCTTACCTGTGAGCAAATTATAATAGACACGGGCTTCCCAATTAGAATAACGGTTGTGCCGTTCTAACCAATGATAAAGGTCACGGAAATCTTCGTGCAGCATATCGTTTTTCAGATAGCCAACTTTTCCCTCTAAAATGACGTGTTCATGAACTTCGTTATCACCAGTGTTAGGAATATCTTCAGTACTAAGATTTTCATAACGGCCTTTTTTATGTTTAAATAACCGCAGATTCCAATCTGGATATTTACCACCATAGCGAATCCATTTTCCTAAGAAAAATACTCGTCGATTTAGATAGTAACCTGTATATTCATCTTGTTGATTAATCAGTTGATCAATTTCCATCCATAGTTCAGGAGGAATTCGTTCATCACAATCAACAATTAATATCCATTCGTTACGGAAAGGTAGATTTTCTAGTGACCAATTTTTCTTTTTTGGCCAGCGACCATTAAAGTCAAATTGTACTACATTTGCACCATAACTCTGGGCAATTTCTACACTTTTATCAATACTGTGAGAATCTACGATAAATACTTCATCTGCTGGGGATAAACTAATCAGACAAGCTGGTAAGTTGGCTTCTTCGTTTTTGATAGGAACTATTACAGAAACGGGGACTTTATTTAACATGTAAGTTATTTTATATTTCTCGTAAAACTCAGATATTATAAGACTTTCAGTTGTACTCTCTTCTGCATACAGCGAAGTATTTTTACTACTAATTCCTCCTATATGGCAGTTTTGAATTCCTGACAATTCCTTGAATAGCAGCTTTTAAATAACCAATTTGACCATAAGCATATACAAGTTTATCAAACCGTTCTGCTGGGTCAGAAAAATATTTTACTGCTTTGCTTAAGCCACGCAAAAACCGTTCACTACCTCGTGGTAATTGAGCGATACCGGCTTTACCAGCTAGTTGTTCTCGATAGCACTCACTAATACCTTGCCACCAACTTCGGCTTAAAAACCAGGAGCGTTGGAGACGTTCTGGAGCAACATTATGAGCAACTAATGCTTCCGGAAGATAAGCAACTAACCAGCCTTTTTGAAGTGCAAATTCAGTCATTTGTAGTTCTTCATTGGATAGTAAGTTTTTTCCCACTCGTCCCAGATGATGATCAAAACCGCCAACTTCTTCTAGGAAGCTGCGACGCACAGAATAATTCAGTCCTCTTGGTGTCGCACCAGGTTCTTGAATAAAATTTATCTGATCACCCAAATCGTAAGCTCCTAAATTTGCAGATAATCCAGATGATAGCCATCGGGGAATTTCCATGCCGATAGGCCAGATTAAAGTAATTTTACCACCTGCGATCGCAATTTTGGGATATTCTTGATAAGCGGTATACAAAACCCTTAACCAACTTTGACTAGCTACAGCGTCATCATCTAAATAAGCGAGAATCTCACCCTGGGCTACCTTAGCACCTGTATTTCGGGCTACAGATAAACCAATAGTGGGTTCATAAATATATTTAATCCGGGGGTCAGTAGTCCTTTTTTCTACAACTTGACGTGTATTATCGCTAGATCCATTATCTACAATCACAATTTCAAAGTTAGCTGTAAAATCTTGCTGTAAAAGACTGTCAATTGCTGCACCTAAGTAGGTATCTCGATTGTGAGTACAGATAATGGCAGAGATTTGGATATCTGGCATGAGGTTATTTGTCAACTTTCTAAGGGGAATCGGATTCTCCAATTTAGCGAATACGTACTAATTATTAATCTAAACCGAAAATTACTAACCTACCAACCGGGTTTTTTCGGAAATTAGCTCAATTTTTAATTTCCTTCATCCTGGTTGAATATGACCATGTAGAACTATCAATGTTTCTGCTAGTTGACCTAACCGAGTTTCTAAGTATTGTTTACGTCCTAAAAGTTGTCTTAACTTTTGGTAACGAGCGATCGCCATACTGACGGAGGGAACTTGATCTGGTGGACAGGGACGGGACCAAACTTTACCTGCATTATCCAAACCACAAAGACGGTAGCCAGAACGAGGAGTTTGATAGGAAACGGTACCCCCAGTCTCACAAATTTCTTGGACATAATCCATGAGACGGTCAACTTCCCCATGACGTAATGTAGCCGTACCCCCGACTTCAGTTTCCCAAGGATTAGATTCTAACCAACCATTGACAATAGGACCTTCTAAGTAAACACCTTGAATTTGTTGGAGAATTTGTTGGAGTTCTGCTTGCCAATTTGCAACTGTTTCCTGGAGGTCTTGCAACAGATTCATGGCTAAAGCTGGATTAGCCCCATGACGATGATTACTAAAGCTAGGGGTTTTAAATTTAGGTAGAGTGGGAATCTTGGTATTACCATCTTGAGCCGGAAAGGTTTGAACTGATTCATGTTGAGGAAATAAATTTAGTTCTGGCGGATAGTCGTTGTCACTTACTGGACTGTCAGCTGCTGCATCAGCGTTTTCCTCAGTAGGCGTAACACTAATTCTAAAGGAAAAAGCTCGCCCAGAAGCATCACCAGAGGTGGGAGTGAGGTTAGGGTCACGAGTGCCTAAATCGTGTAGAGTTGCTTCAATGCGTTTTAAGCCTGCTTTCATCAGAAATACCTTTTTTAATCTAGATTAGTATTTAACAATGCATAATAGAGTTTTTGAGAGAGTTAAGTTTTTTGTATATTAATGGAGGAACTCTCCCTGATTTTAGAGCCTGAATTATATGTTATGCGAAAATAAATTTTTATGGGGTAAAGTAATTTTGGTAACGGGTGCTGCCAGATCGGGGAAAAGCGAATGGGCAGAAACTTTAGCAATACAGTCAGGGAAAGTAGTTACTTACGTGGCTACAGCAACAGAAAACCCAGATGATGCCGAATGGCAACAACGCATTCACCAACACCAAAAACGCCGTCCCCCAGACTGGTTAACATTATCTATCCCGATGGAACTAACTGCTATTTTGGCAGATACCAAGCCCCATCAGTGTATTTTAGTTGATTCTTTAGGAACTTGGGTAGCTAATCTTTTAGAACAAGATGACGAAATCTGGTCAAATACCTTGAGCGCATTCCTAGAGACAGTACAGTTAGTTACTGCCGATATTATATTTGTAGGGGAAGAAACAGGTTGGGGTGTCGTACCAGCTTATCCTCTGGGTCGGAAATTTCGCGATCGCCTGGGTAATTTAGTGAGGCAGTTAGGACCATTATCCGAAACTGTGTACTTAGTTACTGGTGGTCATGCCTTAAATCTATCTGTGCTGGGCGTACCTTTACTACCACCAAAATCTTCATAGAAAATTCAAGGTTTAGCCATTATAATCTTCTAAATCCAAACTTAGAAATTATTGTTATGGCTAGTAAACATGAGATTAAAGCATATTTAGCCTACTGGTTTCAGTTAGGTAAGAAAGTGGTAGCTGTGAATGGAAAGGCCAGCTTTTTACCCAAATCAATCTTGCAGGGTGATAAATATAGTCAAGAATTTGAAGATTGTTGGCAGAAAATTCTCTCACCAGAAACGGGTGACTGTTATTTGGATGGTACGATACAAACCATAGCCGAATTGCTAACCCCTGCATGGGAAATGCAGTCTTGTGGTCTTTGTACGATGCCAATCCCAATACGAAGTCTGGGGATGCCACCACCATCATGTCCCTGTAATGATTTAGAAAATTGGCCGAATACAGAAGTACCACTACCAAGAAGTCCAGTTTCTAGCCAAAAACAATTGCTCACTATTTGCAATAGTTTGAACAGTTCCCTCTCTTAACTGTATGGGTTTGACGTAAGACGTTACAGCAGTTTTCATAAAAACTGCTGTAAGAAAACAGTTAGGACACTGATTGATAATGGAACTCTCTCTACACAAGCTTTTTCATCCTAATTCCTGACCTTGGTATATAAATTTGATACTTTAATTATTAAAGATTATACCTTTAGACTCACGCCATAAAATCCTAAACGCGATACTACTAGAAAAGGTAAGAGCATACCAGTCTGTCATCAGGAGTTAAAACACAAGTCAAAAAGGATGAAAAATGATAACTTCTACCCAAAAAATTCAAGAAACTCCACAACTACAAGAATTAATTAGCGATATTGATTCTGGGATGTTAACGACAATTAATGATGATGGGAGTTTGCAAAGTCGTCCGATGTTTGCTAATGGCGAAATTGACTCTGATGGTACACTCTGGTTATTCACTTATGCCAGTTCTCATAAGGTAATAGAAATTCAACACCATCAGCAAGTTAATATCAGTTTTGCTTCAGATGAAAAACAACGATATGTGTCAATTTCTGGAACAGCACAACTGGTAAAAGACCGCCATAAACTACAACAGTTATGGAAACCTAAACTACAAACATGGTTTCCTCAAGGAATAGAAGAACCTGATATTGCTTTACTGAAAATAAATATTCAGAAAGTTGATTATTGGGATAGTGGGTCATGCTTTAAGCCACAGACTATCAGTTAGACATAAAAAGCCAGTTGATACCCATTCACTAGTAGGATATAGCCAACTCAAATCCAGATACAGGATGGTTTTTTGAATTTTAATTTTTGAATTTTGAATTCGTATGAGTGGGGATGAGATTAAGTCATATTTTGCTATTTACCAATGAGGAAATTTAGTCATGAGTGTACAAAAAATATTCCTGTCAACTCTGGTAGTGTTTAGCATTATTATCGGTTCTTCAGGAAAAAATATCACTACAGCTCAACCAAATCACCCTTTGGGTAGATTCGTACAAGATAATCTCAGCCCCACAGACAAGAAATTTCTGATTGAAGCAGTTCAAGAAGGTCAGTCAGAAGTAGAATTGGGACAATTAGCATTACAAAAAGGATTAAGCGAGGAAGTAAAACAGCATGGAAAGCAGATGGTACATGACCATACTCAAGCTAGTCAGAAACTTAAAGAATTAGCCGAACGGAAAAATATTCCTTTACCGTCAGATAGCGGTGATATCAATAACCAAATCAAAACTCGTTTATCAAAGTTATCTGGTACAGCATTTGACCAAGCTTATATCAAGGAAATGAGTGCTGACCATCAATATGATATATCTTTATTTGAGCATCAGTCTCAAACACAAGATGATCCAGATTTGAAAGCTTGGGCTGCGGAAACTTTACCAGTTTTGCGAGGACATTTACAATTGGTCAGTGGTATCATTCCTCAGAGTTATTTAGTGCCCAATAGGTTATAGTTTTAACTGAGACTTGCAACTAAGGCCGTTTTTCACGTAGGAGTATGATCTTGATAGCACGACCTTTTTTAACATCAGCAATCAAGACAATTCGGTAGGGATGCTTAGGCATATCTAGGTAAAAAATTATCCTGGGAGGTTTTGTATAGTGAATAGGACGGATGCGCTCATACTTTCCAAATGCTTGTGCTAATGTCTCAACTTTTGGGGCTTCAACAGGAATTAAATCAATAATTCTAGGAATATTGGTGGATTTAAAAGTAATTGAATCAGTCTCCCATCCTACAATTGCCTCCTTAAACTCTGGATCATATGGTTTGACTATGACATCCCAAGGATAACTTTCACTCACAGTACCCACAAATCTAACTACTTGATCTACTGTCAGTGGTTCCGATGCCAAAAGACAGGCGATCGCTTGTATTTCCGCTATCATTTCTTACTCCTTCTGATTATAAATGTACACTAATGCTTTTTTGTTCTCTTAATTCGGTTTCGACGGTCGAATTCTAACTTAGCCTCAAATCCTACATGAAATGCATCACGCTCTAGAGGATCATGTTGATATATGGTATGAATGGTTTTAGCTAGATTATCAATTGTAATCTCACTCGGCTGTTTTTTCATTTCGTTGGAAATTGTAGTAATTTCCTTAATATTATCCAGAATTTCTTGTCCATATTTATCTTTTTGAGCTTCCCTTTCTATTTGAATTTTTATCGGTTCAAAAGACTCATGTAATTCATCTTGTAAGGAATTATTTATCTTTGCAAAAGCATTTACTCGCTGGTTTTGATTGCCAATATTATCATAGACATTTTGTATGTCTACAAGCAGTGAAACTATATTATTCATTGCTTCGCGATAATCTGCATATTTTCCATATTGTGATGCATCCCATTCCTGAGCTTCTGCTAACATTTCTTTGTTAGCTTCAATGTTATCTCTTAAAGGAAATTTAACTGCTGCTTCTGCTACTGGCAAAGGAATCTTCATTTCTTTTTGAATTTGTTCAGCATTTTTCCCTTGTCCTGCTCGCATCCGCGCCATACGGAAAAATTGCTCAGAATGTCTGGCTTCATGGTAAAATGTGGAAATCAGTTCACCAACGTCTGATTTATTCATTTCACCTATTGTTGGTAAATCACCATCGGTTTTCAAGCTTTCTTTATCAATACCAATAGACCATTTCTGACTATCAAATAAACCATAAGTATCTGAGTTTTCAGAATTGAAACCACATTTATAAGGCAATTTTTGATTAATTTTTACCATCATAAAATTAATCAAGTCTGTGATTGGTTTATCATGATTAGCTGGATTTTTCCAGAAATAATCAACTTCTTGAGCAAATGCATTTGTCAAAGATTTGCTTGCTAATCCAGTGGTGGAAAATTCATGTAACTGAGATGGATTTTTTGATTCAGGAATTGTCTTTTGATTAGGTTTTTGAGTTGATTCAGTTTCTTGCTTTTTAGGGGGTTCAGTTTTAGCTTCTGACATTGATACTTTTTCATCCACGGATTGTCCAACATTCCGCTTCATCTGAATCCCTCGTGCTGGTGGTCTGATCACCTGACGATAAAACACTGCACCATCAATTCTGGATGAGGATTCTATTTTTTGTTCTGCTTCTCCAGCTTCTAGTTCTGCCGTTTCATCTTGATAATAAACGGGATGCTCTATTTCCTGTTGAGTAGTAGTATTATTGGAATCCAGCTTTGGTTGGATCAATGGTGAACGTCCAAATTGAGAGGAGTTTTCCTGGGGCTTTGGTTTTCCAGCACTAGGTTTATGAATTCTTTGATACATAATAGATGTCAATGCAACAGATACTTATGTTACCAATCTTACAAGATTAAAGATACCTCAACAAGATATCCTTGCCATCAAGTTGTATTAATTATAGCAGATTATCTATATTTATACTATTTCCAAGTTATAAATATTATTGATGAAACGAATCATATTGATATGGGTTCCATTTGAGGTCAATGGTTGACGATTCACCAGACTTAAATCCCCAGGGATAATGCTGGATTGTAGTTTCTCGCTTGAGCAAGTATGTTGCACACTTCATCATCAGTAGTTTGCGGAAAGTATTCATAGTAATGTCCCACACTGTAAAATGGGTGAGGTTGATTAATACACACCATCTCATCCACAAATTTGCCTAATTCATGGTAAGTTGGTATTGCAGATACTGGTACAGCAATGATAATTTTGGCAGGAGACTGTTTTTTCACTGCTACCACCGCTGCCCACATAGTTGCACCCGTGGCTAAACCATCATCTACTAAAATCACAATCCGTCCCTGTAACTCCGGAAACTGCTGATTCCCACGATAGATACTTTCCCGACGCTCTAATTCTCTTTCTTCTTGTAACGCAATTCTGGCAATAGTTTCTTCGGTGATATTTTCTTGCTGAATAATTTGCTGATTCAGTACTCTTACACCTCCAGGGGCGATCGCACCCATAGCCAATTCTTCATGTTTGGGTACACCCAATTTCCTGACCACTAATACATCTAGAGGAGCATGAATAGCTTTAGCAACTTCATCAGCTACAGGTAAACCACCCCTAGCTAATCCTAAAACCAGGACATCAGGATGGTGAGCATAAACTACCAACTTCTCAGCTAAAGCTTGACCTGCTGACCGCCGATTTTTAAATAGCATAATACTGCACTCCTGGTAATTTTCCCATGATGGGTTTTACGTTTCCTGTTGCTGGTAAGTACTAAGGCATTATATAGAGCTACGATTCTAGAAGCTTGAAAATTCCCTCACATCTGGCGAAGGTCAGGATATTCTGAATCTCTAAATATATCTTGAGGATGAAGACTAGCCAAAAGTCAACCGTTCCATAGCTCCCAAGATTTGGGAGAATTTTGAATTTTCAATAGGTACACTACGATTCTCAACTATTATAGTGGAAAGACAAAGTTCGCTGCGGTTTAGCTCCCCAGCGCTAACTAACAGCTAGCAGGATGGTCTTTATGCAGCACCAAAAACCAATCATCTTCACTTTAGTCCTCCAAAGTGCGATCGCTTTATCCCCCTTGCTGCTATCCACTGGTATTGTTAGGGGTCAATCCACACTCACCTCTTCTACTCCAGTTATATCCAATCAGGAGCGAGATGAGTTACTGCGACTGCGAGCCGAAAAGCAGGTTCAACAGCAACTTCAGTCAGATTTTAATGGTGCTGTTAGTCGCACAACTATTTTACTTAATGTCTGGTTAACTATTTTAAGTTTATTTCCCGTGGCTTTAGTGGCTTTATTTTGGCTGTTACGTCGCGCTGCAATTCGAGAAATTGTGGAACGAGCGCTGAAGCAGTTGCAAGGGATGGAAAGTTTGCAAAGTCAATTAAATACTGTTAAGCAGGAAGCTGAAAATATTATTCAACAAGCTAAGAATGTAATTGCTGAATTAGATGAGGAATCAGATGTTCTCAAACAAAAGATAAAAAATGAGCAAGATAATTTATCTGTATTTACATCACAGCTATCTCAATCAAAGCGTCAATTTTTAGAAATTTTGGAATCTGAGATTAAGTTAACTCAAGAAAATGTGAAAACTTTAGAATCTGAATTAGTTACGGAATTATCTAAGTTACGGTTAGTCGCTGAACATCAACAGCATCTTACTCTGGAAAATTTGCAGGAACTAGAGTTAAGTTTAGCTTCTCAGTTAGCCGAATTACATTTAGGGTCTGAAAAACAAAAGGATTTAGCTGTCTCCAATATTGAAAAATCCCAGTCTGAGTTTAATCTACACCTTGCTGGTTTACATAATGATGCGGTGGAGAATGTTGATCAATTAAAATCCGATTTTGCTACTCAGTTAACTGCATTACAGGTTGAAGTTCAAAACCAAAAAGATATTACTTTAGAAAATCTGGAAAAAGTAAATCATTTGTTTAAGTCTCAACTTGCTCAATTACAAGTTGATGCTGAAAGTCAAAAGAATACAATTCTGGGTAATTTAAATCAACTTAATCGGGATATTTCGGCTCAACTTTCAGAACTGCACCTCCATGCTGAAGAACGTAAACAGCAATTTATTCAAAATTTAGAACAATCTAGTTCAGAATTTGTTTCTCAATTCTTAGAATTACAAGGAAATATTCAACTACAGAAAAATCTTCTCCTGCAAAAGTTGGAAAAATTGGAGAATAAATTTGTTTCTCAGTTAGGTGAGATGGAATTAGATGCTCAACAACAAAAAGATCTAATTTTACAAGATATAGCTCAAATTACTTCTATTTCTCCACCATCTCCCCAAATTATTCCCCGCGAGATAGAAAAAAATTCACAGATAATCATACCAGAGGAAAAAATTGATTCACCTCCATCAGCAATGACGGTGGAGGATTTCATCCAAGCGGGAGATGCACTATTTGCAGAAAAGCGTTATCCTGAAGCTTTGGCTAAATATGAAAAAGCTGGCAAAATTCAACCGAAAGAACCGACTATTTGGTTTAAATGTGGGATAATTTTAGGCAGGTTGAAACGTTACCAACAAGCAATCACTTTTTATGATCAAGCAATTAAACTTCAATCTGACTATCATCAAGCTTGGTGTGATCGCGGTGTGGCTTTGGGTTTCTTAGGTCAGCATGAGGAAGCTTTTGCTTCTTTTCAGCAAGCTACCAAACTTAAAGCTGATGATGGAGTGGCTTGGTTAAATAGTGGTCTTTCTCTATTAGAATTGGAAAGGTATGAAGAAGCGATCGCTTGCTTTGACCAAGCATTGCAATTTCAACCCAATTCTCCGAAAGTTTGGGATAAAAGAGGTTATACTTTGGTCAGATTGGGAGAAGATGACCTAGCGATCGCTTCTTTTCACAAAGCTTTGGAAATTAAGTCTGATTACGCTAGTGCTTATTATAATAAAGCTGCCTGTTATGCTTTGCAACGAGAAGCAGTTTTAGCTGTGGAAAATTTGCAGCATGCGATCGCACTTAAACCAGAATATCGGGAAGATGCTGCTAGTGATATAGATTTTGATGACATCAAAAATGATCAAGGTTTTCAAAGTTTACTTTTGAAGGAAGAATAATATTTCTCAAGGTAGAGGTTAATCGAGATTGTACTCATCTAAATCATCTATGCGCTCACAATCATATTTACCTTTAATCTCTTGATTGAAAAATCTACCAATGGAATCAGCGGAGTGTAAGTCTTCCCAGGTATCTTCGTCCACTCCTAAATATTGATAGACTTCACCAGTTTGAAACTCTACTTGTAAAATTTGGTCTTGACTATCGTAACCCACAGCATAAGCGACGGAAGAACTAACTGGTAACATCGCAATTGGTTCTTCTTGATCCAGAAACGTTGATTCAGAAATTAGCTCACTAAGTTCTTGTAATCCTTCAAAAGCTTCGACAGGTGCAGGAATTTCCAACAATTCTAGTTCATGACCCCGGTCAAGCAATAATTGTAAACGTCCATTTGAGTGAGCGATCGCCATTAAACTGCTCAAATCCATTTTCGCTAATTTCATTCAATATGCTCCTATTGAGAGTGTTGATTTAATAACGCTGAGTAGTACATTTATACTATTTAACGCTATTAAATGTCAACCCCCTTCAGGAGCGTGACCTAGAACACCAGTCCACTCAGCAATTCCAAATTCAAAATTTGATAGCTCTGAAAGCCTTATGCCAAGAGGAATTAACAATTCTTGATAATCTGGGTAATCGCGGAAACGGCGTAAAATCGTTCTGAATTTATTTTTGCTGTAAACCACCTTCTCTAGATAGATTTTTTTGATGGCATCACGAAAAAAAAATCATTCGCGAGGAGGAGGAGCGGCGTCCTTGAAAATGGGAGAATGAAGTTAGATAATGGAAGTGTGACTATTAATATTTATAAATGTACAGATTCCCATTATCTATGATTTGATTAAATCAAAGTTTTTCATCCCCAACCACCTTCCCTAGATAGATTTTTTTTGATGGCATCACGAAAAAAAATCATTCGTGAGGGGGGAGGGGCGACATCCTTGAAAATGGGAGAATCAGACGACAACACCTCCTGAGATTGTGTAGATAATAGGTGGCAGGCAAGATGCCTGCTCCACAGATTTAGCATGAACCAAAACAATAAAAAATCGTCATGTCGTTCCAAATCCCCTTTTCAGATACTTCAAGCCCGGATACTTTAGGAGTTCTCCGGACATAGCGTGATAGAACTAGGTTCTACTCCGGCAATATCTTGCAATGCTTTGAGGAAAATCCCCAAAGCGCCGTTCCAATCTCTAGGGAGTTTATGCCCACATTTTGGGCATTTAAACTGCTTAGAGCCACCTAGCTTGGTATGGACATGACCACAAGATGTGCAAGTTTTGGATGTATATTCCTCTGTGACATCTATGACTGTACTACCACGCTTAAGTGCTTGGAACTTTAATGTTTGTTTAAATCTAAAATGCGCCCAATTCAGCATTTTTCGCACGGTTTTAGAATTAATTTTTCTCTTTTTATTTCCTGTCCTGGCTACCATTTGGGAAGTCTCAAACGTAGGAAGAAAAATTAATCTGTATTCTGTAGTCAACCATTTAGCTACTTTTTTGTGGCATTCATCAATCAAATTCCGAATCCGAATAAATAAACCATCAATTTTAGCCTGTATTCTTTGTCTCTGACGCTTGTTTATTTGACCTTTTAACTTTGATTTTTGAGAAATTAATCCATCAATAAAGCGACATAATCTATAGATTTTAGCTATGTCGTTATTACCTATATCTATGAACTTCTCTCCATCAAATCCTGTCAGAAAAGAACGCACACCAGGGTCAAGAGCAATCATTGTCTGTTGGTCGGAAACTTGAGGGATAAACTCTACTGGAAACACGGCAAACCATCGCTTTTTGTCATAAACAAGCTGAGTCGATTGCGACCAAGTTTGTTTCCGTATCCGTGGTTTAAATGACTTATCTTTCTGTTTAGTCTGATATTCTACATCCTTTGATGGCAATGGCTCGGAGGCTTCAAATCTTAAGCCTTTTACTTCCTCAGAATACCAAGTGCCATTAGCATAGTTCTCTGGCTGAAATTTAATTGCTCGTTTGGCATCACGCCAACTTCTAAATCTTCCCGCCTCACTTTGTTTAGTTCCTTCTTTCCGACTCGCCATGAAAGCTTTGTAAGCATCAATAACCGCTTCACCTTTTGGATTATAAGGACATTCTTTGACCCAATCAGGAGCATTATTGAGTATTAACTTTCTTAGCTCATATTTGGATACTCGACCATGTTTACGAAGATAAGCAATTGCTTGGTTATAACAATACTTAGTTGCAGCTAACCATTTTTTCCAAATTTGATGGAGTTGCGCTTCTGGGTAAATCCTGATCTTTAGCGATTTCAGATTTATATTTTCTGAGTCCGTACAATCTGGCACTAAAGCAGTGCAGGATGGCAAGGATGTCTTCAACCATTTCGCGTTAGGGAGATAATTCAACTTGGTTGAGAACCACGATTTCGCCAGAGTTAATGGCACAGCAGCCCGCAAAGAAATCGAAACCAAATCTGGCGAGTCTGTCTTTATATGCGATAACAATACGCTCGATATCTCCTGGCATAACTCGCTCCAATACGGCGAGAAATTTTTTCCGTTTGTAGTTAAGACCTCCGCCAATTTCTCAGATAATTTCTGCTGTAGGGTATCGAGATTGGAGATAATCAGATTGACGCTGCAATTCTTCTCGTTGCTTGGTGTCCCAAACCCTAGCGTAGATGATCTCTATCGAACAGACTTAGTTGTTTTGGTGGTGGTATCGTTACGTCTTTTACCTCTTGGAGTACCGAACGCTTTGATTTTACCCTCTTCTTCCCAATGTCACAGGGTTCCTTCGTTAACTCCCAAAGTTCTAACTGCCTCGCTTGGGGAAACATATTTATCTGACATGGCGCTAATTTAAACTAGTTATCCAGTATAACACAAAATCCGGCAGTATCCAGCGAATTAATTATTTAGTCGATCAGTAACCAATCTAGCTAATTGAGCATCAAATTCCACCTTAACTTGCTCTAGTTCCAGATCTGAAAGTTGAGAAAGAGGATTCGGGAATTGTCCTGGTGCTGGATGAGAACCACCAGTCCACATTCCTTGTGCTTGCTCTAAAGTAATGTAATTGCCATCTGGCTCAGGATAGATTTCAATAGAATCAAAACCTGCTTCTTGAAGTAAATTCCGACATTTCTCCACCGTCCCTGTGGGTTTACTAAATGCTAGAGAAATACCGTATTTCTCCACAATATTCTGCACCACAACCCCACCCACAAAAGCTGTTTCCGAAAATGCATGAAATCCAATTAAACCACCAGATTTAAGTAATTTTTGCCAATGACATAAAGCTGCGGAAACATTGGACATCCAAATCAAAGCGGAAGAACACAAAATTACGTCAAAACTATTAGGGGGAAAATCTAGTGCTTCTGCATCTGCAAGTTGAAATTGAATATTCTTTAAACCCAATACTTCAGCTTTACGTTTAGCTTCATCTAGCATTCCAGTGGAAATATCCACTCCCACTACTTGAGCATCAACACCGATAAGTTCTGCAACGGAAATAGCCACCATTCCAGTACCACAAGCAATATCTAATACTTTTTGTCCTGGTTTGATTTTCGCGTAATCTATAAGACGTTGAGCTATACGTGGATGCCAATCACCTTGATCATATGTTTGACTTCTGCGACTATATAAATCTGCGATTTCTTGCTTGTATTGATTTAACTCAAATGGTGGATTCATAATTACAACAAAAAGATATTGCTATATAATCCCTATTCTCTAACAACTCAATAAACCTGTGACCAAGTGGTGAACAGAAAAACCACCACCGCACTAACGGCTAATATTCCCTGTAAGAGATTCCCCACCAAAGTTCCCACCGTAATTCCAATCCCAGCTTTCACCGCTAACCCTAAATCCCGTTGATAAAGATATTCACCAATAATCGCTCCTATCAACGGACCGAATAAAATACCTAATATGACCCCCAAATGGTAAAGTTGGTAATAATCCGAAAAATCCCAACAGCAAACCCACAAAAGCACCAATTTGTCCCCACTTGCTCGCACCCGCTTGTTTAGCTCCTATATACCCAGCGAGGAAATCAACTCCTATACTCAGCAGTAAAACAATAATCGTCACTAGTAGAGGAATCTTAATCGCTGCAAAGGAACCACTCACAATTCCCCAAATAATAATTGCAACTAAAATCAAACTGCTCCCCGGAAGTGCAGGAACTACTGCACCAATAATCCCCACCACCATTAAAGCCACCAATAACCAATAGATAATTACCATAAAGTTTTAAGTGTAAATAAATACATGAAAATCATGCTAACTATGTTTTTCTATCACCTGCAAACTGACACCTAATTTATCTGCAATTCCCGCAATCCAGTTTTCATCCTGCTTAGTATAACTACGTGGTGCATTTGCCGCCAAAATTAACACGCCTTCTTTACCAAGGGGTTGACAAATTACCCCTTGTGTGTTTTCCGGCAAATAATCAAACTCAATTGCACCTGGATATATTTTTAAAGCCACTAAATAAATTGGCTTTTGAGTTGCTAGCACTCGGTTTAAAATCGCTCCTGGAACAACTTCCGATTTATTTGCCAGAATGCCGCGACGCAACAAAACTTTACCTTCATAGTAAACTACTAGCGATCGCGTGACGGTATTTGTCAATAATAAACGCGATGCCCAAGCTAATTCTGTTTTCACGGCTTCTGGTAAATCTGAATCCAAGAAAAAACCTTCTTCCCCAATCAGTTCTACTTGCTCAGGCGATCGCGGTTGTACCTGTTGCCAAATTAACCCCGTTAAAATTAACACAGCGCTTAAGATCACCCCGACCACATCCCCCCGAGCTTGAGATGGAGTAAGCTCTGGTGTTAATAAACGATTAACAAGCAAAAGTACAGCGCCTAAACCACCGACTACCAAAGGTAAACGCCGTAAAACTCGATTGGGATCAGATTTGGTCATTTGTCCTTCTTCACTAATTATTCTTCTCCAGGTTCAATTATCCGTTGAAACAGATAACCAGTTCCTCTAGCGGTGAGAATTAGTTCAGGGTTACTGGGGTCATCTTCTAATTTTGCCCGTAAACGAGAGATATGCACGTCTACCACGCGAGTATCTACATGACGTTCTGGTGTATATCCCCACACTTCTTGCAAAATTTCTGAACGGGAAAATGCTTCTCCAGAGCGACTAACTAACAACTCTAGTAAACTAAATTCCATTCCCGTCAGCCGAATCCGCTCATCTCCTTTATATACTTGGCGCTTATTCGTATCAATTTTAATATTACCGACATGAATCACTCCAGAGCTAGGAATACCAGTAGCACCAGTTTTGTCTACTCGTCGCAGTACCGAGCGAATGCGAGCTTCTAGCTCTTTGGGGGAAAATGGTTTCACCACATAATCGTCTGCACCCAATTCCAACCCGGTAATGCGATCAGCAACATCGCCCAAGGCTGTTAACATGATTATGGGGACATCTGATTCTTTGCGTAATTCTTGACAAACGCCGTAGCCATCTAGCTTAGGCATCATCACATCTAACACTACTAAATCCGGTTCCGTTTTCCGAAAAATGTCGAGAGCTTCTTCCCCATCCCCTGCGGTTACTACATCGTAGCCAATCATGGAAAGGCGCGTTTCCAAAATCCGGCGAATGCTGGCTTCGTCGTCTACCACCAGGATTTTTTCTTTATGACTTTCCAAGTGTTTCCATGCTCCTTAACTAAAATTTCTCATGATTAATTTTTAATATCATAATATTAAGATTATCATCCCATCTCCTGAATTGGAAAAGGCTGTCACTGTTTCTACGATTGGATTTTAGATTTTCTCCCAAATTAAGAAAAACTTCAAATTACTTAACAATATTTCATAATGGCAAAGCCAAAAACCGTTTATATTTGTAACGCTTGTGGAGCAGAATACTCCCAATGGTTCGGAAAGTGTTCCAATTGTGATACTTACGATTCCTTAATTGAGCAGAATCCAGTCATATTCGCTGGATACATCTGGTCGGGGGGGAGTAGGAAGTTGGCACGCTAGTCAAAGTAATGGTAAATCTGCTGCTAAAAACTCTCGCCCCGCTAAAGCCAGAGCCTCTCTAACTTTTGACCAAATTAGCGATCGCCAAATTGCCCGTTGGGAATCTGGTTATGGAGAACTGGATCGGGTGTTGGGGGGTGGAGTTGTGCCTGGCTCAATGGTACTAATTGGTGGTGATCCTGGCATTGGTAAATCTACTTTGTTATTACAAGTATCTAATCAACTAGCACAAAGATATCGAATTCTCTATGTGACTGGAGAAGAATCAGGACAACAGGTAAAGTTACGTGCTTCTCGTTTAGGAGTATCTAAATGTGTGGCTTTAGACGAAAACCAGGAGAAAAGTGTCCGAGATGCAACGGCAATAGATACAACTGCTCCCGTTAATCCCGAAAGTATCGGCGCAGATTTATATATATTACCAGAAACTGATTTAGAAGAAATTCTTCGGGAAATAGACTCTCTCAAACCAAATGTGGCTGTAATTGATAGTATTCAAACCGTGTTCTTCCCGGCACTAACTTCTGCACCTGGTTCTGTCGCTCAGGTTCGGGAATGTACAGCGGCTTTAATGAAGGTGGCTAAACATGAAGATGTGACTATGTTAATTGTGGGTCATGTTACCAAAGAAGGTGCGATCGCCGGTCCAAGGTTTTAGAACATTTAGTGGATACCGTATTGTATTTTGAAGGCGATCGCTTTGCCTCCCATCGATTATTAAGAACTGTAAAAAATCGTTTTGGTGCTACTCACGAAATTGGAATTTTTGAAATGGTATCGCAGGGATTACGAGAAGTACCCAATCCCTCAGAATTATTTTTAGGTAATCGGGATGACCCAGCACCGGGGACAGCCATTGTCGTTGCTTGTGAAGGAACGCGTCCCATTGTGGTGGAATTACAAGCTTTAGTTAGTCCCACCAGCTATCCTTCCCCTCGTCGAGCGGGAACAGGTATAGATTATAACCGATTAGTGCAAATTCTGGCTGTATTAGAAAAACGAGTCGGGATTCCCATGTCGAAACTAGATTCTTATGTAGCTTCAGCGGGGGGATTGAATGTAGAAGAACCAGTCTGTAGACTTAGGAATTGCGATCGCCATTGTGGCTAGTTTTCGAGATCGGATTGTATGATCCAGGAACCGTATTGATTGGAGAAGTAGGATTAGGGGGACAAGTCCGGTCAGTCTCGCAAATGGAACTGCGGTTAAAAGAAGCAGCTAAGTTAGGATTTAAAAGAGGCGATCGTTCCCAAAGGGCAAAAATTCCCGGAGCTAAATATTGAGATTGTCGCGGTATCTAAAGTAATAGATGCAATTATTGCTGCTATTCCGCACCAAACCCTTACGGAAGAGGATTTAGAACCAGATGAGGAAGAGTGAGCCAATTTTAGATTTTCGATTTGATCAATTTGAAATCTTACCCAAGGAAGATGAATGATGATGATAGCTACTGTAGACCAAAAATACCAAATAACTTGGGAAAAATTACCCGAAGATTACGTACTCCCAGATGAACCAGTGGATAATATTTATCAACCAACCTTAGCTGCTGCACTAACAGAAAGTTTAGAAGTAGCAGGAAGACTTGCTTCTAATGCTCTGACCTCAACCAACTATGGGATATGTGCCACATTAAACGGCAAAACTGTCGTTAAAGCCCCTGATTGGGCATATATTCGGCAAATTAATGTTGAGAGAAAAGAAGTAACCCGCAGTTACACACCTAAATTACAAGGAGAAATTCCCGTAATTGTGATGGAATTCGTCTCAGATACAGAAGGAGGAGAATATTCCATCAAACCTACTTACCCCCCTGGAAAATGGTTTTTTTACGAGAATATCTTAAAAGTTCCCAATTATGCCATTTTTGAATTTAGTAGCAGTAATTTAGAGTTATATTACCTAGACCAGAATACAGGTAGATATATTCCACAGACCGCAGACGAAAACCAACGTTACTGGATAGCAGAAATGAATCTTTACCTGGGTGTATGGTCAGGTATTCGTGAAAATCGGACAGGAAACTGGTTAAGGTGGTGGGATCAACAAGAAAACCTGCTGCTTTGGGGTTCCGAATTAGCTGAACGAGAACGTCAACGGGCTGAACGACTAGAAGCACAATTGAGAGCAGCAGGAATTGAACCAGAAAAATAATTTTTTATCCGCCCTAGTCCCTAAATCACCGCAATACAATCAATTTCTACTAACACATTTTTAGGTAAACGTGATACCTGAACACAAGCACGAGCTGGGGCTGTATCTTCAGAAAAATATTTTCCATAAACCCCATTTACAGAGGCAAAATCATTCATATCCGCTAAAAATACAGCTAGTTTTGACTACATTTGAAAACGTAGCACCAGATGCAGTCAGGATAGCTTCTAAATTAGCCATTACCTGTTCAGTTTGCTTAACTACATCATCAGTGTAGACAACATCACCTATTTTCGGATCAATGGCAATTTGTCCAGCTACAAACAGCATTTGACCGGACGCTAAAACTGCTTGATTATATCGGTCCAACTGGTGCTGGTGCTTTATCTGTATTGATTACTTTACGAGTCATAGATGTCACTTTATTTAAAAATGCGGATTGCTGGATAAATTCTCAAGACAATTTAACATATTTTTCTATACTCCCAATCTTGGACGTATCCCATAATTACGATAATGCCAATAATCACGTAAAATCCGGTTATGGTCAAAACACAAATTATTAGGAATACACCAAGGTTCAAAAATGCCTACACCCTTAGCATCATCACCTGCGAGAGGTTCTCCCGTTGCTGTTGCTAAAAATACAATGCTAATCGTATGCTGACGAGGATCTCGACTGGGGTCAGAGTACACCAGCAATTGTTCAATTAATTCGACTTGTAAACCTGTTTCTTCTTCAGCTTCGCGAGATGCGGCTATTTCCACAGGTTCCCCATAATCTACAAATCCACCAGGAATAGCCCAACCGAATGGCTCATTGTGTCGCTCAATTAATACAATGGGTCGATGAGGTCGGTCAACTAATTCGATGATGATATCAACTGTCGGTACAGGATTTCTATAAGTCATAAGTTATTTTCTACAGGGAACAGGGAACAGGGAACAGGGAACAGGGAACAGGGAACAGGGAACAGGATAAGTATACTGACTTTTTCCCCCATCAAATTATGATTCGTGATTAATTGTACTTGTTATTATCCCCTGCCCCCTGCCCCCTGCCCCCTGCCCCCTGCCCCCTGCCCCCTGCCCCCTGCCCCCTGCCCCCTGCCCCCCTCACCCCTCTGGGCAACTTTCAAAGCTGACGCTAGCATGATAGATTCGATGGGATCTTGTGCCTCATAGTTCAGGTTAAATATGCCTTTTCCCAGATCCAGTGGTGTTTTGCTGCATCCTAGTTCTTTTCCCAGTCAATTTGGTATTGGGGATTTAGGTTTAGAAGCTTATCGTTTTATTGATTTTCTTAAAGAAAGTTATCAGCAATATTGGCAAGTTTTACCTTTAGGCCCTGACAGGTTATGGCAATTCTCCTTACATGTGCTATTCAGCTATGGCAGGAAATCATATCCTCATTAGCCCTGAGAAACTTGTGGATGAGGGTCTATTGTCTCCAGAAGACTTTGCTCACATCCCAGAATTTTCAGCAGTCAAGGTGAATTTTGAGCAGGTTATACCAGTTAAAATTGGTTTTTTGCAAAAAGCCTGTGAGAATTTTAAAGTTAAAGCTACAGCTACTCAAAAAGAAGCTTTTGCCACTTTTTGTCATCGCAAAGCTGACTGGCTTGATAACTATGCCTTATTTATGGCGATTAAAGATAGCCAAAATAGTGATAGTTGGCATAATTGGCCACCAGAACTGGCTTGGCGTCAACCAGAAGCCTTAAATCAGGCACAACAACAATTAGCTACGGGAATTTTTTATTACAAGTTTGTTCAGTACGAATTTTTCCGCCAATGGTCAGCACTTAAGAGTTATGCCAATGAGCGTGGTATAGAAATTATTGGTGATATTCCCATCTATGTAGCTCATGATAGTGCTGATGTTTGGGCTAATCCTGAGATTTTCTGCTTAGATCAAGAAACTGGTCTAGTTGCTCAAATGGCAGGAGTACCACCAGATTACTTTAGTGCTACTGGGCAATTGTGGGGGAATCCAGTTTATAACTGGGAAGAACTACAAAAACAAGATTTCCAATGGTGGGTGCAGCGCTTTGAAGCAATGCTAGATTATGTAGATATTATTCGCATTGACCATTTTCGCGGTTTTGAAGCTTTTTGGGCTGTTCCTCAAGGTGAAGAAACTGCTATTAATGGTGAATGGATTGAAGCACCTGGAGATGCTTTTTTTGAGGTCATTAGGCAGAAACTGGGTAAGTTACCGGTTTTAGCCGAAGATTTAGGAATTATTACACCACCTGTTGAAGCTTTAAGAGATAAGTTTGAATTTCCTGGTATGAAAGTTTTACAGTTTGCCTTTGGGTCTGATCCTGGCAATCCTTTTTTACCCTTTAACTATCAGCGTAATGCTGTAGTTTATACCGGAACTCATGACAATGATACTACTGTGGGCTGGTATACCACAGCTAATGATTGGGAAAAACGCAATTTATCATTGTATTTGGGTGGTATTAGTCCAGATGGTATCCAATGGGATTTAATTCGATTGGCTTTGAGTTCTATCGCTAATCAAGCAATTATCCCTTTACAGGATATTTTGGGGTTAGGAACTGAAGCCCGGATGAATTTTCCCAGTACACCTGAGGGTAATTGGGAATGGCGCTATCAATCAGCCGCCTTAACACAGGAATTGGGCGATCGCCTCAAGACCCTCACAACCATCTGTGGACGTGCTCCCAGGCATTCCTAACCCCGATTGCGCCCAATCAACATAGGTAGCATGGGAATGGTGGGATAACTCTCTAGGATTTGGGTTTAGCAGCAATTCTAATTTCTTCCACTTTCCCAGGCTCTCCCATTTCCTTTGCTTCCTGCTGATTGACACTCATCAACACACCACCAGCATTATTGGTTTTGACAGTGAGTTGTTCGGTTGCTTTCCAAGTTCGATGACTTCCCTCCGGCAAAATTCCCTCAAACTGAGTTTTGCCATCAGCAACTACTCGAATCCAAGAAGAAGATTTTAATGTCACCCCAATTTGTACGGCTTGGGTCTTTTGAGCAAGACCAATTTGACCACTTACGGTCGATGCAGTTGCTTGATTTTGGCTGGGAGCAAAAGCCGAGTCCTTCCATGAAACTGGTGGAATACGGTTATTGTTGGCTTGTAAGGCGGCATTATTCAAGAAATGAGATAACCCATTCACAGAACATACCACCAGGAAAATGTACAACAGGTAAAGATGAATCGGACGTAATTGACTGATGGGTTGTGGTTTCCAAGTTGATTCCAGAATCACCTTTTCGGAACCAATCGGAAAATTACTAGCTAAATCTGTGCCACTCAAACCCAATGCATCAGCAAATTGCCTGATTAATCCTTGAATATAAATAGGTTCTGGTAAATCTTCTAGATTACCTTCTTCAATTGCTTGGAGTAAACGTCGAGGAATTCTGGTTAATATCACCACATCATCAAGAGATAAACCCTGTGCTTGACGAGAAGCTCCTAATTGAGTACCCAGTACTCCCAGCTTTTCATGCTCGTTTTTGCTCTATAGAAAGTGTGGACTGCTGGTTATCCTTACTTCTTAGCCATTTCATGCTTTTTTTTACACTCCTTAACTCAGGCTGAATGTTTAATAGGTACGTTTTTTAACTCATCTTGTAAACAACCAATCTCTTCTTGGGTCAGGTAACGATAGTTACCCTCTGGCAAAAAGGATAATTTTGAGACTTGTAGTTGAATTCCACCAATAGCAGTCCGATGCAGATTGATGACGGGATATCCTAATTGTTGTGCTATGCGACGAATCTGACGATTTCTTCCCTCCTGGAGAATAATTTCTAATAAACTCGATTCCGAAAATCGCTTAATTAGCTTGACTTTAGCTGGTCGTGTGGTTTGTCCTTCTAAGACTACGCCTTTAGACCATATAGATAACACTGATTCTGGAGGATGCCCTTTGACCAAAACATGATATGTCTTAGCCACACTATGGCTAGGATGAGTTAGTCCATAAGTTAGTTCTCCATCATTTGTCAGGATTAGCGCTCCGGTAGAGTTGATATCTAGACGTCCAACTGGGTGAATACCTAAACCTTCTCTCAGTTCTTTTGGCAGCATTTCTAACACTGTTTTTCGTCCTTGGGGATCATAGCAGGTAGAAACCACTCCCAGTGGCTTATGCAGCAACAGATAAATTAAAGTTGGTCGCTAATTTGTCTGACACAACTTTACCATCAACAAAAATCGTGTCTCTTTGGGGGTCAACTTTTTGACCTAAATGTGCCAATATCCCATTTATCCGCACCCGTGACTGCCTAATCATTTCTTCGGCTTCACGACGTGAGGCTATACCCCATTGAGCAAGAACTTTTTGTACCCGTGCCTCCATGTGTAAATTACTTAGTTTTTCCTTAATTGGTAAATCATAATATTTGCATTTTGTAGTTAATAGCCATAAGTGTTAAATTTAAGGGCTTGTTTAAATTCTGTCGGTAGTTAAGCAAATTTCCATAAGCAGACTGGTTAAATGCTAGAACAAAATTCCTCAAGTCACAAATAGCCAAAAAACACGGATCATTACCCAAGTTCTGACATCAGCAATCAAGCTATGGCTAAGAACACAAGTAAGCCAAGTATCCCAGATTGAGGTAGAGATTAGAGCAAGCGATCGCCAAATTCTTTCTGGCCGTATCCCTGGTGTATCTATTTTGGCAACTAATGCAGTTTATCAAGGTCTTCATATTACACAAATTCAGCTAGTGCAGAAAATATTCAGATCAACATTGGTTCAATACTAAAGGGTAAGCCTTTACACTTGTTAGAAATAGTACCAGTGATGGTTGAGCTGATTATTGAGGAACAGGATCTTGAATGACTCCCTTTCCTCTGCAATTATTATCAACTGCCATAAATGATGTACTGGTTAAACTTTTACCAGAACACTGTCCAAATTCCAAGTCACTTTTTTGGCAAAAAATCATCTTGACCATCAGAGCATAATCCTCAGTGGTATGCAATCATCTGACACTCAACCTACATTTTGGTCGGTTTTTTTGGGTTAAAGCTACTTAATCCCCAAAAATTGCACTTAGATCCAATTCAAATTCACCAAAATCAACAACTCCGGTTAGATAATCCTCATGGATATAGTCTAGAACTAGGCTCAGATGTAGATATTCAAGAACTAACGCTGATTCCAGGCAAGTTACTATGTCGTGGTCAAATTAACGTTAATCCTTAATGATTAAAAATAAAAAACTCAAGTTTCTCTTGGGAACAGTTGAGTTTTTGACAATATTTATATTATATTATAAGTTGCCGGGGTTTGGAACGAGCCGCGCTAACGCGCCGCTTACGCGAACGTAGACGTAGATGGCTCTAGCTCTACTTCAAATACCAGTAAGCTGGAAGTATGAAGCAACTAGGTCGTGTGAAACGTCAAAAGTCTCATTTTACGGATGGGGGGGCACCAAACCACATCTTCAACGAAGTAAGATGGGGTAGTTCATTTATAGTTCTCAACTTTGCAGATGAATATGGGGAATATGTAATATTCCCCCATCCAATACTTAATGTTTTGCTAACAGTGGTAACAATAGTGTCACAAAATAGTAAACTAAAGGAACCGTAAAAATGTAACTATCTGTACGGTCTAAAATTCCTCCGTGACCAGGAATTAGTTGTCCTGAATCCTTTACTCCAGCATCACGCTTCAGCATTGATTCTGTTAGATCACCGAGTAGGCTGGCAATTCCAATCACTAAACCTAAAGCTATACCAGTGAACGGGAATTTCGGTAGATGAAGATAATAGGCTCCTACTACACCAACAATAACACTAGCAGTAATCCCAAAAATTGCCCCTTCTACGGTTTTTTTGGGACTGATCTCTGATAAACGGGTTTTACCAAAGGTCTTACCGACAATATAAGCACCAATATCCGCTGCCCAAATACACAAAAAAGTCAGTATTGTTAATGTTAATCCTTGTGGAAGTGAGTCCCAATTTCCTCTTAACCATAAATCATTCCAGGTTTGATACCAATCATTCTCTAAGGAGAAATTGTGATGAACTACACGATCTAGTCCTCGCAAGCGTACCCAATAACTTGGCAAATAACCTGCATAAAAATAGCCCCATCACTGAAGCTGAAACATCAGCAATAGTGGCAAATTTGGGCTGAAACAGTAGATAAAAACAAATCAGTGTCCCCGCTATTGGCATCACTGCGTCGCTAAACTACCATTGAGGTTACAAATTACTAATAGAATTTGACTGACAAACATTGTAGTTTTAGCGGCAGGAATTATCCCTCTGGAACGCACTAGGTTAAAATATTCTTGTTGACCTAAAAAGACCACGATCGCAATCAAGACAGTAAAGTACCAGCCCCCTAATAGGGTAGCTAACAGTGCAAGGGCGATCTCAATAATTCCACTAATAATTCGAGACCAAGGCATAGTAGTATTGGGAACTTTGAATTTGGGATTTTGAGAAAATATTCATAAATCTTAAAATCCTCTCAATTTAGTCTAGTTTCTCACCACTCAGAATAAAAATGGGATCAGTGGATACGAAGGTTTGCGAAAAACCTCTGATCTCCAAACGGTTAACCGCAGATTGAACGACTTCGATATTTCTGGCTCTTAACTGGGAAAAGCTCTGAGAAACAGCATAGAGATTTTCTAGATTAGCAGCAGTAACGACGACACGACCTGATGGTGGTAAATAATGCCATACTGCTTGGAGAATCTCTGGAATCGGTCTTCCTCCCTCAATACAGACCCGATCAGGCGTAGATTTGATCTGATTAGACACTCTGGGGCGCTACCTTCCACTATTTCCACATTTTTAACTTCAAAGTGATCGCAATTGCGTCTAATTAAATTTGCTACTTCTTCATCTCGTTCAACGGCAATAATCCGCCCAGTAGGACATAATAATCCTACTTCCACCGGGATTGTACCTGTGCCAGCGCCAATATCCCATAATACCGAATTAGTTTGTAATCGGAGTTGACAGATTAACAATAATCGCACTTCTCGCTGGGTAAAGGGAATTCCGGTAAATGCTCAAATAATTCATCAGGAATACCAGGGTTAATATAAGGCCAAAGTTGGGAGGGCATAAGCAATTGAAAATTTAAAATTAAATCAAATCCGTCACCGGAATCACTTAACTTAGAGATTGAAGTCTGATCGCCGCAGTTAGGAGTCACCGAGTGGAACCCTTGTGTAGAGAGATTTTTATGATTGATAATGTCCTAACTACTTTGACTGTTGCTACAAATATAACTATAAATAAACAAAATCTAGTAGTTATCAAATGACTGGTCAAATTTTGAGTAGATATACTTATTAAGTGGGAATAAATCTTATTTGCTAAAAAGTCTTATATTTAATTAGCAGAGCAAACAGAGGAATTTTATATGTTGGGATGAGGATGGTTGGAAAGTGGGTGTAATTGCGATCGCCGCGATTTTGATTTTGAAACTTGAAGAAAATCTCTGAACTGGGTAGTGTATTGGCAAAAGCTTTCTAGAGGTTTTCGAGGGGAGAACTACAAAAATACCCATGATCAAACTAATCAAAAAGAATAAAATAGTAGAGACGAGTCGAAGAGGACTCAATTATTATGATAAGTAGGGTGTTAACTACAGAAGAAGGGTGATCCCATTTTGGGAATCCGTAATTGCTGTAGAACTTTGGGATGACATTTCCTCCTGATTACACCACGGGTCACCTAATTAAGCTAATGCACGGTTAACACTTTCTGGCAAAATTACTACCAGAGCGTTATCAGGAGCCATATCTAAGCCTTTATTAATGGCTTGGGTTTCATCCAAGAATGGATTCATAACGACCATCGGGTTTAACTTGGGTAATGCCTTGAGTAATCAAATCGGCAGCTGAACCCCTTGCGTCTTCCCCTGGTATCATCATCTTCTTTAATAATGATGTAGTCAAAAATCTCGGCTGCTAATTTGCCCAAAGTGACAAAATCTTCGTCGCGGCGATCGCCCGGGCCACCAACGACACCAATGCGTTGTCCGTAGTCCAGTTGCGAACAAAAGATCCCAAAGCTTCATAACTAGCTGGGTTATGGGCATAATCTACCAAAGCGTGGTATTTACCTAAATTAAACAAATTCATCCGTCCTGGTGTTTGACTCACCGAAGCACGGAAAGGTTTTTAAGCCAGCGCGAATTTGCTCGATAGTCACATTCTGGACAAAGGCTGCCAAACTCGCCGCTAAAGCGTTAGCAATCATAAATGGCGCTCTTCCACCCATTGTCAGGGGGATACTTTCTGCTCTTTCGATGCGGTGTGTCCAATCACCTTTAACAATCGACAGATAGCCATTTTCATACACTGCGGCTACTCCTCCCTTTTCGATGTGCTTCCGCACTAATTCCGAGTCTGGGATTCATGGTGAAGTAGGCAATATTGGCTTTAGTTTTTTCTGCCATTGCTGCCACCCGGTGATCATCAGCATTGAGTACTGCATAACCATCAGGATATACAGCTTCTGCAACTACACTCTTGAGGTTAGCTAACTGCTCAATCGTTTCAATATCACCAATACCTAAATGATCGGCGGCAACATTTAAAACTACACCCACATTAGCAGCTTCAAAACCCAACCCAGAACGGAGAATACCGCCCCGCGCTGATTCTAACACAGCGACTTCTACTGTGGGGTCTTGCAGGATGACATGGGCGCTTTGGGCCCGGTATTATCTCCTGCTTCTACTAAGAAATCACCGATATATGTCCCATCAGTAGTAGTATAACCTACTACTTTGCCAGTTTGCTTATAAATATGAGCTAATAAGCGGGTAGTGGTGGTTTTGCCATTAGTACCTGTGACACTGAGAATAGGAATTCGACTGGATTGTTCGTTGGGGAACAGCATATCCATCACTGCACCAGCCACATTGCGGGGGATACCTTGACTAGGGGCGACGTGCATTCGGAAACCAGGTGCAGCGTTAACTTCCACAATTACGCCATCGACTTCCCTTAAGGGACGACTAATATCCGAGGTGACAATATCTAGTCCAGCAATATCTAAACCGATAATTTTGACTACCCTTTGTGCTAACCAAACATTTTCAGGGTGGATTTCGTCTGTACGGTCTACAGCACTACCACCTGTACTCAAATTAGCCGTTGCCCGCAGATAACAAATTGTCCCTTTCGGTGGCACACTGTTGAGGGTGTAGCCTTGCCTTTCCAGTAGTTGGTAGCTGGTGCGGTCTAGTTCAATTTTGGTGAGGACATTATCATGTCCTTCACCACGATTAGGATCTTGGTTGGTTTCTTCAATCAGTTCGGCAATGGTGGATCTACCATTACCAATACATGAGCTGGTACTCGTTCAGCTACTGCGACAACTTTGCCATCTACAACTAGTACCCTATGGTCACGTCCGACATAATACCGCTCCACAATGATTGACCGGGAAACTTGTCTGGCCGCTTCATAGGCTGCTTCTGCTTCTTCCCAGGTTCGAATATCAATAGTGATACCGCGTCCATGATTACCATCTAGGGGTTTAATCACAATGGGATAACCGCCAACATATTCAATGGCTTCTTCTAAATCATCCAAAAAGTTGATGACTGTGCCTCTGGGTACTGGTACACCAGTGGCAGCGAGGATGCGTTTAGTGGCTTCTTTATCACAAGCTAGTTCTACTCCCAGGATGCCGGTATTATCGGTCATGGTGGCCTGCATCCGCTTTTGGTTCACACCATAGCCGAGTTGAATCAAAAAGCGTGCAGCTAAGTGCATCCAAGGAATACCTCTTTTTTCTGCTTCTTTGACAATTGCTTCTGTAGAAGGCACTAAAGAAGCATCACGGCAAAAGTCTTTGAGATCTTGGATATCTTGCTCTAATTCAGCTTTAGGGTAACGACCTCGATCAACTATACTTTGGCATAGCCGCACGGCTGCACGTCCGGCGTAGCGCCCCGCTTCCTCATTCAGGTACTCAATCACTACCTGATAAATTCCAGGTGTGGCGGTTTCGCGGGTACGCCCAAAACCTACGTGCATTCCAGCTAATTCCTGGAGTTCTAAGGCTACGTGTTCTACGATATGGCCCATCATAGTGCCTTCTCGCACCCGCATCAAAAAACCACCACGACAGCCAGGGGAGCAATAGTGACCCTCCAGACTTGGCAGCGCCTCTACTAATCCTTCATAAAAGCTAGGGATTTCATTCGAGGGCGTCTCGGCTAGGTTTTCTAAATCGAGGCGCATGACGATCAGCTTGTGGCGTCGAATGCTCCAGTAGTTTGGGCCGCGTAAGGTCTGGATCTTGAGGATTCTCATGGGAATAGGTAGATGGAGATTCGGAACCAAAATTCTAGTTTCTGACTGGAATTGACCGCTAAACTGTTTGTCATGAACAGTTTTTTCTCTTTACATAGTATTCATCTGAGTTTTGCTTCAGCAAGAATTTAATATGCGGTCAACTCAGTGTAACCTCAGATACTCTATCCCGTCAGCTGGAGATGCGGTGTACAGCAGGTAAGACAGTCCGCTGGTAAAGGTGAAAACGATCTCCGTAGCTGAGGATATGCAGACGTAAATTATGTATAGTTAGGGGTTCATTCGCACTAACATGAGGTTCGTTGGTATGGGTAACTTCTGTGGGGTCAACAATGGTGACACTGCCTTTCCCCATCACCTGTAGCCATCCATCCCGTTCAAACACAGCACAAGTATCTTCATCAATACCAATGCCTAAGCGATCAGGATGAGCGGCGATCGCGCTGATCAACCGTCCCATCCGATTCCGGTTATGAAAGTGTTGGTCTACAATCACTTCAGGAATAAATCCCAACCCAGTGGCCATATCTACTAGGGAACGATTGGGTGATTCACCACTGCCGCCACCAGCAATCATGTGATGACCCATCACTGCTGCACCCGCACTGGTGCCTGCTAAAGTCAGTTGTCCTGGCTCGCACCCGTTGTCGGATAATTTCCATAGCTGGTGTGTCTGACAAGACACCACAGAGGCGGAGTTGGTCTCCTCCGGTCAAAAAGACTCCACTACAGGCTTCCAGCGATGCTTTAATTTGAGTGTTTTCACACTGTTCCCGTTCGCGAATGTCTAAAATTTCAACCTTATTAGCACCCATTTCTTCAAAAATGCGAATGTACCGACCACCGATAATGGCGGGTTCGCGGGAGGCTGATGGAATAATTGTAATATACGCTTTACTAGCACCAGCACGACCAAAGAAAGTCCTCAGGATTTCCCGTCCATGAACTTTATCTTCTGCGCCACCGATGACTAGAACAGCGGTTTTAGTAGCTTGGGGTGTCCTCATTTCCAGCGATTTAGCTTTTAATTGCAGCATTGTGTTTCTCCTGTCAACAACTTCAGGTGAATCTAGCAAGGTTTAACAGCCTGTTTATTTTCGCCTTTTGCTGCTTTGGGTGGACACGTATTGATGCACACGATGCCTCAGTCTTCGTATGTTCATTGTCGTTCCTTAAAGTCAGCACCTTGTTTTTCACCGATCCACCTTCTCCAGACTGGCAAAATATTGCTTGGGGCTAGGGGAGGACAAGTTTTTTGGGAGGGAATTCATTCCAGTCTACCTGAGTTGGGGAACCCACCCGTGAGTTTACCTCCCATTTTCGACACTACTGTTAGAAAGCGTCTGATTAAGCCTTAGCGACTTGGGATTAGGGTTCCCCTCTGGGTTGGGGTGTGAGCAGGTCTTGACACACTTTTTTCTGAGGCTGGCTCAATACATCCTGGAGGTTGTTAACTTTGGTCAGATTATTAATTTAAATGTAGTTGCCACAATATTTAAACATAAATTAAGTAATTAGGAAAACTTTTGTTGCTACCCAAAAACAAATTATTGGTGCTTTTAGATACTGGCAGTTGCAGAGGGGCAGAGGGGCAGAGGGGCAGAGGGGCAGAGGAGGATGGGGAGCAGGGGGGAGAAACAGTTTTTCCTAATTTCTGATCTGAAAGTAAGGGACGCTCACTTCTATAAGTGATAGTTTGGTGATGGATAAATCCCCATCTCTAAACCCCTATTTAAAAATTATTCCCTCTTTGCTGCTCACTGCTCCCTGCTCACTGCTCCCTGTTCAATATTAGTGTTTTTCAATACGAATTACTGTGCGCTTTGATATAGTTACGCTTTTCCTGACTGTTTTACCTCGATTCTTAGTTCTGGTTTGCTAAGTAAAGCCCTCGCTAAACAAATTGCCCAAGTGCATTTAGTTAACCCTAGAGATTTTACCACAGATAAGCACCGAAAGGTAGATGATGAACCCTACGGTGGTGGAGTGGGGATGCTGATGAAGCCTGAGCCAATTTTCGCGGCGGTGGAGTCCTTACCTATTCTACCTCGCCGAGAAGTTATCTTAATGAGTCCCCAAGGACAAACTATCAACCAACCACTATTACGAGAATTGGTCAGTAATTATGACCAATTAGTTGTAATTTGTGGACATTATGAAGGAGTGGATGAAAGGGTTTTACATTTAGTTACTCGTGAGGTATCCTTGGGTGATTTTATTCTAACTGGAGGAGAAATTCCGGCTATGGCTTTACTCAATGGTGTCGTCCGACTCATACCAGGAACTGTAGCCAAAGCTGAGTCTTTAATCTCCGAAAGTTTTGAGGAGGGTTTATTAGATTATCCTCAGTATACTCGTCCTGCTAATTTTCGGGGTTGGCAAGTTCCAGATGTCTTGCTCAGTGGTAATCATGCAGAAATTGCTCGCTGGCGTTATCAACAACAAATCCAACGCACTAGCTTACGTCGCCCTGATTTGCTGCAAAAATGGCAGCAGGAGCAGGAGGGGGAAGAGGCAGGGGGCAGGGGGCAGGGGGCAGGGGGAGAAGAGGACAAGGAGCAGGGGGCAGGGGGCAGGGGGAAAGAGGACAAGGAGCAGGGGGCAGGGGGCAGGGGGAAATAAGCAGGGGGAAAGAGAATTTAAAATATATTCTCCCCACCTCCCCACCTCCCCACCTCCCATCTTCTTCTCCCCCCTGCACCCTGCACCCTGCACCCTGCCCCCCTGCCTCTTACTCCCCTGCTCCCCGCTCCCTGCCCCCCTGCCTCTTACCTCCCCATCTCCCCATCCCTAGTACCTCAAATATTCTATGAACATTCGGATTGGTAACGGCTACGATATACATAAATTGGTGTGCGATCGCCCTTTAATTTTAGGTGGAATCCATATTCCTCACGAATTAGGTCTTTTAGGACATAGTGACGCGGATGCTCTAACTCACGCCATTATGGATGCCATGTTGGGGGCATTATCTTTAGGGGATATAGGACATTATTTTCCCCCAAGTGATCCCCAATGGGCAGGAGCAGATAGTTTGGTATTATTAACTCAAGTACACCAACTCATTCGTGAGCAAGGTTGGCAAATTGGCAATATTGACTCAGTAGTGGTGGCAGAACGTCCCAAATTAAAACCCCATATTCCCAAAATGCGCGACAAATTAGCAAACGTTTTGGAATTACAACCAAATCAAATTGGTATTAAAGCTACCACTAATGAAAAGCTCGGTCAGAACTGGACGAGAAGAAGGTATTTGTGCTTATGCAGTGGTGTTGCTGGTAATTGGGGATTAAATCACAGATTAAAATCATGAAATTTACTAACAGTATTATTCCCACAGTAAAGCGTTTTTGGCTACTAGCGGTTTTAGCGATAATAACTATAATGATAGTTATTATCTGCAACCCGAATAATTTCAAGAGCGCAGCTGCACAAGTTCCCCAATTAGTACAAAGCATCCTCAGTGACCCTAAAACCTTTAATTATGCTCTTAATGCTGAATCTCCTAACATTTTTGGATTGACTTATGAAGGATTAATTTATGAAAATTTTGAAACTGGTAAAATTGAACCAGCTTTAGCAGAATCTTGGCAAATCTCTGATGACAAATTAAAAATTGTTTTTACTCTACGTGAGAATTTAAAATGGTCTGATGGTGAACCATTAACAGTAGATGATGTAGTTTTTACTTATAACGACATTTATTTAAATAAAGAAATTCCTACTAATGCCAGAGATACACTCAAAATTGGTGAAAAACGTCAATTACCAACTGTAACAAAGCTTGATAACCGACGGGTTGAATTTACCGTACCAGAACCATTTGCACCATTTTTACGCAGTGCTACAGGAGCTAGCAATTTTACCCGCTCATGCGCTCAAGCAATATATAACGACTAAAGATCAAGAAGGAAAACCGAAATTTTTAAGTAAATGGGGTGTGGATACTCCGACTGAAGAAATAATCGTCAATGGTCTCTTATAAGCTAGAACGCTATGACACTAGTCAACGCATAATTTTTCAGCGTAACCCTTATTACTGGCGTAAAGATGGTGAAGGTAAACCACAACCTTATATTGAAAGAATAGTTTGGCAAATTGTCGAATCTACGGATACATCTTTATTACAATTCCGTTCTGGTAGTTTGGATAACATAGGAGTGACACCAGATTATTTTTCTTTGCTAAAAGTGCAAGAAAAAAATGGTAATTACAAAATTTATAATGCTGGGTCTAGTCCTAGTACAAGCTTTATCTTTTTTAATTTAAATAAAGGTCAAAGAAATGGCAAGCCGTTAATAGATCCCATGAAATCTCGTTGGTTTAATACAGTGGAATTTCGCCAAGCAGTAGCCTATAGTATTGATCGACAAACAATGATTAATAATACTTTCCGGGGCTTAGGAAAACTGCAAGATTCCCCAATTATTGTCCAGAGTCCCTACTATCTTTCACCTAAAGAAGGATTAAAAGTCTACGATTATAATCCAGAAAAAGCCAAGCGACTACTCAAAAAAGCTGGTTTTAAATACAATGAACAAAATGAGTTATTAGATGCTCAGGGAAATCGGGTTCGCTTCAGTATTGTTAACTAATGCGGGAAACAAAATTCGGGAAGCGATGGGTTCTCAAATTAAACAGGATTTGCAGAAAATTGGTATGCAAGTTGATTTCACTCCTCTGGCTTGGAATACTTATATCAATAAAATTGATAATACCTTAGATTTTGATATTGGTTAATCGGTTTTGGTGGTGGATTAGAGCCAAATGATAGTGCTAATCTTTGGTCTCCTGAAGGTGGTTTACATTTATTTAATCAAAAACCCCAACCAGGACAAAAACCAATTCAAGGTTGGGAAGTAGCTCCTTGGGAAGCAGAAATTGGTAAACTCTATATTCAAGCAGCTAGAGAATTAGATGAAACCAAGCGCAAAGCAATTTATGCTCAATCTCAACAGCTAACTCAGGAATATGTACCCATGATTCACTTAGTTAGTCCCTATTCATTGATAGCATTGCGCAATCGCTTTCAAGGAATTAAAGTTTCTCCTCTTGGTGGTGCTTTCTGGAATATTCATGAAATTAAAATCGTTAAGTAGAGAGTAGGGAAATCGGGAGACTCATAAAACGTAGTAAAACGACGTAAAACGGTGTAATTTATGGTGGTCTGAGTGAGGATTGGTATGATGGTAATAGGCATCTATCTCCCAATCATCTATCTAGACGTTGGTTAGCTCCCACTAACCAGTTTCTCGAAAGTAGGATTTTTGGTATGCTTAATATCCAGCCATTGGGCTGCCACAGCATCCCTTAAATTCTTACCTATCCCTAACAAGAAACGCGCTGTACGACGCAATAGCACGGATTGAATTTCACTTTGATTCATATATCTAGTAATTTCCTTGTCTGTACCACGAGCAAGAATATTCAACGCCGCGTTTAGGTCTGACTGCAATACATCCCCAGTAAACCTGATAAAGCTGTCCCCATGACGAGTTCCCAATAGAGTTCCTGTCACCGAGTCAACTTGCGATGTATACGCAGCTGCAACCTCTGAAACTGTTGAATTACTCCAACTAGCCCATTTTTTCACACTGTCTCGGATATAGCCTTTCACCCAGCTATTTAATTTTCGAGACATAGCTTGAGACTGACGTTTATTTTTGATGGGTTTAGTCAAGTCTTCGGCAAAAACTTTTAATAATCCTTCTGCAAATAAAGATTTAGCAGCTTTACCAATCAATAACATAATTTCTGCTTGGTCTTGCCGATAACGTTTATTTTCAGTTTTACGAGTTAAATTATTTTCTAGAATTCTGCCGCTTTAGCTGGATCAAATTCTTTTAGTTGGCGATAAAATCCAAAGAGTTTACCACGATTTCTATTCTTTTTAGTCAGAGGGAACAGGGAACGGGGAACAGGGAACAGGGAAAACTCATGTTTAGAAACATGAGATTGAAATAAGGATGCCGTTTTTTTTGTGACACTCTCCTTAAAAAACATCTTTTTTCTTGACTGAAGCTCAAAACTCAGAACTAAAGTTTTTAGAACAGGGAACAGGATACTTTCTGTTCCCTGTTCCCTGTTCCCTGTTCCCTTTCTTTGTAATTTACCTAATCCTACGCCATGCTGTTGACCACGAGAATCAAAGAAAGCTTCAGTATATCCCTTGTCAATTCCTATAGATGTTCTTAATTCATCTGGTTGCTGTAGATACTCCCCAAAATTTACCAGAAAGTGAACTTCAAAACGTTCTAAATCTTGATGATAAATAACTCGGATTTGTCCATTTATTTGGCGATTACTTTTCACAGTAAGTTTAATACGCTTACCTGGAACTAACCCAGCTAACTCCAATTGGTAAGTATAGCGAGATAAGCGTTTACAAGTATAACCATCTGATTGATAAACAATTTGATTATCCACATAAGTATGACCCCGGTGAAATTCCTTCCTGACAATTCTATGTAGGAAAGAATCACACAAGAATTCCGTACTTTTTAATTTTTTATAGGCGGCTTTTCGGTTTTCTTCATTTTCTTGTCCAGGATATCTATTCCAAATAGTTGGACTAAGATTCGCAATGGTGGCAGCTTGTTGAGCAAGTATTGCTTTGGCGACATCACTGACAGTCCATTCCATTAATTTAGAAGGTAGTCCTAGTGATTCTGGTGTTCTGAAAGCACGGACTTCAGGATATGCATTGTGCCAATCCATACCCCAATGATTGACACTTCCTAACTTATTATATGATTCGGCACGAACAATTCCCAAACGCTCCATTATCTCTAGTAATTCTGCTTCCTCATTACTCTCAATATTGATGATTTCTACAACTTGTGTTGCTAATTTTTGGACTAGATTTTTGGGTTTACGTTTAGCCATTGTCTTTTACCTCCTGAGCTTTATTATAGCAGGGGGCAGAGGGGCAGAGGAGCAGGGGAGGAAAGAGAATTACAGCAATTTTCATGTAGATAAGCCACATTTTTATGTTTCGCGCATTCGTCGAAGACGTTCGGTGCAGGGTAGAAGCATTCGCTGAAAGCGTTCCCGTTGGCATACCAATCATAAAAATCTATCCGATTTAAACCAGTTGATATTTTATAGCTTAGTTGAATATTATTAACTTGATAAGATTTGCGTAATTTATTATTAATTGTTGTCCCTAAGTCGTACATAGTGGAATCTCCAATTAATAAAAAGCGTTTATAAGGTTGTAATACTCTTGTGATTTTAGGGATGGTTTTTTGTGAGGATTTTTGTGGGGATTTAGAAATAATTGTTTTAGTCGTTATTACTCTATCTTTAATCATTTTATCGAAGATTAAATCTCCGATAATTGTTGAACCATGTTCACTAAAACTGACTCCATCATTAAGTCTTACACGTCCTTTTATACCAAGTCTATTGGGTAAGATTGGGGCAAATTTACCATTCAGAGCAAAACTATTCCATGTGTCTAAAAATTTAATTTTTGGATATTTTTTAACTGCATCTCGATAAATTTCATTGATGATAGGATAAAATTTATTATAATAATCAACATTAGAAATAGGTTGACCAATCCAATAAATTTTTTTCACAGAGGAATCCGATAATAATTTAGCGTATTTTTCTACTCTATCCTGATAAATTTTCTTCCATTCCTGTGTAAATTTTTGGTGATACTTACCTTGCTCATCTAAAATAGCCTTATCATCATTTGTACCCAGCATAACTACTAATACATCTGGTTGATAAGATTTGATACTATCGCTGATTTTTCTATACCAATCAGAAGCATCTATTCGGTTAAATCCTCCGGATGGATTATAATCTAATCTCACATTTTTGATGTGATATAATCTCCGTAAATCATAGTTAATAAATGGACTGAGATCATACATTGTGGAATCTCCCAGTAATAAGAATTTTTTATATCGTTGTGGAATGGGGATATGATTTCTATTTTGGCTATTTGATGTTAATAGTATTTGTGGTTTTGAATCATTATTTTGCTCAAAATTGACTTCTTTAATTTTATTCCAGAGTTGTTGTTCATTTTCTCTCAATTCCGATATTTCTATTTGATTCGATAGTTGTTTTATTTCGGGTGTAGCGAATTTATTTGCAGCTAAAGTTTTGATAAATAAGGGAATATTGCAAACGATTAAAGTCGAGGTGACTAAAAGAGAAAGGATTAAAAATTTTTGATCGTTGGATTCAATGCTTTTCATGGTTACTAATAATTGGATGTTAAAAGTTAAAGTAAATAAATGGCGCTACTGTATTGGGACCAAGTCTAATGATTACATAGACAAACGAGGAAATTATTGCTAATTGCAAAATTAAGTTTTTTCCTGATAAAAATTTATTAAATATTTGATTAAATTTATCTCCATAAAAATTCATAAATAAAATCATGGATATGACTACATATAATTGCCAGAAATTAAATTTAGAAATATTCACATTGGAATGAAACATTACTTGAATAAATAATGTTGCTGTTTGCCAATTTTTTGTATTAAAAAATATCCAGCTAAAAGTTATAAAAACAAAGGTAATAATCCAATTAAAAACGTTATAAAATACGTGGATTAATTGAGATTTATCTAATTTTTCTTGATATTTTTTCGTGAGTTCTTTCCATAAATGATTAATAACTAATCCTATACCATGAATACCACCCCAAACAATAAAGTTTGGTTCTTCCGGTACTTTTATGGTAAAAAATAGAATTGAGTAAAATTCAATACCTGAGAAATCCCTGCGGGGATAATGATTTGAATTACTTGTAGATTAATAGAAATGTTTAAAGAATTTAATATCTCAAATAGGGTACTCGCAAAAAAGTTATAATATTTAAATATACCTAAGTATAATAAATTGAAAATTATGCCTAATATCAATACTAGTTTTTGACATTTAACCTGTTCAATAAGTATGTAATTAATGATGATACTTCCCATTAATAAACCCAAAAAATTAAATCCAAATAATGCATAAAAGATGATATTGACTATCAATAAAAATCCTTTATAAGTAGTAATAGTTTTTTTAAATTTTGTGCCGAAAGCAAAAACTATCAAGAAAAATGCCAAAAATTCTAAGGTGGGGAATAACATAAGTAAAAGCCAAAATATATACTTAGTTTTAAAACTGCCTTTTTGTAATACTTCCAGAATCACAAGCTACTAGTATCGCAAAGCGGAATTCACAATTCAAAATGAATACAGAGTAAGGGTTGCACGGATTTTAAATGGGTAGGTTATTTATGTCACTCTATACTAGAGTATAAATAATTTAATCCTAAATCTCTAGAGCGAGTAAGAAGTTATTTTATTTAATATTTTATACTCAGTATTAATCAGATGCGAATCACTTATCAAGTCTCAATCTATTAGATTTTTCTCCAACTTTGGGTAGATACAAAAGATTTACTTGTACTAGTCCCTTAGGTGAGTGTATTTAGTCGAAATTATATTTACGTACCTAATAAACTATGGATTTGAAATAAAAAATTGATTTTTACAGCAATTAAGTACAATAACGAGGGAAAAGTATAAATAATTATAATATTTTTACATTAAAAACACAAGTATACTCTCGTTATTTATTGAATATTAGTAATATATTTAACTATAAAATAATATATGATGATCTAATGATGTACATGGTAATGCTTGGTAGTCGCCAATTTCAGCGGCAATCTTCCAGGATAAGTAGTAAATGCCACTTAGTATCAGTTCCAGATCAGGGTATTAATACTTTGACCGGAACTAATATTTATATATCAACATTTAGATATCAACGTTGATATTTTCGATTTGTTTAGCAGCTTTCTCCCACAGCTTTGCTGATTCCTCATCTTGCCAATGATTTCTCAGATTTTCCGCTTTTTTGTGACATATTCGCTCCAACATCTCTAAAATCGCTGCTAGTGTTAGCTGATTTACTAGTCCTTCTAAAATATTCATGTATTCTTTCATGTAAATACACCCCCATTAACTTTAATTTTGAGTTGTAGAAGTTCTTTAAGCCTTTCACGCTAGCACAATAAACATAAGAATATTGAGAAGAAATTATTTCTTTACAATCGAAAATAAAATATCACTTATCGCGAATACAGTATATAGATATACAGAGATTAACGGATTTTAGTGTATCTGTTTTCACCAAAATGGGAACAACATTTTTAATTAACTTGTCTTATATATAGCAGTCTGCACTGGAATAAGGTACAGAATTTACCTAAAAAGCCATACACCAAAGGACTTTCAATTTTTTCCCGGTTCAGAGTTTCCTGTGCTTGGCTATAGAATGATTTGCTCCCATTTTACATCTTGACTGTCAACTGTCAATTGTTAACTCTTTTGTCCACCAAAGTTTGTTAAATCATAGACTAGCTGCAAATTATCAATTCATGAAAAAGATATTTTCGTTTTGCTTATTAGGTTTTTTGCTCACCACTAACATTTTAGTAAAACCAGCATCTGCCAAGGAACGACATGAGCAACGTGACCATAGACGCAATGAGCAACGTGACCATAGACGCAATGAGCAACGTGACCATAGACATAATGAGCAACGTTATCAGAGACATAATGAGCAACGTGACCATAGACATAATGAGCAACGTTATCAGAGACATAATGAGCAACATCCTCAGAGGCATAATCAAGAATTTCAACGAGAACGGTTTGAACGAGAACGGATCAGACGAGAACGGTTTGAACGAGAACGGATTAGACAAGAATGGTTTGAATATGAATGGAGAAGACGATATTGGTTAGAACAAAGAAATAGAATCCGTATTTACACCATCTTCAGTGGAAATTCTGCTCAAATTCAGCATCTTTTAAACATAAAAGAATGTATTGGATGTAACCTTGAAAATGCTAATCTTTACAGAAGTAATTTAATCGGAGCTAATCTTCAAGAAGCTAATTTGAAAAATGCCAATCTTGAGCAGGCTAATCTAAAAAATGCTAATCTGGAAAAAGCTAATCTAAAAAATGCCAATCTTGAGAAGGTTAACCTGGAAGGAGCTAATTTGAAAAATGCTAACCTGGAAGGGGCTAATTTGAAAAATGCTAATCTGGAGAAGGTTAACCTCGAAAATACTAATCTTCAAGGTACTAATCTCCAAGGTGCAACTATGCCTGATGGTAGAATTCATCCTTAGTATTAATATTATTGTCTTCTTTCAGACTAACAAATATTTACAGCCATTATTGAGGGGGGAAGTATCCCTCTTCATATTCATGTTAGTTGTTGAGAATCTATCACCTAACCACACATTCAGCAAATAGAGCAATATCTAAAGGGGGATAATTAAGAAATTTAAATTAATGTAACAATATATGAACATAAATTAGCTAAAGTTGGATGAAATTAGCCAAATTGTCATCCAGGAAGTCACTGACTGCGGTAATCTAGATGAAGTGAATTTATCGCCGGGTTTGACATATTTATTTTATGACTTCAGTTGTTTCTAGTCCTGCACGCACAATTCGTATTGGTTCACGCAAAAGTCAACTTGCTCTAGTTCAAACATATTGGGTACAAGAGCAACTCCAGACCAAATTTCCTGACATCACTTTTGAAGTCCATACCATGTCTACCCAAGGCGACAAAATCCTGGATGTAGCATTAGCCAAAATTGGGGATAAGGGACTTTTTACTAAAGAGCTAGAATTGGGGATGATCAATAATGAGATTGATTTTGCTGTACATTCCCTCAAGGATCTACCCACTCACCTACCAGATGGATTAGCCCTAGCAGCTATTACCGAACGGGAAAATCCAGCCGATGCTTTAGTGTTGCATCAAAAACACAAAGGTTTACAAATCAATACTCTACCCAAGGATGCCGTAATTGGTACATCCTCTCTCCGACGATTAGCTCAGTTACGCAGTCAATTCCCTCACTTTACGTTTAAAGATGTGCGGGGAAATTTGATTACGCGCATGGCCAAACTGGATGACGGTGAGTATGATGCTCTGATTTTAGCTGTAGCTGGGTTAGAAAGATTGGAGATGCACGATCGCATTCATCAAATTCTCCCTCCAGAAATCTCTCTGCATGCAGTGGGACAAGGAGCTTTAGGGATTGAGTGCCGTGCTGATGATATCGAATTAATTGGTATCCTCAAAGCTATTGAACATCCCTTAACACGCGATCGCTGTTTAGCAGAAAGATCGTTTTTAAGGAATTTAGAAGGCGGGTGTCAAGTACCCATTGGTGTAAATACTGAAATTATTGACGGTGAATTAACTTTGACCGGGATTGTGGCTAGTGTTGATGGTCAAAAATTGGTCAAAGATACAGTTAAAGGTGCAGCTAATGAGGCCGAAGCCATAGGCATAGAACTAGCAAATATCTTGCGAGGAAAAGGAGCAGAGGAAATTTTAGAGGAAATCTTTAAAGAAATCAAACGTGGTTCCTAAGTCCCCATTATATGGTTAGATGAGATTGATTACCATCAAGACGATTTGAGATTTCGGGTGTGGTGGTGGGGATGGGAAAAAGAGGCAAGGGAGCAGGGAGCAGGGAGCAGGGGAGAGGAAAGAAGCAGAGGTGCAGCAGAGAGGTATAATTACAAGTCTTTGCCCCCTTGCCTTTTTCCCCCTGCCTTTTTCCCCGCCCCCTGCCCCCTGCCCCCTGCCCCCTGCCTCTTCTACTCGCTGCTTCAAAATCAGATTGACGGCATCATCAATAAAAAATATTAGACTGAACTGGGGAAACAAAACTTACCATGCAGATTTTATTTGTAGCAGCCGAAGCTGCTCCCGTTGCGAAAGTTGGCGGAATGGGAGATGTTGTCGGGGCATTACCCAAAGTCTTGAGAAATATGGGGCACGATGTGCGAATATTCCTGCCTTACTACGGCTTTCTCCCAGATAAAATGGAGATTCCGAAAGAACCTATTTGGCGGGGATCTGCCATGTTCCAGGACTTTGCGGTTTATGAAAGCGTTCTGCCTGGTACAGATGTTCCTTTATACTTATTTTCACATCCGGTGTTCGCGCCTCGACGCATTTATGGGGGAGAAGATGAAGATTGGCGGTTCACCTTCTTTGCCAATGGTGCGGCTGAATTTTGTTGGAATTACTGGAAACCAGAAATTATTCATTGTCATGATTGGCATACCGGGATGATTCCGGTTTGGATGCATCAAGACCCTGATATTTCTACTGTATTCACTATTCATAATCTTGCTTATCAAGGTCCTTGGCGTTGGTATTTAGAGAAAATTACTTGGTGTCCTTGGTATATGCAAGGGCATAATACTATGGCCGCAGCAGTCCAGTATGCTGATCGGGTAAATACAGTTTCCCCCACCTATGCTGAACAAATTAAAACGCCTACTTATGGTGAAACTCTAGAAGGGTTACTATCTTTTATCAGTGGTAAGTTATCTGGGATTATCAATGGCATAGATACTGATATTTATGATCCTAGTAATGATAAATACATTACTCAAAGCATTTACACCGGAGACTCTAGATCAACGGAAAGCGAATAAAATTTCTCTCCAAGAGGAAGTGGGATTAGAAGTTAACCGCAATGCCTTTTTAATTGGGATGGTAACGAGGTTAGTAGAACAGAAAGGGTTTAGATTTAGTGCTGCAAATTCTAGACCGATTTATGGCATATACAGATGCCCAATTTGTTTTACTAGGAACAGGCGATCGCTATTATGAAACCCAAATGTGGCAATTAGCTTCCCGCTATCCCGGACGTATGGCGACTTATTTACTCTATAATGACGCCCTTTCTCGACGCATCTACGCAGGGACAGATGCCTTTTTAATGCCTAGCCGTTTTGAACCCTGCGGTATCAGTCAAATGATGTCTTTACGTTACGGTTCAGTTCCAATTGTGCGACGGACAGGAGGATTAGTTGATACTGTCACCCATTTTGATCCTGTAAATGCAACCGGGTACAGGTTATTGCTTTGACCGCTATGAACCTTTAGACTTATTTACCTGTATGATTCGAGCTTGGGAAGGTTTCCGATTCAAACCTCAATGGCAAGAATTACAACAACGGGGTATGGCTCAGGATTTTAGTTGGTATCGTTCTGCCAAGCAATACGTAAAATTATACAAGTCTATTTTAGGACTACCAGAAGAAGAGGAACCGACGGGAGAGTTAGTTCTAGATGAAGTAGTCACTACCAGTTAGATTGGAACGCAAATTCACCCCAATTAAATCAAAAATATAGTTGGGGTAAATTCTCTGAATTTCTCCACTATTTTCTACTCCCTATAGGTTGTTAATATCAATTCCCGCAGATGCTAATTTAGTTAACAATTCTTGATATTCTTGCTGCTTTTGTTCTAATTGTAAAATTGCTGTTTCTTTGGCTTGACGTTCTTGCTCCGCACGTAAATATTCCTGTTCTCGGAGTTGTTCTAATTCTACAGAGGTGAGAAATTTTCTTCCTCGTGGATCATAAATTTCTAAAGTATCTGGTGTTAATTCAAAACGTATACCCAAACGCGGACTTACCCAACCATTGATTTCGGGAATATGCTGTAACCAATTATCTACACACACCAAACCAGAGAATTCTATTTTATAGGGGTCATATATATAATACTCTTCTACACCATAACGTTGATAAAACAGTAGCTTTTTAGCCATTTCCTGGTTACTATTGCGAGGAGATAAGATTTCAATTACCACTTGGGGAGGAATGTTATCTTCTTTCCATTGTTGATAAGAACCTCGATCACCTTTTGGTCTACCCATAGCTACCATTACATCAGGTGCTTGACAAATTGTATTAGTTCCTTCTACGGGATACCACATTAAATCACCAGCAATAAAGACATCATTTTGTCCAGCAAAAAGAATTTCTAAATTTTCTTTAAACTTAACAATCCACTGATATTGTTTTGTATTGTCTGACATGGGTTTGCCATCACTATCAGGGTAAATGATATCTGGTGCGGTATTGGTTGAGAGTTGTTGTACCATAGCTATGCTTCCAGTTTTTTGGGGAGAGACATATTAATCTATTTTACGAGGAAAAAAGAGCAGCTAACACAACTCGAAAGCCAACTAAACTGTACCCATCATTACGTGAGAGTCGGTTACGATATGCAGAACGACAGAACTTGGGAATTAGGTCACAGGAACCACCACGTAATACTTTCAGGTCACTATTACCATCAACAACCCAAGCTCTACCATCTGTAGGTATTCCGATATAATTGTTGTGCCATTCATCTTCACACCATTCCCGAACATTGCCATGCATATCATATAAATTAAAAGCATTGGGTGGGAAAATGCCAACATTGGTGGTTTCTTCTCGATCAATACCTCTATCACCACCGGCATAAGTATAATTGCCATTGTAATTTGCCTGGTTGGTGTTGATAGTACTCCCAAAATAAAATGGGGTAGTTGTCCCAGCCCGACAAGCATATTCCCATTCAGCCTCACTCGGTAAACGATATAATTTACCAGTTTTTTTGGATAATCTTGCACAAAATTCCTGTGCATCATCCCAAGTTATTTTTTCTACAGGTCGATTAATACCTTTGAAATGAGATGGGTCTGATTTTAAATCAATTTTGACTTTGGGGAGACTAGAAATAACTTTCCATTGAGTTTGAGTAATTGGATATTTCCCCATAAAAAATGGTTTCACTGTAATTTGTTGTTGCGGACTTTCTGTAGCAACTCTTTCTAGCTCATGCTCTGGTGAACCCATCAAAAAAGCTCCTCCGGGAATAGGAACCAATTCTAAAATCACCCCATTTCCTAAATCCTCTGTAGTTAATTTGGCTAATATTTGCTTTTCTAAAGTTTTTGCATCTACTTCTGTCAGACCTAAATACTGACGATATTCTTCCAACTCTTTGATTACAGTTGTATTCAGAGGATATTCTTTATTTACTGCTACCATTAAAACTTCTTCATATTCTTTTAAATTACGTTGATATTTTTCTTTAATCTGTTCTTGCTGGTGTTTTTGTTCTAGATAATTTTGGATAACTGTTTCTCTAATTTCCTGTGCTTCTGTTTCCGATAAACTTAGCTCATTTCTTTTTAATTCTAACATTCTTAATGCCACCACCGAAAATTCTCCGTTACCTTTTTGAATTCGGGTAGCTACTTCCTCAGCATAAACATTTCTAGCCCGATTATTGATTGTATCAGGTAATAAAATTGTTGGCAGTGTTATCGAAGTATTTAATTCTGTCAATGCCTTTAAAGCTTCTTTGGCATTAGTATAGCGTAAACTATAATGACGACGTACCATAGTCGTTAAAATTTTCGCTAAATGGTTGCTGATATTGACTTGATTTTGCCAAACTAATTCTACTGTTTCTGCATCTTCTTCTATATCTTGAGGTGGTAAACCTGTTAATGCTTGAATAGCTGTAATTCCCAATGCATAAATATCGCTAGCAAAAACTGTTTTGCCTCTACCTTGTTCTGCTGGCATATAACCAACAGTACCTGCTATAATCGAATTGCGAGGTCTACTACGTTTATTTAGCATTTGAGTGGCAAATTCTTTAACTATGCCAAAATCAATTAAGCAAATTTTATCACTGTTATGTTCTCGAATCAGATTTTGGGGTTTAATATCGCAGTGAATTACCCCTTGTTCATGCACAAAAGATAATACTTCTAACGTATCCTCCAATAATTTAGTTACATAAGTCTCATCAAACTGTTTACCAGAAATAATTTCTTTTTCTAAAACCTGTCCTTGAATATATTCTTGGACTATATAAAATTTTTGATCTTCGGTAAAATGAGCTAAAAGAGCCGGAATTTGAGGATGTTTACCCAATGTTTCCAGCGTTTGAGCTTCTTTTTCAAATAGTTCTTCAGCTAAAGTATTATGATGCTGTGATAACAGTTCTTTGACTACACAAGGTGGTTTGCTGGGTTTTTGATGGTCTTTCGCTAAATAAGTAATCCCAAAACCCCCTTGTCCTAAAATCTGAGTGATTTCGTAGCGTCCACCTAGCATAATTAGATACACCTAAAAGATATTAAAAAAATCCCTACTAAACTTAGTATATAGGAATGTGTAAAACTACTACTAATGTAGAGAAGTCTTTTTGAAAGATGAAAATAATAAATAATTAGTATTATCATCAAATCCACAACCGCTATATAAGTTTTATGAGATTTAGTCTAATTTCTAACCATTGCTCCTAATTAGCTACAGTAGAGAAAGTTAATAATATATCTGTGAATTCTTCCAGTTGCCCAACAGATAATTGACTAATTTTCTCAATTAATGATGCTTTAATCTCATGATGAGACATTGCATTAACACCTACTTAACTGAACTTCTATGAGTTTAGCATCATTTATACAGATTTAGTCTATTTGAGCAAAGATTTTTGAATTAGTTGCACGTCATCACCCAATCAATTAGGTTATGTCAATATCTGGTTTCCCATCTTCGTTATAAAAGGAAATTTTGAGCAATACTGGTACAAGAAGGTTTACACAGAATATAACAATGGCAATTCAACCTAGTAATACGCCTTTATTGGATTGGGCGGGTGACACTTTAGCAATTGGCTTATTTGAGGACGCAGTAGAATTAACTGGTGATCTAGCGGCGTTAGATCAGAAATTCACCGGACTCTTAAAAGAACTGATTGCGGAAGAAGAATTTACCGGGAAAGCCAACACCACCATCTTTACCAGGGTAGGTTCTGGTCATTTAGTCCGGAAAGTGATTTTGGTGGGCTTAGGTAAACCAGAAGCGTTGAAGCTAGATACTTTGCGGCGTATCGCTGCTGCTGTTGCCAAAACTGCCAAGAAGCAAAAAACTAAAACCCTAGCGATTAGTTTACCATTGTGGAATGATGACCCTGCTGCGACTGCCCAAGCTATTGCTGAAGGTACACAATTAGCCCTTTACCAAGATTCTCGCTTTAAGTCGGAACCAGAAGATAAAAGTCCACAAGTTGAAACTATCGATTTACTCGGATTACCTGGACAAGAAGCTGCTATTACTCGTGCTAATCAAATCGTTTCTGGGGTAATTTTAGCTAGGCAGTTAGTAGCAGCACCAGCTAATGCCGTTACTCCAATTACATTAGCCGAAACTGCTCAAGCGATCGCCAATGAACATGGTCTCAACATCGAAATCCTGGAACGAGAAGACTGTGAAAAATTAGGGATGGGAGCTTTTTTAGGTGTGGCGCAAGCTTCTGACTTACCACCGAAATTTATTCACCTCACTTACAAACCAGTAGGTACACCTCAACGCAAATTAGCAATTGTGGGTAAAGGTTTAACCTTTGATTCTGGTGGATTGAATATTAAAGGTGCTGGGAGTGGGATTGAAACCATGAAAATAGATATGGGTGGAGCCGCTGCTACTTTAGGTGCAGCTAAAGCGATCGCCCAGTTAAAACCAAATGTGGAAGTTCATTTTATTTCCGCAGCTACTGAAAACATGATCAGTGGTCACGCTATGCATCCTGGAGATGTACTGACGGCTTCTAACGGTAAGACGATTGAAGTTAATAACACTGATGCCGAAGGTCGGTTAACTTTAGCTGATGCTTTGGTATTCGCTGATAAACTAGGATTAGATGCCATTGTGGATTTAGCCACCTTGACAGGTGCTTGTGTGGTGGCTCTAGGTGAGGATATTGCTGGTTTGTTTACACCAGATGATGCGATCGCCTCCCAGTTGCAAACAGCAGCCCAGAGTGCGGGGGAAAAAATTTGGCGCTTACCAATGGAAGATAAATATTTTGAAGGATTGAAATCTGGGATAGCGGATATGAAAAATACAGACCTCGTCCTGGTGGTTCAATTACAGCTTCCCTGTTTCTCAAACAATTCGTCAAAGACACTCCTTGGGCGCATTTAGATATTGCAGGTCCGGTGTGGACAGATAAAGAAAATGGCTATAACAACAGTGGTGCAACAGGTTTCGGAGTCAGAACCCTAGTTAACTGGGTGATGAGTGATGGTTAAATGAGCAAGTTAAGAAACGATCTGGTAAAATTTTTAAGGTTTCTATAAGCTTTGAGCAATGGGATCTACTGGTGTAAGGATCGCAATTGACGCAATGGGAGGGGATCATGCACCCAGTGAAATCGTAGCTGGCGCATTGCGAGCACGGGAAGAGTTGGGTGTAAAAATCTTGTTGGTTGGTGATCCCCAACAAATTGAAGCTGCCATGCCGTCTAAAATCAATCTGGCACAGACTGGAGATCGTTCCTGCGGAGGACATAATCACAATGGATGAGGAGCCTTTAAGCGCCGTAAGACGCAAACCCAAAGCTTCCATCAATGTGGCCATGAATTTAGTCAAAGAGCAAAAAGCAGATGCAGTCTTTTCTGCTGGACACTCTGGAGCAGCGATGGCATCAGCTTTGCTGCGGTTAGGGCGATTACCTGGAATTGACCGTCCAGCTATTGGGACTGTATTTCCTACCATTATCGCGGGCAAACCTGTATTAATACTTGATGTCGGTGCAAATGTAGACTGTCGTCCTAAGTTTTTAGAGCAGTTTGCCATACTAGGCTCGGCTTACAGTAAATATGTCTTGGGTACCACTGAACCCAAGGTGGGTTTATTGAATATTGGCGAAGAAGACTCTAAAGGCAACGACGCTGCGGTTCGGGCTCACCAATTGCTGCGCGAAAACTCTCAAATTACCTTTATCGGCAATGCTGAAGGCCGGGATGTACTTTCCGGAGAATTTGATGTGATTGTCTGTGATGGCTTTGTGGGTAATGTCCTGTTGAAATTTGCCGAAGCAGTGGGACAAGTGATTTTGCAAATCTTACGAGAAGAATTACCCCAAGGATTACATGGTCAAATCGGTACAGCACTTTTAAAACCAAACTTGAAGCGCATTAAGCAACGAATGGATCATGCAGAACATGGTGGTGCTTTGCTCTTAGGTGTTGCTGGAGTCTGTCTGATTGGTCATGGTAGTTCCCAAGCACCTTCGATTTTTAATGCTATTCGTCTGGCTAAAGAAGCTGTTGACAACCAAGTATTAGAACGTTTTCAGTCTCAGTATCAAATTCTACAGAGTGAAAGTAGTTAGTCATAACTAATTTGTCATTAGTCATTTGTACAAGCAAATAACTAATGACTAATGACTAATTAAACTAATGACTAATAACTAATAACTAAAATCTGATAGCTGGGGAGATTAGGAGTGCAAAATTTAGGCATAGCAATTACTGGTAGTGGTTCGGCAGTACCAACAACTGTCCTTGACAATCAAGGACTAACTGCATTAGTGGAAACATCAGATGAGTGGATTAGTTCCAGAACTGGAATTCGTCAACGGCGTTTAGCACTACCACCTGAATCTTTAGTTAGTCTGGCTACTACTGCTAGCAGACAAGCGATATCAGCAGCAGGAATTACACCAGCTGATTTGGATTTGATTGTATTGGCAACTTCCACACCTGACGATCTATTTGGTAGCGCTTGTCAAATTCAAGGTGAGTTGGGTGCGACTAAGGCGGTAGCTTTTGACTTGACGGCTGCTTGCTCTGGTTTTATATTTGGGCTGGTAACAGCATCTCAATATATTAGAACCGGCGTTTACCAAAATGTACTTTTGATTGGCGCGGATGTCCTCTCTCGTTGGGTAGATTGGGAAGATCGGCGGACTTGTATATTATTCGGTGATGGGGCTGGAGCGGTAATATTACAAGCAAATCAGAGCGATCGCTTATTGGGATTTTCCCTAAAAAGCGACGGGACTCAACATCATGATCTTAATCTTGCTTATCATGCCTCTACCCAAGAACTGATTCCGGGCATCAAGGTAACAAAAGGTGGTTATCACCCAATTACCATGAACGGAAAGGAAGTCTACCGTTTTGCGGTGCAGCGAGTCCCAGAAGTCATAGATAAAGCTTTATTTCAGGCTAACCTACGGGTAGAACAAATCGATTGGTTGTTATTACACCAAGCTAATCAACGTATCCTCAATGCTGTGGCCGAACGCCTCAATGTACCAGAGGATAAAATCATCAGTAATGTTGCTAGTTACGGGAATACTTCTGCGGCTTCGATTCCCATAGCTCTAAATGAAGCCATCCGCAAAGGTCAAATTAAACCTAATGACATTATTGCTGCATCTGGGTTTGGTGCGGGTCTGACTTGGGGAGCCGCAATTTTTCAATGGGGAAGATAAGTATTAGCAAACAGAATCGGGAAATCCCCATCACTAAAATCAACTGACAATAACTACTACTAATAACTGACAATTGACTAATGACTAAAACTGCATGGGTGTTCCCCGGACAAGGTTCCCAAAAAAAAGACATGGGAATTGATTTACTAAATCTACCAACTGCTCAAAAGAAATTTGCCGAAGCAGAGGAAATTTTGGGCTGGTCGGTCACAAAATTTTGTAAAAATGATGATGAAGAACTATCACGTACACTCTATACCCAACCAAGTTTGTATGTGGTAGAAAGTATCCTGGCTGATTTAATTCGAGAACGGGGACACCAACCAGATTTAGTTGCAGGTCACAGTTTAGGAGAATATATTGCTTTATATGTTGCTGGTGTTTTTGATTGGTCAACCGGATTAAAATTAGTCAAACGTCGGGCTGAACTCATGGATAATGCTGTTGGGGGAATGATGGCAGCTCTTATGAATTTTGACCGCGAACAATTAGATACAATTATCAGTAAAAACCCAGATGTAGTTCTAGCGAATGATAATAGTCCGGCTCAAGTAGTCATTTCTGGAACTATAGAGGCTGTACAAACGGTATTATCTGAAGTTAAAGCTAAACGTGCTACTCCTTTAAAAACATCAGGTGCATTTCATTCACATTTAATGAGAGATGCAGCCATAGAATTTGAAAAACTTCTGGAAAATTGTGAATTTCAGACAGCTATAGTTCCGGTTTTATCTAATCTTGAACCAGTGGCTGAAGTTGACGCCCATATCTTAAAACAACGTCTTAGTAAACAAATGACTGGTTCAGTGCGTTGGCGAGAAATTTCTCTACAACTACCAGAATATGGGATTGAGCGAGTTATAGAAATTGGCCTGGTAAGGTGTTAACGGGGTTGATTAAACGTACTAGTCCTGATTTAAAATTAGAAAATATTCAGAATGCGGGTGAGTTACCTGTCAGTGAGGAAATTGATTCCTAGTAATTAAGATATGGTGGGTCAATCTCAAGTTGTTTGACCCCAACCACAAGGGTACTGTCGGTTCTACTAAGTAGGTCAACAAAAATAAATATTCGTTCTTAGTTGCGCTTGGGCGCCCTCAACCTTAAACGCAAGCGTGTTAAATTGCTAAGGTCAATAATGAATTTGATATTGGTTCTGCTAAAAGTGACTTTGAAAGAGCTAAAGGTGCGGTGGAACGCCGCAATCTGAGTGCTGAAACTTTAGCAGAATTATCAGAAAATCCCGTAGAAAGACTACAGGCTGATATAGAAAATATGACTTTGGACGACGAAGTTGCCCGTCGTTTACAGATACTAGAAGATACTAAACCTAAACATTTACCTGAGTAAATACCGAATCAATAGATATGAATCAGAAAAGTGGCCCACCTCCGATTGTTTTTATTATCGCCTTCCTGGTGTTAATGGGTGCTGGTATTTGGTGGTTCTTCTTGAATAAGCCTGCACCAACAACTACACAGCAACCTACCGATTCTACTATCACTACCGGGGGAACTACCACTACTATTCCTCAAGTTTTTTCACCTCCCAGTTCTGTACCCAAAGGTACAACCATTAAAATAGATGGTTCTACTAGCATGGTGACAGTTAACCAAAATCTCAAAAATGCTTTTGAGAAAAAATTTCCAGGCACAAAAGTCAGCGCTACTGCAAATGGAACTGAAAAGGGAATTCAGGATCTGGTCGCGGGTAAAGTAGATATTGCGGGAGCTTCCCGACCTCTAACTCCACAAGAACAAAGTCAGGGGTTAACAGTCGGTACCTGTGAGTACAGATGCGATCGCCATCATTGTCGGTAAATCCAATCCTTTCTCCCCAGGATTAACCAGTAGCCAAGTTGCAGATATATTTCAAGGAAAAATTAATAATTGGTCTGGAGTGGGTGGTGCAGCTGCTAATATTCGTGTAATTAACCGACCACCTGTGAGCGGCACCCATCAAGCATTTAAGGACTTGGTATTGAAAAGCGGTAATTTTGGGACAAGTCCTAATATTTCTACACTACCCAGAGATGCCACAACTCCCCTAATTCAAGCTTTAGGAACTGATGGTATTGGCTATGCTACTTTTGCTCAAACAGCTTCTCAGCAAACAGTACGAGTCGTTCCCATTGATGGATTGACTCCAGATGCAGGGACTTATCCCTTTAAACGTTCGCTATATTATGTTTATAAAAATCCTAGTCCTGGAGTTCAGGCATTTTTAGGTTTTGCGACTTCACCCCCAGGACAGCAGGCTCTGGTTTTGGGGAACTAATTTAATTCGGGAAGAGGGAATAGTTTTTTCTATTTCTTTTTCCCGATCGCTTATCTGAACACAACTGAACTACAATAAAAAATAGATAATGTTGAGAATTGTATATAAGGTTCAGATGTCATGGCTCCTGCCGTTTTCATTCAAAATCTGCAAAAGCGTTACGGCACGGTAGTTGCCGTTCAGGATGTCTCTTTTCAGGTAGAATCAGGAGAAATCTTTGGTATCCTCGGTTCCTAATGGTGCGGGGAAAACAACGACTCTGCGGGCCTTGTGTACTCTCACTACCCCAGATGCTGGCAAAATTGAAGTATCTGGAATTTCTGTATTAGATCATCCCAAACTAGCTAGACAAAAGCTCGGTTATGTTGCTCAGGAAGTAGCCCTTGATAAGGTGCTGACAGGCATTGAGTTGCTACAATTACAAGCTGCTTTATATCATCTCCCCAGGAATTTGGGGAAACAACGGATTGAAAAAGTATTAGACTTACTTGGTTTACAAGAATATGCTCATCAGAAAACTGGTACTTATTCTGGTGGTTTACGCAAGCGTTTAGATTTAGCTGCGGGGTTACTTCACTCTCCGGATGTATTGGTTTTAGATGAACCAACTGTAGGACTAGACATAGAAAGTCGGATTGTGGTATGGGATTTTCTCCGACATTTACGGGCTTCTGGCACCACAGTATTAATTACTAGTCACTATTTAGAAGAAATTGACGCTTTAGCTGATCGGGTAGCAATTATTGATCGTGGTCAAGTCATCGCTACTGGTACACCTTCACAGCTTAAAGAGCAAGTGGGAGGCGATCGCATTACGCTCCGCATTCGTGAGTTTTCCCCCATTGAAGAAGCTAAAACCGCTACTGATATCCTCAAAGCTTTACCCTTTGTCCAAGAAGTTATTATTAACAATGCTCAAGGTAACTCCCTTAACTTAGTCGTAACATCCCAAAATGATGCCTTGATTACCATCCAACAAACTCTCAATACCGCTAATTTACCTATTTTTGGTATCGCTCAATCTCGCCCAAGTTTAGATGATGTCTACCTTGCTGCTACCGGAAAAACGTTAATGGATGCGGAATTAGCAGCTGTAGCTAATCGAGATGTCAAAGCTGAGAAAAAGCAAATTATGAAGTCAATCTAAAATCCAAAATCTAAAATTGATATGACTATCACTTCTAAAACTGATATCAACTGGTCGCCATCAAATACTGATGTTAATTCTAACTTCTGGGGTGAATTAGTACAGGAAACACTGGCTTTAACTCGACGTCTCTTTATTCAATTACAACGTCGTCCTTCCACTCTGATCGCCGGAATTATTCAGCCTGTGATGTGGTTGGTGCTGTTTGGTGCATTATTCCAAAATGCACCCAAAGGCTTATTTGGGAGTACCACAAATTACGGTCAATTTTTAGCCGCAGGTGTAATTGTTTTTACGGCTTTTGCTGGGGCGCTCAATGCTGGTTTACCTGTGATGTTTGACCGAGAATTTGGCTTTTTAAATCGCTTATTGGTAGCACCTCTAGCTTCCCGGTTTTCCATAGTCTTTGCTTCTGCCATTTTTATTATTAGCCAAAGTTTATTGCAAGCAGCATTTATAGTAGCAGCAGCCGCTTTTTTGGGTGCTGGCTTACCAAATCTCCTGGGGTTGATGGCGATCGTCTTAATTGTATTTCTACTAGCTTTGGGAGTAACAGCAATTTCTTTAGGTTTAGCTTTTGCTTTACCTGGTCATATTGAATTAATTGCAGTGATTTTTGTAACAAATCTGCCATTACTTTTTGCCAGTACAGCCTTAGCACCGTTATCATTCATGCCACAATGGTTACAGATTATTGCTACCCTGAATCCACTCAGTTATGCCATAGAACCAATTCGCTATCTTTATTTACACAATAATTGGGAATTTAACAGTGTCGTCATGTCAGCCCCTTGGGGTGATATTACATTTGGAGGAGCATTATTAATATTACTTGGCTTTTCATTAGTAGCTTTGTTAAGTATTCAACCCCAACTACGTCGGACTCTTGGTTAAAATAAAAAGGTGGCGAGGAAAAATTTTACGCGTAAATTCATGAAAAAATCATTTTTATCAGTTACTAGACTGTTTATGTGTGTAAGTGCTGGGATTGGTTTTGCTTCTTTAATCTTAGCTCAACCTAGCTTGGCTCAAATCACCTCTGTGGATTCCGGTTCTACCGTCGATTCTCTCAAAGCCAATGATTTATCCAACATCAACCAAAATAACTTCAATGTTCTGGACATAATGCATCGGGCACAATTAGGCAATCCCCAATGGAATCCTGAACAACAAAATTACAACTTAGATTCAGCCGCAACGGCTTTTAAAGCTAATCAACAAAAATTATTCTCAGATCAGAAACCATCAAATTCAGGTGTAATCTTGATTAAATCCCAACAAATGACACCACAATCGGTTTCTTTACCCTCTAGTAAGTAAATTAGCTATCTAAGCATAGTAGAGACGTTGAATAGAAACGCCTCTACTGAAAAACTACAGTTTTAGTGCAGTTAAAACATCATTGGCATGAGTAGTTGTGTTGACGCTAGCATCAACATGAATAATTTTGCCATCAGCACCAATAACGTAGGTAACACGTTTAGCGTAACCACCACCATCTACATCAAAGGCTTTGATTAGCGCTTTATCTGTATCGGCCAATAAGGGAAAGTTGAGATTATATTTATTGGTAAATGCTTGATGGGACGTTTCATCATCAGCACTAACTCCCAACACAATTACGTCTTTACCCTCATATTCGGATTTAGCATCTCGAAAACTACAAGCTTGTTTAGTGCAACCTGGGGTGTCGTCTTTGGGGTAGAAATACAAAACTACCGTCTTACCCGCAAAATCAGATAATGAGACGGTATTACCATTGGTGTCCTTAGCGGTAAATGCAGGCGCATCCGTACCAACTGCTAGAGGCATAATTAATTCTTCCTATTTCAGATTGTTGATGCACTCAAAATTTTACATTAATTTACAATATTTTTGAAAAAAGTCAGCAAACTTCACCACCAAAAAAACATGACTAACATTGAACACTCAAATTCCAAAATGTTTTCCTATCATCACAAGACCGTAGCACGAGCCAAGCGTTCACTTCTATGTTCACCTTTTAATCTGTGTTTATTGTCGCTGATGCGTCATCAAAGTGTACCATTGAAGGATATTGCTCACACATCAGGTTTTCAAAAAGGCTACACCAAACAGCCATTATCAGAATTAGGATGTGATCAAGCTTTAGGTTGGCTGATTCAAGTGGGTATAATTCGGCGAGAAGTTGATGGACAGGGGATTACAGATAGTTTTCGCCTGACTCCTCTGGGTCATCAGTTATTAGGAGAATTTGAGGGGAGAAATTGGAGTAGTCCATCCTGGGGCGATCGCCTGGCTGATCTGGTAATTCGTTGGTGGCGATTACCTTTCTAGCAAAAATCAAGTAAAATATACCGAAAGCCTATTCTGTTTATGAATTCTTTAAGATAAATTGAGCGCAAATTTTAAATTCTGGATTTGCATAAAAATTTCCTTTCCAAAATCTAAAATTGAGCGACCACAGTGGCAAATTTGGCATTAGCGGATTAACCTGCAATTGCACTAAGTTCGTGCTAAATCTGTGGAGCAGGCATCTTGCCTGCCAATGCAGTCAAGCGGGCAAGATGCCCGCTCCACCCTAAAAAATAATCTTCACATATGAAATCAATTATGGTAGTGGGAACAACTTCCCACGCAGGAAAATCTCTATTAACTACAGCTATTTGTCGGATTCTATCGCGGCGTGGTTGGCGAGTAGCTCCTTTTAAAGGCCAAAACATGGCTTTAAATGCTTATGTTACTGCTAGTGGAGGTGAAATTGGTTATGCCCAAGCAGTGCAGGCTTGGGCCGCAGGAGTTATCCCTTGGGTAGAAATGAACCCGATTTTACTCAAGCCTCAAGGTGATATGACCTCTCAAGTAATTCTGAAAGGTAAATCTGTCGGTAAGGTTAGTGCTAGCGATTACTATGAACAATATTTTGAGCAGGGTTGGCGAGTAATTGAAGAATCTTTACAACATTTAGCAACTGAATTTGACTTGTTAGTTTGTGAAGGTGCTGGTAGTCCAGCGGAGATTAACCTTAAGCATCGTGATTTAACTAATATGCGGGTGGCTAAACATTTAAATGCACCCACGATGTTAGTAGTGGATATTGATCGAGGTGGAGCTTTTGCTCATGTCATCGGTACTTTAGAATTATTAGACCCAGATGAACGCGCTTTAATTAAAGGTGTAGTCATTAATAAGTTTCGGGGACAGCGTTCCATTTTAGAACCAGGGATAAAATGGTTGGAAGAACGGACTGGGATTCCGGTTATTGGTGTTATCCCTTATTTAGAAGAAGTATTTCCAGCAGAAGATTCTCTAGATTTACTGGAACGTAAACCGGAAAAATCACCGTCAGATTTACAAATAGCTGTGATCCGCTTACCGAGAATAGCTAATTTTACTGATTTTGACCCCTTAGAATCTGAACCCACTGTTACAGTAAAATACATTAGTCCAAAACAAGATTTAGGACATCCAGATGCAGTAATTTTACCAGGTACAAAAACTACGATTCCTGATTTAATTTCACTGCAAAAAACTGGTATGGCGGAAGCAATCCAACATTATGCCGCTTCTGGAGGTACGGTTTTAGGAATTTGTGGTGGTTTCCAAATGTTAGGTCAAATTATTGCTGATCCAGAAGGATTAGAGGGACAATCTGGCAGATTTCAAGGGTTGAATTTATTACCTATCAAAACTGTAATTACTGGACAGAAAGTAGCTCGTCAGCGTCAGGTCACTTCCAATTATCCCCAGGTTGGTTTACCTGTGAATGGATTTGAAATCCACCAAGGGCGATCGCGTATAGAACAGCAAGACGTAGATTCTAAAGCTTTTCAACATCTATTTGATGATGCTAATTTAGGGTTAGTAGATAGTAGTCAATCTATTTGGGGTACTTATCTCCACGGGATTTTTGATAATGGTCCTTGGCGTCGCGCTTGGTTAAATCGTCTTCGTCAACAACGGGGTCTAAAGTCTTTACCTACTGGTGTTGCTAACTATCGAGAACATCGAGAGCAAATTTTAGATTCCATTGCTACTCAAATAGAAAACCATTTAGATTTAACTGCATTTTTGTGAAATTGAAAAAATGAGTATTCAAGTCCACTTTTTACCCGATAATGTCACCGTTAATGCCGAAGTAGGAGAAGCTCTGTTAGCGGTAGCAGAGCGGGCTGGGGTATTGATTCCCACAGGTTGTTTGATGGGAACTTGTCATGCCTGTACTGTGGAATTAGAAGATGGGGACATCATTCGTGCTTGTATTACCCCCATACCACCAGGAAAGGAAACGTTAACGATTAATTTATTTACCGACCCAACCTGGTGAAGAGGCAGGGGGCAGGGGGCAGGGGGCAGGGGGCAGGGGGCAGGGGGCAGGGGGCAGGGGGCAGGGGGCAGGGGGCAGGGGGGCAGGGGGCAGGGGGCAGGGGGAAAGAGAATTAAAATATCCTTTCTCCCCATCTCCCCATCTCCCCACCTCCGTTTTTCCCCCCTGCTCCCTGCTCCCTGCCCCCCTGCCTCTTCTCTCCCTATCTCCGTTTCTCCCCCTTGCTCCCCGCACCCTGCCCCTCTGCCCCTCTGCCCCTCTGCCCCCTTCCCCCTGCCTCTTCTAGGGCATATTAATGCCATCGCCAAATTCGGAGTTATAACCTTCTTCTCCGTGTTCATTAATATCCAAACCTTGAAGTTCGGCTTCCTCTTTAACTCGTAGTCCAATGGTTTTCTCTATCAGTTGTAGAATCAACCATGTCCCAACGCCAGCAATTACATATGCGATCGCAATTGCGGCTAGTTCTACGAAAAGTTCCGAGAAATTACCACGTAATACTCCGTCCTTACCATCTGGGTTAACTTCTGTAGTAGCCAAGATAGCTGTTAAAATGGCTCCTACTGTTCCCCCTACACCATGTACAGGATAGGTATCTAAAGCATCATCAACTTGTAATTTATGTTTGAAACTTACTGCATAAAAGCAGATTAACGAGGTTAGAAAACCAATCAGAATTGCATGTAGGGGTGTGACAAATCCAGCGGCGGGAGTGATACCCACTAAACCAGCTACAGCACCTGTCGCTGCACCAACAGCAGTTGGTTTACCACGTAAACTTGCTTCCAAAATCAACCACATCAAAGTAGCAGCAGCAGCAGAAGTATTAGTAGCTACAAAAGCTACTGTAGCTACATTACCCGCAGATAAAGCACTACCAGCATTAAAGCCAAACCAACCAAACCAAAGTAAACCAGCACCTAACAAAATAAAAGGGACGTTATGGGGAGGGCTAAGACGATCTGGATGGGTTTTTCTCGGACCAGGACAATCGCCGCCACCAAAGCTGAAACACCGGAGCTAATATGTACAACGGTACCACCAGCAAAGTCTAAAGCGCCTAAACCCCCATATAAACCTAAAAATCCACCTTTTGCCCAGACCATATGAGCTAGGGGAGTATAGATAAATGTTGACCAAAGTACCACAAATAAGCAATATGCACGGAAACTCATCCGTTCGGCGATCGCTCCAGAAATCAAAGCTGGAGTGATAATTGCAAACATGGCTTGATAGATCATGAATGCTTGGTGCGGAATTGTCCCAGCATAGGAAGTTATACCAGCATACTTAGCATCCTGTGCTTTTAGGGCTGTTTCATAAGCCATCTGTGGCAAATAGCCATCAGCCTGAAATTTGAACTGGATATTATTACCAAATAACCAATCCAAACCACCAATAAATGGCGTTCCTGGTGCAAAGGAAAGACTATAACCCCAAAGAATCCAAGTAACTCCGACAATCGCCATCAGCACAAAACTCATCATTAAGGTGTTGAGAATATTGCGCGATCGCACAAAACCACCATAGAAAAATGCTAATCCTGGTGTCATCAACAACACTAGTGCTGATGAAATTAACATAAATGCCGTATCTCCAGAATTAACAGTTGCTGGAGCCGCAGGTGTTTGGGCAAGAGCATTCCCCATTAACGGACCTACTAGCAGAAATAGGGTCATAAACCCAATCATGACAACTTTATTAAACACGTGTTTTGCCCCTAAGCACCAACGATTTAGTTTTGCTTAAATACATTCCGTAATTTTTGTTACTATATTCTGTGTTACAAGTTACTCAACTTCAGTTTTTTAGATATTGTTAACAAAAATATAACCCTGATAGCCTGAGCTAATTCTAGGATTACGGGATTGCGATGTAATTTTCGCATATTGTGGCACTATAAACTAGCACATTGTTTCCCCAATGCCAAAATTTTTTTTCTGGATATAGCAGGAGTCAAAAATCACGAGTAAAACCCTTGTGTACAGAGAGTTTTATGATCAGTTGATGTCCTGATCGCTTTTGGAGAGACTACTATATTAATCAGGTTTAATTTCTGACGCATTTTCTACCGAACTAGGAATTGGAAACAGAATGGTGTTAATAGCAGCAGCTGCTTCTAATCGCGGTGGTTCAGGTGTGGTCTGTGTTGAAGTAGTACTGGTAAAGTAGGAACCAATAATTTGATCGTAGTTAGAAACAACAGCTAGAAACACACCACCCAGAATATACACTGGTAATGGCAGAGTAAATTTTTGCACCCAATTAAATAGTTCTGCCAAAGCAAAAAGCACGAAAATACAAGCCAACCAAACTCTCATATTGTACCTCTTGTATAAAAATCTAAATTTTAGTTACCTGCCTAAAGGGCTTGATTACCAAAATCAATCAACCTATGGGCATGACTCCTGATTCCTGCTATATATTACATCCAGGCTCGTTCATACTGAATAGGCCAGAGTTTATCTTCTCCTAATTCCTTAGCTGCAAAGTGTGTCCAGTAAGGATTACGGAGGAGTTCACGCCCTAAAAGTACCATATCAGCCGCGCCACTGCTAATAATTTGGTCTGCTTGCTGGGGAGATGTAATTAAACCTACAGCACCAGTGGCGATATTAGCTTCCCGACGGATGCGATCAGCAAATTGAGTTTGATAACCAGGTTTAACGGGTATATGAATACCGGGAATAATTCCCCCCGAAGAACAGTCAATTAGATCCACTCCTAAAGACTTGAGGATTTTGCAAAGAGCAATACTTTGCTGAATATCCCAACCTTGATCTACCCAATCTGTAGCGGAGATGCGTACCCACAAAGGATGAGTTTCTGGCCAAATCTCGCGTACTCTTTGTACAACTTCTGTGAGTAGACGAATCCGGTTGTCAAAACTACCTCCATAAGCATCCTGTCGCTGATTAGCTAAAGGTGAAAGAAATTGGTGTAATAAATAGCCGTGAGCAGCATGGATTTCTACTACCTGAAAGCCTGCTTGTAAAGAACGTTTAGCCCCTTGGACAAAAGCCTTAATTATTTCCTGAATACCTTCTAGACTTAAAGCTGCTGGAACTGGATAATCTTGACTAAATGCGATCGCACTACTAGAAATAAGAGGACGCCAACCCCCTTGAGATTCATCTATAACTTTTCCCCCCTGACTAGGTTTAGCGGTGCTAGCTTTTCTCCCCGCATGGGCAAGTTGAATACCAGAAACAGCCCCAAACTTATGAATTAGTGCCACCGTCTGGGCTAACATTTCTACGTGTTCATCTGACCAGATTCCCAAATCTTGGGGACTAATCCGCCCACGAGCCTCTACTGCGGCTGCTTCTGTAAATACTAAACCTGGCTCCACCAACTGATCGGGAAGCTAAATGTACTAAGTGCCATTCATTTGCATATCCATTAGTACTGGAGTACTGGCACATTGGTGAAACCGCAATGCGATTACGAAAGGTAATTTCACGATTCTTAAATGGTGTAAATAGTTGTGTCATATCACATTTTAGATTTTAGATGTTAGCTTTTTTGTTTGCCGAATAAATTTCCTGTTTCCTGTTTCCTGATCGTTCACATTCTCTGTTTGATAATATCTGTGGCTTCTTCGGCAGAAAGTGCTGGATAAAATAGGTATCCTTGGACATCATCACATTTAATTGACTTCAAAAAATCTAGTTCTTCTTGTTTTTCTACTCCTTCAGCAGTTAGCTTTAAATGTAAGCCTCGTCCCAAATTAACTATAGTTTCAACAATATGGCAAGAAACTTTATCATCTATGGTAAGACCCCTAATAAAAGAGCTATCAATTTTCAATCTATCACAGGGTAGATCCTGAAGACGGGAAAGGGAAGATTCACCTTTGCCAAAGTCATCTATAGATAAATTTACTTGCATCTCCTGCAATCTTTTTAGTACAGTCTTAGTGAAATTAATATCGGTAATATCCTTAATAGCGATACTTTCTGTAATCTCTAACTCTAACCATTTCGCCTCTAATCCTGTCTGAGCTAAAATTTCAGCTACTTTTTCGATTAGTTTTGGTTGGCGTAATTGTTTCAAAGAAAGATTAACAGCAATCTTAAAAGGGGATAATCCTGCATTTTGCCAGGATTTATTCTGCTTACAGGCCGTTTGGAGCACCCATTCCCCAATCCGAACAATCAATCCATTTTCTTCCGCTAGAGGAATAAAAACATTGGGTGAAACCATCCCCATTTCTGGATGACGCCAGCGGACTAAAGCCTCCATGCCAGTAATTTTTCCAGTGATAATATTAATCTGAGGCTGGTAATATACCGCTAATTCTTCTCGATCTATAGCATAACGTAATTCTTTTTCTAAACGACTACTTTCATGGGTGTTAGGATTTTTGGCAATATAGAATTTATAGTCATTTCCACCTTGTTCTTTGGCACAATATAAAGCTGTGTCGGCGTGTTGGATTAGAGTTTCCGCGTCAGGACTATTTGCATCTAGCATGGCAATACCCAGGCTGGCATTGACAAAAAGTTCATGTCCGTGGATATGAAAAGCATTTTCTAGGCTTTGTAAAATTTTTCTAGCTATTTCCGATATTTCTTCTTGATCATTAATTTGAGGCAGTAAAATTATAAATTCATCACCGCCCCAACGGGCTAAAGTATCCCAGGATCTGAGAGAGTGTTTCAGTCTTTGCGCGATATCATGTAATAATTGGTCGCCCAATGTATGTCCCAAAATATCATTGATACCTTTGAACCGATCTAGGTCAAGGAAGATCACAGCTAAACTTTCCTGCTGACTAGTATTAGTTTGGGATAGGGCTTGGGAAAGTCTCTGATGAAATAGTCGTCGATTCGGCAATCCTGTGAGTAAGTCATGAAGGGCTTGATAGCGAATTTTTTCCTCTACTTGTTGACGCTGTTTAGCTCCACTAATACTAGCAGCCATAGTTGAGAGGGTGGATTCTTCATGCAATGACCAATGACGCTCAGTGGTACAATCTGCCAAGCCCAAATAACCCCAAAATTCTGTTTCTAATTTGAGAGGGACAATTAGTAGAGATTGAATCCCATATCTATTCAGGATTTTTTGTTCAGTTTCGGTAAATTCGTGGGTGAGTCCGCTAATAGATTTACCTGTAGAGAGAATATCATACCAACGGCTTAATCCAGACGTTGAATAAGATTGATTTTGCCAATAAGAATGACCATTTTCTTGGGTGGGGCGTATCCATTCAAACTTTACACGCACTCCCATTTCATTTGTAACTGGATGAGGATGATTTTCAAAAAGATAGACACGATCCACCTCTGCTGCTGCTCCCAATACAGCAAGTGCTTTATTAATAGCTGTTTCATAATGCATTTCTGCCAGTAAATAATTAGTAGCTTCAGCTACTGCCTGTAGCAAACGATCTCGTTTCCTGAGTTGAGCTTCTGCTTGTTTTTGCTCAGTAATGTCTCTGACAATAAAAGTTCTAATTAAATCGCTTTCTGGCAAATAATGAACGGATTGTTCAAAAATTTCGCCATTAACCTCTATTTCTCGGACAAAAGAATTACCATCCCGATTCTGAACTGCTTTAGGAAGTCCTGCTAGTAGAGGATGATTTTTGCCAGCTTTCCTAATTTTAGGAAACTTTAAAGCCGCAGCTGGGTTAAGATATGTTACCGTTCCTTCTAAATCCATCTCAATAATGGAATTAGGGATCAATTCTGGAAAAGATGCCAGGCGAGTGACAGCAGTCTCACTAGCTCCTTCTAAATTATCATTGTGGACAATAAAAGTATCAGAAGGATTCGTGGTTTTGGATTGTTCTAACAAAAATTTTGACAGGTCTTTTGCTGTACAAAAGTCGATAAATGACGCTTCTGAAAGATTGGAAACAGCATAATATTTGGCCTGAGCATAGTGATTACCAAAGAATATCGTATCACCATGCTGGAGACTGTGAGAAAAGCATTTAGCACCATTAATATATAGTCCGTTGGTGCTTCTTTTACCTTTAAAATTGCCATCAATAATCCGGAAACCATATTGGTCAGTATCTGGAATTGTCACCCGTAATAAAATTGCATGTTGTCTCGATACAGACCGGGAATGTAAGACTATAGCATTCCGCTCATCCCGTCCAAGAGAGTAAGTAGTTTCTAGCAAGGGAACAGTTCGCTGCCCTTCCATGTCTTGGATGACGAATAGGTGGCGTATTTTTTCCCGCTCATTTTCCTGCATGGCTCTTCCTCAAATTCTCCTGTCTTTGGATGCAAGACAAAACTTTTTCCGAACTCCCAAGATTGGGTACAGCCCGATGGTCGAAAATTGTAGATAAACAATGTAAATTTATTACATCGGTTAAGATCGGACAGATGTGGACGGTTGAGTTTTAGTTCCAACCTGAGAAAATACATCTGTTACCAATCGTAACTACAATAACTAGTATACTGATTATGAATTTGTTCATCAGCTTCAAAGAGGCAGAATCAACTCCGGTAACTTCTTCAGTAATGAGGTGATTACATCTGTGGACAACAATCATAAAATTCATTTTTCCCCAGAACCAAGCCTTAGTAATGAATACTCATTACTGTTGGTGGATACTGGTGGGAGAAGTTCTCTCCATTTTTTCAATTGCAGAATATCAATACTAAACTTTTTCTTCAGCCTAATTATCCTGCAATTTAATTTTTGCTTAAAAAAATAGAATAAAATTAAATACTTAACTTTCCATATAGTATATTTACTGATTTATGTATTGGTAATAAAAAGCTAATTAAATTGGTGAAAATTAATCCTAAAATCCTGTCATTAAAAAGGGAAAGGGGCAGGGGGGAGGGAAGAGGCAGGGGGGCAGGGAGCAGGGAGCAGGGGGGATAAACGGAGATGGGGAGGTGGGGAGATGGGATATTTAAATTCTATTTCCTTCCTCTTCTTCCTCTTCTTCCTCTTCTTCCTCTTCTTCCTCTTCTTCCTCTTCTTCCTCTTCTTCCTCTTCTTCCTCTTCTTCCTCTTCTTCCTCTTCTCCCCCTTGCCCCCTGCCCCCTGCCCCCTGCCCCCCTGCCTCACTTAGCTTGAATGGGTGTAAGAGCGACACCTTGGTAATAATGTCCTAAAATTTGCAGGTAATTAGCCTTTTTCTGAGCTAGAGAGTAAGCTCCCCATTGACTCATCCCTAAACCATGACCGTAACCTGCTCCGGTGAGGATAAAACTACCATTTGCTCCTTTACTGACAGTGAATTTAGTACTTTTTATCCTAAGTGCTGTGCGGACTTGTTCGCCCTCTAGTACTTTAGTACCTTGATTACCAACAATTTTGAGGACTTTAACACTACCAAAAGATGAATAAGTAGTAGCGATCATATCCTGTATAGTGCCCACACCAGAAACTCTGGCGCTAATTTCGACCGGAGAGAAGGTTTTCACCCATTTACACTCCTTAATATTCGAACCATTGAAATCTAAATCGTAGTCTGGAACCGCACGCAAGTAAGGTTCTTTACTTCCCCACACATCTTCTACGTTTTCCGTGTGTCCTCCAGAACAAGAGTGAAAGACAGAGAGAATAATTTTATTGTTGTAAGTCAATACTTTATTAGCTGTAGCATCAACAGCTAATAAAGTATTATTAGATTCGCTTTTCACACCTTGATAAATTTGCCAGCGGTCTGGGCTAGCGCCTAAATCATAAACAGGATTATTCCTTTGTTTTTCTCGTTCATAGAGCGCAAAAGTGCGGGCGGCGATCGCTTGGGCTTTGAGAGCTTCTTGGCGCAAGCAGAATCCATTTCCCCACCGATGACACTATAGAGATATTCTTCTAAATCTACCCAGTTAACTGCGGTAATGCCTTTGTCTGTGGGGACAACCAGAGTGCGACCACGATACCAGCGATCGCCTATATAAACAAATCCTTTAGCACTTGGTTCAATCCAAAATAAACCAGACTGCCATCGATCTAATGCTACTCCTCCGGGAACAGCTTGGGCAACAAATGCAGTTCTCGCTGGTAATTGACCGAGGGTGCGACCAGTACTATCTTTTACGGTTGCTGGAGTGGAAGCACCAACTTTTACCTGATTAACTCCTCTCTCAATCGCGATGCGTAGGATTACAGATGCTTGAGCAGGCGCAACTAAAGCAATCCACAAGAGGATACCTAGCCACCAATGACGTCCTTTAATTTGGGAAAATAAAGCGCCTAATAACAGTTGGAATTTCATGCTGATTGATCTAAGTTACGTGAAGTGTCTAGCTGATGTCGTGGAGATAGGGTTTACAACTCAAGAAGGGCAGTTTTCCTGAAGTAGGAGATTGCCACCTCTTACAATTATGTATGTTGATTTGGTTATAGGGTAGAAATTAGTTTTGATTGCAATGTTAATATCCAGCAATTAGGTGTTGAATATTATATGCTTATAGTACAACGTGACCGCCTACGCCCTACGGACTATCTCAATGTTTTTTTCAGAAATAGCATTGACCTAATTGAATCAAATAGTTGTTTAAATATGGTAATTAAGTTAGCAGAAAATGTAAATGACTCAACTAGTTCCTTCCAGATATTGTATTAACAAGCGGGGAGTTGAGCCGCACAAGAGCAGCGAAAAACCCGCGAAGTTAACGAAATCAAGGAGTTTTCTATCATGTCTCACGTATTATTCACCGAAGTAACTGCTGAACAACAAGAAATCGTAGCTGGTGGTGGTTATGATTATACTTTTACAGAGATTGAAAAAAACAAAAATGAGTTGTTTCTAAAAGCATACAAGTCTAACATTGCAATCATCGTTGCTCCAATCACCGTAGTTGGCAAAGATAATTTTGTTGCTAGTAGTAATGTTGCATATGCAGGTTAATTACTAAACAATGTTTAGAGTTAATTTTCTCTCGTTGATAATAATGAGTGATAATTCTACTCTAAAATCTTTTGTTTAATGGCATGAAATAAGTCAGCTGTCAGTTAGATATGAGGTAATTGAAAATGGAATATTTTAAACATTTCTATTCCTCTCTTTCTGACTGCTGACTGCTTTTAGTACAAGAATCAAAATTCTAATCGTACAAGTCTAGTTAGTGACTATTTCCTATTTGCAGCTAAAAAATTGTGCAAATAAGATGTATTTTTCAGAAATGGCTTTGGCTTAATTCTACAAATTAATTTTCTGAATAGGGTAATTAAGTTATCAGAGAATGATCATGACTTAATTATAAGCTTTGAGATATTGTATTAATCAAGCGGTAAGTTGATTTGTATCAAACAGTACAATACCGTGAAATTAACAGAAGTAAAAAGTTTCTACTATGTCTGATCTATTATTCACTGAAGTAACGGCTGAAGAACAAGAAATCATAATTGGTGGTAGACACAAAAGACATCACAATAGATTTCAACCGACTTTTAATTTTAATTTCATTCTCAACTTCCAGCAATTTGTTTTTGTAGTTAATTTGATCAAGGGTAATAATAATTCGATTAATAATACTGTTACAGCTTTAATAACCTGATTATTAGCAATTTAATCATAAATTTTAAGCTAGTAATTTTTCCCTGTAGTCTATCTGTTTATACGTTTTTTAACCAAATCTACATTACCATAAATAGTTGAACTTCATTGAAGAAGACTACTATTTATAAAATCTGCATATGACTATTAGAGGATGTTTGAAAAGTAAAAATAAAAGTCAAAAATGTCATGCTGAACGAAGCGATAGCGTAGTGAAGCATCTCAAAATTGAGGTTTTTTCCTTCGGAACGCTTCCGTGATCGTTCCACTTCGTTACGCTCAGAATGACAAATTATACTTTGCATAAACTTTTCAAACATCCTCTTATAGTCTAAGTAAGTATTTAATTTTTTGACATTTAAATAAGCTGTATTAATATGTTGATTTTTACTATTCATAAAAATCAACACTACCGATAAAAACTAGTGTAAATGTTAATAGTTTAATTTTGGTTTGTATATTTTTTTATTGGGTGTGCTTTATCTATGAAATACCAATTCGTTCAACAACATAGTGAAGAAGATTGTGGAGCAGCTTGTCTAGCTGCAATTGCTAAACATTATGGACAAACTTTTACCTTAAGTCGCATCCGTGAAGCCGTTGGTACTGGACAAACTGGTACTACTTTATTAGGTTTGAGAAGAGGAGCAGAGATACTCGGTTTTAAAGCTCGTCCCCTCAAAACTTCATCAGAACTTCTCAATCATATGAGTGAAGCACCCTTACCAGCAATTATTCACTGGAAGGGGAATCATTGGGTGGTTTTATATGGACAACAAGGTAAAAAATTCTTGGTTGTAGATCCAGCTATCGGTACTCGTTATCTTTCTACAAAAGATTTAATAGATGGTTGGACAGATTGGTTAATCTTATTACTAGAACCAGATCCCATCCGCTTTTTTGCCCAAGATGGTGATAAAGTCGGTGGTTTTTGGCGTTTCTTTCAGCGCGTCTGGACTTATCGTGCTATTCTCGCACAAGCTTTACTGCTGAATATTGTTTTGGGAATGCTTTCTTTAGCTTCTCCTTTTTTGTTGCAAATTCTTACAGATGATGTCCTGGTTAGAGGTGATACAAAATTACTCACTAATGTGGTTATTGCTGTAGTAGTAATGAATTTTATTTCCCATACATTAGGATTTGTTCAATCTAACTTAATTGCTCATTTTGCTCAACGTTTGCAATTAGGATTAGTTCTAGAATTTGGACAGCAAATTTTAAGATTACCTCTGGCTTATTATGAAGCTCGTCGGAGTGGTGAAATAGTTAGTCGTTTACAAGATATTGAACAGATTAATCAATTAGTTGCTCATGTAGTTATCAGTCTACCCAGTAAATTCTTTATTTCGATAATTTCTGTAGGTTTTATGCTTTTTTATACCTGGAAATTAACGATATTAGCTTTATTTATTTCTGTATTAATGACTCTATCTACAATTGTATTTCAGCCAATTTTACGAGAAAGAACTCGTGAAGTTTTAGTCACAGAAGCAGAAACACAGGGGGTTTTAGTAGAAACGTTCAAAGGTGCATTGACCCTAAAAACTACTTCATCAGTGTCCGCAGTTTTGGGATGAGTTGGAAAACCGATTTGGTCGTTTAGCGAAACTCATGTTTCGCAGTATGCAAATTGGTATTATTAATAATACTTTTTCTGGCTTTGTTTCAGCTATTGGTAGTGTTACCTTACTCTGGTTTGGTGGCTATTTAGTAATTAATCCGGCTGAAAATCTGAGTATAGGTCAGCTACTAGCATTTAATTCCATGAATGGTAATTTTCTGGGTTTAATTACCATGATTATCAGTTTTGTTGAGGAATTTACTCGCGCTAAAACAGCTACTCAACGACTTACAGAAGTTATAGATGCCACTCCAGAAAATAAAGATGATGGTAAAAAACCTGATGCTAAAATTGCTGGGGATGCTGATATTATCTGTACAAATGTTAACTTTCATTATGCTGGTCGATTGGATTTACTAGAAGATTTCTCTTTAACAATTCCTGGGGGTAAAGTTATTGCTCTAATTGGTAAATCTGGTTGTGGTAAAAGTAGTCTAGCTAAATTAATTGCGGGATTATATACCTTGCAATCTGGGAATATCCGCATTGGAATTTATAACCTCCAAGACCTCTCTCTAGATTGTCTAAGAAAACAAGTAGTTTTAGTTCCGCAAGATGCTCATTTCTGGAGTCGTTCTATTGTAGAAAATTTTCGTTTAGGTGCGCCTTATGTGACTTTTGAGCAAATTGTGAGGGCTTGTCAAATTGCTAGTGCTGATGAATTTATCAGTAAACTTCCTGAAAAATATCAAACTGTTTTAGGAGAATTTGGTGCGAATATTTCTGGTGGTCAACGTCAACGATTAGCTATAGCAAGAGCGATTATTACAGATCCACCGATTCTAATTTTAGATGAATCTACAAGTGGACTTGATCCCGTTAGTGAAGCACAGGTTTTAGATCAATTATTTGAACATCGTCAAGGTAAAACTACAATTCTAATCACTCATCGTCCTAAAGTAATTAGTCGGGCTGATTGGATTATTTTATTAGACCAAGGTAAGTTAAAGCTGGAAGGTTCTTTGGCAGATTTACGAGCCAAACCAGGAGATCATTTAGATTTTTTAATTCATTAGTTATGAAGAATTATTCAGATATCAATAATCATAAAACTGTCCCTCTCCTGATTGACTACGGTGTACAAACAAATAGGGGCGTATGGCCATACGCCCCTACTATTACTACAAAAACCTATCTATTACTACTACAATTATGCTCTCCAGTAACCAAGAAAAAATAACTTCTTTAACAGAATATCAAGAATTTCTTCCTCCTGTTAACCACTGGGCATCCTTCGTAGGCATCTTTTTAGCTGGTGCAGTTGGAGTGGGAATTGCTCTGGCTTCTTCCATCAAGTATAATATCACAGTTAAAGCTAGTGCTACAGTTCGACCTACAGGTGAAATTCGCATAGTTCAACCAGAAATAGAAGGAACTATCAAAAATATTTTGATTCAGGAAAATCAGGCTGTTAAATTAGGAGATGTCATTGCTAACCTGGATAATCAACAATTACTAATTAAAAAAAGTCAACTACAAAGTAACTTGCAACAGGGTAAATTGCAAATATTTCAAATTAATGCTCAAATCAGTAGTTTAGATGTACAAATTGAGGCTGAACAAAGAGTAATACAGCAAACAGTCGCTTCTGCTGAAGCTGATTTAGTCCGCAACCAACGGGATTATCAAGAGCGAAAAATTACTACTCAAAGTGAATTCCAAGCATCAAAAGCTAGTCAACAAAAAAGCGAGGCTGATTTACAAAAAGCTCAAGCTGATTTAGACTTTGCTAATGTTGATCGCGATCGCTATCAACAACTTGCACAAACGGGAGCGGTAGGGAGAAGAGAATTTGAAGCCAGAGTTCTAGCAGTTCATCAATCTATATCAGCACTGAAAGCAGCTCAAAAAGCTGTAGATATTGCTAAAGCCAAAGTTCAATCAGCTTCAGCTGCTGTTAATCCCACTTCTGCAACAGTGAAGATGGCTCAAGAACGGATTATTCAGGAGACTGCTAAAGGTGATGCTACCATCGCGACGCTAAAAAAAGAAAAACAAGCTTTAATCCAGCGACGTGTAGAAACGGAAACCCAAATCCAGCAAAATCAAAAAGAACTTCAACAACTGGAAAATCAACTAGACAGTAGTATTATTCGTGCTACTAGTAATGGAATTATCCTCAAACTTTATTTACGAAATCCTGGTCAAGTAGTACGTACTAGCGACTCGCTGGCAGAAATTGCTCCTAATAATACCCCCTTAGTAATTAAAGCCATGATTCCGATTGCGGAAATTAAAAAAGTTACTACTGGTAAAAAAGTCCAATTGCGTTTTAGTGCCTGTCCACATCCCGATTATGGCACTCTTAATGGTATTGTCAGTACCATTTCCCCAGATGCAATTACACCTCAAAATAAAAATAATGACCTAGCCAACAACTCTGTCAATACTAGTTACTTTGATGTCACAATCAAACCAGAAAATCTGTCATTTGGTAGAAGCAATCATAAATGTCATCTTCAAGCAGGGATGGGTGCAAATGTGGATATTATATCTCAAGAGGAAACAGTGCTAAAATTTATGCTCAGAAAAGCCAGGCTAATCGCTGATTTTTGAGTTGTTATTTTTCTCATTATCCATGATTGTAGAATAATGCTGATTCTTAGTATTCCCTGCTTATAGCCGGGAATCTTGTCATTTTTAGACTATTTTACCTTTAAATCTATACCTTTAGGAAAGTGTAATCGCATTTTATATCAATTATATTATATGTTAACTATCTAGATATTGGAGCTTTAAACTATTTGCTAGTACTATAGAAGCCCAGTTAAATTTTTGAACACAAATTCTCTTCTCTTTTGCTTGAATATTTAGATACGTTCAAAAATTAAAGTGGATTTCTAGAACAAATGTAATATCGCCGTATGTACTTGAATGAGGGACAAAATTTACCTAAAAATCAATACAATAAAAGACTTTCTAGCCTGTTCACTGCTTCTTGCTATAGAGGAATCTTTGATGAATCTATATTGTCAATCAATTATAATTTAAATTATCTAGGGAATATCCCAAGCATAGTTTATGACATTTGATCAGCAGATTCAGCAAGCATTAAAATGGTGGTTTTATCGACAATCCATCAAACTCTTCCTAGAAGCTGAGAAAATTCGGGATGATTTATTACAAGAATCCTTTTCAATTCGTCGTAGCTTAGATTTATTAACTATAGATAATTTAAATTTACCTACAGATAAAGCACAAGAGTTCCTCCAAAAATTTGATAATTTTGATAATTCTTTAGTACAATTGAGCGATCGCCTATTTCCAGCATCCCTTCACGATAGCTTACCTCTGGCTATTGAGTGTTTATTAAAACCGTGGCTAACATCCTATCCCCAGATATTTTTTCAAATCAATATGCCAGCGTCTTGGCGACTTGAACCAATGGAACATGGTTTGATAATTTTAAGAACTTTAGAGGAGTTACTAATCATAACTTTATCTGAAGTTTTAACACCACTAACAGTTTATATTGGTTTAGAGGAAGATAAAAATCTAGGTAAATTAACAATCAGAATCACCTATCCCGATGTACCTAGTCTTCTCTTTTATTCTAGTCTACCTGACTTAGAATATCTCTATCAAAGTTTTCGATTTTTAGTATCTGGTAAATGCTTTTGTCACCACGTAAATCTTAGAGTAGATTGGTACTTTTATTGGTAGATATTATTTACACTCAGGGTTTTTTCGAGTCCAAATTTTTATCCATCAAGATTAATAGTAAAAAGGTGTTGCATATCTTATTCTAAATTAATTATTAGTTCTAGAATTAGATATAAATAAGTTTAATAAAGTAAATCGAAAGAAAAATTGATTGGTAAATCCTGTAATTAGTTAGCAAAGGGTTAAATATGAAACAAGCTGCGTCCGCAAATACATTGTTGAAAATTCTCGTAATTGATGACCATGAATCAGTTTTAAGTGGAACAGTTGATGTACTGAAAAAATATTCCCCTGCTGCTGAATTTATCACTGCTAATCATGCTAATAATGCTCTGAATCAAATGACTAACTTTCAACCTGATCTAGTGGTTATGGATCTTTGTATTCCCCAGGATCAAGGCATAATTGCTAGACCAGATACAGGTCTTCAACTCCTAAAAACTATCATGAATAATTATCCTCATATTAATCTTGTGATTCAAAGTGTTCATGTCAGAACACTGGTAAGAATTCGCCCGGTTATTGATAGTCACAAAGGAGGATTTACAGTGGCAGATAAAAGTCTTTCTACACAAGAAATGCTGACTAGAGTTGATTGGGCATTACAGGGATTAACTCATACAAAAGATATTAAGGGTATTTATTCAGGATTAGAAGTTAAACCAGAATGGCTGAAGGTATTAACTTTAGCATTTGATCAAGGATTGCAAGATAAAACCATTGCCGAAAAAATGTGTATATCTGAACGAATGGTACGTCATTATTGGAGTAAATTACAAGATGCTTTAAATATTTATCCTGAAGAAGGAAAAAATATTCGTATCCAAACTGAAATGCGAGCTAGAGCGGAAGGTTTGATTGATTAAAAGTAGGTATTAATAACAATTCAAAATTCCTTATGGTTCAGCAAATCTAAAAAATTCAAAAATAATCATATCAGATGATAGCTAGGTTCGGTGGGTTTGAATTTATTATATTCTTTTAGTGAATTCGTGTCAGGTTAATTTTGGATTTTGAATCTAAAGCTTAGTTAATCGTCAAATGAAAAAAAATAATTTTTCATGAAAATCTTCATATCAAAGATAAAGCTTAGACAACTGAGTATTTGGGAAACCATTAAAGAAGAAATTCCTATTTTACGTATAGGTTTATTACCAGGTATTGTTATAATTGGACTAGTTATTATTACTCGTTTAGCTGGTTTTATGCAATCTTTGGAATGGCTAGCTTTAGATAATTTTCTTTATCTACGTCCCGAAGAAAACCTAGATGAAAAAATAGTAATTGTGGGAATTAATGAAGATGATATTCGTGGTTTACAAGACTATAGTCTATCAGATAAAGCTTTAGCTGAATTGCTGTGGAAGTTACAAAGTCATCATCCCAGAGTGATTGGTCTTGATATTTATCGGGATTTATCAGTTAATCCCGGTAAAACTGAACTTATTACCGCATTTAAAAACATTAAAAATCTTATTGCTATTGAAAAGGTATTACCTGAAAAAGTCGCTCCACCATTAGAATTACCTTCTGAGCAAATTGGTTTTGCTGATCAAATTCCGGATAGTGATGGTAAACTCAGACGTAGTTTGCTAGGAACACCAACGGACACAGGATATAAATTATCTTTGTCTTTGCGTCTAGCACAAGTTTATTTAGCTGCTCAAGGTATTAGCTTAGAAAATGGGATTCGCGATCGCGCTGCTATGCGCTTTGGTAAAACTGAACTCCCCCGACTCTCACCTAATTCCGGAGCATATGTACAAACTGATACTGGTGGAATTCAGATGCTGGTGAATTTCCGTCATACAGTCAAAGGATTCAGAACTTTATCCTGGAATGATATTAAAAATAATCAATTTGATCCTGACTGGATTAGCGATCGCATTGTAATTATTGGGATTACAGCTTCTAGTCGTAAAGATTACATTACCACTTCCGCAGTCAAAACCAGAAAACCTGCAACAGGAAGAGTTTACGGAGTAGAAATCCAGGCTCATGTTGTTAGCCAAATCATCAGTGCAGTACTTGATTCTAGACCGCTTTTAAATACTTGGGATGAGCAATGGGAATATATATGGATTATCACTTGGGGTTTTTTAGGAGTCGCTAGCGCTAGGTTGACTAAATCACCAGGAATAAATTTTTTTCTGGTCGGTATAGCAATGATTAGTCTGATCACAATTAGTTATTCACTTTTAATTTGGGGTTGGTGGGTACCAGTAATACCAGCAAGTATTGTGTTAGCTGTGAATGGGATTGCTCTCACCGCTTTATATCAATACGACCGAGCTTTAAGAGCCGGAATTAAAGCCCGTCAAGTCATCATCGAGCGCACTTATGAAACCATACATAATTGAACGACTACAAAGTCTAGCCAGAATTTTAAGGTTATTTAGAGGGCAAGATTTACCATTAAATAAGTTATTACCTGAATTAGAAAATGAACTGGAGAAATTAAACCATGAATTAAGGGGAATTTACGATTTCTTACAACAAGAACCATTAGTTCAAGATGATAGTCTTTATTTAAACAAAAATTTGGTCATAAATTTGCGAGATCCGCTGCATGAAATTCTCTATCAAGTTTACAGCCATACCTTAGAGCGAAACTTTCCCTACTTTAAAACAATCAGAGTTAAAATCCGCACTTTTGAAATTATAGATGAGCAACACTTGAGTATTGAAAATAAACGAGGACTTTGCCGATTTTTAGAAGAAGCTTTATGTAATGTTGGTAAACAATGGCCTGTCGGGATAACTTGTCTTCAAGTTACTTGCTCATCATCGGCAGGATGGCATTCTCTGACTATTATTGATAATGGCTTGGGTATTAATTCAACCAGAGAAGGTCGAGGTACACAACAATTTAGAAATTTAGCTCGACAACTCAAAGGTAAATTCCAGCGAGTTTCTCTTTCTCCGCAAGGAACTCTTTGTGAGTTATCTTGTGCCTATTGGTCTTACATATTAGCCTGTTTTAGTCAACCTACTTTTAGTGATATTTATAGCCAAAATGACAGATATTTTACAAAAAATATTTGCCACTTTGGCAATAAAATCATCTAAAATATCTTGTTTAATACCGAATAAAATATATAATAAATTTGACAAACATCAAGATATTCTTTAAAAAAGATATTTATTATATTCTCCAGTAAAATATTAAAGGAGAGCAATGATGACTTGGGTGCTTGATCAATTCTCTCAGACACTTGAATCTCTCTGTAACCAGTATGGTTCCAGATTGATAAGAATCAGCAGAGAATATACTTCTAAAACTTCTAGCAAATGTGGGGATATTCATTCAAAGCTGAGTGGTGACAAACTATTAAAATGTCCCGTGATTTTAATGGAGCCGTGGAGATTTTCCTCAAAGCTATGTGGGATTGCGATTCCACCTTCACCAACACCGTTGGTGATGTTGTACTTGATGTCCAGGATGTCTCAGAATGTTTAGATTAAAAGGATCAGTACAGAAGATCATGCCTCAATTTAAGTGGCTTTTACGTTTAGGGGTTTTCTCAACTTGTGTTTTAAACATGACCTTGGGCATAACTCCTGATTTGTTGACCGAGTATCAACCATCACCAGATCAACGTCCTCCCAGCGGATATTCTGATTCGTCAGGAGTGAGAATATTTATCAATAAATTGGGTATTTGCTCCTAACCAATTACTAATAAACAGACTTAACAACTTATATAGATATACTTAATAGAGCCTGATATTTGCTCAATTCCAGTATTTTTAATAAGTTTTGGGGTGACAACTACATTTTCCATGTATACTGGTAATAGTGCCAAAAACCAATAACTAGTTTTCAATAAGGCTAGTCAAGTTCTGTCTAGCAGGAGGGCTGAATAACTCTGTGCAGATCACATTTTTAGGGACAAGTTCTGGTGTCCCCACGCGATCGCGCAATGTCTCTAGTGTGGCCTTAAGGTTACCACAACGGGCAGAACTGTGGTTATTTGACTGTGGAGAAGGTACTCAACACCAACTTTTACGCAGTGACCTGAAAAGCAGTCAACTCTCCCGTATTTTTATCACCCATATGCACGGTGACCATATCTTCGGCTTGATGGGTCTTCTAGCCAGTTGTGGTTTGGCTGGTAACGTAGAACGAATTGATATCTATGGACCGTCGGGATTAAATGAATATCTACAAGCAGTCTCGCGTTACTCCCATACACATTTTTCTTATCCGATCAAGGTGCATACTGCCCGTCCAGGAATAATTTATGAAGACGATGAATTTACAGTTAGCTGTGGTTCATTACATCATCGCATCACCGCCTTTGGTTATCGAGTCGCAGAAAAAGACCGTACAGGACGTTTTGATGTAGAAAAAGCCAAGGCATTACAAATTCCGGCAGGACGTATTTATGGACAACTCAAGCGTGGTGAAACCGTTACCCTGGATGATGGACGAGTAATACATGGTAGTCAATTATGTGGCCCGACAGAAATTGGGCGCAAAATTGCCTATTGTACTGACACAATTTATTGCGATGGTGCTGTGCAATTAGCACAGGACGCAGATGTATTAATTCATGAAGCCACATTTGCTCATCAGGATTCAGATATGGCTTTTCAAAGGTTACATTCTACAACCACAATGGCAGCACAAACAGCCTTAGCAGCTGATGTGCATCGGTTAATTATGACTCATTTTAGTCCTCGCTATGCTCCAGGTAATAATTTAGAGTTAAAAGATTTACTTCAGGAAGCCCGCGCTATTTTTCCCCGTACTGATATGGCTCATGATTTTATGATTTATGATATACCTCGACGTCGGGAAACACAATTAATTCAAGTACAAGGGTAAAACATTCAGAAGTCAGGAGTCACAAGCAACAAGAAAGAAATCGTAAAATTGTCAAAATTTATTTTAAAATCTTAGGAATTAAGCTCCCTTTTTTAGGACTAAATCAAGGGTTAAATTTTTTTTAGGATTTTATAAAATCTTTAATTTTCATCATCCATTTTCGGCAAACTTTTACTCTCAATAACCGTTTTAATGTCAAATAAAACACATCTAAGCAGGAATTAATTATCACAAATTAATCCTGTGTAGATGATGCAGAGCTTCAAACTTCACATACTTATATGATCAGTTTTCATCAATAATTTCCGACTATTTTTGCAATATAGCCCAATACAGTTCAGTTAAAAAAGGAATTAATATAGGGATTCTATTTATTTTTCGACTTAACTGCACTAGATTTTGTTATATATCAACTATTTAGGCTGATTTTACTTAGTTACACTATACTAAAAAGTTAATTATTGATTGTATAAAATATCTGCAAATAACCATAATCTAACCAATTTTTAATTATTAAATATAAAGTAAAGATATAGCAAAATACTTGACATTGCTAGAGTTTCATTTTAACGTGAATATTTTTAGATGAAGAGATGACTCATTCATTTAATTACAGGGAAATCAAACCGGATTTCTATAGAAACAGATTGATAATTAGACAAGAGATACTCGGCAAAATGTTCTGTTAAGTAAGTTTGCCAAAATAGGAAGTAAAATTATGCCTAAAACTATTCTGAATCCCCCACAGGTGATTACTACCTCTACACAAAGCACAGTTAATCACAAAAAAATCTTGGCAATTCTTTTTTATCGTCGGTTTCTAATTCTGGGAGTGTCTAGTCTAGTTATAGCAATTAGCAGTTTGGTAGCTTTCTTAATTAAACCTAGCTACGAAAGCTCTATGGAAATATTGGTAACTGTTAAATCAGTTCCAGGAATCAGTTCTAGTAAGGCTCAAGAGCCTATTAGTAGCAGTCTGACCAACACAAATTTTCCATTTATCGACAATAATGCTCAGATAAAATTGATGCTGAGTAACCAACTAATCCAAAAAGCTGTAGATTCTTTACGTTATCATTACCCAAAAATAACTTTAGAAGATATCAAAGATCAGAAATCATCTTTAATGGTGACTCAAGTGGGGGAAACATCAAGAATTAATCAGATATTGAGCCAGGCATTTAAAATTTCATTTAAAGACTATGATCCGATCAAAGCTAAAAGAGTATTGCAAGCCCTACAAAAAGTTTATCAAAATTATGATGTAGAACAACGTCAGCAGCGTTTGAATGAAGGGGTAGCGTTTGTGAATAATCGCTTACCCAAAATTCAAGAAGAACTGAAAATAGCTGAGAAGAAGCTAGAAAAATTTCGTCAGCAATATAAGGTTATTGATCCCTCAATACAAAGTAAAATTTTGTTAGAGTCTCTAGCTGATATTCAAAAACAACGACAAACCACTAGTGCCCAGATTCAAGAATTGAGAGCTACATATAATAACTTACAAAAAGCGATTTCTTCTTTACCTCAAACACCAATAGCTGCACCTAGTTTAGATTCTCAACGCTATCAAGTGCTCTTAAATGAGATTCAAAAAACTGAAGTATCTCTAGAAAAAGCCCAGATACGATATACAGATGACTACCCAATAGTAACTAAATTAAAGCAGCAATACCAACGTCAACTAAAACTATTAAAACAATTGTTAGGAGATCAGGCTCTGACTCCTAACGTGATCAAAGATCCTCAATTAACACAACAGCAGATTTCCGGAGTTGACTCACAGTTAGTTAATAACCTGATTCAAGTAGAGGGTAATATCTTAGGACTAATTGCTAGCGATAAGAATTTGGCTGAATCAGAACAGAAAATCCGCTCAGAACTGAGTATATACCCTCGTCTGATTGCTGAATATAATCGTCTGGTACCAGAAGTAACATCTCATCGACAAATCCTTGATCAACTCATCCAAAGCCGACAATCCTTGGAAATGAAAATTGCTCAAGGAGGGTTTGATTGGCAAATTATAGAAGAACCTTCTCTAGGAATTAATATCGGTAATGGTAGATTATTACTCTTACTTGGAGGTATATTATTTAGTCCATTTTTAGGCATTTTTGCAGCCCTAATGAGAGAACATTTTGCCGATGCTATTATTTCTGTACAAGATTTACAACAACTTACAAATCAACCATTACTAGGGTCAGTACCAAAACTAAAAATATCTCCTCATAAACAACAGCATAAAAGACTAACTTCAAACCAGCAAAATCTGTCTAATTCGGTGATAGGAGAAATTATTCCTGGGTTACCTGTCTATGAAACCTTGGATATGATTTACCAAAATATTCAAATATTTAATTACCCTATTTCTTGCAAATCGCTGATGTTAACTTCAGCAATTCCACGGGAAGGTAAGACTACTGTAACTTTGGGTCTAGCTGCAAGTGCAGCTCATATGCATCGTCGGGTATTAGTTATTGATGCTAATCTCAGATTTCCCAATCTACACAAAATGCTTAATCTTCCCAATGACTGGGGATTATCTCTATTATTAGTGGATGAAACCACCACTGAGTTTCATGATTACATTCAACCCATTCATCCCTATGTTGATATTTTAACTGCTTGAGCAGACACCAGAAGACGCAGTAAATCTGTTGAGTTCTCAGCGTCTGAAAGAATTAATCAAGTTATTCGAGGGTAAATATGATCTAGTTTTGATTGATGCTCCGGCAATTTTTGGGACAGTTGATGCTAGAGTCATAGCATCCTTTTGCCAGGGTATTATCATGGTGGGACGGATTGGTGTAGTATCAGCTAATGAAGTGGTTCGCGCTGTAGAAATTTTGCAGCAGTTGAATTTAATTGGTATCATAGCTAATGAAGTCAAAACTTCTCCAAAAATTTGGTGAATTGGCTCTAATTAGTTAGGATTGAGGTTGTTCTCTACTTCCTTTCTGCATGTACTTAACTTGGTTAGATAGCAACAGCTGGCTCATAGAAATAGGTAGTCAACGGGTATTACTTGACCCTTGGCTAATTGGTTCCTTAACTTTCAATAATTTAGATTGGTTATTTAAAAGCGAACGTAATCAAGACCGTCCCATCCCAGAACATCTAGATTTAATTCTACTGTCTCAGGGTTTAGAAGATCATGCTCATCCCCCAACCCTCAACCAAATTGACCATAAAATCCAGGTAGTAGCTTCTCCTAATGCTGCTAAAGTCGTAACCCGGTTAGGTTATTCCCAAATCACCACCTTGGGTCATGGTGAAAGTTTCACATTAAATAATCAACTAGAAATTAAAGCTTTACCTGGTTCCACCGTAGGAATGAATTTAGTTGAAAATGCTTATCTTCTCAAAGATTTAGCTAGTGGTTTAACGCTTTATTATGAACCACATGGCTATCATTCTCCTCAACTTCAACAATTTACACCAATCGATGTAGTAATTACACCAGTAGTAGATTTAGGTTTACCTTTAATTGGTTCGATTATTCAAGGAACAAAGAGTGCTTTAGAAGTAGCGAAATTATTAAAACCTCAAATTATGTTACCTACAGCAGCTGGAGGTGATGTTGAGATGACTGGATTGTTAGTTAAACTACTGCGCTCTCAAGGAAGCATTCCAGAATTTCAGGCGTTATTAGCGGAAAATAATTTAGCAACACAAGTAATTAGTCCTCAACCTGGTCAGCAATTTGAGCTGCAATTACAGACAAAACACTAGGGGATTTAAAGAAAATGATACTCCATAAGTTAGAACAACAACTTTTGTCTCTCAGTCCTGAAGAAAAAGTCCAGGTTATACAATTACTGGCTCAAAGTCTAGGTAGTAATTGGCAAGGAATTGAGAAAACCCCTAGAGTCTGTGGTGGAGAAGCGCGGATTGTGAAAACTCGTATTCCTGTCTGGGTACTTGTGGAAGCTCGTCGTCTGGGATATAGTGAAGCTGACCTCTTGGCAAGCTATCCAAGTATTACAGCTACAGATTTAGCTAATGCGTGGACGTATGCAGAAGCACATCCTGATGAAATAGAATTAGCGATTGAGCGTAATGAGGCAGCCTAGATAATGGTGCAATTTTACGCGGACGAACAGTTTCCATTTCCAGTTGTGGAATTATTACGTACTTTTGGGCATGATACTTTGACAGTTCAAGAAGCAGGAAATGCAGAGCAAGGTGTTCCTGATGATCAAGTCCTAGCATTTGCTATCAGTCAAAAACGTGCGGTATTGACTATCAATAGAGTTGATTTTATTCGGTTGCATCGCCGTGATGATAATCACTATGGTATTATTGTTTGTACTAACAATCGCGATTGGCAACAGTTTGCGGCACTGATAAATGATGCTGTGACAATAGAGGGATCTTTGCTACGAAAACTAATTCGTGTAGTGCGTCCAGTTACTTAAAAAGCAATACAGTTCAGTTAGGTTCCTTCTTCAAGAGCAATTCCTTTAAATAACTCTGGCTTAGATATTGTATCAGTATTTAGCTTACTCATTCAATTTTGGATTTTCGATCAGAATACAGGAATTAGGATGCAGAATTGAGAAGAAAACATTTTTCTATTGATGTCAGGATTCAGGTTAGTTGACGGTTGACGGTTGACTGTTATTTAAAACCAGTCAACAGTTAACCGTCAACGGTCAACCTGAATTCTTACCTATTGATTCTGACTCCTAACTCCTTCTCTTTTAGAGGGTGTTTGAAAAGTTATGAGCAGGTGTAATTTGTCATTCTGAGCACTTCACTTCGTTCAAGGGTAAACTCCACGAAGTGGAGCGTTCGCGTAGCGTCCCGCAGGGAAGAACCTCAATTTTAGATACTTCACTACGCTATCGCGGAGTTTACCCTCGAACGGAGTGAAGGGTTCAGTATGACAGTTTTGACTTCGATTTTGACTTTTCAAACATCCTCTTAGTTTAGTTGGTAGGACTCAAAATTAACAGTCTAGAGGTATCCTGAGAAAGTGTAATTGTTTGAATTGGGACAGCGCCTTCTGCAACGAGTTTAGCAAATTGCAATTGACCTATAACCTGGAATAAAAGTCGCAATCTTGCAGAATTTTCTAGAAACTCGTAACTAGCGTTAAGCCAATTTATTTGACTAATCAAGTGAGTAGTAATTACCCCACCGATCTGGTATTTATTCTTTCCTGCGAGGTTAAATTCCTTGATTAGTGCATCACTATTAGTCAGAATCAGCGCTGATGAGAGCGAAGCTAATTTTTCCAGATTTGTCAAATCAATTTCCCAGATATCGAGACAGAATTCTTGGGTAAATTCGTGACTGGTAGTGATTTCTTGATTCGTTTGTGGTAAACGTGGCTGGCTCAAACTGCTTTGTTTCAACTGTTGGTTAATTTCCAGCTGATTTAGGTAAATGCTGATGATGGGTAGTGATGTTGCTTCAGGTTTAGCTATGGGCAAATTTACAACATGAGCCGCTGGAATGATTGCTTCTCCAGCCAGATCTGTTTGTAGCAGTTCGCTAATTTGGCTCAATAGGGTTTGAATCATAGTTATAGTTAACTATTTATCTATAGCTGCTAATACTGGCTGTGTGGTTACTTGATTATTGGCATCACCGTTGACTTTATCCAGTTCTTCTTCCAGTACCTGAATTGCTCCACTAATGCGGAGTAGGGTTTCTCTGACACTGGCTTGTTTTGTTTCTAAGTCGATGAGGAATTTCTGACCGGACGCAAATTCTTCTTTGAGGGATTCGAGACGTTGCTGGATTTGTTCTTTCATGATGTTTGAGTTTTTAATTAACTAGAATTTTTGCATATTTCAAACGCTTTCTAATTTTCCAGTCTTGATTCTTTCCACCTCTTCTTTGAGATTTTTGACAAGTTTATAGATTTCTTGAGTGGCGGATATATGAAGCATTGATAAAGCATCATAATCAACAACATGAAAGTCATCTACTTCTCGACCATAGACAAAAATATCACCAACATGATTAAGTGAAATCTTAAATGTATTTACTTCAATCGCTTCCACAGTAAATACTTCAGTTGTCTCTTCCCATTGGATTTTAACCCTTTCACCAACTTTCAAATTATGATTGCTTAATGTTACCCAGTTTTCTGCAATAACAGCAAATTGAAAAATATCGGGTACAGTATCGGTATTAGTTGACACGGCTTGAGGATAAATGGCAGCAACTTGCTGTCCAATAACTTTCTTCTTAGGGCTATCACCGTTACTAATTTTATCTTTGTAATAATAATCTGTTACTTCGATTTGCAGCAATGTTTGCAGGTCAGCTTGACTATCACTATGTCCTTGGATTTCCTTAATCCGTAAATCAGAAAAAGCAGTGAATTCTGTTGCACCAATGCTGTTACTTACCCATAGAGAGTATGGATTAGGACAAGATGAGAATTTATTAGTTCCATCGTGCCTCATATAATAATATGCTCTTGTGTCTTGATACGAAAAATAACCTTCAATTTGAACTTTTCCCTTAGTTGGATTTGCTGTGCCAATACCTACATTGCCATTCTCTAAGATGACCATCTGCACTGTTCCCTTGTTCTGAGTTGTACCAGCCGTTAATCCGTTGTCAACATGAACACCACCTTTGTACCAAGCAAAATGGTTCGCAGTGCGGAAATATTGAGTACTACCCTGTATTCCAATACCATATTCAGTTCCCCACAAATTAATCATCTGTCTTGTACTAGAACCAAAACTGAGCTTCGTTGCAACTGATATGTCCCCTGGAAAAGTACCAGCAGTAATTTTATTAGCGGATAGGTTAGGAATTTTATCGGCGGTTAAGGTAGGAATTCTAGCAACATTAAAGGTATCCGTAGTAATTTTATTAGCGGATAGGTTAGGAATTTTATCGGCGGTTAAGGTAGGAATTTTATCGGCGGTTAAGGTAGGAATTCTAGCAACATTAAAGGTATCCGTAGTAATTTTATTAGCGGATAGGTTAGGAATTCTGTTAGCATCTAACAACCCTGAAGTGATACTTGTTGCATCTATCTTGCCTGAAATGCTTTCCGTAACTTTTAAATCCCCAGCCACTTCTAATTTTTTAGTTGGTGCTGTTGTACCAATCCCCACATTGCCATTTCCTAAAATGACCATCTGTACTATTCCACCTTTGCCAGCACCTAGTATTGCGGTATCATGATCACCACCTTTATACCAGGCAAAGTTTTTACCACTACGGAAATATTGAGTATCAGCTTGTGTCCCAATGCCATATTCGGTTCCATACAAATTAATCATCTGTCTTCCATTAGAACCAAAACTTAATTCTCCATTTTCTACGTGTAATTTTGATGTTGGATTTCTAGTGCCAATACCTACTCTTTTATTTATTCCATCCAGGGTAATAACTGTAGCTTGATCACTTATAGATGAATGAGGATTTTCCTCGCCTTTATCTAAATAACCAAACTCCAAAAATTGTTTTCTGAGATTCCAACTTCCTTGGTTAATTACCCATTTACTATATTCTGATTCTGTATCAGGGTTAAAATTATAGGCTGCAAAAGTTAGAGTACTACCACGACCAGCATTGTTCGTCGCACTAGAAGCAATTACTATGTCACTATAGCTAGAAGATAACACCAATTGTGCTCTGTTGTGTGTTGCAGGCGACTGTAATCCAATAAAAGGTTTTTTACCGTAGGTAAAATCAACTCTTCCATTATTGACGTGCAATTTCCCTTGAGGATTGTCAGTACCGATGCCCACCTTGTCATCTTTGATGACCATCTGTACTATTCCACCTTTACCAGCATTTAGTTCAACTTTATCATGAGTACCACCTTTGTACCAAGCAAAGTTTTTACCAGTGCGGAAATACTGGGTATTAGTCTGTATTCCAATGCCATATACAGTTGTCCATAAATTAATCATCTGTCTTGTCTGATCAATAGATGATGTGTTAAGAAAGCTGAAGTTTTTAGTCCCGGAAATGTCTCCTGTAACTTTTAAATCGCCAACCACCTCTAATTTTGTGGAGGGAGTTGATGTACCAATCCCCACATTACCATTAATAGTTAACGCTCCATCAATAGTTAATGGCTCTAGTAAGACTATCATTAGCTTGTCGATTAACTTTAACTACATCTAAACGCTTAATCTCTTGCAATGCTGCATTCCAGTCTTCAGATCGCAACAAATCGCCAGGTTTCTTCTCTTCATATGTAAATGACATTAGTCAATAACCTCTCTTGCTTAAAGTTTAAAAAGTAGAATTAATTAAAATACAATTTCCCAAATTAGCGTGAGTTGAAAATCACTGGTTTTGTTAATAGGAAGGAAAACCACACGATTATACATCACATTATCCTCTGTGAATAAACCTGCTTCAGTCAAAGCACCATTGGCTTCATTTTGGTCTAAATTCACGGTCATAATTACCTTTTTTCGGCTAACCTTCACACCTTGAACGTCGCTTTCTGTAGATTGTAAATCCTGGGAAAGATTAGGTGAGTTAATCTTTTTTTCAAATATTTTTTTAGCCAGGGTTGTATCCTCTGGCTTGACCGGATTTGTACCTGTACCCACCATGACTTTGGAAATAGGTTTAATTGACTGATTCAAAAATAGCTTGGCTACCAATTCTCGACCTGTTAAAACAATACTATTATTGAATCTTAATTCATCAACAGTATCGTTATTGATATGACGCTTTTGAATGATTAAGCTACCTTTTATATCCATGCTGTCTGCGATATTCATTGCTTGTATCTCCTGTTAAGCAAATGTATTTAAAGAATCAAAATGAGTGTAGTCAAATAAAGCGGATGTAACTAGGCTGTCGGTAATTTCATGGTTAATTCCTGGGTAATTAGGTTTTTGTTGACTATCAATATGAAGATGATATTCTTCTAACTGATGTATTTCCTGGAAAGGCGATCGCTCTAATCTCAAATTTTCAGATAAATCCTGCTGTTCCTGGAAAGGCGATCGCTTCCCCTTGAGAACTAACCCATCCACAAAATCGTGTATTTCTGGAAAAGCCGATCGCTCTAACCGTAAGCGATCAACAAAATCATGTTCTTCGGAAAAAGGCGATCGCTCCCCCAGTAAACTCAACCGATCAACTAAATCATGATCTTCGGTAAAGTACTGTTCATAAGCGATGAGTGACATCACTCCAGCCGCTCTCACCTTATCAATTAGCGATCCAATTTCATTGCGGGGATGATCTCTATTTTCTGCAAAGCGATCGCTATAACCTTCTAGAAACCAAGGAATTATTACAGTAAAAATGCCTGGTGTTATCTGATAAAAAGAGAACTGAACATCAAGTCCATAAGAACTGGCTTGCTCCTCATTAATCACAGACAGTTCCGTTTGCTCGAATAATGCAAAATCAAACAGAGTTTCGTCTAGTTTTACTTCTGGTCTGCCAAGCTGTGCCTCTATATACCAATCAGATTTTCCTACAGATAGACTAATCATCTTACTGGTATTACTGTAAGTGTCAGTTACACTGATACCATTAAGTAGTATAGTACCATCAGGTAAAAAAGACAATGTATCACCAGGTTGGGCTGTTCCTTGGTATTGAACAGATTGTCCTGTCCGATCATTGATCAGACAAAGATTGGTGAGGGGAGGAAGTGAATTTTGCTGTTGTGCTTGAGGTCGCACATCGCTGATTGTAATTTCCACAGATGGAATTACCGAAATAACATTAGTATTTTCTACTTCAATAGTATATTTAACCTTATTATCCGCCGAATTAGGCAAATTTTGCGGTTGGGGATGCACCCTTTGGGGTAAATCTGGAATATTTTGGATTTTGTGGTCAAATTCGATTACCCGAATTAGCTGGCGATGAACAGTAAATTCTTCTGCTAGTTTGCGGACAATATAAACTTGAGTGGCGATTGTATCAGTAATTATCCAACACTGACCGATTTCCGACACGGCGACAACAGCATTGAAGGAAAGCGTTGTTCCCTTGGCTGCGAAAGCTTTTCTTAATTCTGGCGATGCTATGAGTTTACCTAGTGCAGGTTCTAAATTTAAAGGTAATTTAAACAGAAATCTTTCCCAAAAATCTGGTTCCATGAAGGAGTTCGAGTAATTAGGATTAATCCCTAAATTAGCAGCAACAATATTGACAATACCTTGTTTGGTAGAAGCGCCATTTTTTAATACGCCAATCAGGTATTTCAGCCGTTCTCTATAAGGTACGTAACTTTTTTCAATTTCAGTAGGAAAAGCAACTTCTAAAAGCAGTCGATTTAATCGTTGGAGATCATCCCCTGTTTGCTGATGACTGAGTAAATTATTAATTTCCGGGCTGAGAATAAGTCCCGCAAAATAATCTTGATTGTTTTGATAAAAGTTAGCATCGATGAGAATATACTCATTCAACCCTTGAGTCAATACATTTTGCACATCAGATGCTCTAGGTGCTAAAGGATTATGACTGGGGGGAATTTCTACTGGATAGGCGATTTCTAACAGTTTTCTATTCAGGCGTTGTAAGTCCTCAGCTCTAGGTTGGTGCTGAATTAGTTGTTCAGTTTCTAATGAAAGATTTGGTTCTATAATATAAGTTTTTTGCGGCTGATCTGCTAAGGAAGCACCTACTAACAAATTAACTAATTCCTGCTCAGTTGCTTGCAATAAAATGACTAAAGACCTTTGAGTTAGGCGTGAGTCTGATAGTTCAGTAGGTTGTACTGCTTGAATTTGATCTATTAATTCTTGGTAAAAAGTAATATTACTGTTTGGGAATAGTTGTTTTAACTCTAGGGCTAAAATTTGTTTCAGGGAATCATCTTGATCATAAAGATACAGCAATCTTTGAGCTTCTATAGATAGGCGTTTGCGGAGAGATTCGCCTAATGTGACTCTGACATCTGCTGTCCACAAGTGTGGAAAAGGTAGGAGTTTTTGCAGTTCTACAGCCAGTTTTGCTTGTATAGCGTATTCAGTAAACTTGTGATGGAGTAAGGGATCTACAAGAATTCGGTTCAGATTGATTGCTAGGGAAGCGGTCAAATCATCGGGTAGAGTTTGGGCGCTATCATAACTTTCTAGTAGTTCAACAGTTTTTGAATCGAACTTGCTGCGTAGATATAAGGTGAGAGCGTCTTGAGCAACAATCAATTTTAATGCTAAAGTAGATGACTGGGAAAAATTCTCTGGTTTAAATTGATAATTAGCAACGTCGTAACTCTGAATAACTTTCTGTGTTGATTCAGGAAATTTGTTCCAAATATAGGATGATAGGTCTGGTTGTTTTCGCAGTAGAATCTGAGCAACAAGTTGAGATAATTCTTTGATGTCTGTGACGTTAAGTTGCAGATTCATCCGCATTAATTGGGAAGTTCCGCCTAGTTTTTCCAAATAAAGGGCAAAAATTTTGTCTAAATCGCCTTTTTGTTTAGCATCAAAACCTTGAGAACCAGAATTATCCGCTGTGTCTACATAGTGCGAATCGCATGACACGCATCAAGTCGGTTTCTGTTGCTTCGAGAATACTGGCGAATACCTCAATTAAGTTGTATAATTTTCCCCCTTCTTCTGAATTAAAGAAATGGGGAAACCGACTGATAATACTTGTTGCTTTACCGCTAATTGTCATCTGTTTATCAAGAAATAACTTAAGTTCGATTGAGAGCGTATTTAAGAAGTTAGTTGATGATGGTGATTATATCAGTTGTAGGAGTTTGAATATCAGCAATTTCAAATGAACGAATGTGAATATCTTCTCCAGTGCTATTTTGCTTACGTCCATCAATACTAGTAGCTGAAATAACTAGCTGTTCAATTTCATAGGTAGCTTGTCCTTGTAAAACTGCTTTAATTGCTGGTTTATCTAATGAGGACAGAATTACTGTACTTAATTGTTCATAACTGAGATTTTTACCCGGTTTGGGACGAGGAAATTCTTGGATGACAGTAATCACAGCTTTGGGAATTTCCTGTTTTGCTTTGTCTATGTCGAAGAATAAAGCTTGTTGAATTGACTGATCAACTATTTCTTTGATGTTATTAATCTCTTCTGGAGAAAGAGTATTTTGTGTTGGTTGGCTGGGTGGAGATAGGGGAGAATCTATGACTGTTGTGGGTTGTTTTGCTACAAGAACAATGAGTTTTAACTGCAATTTAGTAATTTTTATCTCTACTGTTTCAATCCGATGAGTAATATATAAATTCCGTTTTTCTAACTCAAATTTTGCAAATTCATCTATTTTAATTTTATGCTCCTCAATTTGAGAGTAATCAGGGTTAGACTGATTATTTGGTTCAGTCCAAAAGTCGCCAACTTTAATCGGCTCAATTGTCCAAGCATCATCTTCCCCTTGAGCTGCTTTCTGTAATTTGAGTAAATCAATATCTTCTTGGGGGTTTAATTTTTCTATATAAACAGCAATTCGTTCGGTAATTTTATGTTTAATTTGTTCGCGATCGCTGCTAGTCATACTCCCATTTGAGGTAAATCTCAAACCACCAATTAATTTTAATATTGTATCATAGGCAAAAATATTTTTATCTAGTTGAGCTTGCTCGACAAAACTGACATTTATCATCCCTGGATCGCTCGGTTTGACAAAGGAAGACCAACTTTGCGCAAAAACTTTTAAGTCATTATTTGGAACCTTAATTATTTCGGCGATCACTGCTTGAGAAAAAGATTCCCCAATTTTTAAGTTGTTAAAATAGCTTGCGAGTGAATTTTGGATATCTTGATATTTAGCGCTATCCAACTTTTCTGGAGATTTTAATTGGATTTGGACATTTAAAGGTAAAGGTTTAACAGTTGTAACACTGATTTGATGGGCGTGGAATTTTTCCGATTCTCCAATTGTCACCTTTTTATCGCTAGACGTATAAGTGCTAGAGGGAGTAGCGATCGCAAATTCTTCTAAGTTGTTCACTCCTGGGATAGATAAGACTATACGCATGAGTTGGTTAAATAGCAAAGTTTCGCCCATTTTTAGAGCATTAATATAATTACTAATTGCTACTTGAATCCTACTTTCTAGGGATTTTCTCTCGACATTCGATAACTTGAGAGTTGAATCAATTTCCACCTCAAACATTCCATCCACTTCTATATTAATAGCAGGTTGGAGGGTGAAAAATACTCCAGCAGCTTTTACGCGATCAATTTGTCCATACAAATACTGTACTTGAGCGCGATCGCTAAAATCAATTCCATCCACAAAAATATCTATGACACCATATTCTTTTACATCATCTTCTTTTTGGTCAAAACGTTCTTTAATCTTCACCTGCTTCACCCCAGGAAGAATCAATAAAGCATTTTCTATAGCAATGACAGAGGCTTTACCAGAAGAGATCAAAATAGATTTAGCGCGTTGTCGTAATTCAGGGTCGGTTTCTTGACGTTTACCAGTAAATTGCGTTGTAGCGCGATTAATTACAGATTTAACCCCTGGTACGGGCTGAGGCATAACAACAATTGCTTCAGATGGAACAGTATGTTCTTCTCCCCTTTCTAAAGCTTGGACTTTGACATCAATCTCTTTCTGATTCCCAGGAAAGGTTTTGGGTTCAATAGTTTTATAGGCTTTCTTGGGAGATTTTTCCGTATCCTCTGTAGTTACTAAAGTTCCCACCGGAATTTCTATATCTTCTGTACTAGTATCTCGGTTAAAAGTTACTATTCCCTCAGCAAAATCAGGTAAGCCGCGTTTTATACCTAAAATTGCCACCAACATATCTAATTGTGCACCTACTGCTGTATCCACAAAAGCAGACAGATAAACCTGTTGCATTTGTTCTTGTAAAACAGCAATTTCGTAGGCGAAAGACTCATACATCGTTCGCAGTACACTACCTACTGCAAAATCCGCATTAGCTTCGGGGAGACGTTTTCTAGTCTCCGACACCATTTCCTCGTAAATTTGGTCAAATTTCTTGGGTTCAAAAGTCATATAAAACTAATAATTTATGTGGAATGTTATTTACATCTTATAAATTTAAGGAAATTGATAAAGTGAAATTAGTCTCCTCCCCAACAGGTCTAACTGAAATTAAAACCTTTAAAGTATTTATTTCATCTAAATTACGGGATGGTGGATTAAAAACAATTTGGGTAATTTCAGCAATACGGGATTCTTGTCCTAGACATTCCCGGATATAAATTTCTGCTAAAGTTCTCGTCCGAGTATTATTCAGCTCTCCCATTAACTCATGTAACCGCGAACCATAACTAGGATGTCCTAATTGCGCCAATTCCCCTTGGCGAGTGTAAAGACGGTTTAAAATTGCTTGAGCCAAATTTGCTCTCTCAGCAATAATCTCTACATCACCACCCACAAATGTTAACTCCACCCAATCCCGATCTGAGGTGGACTGTATTTTAAAATTCTCTTCCCTCAGCCGATTCAGCCTTAAATCAAATTGATTCAGATTATCTACCATCATAATTTATCCTGATAATTAGCCATTAACAACTGGAAACCGCGTGTAAAGATTCCATGATTAATTGCATCTTTTTGCTCACTTCTTCCTTCTCTGTTATCGCTGATTCTACAGAATCAGTAGAATCAGTTAGAATTTTTCCAGTAACTTCCAAGTCACCGTTAACCTTCACCTTTGCGCCAGGAGCAGGAAATAAATCAATATTCCCTTGGTGATCAAGATGAATTTTTGCACCTCCCACTGCTTGAATGAATACTCCTGAGTCAGATATCTCTAACATGACATTTTGACCGTTTTTCTGCTGTACCACCAAAGCACCATTCACCTCAACTTGACCACCAGAAGACGGAGAAAGCTGAATTTTCCCGGTTTGATTCACCAGAATTTGGTTGTGATTATCGGTTACTAAAGATATTCCTTGTTTTTGGTCTAATCGAATCAAAGCATGACCATCAGATGAACCATGTTCTTGCTCAGGACATTGGTAATCCGTTCCCTGACAACAAGTTTCATCACCTTGATGTTCTTCCACACTACTGGGATGGTCATAAGGACAGAGAAAAATTTGCAGGTACAAATGTTCTGGCTGGGGTTGGACTTCGTGAATATTACCAGTTTCTAGATTATATTTATAATCGCTATTTTCGCCTTTAATTCTCACCATAATTTAACCCACTTTTGTATTTCTAGCTTTAGCTTGAATAGAATTTATCTTTTCTGTTGGTATCATAATCGGACAGGGTGCGCCGAGGTTACCAACATGAGTATGAGTACTCAAAATAATATCATCATTATCTCCCACCGGATTAGCCGTCATTCTTCCTCCTATTTGTACTCCCTGCGTGGTTGCATCGCCAATTTTGACGCTACCCATACTTTTGAGAGTCAGATTATTACTAGCAGCATCTATCGTAATTCCACCACCTTCAATGGAAATTTTACAAGTCCCGTTATCAATGGTAATGTTGCTCCCTTTTAATGTGATATTACATGATTGATTTTTTATTTCCATATCTCCATCTTGGAGAATAACACTACATTTTTCGTTGGTGAGTGCGACATTTTTATCTTTGATAGTAGCGATACTCTTTTCATCTTTGCTAGTAATTGTGATTACTCCTTCAGCATCAATTTTAAAACTTCCTCCATCTTGCAAATTATTTTGTAATAAAAATTCTTTTTCTTGATTAATTGGTGGTTGGTCTTGGTCATTATGTAAACGACCAATAATAATCGGAGCATTAATATCACCACTAATAAAAGTAACCAAGACCAAATCCCCGATGTTGGGAATATTCACCATTCCCAAATGAGGAGTTACAATTGGCACACGCCGCAGTTCAAAGTCACTCCCATCTGGTTGTTTTTTATTCTTTAGTTTAATTGAGCATTGATAATTATCGCGATCGTTCTCCGCAGCGTGAGGAAAAATGGAGGTGACAATTCCCAATTCTGTAGTATAGATTTTGCGAACTTCTTGTTGAGCAACCTGTTTCATTACACCCACAATGGATTCCATTATGTTTCCTCCCAGTTAATAATTGTCATCCAGCCTTTGGTCTGGTTAAGAATATGTTTAATACCAGTTATTTTGAAAGTACCATTTTGAGATTTTACCGGGAGATCCGAAATTTTCACAGCATCTCCTAATTTAAGTTTGGATTCTCCAATGACTTTAACTATACCACTTCTCTTATGAGTTTTAGCTGCTAAAATCGAAGTAGCAATTTTATTAGCAATATCCTCAGATCGCGCTGTTGGTTCAAACAGTCGTTCGACAATTCCTGATTGTTTACCAGCTACACCCTTGATATCTTTTTTAGTTAGCCAAGTATAAGCTTCTTCCCCCTGTCCTTGACTGGCTGGACTTTCACCATATACCTGTACCCCAGCAATATTAGTAGTTGTTTGTGCTAACTGACAAGCCAAAATATTTTCCTTGTACTTGAATTCATGGGTAGTCTGAGGTTTGTATTTCGCAAATATAACTGCGTCTTGATGATCAGCATAAAAATCAAAACCACATTTATCAGCTAAAGTCTGTAATTCATTATATGCTGTTTGGCGATCGCCCAAAACATAAACGGGGAATTTAATTCCAGATTCTAGTTTAGCAACTTGTAAATTTAAACGATTTTCAGCAATATTTTTGACAATATCTCCTGCGGTAGACTTCTCAAATAGTAAGTTTAGTCTAGCTGTAGTTAAGATTTGAAATTTCCCATAACATTCTAGTTCAACCCGATCAATTCCCCAATTGATTAAACTGACCATACCACTAAAAACTAAAGAAAGGTTTTGACCATATCCTAATTCTATAGACACAGGATCATTAATAAAAACGCTAATATCTTCTGGGTTACCAAAAACTAAATAACAATTATTTACAGGAATATTTAAAGATAGATTAACCTGTAGAGAAAGTAAACTTGATTGACTTTCCCATCTGTAAGTAGATTTACCAATTTTCAATTTATAGCTGATGTGCAACATATTTATTTACCTTTTAAATATTTTTAAGTTGGTAAAGCAGCCAATAAACGATTAAACGCAATACTAGTATCATCTAATCCATTTCCCAACTGTTTCTTTAAAGTATCAAGCTGCGAAAGAATCCCAGCAAATATTTTTGCTATCTGCTGATTAATAAAATCGTAAATTTCTAAGATTTTTTTGTATTCTTCATCCAATGTATTTCCTAAAGCTTGAGATAAATTACTAATTGATTTAACAACACTATTATGAACCTCGTCCAAAGCTTGGACTATTTCTTCTGGGTAAATTTTGATTAAACTCTCTACCAGAAATGGATAAATAGACTGGAGGCTTTTGGTGATTTCTTGGTCATAGGTAAATTCCAAAAGTAATCTATTTAACCGAATAAATCCTTTTTCATTCAGCCCAGGTTTATTTAATTCACCAATTAAATTTTGTGCTTCTACGGGTAAATTTTTTATAGGTACATTGGCTGGAAAACCTTGGTGGAAAAAATCATTATCCTTAAGCAATTGATTTAAACCTTCCATTAAGATGCGATCAGCTTCTACTCTATTTGTATTAAAATTTAATAAAAGGTGGCTTTGTTCTGGTGTTAATTTTGCTAAAAAGTATTGAGAAACTTCTTGATCAGTTTCTGTATTTTGGTTTAATTTGGCTAGTAATCCATCAGTACTTCCATGTTTAAAATCACTGACATCATAGAAGAAGTTTAAAATTTGTACTGGATTAAGTTCTTTAACTTTATTGGATATTTCTTGATAGAAGTTATTCATCAAATTATCCAAATCATTAATTTTCGTTTTGATGCTATTAATTGTGTTATCGATAGTTTCCGCAAATTCTTGGGTTAATTTTCCCAGTTCATCAGTTAAGTATTTAGGTGCATCTATTAATTTTGTAATTACCTCTTGTACTTGGTTGAGTAGATTTCGCGGTTCTTCTAGAACAGTATCTAGAGAAATCAAAATTTTGGAAATTGGATTAATTACTTGGTTTGTTAATGTATCCTGAATAATTGCTGGAAAAGCAGTCATGATTTCACCGTTAATTTCATTTTCGTCGATATCAAAAATATCAAGCTGTAAGTTGTTTACTATCTCATTAATGATTTGGTTTATTTCAGTAACCTTTTCTTGTTGTAAATCTTCTGATAGCTTTTCTAATATTTTTACTAATTCTGTATATTCTGCTTTTAAATCAGATGGACATTCAAAATCTTTTAAAAATTGAAGTTTTTCGTCCCATTGCTGAAATTTATCTACTAAAATCTGATTTTGATAATTCTCAGATGCTTGATTCAACTCAGCAATCGCTAATTGAATCACATCTTTTTCCGAGTTCGCAGAATACCCACCAATCGCATCCCACAGTTCTTGTAACTCTTCTTGTACTTTAACAAAATTCACCCTATCTCCTTGGGAAATTATCTTAATAGTAATATTATTAATAACCTCTGTAAAATTAAGCGATAAAACTCCCACAAGTTTCTCCCAAAAACCCAGCCTAAAAGTGTCACTTATATTATCAATTTCTAAACCAGCTAGCAAAACTTCCAGATTTCCTATTGATTCAAAAATTTTGCTAACAATGCTTTCCTTAATTTCATCTAAATTTCCTTTAATTGTATTAAATTTTTCTCTGAGCAAGTTAGTTAATACTTGTAGCGTAGCCGGATTAATTGCATTTTCTAGTTTTTCATAAAGGTTGTCAATGGTTGTAAATAAACTATCTGGATTTAACAGATATAGCTTATTTAGTAAATCTTCGTAAAGTTCTTGTACTTCCTTTAATAAAACAGAAGGTTTGATTACTTCCAACACTGTAATTAGGTCAGTAATATAAGAACCTAAAAAATTGTCTACTAGAACACTTGGCTCAAACTGTTCTACATAATTACCGATTTTTTTGCTTTCTGCTTGAATTGAATTAACAAGATTAGATAAGGGGTCAACAATTGAGTTAAAAGCTGATTCTAATTCTGGTTTAACAGTTCCAGGTAAATCAACTTCTTCAATAATTTTCGCTCCTAACTTTAAGGAAGTTTTTTGCGCTGTTCCTAATTTAGCGAAATCAATTTCTTTAAAAGTTTTTTCCAGTTTATTGGTTTCATTTACCGCACTTTTAAAAGCTGGATTTAGAGATACTTTTTCTAAAGCACCCACAATTTGTTTTACACCTTTCTCAGATTTTTCTAGAGCCGATTTAACAGCCTGACTATCTAATATATCTGTAACTTGACTTAAAATATTCTTGATGATATCCTCTAAGTTTTCTTGGCTTAACTTATCCTTAATCTGATGATCAATGTTATTAATTATAGCTTCTATTTTCTGAGTTTGCTGATGAACATTTTCAGAAATTTTCTCTATGCTATTTACCGCATTATCAGCAAAAAGATTGCAAGATTTTTTTAAAGTTTGTACTACCTGATATATTAATTTATCAGCCTCATCTACAAAATTTTCTACTTTTACAATTGCATTTTCTAAATAGGTAAATACTTTATCTAATGACTTAGCTGATATTGTAATAACATCAGCTATCTTGCTAAAAATCAGAACAACAGTTTCTATAATTTTTTCGATTACCCTCTGAATTAAGGATTCAATTTCTTGAATAACTACTGTGAGTTGTGTAGTAACAGGGTTCTCTTTTAAATCTTCAATAAAACTTTCTATAATAGCAAAAATATTGGATAAGATGGGATCTTCATCTAAGGTATTAATTCTATCTGGAAGAGAACATATATTTTCTTGAACAGCTTCCACATCAAAAATTTCTAATTGTTCTATAGATATGTCTATTTTTAGATTAGATATATTTAACCTTTCCACAAGGAGATTAGTTTTTCCTATACTTTCAAGAATTTCTGTCTGATCTAAATTATTGGGAGATAGAGATTCTAAAAAATCATCATAATCTTGAACAAGTTGACTACGATTATTTATTTCTGCGGTTATTGCTAAAATTATTCTATGTGGTAAGCTCTCCTTAATTTCTCTGATTTGCTCTATAAAACTTTCTGTCAGCGCATTCAACCCAATTTTATCCAACCATTCTTCTGGTTTTTCTAATTTATTAAGTAAGTTGCAAAAATCAAATATAATTTCTTCTAAAGTTTTAGTAGATAGTTTTTTTACATTGTTTAAAAATTCTTGAAATTCAGGAGAACTGATATTATTTACTGCGTACTTATCTAATTCAATAGAATTAATGTTATCTGTAATCCCTAACGTTAAACCACCAAAATTTTTATTTATTTCATTTGTAATATCTAAATTTACTAATGAATTATTAGAATCTATTTTTTCCCATAAATTATTAATATTAATTTCTAGCAAATCTTGTAATAGTTCAGATAATTCTTCTTGTGTGTTTAACCAAGATAATGGCGGTTTGAAGTCAAGATAATCAGGATTAATATTTTGTAAATGATCAGTAATTATCTGAATATCTTCCTGAAAGCTTGGTTTAAATTCATTAAAATCAATCCAATTTTCATCTACTTTAATATTCTCAATTTCTGTATATACTTGATTAAGTACATTTTGTGAATCAACAAAATCTGTTTGTGCGTCTGATTCTACTATAAGTAGACTATCAATAATTGCTAACGTCATAAATAGCCTTTTAATGTTGGTTTGGTTCTTGCTGAGTAGATGCAATATTAAAGATTGAATAAATCCGTTAAATCTTTAATGACTGTATTTATATTTTTAGTTGCTTCTGTAATAGGGTTGATTGCGCCTTTTAGCGGTTCTATGGGATTGGTAATTACTGGTAATGCGCCAATTTGCAGAGCATCAGGGAGTGTAGCAACAGTTGTAAAATTAGCTGCACTAGTTTTAACTCCTGCGTCTGGTTTTGTCGATTCTGCTAGAGGTGTTTTCTCTTGAGCAGGAATGTATTCAGCAATAGCTAATTTATAACTGAACTGCTCTGGTTCTCCAGCAATTTGACATACTTCAAATCGTTCTAAAATGATTTTGGTAAAGTATGCTTGTCCAACAATTTCTGCTACAAAGTCTACAGGCTTACGTTGCTTATAAATTGTTCGTAAAGCTTCGAGTTGTTTACTAGCAGTCCCACCATAAAAAATACCGTTAATTTCTAACCGTACAGATATCCTTCCCAAATCCTGGAGAATATTTCCTTCTCTACCAGGAACACGATGATGGACTAAATCTGTTTGTTCTAAGGTGACGATTCGATGTACTCTATTGAGTTTGATACCCCCTAATTCAATTGTCATTCATACCTCCTAATCACTAACCTCCATAAAACCTGCGGTACTCACGATTGACTTCCTGAGTTATTGCTTCCATTATTAAATCTATATCTATTTCTTGGTTATCATTGATACTCCTTGCTGTATTAGGCTCTATCTCTATTTTCATTTCTCCAGCTTGGTGATGTTTCTCTTTGAAGAATGAATAAAGCGCTAATTGATTTAGGTTTTCTAAATCCCGATTTACTAAACCCAACTCGTCAGGTTCTATCACGTTAGCTAACTGTTCCAATCCCACAGGCGATTGCGATTCTGTCTGAGTTTGATTTTGACTTTCCTGTTTTTCCCAAGTCCTACCCGGAGATATTGAATCTTCCTGTTTGACAGGGATTTGAGATTCGGTCTGAGTTAACGCCTCCAAATCCTGAGTTTGTAAAACCAAGGACTCAGATTCTACAACCTTAGCTAATTGCTTCAATCCTAAAGGCGATCGCCATTCTGTCTGAGTTTGACTTTGACTTTCCGGTTTTTCCCAAGTCCTACCCGGAGAAGTTGAATCTTCCTGTTTGACAGAAATTTGAGATTCTGTCTGGGTTAGCTCCTCCAAATCCTGATTTGCTAAAACCAAGGACTCAGATTCTATAACGTTAGCTAACTGTTCTAGTCCCAAACGCGATCGCCATTCTGTCTGAGTTTGACTTTGACTTTCCGGTTTTTCCCAAGTCCTACCCGGAGAAGTTGAATCTTCCTGTTTGACACGAATTTGGGATTCGGTCTGAGTTAACGCCTCCAAATCCTGAGTTTGTAAAACCAAGGACTCAGATTCTACAACCTTAGCTAATTGCTTCAATCCTAAAGGCGATCGCCATTCTGTCTGAGTTTGACTTTGACTTTCCGGTTTTTCCCAAGTCCTACCCGGAGAAGTTGAATCTTCCTGTTTGACAGGAATTTGAGATTCTGTCTGGGTTAGCTCCTCCAAATCCTGATTTGCTAAAACCAAGGACTCAGATTCTATAACTTTAGCTAACTGTTCCAATCCCACAGGCGATCGCCATTCTGTCTGAGTTTGACTTTGACTTTCCGGTTTTTCCCAAGTCCTACCCGGAGAAGTTGAATCTTCCTGTTTGACAGGAATTTGAGATTCTGTCTGGGTTAGCTCCTCCAAATCCTGATTTGCTAAAACCAAGGACTCAGATTCTATAACTTTAGCTAACTGTTCCAATTCTATAACTTTAGCTAACTGTTCCAATCCCACAGGCGATCGCCATTCTGTCTGAGTTTGACTTTGACTTTCCGGTTTTTCCCAAGTCCTACCCGGAGAAGTTGAATCTTCCTGTTTGACAGGAATTTGAGATTCTGTCTGGGTTAGCTCCTCCAAATCCTGATTTGCTAAAACCAAGGACTCAGATTCTATAACTTTAGCTAACTGTTCCAATCCCACAGGCGATCGCCATTCTGTCTGAGTTTGACTTTGACTTTCCTGTTTTTTCCAAGTCCTACCCGGAGAAGTTGAATCTTCCTGTTTGACACGAATTTGGGATTCTGTCTGAATTAGCTCCTCCAAATCATGATTTGCTAAAACCAAGGACTCAGATTCTATAACGTTAGCTAACTGTTCTGGTCACAAACGCGATCGCCATTCTGTCTGAGTTTGACTTTGACTTTCCGGTTTTTCCCAAGTCCTACCCGGAGAAGTTGAATCTTCCTGTTTGACAGGAATCCGCGATTCGGTCTGAGTTAAGTTTCGAGGTTGATTTACTGGAGATGGAATATGGGTTGAACCCGAATCACCCTCTTTATCTTCAGTCACATTCATTGAACTTGACCGGACATTAGAGGGTCTACGAAACCTAGCTAAACTCTCGCTTTCAGTTTCTACTGACCATTCTTCTGCTGTTAAACCAAAATCTGGTAACTCCCCAGGTATAAATCCAGAAGTTAACCATCTCTCTAAGCCTGTAAATTGAGTGTTGATTTCCCAAAACACAGCCAACTCAGCTTCTAGTACTGCTAATTCTAGCCAGTTTCCATCAGTGAGCAAATCATCTGTTAACCAACCCGTTATTTGCTGCTTAAATAAATTTTGCAAGTCATTTTGTATAACTTTACCGAGAGCGAGCAATTCCTCTTTCATTTTTGCTGCGAATCTCCTCTGTTAGCATTTGCAAATAAAGAGATATTTGAGCCATAGTCATAGATTCAACCTGCTGGGGTGTCCATCCAAATTGGCGAGCAAAGATATATGCAGCTTGGACTAGCGTCGAATTTTCTAAGCCACTAATGAAGTTTTTTTTCCTGTCAAACCGCTAATTTCTCGGATATGCTGGAGTAAAAAATTCACCATACCTAAATGTAATTGCTTCACTTGCTCCAGTGACATCACAGGTTGTACTAATGATTCCTTAATCATCAGTACAGGAATTAGTGCTGTATCACTTTTAGCCGCTTTCATAATTAGCTGGAAAGTGCCAATACTTAAAGGACGGATTCGGACAACTATATCTTGTTGAGATCCATTGACTGAAGACGGATCACCACCAGGATGTAAAACTGTATGTGGAATGACCACATCAAAAGTCCCAGATGCGCCGATCAATAAATCTTCTGGAGTTAATTCCATCAACCTGTCTCCTCAGAAGAGATTCGCAAAGCTCTAAAACTCACAGATTCCATCACAAAATCATCTTCAGGGAGGCGGAAATTCCAGGAATCAAATTTCACGCCAAACACCGTCAAGGTACTGCTATTGTCAGGTATAGCAGGATTATTCAGTTGAATCACAATATTAAAACTAGGTTGAGCAATTGCTCCTGTTGGCGGTGGACTTGTGGCTCCATCTCCTAGTAATAGTTTAACTAACGCCCCATTGATATGAGCGCGTTCGATGTAACCAGAAACATTGATATTTCCAGGACGTAATTCCGTAGCAAACCGCTTACCCAATTCATGATAAGGCTTGAGCTCGTTTTCTACCTTGATTTGCACATTCTGCAATCGTCCCACAATACTAGAGAAATCATAGTTATTAATCAAGCTGTCAGCAAGTTTACCTTCCACTGAAGCAGTATCATCCACCGCTAGGACTAATGAAGCGTCAGAACCTCGAAATACATTCACATTAGGCATGGTTTATTTCCTCTGCTCAAGATTACCCAAGATACATAGTTACTTTGATGAAATCAATACTGAAAGTTGGTTCTAGAGTCAGATTCACTATCGCTTCTCCAGCCCTTTCTTGATCTCTAGTAGCAGAAACGCTCAACTGATAACTGACTAAAGCTTCATCATTTACCATACGGGTGAGGAAGGCATCAAGAGTAGCTTTCATTGCACCCCGTACCCGTTCATTATTTAATTTACCAATATAGGGATCGCAAGCTGAACGCACTCCATAAGTAGCATAATCTACTATCCGTCTGGTCGTAATTTGCCGCCACGCACCATCATGAGTAGTAATACCTTTAACTACACGGAATCCATCCCGCTTTTCCACTACCAAAGACCGCGCTTCTACCAGTTTCCCTAGTTCAGTACTATTAAAAACACTAGTCAGTCCCTGGATGTTTAAAGTTTTATTGGTGGGACTAGCTTGGACAGGTAAAGAAGCAATTAACCCTGCGACAGCAGCAGCTGTATAGGCTCCAGGAAGGCGATCTAATCCTTTATTTCGGTTAGCAACTTCTATTCCAGGAGTTGTAAATATCAGGCGATCGCTGTTTAAATTATGCGTGGTTACATCTTTATCGGCATTGAATCCACTACCAATTATGCCTATTCGCTCCCGTTTGATTTCTGCTGTTCTTGTCAGGTGAGCAGCTAGGATTGCACCACAATCTGTGGAATTTTGTCCGGCCAGGACGACAATATTGATAATATCATTTTCCAGAAGCGCTAAACTCTTTTCGTAATCTTCAACACTAGCTTCTGTGTTGCTGCTCCCGCAGTTCTTACAGCATAAACACGCTGTCCACCGTTGTTATAAATTAACTCTAATGCACGTACAAGAGTTGATTTCTTCGAGCTGCTTCCAATTCAAAGGTATCACTATCGCCAAATATTTCCTTAGCTTCTGTAATACTACTAAGAAGGTAAACTTTATTTACCTCTCCTTTAGATGCTGTTCCTACTATACCAATTCTTCCAGATGCAATGCTGCCTGTGCTAATTAAACCTTCGTCTCGGACGGAGATATAAGTACCAGGTAAGATTGTTTCTACCATATCTTGCCTCGATTTTTAATGTTGCGATCAATATTTTGTTGATTTTGTAATAGACATCTGGGAAAATTAATTATGCGTTCGTTAAAACCCTTAGTAGGGGCGTATTGCAATACGCCCCTACATCATTTCTGGAGATGTCTAATCTACTTCAATTGAACGTAAATCTAAATATTTGACAGATGAATTAATCATCTGGTGTTTTTTAACATTAGTTCGATTATGAAGAATACATTATTTAGTTACTTAGGTCAACCCTATTTCCAATTATTAATTTTTTGTAATGATAGTTGTTCACAATATCCTAGACATCGGTGGGGAAAAAAGCAAGCATCTCAACTCTCAGCGCGTTGCTCTCCTTAGAGGATGTTTGAAAAGTCAAAATAAAGGTAAAAAACTTTACTAGATTGCCATACGGTTCAGTTAAGCGAGGAAGGAATACTGTCATCCTGACGGTCGGAAAGGACTCACGGGATTATTTACTATCGTCCAGAATAACAAATTACACCTCCTCATAACTTTTCAAACAACCTCTTAACTCCTTTTTCAAGATTTTTCTTTAGCTCCCAACATTTGTAAAAGCTTATCGACATTATCAAAATGACCCACAATTCGACGAATTGGCTGTGGCCAAACTTTAACTAAAGTGGGAGTTGCAGAAACTTGGTCAATTTCAGCTTGTTCGGGATGAGTTAAAACATCAATTACTTTTAGAGTATAAGGATAACCTAACGATCGCTCTAGTAATTCATGTAAATTTTGTAAAATTCGTTCTGTATTTCTACTATGTCCAGCGACAAATAATCGCAAAACATAACCTTGACTTTTTTGTAAAGCTTTATTTTTAATGATTACTGGTTGTTGACTGACTGGTGTGGGGTCAATCCGAATAATTAAATCATGATCTTCCCATAATTGCGGAAATATTTCTTGGTAGGTTGCTAACACCATGCGATCGCACAATCCTTCCTGCCACGGTGTTGCTTGCCATACTAAGGCTCCAGTTTTAAAAATTGCATTCAGAATCGCCTGATGGCGCATGACTATCGGATAAGCTTCGGCAAAAGTGCGGATTTGGTGTGTACGCGGATCTAACCAATGGTCAATAGTAGCTGTATAACAAGGAACCAAAAAATGTGGTGGCTCGGATAAATCCAGGATTTCTTGCAAAGCCGCACATAAATGTAAATGCCATCGACCTTGTTTATTAGGGTCGATACAGTAAATTAAATCTCCACCTGGCGTAAATAGAGCAATTCCTTTAAATAACTCTGGCTTAGATATTGTATCGGTATTTAGCTTACTCATTCAATTTTCGATTTTCGATAAAAATACAGGAGTTAGGATGCAGAATTTAGGAGAAAACATTTTTCTATTGATTCTGACTCCTGACTCCTGAATCCTGACTCCTTCTCTTTTAGACTCTACCTCGGAGGAATTGAGCCATTTCATTGGTAGTGGGTGACATTTCCAAGGCAGTTTCTTCGGTAATACGCCCTTCTTGATAAAGGTTAAGCAGTGATTGATTCATGGTAATCATGCCATCAAAACTAGCTTGCTTCATCAATTCGGTAATTTCATCATATTTTCCGTCTTTAATCCATTCTTTGACTGCCTCTGTATTAATCAACACATCATGGAAAGCTGCGCGTTTACCATCAGTAGTTCGACATAAACCTTGAGCAATGACAGATACTAAAGACTCAGAAATTGCCACCCGCATAGCATCCTGTTCTTCACCAGAATACAAATTTAGAATCCGTTCAATGGTTTTTACAGCACTATTGGTATGCAGGGTTCCCATAACTAAGTGACCTGTCTGAGCGGCTTTGAGAGCAGTATTAACTGTCTCCTTATCCCGCATTTCTCCCACCAGAATCAAATCTGGATCTTCCCGTAAAGCTGCTTTCAGGGCGTTGTCAAATTTTCGGGTGTGCATTCCCACTTCCCGTTGCTTGACCAAGGATTTACGACTTTGGTGTACAAATTCAATGGGGTCTTCAATGGTGATAATGTGCTTGGCCATTTCTCGGTTAATATAGTCAATCATCGCCGCCATTGTCGTTGATTTACCAGAACCAGTTCGAGCTGTCACCAGAATCAGTCCTTTATGATAATGGCAAATATCTCGAAAGATTGAAGGTAGTCGCAACTGTTCCATTGACAGAATTTTTAAGGGAATCAGCCGTAGCACCATTGCTGGTCCTTTGAGAGAATCAAAAATATTAATCCGCACACGGGCAAATTCATACTGAGTTGCACCATCAAATTCTAAGTTTTCTTCAAACCGCCGAATTTCGCTTTCACTCATGATCTCCCTCATCCAACTGAAAAAAGTTTCTTTATCAGTTTCTGGATAATCGGTCAGCTGAATTTCGCCTCGATTGCGGAAGCGGGGTGATTCGCCTACACCCAAGTGTAAATCAGAATATCCCTGATCAAAAGCTTCTTTAATCAACTGAGTTAAGGTGATTTTCGACTCTTTAACTGTAATATTCGATGCTGGTTTGGGTATCCCTGGACGATGACTGTCTAAAGGTATAGAAGCTGTTGGTGCAATTGTATTAGCTCGATCAGACAAATCTAAGGTTTGGGTGACTTGGCGTTGACTTGAGAACACTGGGGGTGGTGGTGGAATCGGTGGTGCGGGTGGGACATTACGAGGTTTTGATTCTGTCATATATCTTTATGTTTGGTAGGTAGTTGTCTAGAGCAAAAGGTGTAGATGTGTGAATTATGCCAGGTTTAGTACCGCCAATTATTTTAGTACGTATACCAAATTTGGTATTTTTTATGCTTTTAATCCTCAATTCTTGAACAATTATTTCAAATATATAAACTTGTTTAACACAAGCTAACCCAGAATAAACCACCGTAAATATACGAGTAAGACTCATGCAGCAAGGAGAAGGGCAGATCAGCCCTACAGATTATGAGAACTCACATCTATTTTTATAAGAAATGTTAAGCAGTTGGCTGATCTAAATTGCCAGAGCAAATTTTATAACTTACAGGATTAATCTTATATTCCCAAAGACTGATGCTGATACTAGACTTATTCTTTAGTATCACCCGACCTTTATATTCATAAGACCCAAAAATTAACTGTAAAGTTTAGTAAATAAATGCTCATTTTCAGAAGTGAGTTCTATATACTGAATTTCACTGAATCAAATTAGTTAACTCGCAACTAGCGGGATCTAACTGGGAAAATAACTGTTAAATAAAACCTTGCTGTTTTTTTTGGAGGAAAAGTCAATGGTTTCTGCGTCAAGCTCTAATCTAGGAAAGACCTACTCCTTGTTAATGATCAAAAGTTTTTTGATCTGGACTTTCACATTGGCGGTATGCTTGTTGGTGGTCGGCTTTCCATTAGTCTTTTTAATGGCTACATTCGGATGTCTGTTGTCGATTGTGTTGCAATCTGTAATGCCTGTAAGTGCTGTGTTGTTAGTGGCAGGTGGTTTAATTATGTCTAACGTATTAGCAGTATTAATTGCTGCTGGTGTTTTAACTCTGAAAGGAGTTCATCCTAATCAAGTTAGATGGTTAAGCTGGTTGCATGGAGAAGCAGAAAAAACACAATCAACTATCTATGCCTCCTGTCCTTTGACCTGTGAGACTAAATTTTAGTCTTCATTGCCGAAATCGACAAACAGTGCATCTGCCCGGTCTAGCCGGGTTTTTTCGTGTTTTTACCCTTGATCGTCAATGACTAATCAACAGCGTATTCACATTATATTAGGTACACGTCCAGAAGCAATTAAACTGGCACCAGTAATTCAAGTTTTTCAGAATGCACCAAACTTGGATTTACAGGTGATTTTAACGGGACAGCATCGGGAAATGGTTGAGCAAGTGATGCAGCTGTTTCATCTGCGAGCAGATCGAAATTTAGAGATTATGCAACCGCAACAGTCCCTCAATGATATTACTTGCCGTAGTCTTGCAGGGTTAGAAGCACTATTCCAAGAAAATAAACCCAATTTAGTTTTAGTTCAGGGAGATACTACCACCGCTTTTGCCGCAACTTTAGCGGCATTTTATCAAAAAATTCCGGTAGGACATGTAGAAGCTGGCTTAAGAACAGATGATTTATTTAATCCTTATCCAGAGGAAGCTAATCGCAGGTTAATTTCTCAACTGGCTCAATTACATTTTGCTCCCACCCCACAATCTGTGGAAAATTTACAGAATTCTGGGGTGTTAGGAGAAATTCATCTCACAGGTAACACTGTAATTGATGCATTATTAGGCGTAGCCGCAACCCAACCCACCTGTGATATTCCCGGTTTAGACTGGGAAAAATATCGGGTTTTATTAGCCACCGTACACCGTCGGGAGAATTGGGGAGAACCTTTACAAGCGATCGCTCAAGGATTTTTGCAAATTCTGTCTGCATTTCCGGATACAGCCATACTCCTACCATTACACCGGAACCCAACGGTGAGAATTCCATTACAAGAACTTTTAGGAAATCATCCGCGAGTATTCTTGACAGAACCTTTAGATTATGCTGAATTAGTAGCTGCCATTGGGCGATTGCACCTCCTACTCACAGATTCCGGTGGTTTACAGGAAGAAGCCCCTAGTTTGGGTAAACCAGTGTTAGTACTCAGAGAAACTACAGAAAGACCAGAAGCTGTGATTGCGGGTACTGCTAAACTAATCGGTACTGATAGTGACAATATATTTATTAACGCGAGTGAGTTACTAAGTAATCCTGAAGCTTATGCGGCAATGGCAAATGCCATTAATCCTTTTGGGGATGGTCATGCGGCAGAACGTATTCTGCAAATTGTAGAGAATTACTTGCGTATATAATTACAGGGATTAAGTATTGACAAAAGCAGTTAATTGTGTTGTGTAAATCTTGTTTTGAGAATGTCAAGGCATGCGCTAAAGCGCAACTACGAGCCAATTTTCCTGTTATACTTGTGCTGTTTCCCACATAGTGAGTATTTCTATGATAGACTGGCTGATTGTCTGGGGTATGACTAAGGGTGTTGAAGTTTTGGTTTATCCTATTTTGCAAGATTTAGCAAAAGAAGGAGCTAAAGATTTTGCTAAAGATTTTTTTAAAGATTCTCTAAAACACGTTTTCTTACGAGAAAAAGATCCCCGTCAAATAGCTGCGGGAAAAGCTATTAAAGAATTTTTACAACTAGTACAGCAACAGTTAAAATTTCGGTGTAAACTTACTGATAATGAAATTAAGAAATATGTCCAAGAAGTTCGTAAATTTATTACCGATAAATCAGTTAAAGAAATTTTAGGTAAAGGATTTGATGCTGATTGTGAATCTCTTGATGCGGCACATCTTAAGGAAATTTGGCAGAGTTTGCAACTCAAATCCCTACCAAATAATTTTGATTGGGAAGGTGTCACAAAACAATATTTATTGAAAGTCCAAGAAATTCTCTGGGATTCAGAAGATTTAAGAGTTCTTCTCGATTCACAGAATCTTAAAAGTATTGAGAAAAATACTCAAGAAATTGCTGGAATTATACCTGAATTTGATTTAGCAGGATATCAAATAGGAATCCAAGAACGTTATGGTAATCTAAAATTAGATAGTTTAGATACCACTGGTTCCGCTTATAATGAATTGAAATTATGGCGGATTTTTATTGCTCAAAATGTCCGGGAAATTCGGGAATTATTACCCCAAATTTATGAAATACCTAAAGAGTATCAAATCCGTTTGCAAGAGAATAACCAATTAGAGCAACAAGTTAATTTAGAAGATATAGAAAGACATAAACAACTTTATTTTCAAGAACCAATTTGTCCAGTTTTAGACATAATTAATGAAAAACAAAATTATAAATATATAGTAATTTTAGGTGATCCAGGTTCAGGTAAATCGACATTATTGCAATATTTAGCTTTAAATTGGGCAGAATCACCGCTTAGTATTGCCATCTCTCAACCTATTCCCTTATTAATTGAGTTACGTACTTATCTGCGGAGAAGAGAAAATAGTGAATGCTATAACTTTCTAGAATTTTTTCATAAATGTAGCGGTGCAATTTATCATCTTAATCAACATCAATTACATGAACAATTAAAATCTGGTAACGCTTTAGTCATGTTTGATGGTTTAGATGAAGTATTTGATATCGGCATACGAGAAGATGTAATTACAGATATTCATCGTTTTACAAATGAATATCCTCATGTGCGAGTCATTGTGACTTCTCGCGTAATTGGTTATAAAGCTCAAAGATTGAGAGATGCTGAATTTCGACATTTTATGTTGCAAGATTTGGAAACAGAGCAAATTCAAGATTTTATTAATAGATGGCATGATTTAACTTTTAATGATGAAATAGATAAATTAAAGAAACGAGAACGTTTACAAAAAGCAATTAATACATCAAAATCCATTCAGGAATTAGCTGGAAATCCTTTGTTATTAACCATGATGGCAATTTTAAACCGTCATCAAGAATTACCGAGAGACAGACCAGAACTTTATAATCAAGCATCACGAGTATTGTTGCATCAATGGGATGTGGAACGTGCTTTAGTAGAAGATGCTAGAGTAGATCCAAAAACCATTGATTATAAAGATAAACAAGCGATGTTACGTCAAGTTGCTTATCAAATGCAAGCGAACGATAAAAGTTTAGCTGGTAATTTGATTAGTGCAAGTGATTTAGAAAAGGTTTTAATTAATTATTTAAAAATTCTAGAATTTGATAGTCCTAGAGAAATAGCGCGGGTGATGATTAATCAATTAAGAACTCGCAATTTTATTTTATGTTTTGTTGGTGCGGATTATTATGCTTTTGTGCATCGAACATTTTTGGAATATTTCTGTGCTTGGGAGTTTGTTTGGAGATTCAAGGAAACGCAAACGCTTTCCATTGAACAATTGAAGATAGAAGTTTTTGGTAAACATTGGCAAGATGAATCTTGGCATGAAGTGTTAAGATTAATTGCGGGAATGCTCGAACCAAGATTTATTGGAGAAATTATTGATTATTTGCTAGAGCAAGATGGAGAAGCAGAAAAGTTTACTAATATATTTTTAGCAGCTGAGTTGTTTCAAGAGGTGAGAAATCAGCAGCTAATAATGTCAACTGCTAATAAGTTGCGTGATCATCTAAATAAGTTAAGTAAATATGATTTAATGTATTATTATGAAGACTATGACGAAATTAAGTTAGTTAAGCAAATTCGTACCTCAGCATTTGCAAAAATTGTAGCTCTTTGGCCAGATGATCCTAATACTCTATCTTGGTTTCAGCATTGCGCTACTATTGATGAGAATAGTCGGGTGGTAGATGCAGCAATAGAAGCTTTGTCTAGTAATTTTAAGGAACATATTAATACACTTTTTATTCTTAAAGACTTAGCTACTGAGAAAAATTCAGTGTATGTACAACGTGCCGCAATAGAAGCGTTAGCGAGTAATTTTAAAGAACATCCTGATATTTTTGATTTTATCAAAAATATTGCTATTAATAATGTAAATAGCCCTGTACGACATGGAGCAGTGCGAGCATTAGGAGTTCATTTTAAAGAACATCCAGATACTGTTCCATTTATTAAACAACGTGGGATTAATGATGATAATTTTCTGGTCAGACGTGCAGCAGGAAACGTATTAGCGTATGAGTCAAAAGAACACCCAGATACTCTTCCATTTCTTAAGCAACTTATTATGTTTGATAAAGATAAGAATGTTAAATTTAATGCAGCATTGTTCTTAGCAAGTAATTTCAAAGAACACTCAGATACATTTGACTTCCTCAAACAATGTGCTACCGCTAATGATGGAAATCTACGTTATGCAGGGGTATCAGCATTAGGTGATAATTTCAAAGAACATCCAGATATTCTCCCTTTTCTCAAACAATGTGCTAATTCTCATGATAAGGATGTGCGAATAGCAGCATTACAATCTTTAACTTGGAATTCTAAAGATGATCCCAACACATTGACCATTCTTAAACAATGCACTACTGACGATGATGAAAATATAAGATACTATGCATTATTCAAACTAGGAAATGATTTTAAACAACACCCAGATACATTGTCTATTCTTAAACAAAATGCCATTGCTAATAATAGTCAATATGCCTGTTATGCAGCAGTAAGATCATTAACCTTTAATTTTAAAAAACATCCAGATATCTTCAACACTTTTCAAAATCTAGCTATTACTAGTAGTGATTCTAGTGTGAGATATCAAGCAGTAATGGCACTAGCTAGGTATTTTCAAACTAATCCTGAATTATTTGAATTGTTCTATAACTGTGCTAAAAATGACCCATTTGAACAGAATGAAGAAGAGAAAGATAATCCCCGACTGGTCGCACTGAAGATAATCACTAAACAATATCCGCACCATCCCCAAACTTTACCGCTATTGCATGACAGAGTAGAAAATGACATAGATAAGGAAGTGCGTCAATTTGCTCAACAACAATTAGTAAGATATATTTGTGATTAACACTATTTTGCTACTTTGTCAATAGATAAGGCCTAAATTATTTTATCTCTATGTTGCTGAACCAACTAAACTAAGTTCTTGTAAAATTTGTGGAGCAGGCATCTTGCCTGCCATTGAAGTCAGAGCAGGCATTTTGCCTGCTCCACGTCTAAGAATTGTAAAAATAGAATGAACTATTTTATTGGGATTTTCGACAGAATTAACACACTAGAATATTACTTTCTAGAAATTTATGACTTTGGAGAATTTTATACAGATTCACAGATTCTTCCAACAAACAAGCGTGACCACTGTTGGGTAGTAATACAGTCTGGGTATTAGGTAAAATATTAGCTAATCTTTTCACTTCTATCACTGAGGGTAAAAGCCGATCACTCCCCCCAGCAATTAACAGGACTGGTTGGGTTATGTGATGTAATTTTTCTGCATTGACATCAAACTCGCGCAACAAAGACAAGCGCCAATTAATGGTTTCTGGAGGAACAGAACGCATCGTTTTTAAAAGTTCATGGCAATTGCTCTCGACAATCTGGCTAAAGATGCTAAAAATGGTAATAATCCTAAAGCCCCAATTTCAAACAAGTAACCAGGTGTAAAGTTAGTTAATTGAGTCGTCCAATTCAACCAAGGACGGAGGTGCAAGCTAGAAGCGGGATTAATCAGAATCATCCGCTTAAATAAGTGTGGTGCTTGGATGATGACTTTCATCGCTAAACAACCACCAAAGGATTCACCACACAGGTAAACTGGACGCGGGGAGCTTTTTTCCAATTCTGCATGAATTAAGTCTAATACATTCTTTACCAATACATCCCAGGTAGAGAGGTCTTTCTTGGGGATAGCTAAACAACGAACATCGAAACTGAGTTCTAATCCTGCTGTTTGCGATCGCAATAATTCCCCAGTTCCATCCATTCCTGGTAAATAAACAAACAATGGATATTCTGGTTGTACTTGTGTAGGAGTCAAGAAGCTTGGCTCAAGTTTAACTTCTGGCATGTCTACTAATAGAGATATAAGGGTTAATCCATAATTGAGGGGATTGATACAGATATCCTACCAGACTTTGGGTTAAATATATTTACTAATAAACTTGCTTTTCTGGGTTAATAAATCATTTGATGGATACATATTTTGGAGATGTTTAATCTATTTAAGAATTAAAACAGATGTAATTATAAGCAACAAAAAAAGGTCATATAGAGAATTATTGAAATTTATTTTGACTTCTGACTCCGGCGATATTTTTTGAATCAAGACTTATGTATTGTCTAACACATTCAAATAAATTAAAAGCTTTGAGTAAGATGAATATGACGGATTTTTTATATTTTTAGGATAAATTAGCTAAGTTTATACACATTTTTCCAGAAATAAATTTGCTAATATTAAGGAGTTGTTTGAAAAAGAAGGAGGAATGGTATATAATTACGTGGTTTTGCAGAGATAAGTGAGAGATAAACGTTTTTAGAAGTTGTTTTTAATTCTGCATGAGTCTAGTGGATAAAATCGAAAAAACATTCGCGTTAACAACGCCGCTATATTATGTCAATGATGTCCCACACATTGGTAGTGCTTATACAACAATGGCGGCAGATGTAGTAGCAAGATTTCAACGGCTATTAGGCCATCGAGTATTGCTAATCACCGGCACAGACGAGCATGGGCAAAAAATTCAGCGGTCAGCAGCAGCAGTGGGAAAACCACCACAAGAATTTTGTGATCAGATTGTACCCAGCTTTGTCAGCTTGTGGAAGTTGCTGAATATTCAATATGATCGCTTTAGTAGAACTACGTCACATCGTCATGAAGCGATAGTGAAGGAATTTTTTGGGCGAGTCTGGGATAGAGGTGACATCTATCAAGGAAAACAACAAGGCTGGTATTGTGTCTCCTGTGAAGAATTTAAAGAAGAACGAGACTTGTTAGATGGACATCGCTGCCCTATCCATACTAACAAAGAAGTAGAGTGGCGAGATGAGCAAAACTACTTCTTTCGCCTCAGTCTAATATCAAACCAAACTAGAAGAATTCTATCACTCCAGACCTGATTTTATCCAGCCAATTAGTCGGCGGAATGAAGTTCTCAACTTTGTCGGTCAAGGTTTGCAAGATTTTTCAATTTCCCGAGTAAATCTCGATTGGGGTTTCCCCGTACCAGTTGACCCCAAACATACCCTTTATGTTTGGTTTGATGCACTGTTGGGTTACGTCACCGCTTTACTAGAGCCAGAAGCAGAGCCAACTTTAGATAATGCTTTAGGAACATGGTGGCCAATTAACCTAAATTTAATTGGTAAAGATATCTTACGTTTTCATGCCGTTTACTGGCCGGCAATGTTGATGTCAGCATGATTTAACCCTACCAGAGCGGGTCTTTGGGCATGGGTTTTTGACCAAAGATGGCCAAAAAATGGGAAAAACCCTGGGTAATACCCTTGATCCCATAGATTAATCCAGCGTTATGGTAGTGACGCCGTTCGTTATTACTTCCTTAAGGAAATCGAATTTGGCAAAGATGGAGATTTTAATGAAGTTAGATTCATTAATGTTGTGAATGCAGATTTAGCAAATGATTTAGGTAATTTGTTAAATCGTACCTTAAACATGGTGAAGAAATACTGTGCTGGCAAAATGCCGTCAATTGTCCCTGAAGCTATTCCCGCTGAGAATTCTTTAAAAGCAATTGGCTTACCTCTAGGAGAAAAAGTTAAACAAGCTTATGAAGCCTTAGCTTTTAATCAAGCTTGTGAAGCTATTCTTGTGTTGGTGCAAGCCAGCAATAAGTTTATTGATGAACAGGCTCCTTGGTCATTGTATAAACAAGGAAAGCAGCAGGACGTAGAGGCGGTGCTATATACGGTTTTAGAGTCGGTGAGATTAGCAGCTTATCTTCTCTCTCCCATCATTCCCAATATCAGCAATGATATTTATCAACAACTGGGATGGGACATAGACTTTAACCAACAAGCCACAATTTCTACTGCTGCACCTTTTCCTACCCATGCAATATGGGGCTTGTTGTCCGATCAACAACAGTTGGGAACACCCCAACCCATTTTTAAACGCATAGAACCTCTAAAAAACGATTAATTCTCGCAATTTTTGATTTTCTCAAAAAATTGGTTCGGGGCTTAACTCTTTAGCCCCGGAAAATTATCATAAGCAACTCTAACAACTATGTAAAAGCCAATGACTTGTATTAAATATGACAATGATAACAACCGAGGTATGACAACAATGTTGAATAATTTGGAAAACGACTCAATATTTACACCAGAACAAGTTTTGGAAAATCGAGGTCGTGTAGCTATTTTTATTGATGGCTCAAATCTATTTTACGCTGCCCTGCAATTGGGTATAGAGATTGATTACACAAAGCTATTGTGTCGCTTAACTGGTGGTTCTCGCCTATTACGTGCATTTTTCTATACGGGAGTAGATCGCACCAATGAAAAACAACAGGGATTTTTATTGTGGATGCGTCGCAATGGCTATCGTGTCATTGCTAAAGATTTAGTTCAACTCCCAGATGGCTCCAAAAAGGCGAATTTAGACGTGGAAATAGCTGTTGATATGATGGCTTTGGTGGATTCTTATGATACCGCTGTTTTGGTCAGTGGTGATGGAGATTTAGCCTACGCTGTGAATTCAGTTAGCTATCGTGGTGTCAGGGTGGAAGTAGTAAGTTTACGTTCTATGACTAGTGATAGTTTAATTAATGTCAGCGATCGCTATATTGATTTAGAGGCGATCAAAGAAGATATCCAAAAAACACCTCGTCAGAGCTATCCTTATCGACCATTATCAGGTATAGGTTTTTTAGAAGACCCACGCGATAGTGATGGACACTTAGAAATTTCTGAATAATGAAGTATCAAGTAGGCGGGCAGGATGGGAGAGTAATTTCCGTAATAAAGCAGGGAAGTCCAGCCAATTTCCCAGGCTTCTATTTACTCTCATTTCTTTTCTCTTTATCACCAAGGTTCAATTGGTATTCCCTGCCTTTCACCTTATTCTTGCTCATTGGGTTAGTTGGTTGTGGGGGATTTACCCCCAAAGCCTCTAAACCAAATGATGCTAGTTCCACCTCAGGTAAAGACAGCAATTTGACCTTTTTTGGCATGTCCTTAGAACAATTTGATGATACCGGAAAACCAATTTGGAAAGTCAGAGCTAAACAAGCACAATACACTAAAGAAAAGCAAATTGCTCAAGCTGAAAATCCTGAAGGTGAACTATATCAAGATGGCAAAATAGTTTACCGAATTAAAGCTGAACGGGCAGATATAGAACAAAATGGCAAACAATTATTGCTGAAAGGAAAAATTCTGGCTATTGACCCGGCTCATGACATTATTTTACAAGGTAATGAATTAGAATGGCGTCCCCAAGAGGATTTATTGATTGTTCGTAATAATTTAAATGCAACTCATAAACAATTACAAGCGATAGCTAAGGAAGCAAAAGTTAAAACCCGTGAACAATTAATGGAATTCTTTGGCAATGTAGTAGCAAAATCTATTGAGCCACCTTTACAAATGCAAACTGAACATTTGAAATGGCAAATTAAAGAAAATAAATTAATTAGCGATCGCCTGACTCAAATTCAAAGATACAAAAATAATCAAATCACTGACCGTGCTAAAGGAGATGCTGTAGAAGTCAACCTCAAAACTAACATCGTGACGATGAAACCAAATGCTAGTTTAGACTTACTAGACCCCAGAATGCAAATTGTTAGTAATTCTATCACCTGGAATATGAAAACAGAAATAGTGAATACAAATTCACCTGTGCGGATCTTTAATTTAACACAAAGGGTGGTAGTTAATGCTAATCGAGGTGAACTGAGAACTCAACAAAAAACCGCTTATTTTTCGGGTAATGTCAATGCTGTTGGTCAACGTCGTCAATCTTTACAATCTCGGACTCTGACTTGGTATTTAGATAAAAAGTTACTAGAAGCACAAGGAAATGTGATTTATCGTCAAGCAGATCCACCCTTAAATTTTACGGGTGAAACTGCTCAAGGTGATTTACAGACTGAAAATATTGTCGTTAAAGGTGGTAGTTCTAGTGGCAGAGTTGTGACTGAAATTATACCCAGGTAGAGGTGGGGAGGTGGGGAGGTGGGGAGGTGGGGAGAAAGAAGTTTTGATTAAGTCTTTCCTTTGCTCCTCTACTCCTGACTCCTGACTCCTGACTCCTGACTCCTGACTCCTGACTACTGACTCCTGACTACTGACTCCTGACTTAATTAACCTTTAAAAACAATTTCATTCCGACTAGCAGCACCTAATTCCGGTAATGAGTTTGTTCCGGAATGAGGTGCTAGAGATTCGGGAATACCGGCAATTGGTTGTAATTTTTTGACTAGATTTTGTAATAATTTATCTTGCTCAGTCCGAAAACCAGATGGGTTTGTACCATTATTCAGAATTGCAAACCAGACTAAACCGCGATCGCGTGTTGGCATCACTCCGGCTAAACTACTAACCTGATTGAGTGTCCCAGTTTTAAATATAGTCGCCACAGGTATATGTCTACCATGAATTGTCCCCCGATGATCTAACCCAGACATGAGAAACAAATCACTCAAATTTAACTGATGAGCAGCAGCTTCCCTTTGTAACACCATGAACATAGCACAAATAGCTCTGGGGGAAATCCGATTTTGTTAGCTAAGTCCAGAACCATTAATTAATTGAATTTCTGATGCGGGGACTCCAGCCAAATGAGCAGCAGTTGACTGTACCACAGATGCTCCTCCCACCGATTCCGCTAGCACTTCTGCCATATCGTTATTACTGAAAACGTTCATTTCCTTGAGCAGTTGGTGCAAAGGTAAAGAGCGATGACGGATGAGAATGGTTGCGGGCGGACTAGCTTCGGTTGCTAATTTGACTGTACCAGTAATGGCAATTTGGGGCTTAGGTGTACCCTTGGGCATGAGTGAATATTGATATACTGCTGGACGAGGCCAGGTAGAGGAACTAAATGCTTGTTTGAGCATTTGACCTGCTAGTAGGGGCAAGCGTTGGAAATTCATCGCGAATTTGCCATTAATCACCAAATTCCCTTTCACCTGTTTAATACCCATCTGATTGAGAGTATTTCCTAAGGCGATCGCATCTTCCCAAATAAACATCGGATCATTACCACCAGTAATAATCAAATCACCTTCTAACACACCATTGACAATGGAACCCGTAGTGCTAACCAAAGTTTCAAATTGATGATCTGGACCCCAATTTTTAAAAGCGACTAAAGAAGTAGCCACTTTAGTTAAAGAAGCAGCAGACAAAGGCGTACTTCCCTGGTGATTTGCCATCAGTATTGGTTCAGACTGAATCCAAATACCCTGATTTTCGATGAGATTGGGTGGTACTAACTTAGAAGTAATCAATCCCTTTAGATATTCCTGGACTGTAGTTGGTGCAGCTGGATTTGGATCAGGGGCAATCACCAAACCAGGACTATTTTGCCACGCTAATGCGTCTAAAGCATCTATTGGCTTGATTTGTACCCCAGCCATTTCCAGCCAGACTGAAACCAGACCTGAACCCAATAATTCCAGCATTTTTTATTCCCCTGTCTCCATTAGGATGGCATCTGTCATTTCTTGTGCTAATATACAAGCTTTTTGCTGAGAATCAGCATCAAGTTATCATAATTGGTGTTTTCTTGAAAATAAAAATTCAACTTGATTATGAAAAAACAAGCGTGGTAGCTGTTGAGAATTAAGTACTGATATACAAGAACTCACAACTTATTTAAGACTGTCATAGCGGTTAGTTGTATCACATAGTTATGGGATGTAAAAGTGGGTTAAGACCCCTTCTAAGAGTAGAAAATAGATGTGATATTAATTTGTGATTATCAATTTGAGATAGACTAGCGTTTTTTATACTCTTGCCAATACTCTTTAGCCTTAATAATATCCTGCGCCTGAGTACTTTTATTTCCTCCATGCAAAAGTAATTGGGGAGATGTACTTTGAGTAAAATAAATTCTGTAACCAGTTCCATAGTCAATTCTTAATTCACATACACCTTCTCCAACAGATTTATAATCACCCAATTTACCCTGTTTTACTTGGTTGAGCCTAGCCTGAATAACGGTCTTAGTCAATTGATCACTAAGAGAATTGATCCACTCAGCCAAGGGTTTTTTTCCATTAGTCGTAGTATAACAAGGGAGCAATTTATCTTCAGGATGCCAAAGCTGTGTGCGGTAACGATTCTCAATCTCTATTTTATGTCCAAGAATATGCTCTCTTCGACTAGCATGAATTAGTCTTTCAGTAGTAGTTGTTAGAATATGCTCTGGAATTCCACTCTCTGAGCTGCTTCTTTCTTCTAACCTGGTAATTTCTAAATTCAAACTATCACAATTCCACTTTGAGTCAGAGTTAAAGCTGACTACGAGAGCATTTAGCAAATATGCCATACCTAAAGTATACGATGACTGATCTTCAAATTTAAAATCAGTTACGTCAGTTTCGTTTGTAATTGTTTCATCTGTAATTTCTCCCAATAATGGTGTATTTATTTGTCTTGATTGTATAAAGCTACGTTCTTCCCGTTCCACTTTTCCGTCCTTCAACCAGCTAGCGACAGGATAATCAGGTGACAGTATAAGATTGTAAAAAGTATCCTCCATATACAGAGTTTTAATATCGTATTCTTTTCTTGCTGTAGTTAGCACTTGAATTAATTCAGTCATTAGCTGTCTAGCTACTCCCTGCTCACTGACAGGAGAAACAAGAGATAAATCATTTAGAACCATTTCCACTGACATCAGTTACTCCTCAATCGGTTGAAGCAAAGCAGCAAGACTATTATCCCATTCATCAAAGAAAGCATCAGGCCATTGGTCAATTCTTCCTCTACGATTCATCCGTGGTGAAATAATTTCGCTTCTTGTTTGCCCGTCAAATTCGCGGGTTTGAAAAAAGTGCAATCGTACTGCTTCAGGATTTAGTTTTCCTCCATGTACAGCGAGACGAATTCCATTCAAAACATGATCACTGTGGGTTTCTAGAATAATTTGCACACCTTGAAATGCTGCTTGTGCTAATAAATTACCTATACAAGATTGTCCTTTAGGATGTAGATGTGCTTCTGGATTCTCAAGTAATAGTAAAGAATCTTTTCTGGCTGATAAAATAGCTGTAATTACAGCCAATGTGTAAGTAATACCAAAACCCACATTTGTTGGACGATATTTTTTGCTTAGTCCAACTGAATATCGTAAGCTTACCGAATCTATATCTAAGTCATCAATAATATGAATACGAATTTTAGGACTGATTTCACCTAACCAAGCTTGAGTCTGGCTTTCTAAATTTAATGATTTTGCTTGGGGATGACTAAGAGCAGAATTAGGAATTTCCTCATCTCTGAAAACGGATAAAAAGTGGGCAACGTACTCCCCTCTTATTCCTAATTGACGATGCTGACGCACTTGAAAATCTGATCTTTCCCAAGAATTTCTGGGTCCAAATCGCTCGGCTTGTAAATATTGAAAATCATCGCCAAACAAACTAAATTCATAAATTTCATTTGCTACAGGAGGTGAAATTTTTTCCAGAATACCTGCTTTAGGAGGATAGCCAAACTGCCAGTTTGCTTCCTGATTATTTGCAAAACTAAGAGTAAAACCAATTTTGTCTTCTTGTGCATCTTCACACAGAGCATCTTCGGCAGTACCAATATTTATCAAATCACCATTTAAGGCTAAACCAGTAGATTCTAGTAATTTCTGTTGATATGATTGACGTAATAGCAGAAGTGATTGTAAAACGGAGGATTTTCCCATACCATTCAATCCTGTCAGGAGCGTTAAAGCCCCAATCTCGAAAGATTGATCCTCAAACCGCTTGAAGTTCTGTAGATGTAGTTGATGAATCATGCTAAAACCTCTTGAATTAACTGCTCAATAGCACTAAACCTACGTTTAACTTTCTTGGTATCCCCCGTTCCTTGAGAAATAGCCGAGTCAAATTTAGGCTCTATTTCACGGTCATTCATAAGTTTAATAAATCCTGCTTTCAGTTCCTCTTTACGCTTGATTAAAAGTTCAACCTCCTCATTATTAAGCTTACTGAAATTTACTGACCAAGACTCAAATAATGCTTTATTAACTGGGGATCTTGAAGCATCTTGTTTATATCGCTTCCGAAAAGCATCATCACCAAATATCTCCTTAGCAACAGTCATAGCTTGACTAAATTTTGTTTCTAAGTCGTTGAGTCCATATTCACTCATTTCGTTAATTTCTGCCATTACATCACTTAAAAAACTATCAAACTCTGTAGCTTTATATTCGTTGTATGGATGAATTACAAAAGCTAAAAACCGGAGTATAAATTCACGATCTGCCATTCTTTGACTAGAAATGCTTCCAGCAGTTGCTGTTTTAAATTCAGGTAGTTTACTAAGTTTTTCTATAAATTTAGTGGATTTACCTTGATTCAATGCATGACGAATTTCTTGTAAAGATAAAGGTAAACCACCAGTGTTGATACGTTTAAATATATTAAATTTAACTTCACGAGGCGTTCCTTTTTCAATCAAATAAACTGTAACTTGAGTTTCAGTAATTCTTCTTTGTAGATTACGAGGTAATTCATCAAAAGTTTTATTCTCAAGTTGAGTTAAAAATTCAAGTTCACAGAGTTGCATGGATTTATCATTTACAAACATTTTTAGAGTAGTTAATCGTTGTAAACCGTCAATCACAATCCACTTATTTTCATCAGTCGCATCCATATAAAAAGCTGGCAAGGGAATCCGAACTAGAATAGATTCAATTAGACGACTTTTAGTACGAGGATTCCAAATACCACCTTTTCTCTGAAAATCTGGTGCTAGATCAAGTTCTTCATATTTAATTCTTTGTAGCAACAAATCAATTGTCATTGGTCGAGTATCAACCCTAATTAATTCAGGGTCAAATGGCTGAGTTATACTTTCATCTTCTTCAGGGTCAATACCTAATTCTTCTTCTAATTGCTCTTTAATTTCTTCTGTCATATATTTGCCTTTTTGAGGATTAAGCAAAATTTCCATCTTGATCAAGTATAACAATGTAGTGCTTACTGATTAATCTTAGCTGAGAAAATGCAGGGTTATTTGCTCTTACATATATTTGTGACTAATAATAGAGTTGATTGTCACTGAAAAAAATCGCAACTTTTAAAGTATTTGGTCTAACTCATTACCCAAAATTACAATTTTTGTCAATAGAGTTTTACAGGAGCGTCTATGTCATTATTGAAACCAATATTACCACCAACCTGGATCAATGAAGATTGGGAAACCATACCTGAACTTTTTCACAAAGTTGATAATTTAGCCCAAGACTTCGCTAGTCGTGCCGCAGAACATGACAAAAATGCCACATTTCCCTTTGAGAATTTTGCCAAGTTAAATGAGTCGGGATTACTAAACTTAACCATTCCCCATGAATTGGGTGGAAAGGATTTACCACTGGCAAATATTTGCCGAGTCATTGAAGGTATAGCTGGTGGAGATGCTTCCACAGCTTTAGTACTAACAATGCACTATCTCCAACATGCTCATGCGGCTCGTCATCGTCGTTGGCCGGCATTGATTTACCAAAAGCTATGTGGTGAGTCAATTTCAGGTATTGCTCTACTTAATGCGGCTAGAGTTGAACCAGAATTAGGTACACCCGCTAGAGGTGGATTACCAGCTACAATTGCGGAATTAACTCCTGATGGTTGGCAGTTAACTGGTCATAAACTATATACAACTGGTAGTCCCATTCTCAGTTACTTTTTAGTTTGGGCTAGAACTACAGAGGATGAACCAAGGGTAGGCAATTTTCTGGTTCCCAGAGATATCCCTGGTTTACAAATCGTGGAAACTTGGCACAATTTGGGAATGAGAGCTACTGGTAGTCATGATCTGATTTTAGATCATGTTTTAATTCCCCCAGAATATGCTGTAGATATTCATCCTATCTCAGCACCACCAGCATCCGACCCTATGATGGCTGCATGGGGAAATTTACTCTTGAGTGCTTTGTATTTGGGAGTTGCTAGCAGTGCTAGACACTGGTTAGTTAACTATCTTAATGAGCGGACACCTTCTAATTTAGGAACTCCTTTGGCAGATCTACCCCGCTTTCAAACTGCGGTAGGTGAAATGGAAGCATTGCTGTTGGCTAATAAACGTCTTATTTACAGCTTGGCTAAAGATATTGATGGGAGTGAATCCGAATCAGATGCAATATTAGAAACACAAGCTGTTAAGTATTTGACTACCACCAACTCAATTCGGGCTGTAGAAATTGGTTTGGAATTGACTGGAAATCCTGGTTTATTGAAGAAAAATCCTTTAGAGCGTCACTACCGGGATGTTTTGTGTAGTCGGATTCACACACCACAAAATGATATCATTTGTCAGTCTTTAGGAAAATCGGCATTAAAAATTAAAACTTAAATTTTGAATCATATATGAAAAGACCAATTTTATACGTAGCTATTACCAATCATGCTTTTGGTCATGCAACGCGCACAGCATCTATTGTGGCAACAATCCAAAAGTTGTTTCCAGAAATTATTGTCATTATTGTTACCACTGTTCCTAGATGGTTGTTAGATTGTTATATCAAGGGTGATTTTATTTTACGTCAGCGAACATTTGATGTGGGGGTAGTGCAAGCAGATAGTTTGACGATGGATAAAGAAGCGACTTTAGCACAATTACGGTTGATTCAACAAAAACAGCGATCGCTCGTTGCATCAGAAGTCAATTTCATTCGTCAAAACCGAGTCAATCTGATTTTAGCGGATATTCCTTTCCTAGCTGCCGAATTTGCGAAAGCAGCAAATGTCCCTAGTTGGATGATGAGTAATTTCGGTTGGGATTTCATTTATCGGGAATGGGGAGGGGAATTTCTGGAAATTGCGGATTGGATTAGTGATAGTTATAGTAAATGCGATCGCTTATTTCGTCTTCCCTTCCATGAACCAATGACAGCTTTCCCGCAAATTACCGATGTGGGATTAACTGGTGGTTCACCCCATTTTCCATTAAATGAATTGCGCTCAACTTGGAATATAACAGCACCACCAGAAAAAACAGTGTTGATGAGTTTTGGTGGTTTGGGATTACAGCAAATTCCTTATGAGAAATTGCGACAGTTTCCAGATTGGCAATTTATTACTTTTGATGCAAATGCACCAGATTTACCCAATATTATCAAAGCTGTTAATCGTCAATACCGTCCTGTAGATTTTATGCCTTTGTGTGGACGAATTATATCTAAACCTGGTTATAGCACTTTTTCGGAAGCGATTTTGTTAGATATACCTATTGTTAGTATTACTCGCGATAATTTTGCTGAAGCTGCGTTACTTTTGGAGGGAGTTGCTAACTATAGCTATCATCAGATTCTAACACCATGGGAATTTTTACAAGGAAATTGGGATTTTCTGCATCAACCACTTGAAGCTCCTCAGAAAAAAGAGGGAATTGATAGAAATGGGAATCAGGTTATCGCTGAAGCTGTGATTAACTATTTGCAGGGAATTGGGGATTGATAATGACCAAGGAGATGAGTTGGGGGTGAGGTGCTTTGATAAATATGGTACAGTAATAATATATTTTTTATTTATCTTGAAATTGACCATCTCCGGTCTATCAGCATTTTTTCATACCGAGTATGTCTATGACTCAAACCAACTTCAAGCCGCTCACTTTTGAAGAATACCTGACTTATAATGATGGTACTGATAACAAATATGAATTGGTTAATGGGGAGTTAGTATTAATGCCACGTGCTGTATTCAGACACGCAGCAATTTTAAATTTTATTTATATAGCTTTTTATCTAGAAATTCAAAGTTTGGATTTAGACTGGTTAGTTGCTCCTGGTACAGTAGGTGTGAGAACAACCACAAATAAATCGCGCATTCCTGATATATGTGTAATTGATGGTCAAAAATGGCAACAAAATTCTCCTGATGCTCCTGCTGTATTAGAAACAGCACCATTATTAGTAGTAGAAATTGTTAGCGAAGCTTCTATAACTACTGATTATCGTCGTAAACGGACTGAGTATGCTAATCGGGAAATACTTGAATATTGGATTGTAGATCCGATTGCTGCTAAAGTTTCTGTATTATTGCTGGATGAGGGATTTTATGATGTTCTGGAATTTAAAGATGACCAGAAAATAGCTTCTAGAACTTTTCCAGAATTAGAGTTAACAGCACAACAAATATTAACAGCTTAATTTCTTTTAAATCATCTCCAAGTTACAGACCACTCTCCTTAAAAAAATATGACTCACTACCAAAAACTGCTGAAAATTTCCACTGCCAGTAAATCTTTCTACAACATCACTTCTAAAATTGCGGAAGTAGTCACTGAATCAGGAGTCAAAACTGGTCTTTGTACTCTATTTTTACGTCATACTTCCGCTAGTTTAGTGATTCAAGAAAATGCTGACCCTGATGTTTTGCTGGATTTGGCTAATTTTATGGCTAATCTGGTTCCAGAATCAGCTAAGTATATCCATGATACCGAAGGTGCGGATGATATGCCAGCACATATCCGTACAGCATTAACTCACACTTCCGAGAATATCCCTATTAATAATGGTTATTTAGTATTGGGAACTTGGCAAGGTATTTATATTTGGGAACATCGTCAACATAGTCATGTTAGAGAATTAGTGGTTCATATTTCAGGATAGTTGAATGTTTAGAGGATGTTTGAAAAGTCAAAACAAAGGTAAAAAACGTTACTATATTGCAATATGCTTCAGTTAAGCGAGGAAGTAATACTGTCATCCTGACGGTCGGGAAGGATCTCGCGGGATTATTTACTGTCGCGCAGAATAACAAATTACACCTCCTCATAACTTTTCAAACAACCTCTTAAGCTCATTCACAAAAATAATCAGTTAACTTTACTATTATCCTATCTTGAACATCAAACTCATTCTCATCATGGGAGTTTCTGGTTCCGGTAAAACCACTATCGGTCAACTCCTCGCAGAAAGATTAAATTGGGAATTTTTCGATGCGGATGATTTCCATCCACCAGCAAACATCAAAAAAATGCAATCTGGTATTCCCCTTGATGATGCTGATAGAATTCCTTGGTTACAAGATTTGCAAATTGCTATCCAACTTTGGTTACAAGAAAATAAAAATGTCGTTCTAGCTTGTTCCGCACTGAAAAATAGTTATCGGAAACTTCTGTCATTAGATAAACGGACTCAATTAGTTTATCTCAAAGGTGATTTTGCTATCCTACAAAAGCGTTTACAATCACGCAAAAATCATTTTATGTCTGAAAAGTTGCTCCAAAGTCAGTTGGATGCTCTGGAAGAACCAAATAATGCAATTTGTGTAGATATTTCTCAACCACCCCAGGAAATTGTGAACAGCATTATCATCGATTTATTTCTGTAATAAAAATCTAAGCTTTCAAGACTTGTTCTGTGGTCAGCGTCAATCGAACAATTAAAAGAACAATGCTAACTCCCTCATTTGAAGGTAAGAGCAACATCAAAACAGCATGAATTCTTTTCCCATTATTTTCCTCATATAGCAATCGCCACTCCAGTTAGGACAAGCTGTATAATAGAAGGGTGTAGCAATACTACGGTCTATTTAAGCGGATACAAGAGGAGGAATTCATGCCCAAACCCTATAGCTACGACCTACGTCAGAAAGTAATTAACGCAATTGAATTAGATGGGATGACCAAGACTGAAGCCGCTCAAGTTTTTCAAATTAGTCGAAATACAATTAACCTATGGCTGCAAAGGAAATCTGAAACTGGAGACTACCAAGCATTACCCAATGAACCACCAGGATTTGGTCATAAAATTACTGATTGGGAAGAATTTCAGAAGTTCGTAGAGGCTAATGGAGATAAAACTCAAGTAGAAATGGCTGAATTATCGCCGGGAGAAATTAGCGATCGCACAATATCAAGAGCTTTAAATAAAATTGGGTTTACTCGTAAAAAAAAACTTATGGTTATCAAGAAAGAGATGAAGTTAAACGAGAAGAATTTAGAAAAGAGATAGAGCTATACAAACCAGAGGAAATAGTCTATATAGATGAAGCTGGAATGGATAATAGAGAAGATTATGCCTACGGCTGGAATCTTGAAGGAGAGAGATTTTATGCCCTCAAGAGTGGAAAAAGACAAGGTCGAGTTAATATGATTGCTGCATATTGTAATGGTAATTTATTTGCTCCATTTACTATTGAAGGAGCTTGTAACAGAATGGTATTTGAAACTTGGCTAGAAACTTGCTTAATACCAACACTTAAACCTGGACAAATAGTAATTGCAGATAATGCTACATTTCATCGTGGTGGACGTATTAAAGAATTAATTGAAGCGGCAGGTTGTCAATTAAAATATTTGCCATCTTATTCACCTGATCTTAATAAAATTGAGCAATGTTGGTCATGGTTGAAAAGTCGAATTCGTAAAAAGCTTACTCAATTTGATTGTCTTCGGAATGCGATGGAAGATGTGCTTCGTACCGCGTCCTAACCGGAATGGCGGTTGCTATAATTAACAAACTACGCACCACCCCACAAAAATTAATTTGGTATTTATTTGGAAATCTCTAATTGAACAGTAAGTAGATAAACGAAAATAATTATAATTATATTAAGTTATGTAAATTCTATGAAACTCGCTTACGTTTAAGGTTGAGGGCGCTGAAGCGCAACTACGAACAAATATTTATTTTTGTTCACTTACTTATTGAAATATAACTTAATAGTTGAGGTTATTCATATTAATTATATAAAGTCATAATAGTGATAGGTTGGGTTTCCTTACATCAACCCAACTCTCAACCAATTCAGTATTTATAAACAAAACCCAATCCAATTTTTTGAAACAACTATGTATGACAATGTCTGTAAATTCATCGCAGAACACTACAAAGATGACCTAGCAACTTGGTTACTAGGTGTACCTATTAAATTAACAGAATTGAGTCCTACAGAATTATCCAATGAACCAATTCGCGCCGATTCATTAATTCTATTACAATCGGAAGATTTAATACTACACACAGAATTTCAAACCGACCCTGATCCTAAAATCCCCTTTCGGATGATAGATTATCGAGTGCGGGGTTATCGTCGCTTTCCTCACAAGGAAATGCGTCAAATAGTTATCTATTTAAGGGAAACTGATTCCCCATTAGTCCATAAAAACAATTTTAAATTGACAAATACTTACCATGAGTTTGAAGTAATACGTTTGTGGGAACAACCTACAGATAAATTTTTGAGTATTCCTGGTTTATTACCCTTTGCGGTGCTAAGTCAGACAGAAGATCCTACAATGGTATTAAAGCAAGTAGCGAGAGCAGTTGACTCAATTACAGACCAACAGCAACAACAAGATATAACGGCTGCTAGTGCTATTTTAGCGGGTCTGGTGTTAAAGACAGATGTGATTAGGAAAATATTAAGGAGTGAAATTATGCGCGAATCAGTCATTTATCAAGAAATTCTCGAAGAAGGTGAAGTCAGAGGTGAAGCCAAAGGTGAAGCCAAAGGTAAAGCTGAAGGTAAAGCTGAAGAAAAAATTAAGGTAGCTTTAAATTTGCTGCAAATTGGGATGAGTATCGAGCAAATTGCTCAAGTTACGGAATTATCTATTGAGCAAATTCAGGCTTTACAGCAAGAAATCCAACAATCTTAAGTTTCACTCATCATGTCGGGAATTTTCTGCGATTATCAGCTACTTATTTTTTATCAGACGCTAAATATTGCAGAAAATCCCCATCCGCGATGTCTATAGGAATCATGGGAATGAGCGTTTAACTTTACAATTCTTTGCAATTCAAGTAAAGCTACTACGCTGTAATTGCCTTTAAATTTAAGTAATATAAAGTACTATAAATAATTGCGTGCTGTCAGTATAATCGCAGTGTTAATTTGACAAAGTTGTAATTGCTTGTAATTTATTTACTCGTATTTGTGCTTGATTTTGATTGAAAATCAATTCTTTAGTTTAAATATATGTATATATACTCAGATAGTCAAACTAGGATTTAAGTATAAATATTTAAGTGATTTGTATAAGTAAAATTTGTCTATCTGCCCAAATTAAAAGAAAAATCTGATAAATAGAGGCTTGATAATTAATCAGCACCTGCTTAATACTACCTATTACATGATTAATCACTTGCTAGCAACGCAATGGCAGTACAGCAGTTTTCAAAACTCAAACAGCCAGAAGTCGGTCAGTTTATTAGGGAGCTTCGCGCCCTGATTGAACTGACTCAAGAGCAATTTGCTCATAAGCTCGGTGTAACATTACCTACTGTTAGCAGATGGGAAAATGGGCGGTCTTCTCCGTCACCATTGGCAATGCAGAAGGTTCACAGTAAACTCCGGGATTTGGGTCAGCAAGGACGGGATTTGCAACACAAATATTTTGCTTAGGAGTTTTAGGGATGGTAGAGCGGTTATTACAACTTGATGATGTCCGACATATTGACAGTCCCGAAAAAATAGCTGTTCTATTTCAAAAGTTGGGTTACAATTCTGGCGTTCAATTACTAAATACAGACGATTTACAACTACCATCCCGTAGTTTTGAAGCAATTTATCACTCTTACATGATTGCTAATCAAGGTAATAGTGAGTTGCAAGTTTTACTATTCCACTTGAAACCGGAGGAATGGAATTCTCCTAGTGTTGCTAGTGGAAGAATGAAAGCGATTGCAAATAGTGTTTGTCAGCGCGAGACTAATTTTCTACTCCTGGGAACCAAAAATTATCATCAGTTGATGTTGGTCAATCCTCGGAAGGATTTTGATAAGCAGCAGATGAGTTCTAAAATCAGTATTAGAAAACTGCTGATTGACCGTACTAATCCCACTAATTATGACCGTGACCGTTTAGATGCTATTGCGGCTCGTAATTTTACTCCTTCACAGTTATATCAGATTCAATGTGAAGCTTTTGATGTAGATAAATTAACCAAAAGTTTTTATCGAGGTTACAAGAGTTTATTCGAGAAAGTTCAGGACGTTATTAAGCAACACAATCCAGACCCTTATTTTGAAGATTCTAGTCGTTTGCACCAGTTTTCACAACGCCTCTTGGGGCGGATTATGTTTCTCTATTTTTTGCAGAAGAAAGAATTTTTAGCAGGAGAGCGCAGGTTTTTGACTGAGCAATACAAAGGGTTAAAGCTAGACCCGGATGAGATTAACTATTATGCAGAACTCCTAGAACCTTTATTTTTTGAGACTCTAAATCAAGAGCGTGATAACTGTGCATCTGAATGGGGTGTGATTCCTTATTTGAATGGTGGTTTATTTGATAGAGATTATGGAAAAGGGATTAAAGATGCAGCTGGTAGAGTGACTCCAGAAAAAATTGAGTTACCCAATTCTTTATTCGACCCCAGTGAAGAAAATAGCATTTTAGGATTTTTCAATGGTTATAACTTCACCATTGCGGAGAATGTCGCAGGGGATGAAGATGTAGCTGTTGACCCAGAAATGTTGGGTAAAGTTTTTGAGAATATGTTGGTTGCTGAGGAACGAGGACAAAGTGGGACTTTCTACACTCCACGAGGAATTGTCCAATTTATGTGTGTGGAGGTTTTGAGTCGCTATTTATCAGACTCCACCGGGATGAGTTGGGAGGATATTAGAAAATTAATGGAGCTTGATGCTGATGTTCCTGATAGTCAGTTAAAGCAAATGTTGACCAAGGAACAGACCCGGAAGTTAACACAAGCTCTAGATAATGTGAAAATTTTAGACCCAGCAGTGGGGTCTGGTGCATTTCCATTGGGAATGATGCAGGTAATCATAGCTGTACGTCAAATCATTGCTCGGAGGGAAGGTACACCCATCCAACGTGGTAGTTTAGCGATGAGTAGACTCAAACGTAATATTATCGCGGATAATTTATATGGTGTAGATATCAAGCCGGAAGCTATAGAAATTGCGAAGTTGCGAATGTGGTTATCTTTGGTGGTGGATATTCCTGATATTGAAGATGTGGAACCATTACCCAACTTAGACTACAAGTTAATGTGTGGTGATTCTCTGATTTCGACTATTCACGGTGAGAGGTTAATACCTGACCCGACGAAAGAACAGCAGCTGATGTTAGCTGTGACTCCGATTCAACAAGCAATTCAACCACTTTTGGAATTACAACGTCGCTATTTTCATGCTCAAACTCATGAACGTTTGGTGATGCAATCGCAAATTCTCGCAGCAGAAGCAAATGTGTTTAGAACTGCGGTAAATGATAGTCGTCGATATTGGATAGGTAAGCAGCAGGATTTGGAGCGGAAGATTAAAGTACTCAAAGGTAAAGTTTCTAAAACTCAGGAAAAGGAACGAGGGGAGATTGCTGTTAAGTTGGAGGAGTTGGATAAGTTTGCTTTAGAAGTGGAAAGTGGAGAGCGATCGCTTACCTTCTTTCAATACCATTTGCATTTTTGTGATGTCTTCCAGGAAAAGGGTGGATTTGATGTAGTGATTGGGAATCCTCCTTATGTGAGACAGGAGCAAATCAAGGAATTGAAACCAGCTTTACAGAAAGAATATGACTGTTACACTGGGGTAGCTGACCTCTATGTTTACTTTTATGAGCAGGGTTTTAATTTGTTGAGGTCTAACGGTTATTTATCTTACATTACATCTAATAAGTACTTTCGGGCTGGATATGGGGAGAAGTTGCGAGCATTCTTGGGGGAAAAGTCCAAGGTGGAAGTTTTGATTGACTTTGGGGATTCTCCAGTGTTTGAGGCGATCGCATATCCGAGTATTATTTTAGCAAGGAAGGGTAAACCGGAAAATCATCAAGCTCGTGTGTTGAATTGGGAAACAGGGAAGTCTGTGGATGAGTTTAATTCGGTGTATAAGAGTCAAAGCTTTTATATGTCGCAGCAGGAATTGGGTGCGGATGGGTGGAGGTTGGAGTCTCCTGCGGTGTTGCGGTTATTGGATAAGTTGAGGGGTGCGGGTACTCCCTTGGGTGACTATGTGAATGGTAGATTTTATAGAGGGATTGTGACGGGTTTAAATGAAGCTTTTATTATTGATAGAGAAACACGGGATAGGTTGATTTCTGAAGATGAGTCATCGACAGAATTAATAAAACCATTTTTACGAGGTCGAGATGTAAAAAGATGGAGAATAGATTCTCAAAATCTATATTTAATATTTACTCGTCAAGGAACTAAAATTGAATCATATTCAGCTATAGAAAGATATCTCTTTCAATTTAAAGATCTTTTAGAAAAGAGATTAAATGTAGTCAGAGATGGAGATAAATGGTTTCAAATACCTTATGCTATAAGTTATTATCAAGATTTTGAGAAACCTAAAATTATTGTACCAGCTATTACACAAAATATTGAATATTATCTTGATTATGAGGGCTATTATACAAATGATAAGGCTTCTATATTTACTGGTAATAATATTGAATACTTGTTAGGGGTTTTAAATACTAAAATTTCTTGGTGGTTTATTCAAAAAATTGCCCCAACTAAACAAGGTGGATTTTATGAATTTAAACCAGCTTATGTTACACAAATCCCCATCCCTACTGCTATCGGATCAGATCGTATAGCTATAGAATATCTAGTACAAAAATGTCTTGATGCAAAAGGACAGAGTGTGGGAGAATGGGAAGCAGAAATAGATGATAGGGTAGCTCATTTATATGGGTTAACTTCTGAAGAACTGAAGATTATTAAAGGAGACTAACTTTTATGAATAACGAACAAAAAACAGAAAAGAATTCAAAATTTTTAGATATTGCATCTAAATTTATACTAATTTACTTATTTCTTAAACTTATTATTTTTCCTATCGTCCAAACAGGAATAAATATTATTCCTAATTCAAGCAACAGGGAAAAAATTTCAATTGATAGTATTAAAATCCCTGATCTTAGCTTTCCTGATGTCACTCTACTGATCATTATTTTCTTATTCCAACCACAAACACCAAAAATATTTGAAACGTTAGATATATCTGCTCAAGGTTTAAAAGCTCAATTCAGAAAACTAGAAGATAAAATGGAGCAAACGAAAGAAGACTTGGACAAACTTCAACAAAAACAAATTGATGAATTACATAAAATACAACAATTTATGTATCCATTACTTCTCACCCCAAAAGAAATTGAAAAATTAATAGGTCTGAAAGAAAATAATGCGAATAACACTGTTTTTAAATTTTATGTTAATGAAAGTGCAGCAGCAGAATTAAGGAGATTAAGAGACTCAAAACTGATTAAAATTAAGTCTCCCTATCAATATATTAGTGACTTAGAAAAAGCAAGTAATTATGGAAAAACAGAACAAGATTTTATTGATTTAACTCAATATTGTGAGATAACTGAATTAGGAAAAGAATTTTTAGACTATTTAAATAAAATTTCTAGCATAAAATGAGCAAGATATTGCTGATATCTTTATCGAAGCAAAACCTGAAAAATATCCCCTTACCAAACTACATTGAAAACTTCTCTATCAACAAACTCCAAACTCTCATCAACGATGAAGTTTCACGAATGCTTCACTCCGTTACTCCTAAAATGATCAATTATACCTCTCCATAAATTTTCAAACATCCTCTTACAAATTTATCAACTAAAACAATTATCATTATGAACAAAATACTTGTCTTTTTCAGACGTGGAGCGGGCATCTTGCCCGCCATTGAAGTCAAGCGGGCATCTTGCCCGCTCCACGACACAGAAACTGCATGAACTCTTATAGATAAAGAATTTAGAGAATTAACACAGAGGAATCGCAGACCTAAATTCTTGGTTTCAATCACAATCATGACGCCCTGAATCAAGTATTTTTACAATTTTTATACTGATTTTGGTCTATTCTGTAATCATTGTTTTAGTGCAGTGACACTAGGAAGAGTTAACAATATACCTGTTAATTCCCCTAGTTGTTCAGCAGACAAGTTAAGAATTTGCTCAATTAATGACGATTCAATTTCACCAAAACGCTGATTTAGTAGTTGTATAATTACTTTCTGTTCACCTTCTCTCAGTCCTTCTTCTCTAGCTAGTTCTATCGTTGGACTAACAAATGACATCTTTCTCTCCTCTTGTAGGCGTTTAAAATCCTCCATGAATCAACTTACCAACTTACGTTTACTTGCTCTCTACTCAAAGACGAAAATTTGTAAACAATGATATTAGAAATATCTTCAAGAGTCAGGAGCTAGAAGTCAGGAGTAAAACTCCAAGACAACTAGCACCAAGTAATTGATTTTACTCTTGTTCTACTGATTCTGGTCTATTCTGTAACCATTGTTCTAGTGCAGTGACACTAGGAAGAGTTAACAATATACCTGTTAATTCACCTAGTTGTTCACCAGACAAGTTACGAATTTGCTCAATTAATGAAGATTCAATTTCACCAAAACGCTGATTTAGTAGTTGTATAATTACTTTTCGTTCACCCTTAAGTTCACCTTCTTCTCTAGCTAGTTCTATCGTTGGGCTAACAAATGGCATACTTCTCTCCTCTTCTAGGTGTTTAATTTTAAAAACTAGTTTTGTTTGTAAGCTTTTAGGCAAAGTCATCATTCTGTCAATGATGTTAAAAAGTTTAACTAATTCGCGTAATTCCCTGGTCTTCTATAAGCCGGGGATTTAGCTCGTTAAAAGCAAAACGTTCTCAAGATGTTTTTTGGCGTAGTCAAAACAGTCTTGGGGACAGTTGAGTTTTTGACAATAATATTATATTAGTTTTTGGGTGTTTCTTGGGATTGCATAAGATTGTATATATTCCCGATAAAATTATTTTTCTGTTAAGATAAAGATATAATAAATAAAACCACCAAAAGGGGGTGATTCCAGATGGCGTTACGTAGGGCAACTTTTAGGCTATACCCAACTAGGGCAGTGAATGATAAATTATACTATCATCGCTGGCTTCACAAACAACTCTACAACGCCGCAGTCTACAATAGGATTACTGCTTACAAGCTATCGGGTAAATCTGTCTGTTACATACAGCAACAAAACTGTTTACCTGAATTTAAAGACATTTGGACGGAATACAAAGAAGTCAATTCTCAAGCGTTACAAGCTACCTTAAAAAGAGTTGATTTTGCTTTCCAAAGATTTTTTCAAGGACTATCAAAATATCCTAAATTCAAATCAATTCGTCATTACTCAGGTTGGACATATCCATCTTTTACTGGGTGGAAAGTACATAGTACAGGTGACAACGGTTATTTAGAACTAGCCAAAATAGGTCAAATTCAAATGCGTGGTAAAGCTAGGCTTTGGGGAAATCCTAAAACCCTAGACATTGTGTACCGCAATGGTAAATGGTATGCTAGTATCACCTTGGAAGTTGATGAAATTTTGCTGAAAAATAGTCGGCAAACTGATTCAGGAACTATGGCGATTGATTTAGGATGTAATGATGCAATTGCTTGGACTAATGGTGAAGATAACGGTTTAGTTCCTGCACCAAGATTCTTACGACAAGCCGAACCAAAACTTAAACGGTTGAGTAAAGCTAAACGCCGAAAACGTTCTCCTAATTTCAAAAAAAAGATTAAGGCTTCTAGAAGATGGAAAATAGCCCAAAAACAGATTAGCAAACTGAATAGAAAAGTTGCTAATCAAAGACAAGACTGGGTACATCAAGAAACTACACGAATTGTATGCGGTAATAGCACGGTCGTTTCTGAAGAAATAGAAGTCAAGAAAATGACATCCAAAGCTAAAAAGAGTAAGCGCAAGAAACAAAAAGCTGGACTAAACAAGTCAATTCTTGATGTGGGCATGGGGATGATTAAAGATGCACTAAAAGCCAAATTAGATGATGTTGGTGGTGCGTTTATAGAAGTACCTACTCGTCAGGTAAAACCATCTCAAACTTGTCCAAAATGTGGATATCAAGAGCAGAAAAGTTTAGCCGAAAGAATTCATTCTTGCCACCAATGCGGGTATACACAACAACGTGATATTGCCGCAGCAGAAGTAATGTTGCTTTGGAGTCAGAATAAATTGCCGGGATTTGGAACGAGTCTCGTAGACGTAGATGATTCTAGCTCTACTTCAAATACCAGTAAGCGAAAGCAAACTGGAAGTATGAAGCAACTCGGTCGTGTGAAACGTCAAAAATCTCATCTTACTGATGGGGATGCAGAAACCCCATCTTCAACGTTCGCGTAGAGTGCCGTCAAGCAAGTAAGATGGGGTAGTTCATCAATTTGTTGTTTTGTTAAACCCCAATCATAAAGTCCACGAATTAACTGCCATTTCCATTTTTCCCGTTCAGCAAACTTACCAATAGTTGCTTTAGTTTTCAGGTGTGCCATTGTGATAATGGCAAATGGATTATTATTCGATTCTAACTCATCCCAGCGCGATTCGTAATCGATCAATTTGACAATGGGAAATTTAAGACTCAATTCAAAATCTCACAGGAAAGAAGAAGGATAGGAAGGGTTCAAAATATTCATCTAACGCTTCTTTCCAGGATTTATCGTAATTAGCTTTTACTTCACTCATTTTTCTTTCAGTAGATGATTTTGGTGTGTAAAAACTGCTCTAACGATAATTACTTATCCCAATAAAAACAGTAACACTAAATTTAAAATTACTGCTTTTATTTGATTAATTCTATCTATTATAAATCAATACGGTTCAGTTAAGGAAAGAAGTAATACTGTCATTCTGAGCGACAGCGAAGAATCTCGCGGGATTCTTCGCTGTCGCTCAGAATGACAATATAAGGCTTAACTGAACCGTGCTGTATTATAAATGATATTGAAAATTGATCCAAATAAAAATGCCCCTACCGGATTATATCGACAACTCCCCCACTAACAAACTCCAAACCATCCTGGAAATTTTAATCAAGGATGAAAAACAACTCATCCTCGACATCGCGACCGGATTCTTCCGCATTGAAGCATGGACAAGATTAGAATCCTCGATGAACCAACTCACCAGCTTACGTTTACTCCTGGGACGTGACCCCACCATTAGACCAGCAGAAAGCCATACAATCGACTTAATCCGTTACTACCGTCGTGACATCCAGCAGCAGCTAGAAAACGAACAGTTTAAAGCTGTCTACAAACAACAAATAGACCGAATGATTGCTTACCTAATGCAAAACCACATCCAGGTAAGACTCTATGGTGCAAGCAATGGAGAATTTTTACACGCGAAAGCTTATATATTTGATAACTATAGTATTGTCGGTTCTAGCAACTTCACTCCAGCAGGGATTGACAAAAACCGAGAATTAAACATACTCAATAAACAGACAGCAGTTGCTCAAGAATTACGCAATAATTGGTTTAATGAGTTTTGGAATCACCCCAGCGTTGACACCGACTACAAAACCAAGTTAATTGATGCTCTGAACGCCTCTAAATTTGGTAGTAAAGCATACAGTCCCTATCAGGTATTTCTCAAAGCACTCTACGAATTATTTAAAGAAGATAGCATTGTCGGAGAGAGCGATAAAACCACCTTAGAACTCGCTAGCTTTCAACAGCAGGGATTTGAAAGAGCGGTCAGGTTGATAGAACGACATAACGGTTGTATGATAGCTGATGCTGTAGGACTTGGTAAAACTTATATTGGGTTGCGAATACTCGACTACTACCTCATTAAAGAGAGAAAACCAGGGAAAGTCCCCCGCGCTCTAGTTATATGTCCTGCTCAACTCAAATTGCTAGTTTGGGATAAAAAACTGGATGAATTCGGGATTAAAGCTGATGTGGTTTCCCATGAAGAAATCAGTCGTCAAGGCTTTAATGTCCAAGGATTCAGCAGATATGATATTGTGATCATAGATGAAGCTCATAATTTCCGCAACAGTGCCACCAACCGTTACCGAAATTTACTAAAACTCATTAGCAGTGGTAAACGGAATAAAAAAGTAGTGTTACTCACAGCTACTCCCATCAACAATAGTATATTTGATTTATATCATCAAATTTTATTAATTAGCCGTGGGACTGAAACCTATTATCGAGAATGGGGTATTTCTAACTTAAAAACTTACTTTAAAGCATTAGCTAAAGGGAGTGTAGAAATTACAGAACTGCTGATGCAAACTATGGTTAGACGTAGCCGACAGGATGTAATTCGACGACAAGCAGCAGGTGAGGAAATTAGAATTAATGGTAAACTGATTAAATTTCCTAAACGCAAGCTAGAAAAATTTACCTATAATTTTGAAGATACTTTTGCAGGATTGTACAAGGGTATAGGTAATCAAATTGATCAGCTTAATTTAGCTGCTTATAATATCAAAGCTTTTAAAAAGAAGAAGGATAAAAGTGAAGTCACGGAAGTTGAGCGGAATAAAGCTTTGGTTGCGCTGCAAAAAGCACTTTATCTGAAGCGGTTTGAAAGTTCATTAATAGCTTTTAAAAATAGCATTTCTAATCAGCGTAATTTTCAAATTAGATTTTATGAAATTCTCACTAAAGAAAGAAAACTACTAGATAGTAAAAACTTTCGTAAACTGTTGTTAGCAGCAGAAACAGACGAAGATGAAAATACTACAGTTCAAAATATCATTGACTCATTAGATGAAGTTGACCCCAAAGATTATGATGTCGATAAACTCCAAAGTCAAATTGAAGCTGATTTAACAAATCTGAATTATATTCTTCATCAAATAGCGAAAATTGAATCTACTGCTATAAGTGGAGACTATGACCGGAAATTAGCAGCATTTAAGCAGGTATTAGCAACAGAATTAAAAGGTCAAAAAATTCTAGTGTTCAGCTATTTTAAAGATACGGCTATTTACCTACATCAGCAGGTAACTAATGATAAAAATTGGTTGACCCAAATGCAAGTAAATGGAAAAAAACCTGTGATTGAATTATTAACTGGGGGAACATCTAGCAGTCAACGGGAAGATAAAGTTAAACGCTTTTCACCAAAAGCTAATTCTGAGGATAATGAAGAATTAATTATATTACAACAAAATCCCATTGATATTCTGATTTGTACAGATGTTCTCTCAGAAGGTCAAAACCTCCAAGACGCAGGGGTATTAATTAACTATGATTTGCATTGGAATCCAGTGAGAATGATTCAAAGAGCGGGAAGAATTGACCGTTTAGGAACTGATTATGATGAATTATATATCTATAACTGTTTTCCAGAACAAGGATTAGAAGATTTATTAAAGCTAGTTAAAAGATTACAAGACCGCATTGCGACCATTGACCGGGAAGTGGGTTTAGATGGTAGTGTTTTAGGTGAAATTATTTCCGATAGGTCATTAGAGGAATTATATAGACTGAAAATGGCTGATACAGATGCAGAAAAAGAAGCTATTTTAGCAGAATTAGAGCAAGCATCTGATTTGGTATCTCTAGATGAAATGAGATTACCTCTCATAGAATTTCTACAACAAGCGAGCAAAGACATTATTGATGAAATTCCCTTTGGAATTCATAGTACTTGGAAAAAACATATTACCTATCCTGATGTTGACAACGGGGGAATTTTTCTGGCTTTCCGTGCTAAAGATAAACACTTCTGGCATTTTTATCCTCGTATTCAAGGTGCAATTTCTTTAGACCCATCTCGATTAATCAGTGATAAGCGGACAATTTTTAACTGGTTAAAGTGTCAAGAATCAGATTTTCCCCCATCTCATCAACTCCCACCCGTTGAGTTTGATAATCATATCTTTCCGGTTTTAGATAAAGCCATAGGTAATTTACTTGTCTTTTTTCAAAAACAGCAAACTGCTCAAACTCTTAAACCTAAATTATCTAAAATATTGCAAAGTCTACATCAAGTCATCACTAATCCTGAATTATTCCCAGGTGAACCAATAGATGAAGATACTAAACAAAGAGTGTTAACAGTTCTTAGTACAGTTAATTCCCGCAGCTATGAGCGGGATGTGAAAACGATTTGGGAAAAGTTTAAAATTCATCAGAGTGTTTACTTGCTGGTTACAGAGTTAGATGAATATTTTGTAGATACCGACCAATATGCAGAAATGGAGGATGAGAAAGATATGAGAGCAATTAATATTATCCAGCAAAAGGATATTCAGTTGATTTGCTATCAGTGGTTTAAACCAGATTATTAGAGGAAAAAAAGGTGGTTTGTTTAAAAAAATCACTTTGACAAAGAGTTTTATTAACTTAATAGTTGAGGTGATTCATATTAATTATATAAAGTCATAATAGTGATAGGTTTGGTGTTAAGGGAAGAAGGTAGTATTGTCATCCTGACGGTCGGGAAGGATTGCGCGATATCCTTCCCGACCTGTCAGGATGACAGTATAGGGACTCTACCCCATTTTTCAGCTTAACACCAACTGTATTGATTTATAAACAAAACCCAATCCAATTTTTTGAAACAACTATGTATGACAATGTCTGTAAATTCATCGCAGAACACTACAAAGATGACCTAGCAACTTGGTTACTAGGTGTACCTATTAAATTAACAGAATTGAGTCCTACAGAATTATCCAATGAACCAATTCGTGCCGATTCATTAATTCTATTACAATCAGATGATTTAATACTACATACAGAATTCCAAACCGACCCTGATCCTAAAATACCCTTTCGGATGATAGATTATCGGGTACGGGGTTATCGTCGTTTTCCTCATAAGGAGATGCGTCAAATAGTTATCTATTTAAGCAATACCTTTGCCAAAACAAGAGTATGCTAAAAAGTTGGCAGATAACAGCTAACAATATTGTTAAAATACTGGTTTATTACTAATACAACATGCGCTAAAGCGCAACTACGAGCCAATTTTCATAGTTCGTAGTTGCGCTTTAGCGCATGCTTCTTAAATTGGCAAAGGTATTGATTTAAGGGAAACTGATTCCCCATTAGTCCATAAAAACAGTTTTAAATTGACACATACTTACCATGAGTTTGAAGTAATACGTTTGTGGGAACAACCTACAGATAAATTTTTGAGTATTCCTGGTTTATTACCCTTTGCAGTGCTAAGTCAGACAGAAGATCCTACAATGGTATTGAATCAAGTAGCAAGAGCGGTTGATTCAATTACCGACAAACAGCAACAACAGGATATAACGGCTGCTAGTGCTATTTTAGCGGGTCTGGTGTTAAAGCAAGATGTAATTAGAAAGATATTAAGGAGTGAGATTATGCGCGAATCAGTCATTTATCAAGAAATCCTCGAAGAAGGTGAAGCTAAAACTAAAAGTAAGGTAGCTTTAAATTTGCTGCAAATGGGGATGAGTGTAGAGCAAATTGCTCAAGTTACTGAATTATCTATTCAACAAATTCAGGCCTTACAGCAGCAAATCCAACAATCTTAAGTTTCACTCATCATGTCAGGAATTTTCTGCGATTATCAGCTACTTATTTTTTTATCAGAAGCTAAATATTGCAGAAAATCCCCATCAGCCGTAATTTAAAAGATGTTCAGGAGTGAGATTATGCGCGAATCAGTCATTTATCAAGAAATCCTCGAAGAAGGTGAAGCTAAAGGTGAGGCTAGAGGTGAACTTAAAGGTGAAATTAAAGGTAAAAGTAAGATAGCTTTAAATTTGCTGAAAATTGGGATGAGTGTAGAGAAAATTGCTCAAGTTACTGAATTATCTATTGAGCAAATTCAGGCTTTACAGCACCAGATGCAACAATCTTTAGTTTAAGCTCACTTACAAAAATAATCATCTATTTATTTCTGTAATCAAAACCTAAGCTCTCAACACTTGTTCTGTGGTCAGCGTCAATCCCGGAAATAGTTGAGAAATAATTCGTTGATTACCTGTAAACACAATTGATGGTAAACCCATTTTTTGAATTTCTAAAAAGAATTTAACTAAAAGAAAAGTAATAATTGCTTCATGCTTACCAGTTCCTGGAGGCATTTCTACTAGTACCCCATCTTCAAGTTCATAATGTTTATCTGTACCGTCATCAAAATTTAGATATTCTTCAATAGTGGTAATTTTGATTGGTGTTTTGGTCATAACTTCAACTCCTGACTCAACACGCAAAGACGCTAGACAAAAACTTTGCGTCTTTGCGCCTTTGCGTGAGAAAATTCCTAAGAAGCCACTTGTGCTGCGGTTCGAGTTCTTCTTCTTCTACCATCAGCTACCTTCACTGGTGGTTCATCCGGAATTTGCATCATTAAAGTCACAGATGGTTGACACTGCAATTCCCTGCGGATAGAACGACCTAATTCTCGCTCTATGGTTGATTGCAATCCACCCCAATCTATATCCGCTGATTCGCTTCCTCCACCTGTAAACTCAGCCCAACGGACGGTGAGAATTTCTTCAATCCTTTGCTGTACCCATTTTTGCAACAGCGATCGCTCGATACTTGTGACTACACCTCGAAGATGAATTTCCGGTTTAGCTAATAGTTTCCCACTCCAGTCTATCGCTGCGGCAATGGTCACCAATCCTTCTGATGCCAAACTTTGCCGTTCTTGTAAGACTTTAGCACTAACCATTCCCGAACTAGTCGTATCTACCAATTCAATCCCCGCTTGGACTTTACCCCCAACTCGAATGGAGTTTTCTGTTAGTTCTATTACATCCCCATTCTGGATAATTACCATATTCTCGGCGGGAATACCAGTACTTTGAGCGGTTTCCGAATGTTTCACTAACATTCGATGTTCACCGTGAACAGGAACAAAGAATTTGGGACGAGTTAAGGAAATCATCAATTTTTGGTCTTCTTGACAGCCATGACCAGAAACGTGAATCCCTTTGTCTCTTCCATAAACTACTTTTGCGCCTTGAATCATCAATTTATCAATGGTATTCACTACCGCGATGGTATTCCCTGGAATTGGGTTAGCAGAAAATACTACTGTGTCGCCATTGCGAATGCGTATATGTGGGTGTTCTTGATTCGCAATCCGAGTCATGGCTGACATGGTTTCACCTTGGGAACCAGTGGTTAAAATCAGCACTCTTTCATCAGGCATATTCCGAACCACATGGAGCGGTTGTAGCAAGTTATCTTCACACTTGATATAACCTAAATTCCGAGCATGGGCGATTAAATTCAGCATGGAACGCCCTACCACTGTCACAACTCGGTTTTGCTTCTTGGCTATATCCAAAATCATGTTAATGCGATGGACGCTAGAAGCAAAGGTCGTTACGAACAATCTTCCCGTTGCTTGAGAGAATATTCGCTCCAGATTAGGATAAACAGAACGTTCGGAAGGTGTAAATCCTGGTACTTCTGAGTTGGTGGAATCACTCAATAAACAAAGTACGCCTTTTTCACCATGTTCGGCTAGACGTTGGAAGTCGAATTTCTCCCCATCTACGGGAGTGTGGTCAAATTTAAAGTCCCCAGTGTGGATGACTACACCTAAAGGTGTATGTAAAGCAACGGTGAAGCTATCCGCGATGGAGTGGGTGTTGCGGATATATTCCACAAAGAAAGCTTTCCCAATTCGCACTACGTCACGGGGTAGGACTGTTCTTAATTCTGTGCGATCGCGGACTCCAGCTTCTTCTAATTTCCCTTCTAGCATGGCCAGTGCTAATCTTGGTCCATGAATGACCGGGATTTCCAATTGTTTGAGGTGAAAAGCAATCCCACCAATATGGTCTTCATGACCATGAGTAACTATCATGCCTTTAATTTTGTGGCGATTTTCCCGCAGATAGGTCATATCTGGTAAAACAATATTGACTCCATGCATTGCTTCCGTAGGAAAAGCCAATCCCGCATCCAATAGCACAATTTCGTCTTCGTACTCAAATACACAGGTATTTTTTCCGATTTCGTGTAAACCACCCAAAGGAATGATTTTTAGGGTAGATTCAGTTTCGTTTTTAACCATTTGCTCCTGGTAATTGATGTTAGTTGTTAATCAGTTGATATTTAAATCTTTTGTAAGCAAGACAACATAAATTGGTGAACAAGACTTACTCCCAAATCAGGTGGAAGTTTAATTTTCAGATTTCCAATTGTTGTTGAATAAAATAAATGGACTTTACACTGTTGAACTAGTGTTTTCTAGAGAAAAATTCATACTTTATTTAAAGTTCTAGTACAGATGCTTGACGCACCACTTACTAAAAATTATTACCCCTTATTTAAATTATCTACTTTTACTTAGAAAGTGACTTCTAGATTAAACCAAGTTTTTTCAGCACAATTTCTAACTTCTGACCGATTTCTGGATTAGGGTCAGCCAAAGGTAGACGAGTAGAACCCACCTCCCAACCGATAAGTTTTAGTGCTTGCTTGACTGGAATCGGGTTTGTGGTGAGAAATAAAGCTTTAAACAACGGAAATAGATGGAGATGAATTTCCGTCGCTGTTTGCGTTTTTCCGTCACTAAAGGCTTGGATCATTTCTTGCAGTTGGTTTCCTACCAGATGAGAAGCCACGCTGACCACTCCGTTCGCCCCAATCGCTAATAGGGGCAAAGTTAAAGAATCATCTCCAGCGTAAATCTGAAATTCTGTTGGTGTCAAGCGGCGAATTTCACTTGCTTGATCTAAGTTGCCACTAGCTTCCTTAATTCCAATAATATTGTTGATTTGTGCTAATTGGGCAACTGTTTCTGGACTGAGGTTTTGACCTGTCCGACCAGGAACATTATATAACACCATTGGTAGGTCAGGACAAGCTGCGGCTATGGACTGAAAATGTTGATACAGTCCTGCTTGCGGGGGTTTATTATAATATGGAACAACTTGTAAAGAACCATGTAATCCTATTTTAACCGCCTTTTGGGTAGCTTCTATTGCTTCCCCAGTGGAATTGGAACCACAGCCCGCAATTACTTTCGCTTTACCTGCGACAGATTTGATTACTTCTACAAATAATTGGTATTCCTCTTCCCAACTTAAAGTAGGAGACTCTCCTGTTGTGCCGCATACCACTAGTGTATCTGTTCCATTATTAACTAGATGTGCTGCTAGTCGTGCTGCCATATCATAGTCAATATTACCGTCTGTTTTAAACGGTGTAATCATCGCGGTTAAAACTCTACCAAAATCTCCCACCCTTTTTATCACTCCTGATTTGCCCTGTTTATTTTTTATATCTTGGTGGATTTCTATTGTCATGACTGACTGACTAAATTCCTCCCCAAATATAATTTCTCAGTTAGTAGATATTTTTCTGTCTCCAGGCTTGACCCATTACTTAGTCATCTCCAGATATTTGAATTACTAGCTAGACACATAGGCTGCTTCTGGCTTAAGTAGTTTTTTTTCTACCAACAATTCAGCAATTTGCACTGCATTTAATGCTGCACCTTTACGAATTTGGTTCACCACATAACCAAAGTTCTAAGCCATGAGGGTGAGAGATATCTTGGCGAATCCTACCCACTAAAACTTCATCCTGTCCACTAGCTTCTATTGGCATCGGAAAATAATTAGCTTTCCAATCCTCGACCAATTTTATGCCTGGGGAGTTCCTGAGAATCTCTCTAGCTTGATCGGGGCTAAATGCTGTCTCAAATTCTAGATTAATTGCTTCTGAATGTGCCCGGAGTACGGGAACCCGTACACAAGTAGCTGTAATTTTAATTTGTTGGTTGCCAAATATTTTCCGAGTCTCGTTCACCATTTTCATTTCTTCCTCACAATAACCCAATTCGTTTAATGGGGAATTATGGGGAAATAAATTAAATGCCAAGGGGTAAGGTAGCACCTCGGCTACTGGTGATTCTCCTTGGAGAATAGCATGGGCTTGGGTTTTCACTTCTGCCATTGCTTTTGCTCCTGCACCACTAGCAGATTGATAGGTGGCAGCTACAATACGCTTAACTGGAATCACTTGATGTAATGGCCATACTGCTAATGCCATTAAAATTGTGGTGCAGTTGGGATTAGCAATAATCCCCTTATGGTTAACTATAGCTAACGGATTTACTTCTGGTACCACTAGTGGTACTTCTGGGTTCATCCGAAAGGCACTGGAGTTATCAATAAAAACTGCACCTTTTTCTACAGCTATTTTTGCCCAGGCTTTGGATATACTACCACCCGCACTGGCTAGTACTAGATCCACGTTTTCCAGAGCGCGATCGCTGACTGGTTCTACTAGTAGATTCTCCCCCTTAAATTCTAGTGTTTTCCCACTACTGCGTGGGGATGCCAAGAGTTTTAAATCAGAAATGGGAAAATTGCGCTGCTCCAGCAATTGCAGCAACTCCGTACCCACAGCCCCAGTTGCCCCTAAAATAGCTACACGGTAAGATATAGACAATCTAACTTCCTCCTTTGAGAGGTTATTTACATTTGCGGTCATGGAAAAATTTATTCATCATTTCCTTGGTAGTCACCAACTTTTAATAAATTTGAATACTTTTTTCAATATTTCTCTAATTTAGTAGATTTTTATAAAAATAAAACATTTATTTTCTGGCTCAGGGTGATCCAGTCGGTACGGCTGGCTTGATTTCTCTGCCGGAGCTATAGTCCCTTTCGGGCTGGGTTACTGACTTTATGTTAATAACCTGCTATTTAAATCTACTAGTCGATACTGAACTATATCACGTTTGACTGTGAACTGTTAACCCTCAACGACTAGCACCGAGTTTTTTCAGAAATCAACTAATTGGTCTGACCGACTATTTAACGTTTTTTTTCTAATTTAACACTCATAACTCAAAATTGGTGACTAAGATGGAGATGTGGTAAAGTGCTGAGTCTTTTGCCATTAGTAGTAAACTAGAGGTTTGTCCTTGGGAATTGACCATTCCCGCACCAGGGCACATCCAAACGCCTATTAACCCTTAAACATCAAGTTAGCAGCTTTAACATTGCATCTTAGATGTACTCGGAGTTTAAAATACCAGAACACAGAGACAAAGCATGAAAGTCACCCAGGAGAAACTTCCCGCCAGTCAGATTGGGCTGGAAATAGAGATTACTTCGGAAATTACCCAAAAAAAATACGAACAAGTTATTAAAAACTTAGCTAATACTGTGAATATTCCTGGGTTTCGCAAAGGTAAAGTACCTCGGACAATACTTTTACAGCACCTGGGTATTAATCGGGTTAAAGCCGCAGCTCTAGAAGAACTAATTCCCGATGGCATTGATACAGCAGTTAAACAAGAAGCTATTGCCGCCATTGGTCAACCCCGATTGCGTTCATCCTTTGAGGATTTGATTAGTACTTATGAACCAGGTAAACCCTTAGTAATTTCTGCTGCTGTAGATATACAACCAGAAATCAAGCTGCCTCAGTATACTAGTTTACAAGTGAAGGCAGAGGAAGTGAAGTATGATCCCACCAGAGTAGATACAGTTCTAGAAAAAGAACGCACAGAATTAGCAACTTTGATTCCTGTAGAAGCACGTCCATCCCAAATTGGTGATATTGCTGTCGTCGATTTCAAAGGTGTATTGGTAAAAACTGAAGGTGAAGATGAATCAACCCCACCAGAACCAATTCCTGGCGGGGAAGCAACTGATTTCCAAGTGGAATTGCAAGAGGATAAGTTTATCCCTGGCTTTGTTACAGGTATGCTGGGGATGCAATTGGGGGAAACCAGAGAAATTGCAGCGCAGTTCCCAACTCCATATGCTAATGAAGCATTAGCTGGAAAAGCTGCCAGTTTTACCGTCACCCTCAAAGAAATCAAGGAAAAAGAATTACCCGAATTAAATGACGATTTTGCTCAAGAAGTCAGTGAATTTCAGACTTTAGCTGAATTACGGGCTTCTTTAGAGGAGCAATATCAAAAAGAAGCTGAGGAAAAAACCAAAACCAATCAGCATGAAGCTCTGATGGTCGAATTGCTTCAGCATACCGAGGTTGACTTACCAGCTACCTTAATTGAGCAGGAAGTTGATAATATGCTGACACAAACAGCAGTTCGTCTATCCCAACAAGGGCTAGATGTGAAAAAATTCTTTACCCAAGAGATTATTCTCCAATTACGCGATCGCTCACGGGATGAGGCTATTGAGCGGATTAAGCGTTCCTTGGCTTTGCAAGAAGTGATTAAACGTGAGTCTATTGAGGTAAAACCAGCAGAAATAAAGACTAAAGTTGCCGAAATTTTGCAACAGTATAAAGATCAAGATATGGACACTGACAAACTCTACTCCATGGTAGAGAATGACTTGCTCACCCAAAAAACTTTGGATTGGCTCCTGGAGCATTCATCTGTGGAGCTAGTACCAGAGGGATCTTTGAGTACTACAGAGGAAACACCAACCATCACCACGGAAGATGCAGTGGACTCACTACCGGAAACATCTTTGAGTACGACCGAAGAAGTAGCCTCTCTCCCTTGACAATCTAATTAAACGGGAGGAATTTAAATGAGGCATAATGGTGAGTACCATAACTCAAATAAAAATCCTACCCGTTACCAAAAGAGCCATTACGGCTGTTATCTCAGTTCCACTTATTGTTAATTTTTTTGTATGCTTGGATCGCAACCGGGAAATTACCTAATCAATAGCTTCAGGAAAATGGATTTAAACTCCCACTTAAGCGACCGAGTAATATCGTGCCGATGGTGGTAGAACAATCTGGGATGGGGGAAAGGGCTTTTGATATTTACTCCCGTCTATTGCGAGAGCGAATTATCTTTTTAGGAACCCCCATAGATGATGCTGTGGCTAACACAATTGTTGCTCAATTGCTTGTTCCTAGATGCGGAAGACTCAGAAAAAGATATTCAATTGTACATTAATTCTCCTGGTGGCTCAGTTTACGCAGGAATGGCAATTTATGATACAATTCAGCAAATTCGCCCCGATGTTGTTACAATATGTTTTGGATTAGCTGCTAGTATGGGTGCATTTTTGCTAGCATCAGGAACAGCAGGCAAACGGATGTCTTTACCTGATTCCCGCATTATGATTCACCAACCCCTTGGTGGTGCGCAAGGACAAGCCATTGATATTGAAATTCAAGCTCGAGAAATTCTTTACATTAAGGGTAAGTTGAATCAGTTATTGGCCAACCATACTGGTCAACCGCTAGAAAGAATTGAAGCAGATACAGAACGCGACTTTTTTATGTCGGCAGAAGAAGCTAAGAACTATGGTTTGATCGATCAGGTCATTTCCAGGCAAAATCTTCCCACCGCAGGGGTAAATGTCACCATTCTGAAATAAGAGGCTGGTATGTCTAAGTACGACTCCCATTTAAAATGTTCGTTTTGTGGCAAGTCTCAAGAGCAGGTGCGTAAGTTAATCGCAGGGCCGGGAGTCTACATCTGCGATGAATGCGTTGACTTGTGTAATGAAATACTAGATGAGGAGTTACTGGACACTAATCGGCGGCGGCGTCGCCACCAGCAGCAAGGTCAGAACCACCTCAAAAACGCCGTACCCGTACGAACAGTCTCTCTTTTAATCAAATCCCCAAACCCAGGGAGATTAAAAATTATCTAGATGAACACGTCATTGGTCAAGATGAGGCCAAAAAGGTACTGTCAGTTGCGGTTTACAATCACTATAAACGACTAGCTAGTTATCCAGGCAAAAAGTACTGGTAAAGGTGCCCCTGAAGATGCCATAGAACTACAAAAATCTAATATTTTGCTGATTGGACCAACTGGTTGTGGTAAAACCCTATTAGCCCAAACTTTGGCTAAAATTCTGGATGTACCTTTTGCTGTCGCTGATGCCACAACACTCACGGAAGCGGGATATGTGGGGGAAGATGTGGAAAATATCTTGCTCCGACTGTTGCAGGTGGCAGATTTAGATGTGGAAGAAGCTCAACGGGGAATTATCTATATTGATGAAATTGATAAAATTGCTCGCAAAAGTGAAAATCCGTCTATTACCAGAGATGTTTCTGGGGAAGGCGTACAGCAAGCTTTACTGAAAATGCTGGAGGGGACTATTGCCAATGTTCCACCCCAAGGTGGACGTAAGCATCCCTATCAAGATTGCATCCAAATTGATACTAGTAATATTCTCTTTATTTGTGGTGGTGCTTTTGTTGGTTTAGAAAAAGTTGTAGATCAAAGAGTGGGCAAAAAATCAATCGGTTTTGTCCAACCTGGAGAAGGTGCAATCTAAGGAAAAACGCGCTGCAGATACTCTCCGCCATCTGGAACCAGATGATTTGGTGAAATTTGGGATGATTCCTGAATTTATTGGCCGGGTTCCTATGGTGGCTGTGGTAGATCCTCTGGATGAAGAAGCCCTGATGGCAATTTTGACTCAACCACGTAGTGCTTTGGTGAAGCAGTATCAAAAGCTGCTAAAAATGGATAATGTTCAGTTGGATTTTAAACCAGATGCTTTACGGGCGATCGCTCAGGAGGCTTATCGACGTAAAACTGGTGCTAGAGCATTACGAGGTATTGTGGAAGAATTGATGTTAGATGTGATGTATGAGTTACCATCCCGTAAGGATGTAACTCGTTGTACAGTTACTCGGGAAATGGTTGAAAAACGTTCTACCGCTGAATTGTTAGTACATCCATCTTCACTACCAAAACCAGAGTCAGCATAATAAGGGAACAGGGAACAGGGAACGGGGAACAGTAAAAGTGTTTCCTTATTCCCTTATTCCCTTATTCCCTTATTCCCTTATTCCCTTATTCCCTTATTCCCTTATTCCCTTATTCCCCTGTTCCCTGTTCCCTGTTCCCTTATTCCCCTGTTCCCTGTTCCCTGTTCCCTTATTCCCCTGTTCCCTGTTCCCTGTTCCCTTATTCCCCTGTTCCCTGTTCCCTGTTCCCTGTTCCCTCTTTTAAAAATGCTTTATATTAATGTTCGTGAAGTTGACCATTACTACGAGTGGGTAAAAAAACCATCTGATTCTATTCAGAAACCAGTGATGGTTTTTATCCACGGTTGGGCAGGTTCATCTCGGTATTGGCGAAGTACGGCTGAGGCGTTATTAGAACATTTTGACTGCTTACTGTATGATATGCGTGGTTTTGGGCGTTCTGCTGGTAAACCAACTATCGCTCATCCGAGTCCAGACCTAATTGAGTCTGATTTCCCTCCCCCAGCAAAAAAAGAAATCACAGAATTAACATATGAATTAGAAGACTATGTTGAAGACTTAGCAGTTTTATTAGATGCTTTGCAGCTTCAGCGTGTCTATATAAATGCTCATTCTATGGGTGCTTCTATTGCGACATTGTTTTTTAATCGCTACCCCCAGCGAGTATTTAAGGGGATTTTAACTTGTAGTGGAATTTTTGAGTATGACGAAAAAGCCTTTGCTGCTTTTTATAAATTTGGTGGTTATGTAGTAAAATTTCGCCCTAAGTGGCTAGGAAAAATACCACTAGCTGATAGGATGTTTATGGCTAGATTTTTACATCGTCCTATTCCCAAATTTCAACGTCAAGCTTTTTTACAAGATTTTATTGATGCTGATTATGATGCAGCTTTGGGAACAATTTTTACTTCTGTTAGTAAAACACAGGCAGAAATTATGCCCACAGAGTTTAGTCAGTTAACAGTACCAACTCTATTGGTAGCAGGGGAATTTGATATAATTATTCCTGCTAAAATGGGACTTGAAGCAGCCAGATTGAGTGATCAGGTTGAATATACTCTGATTCCCAAGACTGCTCATTTCCCAATGCTGGAAGATCCAGCAATTTACCTACAAAAAGTGAGAGAATTTTTACAAATTCCTTAAACTAAACCCAGTTCTCGTTTGAGTAAATTGATAGATTGGATACCAATGTAGTTTTCCACCTTGATCAATTTGGGTGGACGAATCAGGTCTTCGATAATGTTCTGTAAAGCTGCTTGTACTGCGGCAAAACTAGCTTGATCACTGATAATTACCTCAGCTCGCTTCACTATGGCCTGAAGCTTATAAATATCTTTTGGTTGAGCTGTCATCACCAACAATTCATCACCGCGTAAACCGTGAAGAATAACTTCAGCAGCCCGAACAATCCCCGAACTCAAGCTAACTATACCTACACAGTTTTCTCTGGGGAGGTTTTTCAGAATATTGAGTTCTTTCGTGTAGTCATAAATATCGAGGGGAATTACCCGCACCGCTTTAGGAGCAGCGATCGCTTCCACATCAGCAATAAAATAACGACTAGTTACCACTGTGGCGGAAGTAGTTTGATCGAGAACGGCAACTAATTCCTCCATGGCTACCAATTGGACTGGTATTTTCAGGGATGCTTCTAATTCATACACCATTAATTCACCAGCACCAATGTCTTGAAACGGTGCTGTTACTAGAACTCTAGCACTACAACGTAAACGCCAATCAATTTCGGCGAGAAATATCTCTCTGGCTTGATTCAGAGAGCAACCTTGGCTAAGTAACTCATCAAGGGCCTGCTGAACTACTTTGTTGTATGCTTCTGGATGTTTGGTAAAAATTGGAGATGGTAATCTACTACCACCCTCATGTCCTTGGGCACGGACATAAATTCCTGAACCAGCCAGACTTTCTACAAATCCATTTTCCTCCAGCTGGCGGTAAACTTTGCTAATGGTATTTCTATGTAATCCGGTCTGCATTGCTAAAGCTCTCGTGCTGGGCAATTTAAATGCAGGAGGATATTGCCGAGAAGCGATCGCAAACCGGATTTGATTAAACAGCTGGCTAGAAGCGGGAATTTCACTGTCTGGCTGAATACGGAATTGAATCATTACCAAACCTCCTTTGTATTAGTAGCTGCACTTAACTTGATAGAAGGAAACTTTCAAAAAAATGTTTTTATTTCGATCAAAGTGGAGATAGCCTAAATATACTGGCATAGTTATATCAAACATTGATTGGGTTTTCGTAAAAATTATTATGACAGAATTAGCAATTGATACCACTGTAGTCCAACTTGCTCAAGATAATATACAAATAAATGCTTACTTGGCACAACCAAAAGCGATTGGTATTTACCCAGGTGTGATTGTCTTGCAGGAAATTTTTGGCGTCAATATTCATATTCGAGAAGTTACAGAGCGGATTGCCAAATTAGGATATGTGGCCATTGCTCCTGCACTCTTCCAACGTCAAGCTCCTGGGTTTGAAACTGGTTATACAGCCCAAGATATAGAAATAGGTAGAAGCTATGCAATGAAAACAAAAGCCTCCGAGTTATTGAGTGATATCCAAACAGCTATAGACTACCTAAAAACCTTACCGCAAGTAAAAAAAGATGGTTTTGGCAGTATTGGCTTTTGTTTTGGGGGTCATGTCGCCTATCTATCCGCTACTTTATCAGATATTAAAGCTACCGCAAGTTTTTACGGTGCAGGAATAACCACTCGTACTCCCGGAGGAGGAAATCCAACAGTTACACGTACTAATGAAATCAAAGGCACAATTTATGCTTTTTTTGGTACTGAAGATGCCAGCATTTCCCCAGTCGAAATAGATGAGATTGAGGCCGAGTTAGAAAAATACCACATTCCCTATCGCGTATTTCGTTACGATGGAGCTGACCACGGATTTTTCTGTGACCTTCGTGGCAGTTATAATCCTAAAGCTGCGGCAGATGCTTGGGAGCAAGTCAAACAGTTCTTTAGCAGTGTGATAGCAGCTTAAATGGACTGAGTGCTAAAGCCAGTAGCAGGATCTATCTACTAGCCTCCATCAGTTTGATGTTGTTGGGCGTTAAGTACGATGCCTACAAAATCAGATAAAATAAAAACTTATCTTCAAACGTCGTCAGTAACCCAGCCCTAAAGGGACTGCGGCTCTGCAAGAGAAATCAAACAAGCCGTACTGACCAGACCACTCTAGGCTTAGGTTTAGGGTAGCCGTTATTGGAGTCACGACACCTCGGAATGCGAAGCTAGTTCCCCGCTCTGTCATTTGCAGTTAAACAGTTTTAAGGTCACTGAAACAGTGCTGCAAGTCTAAAAAGCTCTGATAACAGGTCGAAGCTAACATTACCCAGTAGGAGACAACCATATCTCCACCGCAGAGGCAACCATGTCTCTGCTCCCCTCACAGGGGTAGAAGGTAAAAACCTTTCGTGTCGCTTCCCTCTCAGCCCTAAAGGGACTGAGTTTCCCGCATACCGAGTATTTCTATGAATTCCGAATCGCAACTTTCTCAAACAGCCAATTCATCGTTTACAATGGACGACTTTGCTAAAGCACTGGAAAAACACGACTACCAGTTTCAAAAGGGACAGGTTGTAAACGGTAAAGTGTTTCAACTTGACCATGATGGAGCATATGTAGATATTGGTGGTAAGTCGTCAGCTTTTCTTCCTCGCGATGAGGCTTCTTTGAGAGCAGTAACAGATATATCAGAGGTGCTACCAATGCATGAGGCACTGGAGTTTTTGATTATCCGGGAGCAAGATGCAGAAGGACAAGTCACTCTTTCGCGTAAACAGCTAGAAATCCAGCACATTTGGCAACGATTAGCAGAAATGCAAGAAAATTCTCAAACCGTACAAGTGCGGGTAACAGGTGTAAATAAAGGGGGTGTCACCGTTGAGATTCTTTCTTTACGAGGATTTATCCCTCGTTCTCACTTACAAGAGCGTGATCAACTGGAAGCATTAAAGGGACAAACTATTACTGCTGGTTTTTTGGAAGTTAATCGCAATACCAATAAACTCATCCTTTCTCAGCGCTTGGCCACTCGTTCTAGTAACTTTAGCTTATTAGAATTAGGTCAATTAGTAGAAGGTAAAATTACTGGTATCAAACCTTTTGGTGTGTTTGTGGATTTAAATGGTATTAGTGCCTTACTACACATCAAACAAGTGAGTCAAAAATTTATTGAATCTCTCGACAAAGTATTTCAACTTGGTCAACCGATCAAAGCTGTGATTATTGATTTGGATGAAGGCAAGGGTCGAGTAGCTCTTTCTACCAGAATTTTAGAAAATTTCCCTGGTGAAGTCCTAGAGAATCTGGAAGAAGTAATGGCTTCAGCAATAGAACGGGCTAATCGAGCTGCTAACAAAGGTAAAGAATCTTGACCTTACCGATTTTGGATTTTGGATGCAAAATCCAGAATCCAAAGTTGTTTGACCAGCTTAATCCAGCTTAATCCAGCAAATCTATGGCCCCACGACGAACAATTCCCACCGTTTGGGGGAGAACACCCACTAGCAGAGCAAACGCTATATCTGGCAGATGAGATACCATTTCTGGTGGAAAGTATTGTTCAAATTGGTCAAGAATTTTTTGAACTCGCTGTCCTGATACTTGGTTTTCTGTAATTTGTCTAATCAACCGAATCCATTGTCGTCTAATTAAATAAGCTTTTTGGATTTCTTCATGGGATTCTGGAGTCAATAATGATAAATTCCCTATGGGTAATACCCATTGGCAATCATCATCGCACTCCCCCCCTACTGCTGCTCCAGGCCCAGCAAATTCTGCATGATACTGTTTAAATAAAATTAACCCGTTCCGTCTACGACTGTTAACAATGAAAATCTTTCTACTTTGCAGAAGTGTGAGGACATCTAAGCCTGGATATTGGTCATTTCCATCTAGCATGATGAGATGATCAACGAAACTTTTTTCGGAGCAATAGCTTGATACTATAGCATTGTGATAGCGCTGATGCTTTTCGCCAGGCATTTTTCTCTAACTTTCGTCGTGTTATTTAACTAGACTACTAACTGCCCAGTTGGAGTGTTGTTTTTGTTTGGTTATATCAAAACTACAAAAATATCCTCTACACAGGTATTCCACTATCAGTGAAGGAGGCGGATTGTATGCTGTTTAGCGATGTTCTTTTGAACGAGTACTAAACACAGTTATTCAGCAGTTCCATCATATTTTATGGTATTTCTCTCGAAAGCAGGGAAAACTTTTATTAAAGTTTTTATAAAGATGGAATTTCCAATATAAATTTGTTATGAAGAATTCCTAAATTAAACGCTTAGATTATTTGTGTAACTTTTACTCGTGACTGCTGTTATGACTCCCCAAATGTTTATGAAGAAATATTTGTCGAGAGCGACCCAAGAGCAAAGCATTCCAATGGGACTCTACTTGATGAACTCGATATCCCAATTGAAAATAAAGCTGTCGGGCCTGATAGTTACTTTCCAAAACGTGGAGGTATAAGTCCTGAAATCCCCAATCTTGCGAGATTTGTTCACATCTTAAAAGTAAACCTGAAGCTACACCATTTCTACGATATTTAGGGTGTACAGCCAAATTGGATAAGTAAGGAAAACTCTTGCTCTTAGATGTCCAAGAGTCACTAAAACGGACATTTAATTCTAAAGCTCCTACCACATGATTAGTCCCATCAGTACTATTATTAATAGCTATTAAACAAAGATGATGAGGTGAAGGTGAGGCTAACCGCTGCCTTAAGTCTTCATAAATACCCAAACGCAGGACTGGAAAGCCCACCCCCATAAACCACTTTGAGTGTGAAAACTTTCGGCAATGACTTGAGAAACATCAGGCAAATCAGCTGGTATAGCTGCACGAATTTGGAATTGCCAGGAAGAATGAGTAGTTGTGTCTGTTACCAAACTTTGCTCGTATGGGTGAAAAAACCAGGATGTCAAGACTAGTTTGCGGTTGATTTGATCTGCGTAAATATTTTATTCCAGCAGGAGCCGAGGGGCAAGAGGTCTGGGGTAGGAAGTAGTGGTGTCTAAGGTCGATTCCAGTGTACCATAACAGACAATAGTCATGATTGAACAAAAGTAATTCTCATGCAAATTGCCAATTCTCTATTGATTGTGAATCAAACAAAGTTTTACACTTTGTTTGGAGTGTACTTTCCGATTTCCTGTTCAAACTAGCTCAGAGTGTTCGGTTGCTCAAACCACCCTCCTCAATCCAGGAGATACAAATGCATACCTTTTTAGTATCTTGCAGATAAAATGAACCAATGACCAGAAATTCGGTAATTTTGGGCAGCTATGTCCACGCTGAAGATTCCCCACCGACTATTCCTGGTTGAGCTAAGTTAGGAACTAAGCCAGAATAACTGGCTATTTGGGTACTGTGTGCTAGATACTAGGAAAAGAACCCGCTTTCGCTACCGAATCCTCAAATTCCATAATTTAATCATCAATACTACTTCTTTGAGGTTGTAGTTCTGATTCCTAAATCTGGAAGAGGCATTTGTCTAATAGTATACTTTGTCTTTAAATCTTATTGTTGTAATACTACTGACTCTACCATGACTAGCATAAATAAAATCGACCTGCAAGTGTTAGAGAAACTGCCGCGACGGGCAAACTTAATAAACAGACCCGTCTGGATTTTTGATTCCATCACGAGCATTGTATGTAGTATAAGAAAGTTATTTGCGGAGGTGACGGAAAATTTGGTGAATCAATATCAATTTTTACATCTGAAAACTGAATATGAAACTAATTGTGATGCACCAAAATGAAAGGTAATCGGTACGAGCCATTGAAAGCTATTACTGTCAGTCAATATTCCTACATTCAGCAGTCATGTAGCGAATCATTCTTATTGGTCGAAAAAATCTGCTCTTACCTGATTCAGAAATTGTTCTACCTGATCAGCTTATTCTTTATCCGACTGCCTTTGCAGCAGGAAAGCGGTGCATGAAATCTCAAGCAAACAGTAAGCCTAAAATTTTGGTTGTCGATGATGAACCAGACAACCTTGACTTGCTTTACCGCACTTTCTATCGTGACTATAAGGTGCTGAGGGCAACAAGTGGCATTGCCGGCACTAGATATTGCTGGCACAAGAGGGAGAGGTTTCAGTGATTATCTCCGATCAGCGAATGCCGATGATGAGTGGTACAGAATTTTTAAGTCTCACCGCAACTCAATATCCAGATATTATCCGGATTATTTTAACTGGCTACACTGATGTCGAAGATTTAGTGGAAGCTATTAATGCTGGTAAAGTATTCAAATATGTCACCAAACCTTGGGAATCAGAAGAACTCAAAGGCGTAGTCCGTCAAGCTTTAGATACTCACAATGTCCTCAAAGCTCGCACCCGTGAACTTACCCGTACACTCCGTCAAGAATCACTACTAAATACTGTAACCAATACAATACGCAGTGCTTTAGATTATAAGCAAATTTTACAGACGATTGTTGATACGGTAGGACAAATGCTGGAGGTAGATGTTTGTCTGTTGCGTCCCTTTCAAGATGAACAATTGGCAGATGAAGGATTTATTTACCAAAAAGCCGACCATGAACCCGCAGAAACACCTTTAAATCATCAGGTTTATCGTTCTACTCCGGCAGTTCTATTAACTCAGACTGTATGGGAAACTCGTGAAGTTCAGGTAATTTACGATGTATTAGATGATGAACGTATCCAATCTGATCGTGCTGTTGCTTTTTCTGCTGCTAATATTCGTTCCAGTTTAATTTTACCACTCATTTGTCAGCAGGAATTGATGGCAGTTTTGGCCCTCCACCAGTGTTCTCAACAACGTGTTTGGGCAGATGAGGAGGTGCAACTGGTTTCCGTCGTGGCGGATCAGGCCGCTCTGGCTTTATCTCAAGCTTACGCTTATGAGCGAGTCCGCGCTCTAGCCAAGCGAGAAAAGTTGGTTAATACTATTACTAGTGCTATTCGTTCTAGTCTAGATCCTCAAGATATTTTTGCTGCTATTACCCAACAGTTGGGTCAAGCTCTACAAGTTGATGGTTGTTTTTTGTCTTTATGGTCAGAAGATGATGAATTTGTACAGTGTGTAGGTTTGTATGATAGTTCTCAGTATTTAGAATCTAATCAGGATCATCTTTGCCCCAGTCATCCGGCTGATTGCTTTACAATTACCCCTTTCTCAAGCACCGATTAAGGATAATGCCATTTTCCAAGAAATATTACAAACACAAGAGCCTGTGGTTATTACTGATACTAGTAATAACTATTCACCATTCCCAGATTTTGATTTACCTCTGAAAAGACCCGCCATCTCACTGTTGGTAGTTCCCTTGCTAGCTGATGGTAAGTGTATCGGCAGTATTACTCTGCAAGAAGGGAGTAAGGTACGCAGATGGATAGTATCCGATATTGATTTAGCTAAATCAGTAGCAGCCCAAGCGGCGATCGCGGTTCAGCAGTCGCGTTTATATCATAAAACTCGTGAGCAAGCAGAACGTTTATTAGAGCTAGATAAACAGAAAACGGAATTTTTCCAAAATATCTCCCATGAATTTCGGACTCCGATTACCTTAATTCAAGGGCCGTTAGAATCAGCTGTAGGTACTGGTGAGGGTTTATCCTCTGATCAATGTGCGATCGCCCTCCGTAATTCTCGACGGCTATTAAGATTGGTGAATCAGTTACTAGATTTACAACGTTTGGATGCGGGGAGAATGCAACCTAGTTTCCGTCCCTGTGATTTAGTCGAATTTGTTACCCAAATTGTGGAGTCATTTCGCCCTTACTGTGAGAAAAAAGAACTGCGCCTAATCACTAAGTTAGTTCCTTGTCCTACGGTATACTTAGACACAGAGAAATTTGATAAGGTGGTTTATAATCTCCTATCGAATGCCATGAAATTTACACCTGAAGGTGGCACGATTACTGTAAAATTACGTGCAGAAGGTGAACATTGTGTATTGACGGTAGAAGATACAGGCATCGGTATTATTAAAGAACAACTGCCCCAACTATTTGAACGTTTTCGGCAAGCGGAAGGCTCAGAAAACCGTTCCTATGAAGGCAGTGGTCTGGGTTTAGCTCTAGTGAAAGAATTGGTGGAACTGCATGGGGGCAAAGTTACTGTTGAGTCAGTTTATGGACAAGGCACCACGTTTACCTTGTGGCTAGTAACTGGTACATCTCACTTACCAATAGAACAGTTATTAGAAACACCCTTGGAAATTAACACTACTAGGGCGATGATCGAATTAGCTGATATAGAACAGGTAGAGTCAAATACAGATTACTTGCAAGATAATCAGAAAAACGCCTTATCTAATTCCGAAATTCAAGATGTCCACAATCCAAATGCCCCCAATCATGAACACATCATTTTAGTTGTAGACGACAACCCAGATTTACGAAGCTATGTATCGAATATCCTCCGTCGTAGTGGTTATCAAGTGCATACAGCTCGTAATGGTTATGAAGGGTATGGTAGAGCGAGGGAATTCACACCGAGTTTAATTGTTACTGATTTGATGATGCCTCTAGTGACAGGACTAGAGATGATTCGGATGATTCGTGGAGAAAGTAGCTTGAGAGGTACACCCATCATTTTATTGACAGCTAAAGTTGATGAAGAAACCCGCATTGAAAGCACAGAATATGGTGCTGATGCTTATTTAGCTAAACCATTTAATGATCGAGAACTTTTAGCAGAAGTACGAAATCTTTTAGCTTTAAAAGAAAATGAACGTCGAGTGTTGGAGTTAAATACTTACCTAACGGAATCAGTACTGAAACGGTTTTTACCACCTGCATTAGTGAAGAAGGCGGCTACAGGGAGTCTGACGCTAGATTTAAGACCAGAACCGCGTTTAGTTACAGTATTATTTAGTGATATTGTTGGTTTTACACAACTATCAAATACTCTGAGATCTCGACGAGTAGCAGAGTTGATGAATGAATATTATGAAGCTATGTCTAAAGTTGTTTTTGACAATGGCGGTACTGTAGATAAATTTATGGGAGATGCTATTTTAGCTTTATATGGAGCACCAGAAGAACTAACCCCAAATGAACAAGTCCGTCGGGCTGTGAGTACAGCTAGAGATATGCAATGTTCACTAGCAGTGTTAAACCAGCGCTGGTTAGACCAAGGGATATTTGAATCTGTGACTATTAAAGGTGTACAGTTTCGCTGTGGTATTCACCAAGGTACAGCAGTGGTAGGAATGTTCGGTAGTGCTGAACGTGCCGATTATACTGCTATTGGCTCGAAGTGTCAATATTGCTTCTAGATTACAATCTGCGGCTTTACCTGGCTCTATTTTGGTTTCTGCGGCGGTAGCAGATTATTTACAGGAAGAGGAAATCACCAAAGGTAGTCCTTTGGAACTCAAAGGTATTGATGAAACCGTGCTAACTTTTTCAGTTTCGTCAGCGGTCATCAATCATCGCTAAAATTGAGATGGGATGCTGGGATATTAGCTATAATTTCACTCCCACCTTGATTAGAGGTGGTAATTTTGGGCTGTTTTCGGTAGGGGAGTAAAGTAATAGTTAGTGGGATTTCTGTGGTTAAGCAGTATAATATGACATCGTTAATTAAAAATAAAATTTTAACTCCTGTAAAAATCAAGCAGAAACATATTGATTCACCAGGATTGTGGATTGCTGTCGCTGTAACTTCTGTTTCTCTACACTTATTGGTGGTGTTTTGGCTATTACGTTCATCATCTGGTTTTGGTTTCGGGTTTTCGCAATCAAGTCAAAACGCAGTTCCTATTGAATTCATCGAAATTGCATCTCAACCCAAATCAATTCCTAAATCAATCCCCAAAACCACGGTAGTTGTGACAAAACCACCGAAAGTCAAAACTAAACTACAACCGAAACTTAAACCAGCTCCTCAACCAAAATCTAAACCACCTTTAATCGGGACAGTTACTTCTGAATCTTCACCACCACCAAAACCCAAAACTGGTAATAAACCAAAATCTTTATCCCCACCAAAACTCAAAACTGGTAATAAACCAAAATCTTTATCCCCATCAAAACTCAAAACTGGTAATAAACCAAAATCTCCATCCCCACCAAAACCCACACCCACACCATCCTCATCACCCACATCATCACCATCACCCACACCATCACCATTAGAAACTCCCTTTCTGCCAAACAGGGGTGATGTTCGCCTAAATACTAACCAAAGCCAGCAACTACCTAACGATTCACCCGAAAAAATGCCCACTGAGGGAAAATCAGTAGCAAAAATGCTACCTTTACCGAAAAAGGAAGTAGATAAATTAATACAAGAAGGGCGATTAAGATTTAAACCAAATGATTTACCAGAGGTGCTGGCTGAATACAAAGGAAGTACTACCAAGAAAATAGATATAGCTTTGTTACATAACGAATTTGAACATCAGCCAGTCAACAAGATACTAGCTAGCTTAGTAATTGATAAAAATGGTAAATTTCAACAGAGTGAAGTTTTAGAAACTGAACCTCCGTCGTTCATGAGCAGAAAAAATATCTATGAGGAAGTTCTGAATGATATCCTCAAAAACGAGAAATTTGCACCTGGACACAACCTGGATGGTTCAAAACCTGAACAGAGTAATTTGTTTATAAATATTACAATCCAGCCAGAAATCCCTAAATAGGTATACAAAGGCAGGCAAGATGCCTGCTCCACAATAGTTTTCCTATTTTATGTGTACCTCATTTATCTGATACTAATTCACTAAAAGGATGATGTACGTAAGTTGAGTTAGGGAAAGAGTTCTAGCTCTAAGAATATATCAAACATTTCGTGAATTTGTATCAGATATGCTGTATAAACTGCGATAGGATACAGGGAACAGGGAAATAACCGCTATAGACCCTTGATTTAATTTTGCGTCCTTAGTTTGCGTATACAGCTTTTATTGTGCGTTTTGGGATATTATTCGCCTGATAATGTGCATTATTTCGTTAGATATGGCTCCCAAATCTTTTCCCATATCTTCATTAAATTTAGGCCAATCCAAAATATGATCCGAATGTCTCCAATCATAACTCTCAACTAAACCCATTTTTACTATAATATCTTTGATTTTGTTATCCGATTCTTCAATAGATTTCCTTGATTCATCGGTTAAAGTATGTTGATCATTTTGATTCTTCATACAATAAAGATCAGATAATAATTCATGAACTACACATAAGTAGGTGATGGCTTTTATTTTAGCCTCTTGCTCTGACATATAATTATACCTGTTTAATTATTGACAGAGGAATAGTATACCATTGATTATTGAAAATATGTGATTTAGATCACTAGAGCGGTTCTCTGCTAGATAGAATACAATTAGTGGCGGAAAGCATATTGGAACTGGATTTTCAATTAAAAACTGTACCCCACTAATCCGAAAACCGCTATATTAGTTTATAAAGGTTTTAATTGTTCAAGAAGCCTGGAATCAAGGTATATTTTTTCTATCACCTCTACTGAGCTATCTACCCACTTAGCTACGACAGCAGTAGGGACTCCTTTCGCTATTTGTTCTGATATAAAAGTATCCCTACAGTTATAGGGAGTTGAATTTCTACCAATAATAGGTGTAACTAGTTTCTTCCAAGCAACATGGCAGAAGTTACCATAGTTGATGACCTTATTTTGGGGAGATGGAAATACAAGCTGATTGGCTATCCAATCAACAGGTCTATGACTAATTAATAATCTTTGCAAGTTCTCATTACAGTTAAACTTCCTCACTTTATTATTTTTAGATTTCTCCATTCTGACGGCTTTACCCCTAATTCTCACAATAGAACTATCAAAAAGAATTTGAGAAAAATCTTCTCTAATACTTCTCCATTGCAGACCAATGGCCTCAGATGGTCTACATCCAGTTAAGAAAAGAAATTTAACAAATGGGTAGTAAAAAGAATAGGTAAATCCTGTATATAATTTGCCATTCCAATTACCTTTATGATTCTGGAAAGCAAATAGAATGGTTTCCTTTTCCTCTTGTGTAAAAGCATGAGGGTCAGGGTTATCTTGCCAATTATGTTTAGGTAATTCAGTAGCCATCCCTTGAAAAGGATTACTAAGTAGTAGAATTAATTGATTTTTGATACCCCATTTAACACAGGCAGAAAGGTGAGTAATAATTCTCTTAGTCATTGAAGTAGTGGTGTTGTCTAACAACCATTCCCTAATCTCTACGGATTTTCTTAGATCCTGTACAGGACAATTATTAATACTATTACCTAAACTCATTTTTAAATAATTTAGTGTAGATACCTTGAGAACAGAGGATTTGTAGCTCAGATATTTATCCCATAATTCCTTCATCTCTATATCAGTAGAAAAAGTACTAGAGTTTACTATACTAAGATTACGTATTTTGTACTTATTTAAATTTGTAGGCTCAAATCGCCCAAAAAGAACATCAGTCTCTAATTCCTTCGCTTTAATTTCTGCTAGTTTCCAGTTCTCTACTGACTCCGAGACTCCTAGAGGAATGGTGTAATGATTACCAAATACCCTAAATCTCAACCTTAATTTACCATTGACGCACTCTATAGTAATAGAGCCTTGAAGAAATTTTTCACAAGGGGTTGCGTTTCCAGTAGTTTTTCTGTTATATTGATTGGTGTCCATATCACAGAGTTCAAAAAGAGGATAAAAACCATTGTACTAGTTTGTGTACTTGTTAAGCATGGTTTTTATGAGAATTTTAGACAAATTCCTCTGTCGCGGGTGTAGTTTAATGGTAAAACTCCAGCCTTCCAAGCTGATCACGCGGGTTCGATTCCCGCCACCCGCTTTGAAAATCTAGACTTGATACAAATAAGTAAGTAATAGAAAATACGTAATTTTCATGTTTCTATTATTTCACTGCAAAACCTGATATCAAGGCTAAAATAGAATTGGTCGGGTGATGAATTTTGGCAGGATAGATAATGGATATTACCAAAAAACTAGAGCAACTGAAAACTTTATTTAGGGAAATGGAGCAGGCAATTATCGCTTACTCTGGAGGGGTTGATAGTACTTTGGTAGCTAAGATTGCTTATGATGTACTAGGCGATCGCGCTTTGGCTGTCACTGCTGTTTCTCCCTCCCTATTACCAGAAGAATTAGAAGACGCGAAAATTCAAGCAGCAACTATCGGGATTACCCATAAAATCGTCCAGACTCACGAAATGGAAAATCCCAATTACACCTCCAACCCGGTCAACCGATGCTATTTTTGTAAAAGCGAATTGCACGATACCCTCAAACCTTTAGCATTGGAGTTGGGTTATCCATATGTAGTGGATGGGGTAAATGCCGATGACTTACACGATTATCGTCCGGGAATTCAAGCAGCCAAAGAAAGAGGTGCGCCATTGCCTTTAGCAGAATTACAAATAACGAAAGCAGAAGTGCGTCAACTTTCGCAACAACTGGGTTTACCTTGGTGGGATAAACCAGCTCAACCTTGTCTAAGTTCCCGCTTTCCATATGGAGAAGAGATTACCATAGCTAAATTACAACGAGTGGGAAGGGCGGAAATTTACTTAAGAAAATTGGGTTTTGAGAATTTACGGGTACGTTCAGAAGCAGAAACAGCCAGGATTGAGTTACCACCAGCACAAATTAAAGATTTTGTCTTGACCACAGATTTACCCTCAATAGTTTCCGCATTTCAAGAATTGGGGTTTGTGTATGTAACTCTGGATTTAGAAGGTTATCGTAGCGGTAAATTAAATCAAGCAATGCTTGGGTTGAACATCGCTATTTCTCAAAATTAACGCTGAGTGAGGTTGTATTTTGTATGTTGTAGCGCTGATTTCCAAACATCATATCCTTGAGGAGACAAATGTACTCCATCTGTCGTCAGATCTGGATTTAAATTACCTGAAAAATCTGTAAACCAGTCATAGATATTTAGATAACTAGCTTTTTCTTGTGCAGCGATTAAAGCTATTTGAGCATTTAAGCGTCGAATTCGGGTATTGCTAATGGTTGTCCGACGAATAGGTAATATCGACTGAACAATGATTTTTGCAGTGGGATGTTCTCGATGTAGACGATTAATAATCCGACGGTGATTGTGCAAAATTGTCTGATCACTATTACCTTTAAGTAAATCGTTAATGCCAACCATTACGTAAATCACATCTGGACGAGTGTCAGAAAATGCTGTCAATCTTCTCAAAACACCACCAGAAGTATCACCAGATATACCTTGATTTAACCACAATTTACCAGTTGGGAGTTTTTGTTTAGGAAACCACATACTCAAAGAATCACCGACTAAGATGCTGAGATGATTTGCACCTTGTCCACGAGTCATCGCTCTGGCTTCTAAAGCTAATAGCTCTTTCCAATCTTCGTAAGTTAGTTTTTGTTTATTGGCTTTGGTTGGCTCCCACAATAACCGTAAGTTAGTATCATCTATGCGTGTATAAATTTGACCTGCTTTCAGCGCTGCCAATCTTTGATAATACAGTTCACTTCCCGATACCGAAGTATAGCCAGCTTCTTGATATCTAGGGTTAAGTGATAATTCTTCCCGGGCTAACAAATCCTGACGACTAAATTCTGGTGAAAAAACTTCCACACTGGGAATGATTTGCTCACGTATTTTAGACTGGGATGCTGACAAAGTTTGTCCGCTCAATTCTGGTGAGGATATGTCAACACTGGGGATGATTTTCTGACTTACTGTTGACTGCGAACCCTGTTGTAAATTCCACCACGATTTAGAATTTATATCCAGAAGATTCGACATTTGTGGGAGAGCCGATGCTGGTATAGCCAATCCTGTTAACAAACTTGCTGCCAACAGATAAGGTTCCCTCATCGTTTTATCTCTCCTCTATTTTGTTGCTTTCCCTTATCACAGTCAAATCTGGCTGAATTCAGGAAAATTTAGGGAAAATGAAATGATCATGCCTAATAAGCTGATTGTTATCAGTGACTTTGCTAGCATAGAAAAGTCTGGAATGATTGTCAACTATCAATCAGTAGAGAGCAAGAGAGATATACGGAGCTTTTAAAAAACTCAAGTATGAATTTTCAAGTATATTTTTGTTTGATTGTATAAAATATATATGTATAAAATAAAATTATTTTAGATGATGGAGGATTTAATCGCAATTCTGGAACAATAAGCATACAATTATAATTTTTTTAGCTACAATCTCTAAAAATATATGGTGACAAATTTAAAGTTAAATGTTGGTTAGATGGAATAAACGTGATGAAAATGCTAAGATTTATGCGAAGTCTTTATAGTCTCCTTATTCTTCTGTGGCTAGAGCTAGTACAGCGATTGGTGTCAGTCCGATTATCAAAGAGATTGTGCAAGAAAAGGCACATTCTACACGTTTAACCCTGAAAGAGGTAATTCTGATGGGGATGTTAGCTATTGAAAAACTAGATGACCAAGGTCGTCAAGATTTAGCTGATAAAGTGCATCAAATGCAGGTCAATGGTGACATATAAATTTCCTTTTAGTTGAGGGTAAAAATATTAACTCCTTAATAAAGTAGAAATATGATTATTCATGTCTCTATTTTTACTTTGAACTAAATGGATTTTAACTAATTCGATCAGGGGTGATTATTTGGTGATTTCCTGGAATTGCACAATCATCCCTATTTTCAATGGGGAATTTCCTTGAATTTTCTGGTTTACCACTTGTAGCTAATTTTTTATAGTATTATCAACAGTCTCAATTAGACTATATTCGAGTGTAGATCAGTTTTTTGCGCCCACTTTATAACAATTTTCATAGAAATGCTATATTAGATCATAGCTATGCTGAAAAGATAGTCAGTAACCCAGCCCTAAAGAGACTGGGCTTGTAAGAGAAATCGAACAAGCCGTACTGACCAGACCACTCTAGGCTTAGGCATAGGGTAGCCGTTATTGGAGTCACGACACCTCGGAATGCGTTCGCGTCAGCGTGTCGTCAGACAAGCTAGTTCCCCGCTCTGTCATTTGCAGTTAAACAGTTTTAAGATGAATATCAATATTGATATACCTGATGAGATGCGTGTTTATGTCGAGGCACAATTGATGACAGGTACTTACAACAGCATTGGTGAGTATTTTCTCGACTTGGTGCAGCAAGACAAAAAACGTAAGGCGCAAGCAAAGTTAGAAATGCTTTTACTTGAAAGTATTAACTTTTTCCAGATATGCTCCTATGATTAGTTCTTCTAATTTCCCATAAGATTCAGCCCATTCAATCAAATTAAAAATAACGGAGGACTGTGTTGCACCTCCTGCAATAACGTCAACATTCTCATTTAATTGAAACCGAACCATTTGTTTTAGACTTTCTTTATCAGGAAAAGCACTACGCAATGCTAATTGTAAATATTTATAATCTTCCCTATTTAGTTTCATTTCAATTCAATCGAGTTAATAAACGAATATTTGCCCTCTTAGAGCATTACTGCTGAGATTGCTTCAACTTGTTTCTGAAAATAGCTTCCACTTCACCTTCCGGATCAGCAAGATCGAAGGGGTATGGCTGTAGATTAGCTGGATTACGGCGACTTAATAGTACCTCTAATGCCGATTGAAAAGCTTTTTGGTCATTTCTGTGTTCAGAAATATACCGTTTTAATTCAGTATTTGTCATCTGAGATAGATTTGGTGTCATATAATAAACTCCCAATTTCCATTTTCATCAATCACAAGGGCAATTTCATCACTTATCCCAGCTTGAATATAGATTGTTTTAAACCTATTGTCATAACGAAAAACTTGAATCGACTGGTATAGGTTAGAAAGTAATTGACAGACAAATATTGCCGTATCTGACTGTTCTCTTGTAGGCAAGCTCTAGCCTCCTTGCCTGCTTGTTCACAAACATTATAGCCTGTTAATAGAGCTAGGCTGAAAAGAAGTAACTTACTTTTAGTAAATCATAAAGTTTTTTGATAATCATGCCACATTGGCAATTCAATCAAGCATCCTCTTATCATGGGATTTCCAGCAATATCGGTTGTCAGCCGTCAGCCCCTATTAGAAATACTTACGGTGTACACATAAGTAGGGGCGTATTGCAATACGCCCCTGTGTATACACCGTAGGCTAGAAACGCCAGTGTTTTCAGTAATGTAACAGTATATAAACCTAAATAGCTAAACTTTCGACACTCAATGGTACCATATCGCCATTCCTCGTAAATCCTAATAACATTTGTTGTTGTGGATGAATTAATCGTCCTGTAAGTACACACCGTTCCTCTTGCTGGGCTGTGGCTTCTATACTCGCTCGGATATCAGAACGCGAAAATCTCGGTTTCCATTCACCTGATTTTTGCTGTACATAATTCCAGAGAATATCTCTAATCAATGCCTGATATCCTTGATTTCCAGCAATTTCCTTGAGTTGGTCTTTGAGTTCCCGCTCCAGGCGAATGCTGGTAACTTCCATATCAGTGGTTGGGGTGCGAGTAATGGTATGCATGATTTTTTCTCCTTAAAGGTATAGACAGGATAGTAATACAAGTGTAGTATGTTTAAAGGAATATTCAATAGGTGAAATTTTCTGTGAACTCCATCTTACCCCATTTTTACTTTCTCCCCCTCCACCAATTGCCGATTCAGTTGGGAATCAGCCGCTATGGCAGTGGAGTATTTATCTATAGGTGGAAGCGAGCGAGATCACAGTCACAACACAGAAGGCAATTATGATTTTATATATATCAGCATTATTGGGCTGAATTCAAAACCACAACTAGACCAAAGCAGCGGGGGGTACAGACAAAGCGAAACTGTACCGATATAAGACCAGAAAACATGAGGTCAAATTCACCCCCGCTTCACCCAAAACAGAAGCGGGGGTTTTTTTATAAGGAGTCAAGCTGTGACGAGTGCTATGCAAGTCTTAGAGCAGTCTGTGGTGGTGTTTTCTCAAAATTACTTGCCACTGTGTCGAATTAATATTAAGCGGGCTATTGTACTTTTAGTAACTGATAAAGCTGAGGCGTTGAATTTGACCACGGACACGGGTTGGCAAGTTCACTCACCAAATTTAGTACTTTGTGTACCTAAACACATTCGCTTGAAAATTGCTTCTACCGAACGGATGTGGAAAGTTCCTCCTGTTAATCGTCGGGAGGTATTGCGAAGAGACCATCACCATTGTCAATATTGCGGTAGTAGCAAACGTCTCACCTTAGACCACGTTATGCCCCGTTCTCGCGGTGGTCAACACACCTGGGATAATGTGGTAATCGCTTGTGAACGATGTAATTCTCGCAAAGGCGATCGCACTCCCATGGAAGCGGGGATGTCATTGCGGACTAAACCCAAAGCACCTCTTCACCCAGCAGTTTCTTTTGCTGAACAATTTTGGAACGATGTGCAAGCAAACCTGGAATAACAGGAGAGCATAAGGAATGCTAAAATTAACTTACACCGAAGGCAGCTTTTTTTTAGAGTGTCTGACTCTTTCGTTAGAAGAATGGGTAGCACAACGAGTGATTTTGGCACTGCGAGTCGGTCAAAGTCTTTGCATGGAACCTACTACTGCTTCTTTTTTGCTCCCTGTCGATTTACCAGGAGTAGAAGGACTTCAGACCGGAATCAAATGTCATGATCGTGAAATCATTGACCTATCTATCTGTGATGGTGAATATCTGGAAGTCACCCTGCGGGGTTCTTGGTTATCTAATGGTTCTGAGGATGCTGTGGGGGTGTTTGTCACCATGATGAGCGATCGCACTGAATTTTTTCTGCACAAACTTTGGCAAGCAGCGCAAGAAGTCAGTGCTTCCGTCGTCAGTGATTAATCAAAACTAGTGGGTTAGGTGTTTTTCCTACCCATTAGTTTTCTGTCCTGCGGTAAATATTTGTTCTGCGGTGAGTTGTAATCCAGGAAAAATTGCGGACACAAGTAACTCGTTATTTTGAAACAATCGTTTTTGATACTCATCTTCTACGAGTGTACAAATAGTAATTGTTGGTGGCTTGAATTTGCCAATATATTCTCTACCACCAATACCCAAATAATCAACAATCCAATACTCAGGTACTCCTAACCAAGCATAATCTTCTACCTTGCGAGCGTAATCATTTTGCCAGTTTGTACTCACAACTTCGGCAATGAGTTTAATGGAATTTCCAGATGTAATCACAGGTTCTTTTTGCCACAGTGGTTCATTGGATAAACTGGTGGAATCTAATACAATCACGTCAGGACGAAAAGCTGTATTTGTGCCTAATAGTTTAATCAGACATTGATGAGGAATAAAGTAACTAGTTTCCTGACGGTCAATTTCTACATTCAGCTTACGTCCAATCAAAGCCGATACTTGTTCATGTGAACGAGTCGGTTCCATCTCAATTAATTCACCATCAATTATTTCATATTGCTCATTGTCACCGTAGTCAGTAATGAATTCATCAATACTGAGCAGTTTTGGGGTTGATTGAACCATTACATTTTCCCCTGATTGTCTGTAGAGATATGGATTTTCCTTATTTTATCCTCAACCAGATAATTTCTGATTATAGCTTGATTTTTGCTGAATGTAAACTTTTCTGATTTTCCTATTGTAGTTTCGTTGTAATTCCCATTTTTAAGAAATTATTTCTATTGAAGTCCATGTACAGAAAGCATTTAGACAAATTTGAAAAATTCTTTCTCAAACCCCTTGACACCTTTGTAGTATTTATGTAGTATATATGTAGTGAGGCGAAAGACAAAGCTTCCAAATCAAAAGAAGCGATAATTTTTCAGCAAACTAATGCTCACAAAAGTCAACCCATCCGAACCTTGAAAACTGAATAAGAAATTGGCAAGTTCACCAAAAATCTGTGCCTAAAAACATATAGCTTTAAGCACAGATATTTAACATGGGGGTATAGCTCAATTGGTTAGAGCGATCGCCTGTCTAGCGAAAGGTTGCGAGTTCGAGTCTCGTTACTCCCGTGGGTCAATTTTGGATTTTAAATTACTGATTTTAGATGGAAAGATTTAATCCAAAATCTAAAATCTGAAATTCAAAATTGATTGACATTGCAGTGTAGCTTAACAGCAAAGCATCAGGCTCATAACCTGGTTAATGCGGGTGCAAATCCCGCCACTGCCACCAAGTGTAGGGATGGTGTAATGGCTAACATCGCGGTCTCCAAAATCGTTGATCTGGGTTCAAATCCTAGTCCCTGCGTTCTACTACGTACCCTAACACTAGAAGCTTACAAACGGTAACACTGATCTTCCAAATCAGAGTAGGTTCAAATCCTACAGCCTCCACCAAACTAGGGGGCTGAAAAAAAACAGCTTCTCAAACTTGTATGTAGTAGATACCTGCCCTCGTAGACGAATGGTTAAGTCGCCGGTCTTTCAAATCGGAGATTGCGGGTTCAAATCCCGTCGGGGGATTCTGGGTTGGCTCGCCTATTGGTGCGGGCGACGCTCTGTAAAAGCGTTCTTTATTGATTGTAGGTTCAATTCCTACCCAACCCACTGAGGAGAGGTGGCTGAGTGGCTTTAAAGCGTCCTCCTGCTAAGAGGAAACAGATTCACATCTGTCGCAGGTTCAAATCCTGCTCTCTCCGTTTCTGAGAACGTGGTGTAACTGGATAACATCTCAGTCTACGAAACTGAAGTTTGAGGGTTCAAATCCCTCCGTTCTCGTTGAGAGAAATGCCCATCTCTCATAAAAAAGTGAACAGAAAATAATGTCTCCTATTTTCTGTTCCTTGATGCCTTGTAGCTCAGTGGTAGAGCGATCGCCTGTTAAGCGAAGGGTCGTAGGTTCGATACCTACCAGGGCAGTGTATTGCCGGATGGACGATTAGGTAAGTCGCCATCGCTCTGAACGATGGAGAGGTTGGTTCAAATCCAACTCCGGCATCCATTTATTGCTCTGTGGTGTAATTGGCAACATCTCCCGCTTTGAACGGGAAGAGTCCTGGTTCAAACCCAGGCAGGGCAGCCAATTTTCGATTTACGTATGCTCCTGTAGCCCAATTGGCAGTAGGCAGCAGATTTAAATTCTGTTCAGGTGTGGGTTCGAGTCCCTCCAGGAGTATTTACGGGGTGTAGCGCAGCTTGGTAGCGCGTCTGTTTTGGGAACAGAATGTCGTAGGTTCAAATCCTGCCACCCCGACTTTGCCCCTGTGACGTAATTGGAAAACGTAGCCAGCTTAGACCTGGTCTTTTTTAATGCAGGTTCGAGTCCTGTCAGGGGTATTTGGTGACTAGCCTAACCAATGCGAGTGTGATGTAGTTAGTAGCATTTGAGTCCACCATACTCAATGTGTGAGTTCAAATCCCGCCACTCGCTTGTTTAATTTTCTGAGAATGTAGCTCAATTGAAAGAGCACCGAAGCTCTCAACTCGATGGTTGTAGGTTTGAGTCCTAGCATTCTCACTTATGGGTCTGTAGCTTAATTGGTAAAGCATCTAACTGGCAGTTAGAAAGACATCGGTTCAAATCCGATCAGTATCCACCTATGGGGTTATAGCTCAACTGGCTAGAGCGTCTGCCTTGCAAGCAGGAGGTTATGGGTTCAAGTCCCATTGATTCCACTATGGTGTTTGAAGTCAAAGCGGTCGAGACACTGGTTTGTGGAACCAGTCAAAGCGGGTTCAAGTCCCGTCAAGCACCCCTTGGGAAGATGCCGCTGAATGGTCAGCAACTGGTCTTGAAAACCAGGGTATGGGCAAACTGTAGGGGTTCGATTCCTCCATCTTCCTTTTATGCACTGGAGGGAGACTCATAAAACGTAGTAAAACGACGTAAAACGGTGTAATTTATTGTAGTCTGAGTGAGGATTGGTATAATGGTAATAGGCATCTACCTCCCAATCATCTATCTAGACGTTGGTTAGCTCCCACTAACCAGTTTCTCGAAAGTAGGATTTTTGGTATGCTTAATGTCCAGCCATTGGGCTGCCACCGCATCCCGTAAATTCTTACCTATCCCTAACAAGAAACGCGCTGTACGACGCAGAAGAGGCAGGGGGGCAGGGAGCAGGGAGCAGGGGAGAGGGAAGAGGCAGGTACAAATATTCTCCCCCTTGCCCTCCCGCCCCTTGTCCTCTTTTCCCCCTGCCCCCTGCCCCCCTGCCTCTTCTGTCCCCATGACGAGTTCCCAATAGAGTTTCCGTCACCGAGTCAACTTGCGATGTATACGCCGCCGCCACCTCTGAAACTGTTGAATTGCTCCAACTAGCCCATTTTTTTACACTGTCTCGGATATAGCCTTTTACCCAGCTATTTAACTTTCGAGACATAGCTTTAGACTGACGTTTATTTTTGATGGGTTGGGTCAAGTCTTCGGCAAAAACTTTTAATAATCCTTCAGCAAATAAAGATTTAGCGGCTTTACCAATCAATGACATAATTTCTGCTTGGTCTTGCCGATAAAGTTTATTTTCCGTTTTACGAGTTAAATTATTTTCGAGAATTCTGGCCGCTTTAGCTGGATTAAATTCTTTTTTACAGCTGATAGCTTAAAAAAAGTTGTTGGAGTCTTAAAAGAAACAAACGACAGTATTGAAACGAGTCAGAAAATTTTAGAGAAAGTACAGCCAATTTTTAAGCAGTTATTACCGTGGTTGGGAGTTGCTGCTAATTTCTTTTTCTAAAGTCTTGGGATTTCAGGGTGCAAGAGGCAAAAGGCAGGAGGGACTCACGTTTAAAAACGTGAGATTGAAGCAAGGAGGCTTTATATTTCGTGTTACGCATCTCGCTACAATTCTTTTTTTAACTGGCGCTCTAAAACCAGAAATAAAGTTTTCATTCTTTCCTCCTGCCTTTTGTGATAAAAATTTTCTATGTAAATAATTTTATGATTCCAGATCCTTCTAATCAAAATCTTAATACTGCTGAATCTTCTATCCAAAATAGTCAGTTAGCACAGGCAAAACGTGATGTAAATATTTTTAATACAATTATTCCTGCTGTAAACCAAATTCAGGGAAAACTAGCAAGTACCTTCAAATGGTTGGGAAATATGAACCCTGAAAAAAAACATGATTATTCCAGTGCGAAAAATTTAGATAAATATAGAAGCATGGAAGAAATTGCACAAGAAAGACTAGAGCTAGAGAAGATGGATTCTGATCGTCGTGCTAATGCCGCAGAAAGATTGGAAAAACTCCAAAAGGAAGAGATTAAATTGAAACGGTGGATATTTGAAGAAAATCTCATAGTCACGAAAGAATATCAGTCTAATTATTTTGAACAAAAAAGTAAAGAGTATGAGCTAAAAAAAGATCGTCAATACTTACCTTTTCAAATTAGTAGAAACGATACTCTTAACCTCTTATCTAAAGAATTTGGGAAATTTGTGATAATTTCATCACCTCCAGAAGTAGTAACAGAGGAGCGAATTTTTAAATCTTTAGGAGCAGAAATTAATCATAAATTGCATCAAAGTATTCAACAATATTATTCTGGAGATATAAAATATCCTATTAGTTATCAAAATATATTTAAAGATTCAATTAGTGACTATCAAGCTTCGTTCGTTGGAGAGTTAGTACCAACTCCAACACTAATATTTCATAGCCAAATTAATAATTACAAAGTTTTTATATACATAACTATAACTGTACCTTGTCAGGTTGAATCAGATAAAGGAAGTTTGGATTTGGACAAGTATTATGATATCAAATATGAACAAGAATCATTTCTTTTACCAGCGTGGAATTGGATGGAGCTTAGAAAAGAATTAGAATCACAGGAACAAGATTCTCAAGTAATAAATCAAAAAATATTAGATTTAATTACAAATTTTTATATAGTGATAGCTATCTGTTTTTCTGATGTTTATTGTTTAAATATAGACTCTTATCACAATCCTAAATTATTTAACTTTTTAAAGGATTCTAAATTTCCAGAATATTTTGAATCATGGGTTGAACCTTTGAAAATTTATTTAGTGGAAACTCAGAAACAAGTTCAAAAATTGAAGAGAGAAGAAGTTATTAAAAGTTCTAGTATTAATCGTTATAACAACGATGATTTGCCGTATATGTGGATAGTAGGTATTGTTATTGTAATGCTTATCTTTGCTTTTTGTATTCAAAAATCATCAAATCAAAATACAATTGTTCAAAGTACAAAAACCCCTACAAAACATCAACAAAGCCAATCTGGAGTAATCCGAGTGAATCATTCCGATATAAATGCAGTTTATTTACGTACTATTCCAAATGGTAAAAAAATTAGTAGATTACAAAATGGTACACGTATAATTCTGGGGGAAATCAGTGCTGATGGTCAATGGCAAAAAATCACAACTCAAGATGGTAAATCTGGTTGGGTGTTTGCAAAATATGTTCAGTAAAACGATATCCTCCATCTCAAGAAATTCAGATCATCTGATTTGCTAAAATTAATGTGTAGAGATGTAAATGTATAGGAAAAAATTAACTTATATAATTTCAGTATATTTTTCCTATTTAAGATTATAAGAACTAATAAAGGGTAAACCGATGCAAAATAAATTTGGTTTTTTATATTTATATTTGTACGGTTTTTAGAGTATTTCTTTAGGTAAGTACTTAGCTAAATTTAATTAATAAAATTTTTAATAAGTGGAATAATTAAAATCTTAAAAAATTGCATCCACCTACAGAATTATTTTCTCTAATTCAGCAAATAAAGTAAATTCAGTCTCTAGATTGATTCAAGCATGAGTCGATTAAAGATAAAAGCATGGTGGGTAGTTCACCAATCCGATCAAAATTTTTATGCAGTTTGTTAAATTGGCTTTATCTATCTTGCAACCAGCACGTTTGTTAATTGTGTCTTTTGCTTGTACTTTACTATTTTTCACTAGTATTGTTCCAGCTTTAGCAATTACTAGCTATCAAAGTGAACCTACGGAAGGTACTACACAATTATTAGAAACTCAGCGTTTAACTGATAAAGCTGCTCAATCACCACCTGCACAATTGAAAGAGGTACAAGAAAAATCTAATAAAGGACTTAATGAAGTTCAGGGAGATGCGGATATTGATAAAATGAAAAATCCCCAAAACTCCCAAAGTGCAACTTCTGTGGAAGATGAAGTAAGTAATTTTCTCAAAAAGGTTACGGGTAATAAGTAGTATTTTGAAATTGATTATTACCTGAAATTTATCAAGAAATTTAAAACCCAGTATTCTTAGAATGCTGGGTTTTTTAGTATTTATCAATGGTGTAAAATCAATGATACTCGCTTACGTTTAGATTTGATTGCGCTGAAGCGCAACTACGAGCCAATTATTGTTTAATAATACATCTATCTCCCCATCCCCGCACCACCCCATCTCCCCACCTTCCCATCTCCTACTCCCTACTCCCGATTCTCTTTCTACTGGTTGATGTTAATTATGTGGAAACAAGGGAACTTATACATAAATGCGCTTAGAGATGAAAAATAATGCCGAAAATTAATATTGGTTTAACAGAGGAACAGCGTCAAGGGGTAGTTAATCTACTCAATCAGGATTTAGCAGATGCTTATGTACTGTTAGTAAAAACCAAGAAATACCATTGGGATGTTGTTGGACCTCAATTCCGAACGTTGCATGAGCTTTGGGAAGAACATTACCAAAAATTAACTGAAAATATTGATGCGATCGCAGAGCGAGTTCGAGCTTTAGGTGGTTATCCCGTCGGGACGATGGAAGGATTTCTCAAGATTGCTACTCTGAAAGAACATGCCGGGGAAATCCCTACTGCTACAGGAATGGTGTCTCAGTTGGTAGAAGACCATGAACAAGTTATTCGCAATTTAAGGGAGCATGTGAATCAGTCTAGTGAAGAATTTCATGACCAAGGAACTGCTGATTTTCTGACTGAGCTGATGGAAGAACATGAAGAAATCGCTTGGATGTTACGTTCTTTTGTGGAAGGACAAGCAGTGGAACCTGATGGAACCAAAGCAAAAGCAAAAATTAAAACTCCAGTAGGTGTTTAGTTAACTTTCTGCATTTACATTTTTAGTTTATTCAGTACAAAAATAACAAGGAGTATTCCAGTGTCAGAATTATATAAGGCTGAAAATACTATTTCTGCTGTTTTTAAAGAACAACAGCAAATTGATGTCATAATTCAGCGTTTATTAGACAATGGTGTTCCTAGTGATCATATTTCTGTGATGGGAAGGAATTTTCAGTCGGAAACTCGAATTGCGGGTTTTATGACTAAGAAGGATGTCATTCTGGGTGGTTTGAGAACTGGAGCAATTTTTGGTTCTCTATTTGGTTCTTTTTTAAGTTTACTCACAGGTGTAGGAGTTTTATTTATTCCTTTTATTGGACCAATTGTAGCAGCAGTTCCAATTAGTGCTTTACTTTTAGGTGCGGCTTCCGGTGCGATCGCTGGGAGTGCTGGTGCTGGTTTAGTATCGGTGTTAACTACTTTTGGAATGCCAGAAGATAAAGCTACTATCTACCAAACCCGTTTACAAGCGGGTGAGTTTTTATTGCTGACAGAAGTACCCAGCGATCGCCTTCAACAAGTACAATCATTGTTAGAAAACGCTGGTGCTGAAGAAATCCACACCCTGAAGAAAACATTACCACATTCTTGTCCAGGAATTTGCAATAGTCCCGCAGATTTGTCTCCTGAGATTCGGGTTCATCTTTCTGAAGAAGCACAACGTAAATTTGTTGAGCGTTATAATGCTGTTTTCCAGGAGACAAATAATGAATCAACTGCTGAACAATCGGCTTGGAAAACAATTCATGACCAATTCGACGAAGATGCACGGGGTGTTTGGTCAAAAGCCAAAGTCAGCGTTTAATTGTTTTAGATAACCAAAATAAATACTCCACTATGTCAAAAATAGTGGAGTATTTGAATTAATAATTTGTCCGTCCAGCCAATAAATTCCACAGAAAAATAGCGACAGCTGCACCAATAATAGCCACAATTATTCCTGGAAAACTCAAAGTAGCAGCCGTTAATTGCAGTCTTCCTGTTTCTAATAAAGTAACTATAGTTCCCCCAATTAAAGCCCCAATAATTCCTAACACCATTGTTGATAGTATTCCCCCACCCTGACGACCAGGGTAAATAGCCTTAGCTATGGCTCCAGCAATTAGACCTAGAATAATCCAAGCAATAATATTCATGTTAAATTTCAAAAATCATATTACTTAGACTAATATTGTTATCTAAATCCTGCTTCTACCAGAAGAGATAGTAACTCATACTCATTTTAATTCTTGAATATTCTTCATCACTTGCTGGTATAAATCTTTGTTACCTTCTTTGTCAAAAATAGCTGCGGCTTGTTGTAAATCTTTGAGTGCACCTTTTTTATCTCCTTGAGCCGCACGCGCATTTCCCCGATTATTATAAGCAGCACCAAAATTAGAATTAATCCGCACAGCTTGATTATAATCAGCGATCGCATTAGCATTATCTCCCCTCGCTGCTCGCGCATTCCCGCGATTATTGTAGGCGATCGCATATTGAGAATCGAGGACAATAGCTTGATTATAATCATCTAATGCACCATTTTTGTCACCTTGAGCTGCTCGCGCATTCCCCCGATTATTGTAAGCCTCAGCGTAATTAGGGGCTATACGAATGGCATCAGTATAATCTGTAGCCGCATTTTTATTATCACCTTGAGATGCTCGCGCACTACCTCGATTATTGTAAGCCTGAGCATCATTGGGATTTAAGCGTAAGGCTTGGTTATAATCAGCGATCGCCGCCTCTTTATTACCAATACTAAAATACACTAATCCCCGATCTCTAAAAGCGGGAGCATATTTAGGATTAAGACTGATAGCTTTACTATACGCAGCAATAGCATCCTGGGAATTACCTTTGACATAAAGATTTTGAGCTTGACTATAAAAATCCCCAGATTTAGTTGTCTTCGCTGAACGTTTACTAGGGGAATTAACTCCTATTTCTGTGATTAGTACTTCTTTGTTACCAGTACAAGAAACAATTGTCATGCTACTCAACGCGATTAACAAAGCGATAGAACATACTTTGTTTAACTGTTGACCATTGTGTGTAAATAACCGCCATTTCATAAGTTTCCCTAAACCACCATTATACTTAGAATAAATAACTACTGAAGTAAGCACCCGATGTCTAGTCAATACTTGGTTGTAGCGAGTTACATTCGTTTTTAGTTGGTGAAGAGGTAGAGATAAAATTAACCCAACCGGAAAACAGTGACTTGCTTCTAACTGAAATTGGAACTAGGGGTTGAATTCTTACCTACGAAAACCAATATAATTGTTTAACTATATACAGGAATCTGATTTGACTCTTCAACTTATCTGTATAAGGTAGGTAACACCAATTGTGTCGCAGACCAGAGAAGCATTATCTCTTTCACAACTAGTAAATTTGATTCCTCTAATTATTCTAACTTTTGATAGAGGTTTAATGTCAATTGACAATTTTTCCTGATATTAAGAAAGAATAGGGAACAGTGTTAAATCTGTATTCCCGATAACAATTGAGGAAATACTCATTTTTCAGCTGAACCGAGTCATATTGACATGAGTTTTTGCTGTTCCCTGTAAATCAATCTTCTTCTAAGTTATGGATTTGGTTTTTAGTAATCAATCTCCAAACGGTATTTTTCTCAATATCGACAGTTAACTGTTCTAGATTTCCACCTAAGTCTTTTTGGAGCTTTTCGGTGAGAGTAATCGGAAAATCTAAATTAATGTCTTGTTCTTCCACTAAACGTAATAGTTCTGTAAATTTAACTTTGATGATTTTCCGCTCAGAACCAGAAAGTTTATAATAATCATTTTCTTTGATATTCTGCACTTGCATAGCTTGTTTAAGACGCTCTTGCAAATGCTCAAATTCAGAATTTAAAAGCTTTCTTTCTTGCTCTAATTGTGCATATCTTACACTCAGAGAGATTAAATCCTCAGTTGCAGGATTAATATCAAGTTGAGCTTGCAAATTTAATAACTGCTGATATGATTGGGCTAAGTAAATGCAGTCAAGATATGCATACTCTATTTGCTCATCAGTTAAAGGTCTAATTCCCCAATTACTAGTTTGCTCTTGTTTATCAATATTGTTAAATCCACAAAGTTCTGTCGCTAAAGTTTTTAATTGATAATTAGGTAATGGCAAAATATAATAAGGAATATTTTTAGCCATTTCTAAAGTACAAGTAATATTCTCAGCCTTTTTACTACCAAGTAATTTCAAATCAAAACTAGCATTATGAAAAACTTTTTCTATCGCCGAATTTAACATGATTTTTTCAATAAAAGCAGCAACTGTATCAGGTTGTGCCAATACATCTAAAAGATAAACAGAATTACCACTCATATCTTGAGGATTATCCAATATCTGAATCAGCGATAATTTTGGCTTACGACTTTTATAGTCAGCTACTTCTGTATCTATCCATAAAATTTTAGCTTTAGTATATTCATTAATTAATGAAAGTATTTCGTCCCGGTCGGTAAGATAAGGCATAATCTAAGATTCCCTGAAGTTGAAAACAGCATAAATAAGTCATATTTTTCCAAATTAACATTTTGTGGGTAATTTTGCGATCAAACATTGCCCTATTATTATGCTCATTTCTGAGAAAATTTTCTGCCAATCTGCCAAAATATTGCAAATAAGGGATAATTTTACCGAAAATAGGAAAACTTGCGGGTTTTCTGGAAATTAAATCCCAGAATGATCAGAGATAACCCACCGAAACCTAATAAGGATAGCCTAGAGCTAAATGGAGATAGATGAGGACGATGAATTTGAAAACCGATAATTCGTCGTGGTTCTGTGGTAGTTTCCGGAAAAGTATTATCTGGATAAGAGTTAATACCATAACTATTCACAGATAAAGTTGTGCCATCACCACTTATATCAAGTGTCACATAATTAAACGTATCCGGTGAATAAAAATCTATCGGTTGTCTTAATGTATCTGCTTGTGGATCACCTTCCCTATAAACATTTTGTAATCCGGGAAACTTGGGGTCTAAACCAATGGGATTAATACCTTGTAATTGTTCTGACAGAGAAAGAGTATCTGCTAATAATTTAATCCTGCTAAAGTTATGTCTACTGACTAAATTAGGTCCATAGCCACCAATTGGTCCTGCGACAATTGTCAACGCATTAGGCACTACAGTAGTACTAGTGCGGTCATTAACATCTGCTAAGTAAGTAACTTCATTAATCCGATTTTGGTGGTCATCAGTAGAAAGAAATACTACATTATCAATTTTATGGTCAGCAATAAACTTCAGTAGTTCATTTCGTTCAGCCCTGTAACCTCCAATCCAAGATTTTCCGGTATCTTTACCAATTTGATCAATCGGTGAGGAAATAGCCATGATTTTCCAAGGAATATGATTCCTTTGAGCATCTAATAAGGTTTGTTTCAACCAACTGAGTTGAGTAGTCCCTAACATAGTCCGACGGGGATTATCTGCACGTATACCACTAGATTTTTACCAATGTAGTTTATAATACAATATAGAAAATAGAAAATTAAGATGTAAACTACCCAGAAAATGATATAACAAGCTAAGATGTAGGCAGTGCAAGCATTTCCTGCTCACAAATACCTAAAATGGAAACTCTACAAACCCAAATTTACGAACTCGAACAATTTGCCAATGTGCTGGTGTCTAACCAATTGACGCATCTAAGTGTAATTAGTATTGGCATTATTTTTATAGCTGGTTTGCTCACTAGTCTCACTCCATGTATGTTATCAATGTTACCAATTACTATTGGTTATATTGGTGGTTATGAAGCAAAAAGTCGTTTGCAAGCAGCAGCTCAGTCCACCTGGTTTGCGCTAGGTTTAGCTACTACTTTAGCAGGGATGGGTATTATAGCAGGTTTAATTGGTAAAGTATATGGTCAAGTGGGAATCGGTTTACCAATTATCGTCAGCATTATTGCCATTATTATGGGGTTAAATCTACTTGAAGCATTACCCTTACCATTTCCATCATTAGGTGAAACTAATTGGATTTCTCCCAATTTCCCCCCAGCAGTGCGTTCCTACTCCATTGGCTTAACTTTTGGTTTAGTCGCTTCTCCTTGTAGTACTCCTGTTTTAGCTAGTTTGCTGGGTTGGGTTGCCAACACACAAGATATAATTTTAGGGGCTGTGTTGCTACTTGCTTATACGGCAGGATATGTCGCACCTTTAATTTTGGCAGGTACTTTTACTGTAGCTATTAAAAAAATTCTGGAATTACGCCGCTGGTCTGGTTGGATTAATTCTGTGAGTGGGGTGCTGTTGGTAGGGTTTGGTGTATTTTCTTTAATTTCTCGGATTCCTTTTGGTAATTTTTGACTAACAGATAATGACTTCAGAAGATTTAGCGTCTAAAGAATTAAGTTGGTGGTTAATACCAGGACGATTTTGGCGACGGGAGTTTTTACCTCTACTCACCAATTTAAAACTCGCAATTGCCCTCCTTCTCGTTATCGCTCTTTTCAGTGTCTCTGGGACAGTGATTGAGCAAGGACAGTCACCTGCATTTTATCAGGCTAACTATCCCGAACATCCGGCATTATTTGGTTTTCTCAGTTGGAAAGTGATTCAAGTCGTCGGATTAGATCATGTCTATCGGACTTGGTGGTTTTTAGGATTGCTAATTCTATTTGGTGCTAGTCTAACTGCTTGTACTTTTACCAGGCAATTGCCAGCGCTGAAATCTGCCCAAAGATGGAAATATTATGAAGAACCACGTCAATTTCAAAAACTAGCTTTAAGTGCAGAACTAGAGACTGGTTCTTTGAATGCCCTTACCACCCTATTACAGAAACAGCGTTATCAAATATTTCAAGAAAAAGATGACATTCTGTATGCCCGGAAGGGAATTGTGGGACGCATTGGACCGATAATTGTACATATCGGCATTGTCACCATTCTCCTGGGAGGGATTTGGGGAGCAATGGGGGGATTTATGGCTCAGGAAATGGTTACCAGTGGTAACACCTTTCAGGTCAAAAATATCGTTGATGCTGGAGCTTGGGCTTCTTTCCAGATTTTGAAAGATTGGTCGGTGCGGGTAAATCGGTTTTGGATTGACTATACTCCTACGGGTGGAATTGACCAGTTTTATTCAGATATGACTGTGTTGGATAAACAAGGAAAGGAAGTTGACCATCAGCAGATTTTTGTTAATCAACCTCTGCGTTATAACGGGGTGACTTTCTACCAAACTGATTGGGGCATCGCTGGGGTAAAAGTACAGTTTAATAATAGTCCGATTTTCCAACTCCCAATGGTACAATTAAATACTCCTGGGAATGGTCGGATTTGGGGAACTTGGATTCCCACCAAACCAGATTTAAGTGAAGGTGTTTCTCTGCTAGCAAAAGATCTGCAAGGTATGGTCTTAATTTATGATGCTCAGGGTAAGTTGATTAATACTGTCCGCGCTGGAATGTCGATTCCAGTCAATGGTGTGAATTTGAAAATTTTGGATGTGATTGGTAGTACTGGTTTACAAATTAAAGTTGACCCAGGTATACCTTTAGTTTATGGCGGATTTGCTTTGTTGATGTTGGGTGTAGTGATGAGTTATTTTTCCCATTCTCAAATCTGGGCTTTGAAAACAGGCGATCGCTTGTTTGTGGGAGGTAAGACTAATCGCGCTCAAGTGGTGTTTGAACAAGAAGTTTTACAGATTTTAGATCAACTGAGTTCACCATCGTCTGTTCAGGAATAATCTGATATCTGGAAATGCATATCTTAGGTCGAAGAATAATTAGGTGGTGGAAAACAATCTCATGTCAGCCGAAAATGGCCACGAATCAGGAGTGGTTAGCGGTTAGACAGCATTTTTTGTGGCAGAGATTACAATTATGGTTATGGGTGAGTGTAATTTGTTTACTCACCTTTACTTTGCGGGATATATATAACCTTTTTTTCCCCCTCAAAGAGCTAGCTAGATTACCATTAATAACCCAAGGACTAGTTATTGATTTTGCGGTATTTCTAATTTTATTAGGATGTTTTGTCCTCCACAAAACCAAATTTGGTAATCGTTATCCAGGGTTATTATTTTTAGGATTATCATGGTCTATTAGTCTATCATCACAATTATTCGCGACACTGAAAGGTTTTGCACTCCCAAATACCTTGGGTTGGTCACTACTCTTTTTTAGTCAAGCTACCATCATACCCGTTTGTTGGCGTCTGCACTTGCTTTCTCAGTTGGGTGTATTGGCTTATTATTTTGGTGTCAATACAGTCCTAAATCTGAAAACATTACATCCTGAACACTCGGAGATTTATAGTGTAACTTTTATTTTATATCTGTTCTGGTTATGTATTATCTGTGATTTAGGTGTTTATTTATATGACCGTTTACAATGCTCAGAATTTTCAGACTCGTCAGGAATTAGAATCTGCTTACCAAAAACTAGAAACAGCAGAACTTAAATATCGGAGTATTTTTGAAAATGCGGTGGAAGGTATTTTCCAAAGTACTCCAGATGGGCGTTATCTTACAGTTAATCCGGCATTAGCTCGTATTTATGGCTACTCTACCCCAGCAGAAGTAATTGCTAATTACACGGATATTAGCAATCAATTATATGTTGACTCCCAGCAAAGAGCCGAGTTTATCCGCTTAATTGTCGAAGATGGGATGATATCCGAGTTTGAATCTCAGATTTATCGTCGTGATGGTAGCATTATCTGGGTTTCTGAAAAAACTTATGCAGTTCGTGACCCAGATGGTAAATTGCTGTATTACGAAGGTTTAATTAAGGATATTACTTTACGTAAACAAGCAGAGGAAGCATTACAGGAACAATTAAATTTTTTACAAGTTTTAATCAATACTATTCCTGCTCCAGTTTATTATAAAAATACTCAAGGTTTATTTCTGGGTTGTAATCATGCTTTTGCGTCTGGTTTGGGTTTAAGTCAAGACCAAATTATTGGTAAATCAGTCTATGATTTAGCACCTGAAGATTTAGCAGCACAGTACCATCAAGCAGATATGGAATTATGGTTACAGCAGGACGTGCAAACTTTTGAGAGTTCGCTTATCTATGCTGATCGTACCCGTCATGATGTGATATTCTATCGAGCTACCTTTTCCAAAGCTGATGGTTCTTTGGGTGGGTTGGTCGGGATAATTCTGGATATTAGTGAGCGCAAACGCACCGAAGCAGCTTTAAAAATGTTTTACCATGCGGTTTCCCATGATTTGCGTAATCCAGTTTTGGGAACTTTGATGGTGCTGAGAAATTTATTGTCTCTCCCTGACGAGAAAATCTGCTTTTCTCGCTCGATTTTACAACGGATGGAGCAGAGTAGCGATCGCCAATTGAATTTAATTAACTCTTTGATGGAAGTGGAAGTCGGGGAAGTCCAAGGGATGGTGATGCAACTACAACCGATACAATTATATCAAGTCGTTAGGGATGCGATCGCAGATTTGGAACCAATGCTGACCACAAACCAAATTAGTGTGATCAACCTAGTTTCCAGCGATTTACCATTAGTAAATGCTGACCCTACCCAATTATGGCGGGTATTCTCGAATTTAATTGTCAATGCACTGAAACATAATGCTCCTGGGTTGGTGGTCAAGATTGAAGCTACTCTACAAGAAGATCGGATTTATTGTACTGTGAGTGATAATGGTAGAGGGATTAGTCCCGAACAAAGTCAACGACTGTTTGACCTCTATTATCGGGGTGGGAATTCGGTCAGTTTAGGATTGGGATTGTATTTGTGTAAGCAAATTATTCATGCTCATGGTGGTGAAATCGGTATGAATAGTTCACTGGACACAGGAGCAACTTTCTGGTTTACATTAAATATTGTTGACATCTCCTCTGGTTGAAAATAGTCAAAAGAATAGCCATATGCTTTTTTATTGATCAGAAATAACCATCTCTAAGCCAAAAATTCATTGCAAGAATAAACATACACATCAGCTTCAGCTAAACTGTGATGATTGATCTAGATTTATAAAGTATTGGGTCTAGGCATACTTGTATACCATTTATGCCATTTTTTTACTAAATCAAAGCGCTGCTCTGATTTAAATACTGTTTTTCCATCAGCAGTAAAGTTTACTTCTAATCCATTCCAGGGAATAGTTGTGAACTCAACTTTGGATATGTATGTTAATATTACATGAGCAGATGCAAATTTACTCTCATCTGAGATTGCAGCTATTAACTCTGGAATAGCTGGTTCACCAATTTGTAAAAGTTGCCTCGACCGATTAGTATTTAAAGTTGCCATAATTCCAATATCTTGACCATCCCATTTTATATCAGAATTGGTAAGCTCCTTTACTAAGGTTTTTACTTTTTTCTCAATTTCCGTCTCATCTGGGTTGATTGAAGTTACTTGGTCACTGCGATTTGTTGGTATTGACATAACTTGTAATTGTATACAACTTAAAAGGAATATTATAATAATAAGCGAATAAACTGTTTGAAAAATCATTTGATCTCCTCAGTTTTAATTAAACAACTGTTGTGTAATCAAGATATTTTATATCCATAAATTCCTACAATTCACAGAACAAATAGCATCTGAAACTTAGAGAAAACCTGATTTTTTATGCATAGAAGTACTTGTCATTTATTCTATGGACGTTGGGTACGAATAACATTTACAATATTACTCTTTATCACCTTATATTTGACATCGACAACCTTTCCATCAGGGTATGTATAGGGAATTGTAATAGTAAAATTTAAGGTTCCATCTGGATTACTTACAACATTCTGTGGGTTTCCTTGTGCTCCTCTTATAGCTCCAGTTGCAGCATTTTCAAGTTTGATACCAGAACCATGTGCTCCTGAAGCATCATTTCCATAGGCTTGATTATTAACTTGTTTCTGGTATTGCTCTTCAATCTCATGAGCAAGTTTTCCTGCTGCACTAACCCCTTGTTGTGGACCAATTCCAAATGCTGTAACATCGTCTAAATCAATCTGGCTAACAGAGTAGGAGCCAACTACAACTGGACTTGGTGCGGATTTCCCTCTCATAAATTCAATTGTTGTTGCGTTAGAATCACCGATTACTTTCTGAAGAAGAGAAATTAGTACGCTAGCCTCATTAGTTAGTGGTCCTTGTTTATTTGTATTAACAACAGATAATTTTCCAGTATTATCACTCTTTATTTGATATTGAACTCCAATAATGCGATTAACAAGGGACAAAAACCCTGCTGTGTCACCAGTTGCTATGAAAGAACACTGTATACTCGAATCAGAACTCTGACTTATGGAATCTGAAAGTGTCATCTTAGATATGGGATATCTAGAATATTCCTGATGCTGAACTCCACCAGTCTGTTGTACAACATGAGTCAACTCATGAGCGGTCAACTCATCCACTCCTGGTGCTTTTCCTGCACCATAGTAAATATTACTACCATGAGTAAACGCCTGTGCGCCTAACTCCTGATTCATCTGCACTGCTGATTCACCTGTATGCACCCGCACCTGACTAAAATCTGTGCCAAATCGAGGTTCCATATACGCTCTTACTTGCTCTGATAAAGGATTTCCTCCTCCTTGACTACTATTCAATCGACTCTCAATATTGCCACCAGCCTCAATACTTCTATCGCTGGCACGTTGCATCAACTGAGCCTGAACTTTTTGCTGAATCCTTTCTCCTAATGGTGTGAGATTTGGCGGTTCATTGGTGGGGCGTTTCATCAACTGAGCCTGGACTTTTTGCTGAATCCTTTCCCCTAATGATGTTTGCCTTTGTAAAGCACTATCTGGCATAGACATCACCGATCTCGCCATGCTATCTGCTTCTTGTTCGTATTTATCTCCAGGCTCGCCAACACTTAACTTGGTTTGAATTGATGATCTACTGGGTGATGAGTTTTGGAGCATTCGCTGCACTAAACCCAACTCTGGTACTTCCCTTTGGGGTGCTGCTTCTACCTGTGTATTTGCTGCTTTAGCTACCTGTGCGGCTAACTTTGCGGTTATTATATTAACCTTCTCTGAATTATATTTTTGTATTTCCGGCGGGGCTTGAGAATTATCTATGATTGGCGGTGGCACTTTAAAACTACCAGTTGCGTGTTGATTGTCATTAGTTTTTGGTTCAGTGACAGGTATTCTTGACTGACTAGGTTGTTTGGGTGCGTACATATAATTATAAACTTTACTGAGTGATATTTAAACTTTTGTATATAAAACTCTACTATAAGCTTAGTGATGGATTATATTGTGCTCAGGCTTCTCAGCGAGAATATTTGAAATTGGGACGTTCTTTGACTGATAGTGAAATTAAAGGTTGGGTCTAATTGTACAACCCACTTTAAAAGTAATGATATCACTACTTTTATCGAGCTACCTTTTGCAAAGCTGATGGTTCTTTGGGTCGGTTGGTTGGGATAATTCTGGATATTAGTGAGCGTAAACGCATAGAAGCAGCTTTAAAAATGTTTTACCATGCGGTTTCCCATGATTTGCGTAATCCGGTTTTGGGAACTTTGATGGTGCTGAGAAATTTATTGTCTCTCCCTGATGAAAAAATCTGCTTTTCTCGTTCGATTTTACAACGGATGGAGCAGAGTAGCGATCGCCAATTGAATTTAATTAACTCTTTGATGGAAGTGGAAGTCGGGGAAGTCCAAGGGATGGTGATGCAACTACAACCGATACAATTATATCAAGTCGTTAGGGATGCGATCGCAGATTTGGAACCAATGTTAACCACTAACCAAATTAGTCTAATTAACCTAGTTCCCAGTGATTTACCATTAGTAAATGCTGACCCTACTCAATTATGGCGGGTATTCTCGAATTTAATTGTCAATGCACTGAAACATAATGCTCCTGGGTTGGTGGTCAAGATTGAAGCTATTCCACAAGAAGATCGGATTTATTGTACTGTGAGTGATAATGGTAGAGGGATTAGTCCTGAACAAAGTCAACGACTGTTTGACCTCTATTATCGGGGTGGGAATTCGGTCAGTTTAGGATTGGGATTGTATTTGTGTAAGCAAATTATTCATGCTCATGGTGGTGAAATCGGTATGAATAGTTCACTGGACACAGGAGCAACTTTCTGGTTTACATTAAATATTGTTGACATCTCCTCTGGTTGAAAACACAGGGGATTCTCAACGGATAGTCCTGCCTAAAATTGCTAATTATCCTCTTCAGGTGTAACGATACGTTGCTCAAAATCAATCCAAATTCGTTCATCATTGCGACAATCATAAGTGCGGCAGGTGGATGGCCTGTTCTCGTACACCCTACAACAACCACCATTACTACTATGATTGTGTATACAATAGCCATTAGGCTGTTGGCGAATTTGATAAGGTTTTGAGTAATCCCACTGTACTATGCGTTCATCTAAGTCTTGGAAAGATAAAAGAAATGTAAGTTTACAGCAACGTGCTTTACATAGATGTATGCGAGAGTGACAGTCAATTTGGGGTAAATCTTCTAGCTTGTACTTGTCAATCATTTCTGCGACTTGTACATGGGCTCTATTTTGTAAGCGGTCTTCTTCATTTTCCCGTAAGCGAAGACGACGCTCATCAAAGCCACGCAGATCGAGTTTTCCATTAGCGACCAACTCTTCTATCAGAGCAAAAAGTCTGCTACTAACATCAATAATATCATGCTTAGTTTGCATTCCCATGAAATGAAGATGGCGCAAACCAGAATTTAAATCTTCGCGTAAAGACTCATTGGTTTGTAACTCATCTGCGAAACCCGTACTCAATGTTTATTGTTCCTTATCTTTATCTTCCATTTCTTTATTTCCTAGTCTACAGAGTCAAGTACTTTATTTTTTATAGATACATAACTTTCAATCTTATATGGTTTTTAGTATATTTACTCCTAATAAATGTGGGTGCAAGGGAAAATTTTTTCTGAACTAAATAATTGATGGTTAATTGACATATAAGGCAGAGAAATGCTAGTTTTTTAAACTCTGTTTCAATCGCTCAGATAACCTAACGAGTTCACGAGTTTGATAATCATCGGATATTGCTCTCACACGTTCTAATTGATTTGATCTCTTGATATGTGGGGAAACTGATTGAAGGGCACTGAGATATGCCGCATCAATTTGGTATGCGTGTTCGGCTTCCCATCCCATCACGGCTAAATCTATCAGGTGATCAGCTTCGGTTGATCCCAGAGGCATATTGTTTACTGCTTGACCCAGTACTTTGATCGCTATAGCCTTGACCTTTGCTGATTGAACTGGATGCAATAGCCAACGAGCTAGGATCTCGACTTGATCACTTATACCCAAACGGGCAGCGATTCTTAAAGCATCTATAGCAATTAGTGGATGGGGAGCTTTGATCGCGGCTTCGGCTGTTTCAATTGTCGGTTTAGCTTGCCAACCAACTAGAAATGGAAAAGCTTGAGGTAAAGTGGCATCAGCACCTTCTGTAAGGAAAACCCGAACTGGTTGATTCTTATATACTCCACTCTCCACCGATGTACTGTTACCCACTAATCCCGGAATTGGAGGAATCTCAGATCCACCAATGAGAAGCAATACATTGATAGAATCTGTGGGCAACTTGCTGTCAAAAAACTCCTGCCCCTCTAATTGCAAGATAGGACTACGGGAGTCGAGAAAACGTTGAACTGGAGCTAAACTTGTGAACCCAGAGAAAGTGATTGACTTGGTACTCTGTAAAGCAGTTGAACCATTACGAATAACTTCAAAATTAGTCAGATCAAAACGGCGCTGATACAGACTGGGCGCATTGCTACCACTAAAACTGATCGGTTTTTCTTCTAAGAGTTTAGCTGTGCCACGGACAGCTAAAACTCCAATGAGTTTGTCGGAGGTCAAGGCGTAGGGACTAGTAGCAGCACTTCCGGTTTCCAATTTTCCTGCCATAATAGAGTCTCCTAAAACTAGCAAAGTCGCTACAAGAAATAAGCACATTCCCGGAAAAAGCCATCGATAATGTCTGCTCATAACCATATTGGTTTAGCTGTGTTGTTTGGAATCGAGCCAGTAAGTACTGGAGTATGACTGCCTTTACCAGAGCCAGAGCCAGTAACTTTGGTATTACCTGTAACTTTGTTCACCGTCTTTGTGTTCTTTGAAGCGTAGTCAAAGATTGCACCATAATCAACTTCCCACGATATCCAGTTAAGATACTGAATTTTATTTGGGGCAGTCTTCTGACGGACAATCATCCAAGAGGTAAAAATATCTTTGCCACTGGTATTCTTGAGCTTACCATTTCCATCAGGAGTGTTCCATGGCACTCCCCATGTTGGTTGATCAATCATCTGTACATTTACTGTTGAGTTAGTTTGACTAAAAGCAAGTTGTCCACCAGTTCCAGATCCGTTATTTGGATCATACCAAGGTGCTCCACTAGTCACAAACGCATCCCTTGCAGGAGTTGTAACTGATATAGTCATTTTTGTTTGTTTTGGTGAGCCTATATATTTAGCAGTACGATTACTTACTCTTAAAGTCTGTATAAAGCCTGCCTCCCAGTCTTGTGCTTGGGCATTTGTTCCACCTGACACTTTAGCTATACCAGATGGGGCGTAAGGCGCACTTTGAATTGTGGCATTCTGAGATGTGGTATTAACAATGATGGCTCCACCAGTGGCAGGATTAAAACTAGCAGAACTGAATTTGAGAGGAAGAGATGCAGCTGCTGATGGTTTTGTTTGACGCTGAACTGATACTGGAGCAAATGCACCTGTCTGTTGTACAACATGCGTTAACTCATGAGCAGTCAACTCATCCACTCCTGGTGCTTTTCCTGCACCATAGTAAATATTACTACCATGAGTAAATGCCTGTGCGCCTAATTCCTGATTCATCTGCACTGCTGATTCACCTGTATGCACCCGCACCTGACTAAAATCTGTGCCAAATCGGGGTTCCATGTAGGCTCTCACTTGCTCTGATAAAGGATTTCCTCCTCCTTGACTATTCAATCGACTCTCAATATTGCCACCAGCCTCAATACTTCTATCGCTAGCACGTTGCATCAACTGAGCCTGAACTTTTTGCTGAATCCTTTCTCCTAATGGTGTGAGATTTGGCGGTTCATTGGTGGGGCGTTTCATCAACTGAGCCTGGACTTTTTGCTGAATCCTTTCTCCTAATGGTGTGAGATTTGGCAGTTCATTAGAAGGGCGTTTCATCAATTGAGCCTGGACTTTTTGCTGAATCCTTTCTCCTAATGATGTTTGCTTTTGTAAAGCACTATCTGGCATAGACATCACCGATCTCGCCATGCTATCTGCTTCTTGTTCGTATTTATCCCCAGGCTCGCCAACACTTAACTTGGTTTGAATTGATGATCTACTGGGTGCTGAGTTTTGGAGCATTCGCTGTACTAACCCCAACTCTGGTACTTCCCCTTGGGGTGCTGTTTCTGCCTGTGTATTTGCTGCTTCAGCTACCTTTGCAGCTAACTTTGCGGTTATTATATCAACCTTCTCTGAACTATATTTTTGTATTTCTGGTGGGGCTTGAGAATTATCTATGATTGGCGGTGGGACTTTAAAACTACCAGTTGCGTGTTGATTGTCATTAGTTTTTAACCCAGTGACAGGTATTCTTGACTGACTAGGTTGTTTGGGTTCGTACATATAGTTATATAATTTACTGAGTTATATTTAAACTCTTGTATATAATAGTGTACCATAATCATTGGCGATGTGAATATAATGTATGTAACATCTCTTAAAATATTTTGTTTACTTCCATACACGCCGATGAGATACACAGACCCCTCCAAAACCGAAAATATAAAGTGCTTATATACTGAATTAACTCGTGTTCGAGAATTATTAGCTCAATATATTGAAGGTAGTTCCACTGTTGAAAATTCTGACCAATACATTTCTGAATCGCTTACTTCTTCTACCCTAAACCAACTTTGTCAAATTTTCCAACTTTCCGCTTTTGAACGTGATATTTTATTATTATGTTTGGGTATGGAACTAGACCCAGATTTTGAAAGACTTTATGCTGAAGCACAAAGAAATCCTCAACGTAATTATCCTACCTTCATTTTGGCTTTTGTAATTTTTTCCGAATGTGATTTTAGTGTTTTATCTTCCGTTAATCCTTTACTAGCTTGGCAGTTAATTGAAGTCAATGAAGGCATTAGTCTAACTCAATCTCCCTTAAAGCTAAATCGTCGGATTCTTTCCTATTTACTGGGAGAGCCAGATATTCATCCTCAACTTTCTAGTTTAATGAATTCCGTTTCTCCCCCTGACTATTCTCTGAGTCCATCTCATCAAAATCTGGTTGAGCAAATCGTGACAATTTGGGATTCAAAAACCGATTCTTCTGCTCCTGTTATCCAACTTTGCGGTGCAGATATTGCTACTAAACAAGCTATAGCCTTTGCTGCTGCTCAAAAAATAGGAGTTGAGTTAAAGCGGATGTCTGGGGAACTATTACCCATTAATTCTCATGAATGTTATCGTCTATTGAAACTTTGGCATCAGGAAACATCTTTAACTAAGAGTATTCTGTTGTTAGAGTGTGATACACTCAACTTGATAGAACCCGGTCGTTTGGCGAGTCTGACTCAATTTATCGAAGGAATTAAAAGTATATTAATTATTAGCTCTCAATCCAGATTAAGCCAACAACAACGCTCCATGATTACTTATGATATACCAAGTTTATCTTATGAAGAACAATTAAATATTTGGCATTCTCATTTGGGTGATACCGCAACCACACTAAATGGACAGTTAGAAAGCATTGTCTCACAATTTAATCTACCCTCTGCTACTATTCAATCTGCTTGTTCACAGGTTCAAAATCAACCAAAAGAAAATTTAGCTAATCAACTTTGGTCTTTCTGTCGCACTCAAGCACGTCCTCATTTAGATGATTTGGCTCAACGCATTGAATCTAATGCTACTTGGTCAGATTTGATATTACCTCAGCGAGAAAAGATGATTCTTCAGGATATTGCCATTCATTTGGGCTATCGTACTCAAGTATATCAAGAATGGGGTTTTGCTAAAAAAGGACAGAGAGGCTTAGGTATTACTGCGTTATTTCACGGTCAAAGTGGGACTGGAAAAACTCTAGCAGCAGAAGTTTTAGCAAGAGAATTTCATCTAGATTTATACCGCATTGATTTGAGTGCAACCGTCAGTAAATATATTGGAGAAACTGAGAAAAACTTACGTCGCATTTTTGATGCTGCTGAAACTGGGGGGGCAGTATTATTATTTGATGAAGCTGATGCAATTTTTGGTAAACGGACAGAAGTAAAAGACAGTCATGACCGACATGCTAATGTCGAAGTTGCGTATTTACTACAACGAATGGAAGCTTATCAAGGTCTAGCAATTCTTACCACCAACCTGAAAGATTCACTCGACCAAGCTTTTACTCGTCGGATTCGGTTTATGGTACAGTTTCCCTTTCCTGATCCTAAATCTAGGTCAGAAATTTGGCAACGGGCTTTTCCTGCTCAAACCCCAACTAAGAATTTAAACTTTGATTTACTGGGTAAACTCAATGTTTCTGGGGGTAATATCCGTAGTATAGCTTTAAATGCTGCTTTTCTGGCCGCCAAGAGTCGAGAACCTGTAGGTATGAGTCATATAGCTCAGGCTTCTCAGCGAGAATATTTGAAATTGGGACGTTCTTTGACTGATAGTGAAATTAAAGGTTGGGTCTAATTGTACAACCCACTTTAAAAGTAATGATATCACTACTTTTATCGAGCTACCTTTTGCAAAGCTGATGGTTCTTTGGGTCGGTTAATAGGGATTATCCTGGATATTAGTGAGCGTAAACGTATAGAAGCAGCTTTAAAAATGTTTTACCATGCAGTTTCCCATGATTAAATACATGAAAACTGCTGTAATAATTATTTACCATTAAATCTGGCAATTATTCTATAACGATAAGTTTGTATGATACACTGATACTAAATTTATAATCCTCTCTCCAGTTTTCCAAACAAAAGTATCTAATGATACTAAGAATCTGTCTTCAAAATTTCTATTGAAGTTTCACCATTTTTTTCAGAGTGTTTATGAGTGGTAGCCCCTTAGTCAAAAAAATTCTGGTTTTGACAGCAAACCCTAAAAATTCCTCAGAACTGCGTTTGGGAGAAGAGGTGAGAGAGATTGAAGAGGGGTTAAATATCTCACGTTACCGAGAGCAGTTTACATTGATATCAAAGTGGGCTGTAAGAACACGGGATTTCTACCGTTATATGCTTGATATCCAACCACAAATTGTTCATTTCTCAGGACATGGAACTGGAGAAAATGGAATTGTATTAGAGGACGATACTGGACAAGCACAATTAGTATCAACCGATGCCTTAGAGAGCCTGTTTAAAATTTTTGCCGGCAAAGGAGTTGAGTGCGTGTTGTTAAATGCCTGCTATTCAGAGGTACAAGCAGAAGCAATTAGTCAACATATTTCCTACGTAATTGGTATGAGTAAAGAAATTGGTGATCAGGCAGCTATTACCTTTGCTGTGGCATTTTACGATGCATTGGGAGCAGGAGAAACAGTTGAATTTGCCTTTAAACTAGGTAGCAGTGCTATTCAAATTGCTAATATTCCTGAATATCTCACACCTATTCTGAAAAAGAATCCCCATCTGGGACAGCAACAAATTCCTTTTCCACCTCCCACTGCTTTAACAGCTAACCAGCGTCTTCGATTAGAACGGAAACGAAATAATTTGCAGGAGGAGGATGAGTTATTAAGTAGAAAGTTTAATAGTTTGCGTAGAGCTTATGCTATCGAAACTGATGCTGCTGTAAAGCTAAGGTTAGAAGTGCAAATAGAAGAGACACAGAGAGAAATCGACAGAGTTGAATCTCAGTTCAATCAAATTGAATTACAACTGGGATAAGGAGGTCAAGAAAGTAATGAATTCATATTTTAAAGACCAAGAACAATATGAGATTTTACAAAACAAACTCCAACAATTGAAGAAAGCTCATATATTTGAAACAGATATTCCTAATAAATTGAGATTAGAACAACAAATTGAAGATGTAGAGCAAGAGCTTCTTGAATTTGAAAACAAATTAACATTTCTTGGGATAAATAGAATTATTTTAAATTTAAATGGGAGTAACTATCAGGTTTACTGTATCTTTAGCGATAAAGCTAGTATTGGACGTGCATCTACATCTGATTTTATTATTAATGATTCTTTCGATAAAATAAGCAATTTCCATGCTGGAATTTTATATAATTTAGAAAAAAATGAGTATTGGATTGAGGATTTGAATTCAACCAATGGTACATATATTGATGAAGTCAAAATTGAAAAGCCTACCCGACTTGTTGGGAATACAAAAGTAAGGTTAGGTTCGTCATTATCATTTCTATTTCAGAATAGTAAAGATGATGTTTTATCTCCAGCAGTGCTTATTCAATATGATGCTAATGATGAAGAAACAGCAAGGTATATCATCATTCCAAAAGGAAAAGTACTTGTGGGAACCAATCCAAATGAGGTTGTCAGATTTCCTAAATTAAGAGATGAGTATTCGTTGGGAAGTATTGAAAGAAAAACAGATGGTTTTTATTTTATCAGCGTTGCTAATGAAGAAACGTTATTAAAACATAATATGGAATTATCTCTCGACTTCTTCAAAGTCAGGATAATTATACTAAGTGTAGTACGTAAAGAAGATATTGATGACCCAACTAAAAAAGATGATAATCCTGGTAATAAAATTAAGCGAGAAATTGTTAAACCAACAGGTTACGAAATACCTCCTAATTTGCAGAAAATAAATATTTTTTTAGGTCTGTTTGTTCTATTAATTGGAGTTGTTTTTAATTGGATTTTATTCAAACCTGATACAGCTAGAATTGGTTCGCAATGGATAAATGAATGTGTTGAATCACTTAACAGAAAAGAAAATAGGTCTTGGTGGGATAAATGGTTGGGAGTTCGGGAATCAAATTGGCACATCGAACCGTCTATTTGGCCACCTAATGAACGAGTTATATATATTGTTTCTAGATCATCAACTTTAGATAATTTTGATGTAAAAACAGAATTTATTAAGAAGTCTGGACTGGATGTAAATAAAATAAATTATAAATATGATAGATATAGTGATTTAGTTAATGACAGTTTTGAAAAATTTAGTATTTCTAAAAATGAAAAAACTTCTAATGCACCGTGGATAAGAATAAAAATACTTGAGGAACTAGGTTTTTTATCCTTAAATATAGATTATTGGTCTGATGATGATTTACTATCTAAATCTAACTCACCCACATTTGAATTTAAGAAGAAAGAATTTTTATATTGGCATATAATTTTATTATTTTTATTTACTATTTATTTATCTTATTTTATTCATGATTGGAAAATAAAGGATTATAGAGATAAACTTCAAAAGGAGTATGATAATTTTCAAACAGAACGAACCAAGAAAATATTTGAGGCACAATCTCGATTAGAAGCGCAGAAAGCTTGCTCAATTAGGTGAATTAGCAAAGGCACTTGTAACTATTAATAGCTTATTAGAGTATGTGTCAGTAGAGATGCCAATTTATAGACAAGTCACTGAATTGAAAAAAATGATCATGGAGCAAGTGCAATTGGGTGGTGGAGCCATAACAATACCACCATTTAATAGCAATAATCAGAAAAATTTTGACCCATTAAATGCGTCAAATTTATTGTATCTGCGAATTCTAGGGACTCCTTATGCATATCAAGCACCGTATGGCTTAGAAAATATTTCCATTGGTCGTCAACGTCGGAAAACTGGTACTTCTATCAATGTCGGTAACGATGTAGTTATTAGAGTACCAGGATTCGATCAAAGAGTCTCCGAATTAGTCGAAGGCATTTAGAAATTAAAAAATTAATACTGAGTACTTTGTAATTGACAAAAGCGGAGGACATACTAAACTAAATGGTAAAATTTTCAAGGAAAATCAGCCTTTAGGTTACAAGCATATGATAGACTTTTAATTGCTGATGCACTTGTTTTAGAAGTTATAATTCAAACCAAAATTAGTGGAACCAAGGTGGGAAATATAATTAGAATTGATTCCCCGAATGCAATTCAAAATCATCTTTTAATTGAAGCATCAATAGGAGATTTAATTACAGAGGTTTTTTATGAATAATTCCCAAAAAATAGAGAGTGATAAAATCATGGATATTCGGATTAATCAATATATCTTAGTAAATGAGATAGGTCGTGGTGGACATGGAGTAGTTTACCGAGGTTATCACGAAACAAACGTTAATGAATTTTTTGCTATAAAAATTATAGATGATACTGGAAATCTTGATTTACTTTTAATTGAACCAGAATTACTTTCTCAATTAAATCATCCAAATATCATTGAGTTAAAGGATTATTTTATTCATGCAGGAAAGCTGGTTATAGTTACAGAGTATATTAATGGTATTAATCTTCAATCTTATTTAGAACAGCGAGGAAAACTTTCATCTTCAGAAGTTATAAATTTTCTTAATCAAATGGCAGATGCACTGGTAAATGCTCATACTCATAATATAATTCATAGAGATATCAAACTAAGTAATATTTTGGTTACGGGTGAAAATGAAAATCCAAGATTTGTATTAGTAGATTTTGGTATCAGTCGTATGACTGGGGAAATCCAAACTGTCAAACGTATTGCTGGTACATATTATTATATGGCACCTGAACAACTAGGAGGTCGTCCTTGTGAACAATCAGATTTATGGGCATTAGGTGTTTGTGCTTATATACTTGTTACAGGTATTAAGCCATTTGAAGCTACGGTAAAAGAGGAACTTTTTAAGAAGATATTATTTAGTTTTCCACAAACACCGACTGAAATACTAGAAGACATAGATCCTGAATTGGAGAATATTATTTTTCATCTGCTAGAAAAACAATTGATTAACCGTACAAATTCGGCAAATGAGCTTTTGAAGGAGTTAAGAGAAATATCTAAATTATCGACTAGCAACAAATTTTTAGATAAAAATAATCATACAAGTAATTCAAGAACTCATATTCACACATGGGAGTATAAGACCCTAAAAGAAATTTTAAAAAAAAGGATTATAGCTACAGTCTGGATACTTGCTCTTTTAGTTATTATGCGTCAATTTATGATAGGGAATATTATTTCGATTAGCGGCTTACTTGTTTTTTTATAGGGCAAGAAAAGCGTATATTGTCATATACGATAAGTGGTTTCATCGTCATTTTTTTGGGTACTCTAGTAGAAATATTCATTGATGCTTATAACCATATTATTAACAATAGTGAAATAGTAGGTATATCACTTATAAAACTTCCTTTCTTAGTTATTATTATAAATAAATTATTAGAAATAAGGGTTTTAAAACAAAACTTATTTCTCCATAAAAGCTTACGAGAATTTCCACAAAATAGAAGCAAGATAATTCGTATTGTTAAAAAAATTGTAGATATCAATTGGGGAAATATGAATGTTCATCAACGATATATCGAGATGCTTTTTTTTGATAAGCGATTTGATAAAGCAATTGTTGAATCAAAACTCGTACTTGATATAAATCCATATAATTTTCATGCCACTCTATTTTTAGCAAATGGTTATTTTGAAGTGGGTTTATATGAAAAATGCATAGAAGTTTGCAATGGCTACCTCTCTATATCAAATAACAGTTTTGAATTTTCTGACATGAAGGAAAAGTGTGAACTAATTCTTGAAGGAGAAATAAAAATATGCGATTTGAAGTAATTTATAGAAATAGTAGTGAGCTTTTTTATGGTAAAGGCTCAGTTTTTATGCATGATACAGGGTTGATATTTCAAGGAAGTATACCACAATTTACTATACCTTGTCTAAATATAAACTTGTTTTACAAATTATTGGCTTACAAATTTTTATTGCAAAAAACAACTAGAACAGTTCCCTATTCGACTATTATCAATTACGAACATCGAAGATATTATCGTGATCATGAAATTATTTACCGTCTACCAAATGGGATAAGAATTTTTATTTCTTTTTCGATAAATGAAACAAAAGAAAATAATATTTCTTTTTCTAATAAATTAGAAGAGTACATTACAGTTATTAAGAGTTTATCTGGTAATTAATTATTAAAGGATTGAATATGGATATTATAATTAGTATTATTATTTGCATACCTGTTAGTAATCGTGCTAAAAATCACGGATATTCGCGTTGTCTGTGGTTTATTGCGTCCTTCTTATTTTCTCCTTTTGCCTCTTTATGTTTACTTACTATACTACCTAATAGAAGCATAGAAAAGAAGCGAAGAAAAGAATTGATTTTACTAAGAAGGCAAATTTTCAAGGATTCATTTACTCGAAAACGACGAAGCTCAACCATCTCAAATCAGACTATTAGTGATGACATAACAATGCGCTAATTTAGGTAAGTAGATAAGCGAAAATAATACTAACTATACGAAGTTATATAAAATCTATGTAACTCGTTTGCGTTTAAGGTTGAGGGCGCTGAAGCGCAACTACGAACGAATGTTTTATTCATCTATGAAATAGTCTTCCTTAATTTTTTTAATTTCATAAATAGATATTGTTGAATATCCGACGTTATTATCAATCATAAATTCAGCTAATTCTTGTCCATCTATTAATACAATTTTGCTCTCTATGATTGATACATAATCTTTAGCTTCTTGAGAAAATTTAGATGTAGTAATAAAAACTCCTTTTCTTGCTTTTTGACCATGTAAAGCACCGACAAATTTTTGAATTTCTGGTCTACCTACAACAGTAGTGTCCCATCTTTTAGCTTGAATATAGACAATATCTAATCCCAATTTATCTTCTTTAATTATACCATCAATACCGCTATCTCCACTTTTACCAATCGCTTTACCTGCATCATGTCTGGAACCACCGTAACCCATTGTCACTAGTAAGTCTACGACTAATTTTTCAAAGAATTCAGCAGAACAGCTTTTAATGCGTTTCAATAATTCTACTTCTAATTCTTTTTTGATTTTCTGATAACCAAATTCTATGGATTCTTGAGGAGTATTATCAGAAAAATATTCAAATTCAGCTTCTGATTTTTCAGTTTCTTTCTTGATAGTTTTAAATTCAATAAATTCAGGAAATTCATTGAGAGACTTCAAGTTTATTTCTGATGGGGATTGTTTTAATGCTTGTATTCCTCGTTCAGTAATTTTTAAAAACCCTCTTCTGGGACTTTCTAAAAAACCTGCTTTTTTCAAATAAGTTCTTGACCATGCTACGCGATTATCAAATAATGCTTGTTGTCCACTAGGTAATAGTTCTTTTCTTTCTTCTTCAGTTAAATCAAATACAGTAGCTAAATATGTAATAGTTTCTCTCAAGGAGTGTTCTTGTCCATCATTTGCATATTTTAGCAAAGGAAGCATAATTTTTTGAAAATCAGGTATTGTCATATTAAGTGCTTCAAAATCTTCTGGATAAAGAATACACTACTAATTACCGTAAAACAATAGTTGAAAATCAGCAGACTCTTGTACTATAAAATCCTAACAAAATAGCTATTTTCAGCCGTGGAGCAGGCATCTTGCCTGCTATTTAAGTCAGGGCAGCCAAGATGGCTGCTCCACACTTATTTTGTATTCATTTTTAATTTTTAATTCTGCAAATTCCCTCTGCTTTTACTAATTTGCAGAGGGAATTATCTTACATGAATTAAGTCTTGGGCTTAAAAGTTGAAGCGATATGCAATTCCTTCAACTGCTTAACATCTACACTGGAAGGTGCATCCGTTAACAAACATCGTGCTTGCTGTGTCTTTGGAAAAGCAATCACATCTCGAATAGATTCTTCTCCAGCTAATAACATCACTAAACGGTCTATACCGTAAGCAATACCACCATGTGGAGGTGTCCCATATTCAAATGCTTCTAATAAAAAGCCAAATTTATCTTGCGCTTCTTCTGGTGCTAAACCGATCGCCTCAAATACTTGTTCTTGAATATCCCGTTGATATATCCGTAAACTACCTCCACCCACTTCAAAGCCATTAAACACTAGGTCATAAGCTTCTGCTCTCGCTGTCTTTAAATCAGCTAAATCATCAGGGTGTGGGGCTGTAAAAGGATGATGTAATGCTTCTAAGCGTTTCTCATTGGGATTCCACTCAAACATCGGGAACTCTGTCACCCACAGCAAGTTAATTTTGGTCGCATCAATTAACCCAAATTCTCTGGCTGTAAATTGTCGCAGTCTATCCAATGTTTTATTCACAGTTCCCGCATCACCAGCACCAAATAACAGCAAATGTCCAGGTTTTGCTCCGGTACGGTGGATAAGTTCCTGTTTTTGTTCTGGGGTTAGATTATCTTTAATCGCGCCGATGGTGTCCATTTCGCCATCTTCGCGGATGCGGATATAGGCTAAACCTTTGGCTCCAGCTTCGCTAGCTTCTTTGAAAATATCCCCACCTGGTTTAATGCGGACGTTGGAAATCGCATCATTACCGTTGGGAATGGGGAGAATTTTCACGATTCCACCATTTGCGAATCGCATCTCGAAAGACTTTAAAACCAGAATCTTTCAAAATATCGGATACATCAACTAATTCCAAACCATAGCGAGTATCAGGTTTATCGCTACCATAGCGATTCATGGCGTCAGCGTAGGTCAGACGGGGAAAAGGTAATGGTAACTCGATATCTTTGACGGTTTTGAAGATATGAGCAACTAACTTCTCATTCAGAGCGATAATTTCTTCCTGGGACATGAAACTCATTTCCATATCCAACTGGGTAAACTCTGGTTGTCGGTCGGCTCGTAAATCTTCATCACGGAAACAACGGGCTATTTGATAGTATCTATCAATACCTGATACCATCAATAACTGTTTAAATAACTGTGGTGATTGGGGTAAAGCAAACCACTCACCAGGGTTAGCACGACTAGCTAAAATATAGTCTCTAGCACCCTCTGGTGTGGAACGAGTCAGAATGGGAGTTTCTACTTCAGTAAAACCTTCACCATCTTCCAAAAAACGACGCACGGCTTTAATGACTTGATGACGCAGTTGCATATTTTGCGCCATTCGTTCCCGACGTAAATCTAGATAACGATATTTTAGCCGTAAGTCTTCCCGAACTGGATCATTGTTACCACTAGCAACTTGGAAAGGTAATTGCCTGCGGATGGGGTTGAGCAGGAGAATTTTATCGGCGTATATTTCCACTTCTCCAGTGGGGAAGCGAGGATTGAGGGAATCGACTGGTCTTTCGGTTACTCTACCAGTGATTTCTACTACATATTCACTTCTGAGTGAACTAGCTTGTTCGTGAGAATCAGGAGTACGTTGTGGATCACTAACGATTTGGACTAGCCCAGAGCGATCGCGTAAATCCAAAAAAGTCACGCCCCCAAGATCGCGGTAACGGTCAACCCATCCGGATAAAGTAACAGTTTCCCCAATATGTTCTTTTCGGAGTTCGCCGCAATAGTGAGTTCGCATAAGTGTTATTTCTTCTTTTCCGGGCTAGATGGGTAAATGTCAAAGCTTTCCCATTATCTAGCATTCAATAGTAATTGTAGTACTTCTGAAACTATAAAATTCAGCCAATTTGCCAAAGAGGTAGGGAACAGGGAACAGGGAACAGGGAACAGGGGGGAGGCAGGGGGGCAGGGTGCGGGGGGCAGGGGGGAGAGGAAGAGGCAGGGGGGCAGGGTGCAGGGTGCAGGGGGGAAAACCGGAGATGGGGAGATAGGGAGATGGGGAGAATATATTTTAAATTCTCTTTCCCCCTGCCCCCTGCCCCCTGCCCCCTGCCCCTTGTCCTCTTCTCCCCCTGCCCCCTGCCCCCTGCCCCTTGTCCTCTTCTCCCCCTGCCCCCTGCCCCCTGCCCCTTGTCCTCTTTTACCCCTGCCCCCTGCCCCCTGCCCCCTGCCCCCTGCCCCCTGCCTCCTGCCTCCTCTCTACCTTCTTCTGCTACCGAAACCAGAGGAGCGACGACTGGAGGAACTGCGACCGCTACCGAAACTACTACCAGAACTACGTCTAGTGGAACTGGAGTTACCAGAAGAATTGAGGTCACTACTTCCATAACCGGAACCAGTAGCACGATTACCAGTGTTGGTATTAGGTGAACTACGAACGGCGGAACTGCCACCGGGATAGGAATTTCTGATTGACCCGGTGCTACGGAAAGCAGTACTGTTTCTTACTGCGGCGGGTGGTTCATTATAGCGAGTGCGATAACTTTGCACGGCTTGGTCATAATTTGAACCATATCCACCATAGCCATATATTCCTCCGGATTGATATGCAGGTGGTACATAATATTGGGGTCTAAAGAATAAACTCCCCAGAGCTTGACCAGCAACATTACCAGCTAAAGAAGCTGCAAAAGGTGCCCAAAAACCATTTTCCTGACGCACTACGACTGTTTCTTTTTGTCCAGTTTGAGGATTGGTTTTTTGCTCAGTGACGTTATGGACGTACTGAATTTTAAAATCTGGCGTTAAAAATAAGCTGGGTTGTTCTCTTTCGACTTTCAGATAACTTTTCTTCCCTTGCTTAACTTCATCGTCAGTGAGCCGTGCCATTTGCAGTTTGTTACTAACAAAGGTTGGAGGTGTACTATTGAGTAGGAACAGTGTATATTGCCCTGTGCCATCATCATAGGTAGCTTGCTGCACTTCATATTGACCATCACTTAACTTGGTATTGACGGGAACTGAACTGGCATTAGGACTAGGAACATTGGCGTTTTCCTTTCCTCCTCCACAAGCAACAGAGGTAAAACACAAAGTCAGAGATAGAAAGATTACCGTGAATTTACGTAGCATAGTTCTGAGCATGACAGTATTTTTCAATGTGAGTAAATAATTACAGATTAGAGCAGCAGTTACAACGGAATCAATTCTGGGTAGTATTGCAGTAATTGGTCATTAGTGAGTTCATCACCTAAACGTGCTGGTGAAAAATGGACTTGTATAGCTCGGAGCTTTTGGTTATTATGTAAATTGATTAAGGCTTTCAAACCCTCTTTCAGGGCTTGTACATTAGATAAATCGGTTTCCAACTGTGGTACTTCTCCTTCATAAGCCACTGTAATGCTCACCAGGACATTACGGGTTACAGGAAGAGACAAAGATTCACCAAATTCAGAACTAGACTCTAATTGAGCACCATATCTTTGGGCAGAGTCAGTAAATAATTCATTTACGTAATCTCCAGCTTCACCCTCATTCCAAAATACATCGCCTTCGTTAGCCGCAGAAACCCAGTACTCGTCTGATCTTAACAAATTTTCACTGATTTCTACTAATCCTTCCCCCAAAACCAGCAAGTCACCGTCAGAATCTATGGCTGACCGTGCAGTACGATTTAATAGTCCTAAAATTGGCGCCACATCATTTCCGGCTAAATGCAAAAATAAGCGCAAGACTACATATCTGGTTCTACCCATCATTCGGTTAAATCCATCTCGCATTTTAAATCCCCATTTCTCGATGATTAGTTGTCATTTTTTTTGCACACTATTAACTTATATAGTGGAATCCTTGAATGAATTCCATCAACATATTCAATGATGGCATCATGAAATTCTCACTTTCATTTTTATTATATGCATCATCATTAACTTTCAGATTAAGAGAATTACGATTCATAAATTTTTTCCCAAAACTGGGGTGATCATATACCATTAAAGTATGAGCAGCCGAATTGGTTAAAATTGTTTGGGTAGGGGTTTTTGTAAAGTTTAATTTTCCAGCCAAATAAATATTTTTTTTAATCTGTTTAAGACGTACAGCTTTACTTTTCACTTCCTCTATCAAGGGGATTAATTGTTTGAGCATCTGGGCGGATTTTGGCTCAGATGCAGTCATAATCTGTTTAGTAATTATTTCCCACATCGCAGAAATATTTTGTTGGGTAGCAGTAGCATCATAAAAGGGGAGTATGGCCATATATGCTGTCGGTAGTAAATCTAGGTCACTATCTACTCGCCAACTAAAAATGGTGCGACGACTACTATTATCAATGCTGGGAGCAGATTTGAGGCTGGGGAATTCTTGCGCTATTTGGTAATAAGCACCAGCGAGAGCAAAGTTTCCTTCTTGTTCTAAAGGTGCATCAATGATGATGCGGATGGTGGGTGGAGCTGCATTAAAAAATTCGCGTGAGTCCGCTGAGGCAAATTTTTGGATAATCGAGCGATCGCCTGTGGGGGAAAGGTCAACCCATTCACAATTGATATTCTCGGTTTTCAACCCAAATCGGGACGTAGCATAAAGTTTCGCTCCCGTTAACATGGCTCCACTTAAGTCTGCACCAATCCATTCTACCTGAATTAATTTGGCTTGAGTTAAATTGGTATGTACCAAACTGGCATTGGTTAAGTTAGCATTACTTAAGTCAGCCCCAGTTAAATTTGCACCACTCAATTTAGCCCCACTTAAATCTGCACCACTCAGGTTAGCGCCACTTAAATCTGCCCACCGCAGGTTACTACCACTTAAATCTGCACCACTGAGGTTAGCCAAACTCAAATTTGCTTGTTTGAGTTCACTATCGCGTAAATTTGCGCCACTCAGGTCAGCGGAATTCATAAAAGTACAGTTTAAGTTAGCCATTTCTAAGTTAGCTCCTATCAGCAAACAACCTCTGAAGTTAGCCTCACTCAAATTAGCATGACGGAGATTGGCTTGCCGAAGTGTAGCTTCTCGTAAATCGGAACTACTCAGGTTAGTCTCAGATAGATTAGCACGAGTTAGGTCAGCGCGAATTAATTCCGCCCGAACTAGGGAAGCTCCCTGAAATTGAGTTCGACTCAAATCAGCGCGAATCAAATTAGCCACATTCAGGCTGGATTTGTAAAGATTCGCCCCACTCAGGTTCGCCCCGCTTAATCTAGCTACATTTAACTTGGCATAGCTCAAGTCAGTATCGCTGAGATTAGCACCACTCAAATTAGCTACATTTAGATTAGCATTACTGAGATTAGCACCACTCAATTTAATCCCACTGAGATTAGCCTCGGAGAAGTCACAACCACTAAAGTTAAGAACTCCTGCTGCATATTGTTCTAACAATTCCTCAACAGTCATAACGTTATCTCTTTGGAGCCAAGTTTAATCGTTGTTACATTTTGTAGACAAATAAGTGGGTTTACTATAACTTTAATTCACCATACTAAGTACGATAGACCCACATCAGAAAAAGATGAAAAGGGAATTAACAAGCTTGCGATAGGCTGCTAGTGTCAGCCGCAGGGAAAGAGGAAACCCTATTCCTATTTTCTTTTCCCTGTTTCCTTCTTAGATTAAAAATCAGGATCAAAAATGAAAATTGGTATTGTTGGACTAGGACTTATCGGCGGTTCTTTAGGGTTTGATTTACGAGTACATGGTCATCATTTACTAGGAGTTAGTCGTCGGGAATCCACTTGTGAAAAGGCGATCGCATTGGGTAATGTAGATCAAGCATCTGTGGATTTGAGCCTGTTAGCAGCTGCGGATGTGGTATTTATCTGCACGCCTATAGGGTTGATTGTGCCCCAAATTATACAATTAATATCTCATTTATCGCCTCAAACAATTATTACGGATGTAGGTTCAGTGAAAGCACCTGTAGTGGAAGCCATTTCTCCTCTCTGGGAAAATTTTATTGGTGGACACCCCATGGCTGGGAATACCGATTCGGGAATAGAAGCCGCACAAAGGAATTTGTTTGTGAATCGTCCTTATGTACTCACACCGATGACAAATACTCCCAAAACTGCGCTTCAGGTAGTAGAGGAAATCGTGCGATCGCTAGGAGCGACTATTTACCATTGTCACCCAGAACAACATGATCGCGCTGTGAGTTGGATCTCTCATTTACCTGTGATGGTAAGTGCCTCATTGATTGCTGCTTGTTTAAGCGAAACTGATAGTGAGGTATTACAACTAGCTCAAAATCTAGCTAGTTCTGGTTTTCGGGATACGAGTCGGGTAGGTGGTGGAAATTCGGAGTTGGGAGTGATGATGGCTCAATATAATCGCCAAGCTTTGTTAACTTCACTACATAAATATAGAAACAACCTGGATGAATTCATTCAATTAATTGACCAGGAAAAGTGGGATATTTTAGCAGAAAAATTGCAATTAAATCATGAAGCACGTTCTAAATTTGTGGATTAATTAGCAGAAAATTAGTAGAGATTCCTGACTTTTTTGTAAAGTCGGGAATCTGAATCAATTATCGAGAACCAATCACAGGAAAACGGCTTTTGAAGTTGGCGCTAATCTCTGGTAACATCTGTGGAACCCAAGAAAGATAATCAACAGCTTGCTTGGCTTGACTGTAGAGTGAAAATAATTTCGATTCACTCAAGAAAGTATATGGTCTAATTGCTTTCAGAACTTCGCCAAAATTATCTGTTGAACTCGTTGTTGTGATGCCACTCACAGGATAACGTTGTAAATGTGGAGGTAAACGCCAATTAATTGTAGCATCTGGTTGATGGATGATAGGTTCAACATTTCCTCGCCATGCAACTCCCATAATTTGCATAGTTTGATATATCATGGTATTCCATCCTTTCTCCTTTAAATAGTCTAATCCTTCACCAACATCAGGGGAAGCTAAATCATGAAATAAAATTAAAGCATCTGGTTCTGCAAATTGTTCACAAATAATTGTATCATTCAGTGGTGAAGGTGCTTCGTGATATCCATCAATAAAGATTAATGACCATTTGCGCTGACATTGATTAGCTAACTCTTCTACTTTTGCTGGACTATATCCTGGGACTAGATTCACAGATTCCTTGACACCAGCTTGAGTCAGAGATGCAGTCACACTACCATTAAATAATTCAGTTGATAGCATCGGGTCAATTACATCTAACAGCACTCCCCCTAAAGCCAAATGACAAGCTGACCACCCCATCCAACAACCGATTTCTAAAGCTCTTTTTCCTCGAAATTTTAAAGCTGTATTGTAAAGAATATGTGCTTCATCCCTGCTGACAAAACCAACGTCTTGCTGTCGCTGATCTACATACCAGTTATGACTAATATCACGACGTAGGTAAAACCATAAAGAATTATACGCATTTCCCAGAATCATATTGGGAAAACATGCATCAGGTTGAATAATGGACAATCCTGGGGAAACATAGTCTCCTGCTGGTAATGAATTAGTTTGGCTCATTTTTATTTTTTCCTTTTATATTTTAGTTTGAAAAAACACTCTGATTATTATAGGGTTTTTGGACATTTTCGTGAGTTATAATAAATCCAATTATTCTGGCAATGGTTCAAGATAAAGTTCTATAGCTTCTTGAATATTCTCTAACGCTTCTTCTACAGTTTCTCCTTCACTGATACAACCTGGAAGCGACGGAACATAAATGGTATATCCACCTTCATCACTGGGTTCCAATACAACTTTTAATTTCATTAGTCTTTCTCAATCAGGAGCTACTAACTATAGTAGTACATATAAGTCTCACGATCCCATGAATCCTTGAATTACCCCCCTGAGTCTCCCCAATCCATCGGGGGAAATAACATCTTATTCCCTCCCCTTAGCAACTACAGTGTACACACAAGTAAGGGCGTATGCAATACGCCCCTACTATTACTAAATTCAGTAGAAATTGAAAATGTTTAATTGATTAACCGACGTAATTTTAATATACCAAGTTACCAGTACCACGTAACTGCCTTAGAGAATTAATACAAAATGGACAGTCACATTTAAATACCCTAATAGCAGCCTCACTTTCCTCTTCCGTAAAATTAAGTTGTTTAACGGTACTATCAGAAGGTTGTGCAGCAACTATCATCGACTTAGGAGCGGGAGCAGCTTTGGGATCTCGCTCAGAATCGCGAATACAGACCAAATCTTTATACCCGTGAGGATTGGTAATACAAGTACGACCATCATCAGTATGTGTTAAGTATCGGATAAGGTTAATATTTGCGTGTGCAGGATTGATGATTGCTAGTGTAGACAGTAATGATGTAAAAATCGAGGAACTAGCCAGCAAATTGAGGATTAGCTTTTTATTCATAAAATTCGCAAGCAAGCATAACTGTTTGACTACGTTAAGCGATTAATTCTTAAAAATCAAGGGGAGATTAACTCAATCAGATCCAAAATTTATCTAAAAAGCCATACACTAAAGGACTTTCAGTTCTACGCCTTAGTCCTCCCTTCGTCAGGGGGAAAAACTTTTCCCATTCATATAGTAAGGTAGAATGTATATACTCAAGTAAGGATTCCTTACATTTTATAACAAGGCTAGGAGGCTGGTCATGCTCGCCAAATTAACTTCTAAAAATCAACTAACACTGCCTAAAAGTATTACCAGTGAAATCGGAGAGGCTGAGTATTTTGAGGTAAAGGTGGAGGGTGGGCAAATTATTCTAACTCCTGTGAAAATTCAACGGGCTGATGCGGTTCGATCTAAACTAGCGGATTTAGGACTGAGTGAGCAGGATGTAGCTGATGCAGTAGCTTGGGCGCGTCAATCATGATGGGTGTCCCACGAGCAGTAATTGATACTAATATTATAGTTTCATCGCTGATATTTGGCGGGAGAGTATCTAGGCTTCGTTTAGCATGGCAGGATGATCGTTTCACTCCACTGATTTCTAAAGCGACAACAACTGAATTAATTCGAGTCCTGGCTTATCCAAAGTTTAAACTCACACCAACTGAGCAAGAAGATTTACTATCAGATTACATATTGTTTTGTGAGGCTGTAGCAATGCCCAACCTCTTGCCTGTAATTCCTGAATGTCGTGACCCATTTGATGTGCCTTTTTTACTTCTAGCTGTGGTTAGTCAGGCTGATTATCTCGTGACTGGCGATCGCGATTTATTAAGCCTAAAAGATAATTTTTCTTGCCCAATTATCACTGCTGAAGATTTTCTCAGGGTTATTGATCATCAAACTCGCTAGATTTATCATCCCTGTCACACCAGTATAAAATATTCAAAATCTATCATTCACATTGCTTCAAGTTATCAAAAAAAACAAATAATTATTTTTAACATTATGGTATAAGGAAGTAAGTTATAAAATAACATAGCCAATTGATTCACGTAATTTTACAGAAACCACTACCAACCCTTTGGGTATAGTGGAGTCTCGTGGAGGTTTGAGATGATAGTTCCAGTTATTCTGACCATGATGGGTAGCACGGTTCAACCCGTCGCTAGTTCCAACACTTTATTAACCATCCAGCGAGAGCAAAATCAAAACAGTCTTTCCTCTGGTGAGAACCCCTCATCAGAAAAGCTGCATCCAAAAACGGTTAATCACACCCTAATTTTATCTCTGAGAGGTGACTCCACTCAGATGTTAGTAGAAGGGAGTGAACCAACATCCAAAAGTCTCCAAACCACACAAGTCCAAACTATCAATCTCTCTCAAATTCCCAATCCCATTACTTCTCCTACCCTAGAACAGCAAATACCAAATTTCCCAAAACCTCAACAAGAACCTTTAACACAACCAACAGATACAACCAATACACCCAAAACTGAAAATGTCCCTGAAATTTCAGTCCGGGTGGAAAAATTTGAGTTTGAAGGGGAACCAAAGGCATTTACTCAACAAGAGTACTTAAAAGCGGTCAAAGATTTTACGGGAAAAGAAATAACATTTGCTAAACTCCTGGAAGCAGAGGATGCAATTAGAGCTTTATATATACAGGGATGTAACAAGAACTCTTCTGACGACAAGCCATGTTATATCAATTCCTATGTTTTTATTCCTACTGGACAAAATATTAACCAGCAGCATGGTGTAGTTAAAATTAGAATTATTGAAGGTAGTATAGAAGATATTAAAATCACAGGTACTAGCCGACTAAACCCTGATTATGTAAGCACTCGATTAGCTCCAGCAATTAAAAAACCCTTTAATCAAAAGAGTTTATTAGCAGCTTTACAAATATTAGAACAGAATCCTTTGATTGACAAAATCTCAGCCGTAATTGTAGCTTTTCAAACACCCTATTAAATGCTATTTCGTCCATTCAGATTGAAAAATTTGATTAACAGTTAAAGACAAATCTGGGAAAGTTGGCGATACTATCAGATTATCACCCTTGAACTGACTAACTTGATATTCCCCATCAATAAGATTATAAATAGAAATAATAGGTTGTTTGGGATTACCAATAAATCTTATCCCACCTAAACCCAAATAATCAGCAATCCAATATTCAGGAATACCCATTTCTTCATAATCTCCAGCTTTGGTCAGGTAATCAACACGCCAGTTAGTACTGACAATTTCAATCACCAAGGATATTGATGTACCTTGAGTAACTGTTGATTCTTTTTCCCACAATGGTTCATTAACCAGAGCAGGTCGATTTAACACGAGAACATCAGGTGAATAAGCTGATTTATTTGTCGGTGGTTTGACTAAAGCCGTCTTCGGAATTCCATACGGTAAGTTTAAGCGAAGATATTCATCTGTAATTCTCTCATTCAAAAAACAGATTATATCTTCATGTTTACCTACCGGCTGATTCATTTCTACAATTACGCCATTATGTAGTTCAAAGCGGTTTCCTTCTGGTTTCCACTTAATAAACTCTTCAAAAGTTACTAACTCCGTCTTAAGTAAATCTTGAACCATAATTTATTCTCTGACTCCACAAAATTCGCAGGCATAGTTTGCTCTTTGCTGAACTTGTTGTCGTACTTCTTTTGAAATAGTCATGCCGAACGTCGAACCACCAAGTGTTGCCGTAATACACCAATTTGTTGGCGTAAATCGTCATTTTCGCTAGATATTTGCTGAATGCGTTGAGTTACGAATGTTAACTGGTTTAAAGATGCTTCAATTTGAGTTGCCAATTTGGCGCTGGTTATTTGAGAATCAGCATTTTCACCAAGGAGATTGCTTTCAATTGCATCTAGCTTTGCATACCAAGTATCTAGATGCTGTTTTTCCTCTTTTGTGAGTTGTTCGCCAACTGTTGAGCGATTGTGCAATTCCCTCCCCATTTCATCTGAAATCATCAGTTCTCTCCTGACTTGTAGCTAATATAAATTTTAGCAAATAAAATTATATTTGTCGAAATAGCAGGTTGTAAAGTATCCGGGATAGAGTATCTCAATTGAAATATCTATCCCGGATTTATGTATTATGGCTTACCAAGGAAATCTCGTTTACCCAGTTCTACACCAGAATGTCGGAGAATGTCATAAGCAGTGGTGACATGAAAATAGACATTAGGCAAAATAAAGTACAGCAAATACGACAAACCCTCAAAAGTCATTGTGTCTTTCCCAATGGGAATAGAAATCGACTTCTCTTCAGAACCATCAATTTGCTCAGGTGTTAATGTTTCTAGATAAGAGTTGGTTTTTTGAAGACGAGCAATAAATTCAGCAAAGGTAGTTTCATTGTCTTCCATTGCCGGAGCTTCTAATCCTGCTAGTCTAGCTGCACCTCTTCTAGCAATATCACTAGCGATGTGAATTTGTCGCGATAACGGCAACATATCGGGATATAATCGGGTATTTATCAGTACTGATTGCTCTATTTTCTTCGCTTCTGCATATGCAGCACCTTTTTCCAAAATCGCAATCAGATTATTGAGAGCGCGAATTAATGATGGTACTGAAGCTTGATACATGGAAATTGTCATGAGAATGTCCCTCTAAAAACAGGTTTTCAAGATTATTCTCTCTTGATAAAGCGACGGTTTACATAAAAGTTATGAAAGAACCTCATCCTAACCCCTCACTCTAAAATTCTTTACCCACGTCTGTACTCTAATTCCAACTCCTCACATAACACCACCACAAAACCCTCAATAATGCGGTTAGAATTTTCATGGGGTATCAGTGGGGTCATCATTTCTAACAGTCCTGAGTTGTAGGAAAGTCGGGTGTTGCAATCGCTCCCCATCTCAACTAACATGGTTTTGAATGTTTCCCAAGTAATATTTTGCAGCAAAGTTCTAGTTTCGGCTGGTATTGATTGTGTTACCACAGCAGTTCCTCTTGGGTTGAATTTCCGTTGTGCCTACTTTTTGCCTTGTAACTCTAATAATAGTAGATAAAATAATCAGCGTATCTGGTGAACGACAAACATCCCCCCATGACCATAAGCAAACGCAAATATTTATCATTCCTAAATTTTGGCAAGAATCCCTCTCTTTCTCAGCGATTAATGCTGATTGGTTTGATTATTACCCTCTTTTTCATCTTTCTGGCTTTCTTTTCCCCGGTATTTCAAGCTTGGGGATGGTTACAAGACCCCAAAGATTTTTTAAGTAACTCCATTCATGAACCACCTTCGGCTAAACATTGGTTTGGTACTAGTCGTTTAGGTTATGATGTCTTCTCTCGGACTATATTTGGTGCTCAAGCTGCTTTACAAGTAGTAATTTTAGCCACTGCTTTGAGTATGGTGATTGGTGTGCCTTTGGGAATGGTGAGTGGTTATCTAGGTGGTAAATTGGATAAGGTGTTACTGTTTCTCATGGATAGTATTTACACCCTACCGGGATTATTACTGTCTGTTACCTTAGCTTTTGTGGTGGGACGGGGAATATTAAATGCTGCACTGGCTATTAGCATTGCTTACATTCCTCAATATTATCGGGTTGTCCGCAATCACACTGTCAGCGTGAAAACGGAAGTATTTATTGAAGCCGCTAAAGCTATGGGTGCTTCTACCTGGACTGTGCTTTCTCGTTATTTATTTTTTAACGTGATTCAAAGTGTACCTGTACTATTTACTCTCAACGCGGCTGATGCAATTTTAGTTTTAGGCGGATTAGGTTTCTTAGGGTTAGGATTACCAGAAGAAGTGCCTGAATGGGGACATGATTTAAAACAAGCCTTAGAAGCACTTCCCACGGGAATTTGGTGGACAACACTTTTTCCAGGGTTAATAATGACGTTTATGGTGGTAGGGTTATCACTACTTGGTGAGGGGTTGAATGAATTTGTCAATCCTCGATTACGAAGAGAAAATAGTCATTAATCAGTCAACTAACTACTAATACACAGAGAAACTTGAGTGAAACATAATCATAACATTTCTTTAATTGCTGCCGCTGCTGGTGGTTTCATGCTTTCTGTTGCTCTTGCTGGTATATTAAGAGGTGCACCCGTGACAGCTTGGCAAGATAAATCTAGTCTTAGTTTATATCCTATTGCTAATCTCAAACCTTCTTCTGCACGAGATAATCAACCAGTCAGTGAAATTCTCAACCCATCCTAATGAACAGCATTTCTGACGTTTTAGCGATCGCTCTCCAACATCACCAAGCGGGAAATCTCCCCCAAGCTGAACAGCTATATCAGCAAATTCTTCAGCAACAACCTGATCATGTTGATGCTATTCATTTATTGGGAGCGATTGCTTATCAGTCAGGAAATCGGGCACAGGCGATCGCTCTTTATCGTCAAGCGTTAAATATCAATCCGAATTTAGCCTTGGTTCATAGTAATCTGGGTATAGTCCTGAGACTACAAGGTGACTATGAACAGACAATTTACCATTATCAACAAGCGATCACACTGCAACCTAACTCGGCTCAGTTCCATTATAATTTAGGTTTAGTCCGCCAAGAACAGGGAAACCTAGAAACGGCTCAGGTCTATTATGAAAAAGCGATCGCCTTAAATCCTAATTACCCAGAAGCTTATCATAATTTGGGTTTGATTTTGAACCAAATAGGACAACTAGAAGCATCTCGGACTTGCTACCAACAAGCAATTACATTAAAATCCGATTTTGGAGAAGCGCATCAGAACCTAGCAGAACTACTACTGCTGATGGGTGAATTTAATTTAGGATTAGCAGAATATGAATGGCGTTGGCAACTCTTTCCACCTGACCAACTACCCACTTTTTCTACACCCTTTTGGGATGGTTCCCCCCTAGAAGGTAAAACCATCTTAATTTATGCAGAACAAGGATTAGGAGATACATTTCAATTTATCCGCTATGCATCAATCCTCAATCAACTTGGTGCTAGAGTAATAGCAGCTTGTTTGCCATCTCAAATCCAATTAATCAAGACTGTTCCTGGGATTGAACAAGTTTTTGGCCTAGATGCAGAATTACCAGAGTTTCACACTCAAATACCTTTAATGAGTTTGCCTTATATTTTGCAAACTAATATAGAAAATATTCCTACCGAAATTCCCTATATATATTCCCCAAAATCCCTTGATTTTCCCCTCTTAACCCCATCTGAGCATCATCTCAAAGTGGGAATTGTCTGGGCTGGTAATCCAGGGAATAAAAATGATATTAGACGTACTAGCGGACTACAACCCTTTTTACCATTATTACAAATTCCCGACATTGCTTTTTATAGCTTGCAAGTAGGTGCAAATTCCCAAGATTTAGCTACCCTACCAGAAGGTATCTGTATCCAAGATTTGAGTCCTAAATTATGTGATTTTGCTGTGACTGCGGCTGTAATTAACGCCTTGGATTTAGTAATCACCATAGATACCTCCGTAGCTCATTTAGCTGGTGCTCTGGGTCAAAAAACTTGGGTACTTTTACCATTTATCCCCGATTGGCGCTGGTTATTAGAACGGGAAGATAGTCCTTGGTATCCTACCATGCGTCTATTTCGTCAATCCTCATTGGGTAATTGGTCGGAAGTATTTGCCAGAGTAGCAAAAGAATTACAACAAATGACACAGCAGATTGCAAATACATGAGGTACAAAATCAATCATAAAACTGTGGAGCAGGCATCTTGCCTGCCTGACTCAGTTAAAATATTTATAAGTTAAGTTGACTAAAATTGGATGGAATGTAATTGTGGCTAAACAAGTAATAGGGATTGATTTAGGGGGAACTGCGATTAAACTGGGTCGGTTTGATGAAAATGGGACTTGTTTGCAATCTTTAACGGTAGCAACTCCCCAACCAGCAACACCAGAAGCAGTTTTAAGTCTGATGGTAGATGCGATCGCCCAAGTTGACCCAGATAATGAAAGCATGGCTATTGGTGTGGGTACTCCAGGACCTGCTGATGCTCTAGGACGGATTGCTCTAGTGGCGATTAATTTATCTGGATGGGATAACGTCCCATTAGCAGATTGGTTAGAAGCCAAAACTGGTAAACCGACTATTTTAGCTAATGATGCTAATTGTGCGGGATTGGGTGAAGCTTGGTTAGGTGCAGGACGTAAATTTCAAAATCTGATTTTGTTAACGTTGGGAACTGGAGTCGGTGGTGCAATTATTTTGGATGGTAAATTATTTGTGGGACATCAAGGTGCAGGTGCGGAATTGGGTTTAATCACCTTAAATCCTGATGGACCAATGTGTAATAGTGGTAATCAAGGTTCTTTAGAACAATATACTTGTATTAGTGCCATTCGGCGTCGGACTGGTAAAGAACCAGGAGAATTAGGAGCTTTAGCTGAATCAGGAGATGCGAATGCTTTAGCTTTTTGGCAAGAATATGGAAGAGACTTGGGAATTGGCTTAACCAGTTTGATTTACGTGCTGACACCCCAAGCAATTGTCATTGGTGGTGGGGTTGCTGGCAGTTTTGAGTTCTTCTTACCATCTGTAATTAGAGAAATTGAAAATCGGGTTTTACCCACATCGCGATTAGGTTTGCAAATTCTACCAGCAGAGTTGGGTAATTCAGCTGGAATGGTCGGTGCAGCAAAATTAGCGTGGGAAAAAATTAAGAATTAAGTTTTGCAATTGCTCGTCATCCCACTGAAATCATTATTGAGGTACTGTCAAAGTCTACTCAAGAATATGACCGTAGTAATAAGTTTTATGATTATCGCACCATCTCAACATTTACAGAATATTTGTTGATTGACCAGAATAAAGTTTATGTAGAGGCTTAACAGCAAACAACTGCTCATGACTGAGGAAGAATTACTTGAGGTAATTGAACAAGTAGCAAGGGATGGGGTGACAGAACTTAATCTCCTCTTTGGTAGGGGCGCTACCATTATTGGTAGTTTATGTGCTTTTAACCCCGCACCAGGGCAGTAAGGTTTAGTTTCTAGGTTACTCACTTCACTTACAAGGAAAACCGGGAAGTTTGAAAGCCCCTGAGAAAAAGGAACGAAGTTCCGTCTTTCGTGCTTTAGACAGGGGATGAAAAACGACACGGGCGGTTTTAACCGCCTTCAGTATTTCATTCCTAATCATCTTGACAATCTTATGCTGCCAGAAGTAGTATAAGGCAGGAGGTAAAGAAAATGCTTGTTTTTGAGTTTAAAGTTTATGGAAAGTCAGATCAGCTCACCGCAATAGATGATGCAATTCGGACGGCACAATTCATTCGTAATAGCTGTATTCGCTTGTGGATGGATGTTCCAAATACAGGTAAAAACGATTTGCAAAAATATTGTGCACAACTAGCTGCTAACTTTCCTTATGCGAATGAACTCAACTCAATGGCTAGACAAGCCAGTGCGGAACGAGCTTGGTCTTCTATCTCTCGGTTTTATGATAGCTGTAAAAAATGTATCCCTGGTAAAAAAGGTTTTCCACAATTCCAAAAAGATTGTCGTTCTGTTGAATATAAAACTTCTGGATGGAAACTTGCACATGATCGTAAAAGCATAACTTTCACAGATAAAAAAGGAATTGGGAGATTAAAACTTAAAGGGACGCGCGATTTACATTTTTATCAAATTAACCAAATCAAACGGGTGAGATTGGTAAAACGTGCTGATGGTTATTATTGTCAATTATGTATTGATATCCATCGGCAAGAAAATATAGAACCATCTGGAAATACGATAGGATTAGATGTAGGTTTGAAAGAATACTATACTGATTCTGAAGGTATAACGGTTGAGAATCCTCGATTTTTACGACAAGGTGAAAAGGTGATAAAACGTTCACAGCGTCGTATTTCCAGAAAAGTAAAAGGTTCCAAAAATCGCGGCAAAGCTAGACAGATTTTAGGAAAACGCCACCTCAAAATAAGTAGGCAACGTAAAGACCATGCTGTGAAATTAGCACGGTGCGTAATTCAGTCAAACGACTTGATCGCTTATGAAGATTTGAGAATTAAAAATCTGGTGAAAAATCATTGTTTAGCTAAGTCAATTAACGATGCATCTTGGTATCAGTTTCGTGTCTGGCTTGAATATTTTGGCAAAGTATTCCAGAAAGTCACAGTTGCGGTTAACCCGCAATATACTACCCAAGAATGCTCTAGTTGCGGTGAAGTTGTGAAGAAGACCCTATCCACTAGAACCCACGTTTGTAAATGTGGTTGTGTCATGGATAGAGATGAAAACGCAGCTAGAAATATCCTGAGTCGAGGATTGAGTACGGTAGGGCATACCGGAACTTTTGCGCTAGACGTAAGCAACGCTTTAGGAGATGAGTCCTCTGCTCAGGCTGGAGAAATCCTGTCTAAGTAAGTCTTGTCTTTGATTAAAGAATCCCCGTCTCTTCAGTTATGTCGTTTATAAAACTCATAACCTTTATCAGTTAAGAGTTTTACGTTGTTGACATTTTCTACAGCGTTTCAAGTGGATACTGGATTAACATTTCTGAAAAAGCTATCCACTCTCCATTACCAGTATAAATTAAGATGCCATTTTCGGTAATTTGACTAGCCTGAATTATTTTTTTCTGTTTGGCTTTTGGATACCATTTGTTAAATACCTCTAACTCGGATTTAACGTGAATTTTCCCATTTGGTTTCCAACCTTGTTCAATAGCGGTTTTTAACCAACTTCCAGGTTTATCAACATCACCATCAGCAAGAATTCCCTTTAACACTGCAATCGCATCGAAAACAATTGCTTCAGAGACAGACTTAATTGTTTTAGTTAAAGTTGAATTAAGTGGAATGTCTAATGACTTAAGTTGTTGCTTAACTTGCTCACTAATACTTGAACGTCCGGCTTTACTCTTTTCTAACGAGATGACTTTGGGATGGTCTACTGGTAATGTTGTGGTCTGTTGAACTGGATGGAGAAATTGATTTAATTGTAATTTCATCTCCTCATTCTCAATTTTAAGTCTTTCGACTAACTCCGAAATACCTTGAACTTGATAAAGCTTACCAGTTAAACTTTCATTAATTCGGCGTAGACTATCTATTTCGGCTTTTAATCGCTTGTTTTCCTCCCTTAACGTCGAAATAATTACTAATTTAGAATTATCTGATGAGAGTGGAGGTTGTTTAGATTTAGGTCGTTGTTTCTGTTGGTCACGTAGGGTTTCAATCCGGTTTCTAAAAGTTTCCTGTTTGTACAGATAAGCAGTAGATACATTGGCGGCTTGAGCGATAGATTTAAAACTAATTATTCCACCATCTTTGATGATTCTGGCAATAGCTTTATCTACACGTTCTGCTGATTCCTTAGCTTTCTGTGCTGCGGCTTCTTGTAATGCTTCAATTTTTCTATTAGTCATTTTCTGACTCCAAATTTTTAATGACTTTTTCTAAATTTTCTTGAATCGGTGTATTCTTCTGAACTTGTAATTCCCAACCATAATTTTTGGCTTTCTTTAAAACGTTATTAGTACGGTCTAAAGTGGATTTTAAAATCGGCAGAAAATTTTTATTTGTTCTCCAATGTGAGCAATTGTAGCAACCATCAAATCCAGAAATATCACAATTACCTAATACTTTGGGTCTAGCACAGTAACCATGTTCTAATGCTCTAGCTTGTACACTCTTCTTAAACCATTCCAGGTCATCATTGCTTCCTAGTATTGTTTCAGCTAATGCAGCAGATTCTCCTTGAAAGTTAACTACTTTTATTTCGTGATATTTCTCAATTTCTTTCCGAAGAGTTTCATCATGAATATGAGCATAAACCATAGTCATCTGTGGTGATTCATGTCCTAAATATCGCTGAATTATGTGGAGCGGTACACCAAGATTTACCATTCTTGTACCAACAGTGTGACGAAACTGATGAGTCTGAAAATTCCAACGTTTACCGGAACTATCTTGAATATCAAATTCTTCAGCAAGTTGTTTTAAAAATTTTATAAAAGTCCTACTATCCATAACTTTAGGCTTGGGATGAAAAGAATTATTATCACGATACTTACCTGTTTGTCTAGCCGAAAACAAGTATTCAAAATTGGCTCCTAGATGTTGTCTAATGTACTGCTGCTGGTCTTGAATAACTTTCACTAGTTCGGGAGAAATTGGCTTAGTATCTTCCTTGCTCATTTTCCAATTCATATATTGAATGTATGAATCTCCTTTCATATCAAATTTTAAGCAATTAATTGACAAATGTAAAAGCTCACCAATTCTCAGTCCCGTTTCTTGAAGTACCAACACCATTCGCATTATTGTTTCTGGAAGTGTCTCTAAATATTGGTTTAACTGCTGCATTACGAATTCTGGTATATATCTAGGTAGAGATTTGCTTGGTTTCCCGTAATCTTCAGGTCTAATTAAATAAGGTGGCACATTAAACCATAAATTAATATTGCCAGTTTCAAAAAATGTATTTAGAGTACTTAGATAATAATTTTTTGTTCGGCTACTGAGTTTTTTCTGATTTAAAAAATCTATCAAGTCAATTATAACTTTCCTTGTAAATTTTTGAAAAGTAATTGAAGGATAATATATTTCCAGAAATTCAGAAAATTTAGTCAAGATAGAAATATATTTTTGTAATTGGCTAAAAGATATATTGGTGGCTTTATATCTAATGAATTTTTTAGCCAGGTCTTTGAGCCAATTCTGCTGAAAATACAAAAAACTAATTTAGTTTCCTGTTTATATTCCCTGGTTTTTATCCCCAAATCATTAGCATTCCAAACATCATCCCCTAATTCTAAATAACTAGGCTTATAGTTAGCATAGTCAACATTTTCAATAAAATGACGTTGACAAGTTAAACAAAAATAACGTTGTTTACCTGCTTTTGTCATTCCCCGCTTACGATAATTACTAATTCCACATCGATAACAGACTATCTCTGCATTATTTTGGATTATATCTAAACTAATCTGTTGATTGAATTCAGCTTTCATTGACATTTATTTTCCCTCTTCTCTACGTTGTAAATATTCCTGATATGCTGATTTTAAATCTTCATCTAAAAGATGAACATAAGTATTGACTGTTGTTTGAATATCTGCATGACCTAATCGCTTTTGTACATAGGTCATTTCCCAGCCTGCTCTGATTAATTCTGTTGCATGAGTATGTCTTAAAAGGTGTGGATTAACTTGAATACCTGTTTTTTTTGACAATCTTCTAAACAAACTATCAACCGTTTTATAAGTTAATGGTTTGCCAATTTCACCTTTACCTGGAGCTTTGATGACCACAAAAACGAAATCACAATCAATATCTTCTGGATATTCATCAATTAGGTAAGCTGAGTACCATTTTATTAATTCTTTACTAACATGAACTGTCCGTTCTGACCCAGATTTAATTCTCACGTAGTTAACGTTATTTAATCTTGGGACAATGCGAATTTCATTGGTTTTACCAGTCACTATATCTTCATGTCTTAGTCCTAATACTTCACCTATTCGTAGTCCTGTTTCATATAGTAATCTAGTTAAAAACTTGTCACGTAATGTGTTACAACTTTCCACTAAAGTATTAACTTGGTCAGGTGTTAAACATCCAGGAAATGTCTTTGGTTCTTTAATTTTTAGTAGTCGTGTTTTAACTTCTTTCCCCTTGCTAATATGGTGTAAAAAAGATTTGTATTTACGTCCTGGTTGCAGTTGATACCGATAAGCATCAACTCCACTAGTAGCTCCTATCCGCTCTTGAAATTCATAGAAACCACAAACAGTTGTTAAGCAATTATTAATGGTCTTCTCGCAACGTTTGGAAACCTGTGGCTGAATCGATAAGACACCAGAATTAGCGTTTCTTAGCCAGTGAATAAAGTTTGATAGCTCCTCTAAACTAATTTCTAGCCAATCTAACTTTGAATCCCTGACAAACTCCCAGAATAATTTGAGGTTATGGGCATAGGTCGCAATCGTGTTTGGAGAACGTCCTACGCTGTCCAGATAATACAAGTATTTTTGAATTGGCTCAATTGGCAAATAGTCATCATCCAGCACCATCCAAACTGGATGGTTTGTGTCTGAAATAATACCTTTTTGAACTTTCACCCTCACTTATCCTCAATATTGATGTTTACATTATAGACTTAGATTACTATTGTATGTAGATAAGACAACAGCGTAGTGATAAAAGTTAATATCAGCTACGCTGTTGTTGTTGTTGTGATTTATAATTAATCAGACATAACTTTAGAGCGGGGAGTGTCAAATGGATATCAAGTTGTCTTCAGTAGAGGATTAAAGTGCGTACTCAATTCCTCATGGAATTACTCTACTAAAGCCTGGAATCCCCCCATAACCTGGGTTTCTCCAGAACGAACCGCACTTACACGTATCTCGGCTCAATACCTTCCTGTTCTGATGCCCCGCTGGCTAGTAATGAAACAGCCCTCAAAGCTTCTGTTGATAATGGTTTCGTCTTTATGATTAAAAAATAAATCTTTTTTTAATCTTATCAAACCAAAGTTATGATATGAATTAATACATCAATACAGAGAAAAATCGAGGATTGAAAATTATGAAGATTCAACTTCTTCCACTTATTGCAATTTTAGGCTCTTTTTTACAGCAGTTCCTTTTACTAATCCAGCAGTAGCAAAAGAATGCGATTCTTTTGGTGGCTGCAAATGGAGGGAGTATCGCACACACTGTAAAGGATCAGGATTAAAAAAACGTTGTGCTGCTCAATATCGCGTATGCTACTCTTCTTCATCGCCTGGTCGCGGAAAACCAAAAGAGTGGTGCAATGATTGGCAGAACAGATTCTAACCTTTGCATTAGTGTCACGAAGTTTTCGCCATTTATATAATTCCATTTTGCAACTCCTCTTTAGCAAGGGTTTCAAGAAGTAAATTTAAAGGTGGCGAAAACTTTGTGACAGCAACACCTTTGCTAGGGGTACGGGATGAAATGAGCAACCGCGCAGAAACTTACGATAAATTGAGCGAGTAAAATTAGAAGAAACGGGGACACTACCGAAAAACGAAATCATAGATATTATTACAACAATTGCTGTTTACAAGTTTTCTTCGTTAAGTAGAGAGGAAGTAGAAGCTATGCTAGGACTGAGTTTAGAAGAGACAAGGGTTTATCAGGAAGCGAAAGCTGAGGGTCGAGAAGAACGAGAAACTGAAATACTGAAATTAACTGTGCCTCTGTTACTCAAAACAGGGATGAGTGTAGAAGATATCGCTCAACACCTTAATATTGATCTACAATCTGTTCGACTTGCTGCAAAACACAGTACTTAAGAGATTTTCATAAATAGTATAAATGTATTGTACTATTGATGCTTCAAGTGACAGACATTTGTAAAGAAATGTAAATTCGCGGGGGGTAGGCGATGGGCTACGCCCCGCTGGAAGCGATCGCTGAAATATTGATTCTATCGTTACCCCCCGCGAATCGCTTGCTGGGTAAGGGTTTGAGCTTCTAAATCTTGGGTTGGGTTGGTGAGCGATCGCACGAGTGAAAGAAGCGATTCAAGAAGGGTGGTGTAATAACCCCACGGGTTTGTTTATCAACAGTCTGTAAAGGTCATTCTTTGATTTTGTCGCAGATATTGGGCTGCGATAGCCATACCAAGTGAACCAGGACCTGCAGGGATACTTCGCCATCATTTCCACCAACGCTACAGCCTCCCCATCAGTTGTATAAACTACCTCCCCAGACATAGCCAACACAATCCGCTGCCCCCTTGCCCACTCAAACCAGCTTTTCACATCACTAGTCAAAGTATTCTTAGCCTGCACCCCACCTTTACATAAGCAACTTGCTGATACCATAGTAAGTATTAACCTAAATTAAATGCATCAACTATAGATGCATCAAAACCAATATGCGACTATTGATTGCTAGCAGCGCGATTTTAATATCTCTTGGTCTAAATACTCCAGTAATGTCTGTTACTCCTATACAGATAGCACAAAAAGCAGAGACTCTTGCCTCGAACTTAAGACTCTTAAAACTTAACGAACAGCAGTGGAAACGTCAAAACATTAATAGCTATCGTTATACGGTGAATAATAGTTGCTATTGTATTCCCGACTTCAGAGTTCGAGTAATCATTCAGGTAACTAATGGTGTTACAACTTCTATTACGAGTGTAGCAACAGGTCAGGCAGTTAATCCAGAATTATTTAAGAGTTATAGTACAATTCCCCATCTTTTTAACGTGATTAGAGAAGCAATCAAGAACGGACAATCTGAGTTAACTGTGAAGTACGATCGTAAACTTGGTTACCCAACTCAAATCAATATTGGCAATTTAGCTGCTGATGCTGGAATATTCACTACAATTGAGAATTTTCAAATTCTGAAATAGTTTTTGTTGTCATCCTCTTAGTTATATACCGCAATGGATAGAATTTAGCAGGATGACAATTCACTTACAACTTAAGTAGAAGCATACCCAGACCAATACTTTATAAATCTAGATCAATATAGATATTCCTAATTTTAATTAAAATGATGGAGAACACAAGCGTAAATAGATATCACGCTTATCATCAGTAAAAGCTCTCCGACCATGCATAACTCTGGTATTATCAATCATCAAAATATCACCTTTCTGCCAATGAATTTTCACTGTTATTTTTTCAACAACTTGATTTAGCTCAAACATAATCTCATCGTCAATTTCCGAACCATCATCAAAGGAAATATTATTTGGACGCATGCTTTTTACTGGCAATAAGCTATTTATAAATACTCTATGTTGCCCATATTTACTTTCACGTATAATTGGACAGATGTATTGTATTTCAATTGATTTATCTTCATTAATTTGGATCTGAGTATCGTTTTGGTCGCATATCTGTGTTACTATATTTAAATCATCAGTCTTAAATCGCTTTTCCCAGGCATCTGGCTTCAGATGACCAGTATATTTCACTTTTTTGTGATTGAATAATTCTTTTAGTGGTTGACTAAGTTCATCAAAAAACTGTTTACCATCACAGATAATTGTTTCACCATCTGCAAATGCTGGATGAGCACAAAAGAACCAAAGCATGAGCGGGATATCTTTTTGATAATACATTTCTCCATGCAATTTAATTTGATCATGGAAATCATTTACCGTCAAAACAGTGGCATCCCCATTGATTATTCTGCGGTTGAATACCCCACCAGTATAATCCATAAAGTTTGCACTAAACTTGTTGGTGAATTGTGTAAATATTTCAACATTTGTGGCAAATCCTCTGAATAATAATACTCCTTCAGATTGAAACATTTGAATAATTGATTCTTCGTCTAATTCCAATATATTAATATTTTCGGTATTAATAACTTGCTGACCAAATATTTCTGATAATGGCTGTGCATGGAGCTTTGTAGTTATTTTCATGATTTTAACCAAATGCTATTTTTCTAAGCAAACTTTGATATACTTGCATCATATCATACGTAAATGTAAATACTTAGCAACTAATGTAGTAAATTCTTAAGTTCTCGCAACATTTGACTAGTACCATTCTCAATGGCTTTTTGCACCAGTTGGGGAATAAGTTCTGGGATAGGTAGGTCGCTAAAAGTAGGACTAAAAGAAGATTCTACATAGTTATTAGCTTCAAGGATATAAATTTTCAACTGATGATGACTATAAATCCAGATTTCGGGAACACCCAATACTGTATAGGCATTAATAGTAGTTGTCGAGGTAACATCAGATTCAATCACCAGGTCTGGTGGAGGATAAATGCTTAAATCCATTTGGGTACATCCTTTTACCTGATCAGCATTTTGGATATAGAAGCAAGTATCCGGTTCAATTCCCGCAATGTCTGGACGTTTAAAAGTAGTCGAGCCAAAATCTTCCCAATTACGTCCTTGTACCTCTAGAATTGTGATGATAATATAAGCAATGATGCGATGTGGCCTCTCATGTAATGCTAATGGGGACATTATTTCTAAAGTTCCTTGATAGTAAGCAATACGAGTGTGACGTTTTTCTCCTAAATCCGTGAGTAGTCGCTCAAAGTCTGACCAAGATAGATTATGAATAGCGATTTGGCTACCAGGAGCGAGTTCTATAGCTTGGATGGGTATAGTTACCGTCATTTTTTTATATCCATGAGAGCTTTAAGACCATTAATAACTGACTCCGGAGTAAGGTACTTCATACAAGGATGATTGTCTAATAAACAAGATTTATTTTTAAATCAATTTTCCTGACACAAAGTACATTTAAATTCCGAGACAGTAAATTTTACATGAGGTTGTCGAGATCCCCAAAGCCGAATCGGACTAGCTCCATCACCATCAATATCATTACCAAAAATCGCTAAGGTGGGACAACCGACAGCAGTAGCAATATGTAAAGGTTCAAGAATCCACGGAAATGCAAGCTTTAGCTTGTCGAAAAGCTCCAGCTAATTGAATTAGAGAAGTTTTTCCGCGTAAATCTATTATATTTGTAGTTCTCAACAAATACTCTTCTGTATCTCCAGCATTATATATGGTTTGTTGGATGTTGGGACTACTCCCCACTAAACCTACTGTTAGTCCTTCAGAACTGCACCACTGAATTAATTTTTGCCAGTATTCTGGCAACCACATTTTTGCTGGACGTGTAGCAGTCGCATGAATTAAAATATCAGGTACTTGAAAATTAGGTGCTTGACTCGGTAATTCCAATTGATAAAAATCTGTTTCTACATAAGCAACTCGGCAAAATATTTCACTAATATAATTACTCTTAATTATCGGTTGATGCCTTTGTAAAAATTCCTGACTATTCCAATCTTTATCCTGTAAAATATTATGTATTCGATTAGTTTGTGAATTTAATTTCTCCCGAAAATCTAGAGATAATGCCACACCAGCCACATAAGTAGGGCGAATAGCGGTAATTGTGACTAAATTAATTTCACTAAATCCATCACAATTAATTGCTAAATCATAAGTTCCGGCTATATCCTGACGTTGTTGTACTGCTTGAGCTAAAGCTAATAAAAAATCTTGTCGTTCTGTATAGATGGAAAAGCGCCAATCAATATCAGGACAATGAGTTTCAAAATCTTTAGTGGTTTCACTACCAAAAAAATCTAATGTACAACCAGGGTATTTTTCTTTCAGACCTCTTAAAAGAGGTGTAACAACCACAAAATTTCCCACCTTGCTAGATGAAAAAACCGCAAGATGGGGATTAGCTCGTAGAGATTGATTGTCAAAAATATGCATCTGACTAAATCCCTAATCAAAAGTGTATCCTGTTACCTGCTGGACATAAAAACAAATCTTCTGATAAGATTCTGGATTAGTGGCAGGATGGATGATTATCGGTATAGTAGCATCTGGTAACCAAAAGGTGATTCTGCCATTTGCCTCACAACAAAAAGAACTAATACTAGTAAGATTTACTACATATTCTTTGCGGTCGTAAAGGATTTTTACCCAGTAAGCATCCTCTAATTTCAAACCCGCGACACTTTCCAGATATTCGCGAATCCTTTGATAATCAGCAAAGTTATGTTGCGGATTAATCACGACGGGGATAGAGCTATCCGGTAACCAAAAGGTAACTCTACCATTCTGTTCATAACAAAAAGTATTAATTCTGTCAAAATTAATTACATATTCTTTCCTCTCGTATACTAATTTTACCCAGTACGCCACAAAATTCCCTCAAAACAGATTACATATTCTTATCTCTTGTAAAGTAATTTTACCCATTTGTTGACGACTTTCTGCAAATCCAATCTTGGCGCACCATATTTGCCATGATCAAAGACTAGTACCGCCAAGCGGAATTAAAAATTCAAAATTCAAAATGGCGATTTTGAATTTTGAATTGACTTAAGATACTTCCACTGGTTTGGCTGTACCAGTGTTAGTATGAGTACGAGAAATTGCCGCTTCCATAAATCCTTTAAATAAAGGATGGGGGCTATTAGGACGAGATTGAAACTCTGGATGAAATTGACATGCGATAGGAAGAAGGGGTGCTTAGGAAATTCTACGATTTCTACTAAACGCCCGTCCGGGGAAGTCCCACTAATCAGATAACCCGATTCTAACAGAAGATGGCGATAAGTGTTATTGAACTCATAGCGATGACGATGCCGTTCGTAAATCACATCTTGTTGATATAGATCAAACGCCAAGGTTTTAGGGGCAATATGACAAGGATATAAACCCAAACGCATTGTACCACCTAAATCTACTACATCCTGTTGTTCTGGTAATAAATTAATTACTGCATCAGTGGTATAAGGGTCAAATTCGGCACTATTGGCATCGGCTAATCCTTCCACATTTCTCGCCCATTCAATGACGGAGCATTGCATTCCCAAGCATAATCCCAAAAAAGGAATTTGCCGCTCGCGAGCATATTTAATGGCTGCTATTTTACCATCAACACCACGAACACCAAAACCACCAGGAACAATTACACCATCTACTCCAGCCAAATAATTTTCTGCTGCTTCTGTTTCCAGGATTTCCGAATTAATCCACCGTAATCGTAAATCACCATGAGTGATAATTGCTGCGTGTCGTAAGGCTTCCACTACAGATAAATATGCATCACTTAAACGCACATACTTACCAACAATAGCAATTTCTACAGTGTACTTGGGACTATACAACCGTTCTACCATTGTTTGCCATTGCGATAAATCGGGTCGCCGTTGTTCCATTTGTAGTAAATCCAGGGCTTGTTCAGCTAATCCATGCTGTTCCAAAATCAGTGGGACTTCATAGATACTGCTAGCATCTGGAGCGGGAATGACACAGGCTTCGGCTACGTCGCAAAATTCCGATAATTTTTTTCTTAGTCCCAATGGTATGGGGCGATCGCTCCGACAAACCAGAATATCTGGTTGAATGCCAATGGAGCGTAGTTCTTTGACGGAATGCTGAGTGGGCTTAGTTTTCATTTCCCCGGCGGAAGCAATCCAGGGTAAGAGAGTGACATGCATATACAATACATTCTGTCGCCCGACTTCTTTACGTAATTGGCGAATTGCTTCCAAAAAAGGTAGTGATTCAATATCACCCACAGTCCCACCAATTTCTGTAATCACTACGGATGGATTTGTTTCTTTAGCAACTCTGAGAATCCGCTCTTTGATTTCATTGGTAATGTGGGGAATGACTTGGACTGTACCACCATTATAATCCCCTCGACGCTCTTTATTGATAACTGACTGATAGATTAAACCAGTAGTAACACTATTTAATCTCGACATTGAGGTATTAGTAAACCGCTCATAATGCCCCAGGTCTAAATCAGTTTCTGCACCATCTTGAGTGACAAAAACTTCCCCATGTTGAAAAGGACTCATGGTACCAGGATCAACGTTAATATAGGGATCGAGTTTGAGAATCGATACCGAATAATCCCGTGATTTGAGTAAACGTCCCAGGCTTGCTGCTACAATGCCTTTGCCGATACTGGAAACAACGCCCCCAGTGACAAAAATAAACTTAGTCATAGTAGTTTGAATTTTGAACAACTTCTAAAGATACATTCCATTGCCAAACAGGATAAAGCGTTAAGTATGAAGGTTGAACTAAGTCCTCAGGATCAATCCCTTGACCTTTATATAATCGAGTTAGTGTTGGTTTCATCCTTGATCTTTGAACCTTGATACTTTCTTGGTCATTGTGCCACAGCGACTATCGTCAAATCTTCTGTGATTTTGCCGTGAAAAAATTTTTAGTATTAGCCATATTTAGCTTTTTGATCACCTCCTCCTTTGCATCAGCACAATCATCGCTTGTAATAGTTTTTCCTCCCTCAAACTACCAAACCAGTACGGAAAAAATATTTTTTTTAGGCACAGCCCCATCTGATGGCAAAGTTCTCATTAATGGTGAGCGTATTAACCGCAGTCAGCGTGGTAACTTTTCGCCTAGTTTCCCCTTAGAGATAGGCAAAAATCTTTTTACCGTCCAATACCAAAATCAACAAATTCAGATTCAGGTAACCAGATTGACAACTACACCAGAAATACCTCAGGATTTAGCCTTTCGGAAGGATTCACTAACTCCCGCTGTCGATATTGCCCGATTACCAGGAGAATTAATTTGTTTTGGCGCAATTGCACCTCCTCATGCTAGTGTGTCTGTGAAACTGGCTGACCATCAGGTGATTCTTGCACCCCAACCACAACAAGCACAATTGCCTGCCAATTCTGGTGTATTGACAGGCAGGAATCAGCCTCAAAATCAATCTCATCTGGGTAATTATCAAGGTTGTACTACATTTACAACTGCTGTCGATTTAGGGAAACCTCGGTTTTATTTGCAACAAAATGGTAAAACAGTAACTTACTCTAGTCATGCTAACATCCAGATTCTTTCCCCAACTCAGTTACCTGTAGTGGAAGTGACATCAGATTTAGGAGTTACTCGTACAGGTGCTAGTACAGATTATTCCCGACTCACGCCTCTGCCACAAGGAACTAGGGCAACAGTTACAGGTAGAGAAGGTGAATGGTTACGCTTCGACTATGGCGCTTGGATTAATAGTAAAGAAACCCGGATTCTACCTGGTGCGGTTAGACCACACACTGTAATTCGCAGTGTTGGATATCGTCTACGCCCTGGTTTCACAGAAATACTTTTCCCCCTACAAGTTCCTGTCCCAGTGAGCGTGCAGCAAAATGAACGGTCTTTGGCTCTCACTCTCTACAATACCACTGCTCAAACAGATATTATTCGCCTAGATGATAATCCCCTGATTTCTCGTCTGGATTGGCAACAGATTGCTCCAGAGCAAATACAATACACTCTTAATTTCCAAACAGCTCAACAGTGGGGATACAATCTCAGATATGAAGGTACAACACTGGTATTAACCGTGCGTCACGCTCCTATTTGGGAGCAGAAAAGAGGTAAACCTCTAGACGGTATCAAAATTGTACTTGATCCCGGTCATGGCGGTAAAGAATCTGGTGCCAGTGGTCCTACCGGATATTTGGAAAAAGATGTGAATTTAACTATGTCTAAGTTGTTGCAGGATAATTTGGTCAAGTTAGGGGCTAATGTGGTGATGACTCGTGTTGATGATCGAGATTTATCATTACCAGCAAGACAAGCCATCATTAATCAACAAGCTCCGGCGATCGCCATTTCCATTCACCATAATTCTTTGCCTGATGATGGTGATGCTGAACACATCAAAGGCTTCGGTTCTTTTTGGTATCATCCCCAAGCTCGTAGTCTAGCGGTATTTTTGCATAACTACGTAGTTAACAAAGGGTGTAGAACAACCTATGGGATATTTTGGGATAATCTCGCACTAGCACGTCCCACTACCGCCCCATCAGTATTACTGGAATTAGGTTTTATGAGTAACCCGGATGAGTTTGAACAAGTCATGGACTCGCAAGACCAGCAAAAAATGGCTAAATGTTTAGCTCAAGGTATTACTGAATGGTTTAAAAGCGTCAGGTAATAGGGAGGTGGGGAGATGGGGAGGTGGGGACTACAATTGATACCAAGCGGTCAAAGCGACAGCCAGAGCATCAGATGCATCATCTGGCTTAGGAATTTCATCTAAATCCAATTCTCTGGCAACTGCCTCTTGCACTTCCAATTTATCTGCATTACCATATCCTGTTAAAGCTTGCTTAATTTGTCCTGGGGTAAACTCGACATAAGGGAGATGGTATTGCCCCAAAACTAAAACAAGTACACCTCTAGCTTGTGCAACAAGGATAGTACTTGACATTCGATAGAAGAACAATTTTTCAATTGCGACTAGATCAGGTTTGAATTCCTTAATCAGGGTGTGTAAATCGTCAAATATAGTACACAGTCTCTGTCCCATTTCTGCATCTGCTGGTGTCCGAATGACACCGAAATCTAGCATCTTTACTGTTGAAGGCTGTAACTGAGATTGGTTCTGTGTACCAGAAATTAACCCAAATCCTAAAATTGCCAATCCTGGATCTGATTCCTAAAATTCGTTTTTCCATTAAATCCCAAATCAGAGCCGATGGAATAGGGGAAGAGGAAATAACTTCTCTGTTCCCGACTGATTAAAAAATATCATAGTTCTCCACCAGGTCTTCAAACCAAGTGGTGTACATTTTCTGTTAAACATTGTTTGTAGCACTGCTCCCTTATCAGGTATGTCAATCGGTTTTCTTCGACAAGCCCTCAACGCCCTGCAACAGCAGTCGCGCAGTCGTACTTCCCATCGGGTTAACCAGTGGTTTAAGTGGTTATCTCCTGGAATATCCATCAAACGTTGGTTACTAATTACTATTAGTGGTGTGTTGCTAGCAAGTTTGGGGTTAGCTATTTGGATCAAATTAACTCCAATTTTCTGGGTACTGGAGTTACTCAGGAATTTTCTGAGCGTGATTACTGATATTTTACCCAACTATATCAGTGACCCGATAGTTCTTTTATGCGGAATCCTTTTGTTACTTTGGGGACAAACCCGGACTGTGGGTTCTATCACTAAGGTACTCAGAACCGAAGGAGAAGAAGAACTAATTGATGTTCTACTAGCACACCGTCGATTATACAGAGGTGCCTAAAATAGTTGTAATTGGTGGTGGTACTGGACTTTCTACTTTACTACGAGGTTTAAAAACTTACAGTGCCCACATTACGGCCATTGTTACTGTCGCTGATGATGGTGGTTCTTCTGGGCGCTTGCGTCAAGAATTTGGGGTTTTACCTCCGGGTGATATTCGGAATTGTTTAGCGGCATTAGCAGATGAAGAAAAATTATTAACGGAACTGTTTCAATATCGGTTTCAGGCTGGAGATGGCTTAATGGGTCACAGCTTTGGTAATCTATTTTTAACGGCTATGTCTGATATCACTGGGGATTTAGAACAGGCAATTGCAGCTAGTTCTAAAGTATTAGCCGTGAGAGGACAAGTTTTACCTGCAACTCTTAGCGATGTTCGTCTATGGGCAGAATTAGATGATGGTCGTCGGATTGAAGGTGAATCTAGCATTCCCAAAGCTGGCGGGAGAATTGTGAAAATAGGCTGTATTCCGGAGCATCCTCCGGCTTTACCAGCAGTAATTAAGTCTATTAAAGAAGCTGACTATATTATTATTGGTCCAGGTAGTCTTTATACTAGTTTAATTCCTAATTTATTAGTACCAGAAATTGCCAATGCGATCGCCGCTACGAATATTCCTAGAATTTATGTCTGCAATATTATGACTCAACCCGGAGAAACTCAGGAATACACTGTTGCTGATCACATTCGGGCTATTGATGCTGCTTGCGGAGAAAGACGGTTATTTGATGCGGTATTAGTCCATAAAAAATCTCCTTCAGCCCAATCATTGATTCGCTACGCTCAACAAAAATCTCATCCAGTTTTTCTAGACCGAGAAGCTGTCACTCAATTAGGTAGACGAATTGTACCCGCAAATGTAATTCATGAAGATGAAACTGGTTATGTCCGTCATGACCCCCAAAAATTAGCACGGGTCTTATTGCGCTGGTATAGTGGTGTACATCATAGTAAATGAAGATGGGGGGATAGAAGAGGCAGGGGGGCAGGGAGCAGGGGGCAGGGGGGATGTTTAGGTTAAAAGGATCAGTGATAAGATGAGGAACATTTTTTTAGCAGATGCGGAAGCTACTACGCAGTTGGGTATTACTTTGGGGAAATCACTAACTGCTGGTAGTGTAATTTTACTAGAAGCGGATTTAGGGGCTGGTAAAACTACTCTCGTGCAAGGTATTGCTAAAGGTTTAGGTGTGACTGACTCGGTGGTTAGTCCTACTTTTACTCTAATTAATGAGTATACAGCAGGACGTATTCCCCTTTACCATTTAGATTTGTATCGCTTAGAACCCAAAGAAGTTGCTGCACTCAACTTAGAAACTTACTGGGAAGGACTTGAGGTTGTACCGGGAATTGTGGCGATTGAATGGGCAGAACGGATGCTCTACAAACCAGATAGTTATCTAAGTATCTGTTTGACCTATCAAGACGAAGGGGGTCGTCAAGCAGAAATTACATCTGTTAATTTTGACTTTTCTGTTTGTGTTGATTCTGACTCCTGAGGGGCGTGACTCTTGACTCCTACTATATTTAATTCATCGAATCTTTATTCTAATTCAGTACAATTTTTTCTGATTTTCTCTATGATTTAGTAGAAAAGCTTGATAGAGGAATCTTCTTTGATGATTGAACAAAACTTCTGAGGCTGACCCCATATCCTATTTCTTGCCAAAGTAGATAAATTCCAGAATCAAAGTGGATTTCTCTAACTTTTTATCGTTTTCTTCGTAATTATTCATGGAATCTTCATCTTTTTTAACGGTTAACGAATCAACAATTACAGTTTCCCAAGCAGTAAAGTATCTGCAAGCTTCAGGAAAATTAGGGCAATTTGTTGGTGATATTCTACGCCAGTACGTAATTGAACAAGAAATCCAATCGCGAGAAGACATTGAGATTAGTCCGGTCATAGCTGAACAGACAATTATTGATTTTAGGCTCAAAAATCAATTAACTGATGTCCAGAGTTTTCAAGAATGGTTAACTAATAATGGCACTGATTACGATACATTTTATGCATCTGTTGCCTTTAGCTTTAAGTTAGAAAAGTTGAAAACTTTAGTGACAGAAGATAAATTGCCAGAATACTTCATTGAACGCAAGATTTTTTTAGACCGGGTGGTAATCTCGCGAATTCTGGTTGATAATCAAGAACTGGCGGAAGAACTCCACACCCAAATTGAAGAAGGTGGTAGTTTTGAACAAATAGCCAGAGAATATTCATTAACAGAAGAACGCAATTTTAATGGCATGATGGGACCAATCAGCCGAGGCACTTTACCTGATATGATTCGGTCTGCTGTAGATGCGGCTAATCCTGGACAATTGGTGGGTCCAATAGAATTAGAAGGATGTTATGGTCTGTTTCGAGTGGAAAATTTTCTACCAGCATCTTTAGACGATACTCAATTACAACAAACGCTACAAAATGAGTTGTTTGATAAATGGTTAGCAGAGAAGCTTCAAACCCTGACGGTCAAAATACAAGTGAGTTAAAAATTCTGGATAATCAATCTCGACAAAATGTGATCGCTTCTTTACCGTGGAATCAACCACCTTTTTGTTGGTTAACTGACATACAACAATCCCAATTAAAAAAACAGTCAGAAATTCGTCAGTATGTTTTAGGAGAAAAAATCTGGTCGCAGGAACTCACCGGATATCAATTCTTGATTGTTGCTGGTAAGGTGCGTTTGCGAGAAGATAAAAAACTGGCTAAACCATTAGCTACTCTAGCTACAGGGGACTGGTTTGGTGATTTCAGCAAGCTGGATGCTGAGTGTAAAGCTGTAGCTGCTACTAAAGAAGTCATCGTACTATGTTGGCATTCAGGACTATGGTCAGAATTTTCCATTCCCGAAATTGATCAATTTTGGTTAATCTCAGCATCACCAGCACCAGAAACCAGAGAACAAAGAGAACCAATCAAAAACCCTTTCCCCACCTCCCCACCTCCCCCTCTCCCCACCTCCCCCTCTCCCCCCTCCCCACCTTCAACTATCCGGTTGTAACTAGCGAAAACACCGCCGCAGCTTGTCTAACAATGGTGTCCCAGCAGTTAAACCATCCGGTGCAACTGGAATTGGTGCAACGCAAGTTGCGGGGACAACGTCCTCAAAATGTAGTGGAAGTAGCAGAAAAACTGGGGTTTCTATTACGTCGGTTGCAAGTCAGTTGGAGTGATTTACGACAGTTACTTTTCCGGCTTTATTGTTGTGGAATTCTGCTTAGTAATTGGGTGGTAGTGTATGGAATGAAAGGTAATGCTTTAATTATTGCCAATCCCCTCAATGCTGATGGTACTTGTGAACTCTTTACCCCAATCAGTGTTTGCAGAATCTTGGGATGGGAAATTATGGCAAGTTGAACTCATTTCTAAACAAGAAAAATTTAACTTGAGCTTGGTTTACTCCCGCAGTTTGGAAATATCGAGGATTATTATTAGAAGTCTTACTCGCTTCCTTTACTTTGCAATTGTTGGGATTAACTACACCATTGATTACCCAAGTCATGATTGATAAAGTCATGGTACAGGAGAGTTTACCCACTCTTGACGTGATGGCGATCGCACTATTCCTAGTCGCGACATTTGAAGCTATCTTGGGTATTCTGCGATTATTTATCTTTACCCACACTGCGCGTCGTTTAGATTTAAGTTTATCCGCGCAAGTTATTTCGCCATTTAATGCGTTTACCTTTAGCTTATTTTGAGTCGCGACGGGTAGGAGATACAGTAGCTAGAGTCCAGGAATTAGAGCAAATTCGCCAATTTCTACTGGTACAGCTTTAACCGTCATTCTTGATAGTGTTTTTGCTGTGGTGTATTTAGGATTGATGTTTTACTATAACATCCCCCTCACCTTTGTGGCTTTAGCCGTATTGCCTTTATTTGCGATATTGACCATAGTTTCTACCCCAATTCTTCGCAATTGGTTAAATGAAACCTTTAACCGTTCTGCTGATAGTCAATCATTTTTGGTCGAGACAGTTACCGGGATACATTCAGTCAAAGCTCATGCAGCAGAACCAGTAGCTAGAGATCGCTGGGAAGGATTATTTGCTCGCTTCATTCGCACCGGATTTAAAGCCTCGACCACATCCAATATTAGTAGTAATATTGGAGACTTTCTCACTAACTTTTCTACCATGCTGATCCTCTGGTTTGGGGCAAAGTTAGTAATTCATCATCAACTTACCGTTGGACAATTGGTAGCTTTTCAAATGCTATCAGGTAGAGTCACAGGTCCACTTTTACGGTTAGTGCAGTTGTGGCAAAGTTTACAACAAGTATTACTATCTGTAGACCGAATTGGTGATATTCTCAATGCTGCACCCGAAGCAGAAGCAGGAACAGGTTTAGTATTACCACCGTTAAAAGGGGAAATTTCTTTTGAGCAAGTCTTTTTTCGCTACAAAGAAAACATAGAACCAGTGCTGAAAGGAATTTCCTTTAGATGTAAAACCAGGACAATTTGTAGGGATTGTGGGACGTAGTGGTTCTGGAAAAAGTACCCTTTCTAAACTACTACAACGTCTGTATCAAATTGAATCAGGACGAATTCTCATTGATGGTTTTGATATCAAAAGTGCTGATTTAGCTTCTTTACGACAACAAATTGGCGTAGTTCTCCAAGAAGACTTTTTATTTAATGGTTCTATCTTGGAAAATATCACCCTTAGGAAATCCAGATATTTCTGCTGAACAAGTAGTAGAAGCAGCAAGATTAGCTGTTGCCCATGACTTCATCAGTCAGTTACCTTATGGTTATGAAAGTAATGTGGGAGAAAGAGGTACAGCTTTATCCGGTGGACAAAGACAAAGAATTGCTCTGGCCAGATTATTTCTTTCTTCTGCACCAGTTCTAGTTTTAGATGAAGCTACTAGTGCTTTAGATAGTGAAACCGAACAACAAGTTTTGCAAAACCTGCAAAAAATTTCGGCAAATCGGACTGTGTTTTTGATTGCTCACCGCTTTGCACCGCTTAAACGTGCTGATTTAATTTTAGTTTTAGAACAGGGTGTGATTGCTGAACGTGGTACACACACACAGTTATTACAGCAAAAGGGTTTGTATTGGTCGTTGTATCAGAGACAACAGGCGAATATTTAATTGATTCACAACATGCGCTAAAGCGCAACTACAAGCCAATTTTCCTGGTTCGTAGTTGCGCTTTAGCGCCAGCTTTAAATTGACGAAGGTATCAACCCCACTCTCACCTTACCAAGGGGGATTATTCGAGCAATATACGGTAATGTAAGACTTGTGTGTATAGTATTTTAATGATAAATCTTCCAACCCTGAAAAAATAAAATCAAACCCCAACCCAGGAGGGGAAAAATTGCCCAAAAATATGAAGGACTGATGAATAAGTTCAACAAAATCAAAAAAGTATTGACGGCAATAAAACTAGCTAAATGAGGTTTGAATTCTTTACGTTGACGGATATTGAGTGTATGTTTATTTTGTGCTTCTAATTTCTGTTTAGACCATTCTTTTTCAGCAGATTGGAGTACTTCTATAGAGATACCTAATTCTGATGCTATCTCTATTAGCTGTTCTCGTGGAAATTCTGCATCTTGCTTATGAGCTAATGCTATCTGCAAAATCTGTTGTACTTCTTCTGAATGGTAAGTCATATAAATATGCTAATGGGGCGATAAAATAGGCTTAAGAATTATTAAAACTAATTCTCATTTAAGCTTCCACATAGTTACTATATAATTCCTATTGTATTTATTTTATATCTCCTGATACCATTTTGAGCTAAAATATAAAATCCCCAGTTGATTGAATTATGAAAAAACTATTAATCACCGGAGCTAGCGGTTTTCTAGGATGGCATCTTTGCCAACAATCCTTGGCACAATGGGAAATTTATGGTACATATTTTACTCATTATTTAGAAATTCCTGGTGTAAAAATGCTGAAAGTTGATTTAACTAGCTTTCCAGAATTAAAGAGTATATTTAGTGATATTCAACCAGATGCAGTTATTCATACTGCTGCACAATCTCAACCCAATTTTTGTCAAACTCATTCCCAGGAATCATATCTAATTAATGTCTTAGCCTCAATTAATATTGCAGGACTTTGTGCTGATCATAATATTCCTTGTGTTTTGACATCAACTGATTTAGTTTTTGATGGTTTGAATCCTCCTTACAAAGAAACAGATATTGTCTGTCCGGTCAATGTATATGGGGAGCAAAAAGTTCAAGCGGAAATAGGTATGTTAGCAAGATATCCACTCACGGCAATTTGTAGAATGCCATTAATGTTTGGCATAGCAACACCTACTGCTAAAAGTTTTATTCAGCCATTTATAGAAATTTTAGCATCAGGGAAAGATTTAAGTTTATTTATAGATGAATTTCGCACACCAGTAAGTGCTACAACTGCGGCAAAAGGATTATTATTAGCTTTGGAAAAAGTTCATGGTTATATTCATTTAGGTGGAAAAGAAAGAATTTCTCGCTATGATTTTGGTAAACTATTAGTTGAAGTATTTCAACTTCCTGAAAATCAACTAAAATCTTGCCGACAACAAGATATCAAAATGGCAGCACCTAGACCCTCCGATGTTTCTTTGGATAGTTCCTTGGCTTTTGCATTAGGATATCAGTCATTATCCCTAAAAGCAGAATTAGTCGCAATAAAGTAAATTGTTTCAGTAGAATATTGAGTTATAGTACAATACGCTTGGTGTTAAGCATTGAACTTGAAACTGAATTAGCAGCACAAGGAATTTGGAATGATGGTACTAGTTTATTTGTATATGGTTGTAAATAAAATATCTAATCATTAGAAACTACTTTAGTTTTAGTAGATATTCCCCTGGCTAGATGAACCAGGAGTATTCTACAAAAGACTTTTACTTACAATCGCTGTAGTAAATTTAAGCCATGAGTATCTGTTCCACAAGTATGGAAAAGTTCATATTCAATTGCTAACTCTTGAACCTGTCGAGATTCTGTAGCACTAGGTTTCCAAGGATTGGGATTATTGTAAGCGTAGAAAGCTTCTACACCATCTATACCCTTGGTCACCGCTGCTGGAATTAAATCAAAAAGTGATTTTTTGTACCGTGCTGGATGTGCTAGTACTGCCAAACCACCGGCTTCATGAATAGCAGTAATTACATTATCTGCTTGATATTCACTGCCCGCAATGGCTTTTCCTTGCAAATAAGGTTTGATTCGGGAATGTTCAGGTTCAAAACCATAAGCTAAAATATGAACTTCTATATCCAACAAGTTAGCATTGATTTCTGTCCCACTCCATAGATGAGGAGTAGCCGCATCAGGATGATTCCATTTCCATTCTTCTAACCAGGCTTCAGCGACTCGATAACCATCAATACTATGATGGTCAGTAATAGCTAACCCTTTTAAGCCAATAGCGATCGCTTGCTCAATCAATTGAATGGGAGACAATCTACCATCTGAATGGATAGTATGCATATGAAAGTTAAATAAAGTCGGACAACTTTCAGCATCAATGTTCTGGAATACTTCCTTCAAAAGTTCTGTTGAAGTACAAGTTCGGATAAAATTTACAACCATAACCCCCTCTGAACCAAAAATACGTGATTCTCAACACACCAACACGCTAGATTTACAGATGAGAAACCATTTATACTGCTAACTGCTGTTAACAATCATGGTAATTATCAAAGTTTGCAATATGTTAAGACTACGTTAGCAAATCTAAACGCTGATTGACATGTGTATTTTCAATACCTTTCATAAAGAGCTTGTTAAATATACTGAAAAAAAAAGGGGAATAGAGAGCAGTGAGCAAAATTTTCTTTACCTCCCCACCTCCCCCTCTCCCCACCTCACCCTCTCCCCCTTTCCCCACCTAATTAATCGAGCAACCCTAATACTTCACCTTCACCCGCTACCACTTCACCAATCATAAAAGCAGGAATATCATGCGATCGCCAATGATTAATGGTCTGTTCTACTTGATGGGGTGGGACTAAGACCACAAAACCAATCCCCATATTAAAGGTATTGTACATAGCTTCAGGACTGACAGACCCGGATGTGGCTAACCATTGGAAAACGGGAGGAATAGTCCAACTATGAGGATTAACTTGAATCGATTGACCTTTACTTAAACATCTAGGTAAATTTTCTGGTAAGCCACCACCTGTAATGTGAGCCATACCGTGGATTTCTAACCCTGCTTGTAAAGCTGCTAATACAGACTTAACGTAGATGCGAGTCGGTTGGAGGAAAGCCGTACCAATAGTTTCCCCACCTAATAATTCTGGAGCATCATCCCAACTAAAACCACCATCACTAATAATCTTCCGCACTAAACTGAAACCATTACTATGTACTCCTGTACTAGCAAGGGCGATCGCCACATCTCCTAATTTAACTTGAGAACCATCGAACATCTGACTTTTTTCGACAATTCCCACACAAAATCCAGCTAAATCATATTCACCAAGCTGATAAAAACCAGGCATTTCTGCGGTTTCACCACCAAGTAAAGCACAACCAGCCAATTTACAACCAGAAGCGATGCCGGTCACCACTTGGGTTAATTGTTCTTTATCTAGCTTACCCGTGGCTAAATAATCTAAGAAAAATAGTGGTTGGGCGCCGGATGTCAGTACATCATTCACACACATTGCTACCAAATCAATACCAACAGTATCATGACGATTAAGTAAATGGGCAATTTTCAACTTTGTCCCCACTCCATCCGTCCCAGAAACTAAAACTGGCTCTTGAAAACCACCTGGGAGTTGAAAGCAACCACTAAAACCACCCAATCCACCCAGAACTTCCGGTCTAAAAGTACTGTGAACCAAATTGCGAATTTGGTCTACAAAAGCTCGACCAGCTTCAACATCAACACCAGCATCCCGATAATCCATAGTTAATTAGACTTTCCATCACTACCGAAGTATTCCCGATAACGACAAATTTTATCACCCTGGACATCAAAAGCAACCGCAACCCGATTTTTATAAGGTTGTCCGAGCAAGAGTCCTTCATCCTTAAATTCAAAGACTACTGTAGTGGCATTGCTGGTAACACTATCTAAAGAAGTTATTTTCAGTCCAGTCCCAAAAGACGCAGAAACATAAGCAAAAAATTCCTTAGCTGTTTCCTTTCCCTGGTTTAATCCGTGGTATTTTCCCATGGGGAACCAAAAAGTAAAGTCTTCGGTGAGCATATCTAGCAATCCTTCCCATTCTCCTGTCTCTAGTCCATGTTGGAGTTGGTTAAATGCTTGTTGAGCTATTTTTAAAGTGTTTTCTGTATCTTTAGTCATTGTGCATCCGCGTCAGAAAGGGGTTTGGGGAGAGGTCACACCGTTGATTAACAACCGAGGATTAAAAAAAACCTATCTTTTGGCTTTTTATAGTTATCTCATTTGAAAGACCTGACCATAAACAATCTATTGCTAATTTAGATAGAGGTCAAATTCTAGAGGTAGTTATGGATATTCTGGCTTGGATAGTATTAGGAATATTGGCTGGTGCGATCGCTAAAGCTATTTATCCAGGTTATCAAGGTGGTAGCTTTCTCTCCACCATGGTATTAGGTATTGTGGGTGCTTTTTTAGGTGGTAGTTTATTTAGCCTCATCCGCACGGGCACTTTACAAATTACCGCTAGTAGTTTAAATCTTCCCGGTCTTTTAGTAGCAATTATTGGTTCAATTATTGCTATTTATCTATGGGGATGGCTCAGAAGAAGTAGTAATGCCTAATCTCCCACACTGGTTTACTTTGGGAAATTAGTGGTGTAATTAGGTAAAAAACCAGAGAGTTTTAATATTCTGTACAATCTTTTCTTCAGGAATATAAAGAAATGTTTTTTCACAAGAAAGAACCAATCTGTCCAGTCAATGTTAGTGAACCTAACCCTCGTTTTGGTCAATTACTACTAGAGCAGTTTGGTGGTGCGACTGGTGAATTAACAGCAGCGCTCCAATACTGGGTGCAATCTTTTAATGTTGAAAATGCCGGAATTCGTGATATGCTTCAAGATATTGCGATTGAAGAGTTTAGTCATTTAGAAATGGTTGGTAAACTGATTGAATCCCACACTAGAAATACAAATCAAACCGAAGTTTATCAAAGTACTCTGTTTGCAATTCGAGGTGTTGCACGACATTTTCTGGATAGTCAGGGTAACGCTTGGAGCGCTAACTATCTGAATGAGGGTGGGGATGTAGTGCGTGATTTACGTGCGAATATTGCCGCAGAAGCTGGTGCTCGTCAAACTTATGAAGCACTGATTAATTTAGCATCAGACTCAGGAACTAAGAAAAATTTAGTGCATTTGTTAACCAGAGAAGTTTCTCATACCCAGATGTTTATGAAGGCTTTGGATTCTTTAGGTAAATTAACTGACCCTCTGTTTGGGAATGTTAAACCTGATGAAACCGTAGCACTTTATTACAACTTATCTACTAATGGAAGTACTGGGGATGAACGTGGTCCCTGGAATTCTGAACCTACATTCAAATACATCGCTAATCCCGTTGAAAGTCGTACTTCCTAAGGGTATTAATAAAAAAAAGGTAGGTTTCCCCTACCTTTAACCCAAAAAAAGCATTTTGTAACCAAATACCACATCAAGTATCACATATAAGATTGGCAAAGAAATGGCAACACTATGACAAACTTGTGACAATAATTCACTCATCAAAGTGCTTGAATATTTTCAGCTTTAATTTCTTATCCCTTCTCCAATGATTTGGCAATGACAAACAGCTGCAATCCAGAGGGATAAGTACCTTCCTGCTTAATCCGCTTAATCTCAAGGTCGGTAATTTGCAAGTTCAATTTTTCTGCCACCACCTGTACTATATCCCCCCGGTCAATCACACCTGCAACAGCACCAGCAGGAGAGAGGACAGTGATACAAGGCAGATGTTCATTTTCGAGTTGGTTAATTACCTGTGCTAGAGATGTTGATTCATTTACAGTTGGTATTGTCGTCAGGGGATGAACTATGTGATTGAGGGTTTGGGTTTCCCATTGGCTTCTTTCAATAGTCCGTAAATCTTCAATGTTAATCTTACCTCGATACCTACCATCAGCAGCAGCAAAATAAATTTGGGAATCAGTCTTTTCTAGTAAATACAAATCTGCAAAGTCCCGTAATTTCTGATTAGCATCTACTACCCGGTAATTGCGGGTCATTGCTTGGGATGCAACTATCTTCAGTAAGGTTTCTTGTAATGTGGTCACTTGATCATAGCTTTTGGCGTTACGGATGGTAAACCAACCTAAAAGTACAATCCATAAACCAGTTACTAATTCTTTGGTGAAGAAATCTACCGCAAATCCTAATGCGATCGCCCCATAACCTAAAATCTGTCCGGATGTTGCCGCCCAATGCACTGATTGAAAGCGATCGCCTGTAATTTTCCAGATAGCAGCTTTTAATACTTGTCCTCCATCCAAGGGTAAACCAGGAATTAAGTTAAATAAGGCGAGAACTAAATTAATTCTGGCTAAATCTCCCAGCATCATCTTCACATAGCTAGTCTCAGGCACAACCATACTAGCCAAACGCAAGAGTAAAAACAGCATAATACTAACTATCGGTCGGGCAATCGCCACTTGAAAAGCCTGACCTGGTGTTTTTGATTCCTCTTCAATCGCAGCAATACCACCAAATAAAAACAAAGTAATTGAGTTAACTTTGATACCTTGCGATTGTGCTACTAAACTATGACCTAACTCATGTAAGAGTACAGAAGCAAATAGCAAAAGCGCCATTACCAGTCCAGCACTCCAAGCGGTAATTGTCCCCAATTGCTGATAAGCCGTGCCAAAATTTAGAGTTGCTAGCCCTAAAATGAGAAACCACATGGGGTCTAAAAACAAGGGAATTCCAAATAAAGACCCAATTTTCCAATTTGTATGCATGATCTTGTCCTTAAAATTAAGTGTTAATCCGAAAGACTTGTGTATAAATACGTCTTTTTTGTACAAAAAATAATTTCTCCAAGTTCTGGTATCCCCGTTTTACTTCTCCACTTTTTCAGCTGAACCAGGACTCCTAATTTGATTTTAAAACAAAAAACCGCATAAAAATCCTACTCTTTCGCCCAATTACATAGATAAGTTAAAATGTCAAGGGTGATGAGTATACCTATGAAATTTGAGCAACTTGTGAAAGGTAGGCTCAAGAATAACCAAAAATTATGGTAATCTAAGTTTTAATCGGTAAATATTAGTGATTTGCACAAGATCGACAGTATGCTTTTACAAGCTTTTTACATGAAAGGACTTGATGAAATAGACGCTGTACATCTTCCTCGCAGTGAAGTACGAGCGCGAATGATTGCCAAAAATATTTCCGTAATGCCAACATTTATGGTGTACGCGATATTTTTACCTGTGTTAATGATTCTACATTACTGTCATCAACCAACTCAAGTGATGGTAAACAACCTAATTTGGCATTTTATTCTGAAACCAATTCGCTTGATATGGTATACAGGAGTTTATTTAATTTGTAGTTTAGTGAAAAGTATTCTTTAGTTTGACTATATTTAATCCGCCGATTTTGGTTAGCACTTTCAGGACAGATAAAATGTTTGTCCTCAAATGTGATGTCAAAATCAATTTGCTGAGTGATGATAAAAAAAGTCTATACCTTAGTTTTGACCAAACTCCCTCTCAAGAAAGAACTGATCAGACGCATGATTTTCTAGACTGATGTTAGAGATAACACAGTATTTCATTCCCCCTGATCCATTATGAGTAACGATGATGAACAAAATGAGCAAATTAGACAACCAGTAAGTGAAGATTGGCATAGCCGGGAAGAACCAACAGTTAAACAAAAAAAATTAACAGCCAATCCTGGAGATAAAATTGCTGAACAACCACAATCGATAGCCGAAAAAGCCAAACAAGTTGCGGTTGATTCACCCGATATTACTGGAGACTGGATTAAAGTCCCAACTTACTTTGTGGTGGAATATCCTGACGGAACCAAAAAAGCACTTCATCATGTTAAAGATGCTGAAGAAATTTCCGATGTCATCCGATTAGCACGCATGGATGAAAATGGTAATCGGATTTGGTGGTAATTTTTCGTGTAGGAATAATATTTGGAAAGGATTCAGGATTGAGGAGAAATAAGGAAGATAGAATCATTGAGATTTACTCTCTTTGCCAATTTAACCAGCCGACTAAGACAGCGCAACTACGAACCAGCAAAATTGGCTCGTAGTTGCGCTTTATCGCATATATAGTTGTTAAACCAACATTTTAACAATATAATTAGTTGCTATCTGCTGTATTTTTGTCATACTTTTTTTGCAAAGGTATTAAGAAATTCTTCCCCTAAACTCAATACGGTTCAGTTAAGGGATGACAGTATAGGGACTCTACCCCATTTTTCAGCTTAACTGAACTGTATTGCCCCCAAACTGGGAAAGTCAAAAGCATAGGAATCTTTCCATAATTACTGTGCTAATTCTAACGATGGTTGAGGAAAAATAATTGCCTGGGACTGTTACCTGCCTTAATAATTCTTTACAATCAAACTTGGCAATTTTTTTATAACTGTGTCCTGTATTAGAGTCATATAAAATACTATCGCTAAATAAGTACTAGCAGTATAATTGCAGTTCTAATTCCATAACGTTGTAGTTACTTCTAGTTTACTTACTCGTATTTGTTCTTGATTTTGAGTGAAAATTAATTTTTTATTTAAAATTTATGTATTTTTACTTGAATCAATAGATTGATATCTACGTAAAAATACTTAAGTGGTTTGTATAAGCAAATCTTTTTTGTCTACCAAAAGTTAAAGAAAAATCTGATGGATTGAGGCTTGATAAGTGGTTAGCATCTGATTAATACTACCTATTATATGTTAATCACTTTCTGTCCAAGGAATGGGAGTAAAGAAGCTCTCAAAACTCAAACAGCCGAAATCCGTTAATTTATTAGATTCTTGTCTATTGTCAAAGGAGAAATTAGAATGAAAGTTGTATCAGTAATTAATTATAAAGGTGGAGTAGGTAAAACTACTACAACTGCTAACTTGGCTGGTGAACTAGCTTTTCGAGGTTATAATGTGTTAATGATATCTGTTAGACAGTGAAAACTAAAATAATGATTTGTTATTTAAAGAAATGTCTATGATTACCATTGATAACAGTGGAATCTACCAGCACTGGATGTCAAAGGGTAATGCAATATGTGAGTTCAATTTCCAAAATCAGCTAATTTATCTGGCTCAAAGAGGGAAACATTACAGTAGTTTAGTACAGAAACCAGACAGTAATTATCTATTGATTCAAGTTTACTGGTGATATCTTTAGCCAGTGTAGCCATTTTTATTAGAGGAGTGGAAAATGACAGACAAATCATCTCAAAATATAGAAATTAACGGCAATCCTGGATTAGTGTGGGGTAATCTAATTGTTCCAGATGCAAGCAGATCAAAGATTACAGTTAAAATTGTTGGTGATTTATTACAAACCAATATTGAATCAAATTATGGACTGGTAAAAAAGGATATTCAAACTAGAATTCAGGATGTTAAATCCATTGAAATCGCCTCTGAACCTCTTAATTGGTTATTGATATTAGGACTTTTAACTCTTTGGTTCTATTTCATTGGTATAATTTTCATTATTCTTTACTTCTTCATTAAACAAAAATGGCTAATAATTTATACTACTACAATTAGTATTATTGTCTTCTACAAAAAGAATCAAGATGTAGAGAAATTTAGGTCTATAGTGCTTTCACTAGCAAGACAGTTTAACTCACCACCATCACTATCTAAAATACCTCCACCACCACCTAGAATGCCAGGTCAAATTAATATGCAGCCGAATAAGTAATTAATCATGACTGCATAAAACATTTTAGATTTGGCTAAACTTGACCTGATTGACTAGGAATTGCTAATTATTACCCTTTAGCAAACTCAGTAAATTGTCGCATATAGGCGCTATGAAACCCTAGTACAATATCTTCTCTAGCAACACCATGTTCCATCAATTCATCAGCAAGTTGTAAGTCTGTATTATTTAGTTGTATCCAAACTTTGCACTCAGGCTTTATATCTATGTGTATAGTACAAGTATGTACCCTTCTGTTATCCTGCCAACCGACACTGACAATCTGATAATGGTCACGTTCGGTATCAAAGATAGTTTGTACTTCTACTTCAGCGTTAACTGGTTTATAGTTTCCATATTCACTCAGTACCTCACATACTGCTTGACGATAAACTTCTAGTTTTGCCATTGTACAATTATCTCCTGGAGTGGGTCGTATACAATTAGTTTAATTTGATTCTTTCGCATTACTAGTTGTGCAAACTCCTGTACTTGGAAAAAATCTTGATAAGTTATCAAAGGCACTGCTAAATATAGGGTTCGATTAGTTTCAACAACGCTTAGTACATCTCGATAGCCGATAAATTGTCCAATTGCTGCATGAAATTCTGTTACCGTAGATTGTCCAAGAAAACTCTTAATCTCAATTGCTATTTTTTCTCCTTCCCGTTCCGCTCCAATTATCCTTTGGGCACCTAAATCAATATACAGATCAAGTTTTCCAAATTTTACTTGTAGTGGGTCAGATGTAATAATCCATCCTTCTTTTTGTAGAGCTACCTTAACATTCTTATGGAAAGCATCTTTAGCCATAATTTTTATTGCTCTTGCTCTAATTTCTTAGCGTAGATTTCTCTCGTTTCGCCACAGTCTATATATTGAGTATTTCTACTAGACCAAGTAATTTGTGCAAGAGGTTCTTGCACAAATTCATCGCTTGGGTAAGTTTCTGCTACAGATAATCGAACAATTAGATAAAAATAGATATATTACTCAATATCTACTCTACCTTGAATCAACCTAACTCTGTGCGTAATCAACAAGAAACTCATTTAAACCGTGCTCGCGCTAGTATCAGACAAGCATTGTCTTGGTATGGATATCTTCGTAAACCTGAACAGCTATCATCAAACCCAGAATTAGCTCTTTCGGTAAAACCAGAATTAGAACTTTTAACCTCTACTCTGAGCAAACTAGATTCTAATGTGATTAGAATTGCTGTTTTTGGTTTAGTCAGTCGAGGGAAATCAGCAGTATTAAATGCTTTGCTGGGAGATAAGATTTTACAAACAGGTCCCCTCAATGGTGTAACTCAATGGCCTCGTTCTGTGCGTTGGAAACCAGGAGATAAGGTATTAGTAGAATTAATTGATACCCCTGGATTAGATGAAATTGAGGGGGATGCACGGGAAAAAATGGCGCGGGAAATAGCTCGTCAAGCTGATTTAATTTTGTTTGTTGTCGCTGGTGATATTACTCGTCTTGAGTATCAAGCTTTACTGGAATTGCGTCAGGCTAAAAAGCCTCTGATTTTGGTGTTTAACAAAATTGATTTATATCCAGAGACAGACCGCACTGCAATTTACAATAATTTACAGCAATTAGGTGCAGGAATTGTCCCCACCAAACCTCTCTTACCTGATGAAATTGTGATGGTGGCTGCGGAACCAGCACCGATGGAAGTGAGGGTGGAATATGCCTGATGGACGTGTTACCTATGAATCGGAAACTCCCCTCCCTCAAGTAGATGAACTTAAACAGTCTATCCTGAATATTTTAAATCAAGAAGGGCGATCGCTTTTAGCTTTAAATGCTCTGATTCAAACCCGGTATGCTTCTGAGTCCATCGCTCACAAAACTATTGACTTCCGTAACCGTCAAGCGGAAGATCTAATCTGGCAGTTTACTAAGTATAAAGCTTTAGCGGTAGGTTTAAATCCCATCCCTTTTTTAGATATCTTTGGTGGTGCTGTCACTGATTTGGCTTTAATTCGTTCTTTAGCACGTTTATATGGTTTACCTGTGACTAGTTATGAAGCTAGTAAAATCCTCAAAACTATTTTATTCAGTTCTGGGGGTTTATTGCTGGGAGAATTGAGTAGTAGTTTTTTATTAGGTTTAGGTAAAAGTACTGCGGGAATTACTAGTGGTGATTCTCCTACTAATATAACTGCTTTTGCTGGAAGTGCGATCGCCCAAGCAGGTATTGCTGGTTATGGTGCATACTTGGTAGGAAAAGCTGCTCAAGTCTATCTAGAAAAAGGTTGCACTTGGGGACAATTGGGTGCTAGCACAATTATTCAAGAAATTCTCTCAGAAGTGGATAAAAATACAATTCTGTATCGGTTGCGACAGGAATTCAAAATAAACTATTGAGAATTAATAAAAATCTTTTTAATTTGTTACTGTTCTTAATGGTTTATCAAGTTCTGTCAACAACTTGTATGAATAAAACCAGATTCCCAATTTAGAGTGCAAGATGGGTAGCAAGACAATCTAGATTAAAGGTGAAAATATCATGACAACCTTAAATGAAACTAAAACTCTAGAGCAAACTATTTTTGATGCCATTTCTGAAGCGCGTCAGGCTTGTGAACTTGATGGGACTTCTAGTAGTTGTGCTGTAGCTTGGGATATTGTGGAAGAATTGCAAGCCGAAAAAGCTCATCAAAAGCAAGTAAAGCAACAGAAAACCTCTTTGGAAAACTATTGCGATACTCATCCTGCATCCGTAGAGTGTTTAATTTACGAAGTTTAAAATTTTGGTCGGTTAGTACACGAAAGGGCGTATGGCAATACGCCCCTACTATTCCTCACCCCGAATTTTTTAGCCCTCTATGGCAGCTTTAATCCATTGTTGAAGTGTATTGACAACTTCCTCAATGGCAATTTCCTGAGATTCACGAGTAGCACGTTTGACAACTTCCACTTTACCGTTAGCAATCGCTCTCCCAGTGACTAACCGAAACGGAATCCCAATTAAATCCGCATCTTTAAATTTAACCCCGGCTCTTTCATCCCGGTCATCCAGCAAAGTTTCCACACCAGCTTGATTTAATTCGGTGTAGAGTTTTTCTGCTACTGCTATTTGTTGAGCATCTTTAATATTGGGAATGGTGACTATGGCGTGATAAGGTGCGATCGCCACAGGCCAGATAATCCCATCTTTATCATAGGACTGTTCTACCGCCGATTGGGCTAATCGGGACACACCTACACCATAACAACCCATCACTAAAGGCTTTTCTTCCCCTTGTTCATTAGTATAAGTTGCTCCCATTGCTTGGGAATACTTGGTTCCTAATTGGAAAATATGACCGACTTCAATTCCTCTAGCACTTTTGAGGGTTTGTGCTGGATTGTGAACTGCGCGATCGCCTGGTCTAGCTTTACGGATATCTACGACTAAGCTAGGTAATTGGAAATGCTCAACCCAATTTGCACCAACGACATGAAAACCAATTTCATTTGCACCTGTAACAAAATTCTTTAAATCCACAGCAGTTGGATCGACAAAACGGACAAATTGGGCATGAATTTGTTTATTAGCATTAATATACTCATCCGCAATATCTGGAGCAATATATCCTAAAGGTAGAGATTTCACCGCCCATGCTCCGATTGTTTCCGGTGATGGTACAGTTAAAGAGATAATCGCCTTAGCACCATACTCAGGAGCAAGTTTAGTCAATTCATTTTGCAACTTGACTTCATTAACTTCTTGATCACCACGAATATTCACTAACACCAACACAGTTATCCCGTTATCATAAACTGTTTGGTAAAGAACGTTTTTGACAACTTGAGTAGGAGAGCATTTGAGTAGTTGACACAACTTTTCGATGGTATCCGTTTCTGGGGTAGCTTGTTTCTCATAAGTGGTAAACGGGGAGATTTCGGCATCAGGTGGTAAAGATACTGCCTTTTCTACGTTAGCCGCATATTTTCCATCTTCAGTATAGAGAACTTCATCTTCCCCAGCATCTGCCAACACCATAAATTCTGTAGAACCAGAACCACCAATTGCACCGGAATCCGCTTCCACCGGACGAAAAGCTAAACCAGAACGCCGCAGCATATTGCTATAAGCAGTATACATATCCTGATAAGTTGCTTTTAAACTTTCTTCATCGACATGAAAAGAGTAACCATCTTTCATGATAAATTCCCGTCCGCGCATTAAACCAAACCGGGGACGGATTTCATCGCGGAATTTAGTTTGTAATTGATATAGATGTAAAGGTAATTGACGATAAGAGCGAATCATATCACGAGCCACAGTCGTGATTACCTCTTCATGAGTGGAGCCAATCCTAACTGCTGCTCACGACGGTCAATCAGGGAAAACATAATTCCCTCAGCTTTAGTATAAGTATCCCACCGTCCCGATTCCTTCCATAAATCAGCCGGTTGTAATTGAGGTAACAAACATTCTTGAGCGCCGGTAGCGTTCATTTCTTCCCGCACAATCTGGGAAACCTTTTGCAGAACTTTCCACATCAAAGGCAGATAAGCATAAATACCGCTACCGATGCGACGAATATAACCTGCACGGAGTAATAATTTATGGCTGGGGATTTCCGCATCAGCAGGGTCATCTCGTAAAGTAACAAATAACATTTTCGACAATCGCATCGGTTTTTTCCTTTCTAGAATTACTATTTTGTTGTTAGTGCTGCATCCCCAATCCAGGAGTCAACTACCTTGTCTAACATAACTTATCAAGCACAACCACCTTTGGAATTTATTGAGCCAGCATTTAACCCCTCATTCCTACGGTTGATGCAATTCCTGCTACCGCAATTAATTAACTGGAAAACACCTCTTGTGCACATTGAAGCAGACAATGTAGAGGTGCTAGTAGATTTATATCATCAGTTTCAACAAAAAAAGGTGCGCTTTTTGTTGGCGTTTCGTCATCCCAAAACGGAAGATCCATTTTGTTTAACGTATTTACTCTGGAAACTCGTGCCTAAGATAGCACAACAACGAGGAATTGGACTAGAGTCTCCCATTCATGCCCATTTTATCTATGATCGGGGTATTCCTCTTTGGGCTGGGGAATATGTGGGTTGGATTGCTGCTTCTTTAGCTGGGACTCCCATTCAACGGGGTAAAGCTGATTGGACGGGTTTACGTTCCGTGCGAGAGTTATTTGCTAATGGTCAATTTCCCATCGCTGCTGCTCCTGAAGGTGCAACTAATGGTTTATCGGAGATTATCAGTCCTTTGGAACCAGGTATTGCTCAATTTGGTTTTTGGTGTGCGGAGGATTTATTCAAAGCTGGTCGGTCTGAGCAAGTTTATATTTTACCAGTGGGAATTAAATATAGTTATGTTGAGCAACCTTGGGAGGCGATCGCCAATGTTTTAAGTCAATTAGAAATAGCTAGCGGTTTAACTTCACCACTAGAAAACAACGTTGCTTCTTTAGAATCTCTCTATCCCCGACTCTTAAGTTTGGCAGAACACTTACTGTCAGTAATGGAAAAATTCTATACCAAATTCTATCATCAAAAATTACCAGAGATAAAAATTGTGGAAGGAGAAATTGTAGATAGAAATGAAGCTTTAAGCCAACGATTACAAGCCATCATGAATATTGCTTTATTCATATCAGAGCAATATTTTAATATCCCATCCAAAGGAACTTGGACTGATCGCTGTCGTCGGGTAGAACAAGCGGGATGGAATTATATATTTAGAGAAGATTTCAAAGATGTGAAATCATTATCATCTATTGAAAAAGCATTAGGCGATCGCATCGCTGAGGAATCTTATTCAAGAATGTGGCATATGCGGTTAGTAGAAAGTTTTGTCGCAGTTTCTGGTAGTTATATTCGCGAAAAACCGACTGTAGAAAGATTTGCAGAAATGACATTAATTTTATGGAATATGGTGAATAAAATTAAAGGAAATAACTCTTCTCAGCGTCCAGAATTGGGTAAACAAAGAGCTAAATTAACAATAGGAGAACCAATATCTGTTTCCGAGCGATTTGCGGATTATAAAGGAAGTCGTGCTGGAGCAAAGCAAGCAGTTGCTGATTTGACCAATGATTTACAGCAAGCGTTAGAAGATTTAGTAGTCAAGGTATAAAATAACAGAAAATGGGCAAATTTATCGAGGTACACATAAAATAGTAAAACTATTGTGGAGCAGGCATCTTGCCTGCTTTTGTGTACCTTTATCAGCAAATAGATTTCACAGAAGTTAATTTTAATGGCAGAATCCAATATATATCTGTGACGGTAAGCGATAATGGATATATAGTAGGAGCTAACCCCAGAACTTCCCCATAATTCGGTAAAATGACTATGGTAGAAAAAATCAAACTTATGGCTGATTATGAATGCTACCCAATATGGTGGGTTAGTTCTAATAAAGCTGGTGATATTAATCCAGAGACATTGCCATTAAGTGAAAAAACTATTAGCCGCTTACAGAAATGGACAGAAGTTTATGATGAGAAGATGAATTGGGAAGATCCTAGTGCATCGGATTTTCCGAGTGTAGAGGCTAAAGCGGCTTTTGAAGCAGAAGGAATTAGTTTATGGAAACAGCTACAAAAAGAACTTGTACCTAACTATGAAGTTTTGTATTTCAGTGAAACTTTACGCAAGATTGTCAGTGACCCGACTGAATTAGAATCCTTGCTTAGTGTTTATGCTTGATTATGTTTCTATTAAAATTGTAGAAACACCTGCTAAATCCTCATTTGCAGCTTTACCAAGAATATAGACATTAATTTTTCTCTTCCCTACACGATAAACTTTGATTTCTTTCAAGTTATCTTTAATGGTTTGTAGCAGATGTTGAAATTTCTTCACATCTTGTTTTTGCTGTTCATCATACCATTCTTGTTCATAAGCACAATTACTAAAGAAGTCCTCTAAAGACACTTCCTCAACTAATGAATCTTCAGGATTATCTGTAAGATGGAGGAGTTTTTGAGGGGTCAGGGGTTCTTTCGCTTCCCCATTCCAGGAAACAACCTCAAAAGGATAGTCTGACTCACTCATCATCATTAAGCCAGCAGAAGCTTGTTTTAGTTTTTCGGTAATTTGATTTTTCATCGCTTTTTCTTAATGCTGACACTATATTACCGTTCGTGATACTAATATCAAATTAAAAATTAAAAATTAAAAATTAAGGATATAATGGCAGGCAAGATGCCTGCTCCACAGGATTTTTACTGAAAAGTTACTGTATATTTTCTATTGTCTCTGGGCATGCTCCTTACATTTACCTTCACCATGATGATGTTCATGATTACCGTGAGCACAACCTTGCAAATTCTGACTCATCAGGTTTTCGCTAACAGCTTTCAAAGATTCATCTACAGGCTTTAAGCCAATCCAAGCATCCAGCTTTTCTACATCAAAACCTACTTCACAGCGATCGCCGACTTGAATCAAAGGACGACGAATTAGCAAGGGATCTCTCAACATCATCACCAAAGCTGTTTCTGCATCCAAGTTTTCTGGCACTACTGTACCAGATTTTATCTGTGGTGCAGAGCGATTAAACCATTCCGTTACAGGGCGATTGCCAAAAAAAGAACGTAATCGTTCTGCTGTCCAGGGTTCTGTTAATAAGCTGTAGGGAATCACTTCATGACCTGCGGCGGTGAGGACAACTTTTTGTTTTGTACCACCTTTACAGCCTGGTTTTTCATAGAAAATTACTCTTGCCATTTAGCCATCTCCTAGTGAAATTATTTGAGGGGAAACAGTTTTAACTTATCTGTATAAGCAAGTGTGTAGAGATAGAAAATATACAGGATTACGTCGAGAAATCAAATAGGAGTCTTACATCTATTTACTAGAATAGAGAATTTTGGAAATTTCTACCACTGTACTTGTACTAATTTTGGATGAAGAAGTATGATTCTTCTCCATTCAGCAGTATATTTTTATATAAGTTGAACAAAAGTGTCCAAAGCAACGGGTTAACTATCTTAATTGTTGCCAGAGGACACTGGCTACAGGCTCTCACCTCAGTGGTGAGATTGTCAAATATCGGGATTTTCTCCCAATTCCCTTAACCGAGCCGCTAAACGTTCGGCTCTTTTCTTTGCGACTTCCTCTCGTGCGATCGCGGCTTCATCTGGTAACAAAACCAGATTGCCAGCCACATCAAAAAACCGTAACCATACTGCTGTTTCTCGATCTATTGTGCCCTCATGCGTACCTAACCATAACCCTAAACGCTTAGACCATAGCCACCCACGTTCATTTGGGGTCAAAGGCTGATATCGCTGATCATCATCTAAATGCCATCCCTGCAAAGAACTGGGGTCAAAGGGGTTGTAGACAAAATAATCTGAGGTGCGGAAAACCTGCTCGTAAATATCTTTTTTTACACCCTTGTCTATTTCTGCGGTAGATGGTGACATTAATTCGACGATCACATCAGGATAGCGACCATTTTCTTCCCATACCACCCAGCCTTGTCTAGAGGTAGTGCCATCAACATTCAATACTGCAAAAAAATCTGGCCCACGGAAATCGCGGTTACGTACTTCAGTGCTACTGTAGTAAATAAACATATTGCCCCCCGTAAAAAAGTCATTGCGGTCAGCCCAAGCTTGCTGCAATGATCGAATCAGGGCATTCATAGCAATGCGGTGGCGATTTGATTCCAAGGGTTCACCATCATCAAAAATTAAATCTATAGGTGGTTTATGGGTTTCCCAGTCTACAACGGTGGTTGTTTGGGATATTTGTTCTAAGTTTTTTTCAGTTACCATCTTACCAACCCGTAAGGTTAATTATATTTTAAGCTCTGGATTCAAAAATGATCGAAATACCCCGAAATTTGGTTAAACCACACAGGCTATAGTAACTTTGTACTATTTTAATTTACAATTCCAATATGTTGAACTATTTTAAGGGGATTTTGTATAGATTGAATCTATACCGTTTCTGCTGGAATTGGGTGCAACTGTGGAGTAAATAGCAAAAGCTTGAAGCTTTGATATCGAGTGAGTACGAAAGGCATCCGAAAATACCCAATTCTATAAAAGCTAATATTTCCTCTATTTTAACTCAAAGCAAATCTGTGATGGAAAATAACCGCAACTTATCTAGTTCTTGTAATCGCATTTTTTCTGTGTAATAAGCATGATAATAAGCATTATATCGCTCTGGTTCAGCCACTGGATCGGTTTCTTGCCATAATTCTAAAAAATGACGACAACGCTTCTCTCTCATTACTCTTTCAATACACGCGATCGCCGCTTGTACTACTTGAGGTGTCCGCATAATCTCTTTTTTAGCTTTCTCATTTAAATGGAATAAATGGGAAACCACCTTAAAATCTTCACCTAGTTCTAAATACCTATCTTGCAGATAAGAGATTAAATCTAAATTTTCTCCAGTTGATTGAAATATTTGTTGCCATAACAAGCGATGATGTGAAAGACTCAATTCCAAATCTCGTGTTTCTAGTTCATCAAAAATTTCTTGACGTTGTTCTGGACAATGCAAATAAACTCGCAGCAATAACCCCTCAGCTTGTTCTAAAAGACTGCGTTCTGTAGATACTATTGATAACTTTGGTGTTTTCGGTGGTGATTTTCGAGCTATGGCTGAATTTGGTAAACTCCCAGGTACAATCTGGGTTAACAGATTTTCTACTCTCAGAGGTATCAGTCTGGTGTCTCCTAAACTCAGAATTTCTGCACAATGAGAAATATAATAATTTAGGGTATCTTGATTAACAATATTTTTTAATAATTTGACTAGCTGCTGTGTGACTTGTTGAAAATCTGTAGCTTGTCTTAAATCACAACCGCTAATTATTTGCTCAATTTGCCAATTTAGCCATAATGGAGCTTTTGCTAACAATTGCTGATAATCTGCTGGGCTATGATTTTTTAAATAATCATCAGCATCTTTCCCATCTGGTAAGTTGAGTATTTTTAGTTGTACTTCTCCTTTATATGCTAAATCAGCAATTTCCCCAATGGCTCTTTGAGCAGCATTAGTTCCGGCTTTATCTGCATCGAAGTTCAGCACTAGTTGTTTAGATTCAGCATAACGTAATACTAACCGCACTTGTTCTAAACTTAAAGCTGTTCCCAGAGAAGCAACTGCATGATTAATTCCCGCAGCATGGAGAGCGATCGCATCGAAATATCCCTCTACCACCACAGCTTGATCAAGTTTGGAAATTCCTTCTTTAGCTTCATCCAGCGCAAATAAGGTTTTACCCTTGCTAAAAAGTTCCGTTTCGGGTGAATTTAGATATTTGGGTTGCTCATCACTTAATGTTCTTCCCCCAAAAGCAATTACCCTTCCTTGAATATCGCGGATGGGAATCATGAGGCGATCGCGAAATACATCATAATAACCCCCACCTTCCTTGCGGGGCTTAATCAATCCCGCTTTTTCCAGCAATGGGACAGGATAATGTTTACCTTCGACTAGATAACGATAGAGAGTTTCCCAAGCTGCGGGAGCATAACCCAAACCAAACTGCTGGATAGTTTCTTCCTTGAGCAGACGGTCATTACGTAAATACTGAAGTGCTTTTTGTCCCTGAGATTGTCTTAAAGCATGTTGATAAAAATGTGCAGTTGTTGCTAAAACCTCGTATAATTGCTCACGTAAAGATAACTGACGCTGCAATTCTTGTCGTTGTTCAGGTTCCAGGGTTTCTACAGGTACTTGGTAGCGCCGTGCTAAATCTAGTACCACTTCTATAAACGGTCTTTTGCCTAAGTCCATCATAAACTTAATGGCATTTCCCGTAGCTAGACAACCAAAACAATAATACATTTGCTTGGTAGGACTAACCGTAAAACTAGGGCTTTTTTCATCATGGAAGGGACATAAACCCACAAAATCCTTACCACGTTTACGTAAGACAACGTGTTCCGAAACGACATCTACAATGTCAGCCCGAAGTTTGACTTCTTCAATAGTATTTGGGTGTAAACGGGGAATTTGCATTGTTGTCAATTTGTGGTTAATTAATCAGTAGTTAAAATTGCTGTCCACTTACCCACTGATCGCTATTATATTCTTGTCATCAAAACAAGAATGAGATCTAAAACTGCTTCAGTTCGAGCATATCAACGGGAAATCTAGAAAATGGGACGTATATTTATTTCAGCAGCTCATGGAGGTAAAGAAGCCGGAAGAACCGACCCTGGTTCCATTGCTGGTGGTACCACTGAAGCTAAGGAGATGATTTTATTGCGGGATTTGATTGTCACGGAACTCAGAGGACGAAATTTTGAAGTTTTAGCGGTTCCTGATGATTTGAGTGCGGCTCAAACTATCACCTGGATTAATGCACGGGCGCGGAGAACTGATGTCGCTGTAGAAATTCATGCTGATGCTGCTAACAATCCTTCCGTCCGTGGTACTAGTGTTTTCCACATTGCTAACAATGATCAACGGAAGAATAATGCTGAATTGCTGTTGATGGGACTGTTACGCCGTGTTCCCCAATTACCCAATCGTGGCGTTAAACCCGATACTGATAGTGGATTAGGTAAATTAAGTTTTTGTCGTCAGACTGCTACGGCTGCTTTAGTAATGCAAGTAGCTTTTATTACTAGTCCTGAAGACCGCGCCCTATTACAAACTCGTCGTCGTGATTTTGCTTTAGGAATTGCTGATGGTTTAGCCTCCTGGAGTCGGGTTATTGATCCTACAGGAACACCTGCTGAACCAACTTATTCTGAAATTAATGTTAACATTAATGGTCAACAATATCTAGAGAAAGGAGTACTGATTAATGGTAATGCTTATATCCCCATTGATTTAGTTGATCGCTTACGGATTGATTTATCAAAAGCACCTGATATCCGTCGCATCACTTATCGCAAAGTAGTATATATTAAAGCTATTGAATTGCGAGATTATCATGTATCTGTGACTTGGGATAGTACCACTCGCACAGTTAACTTACGTTCAATTTTGGTAGTACATCCTACTCAAATTGACCGGATTGTTTCTAATGGTAGTACTTCCGAAGTTCAGTTACAACTATTTTTAAGAAACAATAATCAAAATGCGATCGTTCAGTTTCCTGACTTACCCAATCTTTATCGAGAAGAATCTTCGATAGAAGGGGTAAACTACGACATTGCTTTTTGTCAAATGTGTCTAGAAACTGGATTTTTAAACTTTGGGACTGATATCAAACCAGAGCAAAATAACTTTGCTGGTTTAGGTACTGTGGGTGGTGGAGCCGAAGCAGCATCTTTTGCCAGTGCTAGAATTGGGGTGAGAGCGCATATCCAGCACTTAAAAGCTTATGCTAGTTTAGAACCATTAGTACAGGAAGAAGTAGACCCTCGATTTCGTTTTGTCACCAGGGGTATTGCTCCATTAATTGATCAACTATCAGGACGTTGGTCAGCTGATTTAGATTATGGAACCAAGATTACCGCAATGGTGAAACGCTTATATGAATCCGCAGGACTTTTATAAACAGGAGTCAGGAGTGAGGAATAGTAGGGGCGTATTGCCATACGCCCTTACTTGTGTTGTCTTCACATCGTAGATATCCTACACTAAAGGAATACTATAAGCACTAAAACCATAAGCAAAAACCGCTTTTTGAGTATTAGATGGCTTGAGACTTTGATTAATTGACCTAGCAAAAGGTACAGGAATACCTTTGATTTTTTGCGGTAAAATCGCATATTCTTTGGTTGGTTCTACAGTATATTGAGGACATTTAGCTTTCATTCCCGCATTAGCTAATATTTCCTCAACCTCTTGAGCAGTATATTGCTGGAGATAAATAGGATTCTTGTTGAAAATATTCAGATTTCTGACAAAATTGTGGATAATATGAGAAGGACAAGATTTATTGTGAAAAGAATGATTAAAAACAAAACTACCACCGGGTTTAAGAACCCGAACTATTTCCGCCATTAAATTTCTTAATTGTCTATCTGGGATATGCATGAAAACACAATTAGAAATTGCTAAATCTATAGAATTATCTTGTAAAGGAAGTAATTCCGCAGAATTACAAATTAAATTAAATTCCGCACCTGGGAAAAAATCATACTCTTGTTTAACCTTAATTAATCGTCGTAATAAAGGTTCAGAAATATCAATTCCATAATATTGCTCACAACGGAGATTTTTAGCTATAGAAAGATGTAGAGGAGCGCGACCATAACCACAACCAAGCTCTAAAATAGAATCTACAGATTTATGCTCAGGAAATTGATCCCAAGTTCCTCCTGGTCTACCACCTAACAGAGTGTAATCCTGTTTCAGTGAAGATGCATCTGTCACTTGCTCAATTTTTTGGGAACCATAATAAGTTGCACCAATTTTATCCCATGTTTGCTTGTGCTTGGTTGTATTTAAATCCGCGTAGTCAGTGGGAAAATAAATACCATCTCTATATTCAAAGCTATTCAGACTCGCGTGAGTATTAGCCGCTGCGCTCATATCATTCTTCCTGAACCAAAGTTAAGTCTGTTTTATGTTATACTCCTAACTCAGCATTAACTGCAAGTGGTTTTTCACTGAGAAAGAATTAGTCTTGAAAAATCAAGCAAAAACCAAATTACTTAGCTGGACATTACTCTGGTGGAAAACATAGTTAACAGCAGCAAATAACCGCTCTAAATCTTGAATAAAATAGCGAGTTTTATTTTGGGTAAATAGCTTTTCTTCTAATTTACCAAATTCCCAATCTTTGCCATTAGAGACAATCCCGAAAATAGTAATTTTACAGCAATTTTCATGTAAATAAGCCACATTTTTTTGTCTCAGTTTAAACTAGACACGCTAAAAAATCCCTCCGTAGGTCGTTAGCATTAAGATTGCGACCAATGAACACCAGTTCATTCTTACGCTGCTCGTTGGGTTTCCAGGGACGGTCTGCTGTTCCAGTTAACAGCATATGCACACCTTGGAACACAAAGCGGCTATTTTCACCAGCAATGTTGAGAATGCCTTTCATGCGGAAGATATCTACTCCTTGGGTTCGCAATAAAAATCCCAGCCACTCGTTCAACTGTTGGATATCCAATGCGCCTTCTGTTACCAAAGCGACAGAAGACACGGTTTCATCATGTTCGTGTGCTTCTTCACTCAAGAAATTGGGATCAATCTCCAATGCGCGGTTGAGGTCAAATGCTTTCACATCTAATAGTGCATCCATTTCTAATTCTGTGTTGTGGGTACGGTAGATTTTTCCCATCGCATTCATGAAGCGAATCCGCCTTTCCAACTCTTCTAGTTGTTCTGATGTCACCAAGTCAGTTTTATTCAGCAAAATGACATCGGCGAAGGCAATTTGCTCTTGTGCTTCGCTTGCATCCCAGTGCTGCCAGATGTGCTTGGCATCTACCACCGTCACTACTGCATCTAAAGACAGATGGCTTTTCATATCTTCATCAACGAAAAATGTCTGAATAACTGGTGCGGGATCAGCTAATCCAGTGGTTTCAATTACTAGATGGTCAAACTTATCCCGTCGCCGCATTAAGTTGCCGATGACACGAATCAAGTCGCCGCGCACCGTGCAGCAAATGCAACCGTTATTCATCTCAAAAATCTCTTCATCTGCATCGATAACTAATTGGTTATCGATACCCACTTCTCCAAATTCATTGACGATTACAGCAATTTTCTTGCCGTGTTCGTGTGTGAGGATGCGATTGAGCAGTGTGGTTTTACCTGCTCCCAGATAGCCAGTCAAAACAGTTACAGGGACTGTGTTCAATGTTTTAGGATTTATCATCAGAAGAAAACTACTCTGCGAGAATGAGAATCATTATCTAAATATCATATCATCTTTTACGGGTACTTCCTTTTTCCCATTAGATGGATGTTAAATTTTTTAATTTGTCACCAAAGAGCGATCGCTGATCCTTTAAAAATGGTTGCATTGTGCCAATATCTGGCAAGTATTGACAACATATGAACCATCGCCTTCGCAATTGATTAGACGCGAAATTTCGATTCTGTAACTTGGGGCTGGCTTTGAAATCCCTTACTATTGCCGTAATAAACAGTCTTGAATTCCACCTGATTCGTTCCGGGGTTATACAAAGTATAGGTAGCTTGACCTGGTGTCCGTCCCACATTCCCAACCCCAATTACTTGACGCGGAGTCACAGCAACCGTTTGGGGAGGTAGTTGGCTATCAAGAGTAGTGAGTCCAGTAGTAATAGAACCAGTTTGCAATTGATACTCAAAAGTTAAACCAGAACGTCCACAAAACAGATTATTTGCTTGCATCCTTGAGAGTCTATCAAGCATTTGAATTGGGGGAGTGTCTGGAGTCAGTTCGTCATCTACACTTACCGTTGAGCCGTGGATTAATAAACAATCTAATTCAAAAAAACCAAAGTCGAGGTTTCTCAACCATTGTACAGTTTTACGTGATACGCTATCCCACAGTAGTTTTACTGTATCACCCCCATATTTTGCTATAAGTTCAGGAGCATCCCCAGTCGTTCCCAGACCATGCAGAATAAAACACTGTTCTTCCCACCATCCCTTACAAATCAGGGGTTCTAATTCTCCCTGGCGTGGGTTAAGCACTCGTTCTACCAACTTTTCTGCTTCTGGTCTTGGCCCTACTAAATCGCCTAAAATATACAAAGCTTTTACACTATCACCCTGTCGCTTAATATCTGCTATTACGGCTTCATAAGCTGCTAAGTTAGCTTCAATTCCACTTAAAATCGCCCATTTATTCATATTTTTTTTAAACGCAGAGGAACGCGTTCGCGAAACGTCTCGAAGAAAAGGAAAGCGCAAAGGTACGCAAAGGAAGAGGAGGGGAGAGAGATTACCTTGTGCAAACATGAGTCGGGTCATCTGCTCGTTCTGCATACTCCAACCCATGCGCTAAACGCCAAGCAAAAATTGGAGGTAAACCTTTTTCAATAATCGCCGTACAGGTTTTCTGGTAGTCGTAAGCCACTTCCCGTAGTTTGACTTCTTGAGTGTCTGTGTCGTAAATTACATAAGTAGCATTCGGTCGTCCATGTCGGGGTTCTCCCACTGAACCTACATTCACAATCCGTTTGAGAGGAGATGTAAAGCTGATTTTCTGTGCTTTTTCTCCTCTGCCAACACTAACTTGTAACTGACCAGCATCCAGAGTCCGGGCGTAAGGAACATGAGTGTGTCCACAAAATAGTACATCTGAATCTGTGGAAATTACTCGCTCTAGTGCCACAAAAGCGTCGAGTTGAGGTAGTAAATATTCATGGTTGCTATGAGGACTACCGTGAACAAAAGCTAAATTTCCTTCTTTGAGACTGTAGGGTAACTTAGTTAAGAATTCACGGTTTTCTGAGCTAATTTCCTTATTAGTCCACTCGTGAGCTTGTATTCCTCTTTTTTCTGCCAATAATGAGGGATAACTGCAATCGCAAGCGTTCAAACCTTCTACAATATCTTCATCCCAACAGCCGACGCAGGTAGGAATATCTAAAGAACGAATTTGAGCAACAACTGCATTGGGATGCGGCCCATATCCTACCAAATCGCCAACACAAAAGATTTTTTCAGCTTTTTGTTGGTCAATATCTAGTAATACAGCATCCAAGGCTTCGTAATTACCATGAATACATGAAATAACGGCTATCTTCATACTGGTTCTCCCTGTAATAAAATCTCTTTTACTTGTTGTTGGTATTGCAAAATCGCCGCGTCAGATAAACAGCAATCTGATAAGGTTTGCCTTAAAGTTGCTTCATCCAAGTTTTGTCCCACCACTTCTAGTCCACTGAAACGCTGGGGTCTACCTTCCAAGTAGCGTGGTAAGTCTAATTCCAGAAAATCCGTTTGGGGAACGCCAGCGATAAAATCACAGTAAAGTGACCGACCATCGTTCACGTCAAAAATGCCTTTGGCGCGAGTGACAATACCGTAAGCACCGTGGGTGATTTCGTACCAAAATTCTTCTAAACTGTTTTCGTCAATGACTTGACCATTGCTTGCCGCCCGCCATAAAGTTTCAGCATTACTGACTTGGGTTGGTGCGCCGCGTACAATCTCCTTTGCCCAAGCATGGTATTCAGAGTCTTTGAGGTCAGGTGGTAGGACTGCAATAGTGCGGTAAGTTAGATTATCTAATAATTGTGCTACAGATCCCAACTCCAGATAAAATCCCCACTCAATGTAAACCACATCTGCTTTGGGTATTTGGTTTAGAAATTCGACTTGTTGAGCATCGCTAAACACCTGTAAATCAGGAAATTCAGAAGCTAGGCGGGTTTGGTCAACGGGGATAGTCCCAGTACCAGGGCTGTAATAAATTATTTTGTCAACATCGGCGATATCTCGCATTTGTTGACAAACCCAGGTAGTTTTTCCAGCCCCAGATGAACCAGCAACGACAACAATATTTGGTACAGACATAAATATAATGATAATCATTCTTATGTAACTGGGAATATAGTAGCAATAAAATTGCTGACTTTACCAAAGTAAAAATATTGTGGAGCAGGCCGGAAAGCCTGCCATTGTATCCTTTATCCAGATGAAATATGATGTATCAAACTCAATAACCAGGTAATCCCCCTTGTTCATGGACAAAGATACAATTCCCCTACTCCCGGTTAGTCAAGACGATATCAACAGTATCCTCTGGAACGCTTGCGATACATTCAGAGGCACTATTGATGCAAGTGAGTATAAAAACTATCTATTAGTGATGTTATTTGTCAAATACGTCAGCGACGTATGGACTGAAAACTATCAGGAATTAAAAAAGCAATATGGGGACGATAAAGAACGCATCCTGCGTCGGTTGGAGCGGGAACGATTCGTATTACCCGAAGGATGTAGGTTTGATGATTTGTATCGACAACGCAACGAAACCAATTTAGGTGATGTTATTAACAAGGCTCTAGAGAAAATTGAGGAATCTAATAAATTAAAACTGGTAGGGGTATTTAGAAACATTGACTTTAATAGTGAATCTAACTTAGGACAAACTCGTGAGAGGAATGTCCGCTTAAAAATGTTGTTAGAAGATTTCGCTAACGCCAAACTGGATTTACGTCCCTCACGCATCGGCAATATGGATGTAATTGGTAATGCTTATGAATACTTAATTGCAAAATTTGCTGCGGGTGCTGGTAAAAAAGCAGGTGAATTTTATACCCCAGCCGAAGTTTCCGAATTAATCGCGGAGTTGATTGCACCTAAACCAGGGGAACGAATTTGTGATCCTACTTGTGGTTCAGGGTCACTTTTAATTAAGTGTGCCAATTATGTCAAACAACAAGGAAGTAATGATTATAGCTTGTGGGGTCAGGAAAATACTGGTGGTACTTGGGCTTTAGCAAAAATGAATATGTTTTTGCATGGAGTAGATAGCGCTCGGATTGAATGGGGGGATACGATTCGTAACCCGAAGTTGTTAGAAGATGATCAGCTGATGCGCTTTGAAGTAGTGGTAGCAAATCCTCCGTTTAGTTTGGATAAATGGGGTGCTGATGATGTGGGGAATGATCGGTTTAAACGGTTTGAGAGAGGAATTCCCCCCAAAGGTAAAGGAGATTTTGCTTTTATCAGTCACATGATTGAGACAACAACGTTGATGAATGGACGAGTTGCGGTGGTGGTTCCTCATGGTGTTTTGTTTCGGGGTAGTAGTGAGGGAAAAATCCGTCAGCAACTCATTATGGAAAATTTGCTTGATGCAGTAATTGGATTACCCAGTAATTTATTTTTTGGAACTGGTATTCCAGCAGCAATTTTGATTTTTAAGCGGAATAGAATAGATAATAATGTTTTCTTTATTGATGCAAGTCGGGATTATGGAGATATTAAAACTCAGAATAATTTACGTACACAGGATATTAAGAAGATAGTTGACGCTTATCAAAAACGGGAAAATGTAGATAAATATGCTTATGTTGCCAGTTTTGAAGAAATCAAAGAAAATGATTTTAACTTGAATATTCCTCGCTATGTAGATACATTTGAAGAAGAAGAGGAGATTGATATTGCTGTAGTTCAGCAGGAAATTGAGGGTTTAGAAGCGGATCTGTCGGAAATGCGCGTTAAAATGAGTGAATATCTCAAAGAATTGAATATTTATAGCTAGAGTCCCTATACTGTCATCCTGACCGGAGGGAAGGATCTCGCGAGATATTTTCTTCTCGTGAGGATGACAATATTACTTTTTCCCTTAACTGAACCGTATTGCATTATGACTATTACAATTTCTACCAATACATCACTAACAAGAATACCACCTATAAATATAACCATACTGCAAGGTATTCACTGGGATACCTATCAGAATTTGGTCAGAGATTTGGAGTCGCAACCAGGAACGCGACTGACTTATGATAATGGAATTTTGGAGATTATGATGCCATTACCACCCCACGAAACTTTTAAAAAACTACTGGGTCGTTTTGTGGAGGTAATGACGGAAGAATTAGGAATTGAAATTCGCAGTTTAGGTTCTACAACTTGGACACGAGAAGATTTGCGAAAGGGTTTAGAACCGGATCAGTGTTATTATATTGAAAATGAATTAGTTGTGCGTGGTAAAGATGAGATTAATTTGACAATTGATCCACCTCCCGATTTAGCGATTGAGGTTGATATTACGAGCAGTTCTATAAATCGAATGAATATTTATGCAGTGTTAGGAGTGCCGGAGGTATGGCGTTTTAATGGTGGGATTTTGACAATTTGTAGTTTGGTTAATGATAGTTATCAAACCAATGAAGTTTCGTTAGTATTGCCAATGTTTAATGCTGCTGTGCTGATGAAGTTTTTGGAGTTGAGTTTGACAATGGGTGAAACTAGTTTAATTCGTCATCTGCGACAATGGGTGAGGGAAAATCTGGTGAAATTGGAGGAATAACGAGTCTTTTAATTGAGGTTATTTTAGATGGAATAAAAAATACTTGAATTGAATTTACAGTAATTTTTATGTATATGAACTTTTTTTATTTCGCGCAAAGGCTCAAAGAAATAAACGAAGAAAAGAACATCTATCAAAATAAGTTTGCCGTGTAAATAGATAAAAATGTTGTAGAATAAAATTTTGAAGAATTTAATTATGATTCCTGAAGGTTGGACAGTTGGAACCATTAAAGATTTTGTGAAATCTTTAGATGCTGGTGTTAGTGTGAATGGCGAAGATAGACTTATTAAGAATGGCGAAATTGGAGTTCTAAAAGTAAGTGCAGTTTCGTATGGAACTTTTATTCCAAATGAGCATAAAGTAGTTTATTTAGAAGAAATTCATCGACTTACGATTTACCCTAAAAAAGATCGCATATTAATAAGTAGAGCAAATACACCTACTCTTGTAGGTGCAAATGTATATATTGACAGAGATTATCCAAATTTATTTTTACCCGATAAATTATGGCAAATTGAGCCACTACATAATAATTTTTCAGTTAGATGGCTAAGTTATCTGATTGCATCAGATGACTCTAAAACAAAGATTTCATCTTATGCTACTGGAACTAGTATGGGCATGAAAAATATTTCAAAAATAAATTTTCTAAATATAGAAATTATTGTTCCCCCTATCTCCGAACAGTATAAAATAGCCGAGATTCTCAGCACTTGGGATAAAGCGATTGCTCTCCTAGAGCAACTCATCACCGCTAAACGCAAGCTAAAGCAGGGACTCATGCAACAGCTATTGACTGGGAAAAAGCAATTTAAGGAATTTGAGGGTAGCAAGTGGGAAATCACAAAAATAAAAGATATTGGAAAAGTTGTGTCTGGTGGAACTCCTGATACAAATAATCCTGATTATTGGAATGGTGATATTTTTTGGTGTACCCCTTCAGAAATAACGGTTTTGAAGGATAAATACATAAGCTTTACCAACCGAAAAATTTCAACTAAAGGAGTAAAATCAAGTTCTACAAATATCTTACCTATAAATTCATTACTTGTTTGTACTCGCGCAACCATTGGGTATTGTGCAATAAATACCGTTTCTATGTGTACTAATCAAGGATTTAAAAACTTGATTCCAAAAAAGCAATATTCTATTAACTATTTATACTATAAGCTTATGCTAGAAAGACATCAATTATTACGGCTGTCAAGTGGTAGTACATTTCTTGAAATTTCTAAAAAAGATTTTGAATCAATAGAACTTGATATTCCATCATCAGAGGAACAACAAAAAATTGCCTCTATCCTCTCTACTGCTGATGCTGAAATCTCAATCCTAGAAAAACAACTTGCGGCTTACAAACAACAAAAACGCGGACTAATGCAACAACTATTAACAGGAAAAAAACGAGTCAAAATAGATTAACCTCTTGTACTGTTTTTCCCTAATTTTTGCGAACTTGATTCTTTTGCGCCTTTGCGTGAGACATAAAAATGCAGCTTATCTACATGACAATTACTATAAAAAAGGAAGTAATACTATCATCCTAGCAGAAAATGGGTAAAATAAAGACACCTACCCATCACCATACCAAGTGTCAACAACAACATTATATGCACCACAATCCCTCTGATTGGCTAGAAAAAATCATTTCTCAACTTCCCGCAATCGCCCTTTTACAAAAAATGGGCTATGAATACCTCACACCTGCGGAAGGTCTAGCCAAACGAGGGGGAAAACGTTCTAAAATAGTCCTAGAACAAATCCTCACCACCCAACTCCACAAACTCAATCAAATTGAACATCGGGGACAAACTCACCCTTTTAATCAAGTCAATATTCAAACAGCAATCACAGCCATTAGTCAATTTCATTACGATGCACTTTATACAACCAGTCAAGAACTTTACGATTTAATTACTCTCGGTAAAAGTCTAGAACAAATTATTGACGGAGATAAAAAAAGTTATCCTCTACAATATATAGACTGGAAAAACCCACTCAATAACGTTTATCATGTCACCGACGAATTTGAGATAGAACGACGCAACAGTACCCAAACCATTCGTCCAGATTTAGTATTATTTGTAAATGGTATTCCCCTGGTAGTAATTGAATGTAAACGTCCTGATTTAAAAGACGCATTAAATGAAGCCATCAGTCAACAACTACGCAATCACCGTCCTGAAAACATTCCGCACTTTTTTTGTGTAACTCAATTGCTGCTAGCAGTAGCACAAAACGCCGCTCAATACGGAACAACTGCCACTAACAAAGAATTTTGGGCAGTATGGAAAGAAGAAGCAGCATCAGAATTAGAATCACAACTTTATCAATTGATAAATACTCCCCTCTCTTCCATTGAACAACAAAAATTACTCTCTTGGCGAGAATCTTGGCAACAACAAAAAATTGAGGAAATATGGGCTTCAGGAAATCGTCAAGTTTCTGTTCAAGACCGTACTCTTTTCAGTCTTTTAAATCCCCAATGTTTACTGGAAATGATATTTGGCTATATCATTTTTGATAATGGTACAAAAAAGATTGCTCGTTACCAACAATATTTTGCTGTGAAAGCTACCATTTCCCAGGTTAAAAAAGTCCGAGGGGATTTATCTCGCACAGGTGGAGTAATTTGGCATACCACAGGTAGTGGTAAATCTTTAACAATGGTAATGTTAGCCAAAGCTTTGGTATTAGAAAAAACTATCCTCAACGCGAAAATTATTCTGGTTAATGACCGTATTGATTTAGATAAGCAACTAAAAGATACTTTTAAAAATTGTGGTGCTGATGTGATTCGGGCAAAAAATGGTCAACATCTCCTAAAATTAGTCAATGATTCTAAAGCCGAAATTATCACCACAGTTATTGACAAATTTGAAACAGTAGCACGGGAAAAAGAAAAGAACGAAAACCGTGATATTTTTGTGTTGGTTGATGAGTCCCACAGATCACAATATGGACAAACTCATGCCAAAATGAAAACCGTATTTCCTCAGGCTTGCTACATCGGTTTTACCGGAACACCGTTGTTAAAAAAAGAGAAAAATATTACAGCCGAAAAATTTGGTGGGTTTATTCATACCTATACTATGCCTAAAGCGGTGGGAGATAAAGCTGTAGTTCCATTACTATATGAAGGACGAGAAACTGAGTTTAAAAATACCGAAGCTGTTGATAAATGGTTTGAACGGATTACAAAAAAACTTAATGAACAGCAAAAAGCTGACCTCAAACGTAAATTCAAAAGTGCTGAACCCCTTTATGAAGCCGAAGCAAGAATGGCTGAAATTGCTTATGATATAAGTCAGCATTTTCAGGAGCATTTTCAGGGTACAGGTTTAAAAGGACAGTTTGCTACATCTAGTAAACGTGCTGCTATTCAATATAGAAAGTTACTAAATGAATTGGGTGAAATTAGAGCCGAGGTGATTATCTCTCCACCGGATACCCGTGAAGATAATGATAGTGTAGATGAAGCGGATATTTCTGAAGTGCAACGGTTTTGGAAAGATATGATAGCTCGTTATGGGACTCCAGCAAAATATCAAGAAACATTAATTAAAAAATTTACAGATGGAGAGGGAGAAGACGACCCCGAAATTTTGATTGTGGTGGATAAACTTTTAACTGGTTTTGATGCTCCTCGTAATGCTGTTCTTTATGTCGATAAGCGGTTAAAACAACATAATATCCTCCAAGCGATCGCTCGTGTAAATCGAGTGTTTGAGGGTAAAGATCGGGGTTTGGTGATTGATTATCGTGGTATTTTTGGTGACATGAATGAGGCTCTGGATCTCTACGCAAAATTAGAACAAGAAGGTTTTGATAGAGAAGATATTATCGGTACTTTGGTGAATATCCAGGTGGAAATTGATAAACTTGCTACCCGTCACGCTGCGGTTTGGGATATTTTTAAACAAGTTTCCAATAAACGTGATACCGAAGCGATGCAACAATGGCTTTATCCTCAAGATAGACGGGATACTTTCTATGAAACACTTCGAGATTTTGCGAAAACCCTACAATTAGCTTTGAGTAATCCCCGTTTTCAGGAAACTACTCCAGAAGCAACTAAACAATGTTATACCGAAGACTTAAAGTACTTCCTGAATCTCCGTGCTGCTGTTAAAAAACGTTATGGGGAGACTGTCGATTATTCTAGTTATGAAACCCAAATTAGAAACATGGTATTAAAGCAAATTGGAGCAGAAGAAGTCAAAATCATTATTGAACCAGTGGATATCTTTGAATTAGACCGCTTTGAAGCAGAAATCAACAGCATGGAAGGAGAAACTGCAAAAGCAGATGCGATTGCTGCGAGAGTGAAAAAAGTTATTTCTGAGAAAATGGAAGAAGATCCAGTACTATATTTAAGATTAAGCGAACTAATTCAAGGGGCAATTAATGCCCATCGTGCTCAACGCCTTAGTGACTTGGAATACCTAAAACTGATGCAGGAACATTTGGAAACAACCCGTAATCGTGGTATTAGTTCAGTTCCCTCCACACTGCGACACAGAGAACAAGCTCGTGCCTATTATAATGTCCTGAAAGCAGGTTTTAGTGGGGAAATAGATAATGTGGAAATGTTTGTCAATCTATCCACTGGTATAGACGATATTATCAATAGTCATAAAGTTCGCGACTGGTACACCAATAAGGATATCCAAAACCAAATGTTAAATGAAATTGATGATTTAGTGCATGAACTTAAAAAAGGTCATCAACTATTTATTCCTTGGAAAGAATTAGATGAAATCATTGGCAAAATTATTAACATTGCCAAACATTATGAAATTAATTGAATCCCATACGGTGCAGTATGGAACTAGTACTATTTTATTTACCCTGGAATACTGCGATCGCCAAACTCTCGGTATAGAAGTTCACCCAGATAGTAGTGTTGTCGTTAAAGCCCCCTATAATTCACCTTTAGAAACTATCCAGAATAAAGTTAGTAACCGTGCTAAATGGATAACCAAACAACAACGTCAATTTGCCCAATATGCTCCTACATTACCCCCTCAAGAATATGTTTCTGGAGAAGGTTATCGTTATTTAGGTAGACAATATCGCTTAAAAATAATTGAGAGTAATCAAGAAACAGTACGACTATGGCACGGTAAATTAGAAATTAACACTCATAATCCCCAAAATATTAAACAGGTAGAGAATTTAGTAAATCGGTGGTACAGAGAACGCGCACAACAGATATATTTAGAACGTTATCAATACTGTACCCATTTAGTAGCTCAATACGGAATTCAACATGAGAGAGGATTTGAGCTACGCACCATGCACAAACGCTGGGGAAGTTGTACTAAAGAAGGTAAAATCATACTCAATCCCATGCTAGTTTTAGCACCAAAAGATTGCATTGACTATGTAATTATCCATGAACTATGTCATATTCGTATTCATAACCATTCTCAAAATTTTTACAAACTTTTAGAAACCATCATTCCTGACTGGGAAACTCGGAAAAATTACCTCAATACTCGCATTGAACTGCGTTCTCCTGCACTTTAATTATGCAGTTATCTGCTTAATATCAGTCTAACATGAATCATATAGTTCAGTGAAGACAGGAAGTAATATTGTCATCCTGACAGTATAAGGAATCTACCCGATTTTTCTGCTTAACTGAACCGTTATTGAGATATGAATAGTTTACAAATTTGGTAAGGTTACAATAATATTGATATAGAGTCAGGTTCTAAATCTCTTAGATTTACATTTACAGGAGTACACTAATTACCAGTAATTAAAAGTATTATAGCCGACAATTTAAATCTCGGTAATAAGATACTTAAAAAAATGAATTCCCTAAACACACTGGAAGAACTGATAGCTTTTGAAATTGACAATAGCCTCCGTGATGTCTTTATGCTTAAGGATTTTAACGATATCGGGAGTGAAGGTCAAGTTTTGCTTGGTCTTAATCAGTTAGAAGAAAAAGGCAAAATTATGAGAATGGGTGAGGGTATTTATGCTAAAGCAGTTATTTCTCCCTTGTCAAAACGTATAGTACCTTGCAAGTCATTACGTCAATTAGCAACTGAGTTGTTAGAATCATTAAGTATAGAAGTTGTTGCTTCAAGCTATGAGAAAGCTTACAACGAAGGACGGACAACCCAAGTTCCTACCGGACGTGTAATTGGAGTCAACAAGCCTATTTCGCTGGAATTTGGCTATGATGGTAAATTTGTAACTTTTGAATACATTGCTTAATCTAAATCTTTGAGTAATGATGCTTTGACAATAGGTGTCAGGAATGTCCAAGAAGCGTAAATTACTAGAGAAAGTCCTTTCTGGTTCCAAAAATATACAATTTACTGAACTAGTTACTCTGGTTGAGGCATTTGGATTTTCTCTATCACGGATTAATGGTAGCCATCACATCTTTACTCATGCAAATATTCCTGAACTTATTAACCTACAAAATCGGAATGGCAAAGTTGTTCCTTATCAAGTTCGTCAATTTATAATTTTAGTGGAAAAATATGCACTCTCTTTGGAGGATTATCAATGAAAAATTATCACATTAATATCTTCTATAGTGAAGAAGATAATGGCTATATTGCTGATATTCCTGATTTAAAATACTGTTCAGCATTTGGTTCTACTGAGGAAGAAGCATTACAATCCGTATTGGAAGCAAAGTTAGCATGGTTAGAAGCAGCCACAATCGAGGGTAAACCGATTCCTGAACCAAGATATCGACCAGCAATTTATCAGGTAGCTTCTTAATTTTGATCAATGGAGCATTTGTAAAGTTTTATTTAATATTTCACTAGACTTACTTCCACAGCTATCAACTACACAACACAACCAGCTCGCACCCACTCGCGAAATGCTCGTCTTGCTGAACTAGCCCCTTCTGTCTCACTCAACTTCAAAAACTGCAAAATCCCAGAAATCACAGGTAAAGTTCCAAAAATAGAACTACTATCTACCTGCACATATTCCCCTGCACTGAAAACAAAAACTTGCAATTTTCCATCTGCATAACCCCAAATTTCCGGAACACCCAAAGCCACATAAGCGGAAAGTTGAGTTTTTGAGCTTACATCTATCTCAATGGCTAAATCTGGAGGAGGGTCGATAGATAAATTGATTCGTCGTTTCCCTATCATTAGGCGTGAATTTTGAATGTAATGTTAAACAATGCCCTGGTTGAACCTCAATTTGGCGCAGCTGTAGGGTAACTACCATTTGATTTTCCCAAATCCAGTTCAGGGTTGATTTTCGTGTCTACTATTAAATTTTATTCATCAATCAACAAAAATGCTTTCTACTATCTCAAAACCGTAACCTAAGATACATTTTTTAGCAATTATCAGCTATTCTACTATGTATTATAAGAATAACTTATCTGGGGATCGCTTGCTCTATTCTTCACAGTTTGTTACAAAAGTATAAAGAACTTCTAGAGACCAAACCTAATGTTCGGCGGACTAACCGGTTTAACAGATTCCAAAGGCACTGACTGGGGCGAGCAAATGCTCAACACAGTCGCCAGTCAAACGATTCGCCACCTGTTTACCCAAAGCGAGTCAGTAGAAGTCTTAGTGCGCTGCTACCCCTCCAGCAAACTGTTGCAAGGCAGCATTGATAGCTTTAGGATGAACGGTCGCGGCTTAGTCATTCGTAAAGATTTTGCAGTTGAGGAGATGTCTTTTGAAACTGATGCAGTGGCTATTGACTTCGGTTCGGTGTTGAGTGGAAAACTTAGCCTCAAGCAGCCTACTCAAGCGGTGGCTCAAGTGGTTTTGTCAGAAGATGGAATTAATGAGGCTTTTAAAGCTGAACTGGTGAAAAAGCGCTTGCTTAATCTCTCGGTTCCGTCTTTAATGGCATTATCTGGAGGTGAACCAATTTCTTTTACAGAAGTCCAGGTAAAACTTTTACCAGGCAATCGTTTACATCTCATTGCTAAAGCTGATTTAAACAATGGTGAACTCATCCCTTTGAGTATGACCATTGGTATAAGTATCGAAAGACGTCGCCGCGTTTCTTTCCAAGACCCGAAAATTGAACTTGATTCGGTACCAGAAACACAACGGGAAATCTCTCAAACCCTCACTACAGCACTGGTGGAAATTTTAGATAATATGGTTGATTTAGACCGCTTTGATTTAGATGGAGTGAAAATGCGGCTCAACCGTTTAGAAACTGAAGGTCAAAAGCTAATTTTTAGCGGATATGCAGAAATTGAGCGGATTCCCCGTACTAATTAAAATCCAAGGGAAACAATTGACACTCTCATCGGCTCAAGTCGCTGAGAGTGTCAATATTTCCGTGGGAATCTAGGATTTTACTTCATTTCCATCCAGGAAAAATTAAGGTTTTAACCCAGTTGGATGTAAAAGCGATAAGCTTAAATCTTGGGATATCAATTGTAAAATCTGTTCTCGATGACTCTCTAAAAACAGATGTTTACCATCAATCTTATGTAGCTTAAATGAACTATTTGTATGAACTTGCCAAGCTGATAAATGTCCTTCCTGGAGAAATTTATCTTCGCTACCGATAAAACTAGTAATTGGAAAATCTAGCGGTGCTTCTTCCCGATAAGAATAGTGGTCTTTTTGAATCACAGATGCTGCTTTCAAAGAATTTAGCAACAACTGCAAAAATGTATCATCTCCGTTAACTAATTCAGATAATTCTAGATTTGTTAAATCTTTCAAGAAGTTGAGCAATTCAGAGCGAGAAAAATTTTCTAAGGAAGGATATGGATAAGCAAGTTGGGGTGCATGTTGAGCGCCGACGAAGAAATGAATCGGTTGTCGATGATGGTAATGACGCAAATAACGGCACAATTCAAAATTAATCAATGCGCCTAAACTATGACCATAGAAAGCAAATTTACCATCAAGATGAGGCAACAAAAATTCTGCTAAATCTTCTACTAATGGAGTCAGGTAATCAAAAGCTGGTTTACTTCCAGGATATTTCTGATCAGCAAGCTGTAGCGCATAGACTTCAACTTCTGGTGGTAGACTGTTTGACCAATTTTTAAAGACAGAAATATCTCCTCCCGCATGGGGTAAACAAAAAATACGCAATTTAGAATTCGCTTTCCGTTGGGGATCAATTATCCATTTTGCTGATGTTCGTAAATTAATGGTGGTATTCTCTCTTGCTACCAGCGATTGATTGATATTATTTTCAGATGGTAAAATCATTAACTCAGATTGTTCTTTGAGTTTTTTCAGAGAGTAGAGAGAAGCCATCACTGTATCGGCATCAATTCCAAAGTCAATTAAACAAGCGATTTCATCTACTCCAATTCCTTGTAATTGTTTGACCATCAACTGACAACTTTCAGGAGTGCCAATTAAGGCACTACTTTGAAAATAACGTTCAAAAGCATAAGCTAATAAATGTTCTTTTTCTTTGTCATCCAAACCATCCAAACTAGTGATACCATGTCTCCATAAATTCACTGAACTTTCTAGATAGCTAGTAAATGGTTTCCTGACTTTACGGCGAACTAAGTTCATATCTTCACCAATGAAAGTATGCAGCATGATGGTAACTTGACCAGTCTCAGGATCATGACCATTTTTTGCCCGTGACTCTCGATAAGAGGCGATTTTTTCAGCTAATTCTTCAATGGGTTGGAACAGAAGGGCGGTTAAGACATTTGCACCCATAGCACCAGCTTCAATAAATCTCTCTTTTCCCCCTGTACAAGTAATCCAAATAGCTATTTCCTTTTGTTTGGGTAGAGGATAAATTCTGGTTTCAGTTTCTTTACCTATACCATTTTCTAAGGAAATTGATTCACCTTGCCAGAGTTTTTGTACGGTTTTGATGCCGGAAAACATAACTTCTGCACTATTGGCAAAATTATCAGGTGCGAACACAAAATCATTCGGGTTCCAACCACGAGCAAAAGCAATGTCTACTCGTCCTTGGGATAAATTATCTACTACCGCCCATTCTTCAGCTACTCGGATGGGGTTATGTAGGGGTAAAACCACGCTACCAGCACGAATACGAATCCGATCAGTTACCATTGCTAGGGCAGAACCTAAAACAGCGGGATTGGGATAGAGTCCACCAAAGGCGTGAAAATGCCGTTCTGGTATCCAGACTGCGGTTAAGCCATATTTATCGGCAAATTTTGACCCTTCAATTAATAATCTATATTTGTCACTGTTAAACTCAGCCTCATTACTGGCAAAGTATAACAGACTAAATTGCATGGCTTTTTTTGGTGATTGGTAATATTTATCTGACACCTGACAGCTGACATTTGACTGCTCTGGGGGTGTTGAGATGGGGTTTTCTAATTCACCAGCTAAATGAAGGGCTAAAGTTTTAATAGTGGGAAAGTTCCAAACCATGATGGCTTCTAAGGAACGTCCTAGCAATTTTTCCAAATCTTTGGCTAATTTTACTGCTCCTATAGACTTGAGTCCATAATCTAGAAATGATTGATCAGATTTGCTATTCTCGGTTAATTTGGTTGATATTTCTAAATTCTGATGCAGCCAGTTGACTATCCAATTCTCGATAGATTCAGCTGTATGAGTTAGAATCATCGGTACTGATTCGGTAAAATCATTATTTATGGCAGTTTTTAACTCTCTGTTTGATGAAGTTTCCTGATTATTTGCACAAGTTATTTCTGGGATTGAAGCATGAGAAGCATGAGAAGCATGAGTTGATAATGGGGTAGTTTGATAAAAACTGTTGACATTCTGATCAAACCAATAACGTTGTCTTTGGAATGGATAAGTTGGTAGTGTCAGCTTACGTCGAGGATAATCCTGATCAAAACCATGCCAATCTACAGAAACTCCCTGTAAGTATAGTGTCTTTAAATTTTGCAGCAGTTTTTGCCAGTCTTCCTGTCCTGGAATTAGACCAGTTAACCAAATCCCTACTCCAGTATCTAGGTATTCGCGACCCATTTCTAACTTTAGAGATTGGCAACCTACCTCTATAAATACTTGATAACCCAGTTGATCAAGTGTTTTCATGCTGTCAGCAAATTTTATTGATTCTTGGATATGATTACACCAATATTCTGGAGTCGCAATTTCTGTTGTAATTTGCTGTCCAGTAATTGGGGAAATAATCCTAATTTTTGGGGATGAATAAGTTACTGTTACTTTGTCGGGTGATAATGATGTCGTTAAATTTCCCCGTTGGACAACTAGTTTGAGGGCATCTTCTAAACTAAAAACCCCAGCCACACAAGCTGCTACATATTCACCCCAGCCATAACCTATCACTGCATCTGGAATAATACCCCAAGATTTCCATAACTCAGCTAATGCATATTGCACGACAAATAACGCAAGTTCTGTATAGATTGTTTCATCTAAGCGATTATTCGGTGTTAGTTGATTTTCTGGATATAAAATTTCTAGTAGTGGCTGATCTAAATAAGGACGGAGAATTTCTTGAGCATATTCTAGGATAGTTCGGAAGCTAGGTTGAGTTTCATAAAGTTGGCGACCTAAGTTTAGATATTGACTACTTTCATCTGGAAACAAAAATGCTATTTTGGGTTGCTTACCATCTAGCTATTGCTGCTGATTTGTTGCCAAAATATTTGTTGCTGATACAATAGCTGCTAACTTCTCTATCAATTTTTCCCGTGATTCTGCTACGACAGCTAGACGATGATGAAAATGAGTTCTTCCCACATTAGCAGTGAAACATAAATCTGCTAAAGAAAAATTGATATCAGGATTCTGTAACTTTTCTAGATAAAGATTTGCTAAGTCCAATAGTGCTTTTTCCGTCTTAGCTGATAAAGTCAGAAGATGTAGAGGGCGTTCCCTTTTGGTAACATTTGGCTGAGAGAATAAAGGGGCTGATTCTAGAATGATATGACAATTACTACCACCAAAACCGAAAGAACTTACTCCGGCAAATCTTGTTTCTGTGCTAGAATTCCAAGGCTGTAAAACAGTGGGAATAGAAAAGGTTGTTCCTGCTAAAGAAATATAAGGATTTAGTTGTTTTAAGTGTAAATTAGGAAAAATCTGCTGATGTTGTAATGATAGCGTTGTCTTGATCAGTCCTGCTATACCTGCGGCTGCTTCTAAATGACCAATGTTAGTCTTGACTGAACCAAGCCAACAAGGTTGATTTAGTTCTCGATTCTGCATCAATACTGCTTTTAAAGCTTTATACTCAATCGCATCTCCTAAACCGGAAGCAGTACCGTGGGTTTCCACATAACTAATTGCCGTTGGTTCTAGTCCTGCATTTTCCAAAGCTTGACGAAGAAGTGTTTGTTGCGCTATGCCATTAGGTGATGTAATGCCGTGACTAAGGCCATTTTGGTTAACTGCTGAACCTCTAATGATAGCGAGAATATTGTCTTGATCTTTCAGAGCATCATTAAGTCGTTTAAGTATGATCATACCGCAACCTTCACCCCTGACAAAACCATTAGCTCCAGCATCGAAGGTTTGACAACGACCTTGAGGTGATAGCATCCCTTTCATCGAAAGAGCGATGGATTCCTCTGGGGACAAACGTAGGGATACTCCTCCGGTTATCGCTAAGTTAGATTCACCACTACGTAAACTCTGACAGGCTAAATGTAAAGCCACCAGGGATGAAGAACAAGCCGTATCAATAACTAAACTCTGACCTTGCAGGTTTAAAAAATAAGATAAGCGATTAGCGGCAAAGCACAGGAACGTGTGGGAACCATCTTCGGCGTCTATGGCGGATATATCCTTATACATGAGCCTATTATAATCACTTTGGCTCATGCCCATGAAAACCCCAGTTTTACTCCCCGCTAATTTATGGGGAAGGATACCAGCATTTTCTAGGGATTCCCAAGCTACCTCTAGTACCAGTCTCTGATGAGGATCAATCCGCTGGGCATCACTAGCAGATATATCGAAAAAATCAGGATCAAAATCATCTATCTTTTCTAAGAAGCCTCCCCACCGGGAGATTGTTTTTCCTGGTGTACCTGGTGTGGGATTATATAAATCATTAATATCCCATCGTTCTAAAGGTATCTCGGTAATTGCATCTATTCCTTCCGTGAGTAGCGTCCAGAAAGATTCTATATTTTGAGCTTGGGGAAAACGACAACCCATTCCAATTATTGCTATAGCTTCCATAAAGATATTCTTGGTATATTTATCGCTTGAGAATTCTTTATAATATAGTGCCAGCAAAAGGAACAATACATTATGTTTAGTGGAATTTTCGGATATTTGCACGAGATATGAGGCTAAGAACCCGACTATATAGGCTTAATCCTGACCCATCTATGTCCAAATTTTCGGGAAATCTTAATTCTCAACAACTTTATATTAATTTAGTCTAAGATGATGAGTAAGTATATACCCAGGTCAAATCCATATCTCTTAACTAATTATGACCAACATAGTTAATATTCCAGAAGTAGAGACTGAAAAAAAACCAACTTTGAATACTCTATTGCTAATTCCTATAGCAGTGTTTATGTTATCTTTAGCACCAATATTTATTAGGGTTAGCGAGTTGGAAATTAGTCCTAATGCTACAGTCTTTAATCGGTTTTGGATCTCTACTGTCATCCTGGGACTATGGGAAGTGATCACAATTATCGCTACTAAAGTATCTGATTACTCCCCTGAACCAGAAGAATCCTGGACTGGTAAAGATATAGGGCTGTTTTTCCTAGCTGCGGGTTTTGGTGCCGCTAACTTAACCGCTTGGGCTTGGTCTTTAACTCAAACTAATATTGCTAATTCCAATTTATTGCATAATTTCACCCCATTTTTCGCTACTTTAGGGGGATGGCTATTTTTAAAACATAGTTTTGACCGCAAATTTATTATCGGTTTGATTTTAGCTTCACTGGGAGCGATCGCCATTGGTTTTGAAGATTTTAATTTGACTAGCACTCACTTTACCGGCGATGCGATCGCTTTACTCTCGGCTGTGTTTTATGCTGGAAATGCGCTGTGTGCAGAAAAACTCAGAGCCAAGTTTTCCGCGACAACAATCATATTCTGGAGTTGCTTGTTTAGAACTCTTTGGTTGTTACCCATTACCCTGATTTTTGATCAGCAAGTTTTCCCCGTTTCCGTAAATGGATGGTTAGCTGTAATTTCTTTAGCACTTTTCTGTCAAGTGCTGGCTACGGTAATTATGTTCCATAATCTGAAAAAGTTCTCATCAGGTTTTGTCTCTTTATTCCTGTTGCTTGATCCGATTATTACTGCCATATTAGCCTGGATCATATTTGCGGAAAAGTTAAGTATCGTTAACTGGTTAGCTTTTTTTACAGTGTTGGCTGGTATATATTTAGCTAAATCTAGTTCAGGATCTGAAAAAGCAACCGCTCCAGAAATTTCCATTGATCAAGATTAAAGATTGTTTTATTTATTCTCACATCTTCAACCACCAACAAAAATGACAACAGAATTACCAGCTTGGGTAGTAAACCTAGAAATATTTATACTGCAAATTCTTGAATACTTCCGCAATCAGATATCCAATCACATTAATGGTAGCCTGGCGTATTTACTGGGTATATTTACTAACTTCTTTTTTGTTGGCTGGTCTGGTCTACTGGCGATTACAACCTAAACAATTTAACATCAAAGGGTTTCTTTGTTTTTGTTTCCCCAAAGAAATCTATCTTCATCCTTCAGCAAAGCTTGATTATCAAGTATTTATCATCAATAATATTCTGGCACCAGGTGGCTTACGTCTAGCCTGGTTGGAAACATCATTAGTAGCATCCTTAGTCAATAATTGGTTGCAAAAAACCTTTGGTGTTTTTGATGGATTCATACCCGAAAACTGGTGGTTTCTAGTAATTTTCACCATTCTATTTATTGTAGTATTTGACTTTGTATCCTATTTGAGCCATCGTTGGCATCACCAAATTCCCATACTATGGCCATTGCACAGCCTACATCATTCGAGTGAAGTTCTGACGCCCATCACAATATACAGAACTCACCCATTATATGAACTAAATAAAAAGATAATTACAACAGTCATTGCTGCTCCTCTGCAAGGACTGTTGACTTATCTATTTTTTGGGAAGATTCATATCATCATGATTTTTGGTCTTAATTTTTTGATGGCTATGTACTATATATTGGGTGGGAATCTCGCCCATTCTCACATCTGGCTATCCTATGGCAATATCCTAAATTATGTTTTAATAAGTCCAGCACACCACCAAATTCATCACAGCACAGCACCTCAACATGTGAATAAAAATTACGGTGAGTTTTTAGCAATATGGGATTGGATGTTTGGCACTTTATACCTACCAGAAAAAAGAGGAGAAATTAGAGTTTGGTATTGGCAAAAATCAGCCTCAGCTTTATCCGACTTTAACCAAAGCTTATTTAGATCCGGTGGTGAATTCAGTCCAATTATTAATGTTAAAACTACCCAAAAAAAATCTAATGAAAACTATCAAATTTAATTAAAGTTTTATGCTATTAACTAAAGGTTTTGAATTAGAAATGTTTCTGGGTACTCCCCAAGGTGATCCTATTCCCTTAGCTGGACAAATTATCGACAAAGTGGATAGGTTTATCCCAGAAACAGACGAACGTCATATAGAATATACCACTGAACCTCTGCATAGCTATGAACAACTGTTAGGGCAATTAATATTACCACGCATTCAACTAAGAAAATATCTAAAAACTTTAGGGGATTATACGGTAATTCCCGGTAGTACATTGTCATTAGGAGGCAGCGATCGCTTTTATAGTTCCGGAGATGCAAATAGCAATCCTTATTTAGAATACATTGAGCGTAACCACGGAACCAATGTGGTTACGGCTAGTATTCATATCAACATTGGTTTTAGTGATCCAGAATTATTAATCCGAGCTTGTCGTCTGATGAAGATGGAAGCACCACTATATTTAGCTTTAAGTGCTTCCTCTCCATTTCTAGATAATCAAACTACAGGTTATCACTCTACACGCTGGCACATTTTACCCCATTCGCAATATCATATTCCCCTCTTTGAAAATCATACCCAATATATCCAGTGGGTAGAAGGACATTTAGCTGCGGGGACAATGTTTAATGTTCGTCATCATTGGGATAACGTCCGACCTAATGGCGATCGCCGCCCTTATGATATTAATCGGCTAGAATTGAGAATCTGTGACTTAGTTACTGATCCTACTTCTTTATTAGCTATTACTGCTTTGTTAGAAGCTCGTCTTTGGCAACTAGTTAATGACCCTAACCTCGACCCTTTAGAGATAAGTAAATTACCAGCAACAACCAGAGAACAAGACTTAATTGATTTAACAAAAGCTAATGAAGCAGCCGTAAAAATATCAAGTTTAGATGGCGAATTAAGACATTGGCAAGACGGCAGAAAAATTCTCGCTCGTAATTGGATCAATGAGATTTATAATGATATTTTGCCATTAGTAAAAAAGCAAGGATTGGAGCATTTTCTCTCACCTATCCAAACAATTTTACAAGAAGGCAATACTGCACAAAAGTGGTTAAAAATGTATGATCAAGGTGATGATATTCGTTCAATCATTACCCAAGCTGTGCAAGAGATGGCCAAACAAGAACTCGACTTAGCTATCCAGTTTGATATCTGAACACTTTCAATTTAAATGGTTGGATTCCTAAATTGCATCCACTTTTAAAAGTTGGTCTAGCTTGCCCTGCTTATCTAAGGCTGAGATGTCGTCAAAACCACCAATATGTTGATCATTGATGAAAATTTGAGGAACACTACGTCTACCATTAGCACGTTCAGCCATCTTCCCTCTAGCAACCTCATCCCCATCAATAGAGTATTCAGTAAATTCGACCCCTTTTTTATGGAGTAAGTCTTTGGCTCTAGGGCAAAAAGGGCAATAAGTCCAAGTGTAAATTTCTACTTTAGCAGTCATAGAATGTTTCAATGTTTAATGGAGTAGTACTTCTATTGTACAACAGGAGTCAGGAGTCAGACAAAAATGGAATGCTCCCTACATATAGTTCAAAAATCAAATAGGAGTCCTATCATATGATTCTTAAAAAAATTCTCCCTCATCAACAAAAAAATAAATGGTGCAAATTTGCCCAACAATTTGAGGCAATCGTGGGTAAAAAAGGTGTGGTTCAACATCAGGAAGCATTACTTACCTACGAATGTGATAGTTTAACAAGCTATCGTCAACGTCCGGCATTGGTTGTACTACCACGCACCACCAAACAAGTAGCAGAAGTAGTCAAAATCTGCCATCAAAACCAAATTCCTTGGGTGACGCGGGGTGCGGGAACAGGTTTATCTGGAGGTGCACTGCCAGTTGAAAATTGTGTTTTAATTGTCACCACATTGATGAAGGAAATATTGAAAATTGACCTGGAAAATCAACTGATTATTGTACAAGCAGGTGTAATCAATAATTGGGTAAATCAAGCCGTTAGTGGTAGTGGATTTTACTATGCACCTGATCCTTCCAGCCAAACTGTTTGCACCATTGGTGGTAACATTGCTGAAAATGCTGGTGGTATTCATTGCTTGAAATATGGTGTGACAAACAATCATGTTTTGGGATTAAAATTGGTGATTCCTGATGGTTCTGTGGTTGATGTTGGGGGAATGATCCCAGAAATACCTGGTTATGACCTAACCGGCTTATTTGTTGGTTCAGAAGGCACTCTAGGCATTGCCACAGAAATCACTTTACGCATTATTAAGACACCTGAAGCGACTGGAACACTTTTAGCAGACTTTACCACTATTGAAGCCGCAGGTGATGCTGTTACTAATATCATTAGTGCGGGGATTATTCCCGCAGCGATGGAACTAATGGATGGTACTACTATTCAGGCTATCGAAAATGTCATCAATACAGACTGTTATCCTCAAGATGCAGCGGCAGTTCTGTTGATAGATGTTGATGGTTTAGCCGTAGAAGTGGAAAACAATCAACAGCAAGTTGCTCAAATTTGTCAACAAAATGGAGCCAGGAATGTAATTATTGCTAGTGATCAACAAATGCGTGCGAAACTATGGAAAGGGCGTAAAACAGCCCTAATTGCCATAGGTTATCAAAGTAATTATTTTCTCCAAGATGGAGTTATCCCTCGGACTCAATTAGCATCTGTCCTCACAGAAATTATCGCTTTGGGAAACAAATACGGGTATCGTATTGCTAACACGCTTCATGCTGGTGATGGTAACTTACATCCAGTCATTCTTTATAATCATTCTGTTCCTGGTGCCTTTAAACAGGTGGAAGAATTAAGTGGGGAAATTCTGAAACTTTGTGTGAGAGTTGGGGGAAGTATTTCTGGAGAACATGGTATTGGTGCGGACAAAAAATGCTTGATGCCTGATATGTTTAATGATGTTGACTTGGATACAATGCAACTGTTACGCTACGCTTTTAATCCTCAAGGTTTGGCAAATCCAGGGAAGATTTTTCCTACACCTCATACTTGTGGAGAGGCTGTACAGGCTCAAAAGACAGGGAAGTTTTCCAGTTTAGAAGTATTTTAGTTCATTCTTCTGTGGTGCGATCATGAGCGGCCATTGTGACTAATTCTTCTAGCTTTTGATCAAGCATTTCTGCAACCCTCAAAATTTTCTGATTCTCAACTCTACCTAATAGAGAGGAAGGTTTGTCATAAGTGATACAAGTTTTACCACTGTATTCATCATACACAAAAAGCCGTAGGGGAACGTAAAGTCCAACAGACGGATCTTCTTCAAACATTTGATTAGCTATGAGAGGGTTGCCAATAATATAGAGTTTGGCTTGTTTAAATTTGCCACATAAGGAAAGTACTTTACCAGATTCTAGGTGTGTAAAAATCATTAAATCATTTTTACCAACCATTGATTTAACGGCATTTTCTACTTCTGTAAAAGAGGCATTTGCATCTATCAGCTTTTGAAAAATCAGATTATTAGCTTTACCAGCTATTGACTCTATCGCCGTGGTAACTTGTGCAAATGATTTTTCTGAACGCACTTTTACATGGGTGACTGTAAAATTAATAATTTCCATATTTCTTGATTTCTGATTTGACAAATATTCTAAACATCTCATTTGAAAACCCCCAGCTAATTGCCAGGGGGTTAAAATTTTTACAGAACTAAATTAGCTTATGATCCAGCTAGATGTGTGGCTAGAGATTCAATTGAGGGATAGTCAAAGGTGATGGTTGGATCAATAGCACGTCCCAACCAATCACCTAAATCCGTAGTTAGTCCAATAGTGGCAGAGGAATCCAAACCATAGCTGTCAAAAGAAGACTTAACCTTGATGTTATCTGGCTCAATTTCTAGAAGTTGGGATAAATAAGAAACTAACCAACCTTGAATATCAGCTACAGTTTGCTGTTTTTCGACAATGATTTCTTGATTTTGAATTTGCATCGCTCTTTGCTCCCGAATTTGTCTGAGTTAAAAACTTAGGTGAACCAAACTGCTTGATTGTCTATTTAACAGATTTTGCTATTTTGCCTTTCTAGCTTCTAAAAAGGCTTTTTTAGCTTTGAGAGTATCAGATTTAGGGATATTTGTATCCCAAATTAGACCCAGCTTTTCTAAAATCAGAACTACCCAGCCGCCGATATCAATTTGCCACCAGTTAAAACCAAAAATGGCGGATTGAGGAAAAGCATGATGACTATTGTGCAATCCTTCACCTAAGGAAGGAAGTGCCAGCCAGAGATTGTTTCGACTGTGATCGGGGGTATTAAAGGAGCGACCACCAACTACGTGAGAGAAAGAGTTGACACCATTGATCAGGTTATTGACAAAAAACATCCGCACCAGTCCACCCCAAAGAAAACCTTGACCAGCTCCCAGCCATGACTTGCTCAGAACTCCACCAACCACCGCCGGAATGATTAGTCCTAAAATCACCCACAGCAAATAATATCGGCTGACTGTTGTAATTGCTTTGTCGCGCAGTAAGTCTGGGACATAGTGGATAGTATTAGGGTGTTCTCTATTGGTTGCTAACCAGCCATCATGAGCGTGCCAAAAACCTTTGATCTGATCAGAAAAACCTTCTCCAAACAGATGGGGAGAATGAGGATCTCCTGGTTGGTCAGCATATTCATGATGACGACGATGAGCTGCTACTGCCAAAAGCAAAGAACTGGGGCAGCCATAGAGCCAAGAATTGCCAAAGTTACCCGCACCACAACATTTGTCTTAAAAGCATTGTGGCTAAAAAGTCGATGCCAACCTACAGTAAATCCAATTTGAGTTAGAAACCATAGACTGATGAATAGCCCTAAATCCACCCCAGTCGGGGGAATCCACCACAGCAAAACAATGGCAGCAATGAATCCAAAAAAAGGTACAACTTCAAACAAGATGAAGTGAATGATTTGAGGAACTGTGAGGTGAGGAGTTGTGACGGTTTTTTGTCTTTTGTGGGAATTGACAAAAGGTTCTGTAATCACTTGATCAGCTAGGTTCATTTTTGCTCTTGATGAGGGCTTTTGTATGTTGAATGCCTGACTTAAAGGCTAGTTGATAGCTTCATTACTACTAACCTTTCTTTTTTTAGCGGAGATAGCCTCAGGGGAGGGCATTTTTAAGTCCCAAGCCAAACCCAGCTTTTCTAGTAATCGAATTACTAAACCACCCATATCTAGTTGCCACCATTGGAAACTATGAATTGCGGCATTAGGAAACGCGTGGTGATTGTTGTGCCATTCTCCACAGGTGAACAAGGCAACCCAGAGATTATTACGGCTGTAGTCGTCAGTATTAAAGGGACGATTTCCTAATAAATGGGCTACAGAACCAACCATCCAGAAACCTAAGTGGTGTTGGAGGAAAATCCGGAGAAAGCCACCCCATAAGACTCCGGTCAACGCACCCATCCAACTGGTTGTGATCACTCCACCAATCACACCAGGAATGGCTACCCCTAAAAACAGCCATAAATAATAAAGTTGGCTAATTTTGTTCATGATTGGATCTCGCACCATGTCCTTTGCAAAGACAAAAGTATTAGTGAGTTCATGATTGAATGTCCAACCCGCATGAGAATGCCATAGCCCTTCTAGAAAGCCTAGTTTTTTGTCTTCTTTGACAAAGGGGGAATGGGGATCACCATAGCTATCGCTATGTTTGTGGTGACGACGATGGGTGGCTACCCAATAATTGAGGGGGACCTTCAGCAGCCATAGAACCTAGCACAGCGAGGATAATTCTCACATTCTGATTAGCCTGGAAGGCGCAATGGGCAAAGTGTCTATGTAGTCCTACTGTTACACCAATTGCTGTCAAAAAATACATAATCAGGAGCAGCCAAATGTCTAAGGCACTCACACCAATCTGAACGGCAAGAATGACTGCGGCTACAGATCCGAGAAAGGGAATGATGATAGTGCTGATGCCATGAATTTCCTGTTGTCTTTTCAGGGCGATCGCTTTTAATTGTGATTACTTGCATTGTTTGCTCAACATACCTTCAGTTGTGTAGTCAGGATATTAGTTCTCAGCTATGACAATTTTTTTAGCTTCCATCATCTTGGCTGTGGGCAAATTTACATCCCAAACCAAACCTAATTTTGCCAATATCCAAATCACTGCATAACCAAAGTCAACTTGCCACCATTTCAAACCAATAGCCGCAGAGCTTTCAAAGGCATGGTGATTGTTTTGCCAAGACTCTCCAAAAGTGGGGATTGCTACCCAAGGATTATTTTTGCTTTGATCTCCTGATTCAAAAGGATGAGTCCCATAAAGATGTGATACAGAATTAACGCTCAATATAACGTTATCTACCAAGAAAAGGCGCACCACACCACCCCAAAGGAAACCTTGCAATGCTCCGATCAAAGACCAATGAAGAAGTCCTCCTATGATTGTGGGAATAAGTAGACCGATAACGATCCAAACTAAATAAAATCGGCTAATTTTGGATATGGTTTGATCTCGTAGGAGTTCAGGAGCATAATATGTTGGATTAGGATAATCATGATTAATTAACCAGCCAAAATGGGAATGCCATAATCCTTTGATAGTTGCCAAAAATCCCTGACCATGAAGATTTGGGGAATGTGGATCTCCGGGTAGGTCACTAAATTCATGATGACGACGATGAACTGCTACCCAGGAAATTAATCGTCCATTGTGCAGCTACAGAGCCAAGTATGGCGAATATCACTCGCATTACCTGGTGAGTTTTAAAAGAACGATGGGTATAGTAGCGATGAAAACCTACACTTACTCCAGTCATGGTTAAAGCCCACATGACCACCAGCATCCCAATCTCGATTGGTCCGAATGGGTAACCACCAGATGGAAATTAACGCTACAATAGTTCCTAAAAAGGGTAGAAAGTTGTACCACCAAAAATGATTATATTGTAATCCTTTGATGTAGTCATTGATAATAACTTTTGTTTTCTGACTTGGTATTGTGCTATTGAAATTTGTTGTCATTTCCTAAATCCTCTAGATTTGGTAATAGAAAAAGTTGCCAGTCCAAAAAAATTTGGATCATCGTCAATTTTTCTAGAACTTGTTGACATCTAATTTTGAATATTCAGGCTATTTCTGAACCTTCAACTTTTCGGCAATCATTCCTGCTGTAGGCGTTTTGATATCCCAAACTAAACCGACGGTTTTGAGAGCCAGAATCACCCAACCACCAATATCAATTTGCCACCATTTCAAACCTAAGAGGGCTGAGTGGGGAAAGGCATGATGATTGTTGTGCCAAGCTTCTCCAAAGTTGGCTAGGGATAGCCAGAATGTATTATGGCTATATTCTTCGGTATCAAATGCACGTTGTCCATAGCAATGGGCAATAGAATTAATTGTCCAAAAAGCATGATTGACAAAAAAGATTCGTACCAATCCTCCCCAGAGAAATCCTTGTAAAATACCTGTCCAAGTCCCAGTCAAAAGTCCGTCTAGGATAGCAGGAATTGCTAAACCCAGAATAACCCAAGTCAGATATAAACGGTTAACTTTAGTGATAATTGCATCTCTGAGTAAGTCTTTGGCAAAAACAGCCGTATTCGTAACGTCACCGTTTAACATCCAGGCCACTTGCCCATACCACAATCCCCGCAGAGTTGCCCATTTCTGTCCTTCATAGACTAGGGGTGAGTGAGGATCTCCAGGGCGATCACTATATTTGTGATGCCGACGGTGAATACTTGCCCATTGGATCACTGGTCACTTGAGCGGACATAGACCCCAATATAGCCAGCAGAACTCTAATCACTGTATTTGTCTGAAAAGCACAATGGGCAAAATGTCGATGAAAACCCACTGTTATTCCCAACATTGTCAAGGTATACATTACCAGAAATATGCCAATTTCTACCAGCGTGATACCAAACTTAAAAGTTGTATAAATGGCTATTATTAAACCAAAAAAAGGAATCAAGATAGTAGCAAAAGCGAAACGCTTTTGTAGGGATTTGAGATAATCATTTTCTATGGTTATCTTGACCGTGATGTTGTGTTTGACTATCCAATGGTATGGACATTCTATTTCCTCAATTTATGCAGTTAAAGTTAAAGAATTTGATAATTCTGATTTGCCAATCTTTCCGCCGACAATATTGAGAGTTTGATCCAGAAACTTTTCTTTACAAATACTTCGTTGGATTTTGCCACTGGAAGTTTTAGGAATACTGCCAGTTTTAATCAGTACGGTACCATAAGCCTGAATTTCATGTTGCTGCATGATAGACTCGGAGATTGCTGCTACTATATCTGTGACATTCAGATGCCGTAGGTGTGTACGTTCAACTTCCACCACCACGATTAAATGCTCTGTATTATTGTTCTCAATCGCAAAAGTTGCCGAACAATTGGCCCGTAAAGCTGGATGGCTGTTTTCTACTGTTAGTTCTATATCTTGGGGGTAATAATTGCGACCTCTAATAATAATCAGATCCTTCATCCGTCCAGTAATGAACAATTCACCATCCCGCAAAAATCCCAAATCCCCTGTACGGAGAAAGGGACGCTCATTTGTATCTGCTAAATAAGCACCAAAGGCTATTTCTGAAAGTTCTGGTTGGTTCCAATAGCCTTGGGCGACACTTTCACCTGATACCCATATTTCCCCTATTTGTTCGGAAGTACACTGCTGAAGCGAGTCTGGTTCAGCAATAACAATTCTTGTGTTTAGCCAAGCTTGTCCACATCCAACTATATGTCTGACATTTTGGTGATCTTCAGATGTTTGTACAACTAATTTTTGTGCTAATGCTTCTGTTGCTGTTGTGCAGTAAATAGGCTTTTCTTGAATTCTTCCACCGGAAATCATTAAGGTAGATTCAGCCATGCCATAACAGGGGTAAAAACTGTGGGCACGAAAACCATAAGGAGCAAATTTAGCAGTAAAACTCTCTAAAGTATTCCTTCTCACTGGTTCAGAACCACTGTAAGCACTTTCCCAACTACTTAGATCCAGAGAACTGATTTGTTGAGATGTAATCTTTTGAGTGCAAAGATCATAAGCAAAATTTGGTCCACCACAATGAGTAGCTTGATAGTTTGTAATCGCCTGTAGCCATCGCCAAGGAGACTGGATAAAAAATTCTGGTCCCATCAAAACTGTTAGAAACCCAGTGTACAAGGGTTGAATAATCCCATCAATTAGACCCATATCATGAAAACTAGGTAACCAACTGACAGACACGCTTTCTGGTGTGAGTTCAAAGGCTTGTTTTATATACTCCGAGTTATGCAGTAGATTACCATGAGTGATCATCACTCCTTTTGGTGTACCTGTTGATCCAGATGTGTATTGAAGAAAGGCTAAAGAGTCTATGGTTGCTGCTGATGCCTCCCATTCTGAAGCTAGGTTAATATTAATGTCATCGGTAGTTATTAAAGGTAATGTAGAGAGTTCTGGATAATTAGCTAGTTTTGATTGTAGCTTATTTAATAGCGAAGTTGTCGTGATTGCTAACGTCGCTTCTGAATTTAATTTAATTGCTAACAGTCGATTCGCTGGTCTGTTCGGTCGTGGTGGATTCACGGGAACGGCGATCGCATCAGCATACAAACATCCAAAAAAGGCGCTAATAAACTCTAATCCAGGCGGATATAGTAATAATATTCTGTCGCCTCGATTAATAATTTTACGCAAATGAAATGCAATAGCTCTGGCTTTTTGGTCTAACTCTTCATATGTTAATTTATCTGTTTCTTGTTCTCCATTTTGAAGAAACTTAAATACTATTTGCTGAGGTTGATGGATTGCCTGATACCGTAGCATTTGGACTAAAGTTGAATATTGCTGTTCTAAATTCCTCATAAAAATACTTGGTATATGGTAAACAAGCGTGTGTTATCCCCAAGGGCAGAAGCTAGAGGATTAGACCTGAAAGTATCAGACCGATATTATTATAGATAAGTTAATTTTCTATAAACGTAGATACTATACCCTACATTCCCAATTCTAGTTATGAAAATTTGTAACATCTCTGCTTGCTTTGCTAATCAGGGATTTATTTTTTATACCTAATTTTAATACTTGCAATAATTAATACAAATTTTTAATTAAGATGGAAAGCCTTGTGGTGCAAGGATTGCAAATGTTAATCAAGATGTCGCTATTATTATACATAGTATATGTTAGATCAAAGCCAGATATGTAGAACCGAAAAGGGAGGAAAATTCTCCCTTTTTAGTCCAAAATTTTATCTACCTACCCCAACATATTGGAAACCATCTCTGATCATTCTTTCGGGATCAAGGAAATTACGACCGTCAATAATCACGGCATGATTCATCAACTTGGACATCTTGGCATAGTCTAAAGTATTAAATTGCTGCCATTCTGTCACCAGTACCAAAGCATCGCAGCCATCAGCTAACCTTTCCGCATCAGTTTCTACTAATACACCAGAAAGACCATGACGCATACCTGTTTGGGAAATAATTGGATCGTAAGCCTTGACCTTAGCACCCAATCTATTTAACTGCTCAATTAGGATTAAGGCGGGAGCGTCACGCAGGTCATCAGTATCTGGTTTAAAGGTGAGTCCTAGTAGTCCCACAGTTTTACCTTTGAGAATTTTCAGGACTTGCTGTAATTTTTCCAAAGCAATCAGTCGTTGACGTTCGTTGACACTGACTGCTGCTTTCATTAACTGGGCTTCGTATCCATAGTCTTCAGCTGTATGGATTAAAGCTGAGACATCTTTAGGGAAGCAAGAACCACCCCAACCAATACCTGCTTGCAAAAACTTATTCCCAATGCGCGAGTCTAGACCGATACCTTTTGCTACTTGGGTTACATCAGCACCAACGCGATCGCAAATGTTAGCGACTTCATTAATAAAACTAATTTTCGTAGCTAAAAAGGCATTAGCAGCGTATTTAATCATTTCTGCTGAACTGAGGTCTGTTACCAATACAGGGACTAAAGGTAAAGATTTATCAGCAGCATACAAACGTTCCACAATGGGAGCGTATAAATCTTTCATTATACCGATGGCTTTTTGACTATTACCACCTAAGACAATCCGATCAGGATTAAAAGTGTCATAAACAGCCGAACCTTCCCGAAGAAACTCTGGATTACTGACGACATCAAAGTGAGCCACAATCTCTGGCAATTTTTCCTCAATTGTCGCCCCATTAGCAGATACTAAAGTTTTCTGACGTTCAGCAATACCATCTAAAACAATCATTCGCACCCAGTCACCTGAACCAATGGGCACTGTAGATTTATTAACAATTACCTTATAACCACCATTGAGATGGACACCGATACCACGAGCTACAGCTTCCACATAACGGGTATCACTTTCACCATTAGGTAAAGGAGGTGTTCCCACCGCAATAAAGAGAATTTCCCCGTGGGTAACTCCAGCTGCTAAATCTGTGGAAAACAGGATTTTACCAGTATTAATAGCAGACTGCATAATTTCGGAAAGTCCCGGCTCGAAAATGGGGGACTGTCCAGACTTCATTAACTTAACTTTTTCTTCGTTGTTATCAACGCAAATTACATCATGCCCGATGTGAGCTAAACAAGCACCTGTTACTAAACCAACATAACCTGTACCAATGACGCAAACACGCATTTTATTTGATTCCTTATTTCGTTGTTGGGTTGTTCTGCAATCAGGGACTTTCCGCAACTTTACCAATGGTCAGCCACCAAAGGTGAAAAAGCGACAAGAAAGGGTATAAATACTGTAGAGGACAGGTTCCCCCATCTCTAGCAGCTTTAGGGATAGGGTTTCCCGCATCCCTAACTAATTACCACTTTTAATACGGTCGCGGAAATCTTCTACTGTCAGTTTTAACCCTTCTTGGAGAGGAATGGTAGGTTCCCAATTTAACCAGGTTTTAGCTCTAGTAATATCAGGACGGCGGCGACGAGGATCATCAGAAGGTAATGGCTCAAACTTAATCTGTGCGTCTGGATTAATCAAATTCTGTACAGCTTGTGCCAATTCTAAAATCGTGTATTCATCAGGATTACCTAGATTGACTGGTCCAATGTATTCACCATTCATCAATGCCATTAGACCTTCTACTAGGTCTGATACATAACAAAAACTTCTCGTTTGTGTGCCTTCACCATATACAGTTAAAGGATTACCACGCAACGCTTGAACCACAAAGTTACTGACTACTCGACCATCATTTTCCAACATCCGTTGGCCATAGGTGTTGAAAATTCGGGCTACTCGAATTTCTACTTTATTTTGTCTGTAATAATCAAATGCCAATGTCTCTGCTATTCTTTTACCTTCGTCGTAGCAGGAACGAATCCCAATCGGATTAACACTACCTCGATAATCTTCTGTTTGGGGATGAATTTCTGGATCACCATACACTTCGCTAGTAGAAGCCAATAGAAATCTAGCTTTTACCCGTTTAGCTAAACCCAACATATTCAGTGTTCCCATCACATTAGTTTTCACTGTTTTGACTGGGTTATACTGATAATGAACTGGGGAAGCTGGACAAGCTAAATGATAAATTTGATCTACTTCTAAGCGAATCGGGTCTGTGATATCGTGACGAATTAATTCAAAATATGGATGATTGATCCATTTGAGAACATTTCGTTTATGTCCTGTATAAAAGTTATCCAGACATATTACTTCATTTTCTGCGGACAATAATCGGTCAATTAGATGGGAACCAATAAACCCAGCACCGCCAGTCACCAAAATTCTCATAGTTTCTCAGTTAATTACAGATATTTTCAGTAGGTATTGCACTTGTTCTTAGATTACCCGACTAGGGTATCAAAATATATGACAACTAAAGACTAACTAAAAAGGTATTTGTGGAGTTAATATCAATTACGTACTATAGCAAGGAGTCACGCTGGTCACGAGTCAGGAGTAAAAACCGCTTGCTGTATAGCTTTTAGCGGTAAATTTTGTACCTCATTTAACTGAGAACCGATATATCACAATCCACTTTGATTTTTAAACGTATCTGTGTAGATAGGGAGTACGGACTTCAAAAATCAAATAAGATTCCTACATACCTATAAATAGAACCACCTTTATTTGAGAGGTAAAATCTATCTGCCAAAATAACAAATATATGTGGATAATTGTGGCTTTTTCGGCAATAGTTCATCAAATCTTCAATAATATGAGACTCTAAAATCTAAAAACTAAAAATTTAACCCAGTTTAAGATAGAAATTTATACTTCAGTCCAACTCCCTACTACTTACTATCTGGATTAGATAACTCTGGTCACATTCGCAACTCCAGTGGAAATTACCATGGTTTGGCTATGTTGAGTTGTTCCCAAGATAATGATGGAGCAGGTAAGTTGTTTAGCTAATTGAGTGGTGACATCACAAAAGTCTAATCCTCCAGTTCTAGTACTATGATGGGTAAATGGCAGTACCACTAAATCATATAATCTTGCTGCTTGCAAAATCGCTTGAGCCACATTTTCATGGGCAATAATTTGAATTTCGGGTGGATTGGCTAAAGCTAATCTAGATACTAATAAAGATAGTCGCGATCGCTTGGCTGTGAGCTTACTAGAACTAGTTTGACGATCACACACATTTAGCACTGTCACTTGGGCGGGAATGGCCTCTGCTAACATTTGAGCAAATTGTACTGGCTGGAGTACAGGCGCAATTAAGTTTTCTACTGGGACAAGAATCCGCTGAATTTTTTTCGGCGATTCTACCAGTCTGGTGACTGCGACTGGACAATGGGACGACCAAACCACGCTATCAACTACATTGCCAAATAAACGCGCTCGTAACCCAGTTCGTTGACTCCAACCCATGACAATTAAATTCGCTTTTTGTTCCCGTGCCGCTCTGCTAATTCCGGAAGCAGAAGCATGATCAATTCTCAGTAACGGTTCGGCTATGATGTCTAATTCTCGACTCTGTAGTTTGGCTTTTGCTAGCAATTGCTCACTCTTGTGGATCGAAGTTGTTAACTGTGGAGCATCCATTTGTGCTGTGGCTGTGGCGATCGCCAGTGGGACAATTTTGCCATTAACCTGACGTGCTAAATATGCTGCCAATTCTATTAAATATTCCTGAGTTTGTGGATTGTAGACAGGTACAACTATAGTAAAATTATTTTTTATTGCGATTATATTTGGTTCGGATAAAGCAATTGTTCTCATATCTGCCGATGGTAAATCAGTCAAATTTACAGCGACTCGATTAGTAATGATTTGCCCAAAGATTGTGGTTATTAGGGTTAAAATAATGACACTATTTAATACTTCGATTGATAGCAAACCAGATCGAAATCCCACTAAAGCTATAGCTAGGATTGTCGCTAGTTGGGGAACCGATATTGACCAAATAATAATAACTTCCTGCCACTTGTAGCCATATATGAATTTTGTTAATAAAGCCGTAATCAATTTACTAATCAGCAAACCGAAAATAATTATTAATAATAAATTTAAGTTAGCAAAAGTATTGATTAAGGTAGGGAAATTAATCAATAATCCCAAGTAAACAAAGAAAATTGGTATAAATAAAATACTACCAATAAAGACAATTTTTTCTTTAACTAATCCAGAACCTATAGTTTGATTTACTGCTAAACCTGCTAAAAAAGCGCCAGTAATTTTTTCTGTTCCTATAAAATCAGCGCTGAGAATACCCAGAAAAATAGTCAACAAAACAAATATGAATTTGTTACCTTCATCATCTCCAGCACGTTGTAAAAATTCTTTACCAGCCCAATTAGAACTAACTAAAAATACAAAAAAATAAATAATTAACCAGACCAATTTAGTAATTATTTGAACAAGACTAACTTCTCCAATATTCGTAATATTTAAACACATAGATAATATCAAAAGTGCAGCAATATCCGTAAAAACCCTAGCTCCCATAGTCGCACTTATGGCTACATTATCAAATATTCCCAAGTGCCTAATAATCGGATATGCCAAAAAAGTATGAGAAACGAATAATGAACTAATTAAGATTGAGGTATTACCAGCAAACCCAAAAATCTTGCTTATGAAAATACCTGTAATTATAGATACAATAAAACTCAAGCTAGCGAATCCTAATGAGCGTTTTTGTTGGTGCTGAAATAGTTTAATATCAACTTCGAGTCCAGTCACGAACATTAGGTAAACTAACCCAATATCCGACAACAGATTAATTATAATTGAGTGGGCATCGAATAAATTCCAACCAGCAGGACTAAGTACTACTCCAGCACCAACCAAACCCAATAATCCTGGTAGTCTTAGCCGCTCAAATAAAACAGGCACAATTAAAACGACCATTAACAAAACAGCACAGGGAACAATTGATTCCTTACCGAAAACTTGGTCAATTGGTGTCAATGCTAACAGTTTTAAAGTGAGTTCCATAGGTAGGGTGGTTATGGGAGTGATGCTGAAGAGGCAATTACTCAGCAGAGTAATTACCTAATTAATATAAATCTAAAAGCTACCCTAAAAAATACTCGTATAACAGAAGTCACCTATGGGTGAATTTGACTTAAAATAAAACGCAGCCGGTCATAATCATCCTTTAGCAGCACACTTAAGTTACGTCCAGCTTTAACTAACCATTCTCGATCAGTTTTACGTAACTGATACACTTCTCGAATAGCTGCTGCCGCTAGAGACTCTACTGGTGCACCATTAATTAAAAGCAATGTCCGTAAAAAATCTAGCTGTTCTGTAAATTGAATGATCGCTTCTGGTTCACACCGAAAAACAGCTTGATGAATTTGTGGCGGACGAGGTGGTAGATACTGATATATTCTTTGGTTATAGCCTATATTTGGGGAGTTTTGTTTAAATCCCACAATGGCTGCCCGGAATTCCGTTTTCAGCATGGCAAATATTTGGGGTTGTTCCTCGCGTAAATTCTCCAAGGACATCCCCAAAGCCCTAGCCCGATGTACAGAATCTATCGGCATAGTTGTGGCAGAATACACTACGGCATAAACCTGATTACCTGATTCTTCATCCACAGCACAAACCCAACTACCGAATGGTGGCATGGGGGGAAAGCTCAAATCTTCCGGTTCTAGACACTGCGCTAAAAATTCGGTAGTAGCAGTTTCAATCACCTCGGCAATATGGTGAGGATGGCGATCGCCTTTGTCAAACTGTGGTAAAGAAAGACGCATAGTGATTAAAAAGGAGTCAGGAGTCAGGAGTCAGGAGTCAGGAGTCAGGAGTCAGGAGTCAGAATAAATGGAACCTGGGAGAATATTTGACTATTCAACACCAGAATAAATTACTAAGAAAGGGAACAGGGAACAGGGAACAAGGAAAAGAAAGTATCCTGTTCTCTGTTCCCTAAAAACTTTAGTTCTGAGTTTTGAGCTTCAGTCAAGAAAAAAGATGTTTTTTTTCGTGCTACGCATCTCAAAAAAACGGCGTCCTTATTTCAATCTCATGTTTTTAAACATGAGTTTTTCCCGTTCCCTGTTCCCTGTTCCCTGTTCCCTGTTTCCTTGTTCCCTGTTTCCTTGTTCCCTTCTACTTGCCTTTTTTCTTACCTGTAGTTTCTACAAGTTCTAACTCTGGTAGACGAAAGGTAACTAATTTATCCCAATTACCGCCTTCAAACAATACAGCTACTTGACCATCACTTACTCGCTGTACGAGTCCTTCATACCGATAATAAGTATCTGCGGGGTTATTGACACGAACAGTTGCTCCAGGCAGGATCATATTCTTACCCTTTTTGCTTGATGAAACGTTAGAATAACGCTGGTTTTCTACTAATAACCTAATTGTACCAATTTTCTGATTCGACTCAAGCTGTCCATTTGAAAGTTCAGAGGGAACAGAAAACAGGACACTTTCTGTTCCCTGTTCCCTGTTCCCTGTTCCCTGTTCCCTGTTCCCTGTTCCCTGTTCCCTGTTCCCTGTTCCCTGTTCCCTGTTCCCTTTCTTAGTAATACTTTTGGCGTTGGCGAAAATTAGCTACAGATTCTACTATTCCTATAGAAATGAAGTTGGTTAGCATAGCAGAACGTCCATAACTCATCCAAGGTAAGGGAATTCCCGCAACTGGAGCTAAATTCACCGTCATACCTACATTAATAATTACTTGAAATACTATCATTGATAGAACACCAATAGCTAAGAGAGAACCAAAATTGTCTTTAGCTGTTTGAGCAATACGCAAAAGGCGGAAACAAATTAGGCAGAAGACAAACAGTAATAAAAAACAACCCACAAAACCGAATTCTTCACCCACCGCTGAAAAAATAAAGTCTGTATGTTGTTCAGGTACAAAGTTAAGTTGGGTCATTGCCTTTAAATAAACCCCATCCCCATACTTCACCCGCACCAATAGCAATCCGAGATTGATTTTGGTGATACCCAGCTCCCAAAATGTCATGTCCAGGACGGAGAAATACGGTTAGTCGGTCTTTTTGGTATTCTTTTAAAATGTGGTTCCAGGCAAAGACGCCTAATTCTCCCCCCAACATATTCATGAGCCATGCACCTATACCACCAATGCCAAATTGCCTCCAGGGAAGAGTTCGCCAGCCTAAAATCCCCATCCCTATCGACCAAACCAGACCTAACACACCAAAAGACAATTCCTTGTATGCAAATAGAGGTGTTGCTATTGGCCAAGATATGCCAAATAAAATGGCAGCCACAATTGGTGAAATTAATAATATTAACCAACCAGGATTGGCATTTGCCCAGTACAACATTCCTAAAACAATGGCGCCAAATACTAATGATGTGGCCAAGTCAGGTTGAATAAATACTAGTCCCCAGGGTACAGCTGTGAATGCCAAAGCCCGGAGAAAGTTAGGCAGAGTAGCAGCAGTTCGCTTATGTAATAAGGCGGCTAAAGTGATAATCATTCCCACTTTAGCAAATTCTGAGGGTTGGACATTAAACCCGGCGACACTAATCCATCGTTGTGCGCCTTTAGCACTAGTCCCCGCTAGCATTACGGCAATCAGACTGAAATTTGTTAGTCCATAGATTACCCAATGTAATTGTAATAATTGTTCGTAGCGACTACGAGCTAAAAATAAAGCTATGAATGCACCAATACCAGCTACTAACCAGTGCCACCACCAGTCAGTTACGGGTTGCTTTATTTCAGCGCTGAGAATCATGATACCACCAAAAATACTGACAGCAACTGACAAACAAAATAGTAGCCAATCTACTTGTTGCCAAGGCTTAACCCAATATTTCCAGCTAAATTTGGGGAGCGAACGTTTTAACAACATTGTGTGTGAGGTTAGACTTTAGCTTTTCAATTTAGTGATTAATTGTTACTGATTCTTTTAACCTAAACATCCTGAGACATCTTGGACATCCTGGACATCAAGTATAACATCACCAACAGTGTTGGTGAAGGTGGAATCCCACAAGGCCTTGAGGAAAATCCCCACGGCTCCATTAAAATCACGTGGTATTTCGTAATCACAATGAGGACATTTAAATAGTTTAGAACCACCCAGCTTTGGGTGAATATGTCCACATTTACTACAAGTTTTAGAAGTATATTCTTCCGTGATTCTTACCAATCTGGAACCGTACCGATTACACAGATATTCAAGTGTTTGAGAGAATTGATAAAACGCCCAAGTCATCATTGCTCTGGCGGTTTTATTTTTTAGTTTCCGCTTTTTTCTCACCACCATTTCTGAAGTTTCAAAAGTTGGAAGTACAATAATGTCATAGTTTCTAGCTAAATACGATGCTACTTGTTTATGGCACTCAGAACGCAAATTCTTAATCCTGGTTCTGATTCTTTCCATCGCGTGCCTGAGCTTGTATCTCAGCCGCTTATAAACTTCCCCTTTAGCTTGATCATGCCTAGATTTTAGCTTATCCAAATGCCAGCATTGCCTTGCTAATCTATTAAAATCTCCACTACCAAACTCAAGAAAATCACTGCCATCAAAACCTGTCATGAATGTTCTAATGCCAGGGTCAAGTGCTATTACCTTGTTAGTAATTTGTGGAGTTGGTTCAAATTCAACCGGGAAGTGAGCAAACCATCTACCTTTATTGTAGGTCAACTCAGTGGCTCCATTGGTTAATGGACAAAAATCATGACCTTTAAATTCAGGCTTTGGTAGATGTTTGGTCGTAGATATCATCCAAGTCCCATTTTTATAGTTAGTCGGGTCAAACTGGATGGTTAACTTAGGGTCACGAATGGAACGAAATTTTGCTATTTTCAAGCCAGCTTGAGGATGTGGTTTTCGATTCTTGCCTTTACCAATAAACTTAGGGTTTTTCTGAGTATTAAACCAAGCTGTATAAGCCTCCATTGAAGCATTATCCAGTATTTTAGATGCACTTAAATCAACGCACCACTGAGGGATAAGTTCAGAAGCTTTCAGCATGGTTCTAAAACCCATTTTTCCGCCTTTATCACCTACCTTAGTATAACCCTGATGTTGGTTTAAATAAGCAATAGAGATGTTATAAACTTTGCGAACAGCCGCTACCCATTTCTTCCAAATTTTCTCCAGTTCTTTACTTGGATAAACTCGGTAGGTCAGGGTCTTCGTTAATGTGTTTTTTGTACTTTCTGAGTCCCTTGAGTCTGTAACTAAAGACGTCGATAATGGCCAGAATATCTGCCACGATTTCTCTTTCTGGGCTGAGGTTCGTTTGGTTGAGAACCAATACTTCAGCCTGCTGCCTAGTACACAACCATGAGATAAGATCGAACCCAAGACGGCAAAGCCGATCTTTGTGGGTAATGACAACAAGTTTACAAGTGTTTGTGAGAACTCTGTCCAGTAAGGTTTGTAAACCTTTTCTTCTAAAGTTGAGTCCGCTGCCGATGTCGGTGATAAGTTCCGCATCGGGATAGTGAGACTGAAGAAACTGTATTTGTTGTTCAAGGTCAGGTTTTTGACTGCGGCTTGAAACTCTGGCATATACGATAGTTGCTCGTCTGTCTTCTTGGTCAGTAGTTCTAATAGAGATAACTGAGTCCACATCGTATCTTCTTTGTCCAGAGGGGGTGAAGATACCTTTGATTTTTCCATCTTCAAGCCACCTTTCGAGAGTTCTGGTGCTAACTCCCAGTCTGGCCGCCGCAATCCTTGGGGGTACATGATTTGCCATTGCGCGATTGAAGTTTTCTATTCCTATATCTACACAATGTCAGGTGATGTTGTCATATGTCTAAAGAATGATTGTTCTAGGTCATGCTCTCATTACTAACTGATCAATCGTGTAATTTTGCTTTCTCCAAAGTAAGTTAATCGTAATCATAGCCTCGTTGTTCAACTACAATAGCAAACAAAAACCAAAATTTCTTATGTCAAGGCAGCAACTGATACTTTACCGGCAATAGTCAGGGCGATCGCTTTTAAGGCTTTGGCCGAGGCTGAATCTGGTTGAGAAACCACTATCGGCACACCATGATCACCACCCACTCTAGTGGCAATCTCTAAAGGTACACACCCTAATAATGGCACTCCCAACTCCAATGCGGTCTTTTCCCCACCACCAGAACCAAAAATGTCATACTGTTTATCGGGTAAATCTGGGGGAATAAAATAGCTCATATTTTCGACAATTCCCAAAATGGGTACATTCATTTGTTGGAACATCCGCAAACCTTTGCGGGAATCTAATAGAGCGACATTTTGAGGGGTCGTAACAATTACTACTCCTGCCATTGGTACTGCTTGAGTTAAAGTTAACTGAGCATCTCCGGTTCCTGGTGGCATATCCACAATTAAATAGTCTAATTCTCCCCATTCCACTTGATAAAGAAACTGACGAATCACTCCGTTCAACATCGGACCGCGCCATACTACTGGTTGATCACGGTCAATTAAAAAACCCATTGATACTAGTTTTACACCGTGATTAAATGCTGGTTCTAAGATGTCACCTTTTTCTGTGGAACGGACAATAATTTGAGCATCGGATAACCCTAACATAGTGGGGTCATTAGGCCCATAAATATCAGCATCTAGTAATCCGACCTTCGCCCCTGTCTGTGCTAAAGCCACAGCAATATTGACGGACACTGTACTTTTTCCTACACCACCTTTACCACTAGAAACAGCCAGAATATTTTTAACTCCAGCAATGCCAGTCCGGTCAGGCAAACTTTTTTGCTGTGGTGTTTCCGCTGTTACTTCCACACTGACATTGGTCACACCTGGTAACTGTTTGACAGCCTTTTGACAGTCTTCCACAATAAATTCTTTTAAAGGACAAGCAGGGGTAGTCAAAACTAGGGTGAAACTAACCTGACCATTTGCAATTTTGATATTGCGAATCATGTTCAGTTCAACCAGACTTTTACGGAGTTCTGGGTCTTGCACTGGACGCAACACTTCTAAAACTGATTCGGAATTAAGAACATCGTACATACTGCTTTTTCTCAAACTTTTTTCACAAAGGATCTAAAAATCAAAACAATTGTCATTCAGGGTTTTTTTCTGACCCGATACTGCTGATAATGTGGCTTTTTCTACAGATTCGACTAAGGCGCGGGCTACACGATCTACATACGGACGGGACAGCGACCAAATTAGGGGAGATAACCAACCACGTAAAATCACAGAATAAGACAAATAAGTGCCACAAACTGTGGATTTTACCTGGTAAGTTACCCGCTCCTCCACCCCAGGAATTGCCATAATGCGAATACTTAGCATTTCTCTAGGATTAACACGCTCTACAAAAATTTGGATGGGAATTGGCGCAAAAACGACCTACAGCCTGAAAAATTAATCCAGGTTTGGGTACTAATCCATATGGGACATTTGTACTCTTGAGGAGTGGATGCCAGGAAACATCTCTTAAATCAACCACCTTTTGCCATAGTTCATCGACAGAAGCAAAACTAATCTCTCGATATGTCCTGACCAGAGAAGTGCAAAATCGACGGCGTTTGCGGTGGATGAATTGGGATAACCAAACTCGCACTTTCCTATTCCTCCTGCTGGTTATACACTTTCTGGTAACTCTGGCATTGTAGGTAAAGTTGAGGGTCTTTTTTGTAACAGAATATTAAGGATAACACCTGCCGAATTTTAATTACGGGGATTTCTCTATTCTTGGCGATCGCCATCACCAGAGTAATAGGACATAAATTGAGGATAAAAATCTCTCTAGACAAGGGTTTTACTCCTGAATCTTGAATTCTGAATCCTGACTTTTGCTCTAAGAGTTCCCTGTTCCCTTTTTTTATCCGCATCAAACCAATGGTAAGGTAAATTAATTAGTTAAGGATTCTGCTCGGATCAGATTTTAATAGCAAATTGCTTGATGTTAAATACTCATTTTAGCCAAAGTTGTGGTTTTGAGTATTCTAACCATAAGTATTGTCTAAAATCTGAAAGCTAAAAGCATTGAGAAATCCATGTTTTTTGTTTACGAGGGACAATAAATCAAATCGTGCCCATCAACTATTTTAATGCTTGACAAGTAATAAATAAGCAAGTTGGGCATTCGGGAGCCTGATTGCTGGCTCTTGTTGCCGACAAATTTTTAAAATAAAAATTTGTGGCTTTTGTGGAAATTTTATTTTAGGTTCGGGAATCTATGTTGACCAAATCGCAAACCCCAACGGTAGTAACAGAATCATCACAAATCCTCTTCAGTATCTGACACCCAAACTAGAGTAAGTCAGTTTATGCAGCAGTTGCAAGACGAAATTACTCAAGGTTTAGCTTCTTTAGATGGTGTCGGCAAGTTTCATGAGGATAGTTGGGAACGACCAGAAGGAGGTGGAGGGCGATCGCGTGTAATGCGGGATGGGGCAATATTTGAACAAGCTGGTGTAAATTTTTCTGAAGTTTGGGGTTCTCATTTACCCCCTTCAATTTTAACTCAACGCCCAGAAGCAGCAGGACATGGCTTCTATGCTACGGGTACTTCACTAGTATTACATCCCCGTAATCCATATGTACCCACCATTCATTTGAATTATCGCTATTTTGAAGCAGGTCAAGTTTGGTGGTTTGGTGGAGGTGTTGATTTAACACCCTATTACCCCTTTGTTGAAGATGTTATCCATTTCCACACAACACTCAAACAGACTTGCGATCAACACCATCCAGAATATTATCCAGTTTTTAAACGCTGGTGTGATGAGTATTTCTATCTCAAACATCGGGGTGAAACTAGGGGTGTGGGTGGTTTATTTTTAGATTATCAAGATGGACAAGATGGCTTATATCGTGGTAGCTGAGCCTCATGGACCAGCCGCAATTTATAGTCAGCAGGTAGGTAATCCCGCCCCACGCAGTTGGGAAGATTTATTTAGTTTGGTACAAGACTGTGGTCGAACTTTCTTACCAGCATATGTACCAATTGTGGAACGTCGTTCTGGCATGGAATATGGCGATCGCCAACGAAATTTTCAACTCTATCGTCGGGGTAGGTATGTAGAATTTAACTTGGTTTATGACCGAGGGACAATTTTTGGACTGCAAACCAATGGACGGACAGAATCAATTCTCATGTCTCTACCTCCTTTAGTCCGGTGGGAATACGGGTATCAACCTGAACCAAATTCTCCTGAATCTGAGTTGTATGAAACCTTCCTGAAACCTCAAGATTGGATCAACTGGAAATCAGTTAAGTAGTTATTGACTGGGGAGAGGGAAGGGGCAGAGGGGCAGGAGGGCAGGGTGCAGGGAGCGGGGGGAGAGAAGAGGCAGGGGGGCAGGGTGCAGGGTGCAGGGGGGAGAAGAAGATGGGAGGTGGGGAGGTGGGGAGAAAGAAGAGGCAGGGGGGCAGGGTGCAGGGAGCAAGGGGGAGAAACGGAGAAACGGAGAAACGGAGATAGGGAGATGAGGAGAAAGGATATTTTAATTCTCTTTCCCCCTGCCCCCTGCCCCCTGCTCCTTGTCCTCTTTCCCCTGCCCCCTGCCCCCTGCTCCCTGCCTCTTCTCCCTCTCGGTGAGTTAAACTACTCTAGGGAACAGCACATAATAATATATAGTAATTTTAGCGATAAGCTTGTTCATCCAACAAATTGACTCAGGTATTGTGGAAATTAAGTTGGTGATAGTCAGAAACCCCACAGCTAAAGCTGAGTGGCTCTGCAAGTAAAATTAAAAATTGCCACACAATCAAGTTTTTGGCTTATCTATCAAAGTTTAGTTAAGAGTAGGATAGTTGATTTTGAGAGCAATGTCAGGGGGAGAGCTTCAGTGATTAATATAGACCAAAAAACTTATACTACCCAAGACGGAAATACCGTGATTGTCTTAACACCATCAGGTCGCTTGGATATCACTACTGCTTGGCAATTTCGTCTGAAATTACAAGAATGCATTTCCAAGCTCAGTCATCATATCGTTGTGAATCTAGGTCAGGTAAATTTTATTGATAGTTCTGGACTAACATCTTTAGTAGCTGGAATGCGTGATGCGGATAAAGTTAAGGGCAGTTTTCGCATTTGCAACGTCCATCCAGAGGCTAAACTGGTGTTTGAGGTAACAATGATGGACACAGTGTTTGAAATTTTTGAAACAGAAGAGGAAGCATTAGAAGGTGTCCCTCGTAGCATCGCCAGTTAACAAATCCCAAATTGTCAACTGAAAAAGGTTTCAGATGGGGGATTGAAACCGCGTCTGAAACCAATTCTGGTTACACCCCCCCCATATTTGGGAAAATCCGAACTTGGCAAACTAGCCTTTAAGCGGGAAAATAAGAGTACGTCGCCCAAAATATTTTATTTGTGAATAACGTCCGTACTGTCTCTGATACAAAGCGAACTTTCTACAGTCTTCATACCCGGCCAATTAACACGATTTACCGTCGGGTAGTGGAAGAGTTGATGGTGGAAATGCATCTGCTATCAGTAAATTTTGATTTTAGCTACAATCCTATTTATGCCTTGGGCGTCGTTACTACTTTCGACCGCTTTATGCAAGGCTATCAACCAAAAGAGGATCAAGGATCAATTTTTAAGGCTTTAATTCAAGCTATAGAACAAGAACCACATAGCTACCTTCAAGATGCCCAAAAATTACAAACTCTGGCTCAGAGTTTATCTATCCAAGATCTAATCGCTATCTTAAGTCAACAAAATCACTTACAAGATACCGAATTACAAGCACAACTGCAAGCGATCGCTAACCATCCTAGCTTTAAATACAGTCGCTTATTCGCCATTGGTTTGTTCTCTTTATTAGAACTCTCTAGTCCAGAACTAGTCAAAGACGATCAGCAACGAACTGAGGCATTGAAAGCGATCGCTGAGGGTTTACATTTATCTGAGGATAAAATGAGCAAAGATTTAGATTTATATCGCTCTAATCTAGATAAAATGGCTCAAGCGCTGATAGTGATGGCAGATATGGTGTCAGCTGATCGCAAAAAGCGAGAACAGCGTCAACAACAAATAAATACTCCACCATCAGCCCCTCCCAGTGCTGATTAACAGCTGACAGTATCTTGGTAACAATTAAAAATTAAAAATTAAAAAAGGGATATAAATTTTTAATTCTTAATTTTTAATTTTCCTGCAACGACTGTGGCTGAATTCTCAGGGGGATTCAAATACCCAATAATTTGTAAACCAAATTATTGATAATAGTTAGGGTAAAGGCTCCTAAAATAGCACTCCAAATCCCAAAACGTAAGCGAAAACCCTCTACTAACCAAGCAGCCACACTAAAGCAAATCACAGCAATCATAAATGTGAATAAGCTGGATAATAAATCAAAAGTGAGGAAAGTGGGTACGGCAAATACAAGCTGTAAAATCGGCCAATTATTGCGGTAACAATACCCAAGAACTGCTGCGGACAAAAAAGCTTTCTGTGGAGTATCAATTTCTACACCGAAAGGCAATTTACTAATAATCAATAAGCTGATAGAAGTGACTAGCCAAACAATTAACAATGTTACAATATTCATTGCCACAACCCCTGAAACGTGAACGGTGACTGGCGATAAATTACAAAGAAAGGGAACAGGGAACAGGGAACAAGGAACAGGGAACAGAAAGTTTCCTGTTTCCTTTTTCAAAAAAAACAGTGTCCTTATTTCAATCTGATGTTTTTAAACATGAGTTTTCCCTGTTCCGTCTGAATTGGTGTATTGGGAGAAAACCTTTGTAGCTTAACCAATTATTTATAAATTAGCAGAGAATTTTATTCTATCGAGAATTTATTCTATATATCTTTAGGTTTAAAATAAAGCTCTTAAAAGCGCACAGGGAACAGGATATTTTCTGTTCCCTGTTCCCTGTTCCCTGTTCCCTGTTCCCTGTTCCCTATTTTTTGTAATTATCTATTTCGACGAGGATTAGAATTTTGATTTCCAGGTGCTAATTGTGGTTGTTGTTGGCTGGAAATCCCTGGTGCTACACCGGAATTAGACGGATTGATACCTTGTCCATTGAGAGGAAGTTGATTAGTTCCGGGTGGTGAATAAGGATTGATATTACCTGGTTGGTTAGTTCCGGGTGGTGAATAAGGATTGATATTACCTGGTTGGTTAGTTCCGGGTTGTGGATAAGGATTGATATTACCTGGTTGGTTAGTTCCTGACTCTGGATAAGGATTAGGATTACCTTGAAAATCGCCACCTGGAATGGGAACTGTATTAGGAGTAGTAGGGGCTGTATTAGAATTATTTGGCAAAGAAGGCTGATTTGTGGAAGTTTGTGAAGGGATAGGTTGAATTGCTAAAGATACACGACTACCACCCACTTTTCTCATTAAATCTAATGTCTGGACGAAATCATTATATGTAGCTGTACGTGATGCATCTAGCAATAAAGTAGCATCAGGATTGGCTTGTATATACTGTCTTAATTTTTCTTCTAAATCTTCCCGTCTTACCAGAGTATTTTCGATGCTGGTATTACCTTGAGGATCAATTCTCACAAATAATTTCTTGCTGATGCTATTTGTGGTTGTACCTGTATTAGCTTGAGGTAAGTCAAGATTAATTGCTTGTTGTCGAGTAAATTGTAAAGCCGCCAACAAAAAAAAGGTCAGAATACAAAAAACCACATCAATCAAAGGAATGATGGGAACTTGGACTTCTTCTAGGGGAGTATACAAATTAACTTTCATTTTAATCGCGTACTATTTTGTACTAAATGTAGATGGTGGGGGGAAAGAGAAATAATGATAATTACGGTGCAACTTTTAAGCTAATCAAAACGATTAAACGTGATTAACTATAGCATTCGTTAATTCTGAACCATCAGAAAGCATGATTAAATCATGCGTCACGGTAAAGGCAGTTGCTTGCAAAGCACGCAATAAAATATCACGTGCAACCTTCACATCCCGTAGAATCTGAATGCTTCTATGATTCGGTTTCCTCTGTCGGAATGATCGGAGCTTCAGAAGATTCAGTTGCGGCTTCAGGTGTGTTCACCAGCTTTTTTCTACCCCGTTTCCGAGGAGGATCAAAATTGTCTGGGGAATTTCACGAACCACCTCTGGGGGAATTTTGCTAAAATCTGGGGGAAATTGGCGATAAAGTAGCTCTAAGTCATTCCCTGCTTTACCAAAAACTTTGATTTGGTTAACAGCAAAGCCTTGAAATAGACGGTAGAATGTCAAACTAACAATCGCCACAATCAGTCCCGATGCTGTACTAATCAGAGATTGACCAATACCCAGAGGTACATTAGCTGTAGCTTCAGTTCCCAAATCACCGATTTTTAGCGAACCCAAAGACTGAATCAAACCCAAAACCGTACCTAATAATCCCAACAGTGGTGCTAAAGCAATTACAGTTTCTAAAAGTTTTTCCCCCCGTCGCATCCCGGCTAACTCATCTGCTGCTGTTGATTCTAGAGCAAGTCGAAATGTTTCCGGCTCAGTTTTGCGGAGTCGTAAAGGCGCGTATAAGAACGGCCAATAGGTTGGTCTATTGCTTGTTGAGCAATATCTATCGCTATTTCCCAATTATCACGAGCCGCATCTAATATTCGAGTAACGATTTCTTTTTCCTGACTAAAAATCCGCAACCAAAACCATAAGCGCTCAAAAATCACACTTAAAGATAAAATTGACAGAAATAACAAAGGCCACATTGCTGGCCCACCCTTATGAAACAAATCTAGAATATTCATTATTGAAGTTTCCTTTCTCCATTAAGTACACAACTACAGCATTTTAAGTTAAGACATGAACGCACAACGACCAAGCTATTCTACTGAATTATCAAGTAGATAAGTATAAATTTCCAACGAGTAGCATCTTCCATAACAACTAGGGCGGTTATTCCCACCAGGAATTAAGAGCATAATTTGCCAAAATAAAAGGTAACTGGAGGTTGAAGATATGCAATTCTCAATACAATCAATTTACGGCTGGTATCGAAATATTATACGCAATCCCAAATACCGTTGGTGGGTAATTCTCGGAACGCTAATCTATATTCTCAGCCCATTTGATATTGCCCCGGACTTTATACCCATTGTCGGAGAAATTGATGACGTTTTACTATTGACTTTACTAGTTTCTGAAGTTTCTGGAATAGTAATTGACGGATTGAAAGCTAAAAAAGGCCAGGTAGACACAGCAGCTAACAATACTGATGAAGCTACTAACTCCACCTCTAACACGATTGATGTTGATGCTTCCACCGTTAAATAGTTTGAGCTGAAATGGCAAGAGTGCTGCTACGATACTTATACTAAGGGCTGTGTAAGTATCTTAATCTTAACCGGGAACAGGGAATATTCACTCAAATGACTGAACAACAACAGCAGTGGATTCTGGCATCAACAGAATCACCTCCAGGATGGTTTATTCAAGCAGTACAGCAGTACACATTATCTGGAGGTGGTTTTTATGCTGCACAATTGTTATGGCAACGCAGCATACAAGATGAATCGCAATTAGCAGCTTTTATTAACTATCAAACCTATCAACCAGCTAGTCCCTTTGAGTTTGGACAGGAAATGGATTTGGCTCTGATCCGGTTACAACAAGCATGGGAGAATGGGGAAAAAGTTGCTATTTGGGGGGATTTTGATGCTGATGGCATTACCTCCACGGCTGTTTTATGGGATGGTTTAGGCGAATTTTTCCGACAAGATACCCACTTAACTTATTATATTCCCAATCGTTTACCGAGAATCTCACGGATTAAATGCACCAGGAATTGATAATTTAGCTGAACAGGGTTATAAATTAATTGTTACTTGTGACACTGGTAGTACTAATCATAGTGAAATTATTTATGCCCAACAATTAGGGATTGATATTATTGTCACAGACCATCATACCTTACCTTCAGAACGTCCACCAGTGACAGCCATTATTAATCCTCGTTACTTATCCAGTGAACATCCATTATTTCATCTTTCTGGGGTAGCAGTGGCTTATAAATTGGTAGAAGCTTTATATCAAAATTTTCCTCAAATACCAAAATACCCATTAACTGATTTATTAGATTTAGTGGCGGTGGGCTTAATTGCTGATTTAGTACAGTTGAAAGGAGATTGTCGCTATTTAGCCCAATTGGGAATTCAACAACTACAAGCTGATTTTAAACAACCACCAAATATCCGCAGGCGTCCAGGAGTAGGACGACTATTAGAATTGTGCCAGAAAAGTGGCGATCGCCCCACAGATATTTCTTTTGGTTTAGGTCAACGGATTAATGCGGTGAGTCGGATTCAAGGCGATGCTAGTTTTTGTGTAGAATTGTTGACGAGTCGTGATATTCAACATTGTCATCAATTAGCCGAAGAAACAGAATTAGCAAACACCCGTCGCAAGTCTTTACAGAAAGATGTGCAAATACAAGTATCTCAGAAGCTAACTCAAGTAGATTTATCAACTACTAGTGTTATCGTCTTAGAAGATCCTCAATGGCCTGTAGGTGTATTGGGTTTAGTTGCTGGACAAATAGCTCAAGAAACTGGTCGCCCCACCATTTTATTGAGTACAGAAATAACCGTCAATCACCCAAGTGAAACACCAGAAGAAATTTCCTCCCCACCTCCCCACCCCCCCACCTCCCCATCCCCCCATCTAGCTCGTGGTTCGGCTCGTTCGATTAATTCGGTTGATTTATATCAATTAGTTAAAGACCAAGCACATCTATTACATCGGTTTGGTGGACATCCTTTTGCGGCTGGATTAAGTTTATTAGTAGAAAATATTCCTTTATTTACAGATGCAATTAATCAAAGATTGCGACAAATTTTAGGTGGTATTAACTTAACACCAACAGTACAAGTTGACTTGGTATTAACAGTTGCTAATTTAAGCAAAGAGTTATTTTTAGAATTAAAAGTTTTAGAACCTTGTGGAATGGGAAATCCTGTACCGAAATTGCTAATTCAAAATTGCTGGTTTGAAAATTCTTGGCATCGTAATCAGCAAGATTCACAAGGTAAAAAAGTCCAATATATTAAAACCGAATTTGATATTAGAGATGATTCTACCAACAATCCTTTTCCCGGTATTTGGTGGGGACATTATAAAGATGAATTACCTAATGGTCGATGTGATTGCATAGTTGAACTGGATTATAACACTTATAAAAAACGCTATGAAATTAGATTAATTGCTGTCCGTCCTAGTGCTAATCCAGAATTGAAGACCCAAAATGGACTCAATCCAAGTCATACATTACAAATATTAGACTGGAGAAACCTCTCAGAACTAGAATACTCGAAATTTAAAACCGAACATCCAGCCTTGATTATTCAAAATTGTCCTACTAATTGGGATAATTTACGTGCATGGTGGCGAAAAGCAGTTTATAATCAACAAAAATTAGCAATAGCTTGGCCAAAACCTGATCATGAAAACGAAGTTCAAATTTGGCTGAATTTGGTAGGAATTGCTAAATATATTCATCGTACAAATCAACCAGTTACCAGAACACAACTCCTAGAAAAATTGGGTATCGGTGACCAAACCATACATTTAGGATTTAAAGCTCTGAGATACTTAGGGTTTAAAGTTCAACTCCAAAATCGTTATTTACAAATTCAATGGAATTCCCCCAACCAAGATAAAAACCTGACTGATGCTGCTATAGCAAAGTTTTTGTCTGCTGTGCGGGAAGAACAATTCCAGCGTAAATATTTTTCGCAAGTTCCTCTAACTACGATTGTGGCAATTGTGAATAGTCATTCATAAAAAGGTTACCTTTTAACATAGTGTTCACAGTGAAAATTTTGATATTCCAATACTGACAGATTCACATCAATTAATTTGGTAATATGAGGACATGATGGCTGGATAATTTGACTAGAAATTGCCCAAAACAAGCTGCGTATTATATCCAGGAATGTTTTGAGCCAATACTCATTGTTAGCAGGAACGCCTTTTTCATAAATAATATCTGATTCTACCCAAATCCGATGAGATCCGAACAGAATCTGAGCCATCCATTGGGCACGAGGTAAATGAGTAGAAGAGGTAATTAATTTTACTTTATGTACTCGCCAACTTTTTAAAATAGGGATACCATAATAAAAATTTTCCCAAGTGGAATGAGCACATTTTTCTAACCAAACTTTTTCTAACCTTGCTTTTTCCTGTTGGAAAATCACTAAAATACAAGAGTCTGGAGAACCACTAGAAATGAGAATGGGGATTTGCGGGTACTGTTTAGCTAGTTGAGCTACATATATTTCCCTATGAATACTACCACCGAGGACAAAAAAAGCATCTACTGGCTGGAAAGAAGTAAAGAATAAAGATATACTAGTACACATAAACCAGATGCCCAGCAGAAAAGATAGACCCAAAACAAAGTTTTGTAACAACTGCCACTTTTTTCGGGATTTTTCTGGCCAACAAGTGAATAAATTAATGGCAAATAAGTGTTTCAAAATTTTATAGGATTTACTCCCGACTCGGTGATTGGATCAATATTTGGAAATACTGCAATTAAGCCAGCAAAGTGCTATCTTAAATAAAAGTGCTAGTCAAGATACAGGCATGAAACTAGTAAAAGTATCATACGACTCAGTTTTACCTTCCGGATCAGGCTAAAAACGGAGAAACTACTGTTAAGAACCATTAATAATCTCAGGGAAGTCGGATTGCTAAACTATCAACAACATAACCATTCGAGCCGATATACATGAACCAATCTGCGAAACGTTACTCGCCGCTCCAAGTAGCCTTGATTGGTGGAGCGATCGCCACAACAGCCACCTTCACTGTTTTTGGTACAGCTTGGACGCGTGGCGTTCGTGCTGCTCTACAAGATAGCCCGAAAGCTTTAGTTGACCAAGTTTGGCAACTAGTTAACCGTGAATATGTTGATGGTAAATTCAATCAACAAGATTGGCAAGCAATCAGGCGAAGTTTATTAAGCAAAGAGTATACTTCTAATCAGCAAGCTTATGTAGCTATCCGTGAGGCTTTACAAAAGTTGGGTGATCCCTATACCAGATTTATGGATCCCAAACAATATGAAAGTCTGAAAAACCTAACATCTGGAGAAGTAACAGGGATTGGGATTCGGATGGCGGTCAATGATAAAACCAAGCACTTGACAGTTGTTGAAGCTATAGAAAATTCCCCAGCCCTAAAGGCTGGTATCAAATCAGGCGATGAAATTTTAACCATAGACGGCAAATCTACGCTAAAGATGACAGTAGATGATGCTTCTAGGCTAATTCGTGGTCAAGCTGGTACTTTTGTAACATTAGGGTTAGCAAGACAAGGACAGAGTATTACTTTCAAACTAACCAGAGCCATTATTGAAGTGCCAACCGTCCGCTATACCTTGAAACAAGAAGGTAGTCGCCGTGTGGGCTATATCCGGTTACAAGAATTTAATGCTCACGCTGCAGAACAAATGCATCGGGCTATCCGTGATTTAAAACGTCAAAAAGTTGACTCTTATGTATTGGATTTGCGAGGAAATCCTGGTGGTTTGTTACAGGCAAGCATTGAAATCGCTCGGATGTGGTATGATCGCGGCGGTATTGTCAAGACTGTTAACCGGGTTGGTGGTAGTGAAGTAACTAGAGCCAATCAAACTGCTTTAACTAATAGTCCTTTAGCTGTACTAGTTGATGGCAATTCTGCTAGTGCTAGTGAGATTCTTACAGGTGCACTTAAGGATAATAAACGAGCAGTAGTAGTTGGAAGTCAAACTTTTGGTAAAGCTTTAGTACAATCAGTAAATGAACTTTTGGATGGTTCTGGATTAGCTGTTACTATTGCTCACTATTATACTCCCAATGGTACAGATATTAACCATAAAGGAATTACACCAGATATTAAACTAGATTTGACAGAAGCCCAAGAGCGACAGTTAGCATCAAATCCAGATTTATTTGGGACTAAGAGTGACCCCCAATATGCGAGAGCTATTTCTGTTCTCTCTACCCGCAATTTTGCCGAAACTCAAGTAATTCCAAGTTCTCAACCTATCAGTGTTCGGGCTGATGATTTGAAATATTAAGATTAGGAGTCAGGAGTCAGGAGAAATAAAGTATAAATTAGGAGATACAATTTTGGAGGTTTATTCTGATATATGATCAGTCTATTCTTGGATTAAATCTTCAAAAGCTCTCTCATTATAAACATTTATTCTGACTCCTGACTCCTGATTTCTGACCCCTACTATTTATATGAATTCTCTATCTACTGAGGCAACTACCCATAAGTTTTCACCACTAGTGTCAGTGGTTGTACCTATTTATAATGGTGAAGTCGATTTACCTGATTTAATCAACTGTCTGTTATCTCAAACCTACTCCCCAGACCGAGTAGAATATTTACTGGTAGATAATAATAGTAGCGATCGCACTTTTAGTATCCTACAAACAAAGGCTCAGAATTGTCCTATCAACATTAGTCCTTTGCAGGAAAACCAAATTCAAAGTTCTTATGCAGCACGTAATACAGGGATTCGTGCGGCTAAGGGGGAAATAATTGTTTTTCTAGATGCTGATTGTCGTCCTCAACCACAATGGTTAGAAACATTAATTCAGCCTTTTATCAATCCATCTGTGGTAATAGTTGCTGGTGAGATTGTGTCGCTACCAGGAAAAACCCTGTTAGAAAAATATGCTGATAAACAGAATACTCTATCCCAAAAACATACCTTAGCTCATAAATTTTGTCCTTATGGACAAACTGCTAATTTAGCAATTCACCGTCAAGCTTTTGAAAAAGTGGGTTTATTTCGTCCCTATCTAACCACAGGTGGAGATGCAGATATTTGCTGGCGGATATTAGGAGCAAAAATTGGTAATTGGGAATTCAGTCCAGAGGCAATTATTCAACACCGTCACCGGACTACACTAAGAGAATTATACAGTCAATGGCGGCGTTATGGACGTTCCAATCGCTATCTACACGAATTACATGGTGTGGAATTAATGCGAGAGACAACCATCAAAGAATGTGGTTATTCCTTAATTCGCTGGTTATTAAAGGAAGTACCAAGAGCAAGTGTCAAAGCTATGTTACTCCAAACCAATTTAGTGGATTTTCTCAATACTCCCATTGGGTTGTTCACAGCTAGAGCACGTACTATCGGACAACGGGAGGCTAAATTGCCAGAAAATGCTCAGGTAGTTGATTGGCTTTAAGCGTATTTCTATACTTCAATGATACTTATTTACCTTTCAAAGCCCTTTTTTAATTTTAGCAAACAAAGATTCATATTGCTGTTGTGCTGCTAGAGATAAAGGCAGTAAAAATTCACTTCTTTGCAAAATTTCGGGATTGGTTAATAACAAACTTTGTAATAATTCTGGAATATCAGAAGCCACAATATTTGTAGTAATTGGTGAATTACTTCTAGTCAGTAAAGAAATCTGTTTAGCAATTTCTTTTTGCCAACAAAAATCTATCCATTTATATACTAAGTCATTTTTGTGATCAGATTTAGGACGTACCCATAAATCAGCCCACATTGCTGTTCCTGACTGGGGAATAACTACACTCAATTGGGGATAACGTCCCAAAAGGGGGATGACATCACTTGACCAACCCACTGCTAACCAAGTATCTCCAATGATTAATGGTTGCAAGTAGTTCTGGGAATCGTAAAATTTTACTTGTTGATTTAATGTGCGTAATTCCGATTCTAAGCCTGATACTTGGTCTAATTTATCTGTATTATAAGATTTCCCTAGTTTTTTTAAGACTAGACCTATAACTTCTCTTGGTTGATTTAGTAGAGAAATGCGATCGCGCATTTCTGGACGCCATAAATCAGACCAATCTTGGGGAACCCAATTTACTTGAGGAAATTTGTCCCGATTATAAATAATTACCGTACTACCCCAGCGATAAGGTGCTCCCCAAATTTTTCCTTGGGGATGAAGATTTCCTTGATCATCTCGCTTGATTAATGTTTGCCACTTTTGATCCAGAGCAGATAATTGTTTCAGTTTTTCTGATTCTAATGGTTGAATTAATTGCTGTTCAATAGCTGTTTTCAACCAATAATCTCCCAACGTTACTAAGTCAGATTGAGTTGTTTTTTTACAAGGCCAAAAGGGTATATAACAAATCCAATTCTTATTTTCGCTAGCTTTTGGGTTTTGTTGCCAATTTTGCAAGTGCTGAAAAATTTCTTGTATCTTCTCTATCGGGACAAAGTTTAACTGCACTTCTGACTGTAAACTTTTATGAAATTTACCAACTATCTGACCAGGTATAGAACCTTTTAATAGCTGTACACTGAGTTCTTCTTGATTTTTTTGACCACAGCTCACTAGTAGTTGTGAAAGCAGCAAACTACTTGTACCTAATAAAAAAGATCGTCGCTCCATTCCGTTCTCTTTGAGAATTTTGTTAACCTGCTCATAAAACTCTAGTGCCAATATAGCGGTTTTCAGTTGGATGAGATCCAAACTTTATGGAAAAAGCTATACAGCAATGGGTTTTACTCCTGACTCCTGCTATAATCTTTCTGGAAAATCAATCCTAAAAATCTCCAAAGGTTAAATAAATCATAAGTATAATCAATATTAACAATAAATTGAATAGTATAGATCAATGTCTTTTTAAACAAGGGTATTAAATGGAACCATTAGAAAACCAGATCCTGATTTTGAGTCAGAAATTAGATGCCCTCTATCAGCTAATTACAGAACTAGATATCAAAGTGTCTCAAGCGTTATGTACATCTTCCTTTAGTTCGAGAGAGAGAGAGTCATCAGCTCGTAAATCATGAAATTGGAAATTATCAATTTCCCAGACCACAAATAGGCTTAAATTCAGACTTTGAACATAAAGATATCTTAACAGATCGTCTGTATCCAGAACTGAACCATCAATCTGGAGACAAGCAAATAACCCCAGAAATTCAAATGCAGCGCCTGACAGCACAATTAACAGCAGCATACAACCGGATTGCTGCTTTAGAAGAGCAATTATTGCAAAAAAGAATCCGTTAAACAAGTTCAAATTTACAACTTCAGCAGGTTTGGTGAGCGAGATTGACTAGGCCACTAAAACTCTTGGATGACAATGTCAGGTGATGTTGTCATATGTCTTGAGAATGATTGTTCTAGGTCATGCTCCAATGTTAGCCAAGTTTCGCTACATTGGAAAAGGTAAGCTTAAGGAAATTTTCAATGTCAGCACAATTGTTACTGGTAGATGATGAACCAGGATTAAGAGGAGCTGTGAAAGACTATTTACAAGAAAGCGGCTTCAGCGTTCAAGTTGCCAGTAACGCCCGTGAGGGATGGGATTTGATGCAACAAAATACACCTGACCTGGTAATTTCTGATATTATGATGCCTCAGGTGGATGGTTATCAGTTTTTGAAACAACTCCGAGATGACCCACGATTTCAAGCAATTCCAGTGGTATTTTTAACGGCTAAGGGGATGACTGGCGATCGCATTCAAGGTTATCATGCTGGTGTGGATGCCTATCTTCCCAAACCCTTTGATCCGGATGAATTAGTGGCGATAGTGGAAAATCTACTAGTTCGTCGGACTGCTAAAACTCAGACTAAGACAGAAGATGGTGAAACGCCTGATCTGGCAGAATTAGCTCATCAGATTGCCCAAATCAAAGCTTTGTTAACACAAAGAAATGCTATATCGCAATCTCCAGCTCCATTCAAAATTGATTTAACCCCCAGAGAGCAAAGCGTTTTAAACTTGGTAGCTGAAGGACTGATGAATAAAGAAATTGCCCGTCGTCTAGAAACTAGTGTCAGGAATGTAGAAAAATATGTTAGTCGTTTATTTAGCAAAACAGGTACTAACAGTCGCACAGAGTTAGTTCGTTTTGCACTAGAACATGGTTTGGCTAAGTAGAGAGGCAGGGGGGAAGAGGCAGGGGGGCGGGGAGGGGGGAAGAGGCAGGGGGGCAGGGAGCAGGGAGCAGGGGAGAGGGAAGAGACAGGTACAAATATTCTCCCCCTTACCCCCTGCCCCCTGCCCCCTGCCTCTTTTAGGGGTTATTGTCAGCAAAATTGCGTAAACGCATTAATTGTCGTCGCATTTGGGGTGAGGCTTTAAACTCGGAAACCTCTTGGGCTTTAACAACAGTTTGGAGTGTCTCTAAAAAATCATCTGATCCCTCAGTTAATGCATCTAGTAATACCTGTAACAATTGCTCACGATCACTCAATAAACTCTTTTCCTCAATCAAACGGAATTTAAGATGAATTTCGCACTCATAAACACCTACTTCAAGATTATTTATTTGGCGTGGTAATGCTTTAGAGTTCATAGTTTTGAGGATTCCTTTATTTGGTGGTCATGAGGATGAGGAGCTAGATATCCAACAAAAGTTATTGTAAGAATTCAGTAATCAGAGTACTGATCACACTATAGATATTAGAGAAATTTTTTAGAATCATCCAGCTTGACTCTAAAATTTCTGAATTCTGAATTGGGGGTTCTGAACGTTGACCAGTAATTATTTATATCTTTTGGGAATTGGGAATTCTTTTTATCCTTAACTTTTGTATTACATTTATCTTTCCTAGATGATCTGTACTAGTTATGACTAAAGTAAGCCATAAACTATTATTCTGTTTTTAAGATTCTATACAATAAAGTTTCTGTAAGAAGTGGTCAGACATTTTTAAAGGTTTTTACATCAATTTGCTCTCAATATCAATAATTGTTTAACTTTTTACTAAAAATTTAGTAGTTTCACTTAAGTAAAAACGCTAGTTTTCTGGCTTTGATAAAGGCGGGATAAAGGTAAGGCGAAATTCAGTGAAATTACTAAATGTACCTTTTTCTCCAGGGAAAAGTCCATAAAAGTAAGAATTTAGGTTTACCGTTCCAGGTCAACGCGCAACTAACCTGTGGTAAGATCAATTGTGTATGGAAAAGTTACTACAAAATTTAACCAAATCGGTAGTCTTAATTCAAAAAGCAGATTTTATCCCCACAGAAAGCGGACAAATGCTGTTATTTAGCTAAAATCATCAGCCCAGCTTGTAAGTTAAAGGTTTCGAGCTACGGCTATTGGTTTACAATAATTCCAGCGTGATTAACCTGAATCTTACACTTTAAACATGAATAACCCATTGCTGCTCAAATCTACAACCCGCCACATTCGCATTTTTGCGGCTCAAATGAACCAAGAAGAATTGGTTCCCAGTAATCACGTCTTAACCTTAGATGTTGATCCAGATAACGAATTTAACTGGAATGAAGATGTGCTGCAAAAGGTTTATCACAAATTTGATGAACTGGTAGAAGCATCCAGTGGAGAGGATTTAACAGATTATAATTTACGCCGCATTGGGTCCGAATTGGAGCATTATCTACGATCGCTCCTCCAAAAAGGCGAAATTAGCTACAATCTCTCTAGTCGCGTCACTAACTACAGCATGGGATTACCTCAGGTTGTAGCGGACGTTCATCCATAGTATTAAATCTTTAGGGGCATTACCACTTGCCCCTAACTTAAGCTGATGTAGATAGAAAGATTAAATATTTTTTAACCTCATTGTGAGTTCATTTGTCGAATTTATCAGCTATTTAGGTGCATTATGATTATGTATAATCACCCCAGTGATAATATCAATAAGTTTCTTCCTTGTCAAGACAGAACTTGCTGAAATAGAAAGGAAGATTTTTTACATAATTAATGTTCTTGAGGTTGAATAACTTGATCCATAAATTGTTTCAATTCTTAATGAAAATTAACTAACACTCGTATACAGAAAATTCTCGAAATAATGATCCATAATCTCTTGATGATAGGATAATTAAGGATGATTGGGGAAAAGTGAAGAGGACAGTTGTGCTGAAGTTATAATTTGTGAACAGGACTGAAGCTATAGCAGGAGTCACCGAGTAAAACCCTGGTGTGATGGCTATAAAATCATCAATGTAAAAGCAGGAAGACTCAGTGCCAAAAAACACAAGTTATATGGCAACTGCCGCTAGAAATACTATTAAAAATTTGCGAATCGCTGATCGGTGCGACAACTATGGAAAAAGATCCGGCAAAACTCTACTGTCCAAATGAATATTGTCAGGCGGCCAACCCTTTAAACCAAAAGTTTTGCCAGGAATGCGGCACACCCTTACCTAAACGTTATCTATGGGTGGTGGGAGATGGTTTAAGTCAGATTAGCCCTGGAGAAATATTAGCCGATCGCTATTTAGTTACTAACCATAAATTCGTACTTATAGATACCAGACCTGGGATGTTACCATTAACACCTAAGTTAGACGACTTACCAGTAATCAAAGCCTATCTGCGGTTAATTCCCTATCGTTTACACGTACCTCAGGTGTATGGAGTACTACCATTAGCTAATCAACAGTCCCAGCCGGAAATCTTACTCTTAGAAAAACCACCAATTTACATTGAGAATAATCAAGTATCTTTATGTAACCAGTTGACTACAGCCTGGTATCAGGCATCATCAATTCGCCAAATCAATTGGTTATGGCAAATAGCGCATTTGTGGACACCCTTAAGTTCTGAAGGGGTAGCCTCCAGTCTATTTGAATCCTCTTTATTGCGAGTAGAAGGGTCATTAGTCCGATTATTACAATTCCGTTTTGACTCAGAGAACACACCAAACTTGTCTCAATTAGGTGTATTTTGGCAACAATTAATTGCTGGTGCTCAACCCACAATTAGTGGATTTGTACAGCAAATTAGTCAGGGATTAATTACCGGAGAAATCAACTCATCTGCACAATTAATTACAATTTTAGATCGAGGATTAACAGAATTAGGGCGATCCCAAACTACCACGATGAAAATTTACACCAAAACAGATACAGGACCTAGTCGTCAACGCAATGAAGATGCCTGTTATCCTCCTCCTGGTAACTTGGTGACTAAGCCACCACAGCCCATCGCCCTAGCTATTGTTTGTGATGGGATTGGTGGACACGAAGGGGGTAATGTTGCTTCTAATTTAGCCATAGAAACACTCCAACAAAAAGCCAAGCAACTAGCCTCAGTTCCCCAAGACCACATCGACCCGGATTCATTGTTATCCGATTTAGAACTAGCCGTAGCATTGGTTAATGATAAAATCAGCCAGCGCAATGACAGCGAAAAACGCCAAGGGCGACAACGCATGGGAACTACCTTAGTGATGGCATTACCATTGGCGCATGAAATGTATGTTACTCATGTTGGTGATAGTCGTGCGTACTGGATCACTAAACACGGCTGTTATCAAGTGACTCTGGATGATGATGTGGCTTCGCGGGAAGTACGTTTAGGTTATTCTGTCTATCGTGAAGCAGTACAGCAGGGTGGTGCTGGTTCTCTAGTTCAAGCTTTGGGGATGAGTCCTAGTAGTTCTTTACATCCTACTTGCCAACGATTTATTTTAGAGGAAGATGCCGTTTTTCTGCTTACTTCCGATGGATTGACAGATTTCGACCGAGTGGAAGATTATTGGGAGACAGAAATATTACCGATTTTAACTGAGAACCGAACTATCGAAAATGTGACTCAGAAATTAGTAGAAATCGCTAATGATAAAAATGGACACGATAATGTCACCATTGCTTTAGTACATTATCAAGTTAACTACTCAGAACCAGATTCAGCGGTGAAAGTAGATATGTCCTACACTAACAATATCCCCACAGCATCTCTAGAGCCGAAACCAAAAACCGAGCCTATGGTGGATAACTCGATCCAGAAAACTAAGGTAATTCGTTCGGAAACCCAAAACTTTATCACTGAACTGCCTCTACATTGGATAATTTTGTCAGTATTAGCTTTATCTGCTGGTGGTATAGGTATTTGGTTTAGTGGACAATGGCAATCGCCTACAGTAGGAAATAGTCCAGTACCATCAGTGCAAAATCCGCCTGGTTTGACTCCATCTAGTACTCAACCACCGACTACAGAAGATAAAACCCCAAAAATAGAACTGACTAACTTGAGTCCTGGATGGGTCATTAAAAATAATCAGGAAATTAAGAAGAACAATACAGTGTTTCCGGCTTCTAGTTTTTTAGAAGTGATTCAAATCAAACCAAATCCTAAACCTGTGGCTAAAGATTTTTTAGTCCTGCTACGACCTTGCGCCCAAAAAGGCACGTCAACTACAGCCAAGGTAAATCCAGTGAAATCATCAAAAGTTGCCACTGAACTCTGGATAAAAGTTTCCAATCTGCGAAATACAGTAGAAATCGTATCACAAGATGAGAGTGGATGTGATGTTTCTTCACCATCATCTACAAGTAAACCATCTGACAACTAGTTCAAAAATTCCATAAATTGTGACCAAACTGAAATATGATTAACTAATGACCTTTTATGGCGATTAGTTCTAAAGCTAATCTCACTCATACTGAGTAATTTTATGATAAGATAGCTAAGCAGAAATTTGCAACCGTAAAATTTTTATTGCCCGTGGGAACGGTGAAATCCTTACCCCATTTCTATAAATGGTATCTTGATAGTAGGGTATAAATCCCCTGTTTAACTGTATTCAATTTTTAATTTTTAATTTTTAATTTTTAAGAATCCATGCCATCTTTAAATTTGGCGATCGCCCGCTTGGTAAACACTGGTACTGATAATTTCGCTATTTGGGTAGTTAAAGCTCCTTATCCCAGTGGTTATGTTCTGCGTGACTGTGTATTTTCTCTAGAACTGAGTCAAGCTTGGCGAGAATGGCAAGAAATGTTTGCTACCCATAGTATAGATATAAAAGCTACACAAGGTTGGGAAAAATCACCTGAAGTTATCCCACCCCCAAAGGGTCAAGCCCCGGTGCCGAATACCATTCGTTTGATGCAGCATTTAGGAATTAGTTTATGGCGTTGGGTATTTGATGACCCAATTCTGGGGAGTTTAGAACGGAGCCGTGGTATTGCTATGGGTCAACATGAACGGCTACGCTTGCGACTGGAAATCCGTGACCCAGATTTAATTGCCCTACCTTGGGAAATTATGCAACGGGAACCAGGTCAATCAGCCCTATCCCTGTCTCCAGATATATTATTTAGTCGTACTACCTGCGAGGTTGAACCCTTACCCTATTTACAAATAGATCAGACTCTCAATATCCTGCTGGTTTTAGGACTAGATGAACACAAAAATCTGGAGTTGGCGAAAGAAGCAGAGATTCTCCAACAAACGCTCTCCGGTAGTAATACTCATAAATCTTCTCCTGGGTATGCACCATGCTTTGTGAAAACACTCTTACAACCCACACCTGAACAATTAATCAAAGAACTAGATACCAAAGCATACAATGTCTTCTTTTATGCTGGTCATGGTTTACCAGGCCCAGATGGAGGATTATTATTTTTGCGCCCAGATATGGATTTGAATGGTATAGAACTGGCACAAGTACTCAACCGTGCTGGAGTAAAACTAGCAGTTTTTAATGCTTGTTGGGGCGCACAACCTGCGGTTATTGATCGTCAAGCTCTACCTACTAGTAGTCTAGCTGAAGTATTAATTCGTCATGGTGTTCCCGCTGTTTTGGGAATGCGAGATGAAATTGCTGATCAAGAAAGTCATAGTTTTATTCAGGCATTTGCTGAGGCATTGCGGGAGCAAAAGCCCATTGATGAAGCTGTCGTCGAAGCTAGGCAAAAATTGTTAACACTATATAAATTTAATCAACCAGCTTGGACTTTACCAGTTCTTTACCTGCATCCTGATTTTAATGGCGAAATTATCAAGAAAGGTGATGAGAGAACCATCATCCCGGAAGAACAAGGAGTAAAATCACCTCCGGCTTGTTTACAATCCCTGTTACCAGATCGCAAACCGTTGAGATTACTATCTGGTGTGACTCGGATTGGTCGTGAAGGAGAAAATGATATTGTTATTCCTGAACCTTCAGTATCCAAACGTCATGCGGAAATCTTATGCCGGACTACTCTTACTAATACCACTCCTGTACAATCTTATTATCTGCGGGATTGTTCTCGCTATGGAACCTGGGTTTTCAGCGCTGATGGTTGGCAACAAATTTTAGGGCAAGAAGTACCATTAAAGTCAGGTATGCAATTAAGATTTGGTAGTGCTAAAGGTGAAACTTGGGAATTTATTCTGGAAAACCCCTAATTCCGGTACTCCTAGTCCATATATTCAAGTTTCGATGAACACAATTTTTTTGCGGAATCAGACTATTCCACTTGTAGCTTTAATCAAAGCCAATTAATTGTGAGGTGATATAATGAACAACAAAATTAGTCGCTTAGAAATTTTCCCTTCTTTAATGTCTCCAGTACATTTAGAATCTGTTAGAAACTCTTCTAGAACCTGAAGATGCGGCTTATCCCTGGAATCCGAATGATCAAGAGTCAGATACTTATTTTCACCAAGTAGAACAACAAACCGTACTTGATGATTTGTTAGAATTAGAACTCACTTCCCGTTCACAAGAATTTTATCACCATCTAGATAGTCTCTGGGCTAGAACTACAATACAGGACAATCATACTACAAAATTTCTCACAGCCGATCATCTGCAAGAAATTTTACATAGTACTTTTGCTGCCGCCGTTCCTCCAATTTGGCTAGAAACCATTGCCAAAAAAGCAGCTAATATCTTTTCTTCCTCCCAATCAACAGGCGAAAAGTTAGTTGAATGTGTTCAAGATGTACTACCAAATTGGGGAATAGAAGACCTTTTAGTTTTGGCTCGTCCTTTTGCTTATGCAATGCGGAGTAGTAAACAGCAAAATGTATTATCTCTCATCAATAATCTTAATCATCAAGAATGGGATAATTTATCGGAAACAGAGCAGGCAAAATATAGCTTGGCGATCGCTTACTATGCTTTGACTCAATTAAACACTGGGACAATGGAAGTCTAAACCAAGTTCCCTATTCGCTTTAAATCCTATTTGGGTCAAGAAAGCGGGTGGCAAAATTTTGTGATCGTGTTGGTGAGAGGGCTCTAGCTTTAAGAATTGCTGCCATCAAAAAGGCATAAGACAATACCCCGACTACTACCAAAAGTAAAGCATTGATGGAACCTGTTGTATTCCATAAAGCATGAAGTGCAGCGGCGCTAATATAACCAACAGAAAGAATTTGCCAACTCATTAAGGGTTTAAGGACAGCTAAACCAATAAAATAACCTAGATAACCGCTGTAAGCCATATGTCCAGCGACGGAACCCAAAATTCGCGGAATTAGGAGTTGTAAACCCACTAATTGCCCACCATTTTGAGTAATAGCCGGAACATACTGTCCTAGAGTTTCTAAAAGTGTGAAGCCCACCGCTGAAGCTGTTCCCAAGAGAATACCATCTAAGGGTTCTCGAATACCAATGCGTTCTCGCCAAGGTGATGGTAATGAATTACCAATGAAATACGCAATGAGTACTGGTAGGGCTTTCAGCAATTCTTCCATCAATCCCGCCCCAAAAAACATTCGTATTAGTAATTCTGTGAAAGTAATTGACTCTTGGGGTAAGGGTAAATTACCAGGGAGAATCCGCCGAAATACGAATATAAAAAGTTCTAATATAGGACTGAGTAAAATCAGGGTTGTACTTAGCATTACAGCTATGATTACCCACCAAGGTTTGGGTTTACCACAAAGTTGGTAAACAAAATAGTAAGCGGCAAAGGCTATATAAACGGCAACAATTACTTGATTTGCTTGGGGATGCCCTACGGTAGCAAACATCAATACTACAAAAACTACCGTGAGTATACCTGGAACAAGGTAGGCTTTGCGAGTTAAATCCTTACCAGTAGAAAGAATCGGGAAGAGTTGCGTAAAACTGACTGAATCCTCCTTTAACTGTGATGGATAATTTCTGGCCCACTAGCTGGTGCAGTCTGATAAACCGTCATCACTGTGGCTGGGGGAATAAAGTCAGACTCAAACACAAATTGCGGTCCGTCAGCACCAAGGGATATGCGATCGCCTACGTGCAATTCTTGACATTCTTGCAAACGTTGTCCATTTAAAAAAGTGCCATTAGCACTATCTAAATCACAAATAACCCAGCTGAGTCTACGATCTGGAGATAGAGGGAGAGGACGAATCACAGTATGACGGCGAGATACCATTCGATACATCATGGCATCTAAGACAACTTGACAGCTAGGGTCACGTCCCATGACTACTTCTTGACTAGGTAGTAGTGAGTAACGAGTTTCTGACCCAGAAGCTTCCCCATTACCAGACACTAGCCGCAGAAATGCATTATGTCTTGCGTTTTTGCCTGTCATCCAATTATGTAAAATACTTTAGTAGTGGACTTAACTTTCTAATTGTTCAATCTTTATGCCCCAGAACTTTCCGAAATTCTGCTAACCACCGTGGATGAGCAGACCAGGCTGGGGCTGTTACTAAGTTACCATCAACTATAACTTCATCTACGGGAATATGGAAGTTAATAAACATATTTTATGATCAACTGTTTCCAGTGGGTGGTTCAATTTAGTTCAAATTCTAGGATGGCTTTGGCAAAGTTTTGGTTTTCATGTCCAGAGCGACTAAGTTTAATTAAGGCAAAACGTTGTAATGGAGTTAAATTTATCCACTGTTCAGATGTCAAGGTAATACCTATTTCTTTTAATTTTTCTTGAATGATATCTGGTATAATATTAGACTGTAGCCACGCAGGATGAGGATCAATTGGTAATTTTGCGGCTGGTTTGCCAGTACGGTCTAAAATTAATTCTTGGAGATATTCTTGGTAAGATTGTATTTCCTTTTCTGTGGTACAAGGTAATTCTATTAAATTTGTACGTTCTTTTTGCGTCATTTGATGCCAATCAGATAATTTGAGTTTAATACCACAGGTATCTAATTTGTAACGTACCTGCATCGGAATACAACGTAGGGAAGCAACAAAATCTGATTCAAATTCAAAAAAAACTTTCATACTTAAACAGTAATAGTAATTTTGTTAGTGTGGATTTTTATTTACACTTAAACGAATTATCAAATAACTAATTGAGAGAGCAAGAATCGCAATTCCTAAACCGATTATATCAATTCCTGATACTTTTTCTAAGTCTAAAATGATGATTTTTCGAGCTACAGCAATTAAGGAAGTAACGATGACAAGTTCAACTTGTAAAACGTGTTTCTTCAGATAACCTGTAATATTTTCTAAAATTTCTAGAGCAATTAAAATATTTAGAAATAAACCAAAGATTTTAAATAATTTTTGAGTAATATTACTAACTTCAGTGTTAATTAATAATGTTCTAATTAGATATACTGCTAAGTCACCAATTGATATGAAAATTACCAAAACCATAAAAATTGATAGCACTTTGGAAACTATCACTTCTATATTTTCAATGACATGCATAAAGTTTTCATCATTAGTAGCTGCTCTCAATTGTCTAATTAATTTCCTCATTTGCTGCACCTCAATTATTTAAAATTATTGGCAATAATCACCTAACAATCTGACAGATAAATTCAGAAAAGCACGAATAAATAAGATAAAAAAGCCTATGGGGATGATTGGAGTTGAGAATTTTTGATAGTGGCTTTAACTGAAATTGGCATCAGTTGTACAGCACAGGCTTTTAATTCCGGTTGTAGTGAATCAGGGCAAAATTCTGGATGAGTAAGATTGTTAACTTCTGCATCCTCTGCCCATAGTGAACCCCAATGCATAGGCACAAACACTGTTCCTGGTGCGATCGCCTTTGTAATTCTAGCAGGAAACTTGGCTTTACCTCGACGAGATCTTACTTCTACCCACTGATGATCAATAATTCCTAATCTATTTGCATCACGGGGATGAATTTCCATAAATGGCTCCGGGTGCATTTGACGAATTTTCTCAATCCTACCAGTACGGGTTTGTGTATGCCAATGCCCATAAAGTCTTCCATTGGTTAAAACTAGGGGATAATCAGCATCAGGTGGTTCTGCTAATCCCCGTGAGTGATATGCAGCAAAATGAGCTAGTCCATCAGGAGTATGAAACCTTAAATCAGTATATAGACGTTTAGACGTTGAACGAGATGGGAGGTGGGGTGGTGGGGTGGTGGGGAGATGGGGTGGTGGGGAGGAAATTTCTGACGCTGCTTGTCCATCAGCCCATCTCTCTTGTGGGTAAGGCCATTGAATGGGACCTTGTGCTTGTAATTGATCATGACTGATAGCTGTCATGTCACAAGGACGATGGTTAGTTAGCTGGATTACCTTTACCTTGATCAGTGAAGATATCTTGAATTTGTTGTACCAGTGTGCGAGTGTCATATAACTCACTAGCATCTAAACCTGCCACCGGATCACCTGTAATATTGCGGATATTGTCCATCCCCGATTGGACAGTTGTTAAACCAACACTACTAAATTTATGAAAAATATCCGGTAGATCTTCAATCCTGATGCCACGGATTTGAATATTTTGCCTTGTAGTAATATCAGCACAACCATCATCACCGTAACGTTGTACTATTTCTGCTAAAATATACATTTGATCATGGTTAAGAATACCATTAGGCATTCGTAACCGCACCATAAACTTACCTGGGGTAACTGGACGAAAAAACACACCTAACCACTTAAGTCTATGGTCTCGGTCTGTCTCGTCCATCCCTTCCCAACCTAATTGAGCAAATCTCTCTATTTCGCTCTTAACACTAAGTCCGTCTTTTTGAGCTTTGAACTTTTCAAACTTATTTAAGTTGAGTATGGTTGTTGTTGTGTCTTTCATATGCTATTGATTGTCAATTACTAAATCTCGAAAATCTCTGGAGGTTTTTGCCCGATATTAATTAACTCACTGTCTTATTAATTCTTGTGTTCACTAAGTAATAATGCGTATGCTAAATGATTGAGTAAAAAGTAAAATTCTTACTCGTTAACCCGAAAACCTTTGCATTCCTTTGCGTATTGAGGTTATTCTGATTTAGTCTGTGTAACGATTTACATACCCCTCAGATTAAACTGAGATTCTTGATAAAATCGTATACATTGTTACGAATTTTGATAAGATTTGCTAAAAACGCATTTATATTATGCGTTTTCTGCATCTAGTTGAGGTGATATATGGTGACACTTAAGATTGTATTCAGAGCAATCACTTAGAGTAGGATGCAGACCCTTGCCTTCCATCTCAACTCCAAAAGCTGAAAAGAATAGGCAGATCACCTAAAACTGATACATAAACACTGAGATTTGAGGTCGAACTTTTTATGAAACGTCGTGATTTCATTCATTGGGTAGGTTTAGGTTGGTTAGCGACCTCTCTACCTATAGCTATTGCTGCAATGTTCTCCCGAAGCTCCTACCTCAAAATCGGCTACATCAAAAGATTGGCAAAAGGTAGGGACTAGAGCTGATTTAGATCAGACTGGTCAATTATTATTAGAAAAATCGCCTGTTGTTCATATTTTAGTAGTTAGTTCTTCCCAGCGTGAAAACTTGATTGCTGTTGACCCAACCTGTACTCATAAAGGCTGTATTGTGAAATGGAAATCTGAATCCCAAAAATTTACCTGTCCTTGTCATAAGGCAGAATTTGGTGTTGATGGTAAGGTACAAAAAGGCTCAGCAGATAAACCATTAAAAGCTTTTACTGCTAAGATTGAAGGCGATTCAGTAGTTGTCAAATCTATTTAGTAAGATTATGTTGTCTAACATAGTCATTCAGAGGGAAGAGGGAAGAGGGAAAAGGACACCTTCTGTTCCCTCTTCACTGTTACCTGTTCCGTTTCTTTGTAATTCAGAGCGGCAGTAATTTAAAACTTAAATTTACAGTAGGGTATGGCAAATACTATCAACCAGCTTTTAGTTCAGTCCCAAGCAGCTCATGATGCATCTGATTGGCCATCTTTAATTCAATATTTACAACAATTGATATTAGAAGAAGACTCTCAGCATCCAGAGATTGCAGAAAATCAAGAATATCTACTCAAGTTAGCACTTTCAATTTTAGAACAAGGAGATTTTCAGCAACGCTGGGAAACTACCAAAGTATTACTTTCTCTAGGAAATATTTCGATTCCGCCATTAATTGATATTTTAGGAGATGAAGAAGCCGAAGAAGAATTGCGCTGGTATGCAGCTCGAACTTTAGGTGAATTTCCACATCCAGATGCAATTTTGCCTTTGGGAGAATTGCTGAAAAGTAATAAGAATGAAGAACTCAAAGAAATAGCAGCTACAGCTCTAGGGCAAATGGGACCGATTGCTATTGATGTTCTTTCCGAACTTTTGAAACAAGATGAAACTAGATTTTTAGCTGTGCGATCGCTCTCACATATCCGACGTTCAGAAACTATTGTCCCTCTGTTGAGTGTGGTTGATGATTCCCAAGCCGAAATCCGTGCTGCGGCTTTGGAAGCTCTCAGTAGCTTTTATGATAAACGGGTACCACCAGTACTTTTAAATGCTTTAAATGATCCATCTCCTATCGTGAGAAATGCAGCAGTATTAGGTTTGGGTTTTCGTCCTGATTTACAATCAACATTAGATTTAGTGACCAAATTGCAACCCATATTGTATGACCAGAACCTAGAGGTATGTTGTGCAGCGGTGTTTGCTCTTTCTCGTATGGGTGGTGATATAGTTAGCCATCATTTGTCTCAAGTATTAATGTCACCGAGTACAGTAGTAGATCTACAACTAGAAATTATTCGCGCTCTTTCATGGTTAGGAACTACGACCAGTCTAGAATATTTACGACAAGCATTAAATCAAAGTTCATCCGCTCAAGTGTGGCAGGAAATTGTCATGGTTTTAGGACGAATTAAGCAACCACATTTAATGAATCAAGCTACAGATATTTTACTGGATATGTTGCTAGAACTCCATCCCGCCCTAGAAATTAATAACATCAAATCCACTATTGCTCTTGCTTTAGGTCAATTAGGTCAAATAGATGCTATTGAACCACTAATTTTTCTGCTGTCCACTGCTGATGCTCAGGTGAGATTGCATACCATTGCCGCCTTGAAAAATATTTCCTCAGAAGTCGCTGGTCACAAATTACAACAATTAAGAGATAATGGCAATCTCACATCAGATTTACAACAAGGAATTGCCATTGCTTTAACAGAATGGTAAAGAGAACAGGTATAAATTTAATTTAGGTAGCATAAAAATGCGGCTAGAACAGTTGCAAGCCTTTTTAGCAATTGCCCAAACTGGTAGCTTTCAAAAAGCCGCAAGGGAGCATTTTTAATTGCTCACCGGATTAAGCGTCCTATCGGTGAAGAGTTAGCGGGAATGTTAGATGCTTATGAAGAATTAGGTCCAAAACTACAATCAATTAGTTCACCACAACCAGTCATAGTTTTAGGTATACCCTATGATGGTAGAACCAGAACTGCACCAGTTAGTCAGATCACAGCTTTGCTCTTAGCGGCAGCTGGACAACCAGTAATTATGCATGGTGGCGATCGCTTCCCTACCAAGTATGGATTGCCCTTAATTGAGATTTGGCAAAGGTTAGGAGTTGATTGGACTACTTTAGCACTCCCAAAAGTTCAAGAGGTATTTGAGCAAACGGGAGTAGGTTTTGTTTATACACCCAAACTTTTTCCTTTAACTCAAACTATTTGGGAATACCGGGATCAACTTGGTAAACGTCCTCCTTTAGCGACGATGGAGTTAATTTGGTGTCCTTATGTCGGAAATGTTCATCTAATTACTGGATTTGTTCATCCACCCACAGAAGCAATGTTTCAAACTGCTTTGGGGTTGCGGTCTGTCACAAAATTTACTTTTATCAAAGGATTGGAAGGTAGTTGTGACTTACCACGCGATGCCTGCGGCGGGCGAAGCCATCGCACAGCTATCATTGGTTTATCAGTAAAAGTAGCATCCTCGGAATTAGAACTGTTACATCTTGTTCCTCGTGAATATGGCTTTACTAGTAAAAATGTATCGCTTGAGAGTACTGAAGAATTGATCACAAAAATTGAAGATGTGCTGAAGGGAAAGCCGGGAGAATTAATGCAAACAGCCTTATGGAATGGTGGATTTTACCTTTGGCGCAGTGGTATTTCCCCAGACATAGCATCAGGTATCACTAAAGCACTAGATTTATTTTCTAGTGGTGCAGTAGCAAATAAACTCAAACAAATTAATAAACTGATCGGAATTTAACCATCCGACGATAACCTAATTTTTGATTTATATTTACAACTTATGTATTTTCCTTTTGCTAAGGTACGATTATTTTCTTGTTGTACTAGCAAAATTGCTGTATATTGAGCGGGAACGATTAGCAGATGCACTTACCCATAAGCCATTCAGCCTGTGGTCTGGTAGCGAAACAAAATGATTGGCTTGGCTCACCATAGATTTTTAGATGGTGGCGCCTGACTATTTTTAACAAATAATTTTCAGTCAGAAAATGAAGTAATCTAGGTTATTTTTCCTTCATACACATTTTAGTTAGTTTATTAATTGACAAGTAATACCAAACCCTCATTAGCTAGTAATGTTTTCGGAAATACAGATTGAACTTCACTTTGAACATGGTCAAGAAAGTCATCATGGTCATCTGGGTGATGGTGAGATATAACTAACTGTTGTACACCAGCATTAGTGGCTAAATCTACCGCAGTTTGCCAGAGTAAATCCGCCGATTCATGATTATGGGCTGTGGGAGGAGTGTAGGTAGCATTAGCAATTAGTAAATTGACTGATTGAATGATTTTGATAATTCGCTCTCTTTCTGATTTCTCAATATTACTGGATAAATCAGTTATATAAGCCACGCTATATCCTTGCCATGAGATTCGGTAGCCTATTGATCGCTGGGTTTGATTAATTAATGATGTTGTGACTGTTACATCATCTAACTTGATTTCATGACCTGGAATTAGATTATGAAAGTCTAATTTAGACTGCATTACCTGTAAAGGGTAAGGGAAGTGAGGCTGGAGCATTTGGTCACAGAGGCATTGTTTAATAGAGGCACTATTAGATGCGGCTGTACCATAAATATGAAAATGATTTCCTGCCATAAATGCTGGCGCAAAAAAGGGAAATCCTTGGATGCGATTTGACTGGGAGTTGGTAAAAAATAGATGGGCTTCTAATGGCTGTTGCAATTGTTGCCAGGTTTTGCCAAGGATGCGTAAACCTGTACCACCATCAAAAATCAAGTGTTTTCCAGAGACATGCATAGCCACACAACCAGTATTACCACCGTAGCGGCTAGTATTGCTGGTCGGGGTGGCAATCAAACCTCGTACACCCCAAAATTGAACCAAGAATTCCTCCTCTAGAGCATTTACTAGGGGAGTTAGCTTTTTAGTTACGTAGCGTTGGGAATCAGACAGCTCAAAATTTGACATTTTCCTAGCAATTAGAGCTTACTTAGCAGGTCTTTATCTTTCCGTACTTCTAAGAGTCGGTTTTTCTCGTCCACGATGATCACGGTAGGAGAGTAGTTAGTTAACTCTTCCATCGTAAATTGCCCGTAAGTCATTATAATCAACCGATCACCAATTATGCCTAAACGAGCCGCACCTCCATTTAATTCTATTGTCCCTGAGTTAGATGGTGCTGGAATCGCATATGTAATAAAACGCTCACCGTTAGAGCTATTAACTACTTGTACTTGTTCGTAAGGTAAGATACTAGCTTTTTCTAAGAGGATTTGATCAATACTGATACTACCCACATAGTTAAGATTTGCTCCGGTGAGGGTGCAGTGATGAATTTTGGCTAAAAGAAGAGTACGCTGCATTTAGTTTCTATCTCTATTTCTCTGGCAATTTGTGCTGTATCATTATCAGTGGATTTTTTTATTCACGTTTTCTATCTTTAGATGACTAAATTCTTACTTGAGAACCGCTATATGGTATAACCATAGAAATTTTACGACAAATCTATTTTGAATAATTCGATTATATCCCACGACTAAACAGAGTCTGGTGATCGTGGCACTGGGAAGATGAAATAATTATAATTCAAAATTCAAAATCGAATGGCTTTGATGATGGGGTATAAATCCCATCACCAAATTACCCCATTATGCTTTGGTAAAAGCTAAAATTGACTTTTCGACTAGAGGCTTGACTTGCTCCACATCTTGCCAGCCGAGAATTTGAGTCACTTTTTTTTCTAGATTTTTATAAGAGCGGAAAAATTCGGCGATTTCCTCTAGGCGATGAGGAGGTATGTCTTTCAAGGATTTTACTTGAGCATAGCGGGGATCTTTGTCAGGCACACAAAGGATTTTTTCATCGCGATCGCCACCATCAATCATTTCCAGAAACCCAATCGGCCGTGCCGCAATAATACAACCAGGAAAAGTTGGTTCATCAATAATCACCATTCCATCCAGGGGATCACCATCTTCAGCTAAGGTATTGGGTATAAACCCATAGTCATAAGGGTATTTTACTGAAGAATAAAGGACTCGATCTAACGCAAAAGCGCCTAGTTCCTTATCAAATTCGTATTTATTTTTACTTCCACCTACAATTTCAATGAGAACATTGATGATACCATCTTTAGGTTGAGCAGGAATACGCGACAAATCCACAACAAAATTCCTCCGCTAACAAGTTAATTAAGGTAGCACTTAATTTTGGCTCCTGGTCTAGCATTTTAAGGCAATTAGAGATATCCTCCTCAAGTATTCCCAAGAAAATTATCTCAATACACCCAAACTACTCGATTTTAGGGCAGAGGAAAGAGGCAGGGGGGCAGGGGGGCAGAGGGGCAGAGGGGCAGAGGGGCAGGGGGGCAGAGGGGCAGGGGCAGGGGGGCAGAGGGGCAGAGGGGCAAAGAGAATTTAAAATATATTCTCCCCATCTCCCCATCTCCCCATCTCCCTCCTATTATTAAGGTTGTAAGGTATTTAAAATCCCCACATCTTTAGAGCGATGAGTTTCTACAACATTAGATGAAGAATAGTGGGCAATGACAAAAACTGGTAATATTAGAGTTATGATGGCGATCACAGTTCCCACAACCTCTGCCAAACGATGGGGGTATGTATCGCTGGAATTGGCAGATTGGCTATTTGGATTCATATAAAATTGTAATTGGGCACATTTCTGGTAAGTTGACTCTTAGTGAGAGAGTGTTAATGCTATTTTAGATGCTGTTAATCTATGAACTGTCTAGAATTTAGAATTGTTTCCAGTTTGATAACTGTCATGATAGGCTTTTGATACAGGAAAATGTTGTTATCAGGAATACATTATCCGTTTTTTATTCGATAGAGTGAATAATTTAAGCTACGCTGTTGTACTATCTTACTATGGACTTCCTATTCTCAGTATAATAAATTACTTGTGAAATATATTTGGGTAATTAAGAAATTTGAAGTTTCACTATTAAGCATAACATAAAAAATAGCTTCTATAGCAGGATTAACAGGGAACGGGGAACCTGTTCCCATAAATATTTCTAGTGCATCAACCGTCGGCGTAAATTATCTAAGGCAGCATTTGCGCTGATATAACGCACCAAAGACCGACCCCGAATAGTTCCAAATCGATATTCAAAACTGGTAACTTGATGATTCGGATCTGCTAAACCAACATACACCAAACCCACAGGTTTACTTTCAGTTCCCCCAGTTCGAACCAGCAATCCCAGTAATACTTAATCCCCAAGTAGTAGAAAGACGGGTTTTTACGCCAATTGCCATTTGTTCAGCTACGGTGGAGCTAACTGCGCCAAATTTGTCTAAATCAACCGGGTTAACACCCAAAAGCTTAACTTTCACTGAATTGTCATAAGAAATTATCCCACCCCAAAAGTAATCAGAGCTACCAGGAATTTCCGTTAACATTTGGCCAAGTCCACCACCAGTACAGGATTCGGCAACTGAGAGGGTTTCCCCAGACCCACGTAACAACTGACCAACGACAGAAGCTAAAGTATCATCATTGGAACCATAATAATCTGAACCAGCAATGTCTTTGATTTGTTGTTCAATCGGTAAAATCAATTCCTCAGCAGCTTCTGCTGAAGTAGTTTTGGCAGAAATTCGTAATCTAACTTCCCCCTTACCTGCATAAGGAGCCACAGTCGGATTAGTTAGGTCTAATAAAGGAGCAACTTTTTCTGCTAGAGCAGATTCACCAATTCCCCAAAACCTTAAGCTGCGGCTATAAATAATTTCCTGACCCCAACCTTGATTTTTCAGAAACGGAATTGCTGTTTCGTTCACATCCGATGCATTTCACTGGGAACACCAGGAAAGGTAAAAATCGTTAACTCAGGACGGGGTTGCCAAATAATACCTGGTGCTGTCCCTGTGGGATTAGGTAAAATTGTTGCACCTTGGGGAATCAAAGCTTGTTTGCGGTTACTTGATGACATCACCCGTTGACGTTGAGCAAATTTTTGGGCAATATCTTCCACAACTGCTGGGTCTTCTATCAAGGGTACACCGAAAAAATTGGCGATCGCCTCACAAGTTAAGTCATCTGGTGTCGGACCGATACCACCAGTAAAAATCAGAATTTTTACTCTGGAAGCAGCAATTTCAATCACTTCTTTGAGTCTTTGTGGATTATCTCCAACTACGGTTTGATAGTAATGAGGAATACCTAGCTCTGCTAATTGCTGGGCTAGGTATTGAGAATTACTATTGAGAATATCTCCTAGTAATAGTTCTGTACCAACACAAATAATTTCTGCACTCATTGACAAAAAAAAATGATAAATTGATTAGTTTTAACGTTTAGTCTAGCCTAAAAGAGGCAGGGGGGCAGGGAGCAGGGAGCAGGGGGGACATAAGAGGCAGGGGGAAAGAGAATTTAAAATATATTCTCCCCATCTCCCCATCTCCCCATCTCCCCATCTCCCCATCTCCCCATCTCCCCATCTCCCCATCTCCCCACCTCCTATCTCCCCCCTGCCCCCTGCCCCTTGTCCTCTTTTCCCCCTGACTTGCTTATGCAAGAACTGGTTCAGGAATTTCTAGATGGGGATACAAGGGGAAGCGATCGCATAATATTGCTACCCGCTGACGACAATCTTGAGCTACGGCATCATTATCTGGGTTAAGTAAACGATCAGCAATGATATTGCCAATTTCTGTAAACTCTGTAGTGCCTAAACCACGAGTAGTCATAGCTGGAGAACCCAAGCGTAGACCGCTAGTGATGAATGGTGATTGAGTATCAAAGGGGACTGTATTCTTGTTAGCGGTAATATTTATACCACTCACCAATTGATCTGCTTGCTTCCCTGTTAGTCCTATAGACCGTAAATCTACAAGCATTAAATGGTTGCCCGTGCCATTTGACACTAATTTACAACCACGATTTTGTAACTGAACCGCTAAAGCATTGGCATTATCAATTACTTGGGCAGAATAAGCGGTAAACTCTGGCTTGAGAGCTTCACCAAAAGCTACAGCCTTAGCCGCAATTACATGTTCTAATGGTCCCCCTTGAGTGCCAGGGAAAACCGATTTATCTAACTTTTTACCTAGTTCTGGATCACGAGTCAAAATTAAACCCCCACGCGGTCACGCAAGGTTTTATGAGTTGTGGTTGTGACTACATCACAGTAAGGAATCGGGTCGGGATGAAGACCACTGGCAACTAAACCTGCGATATGAGCAATGTCGGCGAGTAAATAAGCGCCTACCTCATCAGCAATACTGCGAAACTTTTGAAAATCAATGATCCGAGGATAGGCAGAATAACCACAAATCAACAGCTTAGGACGCTCCCTCAGCGCCAGCTCTCGAATTTGGTCATAGTCTAGTTGTTCTGTTTGTTGGCTGACACCATAATGACGAACTTGGAACCACTTCCCAGATACGTTGACTGGAGAACCGTGGGTGAGATGTCCCCCATGAGATAAATCCATCCCCATCAAGGTGTCCCCTGGTGACAGCAAGGTGAGAAAAACGGCAAAATTTGCCTGTGCACCTGAATGAGGCTGAACATTGGCGTGAGCAGCACCAAAAAGTTGTTTGGCACGATCAATTGCCAATTGTTCTATTTCGTCAATAAATTCGCAACCCCCATAATATCGCTTACCTGGTAAACCTTCGGCGTATTTATTGGTTAATACAGAACCTTGAGCTGCTAAAACAGCAGCGGAGGTGAAATTTTCACTGGCGATCAACTCTAAATGATCACGTTGTCGTTGTAGTTCCTGGTTAATTAACTTCCCAATCGCCGGATCAGCACCGAGCAACAATTCTGAGTTAGTTTTGGTCACTTTCACTCCCTGTTATAAATTTACAAAATGGTAGATTTTAGTGGAAGGCAGCATTACAATAGTCAGAAATTCTGATATTTTCTGACTACTTGACTATTGACTTTAATTTACTACAGGAATACTCGATCAGCGTACAGCTTCAATCGCTTCCTTACTGAGATATAAGCAACTCGTGCGATTTTAACCGCATTCAATCCTATATTAATTATCTTATAATTGCGAATATGTCCTATTCTAGGAAACAGGGCATAAAAAACAGGTACAAGGTCTGTGTTATATGACTTTCAGGTGAATTTTATCAAATTGTCTCAGTACATATCGCTATATTTATACTCAGTCTTTATTGAAAACGAATGTATTAGTTATTGCCAGGATATTTATGGGTTAAAATATACAACTTTTGTAGGAAGGATGGGATGTTAATTATTTTAATGGAAGATCAAATCCTTAGTCCGCATCAGGTTTGTCAATCTTGTGTAATGGCTGACAGTAGTGGTCAGCCCCGTTGGCGTGGTGGTCAATTGCGTTGCGGAAAAGCAATTCATATCAGTACACAACCACAACCAGAGCAGTATCAGTGTATGATGGGTTTTCGCATTGCTCATATAGAAGAATCTAATTTTTAGAACCAGCGCTAAGTAACTGCGTTATCCTAATCTCAAGAAACAGTAGAAATTGAGTCTTAGGAGCAGATTAAATGACTTTTCGCGGGTCTACTACGGTTGCTGACCGAATATTTGCCAGCTTACCCTATTTGTTACCTTTAATTAATGGGCTGATTTTTGGCTACCAGTTCCCGTGGCTGCAACTCTTATTTTTGCCCCTTGTACCTGTAATTGCAATTTACCATAACTTACCATTTGGATCATTGATTGTATTTTTTGCCTTATTTTTTCTCGTGGTCAGGAATGAAAAAATCATTCATTTCATTCGGTTTAATACCATGCAGGCCATCTTGCTAGATATTATTTTGTTTCTTGGCAACATACTTTTGAAGGTTCTCGCACTACCTGGTCTAGATTTTGTGGGACAAACCATCGCTAGCACCCTGTTTTTAGGTACTGTGGTAACAGTTGGTTATTCCGTTTTCCAGTCCTTGAATGGGCGTTATGCAGAACTGCCCACAATTTCTGAGGCAGCTTATACACAAGTGCGCTAGCGGGTTAACAGGATACTACTGTATTCTCCAACCGACCAATACCTTCAATCTCTACACGGACGCGATCGCCAACTTTGAGAGAACCCACGCCCATGGGCGTACCTGTCAGTACTACATCTCCAGGTAGTAGAGTCATCACCTGACTGATATACGAGACAATTACATCTGGAGGAAAAACCATTTGGTCAATTCCCGCAGATTGGACTGGCTGGGGGTTATCGTTGACAAAAGTTTGCAACCTCGCACCAGGACTTAATTCTCGCACTACCCAAGGGCCTAATGGGCAGAATGTATCAAAACCTTTGGCCCTTGTCCATTGTCCATCTTGTTTTTGTAAGTCTCTGGCAGTGACATCATTAGCGATAGAATAACCCCAAATTTTGGTTTGGGCTAATTCAGGTGTACATTCGCAGGTGCGATCGCCAATGACAATCGCCAATTCTCCTTCATAATCTACTTGCTGAGACTGACGAGGATAACGGATCTGCATCTCCGAAGCAATAATTGATGTTGGTGGTTTGAGAAAGAGCAGGGGTTCAGACGGTACAGTAGTTCCCATCTCCGCTGCGTGGTCTGCGTAATTCTTGCCGACAGCGACAATTTTAGAAGGCGCACAGGGAGCGAGAATTTGATAATTTTCTGGTTCCAAGATTAAATCAGTGGGTTGTCCTTGCAACCAGGGTGGAGCATCTAGGACTTCTACATTCAGGGAGAGTTGTAGTAACCCATAGTAAATTTGCCCTTCCAGATTTTGAACTCGCACATAGCGTTGCGCCATAACCTTTATTAATATCCTTGAAAATGCAAAATTCGGCTTTTTTGACTGATGATTCAAATTCAAAACTGCTAAGATTATAGTTCCTTGTTGCTTCAGATGTTGATCAGTGCTAGCACTTTCATGATTTTCTAGTATAAATTAACATAAGCGGCCATTCTGTCCATAAGGTAAATCAAGAACATGACCATAGTTTACGAAACAATGTACATCCTGCGTCCCGATTTAGGAGATGAACAGGTAGAGCAAATTCTTACAAAGTATCAAACTCTACTAAGTGATCAAGGCGCTGAAAACCTGCAAATCCAAAATCGTGGTAAGCGTCGGTTGGCTTATGAGATTAAAAAGCATCGTGATGGGATCTATATCCAGTTCAATTACACCGCACCTCCCAAAGCGATCGCCATTTTTGAACGGGCTATGCGTTTGAGCGAAGAAGTAATTCGTTACCTAACCGTCAAACAGGAAATTCCCCAAGAAAAACCAGCTAAAACACCTGTAGAAGCACCTGTAGCTGCCTAAGCAGCAACTACAAAGAATACCCAGCTGTTCTCGACTGTATTTTTGAGAAAAAATATTCAGCAGCGTCCCTACTTGTAATTTTTTATTTCAGTAGGGAAAGATTAATCAGGAAAAATAAATCAGGGAAAATAAAAAATTTGTCTTTTTAATTTTTCCTGATTAAGCTAGCTAGTAATGCTAAATTAACAAATACTTGCTAAAAGCATTATCATCGCAGTCATATATAAGAGCTGTAAGCCACTGTGAGCCAATCTGACACCCCCAACATCCAAGCTCTCTCTACCGAAGTATCGCAATTGCGCCAAGAGTTGCAACTGCGCGACCAGTTAGTACAACAACTATCTCAAGAATTATTCCGACTAGTCAAGGGCAATAATAACTTTATGCCCCAAAAGTCGGAGCCTGATTCGACCTCAGTCAGTTGCAGGCGCTCCGAGAACAACTTCAAGCTGTGGAACAACAGGTAACATTTTACCAAGAGCAAATTAGAACTCGTGATACTGAAATTTACCAATTACGACAGTCAGTACAAGAACTCACTGATCGTAGTCGGATGTTGGAGCAAGTAGTACAAGAGTTACCCCAAATTTACCGACGTAAATTTGAGGAACGTATGGCTCCAGTCAGAGATAAGGTAACGATGCTACAAAAAGAAAATCGCCAACTACAGGCGGAACTTCAAAGTGTTAGTTACCGTTTAGCTGTTAAAACTCGTAATACTACTCATGGTGGTATTGATTTGCCGAATTTTCCCTCTCCCAGTCCCGGACAAAATAACTTATCTACTCCCCAAAACGCCTAGTACCGCAAAGCGGAATTCAAAATTCAAAGTTTATACTTAATGAAATATTTGTAAATCCTTGAATTTTCCCCTAACTATTTTTACTAGCGTACAAATAGTTAGGGGAAGTTTTTTAAATTTACCAGCAAGGTTAAATGTCTTAAATTTAATATCCTGGTTGTGAAAGAATATCTTCGTAACGATCAAAAATTTCAAATACTGAATCTAATTGGGTAAGTTCTAAAATTAACCTTACAGGAGTTTGGACGTTACAAAGAACTAAGCGACAGCCATTTGCACGGGCAGTTTTTAGTCCTTTGACTAGAGAGACTAATCCAGAACTGTCCATAAAGTCTACTGCGGCTAGATCAATCACCCACAGTTGATCAGACTGGGGTTTTACTCTAGCCATTTTTTCGCTCAAAACACTACCACCCTCTAAATTTATACTACCTTGGGGTTGGAACAAAATCACTTGGCGTTCTTGTGTGAGAGTCATGACTTTAAATGGGTAATTGATACTCTTAACAAAAAGAAATGTTGACATCAATACTACTGTTATTTCAACAGCAAGATTACGGTTTTAAAGCCGATGTATCTAGGCTTTCGCGCAATAATGCTGAGAACTTTTCAGTATTTAGGTCGTATAATTTATGTTAACTATTCTCAATATAAGCATAAATGCTTTGTAAATTCTGTAACAAAATTAACTTTTATAAAATTTTTATAAAATTTCTATCTTTGATGAAGTTTCGATAAGAAAAATTAATTAGGACTGGCTGGAAATTTTTTTTCGTCAGGGGGTAAGACACGCCCGTTAGTCAACCTCCCCATCTCCCCATCTCCCCATCTCCCCATCTCCCCCATTGACATGATCACCACAAAACGTAAAGATGTAATCAAGTTAAAAATTTATAAAGTTGGTGGTGCGGGATGTCTCTTGATCTGATATCGCTAGAAAATATTCAAGAATTTGCCCGCAGTTACGGTTACTTGGCAGTTTTTTTGGGAATTTTACTAGAAAACTTGGGCATTCCTCTTCCTGGTGAAACCATTACACTAGTAGGTGGTTTCCTAGCTGGTAGTGATGAGCTAAATTATTGGTTAGTTCTAAGCAGTGCCGTTGCTGGTGCGGTAATTGGCGGTACTTTTGGTTATGGAATTGGTAAATTAGGAGGTTTGTCTTTATTGCTAAAAATTGGGGGCTTTTTTCGGATTTCTGAAGAACGTATTTTAAGTATTAAAGAGCAATTTAGTGAAAATTCTGGTAAAACCGTATTTGTAGGGCGATTTTTAGCTTTGTTCCGAGTTTTTGCTGCACCATTAGCAGGAATCGTGGAAATGCCCTTTAGTAAGTTTTTTGTCTATAATTTCGCAGGTGCTTTAGCTTGGGCTACCGTGATGGTGACATTAGCTTTCTTTGCTGGGAAAATTATCTCCCTTGAACAATTAGTTGCTTGGGTCGGAAAATTTGCGATTGCTTCTTTATTGATAGTAGTATCCTTAATCGCCATTCCCATCTGGTGGGAATCCCGTCAAGTTAAAAAGTCAGTAGAAGATTAACTGGGTATTGTGGAACGGGCATCTTTCCCGCTTGATCAGGACAGGTAAGAACAGGCAAGATGCCTGTTCCACAAGAGTTTTTTCTTAAACTACTTTAGTAGTAAGATTAACCTCTTACTTGCTGTGCCCAAATCCGAGTAGGTAATCCCCACACATAAATAAAGCCTTCAGCAGCTTTATGATCAAATTGGTCTTCAGCACCATAGGTAGCTAAATCGGGAGTATAGAGGGATTTATCACTCCAACGACCTACTATGGTGGCATTACCTTTGAATAGTTTTACCCGCACTACTCCAGATACTCGTTCTTGTGTATTTTGAATAAAAGCATCGAGAGCAGCTTTAAGAGGGCTATACCATAAACCATTGTAAACAAGTTGGGTATAGGTTTCTTCCAGTCCTCGTTTATAGTGAGTCACATCTGCGGTTAACGTCAGACTTTCTAAATCTCGGTGAGCATGAATTAACACCAGCATTGCCGGTGATTCGTAAATTTCCCGCGATTTAATCCCTACCAAACGGTTTTCAATCATGTCAATGCGTCCGACCCCATGATTTCCAACCGTCTGATTTAATTCTTCAATTAACTCGACTGGATTTTTCGGTGTTCCGTTTAGAGTAATCGGAATACCTCGCTCAAATCCGATCTCAATATATTCTGCCTGATCCGGTGCATCAGCGATCGCCTTAGTCATTTGATAAATTTCTTCTGGGGGTTCCACAGATGGATCTTCTAAGGAACCAGCTTCAATACTACGACCCAGTAAATTTTTATCAATACTATAGGGAGATGATTTTTTCACAGGTGCAGGAATACCATATTGCTCACCATATGCAATAGTTTGCTCACGACTCATCCCCCACTCTCTAGCTGGGGCGAGAATCTTTAAATGCGGATTCAGAGCCGCACAGGACACATCAAAACGTACTTGGTCATTACCTTTACCAGTACAACCGTGAGCGATGGCATCAGCTCCATATTTTGCAGCTGCTTCTACCAAAATCTTGGCAATTAAGGGTCTAGCTAATGCTGTTCCCAAAGGATAGCGGTTTTCATATAAAGCATTAGCCTGAATTGCGGCAAAAGCATAATCTTTGATAAAAGTCTCTTTCACATCCGCGACTAGAGATTCACTTGCACCTGACTTTAGAGCTTTTTCTCTAACTGGCTCTAATTCATCACCCTGACCCAAATCTGCTGCTAGAGTGATCACTTCTTCGACTCCCCATTCATTCATTAAATAGGGGATACAAACAGAAGTATCAACTCCACCAGAATATGCTAAAACAACTTTTTTGGCGCGACCCATTAATTTCTCCAGTTAGAACAATTCAAAATTCAAAATTCAAAATTGAAGAGTATCTATTTTCAATCCTGAATCTTAACACTTTTACAAATTTCAACAATTCTACCTCCTAATTCCTTCTTTCTTCTTATTTCTACCTCCTAACTCGGTGACTCGGTGACTCGGTGACTCCTTTTCAATCTGAAGCATTTTTAAATTGCTGCGTATAGAATCGCGCATATCTCCCCGTTAAAGCCAACAATTCCTCATGGTTTCCAGATTCCACAATTTGTCCTTGTTCCAACACTAAGATGCGATCGCACTTTCTGACTGTGGATAACCGATGCGCGATAATCAATACGGTTCGATTTGACATCAATCTTTCCAAAGCCGACTGTACCAATGCTTCTGAATCAGAATCTAATGCTGATGTGGCTTCATCTAAAATTAAAATTTGGGGGTTGAGTAACACCGCACGAGCGATCGCAATTCTTTGTCTTTGTCCGCCAGATAGATTTACTCCTCGTTCACCTACCCAAGTATTATAACCATCTGGTAACTGAATAATAAATTCATGAGCATTGGCAATTTTGGCGGCTGATTCTACCGCGACATCTTCCCAAGTCTCTTGACCAAAAGCAATATTTTGGGCAACTGTCCCGGAAAACATCATCGTTTCTTGGGGCACAATCCCTATTTTTCGCCGCAAACTCTGTAAAGTGACATTCCGAATATCAACACCATCAATCGAGATTGACCCGGTTTCTGGATCATAAAAACGGGGTAAAAGGTTAACAAACGTGGTTTTACCAGCACCAGAAGCACCTACTAAAGCGATCGCTTCTCCCGGTGAAGCTGAAAAACTGATCTTCTGTAAGACTGGTTCTCCAGATTGATAAGCAAAGCTGACATCCCGATATTCTACTTGACCTTGGACAGTCGCTAATGCGATCGCATCTGGTTTTTCTAACACAGTGGGTTGAATAGCAATTAATTCAAAAACACGGTCAACTGATGCCTCACCTTGCTTAAACTCATTATAATTATTAGTAGTATGACCAATGGGGTCAATTAACAAAGCAGCTGCGGCTAAGTAGCTAAAAAACTCTCCCACAGTCAAGTTTTGCTGATGAATTTGCCAAGCTCCGACGATGAGTAGTGATAAAGCACTTAAAGCTTCCATAAATCCCACGATGGGAATTTGAATCGCTTTGAGTCGTTCTGCGGAATATTTAGCTTTGAGACTGCGTTCTGCTTCCCGACTAAATCGGGATATCTCATAGTTTTCTGCCGCAAATGCTTGGACTAGACGGATACCGCTGAATACTTCTGTGAGAATAGCTGATAAATCAGAGACTCGATTTTGACTCCGACGAGAATATTTTTGTAGTCTTTCTCCAAACCAACCAATTAACACAGCCATCAAGGGTGCAACCATGACTGTGGCTAAGGTAAGTTGCCAATTTAGGCAAATCATGTAAATGGGAATTGCTATCAGTTGGAAAACACAGGGGACAAAATCGTGAAACAGTTTATTTACTACTTCCCCCACTCGGTCAACATCTTCGGTCAGACGGTAAGATAAATCACCAGATTTTGCAGTTTCAAAATAGCTGTAGTTGAGCTTTTGGAGATGTTTATAGACTTCTTGACGAAGATTAAAAGCCACTCTTAACGCCGCACTAGCCATGTATAAATCCTGCACTGACTGAAAAAACCCGCGCCCTAAAAATACTAACGCACAAACTCCAGTTAATTGGGCGATCGCTACCACATTACCCTGTGAAAAGGGAGTAGCCAATTTACCCGCGAGATTAATTAGGATTAATGTTGCCACTACATATCCTGTGATGCCAATAAACCCTTTAGTGATGGTTTTCCACTCAAGTTGAACATAAGGTAAAAGTTGCCAATAATTAGAACGCATTTTCAATTTTTGTAATTTCTGAAAAAATCAGTGTTTTTTAGCTCTATTTTCCTGAATTAGATGAATAATAGAAGGTAGCAGAGAAATAAGAATAATTAATAGAATAATTGGTAACAAGAATTTGTCCACCTGGGTCTGCGGGTAGTTTCTTACCTAAGAAATATCCCAATAGAGTCAATCCCACCGTCCAAAGAAAACCACCGATGAGATTGTAAAACATAAATGTCCGATAGCGCATTGCCCCTATTCCGGCAATAATGGGGGCAAAAGTGCGAATCAATGGGGTAAATCTCGCTAAAACAATGGTTTTATTCCCATGTTTTGCATAAAAATCTTGCGTTTTTTCTAAATATTGCTTCTTAAACAACCAAGAATCTTGCTTTTGGAATAGTTGACGGCCAAATCTGTAACCTGTCGTATAGCCGACATTATCACCGATAACCGCACAGACAAAACAACCAAATATCAATACCCAAATATTAATCCCTGATTGAGGTAAAGAGGCTATAAACCCAGCCGTTACTAGTAAACTATCTCCAGGCAGAAAAAAGCCAAACAGCAATCCCGATTCCGCAAATATAATTGCCCATACCCCAAAATAACCCATTTTTTTAATTAGTTCTGGCAAATTAAATAGATCATGGAATACGTCCTGTAAAGATGACAAAAATTGCATAAAATATCGCTGAATAGAGGGAATAGAGGATATGGTATTTTCAATGGAGTTGATACTCCAGCTAAAACATACCAGGTAATGGGTGGCTGAAGAATTCTATAATCAACTAGTTGCACTTAATATATTAACGTTCCGCAATTTTTTTAAATAAAAATTAATATTAAGTTTACATAAATTTATTTGCTGGTGAATACGCATGAATAGGTATTTAAAGGTACTGGTTTTGTTTTGGAGTGCGGCGATTGCTGCCGAAATGGAATATCGGATTAACTTTGTAATTGCGGCTCTGACTAGTTTAGGGAATTTAACGGGTAATGTATTTGGACTATTCTTGTTTTATCGTACTGGCTACACTTTTGCAGGTTGGTCATGGTCAGCAGCATTAGTTGTATTGGGAATATTTACCTTATTACAAGGCTTCTCTGCCACTTTCCTGACACCAAATTTAAATCTTCTCATCCTTCATGTTCAAGAAGGGACTTTAGACTTTGTGTTATTAAAACCTATTCGCAGTCAGTTTTGGCTATCCATCCATACAATTTCTCCTTGGGGAATACCGGATATGGCATTTGGGTTAGTCATGATTGGTTATGCAGGGACAAAGCTGGGTTTAAAAATTAGTGATTATTTACTAAGTATAATACCATTATTTTTTGGCGTAGTGATTCTTTATAGCCTGTGGTTTATACTAGCAGCCACGAGCATTTGGTTTGTGAAAATACAAAATGTTACTGAAGTGCTGCGAGGTTTATTAGATGCTGGTAGATATCCCATTGTCGCTTATCCTGCTGCTTACCGCTTTTTCTTCACTTTTGTCGTCCCCATATCTTTTTTGACTACTATTCCGGCCCAAGCCATGTTAGGGCGTTTGTCCATCAACTGGTTATTAGGTGCGGGATGTTTAGCAATAATTTTGTTTGTGGTTTCTACTAGGTTTTGGCAGTTCGCATTGAAATTTTATACGAGTGCTTCCAGTTAAGTATTAGTTCGTAGTTGCGCTTTAGCTCTCAATCTTAGGCTAACATTAGTAGTCGTAATAATACGATTGACAGGAAATATGAAGTCAGAGAATATACTAACCAATGTGTTATTTCTGAGCCAATACCAATCAAACTAAGTTCATACTAAATCCGTGGAGCAGGCATCTTGCCTGCTTGAATTCAATGACGGGCAAGATACCCACATAAAATACAAAAATTAATTTAATTACTACATCTCTTAAAAAAATGACAAAAATAGCTTTGTTAATTGGAATTAGTGAATATGAGCCAGACTTTAATCAATTACCGGCGGTACTTAATGATATCACGGCAATGCAACGGGTCTTGGAGAACCCAGAAATTGGCGGTTTTAATGAAGTAATACCACTGCTAAATTCTCAGCTACAAGAGATAAAAGAAGCTATTGAAAATTTATTCTCAAATCGTGAAAAAAATGATCTCGTACTCCTTTTCTTCTCCGGTCATGGAATCAAGGATGATACGGACAAACTTTATTTTACAGCTCGAAATACTCGTAAAACTAATGTTAAATCAACAGCAGTTTCCGCCAGTTTTATACATGAAATCATGGCTAATAGCCGTTCAAAACACCAAGTTATAATTATTGACTGTTGCTTTAGTGGTGCATTTGCTAACAATATGTTAGTCAAGAAAGATAATGGTTTTGTAGATGTAAAAAATCAATTAGGTGGAGAAGGGAGAGCTGTGCTTACGTCTTCAACTTCAACCCAATATTCATTTGCAGAACTCAAAGGATCTGATACTTCAACTTATTATTTAGTAGAAGGATTAGAGACTGGAGCCGCAGATCAGGATGAAGATGGCTGGATTTCTGTTGATGAATTACACGATTATGTTAAAAGCAGAATTCAAGACGTTGAACCAGCAATGAAGCCAGAGATATATCCAATCAAAGAAGGTCATAAAATACTGCTGGCTCAAGCACCTACTAATGATTTAAAGCTCAAATATCGTCGAGAAGTTGATTATTGGGTAAATGCAGGTAATGGTGATATTTCTGATGCTGGACGGAATGTTTTAGAAGAATTACAACATGAATTAGAATTAACACTTGATGAAATTAATGCAATTGAGAATGATGTATTCAGACCTTACCGAGAATATCAGCGAAAATTAAAGAGATATGAGGATACATTTCGCAAGATAATTCAGGATGGATATCCTATTAGCGAACAAAATCGTAATGACTTAAAACATTTGCAGAGAATTTTAAAATTTACAGATGAAAATATAGCTCTAATTGACAGCAACTGCTTACGATGCAACTAATGTGATTATAAATGGATTAAAACGCAGTACAAATCGCAATATGTTGCAAGAGGAACTTCACAAACCTGATTTTAAAATTGATGGTGCAACAGGAAAAATTCAATTTTCAAAATTAGGTAATCGTATCGAAACTAATATTTTTCTTATGCAAGTTCAATGCAAAGCAAACACTGAAATTTGTGAATTTGTACCGATATGACTTCAATTCACCACTGCTATATCCTTTTTCCCAAATTAAACCTTGCAGGGTTTTTAAAGGAGTAATTTTCCGATCTTCAGTATGCCAAATTATCAAATTACTCAGACAACTTTCCACATCAAGATTTGATTCTCCAGTGATTTCTCTAACTTGTTGCAAAATATCTTGAATAATTGGCAATTCCAAATGATTATGTACCCAATCTGATAAATGTTTTGCAGAATAAGGAAAAAGAACTTCATGTACAAAACTAATATCAGTTGTAGTACCTTCAATATCAGTCAGAATAATTTTCAGTCGGTTGTCTTGGTAAGTAACTGTCATAGTTGGTTTATTTTGTGACTAGCCACCATGTAGCGAAAAATATATTCCACTATCTCCACATAGTTACTTGCACTTTCTAATGAAGAAGCCCAAACAGTAACTCCGTGGTCGCGAATCAGTAGTGCTGGAACTTGCGGTATTTTATCCTGAAAGCGAGTATAAATCTCATCTGCAATCCGGGATACTTCTAGATGATTGGCAAAAATCGGCATTGTCACCTGTGGGTTCTCTTCCCAGATTCCTAGACCTTTCAGCATTTCTAACTTTGGTAAAGGTAGAGTATCACCGATGGTAAAACGAGAGACTAAGTTGTTCTCAATCGAGTGGACGTGGTAGCAAGCTTGAGCATCTGGAAACAGCTTGTAGATAGCCGCGTGAATACTTGTCTCCGCTGATGGACGTTTTTGAGGGTGAGATTGCTTAGATTCACAAGATATATCTTCTTTATGAGTGTCCAAAGCTAAAAGCACAAAATCATCAGTGGTCAATTGACCTTTAGGACGTCCACTCGCAGTAATCCAGAAGCTACCATCTGGTATTTTTGCTGAAAGATTGCCAGATGTGCCTATCATCCAGCCCATTTGGTAGAACTGATGAGCAGCAGCAATGAGAGTAGGTCGCGGATCAATCATTTTGTGTCGATTTTATCTAGATTTTGAGTACTCCTCTACTGAAGTAGGCTGTATGCGAATTTTTGTATCAGTGTACTCCTAAATTGAGTGTAGGTAGTACCGTCTTCAAGTCGCAAAATAGCCATAAAAAACAATTTTATAAAATATCGGGATTTTCGCCTAACTCTCTTAATCTAGCTGCTAAAAGAGCCATTTTTGCATTAGCAGCTTGTGCTTCCGCTTGTGCTTCCGCTTGTGCAGCTTGGGCTGCTTCTGCTTCCGCTTGGGCTGCTTCTGCTGGTAACAAAACTAGATTTTTCGCTTGATCATAAAAACGTAACCATATTGATGTGTTCCGGGTTATTGTTCCTTCCCAATTCCCTAACCATAAGCCTAAACGTTTAGACCATAACCAACCGTCCTCATTTTTGGTTAAAGGTTGGTATTTTTGATCATCATCTAAACTCCATCCTTGTAGAGAGTTAGGATTAAGGGATTATAGATAAAATAATCTGAGGTATGGAAAGTTTGTTCATACAGGTCTTTCTTGATACCCTTATCTATTGCGGCTGTAGATGGTGAGAGTAATTCCACAATTACATCAGGGTAGCGTCCATTTTCTTCCCACACCACCCAAGCTTTTCTCGACAAATTAAATTCTACATTCAGGACTACAAAAAAATCCGGGCCTCGAAAATCACGATTAAGAGCCTGGGTACTACTATAGTACATAAACATATTGCCCCCAGTAAAAAAGTCATTACGGTTAGCCCAACCTTGCATCAATGAATCAATCAGGACATTCATTGCCATCCGATGTTTATATGTTTCCAAGGGTTCTCCATCATCAAATATTAAGTCTGTAGGTGGCATTGGTGGTTCCCACTCCACTAAATCTGTATCTACATCTGCTGTGACGATATCTTCCATTACGGCTGTTGCTTGTTTTTCAGTAGTCATAAGTGGATCACCTCTCTTTTCCAGCCCTATATTCCTATTCTAAATTATAAATTCTGTGGCAACCAATTTCTAAAATTGCGAATTCTAAAAATATATGGCACAACGAAGATCCAGAGTCAGACCAAAACCCAAAGCAGAACCAGAATCAAAATATGATTCCCCTTGGAAAGATATTCTGGAAATATACTTCGAGGATTTTCTGGAGTTTTTCTTTCCTAACGTCCATTTAGAAATTGATTGGACTAAACCAATTGAGTTCTTAAATAAGGAGTTAAAACAGGTGACTAGAGATGCGGAAGTTGGGCGGAGATATGCAGATACTCTGGTCAAAGTTTATCGCCTTAATGGTCAAATAAGTTATCTCTATATCCATGTTGAAATTCAAAGTCAATGGGAAGCCGATTTTCCGGAAAGGATATTTTACTATAACACTAGATTATGTGAAAAATACAATGCCATCGTGGAGTCATTAGTGGTTTTTGGGGATGATAATGTTAATTGGCGACCAAACCATTACAGTATCCAAGGAATTGGGATTACTAAAAATTTCACCTTTCCTTTTGTCAAGTTGCTAGACTATAGACAAAAATGGTCGGAGTTGGAAGCCAGCCGGAATCCATTTGCTACGGTGGTTATGGTACATTTAAGGACATTAGAAACAACCAATAACCGTGAAGCCAGGAAGGTCTATAAATTAGCTTTGATCAAGCGATTGTATGAGCAAGGTTTCTCAAAACAAGATATACTCAACTTATACAACCTCATCGATTGGATGATGACGCTCAGTATTGATTTGGAACGAGAGTTTCAGCAAAAACTAAAACAGTATGAGGAAGAGAAGAAAATGCCTTATATTACCAGTATGGAAAGAGCCGGTCAACTCAAAGGTCAACTCGAAGGCGAACTAATCGGCGAACAACGCGGTCAACTCAAAGGTGAACTCGAAGGTGAGCAGAAGGTAATTATCCGTCAACTCAATCGGCGCATTGGTGAGCTTCAGCCTCCTGTCATTGAGCAAATTCGTCAATTACCTGTGGAACAGTTGGAAGAATTGGCTGAAGCGTTACTAGATTTCTCCACCCTGACTAATTTGGAACAATGGCTAAAAGCTAGACCGTTAGCGCAGGGTTAGCGACGCCGGAGCGTCAGCCAGTAGAGTCATAATATACTTGTATATCTGATACTATGCTCAGGGGCGGTTATCTTCAGTGACCGCTCCTCTATATTTTGGCATTAATCAAGGTATTGGGCGAATTTTTAGCCAGCGAGCGATCGCCTTTTCCACTCCTAATAAAAATATCCCCTAAACACAATAATACTATTTAAATTTAGTATGGCACAACGAAGATCCAGAGTCAGACCAAAACCCAAAGCAGAACCAGAATCAAAATATGATTCCCCTTGGAAAGATATTCTGGAAATATACTTCGAGAATTTTCTGGAGTTTTTCTTTCCTAACGTCCATTTAGAAATTGATTGGACTAAACCAATTGAGTTCTTAAATAAGGAGTTAAAACAGGTGACTAGAGATGCGGAAGTTGGGCGGAGATATGCAGATACTCTGGTCAAAGTTTATCGCCTTAATGGTCAAATAAGTTATCTTTATATCCATGTCGAAATTCAAAGTCAATGGGAAGCCGATTTTCCGGAAAGGATATTTTACTATAACACTAGATTATGTGAAAAATACAATGCCATCGTAGAGTCATTAGTGGTTTTTGGGGATGATAATATTAATTGGCGACCAAACCATTACAGTATCCAAGGAATTGGGATTACTAAAAATTTCACCTTTCCTTTTGTCAAGTTGCTAGACTATAGACAAAAATGGTCGGAGTTGGAAGCCAGCCGGAATCCATTTGCTACGGTGGTTATGGTACATTTAAGGACATTAGAAACAACCAATAACCGTGAAGCCAGGAAGGTCTATAAATTAGCTTTGATTCAAGCGATTGTATGAGCAAGGTTTCTCAAAACAAGATATACTCAACTTATACAACCTCATCGATTGGATGATGACGCTCAGTATTGATTTGGAACGAGAGTTTCAGCAAAAACTAAAACAGTATGAGGAAGAGAAGAAAATGCCTTATATTACCAGTATGGAAAGAGCCGGTCAACTCAAAGGTCAACTCGAAGGCGAACTAATCGGCGAACAACGCGGTGAACTCAAAGGTGAACTCAAAGGTGAACTCAAAGGTCAGCAGAAGGTAATTATCCGTCTACTCAATCGGCGTATTGGTGAGCTTCAGCCTCCTGTCATTGAGCAAATTCGTCAATTACCTCTGGAACAGTTGGAAGAATTGGCTGAAGCGTTACTAGATTTCTCCACCCTGACTAATTTGGAACAATGGCTAAAAGCTAGACCGTTAGCGCAGGGTTAGCGACGCCGGAGCGTCAGCCAGTAGAGTCATAATATACTTGTATATTTGATACTATCCAAAGGGGCGGTTATCTTCAGATGACAGCTCCTCATTCCTATTCTCAATTATAAATTCTCTGACAACCAATTTCTAAAATTGCGAATGGCTTGACTTCTACCAATAGTTAAACATTGCTGTAGATATTTATTCACTAATTCCACAATGGGAATATGAGGAAAAATTTGACTAGATGGAAATTTTATATATTTCTCTGCCTGTAGACAGAAGATTTCTAATCCATTTTGTTTATATCGCCAAAGTTCAGGAATTTTCAAAATGGCATAATTATCAAATTGAGTCCGGGAAGTAATATCAATTTCTATAACTAAGTCTGGTGGTGGGTCTATATTTAAATCTAAGCGGTTTTTCCCAATCACACCCGCTTGATTTTGAATATAAAAGCAAGCATCTGGTTCTACTGCTTGACGCATTTGCTCATTTTTAAATGTGGTAGAACCTAAAGATTCAAAATCTATTTGCTGTGCTTCTAATAAAATTTTAACTAAATCACTAATAAATTCTTTATCTTTTTCGTGTTCAGGTAGAGGAACCATAATTTCTAACCAACCATGACTATAAGAAATTCTGGTCGCACGTCGGGAACCCATTTCTTCTAGAATATTTTCCAACTGCTGCCAACTAATATCTTTTAGTAGCATTTGTTGGCCCGGTTTGACAATAATTTGTTCCATTTCTAAAAGCATATCGCTTTTGCCTCTTCCCTGCTATCTCTGAATTCAATGTTGAAGTGATGGAATTTCAACTTCAACATTTAACATCAATTTAACCGAATATTACGGATATTGAAGAACTGAACGCTGATCATCATCCGTTTTTTTGTCGTGTTTCTCGCCAACCTTCTACCATTCTTCCCCAATTGATGCTGAATTCACCCAAACCCAATAGAGTTCCAGATTGTTCTACATCCCAAGAAGCGGAAAGAACGCCATAAGTTATTCCCAACACTCCCAATCCAAATAATCCCATATTCACTAATAACACTGCAATGGGAGGTAATTGGATGTCGGTAAAACTTGCCAAACAGATAACTAATAACTAGAGTTGTAATCCCCAAAGCTGTCGGTATCCCACAGAATGCCGCTACCCTTCGGATCATCCGCTGGCTGACCACTTCCGGAATAGCCATCTCCTCTTTGGTAAAAGGAGGTTTTTTCGGGGGTTTCCTCCACAACTTGTGGTTTGACTACTGGTTGACTGGTAACTTTTGCGGGGTTTTGGCGCTTTTTGTTTGGTTCAAAAGGCAGCTGACTACGTTCTGATTCTTCAGCAGGCATAAGCGGTAGTTCCTAACCACGAATACCAAGACGAGCAATTAAAGCTTGATACTTTTCCCGACTTCCTTGTTGGATATAGGAGAGAAGACGCTTCCGTTGACCAATCATCTTCAATAGTCCTCTTCGGGAAGAATGGTCTTTTTTATTGGCTTGGAGATGTTCACTGAGGCGGTTAATGCGGTCAGTCAACATGGCGATTTGAACATCGGCAGACCCAGTGTCGGTTTCGTGGACTTGATAACCGGAAATTAGTTCTTGTTTTCGCAGTTGCGTCAGAGCCATGATTGATTTAAGTTCTATTTTTCTAAGTGTATGCAGCAGTCTCCTATAATATCACAAACTTCAAAAATGTGTAATAGTTATAGGTGCTGTGCGAACTAGTTTACAGGGATTTAATTTCTGTTTTTTCAAACACATTTTTCAGTAGAGTTAATCCTTGTTCAATTTGTGACACTTGCTCTGGTGTCAGTTCATTGAGAATATCTGCAATATGAGTCCGTGTTTGGTCAAGGGATTGTTGGAGATGGTATTTTCCCTCTTCTGTCAAATGCAGAACTATCTTTCTTCGCTCTTGGGGGTGGTTATGCCGTTCCACGAAATCTCGTTGTACTAACCGTTCTATCGTAGTTGACGCTGTAGCACATTGTCCACCCCCAAATGTTCCGCTAAGTCAGATAACGAAGCTCCGGGATTGCGGTTCAAAAATGCCAGCGATCGCAATTGAGGTATAGATAAGGTAGCGGCGCTGTGAGATCGCATATCACTGCGGATAAATCGCATCAACAATGGAACTGTATCCATTACTTTGGATGCACATTCTGCGGATGTTACACCTTGATTAGGTTTATCCGAACTGATCATGCTGGTCGTTCTCCTGAGCTAAATCGCCACCCGTGGATAAAGTTTGCCACAGATGAGGGTTAAACCTACTAATGTTAACAACAGAATTATATAATCTAAACCGCCTGTTCCACAGATAAGTTCAAGGTATCAACTGCGGTGATTTTGTCAAAGCGTCGTGTCAGTCCTTGAGTCTCCAAAATCAGGTTCCTGGGTGCATTAGACAGATGTTTTGAGAAATCTGCTGTTTCCGTAAATCTCGTCACAGTTTTTTTTGCACCTCTTATATTTAGACAAGCTAATTATTAGCTTCTCATATTTTATCCAGAAGTCAAGAGTTGATACATCACTCTGGGGATACAATTATTTTGAAGTATAAAAAGTTATCAGGTGACAGGTGGCAGGTGACAGGCAAGATGCCTGTTCCACACGAGAATAAAATCATAAAGCTAGAGAATACAGTAAGATATAGATAACCTGATATTGCCAATTCTAAGTAGAAAACTAACTTGGGATGATATCAAAGCCTTTCTCAAACTTAATCTCAATCTAAAAATTAAACTTTGATTCGGCAATACCAACTATCTAATTTTTTTGAATTCAGGGAAATTTATGTATCAACTAATTACTGCTCAGATAGCTTTTTCTGCCGAATTTCCATATTTAGCAACAGTTACAGGCGTCGCTAGCATAGCCGGAATATTGGGATTACGCTGGTGGAAACAGAAGAATAAGTATAAATCTTTAGAATCTTTTCCCTCTCCTCCCAGACATTGGTTTTTAGGAAATATCCCACAGATATTAACAGCAGTAAAAGCAAAGAAGTTGTTTCAATTACTATTTAATTGGAGTGAACAACTAGGATCAATGTATGTTTATTGGATCGGCTATCCAGTTTTAATTTTGAGTAAACCAAAAGTTATTGAAGAAACCATTATTAATGGGATGAAAGATGGTACTTTAGTTAGGTCACAACAAGTAACTAACGCTTGGAATGATATTGTTGGACCGATTATTATTGGTCAAAATGGAACTGAATGGCAATGGCGACGCAAGGCTTGGAATCCAGAATTTAGTTCTAGCAGTCTATCCAGATATGTTGATATTATTAGTCAAGGCTGTGAACAAGTTATTGAGACAATTAAAGCAGCTACACCATCAAAAGAAATTCAGGTAAATCCTCTATTTATAGAACTAACAATGAGAGTGATTTCCAGCTTAGTAATAGGCATTCCTATTGATAAAAAAACTGCTAGTCTGGAAGTCACTCCTCTTGATGTTCCCAAAGTGTATGAAGCAACTTCTATTCTCACCTATCGGTTTCTACGAGTAGCTACTGGTGAGAAGACATGGATGAAATATCTACCAACTAAAAATTCACGAGATTACTGGTCAGCTAGGAAAGATTTAGAAGATTTGATTGCTCCCCGTGTAGAATTAGCTTTGCAGATGAGAGCAGGGAACAAAACAGATATAGGACAAATCAGTTCTTTATTTCAAGAATCAATGTTAGTAAAAATCGCTGCGAAAGAATCAAAATACAATCGGAAGGAACTGTTAGCAGAAACAATTCTATTTTTAATAGCTGGTACTGACACAACAGCCCATACATTATCCTTTACAGTAGGAGAGTTAGCTTTAAATCCAAGGGTTTTTCAGAAAGCACAAAATATTGTAGACCAAGTTTGGCAAAAACAAGGTAGCATTAACGCTGGAAATTTCAAGGAATTAGATTATATTAGTGCTATTCTCAAGGAAACTTTGCGCCTTTATTCAGTGGCTTCAGGTTCAGCTTCGTTGGCAGTTCAATGTGATACTATAATTGAGGGGAAAATTATTCCTCGTGGGACAAAAATCTTTTGGTCAATGCTTGCTGCTGGACGTGACCCAGAAATTTATTCTCATCCCGATGAATTTTTACCAGAGCGTTGGTTAGATAATAAAGAAAATAGTCCACTACTAATGATAGACTTTGGCTCTGGTTCTCATCGTTGTTTGGGAGAACATTTATCAATGTTGGAATCAACATTAATGTTGTCACTACTGCTTCGTAACTTTGACTGGAAATTAGTTAATGGTCGTTCATCTCTGGAAAATTTAGAACAAAATCTTTTAATTTATCCATCTGATAAAATGCCAGTGTATTTTCAGTTGAGAACGCATGCTCCTAAAGTGGCAAAGGTATTGATAAAGTATAATAAATAGCTACTTAGTTAAGGGTTGCTTATGCGATTACTACACACAATGCTACGAGTAGGGAATTTAGACGAGTCATTAAAATTTTACTGTGACCTGTTGGGGATGAAATTGCTCCGACGGAAAGATTATCCTGGAGGAGAATTTACTCTAGCTTTTATTGGCTATGGGGAAGAGTCGGAAACCTCTGTGATTGAACTAACCTATAACTGGGGAGTGGAGAAATATGAGTTGGGGAATGCTTATGGTCATATTGCTCTTGGTGTAGATGATATTTATGGTGCTTGTGCCCAAATTAAACAGCGTGGTGGTAAAGTGGTTCGGGAACCAGGTCCGATGAAACATGGTTCTACTGTTATTGCTTTTGTGGAAGATCCAGATGGGTATAAAATAGAACTGATTCAAACCAAAAATCACGATACAAGCGCAGCGTCAGAGTAGATTCGCTAGAATTAATCAAAAACCTCTCCCTGGTTTAGATGTTTAGGTTAAAAGAATCAGTACCCTAAAACCTGCCCAATAATCAGGCTATCTTGTACACACAAGTAGGGGCGTATTGCTATACGCCCCCGCCATACGCCCCCGCCATACGCCCCCGCCATACGCCCCCGCGATTCCTGAATTATGTATACACGGTAGTGACTCAGGAGATGGTGAGTTTCTTCCCGAAATCGGAATTGCTACCGGAAATACTAGGAAAAAATGAATTATCAAGTGTAAAATCATTTGTTTGTGCCTTCACTCATCCCCCAAAACCTTAAACTAAAATCTAAAAATTTTTAAAATGCAGCCTACAGATCCTAATAAATTTACTGATACAGCCTGGGAAGCCATTCATAAGTCTCAGGATATAGTTCGTGCTTATCAACAGCAGCAACTAGAAGTAGAACATTTAATTATTGCTCTTATTAGAAGAACCCACTAGTCTAGCTACAGGTATTCTCGGACGTGCGGAAATCGATTCCCAGCGATTAGAGCAGCAATTAGAGGCTTATATCCAACGTCAACCCAAGGTGGGTAAAAGTGACCAGCTCTATTTAGGTCGGAATTTAGATTTAATGCTAGACCGGGCTGAAGAAATTAGAGTCAGAATGAAGGATGCTGATATTTCTGAGGGACATTTACTTCTGGCTTTTGTGGAAGATGAGCGGGTTGGTAGGCGTGTATGTAAAGGTTTAAATATAGATATTGTGAAATTGGAAGCTGCGGTTAAATCTATTCGCGCTACTCAAAATCAAAAATCGACCGAACCAGTGGCTGATAGTCCTTATGAAGCGCTGAAAAGATTTGGGCGAGATTTGACCGAACAAGCTAAAGCTGGGAAATTAGACCCGGTGATTGGTCGAGATGAAGAAATTCGTCGAGTGATTCAGGTATTATCCCGTCGAAGTAAAAATAATCCTGTATTAATTGGTGAGCCTGGGGTCGGTAAAACCGCGATCGCCGAAGCTTTAGCGCAAAGAATGGTCAATGGTGATGTGCCAGAATCTTTGAAAAATCGGCAGTTGATTTCTTTAGATATTGGGAGTTTGATTGCGGGGGCAAAATACCGGGGTGAATTTGAAGACCGTTTGAAAAATGTCCTGCGCGAAGTCATTGAATCCAACGGACAAATTGTTTTATTTATTGATGAACTACACACCGTTGTCGGGACTGGTTCTAACCAACAAGGGGCGATGGATGCTGGCAATTTGCTTAAACCCATGTTGGCACGGGGGGAATTGCGTTGTATTGGTGCAACGACTTTGGATGAATATCGGAAATATATTGAAAAAGATGCGGCTTTAGAACGTCGTTTTCAGCAGGTATATGTGGATCAACCGACTGTGGAAAATACAATTTCCATTTTGCGGGGTTTAAAGGAACGTTATGAAGTGCATCATAATGTGAAAATTTCTGATTCTGCATTAGTAGCTGCGGCAACTTTCTCTGCTCGTTATATTGCTGACCGCTTTTTACCAGATAAAGCCATCGACTTAGTAGATGAAGCCGCAGCTAAGTTAAAAATGGAGATTACCTCCAAACCAGCGGAATTAGAAACTATTGACCGTCGCTTAATGCAGTTGGAAATGGAAAAGCTGTCTTTAGCTGGGGAAGAAAAGGGAATTGCTCCCACTAGAGAACGTTTGGAGCGAATTGAGCAAGAAATTGCCAGTTTAACTGTCAAACAGCAAGGATTGAATGACCAATGGCAGGGTGAAAAGCAGTTATTAGAAGCGATTAGTGTGTTAAAGAAAGAAGAGGATGCGCTGCGGGTACAAATTGAGCAAGCCGAACGGGATTATGATTTAAATAAAGCTGCTCAACTGAAATATGGCAAATTAGAGGGAGTACAGCGCGATCGCGAAATTAAGGAAACCCAACTTTTAGAAATTCAAAATCAAGGTTCGACTTTGTTGCGAGAACAAGTGACGGAAGCGGATATTGCGGAAATCGTGGCGAAATGGACAGGAATTCCCGTAAATCGGCTTATTGGAATCAGAACGGCAAAAATTACTGCAATTAGAAAGTCATTTACATCAAAGAGTGATTGGTCAACAAGAAGCCGTCACCGCAGTATCCGCAGCTATCCGTCGCGCGCGGGCGGGGATGAAAGACCCTTCTCGTCCCATTGGTTCATTTTTATTCATGGGACCAACTGGAGTGGGGAAAACTGAACTGGCTCGTGCTTTAGCTCAGTTTTTGTTTGATGCTGATGATGCGTTGGTGCGCTTGGATATGTCCGAGTACATGGAAAAACATTCTGTTTCGCGCTTAGTGGGAGCGCCTCCTGGATACGTGGGTTATGAAGAAGGGGGTCAATTAGCAGAAGCAATCCGTCGTCATCCTTATTCTGTAGTGCTTTTGGATGAAGTGGAAAAGGCGCATCCCGATGTGTTTAATATTTTATTACAGGTATTAGATGATGGGAGAATTACGGATTCTCAAGGACGAGCCGTAGATTTCCGTAATACAGTCATTGTCATGACCAGCAATATTGGGAGTGAGTATATTCTGGATGTATCTGGGGATGATTCTAAGTATGATATGATGCAAAAACGGGTGACAGATGCCTTGCGATCGCACTTCCGTCCCGAATTTCTCAATCGTGTGGATGATATCATTCTTTTCCACACCTTGAATCGTTCAGAAATGCGACACATCATTAGGATTCAACTACAACGGGTAGAAAATCTGCTCAGGGAACAAAAAATCTCTTTTGAAATTACCGCCGCAGCTTGTGATCATCTGGTAGAAGCTGGATATGATCCAATTTATGGTGCTCGTCCTCTGAAACGCGCAATTCAGCGAGAAGTAGAAAATCCTCTGGCTACCAAGTTATTGGAAAATACTTTTATTTCTGGAGACACCATTTTGATTGATCAGGGGGAAACGGGTTTGACTTTTAGTAAGAAAACTATTACTCAAGTGTTAGTTCCACAAACAGCTACCAAGTTAGTGGAATCTTTGGGAACTGGGAATGGGGAATAGAACACTTGTAATCCGAAAACCGAACTGTATTGATATATAATTAGGGCAGAATCTGATTTCTGTGTTTATGAATATTAATATCTCAGTTAACGAGGTTCTGGTTCAGGAAGCATTAGCGGTGGGAAATCAAGAAACTGAACAGAATGTAGTTGAGACAGCACTGCGTGAATATATACAACGTCGCCAACAAACAAAAATCCTGGAATTGTTTGGCACCATTGATTACGATTCTGATTACGACTATAAGCGACAGCGGCAGCAATCATGAAAGTTGTTGTAGATACTTCGGTTTGGTCATTAGCACTCAGACGTAATCAGATAGATAATACGCTATCAGTTATTAATCAATTGTGTAGGTTGATTACTGATGGAAAAGTTGTTCTTTTGGGGGTTGTACGCCAAGAGGTACTTTCAGGAATTCGCAACCATGAACAGTTTATTCGACTGAGAGATTATCTTCGTGCTTTTCCTGACCTAGATCTATTTTTTGAGGATTATGAACTAGCAGCAGAATATTACAATACTTGTCGTCAACATGGTATTCAGGGTTCTAACACAGATTTTTTACTTTGTGCAGCTTCTGTGCGCCGTAATTATAGCATTTTGACAACAGATCGAGATTTTGAGAATTTTCTCCAGTATATCCCGATTATGTTGCTCTAATAGGGTGTTATTGTCATGACCAGTAATATTGGAAGTGAGTATATTCTGGATGTATCTGGGGATGATTCTAAGTATGATATGATGCAAAAACGGGTGACAGATGCCTTGCGATCGCACTTCCGTCTCGGAATTTCTTAATCGTGTGGATGGTTCCACAAACAGCTACCAAGTTGGTAGAATCTTTGGAAACCCGGAATGGCGAATAAGGAATCGGGAATAAGTCCCTATTCCCGATTGATACAGATAAGTTTAACAGGAATTATTTATGCAACTGATTACATCATTGGATATTAGAAACACGGACTACCTATCAAAGAATAGATTCATTAGTTATTACAATCAGTTAAGGTTACTTTTCTCTCTAGGTAGTCAGGTAAAAAATATCCTAGAAATTGGGATTTTTAATTCTATATTTACAGATGTATTAAGAAAGAATAACTACAACGTTACTACGGCTGATATTGACCCTCAACTAGAACCAGATTTGATTGTGGATTTAACCAAGGATTTCTCCTTACCGAAAGATGAGTTTGATGTGATCGTCTTATTTCAGGTATTAGAACATTTTCCTTATGAACAATCAGAACAGGCTTTGAAAAAATTAGCGGATGTTACCAAGAAGTTTTTGTTGATTTCCATTCCCTTTAACACCGAATATCTAACATTTCAAATCAAATCTTCTTTTTCTGCAAGACCCAGACATTTTTTAATTAATATCCCGAAATTCTGGAGTACAAAACCAATCTGTAATGAGCATTACTGGGAGATGGGACTGAAAGAATATCCTAAAAAGCGGATTTTAAATTCTATATCTCAAGCTGGGTTAACTATCAAAGAAGAATTTATAGATCCCACTCACCCATACCATTACTTTTTGGTGTTGGAGAAAAAGGTGAAATAACCAGCGAGTACGCACCTCCTCCCTATTTTCTTATATTGTAGGGAAATCCGCATCATAATATGGGGGCTAACAGTGCTAAAGTCATCTCCTATTCACAAAGTATTAGCTTTAAAATTCTAACTGGTATACTTGCTCTCCTGTATTCATTGGTGTTCACCTCTGAAGTTTAAGGACTGGAGCAGATTTTCCCAAATTATAAATTTCAGTTACTTACATCGAAGATTACCAATCATGCTAGAACAAGGCACTATCAGTATACATACTGAAAATATTTTCCCAATTATCAAGAAGTCTCTTTATTCAGACCATCAAATCTTCTTGCGGGAACTGGTATCCAACGCTGTAGACGCGATTCAAAAGCTGAAAATGGTATCCCGGGCTGGAGAATATAATGGCGACCTTGGTGAACCAGAAATTGTCCTGGCTATTGATAAAAATAATAAAACCCTCTCCATCACTGATAATGGGATTGGGATGACCGCAGAGGAAGTAAAGAAATATATCAATCAGGTGGCCTTTTCCAGTGCCGAAGAATTTATTCATAAGTATGAAGGTAAATCTGATCAACCGATAATTGGTCACTTTGGTCTGGGTTTTTACTCTTCCTTTATGGTGGCAAAAAAGGTAGAGATTGATACCTTGTCTTATCAGGAAGGTGCTCAAGCGATTCACTGGACTTGTGATGGTTCACCAGCATTTACCTTAGAAGAGTCATCTAGAACTAATCGGGGTACTACTATTACTCTGAGTCTGGAAGGAGAAGAAGAAGAATTTTTAGAGTCAGCACGAATCAAGAATCTGGTCAAAACCTACTGTGATTTTATGCCAGTACCGATTAAGCTGGACGGTGAGGTATTAAATAAACAAAAAGCCACTTGGCGAGATTCTAGTCTGAGTCTCACTCAGGAAGATTATCTAGAGTTTTACCGCTATCTGTATCCTTTTCAGGAAGAACCCCTACTGTGGGTGCATTTGAATACTGATTATCCCTTCATCATTAATGGGATTCTCTATTTTCCGAAAATGCGTCCGGATGTAGATGTGACTAAGGGGCAGATTAAGTTATTTTGTAATCAAGTTTTTGTCAGCGATAATTGTGATGAAATTATTCCTCAGTTTTTAATGCCGATGCGGGGAGTGATTGATAGCACTGATATTCCTTTAAATGTGTCTCGTAGTGCTTTACAAGGCGATCGCACGGTCAAGAAAATTGGGGATTATATTGCTAAGAAAGTAGGCGATCGCCTGAAAGAGCTATATCGTGACAATCGGGAACAATATATTGGGGCGTGGAAAGATTTAGGCACCTTTGTCAAATTTGGGGTACTCAACGACGAGAAATTTAAGAAACAAGTCGAAGATATCATCATTTTCCGCAGTACTACCAAATTAGAAGCCAAAGCAGCTGTAACCCCAAGTGTTGAGGTACAGTCTCAAGAAGGAGATGCGTGGGAAGATGTCACACCAAATGCATCCAGTACGGTCGATTCAATTCCCTATACCACCCTCAAAGATTATCTAGAACGCAACAAAGAACGTCACGAAAACAAAGTTTTCTACAGCACTGACGAAGCAACCCAGTCTACATATGTAGAATTGCACAAAAACCAAGGTTTAGAAGTCCTGTTTATGGACTCTTTTATTGACACCCATTTTATTAACTTCCTAGAAAGGGAATATCAGGATGTTAAGTTTACACGGGTTGATTCTGACTTAGATAACACTCTGTTGGAAGATAAAACTGGGGAAATAGTTGACCCCAAAACCAATAAAACCAAGAGTGAATCTATCAAAGAACTATTTGAGAAATCACTCAATAAACCTAAAGTCAATATTCGGACTGAATCATTAAAAGCTGATAACCCACAAGGAACACCACCTGCTATCGTATTATTACCAGAAATTCTCCGCAGATTGCGGGAAATGAACGCGATGATGCAGCAGCAGTCAGCAGAGTTTCCAGAAGACCACATTTTGTTGGTGAATACTGCTCACCCGCTCATTCAAAATCTAGAGCATATTAGTCAAGGTAGTATCATTCAAAATGATGGTCATTCTACTCAAGATGATTTGGTGAAGATGATTTGTCAACATGTTTATGATTTAGCCCTGATGTCTCAAAAGGGATTTGACGCGGAAGGAATGAAATCCTTTGTGGAACGCTCTAATGAGGTACTTACGAAGCTAACAGAACAAGCTAGTAAATAGTTGGTTAACAGGGGAGAGTAGTAGGGGCGTATTGCAATACGCCTCTAATATTCCTTTTGTGATCGGCGAATTTGGAAATTTTAGCAATCTTAGGCTATCGTAGAAAGGTTGTATTGAAATAGTAATCTGGAGATATTTGCTATGTCTCGTCGCTGTGAACTAACTGGTAAAAAAGCAAATAACGCGATGGCGGTTTCCCATTCTCACCGTCGTAATAGACGGTTACAGCAAGTTAATCTGCAAAACAAGCGGGTTTGGTGGGCTGGTGGAAATCGTTGGGTAAAATTGAAGTTGTCTACTAAAGCTATCAAAACCCTAGAAATTAAAGGGTTAGAAGCCATGGCTAAAGAAGCAGGTATTAATTTGAATCATTATTAACTATTCTGCCGTAGTTTGATTACTGTTGATACACACAAGTTCCAAAAACTGTCTGGGAATAAATTCTGAGACAGTTTTTAGAACTTGTGCGTATACGGTAGCACTCACTTTGCAAAAACTTTAAATTACTTATATAATTTTCGCCCCAAGTGATATGTTTGTTTAAACATCTGGGTATTATAAGTGTGTCTATCAGATAAAATCTTTATGAATTTGTCTTGAGATGCAGATTATTTCTGTAAATTTACTGTAAAGCAATGATGCTATTTCCTTTACTCCTGAAAAATTAGGCATAAATATCAGCAATTTCCGCATGAATGACAACTTGTGGGGAATGCTATAACAGGAATAAGTTTTTCATCTTTGTCACGGCTTGATAATGATTATCTTTTAGATTTAGACTTTTGCCTGGGATGATATTTAACAGGCATGATTATTAACTAATATCAAAAACGTCCGAAATTCACACGCATCACATTAATTGGCAGGGAAGCAGCTATGTCTCGACCACACCAGCTAGTCAAGGCAATCACAAAATTCAGTCAACAATTTATCAGAAAGTTTTTATTATCGAGTCAAAAGTGTATTAATTGGCTACTAAGAACTATCTTTAGACTGAATAAAAAGCGTGGGACAGCAAATGCTGGGTTTGTCTTGCCCACAGTAGCAATGGTATCAATAGTAGTAGTTCTATTGACTACCGCTATTTTATTCCGGTCATTTGAAAGGGCTAAAAATGCTAGTAATGTCAGAGTTAATACAGTTGTGATTAACGCAGCTACTCCAGCAATTGATCGGGCTAGAGCTAAATTAGATACTCTATTATCAGATCCCACTTTACCACGTGGCACACCTAGCGATACATCTTTATATAGTGCTCTTCAAACCGACAAATATAGGTTAGGTGATGAAACTCGTCTAAAGTTGTCTTTTGATATTAATAATAATGGTTCAATCACAACTAATACTACAACTGGTACTGGTGCTAGTGCAACTACTAGTTATGTATTGGAAAATGATGAAACCCTCAAAAGTGCTTGGAAATTCGCTTTAGATACAGATAATAACGGATCAAAAGATACATTTACTCTTTATGGAATTTACTTTAGGTCACCAAGTAGAGATACTACGACAGGGCAGTTTAATCGGGAAAGAAACCCTCTGGATGCCAGAACTCCACCTATGGACAATAGTACAACCAATACACAGTGTAATGCGGTTGGTTTTGCATCATTGGTGGGTAGCGCTAATTGGTTTAAGTTACAAAGTGGCAATTTAGGTAAAAGTTTTTTTGTCTATGTTGTCAATGTTCCTATTACTCAATCATTCTATAACTCATTGAGTAGTACAAATCAAACTGGATTAGAGGTCTACAAAGGCAATCAAGGAATTGTCGCTTTAGAGTTTGAACAAGACCGAACTCGTATTCCCTTACCTAACAATGCGGTTTGGTTTGAAAATGATCTCGAAATATTACTCGGTAAAACGAGTTTAGCATTGAATGGCAGACTTCACACCAATGGGAATTTGCTAGTTGGGGTTAATGATAGTGGTAGCATAACTTTTCGACAAGTTAGTGCTAAAAAATCTTGTTTCTATACTCAAGAAAACGGTCTGATTATTGTGGGAGGAAATGTAGGTAATGGGTCTTTGACTGATCTTGGCACGAAAGATACATCTGTGGTTGTTGATCGGTATCAAGGTTTTGGGAATACCATCGCCATTTCTAATATTAATAATATTAACAGATCTACAGATAATTCTGGTGGTAGTGGGATTGGCTTTAACGATGCAGCATACAGTCAACGCATAGCGGCAATGAAAACTGCGGTAATTGATGCTTGTAGTAGCTGCAAGACCGCAACTACTGCTGCTAACCTGATATCGGCAGTAAATAGTAGTGGTTATCCTAGCGATGTGATCAATAATGTTAAAGCTAAAGTCAACACCTCTACTGATAATGCACAATCTGCTATAGATATTCTCAATGAAGAAATAGAAATTTATCTACGGAATCGTACACGCCGAGTACCATTTGCCGAGGAGGCTGATGCTACAGGGGGAACCCAAACACCAACTACTGGAGTTGATGGCTTTAGTGCTATTGATCTACAGCCTCAAAAAACCTGGAGAGACCCAATAGATAGTTCAAATAAACTGACTGCAACTACTATTAGTCTCACTACATCTCAACTACAAGCTACAAATCCCAATTTAGAAGTTAAAAATGGTAAACAAGACTATTTAGGCGATCGCGTTTTAGTGGGTAATAACTTACCTGCTTATTGGCTACAAGGTACTAAGTATGTTAGCTCAGAAGCCAATCAATTAGTTACTAGCAGTGGTGCTGCGGTGAATTGGACAAATTATGGTTCAGAATCAGCACAGAGATGGCGTAATACTCAAATACAAGCAATAGCAGATTTAGGTATATCAGACCGCAACGGTTTTTGGGAAGAAAGTGCCGCAACTAATCCTTTAAACACGTTAGATAATATGGGTGGTGTAAGAATTATTACTGGAGCAGGTATTTATGTAGATGATATTTCTTATCCACGAGCAAATTATTCCTTCTTGCCACTCCACCTGCCCCTGCGGATAATACAAAGATTTCCGTTTGGCCGGACACCATGCCAATGACTAGTCCAAATTTCCCAACTGATACTACAACTACTCCTCCTACAGGGACTAAGCAAGGTGATTTACTAATGCGAGCTACAGCAGTATATCATTATACTGCTAATTCTGATACAACCGCAGGAGTATTGAATACTAACCAAACACCTATCGCTTGTGTAAGTAGCTACTATGACCCCACAAGTGCTATTACAAGCAAGAATCAAAATGGTGTTACCCTTACTGTTCCACCAGTTCCCCCAGCCGTTACACCCACAACTTCAACAGTAAGCTTACCTTGGAATGCTGCTGGTAATGGTAGATTTAATAATGGCATTGTTTATGCTTTCCCTGGCAGGAGTATATTTGCAACCTATCAAACTCAGTTAAATAACCAAGCCAAATTAATATTTCCCAATGGACGTTTAGCTAATGAGCCTTTAAAAACTGCCCTAGCTAAAATTTCTGGGACTACAGTACCAAACACAGGACTGGAATTATCTGATTATTCAGCAATTGATACAGCACTTTGTGCAATATCAATTATGATTAATCCAGGCAATTTTTTGACCACTCTGACTAACCTGCCTCCGCATGGTGCAATCAAAGAAGCAGCTTTCCTGGATGCTAGAGAAGCGAAGCAAATTAGTGTAGGCACAGCAACTACCTACGACCTAGAACTAGAACAGCGTCAGCCTTTAGAAATTAGGGTAACAGACATTAATTTGGATACTGATACTAGTGGTATAACTCGCACAGCAATAAATACTGATTACTTGTTACCTTATAGTGGTATTATTTACGCCACTAGAGATGATGCATTACCAGATAGAATTGATATAACTACTCAAGCAGCATTACTTAGTCCGACGGATTTTCAACTTGATCCTACACGTCGTCCAAATGGTATTCGTCTGATCAATGGACAAACTTTAAGTAGAACCAGTACAAATTCTTATAATGCTAGAGAAAAAGGTCTAATTCTAGTCACGAACTTACCAGCCTATATTAGTGGTAATTTTAATTACCATCGTACAGATACCACTAGCACTACCCAAATTGAAGAGTTTTCAGAAACAGAACAGGGGGGAACTAATTTCTATGATCGCAGCACTGCTAATACCTCCTTTGCTTGTCGTCCAAATAGAACTGGTTGTCCCACTACAGGTAACGGTGACTTTTGGCGACCTGCAACTGTTATTGCTGATTCAATGACTTTGCTTTCTGGTAGTTTTTTAGATGGCTTCCGTAGTGATAGTGACTATGACTTGAACAATAACAGTGGTATTAGGGTTGGAAACACATTCAATCCTGCTACTATAAGCTCCATTATCACCCCTGCTGCTGTACCTGCTTCTGTATATTTAGGTTTAGATGCTAGAAGACAACAGCGATTGAAAAATGGCTTTTGGGAAAATAGCTTTGCGACCAATGCCAATTGGTGGGATTCAGGTAGCAACGACTACTATCCCCTCGCTACGGGGTCTTCGGCTATGGGTTCTTATGTCAGGAATGGAGTCTCACCCATTCAGCGTCGTGTGTCAGATTACCCCATATATGTGATGGAAATCTGTCGTCAAGCTCTTATTTCGGATTGTGATAATAATTCCACAGATCCCGATAGGCAATGGTATATCGGATTCGATATTGATGGAAATGGTGTTTTAAATAGTAATCCAGTAAATTACCCAATTACAGGGCAGTCCTCTGTAACGCTAACGGAAAAATACATTAAAACATACCAGTTAGGACAAGCCATAAAAGCTGCTAATGGTAGTCCTAGTATTGGATCTAATCCTGCTAGTGACACTATACTAACTAATGGTGAACTGCAATGGCTGACTGGGACTTTTGGGACAGGAAATAAGACTATTAGAGCCAGACTAGGAGCAGGTGATACAAGTGGTCAAGCTTTGGTAGCAACAGATCGAAGCTATCCCCGTCGGGTGGCTTTTGCTCGTGATAGCAGTAATAACTTGGTTCTGTCTTCTTCTCGTAATACTAGTACTAACACTGTTACTTCTCTAGGATCTGGTATCTATAACCCTATTGGTTTAGGTTGTCCTCTTGATATTAGTGGTAGTGCTCCTAATTATAATGGATGTACTGTTTGGGACAATAATTATAACTCGGTTCTAAAAAACGGTAGCATGAATGCTCTATGGTTTAGGAAAAGCAACAGCACAACTAGTCCAGGAGACTTGACTCAAGTAGATTATACAAATGGAGATAGAAAACCATTCTTCTATTTCCCTCCTGTAGATGCAAATGGTGATGGTAATCCAGATTTAGATGCTCAACCACTCTTAGTGCCAGTTTCACAAGTTAATGATTCATTTGGCAATGGTAGTAGTCTTAGAAGTGAATCAACAGCAGTAGGTACTAATTATGTAACTAAATGGTTGCAGCAAGCTAGCAGTACTACTGTAAATGGAACCTTTGTAGTTGGCAATAGTCCTAGTAAATCAGCAGAAACTTCATCAGGTTTACAGAACTTTGTGCGCTTCTTAGAAAATTGGGGCAATGCCACCAGCAAAATTAGTGGTAGTTTGATTCAATTAAAGCGAAGTACCTTTGCTACTGCTCCTCTTGGATCAATTCTCGCTAATAAAACCACCACTACTGCTACTGCTGGTACTAATCCTAGTGATAATCTTAGTCTTTTTGACTATGCATTAGACACCTACCCAACCGAGAACGTATCAGGACTATTGCCTTTCTACAACCCACCCACTAGAACCTGGGGGTTTGATGTAGCATTATTGTCAGAACTGCCAGACCTGTTTGCCCAAAGATTTACCGCACCCTCAACAGGTCGCCCCAATGAATTCTTTAGGGAAGTTGCTCAGGATGATGTTTGGGTAAAAACCTTACTCTGTGCTGGTCAGGCTAGTAACCAAACTGGTATTGTCACCACAGGAACAACCGTGACTTATGACAATGCAGTTCCTAATGAATATCGCCCCAGCAGTAGCTGCAAATCTATACCAGATAATTAAAATATGTTATCAACATGAGGTGAATTAATGCCATGTTTAAAAAACAATTTAGTCAGAGAAAATGCCAAATTATCAAAATCGCGATTGCATCTCAGCTAGAGAATCAGGAACGGGGTTTTACAATTGTTGAGTCTTTAGTAGCTATATTGGTGGTTAGTATTTTGTTAGCGGCAATCGCCCCAGTAATTGCCCTATCTGTAGCTACTCGTGTGCAAGCTCGCAGGGCAGAATTAGCCTCTCAGGCAGCTAGAGCTTATATTGATTTAGTCAAGGCTCAAAAAATTGCCGCCCCAGTAGAAACTGGTTCCAGCACTAAGTTATCAGAATATGGTGCCCTTACACCTACAGGAACTTTGACTTGTCCAAGTACCAGTACTTATAGTACTTCGGCTAGTTATATCTATTGTACAGCCCCAACTGGAGCGTCTTTGTATTGTGTAGATTTTGATAACACTGGTAATTGTGAAACTACTAGTAATGTAGATATGATTGTACAGGGCTTTCGTTATAACCAAGCTAATAGCAACACTAATGCAGCCACAACTGGTTATACTTTAGGTGCAAGGGTTTATAGAAGCTGATGCCTTTAAAGACAATACAGCTTTACTGAAGAATACTAAACAATCTACTTATGCTGCTGGAGTCGGTCAGCGCAAAGCACCATTAGTAGAAATGACGACAGAGATAAGTGATACTGTACCTAAATACAGTGATCTTTGTGCTCGCATAACTGGTGGTTGTAATAATTGAATGCTGTGATTATCCATTCAACAGAGGAAAACTGTTCTATGTTGTGTTCACTAAAATTTATCTTGAGTAAGCAATTAAAAGGCTCAGATATTAATCAACCAGAAAATGGCTTTACCCTAATTGAGCTTTTAGTAGCTATTATCATAGCTTTTTTAGTCATCACACCTTTAATGACGTTTATGATTGGTGTAATGGATAATGATCGTAAAGAACAAGCAAAAGTAACTAGTGAACAAGAGATCCAAACAGCGATTGATTATATAAATCGTGATTTACAACAAGCCGTTTATATTTATGATAAGAACGGGTTGACACAAAACAATAATCCTACTACTGTAAGCAGCTCTGGAATTAAGGATCAAATACCACCAGCATCTGGTGCTACTGCAACTAGCTGTACGGACACGGCTGTTTGTACTCCAGTCCTAGTTTTTTGGAAACGGAATTTTTTACCTAATAGCGTGGGAATTACTGCTAGTACCCAAACTGCGGCAAATTCAACAGATGATAGCTTTGTATACTCTTTAGTGGGTTATTACTTAATCACAAATTCAGGTTCTACTTGGTCATCACAAGCACGAATTGGTAGATTTGAAATTAAATCTAAACCAAGTTCAGCTTATGCTAACAGCAACTTCTCAACTGATACTGGATTTAAAAATCCACCCATCAATGATCCAAGTATTACTGGCAGTACTTTACAAGAGAAAATGAATCAATGGAAAAACTCACTAACCGCAGGTGGAACTTATAATCAACCAGTAGATGCTCTTGTTGATTATATTAGTACTACCGGACCAGCGATTGATTCAACCAATTGTACAGGCACAGTAGGGTTTTATGCTTGTGTTGATGCGGCAAAAGTAACAGCACTAGTGGTGATTAGAGGCAATGCACTAGCTCGGTTACAAAATAATAACTTGGCTTACAACAGTAATGTTAAAACATATTTTCCTGCTGTTAATATTCAGACACAGGGACGTGGTTTCTTGTACGTAAAATAAATTCTATTTGTCCTTTAGCTAATTAATCAAAGGATAGTATGCAAAAATTCATTTTATTTATCTGCGGAAAAATCAATTACAAAAATACTGATAGAACTTTCCAGAAATTAAATCAGCAATATTCTCAAGATGAGCATGGTTTTAGCTTAGTGGAAGTTGTAGTAGTGGTATTGATGGTGGGAATTTTAGCAGCAGTTGCTCTTCCTAGCTGGTCAGCTTTTGTAAACCGACAACGTTTAAATAAAGCTAATAATGCTGTTTTAGCTGCTATACAACAGGCACAGACAGCAGCTAAAAAGAGTAAACTGAGCTATAGTGTTAGCTTTACTACAGATAGTAATAAAATAAAAATAGCCGTTTATCGTACAGGCAGTGGAAGCAATACTACTGATACTACTAGCAGTATTGGTACTAAGATTGATGATAATATCACTTTAACAACAACAAGTAATCTCTGGAAAAGCTTGAACGATGATTTACAGATTCCAGCTGGAAGCATTATACTAGGAACTAATATTACTGCCGAGCGAAATAAAGCTGAAGACAGTGTATCTTATGGTGGTGTATATAATAGTAGTAACATAACACAAACTATCGCTTTTGATAGTATGGGTGCCTTAGGATTTACAAAGGATAACTCTACTTCTGCTTATATAGGTTCAACGGGTCAGGGCTTACAAGTAATTTTATCTACACCAGCAGGAGGAGCAACACAACCCAGTAATTTAAAGCGATGTGTTATTATCAAGACATTAATTGGAGGAATGCTAACAGCAAGAGATACAGATTGTGGCTAATCAATTAAAATTGTAGCTAAAAAATAGAAAAATTCCATAGATATACGGTATATTATATCGCCATTTAGAAACGAAAATAAAGTGTACGGCGTTATTTATTGTTGTTTGGTTTTTAAAAACAATAAATTTCCCGTATTTTGTGTTTATATTCCTCAACTATATTTATCTCAAAAATTTATACAATTATCAGTTAAAACAATGGATTACCAGGATATTTTTACCGTAGTTATACCAACTTATAATGGTGAAAACCGTTTCCCAGAACTACTAGAAAGATTGCAGAGTCAACTTACGCCTGAGAATCTTGTTTGGGAAATTATTGTTGTTGATAATAACAGCACTGACAATACAGCTAAAGTTGTACAAGCCTACCAAAAAAATTGGCAATATCCTTATCCTTTAAGATACTGCTTGGAAACTAAACAAGGAGCTGCATATGCGAGACAACGAGGAGTAGAAGAAGCTCAAGGAAAATTTATAGGTTTCTTGGATGATGATAACTACCCCACACCCACTTGGGTAGCAGCTGCTTATGCTTTTGGTGAACAGCACCCTCTAGCTGGAGCTTATGGTAGTCAAGTACATGGTGAATTTGAAGTTACACCACCAGAAAATTTTCAGAAAATAGCTTGTTTTTTAGCTATTAATGAACGGGGTACAGAACCTCATGAATATAAACCTCAGATGAAAATACTACCTCCAGGTGCTGGTTTAGTAGTTCGTAAACAAGCATGGGAAACAACAGTTCCGAAAACCTTGGTTTTAAACCATAAAGGTAGGGAAGCTGGTTTAGCTAGCGAAGATTTAGAAGCCATACTACATATTCAGTTAGGTGGTTGGGAGATTTGGTACAATCCGGAAATGTGTATCTATCACCAAATCCCAGCATGGAGATTACAAAAAGAATATTTAATTAGTTTGTTTCGCTGCGTTGGCTTAAGTCGATATCACTTGCGTATGATGAGAATTCCACCTTGGCAAAGACCATTGGCAAGTTTAATATATTTAATTAATGATTTAATAAAAATTATCCTACACTCCATCATATATAGAGGTAAAATTAGTAGTGATTTAATAGCTGCTTGTGAAATTGAACTTTTAGTAAATACTTTAATTAGTCCTTTTTACTTACTTAAATTAAATTTAAATAGGTAATGCAATTACAATACATTATTTTTGATGCAATACGCGAACTTTAGATAAATTTAGTTATGGAAAATTCAAATGAAGATATCTCTTTTAATTTTACAGTAGTGATTCCTGCATATAATGGAGCAAAGCGTTTACCTAAAGTTTTAAGTCGGCTTTTAGAGCAGACGGGAATAGAACAATGTAAATGGGAAATTATTGTTGTTGATAATAATAGTTCTGATCACACAGCTGAGTTGATTAAGAGTTATCAAAAAAACTGGATTGGTAATTCTTCATTGAGATACTGTCTAGAAACACAACAGGGAATAGCATTTGCACGACAAAAAGGTGTAAACGAAGCTAGAGGCCAACTCATTGGATTTTTAGATGATGATATGATACCTGCACCTGATTGGGTTGCACAAGCTATAGCTTTTGGGAAGGAATATCCTCAAGCTGGAGCATATGGTGGTCAAATTCATGGTGATTTTGAAGAAGATCCTCCGAAAGATTTTGCGAGAATTCAAAGTTTTTTAGCTATCAGAGAACGTGGGACACAACCAAAGTTATACGAACCAGAAATTTTAGTCCTTCCTCCTGGTGCTGCTCTTGTTGTTCGCAAACCAGTGTGGAAAGCTCATGTTCCTGAAAAGTTAGCTTTATTAGGTAGACTGGGTAAGTCAATGCTTAGTGGTGATGATTATGAAGTACTCATTCATATACACAAGGCAAATTGGGAAATTTGGTATAATCCACAAATGCATAGTTATCATCAAATACCCAAGTCGAGATTAGAAAAGGATTACTTAATTAAGTTAGCTCGTGGTTGTGGTTTGTGCATTTTCCAACTTCGTTTAATAAACCTTCAAAACTGGCAAAAGCCAATATTAATGGTGAGGGTATTTTTAGGAAATTTACGTCGTTTATTAAAACATATATTCAAATATAAATATGAATTAAAAAATAATATCATAGCAATTGTGGAAATGGAATTCTACTTTTCCAGCATGATTAGTCCTCTCTATTCTTTAAAATTGACAATAAACAAGTTAATCAACCATACTTTCTTAAAAGTTCATGATTCATCTCAATAGTCCCATCCCAAAAATTTCTGTAGTTATACCCGCTTATAATAGTGAGAAAACTATTAAAAGAACAATTAAGTCTGTTTTAAACCAAACCTTTACTGATTTTGAATTAATTATCATTAACGATGGTTCACAAGATTTAACCTTAGAAATGATTTCTCAAATTCACGACCCACGGTTAAAAGTATATTCTTTTGAGAATGCGGGTGGAAATGTTAGTCGTAATCGGGGATTAAACTTAGCAGTGGGGGAATTTGTCAGTTTTTTAGATGCTGATGATATTTGGACTCCTGATAAATTAGCTAGACAACTACAAGCTTTGCAAGATAATCCAACTGCTAAAGTTGCTTATAGTTGGACTGATTATATAAATGAAAATGATGAAATTATCCTTTCAGGTACACATATTACTGAGAATGGAAATATTTATGAAAGATTATTGGGAAATAATTTTTTAGAAAATGGTTCTAATCCCTTAATCTATAGAGAAGCTATACTTGAAACAGGTGGATTTGATGTTTCTCTCCAAGCTGCTCAAGATTGGGATATGTGGTTAAGATTAGCAGATAAGTTTAATTTTGTAGCTGTACCATCTGTACAAATATTATACAGAACAACGACTAATTCAGTTTCTTCTAATCTTATTAGGCAAGAAAAAGTCTGTTTACAAGTATTGGAGAAAGCTTATAAACTCAGACCATCAGTAATTAAAGATAGTTGGCATATTAGTCTGACAAATTTATATAAATATTTGACATGTAAAGCCTTACGGGAACCATTCAATAGACAAAAAGGTTTAGAAGCAGCAAAGTTTTTGTGGAATTATATTCTCAATGATTCTTCGAGAATCCAACATATTAACTTAACTATAAAACTTTTATTTAAAGTTGTTGTCATTATTCTACTACCCAGCAATTTATCTACTTTATTGCTTACCAATCTTAAAAGTAAAGTTAAACAATTAAAAATTAAAAATTAAGCAGGATTTTCAGTACCAAAGTTAAAAATACTACTGAATTATGATTCTGAGCGACAGCGTTCCGCTGCTTAAGAATCCCGCGAGATTCTTCCTGACCGTCAGGATGACAAATTACACATCCTCAAAACTTTTCAAACACCTCTAAATTAAATGTTCATATTTATCATAGATACTATGAAATAGTATCAGACAATATTCCAATTTTTAAACTGGTACATAGAGTATTAGTATTGAAATATGTTCAGTGTTAATTTCAATATGTTTTAGATAAAGCTGAGACTGTCAATACTTCATCAGGCAAAAGAATTTTTTCAGGCTAAAACTTAGGCATTAAGTGCAAAATTTCGGAGTAATTTACAGCGCATTTCCTTTATATGAAGTACACAAAGGCAGGCAAGATGCCTGCTCCACAAGCGTTTTACTATTTTATGTGTACCTCATTTATATGCAATATGCTGTATAAATTGCTCTAGTACTGCTGTGTAACTTACTCCTATAACAAATTTGTTTGCACACAAGAAAGCTGCTGTGGTCATGACTTTCTCTTCAGATATCTCAGCAGATATTGCTATTTTTTGCTTTCACCAATTATCAGAGCATCACACTTCAATCATAGTATGTTCGATATTTACTTGTTGTCTTTAATTAAGGTCAAAAATTTCTCCAAAAACTCTTTGATTACTGGTTTTTCTTTGGCAGAAATCTTAATTATGATTACACTAATTGCTGTTCTCGGTGCAATCTCTGTCCCTAGCTTTTTAGGTTTTATCGACACTATGCGTCTAAATAGTTCTCAAGATAAAGTTTACCTAGCCATCCGTCAAGCTCAAAGTCAAGCTGTTAAAGAAAAATTAACTTGGCAAGTTAGTTTTCGTGAACAAAATAGTATTGTACAATGGGCTGTTCATCAGGCTACCGTTAAGCCATCTGCGGCTCAATGGTATAACTTAGATACTAATGTCCGATTGGATCAGGAAACTACTTTCACCATGTTAAGTGGTGTCAGACAAATGCAATTTGATTTCCACGGTAGTGTTAGACAACCACCTTTAGGGAGGATTACTTTATCTAGTAAATATGCTAAGAAAGTTAAGCGTTGTGTTTATGTTTCCACAATTTTAGGCGCATTAAGAACTGCAAAACAGCGTACTAAGGCTGATAGAAATGGTGATTTCTGTTATTAATTTATAGTTGCCGTATGGGTGGATATCAATATTGGTATTGTCTGTATATCTGATAAACTTATTTACAGATTTCCTTTTAACTACCCTATCAACACGGATAACCATGATTAAAGCTTATGCTGCTCTATCAGCTGGTGGAAAACTAAAGCCTTTTGAGTACGAACCAGGTTTACTTCAGGAAGAAGAAGTCGAAATCCAAGTTGAATATTGTGGTATTTGTCACAGTGACCTAAGTATGTTGAAGAATGATTGGGGTATTACTCAATATCCCTTTGTTCCAGGTCATGAAGTGGTGGGTACCATCACCGCTATAGGCGATCGCACTACTACCCTAAAAATTGGACAGAGGGTAGGTTTAGGATGGTACTCCCATTCTTGTATGGATTGTGAATGGTGTATGTCTGGTAATCACAACCTCTGTGGAACAGCAGAACAAACCATTGTCCAACGTCATGGAGGATTTGCAGATAAAGTTCGCGCTCATCAGGAATGGGTAACTCCATTACCAGAGGGTCTTGACCCAGCAAAAGTTGGACCCCTATTTTGTGGTGGATTGACGGTATTTAATCCCATTCTTGAATTTGGGGTTAAATCAACTGATCGGGTTGCTGTGATTGGGATTGGGGGACTAGGACATTTAGCATTACGTTTTCTCCATGCTTGGGGATGTGATGTCACAGCTTTTTCTAGCAATCCTGCTAAAGAAGCTGAAGCACGGGAGTTAGGTGCTAATCATGTCATCAATTCCCGCGACTCGGAAGCACTTAATGCTGTTGCTAATTCTTTTGATTTAATTATCTCGACAGTCAATGTAGATTTAGATTGGGCTACCTATATTAATGCTTTACGTCCCAAAGGAAGATTACATTTTGTGGGAGTTGTTCCTAATCCACTTCAAATTCAAGTATTTCCTCTGATTCAGAAACAGAAATCAATATCCGCTAGTCCTTTGGGTAGTCCGACCACAGTGACGAAAATGCTAGATTTTGCTAATCGTCATCAGATTGAACCTGTGATCGAAACTTTTGCTTTTAGCGAGGTTAATGAAGCTATTGAGCATTTAGCATCTGGTAAGGCTAGGTATCGAATTGTGTTGAAGCATTGAACAACCCATCTTAACGCTCTACCGTATACACACAAATCCGGAAAGAACTCCACCCTAACTCTCCCCTTGGTAAGGGGCTACAGTGTACACACAAGTAATCTTGGCATAGGTTTAGGCCTTTTTTTAGCCGGGAATTTGTGTAGGGGCGTATTGCATACGCCCCTTTCTGATGTGTTGGCTAGGGGCGTATTTCAATACGCTCCTACGTTCTGATGTGTTGGCTAGGGGCGTATTTCAATACGCTCCTACGTTCTGATGTGTTGGCTGGGGGCGTATGCAATACGCTCCTACGTTCTGATGTGTTGGTTGGGGGCGTATGCAATACGCCCCTACGTTCTGATGTGTTGGTTGGGGGCGTATGCAATACGCCCCTACGTTCTGATGTGTTGGTTGGGGGCGTATGCAATACGCCCCTACGTTCTGATGTGTTGGTTGGGGGCGTATGCAATACGCCCCTACTTCTGTGTACACTGTAGCCCTTAGCAAGGGTGGGATTAAGGGGGGTGATTCAATGTATTTGTAAATCGCGCAGATGCTAAAACTGATCCCTTTTCCCTGATTGTCTCTTTCCCTTCCTCAATAGCCAGTTAATGATGATAATAATTCTATAAGAATCTTAAACATTTCTTGAACATTTAATCTTGTTTTGGTGGATGAGAAGCATCATCCGCACCACGAATATATTCAAGTCCTACTTTTCTATCAGCATTTTTCATTAACTGAACTATCGGCGATTGCCAATTTAATATTCAGTCAGTTTTCTAGTTGCTGCTTGTCTCCACCTCATCCCCAACTACCTTCACCTCAGATACTTCTAGTCCAGATACTTGAGGAGTCTCAGCAATCCACCGTACTAAAGCATTCGCAATCCAAGACCCAACGATAGTTCCGTCAAACTTAAAATCAGGACTCTTCAAAATTTCACCCAAAACCTGTAAACCCTGAGGAGAGATGAGTTTGTAGCCTTTGTGGGAAATGGCGATCGCCCCTTTTGCTTCCAAATCGGTAAAAATATCCTGAAAATCAGCTACCTTCTTACCTTGGGACAAAATACGGTCAGTGACTTTTCCCTTACCTACTTCCTCTTTATCTGCTCCCAAATCCCACAAAGCTAGCAAAAAACGAATTTTAGCTTGGTTGACTTCTAAAGGATTTTGTTCCGAACCCATAATCTGCACCTTATTTCACTAAAAAGTATTATACACAGTTTAATTTTTTAACCCGACTTGAAAAACAAAAATTTTGCCTATGTTTACTAGATAAAGGTCAAAATCCGCCTTATTTCGGCAAATACAACCGAAATTTTACTTAATTTACATATTTACCCATTACATTAATCCCCCACACTGATCAGCTAAGTTGGTTGAGTGGGCTTTGTATGAATGTATATTCCTCAAGTAGGAAAATAGAAATATTGCTTATATCAATAGCCAGATGAAATGGAGGAAAAAAGGATAGATGATAACAAAACGATGTCTGATTTCTCTTGTTGTCAATAAACTAAAAAATCTTTTCGCATACCATGAACACAATATATAAAGAACGTAAAAAAGCTCCGCGTTTACTGGCAGTAGTATTATCAGGATTGTTGACCATACCTTTGCTTAGTAGTTGTGGTGGTGGTAATCGGACAGCGACAGCACCACCAGTTGACGATACCATTAGTGGTAAAAATGTTACTAATACTAACCAACCTGAAGCCAAGAAAGGATTAGGTACGGGTCAGAAAGTCGCAATCTTAGCAGGAGCCGCAGCACTTTACTATCTATACAACCAGCATAAAAATGCGGAAGGAGAAGGAGCAAAAGGTAAATACTATCTTTCCAAAAATGGGCGTGTATATTACCGCGATGATAAAGGACAAGCTCATTGGGTAACACCACCTCCAGAAGGAATTAAAGTTCCCGAATCTGAAGCCCAAAAGTATCGCGATTTTCAAGGTTATAACAACAATCCCAGTGGACGCGACCTGACTAATTTTAGTTCTCTGGCGGCTCCTTTACTGAGTGTCAGTTAGTATTTAGTTTTCTCAAACACTAAAGTCACTTCTCAACCCACAAAATCAGGAAATGTATAATGGTAGATAACTTTTTGCGAAAGGCCAAGGAATTTATCTTATGACTCAGACGCAAGCCAATCTGATCTAAACCCAGAATTACGCGATCGCAATGTCCGTCCAGCCAGTGAAGACCCTGATGGTGACCCAGCCGACCCAGCATCGTATCATCCCCGTCCAGCCAGTGAAGACCCTTATGGCGACCCGGCTGACCCAGCATCGTATCATCCCCGTCCAGCCAGTGAAGACCCTTATGGCGACCCGGCGGATCAAGAAGTCCGTTGATCAAAAGTAATTACCGAAAATCCTGTATTTTCCTCAACAAAATCCCTAGTGAAAGACCTCTCCCCCAAACCCCTCTCCGCGTCCGGTGAGGGGCTTTGAATGCCAAGATTTACTCAAGTATCTGAATAAAGTATGTCATTATAAGTATCACTTCTCTAGTTAAGTGATTATGTTTGACGAAGATTATCAACAGTTGGAAGAGTTGCTAAAAGTAGAAAATTGGCCACCAGCAGATGAACTAACTCTCAAAATCCTGCTGAAGCTAGCAAATCAAGATACAGTCGCAAATCTTGATATCCTAGCGATCGCACATTTACCTTGTGAGCAACTGCGAACTATCGACCGATTTTGGGTAAAATACAGTGGTGGGCGCTATGGATTTAGTGTCCAGAGGCGGATTTGGGAACGTGCTGGTGGTAAATCTGACGTTCATGATATAGCTTGGACAGACCTTGGTTGGTGTGTCGGTTGGTGCGGTGATCATCGCCAATGGCTACCATCCACAGAGTTGGGTATAAGTCCATTTGCTCCGGTAGGACATTTTCCGATGTTAAGTCCAGGCAATTTGGGAGTAGAATTGGCTGCGGCTAAAGATATCTTTACAGCTATATTTTTAAGGCTGGAAGAATGTAAAAAATCCTAAGTCGAAATTAGGCATGCAAATTTGCTTGTTCTTGCAACCAAGGATCTACTGGCTGTCCATCTTTTCGCTTTAATTCTATTTCCACTACCATTACTTCTTTAGAACCAGGAGGTGCAGGTTTTTTATGAAAAATAATCTCGTAGTCAGCTGGGTTGTGTTGACGTTCTTTCAACCATTCCTGTACTTTTGTTGTCGCAAAAAATGATTGCCCTTGCTCAAACATACGGGTAATTTGTAGTTGCAATGTGTAGGGATTAATCCGACTCATCTGTATAACTCCTGATTCAAGGGAAGAAAATCGTGAAAATCTCGAATTGCCAACTTGGAAAAAATAAAGTTAAATTTATTCTGCATCAAAATCTACTTTATCATAAATATCTACTCGCAAAATCTGACCAGGAATAGATGCTAAAGTCAGCATATCAATCTCCTTGGGGACATTCATTCCATAAATTCGTAATCTCTCGCAAACTTTGGTGAGTACCATTACCCAAAATTAAATGATCCACCACAGGAATCCCTAAAAGCTGTGCTCCTGCTAATAGCTGCTGTGTCAATTCTATATCTGCATCGCTTGGCTCTAAATTTCCAGAAGGGTGATTATGGGCAATAATTGTCCTGGTTGCTCCCTGACGAATAACTTCGCGAAAAATATCACGGGGAGAAGCTAAAGTTTCCGTTGCAGTACCAATGGTAATTACTTTTGTCCCTAATAACCGATTTTTCACATCTAATAGTAACACAGCAAATCTTTCTTGATTCTGCCACATTAAATCTTGACTGAGTGCTGCTGCTGCTGCATCCGGACTATCAATAATAGTCCCATCCGAGGGACGAGTTAAAAAAGCACGTTTTCCTAATTCAATTGCAGCGAGGATAGTTGTGGCTTTTGCATGACTGATACCCGGAATTGACATTAACTCAGACGGGGTTACTTCCCGTAACACTACTAAAGGGTCACGTTGGTGTTTACTCAATTCTTGCAATATATATTGTCCTAAACCGATTGCTGATAGTTTACCAGCACCTTGACCCGTGCCCAGAAGAATCGCAATTAACTCAGCAGTTGCTAAAATTTTGGTTCGATAGGTCATTAATCGCTCGCGAGGACGCTCATTTAGAGGGATATCGGCAATTCTGAGGCAATAAGTCATAGGGAGATGCAGAGAATTGTCACCAAATGGGTATATTTTCTGTTATCCCTTGTTTACGGAAAAAATAATGCCTATTTGGCAAAATATTGGCAATTTCTCTGGCTATCATTAATTGAGCATTGATTCTTGTTGATCAAGATACAGACCCAAAGAATATTAAATTCTCTGAGTCTGACTATCTTGGAGATGATGTCAAATAACTTACTGATAAATTTGCGTAGCTTTAAGCATATGGTAAGTCACGATTAACTGGGTAATGGCCAAAGGATAACTTTGTAATGTTTCCCCAGTTGTACCGGCAATTTTTCCTAATTCGGGATTACTTTCGCGATCGCATACGTTACGTAAATAAGGCATATCAGAACAAATAATCTGTTCTAATTTATTCACCTGTTCTAAAGTAGCGTGACCATCCACTTCCAACACATCAACGGGTTTACCCATGTCCCGTCCCAATCCCAAGCGAATTGCGGAGTGATGATGATCAGTAGTAGAGTGAATAATCTCCGTAAAATCGGGATGAGGAATAGATGGACGTAAGACCAACCGAACATTTAAATGTTCATTAGTTTCATCTGCTTCTTCAGTCGGTGGATAAAAACTCACGACAATATCTGACCATTGTCGCTGCGGCCGGATAAATTGCTCTGAATCTGGTTCTCGTTTTTCCAGTTCTGCTAGTACTTGCTCAGGACTGTAACCACGTTTTTGGGTATCCCGTTTCACCTTCCACTGGGCGCGGAGCGGTTCCGGTGGTGCTAAATAAACCTTGACATCATAAGCATCACGGGCGACGCGAGTAGAATAACCCAATAATCCTTCAATAATTACAAATTTACTGGGTTTAATATATTGTGGTGGCTCAAATGTCCCAGTTTTGTGACTATAAACTGGTTTTAGAATCGCCTGTCCTGTACGTAGTAACGATAAATGCTGCTGCATTATATCTAGGTAGTTACAATCTGGGTGGAGAGCGGTAATCCCCAGCTCTGCCCGTTGTGTACGATCATAACGGTGATAATCATCTGTACAGAGAATAGTGACATTCTCTGTACCGAGTACCTGAGCAATCCCCCTACTAAGTGTTGTTTTTCCAGCGGCGCTGTCACCGACAATGCCAAGAATAATTGGACGGCTCATCATACCCCCTCTGACAAGAGCAAGTCTATTGATCGGATTTCTACGGAATAGCTTTAATTCTAGAAGGTAAGTAGACAATTAATGCAAATAAAAACCATAGACGCAACATCTCTACATATTACTAAACTAGAGTTAGGATTTAGGATTCAGGAGGCTGACCTAGAAAGTTGAATCTCCAGACATAGCGTGACATTCCTAGACATTGCGTAGATAATAGAGTTGAAAACTTGAATAACGCAATGGCAAATCATGTACCTCCAAGGATTGCTGCTACCAGACTGGGAGTTAGCACCAAAACCCTCGAAAGGTGGCTTAAAGACGGGAAAATCAAAGGTATCTTCACCCCCTCTGGACAAAGAAGATACGATGTGGACTCAGTTATCTCTATTAGATCTACTGACCTTGAAGACAGACGAGCAACTATCTTATATGCCAGAGTTTCAAGCCGCAGTCAAAAACCTGACCTTGAGAAACAAGTACAGTTTCTTCAGTCTCACTATCCCGATGCGGAACTTATCACCGACGTTGGAAGTGGACTCAACTTTAGAAGAAAAGGTTTACAAACCTTACTGGACAGAGTTCTCACAAACAATTGCAAACTTGTTGTCATTGCCCACAAAGATCGGCTTTGTCGCTTTGGGTTCGATCTTATCTCATGGTTGTGTGCTAGGCAGCAGAGTGAGGTATTGGTTCTCAACCAAACGAACCTCAGCCCAGAAAGAGAAATGGTGGCAGATATTCTCGCCATCATCCACGTCTTTAGTTGCAGACTGTATGGACTCAGAAAGTACAAAAAACAAATTAACGAGGACGCTGACTTACCGAGTTTACCCAAATAAAGAACTTGAGCAAATTTGGAAAAAATGGGTAGCTGCGGCTCGTCAAGTTTATAACATCTCCATTGCTTATCTAAACCAGCACCAAGGTTACATCAAGATATGTAATAAAGGTGGGAAGATGGGATTTAGAACTATGCTGAAAGCTTCTGGTTTAATCCCTCAGTGGTGTATTGATTTAAGTGCCTCTAAAATACTAGATAATTCCTCAATGGCAGCTTATACAGCTTGGGTTAATACTCAAAAAAACCCTAAGTTTATTGGTAAAGGCAAGAATCGAAAACCGCATCCTCAAGCTGGTTTAAAAATAGCAAAGTTTCGTTCAATTCGTGACTCTAAGCAAACCATCCAGTTCGACCCGACTAACTATAAAAATGGGACTTGGATGATATCTACGACCAAGCATCTGCCAAAACCTGAATTCAAAGGTCATGATTTTTGTCCATTAACCAATGGAGCAACTGAGTTGACCTACAATAAAGGACGATGGTTTGCTCACTTTCCGGTTGAATTTGAAGTAACTCCACAAGTTACCAATAAGGTAATAGCACTTGACCCTGGTATTAGAACTTTCATGACTGGGTTTGATGGTAGTGACTTTTTGGAATTTGGTGGTGGAGATTTCAATGGATTAGCAAAACTTTGTTGGCATTTAGATAAACTGAAATCTAGACACAATCAAGCTAAAGGGCAAATTTATAAGCGGCTGAGACATAAACTAAAACAGGCGATGGAAAGAATCAGGACTAGAATTCAAAATCTACGTTCTGAATGTCATAAACAAGTAGCATCCTATTTAGCTAGAAACTACGATATTATTGTGCTTCCAACTTTTGAAACATCAGAAATGGTGGCAAAAAAGAAGCGTAAGTTGAGAAATAAAACTGCCAGAGCAATGATGACCTGGGCATTTTATCAATTCTCTCAAACACTCGAACATCTGTGTAACCGATATGGTTCCAGATTGGTAAGAATCACGGAAGAATATACTTCTAAAACTTGTACCAAATGTGGGCATATTCATTCAAAGCTGGGTGGCTCTAAATTGTTTAAATGCCCTCATTGTGGTTACGAAATACCGCGTGATTTTAATGGAGCCGTGGGGATTTTCCTCAAGGCTATGTGGGATTCCACCTTCACCAACACTGTTGGTGATGTTGTACTTGATCTCCAAGATGTCTCTGATGTCTGAGAATGTTTAGGTTAAAAGAATCAGTAAAATACGATTTGTCGATATTTTTTAGGGTCATTAAGCAAAATAAGGTGTAATTATCGGTTATGAGTAAGCAAACACTAGGACTAGAGCCAAATCTATACGATTATTTACTCTCGATTTCCTTACGAGAACCAGAAATATTAAGCCAATTGCGACATGAAACTACTCATCATCCCAGAGGTAGAATGCAAATTTCTCCTGAACAGGGGCAATTTATGACGTTACTAATCCAGTTATTGGGAGCAAAGAAAACTTTAGAAGTAGGTGTTTTTACTGGCTACAGTTCCCTTGTCGTGGCTTTAGCGCTTCCATCAGATGGGAAAGTGGTAGCTTGTGATGTCAGTGAAGAATATACGGCGATCGCTCGTCGTTATTGGCAGCAAGCCGGAGTAGCAGATAAAATTGATTTGCACATCGCTCCAGCATTAGAAACTTTGGATTCCTTATTGGCCAGTGGTGCAGCGGAAACTTTTGATTTTGCGTTTATTGATGCTGATAAAGATAATTATGATGGATATTATGAGCGATCGCTACAGTTAGTCCGTCCTGGAGGATTAATTGCGATCGATAATGTCCTCTGGTCAGGTAAAGTGGCAGATTCTCAAGTAAATGATAATCAAACCCGAAAGATTCGCAACTTGAACCAAAAACTACATCAAGACGAGCGAATCACATTAAGCTTAATCCCCATTGGGGATGGTTTAACTTTGGCACGAAAAAGAGAGTTGATCTAATTCAAAATTCAAAATTCAAAATTCAAAATTAAAGAGGTTTGATGAGGAAGTCAAGAAAATCATTTTTCACCCCACCTCCCCATCACCCTATCTCCCCATCTTATTAAGTTGGTATTGACGCAATCTCTCTTGCTGACGTAATCTTTTATCTTCTGTCAAGCTATCAAAACAATAGGGACAGGAAATACCCGCTTCATATTGGGGTGAAATTTTATCGGCTTCAGAAATGGGACGTCCACAACTGAAACATAATTCATAAGTCCCTAACTCCAAACCTTGACGAACAGCAACACGCTCATCAAAAACAAAACATTCCCCTTCCCATAAACTTTCTTCAGAAGGAACTTGCTCTAAATATTTGAGAATTCCGCCTTTCAGATGATAGACTTCCGTAAAACCTTGAGCCAACATATAAGAAGAAGCTTTTTCACAGCGAATCCCACCCGTACAAAACATCGCCACCTTTTTATGTTGAGTTGGGTCTAATTGCTGGTTAACATATTCGGGAAATTCTCGAAAAGTGCTAATTTGAGGATTTTGCGCTCCTTTGAAAGTACCAATATTAACTTCATAATCATTGCGAGTGTCAATCACAATTACTTCAGGGTCAGAAATCAGATCATTCCATTCTTGAGGATTAACATAAATGCCGACTTGCTGATTAGGATTAACCTCAGGTAATCCCAAAGTGACAATTTCTGACTTTAACCGCACCTTCATCCGTTCAAAGGGTTGAATCTCAGCAAAAGACTCTTTGTGTTCTAAGTCACCCAAACGAGTATCCGCACGCAGGAATGATAACACGGCATCAATAGCCTGACGTGAACCAGAAATTGTGCCATTAATACCTTCCAATGCCAGTAAAATCGTCCCTTTAATATCTTGATCTCGACAGAAAGATAATAAAGGATCTCGCTTCTGGGCAAAATCTGGTAATGTAACAAATTTGTATAGTGTGGCAACAACTAAACTATTTTCTAATTCCATCTTCCGCAAATGAATAATATAAGTTATAATCTCCACAACAGCAGAAATTACTGCTTGGTTAATTTTATGGGGGTTTAGCTCAGTTGGTAGAGCGCCTGCTTTGCAAGCAGGATGTCAGCGGTTCGAGTCCGCTAACCTCCATTATCTCAATTATATACGCGATTGTAGTTAGTAGTGGCGCTATCTTCGCTCCATCTAGTGCTACTTAAAAGTGGGTATGTTAGGTTTACTTATAGAAAATAGTAAAAATATTGTACGGCGATGCCTACGTAAAGGCATCGCGGATTTTAGATTTGCGATTCATCCCTAATCCAAAATCTAAAATCCTCAATCGATTTAACGATTCACCGCCGCAGCTTCGCGAGCTGCCATTGCTTGGTCTGGGTGGATACCCAAACGGGTCAGATTAATCCGACCTTTGTTGTCAATTTCGCGCACTTTGACCACGACTTCATCACCCACAGCGACTTCATCTTCAACTTTACCAACTCGATAATCAGCTAGTTGAGAAATGTGAATCATGCCTTCCTTCCCAGGCAAAAATTCCACAAAAGCACCAATGGGGATAATCCGCGTTACACGTCCTACATAAACATCCCCCTCATGTAGTTTACGGGTCATGCCTTGGATGATATTTCTCGCTCTCTTAGCCCTACCTTCATCCACAGCCGAAATTGTGACTGTACCATCATCTTCAATATCGATTTTGGCGCCAGTTTCTTCGGTAATCCCTTTAATTGTCTTTCCACCCGGTCCAATCACTAAACCGATCATATCCGAATCAATTTTGATGGTTAATAGGCGTGGAGCATAAGGTGAAGTTTCAGTGCGGGGTTTTTCAATGGCTTCCAGCATTTTCTCCAAAATCAACAACCGCGCTGATTTTGCTTGGTGGATGGCTTGGGCAATTACATCTATAGATAGACCAGAAATTTTCATGTCCATCTGTAAAGCGGTAATTCCGGCATCTGTACCGGCAACCTTAAAGTCCATGTCCCCTAAAAAGTCTTCAATTCCTTGAATATCCGTTAAAACTCGGATTTCATCACCTTCTTTAATCAAACCCATTGCTGCACCAGTGACAGGTTTAGTGATGGGTACACCAGCATCCATTAGTGCTAGTGTGGAACCGCAGACGGAACCCATTGAGGTGGAACCGTTGGAAGAAAGGACTTCGGAAACAACCCGAATTACGTAAGGGAATTGTTCTTTGGTGGGTAGTACAGGTAAAATTGCTCTTTCGGCTAAAGCCCCATGACCAATTTCGCGTCTTCCTGGTGCCCGCATTGGTTTGGTTTCTCCTACGGAAAAAGGAGGGAAGTTGTAATGGTGCAGATAGCGTTTTGATTGGTCTGTTTGCAGGTCATCACTGAGATTTTGGGCATCTCCCGGTGTACCTAGAGTACAAGCAGATAGTACTTGGGTTAATCCTCGGTTAAATAAGCCGCTACCATGCACTCGTCTAGGTAAAACGCCTACTTGACAAGAAATAGGACGGACTTCATCTAGTTTACGACCGTCCACCCGAATGTTGTCTTCGACAATTTGACGACGCATGAAATATTTGGTAATCTCTTTGAAGGTATTACCAAGTGCTTTGCTGTTGGCTGTAGCCGCAGTCCGGATGGGGTCTGCTGTCTGGTAATTCCGCGATCGCTACGGCAATACTATCCTTAACCGCATCTAAAGCAATATCGCGTTCAATTTTAGTTAACTCAAATTGTGCCAGGATTTTTTTAATTTCTTGACTTGCGTGGTCGCGAATATAGTTTTCTAGGATGGGATCACCTGCTGGGGGAGCTTCATATACTATTTTCAAACCTAGTTCAGCGACTAAATCTTCTTGAGCTTTGATTAAGTCTCGGACTGCTTCATAACCGAAATCAATGGCCTCAATAATATCCCGCTCTGGCAACTGATTAGCTCCGGCTTCCACCATGATTACCCCTTCAGGGGAACCAGCTACAATCAGATCCAAATCTCCCGCTTCAATTTCTGCATAAGTGGGGTTAATAATAAAATCATCACCCACTAGGCCGACTCTAACTGCCGCCATTGGTCCGATTAAAGGGGATTTGGGCAATTAAAGTCGCAATGGAAGCACCAGTAACGGCGAGGACATCAGGTGGGACTTGCTCATCCATTGACAGGGTTAAGGCAATTACCTGCAAGTCATCCCGCAACCAGGAAGGAAACAAAGGACGGAGCGGACGGTCAATCAAACGACTGGTGAGAATGGTTTTTTCTGGTGGACGACCTTCTCTTCGCATGATTCCACCAGGAATCCGACCAGCTGCATACAGTCTTTCTTCATAATCTACAGTGAGAGGAAGAAAATCAATGCCTTCTCTGGCTTGTGATCTTGTCGCTGTTACCAAAACAGCCGTATCCCCCGATTGAATCAAAACCGACCCACCCGCTTGGGGGGCTAGTAGGCCAACCTTCAGTCGAATATCCCGTCCATCAAAGGATATTGACTTATCAACTTCTGCCATTCAGTTTTTTTCCCTTCTATGCACGCTATTCTCTCTCTGTGGCAATCCTAACATTTATGCACTAAGACTGGCTTTAGTTACATCTGAAAGAGCAACTACGATTAACTAGTTGCTCAACGCTCTGGGCGATACTTTAGATGGCAATTAGCAAAAAAACTGACTGCTTTTTGCCTCATGCACCTGTCTACCCCATGCTTATCTGTTAGGAATCAGCCTACCTTCTCAAATTCTAACGATTACGACAGTCGAATTCAGGGTATATTGGTTTTGAACGCCAATTTTTAATTGCCTCCTAGCGCCAGCTAGTGGCAAACAACAGCATGGTCTGTTCCCCAATCTCTTTACCCTGTGCAGGAAAAATTGTACAACAAAAAAGGGAATAGGGAACAGGAAACAGGGAATAGGGTCAATAATTAAGTATTTTGATGTAATTTTTCTTGCATACACATAGGGTGAGGAGAGCAAGTCAACCTGAGTTATTTTTGAAAAAATAAGCATATTTTTTAATTTAAAATGGCAATATTACACGGTAGTTGGTTAACCAAAGAACAAGATAGTTATTTCTTCATATGGGGAGAAATTTGGCGTTCTTTTCCGGTAAATACTGAATCTATCACGTGGGAGGAGACAGCTAAACATCCCTTAGTAATGACGGGGATTGAATTGCAATCTTGCTTAAGCTCTCATAATATCATCATCACTGATTTAATTGGCTCACATCAAGTTAATATTAGTAGTGGCAAAGGACGTAAAAATGTTAGTCCTCAAAACGTAATTTTACCATCTCAATCCCAAGTTATTGCTCTCCCCAGTCAGATTCCAGAAAATTTACTGAGTAGCAGCATTTTTCCTTTACATTCTGCTGCTTTAGATTTAGATGTAGAATTTCCCAAATATTTACAACCTTGGCAAGTTGAGGGTTTTTGTCTCCCATCTAGTGCCGCAATTAAGTTTCTTACCTCTCTACCTTTAAATTTCGCTGAAGGTGAAGAGAACTTTTTGGGAGGAGATTTACGCTTTTGGTCGCAAATTGCTCGTTGGAGTTTAGATTTAATTTCCCGTTCTAAGTTTTTACCAACGCTTGGGCGACAATCAGATCATTCTTTAATTGCGAAATGGCAAGTTCTTTTAGATAGTGCTATAGACAGTGAACGCTTAGAAAGATTTGCAGCTAAAATGCCATTAGCTTGTCGTACTTATCAACCAGAAAAGTCTGTAGTTGTAGATTTTCCATTAACTTCTCAAGCATTAATTCTAGATTTTCTTAACCATACGGTTGATGCTCAAATGCGAGAGATGTTAGCTTCACAACCACCATCTGAAACTAAGAAAATTGCATCTTTACCATCAACAATACGTCAATGGTTACAAGCTTTAACAACTACATCTAATCTGGTTAATGCTGATGCTATGTCAGCAGAAAGGTTAGCAGCAGCTATCAAAGCTTGGACTTTACCATTAGCATATCAACTAGCAGGAAAAGCCCAGTTTCGCACCTGTTTTCAATTACGTTCTCCAGAGTTACCTCAAACCAATTGGAGATTAGCATATTTTCTCCAAGCTGTAGATGATCCTGAATTTTATCATCGATGCAGAAACGATTTGGCAAAGTCCGGTTGAGCAATTAATTTATCAGAATCGTTCCATTACCCAACCCCAAGAAATATTTTTGCGCGGTTTAGGATTAGCTTCTCGATTATATCCGGCAATTGCACCCAGTCTAGAAACTGAATCTCCCCAATTTGTGGATATCACTCCGCTGGAAGCGTATGAATTTATTAAATCTTTTGCATGGAGATTTGAAGATAGTGGTTTAGGGGTCATTTTACCTCCTAGTTTAGCAAATCGGGAAGGATGGGCAAATCGCTTAGGTTTAAAAATTACAGCCCAAACTCCGCAACAAGGACGTTTAGGATTACAAAGTTTGCTGAATTTTCAATGGAAATTAGCAATTGGTGGACAGACAATTTCTAAAGCTGAATTTGATAAATTAGTAGCACTGAAGAGTCCATTAGTAGAAATTAGTGGTGAATGGGTGGAACTACGTCCCCAAGACATTAAAACCGCTCAAGCCTTTTTTACTGCGCGTAAAGACCAAATGACACTTTCGTTGGAAGATGCTTTACGCATCAGTAATGGTGATACTCAGATGATTGAAAAATTACCTGTGGTTAGTTTTGAATCCTCTGGAGCGTTACAAGAGTTAATGGCAACATTAACTAATAATCAAGTTATTGAGCCTTTACCTACACCTACAAGTTTTCAAGGGGTTTTACGACCTTATCAACAACGAGGAGCAGCTTGGTTAGCTTTTCTAGAACAGTGGGGTTTAGGTGCTTGTCTTGCTGATGATATGGGATTGGGTAAGACTATTCAATTCATTGCCTTTCTGTTACACCTTCAAGAACAGGATGCACTGGAAAAACCAACTCTTTTAGTTTGTCCCACTTCGGTTTTAAGTAATTGGGAAAGGGAAATTAAAAAATTTGCTCCTACCATCAAAGTTTTACAATATCATGGTGATAAACGTCCCAAAGGTAAGACATTTGTAGAAACAGTTAAAAAAATCATCTAGTGATTACTAGTTATTCATTAGTTCATCGAGATGTGAAAACATTACAAAGTCTATCTTGGCAGATGATTGTATTAGATGAAGCTCAGAATATTAAGAATTCCGAATCTAAGCAATCCCAATCAGTTAGACAATTGGAATCTATTTTTCGGATTGCTTTGACTGGGACACCAGTGGAAAATCGACTGCAAGAATTATGGTCAATTTTAGATTTTCTCAATCCTGGTTATTTGGGGAATAGACAATTTTTTCAAAGACGATTTGCTATGCCCATTGAAAAATATGGTGATGTCGCTTCTTTAAATCAATTACGTTCCTTAGTACAGCCTTTTATTTTACGACGATTGAAAAGCGATCGCCAAATTATTCAAGATTTACCAGATAAAGCAAGAAATGACAGTATTTTGTGGACTTACTAGTGAACAAGGAACACTTTATCAACAATTAGTAGAAGAATCATTAGTAGAAATTGATGATGCGGAAGGTTTACAACGTCGAGGGATGATTTTAGGTTTATTGGTGAAATTAAAACAAATCTGTAATCACCCAGCTCAATATTTAAAAGCATCCACATTAGGAGAACATCATTCAGCTAAATTCCAACGACTAGAGGAAATGTTAGATGAAGCTTTAGTGGAAGGAGATCGGGCTTTAATTTTCACCCAATTTGCTGAATGGGGTAAACTATTAAAACCCCATTTAGAAAAACAATTAGGACGAGAAGTGTTATTTTTATATGGTAGTACCACCAAAAAACAACGCGAGGAAATGATTGACCGTTTTCAGCATGACCCCCAAGGACCACCAATTATGATTTTATCCTTAAAAGCTGGTGGAGTAGGATTAAATTTAACCAGAGCAAATCATGTTTTTCACTTTGATAGATGGTGGAATCCGGCTGTAGAAAATCAAGCTACAGACCGAGTATTTCGCATTGGTCAAACTCGGAATGTACAAGTACATAAATTTGTTTGTACTGGGACTTTAGAAGAAAAAATCCATGACATGATTGAAAGCAAAAAACAATTAGCAGAGCAAGTTGTTGGTGCTGGTGAAGAATGGTTAACCGAAATGGATACAGACCAACTCCGCAATTTACTTTTACTTGACCGAACTACAGTTATTGACGAAGAATAATTATAGGAATCTACTTAATTTTTAAACAACCTACTCTTTCCCTGTTCCCCGTTCCCTGTTCCCTGTTCCCTCTCTACGCAAATACGTTCAAAACTGAAAGCGGACTCCTATATGACAAATGAAACTCTACAAGCAAGTCGAGAATGGTGGTCACAAAGATGGCTGGATTTATTAGATTCTTATCGCTTTAAAAAGCGGTTAGAACGCGCCAGGACTTATGCACGTCAAGGGAATGTTTTAAGCATAGAGTTTAAAGGCGCTAAAGTATTAGCTCAGGTACAAGGTAGTGAGGTGGAACCTTATCAAGTTTCTCTGTCATTAGACCCCTTTAGTGATGAACAATGGGGTTATGTAATTGAAACTATGTCGAAAAAAGCAATTTTTGCTGCTAAATTATTGGCAGGAGAAATGCCACAAAATATGGAAGAAGTTTTTACTACTAATGGTCTTTCTTTGTTTCCTTTTACACTAGCTGAAATTCATGGTAAATGCTCTTGTCCCGATCAAGTGAATCCTTGTAAACATATCGGTGCTATTTATTATCAGTTAGGCGATCGCTTTAGTGAAGACCCATTTGTATTATTCCAATTACGGGGACGGACTAAAGAAGAAATTATCAGTGATTTACGACAATTACGCAGGGCAAAAAATCTAGAGCATCCACCCAAAAAATCTTTACAGAATCAACTATTTGATGTTCAAGATTCTATTCCCCAAAACCAATCTGCTATCAATATGGATTCATTTTGGGAATATACTGAGCCATTAGCATCTTCTTTAGTAGTAATTACACCTGTAAATGGAGAAACGATCTTAAATGTATTAGGTGCAATTCCGATAGCAAAAGAAGAAGAAAATGCGCTAAGTTTATCAACAGGGGAAGTAGTAATGAAATATTTAGCGACAATTTACCAGGATGTTAGCCAAAAAGCTATGTTAGTCGCGATGAATGTGGTATAGCAGGAGTCAGGAGTCATCGAGTTACTGAGTCACCGAGTCAGAATAAATACGAAATGGAATTTCCAACTAGAATTATTTCAGTAGAACTTGCTGATGGTACACATATCAAGGTAGAAGCCACACCCCTTGATGATCGGAAAATAAATTTTACGGCTCGACCTTTAAATGAACTGACGATGGCGATTGAGTCCCTCAGTCTGGAAATTGCGGAAGCATTACAAAAAGTTAAGCCGGATCGAGCTAGTGTCAAATTTGGAATAGAAATTGGCATTGATGCTGGTAAACTTACCCCTTTATTGGTTAAAGGTAGTTCCAGAGCTAATTTAGAAATTACTTTAGAGTGGGATAATTAGATTGCGTCGCATTTTGCAGATTAAATCACAATACAGTTGCTATTAACTTAGAAACCGATATAATTCCCATCTAGAGTAGTATTGAACCGTCTTGGATAAACAACGGTTTTCCTGTCGATTTACAGTATATATTAATCTGATGAAAATTATTGTTGAAATTATTAAAATTTGATGAGAAAAATCAAAAAATCACTAAAACAGGTTATTTAAATAACTGAAGGAAAAATGTGTCGCTGATTACAAAGCTCAAATATATGGTTACATTACCAAAAATCCGTTCACTACCATCCTGTGAAGTTCCCAGGCTTGACAATTGTAGTCAAGAAAGCCTATTGAACTATTTTCGTCAATCCTGGGATCTAGAAGAAACTCTGATGAAAACGGTGATTGGGGAAGAAACTTTCTATCTCAGTCCAGACCCGTTAAGAAACCGTTTGATTTTTTATCTGGGTCACACAGCAGCTTTCTACATTAATAAATTAACTGATGCTAATTTATTAAAACAGGGAATTAATCCTGAATATGAAACTCTGTTTGCAGTGGGAGTTGATCCGGAAACACCAGCAGAACTAGATGAATCGCTAAAACGTGTGGAGTGGCCGGAATTAGAACAAGTCTGGCAATATCGAGATCAAGTCAAAACAGAGATTATATCTTTCATTGAAAATACTCCTCTCAACCTCCCCATTAATCCAGAGAATCCTTACTGGGCTTTATTAATGGGAATTGAACACAATCGCGTACACTGGGAAACCTCTTCCATGCTACTGCGTCAGTTACCGGTGGAAAAGTTAAAATGTCCCTCTGGATGGGAATACGCTCCCAGTCATGGTGAGATTCCTCATCAGGTGATGCGGGAAATTCCCGGTGGGACGGTGAAATTGGGAAAATCCGCAGAGGATTTAACTTATGCTTGGGATGTTGAATATGGACATTTAGAAGTTGAAGTCAAGCCTTTTTTAGCTAGTCAGTATTTAATCACAAATCAGCAATTCCTCAAGTTTGTGGAAGCAGATGGTTACAACAACTCAGCCTACTGGGAAGAAGAGGCTTGGACTTGGAAACAACTCGACAATGTTCAACATCCTAAGTTTTGGCTCCCTCAAGCAGATGGCTATCGTTATCGAGCCTTATTTGACGAAATTGAGTTACCGTTGGATTGGCCTGTAGAAGTTAACTATTACGAGGCGATCGCATATTGTCGTTGGTGCGTCGACAACTCGCTTGCTGACGGAAGCGGAATGGAATCAAGCTTTAGTTACCTCTCAAGAGAATCATTTATCAACTAACTATAATCTCAACCTACAATATATTTCTCCTACTCCCGTAGGAATGTTGGAACCAGGTAATAGCTCTGGTCTGTGTGACCTCAGAGGAAATGTGTGGGAATGGCTAGGAGATATATTCAAACCCTTACCAGGATTTGCACCCCATCCACTTTATGAAGGCCACGCAGCACCATTTTTTGATGAAAAGCATCAAGTTATGCTGGGAGGTTCTTGGGCTAGCAATGGTTCTATGGCTTTACCAAGCTATCGGAATTGGTTCCGTCCTTACTTTTATCAACACGTTGGTTTCAGAATTGCTCAAGATATATAGAGCATTCGGATGTTATTTTTGGGAAAAATAGGTACACAAATCCTCTTCCCTATCTAAATCTAACAATATTCGCAAAAATTCAAGGAATAAAAAAATGCTTGTTACCTCCAGTCCCTTAACCGTTCTTGACCATCATTATCAAGAATTAAATGATAATGGTGAGGATGTTGTTCAAGGATTAACTCAAACACCAAAGAGTTTACCACCCAAATATTTTTATGATGATTTAGGTTCTAAACTGTTTGAACAAATTTGTGAATTACCAGAATACTATCCCACCAGAACAGAAGCCTTAATCTTGAGTCAATGCACAGATGAGATTGCTCAAATTACAGGCAATTGTGAATTAGTAGAATTAGGCAGTGGTAGTTCTACTAAAACTCGTCTTTTGTTAGATGCTTATCAAAAAAATGCTGCTGTCTGTACATATATACCCATTGATGTCAGTGGAGGGATTCTCAAAAGTAGTGTGTTAGAGCTACAGCAACAATACTCTAATTTCTCAATTCATGGATTGCTAGGAACTTATGAGCAAGCTTTAGCTCACTTAAAATTAAATTCTAAAAAATCCCAAATGATTTTTTTCTTGGGTAGCTCTATTGGGAATTTTTCAGCTAGGCAAATAGACCAGTTCTTAGATCAAATTGCTGATACTTTAAAATCCGGAGATTACTTTCTTCTGGGTTTTGATTTACAAAAACCAAAAGAAATTTTAGAACCAGCCTATAATGATAAGCAAGGAATAACATCTGCTTTTAATTTGAATATGCTCTCTCATCTAAATTGGCGTTTCCAAGGCAATTTTGATATCAGTTTATTCACCCACCAAGCAATTTATAATCAAACTAAATCTCAAATTGAAATGTATTTGCATTGTCAACAGGATCATTTAGTATGTTTAGATATTCTGGATTTAAATGTTTCGTTCCAAAAAGGAGAAAGTATTCTCACAGAAATTTCTCGTAAATTTGATTTGGAAACATGGAAAAACAACTTGCAAATAAAGGACTGACAACGGTAAAATCTTGGACTGATCCTCAACAGTGGTTTGGGTTAATTCTATGCCAAGTATAATGATTTTTTCGCATTCATCATCAGACTTTATTAAATTCAGGGTAAATCATGGCAGTTGTTTGGGACTTTGTAAAAAATATCAATTACTCCGGTATTCCCATTACTAAAATCATCATTGTCATCCTGGTTCTCACCATAACACAAGTATTAAGAAGATTTTTCATTTCTGCGATTGTTAAAACCCTGGAGCGTTTTACTAGCAAAACTGAAACCAACCTTGATGATGAGTTAGTCTCAATTATTAAACCCTCATTAAGTTGGCTGATTCTGATTGGTGGATTATGGCTTGTAAAAAACATCTTAGCCGATAACTTAGGTCTCAATTAAGCGACAAATTGGTAAATACACTCAATCTAATAGTAGTGTTTATAGTTGCTTATGTTGTTTACCGAGGATCTTCAATTTTAGGGCAATTAATTGCTAACATTGTTTTGCATACAGAAACAGAACTGGACGAATTGCTCCGACCTTTGATGCCGAAGATTTTTCAATCAGCAGCAATTATTGTCATTGCCAATTAAAATCAGTGAGATATTTTTAGGACAATCAGCTGCAGCACTAGTTGGGTTACTAGGTGGTGCTGGTATTACCATCGGTTTACTCTTCAAAGATATTGTTTATGATTGGTTTTGTACATTGATTATCTATTCTGATAATCTTTATCGAGAAGGTGATTGGGTGGGAATATCAGGGCATAGATGGTTTTGTGGAAATACAAAAATATTGGATTTAGAACTACAACTTTGCATATAGCTAAGTGGGGTTCTATTATCAAAATGCCCAATTCTCGCATGATTTCGGGAATCGTGGAAAATTGGTCACAAAATCCAGGGGGTGAATTAAAGTGGGGATTGAATTTAATTCTCAAAATTGATGGTATTTCCGCCAAGCAAACTGCCAGAATTTGTGACACTATTCAGGAATTACCTAAATCTATTGCCGGATTTTCTCCAAAGTGTACAGTTCGCTTCAGAAAAATTGAAAAAAATGCTCGAGTCATTGAAATTATGGCATTTGTTAATGATGATAATCTCTACTTTGATGCGAGAAAAACAGTTAAATTTAGCCATACTAGAACTTTTAGAGCAAGAGGGAATTGATTGTCTCTTTGTGGAGTTGAGAGCAGACCCAGAAAAATATAAATCCCCTCAAAAAGCAGCTAATAACTGAGTCAGGCTTTAGAAATCAACTGAATCCAAGATTCTATCCCCAAACGCGAATATTTCACATACACAGATAAAAACAGCGTAATTGCGAACTAGTAAAATTGGTTCGTAGTTACGCTTTACTATGACAGACAATTGGTGAACTTGAAGTATCTGAGTAGTATTCTGATCAGATTCTCGACTTTTTGATCAATTACTCAATCATCGCTTCAGCCACTTTTTTCGATATAAAAGGTAAAATTTCTCGATTCTTGGCTTGGGCTTTACCCTCTGTAAATACGACTAACAGATAAGGACGCTGCTCTGGTAACTCAATATATGCTGCATCATGGCGCACTTGATTCGTCCAACCTGCTTTTGACCAAATTTGGCTATTTGTCCGGTAATCCACTCCCCAAAAAGCCTGTAATTTGGTCTTCTTCTACATCTTTAGCTAACTCATTCGGATTGAGATTACGTTTGAGTAAAGCCATCATCGATTGCGATCGCACACTCAGAAACTGCCACTCCACCCACAATACTATGCAATAATCGGGCAATCGCATTAGTGGTCAGCATATTACGATTATCCAACATCTCTCCATAAAATGCCCGCTCCCTACCATAAGGGGCCATCACCCCAAGTTTTTTGACAAACATTAATCGTCTCCCAATTCCTCCCACACTAAAGACTGGTAGTAGCGGTTAATAATTTGACGCTGATATTTCCAGGTTTCAAAGGGGCCGGGTGGTAATTCTAACCGGAAGTGGTACCACTGAGAATATCGACAATTAAACTGGTGGCATCATTGCTAGAGTCAACTATCATATCCTTTAAAGCTCTCTCCAACTCTGGCGAGGTTTGGATCATACCTTTTTCTAACCATTCCTGTACAGCCACTAAGTAAAATAACTTAACTACACTGGCAGGGTAAATCCGTTCTGTGCCACGATACGTGAAACCTCGAACCGGATGACTCCAAAAAGCGCTAGGAGTCAATGCACCACCAGTATTGACTATGACTGGGGGATCATAAACTATCCAAGTTACAGCAATTTGGTTAGGGTTTAATGTGGGAAATGCTGACCAAGTATCCTCAAAAATCCGATTACCGAGATTTTCGAGTTGTTCATCTTTAGTAAAAAAAACCATTCTCAAATCATGTCCTTAAATCTAACGTCTCAAAATTCAAATTTATCTGAATACCAGTGTCTTAGTGACCTGAACTTATATGATTCTCCTGAATGCACCAGTTTAGCAACTCAAGCTGTGACTGGACGACATTTGCGAATTAGTTCTCATCATCAGAATTCAGCTGTTGAGGTGTGCTTATGTGAGGATGACTATCCAGGATGGATATATGCAAGTGACTTGGATTTACTAGAACCTGCTACTGTAGCTTATCAGGCAGTAACATTTTCAGAATCACAAATCCAAAAATTACGACCGGAGATAATCGCTTTTACCCAACAAGCGATGCAACAAACCAATTATTATCTTTGGGGTGGTACTCTGGTGCCAAATTATGATTGTTCTGGCTTGATTCAAGCAGCCTTTATGTCTGTAGGTATTTGGTTACCCAGAGATGCTTATCAGCAAGAAGGCTTTACCCAAGCTATCACTATGGATGAGTTACAACCAGGAGATTTAGTATTTTTTGGTACCAAGCAAAAGGCAACTCATGTCGGATTGTATTTAGGAGATCACCAATATATCCATAGTTCTGGAAAAACTCAAGGACGCAATGGCATCGGGATTGATGTTCTTTCCGCCCAAGGGGATCAAGTCAGTCAATCCTACTACCAAGACTGCGAGGTGCTGGTAGAGTAATTAAAAGTTACATTAGTAATATCAGTAAATAATACTGTATCTAATCATGGTTATTGCCACAAGTATTAAGATGCTAATAACAGCCTCTACTCTCAAGATAGAGAATGGGGGACTACAATAATCATATATGTCTGAATATTTTCACGTCTTTGCCTCTATGTCAGTTTTTGCAGCATTAGGACCAATCGCCGTTTTGGCTATTTTAATCTTGGTACACGAACTAGGACATTTTCTAGCCGCACGTTTTCAAGGGATTTACGTTAACCGCTTTTCATTGGGTTTTGGTCGGTGCTTTGGAAACATCAAGGCTCACAAACAGAATACGCCATCCGGGCTTTTCCTTTAGGAGGTTTTGTCGGTTTCCCTGATGATGACCCAGACTGCGCTATTCCTCCTAATGACCCTAACCTACTACGTAATCGTCCCATCTTAGATCGAGCGATCGTCATTAGTGCTGGGGTGATCGCTAATTTAATCTTTGCTTATTTGGTTTTAATCTTGCAATTGGGGATAGTTGGTGTTCCTGATTATCAACCTGGTGTAATTGTCAAACCGATTAATCAAGAATCCTTAGCTTATCAAGCAGGTATCCGTGAAGGAGACATTGTTCTGGCTGTCAATGGTCAGGTACTCCCCACTGCTCAAGCCGCGATGAATTTATTGAGCAAAGAAATTCAAAATCATCCCCATCAAGAAATTGAACTGAAAATCCAGCACGATAACCAAGATATATCCTTGAAAGTAACGCCCAAACAAGGCGATGATGGTAAAGGTGTACTGGGAATTGGACTGACTCCCAATGGTAAACCAGTTCCCCGACATCTTCAGAATCCTTTAGAGATTTTGAATCTGGGTGCGAGTAGATTCCAAGAATTATTTTTGGGAACCGTCAAAGGTTTTGGACAGCTGATTACGAACTTTCAACAAACTGCGGGACAAGTTTCCGTCCAGTTAATATTGTCAGAATTGGTGCCAAAATCGCTGCTGATGATAGTACTAACCTCTTAGGCTTTGCCGCAATTATCAGCATTAATCTAGCAGTTATCAATATTTTACCTCTACCAGCTTTAGATGGTGGTCAACTGGCTTTTCTCTTGATTGAAGGTTTGCTGGGTAAGCCTTTACCTAACCGCATCCAAGAAGGTGTGATGCAAACTGGTCTGGTGCTACTCTTAGGACTAGGAATTTTTCTGATTGTCAAAGAAACTACTCAGTTAACCTTTGAGTTGGAATGGGTGCAAAAATTGTTTCAGTGAGTCCTACTCGTAAATCTTTAAAACTTAAACAGCGTGCTTTAGAAGTTCTCAATCGTCTAAAGCACCTTTATCCAGATGCAACTTGCTCTTTAAATTACTCCACTCCTGTGCAATTGCTGGTGGCTACTATTCTCTCCGCTCAGTGTACTGATGAAAGAGTGAATAAGGTAACACCAGCATTATTTGCCAGGTTTCCAGATGCACCTAGAATGGCGATCGCGGATTTAGCGGAATTAGAAAATTTAGTTCACTCCACTGGTTTTTACCGCAACAAAGCCAAGAATATCCAAGGTGCTTGTCGGATGATTGTCCAGGAGTTTGACTCTGTGGTTCCTAATCAAATGCAGCAGTTATTGCAGCTTCCAGGTGTGGCTCGAAAAACCGCAAATGTAGTTTTAGCTCATGCTTATGGTATCAATGCTGGGGTAACAGTAGATACTCACGTCAAACGTCTGAGTCAACGTTTGGGTTTAACTGAATATCAAGACCCCATCCACATTGAACAGGATTTAATGAAGCTATTACCACAATCAGATTGGGAAAATTGGTCAATTCGGCTGATTTATCATGGTCGTGCTGTCTGTAAATCTCGTTCTCCCGCTTGTACTACTTGCGAACTCGCTGATATTTGTCCTCAAATAGTTAATCGAGAATGAACCTCACCCTAACCCTCTCCTTACTCAGGAGAGGGAACCTAAATCCTGATTCTTGTGTATTAAGTTTAAACCCGTCTGTTTGAAGAACAAAGTATTGGTTGAGCTAATTCTTGTTGCCCCTAACTTATCTCTTGGATAATGACATAAGGTTCCACAATCAGAGCCTGAAATCTTTTGGTGGAATTGCTATTCCATTTTCCCACCTGTTCTACTGATGGCTTCGTGATTAATTGCTGATTAATCCAATTTTCTACAGCAGGAATATGATCACTAGCGATCGCCACTCCCACATCTAAGATATCTAACCCCAACGATACTAAAATGACTGCATCCCGCTTGACATGGGGAATCAACCACTCCCACTCAGCTTCATCGAGGTTTTCTTTTAATTCTGCCCGTAAGTCCGCCATTTTCCCTATTCTTTAGCTTTAGGTGGGTTTTGTTATTATATTATTACCGATTGGCATCTTGTAATTCACTCTAGAGACTGCATTAGACTGCATTAGACTGTTTAAGCGGTTGGTGATTAAAAAATCCTTCCCAAACTACTGAGAAGGATTCACCAATTCAAAATTAGTCTATCTTATTTTATGTTCACCTGTGAACATTTTCTCTATAACTAGCTTCCAGCCGTTCTATTTTATTTTGTTCACTGCATGAACATTTTTCTTGAAGTGCTGATTCTTGCGTTCTCAAAAATCATTGATTTTCCAGTTTTTAATTCTCCAGCGTAGCTAGTTTTTATTCGGTTTAAACTCGCTTAAATTAAATCCTAGTACTGGTGTTCCTTCCACTTCTACTATTTTATAGTTTATCCATTTTAGTTTTCTGTATTCATCATGGTACGTGTCTCCTTTTGTGCAAATTCCTTTAGCCTCTATTTCAGTACACATTATTATTGTTAATGGTATTGCTTCTCCGTTTTTGTGATAGATTCGTACAAATCTATACAGTTCTTTTATTCCTAGCCAGTGTCTAATTTTTAACATCATTATTTTATTTCCCCAATTTTTTAACTAATTCTCTGAACAGCATATTAGCCACTTTTGACATCAGTTTATTTTGAATGTGCTTACCGTTCAGCAGTGGTTTACCTTGAGCATCAACTTGTTTAATTAGTTTTGTTTGACACTTCATTATCTCTGTGGTGATGTTGTTTAACGGTAAACGGTTGCTTACTTCCACTTTAGTGATGATGTACTGCCAAAAGTTATTTCGGCATAATTTACTACCACCACTTTTTTCTACTAGTTTATCTCCCGACTGTTCCAGTACTGTTCCCATCCCCAAACGGATTTTAAAAATATCCCGGCTGCGGTTGCGTTTGACTCGTTTCACGTCTCCTGGTGAGAATTTCACCACCCGCTGGCCGCTTTCGCGAGTGACTTCTTTGCGTTTAACTTCCCTCACTTCTCGCTCAATTAGTGGTTTTCCGTTGGGGAGTAGGAATGACTCAAACGGATAAATTCGAGAAAGTAGTTTAGCTCGGATGCGATTGCCAAAACTGAACTGGTCAAAAATTTGGTTATAAAGTTTGAAGTCTGGGTGATGAACTATAGGAATGAGCAGCGCTTCTAGTCTTTGTTCTTCTAGCTGTATATCACATAGCCAGTTCGCATGACATCTTAGGTATGGGTCAATATCCAAACCGTTTTGACTAGCTGCTGACTTTTCGTAGGAATTGGACAATATTTTGTATGACTGTTTATTTACCTCTTCTTGCCGTTCTGCTAACCATCCCCAAAGTGGTGGAACATTTCCAGTTTTTCTTGTGATTGATTTTGTCCCCGCTTTTTCTGGGAACTGCCATGCCATCAGTTGGCGGGCGTGGTTGATGATTGGTGACTGTACTCGGTTGAGGTGTTCTAACTGCTGGACTAATTCTCGCAGACTGGTTAATTATTTCTGGTCTGTGTCGCAAGAAAGCTTCTGGTCTGAGTTCTCCGTTTTCAGTCCGGTTTTCCAAGTCTTGTCCATATGCTGCCATTGCTAAAGCATCAGCTGCATCTGATTTATTAGGAAGATTTTTCCCCCCACGGTAACGTCTTAGTTCAACATGTCCCACCCAGTAAATTTTGATTCCTAGATTTTCTAATATCTTCGCCCACAATCTAGAGTAGTGATTTCCGGTTGGCTCTAAGATTGCAATATCTGGGGCTTCTAATTGCACATAATCTACAAAATCAAAAATTGATTTTTGGGAAGATTTCGCTTTGGGATTGGAGTAAAAACTAGGATAATTTTTACTTTGTTGATTTCGTGATTTTTTCCAATACAAAGCTAGCCCACCAGCAGGATATTGTGATAGGATATGACAAGTGACTGAGGATTTACTGACGTCTATCCCTAGTACTTTAAATTCACTTTTCATGTTTTTAGGTGTCCTGTTTTTATGTTTGTGCGCCAACACAAACTATTTGTTTACTAAGTCTAGTTTTTTACGCTCGAACCACCTTAACACCCCATCATTACTCAAGGGCGCTCTTCACTCTTAACGCTAGACTGCGCTGATTATTTCGGAGTGGTGCGCGTGAATTACATAACACCTCTATAAAGATGTGCGATTCAATGTTAACGTCCCAACTCCAAAACTTTCAGCTCCTAACTTTGCGGGTTAGGGCGGTCTGGTTTCCCAATCCGCGACACTTCCCCAACTGGGGAAATGTTTCGACTCTTGGGTAGAGTCATCATCAGGCGGGCATTGCTTTTATCCAAACTGCCATATTATTGTTACTTTTATCTTTTTTCTCAATTTCTTTTATCATTGAAGTGATTAACTGTTGTTCTTTTTCTGCTCCTAATGATTTAACTTCTCCCACTATTCTAAATGTAAACATGTTAACTATTTCATCTTCTGTCATTTCAGGATGAATTTCTTGACTAATGTATTTTCCCATTAACATTGCTATTCTGCTATATAGTAGCAATTCTATGTTAGTTAGTACAACATGCTCATCATCTAATTTTTTCATTGCCATATCTCCCGATGAATTTTTACAAACAATTCCATTTGTGCTTGGTAGCTCATTTTTCCAATTAATACACAAGTCCTGTAACCTTTCCAATTTTTATCTATAGAAGAGTTGTTATTGTTTAACAGTTGATCACAAGCTTTAAAAACTTGTTTGATTCTTTGCTTGATTTTTCGTCTGCGAGTTGATAGAGTGAATTCTTCGATTACACAAATTTTATTGAGTAATTCGTTGGTTAAAAATGCGAGAATCCAGACTTTATCATTACCATTTAGACCATTTAGTTTTTGGTAAACGATTTCATTCATAGGTATTACATGGGAATATCATCGCTTTCAATTTCTTCGGGTTCTTCTTGCTCGTTTCTTATTACAATCTCGCTTGGTTCTTCTGATTCCGTCGGTTCAAAGTCCCTAAGTAATTGATAAATTGACGTTTTTTGGGAACTGAATAAATCTTTTAATGCTTCTTGTCTAGCTTCTAGAAAATCAACTTGTGCTATTAATTCGGGTAAGTTTTCTAATTTGTGCAACTGATTAAGTTTATTTTCAGTTTCTGCAACTTCTGTCTGGAGTTTTGTAAGATTTTCTCTTTCATCAATTGCTCGTTTTCTGAGCCGTGAAATTTCTTTTTCAAGTAATTCTTCAACTTTAATAGTTTTGACCTTGAGTTCCACACGCTCAATTAAAGAATTAATTGCTTCTTCAAGCACATTTTCTGCAATATATGGGTTTAACTCCATTACCATTTCTAGGCTTCTATTTTCATAGTCACCAAGATTTACATGCCGCTTGTATGTAACTCTTTTAATTTGTTGATTATTTATTGGCATTAGGTCTTCAAATTTTACATCTGTGTCCATATTTTTATCCTTTTTTCGGGGGCATTTCTTGTTTGAGAAACACCCTTAATAGATTGAAGAATATTAAGGGTGGCGTTAAGCACTTAGTTAGAGTTCGGGTAATCTATCAGATACTAATCCTTTTTTTTATTCGTCTATTGGTTCTCCTGCAACTGAATTTTGACTTACATTATTTTGGAATAAAACAGCTTGTAAGACGGCTTCGCCGTTTTCTGTAACTATTGTTTTTACATTAAAATAGTTACCGCCATAATTAATCCGTACTTTGGTTTTTTCGTCATGCTCGTTTAGCGCTTCTATCAATTCTTCGACGGTATATGTTTCGTTTTCCATGATTGATTTGATTCCTTGATTTACATGAGAGAAATAGCCAGTTTAGAACTGGCTTGGATTCTTTACCAAATTAAACCTTTTTACGTTGTTTAAAAAGTTACCAGTACATGACCTCCTTAGTAATGAGTTTGGTTTTGTAGTGCAGTTTCACACTGCATACATGAATATATGAATTACTCATGTATGCGGTGTGCTGCATGAGGAAAGTAGGGGAGTATAAAAACTCCCCTTTTTTGTATAAAGAGTTACAGGTTTCGCATCATCATCCAATTTCTCCACGCAAGGGCTAGGCGTGGGTGCTTTGCTCTGGTTTAAGGCGTTCCCCGTTTGTGGGGTGAGAGCTTTTGCCTCTTTCTGGTGTCAATGAGACACTTTAGAGAACCAACTGATTAACTTTTCTCGGGTCAGTCAGTTGGTATCTGTTCTCTATTACTAGACATTATGACTAGATTCTTTGTCTATGTCAATAGGTCTAGTCATAATGTCTAGTCTGTACTATGATGATAAAAAGACGAACGACTAGCGAAGATGGGGGTAATTCACCTTTGAAGGCACTTAGAGCGGAACTTGGTATGTCTCAAGAGGATTTTGGACGTTCAATTGGCGTTTCAGCTAGGACTGTTAGCAGGTGGGAGGCCGGCGATACTCTTCCGACGTTTACAATTTCCCAAATGAAAGCTCTTGATCAATTACTTAGGTCTAAAGGTAAAACTATACAGGAATTACCTAATGATTTTGGTCCGTTAATTTCTTAACCTCTTGATAATTAACGGTTAATGTTTGACTGATTTTTATTTTCATGATTCTGTAACCCGTCCCCCAACTGGTTACAGAATCAATTACCAATACCATTATGAACTGGACTGAGGAACACGACCAATTTTGTTTGAAAAATAAAATTCCCCCCGCCGCCAAACTTTTATGGCAGTGGTTGATGAGGGAAGGTAAGGACTGGAGATTGAACCGGATCTCTCTGAGTTTAATCAATGGGTTGATAAACACCGAGGTAAACCTTTTACCCATAACTACTTAAAGAAAATCTTCTCCATCCTTGTAGACAACCGAGTTTTGCAAGTGATAAAACAGTATTCCTGGAAGATATTTAAGTTAATTGTTAGACCCCTTTCTTGGTTGGAACTACCGAGAAAAAAGCGAAAACAAAATTCACAAAACTGTCATTCTAGTGACAATTTACAGCTTGAAAATGATTGTTCTACCGAATCGGGTTTAGACAGCAGCAGCAGTTTAAATATTGATCTTAATATTAAACTTTTGGAAGAGGAGGGTATATTCTACGACTACATTGAAGCTGAGGTTTTAGACCGTCCCCAATGTGAGGTTAAAGTGGCGATCGCACTATTTAAACTTCGTGGTGGGTTTGAGACAATTACTAATCCTGAAGGGTGGATTAGAGTCTGTTTACGACGACGTTGGTGGGAAGATGCCCGAAACTATTATCTTCTTTCCCTTGAATATGGCCACCTGAGAACCTGGGAGGAATTTTTTCCTGGTGAGTTTTCTACTGAGTAAAATTTTCTAAACATCTGGACAATTGTACTATTTTGGTGGTACAGATGTATTGTACGATTAATTTTTTCACTAGTACAAATGAATTACCAGCATTTGCAGGTTTTTCTACTTTATTTGGGATATTTTTTAGGAGGTTTAGGAGGTTATCTAACCTTTCAATTTCTGTTATCCTATTTTCCAAAATAATCAAATGATGACTTTTTTGTGTGCAGCTACTTTAGCTCATTTTGTATATGGGCTTGGGTTATCGTTTTATCTTGGTTTTATTTGCGGGTTAGCATATAAAGGTAAATGGTAAATTATGATTTTTCTATCATTTTTACTGGGATTTTCATTGGGAGTATATTTAACTCGCACTTGTCAAAAAATTCTCTACTATGCCTATTGATGAATTTGACCAATGAACATAGAGGAAATACTTTTAAGTATTCGTGCGATAATGATGGGTACTGCTATCGGTATAGGTTTTTTAGCTTTAACTGGAAGTCCTGATACATTTATGATGTATTCATTTATTGTTTGCCTTTTTGTAGGGTTTCTAGCTGGTTTTTGGTTGCGTAGAAGAATTTATGATCACAATCAATGATTTTGATGTATTGCAGCATTTGAATTTAGGTGAATTAATTCTTGCTTTAGTCAAACATGAACCGAAACAAATTGTAAAATTACTTGGGTTACTTCCAGCACCAGGACTAGATTTATATTTGACAACCTTGAATAATTTAGAATTTGGAGGATTAATTTATATTCGTCCCCCTCTTAATTTTGTCTACATTACTGATGAAGGTAATAAGCGAATTTCAACCAAACTTTTAGAAATTCAAACTTTTCTAAAGAATCAACCTTGATTTATACCAAGTGTTTATTATGACTAGATTACACGGTGAGCAGTTGCCATTGTTTGACCTTGATGTGTATTCTTGTGATGTTAATCTTTCCCTCCCCATTGCTGGTGGGGATTTTTTACCATCAGCTTTTCGGGGGCAAGTTCTTACAGATCAATACTGGGAACTTGCCCAACAACCAGATCCTAAATTTTGGGATTTGACATTTACAGCTCGTTTAACTTGGCGTGGTGAATTTGAAGTTACTCGTCGTCGTTTCGGCAAATTGTGGATTTATCTAAAAATTTATGATGGTAATGATGAGCTTGCCTGGGCCGATACTCTGGATGATGTTCACGATAAATATTTGGCTGGGTTTGAGTTTCAGGATATTTGTAAGCGGTTAGAGCATAAACTTTTTTTTGCCCCCGAAAAATCTGCCCCCGAAACATTTACTCAATGGGTTGAGTCCTACTCGGTCCGTTCCCCCAATAATAAATATTGGTACTATCGTTACTGTTATATGAAGGATAGAAAAATTACTCATTGTCATTTACCCGGTGGGAATATTAAATCTACAAAGGCGATCGCGCTCAAGGATAAAGTTGAGGCTGCTATTGGTCGCGGTGATTCTCCAAATCAGATTAAGTCCATCATTAATAAAAAAATATGAAGCACATTGTTTGTTTTAGCAAGGGAGTATCTTCTGCTCTTGTTGCGGTTTCAGTTGTTCAACGCTATGGTTCAGATAATGTAGTTTTACTTAATCATGATTTAAATCCTCGATATGAGCATCCTGATATTAAACGTTTTGCTTTTGAAATTAGCAATTTTTTAAATATTCCTATTACTTATGCTAATTTTCAGGATGTTTCTAGCCCAGATGAAATTCCTAGTCAGTTTCAAGTTTCTATGGCTGCTAAAGCTTTTAAGATAGGTAGATATGCGGTTTGTACAAATCATCTGAAAACACTAAATTTTCAAAATTGGATGAGAAAGAATTCGCCTCCATCTTTTAATACTTTTGTATATTATGGTTTCGCCAAAAATGAATTGGAGCGTGCTACTCGTCGCACTAAAATTATTCATGCTATGGGTTATACTGCCGTATATCCTTTAATTGATTGGATTACTACGTTAACTTTACAAAATATAGGTATTTCCCCCCCCAAATTTATAATCAATTTAAACACGCTAATTGTACTGGTTGTATTAAGGCTGGGAAGCAGCATTGGTATGTTGTTTACTGTACTCGTCCTGATATTTGGGCTGAAGCTAAAATTGCTGAAAGTTATATTGGTTATACTATTCATTTTGGTGAGAGTTTAGAAAGTTTGGAATCTTTGTTTAATGCAATGCAACTTGCTGGCATTGAACCTAATGAAAATATACCTCACCAACGATTTTGGGCTGATGTTAATAAATACGTTCGTCCCCAAATTGCTCCTGGTTATGTCCAGCCCACTATTTTTATGTGTGAGTGTTGAGAACAGTAATTGATTTTTTGTGATCGTTGATAGCACAGGCTGAAACTATTGTAAAAAGATGTTTTGCGAGATAGCGTGAGGAATTACCACTAAGTGCGATAACTTTTGCGCTGTCGAGCAGAACATCCCCCGCCCCTGCCCCGTTAACACTAAGCGCGACGGTTCCCCCATTAGTTTACACATAGATTTACTATATATTTTCCCAAATAATTTTGTTATTACACAGAGTTACTTTGTATTTTTTTAAATGAGATAAAAATGCCCTTTCTATCTCCTGTTCTTCCCATTCAATCCATAATCTTTCTATTAATTCCTTATTTCTATCACATTCTGGACAACATTTTTGTTTAAAATGATAACCACAAATACAAACTGTCATTTTTACTTCTTTTAATATTCTCGTCGTTTACCATTGATGGTAATGTCCGCGCCGGGGTTGTGTACATTTTCTTCACACAGCATATCGTTTTTATTTGTGAAATTTTCGCCTGTGCATTCAACAGGCGCAGGGTTATTGCAATCGTTGATTGATTCGCTAAATTCATTAGGATACCATGCTTTTAATTTTTTCATGTAATCACTAACTTGTGATTCACTTAGATGATACATTGATATATTTTCATTCCACCTCCAATTATTATAGTTTGGTGGAGTATAGTTCATTTCGCTTATAAAGAATAGATAACCATTATCTGTCAACGTCCTTTACCTTTAAAGTAGTACGTATCATAGTAAATCCCTTGGTTATAATTATGTATTTTACATCCTAAGAATGGAAAAATACTTTTTATCTTGATCAAAACTATTTTGTACTGCTGTTGGTAGTAAAAATGGTTGTGTTGTTAATCCTAGTGCTGGTAATGTATTAACACTGATAAGCCCATAAATCATTACCTTCAAAAGATTTTTCATTTTGTAACTCCCATTTAAAATTAATATAATTACCTAGTGAATATTCATCATTTAATCCAGAATGTACTAAATTTTCTGTAGGTTCTTCTGGTTTAAATAACTGTGCAAAATACCCACCTAATTCTACATTATGCATTCCTTTAGAGCAACGCATATATGTAATTAGAAATTCTTTATCCTTTAAGTCATAAGACTTACAGATATATTTAAATATTTCTGGTATTGACTTCTTTGCATTTTTAATAAATCTTACATCTACGATTGGATCATAATCAATTTTGAGGTATTTTCGCCACATTTGCGACCATTCGTGCGTTTCCATATATTCTTCATAGTTTTCTTTCATTCTTAATATACAGTGGTAGTGGGGGTGGCATTTCCCCTCGATTTCTCCTTTGGATATTTCTAAGCTTCTTATATATCCATCAGCTTGCCATAGCTTATTTCTAGCTAAACTCATCTTTTTAAATCCAGACTTCATTCTGATTAAAGTAGTTTTTAAATCAGAAAGATTTGGACTTCTAATTGTAAAAGTTGCGAATATAAATTTTCTATTTTTAAAATATTCAATTACCTTTAATGCTCTCCCTCTCCACATTTGGCTTTTTCTCCAATTACACATTGGACAGCAGCGCACTCGACAAAAGTAAGCCTGATTGAATTTTTCTCCATCCTCACAAATTTTATATTTTAAAGTAAGCGCACAATTTCGTATTCTTTGAGCGTATTCTGAAAATTCAGTATCTTCTAAAATATTGGCCACTTGCAAAGCCTCAAACTTGAAAACATCAAATTTGATATCTCTCCCAGTATTAAGGCTTTGCAATGTTAGCATAATTCGTTATTTTTTACGTCCGAAGTGGTCACTCCAATTTTGAATTTTTGGAGTTGGTAAGTTGTATTTACCTCTGATTTCGTTAGGATTGCCGCCAAATCCTTGTTGGCAATCAGCCGGCTCTGAACCTTTCAAGTATTTAGCTTGATGGTTAATTTTCATCTGCTCCAGAAATATAGTTTTTTCCTGAAAGTTTTGAAAATTTAGAAATTGTGCGTCTGTTGATGCATTTATCCACCGATAGCAGCGTAAGTCTTTTTGTAGATTTTGGTAAGAAATTGAATCAATATCGAGAATTTTGGGTATTGATACATTAGCTGGCGTAGTTGGCATCCCACTAGACGCTATTGCCATAGCCCCTAATCCTGCTGCAACTTTTTGCTGTAAATCAAGCATTTTTACTTCCTTTCATTTTTAGTAACCAGTCTGGCGTTTCCGCCTGCTGTTTTGATTTTTGACTATTTTTGGCCTGTTTTGACGATTTTTTTAGAGAATTGTATGTATTAATTGCTCTAATGGCTTCAGTATCATCTATTTCAATTTCTACAATTGATCCAGATTCTGGTAGAGGGCTTAATCCAAAATTTACCTCCTGGTAGATAATTTTAAACTTATGGATAGGTTTTTCATCGTTTAAAGTTTCTCTGTCCAGTCGGTTGAAGGATGAGAAACATTTAAATAGCTGTATATCTATTGGCATTATTGGAGCAATTTCTACTCTCCGGGCGTAGCTGAACCAAGTTTTTAGGAATCCTCTGATATTTCCTCGACGAGCACTTAAGTCAGCCAGCCACATTTGGTAAGTAGGTCCGGTGAAGTGAAAATAAACTTTATTTATTAGTCGGTCATTTTTAAGAATTTTGTCATATCGACTAATTCCTTGAGCGTGTATAAAAAATTGTGTTAATTCCCGGAATTGTTTATCTACGTGGTCGTCCACTTGAGCACACCACACGACGTCAATCGCGTCGTGGCGGCTGAGGCATAAGTCAGCTAGTACGTTGGCCGGAGTGCTAGCAAAATTTCTGGAGTTGAAAAAAATTTGGGCTTCGTCAATTACTACTACGGATTTTTTTCTACAAAATACCTGAATTAGTTGGTTGTAGTCTGCTAGTTGAACTGTGATGATTTGATTGGTGTCAATCAACCATCCCAAATAACCATACTTTTTGAGTTTGGCGTATTGCCTGAGTTCTTTTAAGTCCACTTCAAAGTTTAGGATTAGCTTTTTCATGCGTTCGTTTGCTAGTTCGCAAGCGTGACCTAAAAGTTTTAAACTTTTACCACTCCCAATTGCCCCAAATATTCCGGTGATGGTCATGTTGCCTTGAGTGGGATTAGTTTGTAAATTTTTACTGCGGTGATTATCAGTAGTAGTGATAAAATTGTAGTTAATACTTCATCTAGAATCCCACCTCCGATTATGGGGAAAGTAGTACTGAATCCACTAATCATTGATTGGTATAGTGTGCTTATCCTAAATTGTGGTGGTGTGGATGGAAAAAATAGAAATATAAATCCAATGATTTTACATGCATAAGTACTCATCATTCCTCCTGGGTCGGTGATGAATCCTAATACTACCGATAAAGGTAACCAAAAACTTCTTACTACATTTCCAATCCACACTAGAGCGTCAATTATTTGTTGCATCTTAACCTTATAGATTGATGATTGAATGAACCAAAAATCCGATGATGATTGGGAATTTCATCATCGAGATTATATCGAGCAGTACACAGAATTGCATATTGACTTCTCCTGGTGTTCCTCTAAAAAAAGATACTGATGGACATTGTTTTTGATTATTGTTAGGCGTAGATCCCGCTAATATGTCAAATGGGAATTTTTCTGATAATGTGTTTTGGGCGCATTCAAAAATATTTGGTTTGTTAGTGTAAGTTTCTGGTGCTATTGCTCCGGGTACATTTGTGTTGTTGTCTGGTGGTTTCGTAAAAATAGGAGCTGGATAATCTACGGCCTGAACTGGTAAACCCAGGATGAGGACTAACAAGCTCCCAACTATTAGTGTAAAAACTACTTTTCTGCCCATTGATTTATGCGTGTTGCATGATATGTCCTGCAATTTTCAAGGCGTATCCGATACTGAATGGTACAATGACGATAGCTACACCACTATCTGCAATTGTTCCTAGCATTGTCATTGCATCAGTAATTTTTTTTAAATTATCTTCCATTGTGTTTGCAGCCATTGATGGCACTGCACTTACTGCCCATAATGCTGTTGCTGTGATTCCCATTAATAGGATTTGCTTTAGTTTCAGTTTCATGTTTTCTCCTTATTTCAACATTTCAATTTCTGGATTTTACGAATGCTGCCATGAGTGCAACTATCATTGTTATTCCTACGCAGCTTACCCCTACTGTTGTTCCCCATTCAACGGCTGGCTTGACGTTGTCTTCTAGCCAGCTTTTCGTTTGGTTGATTTTAAAGTCAACTTCTGCTATTGGCACATTTAGGTAGATTAATTGAAATTGATTTCTGTTCATCGTCTCATTGTAGAAATCATCCTCTCATTGATTCTAGAAAACTATTTACAGCTTTCCATCCTATTTGTGCAGTGAAGTAAACCAGAACCGTGGGCAAGATGAATCCGATTACATCGTTTAAAAATTCCCCTGCTGGTTTTAATCCTAGTTTTCCAGTATTTGGGTTTTCGACTACGGCTCTGGGGAATCCATCTACTGTGTTTGCTTGAGCCAAGTAATGGTTCATTTTGGTTTTTTTTGTTTATTTAGCATTGAGCTAGAACTGTATTGTTTTTTGGTGTTGTCTCCCTTGTTTTTCTTTGCTGTTCGGCTCACTAGTATTTGGTAGACAATAAACAGGATTCCTGTTATTACTATCATTATAGGAGCAAAAATAAATCCTACCATATTTAAATTCCCATACAAATTATTCTAGTAACTAAAATCATAACCGTGTGGAATATTCCAAATTGGAATACATTGAAAAACAGAATTAACCAGCTTTTTGAATTGTCGTTAATCGTTAGGCATACTCCTAATGTAGATGCTGCTGTATCAATGTAAGTTGCTGCTACATTTATTCCGTAATCTCTTCCTACCTTATTCACGACTGAATTAGCGAAGAATTTAATTAATTCAGTTGTTCCACTATCACTAATTTGAGATGCTGAAAATTGATACGTCGTATTGTAACAAAGTGGACTCATATAAATTTGAAGATGCGAATGATTAAAGCGAATGCCCAAACTATAATGTAAACATTGATAAACACTGGGTAACTTTGGCTGATTAAGAATTGGAATACTGTTACTGAATCTCCAAAGTTTAGTGAACTAAAATCAATATCTGGCATATTAATATCCGGTATACGCGCTTACTTTTTCTTCTGTTTCTTTTGTTTCTTCTGTTTCATCATCACCAATTTTTTTAATCTCTAGTATTTGATACCAAATACCCGCATTTCCGCCTAATGAGAAACTATCTTCTGCTGCTTTAATTTCGTATACTTTCCCTGGTTCTAAAATATTTTTGTATTTTTCTAGTTCACCTACGCTCATTTTGGATTTCCAGTTTGATCCAAATTCTGCGCTTTCTTCAGGGCTTTTTAGTCTTCCCCCTTGGTTTGTGCTAAAATATATTTCGCTGGCGAATAGCAGTACTACTTTACCATCTGTTTTCTTGTCTCTTTCCCACTCCATATATAAACATTTGTATGTTCCCACTGTCCGGCTTTTGATTGGTGCCATTTCCAGTACCACTAGAATAATTAGTATTAACGTACTATAGGAATAATTAGAAATTACATTTGTTTATTCAAGTGTTACATGAACTATGGTTAAGTGGACTTTAGATAATATTAATGCTGATGGGTATGTAAGTACTGATTTCCCTAACGCAATAGTACTTACGGGTGGTGATAATGGTTCTGGTAATTTTGGTTTTACCAACTACATCACTACAGCTGATCAATATGGGCAAGTTAGTTTTCACTGGGAATATTACACCGCTGACAATTTAGCCGAGTATGATCCTCTAAATTTTCTGGTAGGACGGGAAACAACTACTATTTTTAACGGTTCGAGTATTTCCAGCAGCGGTGATTACCAAATTGCTGTCATTGGTGATTATGGTTTTCAGATTGCCACTATTGATAATCAGTTTGGCGCTGCCACTGGTTTGATTAGTGATTTTTCCTTTACAGTTATCCAGGTTCCATTTACAGGTAATTTTTTAATTTGTTTAGTATTGTTTTTAACCTTAACTCTTTTCCGCGCTCGCTTTGGGAGGAGATTATCTTTGCTAAGAAAAAGGTCCAGGTTAACAACGTAATTGATGCCGATACCGAACCGCGTTCGCGGCGGGCGGGCGCGTGCGACAGCACGAGGCGCGGTAGCGCCATCATTTACTTGATAATATAGGCTTTTCGGATCATTTCCGCTTTTTGCAGTGCTTACAGCGTTTGGTGTATTCGCTAGCTACAAAACATTTTTTAGAAATTTGCTATAATATTTGACTTTTTCACTTAATAAAAAAAGCGATCGCTACCATTGACCGCTTAAGTTTACCATTATGTTACTAGACTGCTATAATTATACATTGTTAACCATAGTTAACCAGTCTTCCACAGCGACTCTTTTTTCTAGTTCCGTCATGTTGTTAATTTCTTCTTTCACATTTCTTATAATTTCATCAGCAATCGCGTCCTCATTTACTTTCTTGGATACAGCTATACTTTTTACTGCATTCCCCAGGCATCCAGCTAAAACTAGGAATTGTTGGTGTGTTAGCGTAACATTATTCATCACTATGAAGTATAATTCACTTGTACTATTTGATTTTACCCATAGATTTTTTATGTCTTATATTATTTATTTATTACATCAAGTAATTTTTACACTTAGAAATATATATCGCTTGATATTAGCGTCTAATTTTATACACGCTTTATTGCTTTTACACGTATCACCACCTGAGATTTTATTACCTTTTTGGGCTTTGTTTTGGCTGATGTTGATAGCTTTTGAACTGTATCATTCTTCCCCTACTACTTATGTAAAGTAGCATTATTTAAATTTATCTTCAAATTCTTTTTGATTTTCCCTTAGAATCATTTCTGTTCTAATTTTTACTGCTATACGTTTTATATACAGTGTTATTCCCATTAACATTAATATTCCTGCTACTGGTAGTTTTCCCTGCTCGTATTTTTTACAATCAATATTTATTATACCTATATGACACCTATATACTGATTCTGGAAAATAGGAACTATCTATTTCTGGTTTTTGTGGTGCGTATGAACTAATCCCTATTATTACTGATGTTATTATTAACAATCTTATCATAAACATTTCTTTGTCAATTTTCATTTTTTTACTTTATATTTAGCGATCGCATTCTCACTAGTACAAATCTACCATTTTTCTCACTACCAAGATACAGCCCGCAGTCGGGCGGTAAAATTCCCCTTTGGTAAGCTCCGTTCTTTGTAAACCGTAGGTTTGCGTAGGCGTACCGCCGCATGCAACGCTGCGCCTTTAGCGCCGTTGCCCTTGGCCTCTAAACTATCTACTTTTGGGTTAAGCATTACCAATTTTCTATTACTTTATTTTAATTAGTACAATTGAACTAATTAAAATTTGGTTTTACTCATTCACTCCTTTAGGGGTTCAATGTAGAGATCCTAAATCATGCATTTCATTGATCACTGCGGCACATTTTTGGGTCAGTTTCTCTAATTCATGCTTATGAGTGGAATTAGGAGCATCTATTAATTTACCAATCCGGACAGTGACCGGAACTGGACGGGGAACGGTCGAACCTTTGTGTAAAATCTTCTCTGTAGCATATAAGCTGACGGGTAATATAGGCACCTTTGCTTTTGCGGCTAGTAATAATGCACCCCGTTTTAGGATCATTAATTCGACCATCTGGGGTGCGAGTACCTTCTAAAAAAACACCTACAGCCCACCCTTGCTCTAGGGACTCTAAAGCCGAACGAATTGCACTGCGGTCAGGGGTGCCTCGATTCACTGGATAAGCACCATATAATTTCATGACTTGAGCTAAAACAGGGACGTTAAATAACTCTTCTTTCGCCATGTATGCGACTGGACGACGGACACAATTAGAGACTATTAATGGATCGAAGTAACTAGCATGATTGCTGATGACGATCAAAGGTTGAAGTTTGAGGAACATTTTCGGCACCATCAATCCGCAATCGAAAGTAAACGTGCAGCATTGGGCTGACTATTGACCACTTTAAGGTGTGGTAAAGTGCCAGGCTAATAAACGGTTCGCGACTTCTACCCACAAAAAATAATTTAACTCAGACTAGGTTTAGCTTGACCATTCTTACTTTAGCAGAATCAAAACATATCAATTCAATTGCAGAACTTCTACTTCTTCCTCAACCGAAATTAAGGTTTTACCAACTGGTAAAATGGCCAAGGCATTGGTTTGGGCTAAGTTAATTAAATTACCAGAACTTTGACTACCATCTGGGAGGGAAAATACATGAATTCCCTGGACTAAATCTAATTTACCCCAAAGATAAGTTTCCCTTTTGCCATCTGAACGTAATTGGGAGTGAGCGATTGCCTTCACCAATTTTACATCCCAACCTGTGGTCATCCCAGAAAGTTTTTTGATAGTTGGTTGAACAAAACGCCAAAAAGTCACTAACACAGCCGCTGGATTTCCTGGTAAACCAAAGTAGAGTGTTGAGTTGTGAGTGGCAAAGGTGAGAGGTTTACCTGGTTTCATATTCACTGACTGAATATGTATAATTGCACCCAATTCAGTGAGAATTTGCTCAACATAGTCAAATTCACCCACAGAAACCCCACCAGAAGAGATGACGATATCAGCACTAGTCATAGCGTGGTGAATGGCAGCTTTTTAAAGCTACAGGTTCATCCTTGACAATCCCTAACCATAACGCTTGAGCACCACTGGCTTCGACTAAAGCAGCTAAAGCATATTGATTAGAATCTACAATTTGTCCTGGTTGTAGTGGTTGTGTGGGTGTGACTAACTCATCACCAGTGGAAAGAATTGCCACTACAGGACGGCGGAAAACACTTACTTGAGTACATTGTGCTGCTGCTAAAATAGCAATTTCTGGAGCCTTTAAACAAATACCTGGGGATAACAGTTGAGTTCCGGCTTGGTAAAAAGCGGCTTTATGTCTGACAAATTCTTGAGGTTTGGGTGCAGTCAAAATCACCACCCGATTTGATTCTGACTGAGTTTTCTCCTGCATAATCACAGTATCTGCACCTACTGGCATGACTGCACCCGTAAAAATCCTTGCTGCTTGCCCAGATTGAATGGTCACTTGAGGTTGATAACCTGCGGGAATTTCCGCCACAATTTCTAAAATAACTGGGTTTTCGGCGCTAGCGGATTGTACATCTCGATAACGAACTGCAAAACCGTCCATTGCCGAATTATCCCAATGGGGAAAATCTAAGGAACTGGTGATGGGAGTTGCCAAAATCCGATTATGTGCTGTGCATAAATCGACAATTTCTTGATATCTTGGGGATAATTTAAGGGTTGTACTGAATTGAAAATAATTTCTGCGGACTCATTGACTGATAACATCATAAATTGCCCATATAAACAAATAAACAAGCTATGTATTCCTTCATAAAAAGACATGATTGAGTAAAATTAGCTAAAGTGATAATCACGTTTTGTTAAATAAAGTCCCCCAAACCCATGCAACTGAAGCTGAGTGCATCTAAATTTTCTTTTACTTCCCTGTTATTAATTGCCCCTTTTTTCCTCTGGGGTACGGCTATGGTAGCGATGAAAGGAGTCATACCTCATACTACACCTCTATTTATGGCAGGGGTGCGGATGCTACCTGCGGGTGTATTAATTCTCATTGTGGCTGCATTCATGGATAAACCTCAACCTAAAGGTTGGTTAGCATGGTTGTGGATTATCTTATTTGCTTTCATAGAAGGGATGTTATCTCAAGGTTTTTTGGCAGAAGGATTAGTAAAAACTAGTGCTGGCTTAGGTTCAGTCATGATTGACTCTCAACCTCTAGCTGTAGCTCTGCTTTCTTTATGGTTATTTCAAGAACGGATTGGGTTTTGGGGATGGTGGGGATTAGGGTTAGGTGTCACAGGGATTAGTTTAATTGGCTTACCACAAGATTTAATTTTTAATCTTCTTGGTACTGGTAAAGAGATGACCATAGACCATTGGCAAGATTTTTTTGCGGGTGGTGAGTACTTAATGTTACTGTCAGCTTTGTCAATGGCGGTGGGAACAGTTTTAATTAGATTTGTATGTAAGTATGCTGACCCCATAACTGCCACAGGATGGCACATGATTTTAGGAGGATTACCTTTATGGGGAATTTCTGCGGTGGTGGAATCTCAACAGTGGCAAAATCTGGTCGCATCAGATTGGATTGCTTTAAGTTATTCCACAGTATTTGGTAGTGCGATCGCATATGGATTATTTTTCTACTTTGCTCAAAGTGGTAATCTGACTAGTTTTAGTGCGCTTACCTTCCTCACCCCAATTTTTGCGCTGTTATTCGGTCATCTTTTTCTCTCAGAAGTTCTCAATCCTTTACAGTGGATCGGAGTTGGCTTAACTTTAGTGAGTATTTATCTGATTAACCAACGGGATAACTTAGAAGGAATAGATTATACTAGTGTTGGACAAATAACTGATCAATCAGAGTCCACTATTTTAGAAGCATCTACTTATGAGAAACTAAACCCTCTAACCCTATCTGTAAGAGAAACGGAACCAGAAGTTTTACCCTAATTTTTAGTAAATGTAAATATGATTAATCAGCGAATTCCAGGTAAAACTTGTAATACGAGGTTATATTCCTCTTTAATTGTGATATTTACCTATTTTACTGGTTTAGGGTTTGATCCAACTAGAGCGAACACTAGTGCATCTGCACCAAAAACTATAGAAATTACCCAAACCAGTACTCCCATCCCCACTGAATCAGCTGTACTGACTGTGGGTTCTCAAGGGTCAGATGTCAAACTGCTTCAAACCCAATTGCAGGATTTGAAATACTATAATGGGCTAATCAATGGCGAGTTTGATGAAAACACACAAAACGCCGTGATTAAATTTCAAAAAGCTCAGGGACTTAATGGGGATGGAAAAGCAGGTAAAACTACTAGGGAAAGTTTACAAGCTGCTTTCAAAGCCAAAAATTCTGGGGTTTCTTCTACTGCGTCTATCTCTACACCTAAGCCCAAACCCCAACCTAAACCGAAACCCCTCCAACATGGTCTGATGTGGTGGCTAGTTTTAGGATTGGGAGTGTTAGGAAGTATCGGTATTTTACTCGCCCTGATCAGATGGTTTAATCATCAGCGACAAGTTCCGGAAATAGAACCAGTAAATGCAGATAATCAACCATCGGTGATGTTGCCATTACCAGAGTTAGAGAGTACTAGATTCCCTCCAGCAAATCGGGAAAACTCGATCTTAGCTAATCAAGAAATATTACCAGAATTAGATAGCACTAGAGTTCATCCAGTAAATACACCACTAGAAACTCATCCGCAAGTTGTCACACCGTCACCTGGGTCATTGCTACCTATCGAAAAAACTTCCCGTTTGGCTAAGGTGAATATAGTAGACGAATTGATCAAAGACTTGCGTAGTTCTGACCCAACCAAGCGAAATAAAGCGATTTGGGATTTAGGACAGCAGGGGGATTCACGAGCAATTCAGCCTTTAGTCGATTTAATGATTGATGCTGATTCCCAAGAACACGGATTAATTTTAGCAGCCTTGGCAGAAATTGGGATTCGTACTCTCAAACCAATGAATCGGGCTTTAGCTATCTCAATGGAAGATGAAAGTCCACAGGTGCGACAAAATGCGATTCGTGATTTAACTCGTGTTTATGACATAATTGGGCAAATGAGCCAAATATTACGTCATGCTGCCCAAGATAGAGATCCAGAAGTCCAAGCTACCGCAAAATATGCTTTAAATCATCTACAGCGCATCCGTGGTTTATCTCCACCAGAGGAACCACCAGAAGATTCTCACTCAAAACCATAAACCATAAACCATAAACCATAAATATAGATTTTATTCTTGACTTTGAATATCCAAAATCCTGACGTGAAAATATTACCTCCACCCCTTAAACCTGGTGACTTACTGCGAGTAGTTGCCCCTAGTGGCACTTTACGAGAATGGGAAACATTTAATCATGGGGTGGAAATCTGGCGATCGCATGGTTATCGAGTGGAAATTCCCACTGATATCAAAAATCGCTGGGGATATCTGGCAGGTACTGACAAAAATCGTCGTGAGCAGCTAGCAGATGCTTGGCAAGACCCTGATTGTCGCGGTATTCTTTGTGCTAGAGGTGGTTTTGGAAGTACACGTCTTTTAGAAAATTGGCATTGGCCAAACAACTCCATCACTCCGAAGTGGTTAATTGGTTTTTCGGATGTGACGGTCTTATTGTGGAGCTTATATACAAATGGAATTTCCAGCGTCCATGCTCCCGTATTGACTACTGTTGGTAGTGAACCAGATTGGTCAATTGAGCGATTATTTGCTTGGGTAGAAGGTCGTCCCTTACCACCCATTAAAGGTTCTGGTTGGGGTGGAGGTGTAACGACCGGAATTTTACTGCCAGGTAATCTCACTGTAGCTACCCATCTTTTTGGCACGGCACTCCAGCCAAATTACGATGGTGTGATTTTAGCATTTGAAGATGTCTCAGAAGCACCGTATCGCATTGATAGAATGTTGACTCAATGGCGTTCCAGTGGTGCTTTGGCAAAAGTTAAGGGTATTGCTTTAGGGAGCTTTACTCAGTGTGAAGTAGCACCAAATATACCTAGTTTAAGCGTTGAAGAAGTCTTGCGCATAGCTTAGGTGATTTAAATATTCCCATTGTCTCTAACTTGCCTTTTGGTCATAGTAGTCCCAACGCTTGTTTACCTGTGGGTGTAGAGGTAATTTTAGATGGGGAACAAGGAATATTGGATATAGTAGGAGTCAGAAGTCAGGAGTCAGGAGTCAGGAGTCAGGAGTGAAAAAATATCAGCATTCTAATTTAATTATGAGGATTCCCTGTTCCCTGTTCCCTGTTCCCTGTTCCCTTTTAATCCTAATGATTGATAGAAAGAAAATACTGCCGATATAATTCACAACTTAAGATCACTTTATCTTTTAACTGTTTGATCAGTCCCATACTGCTGAGTTTATAAGTGATCAAAGAATCTAATGATATTGGTTCTTCAGCTTTGATAACTGCATTTAATGCTTTAGTTAATTCGGGCTGTTCTTGCAATGTGACTTGATGACGGTGCAAGTGAAAGGAATAAATTCCATTTACAGTAGCTGCTTCATCCAAGAATTGTGCAAAGGTAATTTCCCCCTGACTAAAATGATAAATAGCTAGATGTGTTAACGCTGGATGTCCTTCCAGTAAAGCCATAAGTTTGAGAGCTTCTTCGCTATTAGTCCAATTAAGTTCATAGCGTTGAGCTAACTGCTCTACCTGTTCTAGATTGAAGTTAATTAACTCTATTGGTAATCCCACATTAAATGGGGATTGTTTTAACTGGAGAGGGACATAAATTTCAGTGGAATGAACTATAATCAGCCGTAATTTTTGCCAGATTGGTTCTCGCTTCGCTTCTTCATACCAAGAGCGAAATAAAGGTAATACATCTTTTGCTACCAAAGGATGCTCAAACAGATAGTTCACTTCATCCAATGATAAAACTAAAGGAGTATCAATTTGCTTTAATATATGATTACGAAAGTAAAGAGAACAACTAATTTTGCTACCGATATCTTCATCCCAATAATCTTCTAACCTTGATTCTAACTGAAGTTGACGGGTGACATTGGCACATAACCAACGCAAAAATCGATTGAGATCATTTAAAATTGCATCGTCAATTTGCTCTAGATTTAAACTAACAGTATGATATCCTTGGTGCATAGCATGATCTAAAGTTCTCAGTAGTAAAGAACTTTTACCCATCTCTCTTGGTGCTTTAATCCGAACTAATGCACCAGGTTTTTTAATTTCTGTAAAAACTTGGGCTTCAACTGCTGTTCGTTCTATATAAAAAGGAGAGTTGAGGGGAATTGCACCACTGGGATAATTGTGAAAATTATCAGACTTAGAACTATCAATGATGTCTTTAGAAATATTGGCAATATCTTGGCTAGATATACTAGGTTGTATATCTATATTTTTATCATTTTCCTTAGTGATAGTTGTCTTAGAATTAGATATTTGTAGCGCTAACTGTTGATTTACCCAATCTAAATTGAAGACTGTGGCATAAATGGGATTCTTAACTACTAAATTGCTTTGGTTCTGGGCAACAAGTCCTGACAGCCGCAATTCTAGATACTCTGGAAAGCTCTGGCTAGGGATTTTTCCTTCTTGGACAATCCGTTGATATAACTTTAATAATTCCTCACTTTTGGGTGTATTACGAAGTAGGCGATCGCGAATTGTTCTTAAATGCTCTGGTTCATCTTGAGCTTCCCAATTATTGATTACTTGGTTTTGGACAATTTGCTCAACCCACTGTGGTTCCTCACCCGGTTGGAAAGGATGGAAATCGGGACAATTATTACAGTAATTAGCAATTAACCAACACAATTTTTGCGTGAGAAATGGTTGTCCATTAGTCCAATATAAAACTTCTTTTAAAATTGCTTCAGGATGACTAATTTTGCCAACCAATCCATTAATTAAAGGTGTACTATTATGGAGATCGAATCCTTGCAATTCGATAGCTCTACCAATGTTAAAAGGAGTAGAATAATGTTTATCTTGAATTAAATCGGATGGCGTAGCCACTCCCAATAAAGCAAATGATAAGCGCCGATAAGCTGGCTTTAAAGCTCGACTTTCATAGCAATGACGAATCAGAGCAAAAAATTCATCTGTGGAAAACTTCAAACTCAAAACATTATCAATTTCATCAATAAAAATGATAATTTTGCCGGGAATTTGGGCTAGTAATACTGTTTCTATAAACTTATTTAAACACTGTATCGGAGAAAGATCATCATGCTCTTGTAACCATTGGCGTCGATTGATTTGCAGATGAAAACCGCTGACTAATTCCTGGATCATCCCTCCATACCACTGAGGAGCAGTAATTTGTTGGCTACCAATTCCACTCAATTCAATTTCTGCACAGGAAATTCCCTCGGTTTTTAATTTTTCCATTGTCCGTACTCGTAAGCTAGATTTACCCATTTGTCTAGCATTAAGTACGTAGCAATATTCCAGAGCTAATAAGCTCTGATAAAGTTCAGTATCAGCCTGTCTGACTACGTAAGTTGGTGCATCTGGTGGTAGGCTACCACCAGGTTGATACTGGTAGGTGGCGTTGAGTTTGGCAAACATTAATAAATTCCCAACGATTAAAACCTGTTTTATAGCAGTCGCCAATGCAGTTAGAACACCAATTGATAATGGAACTCGCTCTAGAAAAGGGTTTTACTCCTAACTCCTGACGGGCGTGACTCCTGACGGTTGTGACTCCTACTATAATTATTTATTCTCTCATGGTTTTTGTGTATGTATACCATAAATCTCTACAAATTTAGGGTTGAAATACTACAGTTCCTACTGAAAACATGGGATATTAAAGTATTTTTACTAATAATTAATTGCTCAAACGATACCAGTCATATTGATTTTGCTAAAATACATACGATATAACTGACAACGGGCTTCTACTTCATTACCCAAAAGCTTAACTAAGCCCATACTCTGCAACTGATAAGCTGATATTGTTTCCAATCGTACTGGTTGAGTAGAAGTGACAACTTTTTGAAAAGCCGCAATAAGTTGAGGATCTTCTTGTAAATTCAACCAATATTTTCGTAAATGATGCTGATAAATACCAGAATCTGTAGGAGCCATTGTTAATAATTGATCGAGGCTGATATTAGGATAATTTTTGAGATGAAACAAAGCCTGCTGCAACAAATAAGGATGACCACCTACTAATTGCATGAGCGGGTCTACTAAAGATGCATCTTCGATGAATCCATATTGTTGGGCTAATCTCTGTACCTGCTCTCGCGTGAATTCTGGTAACTCAATCGGTAAACCAACATTAAATGGGGATTGATTAATATTCAAGCGGATATAAACATCTGTTGAGTGGGCGATGGCTAACCGTAATTTTTTCCAGTTTTGACGACTTCTGGCTTTCTCATACCAAGAACGTAATAAACCGAAAAAATCTTCGTAAACTTCTGGATAAGGAAAAAGAGCATCCACATCATCTAAATATAATACTAGTGGACTGTCCGATGCGGCTAAGAGATGTTCTTCTAAATAAGTTGTACAACTGACCTTAGCCCCCATCCCTTCTTCATCCCAATAGTCTTCTAACTGATTAGGTAGGCTAAATTCTCGACTGAGATTCAAACAAAACCAACGTAAAAATTTATTAAGATTGGTGAGATGAGTTTGCCGATCTGCCATCTCTAAACTTAAACTTACTGTCCGATAACCGTGTGCTGCTAAATTAGATAATACTCGCTCCATGAGGGAGGTTTTTCCCATCAACTGAGGTGCTTTGACCCGAATCATGGAACCAGGTTGCAAGAGCGTTTCATAGCAGAGAGATTCAATTGGATATCGCTCCACATATAATTCTGAAGCCACTATTTTTTCTGGTATTGGCACTAAAGATGTCGCTGCGGTCAAATTTTGGTGAGGATATTTTTGATTGAATGTCATTGATTCTAGATTGTGTAATTGATCTTCATGTATGAATTGACTGTCCCAACATTTTTTTTCCCAATATCGTTGCAGAACTTGCTTAAAATTTCTTTTTTTAACTTTTTCTCCTAAGGCATTTGTCAGTAATTTCCAAAGTTTCGGTGCAACATCTTGACTAATATAACTGGTTGTGTATTGGTGTTTAGCGGCGATTTTTTCATATTCTTCTTCTTGCCAAACTCCGGTAATGATAATAATTTCTACATCGGTTAAATCTCTAGCGAATCTGGTAAAAACTATTTGGTTAGAGATTTTAATTACTTCATCTAAATTAAGCATCATAGCAATTTTGGATTTTGGATTTTAGATTGACCTCATTTAAAGACAATAGCTCCAATACAAAACTTCAAATTATTATAACATCTGCATGGCGATCCAATCGGAGTTAAAAATTAATTCATAAATTCGATTGTGGATTTTTAAATCACCTTGTTGCTTAATTAATAAGCCAGATAATAATAATTCTCGCTCCACCAAACTATCAACGGAACTGACTTGTCCTTGGTCTAAAACTTGACCATAAAATTCTAGCATTTGCATAACTGGTTGCTCACTCTTGAGAATGCGATCGCGAATAGTCCTTAAATGCTCTGGTTCATCCTGAGACTCCCAACTATTAATAATATTAGTACGAATTAAATTCTCAACCCATGCTTTTTCAGTTCTTTCGGGAATAGAAGATGAGTAACGACGAATCATCTGACAAATTTTTTGAGTTAAAAATGGCTGTCCGTTAGTCCAGAACAAGACCTCTTTGAGTAAGGCTTGAGGATTACTAACTTTATCAGTCAAGCCATAAAGCAGAGGTTGAGCCTCATGTAATTGAAAACCATGTAGTTGAATTCCCTGACCAATATTAAAAGGTGTCCGACGATAATCAGTGATTAAATCATTAGGGGTTGCCACTCCAAACAAAGCAAAGCAAAGCCGCTTAAACTCGGAATTAATAGTCCTTTGATTATAACAAAAACGAATCAGAGCAAAAAAGTCATTTACGGAAAAATCTAACCCTAAAACACTATCAATCTCATCAAAGAAAATAATTATCTGTGGAGCCGGAGTGCCATCAGGCAATTTCACCTCTTTTAACAAAACTTCTTCAAAAAATCTACTCAATCGTTGCACAGGAGAAAGGTCTAGTTTCTCTTGCCACCAAGCTTTTAAATTAACTTTGCCGAACAGGTCAAAACTCTGCCATAGCTCAACAGCTAAACCTTTATACCATTGATCTGGAGTAATATTTTCGCTACCAAGTCTCGTCATATCAATAGCAACACAACAAAAACCTTCTTGCTTTAAATGATGCATCATCCGCACCATCAAACTAGATTTACCCATCTGTCTAGTATTGAGAATATAACAAAATTCTCCAGTTTTCAAGGCTTTATAAAGGTAACGGTCAGCCGACCTAACCACATAAGTAGGAGAGTCAATCGACAAACTACCACCGACTTGATAATCATAGTCTGAGTCTGAATCGGCACTTTTGAGTAAAGCGTTTTCAAACTCTAATTTAGCTTGAGTTGCTTTGAGAATTTCCAGAGTTTGTGATAATTCTTGAGTTCGTTCTCCTACTTTTTGCTCTAGAGTTGTGTAGAGCCGGGAGTTTTCAATGGAGATAGCAGCTTGACTAGAAAGAATATTTAAAATTTGCAGACGCTCTAGCGTAAATGCCCCCGTAGTCAGATCATTTTCTAAATATAAAATACCACTCAATTTACCCTGATTAAGTAACGGAGCGCAAAGAATTGATTTAGGTTGAGTCGTCAGAATATAAGGATCACGGGTAAAAGACCCCTCGTGGACGGCATTATTTAAAACCACATTTTCCTGACTACGGGCAACATAGTTAATAATAGCAGTTGACACTAAAGGTATTTGGCTTTCAACATCTAGATAATCTATGGGAATCGATTGTAGAACTGTAACATCATTTTCTTCCACTGTTCCTTTAGCTTCAATTACCAAACTACCTTCTTGCTCAAGAATCAGAAAGCCTTTTTGAGCGCCTGCATTTTCCATGACAGTTTTCATTAAATTTTGCAGTAACTTACTGAGAACAATTTCTCCAGAAATAGTTTGTGTAGCTTTTAACACAGTGGCTAAATCTAGTGCTTCACCAGAACTGGTGGTAGTTGTGGAAATGTTGGTCAAGGTTTTTTTGTATTCAGATGAATTTGCTCCTAACCACTGGGGGTATTTTTCATTCAATTCCTCTACTTTACGCTGTGCACCCCAAATTTGATAACATTGGTAGGCTTTTCTGATGTAGAGTCGAGCAAACTCCTCTTTTCCTCTTGTCCACCAAAACTGGGCTGCTAGCTCATTAGATAGAGCTTCATCTTGAATAAATTCATTTTCTCTAGCCAATTCAATAGCCTGATCATACAAATCTATGGCTTGATACCACTCACCAGAAATACGAGATATTTCGGCGGCAACTAGAAAATATTTATGTAAGAAATTCTCTGGACAATTATTTGCCCATGTTTGCATTTGTTGTTGATTAACTAATAATTGTCGCCAATATTTGTCCTGTTCTATTGATGAAGCTTGGGGATAGAGATTAGCTAGGGTTAATGAATAATAAAAATTATGTGTAGCAATGGAGATAGTACCCGGAATATAGTCAAACAATTTTTTCACTTCTTGCAATTGATGCAAATCCATAGGTTCACCATAGAGGTAGAGAACCTGAGCTTTGAAAATAGAATAGAAACAGATTGCTGCTAGTGTTTTATTAATCCGACATGACTCCAAAAAATTAGATTCATCTGTTTCTTCAATATCAAAACAAAATTTGTCTTTAGTCAAACCCATCAAGTTATGAATCAGAATTTTAGCACCCAATATGCAATTAATAGACCACTGATTCTGAGTTTCTTGACTAAAAAGTAACCCACGAGAGACTTCCTTCAAGAGCAAGTCTATATTTCGTCCTTGGTAAATTAAGTTATAGAGATTGTAGGTATATGAGTAGCCTACCATTTGTAAATCACCAGACCGGAATCCAGCATCAAATCCCTGGGCGTTTACGCTCTCACAATGCTTGATATGTTCTACCCAAGGCATAGTAATACTGCCATGCAGTTGACTGGTTACTGTTTTGCTGATCAAGTTCTGATATTTATCAGATAACTTGACGCTGAGAGCACCATATTCATAACCGGAAAGATAGTCTTGGAGGACGTAAGTATGAATTACACCTAAGTAACTATAACCTACTACTGATCTTTCTGTATTACCATATTGAATATTTAAATGAGCAATTTTAGTCCCGACTAAATACATGAGTTCTGGATCTAAAATCCAGGCAGTTGGTGCAATTCTGGTAAGTATTCTCAGGACTGCTTTTTTCTCAGGTATCTCTGTTTCTGAATGGTCATACAATGAACTGATTTTCTGGTTGCCGAAATTTCGACGATAATCTGCAATTTCAGCCTCAAAAGCAGCGCGATAGTTGTGTGTTGCTAAATCTGTATCTAAGGATTTTAATGCAATTCGACCCGATTCAACTGCTTCTGAATATCGTCCTGTTAGGGTATATTGATTAATCCGCAGTAAGTGAAATTCTGTGCAATCAAAGGCTGATTTTGTTTGCTTCAGAGACATTTCAATTAAAGACTGAGACTGTTCAAAATTACCAATTAGATATTCTACTTCTGCTAAATCTTTATATAGATCAAGTGCCATTTCATAAGCTTTTTCCCAAATGTTGCCTGGGAACTCATCCTTACTGATAATTAAGTAGCTTCTAGATGCATTATAAGCGGTGGATTCTTTCGCTTTTTTGCCAGCATATAAATTTAATTTTGCTAGTTCTATTTTTTCAGTATTACTCTCAATTAATTCTCGCCCTTGATTCAAATGATCAACGAGAGTAAATATCTTTTCTTCCCGTTCTTCTGGACTGAGATTGGCAAGCAAAAGTCTACCAATTTGCAGATGTACAGCTTGTTTTTGAAGGTCTTCAATTAGTGCATAGGCTGCCTGTTGTACTCGGTCATGGAGAAACCGATAATTTAAAATCACTAGTGTCGATTCAATGGGTGCTTCTGAAGTCGGTTCTAAGGCTGAAATCGGATAAATTAACCCTAACTGAATGGCTGCTAGGATATCTTTAAAGGTTTCGGGCGGAGATTTTTCAAAAATAATGGAGAGAGTATTCAGATCAAAACTATTCCCAATACAAGCCGCAAGACGTAGTCCTTTCTGGGTATTCTCTGGCAGTTTCCTGAGTTTACCGAGCATCAAGTCTACGACATTTTCCGTAATTCCTAAAGCTTCAATTTGAGCAATATTCCATAGCCATTGCTTTTCTTGTCGGTCAAAGGTCAGGATATTTTCTTGATAGATGGTTCTGAGAAATTCATTAATGAAGAAGGGATTTCCTGAAGTCTTTTGAAAAACTAATTCCGCTAAGGGTTTGACTGTTTCCTGATCACTGTGAATGGTATCAGCAATTAATTGCATAATTTCTTCCAGCTTTAAAGGTGCAAGAGTAATACTATTAATTAGTACTCCTTGTTGCTGCAAGCGTTCCACAGTTAACATTAAGGGGTGATTAGGACTAACTTCATTATCCCGATAAGCACCTAGCAAAAGCAAATAACCAGTATTATTATCAGTCGTCATCAGCTCGATCAGCTTCAGACTGGCAGAATCAGCCCATTGTAAATCATCCAGGAAAATCACCAAGGGATGCGATCGCTGACAAAAAACGCGAATAAAATTCTGGAAGACGCTATTAAATTAATTTTGTGCTTCTTTTGGTTCCAGTGGTTGCACTGGGGGCTGAGTACCAACAATCTTTTCCACTTCGGGGATGACATCAATAATCACTTGTCCATTAATCCCTAAAGCTACCATCAGCTCCTGTCGCCATTGGACTAGTTGTTCTTCATTTTCAGTTAGTAAGTGTTTTACTAACGACTGGAAAGCATAGACAACGGCAGAATAGGGAATATTACGCTGGAACTGGTCAAATTTCCCAGAAATAAAATAGCCACGATGTTGGGTGACAGGTATATAAAGTTCCTGGACTAATACAGATTTACCAATACCAGAATATCCACCAACCAACAGCATTTCTACTCGCTTTTGTTCAGGTTCGGCTTCAGCCACTCGGTTCCAGGTTGAGAGTAAAATTTCTATATCTGCTTCTCGACCGTAGAGTTTTTGAGGAATTTTTAATTGGTCAGAAATATCATGACTACCCAGGGGAAAATCAGAAATTTGTCCAGTCTGTTGTAATTGTCGTAAACACTCTTCTAAATCTATTTTTAATCCCAGTGCGTTTTGATACCGCCCATCAGAAGTTTTTGCTAGTAACTTCATGATCATATTCGATACGGTGAGGGGAATTGTCGGCTCAACTTCTTGGGGAGAAAGGGGTTGTTTAGCAATATGACAATGGACTAACTCTAAGGGATCATTGCTGATAAAAGGCAGCTGCTGAGTCAGTAATTTATAAAAAGTAACGCCTAATGAGTATAAATCAGTGCTATAGTCAAGGGAGCGATTCATTCTACCAGTTTGTTCTGGTGACATATAAGCTAATGTTCCTTCCAAGACATTAGGATTTTTAATGGTGGGATTTTCCCGCTTAAATATGGTGGAGATCCCAAAATCAATAATCTTGAGTTCCCCTGTTTGTGAATTCAAGGCGATATTAGCAGGATTGATATCTTTATGAATAACATTAGCACCGTGAATTTCGCTGAGTGCATCTGTAATCTTAATGGCAATGGAGAGGAATTCTAAGAGCGTCAACTTTTTGTTTCTGAACAAAATATCCAAAGATTCAGCCCCAAAATCTTCTAAAACTATGGCCAGACTATTTGTATATGGCAATAATTTGTGGGCTTTGATCACACCAGAGATTTTGAGGGAGTGTGTGATTTCATACTCTTGCTTATATCGAGTCAGTTCTGATGGCGTTGGGTAATCTTCTTTTAGTACTTTGAGGATCACAGATTCCGGACTGGAGTTCAGGACAGCTCTGTATACTAACGAATTAGCACTTTCGTAAATCTTGGAGATAATTTGGTAGTCGGCGATCGCACTCATTTTTGTATATTTTCTCCAAAACAGTAATGTTCGCTCACCAAGAATTAGGATAGATCATAATACATAATGCCATTTCTATCCAGTCCATAGAAAATAGCAAGGATGAGGGAAAATATACAGGGGTTATGTGCAAAAATTAAGTAGCATTTCTATGGTCAGGGAAATCATGATTTGTAGATACCTCGATTTTGTCAGTATATTTACTTAGGATTTACCCAAAAATAATCAAGGTAGAGGATCAAGAAGCTTTTTTTGATCTCTACCTCAATAAATGAAATTAATTAAATGAAATTAAAGTTGTGACGTTTTAAGACCCACCAAAAGGAATATAGGCAGAAGGAGGTATGTACTCACCACTAGTACTATCTTGTATCCAACTGTTCAATAATTCTTCTGTAAAAGTAGCCTGTCCGAAGCTAGGACTTGGTGGATAAGACAACTCGACAATATAAGAGCCGGGTTTATTTTCGTCATTCAGAATATTGCCGACAAATTTATCAACAACTACCACATAGGTAAATATGTCAAATAGTTGTGGATATTGTGTACAAATGAACTTCCTACCATTGAGTTTCACTAGTACTTCAGACAAGGTTAACTTTAACTCATCTTGTGGCTGACCTGTAAAAAGTCTTTTGATGATTTCACTGCTCTGGTTGGCTAGTTCAATGGAATTAACATCATGATACACAACTACTGCATGACGATACTTAGCCTGATCTTGCAGGATTTTAGAGAAGAATTCCTTCAATTTTGTTTCTTCTTCAGCCAGAGCATAGTCATTCTCAAAAGCTAATTTTGAAGACCAAGACCAAGCAACTAGTTGAGACCATTGCTTACGTGCTTCAGTCAACAAATCTTGGATATCCTGAGGTAATTGATTGGATACATCAGTCATTTTTCAAGACCTTCCTTATCTAGTTTAAAAGTTGATTTGACGGAAAAATATGAGAGAAAATCGTCACAACTTAGTTTAACTGTTAACAGTCAAAAGTCAACAGTTAACTAATCAAAATCCTTACAGAAAATCTACTAAAGCAGAGCTAGTTTTTCACCTCACTCTGCATCAGGAAGCTAAAATCTGCATTAGTCTTTCCTCCTGGAAGTTTAGCATTTATATGACATTTAATGCAAGAATCATTTTGTTTATATGGTTCTAGCGTGGTATTAATTAGCCAGGTATTTCCAGGTTGAAGAAAGCTTGGTAACATAGCAGGATTCAAATTTCCAAATGGGTTTAACCACTGGGTACCAATCAGTTTGTAGTATTGCCAGACAGATGAAGGTGAAATTTTTCTTAGCTCAGACTGCCATTTTTTATTCAGTTGTATTAAGTTCTCATTTTTAGGATCGTTTGCATCATTTAATTGAGGAGTCCTCAATTTGATGGGAAATATCTGTGATGAAATTTGTACTTTCCCTTCCTTTGTTACAGCATGGGGAGCTTCCTCTCTCCATCTGGATTCTTTAATATTAGCATATGGATGATTTTCTTTGGGACAATTCACTCCGCAATGGTTATTGTATAGTGTGTAAGAAGATGAATCTGGTGGGTTATTACTATCTGGAACATTATCCACATGCTCAAAAGTAGACCAAACCCATCCATTTTTGCTGGTTTTCTGCATAATGTGGAAGCCAATTAAACCAACTTCAAGTTCTTGGGACTTTGCAATAGTAGAACTGTCACTTGGTGGATAAATGTTTTCTGGTTGAATAGTAAACTTCCGCTTGCTGGTAAAGTAGCGAGCTTTTTCCTCTGTAGAATTACTTGTATCGAAAACTCGCCAAGCCGCTTTAATCTCAATTGCACCCTCACTATCTCTATTACTTTCGGTACATACGCGAGCATCTGACGGTTCACCGTTCTGACTACAGACAAAATTGAACCTGTTTTTGTCGTTGTCGAACTGCTGTAAACTTTCGACTTTATACCATTGGTTACGACAGATTTGCTGAGATTCTATATTATTAACGCGGATTTCGTTAAGAACATAATTGCCTTGTTGATCAACTAATGGCTGTTCTACATTTTGTAAAATTTTCACACTATCTTCTATCAATCTGAGCTTGATTGTTTCTCTGTCTTCTAGATCTGGTTTTGTTGCATCATCACTATTCAAACAAGCTAATGGTTGAGAAGATGGGGAGGATGAAAATACATCTCTTGGTAATCTATATAATTCCCAAACACGTCTGTTCTCTGGTGCTTCACCAATTTTCTTATTTAATGGTTTAGGGTTTCCTTCACGACTAGTTGCTTCGTCAGATGGCCAGTTTAATGCCACAAATGTTTGCCAAGCAAAGTTGTCAAAAAAAGATTTTTGTGTGGGAGGAGGAGTCATCCCTAGTCCTTCAGATGTATCCACATTATATGGAATCTGATCACTGATTTTCACTGTTGGTAATGCTACAGTTTGAGTCTGTGCTTGAGCTTCTTTGATCATGGGCGTCAAGCTTAACCCTAGAATTACACAAGCTAAAACTATGATTGAAAGTGAAATCAACCGTGTAATGGTTTTAAGATACATTGATTTGTTCTAGATGTTGGTGGATTTAACGCATTATGTTTGTTCTGGATCAGTTAAAAAATAACTCCCATTAAATGCTGCTATTAGCACAATATTTAAATCTTCAAAGAGAAGAATGAATTACATCTGTCTTGAATAGGAGTACATTTATACTTTTGTTAAAGCTTCTTGCTACTAACCTATCTGTACAGAAGCTTTTTTTGAGCTTAAGTATTTTAACTCACAATGAATACCGTAGTTATTACCTTGGTAACTATGAGTTCTATGTGAAAATCAATTCTGATAGCAGACTACCATAAACAACGGTTTTTAGGGACGATTTTCCGAAAAAAAATGTCATTTTTACCAAAATTTTCCCACACTCCTTGAAAATTCAAGGTTTGAGAGAAGTTGGAGAGGTTGGGAAATTGAGAGGATGTTGAACTCAATTCTTTCCTTTCCACTTCCCCCAAATGGGGCTACGCCGCATACACAAGTATGGGCGTATTGCAATACGCCCCTAGTATGATTTTCCCTTGCTTATTTTTGTAAATTTTGGATCTTATGCCAACGCATACCGCTATATACTGTAAAATTTAGATAAATTTTTTGATTGTCCAAAAATGCCTAGTTTAGAATTCGATCACAAGCCAGAAGTATCAATAATAACTTGTACTTATAATCGAGCCAAATATCTAGATAATTGTATTCAAAGTATTATTTCTCAAACTTTTCTAGATTGGGAATTAATCGTAGTGGATGATGGTAGCGAGGATAATACTTTTGAAATTGTCAATTCTTATTTAGTAAAATTTAGAAATATCCGTTATCTTAAACATCAAAATCGTCAGGCTGGTTATGCTAGAAATGCAGGTATTCAGGCATCTTTTGGCAAATACATTACATTCCTTGATAGTGATGATACTTATAAACCAAATCATCTAGAATCGCGATTAGAATTTATGAAAGCTAATCTAGAAATTGATTTGATTGAAGGTGGATGTGCACTTGAAGAAGAATTTTTTGTTCCTGATTATTTTCAACCTGATAAATTAATTAACATTAGAGAATGCGTTTTAGGGGCGACTTTTTTTGGCAAGAGACACGTGTTTTTTGAGTTAAGTGGATTTAAGAGTCTTGCTTATGGAGAAGATACAGATTTGTGGGAGCGGGCGGAAAAATTATTTAAAACATATAAGATTAAACAACCAGAAACCTATGTTTATTCTAGAGCAGAAACTAGTACCACTAAGACGTTTTCAGATAAAATTATATCGCCTAATAATGTAGGATGAAAATTATATTTTTTTTACCCTCAATTAAAAAGTTAATCAGTTTGATTTATCTAAATTTTCTCAGAATCATCCTGATTTTCTGTTTGGTAATTTTATCTAGTTGTCAAAATCAAACCCAGAAAGAAAGTGGAGTTATCCATCTCACATTATGGCAAGGGATTAATCCTCCTGTTAATCGGGAAGTATTTCAAAAACTTGTGGGAAAATTTAATAGCGCACATCCGGAAATTCAAGTTGAATCTATCTTTGCTGGTACATTTGAACAGCAGTTACCAAAAATATTATCATCTGTAATTGGTAATGCACCTCCAGATATTCTCGTATTTCATCCGCAAATTACAGGTAAGTTGCTCAATTTAGAGGCAATTAGACCTTTAGATGATTGGTTGGAAAAATTATCAGTAAAGTCAGAAGTTTTCCCTAACTTGTTGGATAGATTAAGATTAAAAGGTCAAACTTGGTCAATTCCTTATAGTACCAGTAATATTGCCATTTTTTATCGTCCTACGCTGTTTGAAGCCGCAGGAATTACACAACCACCTCAAACTTGGGAGGAGTTACGAGCAGATGCTAAAAAATTAACTATAGACCGCAATGGAGATCATCGACCAGAACAGCATGGAATATTATTGCCTTTAGGAAAAGGTGATTGGACTGTTTTTACTTGGTTACCTTTCTTATTAAGCACTGGTGGTGATATTGTTCGCAGTAATTACCCAAATTTAACTAGTCCGGGGGCTATTGCGGCTTTACAATTTTGGCAAGATTTATTAAAAGATGGTACAGCTACTCTTTCGGCTCCAGAGAGAGGTTATGAGGAAGATGCTTTTATTGCTGGACGGGTAGCAATGCAAATCACCGGACCTTGGACTTATATCACCAGGTCTAAAGTTGATTTTAAGACCATGCCCATACCTATGGATAAAGTTCCGGCTACAGTTACAGGTACGGGAGTTATGTTTGTGATGAAGACTAACCCCACTAGGGAGGAAGCTGCACTCAAGTTTTTGGAATATGTTTTGAGTGCAGAATTCCAAACCGAATGGAGTCTGGGAACAGGTTTTTTACCAATCAACATTAAAGCAGTTGAAAGTCCAGCTTATCAACAATATCTTCACCAAAAACCCTGGTTAAAAACATTTGTAGATCAAATGTCTGTAGCTCAGTCTAGACCAATTATGAATGGATATAGTCGCTTATCGGATAGTCTTGGTCGAGCAATTGAGTCTACGTTACTAGGTAAATCTGCTCCGGAAACCGCTCTTAAGGAAGCTCAAAAACGTTTAGATTTAATTTGGAACGAGCGGAAAATGTAATCCCATTTAACTAGGTCACACTCTCTATTCCCACCAACCGATTCAAAATAAAAGCATATTCAAAAGCTAGTTCCCGCAAACTTTCATAACGTCCAGATGCACCACTATGTCCTGCGTCTAGATTAGTTTTCAGTATTAGCAAATTCTGATCTGTTTTTAGTGACCGGAGTTTAGCTGTCCATTTAGCTGGTTCCCAGTATTTGACACGGGAATCATTTAATCCAGCAGTAACTAGCATATCTGGGTAGTCTTGGGCAGTAATGTTATCATACGGTGAGTAAGATTTCATGTAATCATAAAAAACTTTGTCATTGGGATTACCCCATTCCTCCCATTCTATGACGGAAAGGGGTATAGAAGTATCTAGGGAAGTAGTTACGACATCAACAAAAGGGACATCAGCTACAACTACTTTAAATAAATCGGGACGCATATTAATCACTGCTCCTATTAATAAACCCCCAGCACTACCACCACTAATTGCTAGGCGATTGCATGCTGTCCACTGTTCGGAAATCAAATATTCAGCGCAAGTAATAAAATCAGTAAAAGTATTCTTTTTGTGCAATAATTTCCCAGTTTCATACCACTTACGTCCCATTTCCTCTCCACCCCGGATGTGGGCGATTGCAAATACGAATCCCCGATTTAATAAGGTGAGTCGATGGGATGAAAAATAGGCAAAATAAGCATCACCATAAGCACCATATCCAGTCAGTAATAGAGGATTTTTACCATCTTTCTGAATTCCTAATTTATAAACAATAGATATAGGAATTTTTGTCCCATCGGAACTAGTAGCCATTAGCCACTCACTCTGATATTGAGTTTTATCATAACCTCCCAAGACTTCCAGTTCTTTTTTTAACTCTCGCACCCCTGTTTTCATGTTATAGTCAAAAACTGATGGTGGAGTGATAAATGAAGTATATTCAAAGCGGAGAATATCAGTATTAAATTCGGGATTATTACCTTCATCAAATTCATAAGTCGGTTCAGGAAAAGTAATACTATGTTCTTCTTTGGTAGTAAGATTCTGAATTCTAGCGGTTTCTAATCCGTCTTTTCTTTCATAAATTACTAAATAATTTGCAAATAGACTCACACCTGACAACATCACATCTTCACGATGGGGAATAACCAGCTGCCAATTTTCTTTAGTTGGTGCTGAAATAGGCGTTTTCACTAATTTGAAATTAGTAGCCTCATCATTAGTAACAACATAAAAATAATTACTGTGATGTTCTATATCGTATTCTATTCCAGTTGTTCTCGGATAAATTAACTGAAAATCATCATCTGGTTGATTAGCATCTAAATAGTGAATTTCCGTAGTGATTGTACTTTGTAAACCCAGCAAAATATACGCTTGACTACGAGTTGTTTCTATATATAAATGGTAAGTTTCATCGAGTTCTTCAAAAATGAGTACATCTTCACTTGCTGGTGTACCTAACTTATGTCTAAAAAGTTGATCAGGACGGTTAGCTTCATCAACCGTAGTATAAAACGAAGTATGGCTATCATTAGCCCAAGCAAAAGAATCAGAAATATCAGAGATAGTTTCTGGATATAAATTACCTGTGTTCAAATCCAGAAAAAATAATGTAAATTCTTCAGCACCATCCGTATCAACTGCATAGGCTAAAATCTGATGATTAGGACTAATTGCAAATACACCCAGTTCAAAATACTCATGATCTTCAGCTAAGATATTCTCATCTAGCAAAATTTCTTCAGTCGCATCTAAACTACCGTATTTACGACAGTGGATCGCATAAGCTTTTCCCACCTCAGTTCGAGTATAGTAGTAATAGTTACCTTTGCGATATGGTACTGACAAATCAGTTTCTTTAATTCTAGCCAGCATTTCATCATACAGATTTTTTTGCAATATTTCTGTGTGCTGCATCATTGCTGTTGTATAGTTGTTTTCTGCTGTTAAATAAGCAGTAACTTTTGGGTTATCTATATCCCGTAGCCAAAAATAGTAATCTAGACGCTGATCACCATGTAATTCTAAAATCTGGGGTTGTTGATCAGCTATGGGTGGATTAATCATAGAAATACTCGGTATGAAAGAAACGAACGTATCTATAGACCTGGGGGGAAATTTCCCAGCGATGGCTTAAGTTTATTAAATTGCTCATCAAAAAACAATTATGGTATTTCTGATTAAGGTGTTCCCTGTTCCCTGTTCCCTCTCTACGCAAATTCGTTCAAAACTCAAAGCGGATTCCTATAGCAATATAGTTGATGGTCAGGATTCAGGTTAGTTGAAAAGTTGACTGTTGACTGATATTTAAAAACCATCAACAGTTAACCGTCAACTTTTAGAAAGTTAAGGGGAAAGGTCAGAATCTAAATCAGGTTCAACACCCAGTGCACGTAATTGTGCAATTAATCTTTCTATTTTTTGTCTTTCCTGTTCAGCTTTTTGTCTTTCTTGTTCAGCTTTTTGTCTTTCCTGTTCAGCTTTTTGTCTTTCCTGTTCAGCGGTAGTTAACATCCAATTGCCATGTTGATCATACCAACGCAACCAAGGCATTTCGACATTTTGATAACGACCTTCCCATACTCCTAAGCCTAATTCTAAGCCGGGAATCCAAAAACGGGGATTAGAATTTAAAGCTGTTTCATGCAAAACTTCGACATAGCGATCGCCTGTCAATTGCCACACCCTAAACTCAGATGTATAACGATCAAATATGGCGTAATAGGGTATTCTTAAAATCTTCTCGTAAACTTCCCATTTACCAGGTGGTTTTTCCACATCTCGTAATGTTTGACCTAAATCTTCCTTTTCCGTTCCCGGTGATAATAACTCAACCACAATATAAGGATTAACACCTTCTTGCCAAACTACATAACTTAAACGTAAATCTCTATTTTCATAAAGATAAGGAACACCCACAACTGCAAACCAATCTGGACGTTTATGCCAGAGTGGGTGACGAGAATCATAATAAAGATTCAGATCACTACCTGTAAATATTTCGTCGCTAGGATAATGAGGAGGACGGAATGTTTCTGCTAATAATTGTGGTTGAAATAAATGAAATTGATCTGGCAAACCTGGTTCCTCCGGATCTTCGCTAGGAAGATCATACATTGTCGGCAATGTTTCTTTCGCTGAGAGTGGTGGATTTGTTTGATACATTATTAACTAACCTGAAGATCAAACTTTTTCAACTTAACTATATTATATATGGTCTAGGTTCATAAACCTAATCTAACATATAATATTCTTGTCGTTAATTATCAGTCAGTATCAAAAAGATCCCTGATTGACATTTCCAGAGAATAGCAGTAGATACTTTATTGGAAATAACGATTTTAAAAAGCTAATCCATGACCAATACCTTGAATTTATTACAAATCATTGGTTCTGATCTAAGACAGGAATCTGATGATCAACAATCTCAAAGCGACTTTTCAAACCAGCTCTTAGACTGTGGATTTTATCTAAACTAATTCTGTCCGCATAATCTCAGTATCTTCAGATACAAGAACATCATTAATCTCAACTTTAACTATCTAAGGAATCAGAGGAAGAGAGTATATCTCTTAGGTATTTTTACTGGCTTTATGAATACTTAAGTTTTTTTAAACTTTAATCAGGAATTATCAATTTACTGTATAAGTAAAGATTGGAACTAGTTCAGTAGGTTTAATTGTGTCAAAAGTTATTACCAAAGACTTTATTATCGAATGTCCCCCTCAGCAATTAATTTGGAGTGAACTTGCTCATCGAATTGCAGAACTCGGACTTCCGGGAACACCAATCCGACTTATCCTCACAGCATTAAGAGAACCAAAAGTTGGTATTTGAAAGTAGTTTTTTGGAAACAGACCGAAAACCTGTTTGGCCTTCTTTGTTAGATATTCGTCGTCGTCAAATTTCTGCAACCAAACCTTTTGTCGTTGTCAGTATTATTCCCACCGGGGTACGTGCAGAAATAGGAGGTTTTGCTGGTGATGCAACTCCCAGCGTCAATCTTTTAGCCACAGCTTGCGACTATTTGGTAGTTAATCCTAACTCAGTAACGGCTTCTGATCTCTATTATGCTAGAGACAATGTACTTTATTTGGAAGGAAATCTAATTTGCCATCTCTTGTTGGGACATATTACTCTGATTCCAGAGACTCGCACTAATATTGCTGTGATTATTGAGAAAACTCAAGAGAAATTTTTAAACAATGTCCTCAATGCCATTAATGCTCTCAGAACTGTCGGAGGAATCAATATTAATCCTGTGGTAGTTACAGGTGGACAAGTAACAACTAAATGTACTTACTCACCATATGGCCAGTGCTTCTGGAGAGTTTGAGGGTATTGATGAGCTAATGAAAGCATTAGATATTGTCGCTCAAACCAAAACTAATGCAGTTGCTTTCTCCACCACCCTGTTAGTTGAGGATGAAGTTCGACAACAGTATTACAGAAAAGAACCAATACCTAATCCCTGGGGTGGGGCAGAGGCAATTCTTACCCATATGACCACGAATTTCTATCCTTTTACTGCGGCTCATTCACCATTACTGCTAGATGAAGCTCATACAATGTTTGGGACTCTAGGAAATTCCAGAGATGGAGCAGAATTAATCTCTAGTTCATTTTTGTGTTCGACTTTGAAAGGATTAACCCACTCTCCACGCTTGACAAAATTTGATACTCCTTTACCATCGGGATGTCAAGGAATTTCAGTGGAAAATGTCTCAGCAGTGGTGATACCAGAGAGTGCAGTAGGTAATATTCCCTTCTTTGCCTCTCTTGAGCAAAACATTCCTGTGATTCTGATTCGAGAAAATTACACCCAGTATGAAGTAACTCCTTCTATTCTAGGAATTGACCACAGCCAGAGAAAAATTTACTACGTCAATAGTTACATGGAAGCGACTGGTTTACTCATGGCTTTACGGAATGGAATTGTACCAGAAGCTACAACACGCCCTACACCCCCACTAGAAACAATCTTTTTGTAACCTCAAGCCTTGTCAATGAATACTAAGAGGGGATTGGAAAAGTTATGGTCACGTCTAATTTGTCATTCGGAGCGTAAGAAAGTGGAGCGTTCCTGAAGTGTTCCGAAGCAAAGAATCTCGAAATCGAGGTGCTTTGCTTCGGAACAATCAATAAATTTGGACTAATTGATAGATTTATGGTTCTGATAATGCGTAGCTCAAGCTCATTTTTGGTATAGATAGATTTGCTTCTTGCTCCTTCAGCACTGCTCCATAATTATTCCGGTTTAGGTGCATGATCAGACATGAGAGCATTGCTCCCGACTTGTAAAATTCAGATAAATTGAACAATACAGGCTCCATACCTACAGATGCACACAACTTATTCAATACTTCAATTTTATTTTTTTCAGGAAGATAATCTTGATGAGAGTAGGAAAGCTCTTCGATATCAGATCCACAAAGAATGTATTTGCCTAAAACCAGACTATTACAAATTCCATGATATGCAACGTTATATTCTATTGCTTGGATATCAACATATTGCTCCAATTCTTTCAGAGTTTTTTTCTCAACTATTTCTGTACATACAGCGATTTTATCTGCTGATATAGGAAAAACACAGCAGTCAAGATGATAGAGATTTTCATCTTGCATGAGCAAAGGAATTACTTTCATGTCAAAAGTTTCGCTAAACCAATCTAAAGCATCCTTAGAAGTGCGAATACCATGAGCACCGATGTAGATATTATCCCTGATGTGTTTTAAATCTGCTTCTCCTTCAAAATAAGGAGGTGATTGTTGTATATGAGAAAAACCTAAATGTTTAAAAAACTCAAGTCCAATAATGCTCTCATCTCGTCTTGGTTCGGAATAGTAATTTGAAACTACAACATTTTGGTCTTTAGTATGAGGTAAAATAATACCTAAATTTGCTACATATGTCTGATTCCTGAAGTCCAGCATAGCTGGGCAGCAAATAAACAAGTGCAAAACGTGACATAAAGCTATACAATTTCATGAATTGTGAAATAGCTTTTTCATGATTAATAATTCGCTGCTCAGGGCTAAGTCCTTGCATATAAAGATTGTTCGCAATTTCTGCTGATAAAGAGAAAGGAACATTCATCAAAAAAGCTGGAGTATTAGTGGCAGAAATATAATTTGGAGAATGCGGTGACATAAAAACCTCATGAGATAAAGTGCTTGAATATCAAAAATCTACTAGAAAATCAAGTTAGACTCTCTTTTAATTAATAAGATGATATATTTCGGCTAGGTGGTTCATCCTCCAAAATTGAAAATGCTTCGGAATACAAACCATTAAAACGAGTTACAGATGAATTGGAATATGCACCAATTTGATCAATTTCAATCCAATCACCTTCATGTATATCATTGGGCAATTTTAGAGGTGTTGATAGCATATCCGCAGAATCACATGTTCCTCCATTAATATAAAACTCTTCTAACTCAGCAGAAGTAGAATCATGAATGCGAACAACTCTGGTCGGTAGCTGAGTTTTGGAATCATACAATTCCGATAAACCACCGTAAATTCCATCATTGATGTAAATTTGGTCTTTTTTACGCAATCTTACTTGCACTAGTAATGAACAACTCGATGCGACAAGTGCTCGTCCTGGTTCGGCTATGATTTGGGTTTGAGGTGATAAATTCAGCCGATTTAGGCTATGCTTAATCTCAGTCATATAATCCTCTAAAGGGGGAACATTACTTCCTGGATAAGCATTTGGGAAACCCCCACCGACATCAATACACACTGGTTGGATACTACTAGTATTTATGACTTCTCCCACAATATCTAGGGCAATGCTGTAAGCCTTAGGATCAATACATTGAGAGCCAACATGAAAAGTAATCCCAGTCTTAAAGCCATATTTTTCAGCTTTTTGAAGCAAATTGACTGCATCATTTGCTTCTGCACCAAATTTTTTAGAAAGATCGTAGAAACTACCTGGTGATGGTGGTGTTTTTAACCTTACCATGATTACAACATCTTCTCGACCTATCTCCTGTAATATTTTTTCTAATTCATCATTGTGATCGACGGCAAAATGTCTGATGCCATGTTCCTCATAAGCCGCTTTAATGGCAGCACGGCTTTTTACTGGGTGCATAAAATACGAGTTCGCATCTTTGTAATGGGTGCTTACTTGTAAACATTCAGCTTCAGAAGCAACATCGAATCCTCTGATTCCTGCTTTATATAAAGCATCTACAACAATAGGTTTTGGGTTGCACTTTATCGCATATATAACAGTTCCCGGAAAAAGGGATATAAATTGTTTTGCTTTTGCTTCTAAAATTTTTGGTCGAAAACAATAGATAGAATAATCTGGTTGTAAAGCCGAAACTAGAGATGAAATATCTGTAAAACTAGGAATACATTTTTCGGAATTTTCTAGATGAATATTATCTATTATTTTGTTTACCATTTTGTTAATTACAATCAATAACTAAAATAAAAAAATCAATTCTGATCCCCACTAAAATCAAAAATAGTGGCACAATCTTTGATACAGATGGAATATTATTACTTTAAATGAGACTTGTCAATCTAGTAGCTCATCCTAATTTAATCAATTAATAATACAGTAGAAATATTACTGTCTTCGTGTAAATACTTAGAAAAATTATATTTGACAACAAGCTACTTTAGTTATACGCTAATTATTTAAATCCCCTAAGCAGCGAAATACCACCAAATAACATACTTTTGCATAATTACCTTTAGCTACAAAACGCCGCAGTAAATACATGGTAAAACTTAATCCTGTTTTACTGATTCTGGAATAAGTCCAATGTTCAAGAAACTAAATGGAGTTAAAATTCATGTCGGAAAATAATTTCGCAGAAAAATTACCAGGTTTGACAGCCTACCCTCAGACAGAACAAATCTGTCGAGATCAACTGAGTCAAGCTGCTCTTGACATTGATTCATTTCAGCAGTATCGTCAGCGTTGCTCCTTATCCGGATGTCATGGTATGTGCTGTCATCATGGATGTCATGTTAATCAAGAAACAGCTGAAATTATTGAAAGAGTCGCAGCAGAAGAAACAGAATTTTTCAAATCTATTGGTCTTAATCTCCCGGAATCAGTAATTATTGATGATGAAGAATATGACGAATTTCCCATTGAAAAATATGAATGGAAAGGCATATTTTCAGCTAAAAAAACAGCCCTGAAAGAAAAACCATATTCCACTCTAATCAAAGACTATCCAAAGCATTTTGAAAACACAGCTTGTGTCTTTTTACTAGATGATTCACGCTGCGGATTGCAGGAACTTGCTAATGCTAAAGGACTACATCCTTGGTACTATAAACCCTTCCCTTGTTGGCTGTTTCCAGTTTATATTGCTCCAGGAGAAAATCAACCAGAAATATTTTTACCCAGTCCGGAAACTGAGCCTTGGTATTTACCAGAAGATAATTATGATGGTTACTATACACAAGCTTTTTGTGGTAGGCATTCTGATTGTGGACAAGTAGGTTATATGTTGTTGCAAGCAGAACTGGAGTTTTTATCTAAGATTGTCGGTCGAAACTTTCTTCAAGAAATTGAAGATGCGATTAACTCTGATGGAGAATAGTTCATCATCAGTGATGAGCTGATACGGATTCAGAACCAGGCTGGAAGACAGAAATTTGATTGTGTTTTAGTTTTTCCTCATCCTCTCTAGATTCAATCATTTCAGCTAGCGAATTGTAAAAACGATAGACCAGGAACACGGTAGCTATTCCCGTACCTATGGTTAAACCCAACCACAAACCCTGACTTCCCATATTCGCAGAAAAGCATAGCAGGTAGCCACTGCCTATCCCAAAACACCAATGAATCAGGATATTAGCTAATAAAGGTAAGCGGGTATCCTGGATACCCATTAATAGCCCTATAGCAATCAGATTCAGTCCGTAAGCTATTAGAAAAACTGTGGCAATCTTTAGTAAGGGAACTGCTGCACTGATGGCACTAATATTGTCTGATTCATTTGAGTTTAAATAGAGATTAACAATCTGCTCTGGAAAGAACCATAAAATAATAGCCATCAAGCTCATTATAACTACACCAATACTCATCACCACATATCCGATGATTTTGACGCCCATGAAGTCATTCTCACCGATCATTTGTCCTACTCGCGTCATAGCAGCGTAAGAAATTGCGATTGGCACTATCAAAGATAGTTCTATAGTTTCTACGACAATTTCATTAGCTGCCAGCATACTTGTTCCCATATAACTACTTAACAAAGCAATCAGGGTGAATAGGAAAAATGTGGAAGCATATTCTAGTCCCACAGGCCACCCATTGTGCCAAAGTTCAGCGCACAATTCGGGATCAAACTTTAAAGCCGATAACAACTTGTATTCTTTAAAGCTAGGATGGAAGATAAGTGTAAGAGCAGCGGCTAAGAAAGTTACCCAAAATACAAAAGTACTTGCCCAACCAATTCCTGCTAAACCTAAGGCTGGAAAGCCCAGTTTACCGAAAATTAACACATAGTTGGTGAATATTTCCAGGGGAATGCAAGTCAGGGCGATTGCACTAATCAGTTGAGGACGATTGAGGACAGTGGCTATCTCTGTGAGGATGGAGAAACCAATGGCGGCGGGGAAACTCCAAACAATTGCTCGGAGATAGGTTCTAGCCAGGATTATAGTACTCTCTGGTTGACCGAATAGCATTAAAATTGAGTCCAGATGCCAAATCAGAAACATCATTGGTAAAGAAAGAAACAAGATCAACCAGAATCCTTGAGCCAGGAAACGGGGAATACGATCTGTTTCTCCAGATCCAAAGGCTTCAGCTGCTAAGGGACTTGCTCCCTCTAAAATCCCAATACAGATAAAAGTTAAAGTATAGAAAGTAATCGCACCTAAAGCACCAGCTGCAAGGGATTCAATGCCCAATAATCCCATCATCATCGTATTGATAAAGCTAATAGCTGTTTCGGCTAATTGAATACCTCCCAAAGGAACTACCAACTGTAAGATAGTAAAAATTTCTGATGAAAATTTCGATGGCGATCGCATTCAAATAACTGCTCCTGAGTTTTATTTATATAGTAAATTTATAACAGATACTTCAAGTCTACAAACTATCTCACCCATTAACCTAAATTACCGAACTATATGTAAAATAGCCTGAGTGCAACCCCAAATATATTAAAGATCATATTTAAACTGCACCAGCTTTGGCAATTAGTCCGTCGGGGAAAGGACAACTATGTTATTTATTCAGGTCAAACAGCAAACATGATGGAACCTAAATTAGTCTCGAACCATGATAAATTGTCTGCTTATCAGATGATTTCATCTCATCAACCAGAGATGAAACTTCGGCTTCATACTCCTGCTCATCAAGGAGTTAAAGGTATATCCAAGCATTTTGACGAGCACATCTATACTTGTGATCTACCCTTCTTCAACCGTGATCAATTTGACGATATAGAAAAGCATATTTCTAGTTTATATCAAACCAAACGGAGCTTCTTTTTGACGGCAGGAGCTACCCAAGGGGTATTAATTGCCTGTACATTACTAGCGAGAAAGCACAAAAAAGTAGGTATTGGTATAAATAGCCACTTATCTATCATTCATGGATTTATCCTCTCCGGGATAGAACCGTTTTTTATTCCATCGCGATCGCTAATGCCAACAGCCGCAGAAGTGATTCAAGCATTAGCATCAGCACCAGATGTAACGGCAATCTTTTTAACACACCCTAGTTATGATGGTATCACCACTGATTTAGGGAAGATTACCAAATATTGTCGCCATCAAAACATAGAGGTTATGTTCGATGAGGCACATGGCACTCATTTTCCCTTTTTAGATGCACCATCATCAGCTTTAGGATCAGAATGTGATTTAGTGGTTCATAGCTTGCACAAGTTTGTTGGTAGTCTGGTACAAACAGCTTTAATCCATTTACCAGCAAGCTCTGTAATTAGGGAGGAGGAATTACTTGTAGCACTCTCAGTGTTTGAAACTACATCGCGGAGTAATTTACTGTTATTAAGCATAGAAGAATCCATTCAACTGGCTTTTACAGAGTCAAGAAAATCTACTTTTCAAAAGACTGCTGATAATTGTGATCAATTAAAACGTTTGTTAGATAATTGGGGAACTATTTTGACTTATGATCCTCAAGTGTCTGATCCATTAAAACTATTCTTGTCTAGCGATCGCACTACCGGAGATAATTTGGGTGACTTACTTTGTGAACATGGTGTTGATTATGAATATTGTGATCCCAGAGGAGTCTTACTAATTTTCTCCTTTCAAAATACTGATGATGATTTTAGCTATATTGCTGAGGCATTAGAACAAATTTATACAAAACTTACTTGTGAAACACCAGGAGAATTATTTGATGAAAATCTATTAGTGCGGATACCAGTAATGGGGTGTTTGCCAAGGGATGCTTTTTTTGCATCTGCAAGAAAAGAAGTTTATATTGCCGATGCAAAGGGACTAGTTAGCTGTAACAGTATTAAAAAAATTCCCCCCTGCGTTCCGGTTTTAATACCCGGTGAAGAAATTACTGATTGGCATTGCCAGAGAATACCACCAGATACTTTAGTGGAAGTAATGATTTGAACTACCCAGCATACTTTTTAAGACCATCAGCTCAAGAAGTTATCAATCTTCTCAATGAAGTTGAGGATATTCATGGTTTTGACTTGCCTAGAGAATCAATTCAATCATCAAAAACCTCCCGCTAGTTTTACACTTACAAAATTCAGGTAAAAAATAATGTCTAACAAAAATCTTACTGCTTACCCCCAAACAGAGCAAATTTGCCAAGATGGACTGAGTCAGGCTACTTTTGACATTGATTCATTTCAGCAAAGTCGTCAACGTTGCTCCTTATCTACCTGTCACGGTATGTGCTGTTATCATGGAGTTCATGTCAATCAGGAAACTGCTGAAGTTATTCAAAAACTGGTTGTAGAAGAAGCAGAATTTTTTACCTCTCTGGGTCTTGATTACCAAAAGAAGTAATTATTGATGATTCAGAATACGAAGAAGCACCAGTTGATCAGCGAGAATGGAAAGGTATATGTTCCATAAAAAAAACCGCAGTCAAGCAAAGAAATTTTGCGGATATTGTTGACGACTATCCCAAGTTTTTTGAAAATACTGTCTGTGTTTTTACTCTTGATGATGGACGTTGTGGATTGCAAGCTTTTTCAGAGGCAAAAGGATTACACCCCTGGTACTATAAACCCTTCACTTGTTGGATTTTTCCAATTCTGATTGCTCCAGGAAAGGATCAACCCAACATAGTTTTACCTCACCCCGAAAATGAACCTTGGCATCTTCCAGAATACGACTTTGATGGTTACTTTACAAAAACATTTTGTGGTAGACATGATGATTGTGGACAACTAGGTTATATTTTATTGCAGGAAGAATTGAAATTTTTGTCAGAGATTGTGGGCAGGAACTTTATCCAAGAAATTGAAGAGGCAATTGCCAACGAGAGTTAAAACCCAACAACCCAACTTAGGTTAGTTGCAAGCGTGGATGAAATTAGAGATGACATCGTTGACTAAAATTTCCATCCTCGCTTGACTGACCGAAGGTTCAGAGAATAAAAAAGACAATAATATTTTTTCTTTGAACTCTGTTACAAATAGTGATGCCATTCCCGCAAATGCAGTTGTTCCAGAAAGGCAGTTAATTTCTTCAAGTTCAAATTTACCGTATGTGGTGGGAATATTAACTTTTCCTAAATTGCTGACATCAACTGTAGCTATTACTTCTTGAGCAAGAATATTGATATAATCATCAACTTCTTCGGAAAGAATTTCACTAATAAAAGCACCACTCTTTAAAATCGAGCGAATCTGTTGTCTTACCTCCCGCGACAAATCCCAAAATGATGTATTTGTTTCTAAAGTGTGTGATGAGATAACTTCCCAAGCCAAAAAACTTAGATGCTCATTACCAACAGTAAATTTTAAGTACGGACGCAAATCAAAATATGTAGCGCAAGAGGCACGCACAAACTCTATTCTTTGATTATCTCTAATAATTCTGGCGGTTGCAAGCAGCATGGCAGCACAAAATACTCCATGCATAGTTGTCTTTTTCAGCCTTGCTTTTTTTTTCAATTGTTGAGTTAAGTTTTCATCAAGATATTTGTAAATGCAGACACTTCTACGATTTTTGATGGGCACCCACTTTTCAAACCCCAAAACATCTTTCTCTGGATATGATTCATCGAGTTGACTACTTATTGTTAAATCTCGTAAGAGTGTTGGTAGTGATGGTAGTAAAGGTAAGGGTATTACTTGAGTCAAGTTTTCACCTGAAGCAATTTTTTGACAATAATTTAATATTTCTGATTGTAGTTGTATACATGACAATCCATCTGCTATTGAATGATGTATGGTCGTAATTAGATATTTGCTATCTTTTTCATTCAGAGCATAAATCAACACAGCCCGCATCAGACACTTGCTACTATCAATTTCTCTGTTTATTTCTTCGTTGATAATTTCTTGCCAGTGTTTATCATGCAGTTTATCCACAACCTCTAACGGAATTTTTTGCGTACCTTCTGTTGTAAATTGTAAAAAATTATCTTTCTCAATAATGCGGCAATTTAGGTATGGATGACGAGACTGAGCCATGTCTAAAGCCTCTCTGATCATCTCTGGTGTTAGGGCTTCGGTAATCTCACAAGATGTAATAATATTATATGTACCACCTTGTCGATTTAAGAGTTCACAATACTGTTGGTATGGGAGAAGATTTTGGTTATTACTCATGAATTTTTACCAAAAATATGAAAAATTAAGAAACTGATTCTAAGATGGAAGGTTGATTATTTTTAATAGCTTGATTCTTGTGATTCTCACTAGATTGAATCATCTCCGCAGTGGAAACGGAAAAACGATAGATTAAATAAATTGTTGCTAGTGAAGTTCCTATGGTTAAACCCAACCACAAACCAATGCTTCCCCAATTGAGATAGAAGCAAAATAGATAGCCGCTGATCATGCCAATACCCCACTGCAATAGAGTGTTAATAAATACAGGTAAGAGAATATCTTTGATTCCCTGCAACATTCCCAAAGCAATTACATTCAGTCCATAAGCGATTAAATAAAGTCCAGCCATCCGTAAGACAGGGATGGCAGACTGTATTACTATTTTATTATCAGCAGGACTACTACCACTCAAGTATATTGACGTAATTTGCCCTGGAAATAACCATAAAGCCATGACAATTATGCTAATAACAATGACACCAATAAAAATTGTTGCCCATCCTGACTGCTTTGCACCACTGGGGTCGTTCTGACCAATATTTTGTCCAACTCGCGTCATTGCGGCAAAGGAAATCGCAGTTGGCAAAATCAGACAGATTTCTATTGTTTGCACCACAAGCTCATTTGCGGCTAACACTTCGGTGCCCATATAGCCGCTAAATAAGGCAACAAGAGTAAAAAGTAACATAGAAGCTGCGTATTGAACACCAACAGGCCAGCCATTTACCCAAAGTTCAGTGAAGATTTCTCGATTAAATCCTAAAGAACTCAATAACTTGTATTCTTTAAAGTCAGGATGAAAAGCAAATATAGCCGCACTAGCTAAGAAATTGATCCAAACGACAATGGTGCTAGACCAAGCAATTCCCGCTAATCCCAGAGATGGTAACCCGAAATGGCCAAAAAGTAACAAATAGCTAATAGTAATATTTATAGGAACACTAGTTAAGACGATTCCACTAATCAGTTGAGGACGATTGAGAGCTGTAGCAACTTCTTTGAGGATGAAGAATCCCACTGCCGCCGGAAAAGCCCAAACAATCACTCTTAAATAAGTGACAGTGATGGATACTGTATTTTGATCTTGACCTAGTAGGATCAAAATCGAGTTCAGATGCCAAATAAGTAACATCATTGGTAAAGAGAGAAGCAATACTAACCACATACCTTGAGCCAAAAGTTGAGAAATCCGATCTATTTTTTTAGACCCAAACGCCTCTGCGGCTAAGGGACTGGCTCCCTCTATCACTCCCAAACAGATGAAAGTTAGAGTATAAAAAGTGATGGAACCTAAAGCACCAGCAGCTAGGGATTCCACACCTAACAATCCCATCATGATTGTATTGGCAAAATTAACTGATGCTTCCGCTAACTGAATACCTCCTAAAGGAATTGCCAATTTCAGGGTAGTAACAACTTCTAATAAAAATTTAGATGGCAATCGCATGCAAATAACTGCTCCGAGGCTTTTTCATAATATATGTAATGATAAGTTTATCAGACTTAGGAGTTGTGCAACAAAATTATCTAATCTGAAATACCGAACATAATTTTCGGGAATGACCAGTGAAATTATGATAAAATTGAGCTGGCAAACCTCCTGCTTTGGGATTTTCGCTAGGAAGATCATATATTTTCGGCAATATTTCTTGGGCTGGAATTGATGTATCCCTTTGATACATTATTCCCTAACCTGAAGATCAAACTTTTTCAACTTAACTATATTATATAGGATATAGGGTCAACATAAAATTTTCGCTCTATTAGTATCAAACCCGACCAGTATTTGCGATGACATCAAAAGCTTCGCTGTGATTTTTTTTTGCTAGGCATAAAAAAAACACTGATTGACATTTCCAGAAAATAGCACTAAATACTTTAGTGGAAATAATGACTTAAAAAAGCTAATCGAAAGTCTAAAAAATAATGTCTTACCAAAATCTAACTGCTTTTACCCAAACAGAGCAAACTTGTCGAGATGAATTGACTCAAGCTATTATTAATATTGATTCCTTCAAACAAAGTCGTGAGCGTTGTTCCTTCTCAGGTTGTCATGGTATGTGCTGTAATGAAGGAACGCAAGTTAATGAAGAAGATGGAGAAATCATTCAGAAACTTGCCGAAGAAGAAGCTGAGTTTTTTAAATCTCTGGGACTGGATTTACCAGAAAAAGTAATTATCGATTTTCAAGAGTATGAAAATTTTCCCGTAGCTAAACACGAATGGAAGGGTTTGGGTTCAACCAAAAAAAACTGCTACCAAAGACAAACCTTTTTCTGATCTGATCGAGGACTATCCAAAACATTTCAAAAACAAAGCTTGCGTTTTTTTAACGGATAATTCCCGTTGTGGATTGCAAGAACTTTCTAAAGCAAAAGGCTTACATTCTTGGTATTATAAACCTTTTACTTGTTGGTTATTTCCTGTTTTTATCGGTCCGGTAGAAAATCACAATCACATTGAAATATCTCTACCCACTCCCGAAACCGAACCTTGGTATTTACCAAATATAGACTATGCAGGGTTTTTTACACAAGTGTTTTGTGGTAAAAATGCTGAGTGTGGAAAAGTAGGCTATATTCTCCTACAAGAAGAATTAAAATTTTTATCCCAGATAGTGGGCCGAGATTTTTTCCAAGAAATTGAAACATCACTTGCTAATCAGCAAGAAATTCAAAGATCACTTGCTAATCAGGTTTAATGTTTGTTCTTAGTCTCAGATAAAATTTCAGATGGTATATAAATTCCCATCTGAAATTTTGTATCCTTAAATATAGCAATTAAGAAACTGATGCTTGTGCTAATTAAATACCTTCTCAATAAAGTTGATGATATTCATTGTTTTGATTTACCTGATATTTAACGAATGGCTAGGATGATGTACATAAGTGATAAAAGTTCTTAATCAACTACTTTGTTTCCATCCAATTTTCACCAGCATGCACATCCACTACCAACGGTACACGTAATTGGACGGCATTTTCCATGACTGATTTAATTTGCGGTTGTAATTCTCCCCACTCTGAAGGAGGAACCTCAAACACTAATTCATCATGAACTTGTAGTAATAAACGGGCTTGATATTTTTTCAGGACTTCATGTAATCGCACCATCGCAATTTTAATAATATCCGCACTAGAACCCTGAATTGGTGCATTAGCAGCAGCACGGAGTAATCCGGCAACTTCTTCACCAAATTCTTTAATTTACTTAAATCAATATCTTCTAAATTACTATTTTTTAACTTGCGTAAACTATCACTATTAAAATCAAAATAACGTCTTCTACCCTGAATTGTTTCTACATAACCTTGAGCAATCGCCAATTTTTTCATTTTCTCCAAATAGGCAAATACTTGGGGATATCGAGAATTAAATCGCTTAATAAACTGATTCGCATTGGTTTTATCGATCCCAGTTGAACGGGAAAACTTCAAACTTCCCATCCCATAAATTACACCAAAATTAATAGTTTTCGCCACTCTTCGTTCATCAGCAGTAATATCTTCTTTTTCAAAAACTAACCTAGCTGTAACAGTGTGAATATCTTCATTTTGCCGATATGCTTCCACTAATATGGGTTCTTCACTCAAATGAGCTAAAATTCGTAATTCAATTTGAGAGTAATCAGCTGCTACCATTAACCAACCTGGTTCTGGCAAAAACGCTTTCCGAATTTGTCGGCTAAAAGCGGTACGAATGGGAATATTTTGTAAATTTGGATGAGAGGAAGATAATCTCCCCGTAGAAGTTGCCGCTTGATTAAAATCAGTATGTATTCGCTGACTATCAGCATGCACTAACGCTGGTAGAGCATCTACATAAGTAGATTTTAATTTTGATAAAGTCCGGTTTTCAATAATAACATTAACCAGCCCGGTTGGATCAACTTCTTGCAGTTTTTCCAAAGTTGCTGCATCTGTAGAATAACCAGTTTTTATTTTCCGAGAATGCTTGGTATCTAAGTTCAATTTTTCAAATAGAATCTGACTCAATTGCTTAGGAGAACCCAGATTAAACTTCTCTCCAGCTATTTCTGTGGCTTTTATTTCTAAAGCAGCTAACTCCGTTTCTAATTGCTGCGAAAGTTCTTGAAGATAAATTGAATTAATGCGAACACCTCTATATTCCATTTCCGCTAAAACTGGTTCTAGGGGTTGTTCAATTTCTAATAATAACTGAGATAAAGAGGGAAATTTTTCTAGCTCGGCTCGGAGCTTTGCCACTAAGCCAAATGTACAATAAGCATCCATACCGCAGTAATTAGCCACCGCGGGAATACTAACATCAGCAATAGTTTGCCCTTTAGGAACTAAATCTGAATAACTTTTCGCTGTTAATCCCAAATACCGTAAACTCAAATCTGTCAAATTATGACTAGTATCTGGATTTAGCACGTAGCTAGCCAACATAGTATCAAATACTACTCCCGCCAAATTAATTCCCTGACAATGGAAAACTAAGCGATCAAATTTAGCATTTTGTAAAGTTTTTGGATAATCAGCATTTTCCAAGATGGGACGTAGTGCTGCTAAAGCTATATCTAGATCAAGATTCTCGCCAGTTTTATGTCCTAGAGGAATATAAGCGACTGCATCTGGTTCTGTTCCCCAACAACAGCCAATTCCGACTAAAGCCGCATCTCTGGGTTCTAAAGCAGTGGTTTCTGTATCCCAAGCCACAGGTTTATCTGGATGAGTAAATTCTTTTAATCAATTTACTAGTTCAGTTAATTTATCTTCAGTATTAATAATTTGTGGTTGAATTGGTGATGCTTCCAGTTCATTTGCCGCAGCGGCTGTATCACTAGCGCTGAAAAACCACATATCCTCATCTTGATCATGACTCAGTTCTGAAGATGCTAATGGTTCTACAGATGGTAATTCGGCAACTTCTCCCCCAAACTGTTGTTGAATTTCGTTGATTTTCCCTAAAAGTTTCTTTAATTCCAACTTGGATAAAAGGGGAACTAATAAATTTTGGTCAAAACCAGTTAATTTACAATCTTCTAAATCTATCTCTAGTGGTACGTCAAGTTTTATACTTGCTAAAAACTGAGACTTAAAGGCATCTTCTTTCCCTTCAATCAGTTTTTTCTGAGTTGCGCCTTTAATTTGGTCTATAACCGCATAAATATTTGTCAACGAATCATGAGCATCCAGCAGTTGCACTGCTGTTTTTTCACCAATGCCCTTGACCCCAGGAATATTATCAGATTTATCCCCACAAAGAGCTTTGAAATCAATAACTTGTCTGGGAAGAACTCCTAATTTTGCTTTCACATCTGATTCACTAAATTCACCGATACCAGATGTGGAGCGTTTTAAAGCATCTGGTGTAAAATATAATACTGTGATTTCTTTATCACTATCGACTAATTGAAATAAATCGCGATCGCCAGATAAGAATTTTCACCCTATAGCCAGATGCGGCGGTTTTTTGGGCTAAAGTGCCCAAAATATCATCGGCTTCATAACCAGGGGATGTAAAAATAGGTACATTAAGACCCTGAAGTAACTCTTGGAGATTGACTAAATCAGGAATAAAGTCTTCGGGTGTTTCTTTTCTATCAGCCTTATAATTGCTATCAGCTTCATGACGGAAGGTAGCATCTGACAAATCAAAAGCAATGGCCATTGCTTGTGGTTGTTGAGTTGCCATTACCTCTAACAGAGTTTTCAGAAAACCAAAACATATACTAGTAGGTATCCCGGACTTGGTTTTTAGTCCCCCATCTTTACCTTTAGCAAAAGCATAATAAGAACGGTACGCCAGGGAGTGACCATCAATGAGGATGAAGGTAGGGCGGGTGGTAATTAAAGAATCAGAAATTTCAGACATACGTTTATTCTAACATACTATTCTTTTTTGAGGATGAAAATCCGCTGATCTGTCTAGTTCGTGCTACAATTACAGCAAACTAAGGGCTTTGTCTTGCTCAAGCAGCGATGGTTGTCGCCGACTGGTTCGAGACATGAGTTATTGCCTGAAATATCGGAGACTTTTATCTACCTGGCTATGATCCATATCATGTCCATAAAATTTGTATGAATTTTTACTCATCAAAATTTTTCCAACACCCTCTAATAGTAGGTTAACAATGCTTCTTTTTTCCAGATATCAAAACCAGATATCAGTTGACTTTGTAACTATGCTTAATGTATATTTCTTCGAGGCTGTTGGAAAAGTCAAAATAAAGGTCAAAAATGTCATGCTGAACCCTTAACTTCGTGCCAGGATAAACTCCGCGTAGTCTAGGGAAGCATCTTATTTCTTTATGATAAATCAAGATTCTTTCCTCCGGAACTTTTTGCTAATCGGGCACTATGTTAGGGTCAGAATTGCAAATTATACCTTGCCAACTTTTCCCAGAGCTTCTAACTTTTTTCTGACTGGCTTAACAGGGGGGATATTACTGTGATTCATACTTTTGACTCAATGTTTTATGTGGGAATATGTTCTCTTGGTCGAGGACTATTTGCCAAGCAAAATATCAAGAAAAATGAGCCAATGCTGATTTTTCATGGCAAGTTTATTAACCTAGAAGAATCTTTAGAGAAAGGAGAACTTTCAGGTAATCCAATGCAGGTAGATACTCAAACCTATATGGATTTAGAAGTACCCTTTGTTTTGATCAATCATTCTTGTGATCCTAATGCAGGTATTACCAGCGGAAATCTTTTAATTGCTCTGCGAGATATTCACAAGGATGAGCAAATTTACTACGATTATTCCACTACCATGAACGACAATCTTTGGACGCTGGAATGCCAATGTGGAGCTAGCAATTGTCGAGGAGTTATTAAAGATTTTCATGAGCTTGCCGAAGATATAAAGGTTAAATACCTGACATTAGGCATTGTTCAACATCATATTGTTCGCGAGTACCAAAAAACAATAGTCCAAGTCTAATTTACTCCGGAGTAAATTCTGAAACCAACTAAAACGGCTCTATATATTAAGTAGTTTTTTGATATAAGTGCCACAATAACTCAAGTGTCTAAAATTACATTGCTTTTCTAACCAGAAAGGACACCGACAACTGGCCGTGTTTCGTCTCGGTGTCCTTTCTGAATTCTGCTCCTCACACAAGTGATAATATAACCGAGAGGTTACATTTCGTCAATACCTAAATTAAAAGTTTTTATTTCCTCCCAGGGTACTGTAGAAGAATTAACTAGATGGGTTAACATTAGAGTTCGGTCAATGCCAAAGACCCAAGTTTTTGTACCAGCAAAGCTCTGAAAACTAATTGAGTAGCTAGCAACAATCCCAGTCTAGCTTGGGATAATTGAAAATCGCTAATTTTCACTTCACCCCAAATTCGGCATTGACACCAGAAATGCTCTATCGCTTGACTCAAAGAAAGTGCCGTTTTTTCCCAACTAGGTGAAATGGAAAAATCAGAACTTTCCCAATGGTCTACAACTTGCACCAATTCGCTAATTAAACGAATTTCCGCTGGATGATGAAGAAGAAGTTTTTGTTCAATATTCAGCCAAGGTATAGGGTGTGGAGAAATCAGGTTGCCCATCACGGAACTAGAAGCTTCAGTCTTGCTAAATTGAATTAATCCCTCCCGGTGGGCTTGAGACAGTATCGAGCAGCAACGAGCATGAGCCGATTGAATGGCAAATAATTGTAAAGGATTATAATTTAGTAATTTTGGTTGATGAATGATGGGAATTTGTTCTATGCTGATTAAGGAATGTTCTTCACCCCTTACCAGATTTTGTAACCAAGCTGCTAGAGTTGGATGAGTTAACGTTAAATGAATCCAACCTGGGGGAACAATTTGCACTTTCAAAATATCATTACAGGTTTCTGATAATTGATTAGCGATAGCCTCAGCTATCTCCATAGCCTGGGAATTATGAGATTTTGCTAGTTGCAGTGCTACCCCAGAAATATATAAGATTCGTTTATCATCTCTACCTTTGTATAGAGGAATTTTTCTATCTTCTATGCTTAGAATTACCCCATTACTGGTATAAATATTTAAGGTGGACAACAAATGAATATATACTAGCCGCTTAATAGCTGCATTTTCCCAGTGAGTAGCGTGTGATGCACTTAGTCCTCCGTCAAAAAGCTGTATCATGGGTTATTTGATCCGGTTTCATCTATCCCAAGATGGAAGTGTAATCTAGATAAAGAAAAATGAGAGTAGGATAAAATTTGATGAACTATCAACAAATAGTGAGTAAATTTAACTACCTACATTGTACAGTAGAAGTATAACAGAAAAGTAGAAAGCATTTTTTGCCTGCTACTCTTCCAGTCAGGTTAACACGATCAGATGTTGAGCCTGTCTTACCAACACAAAGACACTCCTTGCACATTGTTTATGACGTCTTTGTTTTCAGCCGAACGCTCTTTGTTACCTATGCAATCTCCATCCTCCTTCTCTGAGGCATCACGGCCCTTCTTAACTTGGCAACGAATTCTTGACTGGGCTCAAGAACACTACCGCTGCCGCACCTTCAGCAAAGATGAACGCATTCCCGCCAGACCCGGATTGCTATATTTAGTGCAACGAGGTGCGATCCGCATGGTGGGAACCGCCCAAGTTAGTGCTACGGCTAGTCAGCTGACCTCTCGACGTATTAATAGAACCCCAGAAGAAGCCTTTTTAGGTTTTGTGGGTGCCGGACAACCATTTGAAATTGTGGCTCAGTCCCCTTTCACGCTCCAAGCTTACGCCCACGTTGACCAAACGGCAGTATTGTGGATGTACTGGCACGATTTAGACAACTGGCCTCACTTCCGTCGTGAAGTAATGGATGCTTTTAGATACCAGCACCAACGTAAACTCCTGTGGCTAAGTGCTTTAGGACAACGCCGTACTATTGACAGACTCTTAGGATTCCTCACCTTGTTAATTGAGGAATATGGAGAGCCAGCCATGAGCGAAACTGATCCTGATGTCATCCGTGGTTATTGTTTACCTTTCCCCCTCACTCATGCCCAAATTGGTAGCGCGATTGGTTCAACTCGTGTTACTGTCACTCGTTTGATGGGTAAGTTACGCCAACGCGGTTTAATTCTTACCCAAGGTGATAATTTAATTTGCTTACCAGCAGAGTCGATTAATCGAGCTGGGTAAAGTGAATCTTTTGGGATCAGCCATCCTTTGGGTACTTAGGCAGGTGTCAGCGGATTTTAACAACCCCAGTCTGGTTAATCAGTTCTTGTCCCGGCTATGTCAACCGTAAGTTGGCATCAGCAACACCTGCTTGCTGCTCAATTTGACCATTCTGCTTGACCACCATCAACAGATTCCGGGTAATCGGGTACTTTCCTGATGGAAACGCCTCAATGTTCAATTTGTTCCATTTATCAGGACATTCAGATGGGAGAACAAATGTTTCTTGATCAGGAGCAATATACTCACCTTGTATCCGCCCCAATCGCAAGGCTTTGATGGAACATTGAGGAACAACCTCTGGGGTAGAAGCGTAATAGATGCCACCAGGACTACAAGCAAGTTTCTGCAAGGCTTGGGTGGTCGTGGAGACTAACTCCACTTGAGAACCTCTCATGTTGACCACCCAGTATGTCTTGGAAAAAAAATTTTCCGCCAGCCCTAATTTATTTTCCTACTGGCTCAAAGTCATATTTATTTCCAGAACGATTACCAGGTACTATTTTAACTAGTTGTACTGGCGCCTGGCGATCGCCAGAAGGCAAAAACCGAATTACCTCAGAAGCACCTGTAGCCGAAAAGTTGGATGAAGCCAGTGCTTGTTGAACACCAGAACGACTAGGATCGCTATTTAAAGCGGCAATAAATGCCTTAGTAGCATCATAAGCTAGAGCAGTACGCCAATTAACATCACCACCCCATAATTGACGAGATTTCTGGGGAAAATCAGTTTTAGAATCACCACGAATATGCCAAGGAACGGCTACTACCATTCCTTCAGCTTGTCCACTACCCACTTGCAAAGTTTTGAGAGTGTAGATATCATCACCACCCAGCAAGGGAAAATGTTTCTGGTTAACTTGAACCACTTGTAGTGCTTTATCCAAAGTGTCCGAGGTAGAAACTAACATCAATACTTGAGTACCTTGTTTACTAGCCTGTGCTAGGCTTTGTGTGGCACTAAAATCGGTTTTAGATAAATCGAATTCGTTGGTTATTTGTCCACCCTCTTGCAGAATTGAAGTAGTAAATTCAGACTTGAGCGACTGACTATATTTACTTTGAGAATTGAAAAAAATGGTGGCTTTTTTTTTCTGTAAGGTCTTGAGCATATAACTAGCCAATGTTCTCGCTGCAATTAGGTCACTGGGAACTGTGCGAAAAACATAGTGACTAAAGTTAGAAATTCCCATAGAAGTGCTGTTAGCGGAAATAGCTACCAGTTTTCCAGAATTATAAATAGCACCTGCGGCTAAAGTGGCGTCACTACTATTGTGACCAATTACACCCAGCACTTCTGGATTATTAACTAAGTTAGTGGCAATTTGTGCTGATATTTGGGTATTATCATCATCGCTGGCTATTCCTACCTTCAGTAAAAATCCCTTGATACCCCCAGCAAGGTTAATTTCGTTTTGAGCTTGAGCAACACCACGTAAAGTTTCTAAAGCTTTATTGGGGTCAGTACCCAAGGGACTAGAGACAATTATAGTGTAACTTTTAGTAGTAGCAGCACGGGCATTATTCAGAAATATCAACGTTTCTGGATCATTTGGCTTCGATTTGATGGCTGTGGTCAAAGCCGCAATAGCCCCAGCATAATTTTTGTCCTTGAATGCCGCAACACCCTCTTTTTTTGACTGAATTGCATCACCCGGAGTTAAAATTCTTTCCCCAAAACTAATCCGCTCTGTCATGGTGGCAGGATTACCTGTGACCTGATCTGTAACGACGCCATTATTTAATTTCCACCCAGAACTCTGAACCAAAAACCAGATAATAACACCTGTTATCCCAGCTGTTAGGAATACAGCCAAGGTTAAGACTAATGTTTCTTTTTTTTGCGACATGAGAAAGGTGTTGTTGGAAAAAACTAGTAGTAATTAGATGCTGTCAGAATTATTATACTTAAAATTTAGAGTTTTCTTGATTACAAAACAAGAGATAACAATTTATAAATTAGACGAAAGAGAGCAGTCATAGCAATGGCAATTAAACTAGCCACTACAGCTAGTAAAAGTACCGTGGGAATACTAGTAACCGATTTATGCAAAAAGGGTATAAAAATGACCAAGGATAGACTAATGGCGGCAATAATCAGCAAATGAGACTTTTTGATCCAACCTCTAGTTTGGGCAAAAATCATCATTCCCAAAATGACAGCAGTAGCCATTACAGCCATTGGTGTGGGGATAAAGCTCAAGAGTGCGATCACAATCATGGCACCCTGAAAACCACTAAATGCTGCACCAGTTAGTAATTCCCAAGTTGAAAATCTAGGTGGGTTGGCAGGGGTCAGCAACGGTTGGGGAGGATTTAGTAACGTAGATGGGATAGAGTTTTCCTTGCTCCCGGCTTGCAGCAATTCCAGAATTTCTTGAGTTGAGGAAAAACGTTGATTAGGTGAAGGTCGCAGCATTTTGTCGAAAATATCCGCGATATCAGGATGAATATTCACATAAGAACGCCATTGCCATTGGTTGTTATAGGAATCAAATAGCTGATTTGGCTCCAAACCTGTTAGCAACACTACCATAGTCACAGCTAAAGCATATAGGTCTGTAGATGCAAATACTTGTCCTCCAGCCATCTGCTCTGGTGGTGCAAATCCTGGGGAGTAAATTCCCGTAGAAGAAGCAGCATTAGTTACCTGTTTAACTGCGCCAAAATCCAGAAGGAAAAGTTTACCATCCCGACGGCGCATGATATTAGAGGGTTTAATATCTCGGTGGATTGTACCATCATCATGAACAAATTTAAGTACCCTCAGCATTTGGGTGAATACTTCTAATACTTCTGTCTCAGAGAACTTGCCCTTTTGGACTAATTCTTCCTCTAGGTTCTGCCCATCAATATATTCTTGGACAAGATAAAATAATTTTTCAGATCCAGCTTGCCAACTAGGAGCAGTTATTTCAAAGTAAGCATATAAGTTGGGGATTTGGTCGTGTTGACCAATTTTTTCTAAAACTGCGGCTTCTTGTTTAAATAAATCTTGTGCCTTCTCTAATGCCGTAGGTGCTAAATTTCCCGCTGGTTGAAACAGCTTAACTACACATTGACGCATTCTGGGACTATCGCGATCTATGGCTAAAAAAGCAGTCCCAAATCCTCCCTGTCCTAAAAGTCTAATTGGTAAATAGCGATCGCGCAAAATCAAGGACATACCACAAGCTGTACAGTACTTTTGTGGTGTTGTTTTCAGAGTTTCATGATTGTCTAAATCTGCAAAAAGGTTTTTTGCACGGGGACAACGAGGACGAGTACAGTAAACTTCCATTTTGGTATTTAATAAGGAGTCACCGAGTCAGGCGAAATAAATAAAAAACCAGAAATCAGGAGATAGAATTACAAGATTTATTCTAATTGCTTACCTATATATTTTTGTATTAAAGTCAGGATTCTTTCTCTTGGTATTTATTCTGACTCCTGACTCCTGTATCCTGACTCTTGACAAATAAAGAGAACCCCTATCTCTTTATTTTGGAATTTTAAATCGTTCTGATGATCATCCTGGCTCAGAAGATGTAGATGTGTCTATATCTAATGTATTTATCATCAGATTCTTCTGTGATATTTTTAAAAGTTCTTCGTGCCATTCAGGAGTAGCAAATTGGGGCAAAATTTCCTGACTAAAAGCCTCTGCGGCCTTAGACCGATAGCGATTGGGGTTAAAAATTAGCCAGAGCGTTCGTTTGACAATTACACCTTCAATGGAGGCACAATGCAACACACCCATTTGTAATTCTTTGGCAATAGCGCTAGTGGAAACAAAGGCTGCGCCTAAACCTGATTGCACAGCATTTTTAATTGCTTCAATGGAGTTTAATTCCATTTCAAATTTAAAGCGTCTAGTATCAATGTCATAGCGAGCTAATACTTGGTCAATTACTTTCCGGATTGTTGATTGAGAGTCTAACGCAATAAATTGTAGTTTATATAGGTCTTCCTTTTGAATTGTTCCCAATTTGGCAAAGGGATGAGAGGCTGGTAAGATCAACGCTAATTCATCTTCAGCATAGGGCATAATTTCTAATGATTCTGTCAATTCACTAGGGATTTCTCCGCCAATAATGGCTAGATCCACTTGTCCATTCGCCACACTCCAAGCAGTGCGTCGGGTTGAGTGAACATGTAGTTGTACTGCAACATCAGGATACTTTTGTCGGAACACACCGATCATTCTTGGTAAAAGGTAGGTGCCAGTAGTTTGAGAAGCACCCACAATCAAAGTTCCACCTTGAAGATTTTGTAAATCCTCAATAGCGCGACAGGTTTCTTGACATAAACTCAGGATTTTCTCACCGTAGCTTAAGAGTAGATGTCCAGCTTCAGTTAATTGGGCCGACGTCCACCACGGTCAAATAAGGGGACATCCAGTTGCCGTTCTAAATTTTGGACTTGTAAGCTCACGGCAGGTTGAGAGACATAGAGACTATCAGCAGCACGCTTGAAGCTCCCTTCAAGGGCGATCGCTTTGAGGATACGTAACTGATCTAAAGTGAAAGGAAGGTCAGACATAGGACTTCAACCTACAAACAGGGATTGGAGCAGAAGCGAGCAAGCCATCTTGCACGGCGGTTGGTTGTACAAAACTTGTTGCATGATCAACTTAGACGCTTGACTTGTCCAAGACAGTACCACAACATCTTGACTAAAGTCCCCGATTAAATACTCTGTAGTATTAGTTGTGCTGAATGTTAGTTTTCTTTAAGTTACTTTACCTAAATATATGATGATGCTGAATTTTGGGGTATCTGCCAGTCATTTTGTCATGTTCGGGTTGCAATTAACCTTTGCGATCGCTCACAGTGGAGGAGCCGCTTTGCGCCCTTGGGCAGAAAAGCGAATTGGGCCGAGGCTTTATCGCATTTTCTTTGCCTTAATTAGTGTACCGCTAGCGGTAATATTAATTATTTACTTTATTAACCATCGTTATGATGGCTGGCAACTTTGGCAGGTGCAAGATGTGCCAGGAATAAAAGCAGTAGTTTGGCTACTGTCAGCGATTTCGTTTTTATTTTTATACCCTGCTACTTTTAATTTACTAGAAATTGCCGCGATTCAACAGCCCCAAGTCCATCTCTATGAAACAGGGATGATCAGAATTACCCGACACCCCCAAATGGTAGGACAGATAATTTGGTGTTTAGCGCATACGCTTTGGATTGGCAGTAGCTTTACCCTAATCACTTCGATCGGGTTGGTACTGCATCATGGTTTTGGAGTTTGGCATGGGGATCGGCGCTGGGGAGAGCGACATGGGTCAGCGTTTAATGCAGTTAAAGAACGGACATCAATTATCCCGTTTCAGGCCATAATCGATGGTCGCCAATCTCTGAAATGGGAGGAATTTCTGCGGCCAGCATATTTAGGCGTGAGTATTTTTGTGGCCTTACTGTGGTGGTTACATCCTGGGTTGTTGATAGGATCTCATCAAATCGGATGGTGATTTTAGTTGATCCCTAATTTTAGATGTAGTTTTGCAATTAGCTGATCAAATGCTACCAAATTGATGTAGAATAATTTCAAACAGCATTTTCGGTGGGAGATTTAATACTGACAGTTGCTGGTCAATAATCAGTTGCCAAGATAAACAGCAATTAAGATTTTAACATTCATAAACAGCCACCGTGTCAGTCGCGCTGGCTTTTTTGTCAAAAGTATGTTTATTTATAGGCAGTGACTGACTTACCAGCTCCTCCTCACTGATAGCTAGTTTCATATAAAAACCCTATAATTCAAGAGGCGTCATGGTTTTGTTGGTAAGTGAGCGGACATTTACTGAATTCGTTTTAGAATCTCCAATTCCCGTTTTAGTCAATTTTGAAGCACCTTGGTGTGGTTTGTGCCGCATCATCCATCCTCTGCTGATCCAATTTCAGGCGGAATGCAGCGAGGAAATAAAACTAGTTAGTATAAACGCTGATCAAAATTTCAAACTGTCTAACACTTATAAACTGAAATCATTGCCAACTTTATTGCTGATCGAAAATGGAATTATTCGTCATCGACTAGAAGGTTTTCGCGGTAGAGATGATCTACGTCTAGCTTTAGAAGAAATTAAACAAGAGTTTAGTCGTGGTCATAAAGTTTACAAAAGTCAGAAGGTAGAAGACGTGCTCATAAATAGCTGATTACCTAAGTTCATTGGTAGCAGCTTATACTCCATAAAATCCCATTACCACTGATGGAGCTAGGAAATATCTTAAGAACCGGAGTCGGAAAAAAATCGAAAAACTAGCCCAAATCTAAAACCATGCTTAACACCCCACCCAATTACCTTTGGGTGGGGTATTTTATCCTCAAGGGTGTATGTCACAATTGTTAACAGTTCCCACCTCGAAAATTGTTTGTGGACGCACAAGGGAACTCAATTACAGCAGTTTCAGCTTTGGGTGTAGGTGATAATCGAATGGCAAGCTGGTTTAAATCAGAAATAAGGGAGGAAGACAACCAAGAATTTTGCCCCCATCTAAACTTGTCTACTCAATCCTCCTGTTCCTTGCTTCATCCCATGCGTCTGTGTAAGAGTCCCTTGTTTCATCCCCATTCAGGAAAAAAATGCCCTAAATTCAACCCTAGAACCCAGATATAATCTGACTTTCTGGTTTTTGAATGTTGTCGGTTTACCGAACCGTAGGGTATTTTAAATTTTGAATTGGTATTGATTGTCCGCAGCATATCTTCACTTAGTTTAAGAATTTTAAAAGTAGGCGTCAGTGATGGAAGTAATCTATCAGTATGCCTGGCTGATTCCGGTATTCCCACTTCTAGGGGCAATGCTGGTCGGTCTAGGGTTAATCTCGTTGAATCAGCGGACAAATCGCCTGCGACAGCTGAATGCTGTAGTGATTATCTCCCTGATGGGAGCAGCTTTAGGGTTGTCTTTAGCTTTGCTATGGAGTCAAATTCAAGGACACCCAACCTATATCCGCACCATAGAATGGGCCGCCGCAGGCAATTTTCACCTGAACATGGGCTACACTATTGACCACCTCACAGCCCTGATGCTGGTGATTGTCACCACAGTAGCCGTTTTGGTCATGATTTACACAGATGGCTATATGGCCCATGATCCTGGTTATGTCAGGTTTTATGCCTATCTGAGTTTATTTGGCTCTTCAATGCTGGGTCTGGTGGTCAGTCCCAACCTTGTACAGGTTTATATTTTCTGGGAACTGGTCGGGATGTGTTCCTACTTGCTGGTTGGATTTTGGTATGATCGCCCATCAGCAGCAGCAGCTTGTCAAAAGGCATTTGTCACGAACCGAGTTGGTGACTTTGGTTTATTACTCGGTATCTTGGGGCTGTTCTGGGCGACAGGCAGCTTTGATTTCATCGTCATGGGCGATCGCCTAGCAGAACTAGTCGAAACAGGTTCTGTGAGCAATTTCCTGGCGATTGTGTTGGCAATTTTGGTCTTCCTCGGTCCAGTAGCAAAATCGGCTCAATTTCCCTTGCACGTTTGGCTACCAGATGCGATGGAAGGTCCAACCCCCATCTCTGCCCTCATTCACGCCGCAACAATGGTGGCAGCAGGTGTATTCCTGATTGCTCGGATGTACCCAGTATTTGAACATGTCCCAGTCGCGATGAACGTGATCGCATTTACTGGGGCATTTACCGCGTTTTTGGGGGCAACTATTGCCATTACCCAAAACGATATTAAAAAGGGTTTAGCTTACTCCACCATTTCCCAACTAGGTTATATGGTGATGGCGATGGGAGTAGGTGCCTACTCGGCTGGACTTTTTCACTTGATGACTCATGCCTATTTCAAGGCGATGTTATTCCTGGGTTCTGGTTCAGTGATTCACGGCATGGAAGGGGTTGTGGGTCATGACACCGTTTTAGCCCAGGATATGCGGTTAATGGGGGGATTACGAAAGTATATGCCCATTACCGGATTCACCTTCTTGATTGGTTGTTTGGCTATTTCGGGGATTCCTCCTTTTGCTGGTTTCTGGTCAAAAGATGAAATCCTGGGAGCGGCATTTGCCGCTAATCCATTTTTGTGGTTAATTGGCTGGCTAACTGCGGGAATAACTGCTTTTTATATGTTTAGAATGTATTTCTCGACATTTGAAGGTAAATTCCGGGGTACTGACCAGAAAATTCAGCAACAACTCAAAAATGCAGCCGCAGCAGTCGTGCCATTAGATGCGCCTGAACTAGCTCCTAATTTTGGTCCTGGGGCTATGAACAAAGGCGAATTGGCTGCTCATCATGCTCATGATACCCATGATGCCCATAATGCCCATGACTCCCACGGACACAGCGATTCTCCCCATGAATCACCGTGGACAATGACTTTGCCATTAGCCGTTTTAGCAATACCTTCGATTTTGATTGGTTTAGTAGGTACACCTTACGCCAATTACTTTGAGCAGTTCATCTTTCCCCCGACGGAAACCTTAGCTGAAGTTTTACAAAAAACCGCTGAATTTGATCCGTCGGAATTTTATCTCATGGCAGGTAGTTCCATTGCTGTTTCTGTGATTGGGATTACTTTAGCAGTACTCATGTATTTACAGCGCAAAATTGACCCAGCGGCGATCGCTGCCAAAATTCAACCACTGTACCAACTATCCCTGAACAAGTGGTATTTTGATGACATTTATCATCGGGTCTTTGTGGTGGGATTACGTCGTCTAGCTAGACAAGTGATGGAAGTTGACTTCCGCGTTGTCGATGGTGCTGTTAACCTCACAGGATTTTTCACCCTCGTCAGTGGTGAAGGATTGAAATACTTAGAAAATGGTCGCGCTCAATTCTATGCCTTGATTGTATTTGGGGCTGTGTTGGGCTTAGTGATTGTCTTCGGTATTACCTAAGATTAAGAAACAAGGGGAAGGTCTATTAACCTTTCCCTTATTTCTTTTAGTAACAAATTAAATAATACTCGTGTTAATAAGATACAATATACGAGTATTTCCTGCATCACAATTAGTTAAGAAACTAAAAAAAGGTAAAAAACTATGAAAGCCTTAGAAGTTACAGGAAAAATTCGACAAGGACAATTAACCTTAGATTATCCATTGGAAATTGATAATTTTCAGGCAGTCAAAGTAATTATTCTGCTTCCAGAAGAAAGTGATACTGACCCTGATGATACCCCAATTCAGGAAATCAAAGAGAGTTTAACTAGAGCGTTTGAAGAGGTAAAATCTGGTAAAACTAGACCTATTTCTGAATTATGGGAGAGAATTGATAATGAATGAGATAAATCCTATCTCAATACGATTTTCTTCTGAATTTGAAAAACAACTATATAAATTATCAAAACGATATCGAAAAATTCGTGATGATATTGAACCAATTATTTTACAGTTGCAGCAAGGAGAGATTATTGGTGATCGTCTTATCGGTTTAGGAGAGGAGGAGCAAGTTTATAAAATTAGGGTTAAAAATAGCAATATTCAGAAAGGTAAAAGTGCTGGATATCGAATTATTTATTACGTAAAAACTTTCAACAATATTATTTTATTAACAGTATACCCTAAATCTGATCAAGAAGATATTGCTGTCGCAGCTATTCGAGAGATTATAGAACAATTGATCGAATAAGTATGATAATAATTTCTTTAGTATGTAGTATTCTAAATTTGTTATGATTACTCGATTTAGAACACTGGAAAAATGAAAACTAATCCTCAGATTGAACATGAATCTTTAGATTATTATCTATCTTTAAAATATCCAATGTCCATTTATCCCGAAGAGGATGGAGGATATACAGTGATAATACCTGATTTACCAGGTTGTATGACTCAGGGAGAAACTTTAGAAGAAGCAGTCGAAAGTATTAATGAAGCAAGATATTTATGGATAGAGACTGTTTATTATAGTAGAAAAAAAACAATTCCTTTACCTTCCAAGCGAATTTCCATTTAGAGGATGTTTGAAAAGTTTTTTGGTGTTAAGCTGAAAAATGGGTAGATTCCCTATAATGTCATCCTTCCCTTAACTGAAGCGTATTGAATTAGAGGACGGAAACTAGTGTGTTATTTCAGCAGCCCTACAAATTAAACTGATTTCATGCTAAATCCGTGGAGCGGGCCGGAAAGCCCGCCATTGAGGACAGGCAGGCAAGATGCCTGCTCCACCTCTAAAAAGAATACTAAATTTTTGTAAAAAACATATGATTGAGTCTAACTTAGTTGCCCAAGAAACACTATACTCATTCCTTGTGCAGTAAAAATTGTCTTGAATAAACAACATTTTCAAAGAAAGGTAAAAATTATGTCTAGCAAAAGAGATACATCTAGAGACGGTTTTGCCAACAAACTTCAAACCTTCGTTTTGACAAACTTTAAAGAAATTTGGGAATTACTTCAAAGTAATAAATCTGTAGCCCGGAAAGTCAATAAAACCCTCTTGAATAGTCTCATCTATAAAATTCCTACTCGTCCTAATCCCTATAGTATGATGACCCTAGATGAAAAAATTCCTGATACTCAAATTCCTAAAAAAACTGATAGTTACACTTCTTGGGAATCACTTAATGATCGTACTTATACTGGGCGACATTTACCACCAGATCCCAGCTTAAATGCGGAGGGAAATCTCCCAGATGTTGAACAACTAGCGATTTTATTTCATAAAAGAGATGGTAAAACCATTTATTCTACTAAATCAACTATGCTGTTTCCCTATTGGGTGCAGTGGTTTACTGATAGTTTTCTCCGTCTTGATCACCAGAATAAATTAAAAAACACCTCTAATCATGAAATTGATTTGTGTAATGTTTACGGTTTAACTAGAAAACAAACACATCTGTTAAGAACCTTTCAAGGAGGTAAACTAAAAACTCAGAAACTCAAACGCCAAGATGGTGTAGAAGAAGACTATCCATTATTTTATTATGCTGACCCCGAACAGGGGAAAGTTAAACCTGAATTTGAAGGTCTTTATGAACCTATAAATGATGAAAAAAGACAGCACGTAGATAAAAAACAATATATGTTTGCTATGGGTGTAGAACGAGCAAATGTGCAAATTGGCTATGTAATGCTCAATACTCTATGTCTGAGAGAACATAATCGTCTTTGTGATGAATTGGCAAGTAATTATCCAGAGTGGGATGATGAAAGGCTTTTCCAAACATCCAGAAATATTCTCATGGCAATTATCCTGAAAATTATTATGGAGGAATACATTAATCACATTACTCCATATCACTTTAAATTATTTGCTGATCCCGAAGCTTTTACCAAGGAAAGTTGGCATCGTCCCAATTATATGGCCATTGAGTTTGACTTTGTTTATCGTTGGCATAGTGCAATTCCCGAAACATTTAAATATAACGGTGAACCAATTAATATAGCCGACACACTCTGGAACAATAAGCTATTTATTGACCAAGGTTTAGGAGCATTAATGGAAGAAACTTGTTCTCAACCAGGAACAAAAATTGGTTTATTTAACACCCCTGATATATTAGTAAAATTGACCGAATTAGCCTCAGTCAGACTCGGAAGAAAACTGCAATTAGCAAGCTATAATGATTACCGAGAAATGTGTGGTTTTCCTAGAGTCACTGCTTTCGAGCAAATTACTGGTGATGAATTTGCTCAAAAGAAACTTAAAGAATTATACGGTCATGTTGATAAAATTGAATTTTTTGTGGGACTTTATGCCGAAGAAGTACGGGAAAATTCAACTATCCCTCCCCTAGTAGCACGTTTAATTGGTATTGATGCCTTTTCTCAAGCTCTAACCAATCCTTTACTATCACCTAATATCTTCAACGAAAAAACTTTTTCACCTGTAGGTTGGCAAATTATTCAAAATACCAAAACTGTTTCTGACTTAGTTAATCGTAACGTTCCTTCCTCAGATAGAAAGTACAAAGTTACATTTGATCTCTAACAAATTTTAAGAGTGTGTGGAGCGGGCATCTTGCCCGTCTGGCCTCAATGGCAGACAAGATTCCCGCTCCACTACTTTCCTGCAAAAACATCTTTCTTTGTAAACCTCAAAATTAAATCAACTCATCAAACAAATGAAACTATTTACAGAATACCCAGAAAAAGACGAACTCAAATATTACCAGCTGATGGGTGAGCTTGCTAAAAAGCGAATGGAAAATCTTTACGGGGATAAAAAGAAAGAACCCGCGAAGAGAGATACTCATGCAAAAACCCACGCTGCTGTGCAAGGAACTCTAGAAATTTTTGACTTTGATGAAATAGCAATCAAACAAGAACTAGGTAAATTGACTTCATTAACCGAAGCTCAATTATCTGCCATTTCCCTAAAACAAGGTTTATTTGCAAAACCGAAACAATATCCAGTGTGGCTAAGATTTGCTAATGGTGGTTTTACTGTTAAGGGCGATTATGAACCAGATACCCGCTCTATGGCTATAAAAGTCATGGGAGTAGAAGGAGAACGACTTACCCAAAGTCATGAATTGAAAACCCAGGATATTATTGTGCATAATGTGGAATTCTTTTTTGTCAAAACCATTAAAGATTTCCATAGCTTTTTTTCGGCGGTTTACAGAGGAGGATTGTCGCCGCTACTGAAGCTATACCCATTATTATGGTTACTATTACATCCCCAGGAATTCTCGTATCTTAAAAATGGGACTAAATCTACACCGAATAGTTTGCTCACAGCCCGTTATTGGAGTGCTTCAGCTTATGCGCTGGGACTCAAATCTGATTTTGATCAATCCCAACCCGGTTTAGTGCCGGTGGAATATCCCGCCGTGATTAAATATGGATTTACTCCAGTTTCTAATCAATCTCCTCATCAACCACTTCCATTTCAGCCCAGACCAGAAAACGAAATTAAGCAAGCTAAAGCTTTAGGTTCAGAAGATAATCACTATCGAGAGGATATAATTCAAACACTAGCCAAACCTGATGCTGAATATTGTTGGGATTTTCAAATCCAATTTCAAGTTAATCCAGAGATGCCGATTGATGATAGTACCATTGTTTGGAATGAACAGGAATCACCCTTCTTTACAGTTGGTCGTCTGACAATTAAGCATCAAAATGTTCAGTCGCCCCAAGAAGATAACTTTGGCGAAAATCTCCGCTTTTCTTCTTGGAACGGTCTAGCCGTCCATCGTCCTGTCGGTGCAATTAATCGACTACGTAGCATAGTTTATCCAATTGTAGCTGAGTACAGACATCAAAAACGAGGAGTTAAATACCAGGAACCGACAGTCTCTTGATGCTGTGGCAAAAATTCGTTAGGTGGTAACAAACCTCACTAGTAGAGTAGTGTTTTGTATGATTTAGATTGTGTAATCCATCAAAATAAACTCCCAAGTAAAAATTAGGGATTGCCAATTTGATTAAATCAACCTAACAATGAAGGCAAAATAGCCAAAAAGCTGTTAGTTAATAACTAGTGACTTTTTGCCAAAGATGATTTTAATTGCAGACTAATTGTGATGAATATAGCTAATTTTCCGTGGTTGACGACGATTATTTTATTCCCAGTAGCGGCGTCACTACTACTGCCCATCATCCCAGATAAAGATGGCAAAACAGTGCGCTGGTATTCCCTCATCGTCGGGTTGATAGATTTCGCGCTGATTGTTTACGCTTTTTACACAGGGTATGATTTCTCTAATCCCGATTTGCAGTTAGTAGAGAGTTACCCCTGGGTTCCACAATTAGGTTTAAATTGGTCAGTGGGGGCAGATGGTTTGTCTATGCCCCTAATTATCTTGACTGGATTCATTACCACCCTGGCAATTTTAGCAGCTTGGCCGATCACCTTTAAGCCTAAATTATTTTACTTCTTGATATTGGCAATGTATGGTGGTCAAATAGCTGTATTTGCCGTCCAGGATATGCTGTTATTTTTCCTGGTGTGGGAACTGGAACTAGTCCCGATTTACTTCCTCTTGTCAATTTGGGGCGGTAAAAAGCGCCAATATGCAGCTACCAAGTTTATTTTATACACTGCTGGTGGGTCGTTGTTTATTTTGCTTTCTTCCTTGACAATGGGATTTTATGGCGATACCATCACTTTTGATATGCGAGAGATCGCTCTCAAAGATTTTGCCTTAAATTTCCAATTTTTACTTTATGCAGGGTTCTTGATTGCTTACGCAGTCAAATTACCGATTATTCCCTTGCATACTTGGCTACCAGATGCCCACGGTGAAGCGACAGCACCCGTACATATGTTACTAGCGGGTATTCTTTTGAAAATGGGTGGTTATGCCTTGATTCGCATGAATGCCCAAATGTTACCTGATGCCCATGCTTATTTTGCACCAGTGTTAGTAGTTTTGGGGGTAGTGAATATTATCTACGCTGCCTTAACATCCTTTGCCCAAAGTAACTTAAAACGGAAAATTGCTTACTCATCAATTTCCCACATGGGGTTTGTACTCATTGGTATTGCCTCCTTCACTGATTTGGGATTAAGTGGAGCCTTATTACAAATGGTTTCCCACGGTTTGATTGGTGCGAGTTTATTCTTCCTGGTAGGGGCAACCTATGACCGGACACACACCTTGATGCTAGATGAAATGGGTGGTGTTGGTAAGCGGATGAAGAAGATTTTCGCTATGTTTACCACTTGTTCAATGGCTTCTTTGGCTTTACCGGGAATGAGCGGATTTGTCGCCGAATTAATGGTATTTGTGGGTTTTGCCACTAGCGACGCTTATAACCCCACATTCAAAGTCATTATTATCTTTTTGATGGCAGTGGGAGTGATTTTAACTCCGATTTATCTGTTATCAATGTTGCGGGAAATTTTCTACGGTCAAGAGAACGAAGAATTGGTTTCTCATCAAGTCTTGATAGATGCTGAACCTCGCGAAGTATTTATCATTGCTTGTTTGCTAGTACCAATCATTGGTATTGGTTTTTACCCCAAATTGCTTACTCAAATGTACGACGCTACAACACTACAATTGACAGCAAGATTACGCGATTCTGTACCAACCTTAGTAGCAAAGCCAAAAGAAACGACTCATGTTTCTTTGAGTGCACCAGTAATTGGTAATTAGTGATTGACGATTTAAATTCAAATTAGTTTGAGGGTGGGTTTTATACCTACCCTTTTTCGGTATTTGTATTTTAACAAGTATTTATTCGGAGATTCAGTAAATATTCTTAATAAATGTAAAGATATTTCTATATAAAAATCAGTATAAATCCGATTCCCAAAAATGCTTAATTAAGGAAAAATAAATCTATGAAAAATATACAAAGAATTAGAGTGTCTACTTTGTAATTCATAACTTTCCTTTATATAATTTGGGAAATAAAATTAATGCAGAAAAACTTTTTACAAAAAAGTTTATTAGTAACCATAGCAGTATTTTCCTTATTACCAGGAATAACCCCCTCTGCTAATGCAAAATCTAAAGACGTATTTGGAGCAATATCTTATTCTCCTTCTACTAAAGTTTATGCATCAGGAATTGCGAGAACAAAACAATCAGCAATTAATTCCGCATTAAACAATTGTATTAGCGACAGTTCTGCTCAGGATTGTACAGTACCACTGTGGTTTAAAAATGGTTGGGGTGCTTTAGCTGTTGGTTCTACAGGTGGGTACGGAACAGGATGGGGAAGTAGTCAACCTTTAGCAGAAAGATTTGCTTTGCAAACTTGTAGAAATTACGGTAATAAAAATTGCCAAGTTATTTTTATTAAAGAAGCTAGATAATCATTTAATTGGTAATTAGCAATTGATGATTTGAATTTAAATTAGTTTCAGGGTGGGTTTTATACCTGCCCTTTAATATATTGTATCCCGAAAAAATATTAAAAATGATGCAAAAAAACTATTTACAAAAAATTTTATTGTCAACCATTGCCGGATTTTGTTTATTATCAGGAATCAACCAATCTGCTCATGCACAATCTGAAGTATACGCAGCAATTTCTTACTCTCCTTCTACTAAAATTTATTCATCAGGAATTGAGAATTCAAAGTCAGCAGTAATTGATGCAGCATTGAATAATTGTATTCATGATAGTAGTGCTAATGATTGTAAAGTACTAATATCTTTTAAAAATGCCTGGGGTGCTTTAGCTATTGATTCTAATGGTGATTATGGAACAGGAAAGTCAACTGAAAAAGAGTTAGCAGAAAACCAGGCTTTAAAAAGTTGTAAAAGTCACGGTAATACAGATTGTGAAGTTGTTTTTGTCCTAGAAGCTAAATAATCAATTTTGTGACGATGAAATTTACATTTTCATCCTGACGGTCATTAGGATAATTTTTTAGGTGGGTCAATAAAACTTCTTAAAATCCCTAATATTTTTCCAATATCACTAATAAAGTATTCATTTAAATCAATTTCAATTGTTTGTCCAGTCAACCGCATAAATTTCCAGTTAGTACCTGTGGTTACACTACCATAAACGGTAGGAATTACATTTCCTTTTTCTTGATTAAATAATTGTACAGCTATCATTTCGGCAATACATTGTCCTAACCCAGATTGAATATTATCATTTTTAGCTTCTACCAAAGCAATAATCGGTGCTTTAATAATTATTTGTTCGGGAGATTTACTAATCAAAAAATCACAAAAACCATTTAATCCTTTTTCTGGAAGTACATTAAATTCCCGACCTGAAAATAAACTGATTGTATTGTGTAGTTGTTCTTTTAATTCTACAAGAATTGGTGTTAAAATAAGCTCGGAACGGGATTTTTCAGTACCAATAGCTAATGCTAGAGGTAAATATCTTTTGAGTATTTGTGTTAAGAAATCACTGTAATTAACTGGTTGTATGTCGGCAAAAGTTCCCACAGTTTCCAGAATCGTGATTCCAAAAGTTGTTTCCACTGTTTCTAAACTAAACTGACTGTATGACATTAAAATATAACCTAATGCTAAGAGGATGTTTGAAAAGTCAAAATAAAGGTTAAAAACGTTACTATATTGTCATTCTGACCGGAGGGAAGAATCTCGCGGGATTATTTACTATCGCGGAGAATGACAAATTACACCTCATCATAACTTTTTAAACACCCTCTAAGAGACATATATTGCTTGTTGCTCAACTAAATTTCTAATTTGAGGCTTTAACATTTTTTTGCTAACGACATCTACAGAACACCCCAAACTATCCTCCAAAAATAACTTTAAATCCATGTAACAATCAAATGTAACCTTTCCCTGAAACTCAACTAATAAATCAACATCACTTTTGTCCGTTGCTTCATCCCTTGCTACTGAACCAAACAAAGCTAAGGATTTTACTCCATAACCTCGAATTTTATCAGTATTATTTATTCAGAAATTAATTAAATTTTCTCGCTTCATAAATTTGATGCTCCTGTTGCATTATCTCCCTCTACTGGAAACCTAGCTAATGTTTCTACAATCACGGTACTTTTTGTAGATAACTTAGGAATTCGCAATTGTGCTTTATCAAAGAAATCATCTGACAAAGGACTAATATCAGAAGTATCAATTTCTTCATCGCTCATAGTATCAATTCTAGCCCAATCGGTTCTGGATGTATCGTTCATGGAATTTTCCTTATTTTCAGATTTTTCTAATTATAGAGTAGCATTAATCATTTTGAGTTATGCCTAACAATTCAAATATAGCTGTAGGGTATTCGTATTTATTTTCTGATATTTTTCCAATCCAACAATTAATAAAGATATAAAATAATTCTTTAGTAGCCCAAGTTATTCTACTTAGTTCTTTATTTGGCTCTTGCTGATTTGGGCATACCTCAAATATACATCTTTCATATAAAGCAGTTAGAAAACTATAGCCTATGTGACCATGACATATCCATCTAACTAAAGAAATAGAAGTTCTAGAAATTTGTTCTGTGTAAATAGTATAATGTAACTTTAAATTTTCTATTTGTTCTTGTTCAATTCCTCTAGAACTTAATTTTGTTATCCAATCATCGAGTTTAAAATTAATTTCTGTTGGAGATATAATCTCAATAAGTTTCCAATCAATACTTGATTTAGTCTTAGATAAAATTTGAGCTTTTGTTGCTGCTAATCCCAGTGAACAAGCTATGCGAAGAACTGCTTCAAAATTTTCTTTAAATAGCTCTATTGCTTGATTAGTATATATTGTTGTTGACACTATTTTTAAGACTTCAGAGAGGATTGAAAATTCAAAAATATAGTTTTCTATAGAATGACCCCGCGATAATATAAGTCTTGACAATACTTGATGAGAACTAATAAAATCTTGTAAATCCTCACTACTTTCATAGTCCCATTCAAACCCATCTAGTTCTCTATCAATAAAACCAACAAAACCATTTGCATATGGTTTGTCTATAATGCTACTTGCTATAAATTCAACTTTATCCCTATTACCAAAAGATGAAGTTAATTGATTATCTTCGGTTAAATCCTCAGCAGAATCTACAAGTATTTTATCAAAATTAATTTGGCTATTGTTACTCAGAAAATCATGGCAAAGTCGCTTAATTAAATATTTATCGTCTTTACCTTCTACAAGAATATGTCTATTTTTTCCGCTAATAATACTATTCATTAAATATACTCTATATTCTGCTAGTTTATATTTAGCCATCAAAAACCTCACTGTCCTCTTCCATAACCTCACTATTATTAATATTTTCACATACTTGAGTAATCTTTGGTTCAAAAATAGTTACATCGTCCTCATAGTCTGCACCAATAACCGGTGAATGTGTACAAACTATAATTTGTCTATCACCAAGTTGCTCAGACATTTTTTCCAACAAATGTCTTTGCCAAGTAACATGCAGTGAAATTTCGGGTTCATCAATGAGAACTACTTTTTGTTTACTCATGTGAGTTGCAGCATAAATTAAAGTTACTATTTGTCGCTCACCAGATGACAAATCAACAAGAGAAGTTTCCTTGGGGATTCCTTCCTCAAATTTTATTTTGACTGATGGTTTATTATTTCCATCAGGTTTTGAGAAAATAATTTCTAATTTTTTTTCTTCCAAAAAAGAGTTAACTGCATTTAAATATGTTTCAATACCTTTAAAAGAATCTTTTTGAACTGACACTAATTTTTCCAAAGCTGTTCTATAGATTTTTAATACTCTTTCTGCAATCCTCTTGGATGCATCATCTATTTGAAAGGAGGAAACATATTTACGAAGTTCAGTTATTGTACTAGATGATTGTAAAGGATAGTTATCAAGTTGTTTAAATAAAGAATCTATTTCTTCAAGAATTATATCAGTGCTTTTTTCTTGTAAAGATGAATCAGTATTACTAGATAATGCTTGAAATATGCTTGGTACTATTTCTCCAAAGCATTCTCTGTCAGCTATTGCAATCCTAAATAGAGCTTTTTCAATTTCCTCTTGTAGTTCAATTTCTATATTTTTAGGAGAAGGATAATTAAGATTAGGTACAAAAGATCCAAATAATTCACGAGCGAAGTTCGTAGTTTTTTCTTGTCCTTCTTGACTATTTTTTGGAGGATCACCTGCTGAAGTCCATGCTTCAATCATTGTTCTGAAAGCTGGAAAATATGCTGATGGTAAAATAGCAGTATTATCTTCATCTGTTATAATAGCAGTATTATCTTCATCTGGTAGAATAGGTGTATTATCTTCATTTATAAATGCATTCCTTATTGATATATACACATCTATAAGTCTCTTCTTCAAAAATTTTCTTTCCAAAATTTTTCCTAGAGGGAAATTGGCTTGTTGTTGACTATTTATTAAAACTTTTATATAGGGATCATTTTTTATTTTATACTTTGAAATAAAAATATTAGTATTATCATCAAGCTGTACTGTGATTTCCCTAAACTCAACAAAGGCAAATCGCTCGTAATCACCATTAAGTAAATTAGCAAGTATATGCAATAATGTAGTTTTACCAGTACCATTTCTACCAAAAATTACATTTACACCTGGTTGAAATTCTTGATAAATGTCAAAACGTCCCAGAACTCCTTTAGCTTCAATATATTTAATATAATTAGGCATAACTCTACTAACTCCAGATTGTAATGGTAGAAATTGAAGATGATATAAACTAGTTTAACTTTATCTTATCCAATACAGTTAAGGGAGAAAGTAATATTGTCATTCTGACGGTTGGGAAGAATCTCTCCGGTCAGAATGACAACATTGATTTCCCCGCTTAACCAAACAGTATATACGATGTTTTACCGTAGTTTTACCAGCTTGATTTTCTATTAAAGCTGCTACTGCAATTTGAGCTACATCATGAAATTTTGCAAATGTTTTATCCCAGAGGATGTCTTTTTCTAGTTCTTTCATGATGAATGTAGCAATTATATCTTACTCTGTTTCAAGAAGTTGTTTAATTCGTACTATAGCTTCTTCAAGTAGTGGAGCCATATTCAGTTAACCTTTTTTTAATTGCTTCTTCTCCAGGATGCTGTATTTCTAAAATCTTAAATACAATTTTATTAATCTCTTCCCTCTCATCACTTTTTATTGTTTTTAATAAAAGTTTTATATTTTTAACTAACTCAATAACTTTATCAAGCTCTTTATATCCATCTTGTAGATAGTCTTCTATTTCACCTTTCTTCAAAATATATATATCTTCTTGCATTTTTCTTTCAAAAAATTCATCTAATTTAGCTTGTTCATCAGGATTTAATTCCTTTAATTTTTTCTTTCTAGATTTAATATATTCCCATAATTGCCTAATTTCTTTTATATCTCCTTCTGTTATTGCTGAATCTAATCCTTTTGCATCTTTACTTTTCTTGTGTATTATTGCTTGATCTAATTTTTTATCATCAGTAGTAAATAATTTTTTAATGTCGTTATCACATATAGTTAAAATATAATCATTATCAGCCACGATATAATTTTTAACTCTAATTAATTTTAAAAATTCTCTATACTTAGTTAAATTAGATTTGCCTTGTACTTCAAGAATATGTATAATTTCCGGTATTTGTACAAATAATTCTGAATAAACTTCAATTATTTTTTCAAAAATCAACCTATCCGTTATGCCTTCTACTAGTACTACTTTATCAGCAAAAAACATTTTTTCATTATTATGGCTATTTATAATATGAAGTAAATCTTTAGCATTTTGTAAATTATCTTTATCTATATTAATAAAATTACTTGTATTCTCTTCTCTATAAATTCTAATAATATTTGAAATTGTATTTTCATTAATAAAAATAGCCGAATGAGTTGATAAAATAAATTGATTATGTGTAGTTAAGGATAAATCATTAAATAATTCAATAAGCATAGATTGCCATTTAGGATGTAGGTGTAATTCTGGCTCATCGACAATTATTAAACTATCTTTAATATTAAAAACTAAAATTCCCAAAATGAAGTTTATAATTTCTTTTTCACCGGAACTTGCTTGTCCAATAGAAAATTGTACATTACCTTTAATAAGCAAAATTTCATAAATATTTTTGTTATAATCTATTAGATTTAATTTCCAAGAATAACCGAGTTTTTTAAAATATTTAGTGACTATTTTCACTGAGTCATCATCGTTCCAAAGGTCGTCGGATTTATCTGAACTAGCTTCATATTTTCTTTTCTTATCAGCAAAATAGAAAGAGGCAATTTTAATAAGAGATGCCGCATTTTTAGAAGTGGAATCATAGTAATCTCTTATTAATTTATAAATATCATCGGAGGATAAATTTGCTTGAAATTTATCCTGGGTTTCTCCTCCTCTATAAGGAGAAAAATATAAATAAATATATTCAAGATTAATATCTTTTATTACTTTTTGTTTACTTAAAATAAAAAAGAATTCAAAATGATTTAAATATTGTAAATACACAAATTCACATGATTTTGAATCTGGAGGTATGAGTTCATTATTCTTTATTTTAAAATTAATCTCTTTATCCAATTCAAGCTTATATTCACTTTTCATAAATAGAAATGTTTCAAAATTTGCAAAAGGCTTATTATAAAAAGAATCTAATATTGATTGAAACTCGTGTTTATTTTCTATCCAAATTCGTACATTTTCTATATCTTGTTTAGTAATTTGTAATTGAATATTAATAATAGAGTCACCTTCTTCACCAGTGAATTTTTCTAGTTCTTTTTTTATTTGTGAAATCGGGCTATGAATATTCTTTTGACTGGCTGTGACAGGATTAGACTCTTCAAAATTATATCTGTATATTAAGAAATTCCTTAAAGTAAATGTAATTATATCGAAAAGATTACTTTTCCCACCACCATTAGGTCTCATTAAAATATTAAAATCATCAAAATTGATTTTAATTTCATTTTTAAAACTTTTAACATTCTTTATGGTAAGACTTTTTATTCTCATAACTAAATACTTTTGTGTATAATACAATATTTTTGTTGCTGATTAACTCTTATAAATTATCATTTATCAAGATTTGGTAATTTCCTCCTGCTTGGTAAACTGACTCACGAAAGTATATCAATTCTTAGTTTTTCATTATCTAAGTGATATTGTCATCCGAATTTTTACTGATCATGTTAGTTGTATTACTTGCTATTTGCTTGGTTTAAAAATTGACTTATAGTGTACTCAGTCTACAGCCCTAGCTATGTTCTCCATGTTGGCTTGACAATTCTTCCGAAAATTTGCTGTATCATCTTTGGAACCATCATTCACCACAATGAGTTCAAAATTTTTATACGTAAGTTTTGCTAGTGCCGGAAAACTATACTTCTCTAAGCTTGAGACTCTATTATAAGTGGGGATCAAAATAGATAATATTGGTCGTTTTGTGACTTTCACTACCCCTCCTTTAAAACAGCCATAACCAAACTGGAATTGTTACTAACAATACTAGTATTCCCATTGCTAAAGCCGTAACTGCTAAGTCACGATCCAAATTAAAGGTTTCTGCTATTACCAATGTAGCAAAAGCTGGAGGCATACCCATTTGTAGTACAACTACCAGTGCTCTATCACCTGTGATGCCAAAAAAATGTAAAATACTACCTAATAAAAGCGGAACCATCACCATCTTGATGACTACACTAAAACCCGCTTCTGGTACTTTAGACCAAGAGTTCAACCAAGATAGTCGCATTCCAATTAAGATTAGAGATAAAGATACAGCAATCCACCCCATGATATACAAACAGGATGCCATCAAGTCAGGAATCGTGATTTGACGAAATAGTAAACCAAAACCAAAACTCCACAAGGCTGGATTAATGAATACTGCTCTCAAAATGTGGCTAAAATTCTGAATACTGTTACCATATATGGCTGCTAGTCCCACACCCAATCCATAAGCGCCAAATAGCGAACCTAACATATCATAAAATAATGCCCAGGCAAAGTATTCTTTCCCGACCATTGCTAAGGTGATGGGAAAGCCTAGATAACCTGTGTTACCCACCATTGCTGCTAAAATTAAACTACCCTGAGTTGGTGGTGGGGAGATGGTATTAGTGAAATAAGCTTGAACTTTAATTCCTAACCAAGCTAGAAACGCTCCTAATAAAATAGCTAAATGGGCGATCGCCCGTGCAATCCAAATTTGTCCGGATAAATCAGCTTGTCGTAAGAAAGACACAATGCTGATTGGTGTCCCCACCCAAAAGAGCAATTTACCTAAATGGTTGGGAACGGTCGCAGGTAGTTTTCGCCCCAAAATAAAGCCTAGCAGGACTAGTCCCCCTAGCTTGACGTATAGTTCTAACAGATTTGCCAAAATTAAAGCACACTAAACGTAGATGTGAAATATGATTTTTTGCGTTAGCTTTTGTCTAGTTTACCTTTCCACAATAGTAGGAGTTGATTCTTGAATAAGGCTGGGGTTCCCGAAAAACCGGAAAAATCGTCGGCTACAGCTGGTGATGATATTCCTTTGGCATTACGCGATACACCTGATGCAGCACCAAAAGAGCGATCGCTATCCTTCCTTTTGCTAATTGGGGGAGTAGGGGGATTTGTGATCCTAGCAATAATTACTACTTTTTGGTTTTTCTCTACTGCATCCAAAAAAGATCCTAATTCTCAACCTATACCAGTTAATTCTGCGCTACCACAATCAAATAATTCTATTAATAATAATAATGATACTGTATTGGGGCATTTATCTTACCCAGAAGCACCAGCTTCAGAACTGATTGTAGTTTCTAAAGACGGTAGCATCAGAATGAGAAAGGCTGCTGGAGAGAAATTTCTGGAAATGGTAACATCGGCTCGAAATACAGGTGTGATATTGATACCCATTTCTGGATTTCGCTCAGTAAAAGACCAGGAACAACTATTTTTTAATGTGGGAGCACAACGAAATCAAACTCCTGCGGAAAGAGCCGCCCTCAGTGCTCCTCCTGGTCATAGTGAACATCATACGGGTTATGCCGTTGATATTGGTGATGGTAAAGTTCCCTCAACTAATCTCCAAGTTACTTTTGAGAAAACCAAGGCTTATGAGTGGTTAAAAACCAATGCAGCTCGTTTCAGTTTTGAAATATCTTTTCCTGAGAATAACGTTCAAGGTGTCAGTTATGAACCTTGGCACTGGCGTTTTGTTGGCGATCGCCAGAGTTTAGAAATGTTCTACAAAGCTAGAAATTTAAAACCAGTGATCAAATAGAGTGCTAGGGATTCATTTTACAGACCCTACTCTCTGCACTTGTTGTAATAACTGTTCTAAATTTTCCGCTGCTGGCAGACATTTTAAACCTTGACAAACTAATCCCACAGTTCCTGGAGGTAAATTCTCGAATACATTAAATACCACTGTAGGTAAATACCTGGTAATCAGTAAGCTAATTTGCTCTCTGGTACTACGAATCAAGGTGGGATAAGTATACCAGTCTAAAGCTGTAAATAAGCTGGGACAAGCTTGGGGAGCACTACTCATTACTGATTTAAAGGTCTTTAAACCTTGTTCAGCTAAATCTAGATAGTGTAAATTATCCGTGAGCAAAGCTAGACGGACTAAATTAGCGATCGCCACTCCGTTAGCTGAAGGTGTAGCATTATCCATATAACTGCGCTCGCGGACAATTAAATCCAGACTACTATCGCTGGATGTATTAAAGTAACCACCTAACTCTATACTCCAAAGAAATTCATTAAATTCATCTTGGAGAGCGATCGCTTGATCCAGCCAAAAAGAGTGATGATTATCTACCACATTAGCTTGGGATATATCTAGCAAAGCCTTAATCAAAAAAGCGTAGTCTTCCGATTGAGCTAATATGGTTGGTTGTCCAGCATAATTAAGACGATGTAAACGCCCATCCACCACCTGATGTTCTAGAATAAAATTCGCGGCTCGTTCTGCAAGTTGTAGATATAATGGTTGTCTAAAAGCTATAGCAGCTTTAGCCAAACCCGAAATCATCAAACTATTCCAAGCTACAATCATCTTTGTATCTGTAACTGGGGGTATACGTCCTGGCCAGTTGGTGGTTTTTGCTTCTTGATTATTGCGAGTGGAGGGAAAACGCCTAATGATTCAGTTGTAGCTCCATAGCGAGCGACAAATAATTTATTTAGTGTCACTTCTAAGCTGGGACTGAGTTTCCCTAAATTAATCCTTTGTAAAACATTTTTACCTTCAAAGTTACCGTTAGGGGTAACAGTAAACTCCTGTTGTAATTCCGTTAACTCTTCTTTAGTCAGCAGCTTCTGTAATTCAGGATCACTCCAAACATAAAAAGCACCTTCCTCTGGTTCAACATCTGTGGGATGGATAAAGTTATCAGCATCTTGAGAGGCATAAAAGTAACCTTCAGGAGCAGTCATTTCTCTCTGTAACCACTCTGTAGTTTTAATAACCGCTCTCTCAAAAGCTGGTTCTTCTATGCCTGCACTCCATAAAGAAGCTAGATATTCCAATATTTGCCCATTGTCATAGAGCATTTTTTCAAAATGGGGTACAGTCCAAGTCGGGTCAACAGTGTAGCGATGGAAACCTCCTCCGACGTGATCAAAAATTCCCCCCAACGCTAAATCTAACCCTCTTTGGATGCAAACTTGTTGCTGATCATCCTGAGAAGTAAAATTAAATCGAGTTCCTCGTAAAGCTAATTCCCCATAAGGAATCATCGGAAAACTATTACCAGATTTGCTGGGATTAATTATACCAGTGCTAGTTTCCCAACCTTGTCGAAATAAGTCTTGATCTGGTAAATCATTAGTCCCGGGATCTTGGGAGTACCGCAGAAGTTAATAGTGATTCCAGGATTAATGCTTTGCGTTTGCGTAAATCTTCTTTTTCTAGATCATAGTAGCGACGCAATGCTTGTAAAACTTGTAAAAATCCCGGACGACCATAACGTTCTTCCACAGGAAAATAGGTTCCTGCATAAAATGGGACTAAATCATCTGGAGACAGAAAAGCATTTAAAGGCCAACCTCCCTGACCACTCATCATTTGCAAAGCCTGCATATAAATGCTATCTATGTCGGGTCTTTCTTCCCTATCCACTTTGATGGGAAGGAAATTGGTGTTCATGTATTCAGCAATCATCAAGTCAGAAAAGGCTTCACCCTCCATCACCGTACACCAATGACAACTAGAGTAGCCAATGGAGAGAAAAATCGGTTTATTTTCCGTCTTCGCGATTGCCAGTGCGGCATCACACCAAGGCCACCAATCAATGGGATTTTCCGCGTGTTTACGAAGATAAAGGCTTTGAGCTTCAACAAGGTGATTAGTCATACAAACAGGGAGGGAATAGTTTTTTCTGTGAAGATTTCTATTATTTTGCCTTAAGTTTCCCACGACGATGGTACAAATATTTTTTCAAGGCGCAGTTTTAAACGCACCGAACCTAGACCTAATCTGACTTTTTTGCTTTTGAATTGGTCTTTTTTCCCTCTTTACTCAAAACCGTGTATTGCTGAATTTAAAGAACCTGTGGAGTTTTCGGATAAAGGTAGTCCACTTTTTGGCGGAATTTGCTTATTAACACTGATGTCGGCAATCAGGTGTAGTAAAAATGTAATTAGGGCAGCTTGTATAAGTTTTTCCAGCATATTTATCTCTCTGGAGGAGGATGAATAATATTCAGTATTAAGGTTGGTTATGGAAATACATTTGGTTATACTGCTTTACCAGATTTATTGACCCTAACCGGACAATTGCCGATAAAAATGGGAAAAAAGTGGAAAAGTTTACCAATAGAGGGAAAATTTTACCAGGAATGCCTGAGAGACTAGTTTTGTGTTCAAGGTGCATAGTTACTTAGACTCATTTGTTCTCCAAAAAGTGTCTCTAATTTCCGATCAGTTTGATATAGGAGGAGTCAGGAGTAAAACCCTTGTGTGGAGAGAATTCCAATCTTGACGAATGTGCTAACTGTTTTGACAGTTGCAATAACAGTACAATCAAGCTTGGTACTCGATAGAATGGATATGGATGTACAATAGCTACAAAAACTCAGCTTCCATGATTCCTATCGTCATTGAACAATCAGGTCGAGGTGAACGAGCCTTTGACATATACTCACGACTACTGCGTGAGCGCATTATTTTTTTAGGACAACAAGTAGATAGTAATTTAGCTAGCTTGATTGTTGCTCAACTGCTGTTTTTGGATGCTGAAGATCCGGAGAAAGATATTTATGTGTATATCAATTCTCCTGGTGGTTCAGTGACGGCGGGTATGGGGATTTTTGATACAATGAAGCATATTCGTCCTGATGTTTGTACTATTTGTACTGGACTAGCAGCGAGTATGGGTGCTTTTCTCCTGAGTGCGGGTACTAAGGGAAAGCGGATGAGTTTACCTCATTCACGGATTATGATTCATCAACCTTTAGGAGGAGCGCAAGGACAAGCAACTGATATTGAAATTCAGGCCAAGGAAATTTTGTATCACAAACGCCGATTAAATGAGTATCTAGCTGAACACACTGGTCAACCAATTGAGCGAATTGCAGAAGACACAGAACGTGATTTCTTCATGTCACCAGAGGAAGCTAAGGAATACGGTTTAATTGATCAAGTGATCGACCGTCATGCTACTGGTAGTCGTCCCATGGCTGTAGTTTAGAGGACGCAGAGGGGCAGAGGGAGAAGAGGACAAGGGGCAGGGGGCAGGGGGTAGGGGGAAATAAGCAGGGGGAAAGAGAATTTAAAATATATTCTCCCCATCTCCCATCTTCTTCTCCCCCCTGCACCCTGCACCCTGCCCCCCTGCCTCTTCCTCCCCATCTTAAAAACCCGCAATGGGGTCTGGCTGGGATTCTAAGTATCTCAAAAAATCTAGCAATTCTTCTTCACTAAGTAAGTAACGTCCTAACTTATTGTAAGTTTTTTTCAGATATTCTCGTCCTTGCTCCTTTGTCCAACCTAAACGCTCAATTTGAACATCGGTTTTAGCAATTACATCAGATAAATTTACTGGTTCACTTTTTTTCTTTCTCTTTCCTATCCCTGACTGGATACCAGATTCTTCTTGATAAGCATAGTTCCGGGGTATAAAAGGGGTAACGTTACTAGCCGTAATTCCATTTGCGGGAGATGAATGATCAGGTTCTATTTCCATGGGAGGTTGAAGCTGGTCTTCCCAATGGTTGTCGAAAGAATACTGTTCATCTATATCTGAGTTATGGGGATCAATTTTTGTGGTATTAATTGTGTTATTTACAACCAAGTCTGGTTTGATATCCTTTTCCTTAGATGATGGTACAGATATTTCTTGGTGATCATCTGCTGACCATTGTAACGTTGGCATCACCCCAGTGTATAAGGGTAGAGTCTCTCTACTCTGGTCTACCAATTCAGCTTCTTTAGTTGTAACATCCTCAGAATTAGGCAATCCAGTTGAGGTATTTAAATCAGAGTCGATTTGGACTTGGGCAATGGTTTTTGAGGAAAATGCGACTGCTTCCTTGGGAGTATTCGTAATTCCCAATACGATTAGCGCTCGGTTTCTGGCTTGGTCTTCGGCGGCTTCCACTGTTTCTGCGGCGGCCATACCAGTAGCGCGAGTAACGCCTTCAATCAGTATGCTAGCCCTGACAATATATTTGCCTTGAAAAATTTGCACTAATTCTGAGATCAGACTACCGTGAGGATACAAGCTCTGAAATTGAGCCAACATAATACATACCACCAATTTAGGAGAGGGAGGATACGAGGTTAGGGGGAGAAGAGGCAGGGGGGCAGGGGGCAGGGTGCATGGGGGGGAGAAGTGGCAGGGGGGCAGGGGGCAGGGTGCATGGGGGGAGAGAAGTGGCAGGGGGGCAGGGGGCAGGGTGCAGGGGGGAGAGAAGAGGCAGGGGGGCAGGGGGCAGGGTGCAGGGGGGAGAAGAAGATGGGAGGTGGGGAGATGGGGAGGTGGGGAGATGGGGAGATGGGGAGATGGGGAGATGGGGAGAATATATTTTAAATTCTCTTTCCCCCTGCTTATTTCCCCCTGCCCCCTGCCCCCTGCCCCCCTGCCTCTTCTCTCCCCCCTGCCCCCTGCCCCCTGCCTCTTCCCCCCTTGCCTATCTTCACTAATAAATAACCTACACATCTTGAGTAGCGTCTCCTGATTGTAACAGCAGATATTTACAGCGAATTTTTGGCTACTGCTGAGTTACTCTGAGTAACATTCCCAGCAATGCTATACTAAATACCCGACTCGATATTTAGAACTATTTTCGGGAAGTGTACTCTAAATCTACAATAATGGAGATCAGGTTCACCCTAGCTGTTTGTTAAGCTGCTTATCTAATTGTTACCGATTCTACATATGGCAAAATTAGATTTACCAGCAGTTTCTCCTAGTTAACGTTCAGAGTTTCACGGCATAAGATTACCTTGAATCTAAACAATTAAACACTGATGGCTTTCCTTGCATAGCACTTTTAAGTAGTGTGGAGAGTTCTCCCAACTAAGCCTCTGAAAAATTTGTTGCTTAATCACCAAATGTGGGGAAAGATCAAGTATCAACAGTGCTTTCTCAGATTATTTAGATTTAGGAGTTAATTCCAGACTGATTCTCTTAAGTGTCGTGTAGTCAGAAGCCCAAGCAGAAACTGACTCTGACCAGAACTTGGGCATCTTGCCTTCTCTACGAGACGTTAACGCCACGCGAATGGGCAAATCATTTGCTTTTTTGCGTGTTCTGTAAGCCGTTAGGGTATACAGGGAAGAACCAGATTTAGATAAAAAATGATGTTTTGACCAAAGGTCGGTTCACTGCATGGAATTTTCAATCGCTACACTCCTTGCCAATTTCACCGATGATAAATTGGTGGCTCGTAAAGTTTTGGAAAAGAAACTTGGTTGTGAAGATGAACAAAATTTAGAAAAACTTCACATTGCTTTAGAGGTTCTCGAAAAAATCGGCATCTTGGTGAAAGAACGCGGTAAATATCGCCGTGTATCGGAGGAAGGACTGATTGAGGCTAAACTCCGCTGTTCTAGCAAGGGCTTTTGCTTTGCAATTCAAGATGTCGAGGGGGCTGAGGATATTTATATTCGTGAGAGCCATTTGAGTAATGCTTGGAATGGCGATCGCGTTTTAGTGAGAGTACTGAAGGAAGGTAGTCGCCGCCGTTCTCCCGAAGGAGAAGTAAAGTTGATTTTGGAGCGGTCTAATCACACTTTACTGGCTAGAATCAAGCAGGTGGAAGGCGGTTTCCGGGCTATTCCCTTGGATGATCGATTGCTGTTTGAACTGAAGCTACAAACTAACGGCATGAAATTAGAAGAGGCTATTGATCATCTAGCTCATGTAGAAGTCCTTCGTTATCCCTTAGCCCAATACGCCCCATTAGGTCGGGTGGTGCAAATTTTGGGTAGCGATGCGGAAGCTGCTGCGGATATAGATTTGGTCACTTGTAAACATGATTTAGCCCGGAATTTTCCAGATCATATTTTTGAAATAGCCGCTAGATTATCCAAAAGGCTGCTGAAAGCAGACCTCAAAAATCGTCTGGATTTGCGTAATTTATTTACCTTGACGATTGAGGGCGTTAAAAATGCTTTCACACCCATAGAAAATGCTTTTAGCTGGGAGAAAACCACTTCCGGAAATTGGCGTTTAGGTTTTCATACTACTGATGTTTCTCACTACGTTCAACCAGACGAATACCTGGACAGAGAAGCCTTAAAGCGTGGTAAAACAGTATATCTGGGAGAATTGGTATTGCCAATGTTACCAGAATCATTAGCAGAACGTTGTTCTTTAATTCCCGGAAGCGATCGCCTGGCTTTATCTTTCTTCATTAACATTAATCCAGAATCTGGGGAAGTAGAGGACTGGGAAATCATCCCTAGTGTCATTAATGTAGATACCGCCCTGAAAAAAGAACAAGCGGAAGCGATTCTGACTGGGAACCCCACCAATGTCTCTCCAGAAGTCGTTCAAATATTACATAACCTAGAAACTTTAGCCAAAGCAGTTAAACAGGTGCGTTTAGCTCGCGGTAGCTTACAGTTAAACCTACCCCCCAGCCAAAATCCTTACTACGATGAGGGCATATTAGGTACTGTAGTAGTAAATGATGTACCCTTGCGCTCATTACTAACCGAGTTTGTGTTATTAGTGAATCAACTATTGGCTGAACATTTAAATGCTTTAGGGGTGCCGACTATTTGGAGAGTTCAAGGTACTCCCGATCCGGAAGACGTCCAAGAAATGCTGAAATTGGCCGTTAACTTGGGTGTGGAACTATCCCTAGACCCAGAAGAGAATATTCAACCTTTAGATTATCAAGACTTAACTAGGGCATTTGCTGAATCACCTTCTGAGCAAGTTCTCACTTATTTACTGCAAGATACACTCAAGCCATCTGTGTATAGTACTACTAAAGGATTACACTTTGGCTTGGCTTTACCTCAGTATGTTCACTTTACCGCTCCGTTAAGGCGCTATCCGGATTTATTAATCCAGAGGGTATATCATAAATTGCTAGAACAAGGACGCGATCGCCGAAATACCCGCGTGAAAGAACGGGTGAACCTGCGTCACTCTTCTTGCCATCACGAAATTAACTGGAATGTCCTCGCACCCGAATTGCAACAAGAAATGCAAAGCGATTTAACTAGGGTGATTGTTCAGATTAACGACCGGGAAAAAGAAGTTCAAGAAGCAGAAGCTGATTTAGCTGGACTCCAAAAAGCACAACTGATGAAACAACGGATTGGTCAAATGTTTCAAGGGGTAATCACTGGGGTTCAGTCTTACGGCTTTTTTGTGGAAATTGAAGTTTTAGCCCCAGAAGTAGAAGCAAGTCCACTTCGAGTGGAAGGATTAGTACATGTTAGTTCCCTGAAGGATGATTGGTATGAATATCGGGCTCGACAACAGGCTCTCTTTGGCAGAAAAAATCGCGCTTCCTATCGATTAGGCGATCGCGTAGCAGTACAAGTGAAGAGTGTTGATTACTATCGACAACAAATTGATTTAGTCACTGTTGGTAGCGATGGTATACCCAAAAACACTAGCACTGTCAATCACGATTTATCAGACATCTACTCCATCAATGACATAGAACCGGATGATCTAGAACCTTATGCTGATGAAGAGTAAAGACTTGGCGTATACTCGTGTTTAATAATACAAGACCTTTGATTCTAGGTGTATCAGGTGCATCCGGTCTGATTTATGCAGTTCGTGCCATCAAATATCTCCTAGAAGCAAATTATGCGATTGAACTAGTAGCATCTAAAGCCAGTTACATGGTTTGGCAAGCAGAGCTAAAGTTACGGATGCCAGCAGAACCACTTCAACAAGAACAATTTTGGCGTGAGCAAGCTGGAGTTAAACTATTGGGTAAACTCCGTTGTCATCCTTGGGGTGATGTTAGTGCTAGCATTGCTAGTGGGTCGTTTCGGACTCTAGGAATGGTGATCATGCCATGTAGCATGGGGACAGTAGCTAAATTAGCAGGTGGTTTAAGTTCTGACTTGCTAGAACGGGCAGCAGATGTTCAGATTAAAGAAGGGCGAAAATTAGTTTTAGTCCCGCGAGAAACACCCTTTAGCTTGATTCACCTGCGTAATTTAACGACTTTAGCGGAAGCAGGTGTCAGAGTAGTCCCGGCTATTCCTGCCTGGTATCACTCACCACAAACCATTGAGGATTTAGTTGATTTTGTCGTAGCCCGGGCTTTAGATCAACTAGATATTGATTGTATCCCCATCCAGAGATGGCAAGGAACAAAGTGAATTCAGGGTGGGTAAATTCCCACCATCTATTTTTGTTTGTAGTGGATTAATTTTCTAATTTCTTATGCCTTTTCTATGGCTGTAATTCGCTTGATTCTGTTGGTAATGGTATTGGGTGGACTAACACTATTGTTAGTCCAAAATTTATCTCCTGTCCTCCCCCTAGTATTTTTGGGGGTGGGGACTAAACCCTTACCGCTAGCATTATGGATTTTGTTAAGTGTAGTAGCTGGTGCTTTCACATCCGTATCAATTTCTGCTTTGATGAAATTGCCTAATTTATTACCTAGACAATCACCAGTATCTCCATTTACCAAGACAACAACTCAACCACGTCCTCAAACATCGAGAAGGGAAGATCCCACATCTGGCTTTCGGAGTTCATCTTCATCAGCTAGTAAAACTGATGATGCTCCCAATCCAGAATTTGATGATTGGGAGACAAATTCCACAGATGATGATTGGAACTTTGAAGACAAACCAAAAACTGCACCTAACTCGAAAAACTATGAGAGTCAAAAACCACCGACAAGTAGTTCTCAATCTGGTTCAGTTTACTCTTACGGCTATCGGGAACCAAAAAATACGGCTGTAGGTAAAACTGAATCTGTTTATGATGCTGATTACAGGGTAATTGTCCCTCCGTATAAACCACCAACGACCAATCAAACCGATGAGGATGATTGGGATTTTTTTGAAGATGATGATCTTGGGAGTGATGACGTACCACCCACGGTCAGTGATCGTCCCCGACGTTGATTTTTCTACTTATTTGATCCCACACTGCTCGCGAGACTCCTGCTTGACCTTACCAGTCATAGCAGCTTGCTGCAAAGTCATAAAAGCATTAAAATCTTCCAAGTCATACTGTGTCGTTAAAAGTTTACGTAGCTGATTTTCTGCTTCCATAGTCAAATAGCCAGTCGCTAAAGCTTTTTGCACAACGTCGCGAATTCGATTCATTACTTAGACCTCATCCATATCACATTAACTTGGTCTTACTCAGGCGAGAAAAACTTTTTTTCCGTTGCCAAAATTCAATAAAGTTTCCAACAAGTTATATAAAATTTCTATCAAGTATAACGATAGCTAAACACTAATAATAAAGTCACCTAACAAACGTTAGTAAATTCGTTATAAATTCATCATTTATTTATTCTAGCTTCATTCAATAATCGTTAAGATATATCAGCTTACGAAAGTAGCTATGGATTCAAATTCATCATTAAAATCCTTCTTAAAAAGGGTTTTACTCCTGAATCCTGCTAGATAACTAGAGTTAATTAAAACCCATAATAACCGCTAATGGCAGCAGAAGATACAACTCCTCAAACCGGAGAATTTATCGAAGCCAGAAATCACTGGGAGTTAGAAAAATTATATGTGGATTTAGCTTCCGCTAAAGGAAAAGCACTTACACCTGTAGAAAAGAAATTTCTCAGAGGTTTGCTTTGTGGTTATAGTCCTGCGGAAATTGCTATGATAGTTTATCAAAGTAGTAGTAGCAATACTGTGAGAGTATATCTTTCTAATGGTTTATATAAATACATAGAAGAAATATTGAGTAATAAAACTGGATACCCAGTTAAAGTAAAAACATGGAGTCGTGTCACTCATTTATTAGAAAAAGCTGGGTATAAGAAAAAATTGTTTTTCCAAGAAACAAATATTAATCCTATTCAAAATTATCAAAACCAAGATTTATATCTAGAGAAGAATGCTTCAACACAGATACAGGATTGGGGTGAAGCAATTGATGTTAGTTTATTTTATGGTAGAACAAAAGAACTAGCCACAGTGGCAAAATGGATTACTCAAGAACGCTGTCGGTTAGTAGTAATTTTGGGTATAACTGGAATTGGGAAAACTACTTTTTCCATTAAGCTTTCACAAGAAATTCAAGATGATTTTTCATATATAATTTGGCGATTGCTAGTTTTGCTCCTACTTTAGAAGTATTTTTAAATCAAATTATAGAAATTCTATCTCCGTCATTACCAACCAATAGTTTTAATCATTTAGAAACGCAAATTTCTCTACTGATTGATTGTTTGCGTCGGGCACGTTGTCTTTTAGTTTTAGATAATATTGATACTATTTTAGATAGTAAAAGTAGTGTAAAAGCCCCATCAAAAGATACTAGCACTGGTGATATTTCTCGATTTGGTTATCAGCCAGGTTATGAAAATTACGGAGAGTTAATTAGACGTATAGGAGAGACACAACATCAAAGTTGTCTTTTATTAACTAGTCGAGAAAAACCACCAGAAATTTCCACATTAGAAGGAGAAAAACTACTTGTTCGCACTTATAAATTAACAGGCTTAGATTTAAAACCAAGTATGTTACTATTGAAAGATAAAGGATTGGTTAAGCTACCTCTAAAAGAATCTGAGATATTAATTGAGTGGTATGCAGGTAATCCATTATTTATCAAATTAGTCGCGACAGCAATTCAAGAATTGTTTGCTGGTAATATCCATCAGTTTGTTAGCCAAAATATTTTAGTTTTTGCTGATATTCGTCAAATATTAGACCAACAATTTCAACGTTTATCTGATGTAGAAAAACTGGTTATGTACTGGTTAGCACTGAATCATGATTTTGTTTCTGTCCTGAATTTACCGACTGATATTATTCCCGGATTATCATCCCGATTATCGCAAATGTTAATCTTAGAAGCAATTGATTCATTGCAAAAGCGATTCGCTGATTCAGAAAAATATATCCACAACCATAGATGGAGAAACTTCTAACTTCTATCAAATTCCAGTGGTCAGAGAATATTTGCTACAACGACTCATCGAAGAAAATGTTCAGTTCAACCAAGATAGTTCAGAAATTAGAAATCAGGAGGTAGACAAAATAAATTAAGCAGTATAATCATTGAGAAAATAATTGGAGCAATGGGATTAGTGAGTAATTTACTAAAAGGAGTTAATCTCTACCTAATTGGGATGATGGGTGTTGGTAAGACCACCGTAGGACGCTTACTAGCGCAACAACTAGGGTATGGATTTTTGGATACCGATGATGTGCTAGTCAAAGCCGCAGGTAAATCCATCAATGAGCTATTTGCAGAAGAAGGAGAAACAGGATTTCGTCAATTAGAGAGTGATGTCCTGGGACAGGTTTGTGCTTTCACCAAATTAACTATTGCTACAGGTGGGGGTATTGTATTGCGACGAGAAAACTGGGGTTATTTACGCCACGGGATAGTAGTGTGGTTAGATGTACCAGTGGAACTCTTGTTAACTCGTTTAGCTGAAGATACTACTAGACCATTACTACAAGATGTTGATCTGGAAAGTAAACTGCGATCGCTCCTAGAACAAAGACAACCACTTTACCGTCAAGCTGACTTACATATTACCATCACTGAGACAGAAACACCAGAAGAGATTGCGGCAAAAATTCTCGCGAAAATTCCTGGTATCTTAAAACCAGAAGTTTCTGTCGAATGAATGATGTTGCATTGGCTCAATCAAAGTTGAAAACTATATATATTGTTGTGATATAGTATGTTTATAACTGTATCACCATAAAATTTGGAGAAGCTAGTATGCTCACAAATATTCGCTTAATTTCCGGAGAAACATTTGATTTTTCGGATAAATCAGATATTTCTCGACACTTATTGTCAGATGAAGAGATTAACGAAAAATATAAAAAGGGAGAGATAAGATTTATTACGGAACAAGCTCGTTATCCTCTAAATAGTATAAACACTATGCTAGATAGTGGAAAATATATCATAAATCCTGAATACCAGCGCAGAAACAGATGGAATAATACAAGAAAATCTCGTTTAATAGAATCATTCATAATGAATGTACCGATACCACCTATTTTTTTGTATGAAGTAGATTATGCTATTTATGAATTAGTGGACGGACTACAAAGACTAACAGCTATTTATGATTTTTACAAGGGAAAATTTGACTTAGAAGGATTAGAATATTGGCATGAACTTAATGGAAGAAATTATAAAAATTTACCTGAACAAATTAGAAGAGGAATAGATAGACGTTATTTATCATCTATTATATTATTGCAGGAAACAGCAAAAAATACAGAAGAGGCTGATTTTCTCAAGCAAATAGTTTTTGAAAGATTAAATAGTGGTGGAGAAAAGCTAACTCCACAAGAAACAAGAAATGCCTTACATAATGGCAAATTTAACCAATTATGCATAAAACTTGCAAAAAATGACTTCTTCCGTCAAATGTGGAAATTACCGTTAGAATCTGAAGGAGAAGAAAAGTTATTTGAAAGCGAATCTTATCGTAAAATGGAAGATGTTGAATTGGTTTTAAGATTTTTTGCTTATCGTCATATAAATAGTTTAAAATCTACAGTAGATAAATTTTTAGATGCTTATTTAAAACAGGCAAATGATTATCCAGATTCAACAATAAAAGAGCTTGAAAACCTTTTTACTGAAACCATTAATTTGATTTATTCCATATTTGAGAATTCAGCTTTCATTCCACTAGAAGGAATGGGTAGTAAAGGAATGCCAAGAATAACTATTTATGATTCAATGATGCAGGTCTTTGCCAAAAATATTGGGTATAAAAGAATTTTCATCGAGCATAGAGAATCAATAAAAGAAAATTTATATTTATATTCAGGGAAAGAATCGTCATATCTCAAAGAGCTTTTTGATGGTAGATATAATAATAAAAAAAATATAGAAGCACGCATAAAATATTTTGATGAGTTCCTACAAATTTACATACAGGATTTTCATCTAAATGAGGTACACAATTAAGCGCTAAGTCCTTTTCCTCCTACCATAATCTGTACCTCATAAACTTGAAATCTGGTGTATCATAGCTATTATTGGAAATTATGAATACAACTTCATTGGAGAACTTTAAAAAAGAAATTAATCAAGTTCGAGAATATTTTAAACATATTCAATATGTGAATGATGTAGTAGATTATGCTGTATCACAGACTGATAATAAAACAATTGAATCATCGCTAAATACTTTAAAAAACCATCATATAAGTTTTGTCAAAGATAGAAAAATATTTGAATATAAAGCATCTATTATTTCACTTTATGGTTTGTTAGAAGGATATGTAGAAATTTGGATTAAGGAGTATCTTGATTCACTTTCCAGTTTAATAGTCGATTACAACAAGATAGATGAAAAAATTAGAAATCATCATTTTGAACTTTCTTTAAAACTAATAACTAACATGACAAGTAGAGAAAGTACTAAATATCAACATATTAAAAAGGAAGAAGTTTTAGAAAAGCTAAATGGATGTATCGTAAGTCCTACCGATTATAGCTTCAATACAGAGGCTTTTGTTCTTTTATCAAGTAATTTCACGCATAAACAAATTGTATCTCTATTTGACAAGATAAATGTGAACTTAAATGAAGAATTAAAGAGAAATAAAACATTAATTCAATATCTTAAAGATGAGAAGCAAATTGAAAATATTGCAAATGCAAAAACTGATAATTTATACAGTTTAATCAATGATTCTAGTGGAAAGAAGAAATCAAATCGCTCATGGTTCAACAATATTTGATATTTTAGGTATATCCGAATTAGAGCCTTATATCGAATTTTTAGAAAAATATTGTCAGGCTATTTTTGAAATATTATTTGAAGAATTGATTAAACAAGAATCAATATATAAATTTCAAAAAATCGAAAAAGTACTTAAAATATTTCCGGATTTGAAAGCTCTAGGATTTGAGATAGAGAATTATACAATAGAAATTGGAGATGTGCTGATTGTTCAAACTACAGAGGGAAGCTTTTATAAAACCCCTATTTTATCAATTCGCTCAAATAAAAAACCATATTCAAAACATACAATTACAGATAAAGAAGTGATTACCGTCGGTGTTGAAGCTACAATCAAAGAAAATCAAACATTTTACCTAATCAAGCAATAATTCCTAAGTAGATACAGGAAAATAATGCTAATTATGTGAAATTATCTAAAACGTGGTTGAGCTATTTGGAGATCATGATTATTATTAGCGATCGCCAAATGTAAATTTGTGTATATTATTCGTAACAAATATTATTAAATAATACCATCGCTGAGAGAGAAACACCAGAAGAGATTGCTGTAAAAATTCCCAGTATCTTACAGCAATTTTCATGTGAATAAACCACATTTTTTTATCTCACGCAAAGGTGCAAAGACGCAAAAGCAAGAAGTATGCAAAAATTAACTGTGGTCTAAATACATGAAAACTGCTGTAAGATTAAATTTTATGATGTATCAGTTGTGGTTAAATGTGGCGTCTTAATCTTAGTCAGAAAATCGGTGGTGGATATTTTCTTTCATTAGGAATTACTACTATTGGGATAATATCAGGATTTGTAATAGGAGATTATCACGAGCAGCAAGCGGTAAAATTAAGAGAATACAATCAAGAAGAAATACGCCTACTAAATGACTTGGAAAATCAGCTGCTACAACTAAAAACATATCAATATCAATTCATATATCTTGTAGATAAGCCAAAATTGCTCAAACAAAAAAAGGCTGATTTTTTGCAAAATGAAACTACAATTTATCAATTGTGGTCTGAACTTGAGAAGTTTGTCAATAAAGATTTTCTCATCAACAAAGAAAATACTCGTATTCTCTCACATTTTATCACCCAAAATAAGTGGGTACATACAGCCTATTTTCAGGGAATAAATGAATTATTAGTACAGGTGAATGAGCTTAATTCAAAACAGAAAAATAAAGATACAGAAAAACTACTTTTAAATTTCAATAATAGCACTGTAAAAATCAAAATGGATAACAGTGTAAATGAATTAAATGTTCTAATCAATTTGGCTTACAAACAGAACGAAAATGCAGAAATTGTTCCGGAGTAATTCAAAAGATATTCGGATTCAAATTATTGCTACAAGTATTCTGTTGTCAGTTATTATATCTACCATTTTAGCTATTTTTAGTACTCGTGCTATTACCCAACCGATTGAAGCTTTGACCGATATAGCACATCAAGTAGTGGAAGAAAATAATTTCAACGTGCAAATACCAGTTATATCCACGGATGAAGTTGGTGTATTAGCAGTTTCTTTCAATCAGATGATTCAATGCGTATCGCATTATATTGAAGAACTGGAGCAAGCGCGTCAAATTTTGGAGTTACGGGTACAAGAAAGAACTGAAGAACTAGCACACAAGAACCAGCAGTTACAACAAGCAAGTCAAGTTTTAGAGATGCGGGTACAAGAAAGGACTGAAGAATTAGCACATAGAAACTACGAATTACAACAAGCTCATGACCAACTCAATCAGACTTTACAAAGTCTCAAGTCCAGTCAATCCCAACTGATCCAAAGTGAGAAAATGTCTAGTCTCGGTCAAATGGTATCTGGTATTGCTCATGAAGTGAATAACCCAATTAACTTTATTTCCGGTAATTTGGAATATACGCAACAATATGTGGAAAAGTTGCTCAATTTAATCAATCTCTACCAACAACAAGAGCATCAACCCACAGATATTATTGAATCATATAAAGATCAGATTGATCTCGAATTCATTCTCAACGATTTACCCAGCATATTGACTTCTATGAAAATCGGAGTAGAACGGATTCGTAATTTAGTTTTATCACTCCGCAATTTTTATCGACTGGATGAATCCGAAGTTAAGGCTGTGGATATACACGAAGGTATTGACAGCACATTATTAATTCTCAGCCATCGGATAAAAATGGGGATTACTATCACTAAACAGTATCATGAATTGCCTTTGATAGAGTGCTATCCCGCTCAACTGAACCAGGTGTTTATGAATATTATCAGCAATGCTATTGATGAGCTATTTTCATCTCATCAAACAACTGCTGGTGAAATTGTGATTCAGACACAAGTTTTGACCGATAAGGAAATTAACGTCATAATTCGAGATAATGGCCGTGGCATCCCACAGGAGATTATTCAAAAGATATTCGATCCTTTCTTCACAACTAAGCCAGTGGGTCAAGGGACTGGCTTAGGACTGGCAATTTCTTACCAAATTATTGAAAAGCATCAGGGAAAAATTCAGGTGAATTCTGGTCAAGGGACGGAGTTTGTGATCACTCTCCCCATCAGGCTATTTCATTCTCAAAAGTTGCTTAGTTGAGGCTACATTACCCGTAGCACCATATTCTCAAGAATAGTCAGATAATATACCACTAATCAAATAATCACTTAATTTTTGCTAGGGAGATTGTTACAAGTTACAAACTCATCTACACTGACTGGATAGGTTTTATCTCTCAACAGCACTTCATAATGGTCAACGATAGAGAATATATTAGAGAAACTGAAGCCACTCGTGTGCGCGTTCTCAGCGAAGCACTTCCCTACATTCAACAATTTGCTGGTCGTACCGTTGTTGTCAAGTATGGTGGTGCAGCAATGAAGGAAAATACCCTCAAAGACAAAGTTATCCGCGATATTGTCTTTTTATCCTGCGTCGGTTTAAGACCAATTGTGGTACATGGTGGTGGTCCAGAAATTAACAGTTGGTTAGATAAGCTCGGTATTGAACCACAATTTAAAAATGGTTTACGTGTCACCGATGCGGCGACAATGGATGTAGTCGAAATGGTGTTAGTTGGGCGAGTAAATAAAGAAATTGTCTCCTTAATTAACCAAGCGGGTGGTTTAGCAGTCGGACTTTGTGGTAAAGATGGTAACTTGATTACTGCTCGTCCCCAAGGAGATGAAGGTATTGGCTTTGTCGGGGATGTTAGTAATGTGAATATTAAAATTTTAGAAACCCTATCTAAAAATGGGTATATTCCTGTAGTATCTAGCGTTGCTGCTGATGAAACTGGGCAAGCATATAATATTAATGCTGATACTATCGCTGGAGAAATTGCTGCGGCTTTAGGAGCAGAAAAATTAATTCTATTAACCGATACCTCTGGTATTTTAAAAGATTATCAAGACCCCACTACCTTAATTCCTAAGTTAGATATTCGGGAAGCACGGGATCTCATTAATACTGGTGTTGTGGGTGGAGGTATGATTCCTAAAGTTAATTGTTGTGTGCGATCGCTAGCCCAAGGTGTCCGGGCAGCACATATCATTGATGGTCGCATTCCTCACGCTTTGCTGCTAGAAATTTTTACTGATGTGGGTATTGGCACAATGATTCTTGGTTCTCAGTATACTGCCTAAACTTCAGACCTATCTAACTAAATGTTGCTACTTTACCTAAAAATGCCCCAAATCCGGCTGTGATTGGCAAAATAAGAAGAGTGGTAATTTTATGTTTTGATCGTGAGCGTAGAAAGTTTAGAAATTGCTAAAAATCGTTATCAGATGGGGAAAACTGCCTTTGAAAATGGGCAATATCGGGAAGCTGTAGACAATTTAGAAAAAGCTATAGCTTTATTAAGTCGGAACACTCGTTTGGGAGGTGAAGTAGAAATTTGGCTGGTGACAGCTTATGAAGCTGCTGGTAGAACCGAAGATGCGATCGCTCTTTGTCAAGAGTTACAACGTCATCCCTACTCAGAAACCAGCAAACAAGCAAAAGATTTGCTTTACATATTAAAAGCACCCAAGTTGGTTAGACCGAGTGAGTGGATGACGGAAATTCCGGATTTAGGTAAAATAGGTGATAATGATTCCAAAATACGTACCATTGTCAGTCCCCGAAAATCTCCCAAACAGCAGCCACAAGAACCAGAATATATTGCTCTAGACCAAGTTAATACTAGAGATAATCGCTTTATCTGGGTGGCATTAATTGCTGTTGTCATTACCATTTCTTACCTATTCTGGTTAAGTTTTACGTAAGAAGTTAGGATACAGGAGTCCAGAGTGAGAATAAATACAAAGAGAAAGGATTCCTGATTCCTGACTTCTAGCCCCTAACGAAAAGACTTTTTCCGCAAGTCCTACTCAAATGTACCGAATTATGAATTTATCTACTTTCCGAAAAAATTTGCTTTGGTTAATCAAACCATTTCATTTACTGTTAACACAAATCAGGTTGACTTTATGGATAGTGATTACAGCATCTTTGCTGCTCTCTGGTTGTGTACATTCAGACTTGGGAGTTAGCTTTGAGAATGCTCATAATGGTGAATTAATTCAACATATTAAATTAACCGACAATTTTACAGCTTTTAGTGGTAATTATATTGATGAATGGTTAGAAACCATAGACCGTCGTGCGCGTAAATTAGAAGGTTCAACAATCCGAGTAAATTCAGCAGAAATAATTGTCAAAATCCCCTTTAGTGATGCTAAAGAATTACAAGAGAAATTTCAAGGTTTTTTCAATTTTTCTAGATTAGAAAACTCGAAATTACCAGACAAAGAAGCAGAATTCACCGATATTAAATCCAACTTAGCTTTAGAGCAGAATAACTTTTTGTTTGTAGTCAGAAATCGGTTGATTTATGATTTAGACTTACGAGCTATTGCCCTAGTTACCGGACAAGATAAAGTTGGTTCGATTCTAGATTTAGATTTTACTTTACAAACTCCTTGGGGAGCGAAAAATATTGCATCAACGTCAGAAACCACTCCACCAGAAAAGAATGGTAATCAACTGATATGGAAACTACAACCTGGAGAATTAAATCATCTAGAAGCTATTTTCTGGCTTCCAAGTCCATTAGGAATTGGGACTTTGTTTATTATCTTGTTTATCTGGGGAGGATTATATCTGAGATATAGTTTTATGTCAAATCCAAGAATTGAGTTTGCACCCAAAACTCCTTAATAGTAGTATTCTAAGTCACTCATGTAATCTTTCTGTAAAAGAATTAATTTGTGTAGGGCAGGCAAGATGCCTGCTCCACGTTTGTTGTATAACTTATTTTTTAGAAGTTCTCAAAAGACCTTCAATCCTGTTCACAATTTACTACTATAATAAACCGCGTTTACCATTAGGGCGGATAGTCATCCAATTAGTTTTGGCTGCGGTTAATTGCTCCTCAGAGACTTTAGCACCTGTAAGGTTAGCACCACAGAGATTAGTACCGCGAAGATTAGCATTGCTCAGATGAGCATGAGTCAGGTCAGCACCTCGTAAATCAGCACCTTCTAAATCAGCATCGTTGAAATAAGCTTTGGTCAAATTAGCATCTCTAAGATTGGCTTTAGAGAGACTAGCTCTACCAAAATCACTATTGTTGAGGTCAGCGCGTTGGAGGTTAATTTTCTGCATTTGAGCAGAATGAAAATTAGTTTTTGATAGATCAATTCCTGGTAAATTGAGAGAATTTAAATTGTGGAGCGAAAAATCTCTTCTACCCTTCATGTAGGCTGTCATTATACCTTGGGAATCTAATTTTTTCGGTTCAACTTTAGATTGTGGATTGTGTGAACCATTACTATTTTGTTGACTAAATGTTCCTGATTTACTGACCGTTCTTCCTACTTGTGATCCAGCCGCTTCTGCGGCCTTGGCTTTTTTTGCTCTGATAGCAGCAGCTAACTGGGCTACATTACTACCACTAGTATTAGCTGTAGCGCGATGCTGATGATTCACGGATAAAATCGCTGAATTTTCAACTTTTTGGGGTGTTTGATGTTTATTCTCTGGTTTAATCAGTAAGCTTTTCGATAAACTTTCTATGTATGGTTCTATGTCTAAAGCTCTCAGTACATCGCCGGCAGATTGGTAGCGATTACGTACTGACACATCCAACATTTTTCGCAACACTCTAGTAAGATGGTCGCTAATATGCACCATTTGTTCCCATAACATTTCACCAGTTGTGGGATTATATTCCAAATCTTTAGGTGTTTTACCAGTCAGTAAATAAATACAAGTTACTCCGACTGCGTAAATATCGCTAGCGTAAACTGGACGCATTGCCATTTGTTCTGGAGGTGCAAAACCAGGAGTACCAATCGCGTATGCGGTTAAAGCAGAATTGTCTGATTGGCCTGGAACACCTTGACTAACTTTGTCTTTCACCGCACCAAAGTCTATAAGTACCATTCTCGCGTCTTGGGCACGACGAATCAGGTTTGCTGGTTTGATATCACGGTGAATTACCTTCAGTTCGTGGATATACTCTAGTAGTGGTAATATCTCGCTTAAGAATTGCTTGACCCCTGCTTCGCTATATTTACCATTTTCGTTGACTTCCTGTTGCAGGGTAGAACCACTAATGTATTCCTGAACTAAGTAAAATTGTTGTTGTTCTTCAAAATAATCCAGCAATCTTGGTATTTGAGGATGATTACCAAGTTTACCCAGAGTTTTAGCTTCTCGCTCAAATAGTTCTCGCGCCATCTGCAAAATATGCGGAGCAGTACCGGCAGGACGTAGTTGCTTAATTACACAACTAGGTTCACCTGGCAAAGAATGATCATCCGCTAAAAAAGTTGCGCCAAAGCCTCCCTGACCTAGCGGTTTAACGACTCGATAGCGATCGCGCAACAAAAGTGGTGAGCCACAAGACTGACACTTTTGGCTATATGCCAAATTTTCTGGAAGGGAACAGTTAGGATTTAAGCAGTAACTCATGTACTGTCAACTCGCTGCGCGAATAACTAATGGTAAGTATTACACCTTAACTAAATTATTGGGTTTAGAACCCGTTTTTACCAGGTGATTTCTGCTGGGAATATCTTAAAGATTTCTTAAAGTTTTACTTTATCAATTTAAAGATATCGTAAACCAATAATTTTTACCATCTTCAATCTTGGGATTACTCCCCTCTAACTATTATATATCGTCTAGAATCAACGGAAAAATATAGATTTTATTAGTTCATAATACTTACGTAAGATGCTATATTTATAGCATCTATTCTGTAATTTCACTAGAGATGAGGAATTATCAGATCAAGAGGGATGGGGAGGTGGGGAGATGGGGAGATGGGGAGATGGGGAGATGGGGAGAATATATTTTAAATTCTCTTTCCCCCTGCCCCCTGCCCCCTGCCCCCTGCCCCCTGCCCCCTGCCCCCTGCCCCCTGCCCCCTGCCCCCTGCCCCCTGTCTCCCTGTCTCCCAAAAATCTAATTCTGTCCGCAGGATCTCAGTCGGGAGACACTCCGCAATGAGCCACTGAGAGAGTTAAAGATTAGATAAAACATCTTTGGCAGCTGCTAAAGTCTGGTCAATATCATCATCTGTATGTGCCAAAGAGGTAAACCCAGCTTCAAATTGTGAAGGTGCTAGATAAATACCACGTTCTAACATTCCCCGATAGAATTTTCCAAATTTAGCTGTATCTGATTTTTTGGCATCTTCATAGTTATGAACCGGACCTGCTGTGAAGAACAAACCAAACATAGCACTGATATTACCCCCACAAGCTGCATGACCAGTATCATGAGCAATTTTCAATAAACCATCAGCTAGCTTTTGGGTAATTCGGTTTAAGTAATCGTAAGTATTTGGCTTTTGTAACAATTCCAAGGTTTTAATCCCCGCTGTCATCGCTAAGGGATTACCAGAAAGTGTTCCAGCCTGATAAACAGGTCCAGATGGAGCAATCATGGACATGATATCACGACGACCACCATAAGCACCAACAGGTAAACCACCACCGATGATTTTACCTAACGTAGTTAAATCAGGAGTAACACCAAATTTCTCCTGAGCACCACCATAAGCAATTCGGAAGCCGGTCATCACCTCATCAAAGACTAATAATGCTCCATGTTCTTGGGTAAGTTGTTTTAAGCCTTGTAAAAAACCAGGATCAGGAGTAATAAATCCAGCATTACCTACCACTGGTTCGATAATTACCCCAGAAATCTGATCAGGATATTTCTCAAACAAATCTTTAACGGCTTCTAGGTTATTAAACGGTGCAGTGAGAGTATCGCTAGTTGTTGATTTTGGTACTCCTGGAGAATCTGGTAAGCCCAGTGTAGCTACACCAGAACCTGCTTTCACTAGGAACATATCGGCATGACCGTGATAGCAGCCTTCAAACTTGATTACTTTATCCCGTTTAGTAAAAGCTCGCATTAATCTTAAGACTGCCATGCATGCTTCAGTACCAGAGCTAACAAATCTTACCATTTCGATACTGGGGACAGCCGCAATTACCATTTCGGCTAAAACGTTTTCTAGGGCTGAAGGTGCACCAAAACTAGTCCCATTTTCTAAAGCTTGATGTAGAGCCGTAATCACTTCTGGATGAGCATGACCACAAATAGCAGTGACCCCAAGTGCCTACATAATCAATATATTGGTTGCCGTCCACATCCCAAATATATGCACCATTAACCCGCTCAAACACAATAGGTTGTCCACCCACAGATTTAAAAGCCCGCACCGGAGAACTAACTCCTCCTGGCATCAGGTTTTGAGCCGCAGCAAAGATTTCTTGTGATTTTGTCGTGTTAAATGTCGTAGTTACCAAAATTTCCTCCTTGCAGTGGGGAATAGAAAAGTTCTCTATCTCAGGATAGGGTGAAACACTGCTCCGATTTTCTATCCTAGAGAAATAAGTTGTAACCAAAACCATAACAAATATGTTTTACAAGTCAAACCAAGACCTACCTTTAGAAATTCGGACTCGCTTATCTGATGCATATCAGGATCTTTATCGAGCCGCTTTTAATTCCGCCAATCATTGGTACGGTGAAACTTCAAAAGCTCATCAAGTGGCATGGAGCGCGATTAAAATGCAGATGGCAATGCGAAAAAGTGCTCTGGTCTAAGCTTGAAGTATCTGACTTAGCTCAATCAAAACTCTAATCTCTAAGAATATACCAGTTGCTCTATGAGTAATGGTATGCTGATGGAAACATACTCAATTAGAGCAAAATAGCTGGTATGCCTCTTTCTGATCTAGATTCACTACTCTTGTCCATCCCTATAGAAAAAATCCGCTATGATGAACGGGGTTTAGTCCCGGCAATCATCCAAGATTATTTGGATGGTACGGTGTTGATGATGGCTTGGATGAATCAAGATTCGTTACAAAAAACTTTAGCAACTCAAGAAACTTGGTTCTGGAGTCGTTCTCGTCAGGAATTCTGGCATAAGGGCGCTACCTCTGGGCATATTCAGAAGGTACATAGTATTCGTTATGATTGTGATAGTGATGCTCTATTGATTGGGGTAGAGCAGTTAGGTGATATTGCTTGTCATACTGGTGAACGCAGTTGTTTTCATCAAGTCGAAGGAAAAATCATCCCACCACCAGGGGATACTTTGTCTCAAGTCTTTCAGGTGATATGCGATCGCCGTGACTACCCAAATCAGGAGTCATATACCTGCAAGTTATTAGCTGGTGGAGATAATAAAATTTTAAAGAAAATAGGTGAAGAAAGCGCGGAAGTGGTGATGGCTTGTAAGGATGATGATGCCGAGGCGATCGCTGGTGAAGTGGCTGATTTGTTTTATCATACCCTGGTGGCGTTAGCTTATCATCAAGTTGATATAAAAGCTGTGTATCGTAAGTTACAAGAACGTCGGCGATAAATAATTGAAAATTAAAGGGTAAGGTTTTCCAACAGACTGGTGTGTAGATATAAAAAGTGTTCAATTTTCAAAAGCTAAACCAATTAACACTGATTGAACGTGTAGAATTACTGAGGCTAAAAGCAACTCAAAAATTGGATGCTACACAGCAAGCAAAAATGGGGCAATTTTTGACTCCCCCACCAACTGCTTGCTTGCTAGCATCAATGTTTGACGTATCAAATTCCTCTATCCGTCTTTTAGATGCTGGTGCTGGAATTGGATCATTAACAGCAGCATTTATACATAGGATCTGTCAACTGAATAAAAAACCTAAATATTTATCTATTACGGCATATGAAATTGATTCTAGTTTCATAAATTATTTAAGTGAGACTATTAAAATATGTGAATCTGAGTGTAATCAAGCTGGAATTCATTTTACAGCAGAGATATTAGCAGAAGATTTTATTAAATCTGGGGTTAATAAATTGGAATCAGGATTAATTTTACCTGAACAGAAATTTGATTGTGCTATCCTCAATCCTCCATATCGAAAAATTCAAAGTCAATCAGAATATAGAAAAATTTTAAGTCGAATCCAAATAGAAACAACTAATCTCTACACAGCATTTCTCTGGTTAACGAGTGAATTAATAACTCCCAATGGACAAATAGTAGCTATTACACCACGCAGTTTTTGTAATGGTTCCTATTTTAGAAATTTTAGAAAAGTGTTTTTAGAAGATTTAAGTTTTCGGAAAATCCATATTTTTGAATCACGTAATCAGGCTTTTAAAGATAATAATGTTCTTCAAGAAAATATCATTTTTCATGCAGTAAAATCTCGAAATGATGACAATGATGTAGAAATAATTTCTAGTATATGAACTAGAAGATAAAGCTGCAACTGTTCGTTATATTAAACATTCCCAATTAGTACAACCTGATGATCCAAATTTATATATAGCAATCCTTGACTATTCGTGAGAAAATACTTATAATGGCGATAGGCAATAATTACAACAAAAAAGTATAAAAATAACTATGTGGATGCGATCACTAACAGAATTTATCGACAATACTAAAAACAAGCTTGAAATCCAGCGAGCAACAGCAGTGAAAATGTTATTGTCAGGATATACACATAAGGAAATAATGCCAATATTGGGAGTTTCTAGTGGATTTCTGAGTAAGTATAAGAAAGCATTTTTTCAGGATGGAATTGAAGGTTTAAAAGTCAAATATAAAGGAAGTCAAGGACTACTAAGTTCAGAACAGCATTTAGAAGTGATTCAATGGCTACAAAGCAAGAATAGTTGGACTTTAGACGAGTTAGAGTACTACATTGCTGATAAATATGAAGTGACATTTGAATCTAAACAGAGCTATTATAATTTGTTTAATGAAGCGGGTATTAGTTGGAAAAAAGCACAAACAAATAATCCAAAATATGATCCAGAATTAGTAGAATCAAAAAAAAAAGAAATTTGTGTCCTCCTGGAAACGCAACGTCAAGAAATTGAATCTGGAGAACTAGTTGTATTCATGATTGACGAATGTCATTTAGTTTGGGGAGATGTATGTGGGTATATTTGGGGTAAAACTCAAGAACGAGTATCTATTCCAGTGGAAAATATCCGTTCTAGGCAAACTTATTTTGGTGCATTGGACTACAAAACCAAGGAATTTTTAACTTATTCTGCTAGTAAAGGGGACTCAGAAAACACAATTAATTTCTTAGAATATCTCCGCTCACAACGTCCGGAAGCAAAACTGTTAATTATCTGGGATGGTGCAGGTTATCATCGTTCAGGGCAAATTAAAGATTATTTAAATTCTTTGAATAATGGATTAGAAAAACAAGATTGGTTGATAACTTGTGAGCGATTTGCTCCAAATGCACCACAACAAAATCCGGTAGAAGATATTTGGTTACAAGCTAAAAGATTCATTCGAGAATTTCATTTTTTCTGTCGTTCTTTCTCTGTTGTCAAGGCTTTGTTTGATATTTCCATTAATGGTCAAATATTTGACTTCCCTAAACTCCATGAATATGGTGTTTTCTCATGAATGATTTAGGATTGCTATATTCGGATTGTCACCAATAGTTTAGAACAGCAGATAGCTAAACAAATGATGACATTTAGCTGTAATTTAGAGGAGCTTGGTTTATCAGTATCCACTGGTAGAGTAGTTGATTTTCGAGCAAGTCAATTTCTCCGAGCTAATCCAGAAAAAGATACTGTACCTCTAATTTATCCTGGTCATTTAGTTAATTATTCTATTGTTTGGCCAAAACCAAATTATAAAAAACCAAATGCTATTGTTAACTGTCCAGAAACTGAGAAATTACTATTATCATCAGGTATTTATGTTCTCACCAAGAGATTTACCACCAAAGAAGAACCAAGAAGAATTGTCGCAGCTATTTTTCATCCCCAACAATATCCACATCTAAAAATTGGTTTTGAAAATCATTTAAATTATTATCATTGTCATGGTGGTGGTTTACCTGAGAAACTAGCTTGGGGTTTAATAGCTTTTTTGAATTCTACTTTAGTTGATGAATATTTTCGTCAATTTAATGGAAATACTCAAGTTAATAGTACAGATTTACGTAGTTTAAAATATCCTAACCTTGTGCAATTGGAACAATTAGGTGAAAAATATTCGTCAGGATTGATAGAACAGGATAAAATTGATATTTATATTGAAGAGTTTTTTAATATGTCTGATAATTTAAATGAATTTAATTCCGTAAAAGCAACAAAGCGAATTGACGAAGCACTAGCAATACTTAAGGATTTGGGCTTACCTCGTGAACAATATAACGAGCGTTCTGCTCTGGTTTTATTATCATTTTTAGACCTTAAAGCTCTAGATTCATGGATGGAAGCTAAAGCTCCGATGCGGGGTATTACTCCAGTTATCACATTTATTGCAGAAAATTATGGAAGAACCTACAAACCGAATACTCGTGAAACTATTAGAGATGAAACAGTCGCGGCTTTTGTTAATGCTGGAATTCTCGTAAAAAATCCAGACAAACCTGATAGAGCAACAAATAGTCCCAAGACGATTTATCAAATTGAACCAGCAATTCTAGCTTTACTTCAAACTTACGAAACTGACCAATGGACTACAAGTTTAAGAGATTATCTTGTTGCTACTGAAACACTCAAGACTCGTTATGCTCAACATCGTGAGATGCAAATGATTCCTATCAAACTTCCTAATCAACAAGATATTAAGATTACTGCTGGTGGTCAGAATCTTTTAATTAAAAAAATAGTTGATGAGTTTTGTCCTAGATTTACACCAGGAGGAGAAATTTTATATTGAGGTGATACTGGTTCCAAATATGGACATTGTGACACAAATGCACTTTTATCTTTGGGAATAACTCTAACTCAATCTCAAAAAATCCCAGATTTAATTATTCACTACACTGCTAAAAATTGGTTAGTAATTGTCGAAGCAGTATCTAGTAATTGTAACGAATTAATGTACAGCGACAAAATGAATTGAAGTTACTTTTTGGTAATTCTAGTGCTGGACTAGTTTTTGTAACAGCTTTTATGGATCGGAGTAATTTATTAAAATTTATACATCAAATAGCATGGGAAACAGAAGTTTGGATAGCTAGTGATCCTTCACATATGATCCATTTTAATGGAGAAAGATTTCTCAGTCCTTATTAAGGTATTACTTGAATCTACCTACTGCAAAAATTTGTCTAACACTCAAGCTTAACTTTGGGAAAATTGGTGAAGAAATTGCTGAGGTAGTTATGGCTTGTAAAGATGATAATGTTGAGTTAGAATCGATAAAGTTTAGTATATATCTGTAAACAGACTCACTACTAAAGCAAGTACAAGTATATGGGGCATTTTGTGGAGGTTAAGATGAATACTCTAAAGGACATGGAATGCGCTGTGAGTCAAATTTCACCAGAGAGACTTGCTGCTTTTAGTGCTTGGTTTGTGGAATTTGATGCCGCAGCTTGGAATAAAAATATTGAGGAAGACTTATTCACAGTTCCGTTAGATAAATTGAGTAAAAAAGCCCTCAAAGATTTGAGAGAAGGTGGTTGTAAGGATCTTGAAAATCCCTAACAGCGATATTGCAGTAATTGAATCATCTAAGTTGAGTGAGTATTTGCTAAATATCGAACATCAACGTGGTGGAACAAAGGCAAAATTACTACTCCAGTTTGGCTATTCCCCTGATAACTGGCAGCAGTTAGAAGCAGATATTCGTAAGTTTCATTTAACGGAAGATGTTAATCTGATTAAAGAAACTGCTTATGGTACAAGGTATGAAGTTAGTGCTAATTTGCTTACTCCTATCAACAGACTACTTCTTGTCAAAACAATCTGGCAAATAGATATAGGTACAAATTTCCCTAGATTGATCACTTTAGTTCCCAACTAGTAATATTGGAGGTAGCAATGTATTTTATCCTTTATTCAGATGTGATTTTATTATATGATATCCCTGAAGAAAACCTATACGCTGGAGATGTGGGAACAGTCGTCGAACAACATGATGTTTCTGGACTAGAAACAGGATACAGCGTAGAGTTTTTTGATATGCTTGGTAATTCTGTAGCACTTATTACATTACCAATGAGTTGTTTTCGTTTACCAACTCGTGCAGATAGACCAGCAGTAAGATTGATGGCTAATGCGGCATAGTGAAATAGTTACGTGTCATTAATGATTACACATCGTAATATAATCAGCGACAAAATTCCTAATGTTGAATGCTGATAACTGCTTAAACTCAAAACTCCGAACATACACATGGAAATATTTCTTACTCAGTGTATAGATGCTATGGCATCTACCAATACCTGTTATAATCTATGACAGGTATTGATAATTCGTCTAAACAAGACTAGACGCTCAGATAACTAAAATTCCTCTTAGTATGCAAGCTTAATCCTATATAAAAATAAGCTTAGGCAGTAGCTCCTATCCTACTTCCTGATCAACAAAATATTAAAATTACTGCTGGTGGTCAAAACAACCAATACCTGATATCAAGTCTTTCCGATGATTTGCGATTGCCAAGACCACCCCATTAAAAAACTAGACCGATATTTTCTCAATTTCCTATCAACTACATCGGGGTTCCGTTCCAAGAAAATGTGGGTTCAGCTTCACAATAGCTCCATTTTGCCTCCCAAGGTGTGGGGAAATTAGGTACTGCAAAACGAATCGAAAATCGTCCCCAAGTATTACTCAACTTTCCATATCTGTTTTCTCGTGCCGTGTCACATTTAACATCCGATTTACCTATCCAATAGCCATGATAAATTCCCCGATTGCTTGTAACTCCAGCTAGTCCTTCAATGAAGATAGTTCCTGCTGAATAAGTCCAGATTGCAGTTTTATTTCTATCGCTTTGATAAACCACTGTGCCATAGTTGCTATTCCACACCTCATCTGCTAAGGCAATACTCGGTGCAACTGCCAAAATAAATACAATACTTCCCATTACTAACTGCTTCCGCTTCATCCCCTTCCTCTCTTGTAGTCAACGTAATCTATCATACTTCATCCACTCTAGAATCATCAGACATGGGTATCTAATTAATTTTATACTAATGTATAATATAAATTATGTTGCTTAAACAGTGATTTTATTTACGCAAGCAAGTAAAATCACTGTTTAACCAACATTACAGTCCCCCACCAGAATGAATTGGATATTTTTTATTTGCAGGATTAGAAAGTGAACGTAGTACGGATTACGCCTACAGCAGTAGTATTATTACTACTAATACCTTCAGGATTAAATAGCACGAATCCCCCTGGAGTAATGCTGAGATGATCATTTAATCGTAGACGGTAATAAGCCTCCAAGTGGTAAGGAACTGCTCTCCCCGCAGGTAGTTGAGTACCACTAGCATCTGTACGATAAAGTGGTTGTCCAAAAATTAGACCTGCATTATTACCTTTTTGAAATAGATCATTAAAATGAACACCTACCATCCAACTAGTGAAGGTAGTGGAGGCATCAACTACTTTAGAGGAACTATCCACAAACATCACTGCACCATAACTAGAAAGAGCTACTTGAGGAGAAACTCTCCAAGTTACAGTGCCACCCACGGAATTAAGTTTAACAGGTGTTCCTAGAGCCACTCCTGGTAAAGCACCAATATCACTACTGCTTAATCCTGTACCTAAAATGTTGATTTCATGATAGCTATTGGCATAGTTCAAACCAATATCTAATGAACGGATAGGTTTAAAAGTTAATTGAGCCGCTACTACGCTACTACCTCCAAATACACCTGCTCCCAATGGAGTATTAGATACTCCCGGTAGAATATCAGCCGCTTTGCTAGGAAGGTTAGCATTGACACTACCGTATAAAGCTCTTAAATCTAGTTGTGGGGAGAAACTATAAATAAAACCAGCCGCAGATGCTACACCGGAACCAGAAGTACCACCGGAGACACGAACTACAGGATTCAAACCAGCAAAGCGAGAAATTGCTTCTTGTCCTTCACCATAAAAAGGTGTAATTGCTGGAAAAGCATCGGATACTTCCGCCGCAGTACCAGCAAATAAGGTTAATTTATCAGCAACAGGAGTAATGTACAGCAGTTTATACAACTGAATAGAGTTGGCACTAATTGGTGATAAAGTTTTGGGGTCAACTCCCGGAAATTGTGGTTCAAAGCCAGTCCTCGCACTACTGGAGCTAAGTATGGGTGATGCTAAACCTAAACTATTTTGAACACTACCACTACCATCTACACCACCTAAGAAATTATGAGCTTGTAATCCGGTAATGAGTAAATCTTTACCAGTGAAACTAGTGTTGAGATTTAACCGGACTCGATTGGTCAAAATGATATTCGGGTCATTTTTACCAGCGGCTCCACCTGTAGCTCCAATCGCGGAAATAATTACCTCACCATTGAGTTTGGTAGTTGTGGAAAACTGATTTGCTTGTAGTTGGGCTGTGCGGATTTCTAAACTGTCTACCCGACCCCTTAAAGTTTTTAATTCAGTGGAAAATTCTGTTTGTAGTCTTTGTACAGTCGCTAAGTCCTGCTTACTGGTTTTATCATTAGTTTCTCTAGCAATTATTTCGTTGACTCTAACCAAACAGTCATTTAAAAGACTCGCAAATTCATAGCGAGTCATGGCTCTATTCCCCTGATAAGTACCGTTAGGAGTACCAGAAATACAGCCGTAGCGCTCAATTAGAGTTTGTAATGCCGTAAATGCCCAATCTGTAGGTACTACGTCTGATAATTGTGATACAGATGTAAGTTGTGAGGCATCATTTGTGGTATTAATTGCTAAAACAGTACTTGGTTTGGTGGCAATCACTGTTGGTACAGTTAAAAATCCCGCAACTAAGCAGAGAAAATTGATTTTGCGAGTATAGGGTAGTAAATTTGTTTTCACAGGAATTCCTCACCAATAGATGTGAATGGTTATGCAGATTCAAAGTCCATGACTTAATGAGGTTCATTAAAATATTTGAACCTTAAAATGGATATTTTATTTACTTGTTTAAAGCCTTGCTCAAGATAACTTATTCTAGTTAATTGATTTAACTAAGGATTTTATGGTTATCGAAGCAGCTACTTATTATAGTAAATACTATTTGTGTCATTAGTTTACATAAAGTGATATAGGTATTTCTTATATAAATTATTCGATAATCTAGTTACATATTTACACTTGCCTGAAATAATTTATACCAATGGTAATCTCACCATGACAGTTGTACCATTTCCTAGCTCACTGAGAATTATCAAACTACCTGTATGTAAATCAACACATTTTTTTACAACTACTAACCCTAATCCTGTTCCAGGAATGTTGCGGACATTTTTACCCCGATGAAATGGCTCAAATAATTGATTTTGGTCATTTTTAGAAATTCCGACTCCTCGATCAGAAATTTTGATGATTACTTCCCCTTCCTCAAAGATGAGATGAAAATCAATTTGACTCTTCTCTGGAGAATATTTAATGGCATTTGATAATAAATTTCCTAAAATTGAACGTAACAATTTTTCATCTAAAAATGCCTGTTGCCAATTTCCTTCACTAGTAAAATTAAGCGTGTGCTTAGATGTATCACTAAGCCGAATTTCCTCAACAAACTGACCACAAAATTCTTCTAAATCCAGCCATTGTGGGTTAAATTCTAATTTACCTGTTTCTGCTCGATTGATAGTTAAAATATCATCGAGAAGCTGTACCATATTTTTTACAGATTCTTGAATGCGGTGTAAATTGCGCCTTCTTTTTTCCACATCTTCCCAAGTATGAGGAGAATTTTCTAGAAGTTGTGCTGCTGCTAAAGCTATACTCAATGGAGTGCGAAATTCATGGGATGCCATTGAAAAAAAGCGAATTTTTATGGCGCTTAATTCTTTTTCTCTTTCTAATGCTTGACGCACTTCTTCTAATCGTTTACGTTCCGTAATATCGCGAGAATTAACAACAATTTTTATCTGCTCTGAATCATCAACAAATTTCTGACTAATAGCTTCTAACGTTCTCCATGAGCCATCTTGGTGACAATATCTAAATTCTATAAGTAAGGGAATATCAGGATTTTTAATAACATTGGTAATATTATAAAAAGTCATGACAAAATCATCAGGATGGATAGATTTAAAAAAGTTTTCCTGAATCAAATTAGCAGATGGATATCCCAAAACTTTTTCCACTGATGGACTAATATAAAAAATAGTTCCATCTGTATCTAAAATCGTAATTACATCCATGGCATTTTCAATTAATGAGCGAAATCTTTCTTCACTACATCTTAATGCCTGTTCAATGCGCTTCCGTTCTGTGATATCTCGCTGTACTAATATCCAGTGAGTATAACGCCCCATTTTATCAGCTACAGGAATAACACTAAACTCTACCCAAAATTCTGAACCATCTTTGCGATAGTTGATTAGTTCAACTGTTATCGATTCCCAGCGTGAGAGTGCAGTTTGGACTTGATCTAAAATCACACTATCTGTTTTCAGACCTTGAAGGATACGAGGAGTTTTTCCTAAAATTTCTTCGGGTTTATAGCCTGTCATCCTGGTGAAGGCTTCATTAATATACAGAATTCGCAAACCTAACTCATCAATGGGTTCTGCTTCTGTAATTAGAACGGCATCATTAGTATTAACCACTACGGACTGAAGCAATCGTACTTGTTCTGCTTGCCGTTTTTGTTCAGTAATATCAGCTACAACGGCTACTATACCAGTAATTATTCCCTCACTATCCCGTAAGGGAGCAGCAGAAAAAACAATATCTATCAGAGTACCATCTTTTTTAAATTGGCGTACTTCTAAACTAGGAGGTGTGATACCTTGAATTACACTTTCTTTGAGATTTCTATATGCTTCTAAGTCTTCTGATATAATTGGGTTAGGTTGATCTAATAGTTCTATCTCAGTCCAACCAAACATTCTTTCAGCGGCTGGGTTCCAAACTTTGACATTGTTGTGTAAATCCAGAGTAAAAATGGCGCGGGGGGAAGCAGCAATTAGAGATTGAAGCTTTTGGTTGGTATGACGGAGAGCAGCTTCTGTGCGCTGACGCTCGACAATTTCTGCGCGTAAAGAGCAATTAGTTTTAGCTAGTTCTTCTGTACGTTCTTGTACTCGCTGTTCTAGGATAATATTTAGTTGTTGTAATTGTTCATAAAATTCTGACTGTTGAATTGCGATTGCGACTTGAGTTGCTAACTGTTTCATCAACTCAACTTCCCAAAGTTTCCATTCACGGGGTTGATCACATTGATGAGCAATCAATAAACCCCACAGGTAAGGTTGAGAATGGGTTAGGGGTGTCACGTTAAAATCTGTGAGTTCTCGAACTTCTTGCAAAATCGGTACTACCAATTTTGCTTTCACCCCAAATTGTTTGACAAATTCTGCTAAACATGGCTCAATACCACTTTCCTGAATATTAGTAATAGTACGAGTTTTTCCTTGAGTGTAAGCATGATGATATTCTCTAGGAAAAACCTCTTCCGGAAATGTTTGTCCTAAAATACAAGGATAATCAGGTGATACTGTTTCGGTAATTGGGCTACCAGTACCATCTTGGAAAAGCTGATAAATCAGTACTCGGTCAGCTTGAAGAAATTGTTTGACTTCAGCTACTGTGGTGACTAATACTTCATCTAAATTGAGCGATTTCCGAATATGTTGAGCAATTTCACTAACTAGACGTTCTCTTTCTGTTTGTTGTCGTAAGATTAGTTCTGCTTGTTGTCGCTGAGTTATTTGTCGCTGTAGTAGATAGTAAATTATCAAAAGAATAATAACAAGTAGTTCAACTGCAATACCTAATGGATTAAGCATGAGAAAGGGGATTAAAAAAAAATTACGTGACGATTCGGAGTCATAAAAGAATGGAAATCCTCTCTCTAACTACTCGGTCTGATTCTTGCTCTAAGGCTTGGACAAGAGTACTATTAATCTTAACACTAGCATGGCTAGTCTGATTAATCGCTCCTAGAGAAATTGCAGCTGCATAACGAAGCGCCCAATCTTCAGCATTCAATAATGCCCAACTAAGTTTATTAATTGCTCTTTGGCTTTTTTCAGCATCGTTAGTAGCAGCAATCATCTTCTCTAATCCTCTAGCTGCTACTCGACGCACATTTCCTTGACAGTGATTAGCAACTTCTACTCCTACCACATCAATCAGTAAATCTAATCCGCGCTCATCACCAATACAGGCTAGAATACGCACAATATGCGCTTGTACATTCTGATTTATACAGCTATGGTAAGCCGCGATTAAAAATTCGACACTTAGCGGTGCAAGTTGCTCTAACTCTTTAGCAATCACTCCCACAATTTCTGGATGATGATGGTGTAAAAGTTCAATTAAAGCTAGAATCCCTGTCTGATTTTTCTCTTCAGCTAATATCTTGATTAATGGTAAAGCTTCGCTAAGAACGCTCAGGTTTTGGACTTGCTGAATTAATTCATCTATTGTCAATTGAGTATGTTGAGTATTTATCATCATATTAAAGTTGCATTAAGAGTTCATCAATTGCTTGAAATAGCGGTTGAGTTGTTTGTTTTTTTTCTAATTCTGAACTATCACTTTCTAATAATGTTTCTAAAATACGTTTTAAGTTTAATAGCTTAAGACTATTACTAACCTGAGCCTGAACAATTGCTTCAGCTGCTTGTGAATGACCAATTGCACCTAAATCAAATGCAGCAGCCCAACGCAAATAGGGATTTTCGTGATTGAGATTTTGAATGATACGTTCTAAATATTGTGGTTCTTGGGTGATGAGATAGAGATAACGAGCCGCCGCACATTGTACTCTTTCTGAGGCATGCTTTAAAAATGGTTCCACTAATGGACGTGCTTCTAATACCCGTAATTCTCCTAGTGCTTCAATCAAAGCTTCATAAGGTTGGGGTTGACTTGATTGTAAAAGTTGTAGCAGGGGAGAAACCGCCTGGATATGCCCAATTGCTCCTAATGATTCAATCACAGCTTCTCGAAATTGCTCATCTTCCTCACACTTTAAAGCCTCTAGCAGTGCTGGTACTGCCTGTATATTTTTGAGTTTTCCTAAAGTGCGAGCTACCTGACGGCGTAAGGGATATCCCCCTTGAGTGGTGCGATAGCGAACATCTTTGAGTTGGTGACAAAGTGCGGGACAAGCTGACTGAACCTGATGTTTTCCCAACCACCAGGCAGCATAATACCGAATTTGGTTATCCTCTCCATCCAAAGCAGCGATCGCCTGTTCGGTATCTAGAATTGGTTCAGCAGAAGTAGTAATAAACATTTGGTGAGGTGGGGTGGTAAGAGGCAGGGGGGCAGGGTGCAGGGTGCAGGGGGGGAGAAGAGGCAGGGGGGGAGAAGAGGCAGGGGGGCAGGGTGCAAGGGGGAGAAACGGAGAAACGGAGATGGGGAGATGGGGAGATGGGGAGAATATATTTTAAATTCTCTTTCCCCCTGCCCCCTGCCCCCTGCCCCCTGCCCCCTGCCCCCTGCCCCTTGTCCTCTTTCCCCCTGCCCCTCTGCCCCTCTGCCCCTCTACCCCCTTAAGCAGGTTTGATAGTGATAATCTTACCGCCTAGCTTATGTATCTCTTGATACTTTTTGGAAAGCTGATCAAATGGTACAGTGTACAATTGTCGGCTTTGACGGACTGCGACTTTAGTTCCTACACCACCAGCGATGACTTCGATTACGTACAAACGGCTGTCTCCGCGTGTGGGAGAAGATTTTAATACTCCAGTATCAATACTACCAGGCAAGCGGACGGTAGTACTGGGAGGAGTAATTGTATTAGCTAGATTCATGGATACCCGTTGCTGTAAGCGGGATGTTTTCCCACCACCTTGGGAATTATCACTGCTTCCATTACCCCGGTATAGGGTAAATAAGCGATTAAATCCTACCTGCTTCATTCCTGGAATTGACTGAAATCCCCGGTAATAGGGAACTGTGTCATTACCAAAGGCATTATTATATTCTTGACTATCAATGTAGGAATCTATTTCCGCGTCGTAACCTCCAGAGGCATAGATATCTACATGATAAGCAATTTCTGATTGGTCGTAGGGCAGCACGTCCCAACAGATGTTTATAGTTCATTTCAATGAAACGAACTTGGGAATTGTTATAGAAAAATCGCTCTTTATAAAATTCGGATTTTGCTAATATTTGCACAAATTGCCGGACATCAATTTTGCCGTTGCGGAGCATCGCTTCAGCAGTAGCAAAAAGTCCACCAGTATAAATCCGCTCACGTCCAAATATATGTTCGTAAGCAGCATAAAATACTTGTTGTAAATCTGCTTCACTCCAGCTAGGTCGCAGTTCTACTGTTCTACCTACAACTGCACTAATACCTAATCGCTGTTCCATTGAAAGGCTCATGGTTTAAACTCCGTTAAACAAATTCCGATAGGGGAAAAGAAAAAAGGGAAAAGGAGAAATCATTAGTTTTTCCCTTTCCCCTTTGATTCGGTTATTGATTTTTAGCTCAATGCGTTGATAGCATAATTGAGGTAAATATTCGCTTCTCCAGCTACATCACCGGATAGCCCGTGGTTATCGCGAACAAATTCTAATGCGGCTACATACCAGCTTGGTGATAAGCCTAAAGCAGCATTAAATTCTTTCACGCCTGCAATTACATATTCGTCTAAATGATGTGCCACCCACAACACAGCAATAGCTGATGGTGCGGAGGTAATGACTAATGTCACGAACACATTTGGATTTACCTTCGGGAGTAGAAGCGTATTGAGAACCCTGCATTTGGGTTGTGTAGGGGAATTTTGTATAGACATGGTTAGCAGCAGCTTCTGCCCATGCTTGACCGTTTTGGCTAAAGGCTTTAGCTGCGTTTAATCCAGCTTGAGCGCGGCTGAAACGACCAAAGATAGCTTGCATTTCCGTGTTACTTACGTAAGCACCACGAGAATCAGCAGCAGCAATTGCCTCAGTTAGAGGGGTTTTCATAGCTAAAATTTCTCCCTTAAATTATGTATGAATCAGCAAAAGTGAATTTAAATCTTGATATTAAGCAACGGATGCTGCTGCTCGATCAAAGTAACCAGCTAGTTCGGAGATAAGATTGGCACAATCACCACGGGTAATACCATTCGGATTATTAGCAATGGCGATCGCCGCATCTTTCATTTTGCTAATTCCAGAAGCGACGGTACTACCTGGGGTTCCTAGTGCTTGGTAGGTTTCTCGTAAGCCATTCAAGCAGCGATCATCTAAAGTACTCGCATCCCCAGATAATATGGAATAAGTGACATAACGCAAAATGAAGCCTAAGTCACGAATACAAGCGGCTTGATTGCGGTGATGGAAACAAGCACCACCAGGACCAAATACGTTGGGTTGTTCTGCAACTAATGCTCGATAAGCATTTGCTGTAATGCTAGATGCATTGCTGGTCAGACGATTGACTATATCTAACCGTTTGTTACTTTCAGCTACTATCGCTGATAGTCCATTGATTTGGTCATCGTTCAGATATGCACCTTGGCGATCGCTTTGTTCAACCACTCTAGAAAAAGCATCAAGCATCTTCAATTTCTCCTAATTTTTTAGGTTTTGCTCAGGAAGGTATATCCTTCACCTGACTTGATGAGAAGATTAATGGGTTGGGTGTAAATAAATTGGTAAGAAAATTGTCAAGAAATCGGAAAGATGAGGAAAAAAGTAGAAATTGTAACAATTCGCAACTATTTATGTAAAGAAGTGTTGCATATTTACTAGCAATATTTTGGAAAAAAATGGCAAAAGTTTCCGTATTTAGGGCTTTTATGGCTAAAATATCTGAATTCACTAGATCCTAAATGATCGTATTTTCTTGTAAGCTAATCATAAGATTTGCTCATTATCTACTAGCGGTCAGTAACCCAGCCTTCAAGGGACTGAGTTTCCCGCATACCGGGTATTTCTATGAAGATTCTTCTAGTTGAAGACGATTTTCGTTTAGCCGAAACGTTGGCAGAAGCGCTAACAGACCAGTTGTATGTAGTTGATATCGCTACAGATGGGGAAATAGCTTGGGATTGTGTAAAAGCCATAGACTATGACTTGCTGCTATTAGATGTAATGTTACCGGAAATTGATGGTATAACTCTATGTCAGCGACTGAGATCGCATGGCTATAAAATGCCTGTACTGATGATTACAGCTCGTGATACCATCAGCGATAAAATTACCGGATTAGATGCTGGTGCTGATGATTACATTGTTAAACCTGTGGATCTAGGCGAATTATTTGCGCGGATTCGCGCTTCTTTGCGTCGGGGTAGTACAACCTGTCCTCCCATCCTAGAATGGGGGCATCTGCAACTTAATCCCAGTACGTATGATGTCAGCTATGACAGCAATCCTCTCTATTTTACACCTAAAGAATACAGTCTAATGGAATTGTTACTGCGAAATGGTCGGCGAGTCCTGAGTCGCAGTCTGATTATTGAACATATTTGGAAAACTGAAACCTCTCCTGATGAACATACAGTGAAAGTTCATCTCAGAAGTGTACGTCAGAAGCTCAAAGCTGCCGGTGCACCTGAAGATTTTATTGAAACAATGCACGGCATAGGCTATCGTCTAAAATCCCTGACTTGAATATAGAGAGGATCAAGTTAGCAGGTTTAGTTGAAGATGATCAGGTTTTCAGATACTTCAAGCTTATTTTCTAAATCAATAGCTATTTTTGTAATTCTTATCATTAACTAAAATTTTCCTCACTTATTCCACAGGATTTCCACAGGTATTTTACCAGTTTTCCACAGATGCTGAACGAGCTAATCAGCTCTTGCTGCATTATTGGGGATTTTGTAATTTTAGGATTTAATGACTTCTGTAACTGAGTTTATTTGCAGAAATGTAACAAAAACTGAACTCAAACCCTGATTATTGGGTAAATATTTATTTATTATGGCGTCATTGTTAACATTTCGCAGCATTGACAAATCTACCCCTTCATAGCGGACAATGATTCGGTTGGCTCTTGTAGTTCGCTCAAACGTTACAATCGAATGTATAAAATTAACTCAAATTAAAAGCGTAGATTGACGGATAGGCGAAGAAATTCCTACAAACCACTGATTAAAAGTAAATTGTCTGGTGTTGATTGACCTCACAGAAGGAAAATCTTAAATCTTATGAACGCAACAGTTAATATCTTGACAGAAATTCCCGAAACTCTCCATGAATCTCTAGCCAACTATTTGGAAGCGCATCCCGATTGGGATCACACCCGTGTCCTGACAGCCGCACTATCACTGTTTTTACTCCAAAATGGCAACAGCGATCGCCGAGCAGCTCGTGTTTATCTAGAAACTTTGTTTGACTAGCTTTTTCTAGATAGAAGTAGATGGGGCAGGGAGAAAGAGGAAGAGGGGCAGGGGGCAGGGGGAAAGAGGACAAGGGGCAGGGGACAAGGGGCAGGGGGCAGGGGGCAGGAGGCAGGGGGAAAGAGAATTAAAATATCCTTTCTCCCCATCTCCCCATCTCCCCATCTCCCCATCTCCCCATCTCCGTTTTTCCCCCCTGCTCCCCGCACCCTGCCCCCCTGCCTCTGACCTCCCCCCTGCCTCTTCTCTCCCTCAAAAAATTAGGACTTGGACTCTGGCTGAGACTGAATAGGGCATTCAAATTTATACCCAACTCCACGTACAGTTTGAATTAATGCTGGTTGACTAGCATCAACTTCAATTTTTTTACGAATTTGTCCAATGTGTACATCTACAACCCGCTGGTCACCCACATATTCATAGTCCCATACCTCTTGGATCAGTTCTGTTCGCGCCAAACTCGACCTGGATGACTAGCTAAAAAATGTAACAAGTCAAATTCCAGAGCCGTTAAGGGTATTGGTTGATGATTAAGTGTCACCTCTCGCCGTACTGGATCAATCATCAGCTTTTCAAAAACTAGACGTTTTTGTTCGGCCGTAGTTACTACCCGCTGACGTCTTAAAATCGCCGCTACTCTAACTTCTAGTTCTCCTAAGCCAAATGGCTTAGTCAGATAGTCATCAGCACCTTTAGAAAAACCACGAATTTTATCAGCTTCATCTGTACGGCTAGTTAGCATCAGCACAAAAACCCCATTACGACTTTGCATTTCTTGACAGAGGTTAAAGCCAATAACATCTGGTAAATTTACATCTAGAATCACCAAGTCTGGGTTAAATTGCTCAAATGGAGCTAAGGCTGTTTTACCGTCTTCGGCAGCCTCCACTTGATAGTTTTGTTTAATCAAAAAGCGTTGGATTAAATTCCGAACCGCAGGGTCGTCATCAACTACAAGAATCTTGGCAGGAGCCATGACCATCACTTTACACAAAAATTCATAGGATTAACAAGAGATTTGCGTAAAAACGCAGTTTCCACTTTGGCAGTCATTAAGAATCTACAAGGCATAGACATGATGATCCTGATTATTCACATAAACTGTAATCAGGATTATGAGAAATATAGGAACCAGAACTTTCTGCCTACTAGTTAGTGTAATTCAGTATATCCAGTAAAAAGTTATTCTGACCTTAACCGCAGTGGCTTATGTAAACTAAATTACATATTTTTTTCGGTCAAGACAGTAATTAAAAACGTTTCAATTTTAAATCTATACTGCGGATTTATACCACTATATAGTGTTAGATTAAATTAATGGAAACTGTCATCAGTTACGATAAACTGGTAACCTAACCAAAAAATCTGAACCAAAAATCAGCTTATTTCCAGTTAAATTGGTTAATCTAATTGATATAGACAAGGATATACAGGAGTAAAAACAATATTAAGTGGCTATAGCTGAAATTCCTGAGTGAATCAAATTAACGTGCTATATCGGAGTTAGAAAAATATGGCTAAACTAATTCCGTCTCCTCAAGTTAAAATTAAATTGTTATTTGCAACAGAAAATTGCCAGCTGATTGAGGCTGAAGTAATAAACTCCCATGAGTGATCAAAATCCCTACGAAAAACTTGGGGTATCAGAAGATGCAAGCTTCGATGAAATCCAGGAAGCTCGCAATCGCCTATTGGAGCAACATGGTGGCGATGGCAAGAACCTGGAAATGATTGAAGCAGCTTATGATGCAATTTTAATGGAGCGCTTACGGATGCGCCAAGAAGGTAAAATCAAAGTACCTGAGCGCATTCGATTTCCAGAGATGCGAGTGCAATCTCTACCAAAAGAGAGTCAACACCCCTCGTCATCAGTCACCTGCATGGCTACAGCGAATATTGGATCAGCCTACACCATCAGATATGCTTTTACCAGGAGCTTGGTATCTGGGTTTAATTACTGTTAGTATATTTTACCCCGTAACTAGCGGTGATCAGGTTTTACAGTTGGCATTGGTGGTTGGGATAGGAGTTAGTATTTACTTTCTCAATCGCAAAGAAAACAAATTTGGTCGAGCAGTTTTATTAACTCTTCTGAGTTTAATTATTGGCTTAATTGTTGGGGGATTGATTGCTAGCTGGCTGTTGCCACAAGTACCATCTCTCCCCCTCAGACCTAATCAGTTTTCCACAGTACTGACGTTTATACTCTTATGGCTAGTCAGTAGTTTTCTACGCTGAAAAATTTGCCTGGTAGGGAATGGGGGGATAATTTATCTCCCTACCTCTTATCTTAATGTCTACAAACTTTTCATCATGATTAAATCTACTGCACAGCCTAAATCTTTAACAATTAAATCCGGTTGGTAATGCTCTAATTGAGTGCGATCGCGGATCCCACTTTCCACGGCGATAATTTCAATCCCGTGTGTTTTGGCGGCGGTAATGTCAGCGTCAGTATCCCCAATCATCCAAGTATGAGATGCTGTAGGAAGTTCCGCTAATGCCCTGGACATAAGTAAAGGTTTATCCTCGACATCACGGGTTTTTACATACTCATTACTGAGACAATAGCATCGGTCTGTGGGAAAAAATTTATCTAAATTGTATTTTTTAAACGCATAGTCTAGTTCTCGAACCCGTCGCATCGTCATTACTACCAAGTCAATCCCTGCTGATGTGATTTTTCCCAGTGCTTCTATCGCTCCCGGAACCAGGATATCATATTCAAAATAAGGTTGGGTATGTACAGTTTTTCTTCGCAGTGAGGAAAATTCGGCTGCTTGAGTTTCATTTAAACCAGAACGCAAAGCAATTTGTGTTTCCGGAGTACATGAGCGCTTGAGTTGCCAAAATTCCGCTTTAGACAGCGGTTTTAATTCTTGATTTGGATACTGGATTTTCTCCAAACAGAATTTATATACTTGGTAATATCGCTCAGATACATCCATAATTGGACCGTCAAAGTCAGTTATTATTCTTAGCATTTGCAAAAAATGTAATTATTGATTTTCATATTCCCTATTCCTGCTCTTAATTATTGACAAATCCTCGTTTAATTTGCTCACTTTCAATCGCAGCAAATAAAGCCCGAAAATTCCCTTCACCAAAACCAGAAGCTCGAAAACGACGTTCAATAAACTCAAAGAAAAACGTAGGTTGCTCAAAAATAGGTTGGGTGAAAATTTGCAGTAATAAAGCTCCGACCGGATCATCTTTTTGCCAATCTACCAAAATTTCTTGTCGTGCGATCGCATCTAGTTCTGTGGGAGATAAGGGGATTTCTGGTCGTTGTTCTAGTTGTAAATAGTAATTTGGCGGAACAGAGAGTAAAGCCAGACCCCAAGCTCTAAATCGAGCGATCGCATTGACTAGATTAGGTGTTCGCAAAGCAATATGTTGAATTCCTGAACCCCGATTCACCTCTAGAAACTCTTGAATTTGAGAATTGGCTGAAGTCGGTTCATTAATTGGTAATTGTACACAACCGTTCCGAGAAACCATAACTTGACTATATAAACCAGAGCGTTCAGTGTGAATTTTAAATGTTTGTTGGGGTTGGAAATCCAGAACATTTTGATACCAAGTAACAGCATGCTGCAAATCACCAACTTCTACATTGAGAACAACATGATCAATCCCAGTAAACGTATTCACAATAGTCAAAGGGGATTGAGAATTAACTTTTGGTCTTTCAATTAATGTATGAGTCAATCCACCCCAAGCCGCAATTTTTGCCCATTTGAGGCAGTTATCTTGCTTTGGAGGTTGGAGAATGGTCACACCTTGGGTTTCGGCTTGGACAATCATCTCTTCTAAATTCGCCACATTAAACGCCACATCTGCTACACCTGGAGGGTGTCGCTCCAGAAACTCAGCCACGGGACTACTAGGTAATAAAGGTGAAGATATCAAAAAATAGACTACACCGTTTTTTACTACTTCAGTATAAGTATCATGTGCTACTTCTGGTAAATGTAGCCATTGTTCTGATATTGATAAGGTGGTGTCCACTACCTCAGCTACTGCTTGAAAACCAAGATAATTGATAAACCAATCCCGCCAAATTTTGGCATCTTCTACATAGAAATGAACGTGATCAATTTTTAACATAATTATGATCGTATTGCTACTTCCCATCCTTTTTCTGTGGGCTTCAGTTCCAAAGAACTACAGGACTGCAAAAACTTGAGAAATTTACTACCTATCTGCAAAGCTTTCACTTGGTCAGTGATAGATTTACCGTATTGTTGCTGGAAGCTACTATTTAAAATCCCTACACTAACATAATTGCTGCTTGACTTTAGCGCCAAATCCCTGATCATCTGCCCAATAGCTGCTTCCAAAGATGCAGGGGAATTAATAGTCAATAATAAGCTGGATCTACTATTTAAGGATGGATGATCTGGGAGAGGTGAACTAGACGTAAAATTAGTTACATATATCTCAGCATCCTCATTGATTTGATGAATCACAAATTCATCAGGATAATTAAGAAAAATATCTTTTGCCTTCTTACCTGGAAAATACTGAGCCACAACTTGACTAATCGTAAAGTTGTATTTACTTTTATATAATTTAGAGAGAACAGCTAGTTTAATCCAATAATTGTTATGCGCTTTTTGCTCAGATTTAATTAACTCCTTTATTTGTCGAACAAACTCTCCTTGGGTAGGCATTTCTGGTAAGGAATGAGGAATTTGGGTAACAATTTTACCTGTATAATTATTATAAACTGTGAAATGTTCTCCCTGTTGACTAACCTGATATACTGTCAATCCATTTTGCTGTAAATGGTTGCATAGATTAGTCATCACCTTATCTGATGAACAAACTAAAACCTCCTGAGTATTCGGGTATCGTTCATGAATTGAAGAGCCAAAAGCGATCATTTTGCCATCAGCATTATCTCTACCAGATGGAACATGAATCAAGTCATAACCACGTTCATGTAATTCTACATCTAGCTTACCTCGATTACTCCAATTAGCAAAAGCGATTTTGATTTGAATAGGACAAGTGCAAACCGTGGTTAAAAATTTTTCTGTATCCAGACTAACTTGCAAATTTTCTGCATCCAAAAGTAAAACTGCGATTCGATTTGACCGTAAAGATGAAGGAATTAGCGTCGGCTGAAGATGAGAATTTTTTGTCCCATTTAATGTGTGTACTGCTGGCTTTAATTGCTGAACTTTCACCATTAGTTCTTCTATATTTGGGGAGGTAAAAGATTCAGGAACAAGTAAGGCTTTAAGGTATAATTTCAACCTCTGTATTAATGTATCCCAGTCTTGAACTTGACTAAGTAATTGTGTAAACTTTGTTATTAAAGTAGATTGATTAGCAGCACTTTGCCATTGAATATTCCTGTATTTTTTGAGTATTAATTCCGGTTGCTGTTTTTGAATAGCAATTATTGCTTCACCAACATAAATACCAATTTGGTTATATATGGCAGAATTGTATGTAGTTAGCGATCGCTGATCATTTGGCATAGCTTACACACGACGTTAAGGCATCCTAGCTCAGACTACTTAGAAGTATAGTTTAAATTTCCCTTTGTATACAACGCCTGCACCCACCCCCTGATTGACAAACCAGAACTGTACACTATAAATTTACCAAAATAGAGTACTTTTTGCCAAATAGGGCGTTAATATTACCTGTTCATGGGTTATTACTAGCTAATTAAATTACAAATCTTTTGTTGAGTACTACTGAAACCAGAATGAAGTAAAAACCTCAGTTCTATTTAAACATACTATACTGAGCCAATATCGCGTCCAAAATCTAAAATTTGATATGCATCAACATCAAAAAACAGCTATTGAAGGTATCTATGAGGTGTGTATTGGCATTCCCGAACCCATAGCCGCAATTCAATATTGGGGACAATTTGGCTATCGGATTGGTCAAGTAGGTGAACTAACTGCAAGTGCAGCTGTTCAATTATATGGAGTAAATTCAGCTTTACACTCGATTCGTCTTTACCATCAAGGAGTCGATCATGGTTTAATTCGGCTGATGATTTGGCAAAGTCCTACACATCCGGGATTGGGAACAGGTTCGATGAAGGTGAAGGGTAATCGTTGGGCAACTACCTTAACCGCAGACCTTTTAGGTATATTAAATCATGCAGAAGATGCTCAAGCTGCTGGTTGGAATATTCGCTATACTACTCCTTATTGGGAAGTCATTTATGAAAAAGACCGTAAAAATCGTCCTTTTATAGACCCAACCGTGGGAGTGAGGGAAATGATGCTTTTGCAACCCTTCTACCGACAAGTTTTATTTCAACGTTTTGGCTACAATGTACCTCAGTATGGACAAATTAATCATAATGCCCCATTGAGAACTAGTCAATTTACTCATTTGGGGATGATTGTTCAGGACGATAGCAAAGAAATTCTCAAATTTTATGAAGATGTATTAGGTTTATTGCGATTGCGTGATGATGTAGAAACAACATATGATTTTTCCGCTGCCGGACGAGATATTTTTGATTTTAAATCTGGAGAAAAGTATATAGTTACAGCTTTTGACGATCCTCGTTCCTCTCAGTCTGATTATATGGCAGCCCGGAGTGGCAGACTGTATATCATTCGGTTTCCAGAAAATCTTGATTTAGAGTCACAGTTTATGGCTTCCCGACCAGGTGCTTTAGGAATGAGCCTCTATACTTATCGAGTCCAGGGGATACATTCATATTTTGAACGTGTCAGGGAAAGTACAGCCAAAGAGTATACAAATATTATCATGAATGAATTTGGAGAGATGAGTTTTTCCTTTATCTCACCAGATGGTTATTTTTGGACTTTGGTAGAAAGTCAAGTTTATTAACAGAACTAGTTGACACATTCAAAATCAACAATTTTTATCCTCAAGAATGGGAGATATGAAATGGTAGTTAAATTCCAAGAAATTGATGTGCAGCAATGGGTGAAAACTCGCTCATCTCTGGATGCTAATGCGTCTAATTTCCTGAGTTGGAGTGGTAAAATTTACAGCTTTGTCCCTGGAGAAAAGCGGAAGCTGCTATTTAAAATAGTGGGAATGAGTGTGAGTCGTTGTCTTCCCACTCAAGATGACGGCTGGGATTTTACTTCTAGGGAATTGACTTATTACTTGCACCCACAGACAGAAGAGATTTTGCAAAAATGGGAAAATCCTTGGACGGGAGAAACTGTGTCGGTCATGCATGTGGCTAACAATCCCGTACAAGGTAAGTTTAAAGGTAATTTTCCGGCACAAGTAGAGGGAGAAAATACCACTTTTGTTTTTGATTTATTTCCTCTTTATGATCATCCTCTGATTGGAGATCAGAAATTTGCTGAATACAGTCCTAATTTAATTTATCAAGCTGCGGAATTATTTAAAATTACTGTCCCTACTGCTGATTTAGAAGATACTGCTTTATTAAGTGTAAGTAAGCTGAGATTAAGTTGGGATAGAATTGGACCCTGGTTACCTTGGATGAAGATGGGTCATCGTCCAGGCTATCTGATTTATAGTGCTACTGGTAGTAAAGTTGCCGATTTGTCAGAGTTACACCCATTAATCCAAACAGAAATTAATACTCGTGTTCCTTTGTACAAACAAGCACCAAAAGTTTTTTTAGAAGGAGAAGATATGACATCCTGGCTATACTTTCAAAAGCATTTTGACGCTTATTTAGCTGGTGAAATATTTCCGATTCCAGAAATGGAGGAACTGTAGAGGAGTAGAGGTGCAGAGGGGCAGAGGTGCAGAGGGGCAGAGGGGCAGAGGGGCAGAGGGGCAGAGGAAAGACTTGTATAAACTTCTTTCTCCCCATCACCCCACCTCCCCATCACCCCATCACCTCACCTCCCCATCACCTCACCTGGTACAATGGTATAAATAGTAGACAAAAAATATAGTGTCAACCAACAAATTGCCAAAAAAGCTAATTTTTGATATGTATCATTGTTTACATCTATAGTCGATGGGAATTTTGAGATTTTCATTGGCAAACTTAAATTTTTACTCATAAAATCAATAACAGGACAAAGTTCTTGAGAACAGAGTCAAAATCGATCTCAGTACAGACTTTTATAAAAGTAGTTAATTATACATCTATCTTATCTAAGATAGGTATTGCATATCTAGTACTTGGATCAATCCAGGTCAACGGATGAATCTCAAAAAGCTACCTTAATTTATACAAGTTTGTATTTAGTCGCTCAAGGTTCTTTAATATACAGGGTGGAAAAGCTATCACTAAGTCACCAATGATAGATAGGATCAACGATATCGCGTGGCAAGCTCGTCAAGGAAGCGTTGCGGCGATAATACAACTATTGAACGATAAGCTAGCTGTCTCTGGTGTCAGAACTAGAGCAATTTTTGCGGATGGAGTTTTACAAATTCTTTGTGAAGCTCCTCATGTAGCACAACTAGAGCAATCTACCCTAGTAGAACAAATCCAGCACATCCTGAATGAAACCTCACCCCGGAATATTCGCAGAGTCAATATTAACTGTCGAATTGTGCGAGAGGAGCAATTACTTTGGCTAAATGAAATTTATAGCAATGGTGAAAAGCAATTACTATGGTCGCAGGAAATTACTTTAACTCAACCCAATATTGTCAAAAAATTAATCATCAATCTGAATGATTTCAAAGATGAGCTAGAGCAAGCAAATTTACCGAAGAGTACCATTATCAGCCAGGAAAAGCGGAAAAATCCGCCTCAGACGAAGATATTATTTGCCGCTAGCTTGTTCATATTACCAATGCTGGGTTTGATAGTTTATGTTTTGTTAGGTAATAAAATACAAAGTCCGATCAAAATAGAAATTTCTAAATCTTTACATACATCCAATAATAACACTCAATCAAATACTCAATCAGAAATCTCCCTGATTAATTCTCAGAAAAATGACTCTGTACCAACTGAAGAATCAACCGATGATGCATTTGTAGCCGCAGTGAGACTTGCTAACCAAGCTTCTACATATGGAAAAACTGCCACCACCGCAACTCAATGGCTAGAGTTAGCTGCTACTTGGCAAAGAGCTTCTGATTTAATGGCTAAAGTTCCATCAACTCACGTCCGCTATCAAGAAGCTAAAATACGTACTCAATTATACAAGAAATATAGTGAAACAGCACAACAAGAAGCAGCAAAAAGCAAGTCTTAGATATGAAAGGAGTCAGAATTCAGGATTCAGCCGGAAGAAAGAATAAATTAAGAAGATATCAGGAAGGATTTGCATAACGTCTTCGATTTTTATATTTATTCTCATTCCTATTTATTCTGATTCCTGACGGGCGTGACTCCTGACTCCTTCTTCTTTACACACTCATTTCTAACATTCGTTGCAAGGGACGTAGTGCAGCTAGACGAATTTCCTCCGACATAGTAATCTGTGGAGCGCGGTTTTTCATCGCCCAGTAAAGTTTTTCTAGGGTATTTAACCGCATAAATGGACACTCATTACAATTGCAATTATTTAATGGTGGGGCCGGAATAAAGCGTTTGTGAGGAGCTAATTTTTGCATTTGGTGAATGATACCCGGCTCCGTCGCGACGATAAATTCTTGTGACTGGCTCTTTTGACAATATTTAAGTAAAGCTGCTGTAGAACCAATAAAACTAGCATGGCGTAAGACGCTAGTTTCACATTCTGGGTGGCGATCGCCTCAGCCTCCGGATGGGTAATTTTTAACTGGACGATTTTCTTTTCCGAAAAAGTTTCATGAACAATACAGCTACCTTCCCACAACACTAAATCTCGTCCAGTCTGCTGCATCACATATCTACCCAAATTGCGGTCAGGGGCAAAAATAATGGGTTGGTCTAGGGGTATTTGCTGTACAATTTTCACAGCATTGGAACTGGTGCAGATAATATCGTCATGGCCTTGATTTCGGCAGAGCAGTTAATATAAGAAATGACTAAATGATTTGGGTGAGCGGCTTTAAACAGAGCAAATTCATTGGGTGGACAACTATCTGCTAAAGAACAACCAGCATTTAAATCTGGTAACAGAACTAATTTATCGGGATTGAGTATTTTGGCTGTTTCTGCCATAAAGTGAACCCCAGCAAAAACAATCACATCAGCATTGGTATTTGCGGCAGCTTTTGCTAGCTGTAAGGAATCCCCAATAAAATCAGCAATATCTTGAATATCTGGCTCTTGATAGTAATGGGCTAGAATTACGGCATTGAGTTCTTTTTTCAGACTTTGAATAGCTGCAAATAAATCTAGTGGTAATTCACCCAAAGGTGAAGTTTTCTGTTTTTGAGCAAATGTAGTTGTAAACACAATTAAAAAGGTTGGTTTGAGTTGGAAGTCGATTGTGTAATTAATTATAGTAGTTTTCACCAAAAATGCCAGCGTCTTAATTGGGGAGATTATGCCCAAAATCGCCTGAGTTTCATATCCTGGAGATAGATGGCAAGGTAAATTCAGCATGACCAATCCAAAGAATCAATCAATTACCCTCAGAATTGCTGTGGTTGGTGATGTACACGACCAATGGGAAGTAGAAGACGGGATTGCACTCAAACAATTGGGTGTTGACTTAGTGCTGTTTGTCGGGGATTTCGGTAATGAATCAGTGGAAGTAGTCCGCATGATTGCTTCGGTGGATATTCCCAAAGCCGCAGTGATGGGAAACCATGATGCTTGGTACACGGCTACAGAATGGGGACGCAAAAAATGTCCTTATGATCGCTCTCAAGAAGATTGGGTACAAAAACAGCTAGATTTATTAGGAGTAGCTCATGTTGGTTATAGCAAACTAGATTTTCCCGATTGGGATTTAACCATAGTGGGGGGTCGTCCTTTTAGCTGGGGTGACCGGAATGGAGATTTGCTGATATTTGTCAGGAACGGTATGGGGTTGCCAATTTTGAGGAATCAGCTGCGCGGATTGTCCAAGCAGTGAAAAGTGCTGCTGGTGAGAAGATAATTTTTCTAGGTCATAATGGACGAGTGGATTAGGCGATGGCCCAGAAGACCCCTGTGGTAAAGATTGGCATCCGGTGGGTGGTGACTTTGGTGACCCAGATTTAGGTGCAGCGATTTCCCAAACTCTCACCGCAGGTAAAACGGTGTCTCTAGTTACCTTTGGTCATATGCACCGTGCGCTTAGACATACTAAAAACTTGCGTAAGAGTGTGTTTAGAAGTCCAGAGGGGACAATTTACCTAAATGCTGCTAATGTACCCAGGATTAAGGAACTGGATGGGAAAAAGCTGCGGAATTTCTCTTTGGTTATTTTAGAGGGAGGTGAAGTTGCTCAAGTTTCCCTAGTTTGGGTCGGGCCAGACTATCAGGTGGACTCAGAAGAAATTTTTTATGAGCGATTCTGATTTAGTAGTGCCAATTTTGTAGATCATGAGATATAGTATGATCTGTTGACTTTAGTTTTAGCTAAAAGTGCAACAGATATACTTGGAGAGGTGGCAGAGTGGTCGATTGCGCCCGACTTGAAATCGGGTGGGGGTCAAACCCCCGGGAGTTCGAATCTCCCCCTCTCCGTCTTAACAACTGTGGCTATGGTGTACACACAAGTAGGGGCGTATTGCAATACGCCCCTACTATTACTTAACCCTTGTGGGGCTGGCATCATGCCTCTTAACTAAATAATGGCTCGAATAGACTCATCTGCTTTATCATACAGAGCGTTTAAGTATTCACGCTGACGTACACCTTTGATATTGCTAGTACCCGACTGTAATTTATGAAATAAAATTCGAGCCGAATCTTCATGTAAAAGTACGTCAGTTCCTGCTGTCCATTGTTTATCTTGGACAGAATTTTTGGCTTCTCTTTTAGCTTCTTCCAAGTAAAATTGAAATAATTTTACAGCTTCTTCTTGATTTCTTATCGGTAAAAGCTGAACCTCATTAGCAAGACGACCTCTAATAGCTGGAAGCATCTCGCGGTAACGATTCAGGGCATCTGTAGTTAAAGCAACCATTAAGAAAAGATATTTAGGGAGTGCATCAATTAGAGCACGGAGAGCAGATAAATATCTTAAAACTATAGTTTTAGATAAACTAAAATCCTGTTTTTCTAATTCATCTAGAAGAATAAAAATACCTTCTAGAGTTTTCATTTCTGCACCCAAATATATAATATCTCGCAATGCTCTTGTTTTTGCTTCTACAGTATCTAGACGGAAATTTACTCCAAGTTCAGTTTGATGAGCTTTTCTTACAGGTAATCCTAAAAGCCATTGATAAGCTAAAGATATGCGAGAATGTAGTGCATCTTCGGACTGACTTTTTGCCCTTAAAAGAGCTTTAATCATTATTTTGATTTCACTCATTCGCATAAATTCTAATAATTCATCAACATCATTACTCTGTTTTTCTACTTTTTCTGAAAGTTGATTAATTGAACGCAATAAGTAGTCCTCTCCCAGGTTTTCAAATATAGACCTAATCAGTGGGTCAAAAAAAGGTTCTGGATTGGGAACATATCTAATAACGAAAAAACCATGTTGAGAAAGTTTTGTACGTAAAGCATTTTCATAAGCACTGAGAAGGTTAGTCTTACCAATTCCCTGACTAGCAGTTATGGAAATTACATGAGACTTGCGATCTGCATAAAATGTCTTCACTGCAACATCAACTTGCTGATCTGCTTCTGTTGACATATGTGGATGTCCACTTGTTTGTCCAGCGCTGGGAAAAGGGTTACTTAACACACCAAACTTTTGATAAAGCAACTTGGGTTGATTTTCTAGTGTGTTAGTAGTAGCCTCATCTGTAAATAGATTTTCAAGAGGCATTTTTAACTCCTTCTAGCTTAATACGTACCGTTGATGTACCAGGTATAAGAAAATTGCCATGATACAGATAAACTTTTTCTAGCTGGGGAAGTTCATCACTTGTCTTGATGATCCACAAATCGTGTTGTTCAAAACGAGTGTCTGGAGTAGAACCTTCAGCATACACCTTCACTAAGTTTTGTTCTTGTGCTTGTTTCACCAGTTTTCTAACTAATAGGGGATGAATAGCATATTTTGAAGCTAATTCTTCTAACCAACGACCTGTAAGTATCCATTCTGTGTCTTCCTGTAAACGAATTGATTCATAAACCTCTACTGCTAAACTAGCAAAATTTGCTAAATCAGGTATTTTATCAGTAGCAACAATTGTTTTGTTTTCTATATTTAACCACGCCGATGCTACCTCACCCAGCTTGATATAGTTTGATTTTGCATTCTTGTTAATTGGTAATGTACTATGTTTAACATTTTTCCCTTGATGTATATACTCGTAAAGTAATGCAAATGATGGAATTTTATTCAAATAAAATAAAAATTTAATATGATCTTCATCCAAAATACTTTGCCATAAAAGTTTTAGTAATTCTGTGCAAATAATTTTATTATCATTGATTTCAATAAATTGACCACTATGCAAAAAATTTCTATATAAATTATAGCGAGATTGATTTGTTAAACCCAATTTTTCTTGAGCTTCTTGATTAGTTAACTCTCCCTGATTCTACTAATATTTTCATTAGTAATAACATCTGATCTGGACTAAATTGATATCCCTTTGCTATTGTTTCTACATTTTTGCTAGAAGATACATTGGTTGGATCGGGAGTTGCTATTTCATGTGATAGTGAATTAGAGATATTATCTGCTACTGTAGAGGAATTTCCCATTTTGAATATTCCCCAGATAAGATCATCTTTGATATGAAGTGGTTGCCATGAATATTCCCCACTAGGTATACCCCATAGCTCCAAAGAATCTTTGGTACGGTAATTACGTAAGCGAAGGCAACCAAAAGATACGGCTAATTCCCAGAGTACATCTGTTAATGCTACTGTATATATTTTTTGACTAAAGGGATGAAAAAGAGAGCCTGTCAGTTTTCTAGCATCAAATTTAGGAACAGAACGAGATTCAAAAAAGAACACATCCATTCCTTCAGCCATCGTCATTCTAGCTAGACCTTGATCACTAGTTAGAAGGGTAAGTCTATGATCTGGACGAACTAGCATTTGAAAACGTCTTGCAGTTTCTAAAATTAGACGATCAGCAAAACTTCTAGTTACATTTTGTAAGCCTAAAGCTTTATCTTCAGAATCACTACTAGGTGTTACAATACCTCTCAGTGGATCAGCACCTAAATCACCGCGTTCTATTTCTGCATCTGAATGTAATTCTAAACGTAGTAAAGTTCTCTGTCCTCCTTGACTAAGAAGATGTTGTCGAAGTGTTGCAGGATTATTTTTAGTTTTGCTTTTATTATCATGATTCCAGCGAATTTTAGAAAGATAATTATCTACTTGTGTAATTATTTCCATATGCACTATTGCTGGTACTTTAATTTTTACCCAAGGTGTAAGAAAGCGAGATAAAAAATCAAGTCCCCCTTGGTGAACAGCTGATGTATCTGTAACAACTGTTATCGGTTTTCGTAAAGGAATTTTAGCAATAGTTTCTATATCAAAAATTGGTAAAAGCAGACAAGTCCTCCGTAAAACATCTTGTAATCCTTCTCTAAAAGCTTTTTGAACGCTATCTTTGAATTGATTATTATCAAGACAGTTTAAAATATTCTGATCCAGTTCTTCTGAGGATGGTATTTGCCATTCAAACCCACCAAATTTAGCAGCACAAAGTTCATCATATGTAGTTTCTACGTCAATAAGTCCCCCGGTAAGTTGGCTTTTTACCCCTGGTTGTAATGTTATAAATCCAACACTTATCCATTGATTACGTCCAAAACAAACATCTTCACCAAGAGATATTTCAAACGGTTCTCCATGTTTACCTATTTGAGCAATGAATCGCAGTGCATTTTCTTTACTGAGCAACTTTAATTCCATGTACTTACTACTTTACTTAAAGGACACATTTATATCTGGAACATGAATAAACGTATCATACACCCACTGAATATGTTGGCGTAACGCCAGAAGTTGATGTTGACGAAGGTTGACATTCTCACTTTTGGATAAAGGTCTGATATCTTCTGAGTCACTCCAGGATGAGTCATCTTCTATAGCTAATATCTCGTCCATTACCTGGAGTACATCCTGAAGATTCTCAATTCTACGTTGATCAGGTGGTTGTTCTAGGGAAAACTTTTCCATTAACACCTCTCTTAGTCTCTGAGTTTTTTCAATGTTAATAATTGAGCCAAAAGGATCTCCAAAAGGTTCCCAGGAATAAAAACACTCCTGAAAGGAGTTCACATCTGCTAAATTATTTGTACTGGTGTCGAAATATTCTTTCTCCCAGCGACAAGACCGCCAAATAGACATCTTTAATGAACTTGAGCTATTGCTGATCACTTCTATAAAATCCCCTTTTAGCTATTTTTTAGGTTTTTCTCTGACTATTGTGACTATAGTTACCCGATAGTAAACATACAGTAATGATCGTTTTAGTTTAAACTATTTCCATGACTGATGCTTCTTTTGTTGCACCGTGATAGCAAATTAATACTACTTTCCACTATTACCGTAATTGTCTAAAGCTCGCAATAGGCGATCGCCCTTCCTTTGATTGAGTACTAAATTGATAAAACGCGCCTATTAACCAACTATATCTAACTGACAAAATATTTTGTCTTTAACTTTAATCAAGAGGTGAGTTTTGCTATCATTCCAGGTATAACCGTTTGGTAATGTCATTCAGCAGTAGGCAGGATAGGCTGAATTTGCTAATAACGGTAATGTTTGTTTCAGTATATGTACTTATTTATAAGTAATTTGTGTCATGAAAGTAGAAATCCGTAATTTAGGTGTTATTGAAAAAGCTGAGATTGACTTAAAGCCGCTCACTGTTTTTATCGGACATAATGGTACTGGTAAAACTTGGACTGCTTACACATTAGCATCTATTTTAGGTAAGCACGGATTTGAAAAATATTTGGAAGCATATAGTGATGATAAAACTGAAGTGAAATATGATTTATTAGATCATGGTATTCAGGAATTTTTAGATACAGGTAATTTTCAAATTAATTTAATTCAATTTGCAGAAAAATATGCAGAAAAATACATTAATGATGTTGCCTATAATGCGTCTAGTTGGTTATCAAATTTTCTAGATACAACTAGAGTAGATTTTAATAATCTGGAAGTTAAATTTTATTTACAGGAATTGACTGGTGAGTTTTATGAAAAAATCAGAAAATATTCTTTGAACAGAAAAAAAACTTTTGGGTCTTATTTGTCTTTGGAAATTGTCAAACAAGTAGATGAAGAAAATATTTATTTTTATAGAGTTTCTGAGGATGATAATCAAAAAATTTCTAATTTCTTGTACAAAACGATAAAAAATCTTTTTTCTGAAACTCTATTTGGCATATTGCATCAATGCCTATATTCTTATATATATATATTTCCAACTGAAAGAACAACCTACATTGGATTTCCTTTTTTTATTCAAAAAAAAGTAAGTGTTGATAAAATAGAAAAAATTATTGAAGAAATTCAAAAAGATGATAATTTTAATAAAGCTAAAGATCATAAGGATGGTAAGTTAGAAAAAACTAGTAGTAAAAATAAAAAGCATGAAATTTTCTCACAAATCATAGAATTATTAAATCTATTAGAAGAAGATGGAGTAGAAAAAGAAGGCATGAAATCAGTTAATCGGCAGAAAAAAGAAATAGGGAAAAGTGCTGTTGTAGAAAGCTTAATAGAAATAATTGCAAATGCTTCTATTAAAACAGATGGCAAAAGACAAGAAGAAATAGAAAAAAATCCTAGAATTTCAGAATATGTTGAGTTAGCTGATTTTTTAGAAGAAAATATTTTGTATGGCAATGTTCAGGTTGATTCCTCAACATTGCAAAATGAAATAATTTTCAAACCATCAAATAATATAAATTTAGAAGTACAAATTGCTTCCTCTATGGTTAAAGAACTTGCTCCTTTATCTCTATGTTTACGCTATTTAGTAGAACCAGATGAGTTACTGATAATTGATGAACCAGAAATGAATTTGCATCCAGCTGCTCAAGTAGAAATTACCGAATTTTTAGCAATGTTAGTACAAGCAGGTTTAAAAGTGTTAATTACAACTCATAGTCCTTACATAGTTAATCATCTAGCAAATTTGATGAAAGCCGCTAAATATGAAGACAAAGAAAGTATTAGAAAACGATTTTATTTAGAACGAACAGAAGCTTTTATTCCTCATGAAAAAGTTTCTGTATATTTGTTTGAAAAAGGAACAGCTAAAAATATTTTAGATGAAGAAGGGCGTATAGATTGGGGAACATTTGGTGATGTCTCTGATGACATTTCCCATATTTTTTCATAATCACTCTTTAATAACAGGAGTGATTAAATAATGCCTTTAAATACTTTATTGTTATCAGATTGTTTACTACCAGGAAAAACTAGTTATGAAGAAGGAGTAAAGATAAAATTAAAACCTGAAAGTGGTGAAACAGTTCTGTTTTTTAATATAGACAATCAATCAAATCCTAATTGTAAATTACGTCAACTATTAGGATTAAATTCAGAAGGTCAGAAAATTTGTGATTTAATTGTATTTTATGCCAAAGAAGATACAAAAATTATCTGCTTTGTGGAATTAAAAGGAAGTGATATAAAAACGGCGAGAGACCAGGTTATAAATACATATACAGCGTTTAATAAATTCTTAAGAAAATATAATTCAGGATTATATTTTACTCCAAAAATATATATTCTGTTTAATGGTTCTGTACCTAAAGAAATTGATAAATATCAAGAAGAACTAAAAAATATGTTTGGTGAAGGTAACTCTGATATTAATAGAAATCCAGATTTAGGTGCTTTTCTGCGAGGTGCAGGTTATCAATCTAAAGCAAAACGAAAGAAAGGTAAATAGGCTTATACTTCCATATAGTGTAGATGATTGACCTCTACCAGATTCGTCCTAGAAGCTGATTCTTTACCTATTTCAGGTAGACTATAAATTGAACACTTGAAAATACTTATTAACCATCTAAATATTTATTGATATAACCTATTGCTATGTTATCACAGGATACATAATTTATGTGATAATTGCCGTCAAATTCATATCCTGTATAAGATAATTCTTTATTGATAAACTGTTGTTCAAACCATTGTTTGGCTTTTTCTTCTGTATCGAAAGTTTGTTTTATTGCTTCTCCTGGTGGTAATCTCCAAACATTGGGTTCCAATAAGCTACAAACATATTTCATCATGATTAGTCCTCTTTTTGGTTATATGTGTCAGCATTTAAAAAAGCTGGTGGTTTTACTGTTGTCTTTCCTTTGCGGCTATAAGTGGTTGCTAGTAGTTGTAAATGTAATTTATCAGAATATATGTTACTATTGTCAGTAAATACATTTGAGTACACAAAGGCAGGCAAGATGCCTGCTCCACAATAGTTTTGCTATTTTATGTGTACCTCATTTATCTGAGATATGCTGTATGTACCTAACTCCAACTAAATGGACGAATGAGGAATATCGCCGCATGATTGTAGCGGGTATTCTAGATAATCGACGTGTGGAACTACTGAAAGGAGAAATTATTGAAATGTCACCAGAAGGAGAACCCCACGCTTATTTTAGCAGTGAAGCAGGAATATACTTAATTAAATTGTTAGGCGATGGCACTACCATTCGTCTAGATAAACCCATTACTCTACCTAACAATTCTGAACCTGAACCGGATATTGCTATTGTACAAAATTTAGGACGTGAGTATCTAGAACATCACCCTTATCCAGAAAATATTTATTGGTTAATTGAATACTCAGATTCAAGTTTAGACAAAGATTTAGAGATAAAAAGTAAAATCTATGCTGAAGTAGATATTCCTGAATATTGGGTGGTTAACCTCAAAACCAGGAATTTAATTGTTTTTCGTGAACCTCAAAATGGTGAATATACCTCCATATCTACCATAACTGCTGGAATTATTTATCCGTTAGCTTTCCCGGATATAGCAATTTCCATAAATGCAATTATTAGTAAGTAGAATGTGGTAAAAATTTAGAAGTAAAGACCGCTCACATAAATCATAATATCTTTGATGTTTTTTAAGTGAGTAGCGTTTCTTTTGTAGATGTAACATACTTTCAGATGGAGGAGGAGTGGAATGGGACTTAGCGACGGATTTTTGAACCCAGACAAAAAGGCAATGCTCATAGATGATTGCTGTAAAATGATAGATGTCCAGCTTGCAAGCAAGTCAGGTATAAGCGGAATAGCATTAAAAACTTCTTTTGCTGCCCTTAAGGGGGTTAAGCCAGGATACATCCCACATATTGTCGAGCAACTTTTACCACAATTCCTCACTGCACTTGATCCTCTTTGGAATGAAGGTGTAGAGAATGGTGACCCAGTAGGGCATTTTGTTATCAGTCGTTTCCTTGTAGCAGATGTATTGCTTAGTATTACTGATCAGAGGGTAAAAGGAGTGAACAGACCACTAGTACGCGGAACCTATGAAAAACTACGTACTTCAGCCAAGAAACATGTAGTTGATGGAATACCAGATTTTGCTAAAGTAATTGATAAGTACACTCAAGACTAAAAAATTCCTGTTAATATCAAGCCTCAGATTCCCAATTTCTTATATCTGATTAAAAACCGCAGAAAATATTTTTTTGACTGGAGCTTCTAAATTCAGAACTAAATTTTTAGGGAATAATGAATAGGGTAATTTCTTTTCTCTATTCATTTTTTATAAATTCGATGAAACTCGCTTGCGTTTAAGGTTGAGGGCGCTGAAGCGCAACTACGAGCCTATGGAGAAATTAGGGTGAAATTTTCCACTGTACCCAGAATTTTACTATTCGGTAAATTGATTTTCTCTAAAGTTCCTTTATCTAACAATAAATAAGATTTATCAGCCCACATTTTTTCTAAAACTGGAATATTTGCCGAAATTACTTGACAATCACAATAAAAATCTAAACTAGGACGATGATAGCGAAAAGAAGTATAAATCTTGGTTTTTGCTGGAATATGTGATTTAATTAATGCCGCAACTGGTTTCACCGCAAAAGCTTCATTCAATTCCCAAATCCAGGATGGGGAAATCATTAACATTCCTAAAACTAAATACATTCCTGTAAATAAAACTGGAATAAATTGACGATTGCATTTTTGAATTTTCCATGCAGCTATCCCCATCGTCATAGCTAACACCACACTCATAACTATTAATATAGGCTGAAAATCACCAATACTAAAGTAAACACAACCACCCAAACTAGCTATCGCTATAATAGCTAAAAATCCTGCCCAAATAGGAGCTTGAAAATTTTCTTTTTGCCAAATTTCACTCAGTTTTGCACCTACGGCTAAAGCTAAAAATGGATATACAGGTACAAGATACCAAGGGAGTTTAGTTTTCATCAAGGAAATAGTCACTAAATAAACTATTATGCTGATCAGAATTAGACGACTCCAGGTAGTTTGACGGTTTTTTGCTGCTAGCAATAATCCTCCTGGCAAAAATATTAACCAGGGAAAACCATATTTAAGTAACTCCAGTAAATAATACCAAGGTGTCCACTATGACCTTCCACTGATTGCACTAAACGGTTAAAGGTTTGGGCTTGAAAATTTACTTCTAAAAAAGTACCTCCGTAATGTAGCCACTGAGCAACATACCAAGCTAGGGGAAAAGACATACCAGCAAATATTCCCCCCCATAAATAGTAACTTTTGCACAAACTTAATTGCCCGTCCGCAATCAAAAATAAACAGGCAATTGCACCCAATAATAAAACTATCATCCCTTTGGTAAAAGTAATTAACCCTAGACAAATTCCCACCCCCAAAGCATATTTTTGATGATGACGAGCTTTTAACAAACAAAATAATAACAAGAGGAAAAAAGTTGTGGTTGTCCCATCTAGCATGGCTAATCTACCATGACGTACCACTGGTAACATGGTCAAGTAAACCAAAGCCGCAAATAAAGCTGGTAAATTCTGCTGGAAAACTAAACGTCCGACTAAATACAATAAAGGTACACCCAAAGCAGTTAATACTGCACCAGGTAAACGAGTTGTCCACTCATTTACACCTCCCAAAGAATAAAATCCGGCAATGAGTAAATGCATTAAGGGTGGTTTATTATAATATGGTGTACCTCCCAAGGTAGGATAAAGCCAACCCATGTCACCAAAAGGGGCTTGCCAAATTTCACGGGCAACTTGGGCTACAGTACCTTCATCCCAATCTCGCAAAGGAGAGTTACCCAGACCGATTAGCCAGAGAATCAAAGATCCCATTAACAAGTTTAATACCCATGCTTTCTCTTTAAATAGATACATAGAGATTCCCGTTGGTTTTAATTGTGCTAGCGGTATTGTTTAGTAGTGTCACCTAAATCAGTCCAGAAATCAGAAACTATTTTCAGTTACTTTACATCTATACATCTATACATCTATGTTTACAGTAGAGCTAACTATGTTTGTCAGTTTATAATCTCTTTATAGCTATATGGTTGATAAATACAGAATCATAGGCTAGAGTCTTTATTACCATCACTATGGTCGGTTATAAACTCTAAATAATTTTTTTACAAAGTTAGAAATTGATTATAACCCGGTATATTAGTATTATTTTCCGAAAATTTATCTGTCCGATTCTAGTGGAGAGCTTAAGATTACAGACTAACGCCTAAATTTCTACTAATATGGTTTGGCTGGTAATTATACTTGATTGAGTCACGGTAGAGAAAATGTTGCATCTATAATTCATCGCTTGGCTCAATTGTGAAATTCTGGTGAATCTATATTCTGAAACTCAGGATTAAGAGAAACTAACTGTGAATCTAAATTCTGGAGAAAATGTGTTATAACCTACCATCAGAATCATATCTGATGGTTCGACCCTTGAAGGAGTATTATAGTGGAAAAAAATAAGAACTTTTTTAGTACATCTAGCATATTAATTACACTGATTAGTTTGACTGGTATATTCAGCTTGAGCTTGATGATATTTTCTAAGCTAAAAATCTCTCAAGCTCAAACTAGCGAAAGTGTAAAGGTTATTGATACTTCTGCTACGGTGGAAACTCAGCAGCGTCTTGAGCAATTAAAAACAACAATGCTGACAACCTGGCAAAAAGAAGCACAAGCAAAAGGTTTGGCTGCTGATGTACCACAACGTTTTCAAGGCGTAACCATTGATGAAGCAAAAATCCCCGCTACACCAAAAATAGTTGCACTTACCTTTGATGATTGAACCTTGGCCTGAATTCCACTGCCAAAATATTAGATATTCTCAAACAAAATAATATTAAAGCTACATTCTTTATGGTCGGACAGAATGTGAAAGGTTTTCCTGAACTCGGTAAGCGAGTCGCGGATGAAGGTCATGCCCTTGGTAATCATACTTGGCATCACTGGTATCAACACATGAATCCACAAACAGCAGCCTATGAGGTCGAACACACCACAGATCAGATTTATCAAACCACAGGAGTGAGAACAGGTTTATTTCGTCCCCCTGGAGGGATTATGAATAATGGAGTAGCTGCTTATGCTAAAAACAATAAGTACGCTATTATTATGTGGTCATCTGATTCCATCGACTATTCACGTCCTGGAGTCCCACGATTAATCAATAACGTGTTTAGAGAAGCAAGACCAGGTGGAATTGTCCTCATGCATGATGGTGGTGGCGATCGCTCCCACACTGTTCAAGCTTTACCAGAAATCATCAGTAAATTCCGTAAGCAAGGTTATAAATTTGCTACTGTTCCCGAACTTTTAGAAATGCAAGATAAACACGATAAGTTGCAGAGTAGTAAGAAAAAATAGAGAGATGGGGAGCAGAGGGAGAAGAGGACAAGGGGCAGGGGGGCAGAGGGGCAAGGGGAGGAAGAGGAAAAGGGGCAGGGGGCAGGGGGCAGGGGGAGGTAAGAGAATTAAAATATCCTATCTCCCCATCTCCCCATCTCCCCATCTCCATTTCTCCCCCCTGCTCCCCGCTCCCTGCCCCCCTGCCTCTTCCCTCTCCCCTGCACCCTGCACCCTGCCCCCCTGCCTCTTCCATCGCCCCATCTCCCGACTAGCGAGATAGGTTAATTACCTCTTTCTTTTCCGTTTCCACTTCCACTTCTGGATTAGCTTCGGGATTTTCAGATTCAGAGGGTGGTACTAATTGCCAGAAGCGGGGTAAAAATTCTGACCAATTTGCTAGAATCATTTCCGCTTTGGGTGAACCTGTGGTCTGTTGATGAGTTTGAATTAACTCATAAAGTTGTTTTTCCCCAGCCTTAGTAATCACTCTCTGAATTTTCACAATTGACTTGTTGACTAATTCTGGAAATAAGCCATCTTCATCCAAGAAATATCCCAATCCTCCCGTCATCCCCGCAGCCACATTCCGTCCGACTTTACCTAAAACGACAATTACTCCACCAGTCATATACTCACAGCAGTGATCTCCAGCCCCTTCAATCACCGCTATACCTTTGGAGTTACGTACTGCAAAGCGTTCACCTGCTAAACCATTAGCAAATAATGCTCCACCAGTAGCACCATAAAGACAAGTATTCCCAACTATGACGTTTTGAGATGGATCATAAGTAGCATCGGCTGGGGGTTTGATAATTATTTGTCCACCGTGCATCCCTTTCCCTACATAGTCATTAGCCTCTCCCATCAAAGTGAGAATCATTCCTGGGAGGTTAAATGCACCAAAGCTTTGTCCGACACTTCCTCGGAAGTTGAGATTGATTTGCCCTTGAAAACCGCTATCACCATATTTAGATGCGATCGCCCCGGCTAATCTTGTCCCCACAGTTCTATCGGTATTGACGATGGAAACAGTTTTACTCACGGTAGATTGCTGATTAATAGCAGCTTGAATTGACGCATCAGCCAATAATTCATCATCTATCACAGTCCATTGCTGTGAACTTCTTCATGCACTAACCAACTACGATTTACTTTCGCATCTGGTAACTGAATCAAGCAGTTGAGATTGAGGGAATCGGTTTTAGTAACTTTTACGTCTGGACGCACCTTTAATAAATCAGCACGGCCAATTAATTCTGATAGGGTACGATAACCCAATCTAGCGAGTAAACTTCTGACTTCTTCCGCAATAAAGCAAAAGAAGTTGACTACGTGTTCTGGGGTTCCCGTAAACCGCTTTCTCAGTTCTTCTTTTTGGGAAGCAACACCCACAGGGCAGTTGTTTGTGTGGCAAATCCGCGCCATAATACAACCTTCGGCAATCATGGCGATGGAACCAAACCCAAATTCTTCCGCTCCCATTAATGCGGCGACTAAGACATCATGCCCACTTTTTAGACCTCCATCTACGCGCAAGATGACCCGATCACGCAAACTATTCTCCATCAATACTTGATGTACTTCCGTTAAACCCAGTTCCCACGGTGAACCAGCGTGTTTAATTGAACTTAGTGGTGATGCGCCTGTACCACCGTCGTGACCAGAAATTTGGATAATATCCGCGTTAGCTTTGGCTACCCCCGCCGCAATTGTCCCAATCCCAATTTCGGCGACTAGTTTCACTGACACCTGTGCTTTGGGATTAATTTGATGGAGGTCAAAAATTAACTGTGCTAAATCTTCAATGGAATAGATATCATGATGCGGTGGTGGCGAAATTAAGGTAACACCAGGTTTAGAACGTCTTAACATCGCAATGTATGGACTTACCTTTGGACCAGGTAGCTGTCCACCTTCTCCTGGTTTTGCACCTTGGGCAATTTTGATTTCAATTTGTTTGGCTCGCGCTAGATATTCTGGTGTGACACCAAAACGTCCCGAAGCAACTTGTTTAATGGCACTAGCCGCACTGTCACCATTTAGCAACCCTTTCAGGTGCGGTAGGGTTTCTGAATGACCCGACGCATCGACATCATTAATTTTTTGATAGCGGATCGGATCTTCTCCACCTTCCCCAGAGTTAGATTTTCCCCCAATCCGATTCATGGCGATCGCTAAAGTTTCATGAGCTTCTCTCGATAAAGCTCCTAAAGACATTCCTCCGGTACAGAAACGCTTGACAATATCACTGACTGACTCTACAGCTTCCAAAGGAATAGAAGGGCGATCGCTATCTAACTCCAGCAAATCGCGCAATGCTGTGACCGGTCGACCTTGGAGATATTTTTTGTAAACTTCATAATGGTCATACTCTTTACCCTTCACGGCTTTATGCAGTGATTTTGCCAACTCTGGGCTATTCATGTGGTATTCACCACCAGGGCGGTATTGGACAAAGCCAAAGTTTTCCAATTTCTTGGCGGTGAGTTCGGGGAAAGCCTTGCTATGGAAAGAAAGTACTTCTTGTGCTAATTCACTAATACTCAAACCGCCAATCCGAGAAGTTGTACCCCGGAACCCTAATGCTAATAAATCTCCACCAATCCCAATGGCTTCAAAGATTTGGGCAGCTTGATAGCTGGAAAGCAGAGAAATTCCCATTTTGGAGAGAATTTTCAGTAGTCCTGACTCTATCGCTTGACGATAATTAGCGATCGCTTGCTCTAAAGTTAGACGCGCAATTTTCCCCCGCTCCATGAATTGCTGCGTTTTGGCATCAGACCACCAATCTTGCACTGTCTCTAGAGCTAAATAGGGGCAAATTGCACCAGCACCAAAGCCTAATAGACAACCAAAGTGATGTGTACTCCAGCACTGGGCTGTATGTACAATTAGGGAGGTTTTCATCCGCAAACCTTCGCGGATTAAATGATGATGGACTGCGGCTACGGCTAAGAGAGGGGGAATGTATGTATATTCTGTGCCAATGCCCCCGTTAATCTTATCACTCAAAATTAAAACTTTGGCTCCGGCTAGAACTGACTCCACTGCTTGTTGCTGTAAAGATGCAACTGCTGCTTTTAATCCTAATCGTTCGAGCTGCAATTTCTACTAGGGTGGATAATTCCGCAGTGGCAAATCCTGACAGTTTAATTGCTGCTAATTCGGTTTCAGTTAAGACTGGAGATTCTAACTTTAATCTTTGGGCATATTCGGGACGAACATCTAATAAATTACCGCGCTCACCGAGTTCGACTTTCAAGGACATGACCAACTTTTCTCGCAGCGGATCAATGGCCGGATTTGTGACTTGAGCAAAACGCTGTTTGAAATAGTCGTACAGTAAATGAGGTTTTTCCGATAGTACTGCTAAGGGAATATCATCTCCCATACAGAAAGTGGCTTCTGCTCCTGTACTGGCCATGGGCTGAATTACCATTTCCAGGTCTTCGCTTGTGTAACCAAAAGCAATTTGTAACTGGAGTAAGGTTTGTTTATCTAGTGCATTGGTATTTATATGAGCTTGGTCGTGCTTACCATTCCCATTCCCATTCCCATTCCCATTTCCATTTCCATTCCCATTCCCATTTCCATTCCCATTTCCAACTAATGCTTCTGTGGCTTTACTTACTAATTGTTTAAGTTCTTGACGATATTGCTGTAACCATTCTCCATAAGGATGCTGATTGGCAATACGTTGCTTAATTTCCCAGTTTTTTAAGATTTCATGGGTAGTTAAATCTACAGCAATCATTTGTCCTGGACCCAATCTGCCTTTTTCCAAAATATTGGCTTCTGGGAATTCCACTACCCCTGCTTCGGAAGCAACCACAATGTAATCATCTTTAGTAATCACATAGCGAGCTGGTCTTAATCCATTCCGATCTAATGTTGCTCCAACTTTTTTGCCATCACTAAATACTAATAATGCCGGACCATCCCAAGCTTCTTGCAAACCACTGTAATATTCGTAGAAATCAACAATTTCAGGATAGTTAGCTAAAGAAGGTTGATTTTGGTAAGCCTCTGGTACCATAATCATTAAAGCTTCTAGAGGGCTACGTCCAGAACGCACTAGTAACTCCAGCACATTATCTAAGGTGGCTGAGTCACTGTTATCAATATGTACTATCGGCTTCAGTTCGTTGATGCGATCGCCCCAAACTGGATGACTTAAAGTAGCTTCTCTCGCCATCATCCAGTTCATATTGCCCAATAAAGTGTTAATTTCACCGTTATGACCTAACAACCGCATGGGCTGCGCTAAAGGCCACTTAGGCATAGTATTAGTACTAAAGCGACGGTGATAAACAACGAAAGCACTTTCATAAGCAGGATTTTTTAAATCCTCGTAAAATTCGCCTAATACAGCCGAACGAACCATGCCTTTATAGACAATTGTCCGACTTGATAAGGAGCAAATATAAAAATCATCCGAGATATTTTTGCCAACTTTAGCAATTTGACTACGGGTAATATATAGTTGTCGTTCCAATTCATCACCAGTGTGAACTTCACTGCTGAGGAAAACTTGTTCAATTTGGGGTTGATTTTCCCTCGCTTGTATTCCCAATGCATTTGGCTGTACCGGAACTACTCGCCAGCCTAGTACAGTTAATTTTTCTGATTTGGCGGCATTCCTCTACTACCGCTTTTGCTTTTTGAGCTTGCTGAATATCTGGGGGTAAAAATATCATTCCTACCGCTATATTGCTTGCAGATAAAAAGTTAATACCCTCACCAATGGATTCTGATTGGAACAATTTCCAAGGAATAGCAGTCAATATTCCTGCACCATCACCAGAATCTTGATCAGCACTACAACCACCTCTATGTTCTAAGCAGGTTAAAGCAGTCAACGCTTTCCGTAAGATTTCATGATTGGCCTGATTTCGGCGATGGGTAATAAATCCTACACCACATGCATCTCTTTCTTCTACTAACCATCTTTGTCCTAAGTAAGTATCTTCGGCATTATTTTCTGACGATGTGAGTTTCTGACCCTGATTTTGATTGTTCATGACCTGTTCCTGAAATCTTGCGTTAAGGACTTGCTGCTAATTTGCTGGGAAAATTTCTTCCTAAATTTAGAGAAAAAAAATTTTAACTTCAGTTTGACTTTTAGGTTCAACTTTGTTAAAATCGTCCAGTTATTTTTCTGTGTTTCTGAGATTTTTAGAAATACCACCTTCGTCTAGGACAGTTGACTGGCCTTGACGGTCTTTTATTTATATCGCAAAATTAAGTGTTTTCTCAATTTCGTTTTCCTATATATAAAGCTGGTTGTTAAATAAACGCTGTTATCATCTGGCTGTCATTAAGTTTAAAATGACAGTTCTTCAGCTTTAGGCACTAGGATATTTATCTACACCAGAAAAAAGTAGTGTTATATAAAACACCCTTGATTTTTGGGGGTATAGAAAAAATTACTTGATGGTTTTTTCTAGAGATAATGAGCCAACATACAGATTATCACATTTATTTGCCAGGAAGTCTAGATTTTTTTTAATAAATCCTTAATTTTCCGATTCTAGATTTTCAAAGAGAATAGGGAGATTGCCTCATCATCTATCAGCTACGGTATACACACAAGTAGGCGGATATTGCAATCTGCCCCTACTATTACTTCTAACTAGCCGACGATAAATTTTTTTCAGCAATGCAAGTATTCTATGATAAATTCTAGTCAAAAATTACACTTTAATATTTTTACTCTACTTCATAATAGTAAGTTTTTGCAATTAACTGTATCACCACTATTAGCGATCGCCTTATCCTTAACCTCTATCTACCCAAGCAAGTCCCAAAATTCTCCACCTCTGGTTACTTCTCAATCCATAAATACGGGGAATCAAATTACCGTCAATGGTCGGGTGCTATCAGGAGTTTGGTTACAGCAATTAGGTCACTGGAGGTAAAATCATTACTCATCTAACTGATGGGACACTTCAATCACTGGGGGTGAATCTATTAAATACCAATGATTCCAGCAAACAACCAGTAGAGTGGTTCTCTTCCGGGAAAACTTCTTTAGAGCTTAATACCAAGCTATTATCAGGATATCGTTATCTAGATATCACTAATTTTGCTCAAATAGCCGGATGGAAAATGCAAACCTTGGGTAATACCTTGGTAATTTCCACCCCGACCACCAAAGTTATCGATATTGTTGCGGATAAACAACCGACCGGAGAACGTCTAATTGTCAATTTAGACCGTCCCACTTTTTGGCAAGTTGGACAAGACCCATCCGTTAGCAAACCTAATGAAGGAAATACGGTTAATCTGAATAATCCTGAATCTGTGACATCGCTAAATCAAGATTTGACTATTATTCTTGATGGTGTAGCTGATTCTCGTTTAATTCAACGCTATAGTCTGCCAGTAACTGGATCGCTGATTCAAAAGTTAGAGACAGTTAACAACCAAACCATAATTCATTTAAGTGTTCCTAAAAGTCAGTCTTTAAAAATTACTACTCTTCCTCATCCCCATCGCTTGATTATAGATGTTAATTCCAATACCGATAATATAGTACAACGGGATATTGCCTGGGCATCAGGCATTTATTGGCGACAACGTTTAGTCAATTTAGGTACAAACAGTTTTCCGGTTTTCTGGTTAGAAATTAATCCCCGGATTTGGGGTTTAAAAATAAAACCGATTTGGGCAAATTCCCAAACTTTAGCGGGAACAGCACCCTTAATTCAAACCGCACAGCGTTATTCCGTTGTAGCAGCTATTAATGGTGGTTTTTTTAACCGCAATAATAAATTTCCTTTAGGAGCTATTCGTCGGGATAGTCAGTGGGTATCCGGCCAATTCTGAATCGGGGGCGATCGCCTGGAATGATGCCGGTAAATTTTATTTTGGCCGTCTTACCTTAGCCGAAACTTTAATCACCACTACTAATCAAAAATTTCCCATCTTATTTGTCAATAGTGGTTATGTTCAGGATGGGATAGCTCGTTATACACCAATTTGGGGAAGCACTTATACACCCCTGACTGATCAAGAAATTCTTCTCATCGTCCAAAAAAATAAAATTACCAATCATTTATCTGGTGGTAAAGCTGGTGTAACTGCTATAGATATTCCCAAAGATGGGTATCTTATAACTTTACGTGGCAAATCCGTAGCCACGGCTTCACAATTGCCTATTGGTACATTAGTTAACATTACTAGCACCACGACTCCCAGTAATTTTCTCAATTACCCGGATATTGTGGGTGCAGCCCACTATTAATCCAAAATCGGCAAATTGTTTTGGATGCCAAAGGTGAAAAATTCAGTGATGCTTTTATTTCTCAATCAGCTATTCGTAGTGGTATTTGTACTACTACCACAGGCAACCTGATTATTGCCGCCGTACATCAGCGTACAGGTGGTTGCATGAGCAACCCTAGCAGAACATACTCAATTGATGCAGTCCATAGGATGTGTTGATGCTTTAAATTTAGATGGTGGTAGTTCTACCAGTCTTTATTTGGGAGGACAATTACTCAATCGACACGCTAGTAGTGCCGCCCGGGTTCATAATGGTATCGGCATTTTTCTAACTCCAAGGTGAAAAATCTTGCCTTTTTTGAAGTTGAGAAGAAGTCCAGATTTTTCTTAATGAAGAATTGGTGTAAACCCATATTTATCAGAGCAATTCCATCCACTCTCAAGGTTAGATTTGCTATGTTTAACAAAGTAGAATTTTTGTAAATCACATCATCAAATTTATTCATTGATTAATAGGAACGAGGTAATTATGGCTCAACTTTCAGAAACCACATCAACTAGCACTTTGCCTCTCCCATCGGTCTTGAATGGTAAAAGCATGAATGCAAGTGATTCGCGCCCTTGGGGTTCCTTTACAGTCTTAGAGGAGGGACGTGGTTACAAAATTAAGCGAATTGAAGTGAAACCGGGTCATCGTCTTAGTCTACAAATGCACCACCACCGTAGTGAACATTGGATTGTTGTATCTGGTACAGCTAAAGTAACTTGTGGTGAACAAGAAATTTTATTGAGTAATAATCAGTCAACTTATGTACCTCAATGTACAACTCATCGTTTAGAGAATCCTGGCGTAATTCCCTTGGTTTTGATTGAGGTACAAAATGGGGAATATCTGGGAGAAGATGACATTATTCGCTATCAAGATGATTATGCTCGTCATGATAAGTAAACAGGAGTCAGGAGTCAGGAGTCAGGAGTCAGGAGTCAATTAAAAAGGAGTCAGGAGAAAGCAGAAGAAAGAAAGAAGAAAGAGAAAATGAGTAGATAGAATCGTTAAAATTTATTTTAATTTCTTACCGATAATATCTTCTTGTATTATATTTTCAAATATTATTTCTCTTTGTATTTATTCTGACTTCCGACTCCTGTATCCTGACTCCTTAACATTTTTATGATTCATTTGAGTCCAGCAGCTATCAGTGAAATTGGACGCTTACAGTCCAAACAACAGCCAAACGTCCGGTTGAGATTAACTGTCAAACCTGGTGGCTGTTCTGGTTGGTTTTATGATATGTCTTTTGATACAGCCATCAAACCCGAAGATCAAATTTTTGACCTCAATGGAATCCCAGTTATCATAGATATGCTGAGTCTAAATTTGGTTGAAAATTTGACAGTCGATTATTCGGAGGATCTGATGGGTGGTGCCTTTCGTTTCCAGAATCCATTAGCGATCGCCAATTGTAGTTGTGGCAATTCTTTCTCAATCAAGAGGGAAGAGGGAACAGGGAACAGGGAACAGGAAAAGTTTTAATATTTCCTATGTTCTTCCACAAAGTGGGGTTAATCCCAGGATGTCTATAGTTTCTCAAAATCCCAAATCTCCATCACTAAATCTACTCTTCTCTACTCCCTGTTCCCCGTTCCCTGTTCCCTGTTCCCTTTTTTATTGACATAATTACCAAAAAGACGATATAATCAGGATTTGTTAAAATAGACTTAAACAGCATCATCCGCTGTAACTCATGCCAACCATACAGCAGCTTATACGTAATGAACGCGAACAAACGCGTCAGAAAACCAAGTCGCCAGCTCTAAAGCAATGCCCTCAACGCCGTGGCGTTTGTACCAGGGTATATACGACTACACCCAAAAAGCCTAACTCAGCGCTTCGCAAAGTGGCAAGGGTCAGACTTACTTCTGGGTTTGAGGTAACCGCTTACATTCCCGGAATTGGTCATAACTTGCAAGAACATTCTGTAGTCATGATTCGTGGTGGTCGGGTAAAGGACTTACCAGGCGTTAGATACCACATTATCCGTGGCACATTAGATACAGCCGGAGTCAAAGACCGGAAGCAAGGTCGTTCCAAATATGGAACTAAGCGTCCAAAAGCAGGAGCAGCCACCAAAAAATAGGCTAGGTGATTAATCGCATCTCACACGATTAATCACCTCCTGTAAAAGCGCCAAATTCCAGCCGATGCCTTCCACACTCTGCACTTTTGCGAGCAAGTGTAGGAGTTTGCTAAAAGATTGCCATGTCTGAACAAATCAATTGGTCAGCAGTGTTTGATACCATATAATTTCGTTGTCAAATCCGAATTAAGGGTCGAAGTATGTCTCGTCGTGGTGTTATTCAAAGACGCCCAGTTCCGTCTGATTCAGTCTATAACAGTCGTTTGGTCAGCATGATCATCAGACGGATCATGCGTCATGGCAAGAAATCACTTGCCGCTCGAATCGTTTATGATGCCTTGAAAACTATTGAAGAACGCACTGGTAATGGTGCTTTGGAAACCTTTGAAAGAGCAGTGCGGAATGCCACGCCTTTAGTAGAAGTAAAAGCTCGCCGTGTGGGTGGAGCAACTTACCAAGTGCCAATGGAAGTGCGTTCTGAACGTGGTACCACTCTGGCATTACGTTGGTTAGTGCAATTTTCTCGAGTCTAGACCAGGTAGAACCATGGCCAGCAAATTAGCCAATGAGTTAATGGATGCGGCCAATGAAACTGGAAATGCGATTCGCAAACGCGAAGAAACGCACCGGATGGCAGAAGCTAACAAAGCATTTGCACACTATCGTTACTAAGTAAAACGGTATATCGCCTTAACCCAAGCGGTATATCGTCTGAATTTTTTGAAAAGACGGTTTTCCGTAAGAGTATAGAATCTTAACAAAGAGTAATATACAAGATATCATGAGGCAAAAACTATAGGAGGTACCTGTGGCACGTACAACCCCGCTAGAAAGAGTACGCAATATCGGCATTGCGGCGCATATAGATGCGGGCAAAACAACAACAACAGAGAGAATATTGTTTTACTCTGGGATAATTCATAAAATTGGTGAAGTTCACGAAGGAACTGCTGTCACAGACTGGATGGAGCAGGAGCGGGAGCGCGGGAATTACCATCACTGCTGCGGCGATTAGTACCAGTTGGAAAGATCATCAAATTAACATTATCGATACTCCCGGTCACGTTGACTTCACAATTGAAGTTGAACGCTCCATGCGTGTGTTGGATGGTGTAATCGCAGTATTTTGTTCCGTGGGTGGTGTACAACCCCAATCAGAAACAGTATGGCGGCAAGCAGACCGTTATAAAGTGCCTCGGATTGCATTTATTAACAAAATGGATCGCACAGGTGCGAACTTTTATAGAGTTCATGAGCAAATGCGCGATCGCCTGCGAGCAAATGCCATTGCCATTCAACTACCCATCGGTAGTGAAACTGAATTTCAAGGCATCGTTGACTTGGTAGAAATGACGTGCATATATATACACCAATGACCAAGGTACTGATATCGAAGAAACAGAAATCCCTGCAGAATTACAAGAGCAGGTAGCATGAATACCGCATCAAGTTGGTAGAAGCGGTATCAGAAACCGATGATGTCTCTGATGAACAAGTACTTTGAAGGCGAAGAACTAACTGAAGAAGAAATTCGCACTGGTCTTCGGAAAGGGACAATTGCAGGGACAATCGTGCCTGTACTTTGTGGTTCGGCCTTTCAAAAACAAAGGCGTGCAGTTAATGCTGGATGCAGTGATTGATTACCTACCAGCACCAACAGAGGTACCACCAATTCAAGGGTTATTGCCTAATGGTGAAACCGTAGAACGTCAGGCAGATGACAGACGAACCTCTGTCGGCTCTGGCATTTAAGATTATGGCTGACCCCTACGGTCGTCTCACCTTCGTTCGGGTTTATTCAGGTATCCTGAAAAAAGGTAGCTACGTCCTCAATGCCACCAAAAACAAAAAAGAACGGATTTCCCGCTTGGTGATGATGAAAGCAGATGAACGACAAGAAGTAGATGAACTGCGGGCAGGAGATTTGGGAGCAGCATTGGGATTGAAAGATACCTTAACAGGGGACACTCTTTGTGATGAAGGATCGCCAGTAATTCTGGAATCTCTATTTATTCCCGAACCTGTAATCTCGGTGGCGGTTGAACCCAAAACCAAGAACGACATGGACAAGCTCTCCAAAGCGTTGCAATCTTTATCAGAAGAAGACCCCACCTTCCGTGTCAGTGTTGATCCAGAAACCAACCAAACTGTAATTGCCGGGATGGGAGAATTACACCTAGAAATTCTGGTTGACCGGATGTTGCGCGAATTTAAAGTGGAAGCAAATGTGGGTGCGCCACAAGTTGCTTACCGAGAAACAATTCGCAAAGCTGTCAACAAGGTAGAAGGTAAATTTATCCGTCAAAGTGGTGGTAAAGGTCAATACGGTCACGTCGTCATTGATTTGGATCCAGGAGAACCCGGTAGCAGGTTTTGAATTTGTTTCTAAAATTGTGGGTGGTACAGTACCCAAAGAGTACATCGAGCCTGCAGAACAGGGAATGAAAGAAAGTTGTGAATCTGGTATTTTAGCTGGATATCCATTAATTGATGTCAAAGCAACTTTGATCGATGGTTCTTACCACGATGTAGACTCTTCGGAAATGGCTTTCAAAATTGCCGGTTCAATGGCGATGAAAGAGGCGGTATCGAAAGCTTCTCCTGTCCTGTTAGAGCCTATGATGAAAGTCGAAGTGGAAGTTCCCGAAGACTTTATCGGGAACGTGATTGGCGACCTCAATCTCCCGTCGGGGGCAAATTGAAGGCCAAGAGCACTGAACAAGGATTAGCCAAAGTGGTATCGCAAAGTTCCACTAGCAGACAATGTTTGGTTATGCTACTGATATCCGGTCGAAAACCCAAGGTCGGGGTATCTTCTCAATGGAGTTTAGCCACTACGAAGAAGTGCCTCGCAACGTGGCTGAGGCGATCATCGCAAAAAGCAAAGGGAACGCTTAATTAAAAAAGGAAACGAGCATTCATGGCACGCGCAAAGTTTGAAAGGAATAAACCCCACGTTAATATCGGTACTGTTGGCCACGTTGACCACGGTAAAACACATTAACAGCAGCTATCACTATGACTTTGGCTGCTATTGGTCAAGCTGTAGCTAAGGGTTATGACCAAATTGATAACGCTCCTGAAGAAAAGGCACGGGGTATCACTATCAATACTGCTCACGTTGAGTATGAAACCAAAGTCGGCACTATGCTCACGTAGACTGTCCTGGACACGCTGACTATGTGAAGAACATGATCACAGGTGCAGCACAAATGGATGGCGGTATCCTCGTAGTAGCAGCTACTGACGGTCCTATGCCCCAAACCCGCGAACATATTCTCTTGGCAAAACAGGTTGGTGTTCCCAGTCTGGTGGTCTTCTTGAACAAAGAAGACTTAATGGATGACGAAGAATTGCTGGAATTGGTAGAACTAGAACTTCGCGAACTTCTCACCAGTTATGATTTCCCTGGTGATGATATCCCTATTATCAAAGGCTCTGGTCTACAAGCTCTGCAAGCAATGACCGAAAATCCGAAAACCCAACGGGGTGAAAATCCTTGGGTAGACAAAATCTATCGAACTCATGGATGCTGTAGATTCCTATATCCCCACCCCTGAGCGGGATATAGATAAGCCATTCTTGATGGCTGTGGAAGACGTCTTCTCCATCACAGGTCGGGGAACTGTTGCCACCGGTCGGATTGAACGCGGTAAAGTCAAAGTCGGTGATGAAGTGGAATTAGTGGGTATTAAAGATACTCGCAAGACCACTGTCACCGGGATTGAAATGTTCAAGAAGCAACTTGAAGAAGGTATGGCTGGAGATAACGCAGGTGTATTACTGCGCGGTATCCAAAAGGCTGATATTGAACGGGGTATGGTTATTGCTAAAACCGGTTCAATTACTCCTCACACTCAATTTGAAGGTGAAGTGTACGTTCTCACCGAGAAAGAAGGTGGTCGGAAAACACCATTCTTCGCTGGTTATCGTCCCCAATTCTACGTGCGGACAACTGATGTAACTGGTACAATTAGAGCTTTTACCTCTGATGATGGTAAAGATGTGGAAATGGTTATGCCCGGCGATCGCATCAAAGTGACAGTAGAACTGATCAACGCGATCGCGATTGAGCAAGGGATGCGTTTTGCGATTCGGGAAGGTGGCCGTACCATTGGTGCTGGTGTTGTTTCCAAAATCCTCAAATAACACCACCGTTGCTCTGAGCAATCAGGAGCGGAGATGGTATATTCATGCCTCTCTGCTCCTTTTGCTTCCCTCACACATTTTAGATTTTAGACTTTGGAAAAAAAACGAAGGTATCTAAAATCTAAAATCTAAAATCTAAAATTTCTAGAACCTGGAAAACTTAAGATGGCAACTCTACAGCAGCAGAAAATTAGAATTCGTTTACAAGCTTTTGACCGCCGTTTACTGGATACATCTTGCGAGAAGATTGTAGACACAGCTAACCGTACTAATGCTACGGCGATCGGACCTATTCCTTTACCGACTAAACGACGCATCTATTGCGTGCTGCGATCGCCTCACGTGGATAAAGATTCGCGGGAACATTTTGAAACCCGCACTCATCGTCGGATTATTGACATTTACCAACCTTCTTCTAAAACTATTGATGCTCTGATGAAATTAGATTTACCATCGGGTGTAGATATTGAAGTGAAATTATAGATTCGTAGGAGTCACCGAGTCACCGAGTCAGGAGTAAAACCCTTGTATGGAGATAATTTTACCATGAATGGATGTCCTAAATGTTTTGGTAACCACCATACCTGTTCTCTATTTCTTGTTGATTCTATTGTATAAATAATTGCTTGTCCCTGAAGAAATTTATCTCAGGGCTTTTTATTAGCTAGAAAAAAATACAGTGAACGTTGGCTGCTGAGATGATACAATATAAGTAAAATAGGGGAAAAACCCAGAATAACAGAATTTATAAAATTAAATTTATACCAAGGTAACAATGACATTCTCCTCTAAAATTGCCGTTCGGGAACTACCTCTATTCCCTTTACCAGAAGTGGTTCTATTTCCCAGTAGACCATTACCTCTACATGTGTTTGAATTTCGTTACCGAATCATGATGAACACAATTTTGGCCAGCGATCGCCGATTTGGGGTATTAATGGTTGATCCAGTCAAAGGGACAATTGCCAATATCGGTTGTTGTGCAGAAATTATTCATTGTCAGCGCTTACCAGATGACCGGATGAAGATGTTGACATTAGGACAACAAAGGTTTCGGGTTTTAGAATATATTCGGGAAAAACCTTATTATGTAGGTTTGGTAGAGTGGATGGAAGACGAACCCCCAGAACAAGATTTACGACCCTTAGCATCGGAAGTAGAGCAATTACTCAAAGATGTAGTCCGTCTTTCCGCTAAGTTAACGGAACAAGATATTGAATTACCAGAGGATTTACCTAATTTACCTACCGAACTATCTTATTGGGTAGCTAGTAACCTTTATGGTGTCGCTCCAGAGCAGCAATCATTATTAGAAATACAAGATACTACCCTGCGTTTAGAAAGGGAAGCAGAAATTTTGACTTCTACTCGTAATCATTTAGCGGCTCGTGCTGTTCTTAAAGATACATTTAGTTCCTAGTTGATTGGCAATAAAATCCCCGCAAAATACTTCATGCTATTTTCAACCGTGGAGCGGGCATCTTGCCCGCCCTAGCTTTAATGGCGGGCAAGATGCCCGCTACACGGATTTAGTATGAATTTAGTTTGATTGGTAAGGCTCAGAAATAACACACTAGTGATAGTCAAAGTTGAATCGGTAAAACACTATAGCTCCCAAAAATTTTGAGAATTTCTGCATAGGTGGTTAATTCAGAAATAGCATCTTGCATTTGTGGTGCGTTTATATCTGTCTCTAAATCAATAAAAAACAAATATTCTCCTAGAGAACGCTTAGTGGGACGAGACTCAATCCGACTCAGGTTAATATTTAGTTGGGCAAATATTTGCAAGATTTTGACTAAAGAGCCAGGTATATTAGCCGGGATACTTAATGCTAAAGAGGTATAACGTTTACCCACTAGATTATGTTCGGCTTGACTTTTACTAATGACCCAAAACCTGGTGGAATTTTCGGGATGATCATTAATATTAGTCGCTAGAATCGGTAAATTGTAAAGTTCAGCAGCTCGACTAGAGGCGATTGCCGCAGTAGTTGTATCCTGATTGAGTTGCTGTAGTGCTTCAGTGGTAGCATTGCTAGGAATTAATTGTACTGTAGGCAGAAATTGTTCTAACCATCCTTGACATTGCGCTAAAGCTTGGGGATGAGAATAAACAGTTTGAATCTGATTTAAATTGGTAGCACAGGAAATTAATGTATGATTAATAGGCATGACTAAGGCTAGCTGAATCTGCAAATCATCCAGCTGCCATAGTGCATCCATGGTCATGGTTACACTACCCTCCAGAGAATTTTCCACAGGTACAACTACTAACTCTGTCTCATGCATCGCGACTGCTTGTAGTGACTGAGAAATAGTGGGATAGGGGCGTAAAGTAGCTTTAACACCAGTATTTTTAGCTAGCCAGTTAAGATAATAAAAAGCTGCCTGCTCTGCGTAAGTGCCAGGCGGTCCTAAATGTGCAATTTGTAGAGTCATGCTTTTAGCTCTGAGTAAATAATTTAGAGAGATAAAGGAATAAAAGCGCGAAATCGTTAAAAAATATTAAAATTATAGAACAGATTATCAAAATCCCTCATGGCTATCCGGTTTACTGCTTCCCAATCGGTTGAAATTGCCGTCCCCAAACGACCTATCCCCATTAAGCATTATTTGCGTCAACCCCAACGTCTAGTCAATGCTTTGGTTGACAACAGCCGGATTCAGCAATTATCTGAAGAGGTATTTCGCTTAAAAATGCGTCCTCTGGCTTTTATGTCACTCAGTATTCAACCCACTGTGGATATGAGAGTTTGGTCAGATGCTCAGGGAACAATTTATTTGCGCTCAGTTGGTTGTGAAATATTAGGTTTTGAGTATATCAACCAACGTTTTGCGCTGAATTTAAAAGGGTATTTGTCTCCCTATCAGTCAGGTGAGGATACCCATCTGCAAGGAAAAGCTGATTTAGAAGTGCAAGTGGAATTACCCCCACCATTTTCCTTTACTCCGAAAGGGATTCTCGAAACTACTGGCAATGGTTTACTTAAAAGTGTATTGTTAACAATTAGACAAAGATTGTTACATCAACTTTTAGAAGATTATCAATACTGGGTAATTTCGCAAACTGAAGTCATAGAGTTTAGTGAAAATAGTCATGAATTAACGATGTGGAATGCAGAATAATTATCTAGAAAAATAACCCTAAATTTGACAAGGACGAAAGGATTTGCGATGTAAAGGTGAAGGACCATATTGTTGTAAAGCCAGCAAATGCTGCTGGCTACCATAACCTTTATTTCGTTCTAGACCATACATGGGATATTCCATTGCTAACTGCTGCACTAAATCATCACGCCAAACTTTGGCGACAATACTAGCAGCAGCTATATTTAATGATCGCTCATCACCCTTGATGATGGTTTGTTGTGCTAATCCTAAATTTTTGATCAACTGATTACCATCAACTAAGCAAAGAGTGGGCTGTACCTTCAGCTTCAATACAGCCCGCTGCATCGCTAACAAAGTGGCTTGTAAGATATTAATTTGGTCAATTTCGACACTTGTAGCCAAACCAATTTGCCAATCTATAGCCAAATGATGAATTTTTTGGGTGAGTACAGTTCTGCGAGAACTAGATAACTTTTTACTGTCTTTAATTTCAGCTGCAATCAGTTCTGGCCAGGCATGCTTTGGGAGTATGACTGCTGCTGCAACTACAGGACCAAATAAAGCACCTCGCCCTACTTCATCTACACCTGCAACCAACTCCAGAATGTTCGAGTAGTTAGATAATTCTAACCAACCCGATGCTTCTGGAGATGGTACATCAACAATGGACAAGTTAACTTTCTTCACCATTCGAGTTGTCTAATGAGTCTAATGCTGAAGAACGACGACGACGACGACGATTAGCCGCAGCAGCAGCACTACTAATTTCCTGTTCATCCGGGAAGGATGTCAACTCTGTGGCCAAATTGTCGAGTAAAGGAGGTTCAATGATTGGTTCATAGAAAGACTTTGCTTCTAAATCAACTTTTGGTAAAGGTATTGTCTCAGTTATGGCTTCAAAGTCGTCGTCTTCTTCCTCTAGAGTTGATTTGGGGATAAATTCAGTCGCAGTAGCTGGTGCTTGTCCTGGCTGAACAATATTAATAATCACTGACTTGGGATTTTTGACCTCCCGCTCTAGTTTTACTAAAGGAGAAATTCCCATCAACGCGAAAATATCTTGTTCTTCCGGGGTCATTTCTACAGTTCTCGTTTCCGGTGGTTCTACCACTGGTTTAACTGGTTCGACCTTAGTAATTTTGGTTCGCTCTGCTCTTTCTGTCCAACTAGGTTTACCTAATGTTGGTACAGGAAGTTCTGGCGGTGATATTAGTTCATTCTCCCCTTCTAAATCCAAGTCTGACTCGTTCAGATAAGCCAGTGGATTTGTAACTGAGCGAATCTCGTCTTTACCATTGACTCCATTAATACCAATCCGACTACGACGGGTACGGGTGCGGCGTTTGCTCGGATCACCCATTTCTTGGTAACTAGGATGATTGGTTAGATTTAAAGCACTTAAATCAGGATCGCCATCAAAGCCGTCCCCAAATCCTTCATAAGTTTCCCGTGGTTCCACAATCCGGGTATTAGCTAACCTTGGTTCTCGTGATTCACGTGGTTCACGTGGTTCCCGTGGTTCCCGGTTAGGTAGGGAGACAAAACGTTCTTGTATTTCTGCTGCTGGTGTGGGTAATCTGTGTTCAGTTTCTCCTGGTAAACGCACAGTATGTCCTAAACCACCACAGGCTGGACAAACATCTCCAAATAATTCGTAAATATTTTGACCTTGACGTTTCCGAGTTAGTTCTACTAAACCCAGTTCGGTAAGTTGTGCTATTTGTGGTCGAGCTTTATCTGCTTTCAGTGCTTTATTAAAGTGCTCCAAAACTTGGAGTTGGTCGCGCCGTGATTCCATATCAATGAAATCTACGACAATCACACCGGCAATATTCCGTAGTCGCAGCTGACGAGCAATTTCTGTGGCTGCTTCGCAGTTAGTCCATAGTACTGTTTCTCTAGCTGTGGCTGAACGTGTAAAGGAACCAGAGTTGACATCAATCACAGTTAATGCTTCTGTGGGTTCAATGATGACATAACCCCCTGAAGGTAAGTCTACTCTCGGTTTCAGGGCTTCACGAATGGCAGCATTGATGCGGAAGTATTCTAAAATCGGTGAGCGATCGCGATGATGGTCAATCAATAATCCCTGCGGTGTTTGACCACCACTCCAGTTTTGCAAATATTGCTTGACTCGCTTCAGTCCTGTACTGGAATCGACCACAATCCGATTCACATCCGCCCCATACATATCCCGAAGTACCCGTTGAATAAAATCATCATCCCGATTCAGTAGTGCTGGTGCACGAGTGGATTGAGCTTCTTGCTGAATCGCTTCCCATTGCCTTTGTAGTACTTCTAAATCTTCAATAATTGCTTCTTCTGGTTTACCTTCTGCTTCTGTCCGGACTAATAAACCCATTCCCGCAGGTTTAATCAGAATAGCCAAGGCTCGCAAACGGTTGCGTTCATTTTCACTCTTAATCCGTCGGGATAAATTTACTCCTCTACCATATGGCATTAATACTACATAGCGTCCAGGTAAGGTAATATTACCCGTGAGTCTAGGCCCTTTGGTGCCCGTTGGCTCTTTCATTACCTGCACCAACACTTTTTGTTGTGGTGCTAATAATTCTGTAATTGCTGCTGCTGTCCGCTTTAATTTCAATGGACCGAGATCAGTGACATGAATAAAGCCGTTCCGCTCTGGATCGCCAATGTTAACAAAGGCTGCATCTATCCCAGGTAATACATTTTCTACTACACCTAAGTAGATGTCACCGATTTGGTGATGACCTGTAGCTACAACTAGTTCTTGGATTTGATCTTCCGAAAATACAGCAGCAATTTGATGCTGCTCCGCGATGATAATTTGTTTTGGCATTCAATTTCCTCAAAAACTGGTAGCACCAAAGGGCAGGCTAGAGAGAGCTTCCTGTTTTGCCTCTTGCCCCTACAGAGCTACCACAAGGCGCTACTGGTATATAATTTACCTATTTCTAGGTGTGAAAAGTCGTCGAAAATTGACTGACTTCTGATTTGAGATGGTAAAAGGCGTTTACACACCTGATTATTTCGGGACGGCTGCATATTGTGTAAGTACTTTTATCAACCGTCCGTAGTTGATTGTTGGTGCAATGCTCAAGCCACAAGAGAATTCTTTTGGGAAAACCCCGATCAGTCAGTTGTTGGGAAGATGTACCACAACTGTAGTCAGTGTTCTAAAGTCTAGTAACTAAACACACTAACTTATCAGCATTCTCCACGATACTACTGTGAATTAGACTTTCAGTAGTTGTTTGCAAAACTATAGAGTTAGAGAAGTTGGCACAGTCATATTTTTTTAACTGATTCACCAGGTAGCCACAACCAGAGAGTGTATTGTTTAATCTGTCTCAAGCCCAGTACCTTTATAGCTGGGTAACAGACATATTCGCTTTCGCCCCCTAAATTCCAGGGTGGTGAATCAGTTCCTGCGATGATGCAGCGCCAGAAAATTTCTCTTCTTCTTATTCTAACGCAACCTTACTAAAAATCAATTCCCATGATGTGCTACATCAGGGCAATTACTAACCAATCTTTTAAAGATTATATCTCTAAAACTAATTGATGGCGATGAATCTGCCAAAGTTTAAATTCTACATCAGCGACTATTTCTAGCATTGAGAGAATCTGTTCTGGACGTAACACCACACCGTCATGACGACAGCTACCTAAATAACGTAAGACAGAAGTAGATTCTGGCAAACCGATGTTAGTTTCTAGCAATTCTAACTCAAACAGGCGATCGCGCAGATTTATTAACTGGTTCTTGCCTGATTTAGTGGTATGTTCCCACCAAATTTCCTTTCGCACTAGAATCATTTCCACCCAGTTTTGCCATTGTGCGGACGTTACTTGTCCGGTGGTAGCCACAGTCAGTAAATATTCTGCTGCTACCATGATTTGACTAGCTGAGGGAGATTTTAAATCTATCTCCACTACCTTATATATAGGTATATCATCGGGCAATTCTTGAGCCAGTTGTGCTTGGAACCTATCGACAGTAACTGCTTGAGTTAACTCAAAATCCACAATTTCACTACTGCTAGTAGCACCTAAAGCTAAGGCACTAGCTAAAGAAATCCGCTGACCGGATGAAAACCACCACTAAAAGCAATGGGTAAAGCCGCTCGTCGCATCACTCGGTCAAATAAACGCATTAAATCTAAGTGACTCACTAAAGCCATATCACCTAGCTTACCAAACCATACTCTAAGTCGTTGGACTTTAGTGGTATTGGGGACAAATTCCCCAGCAAATTGGGGAATTTTCGGTGGGGTGATGACAATATTATGTCCGAAATCAGTACCACAAACGCCACAGTGAGAACAACCATCAAAGGAGCAGTCAGGCACAATGGCTGCTTCCAGAGCGCGTTGTAAGTCTAACTGGAGCCATTTTTTATCAATTCCTGTATCAATATGATCCCACGGTAAAGGGGTATTCAGTGAGGGTAATGGCGAAGATGAATCTTCGGGGGACGAAAATATGTTCCATTCACCATTTTCGACTTGGCGGTATTTCCAGTCTAACTCAGCTTCAGCGATCGCTGTTGTCCAAGCCGCAAAAGCCTGATTTAAATTTTCATACCAGGAATCCATTCCTGCACCTAATTCCCAAGCCCGACGAACTACTCGAGCCTAAAGAGCGATCGCCCCGACCAATAAAGTCTTCCATTGCCGAAATCCGCACATCAGTAAAGTTTACCTTGACATGCTTAAGACGCCGGAATTCTTGTCTGAGCAGGTGTTGCTGACGCTGAAATTCAGTAGTAGAAACCGAATGCCACTGAAATGGGGTATGTGGTTTAGGAGTAAAGTTAGAGATAGTCAAGTTAAAACTCAGCGGTTTTCGACCTGGAAGACCTCGACATTCCCTTTGCAACCAGTTAACAGTTTCCACAATCCCGAACACATCAGCATCGGTTTCGCCTGGTAAACCAATCATAAAATACAATTTGATTTTATCCCAGCCTTGCTCCCAAGCAGTTTTTACACCCCGCAATAATTCTTCATTAGTCAAACCCTTATTCACAATGTCCCGCATCCTTTGGGTGCCTGCTTCGGGAGCAAAAGTCAGCCCACCTTGACGGTTACCACCTAAAATATTCGCAATATTCTCATCAAATCTATCTACCCGTTGGCTAGGTAAAGCCAGACTGATATTTTCATTTTTGAGCCGATTTTTTATTTCCATCCCTACAGATGGGAGAGCTAAATAATCAGAACAGACTGAGGGATAACAGGGAAAATTCATTGTAACCTGTCGCCCGCATGCCTTCTTCAATTGTGGCTATCACCTGTTCCGGTTCTACATCTCTGGCTGGTCGGGTTAACATTCCTGGTTGACAAAAACGACAACCACGAGTACAACCCCGACGAATTTCTATCGTCAGACGATCATGTACAGTTTCCATATAGGGAACTAGCCCTATAGAATAGGCGGGTATAGGGGTGGCTACCCGTCGCAGGATACGATGGGGTACATCAGGACGCAGTGGATATACCGCTCCACCTGGATGCATTTCATAAAACTGAGGTACATAAACCCCTGGTATCTGTGCTAAATCTAAAAGTATTTGTTCTCGATTCAGTCCTGTTAATTTACCTTCAGCCAACACCAAGCCAATTTCTGGTAGAAGTTCTTCACCATCTCCCAGTGCAACAAAGTCAAAAAAGTCAGCATAAGGTTCAGGGTTGGAAGTTGCAGTTTGTCCACCCGCAAAAATCAGCGGAAATGATGAATGCTGACTAGTTGATTTTTCCCTTCCACCCCAGTCTCCCTGTCTTTCTCTCCAGGTTAAGGGAATTCCCGCTAAATCTAACATTTCTAAAATGTTAGTGGCACCTAGTTCATAACTGAGACTAAAGCCCAGAATATCAAATTCTGTCAGCCAGCGTTTGGACTCTACCGCAAACAGAGGTGTTTGGGTAGCGCGGAGTTTAGTTGCTAAATCCTGACCTGGTAAATAGGCGCGATCGCATAACTGATCCGGTTGAGCATTTAAAACGTTATATAAAATAACGTGTCCTAAATTAGATGCACCAACTTCATATACTTCTGGGTAAGTTAAGACCCAACGGACTATAGCCTGATGCCAAGGTTTATGTACTGCTAAATGCTCATTACCCAGGTAACGGGCAGGTTTTAAAATATCCGGTGTGATTAATTTTTCAATTGCAACGGCCACTTTGCTATCTTCTAGCTAGGTTAAATTTTCACTATTCAACTCTAACCATAGCATTGATTTGGTGCTTCTACCTCAAAAACCTGATCCAGTTGTGTTAATTCCAAAATAATTTTCACAGATGGAGATATAGAAACTAGGCGAAAAGTTCGCCCTAACCTCCCAGCCAACTTCAGCGCAGATACTAATACCATTAATCCACAACTGTCTAAGGACTCTACTAAGGCTAAATCTACTAATACCAGGGCAATATCATCTTGTATCAAAGCCGAAGTCAAATCTTGTTCTAACTCGTAGGCATTAGTAGCATTCACATAGCCTTGAGGACGAATAATTCTGATTTTTGGAGAATTCAACAGTGTTGGCATAATTACATCCTAATGGGAATTATTAAGACTGAAAGCCTGATGTTTATTTGAAGATAATCTGTTTTTTCTGAGATTTATTACTTATTTAGCTCTCTTTGCGGAATCTTTATTACTAATGGGCATCTATTTAAAGATTGTCATAAATACACACTGAAGTGTATATATAACTACATTTTTTTTAATTAAGTTCCAAAACAATCAACGTAGGCAGATGTTCAGACAACATCATCATCGGTCGCGATGGTAGAATCCTGGACGAGTTCATACAAGGGTTTTACTCAAAGTAGGATTGAGAAATGAAAGTCTTTCATCCCTCTTTTTACCGATGATATATGCCCGATTTAATGGTAAAGTGTGTATCTAAATTAAATTGTGATCTTAATCACTAGAAAATAGATTTTCGATCACTTTTTATACCACACCATATCTTGGATAATTGTGTAACAATTACAATTGGTTTATTCTTTATGAGAACTCGATACGTAATTCGTCAATTGGTAGAAAGAGCACTGCATATAAAAAAGCTGACCCCAGAGATTGAAAATGAAATTAACTCAGAATTAACAGAATTGGGTTATATCTCTGACGTTGACTATGAAGCCTTAGAACTACTAATGGCGGAAATGGACGCGGGTAGGGTTCAGTTAGTTCCCAGTCTAGGGTAAATTTAAATCAGTTAGGGAGTAGGAAAGAAAAAAGTAGGGGTAAGATACAAGTTATCCGCAGGTAAAAATTCTTAATTTTGAATTTTGAATTGCTCTGCTTGCCAACTTTGTTGAATAAACTGATGAAGTAACTGTTGAGCAACTAAATCCTTTTCAATTTTTGCTTCCTTCGCTAACACTTCACTCAAAAAAACAATTACTTCCGTATCTAGAGCCGGTCGAAATAGATTTATCGGCCAGAGTAAGTCAGATGCATCTCTTAAGTCAGCAATTAATGGGTCTGCTTGCGTATAAGTAACTAGTAGCAAAGGACGTACCCAACATAATTGACGAGTATCTACGACTTGAATGACTTCCGCATAAAGATTTTTATCACCATGTTCTAGAGCCACAATTTGTCCGGTCTGAAAGTTGAAACTAATTTTCATCATCACACTGGGAATTATTTGTAATCAAATTGGCAACTTAAGTTTTAAATTCATAGTAGTTTTTTGCTAAATGGAATAATGCAGACAATCAAACCTTTCCAGGGCGAAGGTTTTAATTATTCCTGAATGGTAAAAGTACTATTTTTGAGGATAAAATACAGATGCCTATTGAGGATATTACTAACAATTCCCTGAATAAATCACTCAATATTACACCTATTACCCCAGTTAACACTTTCAACCAAAACCCCACTAGCTTAAGTTTAACTGGTTCTAGCAGTAGTGCCACTGCGGTTAGTGCCAGCAGCTATAATTCTACTACAGGCTATGGTTTAGTAAATGCTGGTAGTGCAGTTAGCAAGGCTGCTGGTCAGGGTGCTTATGCTGATGTTCCCGCAATTGGGGGGAATAATTGGGGAGCCGATTTGACGAAAGCACCTAATGCTTGGGCACATGGATATACTGGTAAAGGTGTAGTAGTAGCTGTGCTGGATACTGGAGTTGATTACAGTCATCCAGATTTAAAAAATAATATTTGGACGAATACTAAAGATAGTATTAGCAACGGTAAAGATAGTGATGGTAATGGCTATGTTAATGATATTCATGGCTGGAATTTTGTAGACAATAACAATAATGTCTTTGATAACAATGGTCATGGGACTCATGTTTCGGGGACTATCGCTGGAGAGAAAAATAATTATGGTGTAACTGGTATTGCTTATGATGCTAAAATCATGCCAGTTAAGGTGCTGGATAGTTCTGGTTCTGGGTCATATACAAATATTGCTAAAGGTATTCGCTATGCGGTGGACAATGGAGCGAATGTGATTAACCTGAGCTTAGGGGGCTATTTTTCTAACGATACCCTCAAATCAGCGATTGAATATGCTGGGAGTAAAGGTGTAATTGTCGTCATGGCTGCGGGTAATAATGGTGCTTCATCTCCAGATTATCCTGGACGTTACGCGACGAATACGGGAATTGTGGTGGGTGCTGTAGATAAAACTAATAAGTTAGCTGATTTCTCTAACCGTTCTGGTTCACAGACAATCAATTATGTGACGGCTCCGGGTGTGGATATTTACTCCACAGTACCGAATAATAAATATGCTACTTATAGCGGTACTTCTATGGCTTCTCCTCATGTTGCGGGAGTAGTGGCGCTGATGTTAAGTGCTAATCATTATCTAACTCAAAGTCAAGTACAGCAAATTCTCACTAGTACCGCAGTAAATAGCACTCAAAGTCCAACTCCTAAATTTCCCTTTGGTTTATTTAATCTTAAAGTGAGTACCCAATCTACACAAACTGTGCCTTTACCTTCCATAGTGCTAGCTATTAATGATAATAACATTGAGTTGAGGTTTGGTAATTTTGAGAATCCTATTTCTAAAAATCCCAGTCCTAGTTCTGTGAGTACTCAGTCAAATGTTAATTTGAGTATGAGCGGTAGTTATCAACCTCTGAATCGTGATACCTTAAGTAATAAAATTTCCCAGTCACGAGTTCATTATTATGAAGGTAGTTCGGGGAAGAAGATTGACGAGAATCAATTTTCTAACTTTAAGCTAAAGTACTGATTTATATTGAATCTCTCCTTACTCTACACACAATTAGGGGCGTATTGCAATACGCCCCTACTCAGTCTGGTTTTACTTAGCAAGGTGAGAGTTAGAGGGTGTTTGAAAAGTTATGAGGAGGTATAATTTGTCATTCTGACCGGAGGGAAGAATCTCGCGGGATTCTTCCCTCTGCTCAGGATAACAATATTACTTCCTTCATTAACACCAAGTGTATTGCAATATCAATACCTTTGCCAAAACAAGAGCATACTAAAAAGTTAGCAGATAACAGCTAATGATGTTGTTAAAATACTGGTTTGTTGATAATACAACATGCGCTAAAGCGCAACTACGAGCCAATTTTCATAGTTCGTAGTTGCGCTTTAGCGCATGCTTCTTAAATTGGCAAAGGTATTGATATAGTAACGTTTTTTACCTTTATTTTGATTTTTCAAACATCCTCTAAAATTTAATTCCGACTGTTAATAAATTTCTCATAAACAGCTTTTAATTTAGAATTACTAGAATTTTCCCGATACGCTCCGATAATTAATTCTTTTAACTGACTTTTAGCATGAGCTACTTTAATCAAATTAAAAACCAGTTCAGATATAGTTTCACCTCCTACAATTATTTCTAAACTCTCCTTTAATTGGAATTTAACCATTTTTTCTAATGTGTATTTATCAGGGAATGCACTGATTAACGCTGCATACAACTCTTCGTCTAACTGTTGACTTAGATTTATTGGTGTTCCTGTAACCTGAATTTTTAGACGTTCTTGAAAATAAAGACGATATAAATTACAAAGACATCTAACTTGGTTTCCTTGATATTCGATTAAACCTAAACTGCGTAACTTAAATGCTGGTGCTGAATCTATTTTAATCGGAATATTACTATTGATTACTTGGTACATTGCTGTTTTCAGCAAATTATCTTTTTCTAATTCTAAAACATAGTAACGTAAAAAATCTCTGTATAATCCTTCATCAGTAGGAGCAATTTTCAAAAAACTTTCTAAAGTTAAATCACCTTTGGCAATTTTATTAAGAGCAGTTGTTAACAAATAAGGATGACCGTCAAACATTTCTCTTAATTGGTCAATTTCAATATCCGATAAATTTAATTTATATTGCTGGATTAATTCTTTTATTTGGTTCAGATTAAATTCTCCTATTTCAATAGATAAACCGACATTAAAAGGAGATTGATTCGCATTGAGAGAAACATAAATTTCTTGAGAATGAGCAATTACTAAACGTAGATTTTGCCAAAAAAGTTAAAAACCATATAGTAAAAGGGAAATTGATGGTTTAATCATCAATAAGTCAGTACGATTCAGTTCAGATTATACCTCAATATGGTTTAGTTAAGAGAGAATTTGTTCCATCGTTCTATTTTTATCCAAGATGCATCTGGAATTTACAAGTCTCGGCAAGAAGAGAAGATTAAAAAGGGGTAAGCCACACCCAAGCCATCTAACAGGCGTACTGTAGACCCCGAAGAGGTACTCGCCCACACATCTTTGGATGGCAATATACTAAACTGTTTATTACCTGTATTAACAGATACTTTTTTAGCTAAGGGTTCCACTGTACCGACATACCAAATATCTTGTGTTTTTTATAGCTTTTTCTTCTTCTTCTTGTGTCCGACTAGCTGCTAAAAATTCCAAATCCTGAAAACCTAAATTTTTATCCTTTACCCAAGCTTCCGCATCCCTTAAAGCCATCCCTCGCAATAACCGAGATTTATCCTGTTTCTCTGATAATAACCACTTCTGAAAATTATCTGCATAAGGACGTAAATTATCTAAAGCTCTCTCAACCCATAAACCATCAAAAATGCTTTCATAAATCCGATTGTAAACCTTTAATTTACCATCTTTTTTAACCACAATTCCCGCTAACTGTAAATCACTCTGTTCAATACTATTATCATAATCAATTTCTCTAGAATGCCAAATTTTTTGATATAAATCTAATAAATATCCTGTTTTCTGTTCATCTCTTTTTAAAATCCTATCTCTAATGGTTCTAAAATGTTCCGGTTCATCTTGAGATTCCCAATTTTCAATTATTGCACTTCTCACTAAATTTTCTACAAAATTAGCTTCTTCTCCTAGAGAAATCACAACTTCAGATTTTCTAACCAATTCACAAACTTTCTGAGTTAAAAATGGTTGTCCTCCTGTCCAATCTAAAATCGCTTTTAGTACTGCTTCAGGATGAGTAGTTTGCTGAGAAAATCCATCTTTCAAAATTAAAGCTTCTGCAAATTCAAATCCGGTTAATTCAATTCCTGTCCCAATATTAAAAGGAGTACGCTTTTTATCTTGAATTAATTCAGAAGGTGTTGCTACTCCCAACAGCACAAAGTTAATGCGTTGATATTCAGGATTATCAACTCTTTGATTAAAAAAAGCTCGAATCAGAGCAAAGAAATCATCAACCGGAAAATTTAAGCTGAGAGTACTATCAATTTCATCAATGAAAATAACTATTTGTGTAGAGATTAATTTTAATATCTTATCAATAAATTTACCAAAAACCTGCACATTGGAAAGTCGGTGATTTTCTTCCCATAAAGCATCTAAATCAAATTTATCACCTAATTCTAAACTTTCAGAAATATATATTATTAATAATTCCATTATACCATTGTTCAGAATTTAGTCCTGATGTCCCAATTGCGGTTAAATCTATAGCTACACAAGCAATTTGTTCAGCTTTTAACCTTTGCATGGTGCGGACACGTAAACTAGATTTTCCCATCTGTCTGGAGTTTAAGACAAAACAAAATTCTCCCGCTTTTACAGCTTGATATAAATCTTCGTCTGCTTTGCGGGTGACATAGGTGGGTGCGTCGGGAGGAAGACTACCACCAAATTGATATTGATAATCTGGAGCAGTGGGATAATTCATGGTTGAATTTTTAATCATCCTATCTTAGACTGAGTTTATCATATTTATGACTATTAATAAAAGGCTGATTTTTTTGTATATATTTATATATAGCTGTAGCTCTATTCATAACTCTTTACAGATTTAGCATTTTTCTAAGATTCGTCTTATTTCAGCTAAAGCGACTTCTCTAGAAATTGGCTCAACTGAATGATTGCGAATTTCATCACGGCGTTTCTTAGCTTCTATGTTCCAAGGAATTTGGATATTTTCATCAATATCGGATTCTAGGCTTTCCATCAGCTTCTCTATTAAAAATAATCTGGTAATATTAGGTAAAGATAAGGCTTCTTGGATTAATTGTTCGACTGATAGCATGATGATTTATTTTGGTAAATTGAATTGGAAATAGACAGATGTGGGATAATTCATAGTTGGATTTTTAATCTAATTAGGGATACCTTTATGAACATCGTATCTTGCTCGCTTGTGTTGTTTGAATGTTATAAAATGGATTAAGAGTTTCTACAACTTGTACTTATGAGTCTTCATCCTCTGTTAAAATTTGATATTTCTGAACTCAGTATTGCAGAACGCATCCAACTTGCTGAAGATTTATGGGATAGCATTTTAGCACAGCAAGAAGAACTTCCGTTGAATCAAGCACAGCAAGAGCAATTAGATCGACGATTAGAAAATTACCATAAAAACCCTAGAAATGGCTCTACTTGGGAAGATGTTAAAAAGCGGTTATGTTTCTCCCAATGACCTATTACCTGATTATTCAACCAGAAGCAGAACATGATATTCAGCACATTTCCTTGATGTGAGGTACATAAAGGCAGGCAAGATGCCTGCTCCACCTAGTTAATGTTACTGCGGCTTGCGAATTGCCAAAATATAGAGGAGCGATCGCTGAAGATAACCGCCCCTGAGCATAGTATCAGATATATAAGTATATTATGACTCTACTGGCTGACGCTCCTGCGTCGCTAAGGCTGCGCTAACGGTCTAGCTTTTAGCCATTGTTCCAAATTAGTCACGGTGGAGAAATCTAGTAACGCTTCAGCCAATTCTTCCAACTGTTCAATAGGTAATTGACGAATTTGCTCAATTACCGGAGGCTGAAGCTCACCAATGCGCCGATTGAGTAGACGGATAATTACCTTCTGCTGACCTTTGAGTTCACCGCGTTGTTCGCCTTTGAGTTGACCGGCTCTTTCAATACTGGTAATATAACGCATTTTCTTCTCTTCCTCATACTGTGTTAATTCTTGCTGAAACTCTCGTTCCAAATCTTTACTGAGCGTCATCATCCAATCGATGAGGTTGTATAAGTTGAGTATATCTTGTTTTGAGAAACCTTGCTCATACAATCGCTTGATCAAAGCTAATTTATAGACTTTCCTTGCTTCACGGTTATTGGTTGTTTCTAATGTCCTTAAATGTACCATAACCACCGTAGCAAATGGATTCCGGCTGGCTTCCAACTCCGACCATTTTTGTACATAGTCTAGCAGCTTGACAAAAGGAAAGGTGAAATTTTTAGTAATCCCAATTCCTTGGATACTGTAATGGTTTGGTCTCCAATTAATATTATCATCCCCAAAAACTACTAATGACTCCACAATGGCATTGTATTTTTCACATAATCTAGTGTTATAGTAAAATATCCTTTCCGGAAAATTGGCTTCCCATTGACTTTGAATTTCGACATGGATATAGAGATAACTTATTTGACCATTAAGGCGATAAACTTTGGCAAGGGTATCTGCATATCTCCGCCCAACTTTCGCATCTCTAGTAACCTGTTTTAACTCCTTATTTAAGAACTCAATTGGTTTATTCCAATCAATTGCTAAATGGACGTTAGGAAAGAAAAACTGAAGAAAATCCTCGAAGTATATTTCCAGAATATCTTTCCAAGGGGAATCATATTTTGATTCTGGTTGTGCTTTGGGTTTTGGTCTGACTCTGGATTTTCGTTGTGCCATACTCAATGTAAATAGTATTATTTAGTGTAGCGGATATTTTTATTTTCAATCTCCTGCGTGTGATTCCGACCGGAGTGGATATGACTCATTTTTACCCTTGCAATAGGGTTACAAAATTTCGAATAAAAAGTAGTAGGGGTGTAGTGGATTAACAGTCTAGTAGGGGCGTATTGCTATACGCCCTCTTACGTGCCATACGCTCCCCTACGTCAATATCTCCTCAACGCTGTTTGAATAAAAAACTACTTAATTTAGCAGCAATACTCACAGCTTTTCCCATTGATTGAGGATTAATCGCTTGACTAGTATCTATTTGCAATTTGACAGCATATTCTAAAGCCAGTGGCTGTTGTGGATTGAGTTTTAATGCTTGACGAATATAAACTCTAGCCATACCTGGAAATTTCTGTTGCCAATGCACTACTCCTAGTAAAGCATAATAATCGCTTTTACTTGGATCTAGTTTGATCGCATCCCTTAATTCTTGTACTGCTAGTGTCCAGTTAGCTTGTTTAGTGTATTGTAAACCTCTTTCGTAATGACGTTGAGCATAATTTGTTAAGACTGGTGCAACGTGAGTTTTCTTATTTGAGGCGGATGCAAATGATTTATCTTCTACCGGAGGAATGATAAAATCTGTTTCTATTGCCTCTCGCTGTCTATGTTTATGCAATGATAAGTAAGCTAAATTCAGCGTATGAATCGATTTAGTTACTTGATACGATTGGTCAATTAATTTATATTGAGTTTCTGCATGAGTTGCGATCGCCTGTTCATAAAATAATTCCGCTTCTGGGGTAGATACAGATGTTAACTGCTGGATAATAGATGAATATAGGGTTTGTTGTTTGTCCACATTACTAGCTTGGAAACGCATCTCGATCAAGACATTGAGGCGTTTTTGTTTGTGCTTGAGCTGTGCGTAAGCAGGATTAATTAAATGGGTAAATATATGGTTGGCTAAGTCCCCATTTTGATTTTGGCTAGTGGTGTAATTATCAGGATGTAACAATTTAGCTAGAGCGTAATAACGTTTCACTATTTGACGCTCATCAGCATTGACGGAAACTCCTAACACAGCATAAGGATCAAAAAGCTGTTCCAGCCATTCCAAGGGTAGAGAAGTCTTTGACATAGTTGTATACGACCCTTTACTAATTTAAAGTTAACATAAAGCCAAATGCATTTTTTCATGAAATTTCCTTCAAGCTAATCCAATCTTCACCATCAGGAGTTTCTTGTGGTGAAGACTGGTTGGTGTGTGGTTACTGCTGGATTCTTAACCAACGTGAGATTCTGAAGTTAAAGTAGTTGATTAGAATCAATATATATTTGCCGATGGTGCAGCGATTGTACAAAGCGGCATTTATCTGCCTACTTTACTACTATGGCGGCCTGATTGTAAAAGTTATCGTCTGAATAGACTAAAATTAGGGATGATGTTAATTAAGCAAAAAAGCCGAAGCGTTGCTGCTATTCTAGCTTTTTCTGGCACGCTGACTATTTCCGGATTACATAAATTTTATTTAGGACAACCATTTTGGGGTTTTTTATATGTATTGCTTTCCTGGACACCTATCCCCAAGGTCGCTAGTGCAATTGAAGGGGTTTGGTATTTAGCTCAAGATGAAGAAACTTTTAATCAGAAGTTTAATCCAGGTCAATCGGTGGTTAAGTCCTCTAATTCGGTGAATAATCAAGTGGGCGTTATCGCTAATGCTTTGCGTGAGCTGGATGCTTTGCGTCAAGATGGATTAATTTCTGAGTACGAGTTTGAGCAAAAGCGTCGTCAGTTACTAAACCAAATTTCTTAAGATGAACAACTGGTTCAATCCCAAATTACAACAACTTCGAGCTAAATTACTCAATGACCCTTATTATCGTCTGCAATCTGGGTCGGAAATTCCCCTCGCGGTGGAACTGGGTATTCGGATTGATGCTAATCAAGCTACTGTGGATGATTGGCTCCGTTTACCTGGTTTGTCAATTCATCAAGCTCGATTGTTGGTGGAATTGGCTCAATCAGGTGTTAAATTTTACTGCATTGAAGATGTGGCGGCAGCTTTGGGTCTACCAGTGCAGCGATTAGCACCATTAAATCCTTTGCTCAATTTTAGTTATTATGATGATGCTTTAAGTCAGTCAATATCAATAAATCCCAATACCGCTACAGTCGAAAAGTTAGTCCAAATCCCATATATTGATTTACCTTTAGCCCAAGCAGTAGTCCAAAATCGCATCGCATCTGGTTCTTATCGTAATCTGATTGATTTTCAGCGTCGCTTGGATTTACCTGGAGATGCGATCGCTCAATTAATGTATTATCTCCGTTTTTAAGTTGACTGTTGAGTTGTCAACAGTCAACTAGCAGTATTAAATCATACCTAAGCGATTAAGAGGCCAGAAGCGAAAGGTAGCCCGACCAATGATATTTTCTTGGGGGACAAAGCCCCAATAGCGAGAATCATTACTATTGTTCCGATTGTCTCCCATCACAAAAAACTGTCCTGGTGGTACTTTCACGGGTGGAAATGGTTGATTGGGTGGTTCAGCAATGTATTTTTCGCTTAGGGGTGTTCCATTTAGATACACTTTACCTTCGGAAATATTAATTACTTGTCCTGGTTGACCAATAATCCGCTTAATAAAAGCTTGGTCTTGCTGATAACCCCGACGTCGTAATTCTGCTGGTGGTTCAAAAACAACGATATCCCCAAAAGTTGGTGATTGCAAACGATAGGAAATTTTTTCTACTACTAGGCGATCGCCTGTGAGCAAGGTTGGTACCATCGAATCTGATGGTATATAACGTGGTTCAGCCACAAATACCCGGATTAGTAGGGCTAAACATAAGGCGATCGCGATCAAGATCAGATTTTCTTGCCAAGTTTGCTGTGTTTCCGACTTTACAGATGTATCTTTTACATCACTTTCGTGAGTAGTCATAGCAGGGTTCAGCCAATTTAATGTTTTCAATACCTTATTTATTTTCATACTAAAGGTATATTTCTGGGCAGGTTTTCATTTTGTATAAATAGATACTGTTTATTTTTCGATTCAGATGACATCTCTTGTGGGGTAGGCGTTTCACCAGTTCAAGAGATGATCATTTATGAGAGAGAATTCCCCGCTGATTTATCCTTGTTGAACTCGACGTTCAAATTCTTCACTAGTTTTTTCAATGATACCGACAGCAGAAGCATAGACATCATGATGTTCCTGCTTCAACCAGTTTAACAGACGGGAGATCTGGGCATTCCGTAAATCTAAATCAGCCTGAAAAATAATGGAAGTAGCCATTGCTGGAGCATATTCAGCCGGATGACCTTGTTTTACTAAAGCATCCACAATCGCAGCTAGTGCTTTCTGTGGAACGGGTTGAGGAGTATTTTCTGTAAACATTGCTGAAAAACCCAATAATTGTGCCTAAATCTTAGTCTAAATCCTAGTTTATGCAACCCATTACTTTCTATTAGTAGATGTAGGAAATAAATGCGAAAAACTAATAGTGGTATCACCAAGACTTTCGAAAATAAATATGAGTATATATACCTTTGCCGAATCTGGGCTAAAACTGCTGATTTTCATTTCTCTGGTCGTTTTCTTGTGACTTTCTGGTGAATTTTTGGTGGAGCCAGCTGATAGATAGATGGAGCGATCGCTTACTATAGATCTAACTCAAAGTCTGATTCTTATGTAATTTGTTGTCATTAAGCCTAAATTATTGAGAATAAGTTATAGCGTGAAACCCTTACTGTTTCGACGTTTCCCCAGATAGAGGAAAAAGTATCGCGACTGAAAATTAAGTCCCAATCAATGAACCGTTGAAAGTAAACTACATAAATTATTTGTAGTTTATTTAGACCTAGCATCAGTGATTTATCATCGCCAAGTGCTTTTACATTGTCCGTTTTATTTTCTATGTAATACGCAAAATGTGTTTACATTTATTTATATATTTTCTTTTGGGATCTATTTACATTATCTATGGATAGGTGATATCAATAGATAACCGTTCAGAGGGATAGTTAAATAACAAGGGTTGTAAGGCAATTTAATCGGTTTATTTAGCTTTACTTATTCAAACTTAAGAGGTTAACAATACCTCAAAAGTTATTAACCTTCTACTTACTCCAAACGGGCGCATTTATACACAAGATTTATCTAGATGTTGCACAAGGGTATACCAAGCTCAATCAGATGGTAAGAATAAAATAGGTTTTTGGAAATCTATTTTTCCCGATAATCCGGATCCGGAAGTGTGACACTTAAATAAGTCATGTAGATATCAATGTAATTGATTCGCTGGCAAAACCGAAAATTTTCAACACAACAATGAGTTAAGGTACAAAAAAATGGCTGTCGAAAAAACCAATTCTTCCTCTAGCTTGGCCGAAGTTATTGATAGAATCTTAGATAAAGGTATCGTAATTGATGCTTGGGTTCGTGTTTCCTTAGTGGGAATTGAATTGTTAGCAATTGAAGCCCGGATCGTAATTGCATCTGTTGAAACCTACTTGAAATATGCAGAAGCTGTAGGTCTGACCCAGTCCGCAGCAGTCCCTGCTTAATTATTAAGCGAACCTCCGCAGAGGAGAATGTATATATATACAGTTATTCTCCTAACCAGACAATTTTCCCAACAACAATGAGTTAAGGTGTAAACAGATGGCAGTCGAAAAAACTAATTCTTCCTCCAGCTTGGCTGAAGTTATTGATAGAATCCTAGATAAAGGTATCGTCATAGATGCTTGGGTTCGTGTTTCTTTAGTGGGAATTGAACTCCTAGCAATTGAAGCGCGGATCGTGATTGCTTCCGTTGAAACCTATTTGAAATATGCTGAAGCTGTAGGTCTGACTCAATCAGCAGCAGTCCCTGCTTAATTATTAAGCCAATTTCCGCAGAGGAGAATAGCGGTTATTCTCCTCACCAGACGATTTTTCCCAACAACAATGAGTTAAGGTACAAAAAAAATGGCTGTTGAAAAAACCAATTCTTCCTCTAGCTTGGCTGAAGTTATTGATAGAATCTTAGACAAAGGTATCGTAATTGATGCTTGGGTTCGTGTTTCCTTAGTTGGGATTGAACTTTTAGCAATTGAAGCGCGGATCGTGATTGCTTCTGTTGAAACCTACTTGAAATATGCTGAAGCTGTCGGTCTGACTCAATCAGCAGCAGTACCTGCTTAATTATTAAGCCCCAATTTCCGCAGAGGAGAATACCAGTTATTTTCCTCCCCAGACGATTTTTGCAAACAACAATGAGTTAAGGTACAAAAAAATGGCTGTTGAAAAAACCAATTCTTCCTCTAGCTTGGCTGAAGTTATTGATAGAATCCTTGATAAAGGTATCGTAATTGATGCTTGGGTTCGTGTTTCCTTAGTGGGAATTGAACTATTAGCAATTGAAGCACGTATCGTGATTGCTTCTGTTGAAACCTACTTGAAATATGCTGAAGCTGTCGGTCTGACCCAGTCCGCAGCAGTTCCTGCTTAATTATTAAGCCAACTTCCGCAGAGGAGAATACATACTGATTCTCCTCCCCAGACGATTTTTGCAAACAACAATGAGTTAAGGTACAAAAAAATGGCTGTTGAAAAAACCAATTCTTCCTCTAGCTTGGCTGAAGTTATTGATAGAATCCTTGATAAAGGTATCGTAATTGATGCTTGGGTTCGTGTTTCCTTAGTGGGAATTGAACTATTAGCAATTGAAGCACGTATCGTGATTGCTTCTGTTGAAACCTACTTGAAATATGCTGAAGCTGTCGGTCTAACCCAGTCCGCAGCAGTTCCTGCTTAATTTTTAAGCCAACTTCCATAGAGGAGAATACATACTGATTCTCCTCACCAGACGATTTTTGCAAACAACAATGAGTTAAGGTACAAAAAAATGGCTGTTGAAAAAACCAATTCTTCCTCTAGCTTGGCTGAAGTTATTGATAGAATCCTTGATAAAGGTATCGTAATTGATGCTTGGGTTCGTGTTTCCTTAGTGGGAATTGAACTATTAGCAATTGAAGCGCGGATCGTGATTGCTTCTGTTGAAACCTACTTGAAATATGCTGAAGCTGTCGGTCTGACCCAGTCCGCAGCAGTTCCTGCTTAATTTTTAAGCACTTTGCAAAATATCAGAATTTATAAGTTATAAATTCTGATATTTGTTCGACTTCTTTTAAATTATCGAGAAATTCTTAAATCAAGATTTGCTGAAAAGATAATTTAAAAAAAGTATGCATTGCTTAACTACAGATATTGGATAAAAAAATCCAGTTAATGTAGCTCCTTTGAGATTAACATAGGATTATGGTGGAGAACCTCATGACAGCTTTAATCGAAAGAATCCGACAAGAGCATCAGTCAAGAATTCAAGAAGTAAATCAATTATTTACCGAAACTCAGGAATTTTTGTCTGCTACTACAGCTAATAGACACGCTCAAGCTGAAAAACAAACCAAAGAGCTACGTCAATTCCATAAACAGTTTCAAGACCAAACTCAAAATTTCTTAGCAACTACTACTAAGGAAAGAATTGCTCAAGCTGAAAAACAAACCAAAGAGCTACGTCAATTCCATAAACAGTTTCAAGACCAAACTCAAAATTTCTTAGCAACTACTACTAAGGAAAGAATTGCTCAAGCTCAAGAACAAGGAAAAAGACTACATCAATTCCGTCAGGATTTGTTTGTAAGTATTTTTGGTACATCTGTCCATTAATTAGGTACTTTTCATTAACAGAGTTAATCTGTTAGAGAAGGGGACTAATTAGCAAAAATCCCCTAATCTTCTAGTTACACAACTGGTAAGAAAAGGGGGTTGTTAATAAAATTCAACAATGAGTTTTGGCATGAAAATCTGGTAGTCTGTTCCTTTCCTGTGGAAAAGCTAATGTCAAGGGTTAGTTAAACATTAAATTTTCTACGTTCATTCACATGAACTTCCTGGTCTCTTGCCTAATAAAACCATTATAGCTTAGATTCCCCACCTACGCACTATTACCGCAGGAATTTTAGCCGATTAAAAATTTGATATTGGTAATTACCATCAAATATCTATTAATTTTTGTATAAAACATAACTTTTTTAATAGATACAATCCGAAATAACCCCTGATGATAGTTAGGGGTAAGAGCTTGAAAATGCTGATTATACGGCATTAATTTACCAAGTGTATTTTCTTTGTTTATTTCCTGAAAAACTTTTTCTTACCATCTTTAACTTATGACTCTCACCAAAATCAACGATAAAAGATCCGTGCTTCGAGTTAGTCCTGCTAACTTTGTCGTTACACCTGCGATTGAAAAGGTGGCTATCCGGGCGCTACGTTATCTGAAATCAGGATTTCCCATCCATTTACGCGGTCATGCGGGGACAGGAAAAACCACTTTAGCTTTACATTTGGCTCACTGTATAGACAGACCCATTATGTTAATTTTTGGAGATGATGAATTTAAAAGCTCAGATTTAATTGGTAGCGAATCTGGTTACACTCACAAAAAACTGCTGGATAATTACATTCACAGTGTGGTTAAAATCGAAGACGAATTCAAACAAAATTGGGTGGATTCTAGACTGACTCTAGCTTGTCGAGAAGGTTTTACTTTAGTTTATGATGAGTTTAATCGTTCCCGACCCGAAGTAAATAACGTTTTACTCTCAGCCTTAGAAGAAAAAATTCTCGCCCTTCCCCCAGCAGCAATCAACCAGAATACCTACATGTGAGTCCTCACTTCCGGGCTATTTTTACCTCCAATCCAGAAGAGTATTGTGGAGTCCATGCGACTCAAGATGCTTTGATGGATAGATTGGTAACTATTAATATGCCAGAACCAGATGAGGAAACTCAAACCCAGATCATAATTCAGAAAACGGGTATAGATTCAGACTCTGCTGAGTTAATAGTACATTTAGTTAAATCATTTCGTCTAGCTACAGGTGGAGATAAAACTTCTGGATTGCGGTCTTGCTTGACCATTGCTAAAGTCTGTCACGACGATGATATTCTTACCACACCAGAAAATTCAGATTTTCAGGACATTTGTGCGGATATTTTATTCAATCGCACAGCTTTACCCATGAATGAAGCTAAAAATATTTTCCACGAGTTACTTAACTACTTTAAAACCGAAACCATCGCAGAATGTGAAGCTATCACACCAGTAGCTTGTTGAGCAACAGTTTCTAATTGAGTAGCTCTCCGACAAATTCCAAAAACATGGTTCGCTTCTCCTCAGGGAGCAACATCAACCATGTTTATACTATTCAAGAGTTAAATTATTCGTGACTACTACCCCGATCATCCCAACTCGCCCTCAGGCTAATTCAAGTCGAACTATTAATACCTCTACCCAAGGTTCGACCTTAGCAGATATTCTCGAAAGAGTTTTAGATAAAGGTATTGTTATTGCTGGTGATATTTCTATCTCTATTGCTTCTACCGAGCTTGTACATATCCGAATTCGGTTATTAATTGCCTCCGTAGATAAAGCTAAAGAAATGGGTATCAATTGGTGGGAAACTGACCCTTATCTTAGCAGTAAAGCTCAACGTTTGGTGGAAGAAAATCAACAACTTCAGCAGCGATTAGAGAGCTTAGAATCACAACTAACTTCCCTCATGTCTGTCAAGGTAGAAAACCCAGAACCATTAGCAGTCAATACTGAAGTAATAGAGCATGGGGAATAAGGAAATATGAATACGACTGTTAAAGATACCGTTAATTTACTACCTAGTACTTCTAAAAATAACAGTGAAGCAGGTTTAGCACCTTTACTTTTAACTGTATTAGAGTTGGTACGTCAGCTGATGGAAGCTCAAGTCATTCGTCGCATGGAACAAGATGTTTTAAGTGAGTTGGAATTAGAGCGAGCAGCAGACAGTTTGCAAAAGTTAGAAACTCAAATTTTACATTTATGTGAGGTTTTTGATATTTCTCCAGCAGACTTGAATGTAAATTTAGGAGAATTTGGTACTCTTTTACCAGCACCTGGTTCTTATTATCCGGGTGAAACTGGAAGTCGTCCTTCAATTCTAGAACTTGTAGATAGACTTTTAAATACTGGAATTGTGGTTGATGGTGAGATAGATATCGGTATCGCTCAACTGGATTTGGTTCACGCTAAGTTACGGTTGGTTTTAACCTCAAAACCAATCTGAGAAATGAATGATTGTCAATAGTAAATTTAGGTTTAATTTATTTGCAGCTTATGAATACTGGTTTTTATTTGTACGGCATTTTTCCTGAACCCATCGCTGAGACTCTTTCTGTAGAAGGTTTAGATAAGCAACCTGTTTTTAGCGAAGTTATTGATGGATTTACTTTTTTATATTCCCAAGCTTGTCAAGAAAAGTATTTGGCTTCTCGACGAAATTTATTAACTCATGAAAAAGTTCTGGAACAAGTAATGCATGTTGGCTTTCATGTTTTGCTTCCATTGCGGTTTGGATTAGTTGTTAAAAATTGGGAAACCATGCATCAGCAATTGATTCAACCTTATAAAGAGCAATTGAAGAAATTATTTCAGAAATTAGCAGGACAACGAGAGGTCAGCATTAAGATTCTTTGGGATAGTAAATCTGAATTACAAGCCATGATGGAATCTCATCAGGAGTTGAAGCAGAAACGCGACAACATGGAAGGTAAGAAGTTAAGTATGGATGAGGTGATTCAAATTGGACAATTAATTGAAAATAATTTGCTAGTTCGTAAACAAGCGATAATTCAAGATTTTTTCAATGAACTTAATCCCTTAGCTCAGGAAATTGTGGAAAGCGACCCTCTCACCCCAGAAATGATTTACAATGCTGCTTTTTTAATTCCTTGGGAAAGTGAATCTTTGTTTAGTGAACGGGTGGAAGCTATTGACAAAAAATTTGGCGATCGCTTACGAGTTCGCTACAACAATTTTACTGCTCCTTATACATTTGCTCAACTTGCTCAATAGGAATTATTATTATGTTGATGAAAGCTTTACTATTACCCATCATGGGTCCCTGAGTGGGGTTGTCTGGATTGCAGAGCAAATTCAAGAACGGACTAATACTGAATTTGACGACCAAGAAAATTTGCATAAACAATTATTAAATCTCCAACTCTCTTTTGACCTGGGTGAAGTGAATGAAGAAGATTTCGAGACTGAAGAGGAAGAACTGCTTTTAAGAATTCAAGCTTTACAAGATGAACTCGAAGCTGAAGCGAATGAAGATTTAGTCTTATTATCTTAAGCAGAGAGTAAAGTGGAGGGGTAGAGAGTGATCATGAAATTAAAAACCCGCTGATGCGGGTTAAATTTAATTTTAAATTGCCGATATTTTTCCGAATTTATTAAAACTCTGGAGTTTAATATTTTAGCTCAAAAGTTTGATAATTATTGGATTTAATAAAGGTACTTGAGTGTAGTAAAGTTGCGGAAAGTTTTGGATCAGGTTGACGCAATTCATTAATAGCTTTTTCACTCTCTTCTATCTGCTTATTCAGGACATCTAAACGCTGCTGAAGTATGACCATCCGCTCTTTGGTAGAAATTAAATCTTTTTGAACACGTTGCTTTTCAGTCACCATTTTATAGATTTCTAATTGACTAGATGACTCAGACTTATTTCGTGGCATTGTACTGATTTTAGCTCTGATAATACTGCGTTTGCAAGAAGTTTTCATGAAAATAGCCTAGATTATTTTCTAACATTATAACCAAGAAAATGTTCTTGTAAAGACCTCAAATTACCGAAATAATTTCCCATCAAATTTGTCTTCTTATTTTCCAAATACTGACGCAAAATAAAAAATAATTCCGCTTATACAACTTATTCAAATATTCCATACTCCTGACTCTTATGTATACTTATGCTTTTCTGAAAACACCGGAATCTCCTTTAAAGTTACCCCAAGGTGTTGCTAATCAAGTGCTGATGATTGAAGGTAATAGTATTTCTGCTATTGTCGAACCGGGTATATCATTAGAGTCATTTCAAAGCAATGATGAAAAAGTGATTCAAATGGTTTTATCCCATGATCGTGTTATCTGTGAACTTTTTCGACAGATTACAGTTTTACCATTACGTTTTGGGACTTATTTTGCTTCTCAGGAAAATCTACTCAATCATATAGAATCCTGTGAGCAAGAGTATGAAGATAAATTAGTAAAAATTACTGGTAAAACCGAATTCATTTTAAAACTAATTCCGCGAATATTTGAGGAAGTGGTTCCATCTAGTGGGATAGGTAGAGATTATTTTTTAGCAAAAAAGCAACACTATCAAAATCAGACAAATTTTAATCTTGGTCAAACCAAAGAGAAAGAAAATCTGATAAATTTAATTATTAAAATTCATCAATTACCGATGATTATGCAAGAACAAGAATCAGAATTACGTTGTTATATTCTAGTAAATAATCGGGATAAGGATTTACTTTTAAAAGAATTTTTAAATTGGCAAAAAGCTTGTCCTCGCTGGAATTTATCTTTAGGAGAGGGTCTTCCTCCCTATCATTTCATCTAAATAGGGCGCAGGATATTCTCTTTTATTAATCAATTAATTGACAAAATTTTGTACTACTTTTTTATGTTTCTATGAATGATTACGACTCACTACATTTAGTTATGTTTAGCGGTAAAGGTGGAGTTGGAAAAACTACGATTTCCTGTAGTTTTGCACGTTATTGGGCTAAAAAATTTCCTGATGAAAAAATCTTATTAATTTCTACAGATCCTGCACATTCTTTAGGAGATGTATTGCTTACAGAAGTGAAAGATCAGGCTCTACCATTAGCTGATTTACCTAACTTGAGTATTCAAGCATTAGATGCTCAAAAATTATTATTAGAATTTAGAAAAAAATATAGTTATTTTTTAGAACTGATTGTGGAGAGAGGAAGTTTAGCAGAAGGAGAAGATTTAGCACCTGTGTGGGATTTAAACTGGCCTGGTTTAAATGAATTAATGGGATTGTTAGAAATTCAACGTTTGCTTTTTGAAAAAAAAGTAGACCGGGTAGTAGTAGATATGGCTCCTTCTGGACATACCTTGAATTTATTACGATTGAAAGATTTCTTGGATGTAATTTTAAACTCCTTAGAACTTTTTCAACAAAAGCATAAAGTTATCACCAAAACTTTTACGGGAAATTATACAGATGATGACGTAGATAGTTTTTTGAGTGACCTAAAATTAGAATTAGCAGAAGGTAGACGACTCCTCCAAGATCAAGAATTTACTGGTTGTTTAGTGGTTGCGGTTTCTGAACCAATGTCTTTTTTAGAAACTCAACGTTTTATCGAAAATCTAAAACCTCTTAATGTTCCTTATGCAGGAATATTAATTAATCGAATTTTGCTAAATTCAGATATGGAATTAGACCGCTATGCGGAACAGCAAAGTTCTATCCAAAAATTCTTATCAATTGCAGATAATCAACCTGTTTTCATGGTTCCCCAACAACCATTACCACCATTAGGTGCAGATGCATTAGATGATTTAGCATCCCAAATTCAGAAAATTGATACAGTTGAACTTTGTCTCCCACCCAAAATTGAATGGCCAGTTAAAGTTCTCCCCAGCTTACCTGATTTTATCGCGCAAGGATGCAAATTAATTATTGTTGGTGGGAAAGGAGGCGTTGGTAAAACCACAGTATCCGCAGCTATGGGTTATGCTCTAGCTAATCGTTACCCAAATAAAAAAATTCGCATGATTTCTATAGATCCTGCTCATTCATTAGGAGATGCTTTTGGTAAACAATTAGGACATGATTCTGTTTTATTATCTGCTAATTTAAGTGGACAAGAAATTGATAGTAATCGGATTTTAGACCAATTCCGTTCCGATTATCTTTGGGAATTAGCGGATATGATTAGTGGTGAAACGAGTAATTCAGAAACAACCATAAATATAGCTTATCTCCCAGAAGCTTGGCGACAAATTATGTCCCAAGCTTTACCAGGAATTGATGAGATATTATCGCTAGTTACTGTGATAGAATTATTAAATAGTAACGAACAAGATTTAATTATTTTAGATACAGCACCTACAGGTCATTTGCTACAATTCTTGGAAATGCCTACCGCTTTACAAGAATGGTTATCGTGGATATTCAAACTATGGATAAAATATCAAAATGTCTTAGGTCGAATTGATTTTATGGGACGATTAAGGGGTTTAAGACAAAAAGTTGTCCAAGCTCAAAAGCAATTAAAAAACCCACGTTATACTCAATTTGTTGGTGTACTTCAAGCTGAAGATGCCATAGTTGCTGAACATATTAGATTAACCGAATCTCTGGAAAATATGGGCATTGAACAGCGTTATATAGTTCAGAATCGTTATCACCAACAAATAGAAGTTAATGCTAGCTTATTTCCCCAACAAACAATAGTTCGCTTACCTGCTTTACCCAGATCAGTAGAAGCCATTGCTAGAGTTGAAGGTGCAGCAAACCTTTTATTCTAGTGGGAACATCTAGTTAAAAAATAGTTTTTTCGTCGTTAATTTGTAGAGGAAGATTATGAGTGATATGTTCAAAGGATTTGAACAGTTTCTAGACCTAGTAAAAACCTTAGAAGAAAAAATAGATAACGGAGAAATTAAGACTGATGTCCAATTTAGCTCCCGACCCTTAAGCAGTATTCCCAGAACCGGAAGAAATCCACGTACCAATAATACGAATAATGATGTTGGTACTAGCCGGATTAAAACTCCATCTGCTCCAGATGCTAGTGGAGGAGCATCAGAACCCATTGTTACCCCTGACCCAACTTCCGGGATTGCGCTCAAAGATATTGGGGGACTGAGTGAAATTCTCAAAGAACTCAAAGAACTAGTAGCGATTCCGTTAAAACGTCCTGACCTCCTAGCCAAATTGGGATTAGAACCCACCCACGGTGTCCTCTTAGTGAGGCCACCGGGTACAGGTAAAACTCTCACCGCTCGTGCTTTAGCTGAAGAACTGGGGGTGAACTACATTGCAATTGTCGGACCCGAAGTGATCAGCAAATATTATGGAGAAGCAGAACAAAAACTGCGCGGTATCTTTGAAAAAGCGGCTAAGAACGCTCCCTGTATTATCTTTATTGATGAAATTGATAGTTTAGCCCCAAACCGTAATTCTGTAGAAGGTGAAGTTGAAAAACGCCTAGTTGCCCAATTATTGGGACTGATGGACGGTTTCTCCCAAACTAAAGGTGTAATTGTCCTAGCAGCTACCAACCGACCCGACCATCTTGACCCAGCACTGCGTCGTCCCGGAAGATTTGACCGAGAAATCCATTTTCGGATTCCCGATGCGAACGGACGCAAAGAAATTTTGCAAATTTTGACTCGCAATATGCCTGTAGATGATACAGTTGACCTCGATTTCATTGCTGACCGCACCGGAGGATTTGTTGGTGCTGACTTAAAAGCAGTTTGTCAAAAAGCTGCTTATACAGCACTGCGTCGTCAAGTTCCTTCCATAGATATCGAAGTTCCCGAAACCATGACTGTGAATCAGTCTGATTTTTTGCAAGGACTCAAAGAAATTAAACCAGCAGTACTGCGTAGCGTAGAAGTAGAAGTCCCCCATGTTGCTTGGGAAGATATTGGTGGTTTAGAGACAATCAAGCAAACTTTGCGAGAATCAGTGGAAGGAGCATTACTGTATCCAGAACTTTATCTCCAGACTAAAGCCAAAGCTCCCAAAGGGATTTTGCTATGGTGACCACCAGGAACCGGAAAAACTTTATTAGCAAAAGCAGTAGCATCCCAAGCTAGAGCCAATTTTATTGGTGTCAACGGACCAGAATTGCTCACTCGTTGGGTAGGAGCGAGTGAACAAGCAGTGAGGGAATTATTTGCGAAAGCCAGACAAGCAGACCCCTGCGTGATATTTATTGATGAAATTGATACCTTAGCTCCCTCAAGAGGAACTCATACTGGTGATTCGGGAGTAAGTAACCGAGTGGTGGGACAATTACTAACCGAGTTGGATGGTGTGGGAACTGGTGCAACAATTTTAGTAATTGGAGCTACCAATCGTCCTGATGCACTTGACCCAGCCTTATTGCGAGCGGGAAGGTTGGATTTACAATTGAAAGTAGATTTACCCAATTTAGAAAGTCGGTTAGATATTTTGCGAGTTTACACTCAAGGAAGACCCTTATTAGGTGTCGAGTTGGAATATTGGTCCGAGATGACAGAGGGGTGGAATGGAGCAGATTTGGTTTTATTGTGTAATCAAGCTGCGGTGGAAGCAATTCGTCGTTTTCGTGGACAAGGGTTGACAGACCCCACTGCTATTCGGATTACTACTGATGATTTTCAGTATTCTTATCAAATTTTAATGCAGCAACGTCCAGCAGCATAATTGATAATTTCAGTCGAGGTTTAAATCCCCGACTGAAATGTAAACAAAAATATTGGTTCGTAGTTGCGCTTCAGCGCATGTTTTAAAAATCAAAATAAGAGTCAAAAATGTCATACTAAACAACAAAAACGAGTATCATCAATTTTACAAAACTTAATCAATACTTATACTGTACCTCGACGAATCATCTCAAAACCATACGCATATAAATCTAAAAATTTATAGCGGTTTTCTTTTTCCTGCCATTCAACAATACCAATTTCGCTTAAAAAAGAAACAAATTCTGGAAAATTTACGATAAAATCTCGTGCAGAATCTGTCCATATTTCTTCTAATTGTTCTTTAGATAAGAAAGCTGATTTTCCCTTCAGAGAATCAAAAAATTTAATCAAATCACGGTATTCTTCCTGAATTTCTTCACAACGCTTTTGTGAAGCTTTTTTTAAACCAGATTCTAGTGATTTTCCTCTAAGTAAACGATCTGGAGGTATTTTACTTGATGATTCTCCTCTAAAATTTAACTCTTGTTCTTTTGCACTTTTAAGTAATATACTTAAACTCCGAGGAAAAGTAGTACTACTTGAATCTGTTAAACGTTCATAAACCCATTGAGATACATATTTAGCTCTATTTCCACCTCGACGACGACTTCCCCAAAGTAATTCTAAAGCTTTATCAATCACCTCTTCACTAGCTTGATCAATACTTTCAACAGCAACAGGAAAGGTTCGATCAACCAAACTCTTGAAATTTTCTGATTGTATGGCTTGACGTAATGCTAATCTTAAAAAATCAATCCTAGTCCACTGTAACAGAATATCTCGTCCAGTAAAATGACTTTTATTATCAAAAGTTAAACGGTTCCATATATCTTCTCTTAAGAGAATTTTAAACCTAATTCCTGTTAATCTGTCAGCATCACAAGACTGGACTAATTGAAATAAGCCAGTTAATGCTTGTTGTCTTAATTCCCCTGCTTTAGGAAAATCCTCATCTAAATCATCATAAAGAAACCACAGTTTTTGAGACTTATTTTTAGCTTCTTCATTAAGAAGAATATTTATGACATCTTTAACGATGAGTCGTAGTTCAGAATTAGTAGATAATAATACCAAAGCTTGAGTAGTTTCATACTGCCATCTTTCTCTAGGTAAATTATTTATAATTTCTTTGATTTCATTATACTTCTCCCCTTTTTTTCCTCTAGGAAACTTCAATAAATTTTCCTGATGACATCTCAGCAGTAAATAAGCTCTCCAAAAAGCTTCCCATGAACCATTATTTTGCTGCAAATGTTCATGGATAGCTTGAAACTCCTCACGAGATGGACGACTTTCCTGAAATCTCCCGTGTCCAGAAAAACATAAAGTATTATCCAAGCGACCATGAGCTAGTTTTTCAGCAATATTTGTGTGTTTTAAAAACAGCCAATATAGTGCAGTTTTACCAGTTCCTTTTCGTCCTCTGATCAGACAAGTTGTATCGTCTAAAAATTTTTCAAAATCATTAGTACGTTGAAATAGCAAACTAAGATTATGTTTGGTATCCGCAGCATTAACTTCAGGAAAATCTAGATTTTCAATAATATTCCATCGCTGCTCAATGCTTAAAACATCGGTACGTTTAATTTCATCATTTTTTTCATCAATCAGATTAGCAATTTTAGTGTAGTAATCTTGTGTTCCTTTTGCAGGATAACTGTCAGCTAAAGCAATTATTGGTAGGTAAGGAACTACTAGGAGTTCTTCAATAGAAATTTTAGAATTATTTGTTTCAGATTCATCTGTCTCATCCGTTTCATCTGTCGCTGATTTAATAGTATTAAGCAGTGATTTCCAAATAGATTTTACTTTAGATAAACCCGTTTTAGTAACATCAGGTACGGGAGAAAATACAAAATTAATTGATAATTTTTCTATGGTTTGGATTGCTTGTAAAACTAGTTCTATTCCTTGTTTATTTTGTTCATTAGGGAAAAGAAATATAATAGCTTCATCTGCTGCTTGAATTAATGATAAAGCTCCCCATTGATTAATTCCTGTTCTAGAATCAACTAAAATAATATCAGGTTTTAATTGTTCATAAATCTCTTCTTTAAAAATAGACCAAAGACTATTATTTCCATCAATAACAGTGGTAGCATGAAGGTCATCAACTTTAGAGACATAATCAAGGGTTAAAAAACCTGCTGGAACCACAAATAGTCTTCCGGTGGCATTAGGTATTTTTACCTCACCAAATATTTCACTAATTGAAATATTCGGTTTTACTCCTTCTGGTAAATAAGAACGCTCATAAAAATAATCAACAATCCCATATTTTGGTTCTGGTTTGAGATTAAATGCTGTACTCAAACCAGGTGCTTCTAAATCTAAATCCACAGCTACCACTTTACGTCCCCGCATTGCCAAAATGCAAGCAATATGAGTTAATGCCGTGGTGCGACCTACTCCTCCTTTAAAAGAATAAAATGTTACTGTTCTGGGTAAACTTAGTTTAGGTTGAGCAGAGATAGCTTGATTTTGTGGATTTGCGGCTTGGATGGCTAAATCTTGCCAAGTATGTATTGAGTTTGCATCTAAAACCTGTGGACGGGAAAAATTTAGTGATTCCGCTTCTTGATGTGTATATAGGGAAAGAAAACCAGGGGATAAATGAGGAACCTGAGATTGAATTAAATTAAATATTTGTTCTTTACGTTGGGGAATTGGTGAACCAAGAAAAACATCGCTCACAATAGTTAGATTTAACAAACCCGATGTAGAAATATTGACATCTACCCATTCCTGTGGATGCTGCACATACTGGTTTTCAATCTGTCGCTTAAGCGATACTTGCCAATTTTCTTGCATTTTCCACCTCTCTAAAGTTGAGTAGCTTGCTTTTGTAACCAACTTCTGATACTGTTATAAGCATTTAACCATTTTTTATAATTTTCGTCATCAGGCTCAAGGCCAGAATAGCGTATATCTATAAAATGTTGACTTGCGGGATTCTCAACTTCAGTCAGCCATTTTATAACCTCCGGAAACTTATCAATTCTAGATTTAAGTTTATTGTGTCGCTTCAAAGCCTCAATGTAGCTATGTCCCGGATTAGTTATCGTATGTTCAGGATGATTAGAGTCGGTCTTCCATTCCTTAATCGCTTTCTTGGGTAGAGTAGCAAGAATCATGGCTTTGAGTAAGCACTCAATGGTAACACCACCAAAGTGCATAGCAGCAACTTTCCTATTAGATTGACATAGTACATTTGTATCAAGATGACGCTGAATAAAAGCTGCGTTGTAATCTTCCATATTCTCATAGTGCTAAAACGCAAAAAGCCTACACCAATCTGAATACAGTTTGGTGTAGATAGTTTACATCTTGACTACATCAGTGTCAAATATCTATGTGGTAGCATTTCCCTCAAATTTAGGGCTTCAATTTTAGATATTGAGCCATCGCCTGTGCATCCTGGTACAAAACTTCACCCTTTTTGTTATCAGATTTTTTTCAGTCTGTTTCCTCACCATTTTCCTCGGCTCTGTTCTCTATTCCTTCTTCCTTGTTGATCAATTTTGATGTAATTACTTCCACGGGACGCAAAATCTTTTCCCCTAAGCGAAACCCTTGACGAACAACCTGAGTAATGGTTTGATCAGCAACGTCTGTCCGTTCTTCCCGATCTACTACCCGACATAAGTTAAAATCGGGTTGGGTATCTGCTAACTCTATCGGTAAGACTTGACGTTTTCCTAGTACACTCAGAAATTTTCGATTGACTGCTTTAATCGACCTGGGTAAACGTTGAACAAATTCTGGACTAGGTTCCGGGTTGTTTTCTAGATAATCTAATAATGCTTCTAGCGCATCCGCTACTTCCAACAGTTCCAAAAATAAGTCTTCTGTATTCGCAGCAGTTTCGGTTTGCTGTTCTCGCAGCGACTGTTGTAATAAAACTTTATCTTTTTGCAGGGTTCCCAGCTTTTGCGTCAGTAAGTCGCGCTGTTCTTGGCTGAGAATATAAAATGGGAGTGACTTAGACACGGTTGGTTTCTTTTGTTAACAATGGTAAGCTTTTTTTTGCCCAATTTTGCACCTGGGGGTGACTATGGGTGACTAAACTTTCACACAATGCGATCGCTCTTGATAATTGTCCACCTTTTTCATAAGCTTTAATCAACCAAATTTGAGCTTGCATATAATCTTTGCTATCATGTTGATCACAAGTGTCACAGTATGCTTGTAAATATTGGATGGCTTCGGGATAATTTCCCTCTTTACAAGCAGTCATCCCCACCGTCAATAATTCTGATAAAGTTTGGGGTAAAGGTTCTTGTTCCCGCAGTTCTGCTTCCAGAGAATCGGCGATCGCCTGATCTAATCCATCAAATTCTGCTAATAAAGTTAACTTTGGTATGGGTGTTAATAAAGCTGATAAGTCACTATATTTAAATCTCTTAATGGGAGGTAATACTGGACGTAAATAATCAGCAATAATCCGTTCGTCCGGCTTCATCAGACTTTTCTGCGCTTTAGCAATCACATCTACAGGATATTGCTTCCGCTGCATCGCTCTGGCTAAAGCTTTAGTAATTTCGGCTTTGGAAGCAGATGGGGATACTCCCAAAATATCATATGGATTATTTTGCATAACACAAATCTCACCAACGTATTTTTAGACTACGATAAACTTCTTGGAATTCTGGTTCATCTGGACAGATTTCATAAGCCCAGCGTCCTAATTGTTTAATTGTATTTGGGTCGTTTAAATCACCGCGTTTCACTCCATTAACTAAGATATCAATAAAAAAATCAGCTACGATATAGCGGACTCTTTTTCTCTGTGACCGTCTGGCTTTGGTAACTGCTGCTTCAAATTGACGACTTTTCAGTAGCAAATCAATTACTTCTAATTCCTGGGTCAGTTCGAGCTTTTCTATCAGGTCAATAACTACCGGATTACTTTCATCAATGGCTTGAACTTCTTCCAGTTTTTCCAGAGTTTTTTTCAGAGAAATTTGTTTATTCATGAATTCCTGTCGCAGTGATTCTGCTTGATATTCAGCTAGATAACTTCTAGCTAATTGACTATCTAAAATTTCATACCAAAATTCCGCAAATTCTAAATGCTCTTGAAATTCTGAGATAGTTTGACGATGCAATCCAAATACTTTATCTATTTCTTTTTGCCAATTTTGGTTATTTTCAATTTCTGATTTTGCTAATTTTAAATAAATGACGGCTTCTCGCCATTTTTGTTCTTGTATTTGATAACAACCTTGATAATAAGCGACAAATTTCTCAGCAAATTTTTCAATTTCTGTATGAGCTTGATTTAATGGTTTAATTTGAATTGCTCTGGGACTATCTCCTTCTAAACAAGCTGCGACTGCTAATCCCCAAGGTGTGTATAAAGAACGGAGAATTTTTTGATTACTCCTGATATTATCAACTATAATATATTGCCATTGACTGTAAAAATAATTGTAACATCCAGGCGTAATAATTATATCATTTACTTGCATACCCAATGATGAAGTGTCTTTGATTAATTTCAAAGCCACTAAATCTAAACGAGAGCGATCACGTAAATATAAATAATCGGCAATATTTATATTTTTCACCTGTTCAATTGCTATTTCCAATTGACTTTTTAAGTTTAAAAAAACTGCATGGAAATCTATCTTTTTATTTCCCAACCAAGGTACATCTTGGAGCGTAGAGTCTGCTGTTAAATTTGCCAACGCGGTAGGTAAAGAAATAATCAAATTAAATAATTTTTTGCTGTTATTTTGGGCTAAATAATAACTAGCTACTGTCCAATTATGTAGTGTGTTAATGCTCGGTTGGTCAATCCAATTTTTTTCGGTTTGATTAGCCACGGATTCCCAATCTGAACTTTGCCAAACTGCTGCTTCTAATCTGGGCTGAATATGCTGGTTAAGATTAGTTTCTACTAATTGATCAAAAGCAAATTTTTTCAGGAATTCCATACTAACTGTTTTGGCTAAATCCAGGTTTTCAGTTTTGACTAATTGCTCAATATCTTCTATATATAGCAACCGTTGTCGTTGGGAAAGAGCGTGGATAATTTCTAATTGTCTAGCAATATCCTCCCTGGTGCTTAATTTTTGCCATTCTCGATACGCTAATTGTAAATTATCTTGTTGAGCATAAGCAAATCCGCGTAGATAAGTTGCTTGTTCTCCCGGTATACCATTTAAATGAGATATTGCTGTTGTCCAGTCTTTTGATTTAATCGCTACTACTCCCAATCTAATGCAGCAATTAGTGATATCGGGTAACAGCGGTTTAGCATTTTCATAAAATACCATAGCGTTAGGAAAATCACCTGCTTTTTCGGCTAATAATCCTTCTGCAAAAAATTCCTTTCCTTGCACTATAGATTTTAACTTGTTGAGAAAATTTATGCCTTCAGAGCGAGGAAAGTTAGTTAAGGTAGAACTGAGAATAGCAATAGCACCTCTTAATCTACCTTCGGATTCTGCTTGTTGCGCCTGTTCCCAAGCCGAATCATACATCTCCTCGTGGGAAACTTGACTTTGAAGTAAGACTATCGCATCAGCGATGAATTTGGTATGGTATAATTTATCGGCTTCTTGATAAATAGCGATCGCCTTCTTAAAATATAAACTTTTAGCGAAAGAGTCTCCTTGGGTCACCAGTGTTTGAAACTGCTGTCGCTGCTGTAACTCTTGTTGATATTGCTGGATAGCTAACAATACCCGCTGATCATACAAAATTTTACTACACTGCTGATAAATAGCAATGGCTTGGTCAATTGCTTCCGTTTCTAAAGGATCTCCTGTATCTTTCTGGAGAATAATTTTCGCATGGACTAGGAGTTTATCCGCTTGAGCAACTTGTTGACGCCAAGACAATAATTGCTGTTTTAATTTATCTAGAGTATCACCCAATAATATTTGACAAATCCAACGTTCCCAAAAGCCTGGTTTTTTCGACCAAAGTAGGATGGTTTTTTCGACCATAGCCACTGCTTCCCGTAAGTATTTATATTGCGCTAGTTCCTCAGCTTTTTGGTAAGCTATTTTAGTTTGTGATGCATATTTCCCAGCATCAATAATTCCTAAACCTAATACGACTTTACTGAGAGCATTTAATTGGTCAAGAACTATCATCTGGCTACCTCTGGTAGATGTTCTTGACAGGGAGGAATGATTAAATTATCACCAATCTCCAGATTGTTTTCTTGTCCTTTCAGTTGAGGGTTAGCTTGAGCGATAATTTTCCAGGAAATACCTTTACCACAATATTTTTCGGCGATCGCGGTCAAACTGTCCCCGACTTTGACAGTATATCTAGTTAATGATGGAGTATTGACAATAGATTTGGTGATCGGTTTGCTGACGTTAACTCGCAAGGGATGAGAAATAGTATTGGTAATTAATTGAGGTGAAAAGAACCCAGCAATTTCTACTGTTGCTAATCCAGAACTAATAATCAGGATACACAAAGCTGTAAAAAGTTGCCATTTACCCAGGTTAAATTTTAGGCGTGGTTCCTGTTGCACTGGTAACTCTTGAAGCATCCGAATTAAGGAAAGGTCGGTATCACAATTAGGACAAGTATTACTCTCTATTTCTTGATATCCACATACGGGACAATTCAGCTTGACACTCATCGCGTTAATCCTGTGACGATGACGTTAGTGGGTAATTCCTGATCCAACCAATGTTTGACATCTGGTTCCAGTTCTTTCCACAACAGTTCAGCTTCATGTCCATCATCATTTTTCATCGCTGTCAACATTTGAGCAAGTCTATCATACATAGCATTTGCTTGGGTAGGTGCAATTGCATATGCTTGGTTAATAGCTTGAAAACAAACTCGAATCAATTTAACCTCATCAGGAAGGTTACTCAGTTCCTGTCTGGTTTCCTCACTCTGAAACTGCATTTTTGACAAATTATTGATATTAATCGCAGTTTGCAATTCTTGACTGAGTTTTTGTAATCGTTCTTGTTGTGGTTGGGGAATTATGAATCCCGCGTGTTTGAGGATGCGATCGCATTCATTAATCAGAGTTTCCGCTTCTAAACGTTCTGGAGACATAGAAACCTGGAATTTTTTTAAATTGTCTCCAGCGCGATCGCGTAAATCATGACGTTCCTCTCCTGTGCGAGGATTAATAATTTGATTAGCTGACTGCACTACTGGAACCGCTAACTTCATGGCTTCTTCTACACCAAACGCAGTCAGGTCTTGATTATTTAATTCTGCAATCACCTCTTCTAATTCTTTATAGATTTTTTCATCAGCACGACCACGAGAAAAAAGACAACTTACATTCACAGTCGGTTTATTTTTCAAAGTCGCCATCATTTGCAAATCGCTGTTTTTTTCATCTAATTCCAAATAGACAACAATTTCGGTTCCAGGGGGATACTTTTTATCTAAACTTAACCAAATTTCTCCAATCTGCTCATCATTTTTCACCCCATCGAGATATTCCTTGACTACATCAGGGCTAAAAAACTGAAAATGGATGAGTCGTTGTCCCTCAGCTACAGTTTTAAAAGAGTGGTATTTTCTAATTGGTAAAATATCACCTCGACTAATCACTTTAAACGGTCCATCAGCTAATTGAATAAAATAATCACGGGAAACCGTAGTTACTTTATCTGTTTGTCCAGCTGCAACAATTGCTGCACCCTCTGCTACTGCATACATTGGCCGAGGATGTACAACTACTTTATTAGCACCAAAAGTAGCTTTAACTTTGTTTTGTACCAGCGGAATTTGAGCAGAACCACCCACTAGCAGAACTACATCCACCATTTCTATATGATATTCAGAATAGTTTAAAGCTTCGCGGCAAATTTGAATGGTTCGGTCTACTAAATCAGCAATAATTTCCTCAAATTGCTCACGAGTGATTTGTACTTCCACCGGAATCCCAATTCCCAATTCATCCAATAATTGAGTCGCCGGATTAATTTGAGCGACGGTATCGCTACTTAAAGCCACCTTGGCTCGTTCTACGGAGATTTTCAAATCAGCATGGAAACGGATTTTTTGATAATGAGGCATTTTTGCGATTAAAGCATCAATATCAGGGATTTTTTCTTGCAGAGAAACCTGTTCTTTGACAAACTTCATCATCCGAGAGTCAATATCATCACCTCCTAGCCATAAATCCCCAGCTTTTCCTTGTTCAATGAACTGAGTTCCTGCGGCGGTAATTACTGAAGCGTCAAATGTCCCACCACCAAAATCGTAAACTAAAATGGTTTTAACATCATCACTATGGGGTGTAAAACCATATGAAATAGCGGCAGCGGTAGGTTCAGGAAGTAGTTCTAAGGGAGTAATTCCCGCTCTGAGTGCAGCATTGCGAGTAGCATTGCGTTGTTGGTCGTTAAAATAAGCTGGGATAGTAATCACCGCTTGGTCGATAACTTCTCCCGTTTTCCCAATTCCTTGACGATAAGCTTGGGTGTTTTGCACCACTTTTTTGAGAATTTCGGCAGCGATATCCTCTGGTTGATATTCTCGGTCTGCTAACCAAACCGCTATACTATTATCTGTTCCCTGAGTCGGTTGAGTGATTTTGTAACTAAATTCAGATTTTTGTTTTTGGACAGATGAATCGTTAAAACCCCTACCCATTAAACGTTTAATCGAAACAATCACATTTTCTGGGTCAGCTCGTAACTGATTGTAAGCTTGCTCACCCACCAAAAATTTACCTTGATCATCAGCCACAAGCGATCGCGTCAATTTTCTGTCTGGAGGAGTGTTATCATTAGCTGTCACCACCTCCACTTCCACCAATTTAAAAGCAGCGACAGAATTAGTTGTCCCCAAGTCAATCCCAATTGCTTTACCCATTGCTGGTTCAATAATTATTTATATAAATTTTCGTCTTTATCTCTAGATATTAGTTGCTAATCGGGACAAAATTTACAAAAAAAGGGAACAGGGAACAGGGAACGGGGAACAGGTAACAGGTAACAGGTAACAGGTAACAGGTAACATATATTTTTGCAGTTAGTGAAAACAGGTAATAAAATTAGGCTAATACATAGAATCACTGCAATGCATCTGTAATATTACTTAAACAATCCAGGAGAAGACTATACAGAAAGCGGCTTTGTCTCCTGACTTCTGACTCCTGACTCCTGACTCCTCCTAATGCAACACTCTGGTTTGAGTTTAGCTATCCACATATCTGATGGATCAAAGTAATAATCAACTTCTTGAACTTGGTAACAGTAAGATTGATTATTTTGTTCCCAAACAATGTAATTACCAGGTTTCACATTTTGACCGAATCCAGTCATACACGCACCTCGTCCATCATCAATCAATTCACACATATAATCAATTCCACAAACTAATTTTGTGTAATTATGTGTGTTTAAGTGGCGTTTTACAGCATTGATTGTCCGCTCAAATAATGGTAATAAATTAAAGGAATTAAAATTTGAATTAATATTGATGGTAGGTTGTAACATATATAGCATTTCCTTAACTAGATTAGTGAACTTCTTTTGGGTTGATAGTTTTTTAAAACATCAAATTAAATCTTTCATACATTTATTATTGAATTTATCTAGTTTGATGTCAAAAGTGTAAATAACTAATCTAGAAATCTCTCAATCCATTTTCCTTAGCGTATCTACCTATTGATAAATTGCGTACACAGATAAGTTTTACGGAGAGAATCACCAAAAATCTAGTAAATAAGTGTCTTAATCATGCGAATAGCCCATTAAATCATTCGTGATTCATCATTTGAGAGATTTCTGGTTAAGGATTTATACTCCCTACTTACTACTCCCTACGCACTACTCCCTACTTACTACCCAAAAATGATCTGGAAAAAATCACCCCTACAAACTTTGTTAATCTATGGAATTTTAGGAGATCGCCCTCGTTACCCTTTTTCCTCTACTTTGGTTAATGAGTACAGCCTTGAAATCACCTACAGAAAATATCTTTGGCTCTCCACCACAGCTATTACCCTCGCAACCAACACTGAATAATTTTTCTACTGTTTGGCAATCCCTACCTTTTGGACAATATATATACAACAGCACACTAGTATCACTTCTGACTGTAGGATTGAATTTACTATTTTGCTCTTTAGCTGCTTACCCTTTAGCCAGATTATCCTTTCTGGGTAGAGAAGGAATTTTTGTGGGCATTATTGCCACCATGATGATTCCTTTTCAAATCGTCATGATTCCCCTCTATATATTGACCGTCCAATTAGGTTTGATCAATAGTTATTTAGGCATAATTTTTCCCAACTTAGTTTCTGCCTTTGGTATTTTTCTATTACGTCAAGCTTTTATGAGCATTCCCAAAGAAATAGAAGAAGCCGCCCGGATGGATGGCAGGCTCTGAGTTAGGTTTATGGTGGTATATAATGTTGCCAGCTATTAGCCCCGCACTAGTAACCTTAGCTATTTTCGTATTTATTGGTACTTGGAGCGATTTCCTCTGGCCTTTGATTGTGATTCAAGATGAAAAATTGTACACTCTTCCTCTAGGAGTAGCTAAATTAGCTGGTACATTTTCCCTAGATTGGCGTTTAGTGGCTGCTGGCTCATTAATTTCTATTGCCCCAGTATTAATATTGTTTCTATTTCTACAGAAATATATTGTCCCCACAGATAGCAGCAGTGGTGTGAAGGGATAAAGAAATTTTAGATTTTGGATTTTGGATTAATCTTAGTAAGCACCAGTCTTTTTGAGAACAACTCCAATAGTTTTCCAAATTAGATGTAAATCATAAGCTATTGACCACTTACGCTGATAACTGAGATCCATCTTCACAATAGTTTCAAAATCTTGAATGCTAGAACGACCATTAGCTTGCCATTCTCCGGTCATTCCTGGTTTAACTAGTAATCTTTCCCAGTGGTGTATTTCGTATTGTATGACTTCATCTGGAGTGGGGGGACGGGTACCAACTAAACTCATATCCCCCATTAAAACGTTCCAAAATTGAGGTAGTTCATCTAAACTAGTCCGGCGTAAATATCTACCTATGGGAGTAATACGCGGATCATTAGTGGCTTTAAATATGTGACCTTGAGCTTGGTTTTTGACTAGATGCTTGAGTTTATCAGCCCCAATCACCATCGACCGAAACTTCCAAATCCGGAATTCTCGTCCATTTAGACCACAACGAATTTGAGAATAAAATATTGGACCGGGACTGTGAATTATGGTCGCGATCGCGATAGGTAATGAAACTATGGCTGTGATCATCAGTCCGACAATAGCGCCGAGAATGTCAATTAATCGCTTTATTAAACTTGTCACTGATGGATGTAAAGACTTCTGATCGAAACTAACTGGATGTAGATCCTGAACAACGAGTATATTAGTCATAATTTTTCCTGTTAGTAACAAAAGGTACCTGGTAATGATTTTTGACTATATCAATTGGTAGGTGTAAATTTTATGTAGTAGTTTTTCGGCAACTCCCAATTATGAATATAATTATTTATCCACGAGAAGAGTAGTGCTTTCCCCTAAATTTTACACAATCTTTTAATTAGGATATGGTATGTGAAATTTTCAGTGTTATTTCTATAGTTACAAATAACTGCTAAAATAGGCAAAATAGTACTGATTTATTTTAAGTAATTAAACCTAAGTAAAAACACTGTTTATTGTATTTAAAATATTGCGAGTTAAACAGAAAAATAGAAATATCATGAAAATCAAGGCGGAACGGGAGCCGCAACCCCCGCACCCGCTCAAGCAAAACCTACGCTGGTGAATACCAGATCGGAGAAGTAAACGCCCTTTCCTGTAGGGTTAAGGGTATATCATCACAATCGACTGAATGATTTGGTCGTGTCTCTGCTTGATGACAAGCTTCTTCCCATCTTTCGCCGAAAAATGCTTTGTCGTAGTCCGTCCAACGGGGAGTAGGAATTTCTAGCACCCGCACATAGTAAAATGCTCGCTGCGAAGGATCAAATTCTTCATCCGTCCAAACAGTGGCTAACTCAGATGAACCGATAGTATTTGTCCAAGTGGCTGTTTCAGTATTAACTGTATTACCTACGGGGGGAATTTCGCCATCACCTCGAACCGCACGATCTCCAGACCAAGCTACATTGTAAATTTTTTCTTGAGTATTACCATCAGCATCGAGCCAACCTTTTTCCTTTACCTCAGCCATCTCACTGGCAAAATTCCCCCCAAAGATGTTGGTGAGAGCTTGCTCTGAAGCCAAGTTATAGGTGACAGCCAACATGGTGGGATCTCCCTGCTGCGCCAATGGATCTAAATTAGGATTAGTCTGTATTTGACTTAGTAGATTCTGGGCATCAACATCAGTGCGATCGCCTCGTCGTTGTTGGCTAAAGTAAATATGGGCAAAGCTCACCCGACCAGGAATAGCATAATGTTTGGCATGAGCGACTAAATAATCTTGTAAATCTTCTTCCGAAGGTTCGTGCATTTTGGCAACATTTTCGGTGAGGAACTTGATTTTTTGAATGAGCCTTTGCCGTACAACCACGTCTTTATCATCTAACCCCAAAGCTAAAGCTTCCTGATAAAAGACTTCATCTTTAATGTAGTTATCTACTAATACATTAATATATACCTTTATTAGGTAATTTTTGTTATAAATCTTTAACAATTGGCAATCAGTTTGTTTACTTAGAGAAAATAAATATCTCTAGTTCCTTAATCAAGACACTTGGCGATTTAGCTACCTGGACACTCATAAGTGTGGAATTACCCAAGATATCATGCTATATCGGATACCAGATGACTGGCAACCCCTCACCCAAGTCCTGATTGCTCTGATTCAATCTCCTGGCTCTGAATCTAGTTAGTGTAGAGTTTCGGCTTCAATAGCAGGCAAGATGCCTGCTCTACAAATTTAACATCGACTTAGTTTAGTTAGTAAGGCTCAACATTAGCACTTCTGCTATATTAACCTGTTGTTAGAGCAAAATTAACTATATATGGTTCTTCCAGGGATTGCTGTGTACTAGCTTTGACAGCATCTAGATAACGTCGGAGAATTATTAATTGCTGGGGATGAGGACGATAAGTAAGTAATCCTTGTTTTTCAAACAGAGGCATGGAGGTAATTGCTTGATAATCAGGATTTTCTTGAGAATTCTGGGTCAGCCAAATATTAAAAGAGGTAGGGATTAAACCTGGAGGTAGTTCACCTTCTAAAAAAGCCAGTAGTCGTTGCTGACAAGTACGGGTATTAATACCACGTCCCTCAAATAACCGAATCACTTCACTAAAAGATATAGGTTTATCCGATACTAAACCCAATAATTCGGTAAATAGAAAATAATCAGTGTACTGTTGTCGAGAAATTTCTAAAACTTGAGGATGTAAGGGAAGCATAACTACACCAAGTGCCACTTTACTACAACTAGAAGTACTGTTTTCACTAGCAGATCCATCTGGAATCATCTTGGCATTAGGGAGCTTTTGTCTTAACCAACGATTAACTGTTCCTAGACCAGCTACCCCACCAGTTAAGATGGCTTGATTAATCGCTTCTGTAGGAATACCACGAGCTACTAATAACTTATTTAATTCTCGGTTAAGACGACGGACAAAAGGTACAAAAATTAAACTTTCCAAATCCTTCCGTTGTAAGACCCAGCGCTGATCAGCTAATTCTAAAGTAAAAGATTCTTGATGCTGCAAAATCAATTTCAGAGCTAAAGCGCTGTCTAATACAGCTTGTCCTAACAGCGAAGCTTCTAAACGTTGTTGAAGACGAATTCTGGCGGTAATATCTGGTTCCCCTACTTTAGGTAGTTCCAATTTTTCTAAACCTAAACTGTCCCAATGCATCTTATCTAAGCCCATAATACTGGGTTGCCATTGCCAACTGTTATTGTGATTAGTAGGTTTATGTTCTGAAAATTCCGGACGCGATTGCCGAGATTTTGGTGGGAAGAGCAACTGACAAATAATATCTTGCTCAATTCCTTTGCCACCATAGCCAAAATTGTGCAGCATAAAATCATGATGCGTCAATTGTCCCAAGTTTTCGGGTAAATCAACTAATGCCATTTCCGTAGCTGCGGCACCAATATTAATAGCTAGGGTGTTACCTAAAAGAGGATGTTCACTATTTTTGATCAGTTGTAAACCCTGTAGGTGGCTTAATTGCACCCTTTCCCCATTCCCAGAGTCCAGTTCTGGGAGTAAACTGGCGATCGCTTCTTCCACAAAGAAGACTTGCTGTGGATGGGAGATGAGTTTAGCCTGAAGTAAAGCTTCTCGAACATTAAAGCGATATTGTTCAGAATAGCTAGATGGACAAGAGCAAATTATCCCCGCCAGATGATTAATAATGGTCAGAAAAGTTGGTCTATCTATACCCACAGCACCAGAAATTAAAGCTGGAGTAGTACTAGTCTGATCAGACTTAAGAGTTAACAGTAGTTTCGAGAGTGATCTGACTACCCAAATCAAAGGACCGGCTGAGAATTCATTTAATTGCAATACTGGTTCCCATTTTTGGCTGCTGGTTTTGTAGGGGATAGCGATTTGCAAATAGGATTTTAACTGGGCTGAGTAAAGATGATTAGTTGAATCTGTGCCTGGGTCTTGACTTGGAGTTACACCAGCAAGTGTTGTTTGTTCAGTACCATCTAGATGATTCGCTTCAGTATGAGATGTAGAAGCCGTAGGTAAGTAAACCTCTGCTGGTAAACGAAATGACTGTTGAAAAGAATTTGTCCCAGCTTGGCTTTCGGCTGACCAGTAAATCGGATAAACAGTACAACTAGTGCGATTCAATAGAGCAGCAGAAATTCCAGTTGTGCCTAAATCTATTCCTAAATACCAAACTCCTGGGAGAGAATTAACGGCTGCAAGAGAATTATCAAATGATGGAGGAATTGATATTTCAGGGTTTTCCAGGGAAGGAGATGTGACTTCCTTTTTTTTTTCAAAATTATGGGAACTAAAGTCTATTTTTACTTCTGGCTGAGAAATTTCCAGACTTGATGTAACAGATTTTGAGGTGTTTTCGACTGATGGCCTAAGAAAGTCTCCACTAGGGTGATTAGCATTTGGTGGTGGAGAAGTAGCTATTGACAAATCATCTTGACTATTACTGATAATATTGGGTAAATTATCTAAGTTAGCATCAGAGTCAAGAGAGGAATTGATCTGCCAAGCAAAGTTAGCCAAATCTCTATCTAATTGGCGCAATTGTTCTTCATCTAAAACAATATCAGATACAGTTGAGGAATTGACTTCTTCTAGAGATAACAAATTTTCCTGTGGGGAGGCAGGAATATAATTATTCTGCTCATAATCCTTAATCTTGCCTGGAAGTTCTGTAACTGGTGCTTTTGTGGTTGGGGCTGGATGATTTTCCGGAGATGGTACTTTCAATACTGGCTGATTAGTACCTATATCAACTAGTAGGTCAGTCAAAACTGTAATTGTTTCACTATTGGGTGGATGAAAATCCAATTTTTCTACAACCGAATAGTCTGGAGTCGAATTTTCTAATTTCGGTTGTTTATTTTCTGCTAAAAATAAGGTTTCCCATGATGATAGTATGGGTTGAGAAATATCTTTTGGATGAGAGGTTTCTCTACTAGAAGTCGCACCTTCATCAATGGAGGGTGAGACAATGCTGAAATTGCCTGGAGTCATTGTCTCTGAAATTTCTAACTCAGGATTATGATCCAAAGAAACAAGATTAATATCCGCTAATTCATTAATAATTTCTTGTGGTTCTAGAGTAGTGGTAGAGCTATTTTCTGGTGGAGTAACTGCTGGATAAGTTTCTCGTAAATCTAGAGTAATTTTAGGTGCAGATATTTCTGGTTCCAGAGAAGGTAAATTATGATTAATAACGACGGGAATAGGATTAAAACCAAGATTAGTAGCATCCTGATTGCCGAACAAACTAGCGTATAATTCGTCTACTTCATCGTCTAGTATTTCCTCTTTATTGAGTGGTGGTTCTGGGGAAATTACCTGTTCATTAATTAATTCAGAAACATTGAGCGGTAGTTCTGGGGAAATTACCTGTTCATTAATTAATTCAGAAACATTGAGCGGTAGTTCTGGGGAAATTACCTGTTCATCAATTACTTCAGGAACATTGAGCGGTAGCTCTGGGGAATTAATATCAGTGCTAGTATTTAATTGTAGCGAATTATCTGTAGTAAGCTGCAATATTAGTGCATCTAGATCCGATGTAGTAGTATCTGGTATTGGCGGTGAATTAGTCAGAGAAGAGGTATTATCTAACTGAATCAATTCGTCTAAATTTTGTGATAATGGCTCCACCTGAATAGGAGTTAAGTTACTTAATAACAAAGGTAATGTTGAATTTTCTTCTCCCTCTAGGAAAGATGATTGTAACATTGATGATTGATGCTGCAAAAGCTGGTTCAAACTTTGGAGAAAGTTAGCCATCAATTGTTCACCTTGCATCCCCTGATTATACATTCTTCCCAAAGCTTGGGATAAAGACTGATGATAAGTAATAATATTCCGTTGTAGAGCATCAAAGACAACATTTACAGTACCATCTAGAGACAATAAACGTTGATCCAATTCCTTCGCTAATCTAGCTAACTGCTCCACCTGACCTGATGACTCTACCAAAGATAAAGATATGCTAGCTGCTGGTGAGATATTCTCATTCTCGCTGACTTTTGCCGAACTAGAAGGATTAGCTAAATTTGGTGTTGACTGTAGTGTTAAATTTGGCTCTAAGCGATTCATCAACACTTGTAAAAATTCGGCAATCATTTGCTCTTGATTCGCTAACTGCTGTGTCAAAGAATAGTTTTGCAGCCGCTTTTGCTCTAATTGCCTAATTTCCTGGACAAGAGTAGCTCTCTCTTCTATTAACCCAGATATTTCTAATTGTAAAGGCTGGATTAAAGCTGAAAATTCGCTTTTAAATTCTGACCCGATGATATTCTGTGGTTCTGGCTCACGAGTCGAATGGGATGCAGGTTGATTGCTACCTTGTTCCACAAATTTTGCTAACAAGGGTGATAGCATCTGTTCCGAAGATTCATCTGAAATGGTGATTTTTAATTCTTCATTTTCACTTAGTTTCACCAGAAATTCACGAATTCTTAGTAACAGTTCCTGACCTTCTTGCGCCTGACCAGACCATAGCCTAGACAGGCGCTTACCACTGCTAGCAAGCAAGCTGTCAATATCTTCGATTAGTTGTTGAATTTCATCTGTACGGGAAATCACTTTAAATTACCTTAACTAGAAATGTACATTAATTTTTAATCAATTTATACTCGTTCAATTCGTAAATGCCAAGCAGTCAGGGGAAGCAGGGGGCAGGGGGCAGGGGGCAGGGGGCAGGGGGCAGGGGGCAGGGGGCAGGGGGCAGGGGGCAGGGGGCAGGGGGCAGGGGGCAGGGGGAGACAAGAGGAATAAATGTAGCAGATAGAAACCATTTTGTCCGTGAATTCTACAGTTTTTCTCCCCCTGCCTCTTTTCCTCCTTCATGCCTTTGATATTCCTAAGTAATTATATTTGTAGTGCAGGTAATTTCTAAAGAATACTCCAGAAGGTTATATACTGGTTGTGGCTATATAATGGTTTTTACCAAACTTCTACCCAATTTCTTACCATAAGTAAAGATTGTTCAGAAAAAACGTTATTATGGTTTTCTTTATGTAACATAATTTAGCTTTATCTTTAGAAAGGGGCTGTGCTTTGATAGCTTAGGCCGGAAAGGCCACTCTTGTTTGTTGTGTATATAGCAACTTTGACTAAATATCTCCTAATGGAAGACCGATATAGTTTGCAGACACCCCCTCATCCCTGGATGATCTCGGCGCCTTTTTTTCAAGGATTGCCAGAAACGGTGGTGGAAACAGCCCTTACTCATCTTGTATCCCGAACTCACCCAGCTAATCAAGTAATCTTACTAGAAAACGACTGGGGTGGTTCTGTATATTTTATAGTAGACGGATGGGTGAAAATTCGTACTTATAACATGGAAGGGAAAGAAGTAACACTAAATATTCTCGGTAAAGGCGAATTATTTGGGGAAATGGCAGCACTTGATGAAGTGCCTCGCTCCACTGATGTAATTACTCTAACACCGACGATGATTGGGAGTATGCCAGCCCAAGATTTTGTGAAGTTACTTCAAACTGAACCCCTGGCGGAGTCAGATTATCTCAGCTTATGGCCCGACGTTTACGGCAAGTAAATCGACGATTGCGTTTGCGAGAGTCTGATAGTCAGTCACGGGTGGCAGATACATTGCTATTTTTGGCGGAAGGACAGGGGAAAAAAGGCGAAACAGGTACAGAAATTCCCAATTTACCTCACCGAGAACTAAGTAGTTTAAGTGGGTTGGCGCGGGAAACAGTCACACGCGTATTGACAAGACTAGAAAAAAAAGCTCTGATTAGGCGGGATCAAGATAATATTTGTATTCCTGATTTATCAGCCTTGGAAAGAATGATCGTTTAAGAATAGTCAACTATTGTAAATTTTCATGGAAAATTCTCTCCCCAGTAGCTCTTGCTCAGTGGAAATTGGCATGATTTTTAAGGTAACTCCCAACAATGAGCATTTTAGATTCTCTGTCTGAAGAACCAGAGGAAAATTCATCCCCTAAATCTGAAAGTGCTGACCAGGAATCGTTTAATAACCCAGAGCGGTTAAGTCCGCAATCCCCTGAACTCAAGGTTGATGCCCCTTTAAGGATGGTAGAAACAGCATTTTTAGCTAGTACTGCTAGCTTGATTTGGTTTATTAATTTCTACTTTCCTTTGGGTCCGGTTTTACGGATATTTTTCCCAGTCCCGATTGCCTTAGTTTATTTACGTTGGGGTAGACGAGCCGCATGGATGGCGGCTGTCACCTCTGGATTATTATTAGCAGTATTGATGGGGCCATTTCGGAGTTTACTGTTTGTGATGCCCTTTGCCTTTATGGGTGTACTTTTAGGCGCATCATGGTATCGTCGTGCTTCCTGGATGGTTTCTATATCTTTAGGTACTATATTAGGAACATTAGGAGTATTTTTTCGCCTGTGGTTATTGTCAGTATTATCAGGTGAGGATTTATGGGTCTATGTAATTACCCAAGTTACTCAAATTATTGAGTGGTGCTTCTTGAAGCTGGCAATATTAGCAAGTCCCAACCTCTTTTTGATTCAAGTGGCTGCCATAGTTTTAATTGTGGTCAATAACTTTCTTTATCTATTTGTCGTCCATTTGGCAGCATGGTTATTGTTGGAACGGTTAGGAAATCCCATTTCTCGTCCACCACGTTGGGTACAGGTTCTGATGGATTACGAAATTTAGGAGTAAGAAATAGGCAACAGGGAAATCTGAACAGGTGATAAATATTTATACACAAGTAGAACAGGGTGAAAAATGGTTACAGCGTTACCGTAGTACTTTACCAATATTTGCTTGTATTTTAGGATTTACAGAAACTGGTTTGATTCCAGGAATTTCCGCAGCAGGTAAGACTCCCGAACAGCGGAAATATACTGCTTGTGCCGATGCTGAGTTTTTATATTATGGTGCTCAACATCAACCTCAGCATCCTTTACCACCATTAATTGCTGGAGCTTCTCCAGTGTTGATTTCTCGTGCTGTGGTGGCGGGATTGAAAATACCCGTTTATTTGTTTAATGCGGGTTTGCTCCAACCCCCTGCTATTCCCATTATTGATTTGGGTGGTACTCCAGCTAAGTGTTTAAGTCAAGGGTCTGCTCTGGATATAGCTACAGTTAAACACTTATTTACTCAAGGAATGCTTTGGGGAACTCGATTAAGTGCTGATATTTCAGGGAGTTATTTAATCTTAGGTGAATGTGTAGTGGGTGGAACCACAACTGCTTTAGCAATTTTAACGGCTTTGGGTATAGAAGCTGTGGGAAAGGTGAATAGTAGCCATCCCATTTGTAATCATCAGCAAAAGTGGTCTATCGTCCAAACTGGACTCCAACAAATTCAAAATTCCCCATTCCCCATTCCTAGTTTTCTAGATCCTTTGCAAATTGTTGCCGCCGTGGGTGATCCCATGCAAGTTGTGGTGGCGGGAATGGCGATCGCTGCTAGTCGTAGTTGTGGGGTGATGCTGGCTGGAGGTACGCAAATGCTAGCGGTTTATGCCCTAATTCAGGCGATCGCTCAAGCATATTCTTTACCTTGGCATCCCGAAGCAGTGGTGGTGGGTACTACTCGCTGGGTAGCAGAAGATGCCAGTGGTGGTACAGTTGATTTAGCCTTGAGTTTGGGTGCGAGCATTCCGCCTTTATTAGCTACACAACTAAGTTTTGCTAATTCTCGTTATCCTCAACTCCAGGCTTATGAACAGGGCTTTGTCAAGGAAGGAATGGGTGCTGGTGCTGCGTGTATTGCAGCTAATCTGAGCGGAAATTGGCAACAGGAGCAACTTTTAACTGCCATTGAATCACAATTACAAGAGATGGAAGAATGGGGCGATAATGGAGGTAGAAATCTTGCCTTTGATTGAATTCAGGCGGGCAAGATGCCCGCTCCACACAACTCCCCATCAATACTTCCGCTCCTGTGGCTCAAACATATTAATCACTACTGGACGATATTGAATGTCAATTCCTGTCGGTGAATAATAAGCCATTGTATGTTTTAGAAATTTACCATCATCTCTAGTGGGATAATCTTCACGGAAATGAGCGACCACGACTTTCTTGACGATTTAGAGCTGATGCGAGAATGGTCTTACCTACTACCATCACACTTCGCAGTTCTAAAGCTTCTACTAGTTCAGTATTCCAACAATTACCCTTATCGTCTAAATAAATTTCCTGAAATTGCTGTTCTAACTCTGTGATTTTTTGCCAACCTTCTTGCATTAATTCCTCAGTTCGGAACACACTACAATACTCAGTCATACAATCTTGGAAGGCTTGACGGATTTGGTTAATCCGGTATTTTCCTGGCTGTTCTAGTAAAGCTTGCATTTCTTGCCGGGCGGCACTGAGATAATGTTGTTCATCTACAACAGGTAGCTGACGGTTTTGGACAAATTGTGATATGGATGCTCCAGTCCGCTTACCATAAACTACACATTCCAATAGAGAATTACTACCAAGTCGATTCGCTCCATGAACCGACACACAAGAAGTTTCTCCAGCAGCAAAAAAGCCATCTACTAAACTATCCCCATGAGTGCGAACTTGACCATCTGTGTTAACTGGGATACCACCCATACAATAATGGTTAGTGGGGCGAACTGGCATCGGTTGAGTCACCGCATCAACACCGACTAGACGATGTGCTTCTTCCCAACAGAAAGGGACACGACTCATGATCTTTTCTTTCCCCATGTGACGCAAGTCCAGATAGACAAATGGACCCCCCGCGCTACCATCTAGATTAATCCCCCGTCCAGCCCGAATTTCATAGGCGATCGCTCGTGAGGTAATATCACGAGGTGCTAATTCCATCCGACTAGGGGCATAATTAGCCATAAAGCGATCGCCTTGGGAATTAATTAAATAAGCTCCTTCACCTCGAACTGCTTCCGAAATCAGAACTCCGACCGGATATAAACCAGTGGGATGAAATTGGACAAACTCCATATCTTCTAGAGGTAAACCAGCGATCGCCGTCATCGCCAAACCATCTCCAGTGGAAGCATAATCATTAGAGGTAGTATTATAAACGCGACCATAACCACCAGTAGCAAACATCACAGCCTTAGCTCGTACCACCTCAATTTGTGCATTGAAGAGGTTAAACATGACCACACCTTTAGCCTGACCATCTTCCAAAATCAGGCGCATCACATACCATTCTTCGATAAATATGCACACCATAACGCCGTAGGTTATTGACTAATTCATGAAGAATTGCATGTCCAGTTTTATCAGCTGCATAGCAAGTGCGATTGTGGGAATGTCCACCAAAAGCCCGTTGAGCAATGCGACCATCAGGTAAACGAGAGAATAATACTCCCATATGCTCCAAATCAATCACCACATCTGGAGCTTCTTGGGTGAGAATAGCCACAGCATCTTGGTCAGCCAAATAATCAGAACCCTTAACAGTATCAAAAGCATGTGCTTCCCAACTATCTTCTGGGTCAACATTTTGGAGTGATGCAGCCATCCCCCCTTGAGCAGCCACAGAATGGGAACGAATGGGATGAGTTTTAGCCACCACAGCCACATTTAAACTAGGGTCAGTGCGGGCAATTTCCACAGCAGCTCGACATCCAGCCAATCCACCCCCAACAATAATCACATCATGTTCTAGCATCATCAATCCCCGATTCCAAAAAGCTGCTGTTCTATTCTAGAGAATCATTCACACTGCTACCCGACCACAATCCTATCTAATTGAACAAATTCTATAAAAATTCCCTGTCTATCGGCAGGGATACGGACAATAAATATTATATTTGTGAGTAATTGGTTTTCCCTTGTTTTTTCAAGTATTTGGCCTGTACAGGCTGTTGCTGAGAAACATTACCTGGAATGGGTTCCATTTTGGTCTTAGGTTCTAAAGCAATTAACTCAATATGATTTAGCAATGTAGTCACAAAAGCAAACAGTAAAAAAGGCAATGTGAGAAATACCACTAAAGCTACTGTTGCTAAAGCATAAATAGGTCGTCTAGCACCCATCAAGTGCCAGAGCCGAAGCCAAGCTAATGGTAATTGTAATTAACCAAACAATTATTTGACCGTAGATATCACCAAAAGTCAGGGTACAGACAAAGCGATAGTTTTGAATATTGTTGTTCATAAATCGTGCCGCTATTTTCTCCCATAGGTTCTACCTTAAAGCTATGTTGGCTAAGTGAACAATTTCTCAATATTTTGCCAAATTTTGTTATATAACTTTACATACTGTAATCTAGGCTCAAACTAAATTATTACCATTTTTTTGATTAATCAATAATCGCAAAACTGATAAACTTAAAATTATCAAAAATAGCACTAGCCCGATTGTACAAGCATAGGTAGTTTCTAAATTACTAAATGCCTGTTCATATAAATAGTAAACAATTGTCTTAGAGCTATTTAGGGTCGACCTTGAGTCATAATATATACTTCCTCAAAGACTTTAGTAGCGGAAATCGCAGAAATGACTGCCACTAGAGCCAAATATGGCTGCATTAAAGGTATAGTAATATCCCAGTGTCTACGAATGCCATCCGAACCATCAATAGCTGCGGCTTCATAGATATCAGCAGGAATCGCTTGCAAACCTGCTAAATAAATTACCATATAGTAACCTAATCCTTTCCAGATAGTTACAGCCATAACACTAGCCAGGGAAATGGGGACAATCCCCAAAATTTTATCTGGACTAGTTAACCAGGGAATACCTTCGGGAAAAAGTCCCACTATTTTCAGGACTTGGTTGAGCAGTCCATTTTCAGCATATAACCATTTCCAAGCTATCCCCGCCACAACCATTGAAATCACTACGGGTGTGTAGTAGGCGGCTCGAAACCAGTTCATCCCGCGTAATTTCTGATTAACCAAAATTGCTAATCCTAATGGAGCCATGACTAAAATTGGGACAACACCAACTAAGTAAAGAAATGTGTTTTCTAAGGTTTTCCAAAAAACAGGATCTTTTCCTAGACGCTGGAAATTAGCTAAAGCTACCCAATGGGGAGTTTCTCCAATATTTTGGTAGCTGGTGAAACTGAGATAAAATGCCTGTATTGCTGGCCAAAAGTCAATTAATCCTAACAAGACTAGAGCAGGTAATAAAAATAAATAGGGTGTTAATCGCTGTTGAATGGCATTTCTGGTTTTTTGATTTAATTTCTTCATAAAATGGGGAGATAGGATGATGGGGTGGTGGGGTGATAGATTGGTGTAAATAGTTTCCTCAAAAATTAGATAATAATTTTCTATAGTTTCTGTCAGCGTAACCGAAGAATACTCAACTGAGTGTATTTATTTACTTTGCTAAAAAACTATAGCAGGAACTAGGGAGCAGAGACTAGAGAGTAGAACTGAAAGTCTTATGTTGTCTGAGTTTTAGAAGAAATTTATATTTTCAACGCAGCGAGAACCGCTATAGCTTGACAATCTTGGTTTGGTTACATTACTCTGGATTAGACAGCTAAATAAACTCAAAATCATAGATTTTTGGTTTTATTGTTGTCTCAGCATGGAAAATTTTTATCTTCCTGCCATGTTTCCCGTTATTCCTTTAGCTGAACATTCAGCTAGGCATCAAGTTATTTTATTGACCAAGTGTTTCATAGGAAAACAAGACGTGTAAGTGAAGGTTCAGATAAAAGAGTAACGCGAAGCGTGATAGGAAGCTAAAAATTTTCCAGCTGAGACATGAACCAAAAAACAGTAGTTAATATCTTATTACAGTTAAGTATTTTTTTGTATAAAAACTGTTAAAAGTAATAATACTGTTAAATGTGTAATTTGTTGAAGCTGTTCAGTTAAGAATAATTAACTATGGACGCAAACAAATGAATCTACCCTCAACCAAACAAACTAACCAGCCGCAAAATTTTATCGGCGTTTTTTATGATCTTCAGAATGTCTCGTCAATTAAAGGAAATGCACATTTTTTGCTGGAATATCTTCAATATCAGGGAGATATAAAATGTCAAAGACTTTATTATAATTCCACATATGAAGCTCAAGTTTCAGCCAAAAATAATTTAGAATCTCAGGGTTTTCTGTGTGTAGATGTTCCTGATGGTTCAAAAAATAGTGCAGATTATCGACTGATAGCCGACTGCGTTGAATGGATTGCATTTAATCCTACTTGTAATATAATTGTTTTGGTATTAGGAGATTGGGATTTTGCCGGATTGATTTCTGTTCTCACATCTTTAGGTAAAAAGGTAATAATTTTTGCCCAAAAAGGCAGTGAAAATAAAAAATTAAGTAATTTAGTGGGGAATGATAACTTCCACTTTATTAATGATTTGCCTAAATTAGTTAACAATAATTTTCCATCGCATCAAAATACTTCCATCGCGTCTTGGGTTAATTACAATGAAGCTGTAGAATATCTCATTGAAACTGTAAAAATTATAGTTAGTGAGGGAAATTCCACAACATTTAGTTATGTTGATCAATTGATGCGTAAACTTTTTCCTAAATATCATGGAGTTGCTTCTATTTATCTTCCTAATGGTAAGAAATTTCATAAATTTAGTGATTTTATTACAGATGTTGTAAACTCAGGTAGAATCCAAATACAAAAACAGGAATTGTTCTTGAAGTAAATTTTTTATTTGCATTTAAAACAATACTTTATTTTCGCTAGAAGGTTAAATTGAACATGCACAAACTACTCATATTTCGTGATGAACAACTTCTAAGACAAGCACTTACTCACCGTTCTTATGTTAACGAACACCCTGGAGAAGGTGAACATAATGAACGCTTAGAATTTCTGGGAGATGCTTTACTAAATTTTTTAAGTGGACAATATCTCTATAAACGTCATAGTGATAAAGGAGAAGATGAATTAACTCGTCGTCGTTCTGCATTAGTAGATGAAAGACAATTAGCAAAATTTGCGCTGGAAGTCGGTTTAGATTTTCGGATGCGTTTAGGACAAGGTGCTATCCGAGATGGAGGTTATCAAAATCCTAATTTACTCAGTAGTACCTTTGAAGCTGTTCTTGGTGCTTATTATCTAGATCATGATTCTGATATTGAAGCAGTTCGCGATATTATTGAGTTACTTTTTGAATCTGTATCTGAAAATATTGTTGTTTCTCGTTCTAATGTCGATTCAAAAAATCGTTTTCAAGAATGGGTACAAAGTACTGGTAATACCACTCCTCCTAAATATGATACCAAACATGTGGGTGTACGACCTCATGCACCAGAATTTATTGCTAAAGTATTAGTGGAAGGAAAAGAATATGGTGAAGGTAAAGGACGAAATAAAAAAGAAGCGGAAAAAGCTGCTGCTGAAGATGCTTTAGCTAAGTTGAAACAGACAGGAATGTTATAATTATTAACTGGGATATTCGTTTAATGATTAATTTGTAATTTCCAGGGAAAAGTTACTGTGAAAGTTGAACCAACACCTACTTGAGAAACTAGGTTAATTTCACCTTGTAATAGTTTTACTAACCGAAATACTATTGCTAAACCTAACCCTGTGCTATCCGGTAGGTAAGAATTATTACTAGAACCACTGCGAAAGAAAGGTTCAAAAATTTGTGCTTGGTCTTCTGGTTTAATACCTATTCCTGTGTCGGAAATGGCGATCGCCCATTTTTCATGATCCCATACTTGACATCTAATATTAATCTTCCCTCTCTCTGTATAGCGAATAGCATTACTGAGAAGATTTATGATGATTTGTTGTAATTGAAATTCATCTGTGATTACTTCTGATAAAGCCAGATCACACTCTAGTACAATTGGTAAATTTTTGACAGTAGATGAAGGTTCTAATACTTCCGACACACTGTTAATTAATTCACAGATATTGGTCGGTGCTGGTTTAAGTTTTATTTTACCAGCGTTATACCGAGCAATTTCTAGTAAATTATTGATTAAACGCAGTAAGTGTCTACCATTACGAAGCACCCTCTCAATATGTTCTAAATTAGAATAAGATTCTTTTACATCAATCTTTTTACGTTGTTCTCGTAAAAATAAATCAGAGTAACCAATAATCGAAGTTAGCGGCTGTTTTAAATCATGCGCTATCTGAGAAAAATAATCTTGATTAGTATTAACTAAACGAGTCAATTCCTGATTATGTAATGTTAAAGAAGACTGTAATTGATATAATTCTTTTAAGCGTTCTTGAACAAAACTATGAAAACATCGCGTGATAGCTTCATCTATTACAGCGTCAATTAAACGCATAGAACGAATAATTTCTGAAGGTTTTCCCTTTAATAAATCTGGTTCTAAAGTGGAGAATATTGCTGTTCTTAAATGGTGATATTCTCTGGCAATTTCTTCAGGATTAAAACCCTGTTCAGAACGCAATTCACCGTGTTTCCAACTCGCAATCACAATTGACTTAAAATCATTACTCTCATTTTCAGAAATAACTGTTACTATTGCTCGCAAGACATCAGGAATGTGATTTCTGATCGCTTGGTATGATAAATCATCAGAGCTTTCAATTTGCTCATCTGTGTAAACTGCTACTATCCATTTATCTAAAATGGTATCAATTTTTTCTGCTAGTAATTTATTAAAATCCATGATCGCAAATTTGATCAATATAATATAAGTTGAACTTATAATTATCCTAGCGAACATTCAGTTTAAATATCAAAGTTTAGTAAGATTCCCGTAAACCACGTTGAACTGCTTCACGTAATGCTGTAGCTTTTAATAGTAGTTTTTCTTGGTAAATTTGCATAAGAACTAGCAGTTCAGAATGCTCAGTACTAGTCAATATTCCCGCTTGTTGATTATATAACAATTCACTTAATCTTTGGTCTTGTTCTGGCTCCATTTGCAATTCTGTAAGGTTGATCACCTCTTCATCTGATGAAGAAGTTATAGAGAAATTATCGAAGCTTTGAGCAGATGTAGATTGAGAAACAACAGGAGAGCGAGAAAGCGCTATCATTTGTGTCAAAATATCAGCTATATTACGGTTAGTTAATTGGGCAAAATGTTCAGCTTTTCGGTAGATTTCATCTGGCAAATTTAGGATAATTTGAGTAGTCATATAATTCCTAGCTTTCTAATATTTTACAGTTATCTTGTGCATAAATTAGTACATTATTTTGTGTCTTAGCTAAGTTAAAAAATGAAGGAGATTATCAATCTTCTTCAGAGGATGTTTGAAAAGTTATGAGGAGGTGTAATTGATTATTCTCCGCGACAGTAAAGAATCCCGCGAGATCCTTTCCTCCGTTCAGGATGACAGTATAGAGATTATCGGCTTAACTAAACCGTATTGCAATATAGTAACGTTTTCTACCTTTATTTCGACTTTTCAAACGGACTCTCACATTATGATACAAAATTCACTTTTTTTTCAATATATATTAAGTAATAAATATAAGGAGTCAGAATCAATACCAACAGAAAGGATTTGAAAATCTAGGAGTCCTTGCTATAATCACGTTTTATCATCCTGCGGTTTATGTCATCACCTCTTGACCGTCCGCTGAAACTTGAAGTCAAGCTACCATCCTCTCATCCTCGATTACTAGAAGGATTAGATATGTGGTTACGCTTGGGTTTGATATCTGATTTCCAAGTCAAACAGCTATGTCGTGAGTTTCTGGTTTGTCAGGTTGTACTTCTTCCACAAACTGAACCTGAACCAATATTTATCGCTCCTCAACCTATAGTCCTAGAAAATCCATTAGTTGCTGATATAGAACCAAAAGCACCTGCTAAACCAAGTGTTATTGCCACAATGTTGCAATCCTTGGGAGCAGAATTAAGTGTCCGTTGGTTACTGTTTTTGGGCGTATTTTTAGTAGTATTATCTTCTGGAGTCTTAGCAGCGAGTCAATGGGACAGATTTCCTGCGGCTGGACAATATGGGGTTTTATGGGCTTATACCTTAAGTTTTTGGGGGTTTAGTGTCTGGACTGGTAGACAAAGTAACCTCAGATTGACAGCACAAACATTAGTAGTTGTCACTTTGTTACTAGTACCAGTAAATTTTTGGGCAATGGATAGTTTTGGATTATGGTTAAATCCTCTCAACTGGATTGTTTTAGATATTGCCTCTCTAACTCTCTCATTTCTAACTCATTCCCTCTGTAAAAATACGACTGTTGTTTCCCATCTTCCGGTGCAGAAATTAGCACAGCTAAATATTTTAGGGCTGAGTTATTTAAATTTGGGTTGGAAATTGCCAGGATTTCCCCTCATTGCTATTTATATCGCGATGGTAGGTACAACTGTAATTACTGTTTATCTCCAAAATTACCAAAGTGATAACTCTCAGGAAAATATTGAGGAGCAACCTCACAAATTCAAGATTAATTTTGCCGCAACTATCATTGTCTACACTTTATTACTCCTGTTAGTACGGGCAATATTTATTGCTGGGGTCAATGTTACTCACTTGGGGTTAGCGATTGGGGTTTGCGGTTGGTTGTTAATTTGGTTGCTAGAGCGAGAAACATTATCTTCCTCCTTCTCTTCTCTACAAGCAAGATTTGCTGATACCTTGATGTTCTTGGGTTGGTTAGTATCAGTCTTTAATCAACCAGCACAAGCAATTATCGTCAGTATTTTAAGTTTATGGGTTTTTAACCGACGTTTATATAGTTATAATCGAAAAAGTGATTTAACGGCAGTTTTTTTGATTGGGTTACAGACAATTTGGTTAGGATGGCGGTTAGTACCATCACAATTTCAACAATTAGCGATCGCCATTGGCACAAATCTCACCCATGCTCAACATGAACCTTGGGCATTATTGAGTGTGGTTTTATTCCCCTACCTGATTTTGATGGTGGTTCTCACCAATAGACTAAATCTTGCTCACAAATCAGAATTAGCTAATTTTGGGGAAGTGCTAAGTTTGTTTCTGGGAAGTTGTCTGACGATTATTTCTTTAATTAATCCCACATTGCGATCGCTGAAATCTAATATTTTCCACCATCACTCTCGCTGTGGTGACAAAACAGCGCATTTCCCCTGTTTCTGTTTACCTCACTCACATTACTGGCATATTTGCATTTTGCTCAACCCTGGATTGGTTTTTACCAAATCTGACTCCAGAAGCTTGGTCTATTATTTTGTTAGTTGTGATGTTAGGGGAATGGATATTTAGTCTGGGTACTGGAATTTGGCAGCGTAGTTCCTGGTACATGGGTTTAGGATTAGCTACGGTTAGTTTTGTTTTATTATGGATAGATGGAGAATCCTACTACAGGTATGATATTATCCATCACAAAAACTACTGGAGTATTTTATGGCTAATTACACCATTAGCACTTACCAGTTTAGCTAGTCGTACCAGAGCAGCACAGCGAACGACTAATAGTATTTTGAGTATTTTTGCTCTAGGGTTTGCTCAGTTATTAACTTTACCCTTGTCAGGATTCAGATTAATTAGTTTAGGTATAGCTATAGCGATAATGTTCTTAAATACGCGTTATTTAAGGAATCAAATCTCCGCGACAATTACAGTAGGTTATGGATTAAGTTTAATAGCTGGATTGTTGTGGGAGGGTATACCTGGATTACCAGATTTAAACTTAGCTGGTTGGTTAATTGCAGGAGCAATCACCATTTTCGGTTTGTGGTTAGCAAGGACAATACTCCGTCAGAAACAGCAGGAATTAGCATTACTCTATCAAGTCGCTTGTGATAAATGGGGGATGGCTTTATGTGGATTAGAGCTATTATCTATAACCACCCATTCAGCATTAATTTACCAAAATTCAGCTACTACCGGATTTTTATACTTTTTCCCACCATTAATAACTCTAGGTGCAATTATTTATCGTAGTTGGCATCAACCCACAAACTGGGCATTTTATAGTATTGGTTGGTGTCTAGAATTGTTCACAGTTGAGGTATTTGGGTTAGGAACACACTCAATTATTAGTATTGCGATTGCCAATATTGCTTTAGGTTTAATCACCCAACTGTTTGGAGAATGGTGGAGGAGAAAACATCAATTAGATAGACTACCTAGTAGTTTGCATATTCTCCCTCTCGCTTATGCTGTATTTAGTGTAATATTGCGCTCAACCACCTTTACAGACTGGACAGGTTTGTGTTCTTTAGGGGTAGCTTTAATTATAATTAGCATAGGACGAAGAAACCAATATTTTAAACCTCTCATTTACTTAGGAATTATTGGCATTTCCGTTTCTGCATATGAACTTCTGTTTTATCAAATGTTCCAAACCACAGGAGGAAAATTAGGAGATGGATTAATAGTCATGTCTGCTCTAGGGACTAGTCTTTTATGTGCCTATAGATTGTTATTGCATTTCCCCCAAATTATCAATTACTTCCGTTTAACTTACCAAGAAGTAACAGCAATTACCCATTTACATTGGGTTTGGAGTAGCTGTTTGCTTATTAGTGCGGTGAGTTTACCGATAGGAACACATTACTATTTGGGAATGGGTACAGGAGCGTTTTTAGTTCAATATGCAATTTGGCAAGGAAGAGAAAATCCTGAGAATATACCAGAATCAAGAGTTGGGAATGTACCCAACTCCGAAATTTGGGTTTACTTGGGTTTATTACAAGCAGGGATTATTAGTATTTATGCACAATATTTACCTGTACTAAAAGAATTATTTCAACAATTACTTCCTTGGCAAGGTGCGATCGCTTGCGTAGTAGCGTATTTTCTTTATATTCTACCTTGGGAACGTTTGGGTTGGTCAAAAATACCTTGGCAAAGAGTGCATATATTTTGCCATTAATTAGTTTATGGCAAACTAGATGGCAAATTTCCCCGATTACGTTAGTTATCACAGCCATATTCTATATTTTCATTGCTCAGGTAGGAAGACAATTTCGTTTTACCTATCTTAGTGTAGGTTTAATTGATTGGGCATTATTTAGCTGGTTTTCTAGCTGGCACTTTCAAGATATTTTATGGTATATCACACCAATTGGATTATCGCTACTATTTATTGCTCAAGTAGACGAAACACTGAAACTACCTGAAAATAAACAACTTCGACACAGTTTGCGGATGCTAGGTAGTGGAGTAATTTGTGGATGGACAATTTTATTTCATCAAAATGCCCCATTAATAGCAGGAAGTTTGAGTCTGATTGTCATTTTTGCCGGATTGGCTTTACGTATCAGGGCTTTTCTCTACGTGGGGACAGTTGCATTTTTGTTTACTAGTATCTATCAACTAGTAATTTTCAGTTTAAGTTATCCCTTTCTAAAATGGGTTGTAGGTTTACTAGTAGGTATTCTGCTAATTTACATTGCAGCTAATTTTGAAACTCGTCGTGTGCAAATAAATTCCTTTCTTCGTAGAACTAGTGATGAATTTCAGCATTGGGAATAGTAGGGAGTTGAGGGAAGGGGATTTCACCGTTTCCTATTCCCTTTTAAAATGCTGATAAATTTATATCCTGATTGACAAGTTTATAACTATATTTTATGATTTGACTTATCAGCATATTCATCGGTTTAGTTACATTTAGACCTGTGGATGGGTTTAAAGTATGTATTTATACCAATTATTTTGATTGGGAGTAATTAAAATATGGCAAAAACTATATTAAAGAAAAATGATAGCATTCAAACTGAACTTTTTTGTACTTTTAAGCCATTAAATTTATTATTATCTGGAGCAAATCCTAAATTTACTTTCATAGATCTATTTGCTGGAATTGGTGGATTCCGTATAGCTTTAGAACAAAATGAAGGTAAGTGTTTAGGATATTCTGAGATTGATAAAACTGCAATTGATGTTTATGAACAAAATTTTATTAGTTATGTAAATTCAGATGAAAAAAGATTAGGAGATATTACACAATTAGGAAAACTACCTTTTGAGGTAGATGTTTTAACAGGGGGAGTTCCTTGTCAACCTTGGTCTATAGCAGGAAACTATTCTTGAACCATCAGAAGCAGTTGAAAATAAGCCTACAAATTATGATGTGTTGTTATATGATGACACAGAAGAAGCATACGATAACTTTGTAAATGATTTAGAAATTCTATTTCAGAGGATTAATTTACAAGATAGGGAAATTTTGAGCGAAGCAGAATTGGAAGACCTTTTAGAAACGGCAAAGGAAATTTATTTTCCTGACTCTCAAACTTTGCTCGGTTATCGAGATGAAGATGTGAAAAATATCTTGCGTTTCTATGCTCAAAAAGAGATTCCACCCGAATTCTTAGCTTTCAGTGAAAGAAGAAAGTGTGATTTATCTGTGATAGCAAAACATATTTATGATAATTCATTAGGAGGTAAAGCAAAAACTGAATATGTAGATTCATTTTGGAATGATGGAAAGTCTTTTTGGCAGGTCTTATTCAGTTATAACAAGCTATATTTCATGAAGCAATTGAGTATTGAAATTCTTAAAATTGAATATCCAGAAATATATGGTAATGTAGCTATATCAATACCAAATGTGATTCCAGACAGTATACCCATAGAGAAATTATCTCTATACGAAATCAAAGAGAGAGATATTGTTGAATACAGAAAAATTAAAAATGCTGTATTTGCCAAGCATACAAATGCAAAAGGGTTTATAACTTGTGCAATCAGTGGAGGTAAAAGTCAAATGCGGAGAGATTTTCAAATTGACCATATTAAACCAATGTCTCAAGGTGGTTTAACTACAATAGAAAATCTACAAGTCTTGACGAGAAAAGCTCATATAGAGAAGACTCGGAAAGAAAATACAAAACGATAATTTCAAGAGACAGCCATTGAAACCAGGACAGGCGGGCAAGATGCCCGCTCCACACCTAAAAATGAACTATTTTGCAAAAATTAGAGGAGAAAATAAAACATGAACACATTTGACCATCCACCCAGGATTTTGTTTTTATACGGATCTTTACGTGAGCGTTCCTATAGCCGTTTTTTAGCTGAGGAAGCAGCACGAATCATCGTTGAGTTGGGAGCAGAAGTAAAATTTTTTGACCCGCGAGAACTACCAGTCTACGGTAGTGTACCTGATACTCACCCCAAGGTGCAGGAATTGCGCGAATTAAGTTTATGGTCAGAAGGACAAGTTTGGTCTAGTCCAGAATTGCATGGTCAAATTTCTGCTGTGATGAAAAATCAAATTGATTGGATTCCTCTGAATATTGGAGCTGTTCGTCCCACTCAAGGAAGAACTTTGGCACTCATGCAGGTAAGTGGTGGTTCTCAGTCTTTTAATGCTGTCAACACATTAAGACTGCTTGGACGATGGATGCGGATGTTTACTATACCTAATCAATCCTCAGTAGCTAAAGCATATCAGGAATTTAATGAAGATGGTACTATGAAAGATTCTCCCTATCGAGATCGGGTTGTGGATGTCATGGAAGAACTTTACAAGTTTACTCTGTTACTGCGAAACCAGGTAGAATACCTCACAGATCGCTACAGCGAACGTAAGGAAAAAAAAGCAAAACAATTAACTCAAGAGGAATAAATCTATTTATTAGAATGCATTAACCAACATAATTGCTGGGTAGGAATCAGTAATAATTCCTGTACAACTTAATATTTGTTAGTTTATTTCTGATCCTATGGCTAAACGCATTCCCCAAAATAAGATTAATGTAGCGATCGCCAACCAATCATTAGCCCGAAGTCTTAATTCATGCCATTGCACACGATGTTCATGAGGACTGGTAAAACCTCGCACCATCATCGCATTAGCCATTTGGTCGGCTCTGAGGAGCAAATTTTCTAACAATCTCTCAGAGACAATCAACCAAACCTTCACAGCCTCCTTTCAGTCCCAATTTTTTCCAATTTATGGCTCTAGTCATGACTGAACGGATCAGATTCTGCACTTCTTCTAAAACTAGGGGAATAAATCGCAGCGATAAAGTTAAAGTCAGAATAAGTTCCGTTACAGGTAATTTTAACCAACGCAGAGGAAGCATTAAGCTTTCTATTCCCGAAGTAATCTCTTCTGGAGCCGTTGTTAATAGATACAAGTTAGTACTATAAATTACAGTAAAAACTATACTACTTAAACTGATGGCCAAATTTAGAGAATGACGATTGATTGAGATCATTCCTTTAAATTGGAAGAAGTCTTTTTTGACCAGAATATAACTATATTTTTGCTGATTTTCTAGTGGAGGAGAAGGACTAGGTTTAACAGCTTTAGCCTTTTCTAGCGGTTTTAAAACCTCTTGATTGTCTGGTAGACGTGGCTGATAATTTATACCCATGCCATCAGGGCTAATCGCACCAATTGCTAATACCAAAAATGACAAGGTTAATAACCAGCCCATTTGCTGTTGCCACACCCGCCAAGGAATCTTAGCCACTAAAGTAGTGGTTATCAACAGCACTACTAACAATACTCGCCAATAGTTGTTAGCAAAAGTATAGCTAGTAAAAAAACTCATTAGCCACAGAAACTTTACTCGCGGGTCAAGTTTATGTAACCAAGTTTGGGGTTGTTCTAAGTACAGTCCCAGAGGGAGCGATCGCATTAAATCCATATTTTTATGAAGAAGGGAACCGAGAACAGGGAATAGGGAATAGGGAATATTTGTTCCTGTTAAGAGTTCCCAATTCTAAGTACTATTTCACACGAGTAGCTCTATTCACATTACCACTTTCAGCATCTCGAACCTTTTTACTCCGCCAAAGTAAACGAATCGGGGTGCCTTTAAATCCTAATTGTTGTCGGAATTGTTTTTCAATGTAACGACGATAGTTTTCATTAAAGCGTTTAGCTTCATTGACAAACAGAGCAATGGTAGGTGGTTGAGAACTAACTTGTGTCCCATAATATATTTTACCTTGACGACCACCTCTGGAAGCTGGTGGTGAATGCCAACTAACTGCATCGGTTAGGACTTCGTTAATTACTGAAGTCGTCACCCGACGTTTATGTGATTCAGCAGCTTGATTGACAAATTCTAAAATTTTCTCCACCCGTTGTCCTGAGATAGCACTGACAAAGATAGTATCTGCCCATTCGGTAAAATGGAGTTTGGCTTGCAGTTCTTTTTCATAGTCGTAGATGGTGTAAGAATCTTTTTCCACCGCATCCCATTTATTGACCACAATAATACAAGCTCTACCTTCTTCTAAAATTCGTCCGGCTAATTTTTGGTCTTGCTCGGTGACTCCATCGATGGCATCTAAGACTAATAAAACTACATCAGAGCGCCGAATGGCTTTAAATGCTCGGTTAATGCTAAAGAATTCTGTGCCATATTCTATGTGTTTCTTTTTTCTAATTCCCGCTGTGTCAATTAAGCAATAAGTTTGCCCATCCCGTTCAATAATGGTATCAATTGCATCACGGGTTGTTCCAGAAATGGGGCTAACAATGGCTCTCTCTTCTCCCACAAAAGAATTTAGCAAGCTGGATTTACCCACATTTGGGCGTCCCACTATCGCTACTTTAATTTCATTACTTTGGGGGGTTTCTTCAACACTAGGAACGTTCTGAATTAAAATATCCAGTAAATCACCTGTACCACTGCCATGAATAGCGGAAATGGGGTAAGGTTCTCCTAATCCTAATTCCCAAAATTCAGATGCTTGGATGATGCCTTGGTCTGGAGATTCACATTTATTCACAGCTAGTAAAACTGGAACTGGTTGTTGACGCAACCACTCCGCAATTTCTTCGTCAGCTGGCATTGGGCCAGTTTGTCCATCGACAACAAAAATAGCTGCACAAGCTTCTGCTAGGGCAGTCATGGCTTGTTGCCGAATCATAGGCAGAAATTCGGTGTCATCGTTAAAGACTAAGCCACCTGTATCTACCACCAAGAATTCCCGATCGCACCAATAAGCTGGCATATAAGTGCGATCGCGTGTGACTCCAGGTTCATCATGAACAATGGCTGTTTGTTCTCCAGCCAAACGATTCATCAGAGTGGATTTGCCCACATTCGGGCGGCCGATAATTGCGACAATAGGAAGTTTCATCAATCCAATAATCCATTTAGTGCTTGATTGTAGTGCTGAGTATTACATTCGTAAATAAATCCCAAATATTGATTAAGTTAGGCTTTTTCGCTTTTTTTCAGTATACAAAGTTTTCCTGCTTACTCAGCACTCAGCACCGTTGGGAGATAGAGACTATATCATATCTCACTATTTTTAATACTTTAATTCTTTATTTAATTTTCTCACTGTTCACATAATTATCCGTCAGATTTAAAGGAATAGCGCCATCCCAAATTTGGCAGATACACGAATCGGGGAAGATTATACTTTGAGAAGTCGTAAATGCCTCAGAAAAGTCAGCAGATTCGCCCGCCAATGCTTAAAATGGTGCTTTCTGCTCGCTTTCTGTGTTCTAGTATACGCTAAGTCGATTGAACCTAACTGGATTGAGATCAATTCTTTACAATTGACTCTACCCCATCTCGCTTCAGAGTTTAACGGCTATCGGATTGTCCAAATTAGTGATATCCATCGCGATCGCTGGATGAATTCCCAACGTTTACAACATATCGTGAGTTTAGTAAACCAACAGAAACCAGATTTAGTAGTGATTACAGGGGATTTAATTACTCGGAATTTACCAGAGTTAATTCCCTCTTTGGGTAATACATTAAGTCAACTCCAGCCGAAAGATCAGACTTTGATGATCTTAGGTAACCATGATCATCAAAACGATGCCAAGACGATTATCCAAACTTTAACGAAACAGGGAATAGTTTATATAGGTAATATTGTTTGCACTCTACATAGAGGTAATGGAATGTTGCATATTGCGGGGATAGATGATTTAGTAGCAGGTACACCAAATTTTGATTTAGTGTTACAGCAATTACCTCAATCAGGAGCAGCAATTTTATTAGTTCATGAACCAGATTTTGCTGATACTAGTGCTATCACTGATAGGTTTGATTTGCAATTATCAGGGCATTCCCACGGTGGACAAGTGCGCTTACCCTGGTTCAAGCCGCCAGTTTTACCATTTTGGGGGGTAAAGTATTATGCTGGTCTTTATCAAATTGGAAATATGATGGAATATACTAATCGGGGTTTAGGTATGACTGGATTACATCTACGATTTGGTGCTCGTCCGGAAATTACGGTATTTAATTTAATGGCAGCAAAATAATTTTCGATTTGGGATGGGATGGTGGTTTTATCTAGTTTATAATTTTTAGATACTGACGGTAAAGTAATTTGCTACCGACTGACTCATGATTGATAACCTATTCAATGCTTATACACCACTCCTGATCTGGATAGGTTTAGGGCTGCTTTTATCTCGGTTTACTTCCGATAATTTTCTGAAACTTTTAGGTCAAACACTTTACTGGTTTGGAGTTCCCTTACAACTTCTAGTATTGGCACGTCATACCCATGCCTCTGATGGTGTACTCGTACCCGGAATATCGGTAGTAGTCTTATTAACTAGTCTAGGACTAGCGTTACTAGCTTGGTGGGTGTATCAATGGTTCATGCATCGACAATTAGCACCAGAAAAATTAAATCTAGATGTTTCGGTGGCGTTAAGTCGGGAAAGTTTAGGTAGTTTTATATTAGCGGCAATTTTAGGTAATACAGGCTTTGTGGGACTGACACTTACCCAGGTACTAACTAGTCCTGAAAATAATGACTGGGCTGTGCTATTCAGTGTTACGAACAATGTAGTTGGCACTTATGGAATAGCTGTGATCATTGCCAGCTATTTTGGTGCCAGAGAAGTTAAAAATAAATGGTGGACTCCATTATGGGATTTAATCACTGTTCCTAGTTTGTGGACTTTTGTAATTGGTTTAAATACTCAGTTTATTAAATTACCAGAGTTAGTAGAGTCAAGTTTAGATAAAGCAGTTTGGGTAGTCATAGCCTTTGCTTTATTACTAGTTGGTTTGCGATTGGGAACAATTAAAACATATCCAAGTTGGAAAATTGCCACTATAGCTAGTGTGGTTAAAGTTTTTATCGTGCCGTTATTAGTGGGACTATGTGCAACTTATTTTGGTATAACTGATGAAAAACGTTTAGTATTAGTCCTCATGTCAGGTACACCTACAGGACTTTCTGTATTGATTTTAGCCGAAGTTTATGAACTTGACCGCAGTTTGTTAGCTAGTAGTATTGCCATAACCTTTATTGGGTTGTTTTTAGCACTTCCTCTCTGGCTAGTCTGGTTTGGCTAAATTTGATGAGGAAGGGAACAGGGAACAGGGAACAGGGAACAGGGAACAGGGAACAGGAAATAGGAAACAGTAAAGAAATTCTGAAGGGGTTTATGAATACCAGTAATTACTCTATTTGTACAAAAAATAAAGTGTCTTTTTTAAATATTTCTTGGTGGGGAAAACACCGCTTTACTAAAAATGTGCTAATCAGTTTATTGGTATCGCTTCCAGCGACATTAGCATTGCCCGTAGAAGCTTTACAAGTTCAGGTAACTCCTAAAAATCCTCATTTGGGGGATACCCTATCAATAGTCATTAATCTTGATCGTCCAGAAGAGAATAGCAGTCCCACGGTGATTTTAGGCGATAAAAAGTATCCGTCTTTTATGATTAATGGTAACAAATACCGTGCTTTTGTGCCCACAACTCCCTTAGAAACAGCTGGAACTAGAAAACTGAAAGTAATGGGAGATGGTCAAGAAAAAAACTTGGATGTGTCAGTACGCCATCGCAAATTTCCGACCCAAAGCATTTATTTACCACCAGGAAAAGCTGGACTAGACGCCACAGAATATGAACTCAAACGAGTCGGAGTCCTGAAAGCATTACAAACACCACAAAAATATTGGCAAGGTGTATTTTCTCAAACCAAATGCCGCACGAATGAGTACTAATTATGGTGTACGTCGTTACTATAATGGTAAATTTGCAAATGATTACTACCATCGTGGCGTAGACTATGCTGGTGCTACAGGATCACCTGTAATTGCCCCCGCCGCTGGGAGAGTTGCTTTAGTAGGTAGAGTATCCCAAGGATATAGAGTTCATGGTAACGTTATTGGCATTGATCATGGTCAAGGAGTAATTAGTATTTTCATGCATTTGAGTCGGATTAATGTCCAGGAAGGTGATTTGGTCAAACCAGGTCAAATTATTGGTGCAGTCGGTTCCACAGGTGCTGCTACTGGCTCTACATTTACACTGGGGTCTTTATGTCAATGGTAAATCGGTTGACCCTATACCTTGGCAAACTACTGCTGTTAATTAACAAAGTTAAAAATAATGGGGATCAATTTCCTCTTGTCGCTTCCCTCTCAGATATTTACATCTGAGTTTCCCCTATACCGAGTATTTATATGAGTATTGAGAAAATTGTCGAACAGGCTCTCCAGGATGGTTATCTGACACCAGCAATGGAAGCCGAAGTCGGGCGAATTTGTGATAATGCTTCCGACCTCTCAATTGAGGAGTATATGGCCTTAGATCGGCTGATGGGAGCATTGTTAGATGGTCGGGTAGTTGCTGTACCACGAAAACAATTTATTAACGTCATGGAAGAATTGGTGTTGACGGAGGCGATCGCCGCATAGCCGAAATTGAAGTCTCTAGCGAAAGTTCCCTAGATGTAGGAGATATTGCCGCTTATGCGCTGAATCGTCTTCCTCCTTTGTATGCAACGACAGAAGAAGGTGCTAAACATCAACGTGAACGGGCTAAAAAAGAACTTGAGGAATTGATTTCCCAACAAGTCACTGAAGCTATTAATCGTTATTTAGATCGACCTCATTTCTTTCCAGAACGGCAAGCGTTGGGTAAGACTACAGGGAACGAGGTGCTACGTCAAGTCAGCACACTACTCCAACTGAATGCATCTAACTTTGAGCAAAAATTGTAATTTACAGAGAAAGGGAACAGGGAACGGGGAACAGGGAACAGGGAATAGAAAGTGTCCTGTTCTGCGTTCCCTAAAACTTTAGTTCTGAGAAAAGGGAACGGGGAACTCTTAACAAGGAACAGGGGGAAGAATATGTTCTTTGTTCACAAATCAAATAGGAGTCCTATCTCTATTCACTGTTCCCCGTTCCCTGTTCCCTGTTCCCTGTTTGAATTAACTACGTACAAAAACTGGCGTTCCTAAACCGATTTGTTGATACAGTAATTTCACATCAGCATTACGCATTCTCAAACAACCATGAGAAACTGCTGTTCCGACTAAATCAATATCCGGTGTGCCATGAAAACCAATTTCATTGCGTCCATCTGACCAAAAACCAATCCATCTGTCCCCTAAAGGACTATCAGTACCAGCCTGAAATACTTTGCCAGTTATGGGATGACGCCAAATAGGATGATGTTCCATATGCATAACTTGGAAATTACCTGTAGGTGTTTCCCAACCTCTCTTCCCTACAGCAATCGGATAGCTGGCTATTACTTCTTGGTGACGATAAACATAAACTCGGCGATCGCCTAAATCAACGATTAGTTGAGTCTGATCAGATTTTAGGGCATTAGTTGGTGAACTCACGACTGGTTCTGCCATTACCACCCGCAATTTTTTTGGTGAGTCCGTCACATTAGCGACATTTTTGCTTCTAGTTTCCCGATTAATATGAGGCTTGATTGCTGATAATTTTGGAGGTGATTCAGGTAGGGAAGCACCTAACGCTTTTTCCTCTAAACCTGACCCGGAGGTATTTTTGTAAGAGCTACTGGCATTACGCCCAGAATTAGTTCGGGTAGAATTTTGCTTCAACACAGTTGACGTTAGTTGCTGTGACTGTCCTTGATTGATCCAACGGACAGCCAGAGATAAAATTGCTGTACCAAAACAGAGCAACATCACCATACGCGCTACAGATTCATTTCTTGCCATTGTCACCGCCTAATGTTTATCTCTGACATATCCTGCTGACTAATTTGTATTTACTTAATTTTTGAGCGTCAAAATTTTATCAAATCTTATCAGTTTTCTGAATCAATCTGCACATACCCTTAAAAAAACGATTGCTCTGATGATTCTCCCCGTAGAAAAACTTTAAGTCAGCAACTTAAATTATTTAGGGGAACTTTTAACATACAGCAAGTAATCATTAATGGTGTGGGTGAGAGAAAAACTATGCGGGAAAAACTATTGCTTGCAATCACAATTACATTGTCCCTCAACTTATGTTGTCAAGTTCATATAGCAAATCAATCTAGTATTGATTCTAGATACCAACAAAATATGGAGAAATCAGCAACTATTTTAGTAGCAAAACCACCATATTAGCTATCGCACTTAGGGCATCGGGGCAGAAGAGGCAGGGGAGCAGGGAGCGGGGAGCAGGGGGGAGAAACGGAGATAGGGAGAAAGGATATTTTAATTCTATTTCCTCCGCCTGCCCCCTGCCCCCTGCCCCCTGCCCCCTGCCTCTTTCCCTCTAGGAGTGGCATAATATTTGTGGAGATTCATGTTCATACTAAACTATGGGCTGATAAACTAAAAAGTAACCATTACTAGTGATCAAACCAGGTATGCGCTTTTGGAGTTGTTAGGAATGAACCCAAATTTATCAACCTTGGCCTAACAGTCATAAATCTGTCACTTAACTAGGGAACTTGTTTGTAATTAGCTAGGTCTAATGGAAAGGGATCATTTAAAGCCTTTACGATCTATGAGTCAATCGATTGCTGTATCCTGGTCAACGGTTGATGCGAGGTTTCCAGAAGCATCGGTGCAAGTTGACAAACTCTCAAATCACGATCTAATTTTGCGCTGTCAATCAGGATCGCGTCCAGACCGTGCTGCGTTTGCAGAACTGTTGCGTCGCTATCAGACGCAAGTTGATCGGGTTTTATATCATTTGGCTCCAGATTGGCCTGACAGAGCTGATTTGGCTCAAGAAGTTTGGATTCGCGTGTATCGGAATATTAACCGACTACAAGAGCCACCTAAGTTCCGAGGTTGGTTAAGCCGAATTGCGACTAACTTATTTTACGATGAGCTGCGGAAGCGCAAGCGAGTCGTTAGTCCTTTGTCACTAGATGCTCCCCGTTCACTAGAAGATGGTGAAATGGATTGGGAAATTGCTGGTGATACTCCAGGTCCAGAAGAAGAATTAACTACTAGAGAATTTTATGAGCAATTGCGGGTGGCGATCGCTGATTTGCCCGAAGTATTCCGGACTACGATAGTTCTGAGGGAAATTGAAGGGATGGCATATGAAGAAATTGCCGAAATCACTGGTGTTTCCTTGGGCACTGTTAAGTCCAGAATAGCTAGAGCTAGATCCAGATTGCAGGCTCAATTGCAAAATTATCTAGATGCTTAAGTTAGTCAACTCTCTCCGGTCGTGAGTATTTATCTGACCACAATGGCAGAAATTTTCATAATTATGCAGAAAAAACCGACTATTACTGTCATTACTGGCAGAATTAATCAATTTTTCTCCAGCTTTTGTTTTGTTTACCCGGAGAATAATTGGTAAAAATGTTAAAATGATTACTGACGATCAGTTTTCCGACCATTCCCAAGCCGAACCGACTAGGGATTTACCTGATGGGAAGGCACAGTATACCAATGAATCAACGGGTATTATAGATATGATGAAGCGCGATCGCTTCGAGTTATTAAGTGCTTACCTCGATGGCGAGGTTACTGCTTCTGAACGCAAGCAAGTGGAAGAATGGCTGTTAACAGATGCCTCAATTCAATGCTTGTATACACGATTAAAAAAGCTCAGACATAATTTCCAGAGTTTACCAACTCCCGCAGCATCACCATCATCAGAAGTAATCTGTCAACAAGTGTTTACACGTGTAAATCGTCGCTTGCGATTATTATGGTTATGTGGTGGCATTGCGATCGCAGTTGGTGCGATTGGTGCAATATCTAGTTTCTTACCCAGTAACGAATCTAGAAACTGGCAAATAGCAGAAGAAAAGCCAGTCGTAGCACCACCAGTAATCACAAAACCGGAAGTTCCGGCTTCACCACTAATGGTGGCTCTAAACAACCCAGTTATTGAAATTCCCAAAACGGCGATCGCTACCCCAAAAAAGGTAGAAAATCAGACGCAGACAGAATCGAAAGACAGCGAAGACGGAATAAATTAATTAGTAATTCGTCGTTGTCCACTCCAACAACCGTTAGCTAGATAAATCCCTTCAAAGTGGTGAATTTGGTCTTGGGTCATAAAATATGCCCAAGCCCAATCGAGGGGTAATTCTCTTGATTCGTATATTTGAATATATTTCCGATTATATAGGTTGGATGATATTGGTTGAGAGGGGTGATAATCTTCTAGCTCATCCAGCGCTGCTAAAATACTAGAGTCAGCAAAAGACAGTAAAAATCCTAGAACTTGATCATCTCCCATTGTCATTGCGGGGTATCCCATTGGCAAATCATATAATTTGCCTAATGCGAAAGCTTTTTGAGCATCCACAACCTTAAGAGCACAATATTCTTGGTAATTATCTTCACCTGGTTTAAGAGTACCGTAAACAAAAACCTTTAGCATGAGTAATACTACGGGATGATTAATGGGGAATAGGGGATAAGGATTTAGAGAATGCGTTATGATTAACTGTAGAGCTTACAGCAATTTTCATGTAGATAAGCTACATTTTTTGTCCCACGCAAAGGCGCATTCGCCGCTAGGCGTTCCCGCAGGGTAGACGCAAAAGCAAGAAGTACGCAAAAATTAACTATCATTTATCACTAATACAAAGCCTATGTTGTCATTCTGACCGGAGGGAAGAATCTCGCGGGATTATTTACTGTCGCGTAGAATAACAAATTATACCTCCTCGTAACTTTTCAAACACCCTCTAAGTAGACAAATATGATTTAGTTCCTTTTAATTCCTTAGCTAGTTTTTCTTTGATTATTTGCATCTGTTTATTTTCGACATTACCATAAACAAGAGATTTAAAACTGTCATTTAATTTAGTCTTGATGTCTTGTTTTGCCATGTTTTCAATTCGACTAATTGTATTGTTAATATCTTTATTTGATGCTTCATTTAGCTCGTTTCTTACTTCTTCTATTTTTGAATCCTTTAATATTGCAATGAGTTTTTTCATAAATGGTTCAATAAATTTTTCTACACCATGTCCATAGCAAAATAACAAAATATCTTCTGGACGTATTGAATATTTTTCTGTTAACTGATTTTTTATGTTAGGAATACCATCTGAAAAAATCGAGTCGTACCAACCATCATTATCCATGACTTTTTTAAGATTTTCTAATGTATCATTCACTCTCTTTTCAATACTTTAAAATAAGATATTCTCATCTCCAATATCCTCGAATTTACTATCTTGAAAACTTAAAATTCTTTCAAATACTTCGTTTTTTATAATATGAGCAAACTGCTTACAATGGATTTGCTTGAAGTAAAACCAAACGTAAAACAAAGGCGAAACCTTTATGGAAATATTTTCAAGTAAACTCTTAAAATTATAGACTTTAGTAGTTAAATCTTTACATATTTCATTTAATGAAAAATGATTACACTGAAAATTTTCTCTACTATAAACAACTGTATGGTAAATATAGTCATCAATATACCATGTACTGTTGTCGTACAAATATTCACAATCACTATCAATGCAAATAATAAATTTTGCTTTAACAAAATCTTTAAAGTTTTTCAAAATACTTTTTCCGCGTGTTCCTTTCCGATTAGGATTTGGAAAATCAATTTTACCTTTTAAATTCGGGTTGACGTTTTCAATAATAAACCTCCAAAATCCTTCATCATAAATATCTTCAACCAATACAGAAATTTCAAACCCTAGTGCATAAGCATCTGCTTCCATTCTTTGAGCAGCTTCTTTATAGGTATTAGAATCGGAATCTTTCTCTTTCACTAGTTACCGTCCTCCCTGAAATCCCTTAAAAGCCAATTTATTTAAGTATATATCATTTGTTTTAACTTGATAATAGTTTCGTGTTTCTTCAAGTAATCTAATTTCATCCATGTTTCTTGCTTTCCCAAGTAAAGTGCTGAACGTGATAATATCAGGATACAATTGCAGTTTTTCGTTTGCAATTATGCTTTGAATAAGCTCAATTCCTTCTTGAACTCCACTAACTTTTTTAATCAAAGTATTAAGAGTTATATCATTAGGCTTGACATAAGATAATTTAGTATAAGTTTCTTTTTCCATTAAATCAAAAATATCTTTTGCCTCTTGATAATTAGGGAGCTTAGAAATTAAAGAAGTAAATGTTATTACATCAGGATAAATTCCCTTATTTTTCAGGAAATCCAAGAGTTCAATGCACTCATCTTTGGTAAATGAAGTATATTCACTAATTTTGCGATTAAACTGATAAAATTTAAATTTATTTCCCGAAAAGCTGTTCAAAATATTTTTCATTTTTTGTACACGCTCTCCTGAATGTGTACTTTTTTCTGTTAAAATGGTACTTCCTTTTAAATCTGAAATTGACTGAATATTTTCTATTCTTGTGGCTTTTTCAATCCACCCTTGATAATAAACAGTTGGTGAATGAGTTATTATAATAATTTGACAATTTGGATTTATTTGCCTTATATTTGCTATTAAAATTCTTTGCCACTCAATATGCAATGATATTTCAGGCTCATCCATTAATAGGATATATTTTTTTCTGTGTTGCACTAATGTTGCTAATAAGATAATTAATATTTGCTTCTCTCCAGATGATAGATTTTCTGGCAGAATGGGTGTTTCAGTGCCTTCCTTTAAAAAATAAAATTCCTTTTCATCAAATTTTTTGTTTGTATGACTAAATAGTTCATGCAAAATCTTCATAAATGTATTTTTAGGTTCATAAATAGATGCTATTTCATATAATTTATTTTTTCTTAATTCTTGATCATCTGATTCTCAATGCTGCTTCTACTTGATTAGATAAATCTCTTTGATAAATAATAAATTTTTGTTTTAACTGATCAAGTTGATAATCAAGTAATGTAGTATTTGGGTTTAACCTATTTTCAACAACATCAAAAGTATTAATCAATGTTGTATTTAATTCGTAGTTGGTAATTTCCTTGTTTCCTGTTATACTTCTATCTTCACTATTAACTCTGATGACAATATCATCTTCTAGCTCAATGATTATTTCATCAATGGGGTCAAATACTCTAAAATTCAATTTGCTATCTTCAATAGGCAATATGGCTTCGTAAAGCATTCGTAGGATTGTTGATTTCCCTGAACCATTTTTCCCAATCAACACATTTACATCTTCATTTAGTGTCCATGCGAAATCATTTCCCCATAAATTTCTAATTTCAAGTTTTCTTATATACATAGCCTGTTTATATAGATGAGATTATTTTTGATTTTTACGCCCTGCTCTTGAGTATGCCACAATAGCAGAGCAGATTGCTTTCATCAGTTAGGAGTTTTTGATTGTGGAGTCCCGATATAACCCAGCCGCGATTGAGGAAAAATGGCAAAAGACATGGTTAGAACTTGGTTTAGATCAAACACCTCAACATCAAGATAAACCAAAATTCTACGCTTTATCCATGTTCCCCTACCCATCTGGTAGTCTACATATGGGTCACGTCCGTAACTACACAATTACAGATGTCATCGCCCGCCTCAAACGTATGCAAGGTTATCGCGTACTACACCCAATGGGTTGGGATGCTTTTGGACTACCAGCAGAAAACGCGGCTATTGACCGAGGAGTTCCCCCAGCCAAGTGGACTTATCAAAATATTGCCCAAATGCGGCAACAATTACAGCGTCTTGGTTTGTCCATTGACTGGGAAAGCGAAGTTGCTACCTGTTCACCAGATTATTACAAGTGGACACAATGGATTTTCTTGCAGTTTTTGCAGATGGGTTTAGCTTATCAAAAAGAAGCCGCAGTGAACTGGGACCCCATCGACCAAACTGTTTTAGCAAACGAGCAAGTTGATAATGAAGGACGTTCTTGGCGTAGTGGTGCTAAAGTTGAACGCAAACTTTTACGTCAGTGGTTTTTTAAGATTACCGACTATGCGGAAGAATTGCTCAACGATTTAGATAAATTAACAGGTTGGCCAGAACGGGTAAAGTTAATGCAAGCCAACTGGATAGGTAAATCCACTGGTGCATACTTGGAATTTCCCATTGTGGGGTTAGATGAAAAAATTGGCGTATACACCACCCGTCCTGATACGGTTTTTGGTGTGAGTTATTTAGTATTAGCACCTGAACATCCTTTAACTCAAGTTGTCACGACCAAAGAACAGCAAGCAGTTGTAGAAGCTTTTATTCAAGAAGTCGTTAATCAAAGCGAGTTAGAACGTACCGCAGAAGATAAACCTAAACGCGGTATTCCCACAGGTGGTAAAGCTATTAATCCCTTTACAGGGGAAGAAGTACCCATTTGGATTGCTGATTATGTACTGTATGAATATGGTACAGGAGCGGTGATGGGTGTACCTGCTCATGATGCTAGAGATTTTAAGTTTGCTAAAGAGCAGAATTTACCCATTAAAGTGGTAATTGTCTCCCCCGAAGCTAATCCCAGTGAAACACCTGTTCTCAAATCAGCATATACAGAAACAGGGATTTTGATTAATTCTGGTGAGTTCAATGGATGAGTTCTGTAGATGCTAAAAAAGCCATAGTTGAATCTGCTGAACAACAGGGTTTTGGTAAGCTACGAATACAATATCGTTTGCGGGATTGGTTGATTTCCCGACAACGCTATTGGGGCGCACCAATCCCAGTCATTCATTGTCCTAATTGTGGAATAGTACCTGTTCCTGACCAAGATTTACCAGTGCAGTTACCAGAAGAAGTGGAGTTTACCGGACGTGGTGGTTCACCTTTAACACAATTAGCAGATTGGGTCAATGTTCCTTGTCCAACTTGTGGTACTCCAGCAAAGCGGGAAACCGACACGATGGATACTTTTATTGATTCCTCTTGGTATTTCTTGCGTTTTACTGATGCTAAGAATGAACAACAGGTATTTGATAGTAGTAAAACCAATGATTGGATGCCTGTAATCAGTATGTGGGAGGAATTGAACACGCGATTTTACATTTATTATATTCGCGTTTCTTTACTAAAGTGTTACGAGATAGAGGTTTATTGAATTTTGATGAACCTTTTCAACGTTTGTTAACTCAAGGAATGGTACAGGGTTTAACTTACCTGAATCCTAATAAGGGTGGTAAAGATAAATGGATTCCTTCCAATTTGGTGAATGCAAATGATCCTCGTAGACCCGCAAACAGGAGAACCTTTACAACGTCTATACGCTACCATGTCTAAGTCTAAAGGCAATGGTGTCGCACCAGAAGATGTGATTGGTAAATATGGAATAGATACGGCGCGGATGTTTATTTTATTTAAAGCTCCACCAGAAAAAGATTTGGAATGGGATGAAGCTGATGTAGAAGGACAATTCCGTTTTTTAAACCGAGTTTGGCGTTTGGTGACAGATTATATTGCTGCTGGTGTATCTCGTAAATCAGCCGAACTCGATAATTTAACTAAATCGGAAAAAGATTTACGTAGGTCAATTCATATTAGCTATTCAAGCGGTTACGGAAGATGTGGAGGATGAATATCAATTTAATACGGCTATTTCTGAGTTAATGAAGTTAAGTAATGCTTTAACTGATGCTGATTGCAAAAATTCACCAATTTATGCGGAAGGTATGCAGAATTTGGTGATTTTGTTAGCGCCTTTTGCACCACATATTGCTGATGAATTATGGCAATTATTGGGGTAATAAAGATTCTGTTCATTGCCAAACTTGGCCAAGTTTTGATCCTGAATGCTTTGGTAGTGATGAAATTACTTTAGTGATTCAAATCATGGGTAAAACTCGCGGTGCAATTCAAGTTCCTGCACAAGCTGATAAAGCTGAGTTGGAAAAATATGCTCGTGAGTCGGAAATTACCCAGCGTTATATTGAAGGGAAGGAAATTAAAAAGGTAATTGTTGTTCCTGGTAAATTGGTGAATTTTGTAGTTGGTTAAAGGCAAGGTCAAGAAGAAAGTGAGGAAAAATTTACTCACTTTCTTCTACTTTCTGCTATATGAGCGAGCAAGATGCTCGCACTACTTACAATTATCGCAATGTCCACAACACCAATTTTGAGAAGAACCCAATTGAGGAAAACCAAAAGCGTTTAACAAAAACAACCAACGACATTGTTTAGTAGTTAAATATTTATTCATTTGTTGGGCTGATTTTAATTGAGTAAGTTGTTGTTTAGCAACTTTTTGGGTAATGGTATAATGGAAAGGGTCAAGCCATGTAAGTTGACCACTACTATGAAGTAGTGATAATGCCATTGCACCATTGTCAAATTGTTTATTTATTGCGGTTACGTCCCCCTGGGGTGGTAGTTTTTTAATTAATTGTTGAGCTATTTGTTGTTGTTTCAATATTTGTTCTTGAAAAAATTGTTGTCTTTGTTTATCTTCATGATCTAATATTCCGGTCGGTTCACTAATTAAAGTCAGGGTTTCCGTTGGTTTACCATCCCTTCCTCCTCGTCCAATTTCTTGTACATATTCAGAAATTAGATGTGGTGCGTGAAAGTGAATTATCCAACGAACATCTGATTTATTTATCCCCATTCCAAAAGCACAGGTACACACTACAAACAGGATTTTTCCACTTAACCAACTAGTTTCTACTTCTCGACGTTCTGTAGCACCTAATCCTGCATGATAACTAGCTGTGGGATAACCTAGTTCTTCTAACCAAAAAGCTATATTTTCACTATCTCTTCGAGTCCTAACATAAATTAATCCGACTTGTTTTGGTCGATTTTGAATGAATTTTAATAATTGTTGTTTTCTACCTCTTGGTGTCCAAGCAATACGAACATTTAGATGTAGATTATCACGGTATGGATTTAGAGAAAATATCTCAGGTTGTTGTAATTGTAAAACAGATTGAATAATTTTTTGAGCTTCTGGATCAGCAGTAGCGGTAAAACCAGCAATACAAATTTTTGTTCCTGGTGGTTTTGATTTCAATAATGTTGGACGGATGGTTCCCAAGCGTCGATAAGCTGGACGAAAGGTTTCACCCCACTGCACTAAACAATGAGCTTCATCCAAAATTAAACCGTTGATTTGTAATTGGGGATGACACAATCTTTCCCATACGGGTAAACTCAATAAAGTTTCTGGAGATAAATATAGTAATCTTAATTCTTGTCGTTCTACAGCTTGCAATGTAGCACGACGTTGTAATGGAGATAATTCACTATGCAAAAGTGCTGCTTTTTGGTGTTTTTGACGTAATTCCTCCACTTGGTTTTCCATTAGTGCGATTAAGGGAGAAACTACCAAAGTTAATCCTGTTTGCAAGAGTGCAGGAAGTTGAAAACAAATTGATTTTCCTCCCCCAGTAGGCATAATAATCATGGCATCTTTTTTAGTCAATAAACTGTGGATGATTTCTCCCTGTGGTGAACGGAAATCTTCATAACCCCAAATTTTTTGAAAAGCGGTACGAATTTTACTCCAAGATGGGTTGATTGATGGATTCATAGAATATTTCATCATTTGACATCAGATGAATTTACCGTACTAATTTCCATCATGGCGGTCATTTTGGCACTTATCTAGAGGCATTATCAATACCTTTGCCAATTTAAGAAACATGCGCTAAAGCGCAACTACGAACTATGAAAATTGGCTCGTAGTTGCGCTTTAGCGCATGCTCTGTCATCATTGAATTCCCCAACTTTACAGTGAGGTTAGGGAATATTTTTAACTAAATAATTAGCCTGTTTACTTACAAGTAATGTTTCACACTTTCTGGGTAATTATTTCATGAGACTGTTCTTTATTTTGCAATGCAGCATATAACCTATTCAATGCATTCACATAAGCTTGAGCCGATGCCACTATAATATCTGTATTTGCTGCATGACCGGCAAAGACTCTGGATTCATATTTTAAGCGGATAGTTACTTCCCCTAGAGCGTCAATCCCCCGGTTACTGATTGTACAGAGAATTCAATCAACTCATTAGGAACATTCACTACCCGATTAATAGCTTTGTAAACTGGCATCAACTGGACCTGTACCAATCGCTGCATCAGTTAATTCTTCTCCTTCTGGTGTCCGCAGTGTAACTGTAGCTGTGGGTTTAGCGTTACTACCTGCAGGAAACTTGCACCAATTCTAATTTAAATAAATCTGGTGCTTGTTGGATTTCATCATTAACAATCGCCTCTAAATCCCAATCGGAAATTTCTTTCTTTTTATCCGCGACCTCTTTAAATTTAACAAAGGCTTTATTTAAGTCTGTCTCCGATAGTTCAAAACCCAATTCCTTTAACCGGGTGCGGAAAGCATTTCTCCCGGAATGTTTACCCAAAACGATTTGATTGTCAGTTAAACCAATCAATTGGGCATCCATAATTTCATACGTTAGCTTGTTTTTTAGCACACCATCTTGATGGATGCCAGATTCGTGAGCAAAAGCATTGGCACCAACTATCGCTTTATTCGCTTGCACTAACATTCCCGTCAAATTGGAAACTAGACGTGAAGTTTTATAAATTTGTTTAGTGTCAATATTGCAGAGTGGGTCTTCAGAATCTACAGGACGTCCTAAGAAGGGGTTAAAATATTGCCGTCTGACATGCAAGGCCATGACTAATTCTTCTAAGCGCTGCATTTCCGGCTCGTTCACCAATACCATTAATGGTACATTCTAGTTGTCTTGCACCATTTTTGACAGCTTCTAAAAAGTTGGCTACAGCCAAACCTAAATCATTGTGACCATGAACCGAAATAATCGCTTGGTCAATATTGGGGACATTTTCGGTAATCCCTTTAATTATTGCCCCAAATTCACTGGGTGTAGTATAACCCACTGTGTCAGGAATATTAACAGTGGTTGCCCCAGCGGCGATCGCTCGCTCTAAAACTTGGTAAAGAAATTCTGGATCGGAACGTCCGGCATCTTCGGGGGAAAATTCGACATCATTAGTGAAGGTTTTGGCATAAGCCACCATTTCTTCAGCGATGGACAGCACTTCTGATTTAGTTTTTTTCAACTTATATTGCAAGTGAATATCAGAAGTGGCAATAAAAGTATGTATTCTGCCATGAGCAGCTGGTTTGATGGCTTCGGCTGCGGCTTTAATATCGTCGTGTCTAGCTCTAGCTAAACTACAAATAATTGGTCCATCTTCAGTCCCCACAGTTTGAGCAATTTGGCTGATGCTTCAAAATCGCCAGGACTTGCAAAAGCAAATCCAGCCTCAATCACATCTACTCCTAGACGTGCTAGTTGCTTGGCAATCACTAGCTTTTCATCTATATTTAAAGTTGCTCCCGGACACTGTTCTCCATCTCGGAGTGTGGTATCAAAGATGATGATTCTATCTACTTGATTACTCATTGATTTGGTTGTTGGTTGAGGTTTCACAGAACGGCTGAAAATACTGTCAACCGATGTTAGATTTTGGATTGCCGATTTTGGATAGACCCAAATTTAAAGGGTATAGCGGCTTAAGAATTTTAAATTTTGACATTGTTTCATCCCTAAGGGACTGGTCAAAAACCGAAATAATTTTTAATCTAAAATCCAAAATCTAAAATTGGCAAACGCTTAATTTTTGTAAATAATTGCTAAGTATTTTAACCTTCAGTTTTTTCTATTTGGTCTCTGATATCGTTCAAGTCTATATATCTATCAGTAGCATTACGTAATTCCCTAGCAATCATTCCTTCCGTTGATACTACTGTAATATGCGTATTTTTTGAGCGTAATAGTTCAATTGCTCGTTCAAAATCACCATCACCACTGAATAATACAACCCGATCATACTGATCTACTGTATTAAACATATCTACGACAATTTCAATATCTAAATTTGCTTTTTGTGAGTAACGACCAGAGACATCATCATAGTACTCTTTGAGAATTTTAGTCCGCACTGTATATCCTAAACTAATTAATGCATCTCGGAAACCGCGTTGATCTTGTGGGTCTTTTAAACCTGTGTACCAGAAAGCATTGATTAAAGTTGTATCTGGCTGTTCGTGTTTGAAATATTCTAATACTCTGCGTGGGTCAAAAAACCAGCCATTTTTTTGTTGAGCATAGAACATATTGTTTCCGTCTACAAATATAGATAGACGATTCATTGTCGAACCCATAGAAATTTACACCTAATAATATATAAGAATCTCAGAGGAAACAATAGATTATAGCAATTCTTAAACCATAATTTTGCTAATATCTATAATGGGTAACTCTATGTATAGCTTTTATCTTACTTCTAGCAAAGCAGAAAATTGGCTAAAACATTAGCGTTGAGATGGTGGACGCTGCATCTTCTTCACCTCCAATAATTTTCACAGACGCCCCACAATTAAAATCTACCCATAAAATTGACTAAATCACCACATTCTGCTGGATCTAACCATCAAGTTTACTCCTAAAGAGGTATGGCTTAGAATTGTTGTAGGATATAGGCTGATGCCCATCAATAGCTTTTGTGATCAATATCAGGAAATGTTTTGTGGCAAGTACTAGCATTACACCAGAGTTAGAAAATATCCTTGGTTGGGGTGGGAGGTAAGTTTAGACGAAACCAAACACTTTTGCCAAAACTTATCTGTTACCCAGTTGTAAATCCCATCGGGTTTGTCAGTTGAATGAGAATGTCCAGTGATCATAAAACTCAAACACCAAAGGACTTTCCATCCTGCTTCTTGTGCCCTTTCCCTGCTATATCTGTGTTTTCAGGCGGGTGAATTTCTTCATCTATAGCTCAATAGGCATTGTATTTCTCACCTAGAGCCATGCCTAAACCGCCGATGTAGAGGTCATTTCTGAATGGGAATACCACAATGGAGGCATCATGTGATGGCAGGAGTCACGCCCGTCAGGAGTCACCGAGTAAAATCCTGATTGACAAAGAGTTTTAGGCTCAATTGGTGTCCTCATCATTTTGGCGACTGCCATAACCCAAATTTCGAGAAAATTCCAGGATTGGAAACAATTGTATAAAATTTTCATTTAAGTTTGATTTGAAAATTTTGTCAATAAAGCAGGGTCTGAATAAATAGAAGTGTTGTACTTAAATTAATCAGTAACACAATATGGCAGAAGAACATATATCTAACTTAACCAAAAAATCAGTCTCTGCTGCCAACAAATCACTAAATAAATCCACCACCGGAACTGTGACATCATCAAGACAATCTGGGCGCATCACCCAATGGGGTGATTTACTTGTGATTGCTTCCGTAGTAGGGGCAGCACTGCTGAGTACTTCTCATGGGTACTGGGTACAATGGATGGAAAATCAGGTCGTCAATACTTTTTTTCAATTGCGTGGTTCAGTAGTACCTCCAGAAGACATTATTATTCTAGCAATTGATGATCAGTCGATCTCAATCCCCGAACAGTACTATAAAACAAATCCGCAACAGTATGCCTACCTAGAACCACTGAAATCCTTCCCTTATAAACGTGCTACCTATGCCCAAGTAATTGAGAAATTAATGCAGGTAGGAGTCCGTTCCGTAGCACTCGACGTAGTATTTGATACTCCTAGTAGCTATGGAGCAGTGGATGATAGTCAAATGCAAACAGCGTTACAAAAATATGGTGATAAAGTTACGCTAGCAGCACTTTATGAAAACTCAGAAACCATCCAAGGTAGTACATTAAAACTAACGCAACCCCAAGAGTTATTTCGTACAGATAAAGTATCTATTGGTTTGGTAAATTTTCCCGTAGAGGTGGACGGAAAAATACACCGATTAGCGAGGGAATATCCCAAATTATTAGGTGAAGATATGTTAACGACCAAACTACCTGCTTTTGAAGAAGCGGTCTTAAAATCAGCACAGGTCAAGTATCCCCCACCAAAAGGCGGTTATATTAATTTTTATGGAGTTAGTGGAACTTTTCCGACTATTCCTTTGTGGTATGTATTTGACCCAGACAATTGGAATCATTTTTTACAGCAAGGAAAGGTATTTACAAATAAAATTGTCTTAATTGGTTCTACAGCCAAATTAAATCATGATGATCATGCAGTAGCTATTTCTCAGGATTGGTGGTCTTCGGAAAAGATGCCAGGTGTAGAAATTCATGCTAATGCTATAGCTACCTTAATGACTGGTAAAGCCATCACCCCAGCAATTCAGACTCCCCTGATGATTGGTTTATTTGTCCTGTTCTTGGTAGGTAGTAGTTCAGGATTGATGCATCTGCTCAAGGGAGGTATTCAGAGATTTTTAGCTAGTTTAGTTTTCGCCAGTCTTTGGGGTGGTATCAGCTTGATTTGTTTTGTCTATGGTCAGTTAATTTTTCCCACTAGTATACCCATGATGGCGATCGCCTTAAATGGATTCTGGTATTTAACCACGGAAGTAGTCCGAGAAAAAATCAACAAACGGCAATTATTATTGATTTTTCAAAAATATCAATCTGACCCCGTTGTGCAAGAGATTATTAACCTACAAGATGACTTACAACAGTTAATTAAGCCACAAGATTTAGATGTGATTGGACGGATACTTAGTGAGCGATACCAAATTATGAAAGTTCTGGGTAGCGGAGGATTTAGTGAAACCTATATTGCTGAAGATATTCAACGTCCTGGACATCCTCAATGCGTGGTTAAGCAGTTAAAATTAAGTAACCCGACAGCTAGAAGTTTAGAACTAGCCAGACGTTTTTTTGAATCAGAAGCGCAAACTTTAGAAAAATTGGGAAAACATCCCCAAATTCCTCAATTATTAGCTGCTTTTGAAGAAGATGGTGAATTTTATTTAATCCAAGAATATATAGCTGGTCATCCACTGAGTAAAGAACTGAAATTTAACAAAATTCTGGCAGAAAAAGCAGTTATTATGATCTTAAAAGATTTATTGCAAATCATCCTCTTTGTTCATGAAAATGGCGTAATTCACCGAGATATTAAACCCAGTAATATTATTCGACGATATATAGATTGGAAATTAGTCCTAATTGATTTTGGAGCAGTGAAAGAAGTTACTACTCAACAATTAGAAAATCCCGACTATAGTGCCTTTACGATTGGGATTGGTACTAAAGGTTATGCACCTAGTGAACAATGTCTAGGACATCCACACTATAATAGTGATATCTATGCGATTGGTATGATTGGAATTAAGGCTTTAACGGGAATAAATCCACATGAATTAAGTAGAGATGATCAGGGAGAAGTTAGTTGGATTAATCAGGCATTAGTGAGTGAGTCGTTGGTAAAGATTATCAATAAAATGGTGTTAGATGATTATAAAAAAAGATATCAGTCAGCGTCAGAAGTTTTAGTGGATTTGAATAAGTTGATGAATTTTGATGATGTAGACTTGATGGAGAATCGGAATATATTAGTAGAGAATATAAATTTAGTAGATGCTGATTCTCCCACTACACCTTGGGTGGGGATGCCTTGAAAAATTCAGATAAAGTAGACTCTTCTAAGTATAGCCTAGTAGCTTCCTTGAGATTAGCCAATGCCTCTTCGATAGTTTCTCCTTGGTCAACTGTGCCAATTTCAACACATTCAGCAACATACATATCTTCTTCCTTGTGAATAATAGCGGTGAGGGTTTTGTTTTTCATTATTTTTTCTACTTTTTGTATTTAAGAATAAGTATAATACAGATAAAATAAACTTGACTGAAAAAAGTAACATTAAGTTATGACTGAAGAAACAACTCCCCCAGAGATAGCAGAAGCTGTTTTTGGTAATCATCTGATTATTCGTCCACAAAAAATACGGGTAGGTTGGGAAGAAGCTTTTATTTCAATGGCAGAACATCATGATGATATACTGCTAGATGACGTAAGCACAACAGAATGGGACGACGTGCAATGGCAATAGTAGTTAAGCGATTTGATGTTTTTCTAGTTGCTCTAGCAGAATGTTATTCTACGGCAAAATCTGTAAACTGACGCATATAAGGCGAGTGAAATCCCAAAACAATATCTTGCTTTTCTACACCCAACGCCATTAAATCAGCAGCAATATCATCTTCTGTACCATTCCATTGAATCCAAATTTTGCCATTTTTGATATCCAAATGCAGCACAGTCTCGATAAACTCGTTTTCCTTTATTCCAACCCACAAAAATTAGCTGATAGTGGTCATTGACGGTATCAAAAATTTTTTGCATTTCCAATTCATTCTCTTGATTAGGGGAAGTGCGAAGTTTTGCATAATCTGTTAATACATTTTGAATATATTGTCGATATGCTTCTAGTTTTTCCATTGTACAATCTCCTCTGTTGTAGGGTTAAAAATGAGTAGACTGATTTGACTGCCCTCAATTACACACTCAATAAATGGTATAGTAAAAAATATCCCCACTTCTATAAGTGGCAATCCGATATTAATGTATAAAGAATACCATTAAACCCCTTGAACTCTAAAAATTCTTAATTTTGAATTTTGAATTTTGAATTTTGCATTATTTCTGTGCTACCCTAGAAAAGTTCTATAATCTCGCACATCCAGAAATTCGGGTGTTTCCATCAGGAAATGCGGCTGGATGGAGGTTTAACCCGAATCGGAGCAAAAAATATGCCAGTTGTTTCTTTGGCTCAAATGATGGAGTCAGGAGTTCACTTTGGGCACCAAACCCGACGTTGGAACCCCAAAATGTCTCCCTACATTTACACTTCCCGTAATGGTGTACATATCATCGACTTGGTGCAAACAGCCCAATTGATGGAAAATGCTTACTCCTATATGCGTACTCAAGCAGAACAAGGGAAAAAATTTCTGTTTGTTGGTACCAAGCGTCAAGCCGCAGGTATCATTGCCCAAGAAGCCAGTCGTTGTGGTTCTCACTACATTAACCAACGTTGGTTAGGGGGAATGCTCACCAATTGGGCAACTATCAAAACCAGAGCTGACAGGCTGAAAGATTTGGAACGTCGTGAAGAAAACGGCGCCTTGGATTTACTACCCAAGAAAGAAGCTTCCATGCTCCGTCGGGAAATGGCAAAGCTCCAAAAATACTTGGGTGGGATTAAAACCATGCGGAAAGTCCCTGATGTGGTGGTAATTGTAGACCAACGTCGGGAATATAACGCAGTTCAAGAATGTCAAAAGCTGGGAATTCCCATTGTGTCTATGTTAGATACAAACTGTGACCCAGATGTGGTTGATATTCCCATCCCCGCTAACGATGATGCTATTAGATCGATTAAGCTAATAGTAGGTAAACTGGCAGATGCCATTTATGAAGGTCGTCACGGTCAGCTGGAAGCTGAAGATGAGGAGTACGACTATGAAGGTGCTGAGGATGAGTACGATTATGAAGAAACCGAGTACACTGACACGGTGATTCCTGACGAAGAAGAGGAAGAATAAGCAGTTAAAGTAATGAAGGGTGAAAGATATAAGCCTGAAAAACTTACTTCACTCTTCATTCTTCGCTTCGTCCTGAGTAAGATAGAAATACTCAAAACTGTAAGCGATTACAACTCCAGGTCAAGTTAGGAATTGAGGCAACATGGCGGAAATATCTGCAAAACTCGTCCAAGAGCTACGCCAAAAAACTGGTGCCGGCATGATGGACTGCAAAAAAGCGCTGAAAGAAACTGAAGGCAATATTGATGAAGCCATCGACTGGCTACGCAAAAAAAACTTAGTTTCCGCAGGGAAAAAAAGCGATCGCATTGCAGCGGAAGGTCTAGTAGAAACCTATATTCACCCTGATGGTCATGTAGGTGTACTCCTAGAAGTCAACTGCCAAACCGATTTTGTTGCCCGTAACGAAAGTTTTCAAGCTTTAGTCAAGAATCTGGCCAAGCAAGCCGCTACGGTGACTAGTGTTGAGTCTTTGTTAGCTCAACCTTATATTGAAGATACCAGCCTCACTGTAGAAGATTTCATCAAGCAAGCTATCGGGCAACTTGGTGAAAATATTCAAGTGCGTCGCTTTATCAATTTTTCCCTCCCAGCTAGTACTCCTGGTGTAGTAGATAGCTATATTCATACAGGTGGTAGAGTTGGTGTTTTGGTGGAACTGAATTCTCAATCTGAAGCAGCCGCAAAGAACGAAGAGTTCCAAAATTTAGCTCGGAATGCCGCAATGCAAGTTGCTGCTTGCCCTAATGTTGAATATGTCAACGTAGAGCAAATCCCCGCTGAAGTTGCCCAAAAGGAAAAAGATATTGAACTAGGCAAAGACGATTTAGCTAATAAACCAGATAACATCAAAGAAAAGATTGTTCAGGGACGGATTGAAAAACGCCTGAAAGAATTAACTTTGCTAGATCAGCCTTACATCCGCGATCAAAGTATTTCCGTCGCAGACTTGGTACAGCAAGTACAAAAACAAGTTGGTGAAGAAATTCTAGTTAATCGTTTTGTACGTTTTGTACTAGGTGAAGGTATTGAAAAGCTAGAAAGTAACTTTGCTGATGAAGTTGCTGCACAAATGGGTAGCAAGTAAAGACGTAGGGAGTAGGGAGTATGAAAGTAGCGAGTAGGTAGATAATATCACCTGCTTCTTTTCTACTCCCTCTTTCATCAATAATCTCGTTTAATCACAGGTCTAGTAAATTGTGCTGGACTGTATTTTATCTTTTTTATAAAATTGGTATATTTGTACCATGATGAAGCGCCGATACAGAGTCATTAAAAGGTATGGTCAGAGCTATCGAGCGAATTGAGCGGGATATTACGGCATTAAAAGAGGCTATTGGGGCAATCGCACTAGAGCTTCAAAATGCCTATACCAATTATTTCATTACTCTGGGAGAAGCCATAGGTAAACAGTTAGTTCTAGCAACTTATCACCTGTGTACCCAAGGATATCCGGAAACTTTTCTAAAGTTATCATTAAACCAACGGCAAAAGTTGCAGCAGTCTATCCGTCAATTAGCTAAACAGACATCAGAAAGATTGCTTGTTTATCTGAGAAGACAGGAAATGGAAACAGCCGAAACACTCAATGATGAAATCAATGATGAAATCAATGATGAAATCAATGATGAAGTTAATGATGAAATCAATGATGAAGTTAATGATAGTGAAAATAATTCCCCATCAGTTGATTCCACCAATCCAATGGTATTAGCACAATGGCAACAAGAGCTAGAAGAACTAATTCAGGAGACACTGAAAAAAGTTTCTCACAATGCCAATGTTTTGTTACAGAAAACTGGAGTTTTACCCAAGAAATTACCAGAACCAATTTTAGCTGCGGCAGCGGCAGTATCGGAATCATCTAATGAAATCATCCCCAGGACCACCTAACCTCTTAAACTTAATTATTGAAATTGAGAATGATGAAGAATCAGCAAATTCTAACGTGACACATATTATGGCCATTAACCTCCGGTTAGGGGAAATAGAATTTGCTGACTCTACACTCTTGTCACAGCGTAAACAAATCCGGAATATTTTAATTCAGTTCGGTAAGTTAGGGCGAGAGTATCAAAAAAAGCATCAAGAACTAACCATCGCTGAAGCTGAAGCTGCATGGCGTTCTAGTTGGTTTGAAGATTGAATTACTCCCTGAAGGCGTTGAAAAAATGACTAATGACACACCTGATTGGATAAGATTGCATAAAGCCTTAGCTGTAGAGGCAGAACATGGTTTTACAGATTTGGTGGGTAATCAATACCGCTTTAGTGAATTTCTCAGCCTGACTTTTGGGAAATTCCCCTCAGCTTTACCCCCCCATGAACGCCGACGTTGGCAAGAATTATCGGTACAATTTGCTAGTTATCCGCATCTGGAAATAGAAGCTAGACAAAGTTTAATTGCGGAAGCTCGTCGATATCTCTACGAAATTGCAGAAAGGACAGTCTCCAGCACCAGCACCAGCCGCAAAATATCCATCCAAGTTATCCAATCCGATCTACACCAATTGTGGCAGAAGTAAGTCCACGACTAGCTCCCAAAATTGAGCAAAAACTCAGCGATTTACCCGAAATAGGGGTCAAGAAAGCCGAAAATTTGGCGCGTTTGAATTTGCATACTGTCCATGATTTACTGTTTTACTATCCCCGCGACCATATTGATTATGCACGTCAAGTCAATATTCGTGAGCTACAGGGAGGAGAAACAGTTACTATCATTGCTACAGTCAAGCGTTGTAACTTTTTTACTAGCCCCAAAAATAAGAAGTTGTCGATTTTAGAATTAATTTTAAAAGATAATACAGGTGAAATTAAAGTTGGACGTTTTTATGCGGGTACCCGTTTTACTTCTCGTGGTTGGCAAGAAAGTTTAAAACGTCGCTATGCTGTAGGTAGTATAATAGCCGCTTGTGGATTGGTTAAAGCTGGTAAATATGGTGTTACCTTGGATAATCCTGAATTAGAAGTTTTATCAAATCCAGGCGATACCATTGATTCTCTAACTATTGGGCGGGTAGTGCCTATTTATGCTTTGACCGAGGGTGTGGTGGCAAATATGGTACGACAAGCGGTAATTGCGGCTTTACCTGCGGCGGCTCAAATGAAAGACCCATTACCCAAAGGTTTACGAGAAAAGTATGATTTAATGGAATTGAAGGATGCGATCGCCAATATCCATTTTCCTGAAGATAGCGATAAGCTGAAAGTTGCTCGTCGTCGTCTAGTATTTGATGAATTTTTCTATCTGCAAATAGGGTTACTGCAACGACAAAAACAAGCGCGAGAAATTCAAACTAGTGCAATTTTTGCACCCACAGGTCAACTAATCGAAAACTTTCACAACATCCTACCGTTTAAACTGACTGGCGCCCAACGATCGAGTAATTAACGATATCCTCAACGATTTGCAGAAATCTACACCCATGAATCGTTTAGTTCAGGGTGATGTGGGTTCAGGTAAAACCGTTGTCGCGGTAGTGGCAATTTTAGCGGCAATTCAATCAGGTTATCAAGCGGCATTAATGGCTCCGACAGAAGTTTTAGCAGAACAACATTATCGCAAATTAGTTAGTTGGTTTAACCTGTTGCATTTGCCCGTGGAATTATTAACTGGTTCTACCAAAGTAGTCCAAAAGACGAGAAATTCATGCTCAATTAGAAACAGGGGAATTACCTTTATTAGTGGGAACACATGCCTTAATTCAAGATACAGTCAATTTTCAACAATTGGGTTTAGTGGTGATTGATGAACAACATCGTTTTGGGGTAGAACAACGGGCAAAGTTACAGCAAAAGGGTGAATCAACCTCATGTATTAACTATGACGGCCACACCAATTCCCCGCACATTAGCTTTAACAGTACATGGAGATTTAGATGTTAGTCAAATTGATGAGTTACCACCGGGAAGACAACAAATTCAAACACAGTATTAAGTGGACAGCAACGACCCCAAGCATATGATTTAATTCGTCGAGAAGTTGCCCAAGGTAGACAAGTTTATGTGGTTTTACCTTTGGTGGAAGAATCAGAAAAATTAGATTTGCGATCGGCTGTGGAAGAACATCAAAAGTTACAGGAGAGTGTTTTTCCTGAGTTTCAAGTGGGATTGTTGCATGGTCGGATGAGTTCAGCTGATAAAGATGAAGCCATTACTAAATTCCGCGATAACCAAACGCAAATTTTAGTTTCTACAACTGTGGTTGAAGTGGGCGTAGACGTGCCTAATGCAACGGTAATGCTAATTGAAAACGCGGAAAGATTTGGTTTATCACAATTGCATCAATTACGAGGTCGTGTGGGCGGGGTGCAGCATCAATCTTATTGTTTATTAATGAGTAGTTCTAGAAATGCTGATGCTCAACAACGATTAAAGGTATTGGAACAGTCCCAAGATGGATTTTTTATCTCGGAAATGGATATGCGGTTTCGCGGACCTGGAGAAGTAATGGGAACTCGTCAATCAGGTGTAGCAGATTTTACTTTAGCTAGTTTAGTAGAAGATGAGGAAGTTTTGGTGTTAGCACGAGAAGCTGCGGAGAAAGTGATTGAGATGGATGCAACTTTAGAGCGTTGGCTATTATATGAAGGAAGAATTGAAATATCGAAATGGGCGTTTAATGGGTGGGGCAATTTTGACGTAATACTTAAGAAGTTAGAAGTCAAGAGAAATAAAAAATTTTACTCCTGACTCCTGATATACTTACTTTTGTCGAATCTTAGCTTGCTTATCTTCTAAAAGTTGGAATAATTCACTTACAGGATTCTCAAACTCGAGCTGCTCGTTTTTGTATAGGTTGAAAAGTAGGAATTGGGAAATTGAACACAAAATTACCCAATCGAATACCCAATGGTTTCAAATGTCCACCTTTTAAATCTTTTTTAAAATCTGCGGGCGGTTTTCTAAAAATATCTTTAAACCACCGACAAGTATCTAAAGCAATTTTATCTTTTTGGAAAGAAATTAATCCCATAAGATTAAATAGATCACCCTCCTTGATTAAGGCATAGGTTTCGTCTGGGTCTGGATTAATACTTACCAGACCTAAATCAACAAAGAGTTGTCCGAAAGGTGCTGGTATAGCACTTTCAATACTTACATTTACAGGAGCTAATAGTAAAGATGGTTGATTCTTGATAAAGAGGCTAGTAATTTCAATACAATTTTCCGCATCTTTGTAATTTGCTTGTTTTCTGATGTAATATTCAATTAATCGTTTAGCTTCTTTACGCTTTATTTCCAAATCATTAATTAGAATTAAGAGGTCTGTAACAATACTTTGAACTCTGCGCGGAATTTTTGCCTCTCTTTTCTGAGAATTTTTGCCCTTTTTGCGAGATTTTTTTTGTTCTTCTGCTTCTCTGAGTATAGACTCAATAAATCTGGGAAGTTCTTGAAGATTATCAAGAGGTAAGCCACCAAGCGCTTCTAAAAGAGCAATATATTTACAGCCCACACTATGACCTACCCAAGAAAAGTTTTGGTCGCTGAGATAAGGTTTAGGGTCATGGCCAGCAGATATTGCTCTTCTAACTAGCTCTGGCATTATTTCATACTGTTCTCTGATTAAAAAACCAGCCTCGGTATAATGATCAAAGGTAAAATTGAATGGTAAAAGAACAATTGTATAACCATCGTTAAATAGACGTTGAAGTAGAGAGCGATAGAAAAGCATAGGCCAAAATGTGCCAAAGAACATCCCACCAATAAATTGAATCACTCCTTTAGATTGTGGATGTAGAGCTACCCAGCTATGAGAAACAGGTTGAAATTTCATATTCATAGTTAAACTTAACTGTTGGTGTATTGCAAAAAAGTAATATCGCCCTAATTCCAGGTATGCCATTTTTCAAGCTATACCAGTCATTAAAATGATGAAGAAAAGGGGCTTATACCCCTTATTTATTGAAATTTATCAGATGATAAATGGTCTATCTACAACTGGATTACCACCTTAAATATTGAGACTCTTTCTCGCATTCACAAGATAGATGAACTGACCAACTCTGGGGCGGAATTCAAATGGTGGTTGAGGGAATCGATCTTGTTCCGATGGTTTACGTGCTAGCTGTTGTAATTGAGGAGGAAGTAAATCGGAGATTTCTCTGAAATCAACGGTAATTTTTTCAGTAGCACCTGAAACTAAGAAACAATTTGGGTTAGCTTTTTTCTTGCCATTTTCATAGAAAACTTTTGAAAATGCATCGACGGTCAAACTATCTACGGGAGAAACGTACACCAAGTAGTTTTGTGCAGCTAAATCTTTCGCCTTTTTTTCTGCACCTTCGACATTCTTAAAGAAGTAAATTGCAGTGCTTTTAATTTCGACAGGGCATTGATTTGCAGGTAATCCAGCTACTACGCTGTATATTCTGCTATTCTTAGGAGCAATAGGAGCATTAATGGTGAAAAGTGTGTTGGTTCCAGGAGTTATAGCAGTTGCACCTTGGAAATCAAACCAACCTTGAGTAAAGGAGCCATTGGTTCCATTTTTCAGACGAATCATTTCGAGCATTTTTGGATAAAATGCTCGGAAATCTCCTTCATCATCAGGAAGCGTCTTAATCATCTCCTCCGTTGGCCGAATGGGGATAGCTACATCGTAGTTTAGTATATTTTGGTATACATCTACTCCTGCGTTCTGTTGTTCTGGAGTAATGTAAAGAGTGGTTATACCTCGAGATGGAGGTTCTTGAGTAGTTTGTTGAGCTAAAGCAGGGTTTACTCCGGTTAAACACACAACAAAGCTAAGAATAGTAGCTAAAAAGGCAGTTAACTTTTTCACAAATTCTCCTAAATGTTCTCTGTGTTTGAGGTTATTTTCTGAAGATGGTTTTTTCCACCACACTTTATAGACAATTACCAACCTCAATTTCGGAATTTTTCAAGTTACAGGCATTTTTTCTCTCTAAAAATGCACTATCAAACTCCAGAAAGCTTATACACCATGCCTTTGATGTGTTGCTAACTTAGGTATATTGACGTACTTATATCGCTATCAATATATTTTTACACAGTAGTAAACTATAATCAGGTTAATCACATCTTGAATATGTACATTCAAGGTATTTGATCAAAGAAGAGATAAAATATGAAAATGAGCCTCTGATGGATGGAGCAATTTTGACTTAATATACGTAGGTAAAAAGAAATGACTCAGGCTTTACCAAAACCAGTAACTGTTGAAGAATTTTCTAAATGGTATCCCCTAAATTCACAACGTCGGTATGAACTACATAATGGAGTAATAGTAGAAATGCCTTTACCAATTGGTGAACATGAAGAAGTCATTGGATTTTTGACTACACAGTTAACATTAGAATATAGTCGGTTGCATCGCCCATACTTTATTCCTAAAACGGTTTTTGTTCAACTACCTGAGACTCAATCAGGTTATTCTCCAGACATTTTAATATTAAATCGATCTAATTTAGTAAATGAACCAATTTGGAAAAAAGAATCCATTATCACTTTGGTTGATTCAATTCCTTTGGTAGTTGAAATAGTCAGTACTAATTGGCGTGATGATTATCTAAAAAAATATGCTGATTATGAACAAATGGGAATACCAGAATATTGGATTATTGATTATGCAGCATTGGGTGGTAGGGAGTTTATCGGTAAACCTAAACAACCTACTATTTTGATTTGTTCTTTGGATGAAAATGAGTATCATCTTAGTAAATTTAGAGGAGATGAACGTATTCAATCACCAACATTTCCTGAGTTGAACTTGACTGCACAACAGATTTTTTAAGCTGGGAATAATCTTTGAATAAATAATCTAGTAATAAAGCGGTAGTAGAACTATTTAACGAAAATGCTATATCTACGAGAACTATTATGAAAAACATAAACACATAATCACATAGTACATATTTTACTTCAGCTACTTTATTAGAACCTGAAGAAATGTTAGTTCTAGAGCGATAATATCTAGAGAAAGTAATAGAGATAGATATAACTTTAGACCGTTGGCAGTTAATGAAAGTAGAATTAAATATGGAAATAAGTGGTTGATGAGTGGGGCTATTGTGACATAATATATCTGGGTACAATAAAGTTATTCAGAATTAAAATCACTTAATGCTAGCTTTAACATACAGTGAAATGAAAAAAGCTTGGGAGCAAAATCTATTAGCCTCTGAGATAACACCTCGAACTAATGCTCATCGCTTACTATTATTCTATGCAGTTGAATGCGGGTTAAAAACAGTTTTAATGAAGAGGGGTGAAAAAAAACGTACTGACTTGTTAAGTCAAGCAATTAAAGAGTGTAAACACGATATAAATAAGCTACTAAACCATCTAAGTGCAGGAGGACGTTTAAGCCTACCCCATGAAATATTTATTAAAGAAATATTGGATACCCGAAATAATCCAGAAGAGAGGAAATTAAAAAATGGAAAAATTAACGAAATGTGGCGTTATGGAGCTAAAGTTATTGCTATAGTTAATAGAGAAGGTGATGAAAAAATCAATGCGAGTGATCAAGATATAGAAAATAAACTCCTAGAAATATCAAAATGGATTAGCAAAGAACTTGAAAGATTATGAATACAGTAAATTTATTAACTTGGCTTGATATTAGAAGAATTATTCGCTCCCAAACCAACTATGGCAATAATCTACCAGAAGGAATTGTAAAAATTCAGTGTTACTCAGATGGTTTAGAAATATATCTTCAGACTGAGAAAAATATAAGTAATGCTATCACTGCGTTAAAAAAATGGTTTAAAGATTGGTATCAAGAAGAACAATCTGCTATTCAATTTGATTTTGGTGAAGCAAAATTACCTGTGGAGTTTATATTTGGAGAAGAAATTCTTCCCAATAACATTGAATTACGTCCTTTTTGGGAAGAAGTTGCTTATCTAGAAAGCGAATTAGAAACAGAAAATTTAATTAAGCTTCCACCAGTTTATACTGAAAATCCTAAGTTAATAGCATTTTATTCTTTCAAGGGTGGCGTTGGTAGAACATTGAATTTGGCTGCTCATCTTTTTGCTTTACTAAAAGAAGCTAACAAATCGGAAAATCCTATAACTGTGCTAGTGATTGATGCTGATTTAGAAGCTCCTGGTCTTACATTTTGGAATGATTTTGAAAAACAAAAACCAGCAGTTTCTTTTATTAATTTTTTAGAAGTTTACCACTATTCTCCTATTGATATAGAGGAATCATTTTCATTATTTGCACAAGAAGTGAAAAAAACAATTAAAAAAGAAGGAAAATCAAAAATTTATTTCCTACCCGCTTGTCTTGAGCCTGAACAGTTATTAGATATATCTATTCTTCCAGAACATTTAGTTAGAAATTTAGATGGAGTTTGGGAATATGGTAATGCTATTCATCATTTAGGTAAAGCTCTTGAAGCAGATTATGTGTTTATTGATTTGAGAGCAGGTTTAAGTGAGATATCCAGTCCCATAATTTTTGATCCAAGATTTCAGCGTTTTCTAGTGACAACAATTAATGGACAATCTGTAACAGGTACAAGTCTAGTTCTTAAACAAATTGGTAAAGTTGCACCAACACAGACAGATGTTGATGATGAAAAATATTATGACCCATCGTTAGTAATTACTATGTTAACGCCGGAACTTATTTCATTACCAGGATATACTGACACCCTAGAAAATTTTCGGGATGCTTATTTACCACGGCAAGAAGATAATTTATATTCTACGAGATTGCAAATCAAAGAAACCGAATTTACCGAAAGATTACTTTATGTTAATTCTTGGGAAGAAGCCCGCTCGAAAATTAGCGAAACTTCATTAATGGAAAATGCCAGAGAATGGGCAAAAACACAGTCTATATCCAAAGATACTCAGCAATCACCCTCGATAAATCAAAATATAGAAAAATCAGAAATAAATCAAAATATAGAAAAATCAGAATTGTTGATTCAGGTTCAGAAAATTCAAGATTTATGTAGGAGATATGAATTTGCTGAATCAGGTCAGGGAGACGATTTACTGATAACAGAACCTTTGCAGAATTTAGTAACTAATTATCGAAATGAATTACCTCATGTAGTATCTATTGGTGCTAAAGGTGCTGGAAAAACTTTTAATTACATACAATTATCACGCTTTAAATATTGGGAGAAATTTTTGCATTATGTCGATAGAAATCACAAAACAGATTTAAAAACGCATATCTTTCCTTTACTAGCATCTAAAAATCTTCAGGATAATGCAACGAAAGTTATTCAGGAAGCTAGAGATGAAGTTAGAGTAGCTTTAGGTGATAATGTTCCTCAGTTTGTCGATTCAGAATGCAGGGATAGAATTATCAACGCATTCACAAATGATTGGAATGAAATAAAATGGACAGAATTTTGGATTAGTGAAATAGCAAAAGCTATAAATATTAATTTAGATGTCAATACTCCATATACTCTGACTACAATAAATCATCAGCTAAAAAATAAAGGATTACGCATCATTTTTTTGTTCGATGGATTAGAAGATATTTTTTCGGAAATTGCCTCTAATCATCAACAAAAAATAGCGTTGAAAACTTTAATTGATGATTTACCAAAAAAACTCTCGGAAATTAGACAATCTAATATTGGAGTGATAATTTTCTTGCGGCGTGATTTTCTTAGATATACAATTACTCAAAACTTAAAACAGTTTGAAAGTCTTTATGGTGCTTATGATTTATCGTGGGATCATGAGTCCTTTGTGAAGTTAGTGTATTGGATTTGTAGTGAATCTAATATCATAAATGCAAATAAAGAGAAGATTTATAGTTTAAGTAAAGAGAATATTGTACATGAACTAGAAAATTTATGGGGAAAAACGCTCGGAACCGATAAGTCTAAAGAAGCCTATACTGCTAACTGGGTATTTGCAGCTTTGACAGATTTTAATGGTAGGCTTCAAGCAAGAGACATTGTCCGCTTTTTATATAATGCAGCGAATATTACACTAAATAAAGCTAAAGAAGTACAATTTGAAAAATGGTCTACAAGCCGACTATTACCCCCTCAATCAATTCGTCGCGCTCTTAAACCATGTAGTGAAGAAAAAGTGAGAGAAGCTAAAGAAGAATATCCATCTTTCAAAATATGGGTTGAAAATATACTTCCTCTATATACATCTGAACTGACAATTCCCTTTGCTGTAGAACAGTTTGAAATGAATCAGCAAACCGTCGCTATGTTACAAGAGATGGGAGTAATTTATGAAGATAAAGAAAAAGAGGAAATAGCTAGATTTTATATGCCGGAAATATTCCGTGAAGGTTTAGGATTTTCAGGTGCAGGAGCAAGACCTCGGATATTAGCATTGAAACGAAAAGTATTAGGAAAAGGGATTATCTGATTGGGAAGTCTCACAAGAATTTCGTTCCCTGCTTCCTACTCCCTTATAATAGATATATAAATCATCAGGATGGCTTGACTTATGTATCAAACTAATCCCGAATTACCAACAATGTATGACCTCCCCAGCGAAAACCCGGAGGAGCCTGGTTGGTCTGACGTGTTTCATCCAATACAATCATGGCTACTAGATGACACTTTCTATCCCCCTGATTACCCTAAAAATCAGATGTTTACTTGTGGTAATCTGAATGTGTATTATGACCTGCAACATACACAGTGGCACAAACGACCTGATTGGTTTGCAGTATTAGGTGTAAACAATCTCTATGAAAACAGAGATTTACGCTTAAGCTATGTCATCTGGCAAGAACAAGTCAGTCCATTAATTGTCGTGGAATTGCTTTCACCAGAAACAGAAGACGAAGATTTAGGCACTAAATTACGGGATTCTGAACAACCACCCTCTAAATGGGAGGTCTATGAACAGATTTTAAAAATACCTTATTACGCCATTTTTAACCGCTACAATTCCGAATTCCAACTATTTGAATTAAAAGGTGGTCGGTATATTAAAGCTAATTTATCAGATAACAGATTTTGGATACCAGAATTAAAATTAGGCTTAGGATTATGGCAGGGAAGATATAAAGAAGAAATTAGACAAGAGTTTTGGTTACGCTGGTATGATGCCACAGGTAATTGGATTTTAACTCCTTATGAATTTGTTAAGCTTGAAAATCAACGTGCTGAGGCTAAAGTACAACGTGTTAATGCTGAAAGGCAACGTGCTGAGGCTGAAATGAAACTTGCTGAGGATCAGAGACTTCAAAACGAAAGGTTAATAGCACAATTAAGATCACTCGGTTTTGAAGCTGATTCGATTTAGCTGCATTGAACCACATTGTCTATATAGCAAAAATCCTCTTGTGGAGCAGGCATCTTGCCTGCACATTGATTACTGCATCTATCTCACTTTTTTATCCACCAGATAATAAATGCTATTACCAAACCAATAATAAAGTAAAACCATAATGGGAACGTTTGCAAAAATTGGAGCAATTGTAAAAAGTCAGATTTCTCAAATTTAGCAATCTCCGTTTTGCATATTTTAACTTCTTGTTCAAGATTAAGATCCAGATAAATAATTAATGCCTGCTGGAAATATTGAAGTGCATCAGCGCGACGATTAAGTTTTTCCAAACTCAAGGCTTTATTATAAAGAGAACGAGCTTCACCATTGCGATCGCCAATTTCTCGTTTGATGGTGAGTGACTGTTCCTGGTAATCAATTGCTCGCGGGTACTGTCCTAGTGAATCGTAGGCATTACCTAAATTACCCAGAGAAATAGCTTCACCTTTGCGATCGCCAATTTCTCGTTTGATGGTGAGTGACTGTTCGTAGTAATCAATTGCTCGCGGGTACTGTCCTAGTGAATAGTAGGCATTACCTAAACCAATCAGAGAATTAGCTTCACCATTGCGATCGCCAATTTCTCGTTTGATGGTGAGTGACTGTTCCTGGTAATCAATTGCTCGCGGGTACTGTCCTAGTGAATTGTAGGCATTACCTAAATTACCCAGAGAAATAGCTTCACCATTGCGATCGCCAATTTCTCGTGTGATGGTGAGTGACTGTTCCTGGTAATCAATTGCTCGCGGGTACTGTCCTAGTGAATTGTAGGCATTACCTAAATTACCCAGAGAATTAGCTTCACCTTTGCGATCGCCAATTTCTCGTTGGATGGTGAGTGACTGTTCGTAGTAATCAATTGCTCGCGGGTACTGTCCTAGTGAATCGTAGGCATTACCTAAATTACCCAGAGAATTAGCTTCACCTTTGCGATCGCCAATTTCTCGTTTGATGGTGAGTGACTGTTCGTAGTAATCAATTGCTCGCGGGTACTGTCCTAGTGAATCGTAGGCATTACCTAAACCAATCAGAGAATTAGCTTCACTATTGCGATCGCCAATTTCTTGTTTGATGTTGAGTGACTGTTCGTAGTAATCAATTGCTCGCGGGTACTGTCCTAGTGAATAGTAGGCATTACCTAAACCAATCAGAGAATTAGCTTCACCATTGCGATCGCCAATTTCTCGTTTGATGGTGAGTGACTGTTCCTGGTAATCAATTGCTCGCGGGTACTGTCCTAGTGAATCGTAGGCATTACCTAAACCAATCAGAGAATTAGCTTCACCATTGCGATCGCCAATTTCTCGTTTGATGGTGAGTGATTGCTGATAGTAATCAATTGTTCGCTGGTATTCTCCTAATGAATCATAGGCAACACCTAAATTGATACAAAGACTAGAGTAATTTTGGTATTGTTCTACTGTCGGTTGCCACTTATCATATATAGATTGATAACTATCTATAAGAATTTGGTTGTAGCCACGTCGGCTCAAAAACTCATCGCAAGCAAAGATGGTTTGTGTTGCATTCTCATATCGTCCTAAAATAAATTCGTGATAAAAGGTTTCAAGATATTCTCTTGCTGCTTCCTGATTATCATTAGATTGAAATTCAAGCTTTCGGTTTTCCCAATAATATTGAATTGCCAAATCATGGGCTATGGTCAAATTCCCCGCCTTTTTTTGAGCAAAGTCTTGTATTCTAGGTTGTAATCGATATTCTCTAAAACCATCCTTCTGAGATATTGGTAATTCCTGTAATAATGACCGTCTTTCCAAATCATGTAATTCCGAATCTTCAACTACTCGTTCCACTAGGGTAGATGCTGCTTCACGATTAAAGCTTCCCCTCAGAACACTCACTTGAGAGAGTAGAAATTGAGTTTCTGCTGAAAGCCGATGAAAACTCCAATCAAAGACACTCTGTAAACTGACTTGCTTTTCATTCCGGTGTCTACCCTCTACAGCAAATAGATCCAGTTGTTCGTTAAGATGTAACACAGAGCGTTCCCCTGGTCGAAACTCCTCTCGTAACCAACCTGCTAGGAGTGATAAAGCCAGAGGATTACCATTCACATTCTCTGAAATCCTTGCTCGTTCTTCATCTGTTCCCTCTGCTTCTAACGCTTGTAAAAGTGCTGCACCTTCTATTGGTTCTAATCCTTGTTCTAGTGTCAACCATTGGGATTTTAACCACTTAAAATACTTTGGTGGATACTCTCTGCTCGCTAGAAGTATAATGCTAGTACTATCCAACTCGACAAACGACTCCAGAAACTCTTCATAACCATCTTGCCAGTTTCCTTGGTGACTCAACAATGATTCTAAATTGTCGATTCCCAGGAGAAACCGTCCATTTTGCAACTTGCGTAATAGACGTTGTGGTAGGTCTTTCTTCTCAATTGTCTGCATCTGTGCAGGTGACATTCCAAATTCCTGCAATGCCCTTTCTGCTACTTCAATAATAGAAGTTCCGGTACGAACATCAATCCAACATTTACTAGCAAAGCCTAAACAATCATCAAACGTCTTTGCAGCTAAAGTTGATTTACCAATTCCTCCTTCTCCACGTATCCCAATCAGTATTGTTGTTTCATCTTGAAGCCAATTCCCTAATTTTTCCAATTCAGTTTTTCTACCTTGGAATCTTTCGCGATTAGGTAAAGGTGAACTGTAAACTAGTTGGGTTTTTTGATCCTCTGTGATTGTGACATGATTGGTTTGATTATATACTGTTCCTTGATTAGCTACACCAATCTTGTTTGCAAGAGGTTCTGTCATAGCTATAGCTTTGTTGGTATCCCTAGAACGAAAAGTTATTAGTCTGATTGATAATCGTACCTTGGTTTACTATACCGATTTTCTCAGCTAATTGAGTCAGGTTAACAATCGCTCCTGGTTGTGCTTGGATTGCTGTTTGGATGGCTTGTGCAGTTTGTTGGATTTCAGGGTCATTTTTTGCTAGAGCTTCAACTTTTGCGGTTAAATCTTTTGTTTGTTGCTCACTTAATTGTGTTTGGGCTGCGGTTTCAATTTCTGTGGCTGTTGTGGAGTCATTTTTGCGGATTGCAGCTAAAAATTTGCCAACTAAATTCCAAACCGTTTCGGAGATTTTCTCTCCAGTTTTTTCCAATGCTTTTGTGGCAATTAAGGTAGCGATTGATACCGCACTTAATGATGTGATAGGTTCAGGCATGAGGAAAGTTCCTAGTATTTTTCCCTGTTGTAGCTTAAAAATATTAAATCAACAATATTACTGAAAGTTTTGTTGGTGTTAGTTGTATGAAAGAACCTCACTCTAACCCTCTCCTGGGTAAGGCTACGGTGTACACACAAGTAATCCTGGCATAGGTTTGGGCCTTTTTTTAGCCGGGAATTTGTGTAGGGGCGTATTGCATACGCCCTTACGCCACCGTATAATTTCAGAATTAGGGACTTAAAACCAGGTGTGAGTTGAAAATTCCGGCTCAACTTGTCGGTTAGTCTGGTTATAAACCTCAAAACATTCGTGGAATTCATACTTTGGTTTGGGGTGTGCGGTGACTCGAATAGGGGCGTATGCAATACGCCCCTACTTGTGTGTACACCGTAGCCTTGGTAAGGAGAGGGAACCGGAATATTGTAGACGCAAAAAAAAAGCATATAATTAAGATATAGGAATCCTATAGTCATTTTTTATAAAAATGAAGGATGTTAAATCCATGCAACTCGAAGATTATTTTAATTTTCTTAGTCCTAGCGACATTCGTTTAAAAGATTCTCGGATTGGCATAGAAACAATTTTATACGAATATATTTATCGCGCTCGGACTCCTGATGAAATTGCTCAAATTTATCCTAGTCTTACCATAGAGCAAGTTTATGCTACCATTCTTTATTACCATCATGAAAAAGAAAAAATTAGTGAATATATAGCGGATTGGCTAAAATGGAGTTACGAAATGCGAGAAGAACAGAGAAAAAATCCTCACCCTGGAGTTAAAAAATTAATGGAACTTAAATCTATACAAAAAGCTCACTAAATAATGAAAATTCAATATCTAATTGATGAAAATGTTAACCCATTATATCCTCAACAACTGCGGCGTAAAAAACTAGATATTGTGGTTCAAGTTATTGGAGATCCTGCAACACCGATTAAAGGCACTTTAGACCCTGAAATATTAATTTGGTGTGAACTTTATGCGGGGAGAAAATAAAATCATATTCCCTCCCCATCCCCCCATCTCCCCATCTCCCAATCTCCCTAACTCTCGCTCTCTGTACTCTCTCGAAACTCAATAGTTTCCACAAACTCCAAAATATTCTCCTTAATAGACTCGGCTTCTTGCTTCACAGAACCGGGAGTATTACCATTGAAAAAACTGCGTTGACTGCTGACTATATAAAAGAAATCATTCTGAATAAAAGCCAACATCCCTCGATAAGCATCTAATCTCATCCCCGTGCCATTATTTTCCTGTTTGGAAATTGTCGAACCTTTAGGCATATCTACCAATGCATAATAATATCCTCCCAAAATATCTTCTAAATATTCTGCATATTTAACTTCTGCACCTGGGACATTAGCAAAAATTACTTGAGGTAAATAAGTATCTATCAAAATGAACCGCAGATATTTTTCCAATCCCTGAGATTCTATTTCTGCAAATTGTTCGGGAGGGAGTGGATAATAATCAATTCTTAGGAAAGTTCCCTGGTCATCAGAAAAGCTAACTATTCCTTCTTGACTTTGAATTTTGCCTTCATGCTGAGGTTGAACTGGTATAGGTACGGCAAAATTATCTAAGGGTGACTCATATATGTGTCCAGTATATTCGTCCATGATGACTGAAAATATGTCATCTTCATCTTCTGTATAATCTGATTCTGCTGCTTCAAAGGCATCAATTACCTCTTGGATAATTTCTTGTGCCTCTTCTTCTTCCAATTCTAATGCTTGCTCTAGATTTTTCAAGTAAAGCTGCTTGTGGCTGGGAATAATCAGTTCTTCTTCATCTAAAACCATAATTACCCCAGCTGCAAAACCATCTAGGACTATTTCATCAGATAGACTAGCACGGGCAATGTTAAATAAAGCACCGACACCATCATCTTCAGCAATAGCTAACAGTCTCTCGACTATTTCCCCAATTTCTTCTTCTGAGTATTCGTCAAACAGTTCAAATTCCCAAAGACTAATCACTACACGTTCTGCTTCCACTTCATCAAAGGATGATTCCGCTAGTGCAGTAATGACTGCAATTGCCGCCACTGCTTCTTCTGGACTCAGTGATTCTGCTGAGGTATCCTTGGAATTAAATATTTTATCGTACTTTGACATAATTGCTACTAGAAAGAGTCTAGGGAATAATATACAAATGAAATTTAAATGACAATGGTTAGTGTAGCAATCTAATGAACCTACTTTTCCTAAATTTTAGTTGAAGTATAAAATATATTTTATTTGTAAAGGCTATGGTGTACAAATAAGTCCTGCCAATCCTACTGAATCCGGAAATAACCCCCCTTAGTCCACCGTTAGTAAGTGATAGTGTACATACAAGTAATCCTTGTATAGGTTTCAACCTTTTTTTAGCCGGGAATTTGAGTAAGGGCGTATGCAATACGCCCCTACATGCCTTAAAATTAACTTGCTAACAGAGTTTTTTCCAGAGGTGTCCAACGGAAAGAGCGATCGCCTCCCCGCTCAATTACGACTTTAACCTTGGGTTCGATGCTAGGTAAACTCGCTAAATATTCAATCTCCTGATTAGAGAGAATATGCCCTTCAATAATCCACAGTACCAGTCCCTTAGACTTGGGTGGTAACTGTTCTAACTGATAGCTGAGAATTGGTGGTATATAATATACCTCACCTACTGCTGCACCACCACCAGTACTTTTTTTACCAAGATGTGGAGGTCTAACCCCATGAACTTTGGTGAGATAAGCCGCCACATCACCCAATCCTCTGGCGGTAATGTAGAGATTATGATAACCTGCTGCGCGTAGTCGGCGGCGATACCGACCTTCATAGCCCCCTTCCAAAGGTACATACACCCCAAGAGCGCCAAATTTTTCCAGGTCACGGATTAAAGCATTGCCTGTGGTCAGTAGTGCCATAGAGTTTCGTCTGTTTTCACGCTTGATATTTCTATTATTTACTGTTTAGCTGAAGAAGAAGTGGGATTAAGTGAAAGAATTTCAAATTCAGTTGTGTTCCCAAAATTTTGGGCAAGTTACTGGACAAAACCCAAAAAATGATTTATATTTTTAGATTGTGACCAAACAGTAAAAATTAGCTGCCGTCCATTAGCTTAAAAAGCTAATATCAACATCATAGATTAAAAAAGATTCTTTACAGAATTAATTTAGTCGAAATGAGTTAAAGATTGGTAAACTAGAAAAGCTTTTAGGTTCATTGAGGGGCAAGTAGCTCAAAAACAGAGTTACAGTTGATGTCTCTAGACTACGTTCACTCTTGTTAAACCAATAAACTTGGCAAAACCATAAATAACCGTTTAAGGTATTTATATCAAGTGAAGTAGGAAATGAGCAGCAGTGTTTGGTTTGTTACATTGCATAAGTCTCAGGAACCGGATACTGAGCAGAAAATATCTGCTTAAGTCCGACTACAACCTCCTGCGTGCCAGAGTAATTGCTTGGACTAAAGCATTGCTGCACAAAGCTTAAAGCAGTCGCGCCTTGCATTGGTCAGTAACCCAGCCCTAAAGAGACTGAGCTTGTAAGAGAAATCAAACAAGCTGTACTGAGCAGACCACTCTAAGTAAGTTTAATCTTAGGGTAGCCGTTATTTGAGTCAAGACACCCTGGAATGCGAAGCTAGTTCCCCGCTCTGTCATTTGTAGTTAAACAGTTTTAAGGTCACTGAAACAGTGCTGCAAGTCTAAAAAGCTCAGATAACAGGTCGAAGCTAACATTACCCAGAAATGGGTGGGAGACAACCATATCTCCACCGCAGAGGCAGCAATGTCTCTGCTCCCCCACCAGGGGAAAAAGGTAAAAACCGCTCGTGTCGCTTCCCTCTCAGCCCTAAAGGGACTGAGTTTCCCGCATACCGAGTATTTCTGTGACCGAAGTAATTTCTTCCCAACGGAAGCTGTTTATAGCTGTACTAGTGAACCCGTGAAGCAGACGGATTCACCAAGCAGTAAAAGGTTGATGCTGTAATCAAGAATGGGAATTGACTCAAATCAAATCCAATCTTTAATCATCTAACCTCAATCACAAGCACACAAAAAAGCGTATCCTGAAGAACTTTAATTCTCAGGTTAGCAATCTAGAAAGGAGAACCAGTAACTGTGTCTGTAGGTATTCTCGGCACCAAACTGGGCATGACCCAAATCTTCGACGAAGCAGGATCTGCAATTCCTATTACCATCGTCCAAGTCGGTCCATGCACAGTTACACAAGTTAAGACAAAACAGACCGACGGTTATTCTGCTATTCAAGTTGGTTATGGTGAAGTTAAACCGAAAGCGTTAAATAAACCGCTACTAGGTCATTTAGCTAAATCATCCGCCCCCGCATTACGACACTTGAACGAGTATCGCATTGATAATCCTAGTGATTATGCCTTAGGCCAACAAATTAAAGCAGATATTTTTAGTGCCGGTCAGATTGTCGATGTATGTGGTACAAGTATCGGTCGCGGCTTTGCAGGCAACCAAAAGCGTAATAACTTTGGTCGCGGTCATATGTCACACGGTTCCAAAAACCATAGAGAACCTGGTTCCATTGGTGCTGGTACTACCCCCGGTCGTGTTTATCCTGGAAAGCGGATGGCAGGACGTTTGGGTGGAAAACAAGTGACAGTTCGCAAGTTAACAATTGTGCGAGTGGACTCAGAGCGCAACTTATTACTCATTAAAGGTGCAATTCCTGGTAAACCAGGTGCTTTAGTGAATGTTGTGCCAGCAAATCTAGTTACTAGACAAAAATAGCTGTTAGCTGTCAACGTCAGCAGTAAACGACAGGAAAACTGACCAGTGGCAACTGACAAAGGATACAAAAATGGTACAGACTATAGTTAAAAATTGGCAAGGCGAACAAGTCGGTGATACGACCTTCGAGTTGCGCGTGGCGAAACCAGAAACAGCGTCACACATTGTACACCGGGCTTTAGTGAGACAATTAACAAATGCTCGCCAAGGTACAGCTTCCACGAAAACTCGTTCGGAAGTCAGAGGTGGTGGACGCAAACCTTGGCGACAAAAAGGTACTGGTCGGGCGCGGGCTGGGTCGATTCGTTCTCCGTTATGGCGTGGTGGTGGTGTGATATTTGCAGCCAAAACCCAGAGATTTTCACCAGAAGTTAAATCGCAAAGAACGACGTTTAGCATTGCGAACCGCATTTGTTGGTCGCATCGAAGATTTGATTGTAGTAGAAGAATTTAGCAACGAATTACAGCGCCCCAAAACTAAGGAATTGGTAGCAGCCTTAACTCGTTGGGGTGTAGAACCAGGACAGAAAGCGTTATTGATTTTGTCAGAAATGGCAGAAAATATCTATCTGTCTGGTCGCAATATCGAAAATTTAAAGCTACTTCCAGCTGATCAATTGAATGTTTACGATTTACTGCATGCTGACAAAGTGATAGTCACACCAGCAGCTATAACCAAAATTGAGGAGGTCTACAATGGCTAAAATTCCAGTTAGCTTTGACCCCCGCAACCTAGCAGATTTAGTCCGTCGTCCGATTGTGACTGAAAAAGCGACGATTATGATGGAGCTAAATAAGTACACCTTTGAAGTTATCCCTAAAGCTACTAAGCCAGAAATTAAAGCGGCGATAGAGGATTTATTTCAGGTGAAGGTTGTAAAAGTTAATACTCAGTTACCACCACGTCGTAAACGTCGGGTTGGTAAATTCACTGGTTATAAACCTCAATACAAACGAGCTATTGTCACTATCGCTCCTGGGGATGAAAACAAAATTAGACAAGTTCTCTTCCCAGATGTCTAAGCATTTTAGATTTTAGATTTTAGATTGGTGAGGAAAAATTACCCTCACAAAAATTTAAAATTTAAAATCCAAAATTCGCAGTTAAAAATCCAAAATCCAAAATCCTTTCATCGCTTATGGGTACTCGTTCTTATCGCCCTTATACCCCCAGTACTCGCCAAGTTACAGTTTCTGACTTTGCGGAAATTACGAAAAGTGAGCCAGAAAAATCTCTCACAGTATCAGTACATCGTCCCAAAGGTCGGAACAATCAAGGGCGGATAACCAGCCGTCGTCGGGGGGGCGGACACAAACAGCTATATCGGATTATCGACTTTAAGAGAAATAAGCGCGATATTCCTGCTAAAGTGATTGCCATTGAATACGACCCCAATCGTAACGCCCGAATTGCTCTTTTAGAGTATCAAGATGGTGAAAAGCGCTATATTCTCCATCCCAATGGGTTGGCAGTAGGGACAACTTTAATTGCTGGAGCTCAGTCTCCTATTGAAGATGGAAATGCTTTACCCCTCTCCAATATTCCTTTGGGTACTAGCGTTCACAATGTGGAAATGACTCCTGGTAAAGGTGGTCAAATTGTGCGTGCTGCTGGTGCTAGCGCTCAAGTTGTCGCTAAAGAAGGTAATTACGTTACCCTCAAGTTACCTTCCGGTGAAGTCCGTTTAATTCGTCGTGAGTGCTACGCTACTATTGGACAAGTAGGTAACACTGACCACAGAAACTTGAGTGCAGGTAAGGCGGGACGAAATCGCTGGAAAGGTCGCCGTCCCAAGGTCAGAGGTAGCGTCATGAACCCGGTAGATCACCCACATGGTGGTGGTGAAGGTCGGGCGCCTATTGGTAGATCCGGTCCTGTGACTCCTTGGGGTAAACCTACTTTGGGCGCGAAGACCCGGAAGAAGAAGAAGGCTAGCAGTAAGTTGATTATTCGTCGCCGTCGTAAATCTTCTAAACGTGGTCGTGGTGGTCGTCAGTCTTAGAGATTTCTTTATCGCAAAATGTCAAAATTATATGGGTCGTTCTCTCAAAAAAGGTTGCCTTTCATTGCTGACCATTTACTCAGCAAAATTGAAAAGTTAAACGCCAAAAACGAAAAGCAAGTTATTAAAACTTGGTCAAGAGCTTCGACAATTTTACCCCTGATGGTTGGTCATACTATCGCTGTCCATAACGGACGTCAACACGTTCCTGTATTTGTGAACGAGCAAATGGTAGGACATAAATTGGGAGAATTTGCTCCTACTCGTACCTATCGGGGTCATGGCAAAAGTGATAAGAAATCAGGTAGGTAATGTCAATTCAAAATTCAAAATTCAAAATTCAAAATGAATAATTTGCATAATTAACATTTTTGGTTTTTAGTTTTGAATTTTTAATTGAAAAAATGGAGAAAATTATGGCTGTTAATACTACTGAAGTGAAGGCGATCGCCCGTTTTATCCGCATTTCTCCTTATAAAGTACGTCGTGTACTCGACCAAATCCGGGGGCGGTCGTACCGAGAAGCGCTAATTATCCTAGAATTCATGCCCTATCGAGCCTGTGAACCGGTTTTAAAAGTTCTCAGAAGTGCGGCGGCTAATGCCGAGCATAATCAAGGTTTAGATCGGGCTGAACTAGTGATTACTCAAGCTTATGCAGACCAAGGCCCAGTGTTGAAACGATTCCAACCTAGAGCCCAAGGTCGAGCTTACCAAATTCGCAAACCATCATGTCATATCACTGTGGCTGTGGGTGTTAATCCTAGTGGTAAGTAAGCTGACACAAAAAATTGTCGTAAAGTAAGAAATTTTAGAGGAAGTATTTGTGGGACAGAAAATTCATCCAGTTGGCTTTCGTCTGGGTATTACTCAAGAACATCAATCTCGTTGGTTTGCGGTTCCTCACCGTTATCCAGAACTTTTACAAGAAGACTACAAACTCCGTAAATATATTGATCAAAAACTGGGTAAATGCGCACAAAACAATGCTGGTATTTCCGAAGTGCGAATTGAGCGTAAAGCCGACCAAATTGATTTGGAAGTTCGCACTGCTAGACCAGGGGTAGTTGTAGGTCGTGGTGGACAAGGTATTGAATCTTTACGTACCGGACTCCAAGAAATGTTGGGTGGCCAACGTCAAATTCGCATTAACGTCGTTGAAGTTCAACGAGTTGATGCTGATGCTTACTTAATTGCTGAATATATTGCTCAACAATTAGAACGACGGGTTTCCTTCCGTCGGGTAGTTCGCCAAGCCATTCAACGCGCTCAAAGAGCAGGTGTACAAGGGATTAAAATTCAAGTCAGTGGTCGGCTCAACGGTGCAGAAATTGCCCGGACAGAGTGGACTCGTGAAGGTAGAGTACCTTTACATACCTTACGGGCTGACATTGACTATTCTTATTGTACTGCAAAAACGGTCTATGGGATTTTAGGGATTAAAGTTTGGGTATTTAAGGGCGAAATTATTCCTGGACAAGAACCAGCTCCTTTACCACCTACAACTCGTGAACGTGGTGACCGCGAACGTGGTGACCGGGACCGTGAACCTCGTCGTCGTCAACAACAACGCCGTCGCCAGCAATTTGAAGACCGCTCCAATGAAGGATAAGTTAGTAGTCACTGACAAAATCATGTTAAGCCCAAGAAGAACGAAATTCCGCAAACAACAACGCGGACGAATGGAGGGTCTTGCTACCCGTGGTAGCACCCTGAACTTTGGAGATTTTGCACTCCAAGCTCAAGAACCAGCTTGGATCACCTCTCGACAAATTGAAGCTTCTCGGCGAGCTATGACCCGTTATATCCGCCGGGGTGGACAAATTTGGATTCGGATTTTCCCTGATAAACCCGTAACCATGCGTCCAGCTGAAACTCGGATGGGTTCTGGTAAAGGTTCACCAGAGTTTTGGGTGGCGGTAGTCAAACCAGGACGGATTTTATTTGAAATTGGTGGTGTGACTGAAGAAATCGCTCGTGAAGCCATGCGTTTAGCTGACTATAAGCTACCCATTAAAACTAAGTTTATTGTGCGCTCTCAGCCACAGGAGCAGGAGTAGGTTATGCCTCTTCCCAAAATTTCGGAAGCTAGAGAATTAAATGACGAGAAACTGGCTGAGGAAATCCTCGCAGTTAAAAGACAGTTGTTTCAGTTGCGTTTACAGAAAGCAACCAGACAACTAGACAAACCCCACAAGTTCCGGCATGCTCGCCATCGCCTAGCCCAATTGTTGACGGTAGAGGGAGAACGCAAACGGGCAGCAAGTCAACCCCAGTCAACAGAACAGTAGGAGATTATGGCAGTTAAAGAACGAGTTGGCTTGGTAGTGAGCGACAAAATGCAAAAAACTGTGGTCGTCGCCATTGAAAACCGCGCTCCTCATCCCAAGTATGGCAAGATTGTAGTCCAAACTCGGCGCTATAAAGTCCATGATGAAGAAAATAAGTGCAAAGATTGGCGATCGCGTCCGGATTCAGGAAACTAGACCCCTGAGCAAAACCAAGCGCTGGCAAGTCACGGAAATCCTGAATACTAAAGCTACTGCATCATAGTTGTTAGCTGGATAACAACTCTATCATGGGAGACTAATTGTGATTCAACCCCAGACTTACCTAAATGTCGCTGATAATAGCGGTGCCCGCAAACTAATGTGCATCCGAGTTTTAGGTGGTGGGAACCGTCGTTATGGTGGCATTGGCGATAAAATCATCGCCGTTGTCAAAGATGCTCAACCCAACATGGCTGTGAAAAAGTCTGATGTGGTGGAAGCAGTAATTGTCCGCACTCGCAAAGCTGTCAATCGTGAAAGCGGTATGTGTATCCGTTTTGATGATAATGCTGCTGTGATTATCAACAAAGATGGTAATCCTAGAGGTACACAGGGTTTTTGGCCCAGTAGCACGGGAATTGCGCGATAAAAACTTTACTAAAATTGTTTCTCTGGCTCCAGAGGTTCTGTAAATGACTAAACAGCCGCAACCCAAAGTTTTCCATAAAATGCACGTCAAAACTGGGGATACCGTGCAAGTCATTGCTGGCAAAGATAAAGGTAAAGTTGGTGAAGTGATTAAAGCACTCCCCCAATTAAGCCAAGTCTTAGTCAAAGGTGTGAATATTCAAGACTAAGCACGTTAAACCTCAAGCAAGAAGGGGAATCAGGGCAAATTATTACCCAAGAATTCCCCATCCATAGTTCTAACGTGATGCTCTATTCCACTAAGCAAAATGTCGCCAGTCGGGTTTGTTACACTTTCACCCCCGAAGGAAAGAAAGTTCGCAAACTCAAAAAAACTGGGGAAATCCTCAACAATTAATGACCTTTCCCTGACCAAGACCAGGGATGCTCAGGACACAAAATTATGGCTATTACCAGACTCAAAACCGTATACCAAGAAACAGTTGTTCCCAAACTGACAAACCAGTTCCAGTACACCAACGTACATCAAGTACCAAAAGTGGTGAAGATTACTGTGAACCGGGGTTTAGGCGAAGCAGCTCAAAATGCTAAGTCATTAGAAGCGTCTTTAAACGAAATTGCCGTAATTACTGGTCAAAAACCAGTGGTAACCCGCGCTAAAAAGGCGATCGCTGGCTTTAAAATTCGTCAAGGTATGCCTGTAGGCATCATGGTGACACTGAGAGGAGAACGGATGTATGCCTTTCTTGACCGATTAGTTAGCCTAGCACTCCCCAGAATTCGTGACTTTCGCGGCGTTAATCCCAAAAGCTTTGATGGTCGCGGTAACTATACTCTGGGTGTGAGAGAACAGCTGATCTTTCCAGAAGTGGAATACGACAGCATCGATCAAGTCCGTGGTTTAGATATTTCCATCATCACCACAGCCAAAACTGACGAAGAGGGCCGCGCCTTACTAAAAGAAATGGGTATGCCCTTTCGCGATTCATAAGTTTATCTAAAGAGGAAACGATGGCGGCTAACGACACAATTGCAGATATGCTGACGCGCATCCGCAATGCTAACCTGGCAAGGCATCAAACAACACTAGTGCCAGCTACAAAAATGACCCGGAATATTGCTAAAGTACTTCACGAAGAAGGCTTTATTTCGGAATTTGTAGAAGCAGAAGAGGGTGTAAAACGTAACTTAGTGATTTCCTTAAAATATAAGGGTAAAAATCGCCAACCACTAATTACTGCCTTAAAGCGGGTTAGTAAACCGGGTTTACGCGTTTATTCCAACCGAAAAGAATTACCAAGGGTATTAGGTGGTATTGGTATTGCCATCATTTCTACATCCAGTGGAATTATGACTGACCGGGAAGCACGGCGTCAGAATTTGGGTGGTGAAGTACTCTGTTATGTCTGGTAGTCGTCTGCTTTGACAACTGACAAAGGATTAAGAACTCATGTCTCGTATTGGTAAACGTCCAATTACTGTTCCCGCTAAAGTGGAAGTGGCAATTAATGGTAGCGATATTGTGGTGAAAGGCCCAAAGGTGAACTTTCTCGACATCTTCCTGCTAATGTCATTCTGGCTCTAGAAGGAACCACATTGTTGGTAACTCGTCGGGATGAAACCCGTATCTCCAGACAACTGCATGGATTCAGTCGCACTCTAGTTGCCAATATGGTGGAAGGTGTCTCGACTGGTTTTCAACGGCGGTTGGAAATTCAAGGGGTAGGTTACCGGGCCAAATCCAAGGTCGCAACTTGGTTTTGAATATGGGTTATAGCCATCAGGTACACATTGAACCCCCCGATGGGATTGTGTTCGCTGTGGAAGGTACTACTAATGTCATAGTTAGTGGCTATGACAAAGAAATCGTTGGTAATACCGCTGCTAAAATTCGTGCCGTTCGTCCCCCTGAGCCTTATAAAGGTAAGGGTATTCGCTATGCTGGCGAAGTGGTCAGACGCAAAGCTGGTAAGACTGGTAAGAGTGGTAAGAAATAAATAATGAAACTTACTCGTAGAGAATCAAAAGTCCGTCGTCATCGACGTGTCCGTGGTAAGGTAATCGGTTCCCTCGAACGTCCACGGTTAGCTGTGTTTCGCTCCAATGAGCATATTTATGCTCAGGTGATTGATGATACTAATCATCATACGATAGTGGCAGCTTCCACTGTTGAACCAGAGTTGAAAACTGCTTTGGGTTCAGGTGGTAATTGTGAAGCATCGGTACAAGTGGGTAAACTCATTGCGGTGCGATCGCTAGAAAAAGGCATCACTAAAGTCGTCTTTGACCGTGGTGGTAATCTTTATCATGGTCGCATCAAAGCCCTAGCCGATGCTGCACGAGAGGCTGGTTTAGAATTCTAAATTGTAGTCAATTCAATTGAAAATTAAGAAGTTTTTAATTGCCAAGAGACAACTAAACACTGACAACTGAGAGCATTGATTATGGCAACAGGTCGTCGTAAAGCACGCGCTAAAAAAGAAGAAACTACCTGGCAAGAGCGCGTGATCCAAATCCGCCGGGTGAGTAAAGTCGTCAAAGGTGGTAAAAAACTCAGCTTCCGAGCCATCGTTGTCGTTGGTAACGAACGTGGTCAAGTTGGTGTAGGAGTCGGTAAGGCTTCTGACGTAATCGGGGCTGTGAAAAAGGGTGTTGCTGATGGCAAAAAACATCTAATTGACATTCCTATTACCAAATCCAACTCCATTCCTCATCCCATTAACGGGACTGGTGGTGGTGCCAAGGTGATGATGCGCCCAGCCGCACCAGGTACTGGGGTAATTGCTGGTGGTGCGGTACGGACTGTATTGGAATTAGCCGGAGTTCGTAACATTCTCGCCAAACAACTGGGTTCTAATAATCCTTTGAATAATGCTAGAGCCGCAGTTAATGCCCTTTCTACACTGCGTACCCTCAGTGAGGTTGCTGAAGACAGAGGTGTAGCTATTGAAAAGCTCTACATATAGTTTGAATTAAAAATCAAAAATTTTTAATTCCCATCAGTAGTTCTTTTTCCCATCACTAGTATAAATAGCAATCATGAGACTCGATGATGTTAAGCCTCAAAAAGGCTCAAAAAAGCGCCGACGCCGTGTAGGTAGAGGTATTTCTGCTGGTCAAGGTGCCAGTGCCGGTTTAGGGATGAGAGGTCAAAAATCACGTTCAGGTAGTGGTACCCGACCCGGATTTGAAGGTGGACAACAACCACTGTACCGACGCATACCGAAGTTGAAAGGCTTTCCGCTCATTAATCGTCAAAATTACACTACGATTAATGTAGAAAAGCTAGCCTCCCTTGAACCTAATACAGAAGTTACTTTGGAATCGTTAAAAGCAGCCGGGATTTTGACTACTGCTAAACATCCATTGAAAATTTTAGGTAATGGGGAATTGGGTGTTGCCCTTAGGGTAAGAGCAGCAGCCTTTACTGGCCAAGCTCGTAGCAAAATTGAGGCTGCTGGTGGCAGTTGTGAAATTTTACAAATAACCACCCACCCCTCTACCAGCGCCTAGTTCACTTCTTAGGTAGCACTCTATGATCAGTCGAGATAAAGCCCCAACGGCTCAAGAAACGTTTATGCAGATGATGCAAGCAGCTGGACTGAGAGGTAGGCTGTTTGTAACCGTCGGTATTTTAATTTTGGTGCGCTTGGGGATCTTTTTACCAGTCCCAGGCATTAATCGCACCAAATTTGCTGAAGCTATAGCTGGCAATAACTCTATCTTCGGTTTACTGGATATATTCTCAGGGCGGGGATTGTCCACTTTGGGGATATTTGCTTTGGGGATTTTGCCCTTTATTAATGCGTCCATTATTATCCAATTGCTGACTGCGGCAATTCCCGCTTTAGAAAATTTACAGAAAAATGAAGGGGAAGCAGGACGGCGGAAAATTTCACAAATTACCCGCTATGTGTCTTTGGGTTGGGCAATTATTCAAAGTGTGGCTTTTTCGGCATTATTCCTGCAACAATTTGCTTTACAACCCGGTCCATTATTTGTAGCCGAAACTGCTATCGCTCTGACTGCTGGTTCAATGTTCGTCATGTGGGCATCAGAACTAATTACAGAACGAGGTATTGGTAATGGTGCATCTTTGTTGATTTTTGTCAACATTGTCGCCTCATTACCCAAATCTTTGGGCGATACCATTGAATTGGTCCAAAGTAGTGCTGATACGCGTAGTAGATTGGTGCGCAGTGATTGTACTAGTTATTGTATTTATAGTGACAATCGTGGGGATTGTGTTTATTCAGGAAGGAATGCGCCGCATCCCAATTATTTCGGCACGTCGTCAAGTTGGACGCCGGGTTTTAGCAGAACAACGCAGTTTCTTACCTTTGCGGCTGAATCAAGGTGGAGTGATGCCGATTATTTTTGCGGCAGCCATTTTGAGTTTACCTTTATTAATTGCCAATTTTACAAAAAATACTGAGTTGGCAAATATTGTTAACACTTATCTTAGCCCTAGCGGTTCTGGTTCTTGGGTCTATGCTTTGGTGTACATGATTTCCATTGTTTTCTTTAGCTATTTCTATTCTTCTTTGATTCTGAATCCGGTAGATGTAGCCCAAAATTTGAAGAAAATGGGTTCTAGTATTCCTGGTATTCGTCCTGGTAAAGCCACTAGTGAGTATATTGAGCGTGTAGCTAATCGACTCACATTTTTAGGTGCTGTCTTTTTGGGTTTAGTGGCCATCATCCCCACTGCTGTGGAAAGAGCTTTAAATGTACCCACCTTTAAGGGTTTAGGTGCTACTTCTTTATTGATTCTTGTGGGTGTGGCAATTGACACTGCTAGACAAATGCAAACTTATGTGATTTCTCAGCGATATGAAGGAATGGTGAAACAATAGTGACACGATTAATCTTCTTGGACCACCTGGAGCTGGTAAAGGAACTCAAGCACAAACTTTGGCTCAACACTTAGATATCCCGCATATTTCTACCGGGGATATTTTACGTCAAGCCATTAAAGACCAAACCCCTCTGGGCATCAAAGCTCAAAACTATATGGATAGAGGTGAGTTGGTTCCTGACCAGCTAGTGCAGGACTTGGTACAGGAGCGCCTGGAACAAAAAGATACTCAGTCTGGTTGGATTTTGGATGGTTTTCCCCGCAAAGTCACACAAGCCGAGTTTTTAGGGGAGTTACTCCAGCATATTAGTCAGAGCGGCGAACAAGTGGTTAACTTGGATGTGCCAGATGAGATTGTGATCGCTCGGTTACTGGAGCGGGGACGAAAAGATGATAGTGAAGATATTATTCGTCGTCGATTAGAAGTTTACCGAGAGGAAACCGCACCTTTGATTGACTATTATGGCAATCGCCATCAGCTCCTAACTATCAATGGTAATCAGTCCCAAGAAGAAGTTACTACTGCACTTAAGCAAGTTATCGCTGCCTAAAGCAACCAAGGGGACAAGAATTTACCTATAGTCCCCTCTAAACCTCACTCCTAACCTTTGGGCGGGATACCTGGAGACTTTAGTTAAGATATATTAAGAAACTATTGATATATTTCTTAAATTGTGTTGTTGTGCTCTTACAGGTACTGCGACAAACAGGTGATTATTGAGTTGAGGAAAAAACAAGTTGTCTAAGCAAGATTTGATTGAAATGGAAGGGACTGTGACCGAATCATTGCCCAACGCCATGTTTCGCGTGGATTTGGACAATGGATTTAACGTCCTAGCACACATTTCTGGGAAAATCCGCCGGAATTATATCAAAATTCTGCCAGGCGATCGCGTCAAAGTCGAGTTAACCCCCTACGACCTGACCAAAGGTAGAATCACCTATAGACTTCGGAAAAAGTAAATTTATCTAGGATATTACCATAAATTTGTCTATTCCCACGACTTTGTGTGAACTATTTTCTCTAAAAATGCTATAATCCACTATTTGGAGTCAAATAAAAAGGCATGAAAGTCAGAGCCTCGGTCAAGAAAATTTGTGAAAAGTGCAGTGTGATCAAACGCCGTGGTCGGGTGATGGTGATTTGTCTGAACCCCAAACACAAGCAACGTCAAGGATAAATCCGAGGATTGCGAGTTTGGTGGTGGACTAACTCACCATCACAAAATCACATTTTACTAACTGCGATTAACAAAGAGGGAGAGATTCATTGTGGCACGGATTTCTGGAGTAGACCTTCCCCGCGATAAGCGGATTGAGATTGGTCTAACTTATATTTATGGAATTGGGTTATCTAGGTCACAAGACATTCTGAAAAATACAGGTGTCAACCCAGATACCCGTGTGAAAGACTTATCTGATGCTGATATCACAGCTTCTCAGAGGCGAAGTAGAAGCCCACTATCAAGTAGAAGGGGATTTACGACGTTTAGAGGCGATGAGCATCAAGCGCCTAATTGATATTGGTTGCTACAGAGGGCGTCGTCATCGGATGGGCTTACCAGTGAGAGGACAAAGAACTCGGACTAATGCTAGAACCAGACGTGGTAGAAGGCAGACAGTAGCCGGGAAGAAAAAAGCTCCAGGCAAATAATTTTTTTGTACTTGCTGATGGCAAGTTGTACCTTAAACCTACCAAACAGATATGGCCAGACAACCAACTAAAAAAAGCGGGAGCAAAAAGCAGAAACGGAACGTACCCAACGGCGTTGCTTACATCCAATCTACTTTCAACAATAGCATTGTTACCATCACCGATCAAAATGGAGATGTCATCTCCTGGGCTAGTGCGGGTTCAAGTGGATTTAAAGGAGCAAAAAAGGGCACACCCTTTGCCGCCCAAACTGCCGCTGAAAGTGCAGCTAGACGAGCGATAGACCAAGGAATGCGCCAAATTGAGGTCATGGTTAGTGGCCATGGTGCAGGTAGAGAAACCGCAATTCGGGCGCTCCAAGGAGCAGGACTAGAAATTACCCTGATTCGGGATATTACCCCCATTCCCCATAATGGTTGTCGTCCTCCCAAACGTCGTCGCGTTTAAGCAAATCCCCTCACATTATTGTGGAAATTAGCCTGACATAACCTAAGGCTAAACCAGAGTCTCAAATAAATTTCATTAGGCAATTGATTTGCCTGCTAGCAGCACCTTAAAAGTGGAGGCTACTCCGTGGCGCAGTTTCAGATTGAATGTGTAGAGTCTAATACCGAAGAAAGTCGCAGCCATTACAGTAAATTTGTGCTGGAACCTCTGGAGCGTGGCCAAGGAACAACAGTTGGCAACGCGCTGCGGCGGGTTTTGCTCTCTAATCTAGAGGGTACAGCAGTTACTGCGGTGAGAATTGCCGGCGTTACCCATGAGTTTGCCACAGTTCCTGGTGTGCGGGAAGATGTTTTAGAAATTCTCATGAGAATGAAAGAAGTTATTCTCAAGAGTTATTCTCCTCAACCCCAGATTGGTCGGTTACTCGTCAATGGACCAGCCACAATTACGGCGGCACATTTTGATTTACCCAGTGAAGTAGAAGTTATTGACCCTACTCAGTATGTGGCTACCATTGCTGATGGTGGCAAACTGGAAATGGAATTTCGGATTGAAAGAGGTAAAGGTTATCGCACTGTAGAACGAGGACGCGAGGAAGCCACATCTTTAGACTTTCTGCAAATTGACTCGGTATTTATGCCAGTGCGGAAAGTTAATTATAGTGTAGAAGACTCCCGTGGGGATGGTTTACCTAAAGACAGACTACTGTTGGAAGTTTGGACGAATGGCTCCATTTCTCCTCAAGAAGCTCTATCTTCAGCCGCTGGAATCTTGGTAGAGTTATTTAACCCGTTAAAAGATATTTCTTTAGAACCAACTGATCAAGATTCTAATATCCCAGACGATCCTACCGCTCAGATTCCCATTGAAGAGTTGCAACTTTCTGTCCGAGCCTATAACTGTCTCAAACGAGCACAAGTTAACTCCGTCGCTGACTTATTGGATTACACCCAAGAAGACCTGCTGGAAATTAAAAACTTTGGTCAGAAGTCAGCCGAAGAAGTAGTCGAAGCCTTACAGCGGCGTTTAGGTATTACCTTACCCCAAGAAAGAAGCTCGAAGCACACCTAAAACCAAACCATCCTTCGTTGATAGTCCATTATTATGCGTCACCGTTGTCGAGTTAAAAAACTCAGTAAACCAGCTGACCAGCGTCGCGCCCTGTTGCGAGCGCTGACTACAGAACTGATTCGTCATGGTCGGATTACTACCACCTTAATCCGGGCTAAAGTCGTCAGAACTGAAGTTGATAAAATGATTACCTTAGCTAAGGATGGTTCCTTAGCTGCACGTCGGGAAGCTCTCGGTTATATCTATGATAAAACCCTAGTGCATGCTCTGTTTGAGCAAGCCCCTGTTCGTTATGGTAATCGTTCCGGCGGTTATACCCGCATTTTTCATACTGTACCCCGTCGGGGCGATCATGCCGAAATGGCCATCATTGAATTGGTTTAAAGTCAGTTTGTTAGATAGCCCGACCAGCACACTATTGAAAGCCATCGAGTCGCCTTGGTAATTCAATACCTGGGAACTAACTTTCATGGTTGGCAACGCCAAAAGTCCCAGCGCACAGTTCAAGAAGCCATTGAAACAGCGATCGCCCAGATTCTGGGGCATCAAGTAACACTACATGGTGCAGGACGAACCGATGCGGGAGTGCATGCGGCGGCTCAAGTCGCTCATTTTGAGGCCACAGGATTAATTCCGGGACACAAGTGGGCAAAAGTCCTGAATAGTTATCTACCCTCAGATATCTTAATTAGGGCTTCAGCTACTGTAGATCATCTTTGGCATGCTCGCTTTAGTGCCGCTTATCGACGGTATCGCTACACGATTTATACTGAAGATGTCCCGAATTTATTTGTGAGAACCTTCAGTTGGCATTATTATTATGCACCCTTGGATGAAAGCTTAATCCAAACTGCCTTGCACCCTCTCCTGGGAAAGCATCATCTAGCAGCTTTTCAACGCGCTGGTTCCAAGCGATCGCATTCTTGGGTAGAGGTACAAGCAGTAGAGTGTCATCGGAGTGGCCATTTATCCATATTGAAATTCAGGCAGATGGATTTTTGTATGGCATGGTGCGCCTATTAGTAGGGATGCTAGCCCAAGTAGGTTCTGGACAAAGGACGGTAGCTAACTTTACCGATATCTGGCAACAAGAACGCCGGGAACTAGTGAAGGAATCGGCACCACCTCAAGGTCTATGCTTATTAAGAGTTGGTTATCCAGACTTTCCCTTTCCCAAGGAAATTTGGTATGACACCATGCCACAATTCATCTTTCCTATATCTGTTAAGTAAGTCACAAATTTCAATGAGTACAAGTTACATTCCCCCCCTGAAAACTATTCACCCAGAATGGTATGTCGTAGACGCCACTGATAAGCGTCTTGGTCGCCTAGCCAGCGAAATCGCTATGGTACTAAGAGGAAAAAATAAACCAGAATATACTCCTCACTTAGATACAGGCGATTTTGTGATTGTTGTCAATGTTGAAAAATTGCAGTTACAGGCAAAAAGCGCACCCAAAAAGTCTATCATCGCCATTCCGGTCGTCCGGGTGGGATGAAAACTGAAACATTCGCTAAGTTACAACAGCGACTACCAGAAAGAATTCTAGAGAAAGCTGTCAAAGGAATGTTACCTAAAAATAGCTTGGGTAGACACTTATTTACAAAACTAAAAGTGTACGCTGAGACTAGCCATCCCCACGAAGCCCAACAACCCAAAGAATTAAAAATTAATACAATTCCGGGAGCAGAAGATTAATGGTAGCTATAGCAGAAAGTAATAGTGGTCGTGCCGTGTATTGGGGTACTGGCCGTCGTAAATGCTCCGTTGCACGGGTACGTCTAGTTCCCGGTGAAGGTAAGCTCACTGTCAATGGTAAAGACGGAGTATTGTATTTCCAATACAACGCTAACTATTTGGGAGTAATTAAAGCCCCTTTAGAAACTTTAGGACTGGAAAGCGAATACGATATTGTGGTCAAAGCTGAAGGTGGTGGCTTGACTGGCCAAGCTGACTCCATTCGTTTAGGAGTAGCTCGCGCCCTCTGTCAACTAGACCCAGATAACCGTTCACCTTTGAAAACCGAAGGGTACTTGACTCGTGATCCTCGCGCCAAAGAACGGAAAAAATACGGTTTGCACAAAGCTCGGAAAGCTCCTCAGTACTCCAAACGATAAGAAACTGGAGATGGGACATGGTGTAGGAAAATTATTAAATATACTAATTTCCTACTCATTACTCCCTATTTGCAAGTGCTAACTAAAAGATATAATTTAAAATAGATTCACCACACAAAGAACAATGGCTAAAGCTAATATTCATCCTAAGTGGTATCCAGACGCTAAAGTTTACTGTAATGGTCAAGTTGTTATGACCATCGGTTCTACTAAACCAGAATTACACGTGGATCTTTGGTCAGGAAACCATCCCTTTTACACAGGTACTCAGAAGATTATTGATACTGAAGGTCGTGTAGAACGCTTCCTCCGCAAGTACGGTATGAGTACCAGTCAAGAACAAGCAGCAGACGGCAAAAAGAGAAGGTAGCGGGTTGGCTGTAGCTGTTAACGACGACCCTGCTTGTGCTGGGTCGATTGTCATTTAATGCACAGGCCAATTTGTTATTTTTAAGGAGCGTTGCACTGATCATGGCTGAATCATACCTGCTGGAGAAACTAAAATCTGTTGAACAAACCTTTAATGAATTAACTCGTCGTTTAGCCGACCCCGATACAGCCAAAAATCCCGATGAGTACCAAAAAATTGCTAAATCTCGTTCTTCATTAGAAGATGTAGTCAATAGTTATGAAACTTGGAAAACAGTCCAAGATGATTTGGCTGGTGCGCGTCAAATTCTGAAAGAGTCCAATGCTGATCCAGAGATGCAAGAAATAGCGGCTTTGGAAGTACAAGAACTGGAAGAAAAACAGGAATACCTAGAGAACCGCTTAAAAGTTTTGCTTCTACCTCGCGACCCTAATGATGATAAAAATATCATGTTAGAAATTCGGGCGGGTACTGGTGGTGATGAAGCGAGTATCTGGGCGGGGGATTTGGTGAGAATGTATAGTCGCTATGCTCAAACTCAAAACTGGCGAGTGAAACTAGTGAGTGAGTCTGAGGGGGAAATGGGGGGAGTTAAAGAAGCAATTCTGGAAATTCAAGGTGAGAGCGTTTACAGCAAGTTGAAGTTTGAAGCTGGTGTCCATCGTGTGCAACGTGTACCAGCCACCGAAGCTAGTGGTAGGGTTCACACTTCTACGGCTACTGTGGCAATTATGCCAGAAGTGGATGAAGTGGAAATCCATATCGACCCCAAAGATATTGAAATGAGTACAGCCCGTTCGGGTGGTGCTGGTGGTCAAAATGTCAACAAGGTGGAAACTGCTGCTGATTTGATGCACAAACCCACCGGAATTCGGATTTTTTGTACCGAAGAACGGAGTCAGTTGCAAAATAAAGAACGGGCGATGCAAATTCTGCGGGCGAAGTTGTATGAAATCAAGTTGCGAGAACAGCAAGATGCGGTTACTTCCATGAGGCGATCGCAAGTTGGGACAGGATCGCGATCGGAGAAAATTCGCACCTACAACTATAAAGATAGTCGCATGACCGACCATCGGTTAGGTAATAACTTTTCGTTGAATCCGGTCTTGGAAGGTGATTTAGAAACAGTTATCCAATCTTGTATATCTTTAGACCAGCAAGAACGATTGGCGGAATTAGCTACTTCTGGTTCTAATAACTAATTTTTGCTTTTAAATAATCTGAAAAGCCACTTATGATGTTGTTGCATTAAACATATGTAAGTGGTTTTTCGTGTTTATCTCAATCTTACAGCAATTTTCATGTAGATAAGCCACATTTTTATGTCTCACGCAAAGACGTCTGCCAACACCCCAAAATATGGCTTTGTGTAATTGATTTGACTCTTGCTATACTGACTTTTGTCTACTATTGAGCCATTGCTGCAAATGAGCTACAGTAGAGAAATCTAGTAATGCCTCTGTCAATTCTTCTAACTGTTCAACAGGTAGTCTACGAATTTGCTCAATTAATGGGGGATTAAGCTCACCAAGACGCCGATTGAGTAGACGTACAATTACTTTCTGTTCACCTTTGAGTTCACCTTGTTCAAGAGTTTTTTGTTCCCATTCTAAGTAAGCCGTAGATAAATTCATGACATCCTCCTGTTGATCTTCATCCAAGTTTGTTTGCTTAAGAGTAATAGTACGTAAATTAGCCAGCATTCTGAGGGTAATTTCCTTGTAAGGATGGGTATCTGGCAGTGCTAATAACTCATCAACTGCTTGTTTCTGAACCCTGCCTTTACCCAAAACTCTGAGCCAGAGAGTTTCATGGGTGACTGGTAATTGATTAACTGCGACGAATAAAGCCTTCAAATATTCATGCAGTGAATAAACTCCAGTACAGTTACTCTCTGAATCTAGTGTAGCGCCAAAACCATTAAGTAAATTTTCAGAAGCAGTAGTTGAGATGATCCATAACTTTCCGAAGCTACTTTCTTTTAGTTTTATATCGTTTCTATCTGCTTCACGATTTAATTCAGAGAAGTACATATAAAGCTTTTTTAAGCAATTGCGTACTTCAAAAGCGTCGGGCTGATTACGGAAAACCTCAATCGCAGAACTCTGAATTGCTAGTGTACTGAGAAGTCCCATCGGAGCAGGGAGAGCGGAGGGAGATGAATAAGGAATGAATAAAACATCAATTTCATTAGGTTCATCCTTAATTTTGCGACTAACTGTAACTTTTCCCAGGGGAGAAAGCAGTTCCTTCAAAAAATCTTTGGCAAAGCTATCATGTGGAGTTCTAGTCATATAGCTGAAAGTAGCTCTCAAAATCAATGGAATAGTGCCGAGAAATATTAGTCGGTGTCATAACATCATATTTACTGATTTGGTTTATATTTATAGTTTAGCAAAATTGGTGATTTGGTGCTGTTAGAGTTGCTGATGCTTCAAATCCTACATTATGGCAATTCCCGTTTGAGTGAGGTATGTGATAATGTGTTATTAATTAGCTTTACAACGCTCATATATCTACCTCATTTGAGAGAGAAGCGTTATAATATGTATTTTTAGTATTAACTGAACCATTTACTAGCTTGACTAATATCAAATGGAACTGAATACAGAACAGTATCAAGAATTACATTGTGTATTACTTAATGCATTTTCTAATAAATCTACACTGAAACAAATGGTTCGGTTTAAATTAGGTGTGCGTCTTGAAGTAATCGCAGGAGGTGAAAACCTTTCAGATATTATTTTTAATTTAATTGAATGGGCTGAATGTGAAGGGAAATTACAAGAACTCATTACGGGAGCATATCAGGAAAATCCTGGTAATTTCAAATTAAAAACTTTTTATGAAAAACTCTTAGGATTGCAAAAAGCTGAAACTTTAATTAAACAAGAATCTTCTATGACTTTAACAAAGTTACAACAGGAACGTTTGAAACATCAACAAATTGCACTTCAGGAACAGTGGCAATTAATGATGGAAAAGTTAAGGCAATTGAGAAATAATTATGTAATTCAATCAGGTACATCTATAAAATTCCAGTTAGATCAGGAAATTAAAGCTGAGGAAAATAAATTATTAGAGTTAGAACAAAAGATAGACAAAATAGAGCAAACTCTCAAATTTAGTGAAATATCTCTTCATACGAATGTACTGATTGATGATTTAATTCAGCAAGTGCGATCGCAATGTTGTGATAAGATTCAAAATCTATACAGCAAAATTCAATTATTGAACCTTGAACAGATAAACGTAGACGAGCTTTATGTAGATGTTCACATTTTGGAAAAGCTTTCTAGTAAAACTTATGCAACGATTCCTGAACTACTGAAAAATTCAGATTTATATAATGATTTTGACCGTTATGGATTAGGACAGCCTCATGGTAGACATGATGGATTTGAAGTAGCACAAAAAAATCATAGATTAATGATTTTGGGTAAACCTGGTTCAGGGAAAAGCACATTTATACGACATTTAGCTTTTGCTTGTTGTCAAGGAAGATTTCAATCTGATAAAATCCCAATTTTGATTGAACTTAGACGAATAGAAAATTACAGTTCATTTAATCTATTAAATATTATTCATCAAGAATTTGGATTATCAAATCTGGAAGAGACAAAGCAAATTCTTAGTCGTGGAAAGGTTTTAATTTTTCTAGATGGTTTAGATGAAACTTCTAGTAATTTACGAAAAAATATTCAAAATAATATCGATGAATTTTCTCGTGACACTCAGTTTTACAGAAATAGCTTTATTCTCACTTGCCGAATATCAACAACCGAATATAATTTAGACGCATTCAAGTATATTGAAATTGCTGATTTTAATCCAGAACAAGTTGAAAAATTTGCAGAAAATTGGTTTACAGTATCAGCTAAAGATTCTGAACATGGAAAAACACTAACAAGTCAATTTTTGTCAAATCTCAAGTTATCAGAAAACAAGTCAATTGCAGAATTAGCTGTAACTCCAATTCTGCTCAGTTTAATTTGCTGGATTTACAGTGATTCCCAAAATTTTCCAACGAAGCGTTCCGAATTATATCAAGAAGGAATCAAGTTGCTTTTGAGTAAGTGGGATGAAAACAAAAATATTCAGAGAGATTTAGGTAGTGAATATTACCGGAATTTGTCACCAGAAGATAAGAAGAAACTTCTGAGTTACATAGCTAATTGTAAGTTTGAGCAAGAACAATTTACTTTATTTGATGAAGATGAGCTTGAATCATACATCACTCGATATGATCACAATTTTGCAGATGAGAATAATAAGGCAGTTATAAAAGCTATTGAAGCACAACATGGATTATTAATTGAGCGATTGCATGGTATTTACTCATTTTCTCATTTGACATTTCAAGAATATTTTACTGCTGAATATATTGTTGGCAACGGGCAAATTGAGAAATTAGTCAAAAAATACTTAATAGATACTCACTGGAGAGAAGTATTTTTACTAGTAGCAGAATTAATGGGTAATAATGCAGGTAAATTATTATCATTAATGCAAAAAGAAGCTCAAACTTACATTTTTGATATGCCTAAATTGCAAGCTTTATTGTGCTGGGCAGATGAAATAACATCAGGAACAGCAGGAAATCTTAAGCCTGCGAATAAACGTGCGATCGCTCTCACTATAGCCCATTGTGATGCATATCGTGACACATATTCTTATGCCTATGCTGTCGGCTATACTATCGCTGTTAACAACACGATCATTAATAATAATAAAATGAATGACTCTTCAGACCGACTTATTAATACCATACTTGGCTACACTGATAGCATTAATGAAGCTATTGAGGGAATACTTGAACTTACAAAATTAGAAGTTTTTAATAACACAGAATTTATTCAACTAGCTGATAAATTAGAAAACCTGAAACCTAAAATCCCCAATGAAAAACATAGAATCCAAGAACATATTAGTTTTTCTAAACAACTTGAAGATACTTTATTATTTGCTTTCAACCTTACACCAGAATTGATAAATTTGTCTAATAAAGAAATGGAAATATTAGACGATAAATATTTCTATGCAAATAAACTTATCATCAATTGCAAAAAAGCAGTATTTGCTGAAACATCTCCACTTTGGTGGACAGAAATTGAGGAGATTATGTTAAAGCCAAACCTGTAAAATTCTATAGTAGATATGACAAGTTGGATAATATCCGATACAAAGCATGAAATTATACTAAATAACAGAAGTATATTCGCTATGATTATTAAATACAAATACAGCATATTTCATTTGAATGAAGTATATAATGGCAGGCAAGATGCCTGCTCCACAAGAGTTTTACCTAAGCAATAAAACCAGGACTAATACTATTTGTACTTAGCCAGTAGGCGATCGCCATTCTTTTGTTAATTTTTACAGCATAGTTCTTCCTCGTCAACTATACTGTAACAGCGTTCTAAATAAAAAGAATCATCCGTTTGATATAATTTCGGTTCAACATGAGTTGTCAGAGTCAATACCTTTGCCAAACAAATAGCATTTTAACAAGACAGCAGATAAAAATTAATAATTTTGTTAGAATACTGATTTAATCATGACATAGCATGCGCTGAAGCGCAACTACGAGCCAATTTCCCCAGTATTGTCATTCTGAGCGACAGCGAAGAATAGTAAAATTATATCAATTTTTCAGTTAACGTATAGCCCGTACATTTTTTTGCATCCACAAAGATAATATGGTTTTATTAAACGGTTTGATCAAAAAAATTCAAAGAACACCCAAAAAGGAATTAGAATTAGCTTTACACAGAAAACGAAAATTTGAGGAGTAAGGATGAACAAAAACCCTTATATTGGTTCATCTCTTGATGATCTTTTAGAAAAGGATGGCATGGAAGAAATTAATTTGTTAGCTATCAAACGTGTTATGGTTTGGCAGATTAAGCAAGCAATGTCCCAAAAAAATCTAACTACGACGGAAATGGCAAAAGAGATGAATACTAGTAGATCATCTCTGAATCAACTTCTATATCTAAATAATACATCTGTAACGTTAGATACTATTGAACGTGCTGCCAAAGTAGTTGGTAAAAGAATACTTTTTGAATTAGTAGATACAATTTAGATTATTAATTGAGCAGGAAATTTCCAGCACAAGAGATTGATATTTAAACCGTGGCAAATTCTGTATATTTTCTGGTTTCTGGAGGCTGAAATCCTAAGACGATATCACCAGCAGGAACCTCCAAGCGAATTAACTCAGTTGCTATCCCTTCCTCTGTCCAATCTTCCTCAATATAAATTTTGTCATTTTTAATGCGAACATAAACAGAAATTCCTTTAACCCTTTTCCCTTGTTTCCAACCAATATTAAACCACAGATATTGACTTCTTTCATCATCAAACATGAGCAATTCATCTACACCAGGAACAGGAACTTGCTCGGAAATTTTTTGATATTCATTTAAAACCTGCTTGATTAAATTTTGATAGTTAGTTAACTTGTCCATTGTGTAACCTTCTCTTGTTCTACTGGCTTTTGTCTACTATTCGGGTTACTGACTTACAGCTTCCTGTCTACGTTCTTCAATCAGTTCATCCACCAAATTTCTATCGGGTGATTTATCTTTTAATAGACCTCGGAATTTTTTAACTTGTTGTTTTAGACTCTCATGGTAAGTGTCCTTGGCTGGCATTGTATCCTTGATGCTATAAAAGAAGTAAGTATTAGAACTTCTTTCTATATATAATTATACTTATTTACTAGGCGATCGCAATTTATTAATTTTTACAGGATAGTTCTTCCTCGTCAATCGCACTATAACAGCGTTTTAAATAAAAAAGAATCATCCGTTTGATATAATTTCAGTTCAACATGAGTTGTCAGAGTCAATACCTTTGCCAAAAAAATAGCATCTTAACAAGACAGCAGATAAAAATTAATAATTTTTTGTTAGAATACTGATTTAATCATGATATAGCATGCGCTGAAGCGCAACTACGAGCCAATCTGTAATTCGTCTTGAGAAGTAACTTTGGAATTCATATTTAAGGGATTCTGGTTTGCCAATACCTGAGAAAGGATCTCTTTGTATATCTTTAATAAGTTGTAATATTTATTTTATGAAAAATTATTTTGTCTTCTTTTACCCACTGACCTAGTTGCTCAAAAGCTTCTAGTTCAAATGCAATTTTTTTCATATTCTTCTAAATCAACATAAATTAAGTTACCTTTTTTTACATTTTCTAAAGCTTTCAGTAAATGTTGTTTGTTAGCTTCTGATTTCAGCAGATAAGTAGTTTCATCTTCTTCTGTATGTGTTTCAACTAGCAAAATGACTTCTAGGACTGTTCCTTCTGGAAGTTGTGTTGCAGATAGTTCAATTTTGCCATCTTTTCCCACAATCGCTTTTTGTTTAATTCCACTCAACATAATTTTTATTTACCACTATTTTGACTTTGATGGTAGTCGTGAACATTAAGTGAATTATAACATAATTTGACAGGATGCTTGAAAATTTATGTTGAAAGCCATTGAATCACTTCTAAATGCTATTCTGAACTTAGTAGTCTTTGACTTGCTTTATGTTTGACTCTTCACTAGTTCTTAATTGTGGCAAAAACGAAAATTACATAAAACAATCAAGGTTGATATCTCCCATCTTCGCTTGCTCTTTGCTTGATTAAATTTTGATAGTTAGTTAACTATTAGGCGATCGCCATTCATTAATTAATTTTTATAGATCCTGCGATCGCCTGGATTAATTCCCCGCAATCTGTAGCCCTTCAAGTAATTGATTTTACTATTATTCTACTGATTTTTGTCTACTATTGAGCCATTGCTGTAAATTAGCTACAGTAGAGAAATCTAGTAATGCCTCGGCCAATTCTTCCAACTGTTCAACAGGTAGTTGACGAATTTGCTCAATTAATGGGGGATTAATCTCACCAAGACGCCGATTGAGTTGACGGATAATTACTTTCTGTTCGCCTTGCTCAAGAGTTTTTTGTTCCCATTCTAAGTAAGCCGTAGATAAATTCATGACATCCTCCTGTTGATCTTCATCCAAGTTTGTTTGCTTAAGAGTAATAAGGCGTAAATTAGCTAGCATTCTGAGGGTAATTTCCTTGTAAGGATAGCTAAAATTTCAAACACCCTCTGACATCATTAGTCTATTGTCTCTCGTCCTAAAAGATTTTCAGCTATATGTAATTTCCACTTTTTACGTTCCAGAGGATTATTAATTGTGGCGATGGTTTTGATGTGTGCCATTGTAATGATAGCAAAAGCATTGTTGATAGATATGAGTTCATCCCAATGGGATTCGTAATCAATTATTTTAACAGTGAGGAATTTAAAAGTGATTTCGTTATCTAACAGAGAAAAATGATATATGCTAGGTCGCCAATTAGAGTCTGTATCTCCTAAAATAGCTATACTAACTACTTCTCCCTGATTAAGTTCAACAGCGCGATTATGATAAATATACATCTGCCTTTCAAGGTCAGCATCGTATTGATTTTGAATCTGAATGTGGATCAAACACTCTGGTTCTTCGCTATTGAGTAATCTAACTTTAAAAAGCTTGTAAAGGTCATTATCTCCCGATTTTTTATCATGTGATGAAGTACTAAATTGAGTAAGTTTTTCGTCAATAAGTTCTGGTTCGTGTGTCCAATCAATCGCTTCATAGATTGAAGGAAAGAAAAAGCCTAAAAAATCCTGGAAATATTCATTTAAGGCTGTTTTCCAGGCTTCATTAAGATGAGCTATGTCAATATTTGCTGTTATTTCAGTCATATTCCTGTTAATTGGTAATGTTAGTTTTTGATAAAAAATACCAGATGTCAAAGCTGGTTAGTGTGGGAATTCCTTGACCTTGAAAAGTCATGCTGAACGTCATTGATAGCACTAGCAACCACAGTAGCTGAATCGCAATTCATTTATTCTTTTTTAGAGGATAGTTCTTCCTCGTCAATCTCACTTTAACAGAGTTTTCAATAGAAATAAATCATTCCTTTGATATAATTTTCGTTCAACATGAGTTATCAGAGTCAATATCTTTGCCAAAAAAATAGCATTTTAACAAGACAGCAGATAAGAGTCAATAAGTATGTTTAAATACTGATTTGATTATGATGCATGCGCTGAAGCGCAACTACGAGCCAATTTTCCCAGTATCGTCATTTTGAGTGACAGGGAAGAATAATAAAATTCTATCGATTTTTGAGTTAATTGAACTACATTTCTGTATAATAACTCTAAACTACGGTAGCTCGACCGAGTATTGGTACTTTAGAGCATGGCGTAAATTATTGATGTTGAAGATGAAGTTGCAAATTCCCTCATTGATTATACGGGTGATAAATAGAGTCGTAGCCCTGACCTTATCTATAACCTGGTTGATGGTAACAAATCCGGTCTTAGCAGACACATCCCAGGTATTACCGACTAATCCACCATCTTTCCACGGTAAAATCGGCTTAACTTATCAAGAGTCAATACCAGATTATCCTGCACCAATTAAAGCTCCTGACAAAGCCCCCAATATACTATTAGTATTGTTGGATGATGTGGGTTTTGGGCAAGCCAGTACTTTTGGTGAACCGATAGACACGCCAAATTTAACTAAGTTAGCTGCAAAAGGATTACGTTACAACCAATTCCACACCACAGCCCTTTGTTCACCTACACGAGCAGCTTTGTTAACTGGACGCAATCATCATTCGGTGGGTACTGGTGTAGTTGAGGAATTAGCATCCGGTTTTCCTGGTTATACAACTATTTTGCCTAAGAGTGCAGCCACTGTGGCAGAGATATTACGGCAAAATGCTTATAATACTGCTGCTTTTGGTAAATGGCACAATACTCCAGATTATGAAACTAGTGCGGTTGGCTACTTTGACCGTTGGCCGACATGGTTGGGATTTGAGTATTTTTACGGCTTTTTTGGTGGTGATACTAATCAGTGGAGTCCAGCTTTAGTCGAAAATACCAAGCGGATTGCACCACCTGTTAATAATCCTAATTACCATTTAACACCAGATTTAGTCGATCATGCGATCGCCTGGATTCATACTCAACAATCTATAGCCCCTGATAAACCTTTCTTTACCTACTTTGCTACCGGGGCTACCCATGCACCCCATCACGCTCCCAAAGTTTGGATTGATAAATATCAAGGCAAATTTGACCAAGGTTGGGATAAATTGCGTGAAGAAACCTTTGCTCGACAAAAACAACTGGGTGTAATTCCTGCTAATGCTCAACTTACCCCGCGTCCCAAAGAATTACCAGCATGGGATTCCTTATCTAAAGATGAGCAAAAAATCTATAGCCATGAAATGGAAGTATTTGCGGGATTCTTAGCACATACAGATCATGAAGTGGGCAGATTAATTAATGCGATTGATGAAATTGGGGAATTAGACAACACCTTAATTTTCTATATCGTTGGTGATAACGGTGCTAGTGCTGAAGGTGGTTTAGCAGGTAGCGTCAACGAATTAAAAGTTTTCAACAGAGTACCCGAAAACAATAGAGTACCTGAAAGCCAAGCTGAACTCCTCGCTTCCTTAAATGACTTAGGTAGTCCCAAAACCTTTAATCATTATCATGCAGCTTGGGCATGGGCAGGTACAACCCCCTTCCAATGGACAAAACAAATCGCTTCTCATTTTGGTGGTACTCGTAATCCCTTGATTATTGCTTGGGGAGATAAAATCAAAGACCAAGGTGGACTCCGCAGCCAATTTCATCATGTCATTGATATTACCCCCACTATTCTGGAAGCTGCGGGAATTAGCGTACCGACTAAAGTTAACGGAGTCAAACAGCAGGAACTAGAAGGTACTAGCTTAGTTTACACCTTTGATAATTCTGATGCGGCTTCTCATCATCAAACTCAGTATTTTGAAATGCTCGGAAACCGAGCTATTTATCAGAATGGATGGGTAGCTGCGGCTCGTCATCCTCGATTACCTTGGGAAGGTAAAGTCAATGCTGACTTCCGGAAAGATTCTTGGGAGTTATATAACATTGAAGAAGATTTCAGCGAAGCGAATAACCTAGCAATTGAGAATCCGAAAAAACTGAAAAAACTACAAAAATTGTTTTTATCAGAAGCGCGTAAACACAATGTTTTACCATTAGATGATCGCATTGCGGAAAGATTTGATGTCCGAAGTCGTCCCTCTCCAGTGGCAGGACGCACAACTTTTACTTATTATCCAGGTTCTGTCAGTATTCCCGAAGGTAGCGCCCCAAGTTTAAAAAATAGATCCTTTAGTATTACGGCTAATGTAGAAATTTCCAAAAAGGGTGCTGAAGGTGTCCTCTTAACCCAAGGAGGACGTTTTGCTGGTTGGGGATTTTTACTAGAAAATAGTAAACCAACATACGTCTATAACTTTGTTAATTCTGAACGCTATATTATTCAATCTCCTGAAAAATTAGCACCAGGTAAATCAACAATTAGATTTGATTTTGATTATGACGGTGGTGGAGTTGGTGCCGGAGGAATTGGGAAATTATTCGTCAATGAGCAACAAGTCGCAGTTGGTCGAATTGAAAAAACTGTACCCTATCGGTTGGCTTTAGACGAAACTTTTGATGTTGGTCGAGATACAGGTACTCCGATTGTGGAAACTTATCAAGTCCCATTTGCATTCACAGGTAATTTACAGAAAGTTACTTTGAATTTGAAGTAACTTTTCATTCTGACCGTGGAGCAGGCATCTTGCCTGCCTGAATTCAATAGCGAGCAAGATATCTGCTTCAGAACAATTAATTCTCAGGATTCACAAAATAAAAAAATATGCACGAAATCATCCCTATTCTTGACAAAATAGCTTTTCTATCATTTGTGGTTGCCACTATGTTGGGAACAGGTTTAAAGCTAACCGTACAACAAATTTGGGAACCACTTCGCAATATCCGCTTAGTTGTTTTATCGCTAGTAACAAATTTTGTATTAGTGCCAGTGTTTGTATATCTAATACTGCAATTAATACCTCTTGAGGAATCAGTGAAAGATGGTTTTATCATTATGGCATTAGCATCAGTTCCTCCAGCTTTACCCAAACTGGCTCAAATAGTTAAAGGGAATTTAGCTTTTTCCACAGGATTGATGATGTTGCTAATGTTTGGGACGGTTTTTTATATGCCGATGCTACTACCATTAGTTTTAGAAGGTGTACAAGTCAACTCTTGGGATATTGCTAAACCTTTAATACTGATGATGTTAACACCTTTAGGAATTGGGTTATTAATTAAGGCAAAAGATGAGGTAATAGCCTCTAACCTGCTAACCATTATTTTTAAAATATCTAATTTTGGATTGTTTTTAGGTTTAGGAGTGAGGTTGATAGTACATTTCCATGAGATTATTATCTTATTGAAAACAGGTGTTATCTTTGTTTCTGCTATTTTTATTGTCTTCTCCTTTACAGTTGGTTATCTTTTAGGAGGTCATGGGATTGATACCCAACGAGTATTGGGAGTAGGAACTGCTCAACGAAATTTCGCCGCAGCCTTGTTAATAGGTACGAGTAATTTTGATGATCCGAATGTGGTCAGTGTGATTATGGTGACGAGTTTATTAATGATGGTGATAGTGATTATTTTGGGGAAAAATTTACCAGATCTAGACCAAGGACAGGGTGCAGAAATAGAGCAATTAGAGGTTTGACAAGGAAGACAAGCCACTTACTATGTTGTTATTTTAAAGATATATAAGTGGTTTTTCTTGTTTATAGGTGATATATAAATGGAAATTACGCTTACTTAGTGCTAATATAAGGCTAGTCTGATAATATTGTCATAACAGAAGGTAAAGAAATGTATAAGCCGAGGTCGGTTTACCTATCAGCTTTTTGTGCGGGGATGATGGTTTTGACATTACCACTACCAGAAGCAAATGCTCAAACACACTCTTGTGTCGATTATTGGGTTAATCCCAGAACTGGGAGACAAGAATGCATAAATTTTTCCACCACTACCACGACAACTAGTAGTTCCAGTAACTACTCTAATGGGGGAAATAATCGGAATTATAATTCTAATGTCCAAGTTACTCCCACTCAAGTTACTAGACACAGAAGAACTACTTCTAATAGCTATACTTATCCTAGTAGTTCTTCCACAACTAATTCCCATAGCTATACTCACCATAGAAAACATAGACGAACTACTTCTAATAGCTATACTTATCCTAGTAGTTCTTCCACAACTAATTCTAGCACATATTATCCTAGTAGTTCTTCCATAACAACACAAAGCGTAAATACAAGAAGTACGGGTAGTTATACCACTACGACAGTTAGAGGTAGACGGTGACAAGTTAGCCAATTGATCACTTGATAATTTATGAGCAGGGAGGAAGATTAAGTTTCTGCTGTCAGCTTTTTAAAGTTTGTTCAGCAGGAATTACTTCACCCTGCTCAAACTCATAATATTCAAGCTTTGGATTTAAGAAAACCGATATTTATCATTGGCTGGCGATCACAATTAATTTATTAGTTATTAGAGGATATTTCTTCCTTATCTATCTCATCTTAACAGAGGACTAACTAGAAATAAATCCTCCTCTTGATAGAATTTCGATTCAATCTCATGGTATTTATCAATCTGGGTAGAGATGCTTCGTTCCTCAGCATGACAATCTTGGCTTTGAGCAGGGGAATCGAAAATCTTTCTCTTCCACCCCTCTACCCCTTGCTACTTCGGTCAAGCATTCAATAAGTATTACAAACAAAATTATACTTCATTAACAGCCGTTTTCATTCCCTCTGAAATAATTTTAGTCTGTCTCCATCTCTGTATTCATTCTTGTATTCTGCTTTCTCTTCTAATTCCAGATATTCTTCTAGGGTGTAATCATGCTTTTCGGTTTGTACGACCATATATGTTAATTTATCAGTTGTGTGCATGAGCGTTTTATTGCTTACATCATCGGCAAATTGCCTTGTTGCATCGGTTTTCTGGAGATGGGTAGTTCTCTTTATCCTTAACAAAATATCCTGGTAGTGCAAAACCAGAGCGCAAAATAGTTAAAATTAAAGAAGCCATCTAAAAGTAGCTCAAAAAAATCTTAAGGAAAAAATCCTTTCTCTTGTGAACGTATTATGCATAATAAATTACAACGAACCATCAAACCTCTGTTAAAACCTTTCCTGATTCTCACCTTGGTCCTAACCTTAGTGTTCAGTCACGTTGATGGAGCTTTAGCTGCTCGCAGTGGGGGACGGATTGGAGGTGGTTCCTTCAGAATGCCTTCTAGTCGCACCTACACACCTAGAACCTATGCACCTCCTGGTGGTGGATATTCTTATGGAGGTGGTGGTTTTGGTTTTCCATTCCTGCTCCCACTTTGGGGATTTGGTGGTGGTTTTGGGGGTTTGTTTTCTATCTTCATCTTTTTGGCGATCGCCAATTTCCTATTTCAGAGTTTCCGTCGAGTTACCAATGATGGAGAAGAAGAAATCAGCTATGAAAGCAACCCCACCGTTTCCGTCAACCGTTTACAAGTGGGATTATTAGCTCAAGCTCGGAATTTACAAAGTGAACTGAATCAAATTGCGGAAAAAGCTGATACTAATTCTCCCGAAGGGAGAGCAGAAGTTTTACAAGAAGCGAGTTTAGCGTTATTGCGTCATCCTGAATATTGGGTATATGCAGGAGGTGGTACACAACAGACTAAGTTAAATGCGGCTGAATCTCAGTTTAACCGTTTGTCGTTAGCAGAGCGCAGCAAGTTTAGTGAAGAAACCTTGTCTAATGTCAACAACCAGCTAAAATCAGTTTTAGCAAATGAAGCTTTATCTGGTGAAGTCGATAACCCCACCCGTTTAATTAGTGAATGAACCAGGGGAATATATTATCGTCACTTTATTAGCAGCGACTTTAGGTAAAGTGGAATTTCCGAAAATTAATAGTACGGAAACATTGCGTCAAGCGTTGCGACAAATTGGTAGTCTTCCCAGCGACAAACTTTTAGCAATTGAAGTTTTGTGGACACCACAAGCAGAAGGAGACACTTTGACCACTAATGATTTGTTCGCAGAGTATCCCGATTTAAATTTAGTCTGAAAACACCGAACGGAGATGAGGAATCCCCACCCATCTCCCCATCTCCCCATCTCCCCACCACCCCATCTCTACATCTCTCTTAAAAATGCAAATCACCGAAAGTCTCCATACAGCCATTCTAGTAACCGACTTAGAGCGGGCTGAAAACTTTTATGGCAAAGTGTTAGGATTAACTAAAATAGATCGCAGTCTTAAATATTCAGGAGCATGGTATCAAATTGGTAATTATCAATTGCATTTAATAGTAGCTGCTCAAGTTCCGACAGAAAACCCCAATGAAAAATGGGGACGTAATCCCCACATAGCATTTGCTGTTGCGGACTTAAATATTGCTAAAGAAGAATTACTCAGTCAAAATTATCCTATTCAAGCTAGCGCTTCTGGTCGTCCGGCTATTTTTACTCAAGACCCAGATGGGAATATTATTGAAATTGCGAACACTCCCAATATACAGATATGAATCTTAAAACTCTTGGGTCGCAGGCATCTGGACTGCCAGTTTATAAACAATTTAAATCTGCTGGTTGCACTACTTCTGTACCCAGGTGAAATTAGAAAAGTATCAGCCGTGCTGCACTAGATGTCGAACAGTCCCGAAAGAATCTCCTACTCCTAAAAGAAAAGATTGTTGGTCAGACAATATTAGCTAAGTTTATCTGAGAGATAAAAATGACAAAAAAATTCCTGTGGGTATCAATATTTATCTGGTAAACCTCTGTTTGTAGTTTATCCTGCTCAATTCAGTGAACGTCAAAGTTGTGCAAATTTTTTAAGAAGCTATCGACAGCAAAGTAAGAGTTCCTATTGTGCATTTGCTAGCAAAGATAGAAACGTACCTGCTGACCGATTTTAATTTGAAAATAAGGGGGTAATTCAATAAAATTTTGGAAAGCTAGTCATATTTGATCATTATTCCCTACTCCTGGACGATGACGACGTAAACGTTTAATTCCATATATGCCAGCAGCGATAATCAAGAAATATGGACTGTAAACTAATAACCAAATTCCTAGCTTAACAAAACCAAAAGTCAACTCACCAAAAGAATGAGTGGAATTCTTCCAGGTTTCCTGAATTTGTAACCCTAAATTACGTTGTGGACTATTACTAGAAACTGCTGCTTCTAGATTTAAAGTAATTGTGGAAAAAGCGACTTGATTTTGTAAATTTTTCAGTTGAGCATCAATTTGCTCTATCAATACTCTCACCTTACTTAACTCTTGAGCAACATTAAGTACATCTTTTACAGAAGTTGCTCGCTCCATAATTTTTTGGAAACTAGCTTCGGTTTTTTGTAACCCAATTAATCTAGCTTGTAAATCGACTAAACTTGTACTCACATCTTCGGCTGTGATATTGCGACTTTCCACTGTCCCTAATTTAGCCAATTCATCTAAAGTCGGTTCTAGCAAATTCTGAGGTATTCGCATTTGCATTGTCGCCGTGTGAAGTGTACTTTCTGCATTGGGGAGTTTTTCATTTAACCCAATTAAGTCCCCTTGCTGTTGGTTGATAATTTTGACCACGGCTTTGGTACTCTGATCTACAGAGTTAACAATCAAAGTCATGTTTACCTTTTTGATGAGTTGAGGCGTTCTATGTGGTACTGTGGGAGTATCAGCTGTTTTCGCTTCACCTGCTGGTGCAGCATCCTTTGCAGCTATCATTGGTGATGAATTTTCACTTCTGGATGAAGGTGCAGAGGCACAACCGGTAAAAATTATACTCCCAACTATAGTAGTCACCAATAAAGCCGATGGTCGCGATAATTGATTGGAGATATACATAATCTACCTGGAGATGGAAATAGCTAAAGTTAGTATGGCTGAAATTAAAATCTAAAGTTAGGATTGTTGCGATTTATGTAACATACTTACAGAAAAAATAGTAATGTAGAGATGCTTCCGTTCACTAAATTGTACTGTTTGCTCATTTATACCAGAACAAAGCTTGTATTCCCATATATTGTTCTCTTTTAAACCCTGAGCCACCCTAGATATTCATGCCACGTACTAAGTCTAAGTCATCTCCAGCTTCCCAATCCCCAGCACCATCATTGGCTCTCTCAGAGCTGCATATCCGTTTAGGAGTGTTGGATAAAGAACACCAGTCTTTACTCAAAAAGATTAAGCGCAAACGGACAGAATTAACAAAATTTGTGGAACAGATGCGTTCTCTAGCCACAGAAGTATTTCATCGAATTACTCCTAATTTTCAAAGGATATCCGACCTGAATACCGAAATACATAATCTGTTTGAGGAAATTTTTGCTAATAAAAAACTCAGCAAAAAAAATAAGAAAAATGTCAGAGCTATTTACTTGAAACTCCAATCCATCGGAGTGATTAGTCCTAAGATTCATAGAGAACAAGATGAACCAGAATTAGAGGAGCCTTTCGATAACTCTGATGGTTCCTCATCAGAAAATGGTGGAGGTGGTTATCGAAATCCTCAAACCGATTCAGAATGGGATTCTCCTTCAGCAAATAGAACAGATGATTCTCGAAAAGTTCGGCAGCTATTTCTCAAATTAGCGGAAATCTTTCATCCGGATAAGGTAAAAGACAGCGAAACGCAAATTTACCATACTGAAATTATGAAAGAAATCAATAAAGCTTACCAAGAAGGAGATTTAGCTAGGCTTTTAGAAATTGAACGTCAACATCAATTGGGGGAATATATTGATCATAATAGTGAGGATGATTTAAGTCGTAAATGTAAGAATTTAGAACAGCAAAATGAGATTTTGAAAAATCAGTATGATAATCTGAAACGGGAATTACGTCAGGTCAAAAACACTCCAGAAGGTTCAATGGTAGCTGATTCTCGCAAAGCTGCTAAACAAGGTGTTGATGCTGTTGAAGAAATGTTGGAAACAATGGAAGCTCAGATTAACATTATTAGTGAAATTCGGGATTTTGTTAAAGACTTTAAGGAAAATAAGATGAGTATTGATGAATTTGTGATTGAACCAAGAGCGCTACGTGCTTTAGACCGGGAAATGATGGAAGAATTACTGGAAGAAATGATGGATGAATTAGGTGTAATTAGAGTTTACTAAAAATGTTAGTCTCAATTACAAAGAAAGGGAACAGGGAACAGGGAACAGGGAAGAGAAAGTGTCCTGTTCTGGAGTTCCCTAAAAACAAAAGTTGCTGAGTTTTGAGCTTCAGTCAAGAAAAAAGATGTTTTTTAAGGAGAGTGGCACGAACGCGCAATGCGTCTCGTTCGCGGAGCGTCTCCGAAGGAGAAGAGAAAAAAAAAAGGCGTCCTCATTTCAATCTCATGTTTTTAAACATGAGTTTTTCCTGTTCCCTGTTCCCTGTTCCCTGTTCCCTGTTCCCTGTTCCCTCTGACAGAGAGTATCAAAGTCTTTCCTAGTCTATGATACAAACAATAGTGGTATTTCTCTTGATTGGGTTAATTATTGCTGGGATTATTATTTATCCTCTTCTAATTAACTGGCATCGAAAACGTTTAAAAAATCGTCCTTTTCCCCCACTTTGGCAAGCTATTACTGAGCATAATCTTCCCATTTATACTTGTCTTTCATCTGATGAACGTAGACAACTTCATGGCAATATTCAGGTATTTTTGGCAGAAAAGCAATTTATTGGTTGTCAAGGGTTGCAAGTGACAGATGAAATGAAAATTATTCTGGCATCTGTAGCTGGGTTACTTTTGCTCAATCAACGGGGAAAATATTTTCCTCGATTGCGTTCAATTCTGGTTTATCCTCATGCTTATTTAGTTGATGTTACCAAATCAATGGGGAATTATGTTGTGGAAACCAAACGTGAAGCTAGATTGGGGGAATCTTGGACAAATGACCAAGTAATTCTATCTTGGGAACAGGTAAAGTATGATATTAATCATTGGCGAGATGGACATAATGTGATTTTGCATGAGTTTGCTCATCAATTAGACCAGGAAGATGGTAAAGCTGAGGGAGTACCAATTTTACCAGATAGTTTAGATTATTTGATTTGGTCGCAGGTCATGACTGCTGCTGAACTAAATAATTAATTCGCTGGACACTAACGGACTTTGTGTTATACTAGATGAGTAGTTTAAATTAACGCAATGTCAGATAAATATGTTTCCCCAAGCGAAGCAGCTAGAACTTTGGGAGTTAATGAAAGAACCCTACGACGTTGGGAAGAAGCGGGTAAAATCAAAGCGTTCCGTACTCCAGGAGGTAAAAGACGTTACGACATTACCACCTTTACAGCTAAATCTATTCGATCCACCATCGTCTACGCGAGAGTTTCTAGCCCCAAACAAAGAGAAGATTTGCAGCGTCAATGTGATTATCTCCAATCTCAATATCCTACAGCAGAAGTTATCTCAGAAATTGGTGGAGGTCTTAACTACAAACGGAAAAAATTTCTCGCCTTATTGGAGCGAGTTATGCAAGGAGATATCGAGTGTATTGTTATCGCGTATAAAGATAGACTCGCTAGATTTGGTTTCGATTTCTTTGCTTGGCTCTGTGCCATTAACTCTTGCGAAATCGTGGTTCTCAACCAAGTTGAATTATCTCCCGAACGCGAAATGGTTGAAGACATCCTTGCTATCCTCCACTGCTTTAGTGCCAGATTGTACGGACTCAGAAAATATAAATCTGAAATCGCTAAAGATCAGGATTTACCCAGAAGCGCAACTCCATCAAATTTGGAAAAAATGGTTAGCGGCAACTAAATATTGCTATAACCAAGCAATTGCTTACCTGAGAAAACATGGCAAGGTATCTAAATATGAGCTAAGAAAGTTAATACTCAATAATGCTCCTGATTGGGTCAAAGAATGTCCTTATAATCCAAAAGGTGAAGCGGTTATTGATGCTTACAAAGCTTTCACGGCCAGTCGGAAAGAAGGAACTAAACAAAGTGAGGCAGGAAGATTTAGAAGTTGGCGTGATGCCAAACGAGCAATTAAATTCCAACCAGAGAACTATGCCAATGGTACGTGGTATTCTGAGGAGGTAAAAGGTTTAAGATTTGAAGCATCAGAACCATTACCATCAAAGGATATAGAATATCAGGCTAAACAGAAAGATAAGTCATTTAAACCACGGATACGAAAACAAACTTGGTCGCAATCGACACAGCTTGTTTATGACAAGAAGCGATGGTTCGCAGTGTTTCCAGTAGAGTTTATCCCTCAAGTTTCCGACCAACAGACAATGATTGCTCTTGACCCTGGTGTGCGTTCTTTCCTCACAGGATTTGATGGAGAGAAGTTCATAGACATAGGTAATAACGACATAGCTAAAATCTATAGATTATGTCGCTTTATTGATGGATTAATTTCTCAAAAGTCAAAGCTAAAAGGTCAAATAAACAAGCGCACCAGACAAAGAACCCAGGCTAAAATTGATGGGTTATTCATTCGGGTTCGTAACCTGATTGATGAATGCCACAAAAAAGTGGCTAAATGGTTAACTACAGAGTACAGATTAATTTTTCTTCCTACGTTTGAGACTTCCCAAATGGTAGCCAAAACAGGAAATAAAAAGAGAAAAATTAATTCTAAAACTGTGCGAAAAATGCTGAATTGGGCGCATTTTAGATTTAAACAAACATTAAAGTTCCAAGCACTTAAGCGTGGTAGTACCGTCATAGATGTAACCGAGGAATATACTTCCAAAACTTGCACATCTTGTGGTCATGTTCATGCCAAGCTAGGTGGTTCTAAGCAGTTTAAATGCCCAAAATGTGGACATAAACTCCCTAGAGATTGGAACGGCGCTTTGGGGATTTTCCTTAAAGCATTGCAAGATATTGCCGGAGTAGAACCTAGTTCTATTACGCTATGTCCGGATCACTCCTAAAGTATCCGGGCTTGAAGTATCTGCATATCAAGAATTATGTAATGACGTTCTTGCAGGTGTCAGCAGTGTCATAGATGGTTATGGAGCTACCAATCCCGCAGAATTTTTTGCGGTAGCGACGGAAACTTTTTTTGAAAAGCCACAAGATTTATTCACAAAGTATCCCGCAGTTTATGGTCAATTACAGCGTTACTATAATTTAGATCCTTTGCAATGGATATAATTAGTTTTATTCAGGATTGAGAATCTTTAAGATGGGGTACTACTACCTCCGTTACGGTCACGTAAATATTCCCAAATTCGCTCAATATTAGTCTGAAATATTTTACGGTCTATAGCTGCTTGTTGACGGTCTTCTGCTGCTTGTTGACGGTCTAGTATTGCTTGTTGACGGTCTAGTGCTGCTTGTTGACGGTCTATAGCTACTTGTTGACGGTCTTCTGCTGCTTGTTGACGATCTCGTTCTGCATTTAGGGTTAGTTGTCGAGAAATATTTCCGAGTTCTCGAATATTTCTCTCTAGTCTTGCTAGCGCTTGACTGTTAAACCTAGTTTCTCTCCTCACACCATCTTGGATGGTACGGATAAGGTCAAACTCATCTCCTAGTTGCTCTAGTTGACTATCCAGGTTGTCTAATCTAGTATTGATATCTTCTCCTGGTTGTGAATTAGTCATAATTCTTACTTTTTATTTTAGTGCTAATTCCCATTATATCAATTGTTCTTGCTCCTGACTCTTTACAGATTATTCTTCAAATCAAATTTTGATTTTTAGTTTTGACTCGCTGATATAGTTCAGTCATTGTTTCGATAAAAGAATGATCTTTTTGCCAAAAAGCTGGAAAATCTCCCTGTTTCTTAATTAAAATTGCTGATACTCCAGTTTGAGTGGGTACTTCTATCGTTTGCGGTAATCGCTTTGTCCCTAACCAAAATTCTCTCACGGTTGGTTTTTGCTCAATCACTTTCTTTTCGAGTGGAGTATAAAAGGAAGTTGCACATTCCCAAGGTTTTTCTTTAACTTTCAGTTCTTCACAGAGGATTTTACCTAACTTAGATTCAGCTAGTTTTCCTTGGAGTTCTGTTTTGGATAATCCCCTCAATTCAAATAATAAAAATGGATTGTTATCTAGTTGAGAAGCGACTAAATAATATACTCCAGCTATGTGCTTACAAGGATTTTCATAATCGGGACAAGAACATCTGGTTTTGAAGTCATCTCGACGATGGGGTAATAAATTTAGTCCCAATTCCTCAAAGGTATTTTCGATGTTTTCTGGAACTTCGTTTAATAGTAACCTGGAGACAATACTCGCTTTTGATGACAGTTTTTGAATAACTTTATTCCAACTGCTTTTCGGGATGGATGTAATTTCAATGTGAATTTGATAAGTTGGTTCTTTATAAACACCAAAGTAGGGATTAACTGAACCCTTCACCATTGCGTTAATATGATTTTCGTCAATTTGGAAATTGAGAACTTTCCCTCCACGGGCATAGCTACGTCCCCTTTTCAGTCTGTTATCATCAGTAAAAGCTTCTAAAGCTTTAATAAAGCGATCGCCCCACCAAGTCCGACTAAATTTATACATGATACTTACTCCAAAACGGCACTTTTATTTAAAGCAATTAATTCCTTAAAAGCTTCATTATCTAATTCTGTTAACCATGATTCATCACTACCCACCACGGAAGCAGAAAGTCTTTTCTTATCCTCAATCATTTGGTCAATTTTTTCTTCTAATGTCCCCATAGCCACAAATTTATGTACGAAAACATTCTTTTTCTGACCAATCCGGAAAGCTCGATCTGTCGCTTGGTCTTCCACTGCGGGATTCCACCAACGGTCAAAGTGAAAAACATGATTAGCTTTGGTGAGTGTGATTCCCACCCCACCGGCTTTTAAGGAGAGGATAAATACAGATGGTTCTGTGTCTGGGTCTTGAAATTCAGCAATCATCTTTTCCCGGCGATTGCGATTTGTCCCCCCATGTAAATAATATGTGTTACAATGTAAATCATGTCTGAGATATTTTTCCACGCTTTGACAAATTTCGGTAAACTGGCTAAATATCAACAGACTTTCCCCTTCCGCAATGGCTTCATCCACCATTTCCACTAAACGACCCAGTTTGTGCGAGCGTTCGGTGGAAAATTCGCTCGCATCTTGCAAGAATTGCGCGGGATGATTACAAATTTGCTTTAATTTCATCAAAGTTGATAAAATCAATCCTTTGCGTTGTATTCCCTCCGCTTCTTCCAATTGTTTTTCTACATCCTTGACCACCACCTCATAAAGAGAAGCTTGTTCCTTAGTCAAATTAGTAAATAGCTTTTGCTCAACCTTGTCTGGTAAATCATTAATAATAGACTGGTCAGTTTTCACTCGTCGCAAAATCAGAGGTTCCACCAGCTTTTTCAAAGTCATGGATTTGATGCGGTCATTATCCTTTTGAATCGGAATTTCAAAAGATTTACGAAAATGTGCTTCCTTACCCAAATAACCAGGATTGAGAAAATTAAAAATTGACCATAAATCCAATAACCGATTTTCCACCGGAGTTCCGGTTAAAGCCAATTGATGTTGAGCAGACAATTTGAGAATTGCTTTGGTTTGTGCAGCTTTAGGATTTTTAATATTTTGGGCTTCATCTAAAACCAGACGGTGCCATTTGAGACTATGGAATAACTTTTCATCCTTACGGGCTAAAGTAAAAGAACTAATTACCACATCACATTGCTGACAAGCAGCTTGAAAAACATCAGATTCTTGGAGGCGATCGCCACCATGATGTACCATAGTTTTGAGATGAGGTGCAAACTTAGCAATTTCTCTTTGCCAATTACCCACCACAGAAGTAGGAGCAATTAATAAAGTTGGTAAAACAGATGCAGTCAATTGTCTTTCCTGTACCAATCTAGCAATTACCTGCACCGACTTTCCCAAACCCATATCATCAGCCAAACAACCATTTAAACCTAAACTTTCCAAATATTGCAACCAGGAAACACCACGCTTTTGGTATTCTCTCAGAGTTCCTTGCAAATTTAAATCATCAGCAATGGGTTCCAACTGACTTTTATCTTGTAACTTGCTCATCATCTCGGACAAAACATCATCATGTTCAACTTCCCACTCATCCCCCACTTCTGCACTACGCTGCATAAATTCCAGCAAACTCATCGCGGGTTGCTCATCACCATGAGATTGCCAAAATTCCAATAACTGCTGCATTTTATCCTGGTCTAACTCCATCCATTGACCACGAAAATGCACCAAAGGAGATTTAGCATTAATCAACTGTTCCCATTCCTGGGGAGTAACAACTTGATTTCCAATTGCTAATTCATATTCATATTGTACCAATGAATCTAAACCAAAATAATTTTTTGTCTTTCCCTTAGTGGCATCCAACTTCTGACCTGATGCTTTGAGACGAATTTTAGCTCGACGACGACCCGCAGGAGTATACCAAGACGGGATAATAATTTTAAAACCGGAATCTTCCAATACCCAAGCACTTTCTTTGAGGAAATCAAAAGCTTCTGCTAAAGTTAATTGCACTTCTATGGGAGAATCTGTTTCCAAACCCTCCCATAGTTTGGGATACATTCGTGCTGCATAACCCAGATTTAACAAAAGATTGGTTTCAAAATCCCGACCAAATTTTTGGTGGACATCAGTTTTACTTTTAGCATTCATTAACCAATAATCTGCTAAATCTAACTTGAGAGAAGGGTCTTGTTTACTAGCTACCAAAAACTGAATTTGCCAATTTTCTATTTTTTCGGTGGTCGGAGAATGCAACTGGAAACAGAGATAAAAAGGTGAGTTAGTTTGAAAACGAATAATTTTATTTTTCCATTCTAACCATTGTTGATATTCTAATAAAGCCGGATTACTTGTCAATGGATTGTGTCGCTTGGGGTCGAGACAATAGGTAATTAAGGAATCAGCAATTTGTTTATCAAAAACCGCAGTAGTGGGTGTATGAGTAACCAAATTGTGAATAATGGATTCTGAAAAATGTCGTAACAGCGTTTCTTTGTCAAAAAAATCGAGATGATCAGTAGGATTTGCTGCACCTGCGACACAAATCATCGGCATATAATCAATATATTTTTGAATATTCGCTTCATATTGCTCAGAGATAATTTCCCAAGTCGCATAAATTTCAAATGACGACTTGGTTTTTTTCTTAGTTGTTGCAAACTCTCGATATTTAAAAGCTGGGATATATTGGTCTTTTAAAATTACTTCTTTAAAAATTTGAGTATAGTGATACCAAAATAGTAAATCCGACCCAATTTGAATTTCGCTAGAATTATAAAGCGCGATAAAATGGATATCGCTGAGTAATTTAATAATGTTAATTGCTGGATTGTTAGGAGTTTTGGTGGAAACTACCGCTTCATAACAGTTTACTTGCCAATATTGAAACCGTTCATAGTCTTCAGGAACATCCACCTCGAGATACTTGATTAATTCTGGTGAAGGGAGAGGTTGATGATCAGCAGTAGGTAAAGCAAAATATTTATGAGATAGACGTTGACTTAGCGTAGTGCGAGATTCTTTCAATCCCAATTCCTGCACCAAAAAAGTAACTAACTCATCTGAGGACAGATTTCGAGGGTGAATCAGTTGAGTTTGACTAGGATTTTTTTTGAGTGCGGAGGTTTCTACCCATAAGTAAAATGAACCTGACTGAATAAAGTCAGTTGTGGTATCAGGTATCCAGGTTCCATGAATAACTTTCATAAATTCAAAATTTAAAATTTAAACCCAAGATTCAAAGTATGAATTCGATTATCTTAGTAGGTGAGGATTACTTTACCACTATCCGGAGTGGGATTATTGATGAAATTAGAGATAATGCTCAAAAAAGCCTTACTATTATTGATATTTGCTGTCAGTACAAATGCACTATTAATAAATAGAGCCATAGCAATACGTCTAGAACCATTGCGTAAGTTTTAAGCAATCCACCAAACCTATTTGAGTTAATATTATGTCAAGACGAGATATTTACCACAATACAGTTAAACTTGCCTTACAAAAAGCAGGTTGGATAATTACCCATGATCCCTTTCCTTTACAAATAGGTAATAAACGTTTATCTGCTGTCTTAGGAGCAGAACGTTTAATAACTGCGGAAAAAGGAATAGAAAAAATAGTTGTTGAAGTTAAGAGTTTTGTGGGTGAATCTGATGTTAAAGATTTGGAACAGGCACTAGGACAGTATATTTTATATCAACAAATACTGAAGGGGATTGGTGAAAAACGTGATTTATATCTAGCGGTTTCTGGACGAGTTTTTAATAGTGTGTTTACTATAGAATTAGGAGAGATTTTAATCAAGAACCAAATTCTCAAATTGATTGTCTTTGATGATTTAGTTGAGGAGATAGTACAATGGATACCAAATTAAAATATCCAGAAATTATTAAAAGAATACTCACTGAACACGCAGAATATCGGGCTTCCATCCCCGATGGTTATAACTCAGAGATTTTATTTGATGATGAGAGAGGACGTTATTTAGTTTTAGATATTGGTTGGAGCAATGATAAATATTTACATACAACACCTATTCATATAGATTTAATTAATAACAAAATTTGGATTCAGTACGATGATACAGAGGAAGGTATTGCTAATGATTTAATAGCAGCAGGTGTTCCTATACATGATATAGTCCTCGGTTTTCGTCATCCTCAAATTCGACCATATACTAAGTTTGCTGTCCGTTAGTACCAGAAAGCGGAATTCAAAATGAATATAGCGCAAGGTGTTTAGAGATTTTGAATAAGTGAGGCTAAATTTTTAAATTGAATATAATGGGGTAATCTTGACTTTTATATGGAAAACTGTGTTCAAACTAAATTTTTCAGTACGCCAGTTAAATTATGACATTCGTGGAGATAATCTCTACGGTTGAAAAAATTAGTTTAAAGAAACCAGTAACTCAATTAGAATAAGAAGATAGGAATCATAACATCACTGCACTAAATGTCTGGAATAGTGAGTTGAGTTTTTTCTGCTATTTTGTAAGCTAAATTTTTAAAATCACGATAAACATTGCTCACGGCTTTACTATAAGAACCAAGAATACCATCAGCAGGTTTTAAATGGAACATAGGTTTGTGAGCTTCTTGGGCTATAGGCATTAAACTTGGGTAAGTTTTAAGCAAAGACAAACAATTGGTATCATTGTCAACTGAGATATTATTTTCACTGCTTTGATTTAAAATAAATTCTTCATAAATACTTGGTATTTCCCTGACAGCACGATTATATATCTTAGTAGAAAGGTCTAATCGCATTGGCATTCGCAAAATAGTATAACCGATAGGTTGGATATTACCACTGGGTAATGATAGACTTGTATGAGGATTTTTATGTAAAATATTTTGCCATTCATTCCTCCAAGTTTGTAAAACAGAACCCATATTAGGTAATCCTAGTAAAGAAAATAAATCTAATTTCAGAGGGATGACTAAATAATCTGCTGCGATTAAAGCTGCACGATTTATTGCTCCTAAATTAGGACTTAAATCTACTAATATTATCTCTGCTTGATGTATGGCTGCGGCTGATTGCAAAATTCTCCAAAAAGCAGAAGTCACTCGCAAGGCTTTTTCTTGATTACTTCCAGTTAAACAATTATGCCAAGCTATTGCAAAATCCTCCTCAAAGGTAGAAAGTGTTAATTGTCCAGGTAAAAGAGCTAATTTTTCTAATTCTGGATATGCACAAAACGAAGCTAAATCATGTGGTAGCTGATATTCTAGAATATATTCCAAACGGGGATGAAGAATATCATTAATACACTTTTGTAAACAATCATATACAGTAGTTACTGTATCATTTTTCAAACATATTTCTTCCCACCGTTCCTCATTTAGAAAAGTAGTAGTAAGATTAGCTTGAGGGTCAAGGTCAGCAGTCAATACTCTTAGCCCTAAATCTTTATACATCCAGGCTAAGTGATAAACTAATGAAGTCTTACCAACACCACTTTTATAATTGAAAAAAGCAATAATTTTTGCATTCATAATTTTTTCCTTAGTGTAGCGATTACATAATTATCTTCAACCACAAATTCTAATGGTGGATTTCCATTTTTCTGAAGTTGCTGACGAGCGATTTGGATTCCCAAACCAAATTTTTGGATATAACCAAGATTTTTTATTGCTTCTGCAAGGTGAGGATTTCTATAGTCTGTAATACCTGGTTGACCAAAATTTTGTCTAGTTACTTGACCAAAAGACCTCCAGGATTTTGGATTTCAATCCGGTCATTAAACCAAGTAATCCTGACTGGTGCATTTGTTCCATCATAATTGCGATGCATGACCGCATTTCTTCCTAATTGTTGTAAAGCGACTATGGGATAATCAGGCTGACGAATTTCAACTGATTGAGTAGTAATATTAGTTTCAACTGAGATATTAACTTGGAAAAGTTCATCTAGCATTCGTAACAAATTTGGCAGCGCACCACTAATTTCTTTTTGGTCTTTAATTGAGTCTGTTAATTCAGTGCCATTAATGCGAAGAAATTGAATATAAGCAGAGGGAAGGAAATGTTTAATGTCATTACCAATTACAAGTATACCCAAAATAGTTGGTTTAGATGAAGGTTCGACGGAGGTAAATCGCATTCCTGTAAGTTGTTGCTCAATAGTACGTTGATTTTCTTGCAAAACATCATCAGCTAAAGCTGAGGGTAAATAAACTTGACGAAAAATTTCTAAATCCAAGTCATCTAAACTAGCAGAAGTTATCGGTCGCAAATCAAAGGGTAAATCTCTAGAACGCCTTTTTTCAGCTAAACGACGTTCATCTTCTGCTGAAGCTGTGGTTCTGCATTTACGTTCCACCCGATCTGATTCTAAATCGTTGAGGAGAATTTCTAACTCCTGATCATTCATGAGATTTATCCTTGATATCTCTATCTATTTTTAATATTAGTGGCATTTGCCAAATATGAATAGAATCTAGTGTAATGTTGGGTTGAGAACAGGAAACTCAACTTACTTTTTTTATAAGTTGTAGTATGATAGCATTATTCTAGTATTTCAGTATATCTGTCAAATTGTAACATTAGTGCAGATAGGATGTACGGTTGAAAAAATCAGGTTAAATTTTTAAATTGAAGAAAATGGGATAATCTTGGCTTTTATCTGGAAAACTGTTTTGAAACTAAATTTTTCAGTAAGTCAGTTAAATTATGACATTAGTGCAGATAGGATGTACGGTTGAAAAAATCAGGTTAAATTTTTAAATTGAAGAAAATGGGACAATCTTGGCTTTTATCTGGAAAACTGTGTTCAAACTGAATCTAATTTCAGAGAGTGAATTCATATCTACCCAACAGATTATAGTAAAGTATTAATCATAAAAGGTGAGTTGTCTGCAATCTCAGGCGGAGAAATCTGGGAAATGCGGGAATGATAACCGAATGCATATTATTAGTCGAAAAAAGCTGAGAGAATTCTGTAAAGAACATGCTGATTGTTGTGAATCGCTTGATGACGGGTATGTTACCGTTAGTAAGGCAGCGTGGAAGAATTTACTAGAACTTCAAGTTGTTTACACTCAAGCTGAAGCAGTTGGGAATTTTACGGTTTTTAATATTAAAGGTAATAAATACCGTTTAATTGCTAGCATTAATTATCAGAAGCAAGTGACTTATATCAAATATGTCTTGACTCATGCAGAATATGACAAAAACTACTGGAAAAATAACCCTTACTTTTAACTCGGAAGTTTACAGTAAATTACTATCTCAGTATCAACCCCGAATTATTAAGACTGAAGCCGAGAATGAGGAATTTTTAGAAGTAGTGGCAGAATTACTGTCCCGCACAAATCTGACACCGGAAGAGGATGCGCTATTGGAGTTACTGGTAAAACTGATTGAAGATTTTGAAAGTCAGCATTATCAGATGAATGTATCTACACCTCATTCCAGAATTTTGCATTTATTGGAAGCACGGGATTTGGAAGTGAGTGATTTGGTGGGGATATTGGGTTCCAGGGAAGTAGTTACTCAAATTATTAATAGTCAGGCTGAAGTCAAGCAAGAAGAAGCTGAGGCTTTGGGGAAGTTTTTTCATGTTGATATGAGTTTATTTGCTAGACAGTAGCTTAGTAACCGCAATGAGTAAAGGTGAAATTATGACAGTTATTACTAATTTACAGCAACTATATGAAACTGATGACCATTTATGGTTATTAGAAACTATTCAATTATTAAAACAAGGTCGTTTTGATGAGTTAGATTTAGAAAATTTAATTGAGGAATTGGAATCATTGGCAAAAAGAGATAAACATCAAGTTAAAAGTTTATTAGAGCAAGTAATTAGACATCTTTTATTATTGCAGTTTTGGACGGAAGAATATGATATAAATAAAAATCATTGGCGTTCAGAAATTAGGAGTTTTCGAGTCCAGGTAAAAGATAGATTAACATCTAATTTGTATAATTATTTGAGTTCCATTTTTACAACTATTTATGAGGATGCTTTGGGTTATGTGCAAGAAAAAACAGGTTTTACTGTAAATTTTCCCGTAAAATGTCCTTATTCTTTGGAGGAAATTATCGATATTAATTAATTACCTTAGTAAGGAGAGGGACAGGTTTTACTCGACTCAAAATCAGGGTGAGGTTTTTCAAGATTAATATTATCATAAAACATAATTTCCACATTCTCACCTTTCAAATCTTATCCCCATAATATCAAAAATCAATCAAACACAACTGGCCATAATTCAGAAACCATGATTTCCCAACCGGGGAACAACTCAATAATAGTTAAAATATCATTTCCCGTCAAAACCTCCACATCACCATTGGGATGATATACACCCACAGTTAACTTATCTGGATTAATTAATATTCCTACCCTTGCACCCAATTCCAAAAATAATTTTATTTTCTCTTCCAACTTATATAATCTATCTGTCTTCGACTTAATTTCCACAACCAAATCAGGTACTAACTGACCAAAATCTCGCACAGGATACTTTAATCTTTCCGCAACCACAAAAGAAACATCAGGAGCGCGTAAATCGGTATTAGGCATAATAAACCCACCACTGGAATCAAATATCCGTCCCAATTTTCGAGGTTTTATCCAATTACCTAATAATCTAATCAACTCAGCCCCTATTTCACTAGATTCGATATCTGAAAGCCCATAACTAAAATATTTCCTGCTTCTAGTTCTAGTTGATAGTCCTGTTGGTCATCTTCGAGTTTTTTTTGTAATCTTCCTACATCTTCAATAGTAAAAGTCATATAAATTTCCAAATCAAATTTACAGGGTGTTTGAAAAGTTATGAGGAGGTGTAATTTGTCATTCTGCGCGACAGTAAATAATCCCGCGAGATTCTTCCCTCCGGTCAGAATGACAATATAGTAACGTTTTTTACCTTTATTTTGACTTTTTAAACATCCTCTTACTAGATTATAATCTATTTATTAATCAACATTCGCTAATTCCTCCGCAGTATATTGCATAAAATCAACTCGATAACGAGACAAAGCATTGATAAATCCTGCACGAGTTAGTCCAGCTATTTCTGCTGCCTTATTTTGCGAAATATCACCTAATTCATACCATTTAACTGCTGATGCAATTCTCATTTCCTGAACGAACTCTTCAGGATTTTTACGAAGTGCAGAAAATACGGTTTCCGGTAATTGAATCTGTATAGTTTTCAATGATTTCTCCCTAAAATTAAATCCATCGCTGACCCAATCACCACATCCTGATTAACCAACTCCCCCAACTCATCTCCAGTATACTTGCCCTCAAAAGCTTCTAAAGCCGCTTTCCTTAAAGCCGACTCATAAGCATCTACCAAAGTTTCCTCCAACTCATCTTCCGTTAAATAACTCCCTTTACCCTGTGGTCGTTGATTTGTACGTTGAATTTGCTTAACCGAATTAAAAATAGAAGTTTCCCAAGACCTAGTAGAACGTTCCTCAGCTAGTTGCTTAATTAAATCCAATAAGACAATAATCCCATAACTAAAAATTTTATTTAACTTATCAGCCTTACTCATTTCTTCCAACTCTTCCACCAACTCCAACGCTTGAGGAATTTTCCCTTCCCGCAACAACTCCTTTAAAATTACTAACTCCTCCATATTCCCTTTCTTCCTTTGCGCCTCTGCGCCTCTGCGCGAAACTTAATCCAAAATCCTGATATTAGGGGTATGTTTGAAATCCATACCCCGAAACAGATACAGCACATTTCCTTTATCTGAGGTACACAAAGGCAGGCAAGATGCCTGCGACCCAAGAGTTTTACCATTTAATCTGTACCTCATATACCTCAAAAGTGCTGTATTAAGGTAATGCTATGGTGTCAAAATGAAACTCAGTTCCGACTTTCAGCTTACCACCATTATAACGGGGAGACATCAACAAAGAAGAATCATAAGGACTGGGTAAATCTGGAACCCGAAGATAGGGGTCATTCGTAGATTGTTGAGCCAGAGCATCTTTATAGAGAATGTTAATCAACGCCGCATCTCTAGCAATTTCATTCTCTGGAAAACTAGTCGCAAAACCTTTACCAGTTCATACTAAAAAGTCTATTTGACGGTTGAGGGTAGTAGTGTTGTCGTAAAAATTGCGATCATGACTAAAAAAACCTTTCTCAAAAGTATTGCTGGTGGTGGTGGGAGTCACTGCTTCCGATTCCGCAGCGGCGATGGAGGGAAACATCATACCAGTAATAAGTAGTACTAATAAACTACTTGCAAATTTAAATCTTATCCCCATGTTGATCACTCCTCAGTTTTTGGGTAGATATTCACTATGCTTAAAGTCAGAACTCTGATAAGTTCAATCTTTGGTGTAGCACAACTTTTGACTTTAAGTAATGATAGATTCTACGGAATTGAATTTAGATATTTGGGCAACTACGCCTGATTTAACTACCCTGCGTCAAAATTTACTTGATTTATTTTGCCAATTGGCTTATCAAGAGGGTGATTTCGTCCTGTCTTCAGGAAAACAAAGCTCTTATTACATCAATGGTAAGCAAGTAACTCTCCATCCTCAAGGGGCTTTGGCTATCGGTAGATTGTTATTACCTCTCCTACCAAATGATACTCAAGCTGTTGCAGGTTTAACTTTGGGTGCTGACCCAATTGTAACGGCAGTCAGTGTAGTTTCTACTTATGAACAACGTCCCATCCCCGCGTTAATTATTCGCAAAGAAGCCAAGGGACATGGAACTAAAGCTTATATTGAAGCTCCGACTTTACCTCCAGATGCTAGAATAGTCGTCTTAGAAGATGTGGTAACAACTGGGAAATCTGCCTTACAAGCGGTTGAGCGTCTTCGGGATGCTGGTTATGTTGTCAATCAAATAATTTCTTTAATCGATAGACTGCAAGGAGGAGCCGAGTTATATCAAGCTTCTGGGTTGCAATTTCAATCTTTATTTTCCATTACCGATATCCAAGCTAGATATCAGGGGGTAGGAAACAATTAACAGGGAGTATGAGAAAATAGTGTTCTGGTGTTTCTCCGATTCATTCTCGATTTTCTCTAATAGAATTTAAGAACTAAGCCTGAATCCAGGCTGAAACTATCACAAGATAGAAGTTTTGTAACGGATTTGACAGACTTGAAGCAGTGAAAACCTGTATTCAAACAGAAACTTGTAGCATTTAAACGCTGGTAATATTTTTTTATGACTCCCCGGATTCGCTTTTTAATGTGCGCCCCTGATCACTACGATGTAGACTATGTGATTAATCCTTGGATGGAAGGTAATATTCACAAGTCCTCACGCGATCGCGCTGTGGAACAGTGGCAAAAATTGCATCATGTCCTCAAAGACCACGCGATAGTGGATTTAGTTAATCCTCAAATCGGTTGGCCAGATATGGTGTTTACCGCTAATGCTGGTTTAGTCTTAGGCAAGAATGTGGTTCTCAGTCGCTTTCTACATAAAGAACGTCAGGGTGAAGAACCATACTTTAAACAATGGTTTGCCGAAAATGGTTACACTGTCTATGAACTACCCCAAGATTTACCTTTTGAGGGTGCAGGTGATGCACTCCTAGACCGAGAAGGACGTTGGTTATGGGCTGGTTATGGTTTTCGCTCTGAGTTAGATTCTCACCCTTATCTGGCTAAATGGCTAGATATTGAAGTCCTGTCTCTACGATTAATCGACGAGCGCTTCTATCATTTAGATACTTGCTTCTGTCCTTTGGCAAATGGTTATTTGCTGTATTATCCCGGCGCTTTTGATTCCTACTCCAACCGTTTAATTGAATTACGAGTTGTCCCCGAAAAACGGATTGCGATCGCCGAAGCAGATGCAGTCAACTTTGCTTGTAATACGGTGAATGTAGAAAACATCGTCATTATGAACAAAGCCAGTGATGCTTTAAAAGCAAATTTGGCTAAAGTCGGTTTTCAAGTCATTGAAACACCACTCACAGAATTTCTGAAAGCCGGGGGTGCAGCAAAATGTTTAACCCTACGGGTGACAGAACCAATTGGTGACGAAATTCATGCTAATGCGACGGTAGAAAGCCGAGTCATTCGCATGGAAGGACATTTATTAGATGCTGGTTTAATTAACCGAGCCTTAGATTTAATTGTCGATACTGGGGGTAGTTTCCAAGTTCTGAATTTTAACTTGGGAGCACAACGTCAAAGTACCTCTGCGGCTGAGGTGAAGGTATCCGCTCCATCACATGGACTGATGGAAGAAATCATCTCCCAGTTAATTGATTTAGGTGCGGTAGATTTACCCCAAGACCAACGCGATGCTAAACTCCAACCTGTGCAACAAGCCGGAGTGGCTCCCGATGATTTCTATGTCAGCACCATTTATCCTACCGAAATCAGGGTGAATGGACAGTGGCTAAAAGTAGAAAATCAGCGCATGGATGGGGCGATCGCTATTTCCCAACAGAATCATGGTTTAGTCGCCAAGTGTAAACTGCTCCGAGATTTAGAAATTGGGGAGCAAGTAGTAGTCGATGTACTGGGTATACGCACTATCCGCAAACCAGAATCGAGAGAATCCGTAACACCCAAGAATTCAGCTTTATGTCCTCTGGTGTTTCCAGTGAACGCCGAGTGGAAATAGTTGTGGAACAAGTAGCCTGGGAATTACGGAAAATCAGAGATGCTGGTGGTAAAGTTGTCGTCACCGCCGGGCCTGTGGTAATTCACACTGGGGGTGGTGAACATCTATCCCGCTTGATTAGAGAAGGCTATGTCCAAGCACTGTTAGGGGGAAATGCCATCGCGGTTCATGATATTGAGCAAAACATGATGGGTACATCTTTGGGTGTAGATATGAAACGAGGCGTATCTGTGCGGGGTGGACACCGACATCATTTAAAAGCCATCAATACTGTGCGTCGTTATGGCAGCATTGCTAATGCAGTCTCTGCTGGAGTGATTACCAGTGGTGTCATGTATGAATGCGTCCAAAATCATGTGCCCTTTTCCCTAGCAGGTTCGATTCGGGATGATTGAACCTTTACCCGATACCCAAATGGATTTGCTGAAGGCACAGCAAGAATATGCTGAACTACTCAAAGGTGCAGAAATGATTGTCATGCTATCAAGTATGCTGCATTCCATTGGGGTGGGGAATATGACTCCAGCGGGAGTGAAAATGGTGTGCGTGGATATTAACCCCGCTGTTGTCACCAAATTAAGCGATCGCGGTTCAGTCGAATCTGTAGGTGTGGTAACAGATGTAGGTTTGTTCCTGAGTCTGCTATTGCAACAATTGGATAAACTCACCAGTCCATATGTTGCTCAGATAGGTTAGATCTGATTTAGTGCCGAGAAAGGGAGAGAAAATGCAAAAAGCAATTTTAGGTGTGAAGTCACCAGTTCATTGGGTAAGTTTGATTGCTGATTTTTTATTGGTGGGAATGGTATTCGGCTTACCAATTGCTCCCTTTCTTGCTAACTCTGGGGTATGGATACCGGAGAAAGTTGCGGGGATTATTTATTTTTTAGGTAATCATGTTTGTCCACAACCGGATATGGGGTTAGATTTATCACCACCATTTATGATGGCCGTGTGTATGCGTTGTTATGGAACAGTTTCTGGTTTGCTAATTACCCGACTACTGTATGGGGTAACTGCGGGTAAAGGTATTTACTGGTTAAGTCAATATGGTTGGAGTGGTGCAACTTTAGCCAGTGTATTGATGATGGCTTATCCGTGGGAATTAGCTGCACAGATTTTTGGTTTGTGGAGTTTTAATAACTATCTAGTTACACCCTTTGGCTTAGTTACTGGTTTAGCATGGGGGTTATTTGCTATGCCTATTTTACATAAAAGTCTTAGCTAACAGGGATGGGGGGATGGGGAGATGGGGAGATGGGGAGATGGGGAGATGGGGGATGAGAATGTATGATATAATAATATACTTTTATTTTACCCAGGAGCATAAAGAAACAGTGTAATATCTGTCAACCATCGTACTTTCCCAATGTCAGTGGAGTGTATATATAATAGTAGATCTTGAGCTTTCGTCCATCATCATGATGACATCAGTCTAACAAGTGATTAAACTGTGGATAATACACAACCAATGCTGCTAAACAAAACATATACTTAAGTAAGTTTAGTGGCATGATTAAAAATATATAAAATCTCATCCCTTTATATCAAACATTAATTATGTCAGTGCATCAATCTACTTCTGGAGATACTACCGATTTAATTATTCGTGGGATTCGTAATCGAGAAAGTCTCGATTTACAGCCAAATCATGCACCTGTGGGGACGCTTGATACCAGACAGGGGACTATTTCTCAATTTCTGGCTCCCTTAACTCAAGAGACTTTCAAACAGGTCGTTCAAGAAGTTGAGCAAAAATTACGAGATTGTGCATCAAACCTTGTCCATGTTGGATTATCAAGGGTTTGAAACAATACTCAGAGAAATGCTGCATTCCATCACATTGAAAATCGGTGAATTATTGGGAGCAGATCGCACCACCATATTTTTATTAGATCAAGAAAAACAAGAACTTTGGTCTATTTTAGCGGAGGGAGAAGCTAACCGTTCCTTAGAAATTCGCATTCCTGCGGATAAGGGTATTGCTGGGGAAGTTTCTCTGGAAAACGGGTAGTGAATATTCCTTATGATTTTTACGATGATCCGCGTTCTGTGTTCGCTAGGGAGCAAGAGAAAAAAACTGGATATCGAACCTATACAATGCTAGCCTTACCACTCTTAAATGGGCGAGGAGAGTTAGTTGCAGTTGTACAATTATTAAATAAATTACAATCTCTTAACGCATCTAGATGCTCCGCTCTCAGAACGCATTGATACTAAGGGTTTTACTAGTGCTGACGAACATTTATTTCAAGAGTTTGCACCTTCGGTGAGATTGATTTTAGAGTCATCCCGTTCTTTCTATATCGCTACTCAAAAACAAAGAGCCGCAGCAGCTTTGATGAAGGCTATCAAGTCCTTAAGTCAAAGCAATCTGGATTTAGAAGACACCTTAAAGCGGGTGATGGATGAGGCTAAAGAATTAATGCAAGCTGATCGCAGTACTCTTTGGTTAATTGATCGCGATCGCCATGAGTTATGGACAAAAATCTCCCAAGATAATGGGACTACTAAAGAATTACGAGTCCCCATCGGTAAAGGTTTTGCGGGTATAGTAGCTGTTTCTGGAAAAACTCTCAATATTCCCTTTTGATTTATATGAGCATCCGGACTCAGAAACAGCTAAACAAATTGATCAGCAAAATGGCTATCGGACTTGCAATTTACTTTGTATGCCGGTATTTAACAGCGATCAAGAATTGATTGGTGTGACTCAATTAGTCAATAAAAAGAAATCTGGGGATTTTCCCGCTTATAACCCTAATCATTGGCCAGAAGCTCCAGAAATCTTCCAAGCTAGTTTTGATCACAATGATGAAGAGTTTATGGAAGCATTTAACATTCAGGCTGGAGTCGCCATCCAAAATGCCCAGTTATTTGCCAAAGTCAAGCAACAAGAACAAATGCAACGGGATATTCTGCGGAGTCTTTCTAATGGGGTAATTTCCACAGATAAAGTCGGGAAAATTATCACTGCTAATGAGAGTGCCAAAAATTTACTCGGTCTAGATGCACACGAAGGTCTAGAAGGCAAATTAGTCAGTGATGTTGATTAATCTTAAAGAGGGAGATTTTAGTAAATGGTTATGGGATGCTTTACAATCCGCTGGTTCTAAACAAGCACAACAATATTACCCTGACCGAACGCTGGTAACTGCTAATGATAAACAACATAGTATTAATTTGTCATTGAACACTATTGCTGATGTGAATGATCAACAGTCAAGTGTGTGGGGCATTAGTGGTCATGGACGATATTAGTGATGAAAAGCGTCTGAAGAGTACTATGTACCGCTATATGACCCAAGAATTAGCCGAGGAATTACTCAAATTAGATGATGCTAAATTAGGAGGCGATCGCAAAGAAGTTTCGATTTTATTTTCCGATATTCGTGGCTACACCACCTTCACCGAAAATATGGAAGCGGAAGAAGTGGTAACTATGCTCAATGAATATTTTGAATCAATGGTGGAGGCTGTCTTTAAACAAAAAGGCACTCTAGACAAATATATCGGTGATGCCATCATGGCTGTTTTTGGTTCTCCCCTACCCTTGGAAGAACATGCTTGGATGGCAGTACAAGCATCTCTAGAAATGCGTCATCGTTTGCAGGAATTTAATCTGCGTCGTTGTGCCATGAATAAGCCTAGAATCAATATCGGGATTGGAATTAATTCTGATACCGTCATTAGTGGTAATATTGGTTCTAGTAAGCGGATGGAATTTACTGCAATTGGTGATGGTGTTAACCTTGGTTCTCGACTAGAAAGTGTTACTAAACAATATGGTTGTGATATCATTATCAGTGATAATACTTATAGACTCGTGCCAAAATAATGTCTGGGCTAGGGAACTAGATTAATTCGGGTGAAAGGAGAAATGAGCCAGTAGCTATCTATGAATTAGTGGGTTTAATATCCGATCCTATCAGTAGTGCCAAATTAGAAGTAATTGAGCATTATCACAAAGGTCGAGAGTATTATTTAAATCGTCAATTTTCCCCTGCTAGAGATGAATTTAGTAAGGTTATAAAAATTAACCCCCAAGATTAGCCGCAATTGTACATCTTCGTCGTTGTCAACATTGGTTACAATCTCCTCCTTCAGATGAAAATTGGGATGATGGGGTTTGGACTTTCACAGAAAAATAATTGCAAGACGTATTGACACCCTCCCATTATTTATGTATCTTCAAAGTATATACGTTTGACCAAATAGTTAAGAGATACCTATGACATCAGTTGTGGCTAGATGGGGAAACAGCTTAGGTATTCGGATTCCCAAAACGGTAGCCGAACAAGCGAAAATAACTGAAGGGACAAGCATAAGTTTTAGCGTGGAAGGGAATAGTATTGTGATTACACCACAAAAAAGAAGGAAATATACCCTTGATGAGTTGCTTGAAGGTATGACTCCTGATCATTTTCATCCTGAATTTGAAACCGGAAATGCTGTGGGGAACGAAGATTGGTAGTTCAACCATACTTTCCTGATAGAGGAGATATTGTCAAATTGGAATTTGGAGCCGCACAGCAATTTACGGCGGATTCGGTTAGACGTGCATTTACGCTTCAAGCTCTAGGAATGTCAGATGATGACATTGCTAAGACATTAAACAATGAACTACAACAACAAGGACGTGAGCAAACTGGCTACCGTCCTGTTCTTGTGGTATCTCCAATAAAATACAATCGTATGGGATTTTTGATTCTAGCTTGTCCCATAACTAGCAAATCAAAAGGGCTTAATTTTGAAGTTCCACTTGTGGGTGGATTACAAACAAAAGGGGTTGTGTTAGCAGACCAAATTAAAACACTAGATTGGAGAGCCAGAAAGGTAAAATTTGTAGAAACGGTCACACAAGATTTAATAGAAGAAGTACAAGCAAAACTGGAAACGTTAATTTCATAAAATTCAAAATGGAAAAAATTCTCCTCGTTCAGAACTATAAAAATGTAATCTCCCATAACCGAGGAATTGACCATGAGATTTCACTCCGGAAGGGAAAGCGGTTAATCCGAACAGGTACACACCCTCAAAGTTAGGATTTTGGAATGCTTTCAGTGCTATGGTGATGGTTTTACCACCAGATACTGGGGGGTCAAATTTCACGGATACTGTTTGGGTTTTGGAGTCGCTAGTGACATCTTTGAGTTGTAATTGCTGTTTGGGGGAGCCGCTTTCCACTACCAAAGTATCTTGCAAATTAAAGCGAATATATTCTCCACCTTGATGTTGATTAATGGTAATTTCTTGCAAAGGTTCTCCCGCATCCTCTGGTAGCTTAATAGTGAAAGAGTAAGTCCCTCCTGGTATGCCAATATTGTTAAAACTAGTGGTTGTCTTTAACAAGCTGGGAGGATGAGCAAAGTATACTGTGCCATCTTGCAGTTGAATTGCTTGACTTCTTCTCTCTGTATATTCACTTAGAATAATGCTTATAAGTAATACCGTACTAAATAAAGGTGTAAACCGCATTTTAATCTATTAGATAGTAGGGAGCATGTATTTGTTAAATATAATTGATATTAGTTGTCAAATCAATATCTGTAAGGAAGACTGAAATTACAACATCAGCAATTATTCCTAATGAATACTATTTCTGTTTCTCATCTGGCATTTAAACGTCCAACTTGGCAAATAGCCATCATCTTAACCTTAGGCTTCTGGTTGAGTGCTAGTCTAGTTTTGGATTGGGTAATTATGCCTAGTCTATATCTATCGGGGATGATGAACCAAGCTGGTTTTACTACAGCAGGTTATGTAATTTTTTGGAATTTTAATCGCCTAGAATTATTATCTGCGGCCACAATATTAACTAGCATTTTGGCTTTAAGCAAAACTCAATTTCAATGGCATCTACGGGCTATTGTTTTATCCGTTCTACTACTTTCTATATCTTTGGTTGATACCTACTTTTTTACACCACAAATGTGTACTATCGGACTTAATCTCAACCTATTTGCCGCAGTTACAGCTATTCCCGCCACCATGAATTTACTACATAGTGGTTATTTACTGCTGGAAATAGTCAAGTTTATCGCTGGGGGAATGCTGTTAAGCTACTGTTGGAAACAAGCCTGAGTAATTTAAAATTTCTAGCAGTTTGGTGATTGAGTTCAAATCTCAACACCAAACTCAATTTTTCAGAGGGAACAGGGAACGGGGAACAGGGAACAGGAAAAACTCATGTTTAAAAACATGAGATTGAAATAAGGACGCCGTTTTTTGAGATGCGTAGCACGAAAAAAACATCTTCATTTCTTGACTGAAGCTCAAAACTCAGCAACTTTTGTTTTTAGGGAACAGGACACTTTCTGTTCCCTGTTCCCTGTTCCCTGTTCCCTGTTCCCTTTCTTTGTAAATTGGCACAGGTATTGATTTGTTAAAGCATTACCAGGTGTGGATCACAAAAATATCAAATATGCGACTTAAGCCAAACACCGTAAGCTTTACATTATTACTGGGTGTGCTAGCTGGATTATTACCACTATCAATAGATATGGGACTACCAGCATTTCCAACTATTGCTACCTCACTCAATGCCTCCCCTGCGGCGGTGGGACTAACACTCAGTCTATTTATGGCTGGTTATGCTATATCACAACTTATTTTTGGTCCATGTTCTGATCGCTATGGACGCAGACCAGTTTTACTCATAGCATCTGGACTCTTTGCTTTTGCTAATGTTGCTTGTGCGATCGCTCCCTCAATTAATACTCTCTTAGTTTGGCGCTTTGTTGCAGGTGCAGGTGCGGGTGGGGGTATGACGTTGATGCTGACAATAGTTCGAGATTTGTTTACAGGTGCGATCGCTCGCGCCCAACTCTCCTATATTAATCTGGTGATGACCATCGCACCAATGATTGCACCCACAATTGGTGCAGGAGTATTGTCCATCGCTAATTGGCGAGCTATTTATTGGACATTAGCTGTCGCAGGACTAATACTGACGCTGGTTATAGCAATAGGATTAGAGGAGTCAATTCAAAGTCGGGATGTCAATGCACTCAAACCGCATCGACTGATGGGAAATTATCTCCTGGTTCTTCGTAACCGAGTTTGCATTGGATATGCTTTTGTGAATGCGCTCAGTTTTGGTGGTATGTTTGCCTATGTTGCCGGTTCACCACTAGTAATGCTGAATGTTTTGGGGATTTCTACCACAACTTATGGGTTTATTTTTGCTACCACTGCTATCGGTATTACGGCTGGTTCGTTCCTGAGTGGAAAACTCAACAGTCGTGGTGTATCACCAGGAAAATTGATGGGCTTTGGGTTAGCACTTGCTGCTACTTCTGCTATTGCACTGGTATTAGTTTCGGTTAGCAATATTGCTCAGGTATTTACACTATTACCTCTGTTAGTAATCAATACCTTTTGTTATGGGTTAATTGCTCCCAATGCTATGCATAATGCACTTCAATCGCTACCAGAGATTGCTGGTAGTGCTGCCGCAGTTATCGGATTTCTGAGGATGTTGAGCGGTGCGTTAGCCAGTTTTATGATTGGCTTTTTCTTTGACGGACACACAGTGAATGTTATGTCTGAGGTGATGACATTATTTGCGATCGCTTCTCTGGCTACATATACCCAATTGCAATTTCATCAATCAACATAATTTTACCACTACCTAACCCGCTTATGCAAGTAATATCCTCGCATAACAAGGTTAGATAGACATTAAATTTTACACAGCTAATCAAGTTGAGTAAATGTTTTCAGCATCACTAATTTTAGGAATTTCCCAATTTTCTGGCATGGCGGAAAAGTCGGTAAACCGTGGATATTTCTGAGATATTGTAGCTGTTTCTATTTGTTTATAAAAACTCTTGCCTGCTTGTTGAGAAAAAGTAATTTTACTATCGGAATGATTATTTTTTGGTCTTTGTACATATTCAGCAAATCCGGTTTTTGCAGGATTGGTGGGAGAGTAACCTTTACAAAATAATTGTTTGATCATTCCCCAGGCATCAATTTTAGTAATTGGTTCTGCCAAAATATTACAATCGTATTTTGTCAGTCTTTCCTGAAACTGTTCTAGATTTTTTGTCTCATACGCAACGTGTTGAACACTATGGTCTTCATGGAGTTCTGTAAATAGAGTGACTTGAGATTTTTCTTTTCGGTCTATCCCTTCCACCAAAGCAATTCCAAATGAACCATAATCAATACACCAGAGTTTCATACTACTATTAGGATTATCAGGATCGATATCATCGTTCCTCATAATCAATTTTCCACCTTCAACCTCAATGTGAAACCATGCCCATTTTTCAATCATTCCTTGAGCACAAGCATAAGTGATATGATCGACTTTAAGTAACCACGTCATTGGCTTTTTCCTTCCATAGCATTGGCTGAATCAAGCTATACACGAATCCACTTTAACGATTGAACTTATTTATGAAAGTAGGTAGCTTATAGCCGTAAATATACGGAGTATTGTTCAAACATTAAGTAGAAGTATCTGCTTATCTTAAACTAAATTAAATTTAGAGAATGTTTTCAAAGTTACAGAGAGTTATAATTGGTCATTTTCAGTGGAAAGTTGGTCAGATATTAGGAAGTGGGTTCAGAATCACTCTCAGGCCAGAGTAATCGAATAGCGAGAATAGCAAATCCCACTGCGGCTATTGCCTTTAAAATTCGTGTCGGTAATAATTGTGCAACTGCACCTCCAGCAATCGCTCCCAACAAACTAGTTAACAACAAAGCCGCCGCACTACCAAAAAACACAGCTTTTTGCGATTGACCCCGACCCGAAAGTGCGATCGCCGCTAATTGGCTTTTATCACCTAATTCGGAGAGAAAAACTGTTACAAAACTTAATCCTAAAAGATGCCAGTCCATAAATTTTAAATCTCAAATTTCCTAAAAAACGATAACTAACCTAAGAAAACATCCCAAAATAACATCACAGAAATGAACAATAACATCATTCCTGCTGATATTTCCACAATTTTGGGGCTAAATCGGTTAGCAATCCAACTGCCTAAAAGTACACTTAATAAACTAGTAGCAATCAAAGCTGATGCAGAACCGAGAAATACCACCCAAGGTAAATGGGATTCCGCACTCATTAATAAGGTAGATAGCTGAGTTTTGTCACCTATTTCCGCCAGAAAAATAGTAATGAACGTTGTTCCAAAAACCATCAATGCTGATTCTGGCTTTTTAGCACCCTTAATAGCTGTAGACTGAGCTGAATCAGTCAGGGAATTTATGTCTAAATCAGGATGTTCTAACAAAGATACTGAATTTTTAGTATGTTTTGATTCTGGTAAGTCAGTGGTTAAAGATATACCAGAAAGATTCAAAGGCTGAGAATCAAGTTTCACAAGTAGTTTTTGAGAGAGAGTGTTTTCATATTCTTTTCATTTTCTCAGATGATAGTCATAAATGACAAGTGAATAGAGGTAGGGAATAGAGAGTAAACGGTAAGATGGGGTAGTTAACCACAAAAACTTTTATGCTTACCAAAGATAAAAAACAAATTAACTGGGAACCCATTATTCAAAAATTTGAAGCCGTCCTGGGTAAAAATGGTGTAGTCAAAACCCGTGAAGAACTAATTACCTATGAATGCGACGGTTTAACCAGTTATCGTCAACGTCCGGGAATGGTGGTTTTACCCAGAACCACAGAACAACTTGCAGAAGCAGTCAAGATCTGCAACCAATTCTCAATTCCCTTTATCGCTAGAGGTTCTGGAACTGGTTTATCTGGAGGTGCACTCCCATCGGAAGATTCAGTACTAATCGTCACCTCTCTGATGCGGAAAATTTTAAGTGTTGATTTAGAAAATCAGCGGACTGTGGTTCAACCAGGAGTAATTAATAGTTGGGTAACACAAGCTGTTAGTGGTGCTGGATTTTACTATGCTCCTGATCCATCCAGTCAAATTATCTGTTCTATTGGGGGTAATATTGCTGAAAACTCTGGAGGAGTACATTGTCTAAAATATGGTGTCACCACTAATCATGTTTTGGGTTTAAAATTGGTGCTTCCTGATGGAGAAATTGTGGATGTTGGCGGACAAATCCCAGAAACCCCTGGTTATGATTTAACAGGTGTTTTTGTTGGTTCGGAAGGGACTTTAGGAATTGCCACGGAAATTACCCTGAGAATTCTCAAAAGTGCAGAATCAATTTGTGTGCTATTAGCAGATTTTACTAGTGTCGAAGCTGCGGCGGAAACGGTTTCTGATATTATCAGCGCGGGGATTATTCCTGGTGGGATGGAAATGATGGATAATATTAGTATTAATGCCGTTGAAGATGTAGTAGCTACTAATTGTTATCCTCGTGATGCTACAGCAATTTTGTTAGTAGAAATTGATGGCTTAGAAGTAGAAGTTACGGAAAATAAACAGCGAATTGCCGAAATATGTCAAAAGAATGGCGCTAGAAGTATTACTAGTGCTAGTGACCTAGAAACCAGATTAAAATTATGGAAAGGACGAAAAGCAGCGTTTGCTGCGGCTGGACATTTAAGCCCAGATTATTATGTTCAAGATGGAGTAATTCCCCGAACTCAATTACCTTATGTTCTCCAGGAAATTGCCACATTAAGTCAACAGTATGGTTATATTATTGCCAATGTCTTCCATGCTGGTGATGGCAATTTACATCCTTTAATTTTGTTTGATAATGCGGTTCCAGGAGCATTAGAAAAAGTGGAAGAATTAGGAGGAGAAATTCTGAAACTGTGTGTGAAAGTGGGGGGAAGTATTTCTGGTGAACATGGAATTGGTGCAGACAAAAAATGTTATATGCCAGATATGTTTAGCCCCACTGATTTGGAAACTATGCAATGGGTAAGACAAGTATTTAATCCTCAAGGTTTAGCTAATCCAGGTAAGATATTTCCCACCCCACGCACTTGTGGAGAAGCTGCTAATGTTTCGGCTTTTAAGCAAATCGAAGGTGTGGAAAGATTTTGATTTGAAGCATGCGCTGAAGCGCAACTACGAACAAATTTTACTCGCTCGTAGTTGCGCTGTCTTCGCATGCTATGCTCTTTTTTTGGCGCAAGTATTGATAAATCTATCTCCCTACTCCTTTTAAAAAATTATGATTGATGGTAAAGCTATTTCTATTTCCTTATTTACAGGTGCTTTTGGCTTAGATTTAGGAATAGAACGAGCCGGATTTCATACGGTTAGTGTAGTCGAAAAAGAACGTGATGCGACTAAAACCATTGCTCTGAATAGACCATTACTTCAAGAAAGTGCGATTCCTAGAGAAATAGAAAAAGTTAATTCTCAACAATTGCTAGAGGAAGGAGGAAGAGTTTTAGATTTAGGTCGTTCTTTACAACCTGGAGAAGTGGATTTAGTTACAGGTGCGTTGACCTTGTCAACCATTCAGTACTGCTGGAAAACGAGGTTCGGTGATGGAACTTCGCGGTAGTTTATTTATGGACTTTATCCGCATTGTTAAAGAAGTACAACCTCGATTTTTCCTGATGGAAAATGTGAGAGGTTTACTTTCTGCATCCATTCTGCACAGACCAATTAATCAAAGAGGAAAAGATTATCCATTACTAACAGCTGATGAAATGCCTGGTTCGGCTTTAACGGTGGTATTAGCAGAAATGAAAGAGTTAGGCTATAACGTCATCTATAATCTTTTAGAAGCAGCAGATTATGGTGTTCCTCAAAACCGATTGCGTGTAGTCTTTATTGGCTCTAGAGATGGTGAAGCTATGACCTTTCCTTTACCAAAATATTCTCAAGATGGTAAAATTTTACCTAAATGGCAAACTTTACGAGATGCATTCACAGGTTTAGTTGATCCAGAACCAGAGTTTATGGCTTATTCAGAAAGTCGGTTGAAATTTTTAAGATTATTAAAAGCTGGTCAAAATTGGAGATATTTACCAGAAGAACTCAAAAAAGAGGCGATGGGAGGAGCTTATAATTCAGGAGGGGGAAAAGTTGGTTTTTATCGTCGATTATCTTGGGATAAACCTTCACCAACCATAACAACAAGTCCGCATCAAAAAGCTACAGATATGTGTCATCCTTTAGAACTACGTTCTTTAACTGTGCGGGAGTCAGCTAGAATCCAAACCTTTCCTGATGATTGGAGATTTCATGGTTCGGTCAGTTCTCAATACAAACAAATTGGTAATGCAGTACCACCAATGCTTGCAAAAGAAATTGGTAGCTATCTTTTCAACTTGATTCAAGAAAATATACCAATAAACGTGAGATGATTTTATATTTAGTTGTATTGTTTACGGAATGCCCAAAGCTGATATAGAATTAAATGCTGCTGTTCAGGTATTATCTTTAGAGGGAATAGCAAACACTTTAGTTTTAATAAACAGATGAATCAGGTGAATCGCCGTTTTTTATTTGATTTTCTGGTCTTGTTCTTAGTAGTAAATTTAACAATTGTTTCCTACTCTTCACTACCAATTCCTGCTCAAAAATCAAGTTCCTTAACCACCGAAATGCGAGGTGTTTGGTTGACTAATGTTGCTAGTGGTGTTCTATTTGCACCTTGGGGTATCAATCGGGCTTTAGATCAACTAGCAGCGTTAAAATTTAATACTATTTATCCTGTAGTTTGGAATCGAGGTTTTACATTTTATAAAAGTCATCTTGCTCATCAAGTTACTGGTTCCCAAACTCAGCCTTTATTGAACTTTATGCATGGGGGTAAAGATGTTTTATCTGAGTTAATTTATCTGGCTAGAAAAAAGGGCTTGAGTGTGATTCCCTGGTTTGAATATGGGTTAATGACACCAGCTGATTCACAATTAGCTAAGAGATATCCAGATTGGATTACCTGGGGACAATATGGTGTCACTTCGCTGAAGGAAATTTCACCAGAAGAAACTAATCATGCTAATTTGATTCAACGTTATTGGTTAAATCCTCTCCATCCTCAAGTTCAAGATTTTATTCAAGGTTTGATTGTCGAAGTTGTCAGCAATTACGACATAGATGGAATTCAGTTAGATGATCATTTTGGGATGCCAGTATTATTTGGATATGACCCCTTTACTATTCAACTTTACCAGCAAGAACACCAAGGGAAAAATCCCTCAATTGACCCATTTGATTTAGAATGGATGCAATGGCGTACCCATAAGATTACCAATTTTATGGCTAAAATTCATCACGCAGTCAAAGCCATTAAACCAAATATCAAAATTTCTTTATCTCCTAATTCACCAACTTTTGCATATAAATATTACTTACAAGATTGGGTTAGTTGGATTAAAAAAGGTTTAATTGATGAATTGATTTTGCAGGTATATCGAGATGATCAAAATACTTTTATTTCTGACCTAGAAAACCCGATAGTGACATGGGCAAGTACCAAAATTCCTGTAAGTATTGGTATATCTACAGGAACCATGCGTCATCCCGTCGGGATTACTCAAATTCAAGCCCAAGTCCAATCAGTACGCGATCGCCATTTTGCTGGGGTGGCTTTTTTTTATTGGGAGAGTTTATGGGGTTATATTGCCCCAGAATCCCCTCGCAAACGACGTCAAGCTTTTCAAGAGATGTTCAATGATCAAGCTAAAGTCATAGTGCCATGAAAATTAGTATCCGTTATCAAAATCAAGTTAGGTGGATATTTTTATGGATTTGTGGCACTTTGGGCGGTTTTTTGGTGAGTTTACTCTTCATTGAAATTGGGGAAAGACCATATCTAGGAATACTAGAAGCATCTATCGGTGGATTGGCGAATCGCACTCCCACAAAGTTGTATACTCAAGAAATCCACTCATTCTTGGCGATGGGTGTTATCAACGGTTTTAGGTTGGATAGTCATTACAGTTGCTGGTGTGGGTGCAGTAGGTTGGACTGTATCCATGACTAAATCCCTTCCCATTAGACTCCTGGGAGGAATTGTCTCTGGTGCTGCTGGTGGTTTGGGAATTGGATTCACTCAATGGTGGTTAGCAATTCCGGCCTCAGTTCCTTCCAGATGGCAATGGATTTACATCAGTTCAGCCAGTTGGGCAGTAGCTGTCCCTTTGGGTTCATCAGTGGGTATGTTCTTGCATCATCATACACAACTTTTTTTAGGCGAAGTTTTAGGATTAGCGATTACTTGGTTAATAGTGGCAATTTTGTCCGGAATAAACGCTTATAGATTACTTAACTAGAATCTCTAAGCATCCCACCATCATCATCTTTGATTGACTGTGTGAGGAATCATCATTTATTCTATCCCAAGTATTTTATGGAAAAGTTAACTGTTTTTTGTTACATTGTATGTAATAATTGTAGAGAATAACTAAAAATGCATCACAGTAGTATTTTCAAAACTTGCTGATGCAGCTTCGCCTTTTCAAAATAAGTTTTGTTAAGCACCCCTCTACTAATTGACTGATTTTTAATACGAAGTAGAGAAAGATACATATATTCATCAGGGACAATTGACAATGCTTGGTTTTTAGCGCTCTCATAGCATTGCCTTAAATATCTAAACAGAGCGCAAAGGAAGAGTCAACAAGATTACCAGGGGACTCTCAGATGAAGATAAATCCAGTGAAATCCATCATTGAGTTGAAACAAACAGCATCTCCTCAGATTCTCTTCGGCACAGAAGTAGATGACAAAAGTAGTAGCGAGCAATTTCTACTGAGTATGTATGATTCTGTGCAAGCATCTATATTTATTGTCGAAGTTTTAGAAGACGGTGATTTTTGCTATTTAGCACTGAATCCCACTCATGAAAAATGGCTGGGGATTCGTTCTGAAGAACTTCGCGGTAAAAAACCAGAGGATATTCTGTCCCCTGTGGATGCAGCTAGAGTGCGTCAGCATTATCTTGATTGTGTCCGTTTTGGCAAAACGATTTCCTATCAACAATGCTTACAATTTCAGGGAAGTCCAACTTGGTGGAGTACAACTCTGACTCCCCTACGGGATGGTAACTCCAGAATTTACCGTTTAATTGGGACTAGTACCAGGATTGCTAGCTCTAAACGACCAGAACCCATTGCGGGAATAGATGCTGAACGAGAACGATTGTTAGAAGCGATTGCCACTCGGATGCGTCAAGGTCAGGATTTAGATACTATCCTGCAACTAACCGTCAAAGAAATTCGTCAAGTACTGAATAGCGATCGCGTCCTAGTCTACCAAATTCAGCCGGAAGGAGGGGGATTAATCATTGCCGAATCCACCATCATGGCGGGTAGTTCACTCTTAGGGCAAAATATCAATGACCCCTGTTTTGGTACTACCCATCGAGAACGCTATAAGCGGGGTTGTATGCAAATTGTGGAAGATATTTATGCAGCAGGTTTGCATCCTTGCTTACGCGATTTTCTCGCTTCCTTGCAGGTGAGAGCGAATGTAGTCGTGCCGATTATGTTAAAAGAAGACTTGTGGGGATTGTTGATTACGCACCATTGCCAAACACCCCGTCAATGGTTACAACCAGAAATTGATTTACTCAAGCAAATTGCTAACCAAATGGGGATAGCCACTCAACTCTGGCAACTACATCAGCAAGTAAAACATCTGCAAACTGAATTAGCAAGGGAAAAACAGCAAGGACAGAATTTGCAAGGACTAATAGTACAAATCACTGAGCAAATACGTGATAATTACGAAGAAACCCAAGTACTACAAACTGTTACCCAGCAATTATTTCAGCTGCTTAAACTTGACCGTTGTCAAATTGAACTTTATAACCATGACCAAAGTTCAGCCCAAGTTATCCGTGAAAAAGCCAGCAGTGTACCCAATTGTCAAGGATTAATTCGACAAATTGCCGACTTTCCCGAAGTTTATCAGCCCCTATTGCAAAAACAACCCTTGCAATCTTTAGAGGTTGTCCCAGGATGGCATCAAAATCTGTTAGTTGTTACTCAAATGGCTTGTCCAATTTTTGACGCCACTGGCATTTTAGGCAATATTTGGTTAATTAGACCCACAGAAAAAATCTTTGATGAGCGGGAAATCAGTTTAGTACAGCAAATAGCCAATCAATGTGCGATCGCCATTCGTAAATCACAACTATACGCTAAAAACAAGGCTCAAAAGGAAGAACTAGAAAACCGAGAACGATTAAAAAATGAATTTCTCCGTACTCTATCCCAAGAATTGCGAACACCCGTCACCAGTATTAGCCTAGCGGCACAAACACTGGAAAGCGTGCTGACACCCAATAGTGTCTTAGATATAGAATTAGTGTCTCAACTTTTGCAAATTTTGCATAATGAATGTGGAAGAGAAAGCAAATTAATTAGTGACCTGCTCACCCTGACTTCTCTCAAATCAGAAGCAGCACCACCGACATTCATTAGCATTGACTTGCAAACCTGGCTACCACCCATAGTTGAATCTTTTCGACAACTAGCTAGTTGCCAACGACAAAAATTAATCTTAGAGATTGAGGACAAACTGCCATCATTAGAGACAGACATCACCGAATTAGAAAGGATTGTCACCGAGTTACTGAACCATGCGTGTCAATGCACTCCGGAAGGAGAATCAATTACTGTCTCAGCCCATCTAAAAGATAATATGGTATATCTAAGCGTAGTTAATTCTGGTATAGACATTGCCAATCAGGAACTAGCCAAGATTTTCCAACCATTTTATCGCATTGCCAAAAAAGACCCTTGGAAATCCAGAGACACCGGACTAGAACTGACATTAGTGCAAACAATGGTAAAACATTTAGGTGGTTCTATCTTAGCTGAGAGTACCGGAGGTAAAATCACATTTACGATGAAATTTCCTCTACAACAGCTTTTTTAGCAAAAACTTGGCACTTGCGAAAAAAGCATGTTATGATAATCTGAAGTGTGGGTGACTAGCTCAACGGTAGAGCAGTAGACTCTTAATCTATTGGTTGCGGGTTCAAATCCCTCGTCACCCACTGCCTTTCAGCCTTCAGCCAAAATGGCTTTGACTAGATTCGTTAATTATCCCCCTCCCAAACGCTTCATTTTCGGGGATTTCAGATTTTTATTCTTGACTAAATTCGACAAAAACCCCCTACTTTGTTGCTTGTGATGGCTTAAGTAGGGGGTAGATAAGCCACATTTTTATGTCTCACACAAAGATGCATTCGCCGCTAGGCATTCCCGCAGGGTAGACGCAAAAGCAAGAAGTACGCAAAAATTAGCTGTGGTTTATACTAGACATCTCCGAAAATTAATTATGTGTTCGTGTCGTGGAGCGGGCATCTTGCCCGCCATTGAAGCTAGACGGGCCTGATATTGGGAGAGAAAATCTTCTTTAGTCAGGGTCTTTTGGGCGATATGTATCATGAAAGTAAATTTGGTGTTTATCTTAATTTTATTACATATATATAGATTGGAAAGTGCAAAATAGGGATAAATTAGAGTATTTGCAAACAAGTTATTAGAGTGTCGTCTGGGATGAGTGTTTATATTATCCGACCTAAAACAAAATCATTAGCCCATTCTTTAAAATTATCATCTAGGAAATTTACTCCACTCACCCACTCAATCGTAGTTGAAGATGAAAGGCTGATCAGAATCAAAATTCATGAATATTTCCAACACAGAACCGGCATGAACTCTTACCAGTAAAGGATTAACATTTACTCCTGACTCCTGCTATCTGAGCTAAAGTATTTCAAAATACCAGTCACGAAGGCTAGACCACTGTAAAAATAGTAAAGCCAGTGCCAAGGTAATACGCCCAAGGTAAATAAAATACCCCGTTTATTCATGAAAAATTGGTAAACAGGGGCATTAATAGCTACAAGAGATGCACAGATAATAGGAGACATAATTAAGGATTTCCACTGCCACCAACCAGCAATTAAACTTATTAATAAAAAGTAAACTAAAATCACACTTACCCGACTTGACCAACCAAGATTCAAGTCAGAAGGCATTTGTGCTTGACGGAGTATTAATTGTGTCCAGGGTAAAGCCCGATCGCACAGATCTGCTTTAATTAAAGATATGACTCCCCATCGTTTTAAATGTTTTACTTGCAAGGTTTTCATCAGTGCTATTTTGTAACCCCCTGCTTTGAGCCGATAACCTAACTCAATATCTTCCACACAGGGACGACGATAACTTTCATCAAAACCCCCCATAGTCAAGAAGATATCACGACGAATTGCACCGCAAGCCCCCCAAAAAGTGAAAGCATCCTCATTAGCATTTTGATGGGTATAATGATGAAAAAGATTTTTGTACTGAGAAAGAAAATTGCTGGCTCCCGGAGCATCATCATAGGAACCGATCAACGCTGCTAGACTTGCATCTTTTTCAAAAAGCAATCTTACCTGATTGATTGTATCTGGAACTATGGTAACATCAGCATCCACAAAAAAAAGGATATCTCCTTGAGCCGCAGATGCACCTAGATTTCTGGCTTGTGCCGTCGCCCTTTTCCTCAACTCTAATCACTTTAGCTCCCCAGTTTGTCGCTACTTGCCAAGAATTATCTGTATCCCCATCAGCTACGACAATAACTTCTTGAGGACGTTCCTGCGATGTACTCAGGGCTGATAAACACTGACGAAAAATCTCACCACCATTATAAACGGGAATAATTACCGAAATTGATAGAGCTGAAGACAAATTCATAGAAATACTCGGTATGCGATAATATGAACTATTTTACTGAGATTTTGCATATAATTAACACATCAGGAATAATCGTAAACTTAGATACTAATCAACCGATTAAGTGGTCTAGCTTTGGTTATTGATACTTTGAGGTATGGTATAATATTATAAATATTCATGATATGATACTAAATTATAATAACATACAGGTGGTAATACTTGAAAGATAATTTTAATGTAGTAATCATTGGTGGAGGTCCTGCTGGTTTAACAGCCGCTCACGAGCTAGTTAAACAAGGTATCCAACCCATTGTATTAGAACAAGCTGACCGAGTAGGGGGAATTTCTCGTACAGAAACATACAAAGGGTATCGCTTTGATATTGGCGGTCATAGATTTTACACTAAAGTTGGAGAAATTCAGCAAATTTGGATAGAAATCTTGGGAAACAACTTTCTGAAAGTTCCTAGACTATCCCGCATTTACTACAATGGGAAATTTTTTAACTATCCTTTAGAACTAACTAATGCCTTATCAAATCTGGGAATTATTAACAGCTTGTTAATGTTATTGAGTTATTTGCAAGTTAAAATCAAACCTGATCCAGTCGAAGAAAATTTTGAACAATGGGTTTCCAATCGCTTTGGTAAGAGGTTATATGCAACTTTTTTCAAATCTTATACAGAAAAAGTGTGGGGCATTCGCTGTACAGAAATTAGGGCGGATTGGGCAGCACAACGGATTCAAGGAATGTCATTAAAAAGAGCAGTTATTAATAGTTTGTTTAAAAATAACCAAACTAAATCCTTGATTAAAGAATTTTACTACCCAGAATTCGGTCCAGGGATGATGTGGGAAAAATGCCAAGAAATTTGCACCAGTAAAGGAGGAACAATTCATCTCAACACGATGGTAGATAAAATTTACCATCAAGATTATCAAATTCAAAAAATTAGAGTTCGACAGGCAAATCAAACTTTTGATTTACAAGCTGACCAGTTTATTTCTAGTATGCCAGTAACTGCTTTAGTATTACGATTAGATCCACCAGCACCAACAGCAGTTTTACAAGCAGCACGCAGTTTGAAATATCGAGATTTTTTAATTGTTGCTTTAATAATTGATGAAGTTGATTTATTTCCCGATAACTGGATTTATATTCATAGTCCAGAGTTTAAGGTGGGACGGATACAAAACTTCAAAAACTGGAGTTCGGCAATGGTTCCAGATCAAAGTAAAACCTGCTTGGGGATGGAATATTTTTGTTCTGAAGGTGATCAACTTTGGTCAATGTCGGATCAGGAACTAATTCAAATTGCTAGTAAAGAAATTATCGATTTATCTCTGCTATCAAATGTCAATAAAATCGAAGATGCAACAGTGATTAAACAATTAAAAGCTTATCCTGTTTATGATGAAGAATATCGTCAACATTTGCAAGTTATTCAAGATTACTTGCAGGGTTTTGAGAATTTACAAACCATTGGACGTAATGGGATGCACCGTTATAATAATCAAGATCATTCAATGTTAACAGGATTATTAGCAGCTAAAAATATTTTAGGAGAGAATCATAATTTATGGAATGTAAATACAGAACGTTCTTATTATGAAGAGTTTACAAAGAAGGATTTAAGCCAAAGGAATTAAAATGCACTTTATGATTACCGGAGGAGCAGGTTTTATTGGTTCTCATCTTACTGATGAATTATTATTAACAGGACATCAGGTAACTGTTGTTGATAATTTTATGACTGGGTTTCGTCACAACCTGCCCGAAAATTCTCATCTTCAACTTGTCGAAAAAGATATTTGTAAATGTCAACCCCAAGATTTTTCTAAACCTATTGATGGTATTTTTCATTTAGCAGCCGCAAGTTCGGTACAACAATCTTGGCTAAATCCTTTGGCGACTCACCATCATAATCTTTCCTCAACAATGGCTGTTATTCAACTTTGTGTGGCTTTAGGAATTCCGCGTTTAGTATTTACCAGTTCAGCAGCAGTTTATGGAAATCCGACTCAATTACCTTTACCAGAAACTCACCCCATAAATCCGATTTCTCCATATGGTTTACATAAGTTAATGGGAGAGCAATATACTGTTTTTTTTGCCAAACATCACGGATTTTCGGCAGTTATACTGCGTTTGTTTAATGTTTTCGGCGATCGCCAGTCCCCTCAATCACCTTATTCTGGGGTAATTTCTCTATTTGCATCAGCCATACAGAGGGGATTACCAATTAAAATTTATGGAGATGGAACACAAACGCGAGATTTTATTTATGTGAAAGATGTCGTTAATGTTTTAATTCAAGCTGTGAAAACTCCCTTACCTGTTGGCGATTCTTTGACTTGTAATATTGGACGTGGAAAAGGAATTTCTTTACTGGAAGTTTTAGCAATTTTGCAAGAGTATTATCCCCAAAGGAAAGTACCGATAGAATTTGCACCAAAGCGACAGGGAGATATTCACCATTCTTGGGCGAATATTGACAATGCTAGGGCAATTTTGGAATTTTCTCCGCCAGAAGATATCAAATATGGTTTATCTAGTTACTTAACTAATCTCAATCTTGATCTAAACAATTAGCTTAATCACAAAAATTTCCGACAAAATCCGAGAAAATTCCTGAATTACCTCAAATAAGCAAATGTCTAACTTAGTTTATGCCAGAAAATCAGATTTTATTTTCAATCATTATTCCTACCTATAATCGTCCAAAGCCATTAACAAATTGCTTGCAATCTCTAACGGAATTGGATTATCCTGATCATAACTTTGAGGTGATAGTTGTGGATGATGGTAGTAAAATTTATTTAGATCCGATAGTTAAACCTTTCCAAAATCAGCTAAATCTCACCTTAATTTCCCAGACTAACACAGGTCCTGCAACAGCCAGAAATACAGGTGCAAAGCAAGCACAAGGAAAATTTTTAGCATTTATAGATGACGATTGTACACCTGCAAATAATTGGTTGCAGGTTTTAGAGAGTTATTTAATTGCTGATGTAAATAATCTAATTGGTGGATGTATAATCAATGTACTTGCTGATAATGTTTTTTCTACTGCTAGTCAGGCATTGCTAGATTATATTTATGCTAGTTATCAGACTAAAACCACCTTTCCCCAGTTTTTCACATCTAATAACATCGCATTATCCGCTGAGAATTTTTGGGCTATTGGAGGTTTTGATCCCAACTTCCCTTTAGCTGCGGCAGAAGATCGGGAATTTTGCGATCGCCTCCTATCTCACAATTATAAGATGAGGTACGCCCAAGAAGCAATAGTATATCATGCTCATCATTTGACCTTAAAAACCTTTTACCGACAACACTTTAATTATGGACGTGGTGCATTTCTGTTTCACAAAACCTACTCGCAACGACATCCGCAGCAAAAAAGTATGCAGTCTTGGTCATTTTACCTTAAACTAATAACCTATCCTTTAACAAAACAATATTCTCAACCGGCTGTCCTCCTTTGTTTTCTGATTTTGCTATCTCAACTTGCCACAACATTTGGTATGATTACAGAAAAATTATTATCTCATCACCAACTCTATCAATTAGATTCTCAAAAGAATAAAAACTAACTCCGACCAAATATCAGATTAATAACCATGAGTATATTATCAATGCTTAAATTCGATCTTGATACAATGTCCACATTAATGGAGCGTTTTCGTAGACTCAGTAGCGTTATAGGATGGGTACGAACTTGTATATATATGGGGCAGAGAATATTTAGGATCAATAAAGATTATGTTGTAATGCTATCGAAGGAGAGTCAATATCCGTTGTTTGGCCGTCGTAACACAAGTGATATATTGGCTTTTGAGCAAATTTTTATAGAAAGGGAATATTCATGTTTAAATGACCTATCAAACGTAGATTTAGTAATTGATTGTGGAGCTAATGTAGGCTACTCATCCGCATACTTTTTAACTCATTTTCCTAAATGTAAAGTAATTTGTATTGAGCCAGATTCCTCTAATTTTATGCTTTTGGAAAAAAACCTTGCTCCATATAAGGAACGTGTTAAGTTGATGCGAGCAGGGATTACGTTCATAGTACCAATCTTAAAATATTGGAGATACCATACCGAGATGGAGGTGCATGGTCGGTTCAAGTCAGAGAGTGTAAATCAGATGAGGTTTCAGAAATACCAGCAGTAGATATTGAGTCCTTATTAAGAGAATCAGGTCAAAGTAGAATATCGCTTCTAAAAATGGATATTGAGGGTGCTGAAGCTGTGGTTTTTTCCAAGAATTATGAATCTTGGCTGCCGTTTGTTGATAACATTGCTATGGAGATTCATGATGACTCTTCTTTTGGAGCAGCTTCAGATATTGTCCTCAGTGCCATTTCTTTTTATGATATATTTACTGTATCTACATCTAGAGAATTAACTCTTTTTAAATCTAGACGAAGTATACAAAAATACTTGTGAAAATAGCCGAATACTGTTACCGTCATATTGTTAGTGTTATATTGTTACTGTCATGAGGTTTTCACCACCTTTAAGACACTAGCGAATTTTCACTCCGTAAATATTAAGTTGATCATGAACGAGCAACCTTTAGTTTCCTGCATTATCATCTTCCTCAATGGTGAAAAATTTATTGAGGAGGCTATTGAAAGTATATTTTCCCAAACATATCCAAACTGGGAATTATTGTTGGTAGATGATGGCTCAACGGATAACAGCACGGTTATAGCCTTAGAATATGCTCAAAAATATCCAGAAAAAGTCCGCTATCTTGAACATGAAAATCATCAAAATCGGGGGATGAGTGCTTCACGTAACAGAGGAATTGATCACGCTCAAGGTGAGTATATTGCTTTTTTAGATACTGATGATGTCTGGTTGTCTCATAAATTAGAACAGCAAGTTGATATTTTAAAGTCTCAACCAGAAGCAGCAATGGTTTATGGACAGATACAAATTTGGTATAGCTGGACAGGAAATACTGAAGATAGTCAAAGAGATAGTTTTATAGAATTAGGAGTTCCTCCGAATACTCTGATCCAAGCTCCAAAATTACTGATTAATGCATTAAACAGTCATTATCAATTACCAGCCCCTAGTAATGTCATGATTCGACGGGAGGTTTTTGAGAAAGTTGGTCGTTTTGAAGAGAGTTTTCGAGGATTTGGAGAGGATAAAGTCTTTTTCTGCAAAGTACAATTAAACTTACCAATATTTGTTTCCGATCAGTGCTGGATTAAATATCGCCGACACCCAGATTCTTGCTGTCACCTTATTAAGAAAGATAAAAAGCTAATTATAGCAAAATCTCAAAATATTTTTGACTGGATAGAGCAATATTTACTAAATCAAGGCATGAAAAATACAGAAGTTTGGCAAGTTTTACAAATAGAAATTATCAGACTCAGATTTAGTTACCATCATCCAATTTTATATGGTTTATGGTTTGATTTTTGGAATTTATTAATGTGGATAGGAAGGCACACTTTTCCTAAGAAAATTCGCCATTGGTTATGGATAAATTTTGGAGCTAATTTATGTAAGGATTCAGGTCTAAATTTGAAGTATTAAAGATGGGATTTCCACAGGAGAGTTAACCATCACTTTTATAGCTATAAGTTAGTACCTGTTGGTGATAGCTATTTTCTAAAAAAAGTCAGCCACCTTTGAATAGGATTTTCAAAAAATATGAACCAAATTAACACTCTGAGAATAGGTGTAGATGGTAGTTTTTTATCAGGTCAGAAACGAGGACACGCTCGTTATGCCTTTGAACTTTGCCGAGAATTAGATACATATTTACCCAAAGCCGAATTTTTTGTGTATAGTCCCTTGCCGATAGAGATGCCTGTAATCTCCCCACGCTGGAAATTACGAAGTAATGCAAGAATACTATCAGTTTCACCCATATCATGGCTGAAGCTTGTGGGCAGTTGGATGTGTCGGAGAGATCAGCTAGACGTATTCTGGGGAACCTATTTTTTTCTGCCATATCTTGATCAATCAACCAGAACAATTCTGACTATTCATGATTTTTGGTATGAGATATCTCCAACAGGAATGTCTTGGCTGCACACTCAGGCTTTTAACTTATTTTTGAAAAATGATATTAGCCGAGCCAATACTGTTATTACCGTTTCTCAAGGAACAAATAAACACCTATTTAATTACACTGAACGTAATTCCATTATTATTTCACCCGGTGTTAACGATATATTCAAACCCTTACCCACAAGTGTAGTCAATCTTGAGTTAAAGAATCATCATATTTTCTGCCCCTACCTTCTCAATATAGCTACTTGGGAGCCAAGAAAAAATGTAGAATTATTAGTAAAAACCTTTATTAATATGAAAAAAGATGGTTTGATTCCCCAGCATAAATTGGTTCTCGTTGGCAAAAAAGGTTGGAAATATGCAGGGATAGAAAGTTTGATTGCCAATGAAGGACAAAATGATATTATTGTTCTTGGTTACGTTCCAGATGAACAGTTACCAGCATTATATAATGGTGCGGATCTATTTATTTTTCCTTCTATTTATGAAGGATTTGGCATACCTGTAACAGAAGCCAGAGCTTGTGGAACAAGAGTAGTAACCACAGATATTCCCGAATTAAGAGAAGCCGGTGGTGTTAATACTATCTATATCCAACCCACAGAGTCAGGAATCAGAGAAGGGATTTTAACTGCGTTAACTCAACCTCCGGTAAGTCAAGATAATTTGAATATTCCCACTTGGAAAGATGGAGCTAGGACTTTAGCAAAAATTATGGGTGGTAATTAAATTTATGCTATTAAAGAAACCCGATATATCTGTAATTATTCCAGCTTATAATGCTGAAACATACATGAGAGAAGCTATCAACAGTATTTTAGAACAGTCCTTTAGTAATTGGGAAATGATTATTGTTAATGACGGTTCAACCGATCATACTCAAGCCATCATTCAAGAATATATCCAAAAAGACCCAAGAATCAAACTGATTGTACAAGAAAATAGTGGTTCGGCATTAGCAAGACGTACAGGTTTTATACAATCTCAAGGAAAATATATTTATTTTTTAGATGCAGATGATCGGAGTAAACCAACCACCTTAGAACGATTATATTTGGCTCTAGAAAGGTGGACAGAAGCCGTTGCTGCCTATGGAAAGATTGTAGAAATTGAGATATCTAATCATGTTATTTTTCAACCAGGCTCAATCGTTGATGATCTAATTCCCATAGATATGTTCTCTCGCATTATCGAACGTGGTATATTCTCTATGGGAGGAGTTTGCATAAGACGGATTTTTTTAAATCAAGAAGACTTTTTAACTGATTTAACCATTGGGGAAGATTGGTTATTATGGTGTCGTCTGACTGCCAAAGGACCATTTATATTTATTGGAGAAGAACCAATCATTGAAATTCGTCGTCACCATAGCAATAAAACTAAACTTCCGATGGCTGAACTGCTGGAAAACTGGAATAAGTCCAGAGAAATTATCTTTGCAGATCCAGCTATTAAGCAAAAGTTACCACCTAATTTATTAGCTAAACATTACCAAACAAATAAATTTTATACCTATTATGATGTCACTAAACTATGCTGGCGATTAAAGTCCTATGATTTAACTACTATCTACCTGGGGAAATCAATCATCATCGCCTTAGAAAATCCCTTAGCATTTGTACATATTATGGGAAGATTTAACCGAGAACTTTGGAGATACTTTTGTTATTTTATCAATCAGATTAAGACAAGTAAGTAGATAACTAGGGTGTGTTAGCGATAGCGTAACTTACACTACAATACCGGATCTCTGTATCAATGAAATCGGACTATTATATGCCAAAATATATTTAACTCACAAACCATCAAAAATGTTTAAATTAATCGAAATCGTTAAAATCCTAATTCCCCTAATTCAGATTTATCCTTGGGGTATTCCCGCAATTGTTATTTTAGGTATTTTGGCTTCTCTATCTGAAGGAATAGGAATTAGTTTATTAATTCCATTTTTGCAAAACCTACAATCAGGAAATTCTCTAATAATTAACAATCCAATTATTCAAAATATTGACCAATACCTGATTAATTTTGAACCTCAGCAACGAGTTTTAGTGCTGACATCATCTATCTTAGTAGCAATTCTAATTAAAGCGGTTTTATCTTATATTTATACTGCACTTTGTTCATGGTTACAATATTCTACTCTCCATCGGTTACGCACCGCAGTATACAAACAATTGATTACAGTTAGTCAAAGCTTCTGGGATACGAATAAAAGTGGTGAAATGTTAAACTTAATTAGCCAAGAAACCGACTATTCAAGTCAAGCATTAACTTTTTTAATTTGGGTAATTATCAATCTGTCTATGATTGGTATTTTCGGTTTATTATTACTATTAATTTCATGGAGATTAACGTTATTAGTAACATTGGCATTTTTACTTATTTCCGTATTAATCCGCATTTTGACATCGAAAACACAAGCATTGGGAAGAAAATATCAACAAGCAAATATTTATTTGAGTAACCTGACATTAGAAACCTTTACTGGAATTAAAACTATTCGGGCATTTGGTAAAGAAAGCTACGAAGAACAACGTTATTACCAAGGTTCTAAAAAATCCTGTGATTCTGGTATAAATTTAGCTAGACAAACAGTAATGGTCGATCCTATTTCTGAAGGATTATCAGTAGCAATATTAATGTACGTGATGTTGATTGCTTTTTACACTCAAGTTACTCTTCCTGTACTTATCACCTTTATTTTTATGCTTTATCGGTTGCAGCCACAAGTCCAAAAACTTAATAGTAACTTAACTCAAATAATTGCTTTGAGTAATTGTGTTAAGTTAGTGTTTTTATTACTAGAACCTGAAGATAAACCTTATGTTATTTCTGGTAATATTAAATTTGATGAATTTAAGAAAGGAATTACTTTTAAAGATGTATATTTTTTATATCCTGTTCAAAATAAACCAGCCTTGGAAAATATTTCTCTATTTATCCCCAAAGGTAAAACTACTGCTTTAGTTGGCTATTCAGGGGCAGGAAAATCAACTATTATTAACTTGATTTTCCGCTTTTATGATGTGACATCAGGAGAAATTTATATTGATGAATATCCCATCAAAAAACTTGATTTAGCTACATGGCGCAGTCATATGTCCTTAGTTAGTCAGGATGTGCACATTTTCAGTTCTACAGTCAGAGAAAATATTGCTTATGGTCGTCCAGATGCTACAGAAACAGAAATTATAGCAGCAGCAAAACAAGCTCATGCCCATGAATTTATCTGTGAACTTTCTCAAGGATATAATACATTTGTAGGCGATAGAGGGATTAAACTTTCTGGAGGACAAAGACAGCGTATTTCTATTGCTAGAGCTATTTTATGCAATCCTGAAATTTTAATTTTGGATGAAGCTACCAATGCTCTTGATAATATTTCTGAAAAATTGATTCAAGACGCGATTGATATCCTAAGTCAAAATCGAACTGTAATTGTTATTGCCCATCGCTTATCAACCATTAAAAATGCTGACCAAATCATCGTTTTAAAAGAAGGTAAAGTAAAGGAACAGGGTTCTTTTAATGATTTAATGGAGAAACAAGCTGTATTTCATGAACTTTATCAGTTAGACTATCAAAAAAAATCTACATTGAACTGCGATTAAATAGGATCTTAACAACAATGACTTTAGTGAGACTAATTGAAGGCTATCCAGAAGTAAATCCTATAATTTCTCAAACTCTCCATAGTTTGGGAATTTGGGAAGGTATTCAATTTACAACACAACCAGTTAAAGAATGTGATTATCTTATAATTCTTAACTGTCTAGATCGAGATGTTCTGGTTAATTGTCCCCGTGATCATGTTTGGGCAATTAATCAAGAACCACCAATTAAAAGTTTTGACTACTTTTATAAACACGCGGAGCGATATTCGAGAATATACACTCCAGACATTAATAAGAAAGGAAACAGATATATTCAAAGTCATGGAGCAATAGGTTGGTGGATCGGTAAAGATTATGATTTTCTCACTTCTGCGGAAATACCGGAAAAGGATTTAACTATTTCTTGGTTGACTAATGCAGATACATTTATGGAAGGTCAAGTCAATCGGCTTAATTTTTGGAATTATATTCAAAATGCAAATTTAGATATAGATTTTTTCGGGAAAGGTTTTCCAGCACCAGTGAAACCAATTGAGGTGAAGTGGGATGGAGTCGCTCCTTATAAATATACATTAGCAATTGAGAACTATAGCGGTCTTTATTATTGGTCAGAAAAAATCGCTGATGCTTTTTTAGGCTATACCATGCCTATTTACTATGGTTGTACTAATATTACTGATTATTTCCCCAAAGAATCCTTTGTCTGGATTGATATTAATCAACCTGAAGAAGCTGTAAAAATTATTAGAGAAACCATTAACAGTGATCTCTGGCTTCGCAATCGTGACGCGGTGATCTATGCTAGGGAATTAGTGCTGAAAAAATATAATTTATTTGCTTTTCTAGCTGAGGCAATTATAGAGGAGCAACTGGAAAATGAGTCGAATATCCAAGTTGTAAAAGAGTGTATAAAGTTAAATCGTGATCAGCCTATATTGTATCGTGAAGATGTCATGAAATCTGTCAATCTAGTTTTAGCAACAAGTAGAAAGATTTTACCTAAGTCATTGCGAGATTGGTTGTGGCTGAACATTGGCGAAAAATTATTAATAAAGTGAGCAATTATTACTCATGATCACCCAATCTTGTTAATGAGAGATATAAACTTATGAATCAACATCCTTTAGTTTCTTGCATTATCATTTTCCTCAATGGTGAAAAATTTATTGAGGAAGCCATAGAAAGTATATTTTTTCAAACCTATCCCAACTGGGAATTACTACTAGTTGATGATGGCTCAACAGATAACAGCACAGTTATCGCTTTAGAATACGCTCAAAAATATCCAGAAAAAGTCCGCTATCTTGAACATGAAAATCATCAAAATCGAGGGATGAGTGCTTCCCGTAATCGGGGAATTGATCACGCTCAAGGTGAGTATATTGCTTTTTTAGATGCTGATGATGTCTGGTTGTGTCATAAATTAGAACAGCAAGTGGCAATTTTAAAATCGCAACCAGATGCAGCAATGGTTTATGGGAGGATGCAAATTTGGTATAGCTGGACGGGTAATCTTGAAGATAATCACAGAGATAATTTTATAGAATTAGGAGTACCTTCAAATACTTTGATCCAACCTCCACAACTACTAATTAATACTTTAAATAGTGATTATCAACAACCTGGTACTAGTAATGTGATGATTCGACAGGAGGTTTTTAACAAAGTTGGTCATTGTGAAGAAAGTTTTCGAGGATGGGGAGAAGATAAAGTTTTTTTTGCCAAAGTACAATTAAACTTACCAATATTTGTGTCCGATGATTGCTGGATTAAATATAGACATCACCCAGATTCTTGTTGTCACCAGGTTGAGAAAGATCAAAAGCTAATTGCATCACAATTTCAAGAGTTTTTTCACTGGATAGAGCAATACTTACTCAATCAAGGTATGAAAAATACAGAGGCTTGGCAAGTATTGCAAATGGTAAAAATGAGATTTCGTTACCGTCATCCAATTGTATATGGTTTATGGCTGGATTATTTAAACTTCTTGATGTTGACGGGAAGACGGATTTTACCTATTAAGTTTCGTCATTGGTTATGGACAAGTATTGGCAAGAAATTGTATGGTTAGACAAACTAGATATATAATGCAATAGAGCTAAGGCTAAAATTCAAGATTTAACCTACCCCTAGCCCCTCCAATCAGGGTAATTGAGTGGGTTTTGTTCCGTAACTGAACCATATTGATGTATAATTAGTTAATTAAAAGTAAACAAAATTTCTCCTTAGTAAATATCAGATAATTAAGCAAAATTAAGGATAAATATCAATGAGTGAAATAAGTAAAAAATTAATTATTGGCTTAGGAACTGGCAGATGTGGCTCAGTTTCTTTATCCTATTTTTTGAACGAGCAACCCGGAGTTAAAATTTTTCATGAAGGACGAATTGACCATGAACATAATATATTGAAGTGGGATAATGACCAAGAAAATCTGTTAAAATGGATCTATAACTTAGAGAAAATTTCAGTTTCAAATCAATATTTTGGGGATATTGGTATGTATTTTCTGCACTATGTTTCTTTCTTAATTGACCAATTTCCTAACATCAAATTTATTTGTCTGAAACGAAATCGAGAAGATGTTATCAAAAGTTATTTAAAGTGGACTAAAACCTATAATCATTGGTATAATCATAATGGAGAAAATTGGCAAAAAGAAGACTATTGGGATACTGCTTTTCCTAAATTTAATGAACCAGATAAAGCTAAAGCTTTGGGATTATACTGGGATATGTACTATGAAGAAATTGAACGCCTGATTGAAAAATATCCTCAACAGATTCGCTGTTTTCCTACAGAAGCTCTCAATAGTATAAATAGCAGAAATGAAATTTTAGATTTTATTGAATATCAGGGAGAAAGAAACTTAGAAGGACAGTATCACGCCAATAAACTACCAAGTAGATTTGATAAAATCCGGATGGCTTTTGCGGAATTAGGCATGAAATTAGGTAGGCAAATTTTACCAAAATCAGTTCGTCATCAATTATGGCTCAAATTTGGTAAGTTTTTTTATTGATTAATTGATTAAGGAAGCTCAACAATATCCAGATACGGAGATTTAGTGCCTGTTGGTGACAGTCAAGCTATGGCTGAAGCTATAAAATGGGTATTATCAGGTAATATTAAGTCGGTTGATGCTGCTTGGCTTGAGCAATTTAGTACAGTAACAGTCATTCAAAAATATATTGATTTATTCAATTTTCCTAACGAGGGTGTTTGAAAAGTCTGGAAAAGTCAAATTCTATGGGAATGAATCAGGAAAAGGAAATGAATAACCCAGTGTTTTCCAAAAAGCTCACTTCTTCCAAAATTATCTTTTGTTTTTCCCTCATCTTAGCTTTACTCTGTTTAGTCTATTTGGCCAGAGGCTATTATTATTTAATCTTAGATAACCAAATTGGTGCAGCAGATTTATATTCACGATGGAAAGAACAACAATATATCTATCGCGGTTTATATCCTTATGATATTACCAAAGGTTCACCTTTTATAGATGCTCAACTAAGGACCAGTGATGTCAGGGGGATATCCACCTTGGGCTTTTTTCTCTGGCTTGATATTTTTTCCACCTATTCCTTGGGAATTAACTCGATGGTATCATGTTTTATTAAATACCATATCTTTAGTTATTTTAGCTATTTTTGCTTATCAAATAGGCAAACCATATGGGAAATTAAAAGCCTGGTTTACCGTAGTTGCTTGTTTGTCACTTGGTAGTCATTCTACTACTCTTGGTACTGGACAATATGGCATCATTATTAATGCCTTGTTAATAGGAATGTTTTGGCTGTTGAAAAAAAATTATAATTTATCAGCAGGGTTGTTTTTAGGTTTAGCTTTACTCAAACCTAATATTTCTGCACTTTATTTTTTTATTCCACTTATCAAAAAAAGAATTAGTACAGTGTTATTTTGCTGTTTCTATATTGTTATTTCTAGTTCAATAATAGGAATGCTTGTTCAACTTTCTCCCATTTATATGGTTGAGAAAATGATGAAAGTTTCACAATACTATGTTCAGACTGGATATTCGGGAATCAATGTTCTCATCAACTCCGGAATTAACCCACTGGTAGCGACAATTTTATTAGCTGTAGTTGCAAGTTTTGTAATTATGGGTTTATTTTATTTATTTAAGGATCATTCTTTGCTGTTTATTTTTGCTATTGCTTCTGTCATAGGTCGTTTATGGACTTATCATCTAGTTTATGATAATGTCATGTTAGTTTTTTTATTATTAGCGGTAATCCAGCTGACATTTAAAAAACCAAATAAATCAAATATTTTAATATTAACTTTATTATTATTGACTTTATTATTGCCTAGTAAAACTACTGATTTACCTGATGTACAAATAATCCAAAGTATAGTTTGGTGTGGGGCTTTGCTGTATATTCTTATTTGTCAAAAAGAATTTAAAGAATGCGTAACTACGAGCTAGTTGGAATAGAGCATAGAGAAAATACTTAATTAAGGGTCTTCCCCATGCTCTATTGATAATGAAAATTAATCTTCATCCAGTGCGGGAAAAGCTTCTTCAAATTGCCATAATTCGTCTTTATTTTCCATGAACCAATGACGAGATGCGGTAGTTAATTTACTCCAAACTACCTCTACTGGAACATGGGGAGAAGCATATTGATATTCTTGACCCAGAGATTTAAGATTATCTACTACATCATATGGAATACCTAATGCTTCCCAGTTAACCTGTAAAAGACTTCCCGAAAGACCAGCTGTAGGATCATATACCAATTGTGCTGTTCTGATTAAATCCGCGAAGTGTTTTGGCTGGAGTCCAATTATTTCCTCGACTGGGAGGGATTCGTTATGTTCTTGAGACATGAGTGCTGGAGTAACGAAGGTAAGTAATTGATGGAATTTACCCCCAGAGATTATCCCAATCACTTTATTTTAGCTGTTAACCATCAACAGTTTCGATAAAAACTGTAACCGCAGCCACAGCAATCAACATTTCGTCATTTTTATCATCCAGAGAGGGTATGGCTAATCCATTAACTACCATCCCCCCTGATTCTACTGTGAGAGTTTTTTGCCCAAAAGGAAGTTCTGCTAATACTTCCGCATGACGCACTTGTTGTGGATAAGGGACAGCAATTCTCACTTCCACAATCATTTTATTCAGGTCAGTTAACCCAGCTATTTCCACAATCCCTGGTAGAGCGTTGTGAGCGATCGCATTTCGCACTGCTCTAGTAGCTGCTACAGTTGGGTCTTGTCCATGCTGGTCTACACCCATACCCATCTCAATCATAAAACGTTTCCTAACCATCAACATCTCCCTTAATTAAATTAAAAAAACCCCCATCTCCCACCCCCCATCTCCCCACCCCCCTACCTACTCTTATAAACTCTACCTTTCCACGCACCACCACGTCCTTGCCAATAACGCAGCGCTGAGTCTATGGTCATGAGAGTATATAAAAAAGCTATCGCTGGTAAACTAAAAGCGAACCAAGGGGAACATTGGTAAAACTGAATGATGGGGAAATAAGCAAAGCTCATTAATAACCATCCTAATAACCCAATTGGTGCAATTGCCGAATTTCCAGATAATACCCCAATGATCATGCTAAGGGGTGGAACTAGATACACCAAAATCATCCCGAACACACTACCTATTAACAAAAACGGGGAATAATTCAGTTGTGTATAAGCACTACGAGCTACCATATCCCAAATTGTTTCTAAGGAATCATAAGGTCGTAAGCTGTAAGTTGAATCACTTAACCCTAACCAAATGCGTCCACCAGTAGATTTAACCGCAGCGGCTAAAGTACAATCATCAATTAAAGCTTGACGAATTACTTGTAATCCCCCAATTCGCTCTAATGCTTCTCGACGAATCAAAATACAACCTCCCGCAGCCGCAGCAATGGATTTTTGCGGATTGTTTACCCAACGAAAAGGATAAAGTTTTTGAAAGAAGAAGACAAAAGCCGGAATTAAAAATTGTTCCCAAAAGCTGTCGCATCTAAGTCGCACCATCACAGATACTAAATCTAAATCATCTTGCACTGCTTTGCTTACCAGTCCCCGGAGATTGCTAAGATCATGCTCAATATCTGCATCTGTCAGTAAAAAGTAGTCAGGAGCAAACGTACTGGCTGTTTCAATCCCTTGTTGCATAGCCCAAATTTTACCAGTCCAACCACTAGGTAGAGATTCAGTGGTCATAATCGACAGTTGCTGAGATTTATTCAGTGCATAAGCGACACCTTCAGCGAAATTTGCTGTCCCATCAGTACTTTGATCGTCCACCAAAAAGATGTTGTATTTACCAGGATAATCTTGGAGTAAGAGCGATCGCAACGTCACGGGTATTAATTGGGCTTCATTGCGAGCCGGAATCACGACACAAACTGTCGGTAAAGATGGAATTTGTACATCTGTCACCTCTAATTGCTGGTCTACCCGCCAAAATTGTCCCCACAAACTCAGTAATCCAATCCAAATTATTAAGGATAAAAGTACCAACCCAAATACAATTACAGCCATGACCCATTGCAAATTGAGAATGTCTCAGACAGAATACTATGTTTGTTGGGGTCATAACTATTTATTGCGTGCTGAGGAGAAGTCGGATTCGATGCAAACACAAGATAGAGTCAAAATCAATTCCATAGCCGATGCGATCGCATCGAGTCAAAACTATCTGCTTTCCCAACAAAAACCGGATGGTTACTGGTGGGCTGAATTAGAATCTAATGTGACTATCACCGCTGAAACTGTTCTGCTGCATAAAATTTGGGGAACAGATAGCACCAGACCTTTACATAAAGTAGTCAACTACCTGCGAACTCAGCAAAAACAGCATGGAGGCTGGGAACTGTTTTATGGGGATGGAGGAGATTTAAGTACCAGTGTAGAGGCTTATATGGCACTGAGGTTATTAGATGTATCAGCTAATGATCCAGCCATGATTCAAGCACGGGACTTTATTTTGCAACGGGGTGGAGTTACCAAAACCCGCATTTTTACGAAATTACATCTAGCTTTACTCGGTTGCTATAATTGGCGGGGATTACCATCTTTACCACCGTGGGTAATGCTGTTACCAAATCAATTCCCAGTCAATATTTATGAAATGTCTAGCTGGGCGCGGTCTAGTACAGTACCTTTATTAATTGTATTAGCACAAAAACCTATTTTTCTGATTGACCCTACTATTACCCTAGATGAACTATATGTAGAAGGTGTGAAGCAAGCCAAGTTTGCATTACCCCGCAATGATGACTGGACAGATTTATTTATTACCTTAGATAACATTTTCAAGTTAGCAGAAAGTTTAAATTTTGTCCCTTTCCGAGCCGAAGGTATCAAGGCTGCGGAAAAGTGGATTTTAGAAAGACAAGAAGTGACTGGGGACTGGGGAGGGATTATTCCCGCGATGCTTAATTCCTTGTTAGCTTTACGGTGTTTGGGATATGATGTCAACGACCCGATTGTAGAGCGGGGTTTGCAATCAGTAGATAATTTTGCCATAGAAACAGAGGATAGCTATAGAGTTCAACCTTGTGTTTCACCAGTTTGGGATACAGCATGGGTGATGCGAGCGTTGATAGATTCTGGTTTTGCTGCCGATGATTGCGCCGTAGTCAAAGCGGGAAAATGGTTATTAGATCAGCAAATTCTCGACTATGGTGATTGGTCTGTGAAAAATCGCCAGGGAAAACCGGGAGCTTGGGCTTTTGAATTTAACAATCGCTTTTATCCAGATGTAGATGATTCTGCGGTGGTAGTCATGGCCTTACGAGCCGCAAAAATGCCTCAGGAGAAATTAAAAGACCAGGCGATCGCTCGTGCGGTAGATTGGATGGCATCAATGCAGTGTAAACCAGGGGGTTGGGCGGCTTTTGATTTAGATAACGACCAAGATTGGTTAAATGCCATCCCTTATGGCGACCTCAAAGCTATGATTGACCCTAATACCGCTGACGTTACAGCTAGAGTAATAGAAATGTTGGGTTTGTGTCATCTGTCAATTGATAGAGATAATTTAGAGAAAGCACTGATTTATTTAATCAGGGAACAAGAAGAGGAAGGTTGTTGGTTTGGACGTTGGGGAGTAAATTACATTTATGGTACTAGTGGAGTTTTATCAGCCTTAGCGGTAATTAATCCTGAAAATCATCAATTGAGTATGGAACGAGGTATAGCTTGGTTGGTTAAATGTCAAAATGCCGATGGTGGTTGGGGTGAAACTTGTCGCAGCTATGACAATCCTAATTTGAAAGGACAAGGGAATAGTACCGCTTCCCAAACAGCATGGGCGTTAATTGGGTTAATAGCAGCAGGTGAGGCTACAGGTAATTTGGCGATGGACGCAATGGAAAAGGGAGTTAGTTATTTGTTAGCTACTCAGCAATCAGATGGAACTTGGGATGAGTCATATTTCACCGGGACTGGATTTCCCTCTCATTTTTATTTGAAGTACCATATGTATCAGCAGTATTTTCCTTTGATGGCTTTGGGTCGGTATCAAAAATTAGTCAAGGAAATTAAACCTGAGCAAACCAACAGAGAATAAATCAAATTTTTTTTGTAGTAGCCAGAGAAAGCCCGCCTGAATTGAATGGCAGGCATCTTGCCTGCTCCACATACCTGTTTTAGTATTGATTTTCTACATTGTTTATCTCAGCTATGCAGCCACCAAATCCTACTTCACTCCCCTCCCTTGCCTCTTCAGCACTGATGGCGTTAAGAAGTATGTAGTCATGAATCAGTATATGCTCCTGGTTATATTCAGCCAAATGGAATACTGCTGGTGTTACAAGAGACAAACCTAACCATTTTGCAAATTAGTGAGAATGTGGAGTGGTTTTTTGGCATTTCGGCATCAGCATTACTGGGACAACCATTAAAAAAATTGTTCTCTCCCCTTCAAGTACAGAGACTTGCTAATTATCTAGCTGAAGATAACCTAGAACTATGTAATTTATTCCAGCTGACAACGCGACGGATATCTGCCCAAACTAATTGGCAACGGAAAAATCAGATATTCAGAGGCATAGTCCACCGGATAGTAGATGGCTTGATACTGGAACTAGAACCTCAGAGACTTATCACTAGTGCCGATTCACTACAATTTTCTTCCCGCTTGCAAACTACCATCGCTAATCTCCGTAATACTACTAATCTGGGTAATTTAGCTGAAACTCTTGCCAAAGAGGTTAAAGCATTGACTGGGTTTGATCGAGTCATGATCTATCGCTTTCAGGCAGATGAGAGCGGTGTTGTGATTGCAGAAGAGAAACAGCCGCATCTAGACAGCTACCTGGGATTACACTATTGGGCAATAGACATTCCTGCCCCAGCTCGGCAGTTATTTTGCCAAAACTGGATTAGATTCATTCCCAATATCAATTACACTCCTGTTCCCATCATCCCCAGCCATCATCCAGTGACAAATACACCTCTTGATATGAGTACTTCTATCTTACGAGGAGTATCACATTATCATATTGAATACTTGCAGAATATGGGGGTGGCTGGGTCAATGACGATTTCATTGATTAATGACAAACAGTCTCTGGGGATTAATTGCCTGTCACCACTACAGCCCTAAACTAGTGGAGTATGAAACTCGCAAAGCCTGTGAATTTTTAGGACAGTTTGCTTCCCTGCAACTGGTGCATCACCAACAAAGAGAATTACATATTTATCGAATGCGGGTGAAAGAGATTCAAGATGAATTGCAACAGAGGTTATTGCAGGAGTCTAATTTAGTTGAGCAAGTACTAATCCAAAGTAATTCTCAATTATTAAGTCTAGTTCATGCTCAAGGAGCCGCAATTTTACTGGATGATCATCTGACATTAGTGGGTCAAACACCATTGGATATGGAAGTGCGTGAACTGGTGAAGTGGCTGTTAGAACACCAGGAGGAAGATGTGTTTGCTACCAATTCCCTCTCACGTTTATATCCAAAAGCCAAGGCATTTAAAAATGAAGCCAGTGGTATTCTAGCAATTTCCATCTTATTCAACTATGTTAAACAAAAGTCCTATCATATTCTCTGGTTTAGACCTGAGCAAATTCAAACAGTGAATTGGGCAGGTAATCCTCAGGATGCAATTAAAATCAATCAGGTTGGGGAAATGGAATTGTGTCCCCGCAAGTCTTTTGAACTGTGGAAGGAAAATGTCCAGGAAACTTCCTTACCTTGGGAGATTCCGCGAATTGGAAGCCGCTACTCAGATGCGAAACACATTAATGTTGTTACTGCTGGAGTTTTCGCAAACAGCCCTAGAACAAGCTGCTGCACAAGCTACTATCGCTAATCACGCCAAAAGTCAGTTTCTAGCAAAAATGAGTCATGAACTCCGGGACTCCCCTCAATGCTATTTTGGGATTTACGCAGTTGATGAACCGCAGCCACAAAATTCCCGCTGAGTTTCAAGAGCATTTAGGAATTATCAGCCGTAGTGGTGAACATTTACTGCATTTGATTAACGATGTCCTAGAAATGTCTAAAATTGAATCAGGTCAGTTACGACTCACAGAAAACTGTTTTAATTTGTATCACTCATCTACTCCATTAGAGAGATGGTTGCTCTCAAAGCTTTGGAAAAAAGAATTGATCTCAGGATTGAACAAGATCACAATGTTCCTCGTTATGTTTATGGTGACGAATCAAAACTGCGCCAAATTTTGCTCAATTTATTAAGTAATGCCATCAAGTTTACAACCACAGGTAGTGTCACCCTGCGATTACAAGCTTTAATGGGGAGTTTGTCTAGTCTCAATTCCAGCCCAGACAATTCTGTTAACTCCACCGATAATCCAAAATTAACTATCACTCTTCATATGGAAGTGGAAGATACTGGATGTGGTATTGCTGAATCTGATATCGAGAATGTCTTTGAAGCCTTTATGCAAACAGAACGCGGTCGTCATGCTAAAGGTACAGGCTTAGGTTTATCAATTAGTCGTCAATTTGCTCGTTTAATGGGTGGTGATATTACAGTCCGAAGCACCCTCAATCATGAATCAACCTTCATTTGTGAGGTTTTATTAAATCAGGTCAGAACCGTAGATATCATTCCACCAGAAACAACTCGCACTGTCATCGGTCTAGAACCCGGACAACCCATTTATCGGATTCTGGTAGTGGAAGATGTTCGAGAAAATAGTCAGTTACTGGTCAGACTATTAGAATCAGTTGGTTTTGAGGTCTGTGTCGCTGAAAATGGGATTGAGGCGATGGCTCTGTTCCAAGAATGGCATCCTCACTTGATTTGGATGGACATTCAAATGCCAATGATGGATGGTTATGAAACTACTCGGCAAATTCGAGCGCAGGAAACAGGTAAGGATGTGGTAATTATTGCACTCACAGCCTATGCTTTTGAGGAATACTACAGCATCAGCATTCAAGCGGGTTGTAACGACCATATTACCAAGCCATTTGTAGAAACTATCTTATTTGATAAGATGACACAATATTTGGGAGTTCGCTACCGCTACAACGAAGAGGTTTTACCTGGGTTAGACCAACAATACTTACTTCATAAATCCCTCACTAGCCAAGATTTACAGGTAATGTCACCAAAATGGATAATTCAAGCACATCAAGCAGCTCTGGATCTCAATGATGCTAAACTCTACCAGCTGATTACCGAAATTCCTAAAGAGGAAAGGGTTCTGGCTAATACGCTGAAATATCTAGTCGATAATTTTCAGTTGGAAACTATTCTCAATCTCACTCAGACTTAATATAAGAAGCACTCAGTAATTACCAGCATCGCTTCAAATCCAATTTTATAAATTGATGAAAACTTGACGCGCAATTATTGTATTTTATGTAAATATACGTTTATGTGGGACTTTGATGTTGATCGGTGGTTGTAAAAATGATGGTGATTCCAGTACTAATAGCTCTACACCTGCACCAGCCGCATCCACCAAAACCAGCACTAGTTCTGCAAAAATCGACATTAATGTGGCATCAATCGCTGAACTTGATAAATTAGAACTGCCAGGTACAAAGCCTTCTTTATCTGAGCGAATTCAAGGTGGTAGACCTTATCGCAAACCAGAAGACCTCGTTAGTAAAAAGGTAATTTCTCAATCAGAATTCAATCTGATTAAAAATCTGATTACGGTTAGCGATAAAAAGTAGAGGCAAAAATGGACTTTAGTGCAGCAATTCCAACCTTTGTCATTACTCTTAGAGAAGGAGTAGAAGCGACGTTAGTTGTGGGGATAGTGCTCGCGATTTTGGTGAAATCTGGTCGAACACAGCTAAATAAATGAGTCTATTTAGGTGTAATTGCCGGAATTTTATTGAGTTCAATTTTTGGGGCGATCGCGCAAATACTGATAGATGGCTTTAATGATCGGGTGTATTATTTGACTAAGGGTATACTTTCCCTAGCCGCGATCACCATGCTGTCTTGGATGTTAGTGTGGATGACACAACATGCAAAGATACTGAAAAAAGAAATTGAAGGTACAGTCGGAAATGTTTTAAGCAGGAGTGAAAATACAGGTTGGGCAATCATGAGTATGATTATGTTTGCCGTTTTACGTGAAGGCGCGGAAATCGTTCTATTTATTGCTGGTGCATTCAATCCTGATTCGACCCAAACGGGAATAGCTCAATATGCTCCGGCACTAGGAGCAATACTGGGGATGATTTTTTCTGGACTAATTGGGATCGCAATTTTCAAATTGGGTGTAAAAATAAATATTAAGAGATTTTTCCAAGTTTTAGGTATTTTACTACTGTTAATTGTGTCCGGATTGATAATTACTTCCTTAGCAGCTTTTGCCAATGCGAATACAGTAGATAAAATTTTAAATCCCAGCACAGGAGCATATGAATTTCTCAATCCACCCCGGAGAATAGTACCTTGGTTTTCTTTAGGGAAACAAGTTACTGATACCAGAGCGATATTACCACAAGATAAATTTCCTGGGATTGTCTTTGCGACTATGTTTGGTTATTCAGATAAACTGTATGCGGTGCAGTTGGTAGCATATTTCATGTTTTTGTTGACTGCGGGGACAATTTATTTCCGTTCCCTAGCAGGAAGACCATTATTTCTGCTCAGGAGATCGAAAATTAGTACTTGAGTTCTTTGAAAATAGCGATGACTGTAGATATTGCAGTTATCGCTATAATAGATGGAGTGAGATATTTTCTAGTGCTTCAACCATGTAAATAATTTAACAACGATAAAGTTATGCCCACTGATGTAGAGTATAAATCCAGAATTTCCAGCTATAATTGGGATGATTTAATGAAATTATGGCTAGAAATTATGTCAGGTAATACTCCTGAATGGGATGCAGGTAAAGCATTAGAGTATTTAGTTTTACGTGCATTTCAACTTGATGGTGCTGATGTAATTTGGCCTTACACCGTAGTACTGGAGGAAGAGGAAACTGAGCAAATTGAACAAATTGATGGAGTAGTTTATATAGATAGTCTAGCCTGCCTAGTAGAATGTAAAGATACGGGTAACAAAGTTAATGTAGAGCCAATTGCTAAACTAAGAAATCAACTCTTACGCAGACCTGGAGCAACTATTGGTAGTATTTTTAGTCGTACTGGATTTACAAAACCTGCTATGATCTTATCAAGATTTATTGCACCTCAAACAATTTTGCTATGGTCAGGTAAAGAAATTGGGTATTCACTACAACATAAATGCATAAGTAGGGCGATCCTGAAAAAATATAGACATTGCATTGAGAACGCAATTCCTGATTACGATATTACTAGTGAGAGGATATTATTATGACATTAGCTTACATCATTACAGAAGGGAACAAAGATATAGAAATATTAAATAAATTACTACCAAAAACTATTATTAACGATATTAAATTTGCGGATGGTCAAGGACAATATGGAGCATTTTCATTAGCAAGTTCGCTGCTTTCTACTAGACCAACTCCTGTTGTTTTGGTCACAGATGCGGATAAAGAAGATGATTCCTCAGTTAGTGAGCAATTAGATTCTCTCAATTATCTATTGCGTCAATCTTCTCGTGGTACTCGCTTTAAAGTTCTCATTGCAGTACCAGAAATAGAAGTTCTTTTATTACAAGACCGTGCATTAATTCAAAAATTAGCTGAACGTAGTTTTACTGATTTGGAGTGGTTACTAGCAAAAAGTCAGCCTAAAAGATTTCTAGCTGAGGTGTTTGGTAACAATACACCAATTATTGAGAAAATATTCACCAACATTAGCGACCAAGAAGTTCAGATATTACAACAGCATAAATTAATACAAGACTTGACTCATTTTTTAGAATCAGTTGTGATCATGCCTAAGGTTTAAAAGATTTTGTTGGTTAACCGCAAGTTATAATAAGCAGTGTCTTTGGTTGGCAATATTATGTTTAAGAGTGTAAAAATAGAGAATTTTCGTAGTTTCCAGTCTTTTGAGCTTCAGCAGCTAGGTAGAGTTAATCTGCTGGTGGGTGAAAACAATAGTGGTAAAACATCAATACTAGAAGCTATTCAACTTTTATGCTCACGGAATAATCTTGATCCCTTACGTGAGAGTATTAATAATCGAGGTGAATATTTATTGGATGATCAACGAAGAATAGATACTGAGCTTGATATTCGTCATCTTTTTTATGGTCATGAGATTGAACCAGAAAAAGAATTTTCAATCACAGGTACTAGTAACATTCAAGAAAAGTTTGTAGCAACTATAGGAATAGGCAAAAAACAGACAAAAGAATCAAATAGTCAGTCGTATGATGATGAAATACCAGATGCGTTAAAGGAATTAGATTGCACTATACAGTGGAGTCCAGGAAAGGAAGAAGATCGTTTGAGACTACCCCTATCAAATAATGGAGGTCTTTCTTTAGAATATTTTCGACGATACCGTAGAGATAAAAATCTGGTAGCAACAGTACAATATATAACATCTTCGTCCCTAAATACAGAGAAAATGATTGAGTTATTTGATCAGGTAGTACTAACACCTGAAGAACAACTTGTAGCGAGTGCACTTAATAAAATAGACTCAAAAATTCAACGTATTGCTACAGTTAGTTCTCAAAAACCTAGATATTCATCTAAAAGAGGTGGTTTTCTGATACTGCTTTCTGATAGTAATCAACGTGTTCCAATTGGGAGCATGGGAGATGGTATTTGGCGTATCTTGGGACTTGCACTAGCTACTGTATGTGCTAAAGATGGATATTTATTCATAGATGAGATTGATACAGGACTTCATTTTACTACAATGTCTGATATGTGGAAAATGATCTGGGAAACGGCTAAAAGATTAAATGTACAAGTTTTTGCAACTACACACAACGATGATTGTTGGCGAAGTTTAGCTGATATTGCAGAACAAGAAGATGCAACTGAGGATGGCATTAGAATTCACAGAATTGAGCGAGGTAAAGAAACAAGTGTAGTCTTTATTGAGCCAGAAATTGTCATTGCGGCTGAAGAGAATATTGAGGTACGTTAATAATGGTAAGCAGTGATAAATCCAAGCAGCTAATAGTTGAAGGTCATCAAGATAAGCGAGTTATACCATATCTAATCGAAGCTAATGGGATTCCTTGGCCAAAAGATGGAGAACCAGTTGAAATCACAGCTTATGGAGGCGATGGTTTTATTGATCGTTATAGAATATCTGCCAGACTAAAAGAAAAAAGATTGACTCATTTAGGTTTGATGGTAGATGCAGACGAAGATTCATCTGCTCGTTGGAGAAGTATTAGAGATGCTTGTTTACCAAGTATCCCAGAAATTCCTGAACAAATACCAGAAACCGGGCTTATTTTTAATACAAAAGATGGAAAAAAATTTGGTGTCTGGATTATACCCGATAACCAAACCAGAGGTATGTTAGAAACTTTTTTAGCTTATATGGTTCCAGATGGAAATGAACCTTTATGGCAATATGCTCAGGAAGTGGTAATAGAAGCCAAAAAAAGAGGAATATCAGACGAGCTATTTATAGATTCCCATTTTGATAAAGCTCGCATTTATTCTTGGTTAGCATGGCAAAAACCACCAGGACGACAACTGCATCAAGCTGTACAAGAAACAATTTTAGACCCACAGCATCCAAATGCACAGATATTTGTGGACTGGTTCAAAAATTTGTACGATTTATAGTCCTGCGACAAAATTTAGATCCCGAACTTCTTCCAGAAGTCTGGGATCATATTGTTGGCAATTGTGTACCTTTCCCTATCTGTTGATCGTCTTCTTTTGCTAAAAATGTAACGGTTCCTACCAAATCAAACTAATTGTGAGGGGATCTAGATATTTCATCCTCATTGATTACAAAAACTTATATAAAGAAATATTAAATATATATACTTTCTGAAAACGAGTGTTCAGGAATGCTGATTAAAAAAGATTGCAATATCTTGATTTACTTGCTAACTTGTGTATGTCCTCACTGGTGAAGGCTGAAATCGAAAACAGTAGAACCTATGCGCTATATCCATCTTGCTAATAGTCTTCTATTTTGACTGTCCCATTGAGATGAGAAAATCTTTCTGCTTTTTACAAGCAACAAAGGGGTGTTGCAGATTTGTAAACCAAATATTGTCTGTCTGTAGGCTGAAAAATTACTATTCACGAATTGTCTTACCCAACGCACCAGAATGCAAACCAGGGTGCAGTAAGACCTAGATTTTGGAGGTGAAAACCGATGAATATTCAAGGTAAAGTGGCTCTAATTACTGGGGCTTCTCGTGGGATTGGACGTGCGATCGCTTTAGAATTAGCGCAACAAGGAATGAAGCGATTAATCTTAATCGCACGCGATCAGCAAAAATTAGCCGCAGTGGCTCAACAAGTTGAAGCGATGGGTGTCGAAGCCATCATTATGCCTCTAGATTTAACTAACTCAACTAGCGTGAATATTGCCATAGCCCAAGTATGGCGCAGTTATGGACCAATTTATCTACTGGTAAATTGTGCAGGAGTCGCTTACCAAAACTCTTTCTTACAACTGAAACTCCCTCAAGCCCAGGAAGAACTCTCAGTGAATTTATTGGGAATGTATACTCTAACCAGTCTGATCGCCCGACGAATGGTTAACCAAAGACAGGGGATCATTATTAATGTCTCTAGTTTAATGGGAAAGGTAGCTGCACCGACAATGGCAACTTACTCTGCAACCAAGTTTGCCATCTTAGGGTTTACCCAAGCTTTGCGTCAGGAACTAGCTGAATACAATATTCAGGTCAAAGCCTTGCTACCGACCCTGACAGACACAGATATGGTGCGGGACTTCAAATTATTTCGCTGGATGATTCCCATCACTCCTGAAAAAGTGGCGCAAGCACTAATTATTGGGTTAAAAAAGGATACACCAGAAATTCTGGTTGGTTGGCAATCTCATTTAGCTGTATGGTGTCAACGTCTTTCTCCTTGGTTGTTGGAGCAAATTTTAAAATTGGCTACACCACCAACGGCAGTGCAACAACGGACTCAAGAGAATTTACTTCAGATTTTTATGGCTAAATTCCAGCGTTTAGGAGATTTGCTCTGGTTTAACAATCCAGTCTCTTTAAAAAATGCACGTAAAATTTAGATAACATAGGGCAGGGTAGTAACACAGAACTTAATCTCTAGGTTTTTTCGGTTCTACCCTTCTACCTCCTACTATCCCCAAAAATATGCTTAATTTTCCTCCCACACTTCCGGCTTTACCAGCAATAATTGATGGATTACCGAATATTTCTGGTTGGGAAAGGGAAGTTCTCTCGGTAGTTAACCAAAATACAGAAGTATTTCTACCGATGACTAATCTCCGGTTAGCAGATATCAACGCTGTATTTGCGATTGCCTTACATATGCATCAGCCAACTATACCCGCAGGACTGAATGGAGGATTAATTAGCAACTTGCAATATATGTTTGAACATCCCCACCAAGGGGATAATCACAATGCAGGTGCTTTTGCTAATTGTTATAGCCGGATGGGAGATTTTATTCCCGAATTGGTAAATCAAGGTTGCAATCCACGGGTGATGCTGGATTACTCCGGTAATCTCTTGTGGGGACTACAACAAATGGGACGAGTAGATATTATTGACAATCTCAAACGAATTACTTGCGATCGCACTTATCAACCTTATGTAGAATGGTTAGGGACAATGTGGAGTCATGCAGTAGTTTCTTCTACTCCCATCCCAGATATTAAACTACATATCATAGCTTGGCAGCACCACTTTGCGGCAATTTTTGGTTGGGAAGCATTAGCACGAGTTAAGGGATTTTCACCCCCAGAAATGCACTTACCAAATCATCCAGATACTCTATTTGCTTTTGTGAAAGCACTCAAAGAATGTGGATATCGCTGGTTACTAGTTCAAGAACATACGATAGAAACTATTAGCGGTCAACCTATCATCCATAAACATTTACCTCATCAACTAATAGCTCGCAATTCCCAAGGTGAAACAATTAGTATTACCGCTTTAATTAAAACCCAAGGCTCAGATACTAAGTTAGTAGGGCAAATGCAACCTTACTATGAAGCGAAAACTTTATCTAAACAACAGCTTGGTAATATTACTATTCCACCCATAGTTAGCCAAATTGGTGATGGTGAAAATGGTGGGGTGATGATGAATGAATTTCCTAGCGCTTTTAAAAAAGCTTGGTGGGAAATAGTGGAACAAGGGGGAGGAGAAACTGGAGTTGTGGGTATATGTGGTACAGAATATTTAGAATTATTAACCGATGCTGGTTGTCGAAGCGAGGATTACCCAGCTTGTCAAGCAGTGGGACAACATCTGATATGGGAAAGAATTCTATCGGATAATTCTCAATCCAGTGTAGAAATTGCTATGGAAGAAATCAAGCAAGCTCACCCTAATTTTCAGATGGATGGAGGTTCATGGACTAATCATATTAGTTGGGTCAAAGGATATGAAAATGTCCTATCTCCTATGTATGATTTCAGTAACTTATTTCATCAAAAAATAGATAAAAATCTTCTTGATAACTCACCAGAAACTTTGACTAGAAGCTCTAAATATCGGCAACTTTTATTACATAATTTATTGTTACAAACTAGTTGTTTTCGCTATTGGGGACAAGGTACTTGGACTGATTATGCTAGGGATATTCATCATAGTGGTGAAAATTTACTGCTAACTGTATAACAAATTTGTAGTGAATTCTGATATTTGCCAATAATCAGATTAAAGAATAGTATCTACTTTTAAGAGAAATTGAGAAATTTAAAAGTATCACCTCTTAACTATAAATCTATAATAGGTTGATAATTTAAATCTTTTAGATTTTAGTTGGAGAGGCTATTTCTCAGAAAAAGTAGATACAACTCATTAAAAAGCTGAAAAAAATAAATCATTTTAGGTAACTCAAAGATCAGAATTGCACTGCTGGGAAATATTAGACAGCAGATTGACATTGACTACTGAACACGTTTGAGAACCCGTTGACGACCACCAATAAAAGCGATCGCACCTAAAACACTTAAGCCAATTAAATTACTGGATTCTGGTACGGTTACTGATTTCATATCAATTACTGATTGTCTGGCAATCACTTTGAAATCTCGCCAATTGTAGCTGGAATCAGCAGTTAATTTCAGACCGGCTAAAGAGCTAACTCCCAAATCTTGGAGGATATCAAGTCCCCAGGAACCAACAGATTGAGGAAAGTTACCCTCTACGGTGTGAATACTATAGCCAGCAAAATTGCTACTGCTACGTGTTTGACTAAGTTTGAAAAAATTGCCAATTGTGTTTCCATCTGCATCTATGGCTTGAACACCTAGATCACTATTTTGACCACGTTCCCAAAAGAATAAATTGTCTACTCCTAAGTTATCCGTGGTAATCTGGCTATCAAAAAACACATTAATATTGAAAGACCCTGCATCTTCAGTGTCAATAATATTATTCAAATTTTCTTTACCTAAGTATGCGGCAATATCACTGTCAGTAGGATCTTCTTTTCGATAGACTGGATTAGGATTATTGGGATTATTGGCAGTGATACCAAGATCGGTACTAGCTGCACCACTATTGAGTATACTGCTGACAGGCGTGTTGTAAATAATACTAGCGTTGTTAACTAAGGAAAAGTCAGTAATTGTTTTTCCATTCTGTTGAATCGAAAGCAGGTTGATATCACCAGCATTACCATTAACTGCATTGAAATTGGTAACAAAAGAGTCGGCCTTAGCCACACTAGAAAAAGCCAAAACAGAACTAGCAACCAGAGATAGATGGATAAATACATTTTGCGCTTTCATGGACTTTTCATCCTACTAAACTAGAGACACACTCAAGCTGATGCTTGTATAACAATAATATTATTAAGTACAATCAACAGATAAAGCATCCGTAAAAACGCTTGATTTTAGTAAATATGCTGATTAGCCTTATCAATAGAAGATAATCGGAAAATTTGAGATAGCTTTTTAAAGTTTGTATAAATTTAAGATTCCTAAATATATAGAAATCATATTTTTTTTGTATTTACGAAAATGTAAATAGTATATTTACGTATATTGTCCATCAGTGAAGAATAATTTCTGGATAAAAAACAAACAAGAGAGAGGTAAGTAATACCTGCTCTCTATTAAGTAAAAGTTATGTTTTACTGAACTGCCGATGTTCACTAGTAGTTAATTTTTAGACCCTTGGGGATTTTTAGACTTTTACGCTTTACCAAAAACTCTTTTTCTTTGAGACAAAAGACCTAAACCACCAATCATTAGTAAACCAACTGTAGAGGAAGATTCAGGTATTGAAGTACCAGGAGTGTTACTATAACTAGAAGCTATGGTAAAGTTATCCGCCTCAAAACCAGTTCCACCAATGTTTGTAAACTTAACTTGGTCAAAAGTTGTCCCCTGGTCAGCATAGAAGTTCAAGTATGCAAATGGTTCTCCACTGTTTTGCTGGTAGAAAGGAGAAGTGGGATTACCATAATACAAAGATGATACAGAAGTTTTCACCTCTTGAGTAGTGAGCTTTTGTACTAATTGGCCTTGGGAATAGAATTCCAATACGTTGTTAGCATCTCCAGCAGACCACCACAATCCCAAGTAAGCCTGAGGAGAGTTTAATGTCAGAGTACTTGTGGTGTAGGGCTTTGCGCTACCTAAAGTCCCAGAACGAAGTGTATCCACGTCGAAGTAGTTACCTATACCACTAGCGCCACCGTATTGGTCTGCTGCTTCAATCAGACCTTGATCAAAAGTACCAATATTGGTGATAAAGGAAGTGGAATGGTAACCTGTGGATATGCCGTCAAAATTTTCTGTGACTACATTGGTGCCAGGATTATTGATGGGGTCGGTTACCAGTGATGACTGTTGAACTCCTGGAGCTTCGTACTTGATGGTGATACCAGCGGATGCTGGACGGGAAACCAAGGTAGCAGCACCAATTACAGAGGCAATGATTGTAGCAGTAGTAGCAATTTTTTTCAGAGACATAGTTTTGAACTAAAAGTGTGATTTTTGTTTAAATACAGCTAAGTGGTTAACTAATTATGAATTAAGTTTTGTTGCAGTTGCATCAGTAGTAGTTTTAGAATTTGCTACTTTGGCAAAACTCGAAAAGGCTATAAAATTAGTCAAAACAACCAAAATTTTAATAAATGTGATTTCAGACTCCACAGTATCTTCTTCACTTTCATGGATAAACAAAATACTGCGGTCTATGTTCTTGTTGTCAATACAATCCTATTGTATTATATGTATATAAAGCATCAGTAAATATTCTGAAAATACTCTAACTTTAATTAGATATGCCAAAATAACTGGTAATTGGTTGTTGCAAACTGTTTCTAAATTATTCTTTAAAGTTTAGCTAAATTTAATTGGTATCAATATATAGAAATAATATTTTTTTAACTTGATTAAAGATTAAAATTAGTATATTCACTTAAATTTCCCGTGATTATTAACATCGTCTTCATACCTGTATCTTTACTTATTAATACTTAGTATACTAGTACTATGCGATTTACCAATATTCATGCAGGTACTTTTTACTCAGTAATGTGCTGCAAGTTTAAACAGATCAGATAACCAGGTCGTTCGCTTAACGTATGCTTTGTACAAGCTAACATTACGCACAATGGTCGAGATACTGATTGTAAACAATAGCAATCCCCGAATGTGGGTAAACTATCAAATCCGGGATAAAAATGCACATTTCTTAATGTACTATTAACTGAATTACTATAAATATAAATATGATATTGAGGTTAAACAAGAGGAAACATTTGCTGAAGCTAGGCAATCTACTGCGAATAGTTATATTAGCATCAACCACCCACTACCAAGATTTGTCTGTGAACACTCACTCTAGACATAAAATGCTTAGACTGAGGTATGCATGGAATGCAAAATTTCTAGTTTAAGACTTAAGTCCCTGAATTGACAGGTTAAAACGATGTTAGTTCTTTCTACACTACTTTATCCCCAAATTCTATTTCCAGCTAATGACTAAACAGAATCCCATCACTAAAGAATGGTTTTTGACTTGAAACCCATGAATCAACTCAACAATGGTTTTACACTATTTCTAAGTTTGCTAGTCGAAGCAATGCCTTTTCTATTGCTGGGAGTTTTATTCTCCAGTGTGTTGCTGCTTTTTATTGATGAGCGCAAAATGGTAGAGAATATGCCCAAAAATCCCTTGCTAGGAGCTTTATTAGGCAGTCTAATTGGCTTTTTATTTCCAGTGTGTGAGTGTGGTAACGTCCCCGTAGCACGCCGATTATTAATGCAAGGTGTACCCACACCAGTCGCTATTGGCTTTTTACTAGCAGCTCCTACAATTAACCCCATTGTGATTTGGGCAACTTGGACGGCATTTCGAGATCAACCAGAAATAGTAGTATTACGTGTTGTATTTTCCCTATTAATTGCCACAACTGTTGGTTTTGTATTTAGCTTTCAACAGGATTTAACCCCGATTTTGCAACCCGCGATCGCTCGTTATCTCAAATATAATCCCCCAACTAAACCCGACCCAAAACGCCGAGGTAAATATACTCAAATCGAACCAAAAACGCAGATACCTAATTTATTACAATCAGGATCTTATCTTCTCGGCGGAAAATCAGGTATGTACACCAGACTAGATGGGAATTTAATTCCCGAAAATATCCCAGTTCCCAATTCTAGTAAACGCCTACCAGATAAACTACTCATGCTGCTAGATAATGTGGTGCAGGAATTTCGGGAACTAGGTGGAGTTATGGTTCTAGGCAGTTTAGTTGCTGCTACTATCCAAGTTTTAGCTCCCAGAGAAATGATTTTCAGTCTCGGTTCTGGTTCAATTAGTTCAATTGTGACTATGATGATATTAGCAGCAGCAGTATCAATTTGTTCTACGGTTGATTCCTTTTTTGCTTTATCTTTTGCTTCTACCTTTACCAGTGGTTCTTTACTAGCATTTCTAGTTTTTGGCCCAATGATTGATATCAAAGGAGTGGGATTAATGTTATCAATTTTTAAACCTAGAGCTTTATTTTATCTATTTGCTCTAGCGGGACAATTAACATTTCTACTGACTTTAATTCTCAATTTACACTTCATTTAGGGAAGTTCCATACCTTGAGATATCCTGTCAATCCAAAACCTAAAATTGATATGACCAATAAAAAAACCAAAATCCAAAATCTCTTACTTGCTTGGCTAGATGTTTTCGCAATTATCGCTTGGGGAGTGTTAATTCTTAAGTATTGGCTTACAGGTAAACTGAATTTATTAATTCACCCTGACTATTTCTGGTTAGCAATCTCTGGTAGCTTTGGTTTACTAATTATCGGTTTTGCCAAAGGGATACAAATTTGGCAAAATCGTCGTCGTCCCTTAGATGCACCTAGTACTCAGCATTTGAGTTTATTTCCTCCTGGTTGGGGTAGTTTTTTGTTGTTAATCGCCGCAGTTTTAGGGTTAATGATTACACCGCGTGTGTTTGCTAGTCAAACAGCACTCAATCTGGGTGTAACTGATTTAGTTGGCGCCACCAGATCCCAACCGCAAGCATTTCGAGCTACCATTCGTCCAGAGAAAAGATCCTTAGTAGACTGGGTACGCACTCTCAATGTATATCCTGAACCAGATGCTTATACAGGGCAAAAAGTCAAAGTCCAGGGATTTGTGATTCACCCACCTGAATTACCTAAAGAGTATATTTTCTTGGCTAGATTTGTGATTACTTGCTGTGCTGCTGATGCTTATCCAGCCGGATTACCTGTGAAATTACCAAGCACCTATGATCAGTATCCACCGGATATTTGGTTGGAAGTAGAGGGACAAATGGTGACCGAAACTCTTTCTGGTAAACGTCAGCTTACTATTGCAGCTAATTCCTTAAAAAAGATTCCCCAACCCAAAGATCCTTATACTTATTAGCTCTACCGAATTTTAGACTTTAACTCTTGGATATATGAGTAAACCCTATACACTTATTCAACCATTAGATCGCATTGCGATCGCCCTGATGTTAATTCTCAGTTTGATCATTGGGTTAATCATCTGGCAAGGTGATGCTGTTAAACCCATGATTCGCAGTTTTACTTGGAGTAACCAACAAATCGGAGCCGAAGATACCGCCTTCACTCTTAATTTTAGTCGGCCAATGGACATTAAAAGTGTCGAGGAAAATTTAAAAATTGAACCACCTCTAGCCGGAAAAATTCAGTTGGGCCGGACGGCGAATGGTTTATACTTTAGTAACACCAGCGCCTTATGGCACGACCTATAAAGTGCAATTGCAGGGAGCTAGAGATAAATTTTTACAACAACAAGGAAAACCTAGAGTTATCCAACCATTTGTGGGTAGCTTTCGCACCCGTGATCGGGTTATTCTATATATAGGCACTAATCCCGAAGAACAGGGACAATTAATTCTCTACAATCTATCTCAAGAGAAAGATCAAAAAAAGGTACTAACCCCGAAAGATTTGATTGTCATGGATTTCAAGGCTTATCCAGATGGGGAAAGAATTTTATTTTCCGCTCGTAATAGCAATAGTCAAGATTTACTTTCAACCAAAATATATACTGTTACCACTGGCATTAGTGGTAAATCTAGCAAATCAGTCACACCCCCTGGTCGAATCAGCTTAATTTTAGATAATAAAGACTATCAAAATCTCAAATTTGATTTATCAGCTGATGGAGAAACCATCGTGATCCAAAGAGGGAAAAAAGATAATCCCAGTGATTTTGGACTGTGGTATTTACCAGCAAATAATGATGAATCAATCGAAAAACCCACCCCTAAACGCCTGACCAGCCAACCAGGGGGAGATTTTATGATTACACCAGATAGTAAAGCGATCGCAGTTGCTCAAGGACAGGGAACAGCTATCATTGCTTTGAAAGAGAATATTACTACGCCTCTGGACTTTATCCCACAATTTGGCTTAGTCCAAGCCTTCTCTAAGGACGGTGCCCAAGCAGCAATGGTAAAATTTAATACAGATTACACCAAAGATTTATTTTTAGTTACGAACCAAGGTGTACAAAAACAACTATTAAAAACACCAGGTTCAATTCTTAGCTGTCAGTTCGATAATGCCTCACCTACAGTTTATTGTTTGCTAACGCAGGTAATTTCAAAAGAACAATTTATAGAACAACCTTACTTAGTCGCAATTAACCTCAAAACTGGACAACAAAGACCTTTGATAGTGCTACCTGCGGCGCAAAGGAATGTGCAAATGAGTTTATCACCAGATGGCTTAGGTTTGTTATTTGACCAAGTAGTAGGAATTACACCCAACGCTTCATTACCAGCAAATACCCTAAGAACTGATGATGGTGAAGTGATATCCAGCAGTAGTTTGTGGTTAATGCCCTTATTACCAATTACTGATAATACACCTAACGATATTCAACCAGAGCAGTTGCCTTTAATGGGCTTTCATCCTCGTTGGCTACCATAGGAGCGTGATTGGCAACAGATGGAATAAAAGCAATGAAAGGCAAACTCTCAAGCGAAATACTAGTGTATTTCAAAAAAGTGGCTTGAATCCATGTCAAGGTCAGACTATTGAGCAGTGTTGGAACCAACCTGTTTCACTAGGACTTTATATGACCGTAAATCAGGCATGGTATAAACTTCTGGACGATACTCAAGATATTGTATGGAAAAACTATAAGTTGATTAGTACTCAATGGGAGAATCCACAATCAGAAACACTCCCACCTTATGTAGCTAATACAACAATGGAAACATATATTCAGGAGCCTGATCCTGATACAATGGCAGTAGCACTACAAAATGGAACATCTTTACCTGAACCATCATCATGTATTGCATGCCATAAGATTGGTGCAACATTAAATGGTAACGCAGCAGATTTTAGCTTCTTGTTTAGTAAGGCTGCACGGAAAATAGCCCAGCAATCATCTAGCATTGCAAATAAATAGCCTGTTGGTTGATTTCTAGATTTTTGTCTGGTGATACAGAAGCAAAGACTAAATCTCTTAGCAAGCGTCAATTAACTGGATATCCAAATTTCAGATGAACATACCATAGAATTTTATAAAAATTTAGGATACTCCCCCTGGTCTGAAGATACAGGGGGTTTTTAGTTGTAGTGCTTATATATAGCAATCGCCACTCCAGTTAGGACAAGCTGTATAATAGAAGGGTGTAGCAATACTACGGTCTATTTAAGCGGATACAAGAGGAGGAATTCATGCCCAAACCCTATAGCTACGACCTACGTCAGAAAGTAATTAACGCAATTGAATTAGATGGGATGACCAAGACTGAAGCCGCTCAAGTTTTTCAAATTAGTCGAAATACAATTAACCTATGGCTGCAAAGGAAATCTGAAACTGGAGACTACCAAGCATTACCCAATGAACCACCAGGATTTGGTCATAAAATTACTGATTGGGAAGAATTTCAGAAGTTCGTAGAGGCTAATGGAGATAAAACTCAAGTAGAAATGGCTGAATTATGGCCGGGAGAAATTAGCGATCGCACAATATCAAGAGCTTTAAATAAAATTGGGTTTACTCGTAAAAAAAAACTTATGGTTATCAAGAAAGAGATGAAGTTAAACGAGAAGAATTTAGAAAAGAGATAGAGCTATACAAACCAGAGGAAATAGTCTATATAGATGAAGCTGGAATGGATAATAGAGAAGATTATGCCTACGGCTGGAATCTTGAAGGAGAGAGATTTTATGCCCTCAAGAGTGGAAAAAGAACAAGGTCGAGTTAATATGATTGCTGCATATTGTAATGGTAATTTATTTGCTCCATTTACTATTGAAGGAGCTTGTAACAGAATGGTATTTGAAACTTGGCTAGAAACTTGCTTAATACCAACACTTAAACCTGGACAAATAGTAATTGCAGATAATGCTACATTTCATCGTGGTGGACGTATTAAAGAATTAATTGAAGCGGCAGGTTGTCAATTAAAATATTTGCCATCTTATTCACCTGATCTTAATAAAATTGAGCAATGTTGGTCATGGTTGAAAAGTCGAATTCGTAAAAAGCTTACTCAATTTGATTGTCTTCGGAATGCGATGGAAGATGTGCTTCGTACCGCGTCCTAACCGGAATGGCGGTTGCTATATCAATACGATTTAGTTCTGGAAGGAAGTATACAGGGATTCTACTCATTTTTTGCTCAAGTACTGTACACATATATATTAGTTGTTATTCTGGTGAAAGTATTTGCTAAAGTTATATACAGCAATATATTTTCTCTAGCAGTCAAGTTATTGCTATTTCTTGTTTTAGTATAAGTATTTACAACACTTCCGTAAATTTAATCCTTAGTTAATACCTAACCTAGCAATTACTGTCACCCAAAAGGTTGGCGGATAAGAAGCACACAATGTTATAACGGCAGTTGATGACTCATTACTCATGCTTGGGGAGAGTTCAACTTGGCTTCTAGAATAAATTCTGATGGAACATGGTTGATAAGCAATGCTGACACCAGCACTGCTGAATATTTTTAAGCGGGTGAACCAAGAGTCATGAATGAAGCTGATACCTCAAACAACGAGACTGTGATTGAACCCCTCAATTCTGCTAATTCGCCACAATCAGAGCAGGCGAGTTGTCCTTTTTACTCAGTTGTGCTTCCTGACAATATGGCTGTAAATAATTTGCCCCTTCTCCAACCAAGTCCAGAGCCTCCTTACGACCCTATATCCATAGAGTTATCAGATCATTCTACCCAACCAGACTGGGTTGCAGAGCCGGATAGGGACAAACAAGTACAAATGAACTCAGAATTTCAACAACTACTAGCGTTGAATCAAGAGTTACGCGCCGATAATAGTAGTTTGTATCAGCAAGTGGAACAGCTGAAAACTGATTTAACTGAGTCGGAAAAGTTTTTGCAGTGGCAAAAAACACGCTTCAGCGTCACTGAGTCAATGTTTAACCAACAGAATCAGGAACTAGCCGCAGCGCAAGAACAGATCCAATCTTTATTTCAAGAGCTAGAATCGGCTGTCCAGAATGTTCAGAACCAAGACCTTTTGATTAAAACTTATCAAGCACAGTTACAAATTAGCCAACAACGTCTAGCCTTGTTAGAGCGAGAATGTACACTACTACAAAGCAACTACAGCGAACAATCTCAGCAACTAATGCAATCAGAAAGCACTTGTCGAGAATTGCGGACTAGATTGATGAGACAACAGCGCCAAACTCTACAATTTAAAGCGGCTTTGGAAAAATGTTTAGACACCTCTGTACCTAACCAAGATATTGCTGAAGACTCTGAGCCTCATTCGCAAGATGCGGCAAATAAGCAGTCAACATTTTCTCGTCGAGTCAAGTCCTTATTTCCTAATGCACAACCAATTAAGCCTTGGTCAGCAGAATCAGAGTCTTTCAGTGATTATCCAGATGCTTCTACCAGAGAGTCTTCACCACCATTATCCAAAATTAATAACTTTGTTTCAGAATCCCTATCAGTGGAAAATTCTTCAGAATTGGTAGATTTAACCACACCATTAGTTTTTTCTTCAGAAGGTGATGATTCTCCTCCCACACCGATAGATGGTAAGGATTCAGGGTCTAATAACTTAGACCAACAAATAGATAGTCTCATCCAAATGTTTTTTGTTTCCCAACCTGCATCACCCACCTCCTCACCACCACCTCCTGTCCCAGAAAATCCTGACCGTAGTAATCACCTGGAAAATTCCATCTGGGAAACTTTAGCCACTACCATAGAAGATCATCAAGAATCAGAAATTTTACCTGTAGAACCATCAGAAACACTGAGTAATCCTACTGTGTCTAATTCTAGTTTCTCTAGCTCAGACTCAAATACTATTTTATTAGAATCTGATTCCCCACTATCTAGCATTGTGATCAACACTAAAAAAGATTCTCTAGAAACTGAGGACTATTGGTTAGAAAGCACACCATCAATACAAGCAGAATCATCAGCGAATTTTGGTTCAGAATCCTTTAAGTGAATTTTCTAACCATAATAAATCACCATCACCATTAATTTACCCAGAACGTCCACCTAAAGGACGTAAGTCATTAGCAGCAGTAGAACTTCCCAATTTCCGCCCCAAAAATTAATTAACAGGGAGATGGGGAGATGGGGAGATGGGGAGATGGGGGAGGGGAGTGTTTAATTCTCTTTCCTCTTTTGTCGCCCGTCCACCCTGTCCCTCTTTCTTTTTGTGACGTGCAACTAATTAAAAAACTATTGACTAATAACTAATTCTGGGTTTATTTTTACTCCTTGGTTATGTTTTTGGGGTTTGCCTGTAAAAATTGCATAGTTAATTACCAATAAATGTAGCCACCATCCTGGATAATGTGTTTCTATCCAGGGTTGACTCCATTTTAAAAAACGGGGAAACCATCTGCTCAGTAAGGCACTAATTAAAGCATGACGACCAAAGTTAAAGTAACTACCTAACCATCGGAGTAAATCTAATGAGCCAGCTAGTTGCCATATCCAAAGGATTAATGCCGGATTTTTGCTTGCTGCTTTGAGAGCTAGAATGTTAAAAGTGAACCAATCACATCGGTCTTTGATGAAATTATCTGCCACATCAGTCGGTTCTTCCGCCAATAATCCAAAGAAGGTATTTAGCATGGCATTAACCCTTTGAGGGGGAATAAATTTTCCTGTCGGTACCATCATGCCTTTGGAAAATAACCACGTTACAGAAACGTTACTTTGATAAGCACGTATTTTATTTAAGTGGCGGAAACTCATCAGATCATGCTTAAGGGCGGTATTTAAAAGCTTTGTCAACCGCTCTAAATTGCGAACTAGAGAACCAAAGCCAGTGAAAATTAAGGGAGACTGGAGTGAGGCAGCATCACCAATAGCGATTAATCGATCAAAAGCAATAATGCGATCGCCACTACCCATACTAAAATGTCCGGGTATATAGCCAAATGTAGGCTTTTTCCATACCAGTTTATCTAAATCACAACGACGATATTCTGGCAGAATCGTGAAAAAGTCCTCATACATCTCTAACAAAGAACCAGGATTTTCAGCGTTGACTTCATGATAATGAAACAAATAAATCGTCAATTCTTCCTCAGCACCAGGAAATAATTCCCAAATCAATTGTCTACCGCTGAGAAATATCCCCATGACTGTAGAGAACATCCCCATATTGAGAATCCCAAACTCCTGGCTCAAAACCTTTGTCAATGACTGCTCCCACCGTGGGACAAACACTATCAAAAGCCCGACCACCATTTAATTGCCAAGCTATGGGGGAAGCTGTTCCCATTGCATCTACCAACAAGTCTGCCACTTACTTGCTGTTGATTGCCACTAGGTAAATGTTTGACAGTTACCAGAACTTGTGAATCGCTAATATCTGCCCGAATAAACTCCGTTTCATCCCAGATTTCACCATTTGCAGCTTGTAGCTTTTGTCCCACAAAGTTTCAGTAATTTTTCAGAATCTAAGGCTATATTTAGTACAGTAGGGGTATGAAGACTGGCGATTGCAGATTAGGGGGATTATTGCCATCAAAAAATTTATTAAACCCGTCTTTGTACTCCCTAGAAATGATTGTTTCCAATTCAGCATTAGTCACCAAACCCAAATTCACTAAACTTTGAATTTCATCACGAGAAATATTCCATTCTCGGTTCATCCGACCAAATGGTAAACGTTCCACCAAAAGGACTTTATAGCCCAATTTTGCCATAACTGCCGCATGAATTGCCCCTAATGCACCACCGATATAAATTAGGTCATAAGTGGGGGATGAAGGGGAAGTAATTGCTTCGCTGACTTTTTGGTTGCGAAAAAACCACTGGACGGGCTGCTTGAGGACAGCGCACCCCTTCACGCCAACGTTGCTCCCACCAATAAGCACGCTGGAGGTCATATTCCCCATTCGGCATTTTTTGAAAATACTTGACCGTGAGGGGATAATCAGAAGCTAGAGCCTCAAAAATTGATTGTTGAGACAAATCAATTACTGGTGGTTCGGGATAACGATGTGGGAATCGAGTTCTGATTTTTGTGGTTAAATCCCGGAGTATTTGTTTTTCTTGAGGAAAAGGTCGATCCGCCCAACGAAATACTTTTAGATAAGTGGTACGTTGCACTGACCAGACAAAAATTGATAGTTCATCTGGTAATTCATCAGTTATTGTCGCTTGTAGTGTACGATTTTTAACTGAAATCCTTAAGCGCAAGCCTTCTGGTGTTAGTAATTTGTCTCCATTTGCCACAGTAAAATCTGTTTGCAGCCAAGTCCGAACAGCTCCTATATCTGGAGTAGGAACTTCTAAATAAAGAATTTCTTTCATTTGTTTTCTGACTTTTCCATCAATCTACTCACTCAGACAGATTTGGCGAAGGTAGAAAAGACGCTACACTCCGCCCTATAAGTTGCATTAAGGTTCAGTGTTCTGGTAGTACCTCATCAACAAGAAATTTTAAGAGTTTGTCTAATGTATTGCTCATTTTTTGTATTTATTTAACCACACCATGAATTATCCCATCCCAAAGAGTCCCCAAGAAATTTTTGCCCTGAAACAACAACCAATTGATGAAGAATTAGTAGCCGCTGCCATTGCTGGAGTAATAAAGATTATACGTATAGAGGGTAAATCTTTGGAAGATTTGACTAGCCAAGTACTAGAAGATGATTTTGTGTTAGATAGACAACAGAGACACTGGCTAAGTAAATTACTAGCACAATCCTGGGAGAGTTTTTAGGGAGAGGGAAAAGAGGCAGGGGGGGCAGGGGGCAGGGGGAGAAGAGGACAAGGAGCAGGGGGCAGGGGGCAGGGGGAGAAGAGGACAAGGAGCAGGGGGCAGGGGGCAGGGGGAGAAGAGGACAAGGAGCAGGGGGCAGGGGGCAGAGGGGAAGTAAGAGAATTAAAATATCCTATCTCCCCATCTCCCCATCTCCTATCTTCCTCTCCCCCCTGCACCCTGCCCCCTGCCCCCCTGCCTCTTCCCTCTCCCCCCTGCACCCTGCCCCCTGCCCCCCTGCCTCTTCCCTCTCCCCCCTGCACCCTGCCCCCTGCCCCCCTGCCTCTTCCCTCTCCCCCCTGCACCCTGCCCCCTGCCCCCCTGCCTCTTCCCTCTCCCCCCTGCACCCTGCCCCCTGCCCCCCTGCCTCTTCCCTCTCCCCCCTGCACCCTGCCCCCTGCCCCCCTGCCTCTTCCCTCTCCCCCCTGCACCCTGCCCCCTGCCCCCCTGCCTCTTCCCTCTCCCCTGCACCCTGCCCCCTGCCCCCTGCCTCTTCCCTCTCCCCTGCACCCTGCCCCCTGCCCCCCTGCCTCTTACCTCCCCATCTTCTCAACTCTCCTGAGAGTGTAACAGTAATCCATATTCCAAACCCTCTACAACTGCTTGATAGGAGGCTTCTAAAATATTTGTAGAGACAGCTACTGTAGTCCAACGTTGGTGTCCATTACGTGATTCTACTAAAACACGAGTCTTGGCGGCTGTGCCTGTATGTCCATTGAGAATCCGCACTTTGTAATCTGTTAACTCAAAAGTGCCAATTTGAGGATAAAAGTTAATTAAGGCTTTGCGTAAGGCTGCATCCAAAGCAGCTACAGTGCCGATTCCCTTCTGCTACTTCTAGGATATTCTTACCATTGACACCTATTTTAATTGTGGCTAGGGCGTTGCTAGTTTCTTGACCATTAATCAAATCACAATGAACTTGAAAGCCTTTGACCTCAAAAAACTGTTGGCGATCGCCTAAAGCCTCATGTATCAATAACACAAAACTTGCTTCTGCGGCTTCAAATTGATAGCCAGCACTTTCTAAATCTTTCAGACGTTGTAAAATTTGCCGTGCTTCTGGTTGTTCTTTATCCAGTTTAATCCCAAAGGCGCGGGCTTTGGCTAAAACATTACTCAGTCCAGATTGTTCAGAAATAACGATGCGACGACAATTTCCGACTTGTTCTGGCTGAATATGTTCATAAGTGAGGGGGTTGCGTTCCACTGCTGATACATGAATCCCTCCTTTGTGAGCAAAAGCAGAACGACCCACAAAAGGTGCATGTTCATTAGGGGCAAGATTCACCACTTCACTGACAAAACAACTAACTTCTGTCAGCTGACTTAGCTGATGTTCTTCTATACAGCTATAACCCAATTTTAACTGTAAATTAGGAATTACAGAACAAAGGTTAGCATTACCACAACGTTCACCATAACCATTAATAGTCCCTTGTACCATATTTGCCCCAGCCATAACTGCTGCTAAGGCGTTAGCCACTGCCATATCCGCATCATTATGAGTGTGAATACCGATTTGAGGAATTGGTTTCTGTTGTTCATTACTCACAATTGACAACTTACGAATGACAATTTGAACAATTCGCGTTACCTCCTCAGGTAAAGTACCACCGTTGGTATCACAGAGAACTATCCACTGGGCACCAGATAACACCGCAGTTTCTAATGTCTGTAAAGCATACTCTGGATTTTGCTTATAGCCATCAAACCAATGTTCGGCATCATAGATAATATGTCGCCCCTGAGAGCGGAGATATTCAATTGTGTCACGGATCATGGCTAGATTTTCTTCTAAACTGGTTTTGAGTCCAGCTGGTAACGTGTAAATCCCAAGATTTACCAAAAATTGTCACCCAACGAGTGCCAGCAGCCAAAATAGCCTGTAACATTGGTTCATCAGCTGCTGTTGTATGAGGGCGACGAGTTGAGCAAAAGGCAACAATTTCTGCTTTTTTTAGGGGTTCTTGTTGGAGTTGCCAGAAAAATTGTACATCTTTTGGGTTTGCACCTGGCCAACCACCTTCTATAAAATGAATTCCTAGTTGATCTAATCTTCTGGCAATGCGTAGCTTATCTTCTGTGGATACGGATAACCCTTCTCGTTGTGTGCCATCTCGTAGAGTGGTGTCATAGAGCCAAAGTTGAGGTGAGGGATTTGTGGTCATTAGAGATTAAGACTGACGAGACAACTTTGAAGATGATGTGCCAAGATACAACAAAAAGCCAATTTGGTAACTAATCTAGCGACACAATTTGCTGGATTTTGGAATCAAGGTTATTAAGTAGTGTGAACACCAAAACCTTAGAAAGGAGAGAAACAAGATGGGTAGATGGACACCTTTGATTTTGATGGCTGGCGGTTTAGCAATTTTACTAGGAACATTGCTAGGCATAAATTTTCCGATGGGCGGACAACAACAAACTGCTAAAACGCAGCCAGTCCGCCGGGCTGAAGGGGTGCTGCCAGCTAATATTAATGTTAATAGCACCGCTAGCAGAAATGAAGGCACAACTCAGAATCGGAATAATGCTGCTAGCAAGAACGATTCCACCGTGGAAAGCCAAAGTGACAATGCTACTAATAATGATTCTACAACAGAAAACAATAGTCGAGTTGCCCAAGGTAATGCTTCTACGGAAACACCTCAAAATACAGGCAATACAAATGATACGTCTACGAATGACACGTCTACGAATAATTCGTCCTCAGATAATCAATCAGCTAATACTACATCTGACAACAAAGAACCTATTCGGGCTTTATGGTAGCTGTCCAAAAATTTTGAATTTTGGATTTTAGATTAATTCCCAGCCTAAAATCAGGGGCTTCTCAATTTTGAATCTTCAATACCAAATGTAAAATCTCAAATTAGGTAACAGGAATTTATACCTCACTATCAAATTACTGCCAAAAATGAGGTTCTCAGATTCCTAGAACCACAAATGATCAAAATTATTCCCCATTCCCCATTCCCCATTTCTTTTTTCGATGACTAATGACGTTTTAATTATTGGTGGTGGCGTTATTGGGTTAGCGATCGCCGTGGAATTAAAATTGCGAGGAGCTAGTGTAACTGTGCTTTGCCGTGATTTTGCGGCTGCTGCTACCCATGCGGCGGCGGGAATGCTGGCGTCAGATGCAGAAAACATTACTAATGAGGCAATGTTAACATTGTGTCGGCGCTCACGTTCTTTATATCCAGACTGGACACACAAACTAGAAGAACTAAGCAGTTTAAATACTAGCTATTGGCCTTGTGGCATCTTAGCGCCTGTTTATCAACAACAGGAAAAAATCAATACTTCTTCACTCCCATCTTCTAGTCAATCACCAGCTTACTGGTTAGACCAAGAAGCAATTCATCAATATCAACCAGGATTAAGCACAGAAGTGATTGGTGGTTGGTGGTACCCTGAAGATGGACAAGTAGACAATCGGGCTTTAGTGCATATTTTGCGTGTAGCGGCGGAGTCTCTAGGTATAAATCTACAAGATGGTGTGACAGTAGAAGCAATTCGGCAACAACAGGGGCAAGTTGTAGGTGTGCAAACTAATCGAGGAGTAATGCAGGCTGCACAATATGTCTTAGCTACTGGTGCTTGGTCAAATGACTTATTACCATTACCTGTATTTCCCCGTAAAGGGCAAATGCTGAGTGTGCGAATACCAGATTTTATCCCGGAATTACCTTTAAGAAGAGTTTTATTTGGACAAAATATTTACATTGTACCCAGACAAAATCGCTCAATTATTATTGGTGCAACTAGTGAAGATGTTGGCTTTACTCGCGACAATACACCAGCTGGCATTCAAACCTTGCTCCAAGGAGCTATTCGCTTATATCCTCAATTACAAGATTATCCGATTCAAGAATTTTGGTGGGGATTCCGTCCTACCACCATTGATGAATTGCCTATACTAGGCCATAGCCATTGTCAAAATTTAATATTTGCTACTGGTCATCACCGGAATGGGATTTTGCTGGCACCTATAACTGCATTATTGCTTGCTGATTTGATTTGGGAGCAAAAGTCTGATTCCCTATTAGCTAATTTTCATTATTCCCGCTTTCAAACCCAGTCTTCTACTGCCAAGCCCATGTTAACTCACTCTGCAAATTTTACTAACGGACACCACCATGATGTATCTCCACCGCATTTAGTACGCACTGATCAAGATACAGGATTAGTCATCGCCGGGAAAACTTTTCAATCCCGTTTGATGACCGGAACAGGTAAATATAGCAGTATTGAGGAAATGCAACAAAGTGTTGTAGCTAGTGGTTGTCAAATTGTTACTGTTGCAGTGCGTCGAGTTCAAACCAAAGCACCAGGACATGAAGGTTTAGCAGAAGCTTTGGATTGGACAAAAATCTGGATGTTACCGAATACCGCTGGTTGTCAAACCGCAGATGAAGCCATTCGTGTGGCTAGGTTAGGACGAGAAATGGCCAAGCTATTAGGACAGGAAGATAATAATTTTGTCAAGTTAGAAGTAATCCCTGACCCTAAATACTTGCTTCCAGATCCCATTGGTACATTAGAAGCCGCCGCACAACTGGTAAAAGAAGGTTTTGCTGTTTTACCTTATATCAATGCTGATCCGATGTTAGCCAAGCGGTTAGAAGATGTGGGTTGTGCAACTGTGATGCCTTTAGCATCACCGATTGGTTCCGGACAAGGGCTAAAAACAACTGCGAATATTCAGATTATTATTGAAAACGCCAACATACCTGTAGTAGTAGATGCTGGTATTGGTTCACCTTCCGAAGCCGCCCAAGCGATGGAATTAGGTGCAGATGCGTTATTAATTAATAGTGCGATCGCTCTCTCTAAACAGCCTTCAGTTATGGCCTATGCTATGAATTTAGCCACTGTGGCTGGGCGTTTGGCATATCTAGCCGGAAGAATGCCACTTAAAGATTATGCTAGTGCGAGTTCTCCACTCACAGGAAAGATTACTAGCTAAAAAATAATAGAACATAAGTACTAATTTTAAGTACACTGAAAACTGCGTATTAATCACTAATTTTTAGTTTATATTGTATAATTTTTCTGGGTTATACAAACCCATGCGTTTGTCTATATAGAGTCAACTCTAATTCACAGTCAAAAACAGAAAACCGAATCAGGAGCATTTGAGCGATGATAAATAATCAGTCAGTTCTAAACTTTGATGGACAAGATGACTATGTAGAAGTAGCTAGTATTAAAGAAGTTAATTCCCAGGAATTTACTATATCTTTATGGGCTAAAATATCGGAAAATAAAGGCAAAAATATCCGTATAATTGGTTTTCGTATCGATAAAACTACATATCAAATAGTAGTACCTGCTAATAATAAATGGGGATATTATTTAGGAGATAATGGAGATTTAAAAGATGTAGTTTTTAATCAGTGGACACACATTGTCATTACCTTAAAAAACAGTTATTCCCAATTTTATATCAACGGAGAACTGATTAATGAAATTAACATCAATCAACTGAGTAAGAAAACGCAATTCTCAACTAGTGACTATAGCTTATTCACTGGACAACTTACTAGGGTTTGTATTTGGAATTATGCACAAACTCCAGCAGAAATTCGCAGAGATATGAATCATATTTTAACTGGCAAAGAATCAGGATTAGTAAATTACTGGCCTATAAATGAAGGAAGTGGAAATACAATTTATGATCAAACCTCTAACGCTAATCATGGCAAAATTTATGGTGCTACCTGGACAAAGTTAGAAACGCCAGTTATTGATGTTCAACCCATTGAAAACTCAAACAATAATCAGCCATCACAACCAGTTATTGATGTTCAACCCATTGAAAATCCCATCAATAATCAGCCACCACAACCAGTTGTTGATGTTCAACCCATTGAAAATCCTATCAATAATCAGCCACCACAACCAGTTGTTGATGTTCAACTCATTGAAAACTCAAACAATAATCAGTCACCACAACCAGTTGTTGATGTTCAACCTATTGAAAATCCCATCAATAATCAGCCACCACAAACAGTTGTTGATGTTCAACCCATTGAAAATCCTATCAATAATCAGCCAGTTCTAAAATTCGATGGTCAAGATGATTATATAGAAGTTCCTTATTCTCCCTCTATAAATCCCAATCAGTTTACTCTATTTAGTTGGGCAAAAGTAGAAGGAGGAGCAGGAAGTTTTCGTTCTGTAATTACTTCAAGAGATGCTTATCCATCTAAAGGATATATTATATATGCCGCTGATAATAATAGATGGCAATTTTGGATAGGTTCTAATCTACTAACACAATGGAAACCTGTTGGTGGTTCACCAATTATTCTCAATACTTGGACATCTTTAGCCGCTACTAGTGATGGAAAGACAATAAAATTTTATGTCAATGGAGAATTAGTGGGAGATATAGCCGCAAATTATGTTGCTAATATAAGTCGTTCTTTGAGAATTGGTACTGGTGGTACAGAAGGGAATCCACGATACTTCTTTAACGGTAAAATTAGCGAAGTTCGCATCTGGAATCGGGTTCTTACCCAAGATGAAATTAAACAGAGTATGAACCATCGTCTTCAAGGAAATGAGCCAGGATTAGTCGGCTATTGGCCTTTAAATGAAGGGAACGGTAATACAGTTTCTGACAAAACAGCTAATAACAATATAGGCACAATTTATGGTGCTAATTGGCAACAAGATAATCTAGAATTTCTGGTTTGATGGAGATGGGGAGATGGGGGGATGCGGGGATGGCATTGCATTCAAAAATTTTGAATGCATATCATATCAGACCGATGCTTAAATGTCATTAAACATACGAAAAACAAGTAATTTCAATTGCTTTATTTTGATTGGGTGTTCATCTGAGGAAGTTTGCCCATCCATACCTTAAACCCCTACATCCTCATACCCCTTATCAGTCATGAAATCTTAAAAATTCCTCCTTGATCAGGAATATTTGGTTCATCTATTACACCTTGTAAATTTCCTAGCCAATAAATTACTTAATTAGCCTCGAACCCATGTACAGCAAGCTTTATGAATTACAGTACTTTTCCTATTCTTGATGAAAACTATACTAACAACTCAAATAAATCTGCCAACATGGCAGAAAATACCGAAAATTTACAAATATTTTCCCCCAAAAGTAGCATTGTTAATGCATAATAATTACTTTAAAGAAGGAACTTCGTCCGTAATCGGGTGTATACTGTTCTAATTTAGATTCTCTACCAAGAAAACTGTAAACGTGCTAGTCAACAGTCTTAGAATATGAGTAACGACATCGATCTGATCAGACGTCTTGCCCCAGCGCAATGGATCAGATCATGCTTTATCTGGCTTTTAGCGCTATGCGAACTAGTGGGCACAGGCATGGAGCCTTTTTAGACGCAGCAGCAACGGCCGCTAAGTGTGCGATTTATATGACCTATCTAGAGCAGGGTCAAAACCTGCGAATGACAGGGCATTTACACCACTTAGAGCCAAAACGGGTAAAAATCATTGTTGAAGAAGTCAGACAGGCTCTCACTGAGGGCAGGTTAATGAAGATGCTGGGTTCCCAAGAACCTCGTTATCTGATTCAATTACCTTATGTCTGGATGGAAAAATTCCCTTGGCAACCAGGGCGATCGCGTGTTCCCGGCACAAGTCTCACAGGTGAAGAAAAGCGACAAATTGAGCAAAAGTTACCTACTAACTTACCCGATGCTCAGTTAGTAACCTCCTTTGAGTTCCTGGAATTGATTGAATTCTTGCACAAGCGATCGCAAGATGAATTGCCTTCTCATCACCAAATGCCTTTGAGTGAAGCTCTCGCGGAACATATCAAACGTCGTTTGTTGTACTCAGGTACAGTAACGCGAATTGATTCTCCTTGGGGAATGCCTTTCTACGCCCTGACTCGTCCTTTTTATGCCCCAGCCGATGACCAAGAGCGGACTTACATCATGGTTGAAGATACCGCTCGGTATTTTCGGATGATGAAAAATTGGGCAGAAAGACGACCCAATGCTATGCGCTTATTGGAAGAATTGGATATTCCTAGCGATCGCCTAGAGCAAGCGATGGAAGAATTAGATGATGTTATTCGCAGTTGGGCGGATAAATATCACCAAGAAGGTGGCATTCCCATGATCTTGCAAACAGTTTTTGGGAACAAGGACGACTGAGTAATTCCGGTAGCGAAGGAACTTCAGTAGCAAAGGAGCAGGGGAGCCGATTTATCTCCCCACCTCCCAACCTCAATCAGTGGAAAAGATTCAGGTAGAAATTTAATTTCTGTTAGGTACAGGGATAGTTTCAGGTTCTAGATTTGGTACAGGTGATGTTGTCGATGAAGGTGCAGATTCAACACCACCAGCTCTTTTCACTAGCATCAATACAAGTGTCCATGACTTGAAGTGGTTCTAAGATCATAGATTTAGATTTTTCTTGAGGTAAGCTACTTGCTTGGGGTGGTTTCGATCCCATCAGTTTTTCTTCAGGTAAGCCAACTTCTCTACGTAAGCCAACTACACACAGAGCATAAGTAACAGGCAACAAACTCCGACCACAGTAATCTAAAACCTGGGGATTAAATTTATTTTCAGTATTTTGACTGACACTAACCACGCATGTAGCTAACTCCTTCGGACGCCGAGCTAGTCTACAGGAAGAAAGTGCATCTAAAGAGCTAATCTTAGTGTACTTTTGAATTGAAGCTACACATGCCGATAAATCTTTGGGACGAATTGCCATAGCACAACTTTGGGCGATTCTTTCTGGTGTTACATCTAGCTGCTTTGATGCATCGACTTCTGCACTCTTGGAGACAACATCCACTAGTTGAGCCGCACAAACACGATAGTCATTATAGTACGTGCTGTTAACGTAAAAGGAATCAGTTACAGCCAAACTGGGTAAGATATTGGTCATTAAACCAGCAATAATGACCATGGGTGCTGTCAATATCGTATAGACAGAACTAGTGTGTGGATTCTTCACTTGATTAGACTCTAATTTGCCGTGTGACATAGCATCTGATTCTTTTAACCTAAACATCCTGAGACATCTTGGACATCCTGGACATCAAGTATAACATCACCAACAGTGTTGGTGAAGGTGGAATCCCACATCGCCTTGAGGAAAATCCCCAAGGCTCCATTAAAATCACGCGGTATTTCGTAACCACAATGAGGACATTTAAATAGTTTAGAACCACCCAGCTTTGGGTGAATATGTCCACATTTAGTACAAGTTTTAGAAGTATATTCTTCTGTGATTCTTACCAATCTGGAACCTGAAGAGGCAGGGGGCAGGGGGCAGGGGGCAGGGGGATTAGAAATTATTGTTTTATAAGCCAAGGAGATGGATTGTTGATTATAGTTACTAGAATTCCTAAAACTCGGTTGTAAACTCCATAAAGTTCTCTGCCGATATCAATGTCTAAATAACCACATTTTACAGCAAATTTAAGCCAAGTTTGGGTTTCTGCTGCTTCAGCTTCACTATCATTCAATTTAGCTATAAAAGCTGCTTCATAACGACGTTTTCTCCAAGCTTCAGCTAAATTAGCACATACAGAACGGGATGATCTACGAATCTGATCAGTTAAAGAATAACGTTCTTCAACAGGAAAATTTTTAGATAATTCAAAGATATTCATGGCAACATCAAATGCCATTTTGTATACTTCTAGGTCTTCATGACTTTTGATTGGTTCTTTTTCCATTCCCCCTGCCCCCTGCCCCCTGCTCCCCTGCCTCTTCCCCTGATGTTGGTTTAAATAAGCAATAGAGATGTTATAAACTTTGCGAACAGCCGCTACCCATTTCTTCCAAATTTTCTCAAGTTCTTTACTGGGATAAACTCGGTAAGTCAGGGTCTTCGTTAATGTGTTTTTTGTACTTTCTGAGTCCCTTGAGTCTGTAACTAAAGACGTCGATGATGGCCAGAAGATCTGCCACGATTTCTCTTTCTGGGCTGAGGTTCGTTTGGTTGAGAACCAATACTTCAGCCTGCTGCCTAGTACACAACCATGAGATAAGATTGAACCCAATACGGCAAAGCCGATCTTTGTGGGCAATGACAATAAGTTTGCAAGTGTTTGTGAGAACTCTGTCCAGTAAGGTTTGTAAACCTTTTCTTCTAAAATTGAGTCCACTGCCGATGTCGGTGATAAGTTCCGCATCGGGATAGTGAGACTGAAGAAACTGTATTTGTTGTTCAAGGTCAGGTTTTTGACTGAGGCTTGAAACTCTGGCATATACGATAATGGCTCGTCTGTCTTCAAGGTCTGTATATCTAGTAGAGATAACTGAGTCCACATCGTATCTTCTTTGTCCTGAGGGGGTGAAGATGCCTTTGATTTTTCCGTCATTAAGCCACCTTTCCAGGGTTCTGGTGCTAACTCCCAGTCTGGCAGAAGAGGACAAGGGGCAGGGGGCAGGGGGCAGGGGGAGAGGAAGATAGGAGATGGGGAGATGGGGAGATGGGGAGAATATATTTTAAATTCTCTTTCCCCCTGCTCCCCGCTCCCTGCCCCCCTGCCTCTTCTGGGGGTACATGATTTGCCATTGCGCGATTGAAGTTTTCTATTCCTAGAATCTACACAATGTCAGGTGATGTTGTCATATGTCTAAAGAATGATTGTTCTAGGTCATACTCTCCAAACACCCAAAGCTATGCTACCTCAAATAGGGGAATTCTTCACAGGGAAAAAGCAACTGGAAACTGTTTTTTCTAGTTCTTAGTCCCTGTTTGCTCCTTTTCTGGGACTGGGTCATATCCACCAGGATGAAAGGGATGACAGCGGAGAATTCGTTTAGTTGCCATCCAGACACCAGGCCAGATGCCAAACCTTTCAATTGCTTGAATAGCATACATAGAACAAGTTGGTTGAAAGCGACAGGTGGGAGGAAGTAGAGGGGAAATTAAGGTGCGATAACCTTGAATTAACCAAATAAATATTCTTTTCATCACGGCTCAAATGGAATAAAGTGGTGATAAAGGTCAAAATGTTGCTGTAATTTCCTTGTTGAACACAAATGCTAGCTTAAAATCTATTATTCCTGCTTTTACAGATGTAGCCTTTACCTTAGGAATATCGGAGGCGATCGCTGGACTGTGGGTATTATTTGTTATCCTTATAGCTTGGCTGGTCAGTCGCTTTGTCAAAAACCCAGAAGTAGTCCGAAAAATAGTGCATATTGGGACAGGTCATGTAATTTTACTAGCTTGGTGGTTAGATATCCCGGCGATAGTGGGGATTACAGCTTCAATTTTAGCTAGTATTATCACCTTATGTTCTTATCTCTGGCCGATTCTTCCTGGGATTAATAGTGTGGGACGTCAAAGTTTAGGGACTTTCTTTTACGCTGTTAGTATAGGTGTTTTAGTTGCTTGGTTTTGGTATCTACAACTACCACAATACGCAGCTATAGGGATAATGATTATGGCTTGGGGAGATGGACTAGCGGCTTTAGTGGGAAAACGTTTTGGTCAACACAAATATAAAATATTTGGGGCACAAAAAAGCTGGGAAGGCTCTTTAGCAATGACTCTGGCTAGTTATATAGTTAGTAGTTTAATCTTATGGGGAACTCAAGGTAACATTTGGCAAACTTGGGTTATCTCGCTGATTGTCTCAGTGATAGCCACTGCTTTAGAAACTTTTTCATTTCTAGGTATTGACAATTTGACAGTTCCTTTAGCTAGTGCTGGTTTAGCCTTTATATTAACTCAGATACTACAGTAGATGATCACTGGGTGCTAACCACTAGCCAAAACACAGAAAATGTTTTCTTATATCTACTTTGAGTAGTAAATATATAAATTTTATTTCCATCTCTAGGTTTATGAATTCCTAGAACAGAATGCTTATAGTTAAGTTCTTAGGTGAGCAAACACCTAAATTCAGTAAGTGAGGCTAATCATTATGTCATCTCAAATAATTGCATCTGAGTTGCTTTTTGCTTTATCCTATTACCAACAAGAACTTATCGCTGGTGGTGCTGACTTTGAATTATCTGGTAGTAACTACGCCAATAGACTAGCTAATTTACAAGGTATCACAGCTTCTGAGACTGCTGGTAGTACTGGCAATTCTATTGGTACAACTTCTGCGGTCAATACTGCGGCACAAGATTTATTAGGATTGGGTGCACCGACTGTTCCCACTATTGGTGCATTAGGTGGAGCACCAATTCTGACTGGTTTAGCCACCGCTGCTGCACCTATAACTGGTATTGGTGGCCCAGGTGTTGGTATTCCAGGCGTTGCTGGTATTTAGGCAGATTTTTCTCATCAAAAATAGTCTTTTCCCGAAATAATGATCGGAAAAATCACCTAACTGAGGATAACTATCGTGTCAAACCAAACAATCGTTTCTGAGTTGTTTGTCTCGTTATCTAATCATCAACAGGAAGTGGTCGCTGGTGGTGCTGACTTTGAATTATCTGGTAGTAATTACGCCAACAGACTAGCTAATTTACAAGGTATCACAGCTTCTCAACTGGTGGTAGTCGTGGCAATTCTATTGGTACGACTTCTGCGGTCAATACTGCGGCACAAGATTTATTGGGATTGGGTGTACCAACTGTTCCGACTATTGGTGCATTAGGTGCTTCACCAATTCTGACTGGCTTGTAAAAAGGCAGGGGGGCAGGGTGCGGGGAGCAGGGGGGAAAAACGGAGATAGGGAGATGGGGAGATGGGGAGAATATATTTTAAATTCTCTTTCCCCCTGCCCCCTGCCCCCTGCCTCTTCACCCCCTACCTCTTCCGTTAGATTGTCACCAAATTTTCTAGTAATCAATGTAAGTGAGGCTCAATATCATGTCACATCAAAATATTGCATCCGAGTTATTAGTCACCTTATCTAATCAGCAACAAGAAATTGTCGCTGGTGGTGCTGACTTTGAGCTATCTGGTAGTAATTACGCCAATCGCCTAGTTAATTTACAAGGTATCACTGCTTCTTACCAAATGGTAGTACTGGTAACTCTATTGGTACAACTTCTGCGGTCAATACTGCGGCACAAGATTTATTAGGATTGGGTGTACCAACTGTTCCCACTATTGGTGCATTGGGTACTTCACCAGAACTCACAGGCTTGTCATCTGCTCCCGCAGTCGTTCGACTGCCGTTGGACTTGGTACCGCTCCAACTGTATAAATCTAATTTCCCAGACTCGTTGAGTTTGGGAAATCCTCTCTAAACGCATGGATTCCAGCATTTTCCTGAGTAGTTTTCTACTATATTAACAGCTTGATGTTAGGAATCCTGTGTTTAATAGTCATGTAAGTGAGGTTAAGAATCATGTCAAGACAGATATTGTCATTGAATTGGTTCACAGATTTATCTAATCAGCAACAAGAATTATTAGTTGGTGGCGCAGATTTTGAGCTATCTGGAAGCAATTTTGCTAACAGGTTAGTTAGCTTACGAGGAAGTACTTCTTCCGCCAATGGCAGTTTTGCTAATTCCGTGGGTCTATCTTCTGCAATTAATACGGCTGCTCAAGATTTATTGGGTTTGGGTGTACCCACTATTCCCACTTTCGCTGCGTTAGGTGCTGCACCAACTCTAACTGGTTTATCAGTTCCCACAGCAAATCTAGGTCTAAGTGGTTTGGGAGGAACATAAACAGTATTGGTCACAGATTGCACTGAGGCAAACAATCATGCTAAATCAAATGATGAGTTCAGAGTGGTTGATTGAGTTAACTGATCAGCAACAGGATTTACTAACTGCTGGTGCTGACTCTCAACAAAATAGTGGCAATTTTGCTCAAAAGTTAGCTGTTACTAATACAACTAATACTGCTGGACTTTCTGGTAATGTCTCGAATACTAATACTCAAACATCTGAGATAGTTAGTGGTGGACAAAGCTTAGTCTCAATGGGTGGTAATCCCAATTTTTCTGGAATCGGAGCTTTAAATAATTTGCCATCTGGAAATCTACCACCAATTAGCAATTCTGTTGGGTTAAGCTAAAAATTTTAAATTTTGGATTGGATCATTACCAATCCAAATTTAATTGGAATTTTAAATTTTAGAAGTTCTAGTAGAATTTTTGTGGAGGTTGGAAATGGAACTAAATATATTTTTAGATTTATCTCATCAACAGCAGCAACAGCTATCTGGTGGACAAAATCTGGTGACTACTGGTGGTTCACCAATAAGTCCTTTAGGTAGAGCGACAAAAGATGGATTAGAGCTTTCCTTAGGTGGCATTAATGTCCGAGGTACAACTAATTCTCGTCCCCCTTGGTAGTTTGGGTGACTCTTTAGTGGAAGGTAGTAGTACTAAGACTGGTGCCAGCGATTCTATGATTTTACCACCCTTCCAAGCTAGTACAGAAGTATTGTCTTAAGCTGGTTAAATTACTATCTGAATTATGAACTTTGATTTAAGAAGGGGGGTAGAGGAGATAATCACCCGCTCAACGTAAGTGAGGACTTTGAGAGAGTTTGAGCTTTCTCCTCTAGTTTCTTCTCTATCAGTTGCCTGCATTAGAGATAGGAGTAAGGATATCACCGTACACCAGGATTTCCTTTCTCTTCCCCCGTTGCTGATTATTAATCATTATAAACTATGCTTTCATCTACTGTTAGCATCTGAGCTACTTTTTTAGCAATTTTAGCCCAATATATATCTATGGTTAGAGATTCTTGGTCAGGTGGTAAACTTTGTAGCCGATTAACTCATTAATTAATTATGACCTCAGATATATTACTCTAGCTAGTGATTTTTCTGTGGTATCTGATTCAAATCAAGTTATGTGGAGTTATCGCCTAGATAGCTTTGACTTAGCTTGATGTCTGAATACAAAAGGTACAATATTGTGAGTTTCTTAAACCGTGGGGAAAATGATGTTTGGAATCGCTTTAATGAGCCGATGCCAGAGCAACTTCATCTAGTTGAAGCATCTGAGTTTCTCCCTCATATCAATAAATGGACTAGTATTGGTGGGGGAGTGATCTAACTATCTTTTTTGTAGGGTTGAGTTTGACATCTATTCTTTATTACAATGTCACAGTCAAAGTTCCTGCTAATATCCGACCTGTAGGTGAACTACGGGTGGTACAGTCTGCTATTACTGGTACTGTCCAGAAAGTAGCTGTTCAAGAAAATCAGGTCGTCACTCAAGGAGAAGCGATCGCCTATATAGATGATTCCCAACTGCAAACCCAAAAAAACCAAATCCAAAACAGTATCCAGAAAGCTAATCTACAATTAGGTAAAATTGATGCTCAACTTGGTGAAATTAATAGTCAGACTCTCGCTGAAGCGAACTTAGTCAAGCAAACAATTATTGCTGCTCAAGCCGAACTAGGTGGTACTCAACGCAATTATGATGACCAGCAAATTAAGGCTAATGCGGAAATGACCCAAGTAGAAGCGGCTCTAAATCTAGCCAGGATACAGTTAGAGCGTTTACAACAGGGAAAAGTCTTAAAAGCCGCAGTGGAAGAAGCCGAAGCGGCGTTGAATCTGGCTAAATTACAACGAGATAGATTAGAGCCAATTGTGAAAACAGGAGCAGTAGCTCGCAATCTCTTTGAGGAAAAAGAACAAGCGGTTAAGTCCGCTCAAGCCAAGCTAGAAGAAGCTAAAACTAACGCTAAAAACCTTCTGGAAGATAAACAGCAAGCTGTAGAAGTAGCTAAAGCTAATCTCATTAAAACCAAGACGGCGATCGCTCCCAATAATTCCACAGTCACAATAGCATTACAGCGGATTAAACAAGAACGAGCCAAGGGTATAGCGACCTTAGCCAATTTACAAAAAGAACGTGAAAATCTGTTCCAACAACGTTTGGAACTACAAAAGCAACTGATTCGTTCTCATCAGGAATTACAACAAACAGAAACAGACTTAAAAAAAACTGTGATTCGTGCTCCCATCACAGGTACAGTTCTACAACTCAGTCTCCGCAATTCTGGACAAGTGGTACAACCAAGTGCGGCGATTGCCCAAATTTCTCCCTTCCAAACCCCCTTATTAATTAAAGCCCGTGTACCAGCTCAAGATATAGATAAAGTCAAAGTTGGTCAAAAAGTACAAATGCAGGTTTCTGCCTGTCCATATCCAGATTATGGCACTCTCAAAGGAACGGTGAAATCTATTGCAGCAGATGCCTTACCAACCGTAAACAACAATACCACGGTTATCTCTCCACCAGTGACAGTTTATGAAGTCACTATTGAGCCAGAAACTTCATATGTAGGTAGAAGCAATCACCAATGTCATTTGCAATCAGGAATGGAAGGTCGAGCGGATATTATTTCTCGTCGAGAAAGTGTCCTTCAATTTCTACTCAGAAAAGGTAAATTTATCACAGATATTTAAAAAATCTCACAGAACCAATTCACAATTTCCTGGAAAAATATGTTTAGTTTCCTGAAATTCCATAGAAATTATCAGTGTGTATTACAATCAAGTGAAGAAGATTGCGGAGCAGCTTGTCTAGTTTCTATATACCGACATTATGGACGCTTCTTAAGTATGAATAAAAGTCGAGAAGCCGTGGGAACTGGACAATTAGGTACTACTTTACTAGGTTTAAAACGTGGATCTGAAAATCTAGGTTTTAATGCTAGAGCCGTCAAAGCTGCACCGGAAATTGTAGACCGAATTAAAGAAATCCAATTACCAGCTATTATCCATTGGCGGGGCTACCATTGGGTTATTTTATACGATAAAAAAGGTGATAAATACGTTATTGCTGACCCTAGTATCGGTATTCGTTATATCAAGAAAGATGAGCTAATGTCTGCTTGGAATGGAGTGATGCTCTTATTAGAGCCAGATTCACAACGCTTTTTTGAGCAGCCGGAAGAAGTATCAAAAGGTGGCTTTACGCGCTTTTTTAAACGCATTTTGCCTTATCGGGGATTGTTAACTCAAGTTTTAATGCTGAATATTGTCCTGGGTGTATTAGCTTTAGGGACTCCGATCCTAATTCAACTACTCACGGATGATGTTTTAGTGCGTGGAGATACACATTTGCTCACAGTTGTCGTGTCAGCTGTTATCTTCATGAGCTTGTTTAGCAGTAGTCTACAAGCATTACAATCAACCATGATTGCTCATTTCGGTCAACGGATACAATTAGGGCTAGTTCTGGAATTTGGACGCAAAATTCTCCAGTTACCGTTGAATTACTACGAAGCTCGACGTAGTGGAGAAATTACTAGTCGGTTGGGTGATATCAACGAAATTAACCAATTAGTATCACAAGTAGTAATTCTTTTACCTAGTCAATTTTTTATTGCGGCAATTTCCTTTTGTTTAATGCTATTTTATAGCTGGATATTAACATTGGCAGTAATCGCAATTGCTGGTTTAATTACTTTATCAACTTTACCATTCTTACCTATTCTGCAACAAAAAACTCGTAGTCTCTTAGTTTTAGGAGCAGAAAATCAAGGCATTTTAGTAGAAACCTTTAAGGGCGCACAAGTAATCAAAACTACAAATGCTGCGCCACAATTTTGGGATGAATTTCAAACTCGTTTTGGTCGTCTAGCTAATCTCAGTTTTAGTACGATTCAATTGGGAATCATTAACGGTACTATTAGTAGATTTCTATCTAGTGTTGGTAGTGTTTCTTTACTAGGATTAGGGAGTATTTTGGTAATTCATGGACAATTAACTATTGGTCAAATGTTAGCTTTTAATGCCTTACAAGTAAATGTCATGGCTTTACTAAATTCTCTAGTGGGTTTTGTTGATAATTATTTTCGCTCCCAAACTGCTATCTCTCGACTACTAGAAGTAATTGATGCCGCTCCAGAAGTAGTGGGAGGTAGTCAAAAACCCATCGTCCAAATTTCCAGTAGTGCAGATATTTGTTGCTCTCAACTTACTTTTCATCACCCTGGTCGAGTCGAGTTATTAGAGAATTTTTCTCTACAACTTCCGGGCGGAAAAGTAATTGCTTTAATTGGTCAGTCAGGTTGTGGTAAAAGTACTTTAGCAAAGCTGATATCAGGATTATATCAGTTAAATTCTGGTAATATCAGTTTAGGATTTTTTAATATCCATGATTTATCTTTAGATTGTCTGCGTCAACAAGTGGTATATGTACCCCAAGAGCCACATTTCTGGAGTCGCTCAATTTTAGATAATTTTCGCTTAGGAACACCTTACATTTCGTTTGAGGAAATTATCAAAGCTTGTGAAATCGCTGATGCAGACAGTTTTATTAGTCAACTTCCCAATAAGTATCAAACTGTTTTAGGGGAATTTGGTGCTAATCTCTCTGGTGGACAAAGACAAAGATTGGCGATTGCCAGAGGTATCCTCACTAATCCACCGATACTAATTTTAGACGAAGCTACTGCTGGGTTAGACCCCGTGAGTGAATCCCATGTTTTAGACCGACTTTTGGCATATCGTCAAGGTAAAACAACTATTTTAATTACCCATCGTCCTAGTGTGATTCATAGATCTGATTGGATTGTACTCCTCAATCAAGGTCAGGTACAACTGCAAGGAACTTTAGAAAATTTCTTATCTCGAAAAGGTGAACATTTGAAGTTCTTGACAGTGTAAATAAATTACTTTTTACTACCTCTTCTCTGCTCTATGTGTGAAAATAAACCAGCTAGAAATTCAGAATTATTCGCGGATTTATCTGAAGCACAGCAAGCCAGTTTAGCTGCTGGACAAAATAATTTCTTTTTGCAGGCTACTAATCTCGAAACAACGGCAGATAATCTATTAAATCTAGGAAATGATGCCACATCTTCCCAAAAAACAAAATATAGTCTTTCCCAAATTACATTTGGCTTATCGACAGCATTAAGTTCAGATAAAAATGAAGAAAATAGTTTTCTTAAAAATTTGTTAAGTCGTTTTTTCTCTTGAATAGAAAAATGACGATTATTAAACAAATATTAGTTCTGTTCAAATTAAATTTGTAGAGCAGGCATCTTGCCTGCCCTAGCTTTAATGGCAGGCAAGATGCCTGCTCCACTTCTAAAAATAGCATGAACTATTTTATTGGGATTTTGTACAGAATTAACATACTGTGCTTAGAGGGTGTTTGAAAAGTTATGAGAAGGTGTAATTTGTCATCCTGACCGGAGGGAAGGATTGCGATATCCTTCCCTCCGGTCAGGATGACAATATTATGTCCTTTCTTAAATGAACCATATTGCAATATAGTAGCGTTTTTAAACTTTATTTTGACTTTTCCAACAGCTTCTTAACCGAGTAGTATTGAAACCATATTCATATATCTATAGGAATAAAAAATAATTATTGCCTTGATTTTAAATAAACCAAAAGATGAAAAAAAACATCCTAATTCTATAACTATAGAAGCATTATATTTATGCGTTTAGTGTTTATAAAAGAATCATAGCTTCTACCAAGATATATCTAGTTAATGGAGATTAACGATTGTGTCATATCAAAACACTAAATTGGATTCTGCTTGAGGAATTATCCATAGAAGAACAGGAACTTCTCTCTGGTGGCTATCATGGTGGTGGCTATCCTGGTCGCGGCTATCCTAGACATCATCATGGTGGTGGCTACTATCCTGGACATCATCATGGTGGTGGCTACCCTGGTGGCGGCTATCCTGGACATCATCATGGTGGTGGCTATCCTGGTGGCGGCTATCCTGGACGTAGATGGTAATGATTTGACTATACCATTCGTAGTAGTAAGTTAGCTAAACTTACCACCAAGAAAAGAAATTATATAACTCATCCTGAATTGATTCTGAATATATTCAGGGTGAGTTATTTAAATATTAAAAAATAGTTTATAACTGGGCATAAATTCAGTCTAAATAGACCACCACAAGGTTTTATAGGAAATTTTAACTGTGAGCAAAAGTGTCTATTCAATAACTTTAATTTTTTCTATTCCCTTTAACTATTAATATCTAATTTGAGAAGGATTTAATCTTTTGTACATAAGGTTATAAATATAAATATAGGTATTATACCTATATATTTAACGGAGGCAAACTATCATGCTAAATCAAATCGCACAATCTATATTACTGGTGGAATTATCCGCAGAAGAACAACAGCTGATGGTGGGCGGACAATTATATAGTGTACCTATTATACCCGATATACCAGGTATACCAAGTATACCTTCAGTAACGCTAGTAGGAGCGGTACCATTAACTGGAGGTATATATGGTGCGGTTGGTAATTCTACGAGTGTTGCTGGATTTGGGACTGGATTTGGCTTGGCTACAGGAGTTTGATGAAATCACCCCTCCCTAACCCTCTGATAAATGTAGGTTTTTTATTCATGAAGGCAGGGGAGATGGGGGGGATGGGGGGATGGGGAGATGGGAGGATGGGGAGATGGGAGGATTTTTTAAATTCTCTTTCCTCCTCTACCCCCTCGGCTTTACCTTTGAAAGTCTTTGATCCAATTGATTAAAATCGGATTGACTAAATCAGGAGCTTCATCTTGAGGACAATGCCCAACTCCTTCTAAAGGAATAAATTTTTGTACTTGAGGATAATTAGCTAATTCTTTACCCAGTGCAATCGGTTCCCAAGGATTAGCTGTTCCCCATAAGATAATTGCCGGACAGGGTAACGTTGATAATAAATCTTCTGGTAGAGTCTTGCTCGAATAAGCTGTAAAGGCTAAGAACACAGCTACAGCCCCAGGATCTTTGGCTGGTGTCATGAGAATATTGATTAACTCATCTGTCACCATTTCCGCATTAGCATAAGCTTGTAGTAGTATCTTCCGCACAGTTTTAGGTTTAACAACTTGACCAAAGAAAAATTTTCCTATCGGTTTAATTGATAATAATCTTTGCACTAGCGGTACACCAATACGACGATACCAAGGTAAAGTTAATCGTTTGCGGTCATGTAATATTCTGAGAGAACAATTAAGTAAAGCTACTGCAAGAACAGCTTCCGGATTAATGACCGCTGATTGCATAGCAACAATGCAGCCAATAGAATTTCCGACTAAAAAAGCTGGCTCACCTACGACTTGTTGACAAAAATCAGCTATTTGCTGTCCCCAAGTTTCCATTGTGTAAGTTATTTTTTCACCAGGTTCAGGTTTAGCAGAGCCACCAAAACCAATCAAGTCAATTGCATAAACACGACAATTTTCTGCTAAAGCTGGGATATTTTTGCGCCAATGCCACCCAGAAGCTCCAAATCCATGCACTAAAACTACAGCCGGTCCTGTACTTCCTTGCATTTGATAGCAGATGGGAAACTCTTGCCAAATCCAGGTTTTTGTAGTATTCACTAGAGTTTCAGCACTAGAATTGGTCATAAAAATACTCAGCCCACTATTAAGGTATGGTATATTATCTTTATTTTGATATAATTTTTTCAGAATTATAAATTCAGGACTCTCACAACAAAAAGTATTATTTAATACAATGACAGAAGCTCAATTTTTGTTCCTAGTTGCTTTGGGCTAAATAAAAGATGACCAGACCAGAAACGATTGGTACTCCTGTGGGGAGCTACGCACCAGATTTTGAACTGCCAGGGATTGACGATCAAGTACATCATCTCAGTCGCTATTTACAAAAATTTTGTTCAGTCTGTGTCATTTTTATGTCTAATGACTGTAATTTTGTCAAGTTGTATATTGATCGACTCAAACAGATTCAAGCCGAATTTTCCCCCCTGGGCTTTACCTTGATTGGCATCAATGGCAATGATATTGATCAGGGCGCGGAATCAATTTTTGAGAATATGAAAGCTTTCGCTGAGAATTATGATTTGAATTTTCCTTATTTATGGGACTCCACCCAAGATGTCACTCGCAGTTTTGGCACGCTGAAAACACCAACAGCATTTTTGATAGATAACAAGGGGATTTTGTGTTATAAAGGGCAAATAGACAATCATCCTGAACAGTTAATAACAGCAGGAGCAGATTATCTCAAAGAGGCGATCGCCCTTTTATTTGCAGGTGAAACCATCAAGTTATCAGAAACAGAACAAAAAGGGACAGCATTACCCTGGAGCAAGTAGACACAGATCGTCACTGTGCTGCTATCTTAAATTGGAGGCAATTGCAACTTTTTTGATTAAGCGTAACTTCATGGGAACGAATTACCGGCGGGTTTTACTTAAACTAAGCGGTGAAGCTTTGATGGGCAACATGGGCTATGGAATTGATCCAGAAGTGGTCAAAGAAATAGCCGAACAAGTAGGAGAAGTGATAGCCACTGGCATTCAGCTTGCTATTGTTGTAGGTGGTGGCAATATTTTTCGTGGTGTCCAAGCAGCGTCAGCAGGGATGGATCGGGCAACTGCTGACTATATAGGCATGATTGCCACGGTAATGAACGCCATGACCCTGCAAGATTCACTGGAGAGAATAGGGGTGCAGACGCGGGTGCAAACGGCGATCGCAATGCAAGAATTAGCGGAACCCTATATCCGTCGTCGTGCCATCCGTCATCTGGAAAAAGGTCGGGTGGTGATTTTTGGTGCAGGATCTGGCAATCCTTTCTTTACTACAGACACCACTGCGGCCTTAAGAGCGGCAGAAATTGATGCCGAAGTAATTTTCAAAGCCACCAAGGTAGACGGTATCTATGATGCCGACCCCCATATTTATCCTCATGCCAAACGTTACAACAGTCTGACCTACACCCATGTTTTAGCTAAAGACTTACGGGTAATGGATAGTACTGCAATTGCTTTGTGTAAAGAAAATAATATCCCCATTCTTGTATTTGACTTAACGGTGCGAGGTAACATCCACCGAGCAATCATGGGAGAATCTATCGGCACTCTTGTGGGAGGTTCTTGTGAAATTAGCTGAAGCTGAGAGTACAATGCAAAAAACCGTTGAGGCTACTCAACGCGCTTTTAATACAATTCGCACTGGTCGCGCCAATGCGAGTTTACTAGATAAGGTATTGGTGGACTACTATGGTTCACCTACCCCCCTGAAATCATTGGCAAATATTAGCACCCCTGATGCTTCCACCATCCTGATTCAGCCCTATGATCGCAGTAGCTTAAACATAGTGGAAAAGGCAATTTCTCTGTCAGATGTGGGTTTAACCCCTAGTAATGACGGTACGGTGATTCGGTTGAATATTCCACCTTTAACCAGCGATCGCCGGAAAGAATTAGTCAAAATTGCTGCCAAGTATGCTGAAGAAGGACGGGTAGGCATTCGCAATATCCGCCGTGAGGCCATAGACTCGATTCGTAAACAGGAAAAAAGTGCGGAAATTTCTGAAGATGAATCAAGAGATCAACAAGACAAACTGCAAAAACTGACGAATAAATACACTGTCAGAATTGACGAATTAGTGGCAGATAAGGAAAAAGACATCACCACAGTCTAAACTCTCATCTACTCAGGGCGTGGTCTTCGCGCCCTGACTATGAAAAATATAGTTTAAATTCCGGTCAGAGAATCGACATTCCCGAACACAGAGATATAACGAAAAGTTAAATTATTCAGGAGCCAAAATTTAAGTATATGTATGATTGCATTATTGTTGGTGCAGCTGCTGCGGGCGGAACCGCTGCATACCATCTAGCTAAAACAGGACGTTCAATATTAGTCTTAGAAAAAGAGTCATTACCAAGATATAAGCCTTGTGGTGGTGGTGTCTCACCCGCGATCGCGCAATGGTTTGACTTTGATTTTAGTCCAGTAATTTCTCAAAAATTAGATTCTTTAAGCTTCACCTGGAAATTAGACGACCCCATTCAGACAAAAATTGATATTAAAGAACCTGTGTGGATGGTGCGACGGGATTTATTTGACCATTTTCTGATCCAACAAGCTCAGAAGCAAGGTGCTGAACTAAAAGATAACACAGAAGTTACAGGTATTGAATTTAAAGGCGACTACTGGCAAGTGAATACAGCCAATGGCTCGCATACAGGTCGTTACTTGATTGCTGCCGATGGTGCTCAAGGTCCAATGTCCAAATGGCTAGGTTTCAAAGGGCACAAACACCGTCTAGCATCTACTCTAGAAGCAGAAGTAGCCCCAAAGGCCCAGCAAAAACAATCAGTTCACTTTGAGTTTGGTTTACTCAAGAATGGCTACATCTGGAACTTTCCTAAAGCTGATGGTTATTCTATCGCTGCTAGCACCTTCATTGGTGGTAATTCCCAAGACCTGACCAAAGTTTTACATGAATACGCTCAATTATTCAACATCGATGTCCAAACTACCCAAAAATATGATCATCCTCTGTGCTTATGGGATGGTAATCAAAAGCTACATACTGAAAATGCTATTTTAGCTGGAGAAGCTGCTTGTTTGGTTGATCCATTTACTGCTGAAGGGATTCGTCCATCCATCTTTAGTGGTTTGCTAGCCGCAGGAGCTATACAAGAAGCTTTGAGTGGTGATATCAATGCTTTAGAAAAATATAGCGATGCGATTAATCAGAAATGGGGTACTGATATGGCCTGGGCACAAAAATTAGCCGCAGCATTCTATCGCTTCCCTGGGATTGGTTATAAAGTGGGAATTAAGCGTCCTGGTGGTGCTCAGATTATGGGCAAAATTCTGAGTGGTGAATTGCGTTATGGTGACGTTGCTGGTCGTGCACTCAAACGTTTAATCCCTGGTTTTGGTGGTTAAATTTGTGGAGCAGGCATCTTGCCTGCCATTGAAGCTAGAGCAGATACTTCAGTCCTCTTGCCTGCTCCACGGCTATTACCCCTAACTTTTAATATAGGGAATTTCGAGCCAAAATTCTGTACCTTTTCCTGGTTGAGTTAGATATTTCAACACACCACCATGTTTCTCCACCATGATTTGATAGCTAGTTGACAAACCTAAACCCGTACCCTTACCAATGGGCTTAGTTGTGAAAAATGGGTCAAATATCTGTTTTTGGATCGCCTCAGGAATACCCAATCCGTTATCTGCAATTCGGATAATAATCGCATATGGTTGGGAAAATTCAGTCCGAATCCGAATTTGTAAATTAAGTTTAAGTTCAGAATTTTGGTTGACTCGTTCCTCTAATGCATCAATAGCATTACTCAAAATATTCATAAATACTTGATTTAAATGTCCGGCATAACAATTTACTAACGGGATGTCACCATATTCTTTAATCACGTTAATCCCAGGATATGATCTTTTTGCTTCTAATTGATGTTGCAAAATTAGCAGCGTACTATCAATACCTGTGTGAATATACTATTTTCTCTTGAGTACTACTATGTATTAATACTTAGATTAATCAACTAATTTCCAGCTAACTCCTATTAATAGAGTATAAATCGTAAATTTCAAAATTCGCTGCGGCATTAATTGACATAGCTTTGCACCTAACATTACTCCAGGAATTGTCCCGATTCAAATTGGTAGGACTAAACCCCAATCAACTGTTCCTAAAGTAATATGTCCCAAAGAAGTAAATGAAAGTAAAATTGCTGCTTGTGCTAAATCTGTACCCACCAATTTTCTAGAATCAAGCTGAAAAAAGGCAATTAATACCATTCCAAATAACGAACCAGAAGATACGCTAGTGATTCCCACCATTGCACCTAAGATAGCTCCCACACTCATGGTTTGAATGCGTCCCAGACAGGTATTTAAATCAAATTTTGGTAATTGGGGTAATTCAAAATCTGGAAAAAATGCTTTGATAAATAACTGTCCAATTCCTAAAAAAACTACTATCAAAATCATTCCTCCCACTAAGTGCAGAAGAATTTCATCTACGTTTGTGATTCCCATTTGTCGAATCAGATACAAAATTCCCACTCCCACTAGGGAACCAGGAACACTTCCCAATGATAACCATTTAACAACTTCACAATCGAGGGTTCCTTGTTGCCAATGCTTTACCCCTCCCACAATTTTCATCATTGTTGCAGCTACAATATCAGAACTGATTGCAACAGTAACTGGAACTTGGAAGATAAATATTAACATTGGGGTGATTAGTGATGCACCACCAATTCCTGTAAGTCCGACAATAATACCAATCAGGAAGCTGAGGATGGGTAATAGTAAAAAATCCATTTTTTTTAGGTTGAGACTTAACGTATAGACTGATTTCCTGTTAACTACCGGAGAATAGATGGGGTGTTTGCAGGATTTTAAAGTAAATGAGTGTGAAGATGACTAGGGTGTATGCGGTGGAAGATGCTAAACCTGCCAGTATTTTGTCTACTACCCTGAACGTCTGAATTATTGCTAATATCCTGCGTGGTTTCCATGATAAAACCCCTTATTTCGATAGGCTTCTAGTAGTTTAATGTAATTAAGCGGAAAAATCTATTAGTAAAAACACAATCCCGATAAATAAAAAGTAGTTTCGGTTACAAATTTTCTGATCCGGGGATTAAGGATATAAGGTATATTTTTATATTTTTATTTCTACGTCTTATCACTAGAAAGTTATCAACGTTCTCAAGCTCATTGAGAAAAAAAGTGGGGAAGCTTAGATAAAGCAAGAGAATTGTCAATTAAGGCTATGGATACTTTTAAGGATCTTGGCATGATGCAAGATGCCGAGGAAATGCAATCTTTACTTGATTCTCCATAACCTTAATTTGTTAATAAAATGCAACTTTTAGCCTTGACAAATAATCGGATTCATTTTTTTTTGCTCAACCCGATCTAAAAAACCGGACAAAACTTCTAAAAACCGTTCTGTTTCCTCCAAATGAGGCATATGTGAACTGTTTTCAAAGATTACCCATTCAGACTCGGAAATACCTTTGTGAACTGTTTCAACATCGCTATTCCCACAACCTAATTGATCATAAAATATAACTGTCCGTCCAGTTGTAGCTATTAATTCTAGTGGTTCCAAGTAATCGTGTGGTACTCCTCGTTCACCATGAAGGCATAGTAGTGGTACTTTATCCAATTCTGCTACTTCTGGTTTGATAATTCGATACCAAACTCGGTGACTACGAAATGAGATAAAGCCTTCAGTGGCAGTTGTTGCTATCATATAAATATAAATTAAATTTACATACATCTGTGAGAAGTGAAACTTTTCTAACTATGTAAAATACCGCAGGATGACAGAATTAGGTGCGATCGCCATATTCTTATCAATATAGCCGCATTTTAGATTCATCAAGCTAGTAAATTGATTTTTGCTTGTAATTGAGTTGGTTTACCTAAAAAAATGAAAATAGATATGCCCAATTATATTCAAGAATATCATAAAAAAATATAGCCTATTTGTCAATGGCTGTAATGATGATTTTTTCGTTGATTTATTGACAATATTCTCAACAATATTGAGAATAGACTTCATTTTATTGCGAAAAAATAATATTGCTCACGCAAAAGTGCAAAGAAGAAAAATTAGAGGTAATCTCAGAACAGGAAAAAAATAAACAAAGTCTGGGAATAAGCTAAGGAATATTCTAGCGTGTTAGTGTAAGAATAGAAGGAAAATAGGAGCAGCTATATGAATGATCAATCTGAAATACAGCTTGAATCCATTAAAATTAGAAACTTAAAAATCCAAAATTTTAAAGGATTAGACGAAATTGAACTTAGTTTTCCCGCTCCAGAATTCAAAGATGATCCAGATATAATTGTCATGGGTAGTCGGAATGGAATTGGAAAAACATCAGTGTTAGAGTGTTGTATATTACTATTTTTTGCAGCTTGTCAACATGCTGAATTCTTTGAGAACATGATTCCTAAGGATATTCCAGTTAATCTTCCTGATATGTTAATTAGATCTGGTGAAAAATCTGCAAATATTAGTGGTGATTTTTTTATAAACAATCATAAATATCCTGTAACTTTAGAAATTTCTCGTAATGCAGCATTCAAAGTATCTAATAATAACAGTTGGAAACATCTTAAACAACATCCTGAATTTAAGTCATTTTATTATCGTGAGAATTTGGACACTTTTTTCTATTCGCTGGTTGGATTGAGTACAAATCCAACTATATTGCCTCATTTGATCTATTTTCATAGCTATAGAAAGATTCAAGAAGGCAACCCAAAGCTTGGTATGATGATTGAAGATAAATCATATAAAAATAAATTAGGAGCGGAATTTCCTATCAGCACATTTAAATTGCAAATTTTACATTCATTAATGAGTCGAGATGGACTCTTTGAAAACTTAGACAATAAAGAATCTGAAAATGATTTAGAAACATTAAATGAAATAATGAAATACTATACATCAGGAACTATTGAAAAATTGCGTCTATCACCAGATAGCACTATAGATTTTAGAGTTACACCAACAAATGGTGGAGAATCTTTTCCTTTTGATGGATTAAGTTCTGGACAAAAAGAGATAATATCAACTCTTTTTTTAATTTGGAAATATACGGTGCATTTTCCTGGAATAGTTCTTATTGATGAACCTGAGTTACATCTTAATGCAGAATGGCATCGTCGATTTATACGTCAATTATATAAACTTGTTCCCAATAATCAGTATATAATAGCAACTCATTCTGAAGGTATTTTTGCATCTGTAGATGCTGATAGACGTATTTTACTTTCATCTAGTGGAGACTGATTAAATGACGATTAGAGTTCAGACTAATGTTAGAGAAGAAAATGTTAGACAAAGAGATGAACACGCTATTTTTATTGAAGGTAATCATAATTCAATAGATGTAATTATTATAGATACACTTTTTAAAAATAATGATATTTCTATCAATGTAAAAACTTTGGGTTGATCTTTTCATATCCGAAGTGTAGCAGAAGCTCTATATAGATATCACCCAGAATACTATTTCATTGTTGATGGAGATCATTACTCTGATCAAGAAGTTGAATCTACATGGTCTAACTTTCCGGATGAAACAAAAAATAATTTATTAATTTGGAGAAAACGAGAAATTGAAAACTATTTTCTTTCTGTAGATTATTTAATGAAAAGTGACTATATTACTTGTGAACGTGAAAAAATAGAAGGAATACTTTTATCTATTGCACGTCAGCGAATTTTTCTAGAAGCAGCAAATTATGTAATTATTGGTTGTCGAGAAGAATTTAAACAGAAATGGATTGAGAGCTTTAAAAAAGCTGATGAATTTAAAACCAGAGAAGAAGCGCTTACTCGATTAACCTCCAGGAGAGAATTTTCTGAACGTCAGGAAAATTTTGTTCAATATATTAGCAGAAATAATCTTGAGATTCGCTTGGATGAAATACTTAACGTATTTTATGGAGAAAGTAGAGAATTAAAAATCGGACATGGTAATTGGATAAATCTAATGAGAGGAAAAGAATTTTTATCTACTATTATTAATCAATGCTTTCAGGTCAGGGATGATACAAGCAGGAAGATATTACAGGGTGAAAAAGCAAGAGATCGTGTTATTAAAAATCTTTTAAGAAAAAATCTGAGTGAACAACCTAATGATTTTCAAGAGCTTTGTAGATTAATTAAAAGAAGAATAAATACTAACTAAATATGAAAAATAAGTAGATATACGAAAACAATTATAACTATATTAAGTTATGTAAATTCTATGAAACTCGCTTGCGTTTAAGATTGAGAGCGCCCAAGCGCAACTACGAACAATATTTTCAAGCATTTTCCAATGATTCCCCTTTGAGATAATGCTCTAGCGCATCTGTCACTAACTTATTGAGATTAACCCCCCGTTGTTGAGCAAATAAAGCTGCTTGACGATGAAGTTGGCTACCTACACGCACATTAAAACTACCTTTAAATGGTTTTGGTTTGTTTCTCTGGCTCAATACCTTTCTCCTCACAAATAACTAAATAATCATCAATTGCTTCCTCAAAACTAGCTCTCAAACTAGCTACATCTTCACCTTCAAAACTAATTAAACTGCGAATATATTCTACTTGTCCGTAGAATATTTTATCTTCATTGCTATAATGAATAGAACAGAAATAACTCTTGTATTGCATTATATCATTCATAATAATTCTTCACAATTGGAGAGTTTCTATTATAGTTCAATACAGTTCAGTTAAGGGAAGAAGGTAGTATTGTCATCCTGACGGTCGGGAAGGATCTGCGAGATCCTTCCCGACCGTCAGGATGACAGTATAAGGATTCTAGGCATTTTTCGGCTTAACTGAACTGTATTAGATTATAGTTATATAATCTCATTAAACTGATGGAGTTAGAGGATGTTTGAAAAGTCAAAATAAAGGTCAAAACTGTCATTCTCCGCGACAGCAAAGAATCCTGCGAGATTCTTTCCGACCGTCAGAATGACAATTTACACCTCCGCATAACTTTTTAAACTCCAGTTAAACAGAACCCCTCTCCATTATCGGAAAGGGGTTAATTGTAAAAATAGCAAAATTACTTAATAAGCATCTTGCAACTCGTAGAAATCAGGAGAGATGTAATCCTTCCGTAAAGGCCAACCCACCCAATCTTCTGGCATCAAAATCCGCTTCAGATTTGGATGTCCTTCATAGATAATGCCGTACATATCGTAAGATTCACGCTCTTGCCAATCTGCTGTTTTCCAAATCCAGTAGACAGAAGGCACCGTGGGATTTTCCCTTGGCAAGAACACTTTCACCCGTACTTCCTCTGGTCTATCAGCATTATCACCGATTTTAATCAAGTGATATATACTCACTAATTCTTGTCCAGCTCCTAAGTCAAACCCACCTTGAAACTGAAGACAATTAAATCCATAAGCATATAAAGCAGTGGCAGTGGGCAGCAAAAAGCTTGCTGCGACTTTAATAATCTCCACTCCATTTGCATCCAGCCCTAAAGACTCATGCTCAAAGCCATTTTCCGTTAACCACTGGGAAACTTTACCTGCTGGAACTATGGACTCCACTACGGCTGGAACTGGTTTAGATTCTTCATCAGCCACGTTTTTGTGCCTCCTTTTCGCTATTGCTGTCAATAATGCCGGTGGTACTGGCATACCAATCGCTTCTGCCAATTCTTTTGGTGGTGTAAAGCGAGTATCTGATTGCAAGTATTTACCAGTTAAAATTTCTTCTACTGGTTTCATGTTATGAGTTGTACTGTAGTAGCGATGAACTTGTTTGATATTGGCCACGCTCTTGCATGGAATCATTGGCGATTTTTTTGCGGAGCTTAATAATTGCGTCAATAATTGCTTCTGGACGAGGAGGACAACCAGGCAAATATACATCCACAGGAATTAGTTTATCTACACCCCGAACTGCTGTGGGTGAATCAACACTGAACATTCCTCCAGTGATGGTGCAAGCTCCCATCGCAATTACATATTTGGGTTCGGGCATTTGTTCATAAAGACGGACTAACTGAGGAGCCATCTTCATGGTAATTGTACCGGCTGTGATGATTAAATCGGCTTGGCGGGGGCTAGAACGGGGAATTAGTCCAAAACGGTCAAAGTCAAATCGAGAACCAATTAAAGCTGCAAATTCGATGAAGCAGCAAGCTGTACCAAACAGCAATGGCCACAAGCTAGAAAGCTCGCCCAGTTGTAAAGGTCATCAACGGTGGTCAGAATAATATTTTCTGACAGTTCATGAGTCACCTGTAGGGCGCTCAACTGGGGTTGAGATCCGTTCTGGTTCTTGTGTGCTTAAATTAGAATTCAAGACCATTCCAAAGCTCCTTTACGCCATGCGTACACTAAGGCAATTACTAGAATTGCAATAAAAACTATGGCTTCAATAAATGCCAATAGTCCTAAACGGTGAAAAGCTACTGCCCACGGATACAGAAACACGGTTTCTACATCAAATACTACGAAAACTAGGGCAAACATATAGTAGCGAATGTTGAATTGAATCCAGGCACCACCAATGGGTTCCATCCCAGATTCATAGGTGGTACGTCTTTCTGGGGCAAAACCACTGGGTCTGAGGAGCTTGGACGCTGAGAGCGCCAGGGCAGGCACTAGGCTACAGATAAGTAGAAAGCCTAGAAGGTACTCGTAACCGCTAAGGACAAACACAATGAATATCTACCGCTTATGGTGGAAACAACTCTGTTACTTTCTTTTACATTATATCTTTTTCGTCTTTCTGAAATCTGGGCAACAGATGCATTTAAGGTATTTGATTCGTTTTGAGTATTGATAGAAAAGTCTAACGATTATGTCATAATTTGTAACGTATATTTAATATTTTCCCTGTTTGAGGTGCGATCGCGATGAGCGAACCAGCTAAACCAGCTATTGAGACTCCCGGATTAGACCGTTACGAATGTCGCGCTTGCGGTTATGTTTATGAACCTGAAAAGGGAGATGATAAGCATGATATCCCCGCAGGCACTGGTTTTCAGGATTTGCCTCTGACCTGGCGTTGTCCTGTTTGTACGGCTAAAAAGTTGGCTTTTACTAACATTGGCCCATCAGGTACAGCATCTGGATTTCCAGAAAATTTAGGTTACGGTCTTAGGCGTTAATACACTGACTCCTGGACAAAAAAACATTTTGATTTTTGGTGCTTTAGCACTGGGCTTTTTGTTTTTTATCAGTCTCTACGGTTTACAATAAAGCTCCCGTAATTATTTTACCCGCTTTCTAGACTACCAACTTTACAAAAGACTTAAGAAATACTAATGCATTCGATGGTAAAAAACTGGCAAAGGATATTTGCCTTATTCATAGTAGTCTTGGCGTGTATAGGCTGTAGTAAAGTCCCCTCTATTAGCTCTAACCCTTGGCAAATAATTAAGGTGCCAACTCAGTCCAAGCTGCTGGATATTACTTTTACTGATAACCCCCAACATGGCTATTTAGTTGGTAGCAATACTACCCTGTTAGAAACAAATGATGGGGGTGATACTTGGAAACCGATTAGCTTGGAACTAGATGACTCTAGAACTCGTTTTGATTCAGTCAGTTTTCACGGTAAGGAAGGTTGGATTGCTGGTGAACCTTCACTGTTACTACATACCACTGATGAAGGTGCTTCTTGGTCACGGATTCCCTTGAGTACAAAGCTACCTGGTAGTCCCATTGCTATTCAAGCTTTAGCAGAAAATACCGCCGAGATGGCAACTAATGTCGGTGCTATTTATAAGACTACTGATGGTGGCAAAAATTGGCAAGCACAGGTGGAAGGTGCTGTGGGTGTGGTACGTAACTTGGAACGTTCCCCTGATGGCAAATATGTGGCTGTTTCCGCTAAGGGTAGTTTTTACTCTACTTGGCAACCAGGACAAAGTACATGGACGCCTCATAACCGGATTAATTCTCGTCGGTTAGAAAATATGGGCTTTGGTCAAAATGGACAATTATGGTTGTTAGCGCGAGGCGGTCAGGTTCAATTTAGCGACTTAATTGCATCAGATAAGTGGTTAGATGCTATATATCCAGAGTTGTCTACTAGCTGGGGTTTATTAGATTTAGCTTATCGTACCCCCAATGAACTTTGGATTGCTGGTGGCAGTGGTAATTTACTCCGGAGTACCGATGGTGGTAAAACTTGGGAGAAAGACCGTGATGTAGAAGAAGTTGCGGCTAATTTCTACAAAGTTGTATTTTTCCAGCCAGAACAAGGATTTGTGATTAGCGATCGCGGTGTTTTACTCAAATATCAACCTCAAGGGGGAGGCAGGGGGCAGGGAGCGGGGAGCAGGGGGGATAAACGGAGATGGGGAGATGGGGAGATGGGGAGAATATATTTTAAATTCTCTTTCCTCCCCCTACCCCCTGCCCCCTGCCCCCTGCCTCTTCCCCCTATTCCTTTATTTCTGAGAAGGACGTTGCAAGTTGTAACTATTTCTAAACTTTGTAGGATAATAAATTCAATAATAGTCTTTGAAAAGGTAGTGCGCTAAATGTCAGGTACCACTGGAGAACGTCCGTATTCGGACATCATTACCAGTATTCGTTACTGGGTAATTCACAGTATCACCATTCCTGCTTTATTCATCGCAGGTTGGTTATTTGTTAGCACTGGTTTGGCTTATGATGCTTTTGGCACACCCCGCCCTGACCAGTACTACACACAAACACGGCAAGAATTGCCAATTGTGAAAAATCGTTTTGAAGCAAAAAAACAAGTTGAAGAATTTATCGGTAAGTAGTTTGACATCATGACTAGCGGCAATAATATCAATCAACCAGTTTCTTACCCCATTTTCACAGTCAGATGGTTAGCAGTTCATACCTTAGCTGTACCAACTGTCTTCTTTTTGGGTGCGATCGCAGCAATGCAGTTTATTCATCGTTAGGAGCAACTCATGGAAAAATCGCCTAATCCTAATAGTCAACCAGTAGAACTCAACCGGACTTCTTTATATCTGGGACTACTATTAGTGTTCGTTCTCGGTATTCTATTTTCCAGCTACTTCTTTAACTAGAACCAGCAAGAAATCCCCTACTATAGCTGAAAGCTTAGTAACAGGATAATTACTTCTAGTTAACCAGTAAAAGTTAAGGTGTCAGGATGCATCCATCAGAATATATCCTTAAAAGTCAAATAGTAAACTGATATATCTATACATTTACTTCTGCTTCGTGGGATTTGGGGTCATCAACTCACCAATTCTGAATGGGAAGATTAACCAATCCTGACACTAACTACAATCACACTGTGAAATTTGTGTATATCTATTTTTAAGGGAGAATAACAACTGTGTCTGAAAGTGGAAGAATTCCTCTGTGGGTCGTCGCTACAGTAGCGGGACTAGGTATCATTACTGTGTTAGGTATTTTCTTTTATGGTTCTTACTCTGGGATTGGTTCTTCCATCTAAATCTTAGTAGAATCAAAACTAATTAAGTATCAAAAACCGCCTATACTCATGAGATAGGCGGTTTTGTTTTGCTTAGAAATGAGTGAATAGAGCAGAGAAACATTTATGTATGAATGATTTCCCTGCTTAAGTTCAAATTTTCCAATTAAGCAATGTTGTCGCTTTCAATGTATAAAAACAAGAAAGAGAAGATAGCTGTTGGTGCCACTAAAACAGTTAAGGGAACCAGAATAGAAGAGATAAATGAGGAATAAGCCAAGACGGAGGGTAAAAATGAACTAGACATAAAGAATTGTCCTGTTAAGTTACGCATTCAAAATTGAGCTTACTGCAAATCCCATCCCATAAAAGCAAATTCTCAAAATTTTTAACACAAACGGAACTTTCCTGGTTTTTTCCCTGTTTAAAGCTCCATTAATTCATCTAGCTCAAAATTTGGTAAGTCGGGAGGAATCACAGTTCTCACTATGGTCACCTTATGACTTTCCTGTTGGGTAGATAAATCCAGAGCAATCGCCTCTAAACGAATTTCTAAACAGCCAAAGGGAACACTTAATTCAGTTAACACTTCCAGTCCACCCAAAGATTTAGGTTGTAAATTCGCTAATAAATGGGTCCATCAACTAAAGAACGAGTTTGATAATCCTTTAACCATAATTTCACTACCACCTCTGGACTAACTTCTGGCAACTCTACACGAATCTTCACAAAAGTTCCTGCAATCAATTCACCCTCTGGTACATACAATTGAGGTATCGGTAAAGACCCAATTTTGGTCAAATTGATTGGTAATCGACGAGATAAATCTAGCCGTGGTGGCTCTAGTTCTTTTTCCGATTGATTTTGACTGTCTCTATTGGTTGGGGGATAAATATCATCCACCACAATTTCTTGGGTTAACCTGGCAGCAGGTGTCTTCAGTAAATTATGAGCAGGGATTTGTTGAACTTGATTCAGGGGTGCCAAAAATTCTGGTAATACATTTTCTATCATCCTATCTGGAGAGATAATCTCCGGATTGAGGTTTAATGAGGAATCCACTTTAATGACAGTCTCTTGTGTCCCAATCTCCTGATTTAGTTTTAAGGACAAATCCACGTCGATAGCAGACTGCTTCTGTGGCAATTTCCTCGTTTGCATTTAAAGATAAATCTATATCGATACCAGTTTCTAGATCCTGATTTAGATCCTGATTTAGATTTAATGGCAAATCTACGCTGATAGCAGCGTCTTCTGTGGGTATATCTGGATGTAAATTTAATGGCAAATCTACATCCTCAATAGTTTTGTCTGTAGTCTCAGCTAGTAATGGTGGCTGAATTGGTAGATGATTACCAGTATCTTCATAATTGGTATCTGTTGATTCACTTAAAGAATAGCCTTGGGTGTGAATCCACTTTTTGAGTAAAGGAGATGGAGGTTGAGGAGGTATGATTAATTTTGGTGGTGGAGCAGATACTTCCTCCACAATGGATTCATTTAATTCTGTAGTGACAACAGATACTTCTTCTACAATGGATTCATTTAATTCTGTATTGACAACAGATACTTCCTCTACAACTGATTCATTTACAGGTTCTGCCTCGCTGGTAACTAATTCGGCTACATTTTTATTCTGATTAGTTATTGGTGCTGGTAATTCAAAGAGTTTTGGTGTACGAGGATGTATTTTTGTTTTATCACTCGACAAACCCTTAACTCGTCGCAAATAAGGAAAAGCACTGTTAGCTATTGACCGTCGAGGTTTGATCAGCAATTGCTCCATGTTAATAGTTGGAATCGTGAGATGGTTGTCTACAGACTCCTCTATCGCTGGAGATTCCTTTATAGCTGGGGATTGTGTCACTACATCATCAACAACAGAATCAGGTTGACTTACAGGTAACTTTGGTAATTCTAGCCAACGTGCATCTGTAGAATGATCAAAAGTAGAAACCAAGATGCGGGGATGGATTTGGGGGGGTAAAGGTTGATTTGGAATTGGTATTGACGGCTGAAACTGAATTTTTTGAGAAGTTTTGACTAGATTAAAAAGTTCTAATCCCAGATTAACAGATACTTCTGGTTCTCTGGTATCAGATGGTAATGTTTTAGGTACGGTATTTTGATTAGATATATCTGGTGTAATATTTTCAGTAGGGCTGGTAATTGATAATAATTGTGTTATATCTGCTGTAATCGTAAAAAACTGAGTAGCTAAAAGTCGAGCTTCACTAATGCCGTCAAAAGCACCATATAAACTAATTTCTGCTAAAATTAAATTTGATTCATCTTCAATGGGAACATCAATTGAGGTACTAAAGGTTAAAGGTAATACCTGATCCGAGAGTGGTTGTCTAACTTGAGTCAGAATTTTTGACTCTAAAGGTGAGCGTAGAGTAATTGCTAGTTGTAGTAAACAAAGATTTTCTGGATGCGGAATCTCCTCATTTTCTAAATTCTGCGCTTTTGGGAGTTCCACTTGTCCATTAATCGTCAAGATATCACCCCAATGAGCAATATAAGCTTCTCGATTCAGAGTTAATTGTAGTGGTAAGGATGGCGGTGTTTCTAAAAAATCAGGAGTTTTTTCCGTTAACTGTAACGGTTCTGCGGTGGGTAAAGATAAATCTATTAAATTTTGTAAAATCTGTTCTACAGTCTCACCTTTAAACCAAACTGGGCTAACAGGTGGATCAGCTGTATCTTCTCTGTCCCTGGTGATGTCTCTGGTGACATCAGATACTAGTTCTGTGAATCTGCTATCTAAGGTAATTAATTTTGAGTTAGCTGGAGAAATATCATGGAAATCATCAGGTGAATTGAACTGGTCACTAGCACTGATTTCTGTGGGTCTGGGTCTAATTTTGGGGGTAAAACTTGCAAAACAACTCGGTATTGCCAGGATTTACCGAGAATATCTGACATCAAATCTCCAGAGCATCGTAACTCCCACATCCCTGGTTGAAGAAAGGTAAAGGGAATTACAGCCATGAGTCCTTCGGCATTAGTTCGACGCAAACGCTTGAGGATTCGACGCTTCAGTGGAACTTCTTGAATTGAAGAATGAGTTACCCGGACATCAACATCTGTATTGATCAGGTGAGAACGAGCTAAAACTCTATATCTACCTGCCGAAATTTTGAGATTTGGCGATTCCAGGGAGTGCCAAGTGCGATCGCCCTGTTTCTGTATCAGAAATTGCCAGTGTTCCATTGTGAGTAATGCCTGAACCAAAGAGCAGCTGAGTAATATTTTGCATTAACTTGCTGCAAGTTTACCTCAGGAATTGGTAATTGCATACCTAATTCGGACTTCTCTATTCCCGTTCTCGATAATATGCCAAAATTTGCTTAACACGCTGCCGACTGTTAAAATCAGGGTTAGTTGTCCATGAAATCCACAACCCGCTAATTTGACTGTGATGATAATCAAACTGTGGAGATGATTGGGGAATTAATTCCACCTCGACTCCTTCAACTTGACGTAAATGGGCGGCTATTTCTCGGTAAACTGCTAAAGGTAAGCCAGCAAACTCGATTTTTTCCCTTTCTAGATTGCTATTCATGACTAGCCACGCTCGGAAACTGTCTCAACAGAGTTATTCACAGCCGTTTTAGTGACGGGCTTGTTTTTTTCAGGTACGTCACCTACCATTCTAGCTACTTCAATCCCATATTGCTCTAAAACCACAACTGGATTAGAACCTTCATTCATTTCAATGCGTTTGACTATAACACCATTTATGAGTCTGGTTCCGGCTTGAACATAGCGACTAGTACGTTCTTCTGGTACTTTGATAATGGCTTGAATTTCTTTACCAATCATCACCACACCACTTACGAACACTGTTTTAGCTCCATCTGGTTCTACCTTGGGTGGTAATTGAGATGTAATCGGATTATTGGCGACAACCTGAGGCAATACTTTAGGTAAAACTGGAATTGTGGGCGGATTATTTCTTTGCGTTATCCGTGCTATGCGAGTGATTGATTTTGGTTTGGGATTGAGGGCAATACTTCGTTTTGGTGTGGGATTCGCGGGATTCTTAGCAATTGTTGCTGGCTTTGGTACAACAAGTTGAGGTAATGTAGGTACTTTTTTGATGTTTTCAGGCCCAGTATTATCAATACCTGGCTGTCCAGTAATTTGCGCGAATGGGTCTTGTCGTCCAGTGGACACCAAAGGTAATCTGAGGTTAGGGTCAGTAGATTGAATTAGGGGAACACTAGGTAAAGTAGCGACTACTGAATTTGGTTGGGGAGACACCACTGGATTAGAAAAAGAATCCCCTGGCTTTGATGCTCCTGGTGACTTGGCTGCTGGTGCTGCTGGTGCTGGCGTAGAAGTAGTTTGTGAAGTATTTTCTGGTATTGTACATCCGTTGATAGACAATATAAAAATAGCTATAATTGTAATTTGTTTATTTCTGTCCATTAGCCGCACTCCAAAGCTATAGGAATATTCACTGGTAGACACTTTATTGTAACTTAAATTAAGACTGACTGCAACTTTAGTTGCACGAGTTGCTTCCCTCTGAGCCACTGAGGAGACTGAGTTTCTCCCATACTGAGTATTTGTATGAGAAATAAACTTACTGATCCTTTTAAGCTAAACATCCAAAAGACATCAAATACAACATCACCAATACTGTTGGTGATGGTGAAATCTCATATAGGCTTGAGGAAAATCCCCACGGCTCCATTAAATTCATCTGGTATTTCGTAACCACCATGAGGACAAAGCTCTCTTTTCTCCTGCCTTTTTGCGGATATAGCGATTAATCGTCTGTAGCCCCCATCAGGTGTTTTAATAGACCCAACCCTTTCTTCACTCTCCGAGAAACAGTAACTACACTAATTCCTAAATGTTCTGCCACTTGTTTTTGGGTTAAATCCTGTAAAAACACGCATTCTAAGACTTCACGGGTACGATTTTCAAGTTGTACCAATGCCTGTTGTAGACGGATTTGGTCTTCTTGCGCCAGTTGAAAACTTCGATAGCGCGGATCGGGAACTAATTCTCCTAAACAAGTAGACCCTTCTTCTCCATCTTGCACTGGTACATCTAAGCTCAAGGGAGCACGATTGATCCACGCTAATTTAATTTCTTGCCATTCACTAATAGAAATTTCTAGTGCTGTAGCTAATTCTGAATCACTAGGCTGACGATTGTATTTTTCCCGCCAAGCACGAGTAACACCGATGGATTGCTGTTGCAATGCTAACCACCGTCGCGGAATTCTTACACTCACACCTTTATCTCGAAGGTAGTGTTGAATTTCACCTCGAATGTAAGGAATCGCATAGGAACTAAAGGCATGTCCTTTCGACAATTCAAATCTTTCAATGGCCCTGATTAGTCCTAAACAACCGACTTGGAGCAAATCGTCATAACTCTCATGGCATTGATTAATCCAATAATGAGCTTCTTTTCTGACTAATCCAAAATTCAGTTCTACTAATTTATTGCGAACAACTTCTGAGTGAGATTGCTGATAATCTCGCAATAATTGCCAAATTTCATTTTTCAGTTCATTGGTAGCGGTGGTAGTCATAGTAACTTGTTTATTAAGCAAATAAACAGTCTGGTGATTTTTCTGAAGCCGAACCGAAACAAAATTTACGGGGAACCATCAAGCTATAAATTTATAACTGCTATGGACAGCAAAAACCTCTATTCTCACCACAAGATGAGTTTACAGGATAGGCACACAAGTGAAATCACGGCAAGTAAGTGTATACTTGCTTTTTATTTAAATTACAGGTGATATCTAGTTTTCTAAAAAACTATATAAAAATAAAATATACAGCAAAACCCGTTCAGTCAAACCGAGATACTACTTAACTTTCCTGAAATAGGCTATTAGTTTAACTTATATATGAGAAAACCGGGCATAGGTAAGAGAAAAATGCCCTAATTACTTTGGTGACTGCTATAGGAATCCGCTTTGAGTTTTGAACGAATTTGCGTAGAGAGGGAACAGGGAACAGGGAACGGGGAACGGGGAACAGGGAAAGAGTACGGAGTCTTGTTTAAAAATCAAGTAGGATTCCTATATATCTTTATAAAAGAGGAAATATAAATCAGTATTTTTAAGTAAGTATTTATATGTAAAGCAGCAGGGGGAAAAGAGGCAGGGGGCAGGGGGAAAGAGGACAAGGGGCAGGGGGCAGGGGGCAGGGGGAAAGAGGCAGGAGGCAGGGGGCAGGGGGCAGGGGGCAGGGGGCAGGGGGCAGGGGGAGAAGAGAATTTAAAATATATTCTCCCCATCTCCCCATCTCACCATCTCCGTTTTCCCCCCTGCTCCCTGCCCCCCTGCCTCTTATCTCCCCCCTGCTCCCTGCTCCCTGCCCCCCTGCCTCTTCTCCCAGTTGTCTTGATGTTAAATATTAGCTACCGATGGTTTCCACTCGTCCATAGAATAGACCACGGATTTTCACTTCTTTCGGTTCACCTGCACCTAAGTCAGTATCAGATGGCTGTTCACTCACAAAAGTACCAGCTATTTCCCCAGTTAGATTATCTACTTTAGCTACTTGTAGAGAAATTTTACCACTGAGAATATCTGTGCGCTTTACATTAGTACGGGTAAGTTCTTTATTATCTGCTTTAGCAGGTAAAGCTACAGCATTATCATAACCACTAACAACACCACGACCTTTAGGATCTAGAAAAGCTGCGCCACGATAGGAGGGGACTTTGAAAGTGCCTTTAAAGTCGGTGGAAGTATTCAGAGAAGTTAAATCGGGTTGGCTTTGAGCAACTAAGTTTTTGATGGTAAAGAGAAAAGGTACTCTTTCTCCACCGGGAAGTTGCACAGTGATGGCTTGGAAATCAAGACCGTCTTTTTCTGCAAAGGTTAGACTATTATCTGGGTTGATAGTTAATTGCCCTTGTACTTGGTCAATAGTAGATGTGTATCTGGTTAGCAATTTACCAGCGACAAATTCTGCTGATTGTCTTTTGTTCGCTGGTTCTTCTTTGACAAAGAAACTGGTTGGTTCTAAGCACAATTCTTTAATAGTGTAGGACTTACTAGCATCAATGGGAATAGAACCACGGCTTGTTTCTGCCAATTGAGGGCATTTATTTGCCAAGCCAGTACCTCGTATTTGCTCGTAAGTAAGTACTTCTGTTGAACTGGTAGATGGAGCATCACTACAAGCGGTCATTAACCCCAGGCACAAAGCCAAGAATGCAACAATTAAAGCGCGATACCTCATGGTTTAACCTCAATGTCAAAAATTAATATCTAAGTTGTAAAACTGCTCTACTAAACGTGTTTAAACGCATCCCATTTGGCTCTCTGAAGATGAAAATCTTCAACTAAGCAACCACTCATCGGTTGGGGACGAGTATCCTTAAGGAAGCAAAAAACCAGCAATGTTGCTGTTGATAGCATTTGGTAGAGTTGGGGCCTGGTGTTACCCAAGTCATCCTGTATTATGTATGTGTCGTCACTACATACAGCCCATTGTTAAATGGGGAAATTAGCCAGATTATACGATTTTTTTTCACTCAAAATCAAAGTACTATCATCTTGATTAGATCTAGCGTACAGGTAAGGGGTCAACTACTCATTATCCTTGACAGAGCAAAGACTCTAGCCACTACGGCAAAATAGTTAATTATTTATTTTTGTTAAAAATTAGTTACACTTCTTAATATTCTCATCATCAACTAAAATGGACAAGCTTTCCCCAAGTTGATTAAAACAGGGAGGAGAGCGCTTTCCTCTAGGAATAGATTCGCGTACATTTTACCGTAAGGTCAGTGTAGATAATTCACGGAATAAAGTTGCGTCAGTAACCCAGCCCTAAAGGGACTGTGGCTCTGTAAGAGAAATCAAGCAAGCCATACTGACCAGACCACCTAGAAATAGGTAGCCGTTATTTGAGTCACGACACCTCGGAATGCGTAGCTAGTTCCCCGCTCTGTCGTTTGTGATTAAACAGTTCTAAGGTCACTGGAACAGTGTTGCAAACCTAACAAGCTCAGATAACAAGGTCGAAGCTAACTTTACACACAATGGTCAAGGCACAACCATGTCTAATCAAAATTATGTGTTAGTTGTTGACGCTAACAAAAAACCACTCATACCCTGCAAACCATCAATGGCTCACAAGTTGCTTAATGCTGGTAAAGCTGCGGTTTTTCGTCGCTATCCATTTACCATCATTTTGAAAAAAGCCGTCACGGCATCACCAGAAACACTAACTCTCAAATTAGATCCCGGATCTAAAACCACTGGCATCGCATTGCTCCAGCAAGATAATGTCATCTTCGGTGCGGAATTAACTCATCGGGGTGAAGCGATTAAGTCCAGTCTTGAATCTCGTCGTTCATTACGTAGAGCTAGGCGTCAACGTCATACTCGTTATCGTCAAGCCAGGTTTTTAAACCGGACTCATCCAGAGGGTTGGTTGCCTCCTTCATTACAACATCGAGTCGAAACAACATTAACCTGGGTAAATAAATTTATCAAATTTGCCCCCATAACTTCCATCTTTCAAGAACTAATCAAATTTGATTTGCAGCAATTAGAAAACCCGGAGATTTCCGGCATTGAATATCAACAGGGAGAATTACAGGGATACGAAGTTCGTGAATACCTGCTGAATAAATGGAATCGAAAGTGTGCTTATTGTCATGCTGATAACTTACCATTACAAATAGAACATATTAAACCAAAAGCGAAAGGTGGAAGTAATCGGATTTCCAATCTTTGTTTAGCTTGCGAAAAATGCAATTTGAAAAAGGGTACTCAAGATATTGAGAAATTTCTCGTAAAAAAACCAGATGTTCTGAAGCAAATTCTGGCTCAAGCCAAGCGGCCATTAAAAGATGCCGCAGCAGTTAACTCAACCCGATGGGCATTATTTAGCAGGTTGAAAGAAACTGGATTAACTGTTGAGACTGGTTCTGGTGGATTAACAAAATTTAATCGCACTCGGTTAAATCTAGCGAAAACTCACTGGATTGATGCTGCTTGTGTGGGTCAAATTGGAGAGTTAAAAGTTGTGACAACCAAACCTCTACTGATTAAAGCCACCGGACATGGTACTCGTCAAATGTGCCGCACGGATAAATTTGGCTTTCCATCTCGGTACGTTCCTCGCCACAAATTTATCAAAGGTTTTCAAACAGGTGATATTGTCAAGGCAATTGTCACCACAGGCAAGAAAATCGGCGAATATATTGGTCGTGTTGCGGTCAGAACCACCGGTTCATTCAATATTTCCTGTACAGAATTAGTGCAAGGAATTAGTTACAAATATTGCAAGATTGTGCATCGAAAAGATGGTTACAGTTACGCATTCTAAGACTCACAAGGTAAAAACCTTACGTGTCGCTTCCCTCTCAGCCCTAAAGGGACTGAGTTTCCCGCATACCGAGTATTTCTATGAGCAAAGACGAAAATTTTGAATTAGAGCAATTTTCTACTAAATTGCAAGCGATCGCCACTGCGGTAGAAGATGTAGTTCAAGATAGTATTGGTGATGCTACAGCCCTGTTGGCTTTGCTACGGCAGTTGGAGCATTTACACCGTCAAATTCGGGACGGGGTTTTTCAAGACACTTTACCGCATAATCGTCGCCAACTATATTCTCTACTCAAAGATATTGAATCGGAAGGGGGCTGGCCTTATATTGAGCGCATGCGACTACAAAGTTTTTTGGTAAATTTGCCCACAGAATCCCAGGAAGATGCTTAAATTCTTGCCGATTTATGGTTGAGGAATAATGCCATGACAAAGAACCCGATCGCGTTGATCAACATTGTGATTATGCTGAAGATAATTATCTACCCAATTACAACCACGACGGAGTAGGTCATCCAGATGTAAATTCCAAAGAATAATGGTGTCGTCATCACTAGCTGATGCTAATGTTTGACCATCAGGGCTGAAACTAACGCTTAATACTGGGCCATGATGTCCGTTGAGAGTTTTGATTAATTTTCCTTCACGGCTCCAGATTTTAACCGTACTATCCCAACTGGCAGCAGCTAGTAGTTCACCACTGGGACTAAATGTGACACTGTTAACACTATCACTGTAGCCTTTTAACAAGGTTTTTAATAATGTGCCATCTTGTCGCCACAGTTTGACAGTATTATCCCAGCTGGCAGATGCTAGCAGTTGATCCGTGGGACTAAAGCTAACCCCCAATACCCAACTTTCATGAGGTGAAAAGGTTTTTAATAATTGGCCATTTTTTCGCCACAATTTGATAGTTTTGTCATCGCTAGCAGAAGCTAAAATTTGACCATCAGGGCTGAAACTAACACTATTTACCCAACCTTGATGCCCTGCTAAAGTTTTGAGTAATTGCCCTTGACGGTTCCAAAGTTTGATAGTTTTATCCTTACTGGCTGATGCTAAAATTTGACCATCAGGGCTGAAACTAACGCTCATTACACTATCATTATGCCCAGATAGAGTTTTGAGTAAAGTGCCGTCACGACGCCAAAGTTTTACGGTTTTGTCATAACTACCTGAAGCTAACATTTCTCCTTCAGGATCAAAGCTGACACTAGGCACTCTATCTGTATGTCCCACTAGGGTTTGATAAAGTCTAGTTTCGACATTGCCACCATGACTATATTTTTGCCAAAGTTTAACTGTGTGATCGCGACTACCAGAAGCCAGCATATTTCCATCAGGACTCCAAGCCACACTCAAAACTCGATTCGTATGACCGCGAAGGATAGGTAATGTAGGTGCATCTAAACTCCATAATCTGATACTTTTATCGTAACTTCCTGAGGCGATGAGTTTTTGATTAGGACTGAACACCACGCTAGTAATAGTATCACTATGTCCTTTAAAAGTTTTCAGCAAGGTGCCATTAACACTCCAAAGATTGATGGTATTTTCATCACCCGCTGTCACTAATCTATCTCCACTAGCGCTAAAGTTCAAACTCCAAATTGTGTTATTACGCTGTTGTAAATTTTTATAAAGACGAAAATCTAAATTATCCTGATTACGATGATTTTCGCGGCGCCAAAGTTTCAATATTTTATCTCGACTTCCAGAAGCTAATAGTTGCCCATCAGGACTAAAAGTAACAACAGTGACACCCTGTTCATATCCTGCTAAAGTTGCCACTAAACTACCATCTCGACGCCAGATTTTCACAGTTTTATCATCACTAGCTGAGGCAATATATTTGCCATCTGGACTAAAAGTTACCCAATTCACCCAGCCTTGATGACCACGCAAAATTTTCACTAAACTACCATCTCGACGCCAAATTCTAATCGTTGTATCCTTAGAACTAGTAGCAATTAATTGTCCATCAGGACTGAAATTAGCACTATAAATCCAATCTTCATGTCCGGTCAAGGTTTTATAGGGTTGGGGGTTGAATTTATCTGTAATTGGGTTTCTCTGCCAGATTTTCAGAGTTTTGTCCAGACTCGTACTAATTAAATTTTGACCGTCAGGACTAAAACTAACATTGGTGACAGAATCTGCATGACCTGTAAGAGTTTGGAGTAAACTGCCATCAGGACGCCAGATTTTTATGGTCTGGTCTCTTACTACCAGAAGCTAATAACTTACCATCAGGACTGAAGGCAATACCCCAAACAATATCTAAATGTCCTTCCAAGCGATTTAATTCCGTTACACCATACACTGCTTGTTGTAGCGCACTTACCACTCGCATTTGAGTATCCGCCGGCACTCTATTTACCTGTTTTAATCTTTTCCAAGCCCGTAAACTCTCCATCAAAGCATCAAGTTCTTTATTGGAGGCAAATAAAGCTTCACTAGCAGCTGCAATCGCACTAATTTTTAAATTAATTTCGCTGTGTTCTGCTCGCAATGTCTGCTGGACAGCGGCTTTTTTCTGTAAATCTGCTTGCCACCATAAAGCACCAATAGTTCCTGCCATCATGGCTAAAGCTACCCCCACTATGCGAGCTTCTTTGAGTCGCTGTTGTAAAGCCAAATTTAATTGCTCTTGACTCATTCTTTGAGCCACTTCGGCTCTAAGTTTAGCAATTTTGATTTTTTTAAATTCTGCGGCTATGCCGAAGTTATTTTTTTGGCGAATTGGTGCTACTAAATAATCATGAGTTAATTGGTAGCGATTTCCTAATTTTTCTCGTACTTCTAGCACTAAACCTGAACCTACCAAAATTTCTAAAATTAATTCCCAATTTGACTCAATTGCATGAATACTATTACATCTTAATGCCTTGATTAAATCTCCTTGAGTTTTGAGTGGTCTTGTACCTTTTTCATCAGTTAATTCAAATAATAATTTCCAAGTTATTGCGGCATTTTCTTCTCCACAATCCTGAATAACGTCTTCTAACCAACGTTCAAGTAATTTTTTTGAACCCCCAGAAGCTTTATATTGCTCCAGCGTATTAATATTTTCAGTTTGCAATTGAGAACCAACTATTTGTAATTCAATCGGATGTACTTCTTCGGCTGTACCTGCTAAGTCTTCAACTAGTTGATTAATTAATTCTGCCTTTATTTCATAATAAGAAACTTTGGTTAAATGATAAATAATATTTTTAGCATCTTGTCTGGAGAACTTTCCTAAATAATAGCGAATATCTTTATCCAAGATATTTTTATTAATTACACTCAAATCATATATATTATTATCTTGACCAAAACGCTCAATTTCCAATAAATAATGTAAATAATCCTCCCTTAAAGATAGAATAATTTTGACAAAGGGAATATTTAGACATTCACTAAAAAATCTATAGAATTGAATTCTATCTTGAGGAGAATCACTATTAAAGAAAAATTCTTCAAATTGATCAAATACAATAATCATTGTATGATTTCGTTCAGAAACTAAGCGAATTTTTTCAATTAAGTTTGCTGATTTATCTTCGGAAATTGATATTTCCATATTGATGAGTATCTGGTTTATATGATGTTCTAAAACCTGAACCCAATCAGAGTAAACGGATAAAACTATAGCTAAAGGAATCCGTTCACCAATAATTTTTTCTTTTAAAGCTGGGACTAAACCTGCTTTAATAATTGAACTTTTACCTACACCTGATCGTCTCATAAATTACTGTCAGTTTATAATCAGCACGAGTAATTCTTTCAATTAGACGATTTACATCTTGCATTCGTCCAGAAGTAGATATTTCTTGAGCTATTTCTTCAGGAAGAAATGAAATTGGCTGGCTTGCTAAAATAGGATTAATTCTATACCTTTGAGGTTGTAATTGACTAGCTCCGATGAAAGCACGAAATCCATATTGATGTTCGATTTGAATTTTTTCTTGTTTCAGATTGAAAGCTTCAGCATAGTCATGAACCTCAGAAAAGTAAAGAGTTTGCAACTCTTCAATAATCTCCAGATAAAGCAATGGTTCATACTGTGGTTCACATACTAACCTAGCCCATTCTAAATTATTAATTGCTTCTGACCATTCACCTAAATTCCGTTGACTTTTTGCCAATAATAGTAAATACCAACTTTCTTGATGTCCAGAAACTTCTGGGACTATTTCAGTAATTGAAAGTGCTGTATTGGCTAATTCATAAGCTAGTATCCAATTAGATTCTGCTGCTGCTATAGTTGCTAAAAAGCCATAATCTTCAGCAACTTGAGCCGGATTGCCATATATTTCATGTAGATGCAATGATATTTTTGTTGATTTTTCTAAATCTTTCCAAGCTTTTAGTCTTTTCAGGACTTCGCAAGTTGGTGAAATAAATTTGGCAACCAAATCTTCTCTGTTTGCGGTCATCAATACATCTAGACATTGTTGAAACCATAATAAAGCATCTTCATAGTAGCTGCTGTTAGCACTCTGATATAATTCCGCGATGCGACGATAACATAATCCTAAGTGAAATAGTAATATTGCATAATGAAGAAGATAAGGAGAATTTAATTCTTGATTCTCTGCTAATATCTCAGTATTTAACTGTTGTTGCCAAAGTGTGATACTTTGATGATAATGAGATATAGCAGCATCAATTTGATCATTACTATATTCGTCACGTCCGACGACGAATTCTAAAGATGCTTCTAATGCTGGTTCTAATTGAATTCCATACAAGCGGAGTAAATCATCCCGTGCTGATTCAATTTCATGACGTTGTTGGGATTTAGGATCTAAATCTAGAGAGGCATTAGATAAAAATCTTCCTGCACCTGCTGCTAAAACTTTGGTAAATAAAGATTCTGTTTCTTGATGAATTAAAGCAATTAAGTCGGCTTTATCCAGTTCAAACTTAATGGTAGTTGCTGCCCAGCTTTTAAAATCAGGAGCTAATTTGGAAAGCAATGATGCTACCTCGTCTTGTAGCCATAAAACTACAGGAAAATGAAAAGTTTCAGCATAGATATCTCTAGCTTGATTGATACCAGTAAGTAAATCCTCAATGTTGGTGATAGACTCTAAGCCAAAAACCATCACTGCTGATGGTAGATCATCTTCATCTATAGGTAGATCATCTAAAAATATTTCTGTGAATATTTGATTGTGTAAGTTAGTAGTTACTGGTGGAAGAGAAATTTCTTTTAATTTTATTTCTTGAGTCAGAGAACGAAAATTTATTAGCAACTGCTCACGTAGTTGTCTATAGTTGCACCTGACTAAAATCAAAGCAAACTGATTTTTTGATAATGCTATTGCTCGCATGAGTCTGTGAATAGCCAGTCGATTTTTTTCATTGGCGTTCACCTTGGGAACCTTTGTCATACTAAAAATCAACCTAGAAAGGAGAGGAGCAGGGGAGCAGGGGAGCAGGGGAGCAGAGGAGCAGAGGAGCAGAGGGGCAGAGGAGCAGGGGAGATGGGGAGCAGAGGAGCAGGGGAGCAGAGGAGCAGGGGAGCAGAGGAGCAGGGGAGCAGAGGAGTAGGGGAGTAGGGAAGTAGAGGAAGTAGGGAAGTAGGGAAGTAGGGAAGTAGGGAAGTAGGGGAGTAGTTTATATAAGTCTTTTCCCCTCTGCCCCTCTGCCCCTCTGCCCCTCTGCCCCTCTGCCCCTCTACCCCTCTGCGCTTATTTATGTTGTTGCCAAGCCAAGACTTTTTCAGTTTCTGCTAATGCGGGACTTAAACCAAACCAACGTCCTTGGGGATCACGATACTCAAATAAATACATACTCCGCAGCAAGCTCTGATAATCCGTTTCACCTTTAACATTTTGTTGTTGTACAACTTCAAATAGTAATTCCCATTGAGATTCATCAATTGCTAATAGTAGATCATCACGATAATCTTTAATTACAGCTTCTAAACATTCTCTAGAAAAAGGAGGATCTTGTCGTTGTAGACAGCTATAAAGTAAACCTAATAAATTACGAATATGTCCACCACTAACACGACAAATCCGATCCAATGTTTCTGGGTGTTCAAATAAGTCTGTAATTAATGAGAGTCTATCATGCCAGGGAACTTCTGGAAAGGCTCTAGCTAATACTAATTGGCGTAATAGTGACATTCCTGGTTCAGAGTCACTTCCATCTCTATTTCTAACTAAAACCATTGGTAGTATCTTGGGGGCAATACCACCCCCTAAACGGTTTTTCAATGTCTCATATTCGTTAGAAAAAATTAAAGTTAAAGGAATAGTGTAAACTAAATGACATTTAAGGCGGCGTAGCTGTTCACCACGGTCAATAAAAAGATATTCTGGTTGTGTACGTCCTGAAGCTACAGGACGCATATCCACTCGATCCAAGTTATCCACAATTACGACTAATCCCTTTTGACCCCGTTGTTTGAGCTTTTCTATAGCTTTGTCCAATATTTCTTCATTTATGGCCTGCAAAATGCTATTAGTGCGAGGTTCTAGATATTGTCTAAGTTGATTTCGTGTTTGGGCACTATCTTTAGTTTTAGCTGTGATTTTGGCAATACCTAAAGATAACTCAGCTGTGGCAGAAATATTGATCGGAGTTTGCAACAAATCCCCTATTTCTTTAAACAAATTACTAAAGTAACCAGGTTTGAGTTGAATACCAATTCCTTCTAAACTAACACTAACTTGACGAGCTACACTTAGCAAGATATCACTAATATCAATATCCGCCATATCTAAGTCTTGACTAGATTCAAAATAAACTACATGAAATCCAAGCGCTTCTAATTCTGATTTTAAGCGTTGTAATTCTGTGGATTTACCACAACCAATATGTCCTGTAAATAATTGACAGGTTGGCTCATCTGGGGAAATTCGACTGATGGTTCGTTGCAATTCTTCGACAATCTTACAACCACGCACATCAGCAAAATCTATATAGTACTGTCGAGCTAGTGCATCACCCATATTTAGGGTATAGCTAGGGTTGCATGCTTTATAAAACCGCGACAAATTCAATGGAGTTTTCATGTAGATATAGCTTCAATTGTATCTTGATATACAGGAATTTTCTGCTCGTTGTGGAAACAGATGATGAATTTGCCATTTGGCTATTTAATCGAACTAATTGCTCACAGAATGATTTTGTGGGCATCTATCAATAGCATGGTAGAAATTTCTGTGTCAGGGTGTAGGGGTGTAGGGGTGTAGGGGTATGAGGAATATACAGAAGAATCAGGATTCACCAGACAAGAGAAATACAGAGAGCGAGCATTTGAAGATTCAATCTCAGAATATATTATTGGTCAGGAATTAAAGGAAATTTTCATAATTCCATCTGCTAATTTCTTGTTTCTGGTGACTCCTCACCCAAAATCTAAAATTGACTGACTGCTAACTCCTGTTATATTTGATCACACAAGCGAACCCAGGAATGGGACTTAAAAAATTAAAGGGGTTCATATGGCTGGTATAGTATCAGTTTCCCGAATAGATTTAGCCCAGCGTCGTCAAAGGTTACGTCGGCAACGACGAATGAAACTTTTTCAGGCTATTTGGCGTACTTCTGCTGTATGTAGTCTAGCTAGTGGATTATTATGGGTAGCGATTCAACCGATATGGGTGCTAAAGACTCCTGCTCAAATAGTGATGAAGTCAAATAATCAAATTATCTCCGAGAAAACCATCCAATCATTACTAGTGCTATCTTATCCTCAGTCTTTATGGCGGATTGAACCTGCGGCGATTGCCCAGTCTTTGCAGCAACAGCCGATGATAGCTCAGGCCAGTGTGAACCGACGTTTATTTCCACCAGGATTAATTATTGACGTTAAAGAAAGAATCCCGGTGGCGATCGCACCAATTAGTAAAGCCGAATCAACGCTTGTATGTAACAAAAACTCTGCTCTGCCTGGGAACTCATCATCAAAAATCCCGCAGGGTTGTGAGCAAAATAGTAACACGAGTAACAAACAAATAGTGATAGGTTTACTAGATTCTAGTGGAGTTTGGATGCCTTTAGAAAAATATAAATCACTCAACCCCAATGGCAAACTACCTAGTCTGAAAGTGATTGGCTCTCCAGCACAATACCGCTCATACTGGACTCAACTTTATCAGGCAATTAGCCAAAGTACTGTTAAAATTACTGAAGTTGATTGTCGCAATCCCAAAAATTTAATTTTAAAAACGGAACTAGGAAAAGTACATCTGGGTGGTTCAACTATCCAGTTAATTGAGCAAATTAGAGTATTGGTGCAAATGCGCCATTTATCAACCAAGCTGAATCCCAATCAAATAGAGTATATTGATCTCAAAAATCCCAATTCACCGTTAGTACAAATGATTCAAGAAATTCCTAGATTAAATGCCAAAGACACTAGCCAGAAAATACACTAGTACCGCAAGGCGGAATTCAAAATACCCTGCGGGAAGGTAAACTGCCAATAAATTGGGAATTAGCTAGTTAACAGTAGTAAGGATGGCTTCTATAGGATAGAATATTTCTCCGAGCAAATGTTTGTTCACCACAAAAAAACCATAAACTAATCAGGGTGTTCTATAGTTGAAAAAGTAAATTGATGATGACTTCTAGTGAGAAAATAGGTAATTACAACGCAAATTTTGGTTTTTAGAGTGGTAATCACACCCAATGGAGAAATATATTAACCAGATTATTCAGGTAGACAAAGCACCCCCAGACTTCCTCTTTGCAGGGATATCTGATGCTGAAAACTTTTTGGATCAAGTTGCGTGGACTAAATTAAGGTGTATAGTTAATAACTACTACTTTGAATGGAGCAGAATAAAGCGACGCTGCTTTCAGTATTATTGCTGCTTAAAACATAACAGGATATACAAAAATCCCGTAATAGCTATATTGACGAAAGAGGCAGAAATCAACTTTAATACCTGTAAAATTGATGACCAATCTCCATCATGAATATAAAGAGAGGTAGGAAATGTCTATTATGCCAAATTGGCGATATAACAGTATAGATACGAATAAGGCTGGGAAGTTATCTAAATCAATTCACAGTAAATATAAGTTTACGTCTTGAGAATTGACTATGCAATCAGCTACATTCAAGGCTTATCCCAGGGTAAATCATTGCAATTCTAATTTGACTAGGGTTGCAATTCGCTAGGAAAATCCATGACAAGGCTATGGATAATAGCAGTGTCAAACTATAGTTGACTATTAAGTAAGTGAATAACACCCCCAAAAAGTCGTTTATCTACTTTTGACAAAATCCAATGACACTTGATAATAACCAAGAACTTACCTATAAAAATTCCCAGCCTGCGAGTGCTTCCGGGTTCTCTTTGGCGGTTAACTCCCCCAACCCCTTTAATAACTCTGGGTTGAATTATGGGCAAAATCACGATCATAAGAAAATTTCTCCAGAAAATAGCCGGATTGGTGAGATTGTTCCCGGTCGAGTTGCCAACATCAAAGTCATTGGTGTTGGTGGTGGTGGTGGCAATGCTGTCAATCGCATGATTGAATCAGATGTTTCTGGGGTGGAGTTTTGGTCTATTAATACTGATGCTCAAGCTCTTACCTTAGCAGGTGCTCCGAGTCGATTACAAATTGGACAGAAACTCACTAGAGGTTTAGGTGCAGGTGGTAATCCAGCCATTGGTCAAAAAGCAGCAGAGGAATCACGGGATGAAATTGCTACAGCTTTAGAGGGGGCTGATTTAGTCTTCATCACCGCTGGGATGGGAGGCGGCACTGGAACTGGTGCAGCTCCAATTGTGGCAGAGATAGCTAAGGAAATGGGCGCTCTCACTGTTGGTGTAGTTACACGTCCATTTGTCTTTGAAGGACGACGACGCACTACCCAAGCAGAGCAGGGGATTGAAGGATTAAAAAGTCGTGTCGATACCTTGATTATTATCCCCAACAATAAATTGTTGGAAGTGATTCCGGAACAAACTCCTGTACAAGAAGCTTTTCGCTATGCAGATGATGTATTACGTCAAGGGGTACAAGGCATTTCCGATATCATTACCATCCCTGGTTTAGTCAACGTTGACTTTGCTGATGTTCGTGCTGTCATGGCAGATGCCGGATCAGCTTTGATGGGAATTGGTGTCAGCTCCGGAAAATCTAGAGCCAGAGAAGCAGCGATCGCCGCTATTTCTTCACCTTTATTGGAATGTTCGATAGAAGGGGCGAGAGGAGTAGTATTTAATATTACTGGTGGTACGGATTTGACTCTGCATGAAGTGAATGCAGCCGCAGAAACAATTTATGAAGTTGTTGATCCTAATGCCAACATTATTTTTGGCGCCGTGATTGATGACAGACTTCAAGGTGAAGTGAGAATTACGGTCATAGCTACTGGATTTACAGGGGAAATGCAAGCCGCACCCCCACAAACTGTAGTCACTCCCAGAGTAGTAACTCCTTCTTCTCGACGTCCCCCATCCACAACCCCAACTAACTCTCCTAATCCAACTCCTGAACCTAAGGAAAAACCAATCTTGGATATTCCTGATTTTCTGCAAAGACGGCGAACACCACCCAAAAATTAAAAAATTAACCGTTCAATCAATTCAGTGTTGAGGTAAAACAATGCTGTTCTCTGTGGTGTGTATGCCATCCTCGAAGTATGGCATACGCTATAAATAGTTAACAAATCGGTAGTTGCTAATTACCTTTTAACAGCTTGCTCAACCCATTTAATCACCTGATCACCAAGATGAAGATGATCTAGTCGATCAATCTCTCTGATTCCGGTGGGACTGGTGACATTGACTTCTGTCAGATAACCACCAATTATGTCAATACCCACAAAAATTAAGCCATCCTGGCGGAGTTTTGGAGCTAATTGAGTACAAATATCTCCTTCTCTGGCAGTAATTTCCGTTGGTGCTACCGTGCCACCTGTGGCCATATTATTGCGAAAATCACTACCACTGGCCAGACGATTGAGAGCGCCGATTGGTTCACCATTGAGCAATATAATCCTTTTATCACCTGCTTTTGCTGCTGGTAAATAGACTTGTACCATTACTGGTACTCGACCTTGCAGAGTACTAAGTTCAATGATGGAGTTAAAATTGCGATCGCCTGATTGCAAAAATAAAATCCCTTCTCCCGCTTTATTTCCCAGTGGTTTGAGAATAGTTTGTTGCTTATCTAAAACAAATTGACGGATTACTTCCTTATCAGCACTGACAATTGTTTCCGGAATAGCTTGGGTAAATTGTAGAGCATACATTTTTTCATTAGCAGCCCGAATACCACTAGGACTATTAATCACCAGAGTTTGATTTTGATCAACATAATCTAAAATGTAAGTAGCATATAGATATACATCGTTCACTGGTGGGTCTGTTCGCATAAAAACAGCATCCATTGTTTCTAAGGGCGTGAAATTGCTATTGCCCAATTTATACCAAGGATTTGCTGCTACCCAACGACCAGAATGTAACTGTACTGGTATAAGCTCTATTGGTTGTAAGATACCCCAAGCTTTGCTACCTACTACACTCAGCGAGTTTGCTTGAGTGATCCACACTTCATGTCCCAAAACTTGTGCTGCTTCCATCAATGCAACACTGGTATCATGGCATGGGTCAAGTTGATGGATGGGATCAATAATAAAAGCTAGTTTCACTATTTCTACCTACTAGTTAGTAATAGCTCATCCAGCTTACCTTGACGGTCTAAAGCATGAATATCATCACAACCACCAATATGATCATCATTGATAAAAATTTGTGGTAAAGAACTTCTCCCATTAGCTCTTTGAGTCATTTGAGAGCGTACTACTTCATTTCCATCAATATTGTACTCAATAAAATTGATTTCCTTACTCTGGAGTAAATTTTTAGCCCGCCTGCAAAATGGGCAGGTAGTCCAAGTGTAAATTTCTACTTTCGCAGCCATAACTTTCTTAACTAAATATTACTTCTTTTAATTTTAGAACGTTACTACTGGATTTTCAGCCCTGATTACTGAAAAACCTAGTACAGCTTGGCGGAATTCAAAATTAATACAAATTCAGAGGGAACAGGGAACAGGGAACAGGGAACAGGAAAAGTCAGCTATATAGCTTTTTGCGGGAATTTTGTACATTATTTGAGAACCACTGTATTGACATCCAGTAGTTGATTAACTAAAGCTAGAATTTAAGCTCCTAACAGAGATTTTTTCTTCAGCAGTTTCAGCACACCCATAACGAATAAACCAAGAGCAACGATTGTCCTAGATTCGGGTATCTTTTTAGGGGGCACAGGAGCAACATAATAAGTACTAGTTTCGTTTAAAGCAGTGCCATACTGAAAACGAATATTACTAATCTTGGTAACATCAAAATCAGCATTTAATCCCGAAAGAACAAAGCTAGCAGAATTATTCACTAGAGGCGAACTTTGTATAGGACTATTAGCATTGCTGTTGTAACCATTAGTGATTCCGTACTTAAATTGTTGACTACCACCAATGTTTTGAAAAATACCTAAACCAGCAGTTCCTAAACCATAATGTTCTGTGACTGCTTTACTTCCAGTCTTACGAACATCCCCACCTAGTCCAGTGGCAGTAGTAGTTGAAGCAAATGCCCATTCTTGCTGTAGACCAGACGCAGAAGAAACATCAAGAAGATTGACATTACTGGTTGTATTTAAAGTAGTCTGAGCATTATTTCCATTTCCAGTTGTGACGTATTTAGTTACAGTTGCAGCGGTGGCTGAAGACAATGACAAACTTAAGGGAGAACCTGCATAATCCCAGAAGACTGCTGTCAGAATATCAGAAGGATCGGAAGCAGCTTTTGTATTCGTCAAAGTCAACTTAAGTTTATTTTGACCAAGTGAGTCATCAAAAACTGCGAATGCTGATAATGGATTATTATTAGCAGCATAAGTATTCGTTCCCGTCGCAGAAAAAGTCACAGAGTTGGCTTCTGCTTTGGACATTTGTACAGCACTAACTAGAATCACTGCTGATAGAGAATACAACAAACAAGTAGAAGTTTTGCGAGAAAATAAGTTAGCCATTATGTTAATACTCCTGTGCTTGATATCTAGATAGTTTTATATTTTTTTTTAGATATAAAATATGTATGGCACAGAAAAATATTCTTCGTCTACCATAGAGATAGTAGTTAGTTGAAACTTTAAATTTGCCAGCTTAAATATAATTTTTGTGTGTTGAATTTTATAGCAGGAGTTAGAAGTCAGGATTGAAAACCTTTTCTAGAGCGAGTTCCATTATCAATTGACCTACTAACTGCATTGGCGATCGCTATAATTCCAAATAGGTTTTATATAAATACTGTTCGCTTAAGTGAGGAATATTGGGATAAATATCATTACCTAGAAAGGGGTTTTGATAAAGTTAATTATGATAAAAATTGATGGGCAAGAATAGGGTTAAATATAAATAAATATCTCAGCCTGAAGATAAAAGCATTTTATTTTTAAAGTAAGAATATACCTTAGCACCTATTTTCTGAGATTGTCATTCAGTGTATCCCACATAAATTAAGTCTTATACTTAAGTGAGTTTGCGAATAACATAACCAAAATATTAAAAATGCCGTAGTTCAGATAACTACGGCATTAATTAAGTGCAGATTAACAACTGATTTTTAGTACCTATTCAGTACCAACAGCATAATCAATTAATTGTGATAAACGCTGACGTAAGGTTTCTAATCCCAAACGTTGACCAGCAGAAATAAATACTGCTAAAGGATACTCTTCTCTCGCTAAAGCCAGAGTTTCACTATCAACTTGATCAATCTTATTAAAAGCCATCAAGGACGGACCGGGAGTGATGGGCATTTGGGCGAGAATTTCCCTCACAGCATGAATATGACTCAACCAAGCCGGATGAGACAAATCCACTAAATGTAGTAGAGCATCAGCTTCTGTCACTTCCTCCAAAGTAGCGCGAAAAGCATCCATTAAGGATGCTGGTAATTCATGAATAAACCCTACTGTATCTGTAATCAGAGTTTCTAAGGGTTCATTAGTATCAGCATGAGGAATTACCAAACGCCGCGTGGTGGGGTCAAGAGTCGCAAAAAGTTGGTCAGCGGTGTAAATTTCGGCATTAGTTAGAGCATTGAGTAAAGTAGACTTCCCAGCGTTGGTATATCCCACCAAAGCCACAGAAGGAACCTCCCGATGTTGTCGCCGTTGTCGTAACCGTGAACGGTGTGCTTGTAACTGGTTTACTTCTTGTTGTAATCGAGAAATCCGGCGTTGAATGGTTCGACGCTCCGTTTCTAGTTTAGTTTCCCCAGCTCCACGAGTCCCAATTCCACCCCCTAGTCGAGACATGGCTTGTCCTCTACCAGTAAGTCTGGGTAGCATATATTCTAGCTGTGCTAGTTCTACTTGTAATTTACCAGCACGGGACTGAGCACGTTGAGCAAAAATGTCTAAAATTACTTCCGTGCGGTCAACTACCCTCACCCCAATTTGCGCTTCTAAGTTGCGGACTTGGGAGGGTGAAAGGTCGCGGTCAAAGACAATCAAACTCACCCCTAAAGTTTGAGCCGTGAGTGCAACTTCTTGGACTTTACCTTCACCAATTACGGTTTGAGGATGAACACGCGATCGCTTTTGATATACTGTTTGTAAGACATCGCCGCCAGCTCGTATCCACTAACCGTGCCAATTCCGCCAAAGTAGCTTGGAATTGTTGGGCTGTCTCACCATCAGTTAACACACCAACAATGAGTACCCGGTCATGGTCAGCATCTACATCCTGAGCAATATATTCCCGTCGGAATTCTGCTTCCAGACTTTCTACCAAGTCCATAAAATCCTGCTCTGCTAGAGCATCTAGACTTAAAGGAGGGGAGGTATGGGAATATGTTGAGTTTTGGACTGACGTGGGTGTAGAATCACTATTACCCATTGCTAACTGTTGAGTTAAGACTGGCTGATTGACATTGGCAATTAAATGAGCCAAATAAGCTTCCTTAACGTATCCCGCCGCACCACCACCACGGCGAGTAAATCCAGTTCCTGTTATATTTAGCACCACTAAAGCATCTAAACGCTGAAGTGCCATTGCCGTCAGTGCCGCTTCATTGGGCGGTTCCGACTTTAGATGGGTAGCTATACAACGAATACCGCTCAGACGTTCTGCACCATAACGGGGCAATTCTAGCGGTGGGATTTGTGTTTGTCTGGGTGTGCCAATACCAACGCGGATCACCTGTCCGCGACGGTTTAGATAAGCACACACAGGCTGGTTTAATTCCGTACTAATAGCTGCCAGACGCTGGGAGAAATCGGACGTGGTGATGCGATCGCCCGGTATGCGCTGGTGATAGAGCCGCTGTAATTGTTTCAGCTGGCTGGCTTTTAAACCTTGGAGATTACCGAAGATAGTCTCTATAGGCGTTTATGACCATATAAATGGCCCCCGAATCCTACTATTATTTATTCTACAACATGATTTTGTGGATTAGGTGTTGTTCTTAGTAATTGTCAATAAAATTTAGTAATGTGATGTAGCTTTGGGGGATATTATTTTAGTATTAATCGGTAATTACTTGGAAAAATGGTTACGAACTGCGTAGATGCTGAACAAAGGGTCATCTTGAAGAACATTAGCTGGGAAACGTTTGCAAATATTTTAGGAGAGATGGGAGAAGACAAAGCATCACGACTTACTTATGATCAAGGAAAGCTGGAAATAATGACTGCATTCTTGCCTCATGAGCATATTAACCGATTAATTGAGCGACTAATTTTTGTTTTGGGGGAAGAATTGAATTTAGAAATCTTTCCTGGGGGTGCTACTACTTTTAGCAGTAAAGATTTTCAGTATGGAGTTACACCAGATAGTTGTTATTATATTCAGCAAGAAGAATTGGTGAGAAGTCAACCAGTAGTTGATTTCCAAAATTGTCCCGCACCAGATTTAGTAGTGGAAATAGATTTTAGTCAGACCTCATTGGATAAATTTCATCTTTATGCTGCTTTCGGTGTGACTGAGTTATGGCGTTACCATAATGGTATTTTGAATATTTATCATTTGCAGCAAGGACAATATATTCAAGGAAATTATTCCCAAATTTTTGCTCATTTACCATTGATTGGGATTCCTAAATTTTTGGAAGAGAGTCAAAAAGTAGGAGCAATTGCGATGATGAAGGTTTTTCGGAAGTGGGTGAGGATTATGTTGGGGAATAAATGATTGCTTTTGGTGTTAAAAGCATTTTGTTTTCCTTAGAGGGTGTTTGAAAAGTTATGAGGAAGTGTAATTTGTCATCCTGACGGTCGGGAAGGATCTCGCGAGATTCTTCCCGACCGTCAGGATGACAATATGGTCACCAAATTTTATGCATATTCAAGACAAAACCAGATAATATATTTTCACCATTCACAGTTTCAGGATTTTCCAAACATTCCACCAATTGACCAGGACGATAAATATAAACTCGACGCTGTTTCCGGTCAATTAACCAACCTAATTTTATGCCTGGTTCTTTCATATATTCTGCCATTTTATCTTGTAGAGACTTGAGATTGTCTGAGGGGGAACGAAGTTCAATCACAAAATCTGGACAAATGGGAGCAAATTTTTGCTGTTGTTCAACCGAGAGAGTATTCCATCTAGCTAATTGAATCCAAGCAGCATCAGGAGAACGTTCTGCACCTGTTGACAATGTAAATCCGGTACTCGAACTAAAAGTCATACCTGTTCCATCTTGTTCAGACCACAACCATAACTGTCCAAATATATTCCCTTCTCGATTTCCGGTTTCCGAACCAGTAGGTGACATAATAGATATATCTCCAAATTGATTGCGTTCAATACGTAAATCACGGTTCATCTGACAGAAATCGAAAAATTGCTCATCTGTCATTTGCATTGATGCGGGAATTTGTAAAACCAGGGGAGATGAAAGCATTTTGATTTCCTTAGAGGGTGTTTGAAAAGATATAAATTGTCATTCTGAGCGACAGCGAAGAACCCCCAAGATTCTTCGCTGTCGCTCAGAATGACAATATGGTCACCAAATTTTATTCATATTCAAGACAAAACCAGGTAATATATCTTCAGCATTTACAGTTTCAGGATTTTCCAAACATTCCACCGATTCACCAGGACGATAAATATAAACTCGACGCTGTTTCCGGTCAATTAACCAACCTAATTTTATTCCTGGTTCTTTCATATATTCTACCATTTTATCTTGTAGAGACTTGAGATTGTCAGAAGGGGAACGAAGTTCAATGACAAAATCTGGACAAATGGGAGCAAATTTTTGTTGTTGTTCAACCGAGAGAGTATTCCATCTAGCTAATTGAATCCAAGCAGCATCAGGAGAACGTTCTGCACCTGTTGACAATGTAAATCCACTACTAGAGTCAAAACAAATACCTCTACCATCTGCTTCTGACCAAATATAAAGCTGTCCACCTAAATTAAAATTACGATTTCCGGTTTCCGAACCAGTAGGTGACATAATAGATATATCTCCAAATTGATTGCGTTCAATGCGTAAATCACGGTTCATCTGACAGAAATCAAAAAATTGCTCATCTGTCATTTGCATTGATGCGGGAATTTGTAAAACTAGGGGAGATGAAAGCATTTTGATTTCCTCACCAAACTTTATTCATATTTAAGACAAAACCAGGTAATATATCTTCAGCATTCACAGTTTCAGGATTTTCCAAACATTCCACCGATTCACCAGGACGATAAATATAAACTCGATGCTGTTTCCGGTCAATTAACCAACCTAATTTTATTCCTGGTTCTTTCATATATTCTGCCATTTTATCTTGTAGAGACTTGAGATTGTCAGAAGGGGAACGAAGTTCAATCACAAAATCTGGACAAATGGGAGCAAATTTTTGTTGTTGTTCAACCGAGAGAGTATTCCATCTAGCTAATTGAATCCAAGCAGCATCAGGAGAACGTTCTGCACCGGTTGACAATGTAAATCCCGTACTTGACGAAAATGCAATACCAGAACCATCTTCATCTGTCCAGTTCATTAACTGTTGGATAATTCTTGCATCTCGATTTCCGGCTTCCGAACCAGTAGGTGACATAACAGATATATCTCCAAATTGATTGCGTTCAATGCGTAAATCACGGTTCATCTGACAGAAATCGAAAAATTGCTCATCTGTCATTTGCATTGATACGGGAATTTGTAAAACCAGGGGAGATGAAAGCATTTTTATTTCCTCACCAAACTTTATTCATTTTTAGTTCTACTTTGCGGCAATATCTATGTTTTCCAGCAAATCCAGATAAGTTGGCTTCTTTGCTATGATAACGCTCTTTGGGAGATGAAAGCATTTTAGCCGGGAATTTGTGTAGGGGCGTATTGCATACGCCCTGACACCACATAATTTCAGAATTAGGGAGTTAAAACCAGGTGTGAGTTGAAAATTACGGGTCAACTTGTCGGTTAGTCTGGCTATAAACCTCAAAACATTCGTGGAATTTATGCTTTGGTTTAGGGTCTGCGGTGACTCGAATAAGGGCGTATGCAATACGCCCCTACTTGTGTGTACACCGTAACCTTAGTAAGGAGAGGGACAGGTTTTACGCAGTAAAACCAGGGTGAGGTTCTTCGATGGTATACTCGTGTGTATAAGTATGTGTAAACTGCTTATCCTTAATCAAAGTATTTTTATATACCAAGTCCATGATTATTTGGCAACCGAATCAAACCATTCAAAAAGGTAGATTTATTATTCAAGGAAAACCATTAGGAATTGGTGGTTTTGGCATTACTTATAAAGTATTAGAACCCAAAACAGGGAAATTATATGCTATCAAAACTCTTAACCAACAAATGCAATTGAGAGAAGACTTTGAAGAACAACAAACTAAATTCTTCAATGAAGCATTAATCATGAAAGGCTTTAAACACAATCATATTCCTAAAGTTCATGAATTGATTCAAGAAAATGGACTGGGTGGTATAGTGATGGAATATATAGATGGAGGAGATTTATTCAAATACGTTCAACAAAATGGACAGTTATTAGAAACAGAAGCACTACTATATATTGACCAAATTGGACAAGCATTAGAATATATTCATCAAGAAGGAAAATTTCATCGAGATGTCAAACCTCAAAACATTTTATTACGACGAGATACAAAAGAAGTAGTTTTAATTGATTTTGGATTAACGCGGAATATTACCAGTGAAACTATGTCGAATGCTCGAACAGAAGGTTATGCACCTATTGAGCAATATCAACGTCAAGATAATTTTGGAATTCATACCGATATTTATGCTTTAGCTGCAACATTATATTATCTTCTCACTGCGGATGGATTGAAAAAGGAGGGAAAAGAACAACCAGTTCCCGCAGCAAATCGGAAATATGGTCCTGAACCTTTACCAGAACCTAAATATTATAATCCCAAGATTAGTCAAAGAGTAAATGATGCGATTATGAAGGGGATGGAGTTAGAACCGGAAAAACGAAAACAACAAATTCCCACAGTATTGAAATTTCGGAAAATGTTGGGCTTAGTTTCAGTTTCAGAAGGAGGATATCACCTAAAAACCATTAATTTTGAAACGCTCCCTACTTCACGTCGAGGTTTGATTAAAACTGCGGGTTTAGTACTAACGGGGGTTGGTTTAGCGGTAATTGGGGAACAATTACTTTTTCCTGGAAAAACGCGGAATAATTTACAAAAGTTTAAATTTGAAGTCGTTACCACTAATGCACAGGGAAGTATTACTAATCGACGGAATGGAGAAGCAAAATATTTTGAGGAGGATTTGGGAAATGGAGTTAAGTTAGAGATGGTGCAAATACCAGGAGGGTCATTTCTCATGGGTTCACCAGAAAATGAGCAAGATAGACTTACCAGCGAAAGTCCTCAGCATCAAGTGAAAGTTCCTAGCTTTTTTATGGGGAAATATGAAGTTACGCAAGAGCAATATCAAGCTATAATGGGAGAAAACCCATCTAAGTTTAAAGATACAAACCGACCTGTAGAAACAGTAAGTTGGAATGATGCAGTTGAATTTTGTCAAAAAATAAGCCAAAAAACCGGAAAAAATTACAGGTTGCCAAGTGAAGCAGAATGGGAGTATGCTTGTAGAGCCGGGACAACTACACCATTTTACTTTGGGGAAAGTATTACGCCAGATTTAGTAAATTATAATGGTAGTTATCCTTATGCATCAGCACCAAAAGGAAAATATCGAGAACAAACCACAGATGTAGGAACTTTTCCCCCGAATGCTTTTGGTTTGTATGATATGCACGGTAATGTGTGGGAATGGTGTTTGGATGACTGGAATGAAAATTATATAAACGCACCTAGTGATGGTAGTGTTTGGATACGTCAAAGCGCAAAATACAAGCTTCTGCCTGGGGGTTCCTGGAGCTACTTCGCTAGGTACTGCCGTGCGGCGAATCGCGCTGGGAATTCGCGGGATAATCGCATCAACGATTGCGGTTTTCGGGTCGCGTTATCACGCAGAGATTTGTAGTACTTTATACTATTACCCTATTATCCTCTGCCCTTCTAATTCTTTTCCCTTATCCCCACCGTTAGGCAGAAATTTTTTTCATATACATAGGTTACAATCTAAATATATCATACAAATTAGAAAAATAGCAAGAAAGTCAAGAATTAGAAAAAAGATTGATTTTCTACGTAAGGGGTTTGGAAATGCGATATGTTTACAGTAGACATCTCCAGAAATGATGTAGGGGTGTATTGCAATACGCCCCTACCAAGGGTTTTAAAGAATGCATAATTAATTTTCCCAGATGTCTAATATTAAGGGTTTCTGAACAACCAAAATTATATCAAAGGGATGATGCTTTTTGATTTAAAACGCTGTTTAATGGAAATTGACGAGGAAGAACTATCCTGTAAAAATTAATAAATGAAGTGCGATCGCATCACAAAAGCCTTAGTATATAAAGCTTTCATTTCTTACCAAAAACGTGTGTGTAAACGTTATCTCCATTACTTAGCTCGGAATCTGAAGATAAGATTACAAGTAGGATAGTTAATTTAAGCATAACATCATTTATGATGATGACATCAATTTCACGTTTAACATGACTAATCCACAGACAGAATACGATTCCCCGTGGAAAACCATTCTTCAGACTTATTTCCACGAATTTATCAGCTTTTTCTACCCCGATCTGGATGCCGATATTGACTGGAGTAAACCCATTGAGTTCCGTTTTCTACGGTTGTAATGATGCATTTAAGAACACTGGAGACAACAAGCGATCGCCGTGCTAGAAAAGAATACAAGTTATCTTTGCTGAAGCGATTGTATGAACAAGGTCGTGACAGACAGGATATCATTAATTTCTATGGACTAATTGATTGGATGATGACACTAGGAGAGGAATTGCAAGCAGAATTTAACCAGCAGATAACCGAGTATGAAGAGGAGATGAAAATGCCTTATATTACCAGTATTGAGAGAAGTGGTGAGCAACGCGGTGAATTCAAAGGTGAGCAGAACATGATTATACAGTTGCTCAACTACCGATTTAGTGAAATTGACTCCTCCCTAACTAAACAAGTTAAAACATTAAATCGGGAACAATTAACAGAATTAGGGAAAGCAATATTTAACTTTTCCACTGTTATTGATTTACAGCAATGGTTAGAAAGTAGACCAAAAACAGTAGAGCAAGAGTACAATTAATGACTTAGTATTGGGAGCGATGGTCTTGAATGCTGGCTCGCTCCCTTTGGTTTTCTGTAGAATTTCTCTGCTATGAGTGGTAATTCTAATCCATCAGCAGCTATTAAATCTATTTCAAAAAATAATTCATCCTCATCACCAAAGTTGCCAGAAATCATATAGTACCGCACACCCCAGTTTCATTGATGCGAAAAACATGCAGCCGAAAATTCGGGTATTTTTCATGCGCGATTTTGGCAACTACGAATGCATCCTCGTTAATAAAATATTCTCCGCTTTCTGGTTCAACTGCTAGATACCAATTGTAGTGAGTTTTAATTAATGAAGGCTGCAATTTTTCAAAGATTTGCTGACAACGCTGCTTAAATTCTATTTTTTCAGCTTTCCATTCAGCTTTTTTATCCTCCGACCATTGAATTTCGGGGAAGATTCTTCCTCGACGAGACGAGTAGATTTTATTTCAGTCATGTTTTCCAGCGCATTCAGATGAGTTAGCTTATTTGGTATTATAACAAAAATTGAAATAGGGCGATCGCTATATCAAGAGGAGCGTGACCGAGATGCTTATTGGAACATTTCTATACACTAGTAGGGGCATAGTATGTTATTTCTAAGCCTTATAAATCAAACATAGTTCATGCTAAATCCGTGGAGCGGCCGGAAAGCCCGCCATTGAGGCCAGGCAGGCAAGATGCCTGCTCCACTCATACTTCCTATGAATAGTTTTAGTGATTACCTAAGATAAATAATGATACAATTAGTGCCGTATGTCCTGCTAGCTAAATCAGATGCTTATTGGCACAGTTCTGTTTAACCGCTATAAAATTGTCAAACTTTTGGGAAGTGGTGGGTTTGGTGACACTTACCTAGCTGAGGATTTAAATCTACCAAAGCATCATCAGTGTGTAGTCAAACATCTCCAATTAAAACCTCCCAATACCATCGCCGCTTTACCCACTGCGAAAAGATTGTTTAAAACTGAAGCAGAAGCATTATATAGTTTAGGGAAACATGACCAAATACCGACACTTTATGCTGACTTTGAAGAACAAGGTGAGTTTTATTTGGTGCAGGAATTTATTGATGGTGAAGATTTAACGAAAGAAATTTATCCGGGAAATATACTACCAGAGAAAGAAGTTAGAAAATTATTGCAGGATATATTAGAAGTATTAGAAGTAGTTCATCATCAAAAGATTATTCATCGGGATATAAAATGTCAAAATATCATGCGTCGAAGACGAGATAGAAAAATTATCCTGATTGACTTTGGTGCAGTCAAGGAAACCATGACCATAAATGCTCAAGGAAAAAGCATTTTAACAATTGGGATTGGTACTCCTGGTTATCAATCCAGTGAACAAGCAAATGGAAGACCAAGATTATGCAGTGATATTTATGCAGTGGGGATGCTGGGAATTTATGCTTTAACGGGAATACAACCCCATGACTTACCGAAAGACCCCAGAAATGATGAGGTAATTTGGCGGAATTTTGTCAATGTTAGTGAAGAATTTGCCAATATTCTGACGAAGATGGTGCGTTATCATTTTAGCGATCGCTATCCCTCTGCAACGGAAGCTTTAACAGCATTGAAACCTCCACCAAAATCTCATGACCCTTCTCGTCGAGGTTTAATTAAAGCTGCGGGTTTAGTACTAACGGGAGTTGGTTTAGCGGTAATTGGGGAACGATTACTTTTTCCTGAAAAAACGCAGAAGGGTTCAACGGAGAAACAAAATGATAAACCTGTTTACTCACCTTCTCCAACAAAAGAAAGTTCAAAACCACAGAATAATTTACAAAAGTTTAAATTTGAAGTCGTCAGCACCAATGCACAGGGAAGTATTACTAATCGACGGAATGGAGAAGCAGAATATTTTCAGGAGGATTTGGGAAATGGAGTTAAGTTAGAGATGGTGCAAATACCAGGAGGGTCATTTCTCATGGGTTCACCAGAAAGCGAGAAAGAGAGATTTTCATTTGAAGAGACTCAGCATCAGGTGACAGTACCTGGATTTTTTATGGGTAAATATGAAGTTACCCAAGAGCAATATGAAGCTATAATGGGAAAAAACCCATCTAAGTTTAAAGGTATAAACCGACCCGTAGAAACAGTAAGTTGGAATGATGCAGTTGAGTTTTGTCAAAAAATTAGCCAAAAAACTGGAAAAAATTACAGGTTGCCAAGTGAAGCAGAATGGGAGTATGCTTGTAGAGCCAGGACAACTACACCATTTTACTTTGGGGAAAGTATTACCCCAGATTTAGTAAATTATGATGGTAATTATCCCTATGCATCAGCGTCGAAAGCAAAATATCGACAACAAACTACAGAAGTAGGAACTTTTCCCCCGAATGCTTTTGGTTTGTATGATATGCATGGTAATGTGTGGGAATGGTGTTTAGATGACTGGAATGAAAATTATATAAACGCACCTACAGATGGTAGTGCTTGGATACGTCAAAGCGCAGAATATAAGCTTCTGCGTGGCGGCTCCTGGTTCAACCTCGCTTGGTATTGTCGTGCGGCGAATCGCGGTAGGTATTCGCGGGATGGTCGCGTCAACGATTGCGGTTTTCGAGTCGCGCTCTCGTTCAGGACTTTGTAGCCCTTTATACTCTTACCCTTTTTTCCTCTACTCTTCTAATTCTTTTCCCTTATCCCCGCCGTTAGGCGGAAATTTTTTTTCAGAGATAGAGGTTACAATTTAAATATATCATACAAATTAGAAAAATAGCAAGAAAATCAGAATTAGAAAAAAGATTGATTTTCTTAGGGAGTTTGGAAATGCGATATGTTTACCCTGAAAGTTGCTGCAATTCCTCTGATAACATCTGACTGTCTTTCCAAAGGGTGACACGATAATCACGATAGACTTTGGCAATAAATGGAGCGGGATGTTTCTGAATATGCTGTTGAATGGAAGTTGACGAGGAAGAACTATCCTGTAAAAATTAATAAATGAAGTGCGTGCGATCGCAATAGGACAATCATCCATTGACTAAAAAATAAAACAATCGCTATGTACACAACACTGATAAAGCCATTGACTTTTGAAGAATTTCTGTACTGGGATGACGGTTCGGGTAGAACTTTGAGTTACTCTATGGAAATCCTGTGCCATTATCTGAACCAAATGCAAATCATGAAGATTTAATTCAGAGACTTTGTGCTAAAATTGAATCCCATTGCTTAGAGGAAAATCTTCCTTATGTTGCTAGACAGTCTAAGCAAGTCCGACTCAAAACCGAATCAGACGAAAAAGAAAGAAGTCGTAAAGCAGATATTGTCATCTTTGCCAAACCAGAATGGCAACGCATGAAAGGTAATTCTAGCTCTGCTGCTGCTTACATTGCACCACCAGGAGTCATTGAGGTAGTTAGCACAAATTGGAAAGATGACTATCTCACCAAACTGGCTGAATACGAAGATTTGGGAGTTTTAGAATATATAATCATAGATTACGCTGCTTATGGTGGAGTTCGTTTTATTGGTTCACCAAAACAACCAATGATTACGATTTATCAATTGGACAATGGTGAATATCTACCAGGTAAAATTTTTAGAGGAGCAGATATAATCGAGTCCCGGCTATTTCGTAACTTAGCTCTCACATCTGAAGAGATTTTTGCCATGAGCAGGTGATATGAAAGTTTAAATTAAGGACTGCTGAACAACCAAAATTATATCAAAGGGATGATGCTTTTTGATTTAAAATGCTCATGTAATATTTCGGATAAATCAACTGTTTTAATGTAGAATTTAGGCAGGGTAATTAATTCAAGGAGCAAGTTCAATTTCACAATTAATTAGCGTTAATTTTGAGAAATTACATGACAATATATGAGTACAAAAAATCCACATGATAGCTTTGCCAAAGATTATTTAGAAAAACTCCTTTCTCCCATCGGTGAAGTCACAGTTAGTCGCGAGATTAAGGATGAACCTAATGAAATTGATGTCTTATTCATTCCTTATTCCTCTCCTTCTGCGCTCCCTGCTCCTATCGGACTCCTCAGCGCTCTAGCAAGTCAGACTGCTGTGATTGAAGTCTACCGTAATCAACCTAATGACAAAAAAGTACGCAACTGCTTGAAAAAGCTTTATATGTACTTTTCTGAGTTAAATCGCAAAGCCGGAAAAGATGATAATGATGAAACAGATGATCAAAGTGGATTAGGTAAATTATGGATTGTCACCACTACTGCATCTCAAAATCTACTTAATAGTTTTGGGGCTACACTAGATTCAGAGATTAACTGTCCTGGGGTTTATTCATTGCATGAATCTTTAAAGGCTTCAATTATTGCAGTTAATCAATTACCAGTAACAGGTGATACTCTCTGGCTGAGAGTTTTAGGTAAGGGTGGAGTTCAAAAACGGGCGGTTAGCGAGTTTTTAGCACTACCTGATACCCATCCTTATAGAAATAACACTCTGAGGATGCTTACTAATTTGCGGATTGTGGTTCTTAATCAAACAGATTCAAGTGAAGAAGACAGGGAGGATGTAATGCAATTATCACCAGCTTACTTAGAATGGGAACAGAAGACTTTACAGCGAGGTGAAGAACGTGGTGAAGAACGTGGTGAAAAACGTGGTGAAATTAAAGGTGAGCAGAAGCTAGTTATACAACAACTTAATCATCGAATTAGTGAAATTGAACCATCATTAATCGAGCGAATTCGTCAACTCCCTGCTGAACAACTGGAACAATTAGCATTAGCATTACTGGACTTCTCTACAGTAGATGATTTGCAGCAATGGTTAGAAAGTAGACCAAAACTAGTAGGACTAGAATAAAATGAATTAGCTATACTAGGGAGCAGTTGTCTTAGGAATGGCAACCGCTCCCTTTATGACTAAAAAATAAAACAATCGCTATGTACACAACACTGACAAAGCCATTGACTTTTGAGGAATTTCTGTCATGGGATGACGGTTCAGGTAGAGACTTTGAGTTACTCTATGGAAATCCTGTGCCATTATCTGAACCAAATGCAAATCATGAAGATTTAATCCAGAGACTTTGTGCTAAAATTGAATCCCATTGCTTAGAGGAAAATCTTCCTTATGTTGCTAGACAGTCTAAGCAAATCCGACTCAAAACCGAATCAGACGAGAAAGAAAGAAGTCGTAAAGCAGATATTGTCATTTTTGCCAAACCAGAATGGCAACGTATGAAAGGTAATTCTAGTTCTGCTGCTGCTTACATTCCACCACCAGGAGTCATTGAGGTAGTTAGCACAAATTGGAAAGATGACTATCTCACCAAACTGGCTGAATACGAGGATTTAGGAGTTTTAGAATATATAATCATAGACTATGCTGCTTATGGTGGAGTTCGTTTTATCGGTTCACCAAAGCAGCCAATGATTACAATTTATCAATTGCAAAATGGTGAATATCTACCAGGTAAAATTTTTAGAGGAGCAGATATAATCGAGTCCCGTCTATTTCCTAACTTAGCTCTCACATCTGAACAGATTTTTGCCATGAGCAGATGATATAAAAGTTTAAATTAAGGGAAATTATGGATTGTCACCAATACTGCATCTCAAAATCTACTTAATGGTTTTGGGGCTACACTAGACATCTCCAGAAATGATGTAGGGGCGTATGGCAATACGCTCCTACCAAGGGTTTTCACGAACGCATAGTTAATTTCCACTAGATGTCTACTAGATTCAGAGATTAACTGTCCTGGGGTTTATTCATTGCATGAATCTTTAAAGGCTTCAATTATTGCAGTTAATCAATTACCAGTAACAGGTGATACTCTCTGGCTGAGAGTTTTAGGTAAGGGTGGAGTTCAAAAACGGGCGGTTAGCGAGTTTTTAGCACTACCTGATACCCATCCTTATAGAAATAACACTCTGAGGATGCTTACTAATTTGCGGATTGTGGTTCTTAATCAAACAGATTCAAGTGAAGAAGACAGGGAGGATGTAATGCAATTGTCAACAGCTTACTTAGAATGGGAACAGAAGACTTTACAGCGAGGTGAAGAACGTGGTGAAAAACGTGGTGAAGAACGTGGTGAAATTAAAGGTGAGCAGAAGCTAGTTATACAACTACTTAATCATCGAATTAGTAAAATTGAGCCATCATTAATCGAGCGAATTCGTCAACTCCCTGCTGAACAACTGGAACAATTAGCATTAGCGTTACTGGACTTCTCTACAGTCGATGATTTGCAGCAATGGTTAGAAAGTAGACCAAAAATAGTAGGACTAGAATAAAATGAATTAGCTATACTAGGGAGTAGTTGTCTTAGCAATGGCAACCGCTCCCTTTAGTTTTCTATGAGCCATCTATGTTTTCCCGCACATCCAGATGAGTGGATTTGTTTATAATCACAGAAATTGAAATTGGGTGGTGTATATCTCCCTCTCCTTACTAAGGCTACGGTGTACACACAAGTAATCCTGGCATAGGTTTGGGCTTTTTTTTAGCCGGGAATTTGTGTAGGGGCGTATTGCATACGCCCTTACTCCACCGTATAATTTCAGAATTAGGGAGTTAAAACCAGGTGTCAGTTGAAAATTACAGCTCAACTTGTCGGTTAGTCTGGTGATAAACCTCAAAACATTCGTGGAATTCATGCTTTGGTTTGGGGTCTGCGGTGACTCGAATAGGGGCGTATGCAATACGCCCCTACTTGTGTGTACACCGTAGCCGATACTTTGGAGAGGGACAGGTATTGGAGCAGTAAAACCAGGGTGAGGTTCTTCAATGGTATACTCGTGTGTATAAGTCTGTGTAAACTGCTTATCTATTAATTCGAGTATTGTTATATACCAAAGTTATGATTATTTGGCAACCGGATCAAATCATTCAAAAAGGCAGATTTATTATTCAAGGAAAACCATTAGGAAGCGGTGGTTTTGGCATTACTTACAAAGTCTTAGAACCCAGCACAGGGAAATTCTATGCTATTAAAACTCTTAACCAACAAATGCAATTAAGAGAAGACTTTGAAGAACAACAAGTGAATTTTCTTAATGAAGCACTAACAATCAAAGGTTTTAAACACAATCATATTCTGAAAGTTCACGAATATATTAAAGAGGGTGAACTGATTGGTATAGTCATGGAATATATAGATGGAATAGAACTATTTAAATATGTTCAAAAAAATGGACAGCTATCAGAATCAGAAGCACTACTATATATTGACCAAATTGGACAAGCATTAGAATATATTCATCAAGAAGGAAAATTACATCGAGATATCAAACCCCAAAATATTCTATTGCGACGAAATAAAAAAGAAGCAGTTTTAATTGACTTTGGATTAGCGCGGAATATTGCCACTAAAAGTATGACAAATTCCCGAACGGAAGGTTATGCACCCATTGAACAATATAAACGTAAAGGTGATTTTGGACCCCATACCGATGTTTATGCAATAGCTGCAACATTATATTATATTCTCACTGCGGACGGACTAAAAGCAGAGGGAGAGCAACAACCAGTTCCCGCACCAAATCGGAGATATGACGATGAACCTTTACCAGAACCTAAACATTATAATTCCAAGATTAGTCAGAGAGTAAATGATGCAATTATGAAGGGGATGGAGTTAGAACCGGAAAAACGAAAAGAGCAAATTCCCACGGTATTGAAATTTCGAGAAATGTTGGGCTTAGTTTCAGTTCCTGGAGGAGGATATCAACTAAAAAGCTTCAACTTTGAAACTGTCACTACTAACGCTCAAGGAAAAATCATCAACAAACGTAATCATAGTGCAAATTATTTTGAGGAAGATTTGGGAAATGGGATTAAGTTAGAAATGGTGGAAATACCAGGAGGAACATTTTATATGGGTTCACCGGAAAATGAGCAAGAGAGAATCTCCTGGGAAAGTCATCAGCATCAAGTGAAAGTTCCTAGCTTTTTTATGGGAAGATGTCAGTTGACACAGGCACAGTATCAAGCTATTATTGGAAATAACCCTTCTTCTTTTAAAGGTGTCAATCATCCAGTTGAAAAAGTAAGTTGGGACAATGCAGTTGAATTCTGTCAGAAGTTAAGCCAAAAGACAGGAAAAAACTACAGGTTGCCAAGTGAAGCGGAATGGGAGTATGCTTGTAGAGCCGGGACAACTACACCATTTTACTTTGGGGAAAGTATTACCCCAGATTTAGTAAATTATGATGGTAATTATCCCTATGCATCAGCACCAAAAGGAAAATATCGAGAGCAAACCACAGATGTAGGAACTTTTCCCCCGAATCCTTTTGGTTTGTATGATATGCACGGTAATGTGTGGGAATGGTGTTTAGATGACTGGAATGAAAATTATATAAATGCACCTACAGATGGCAGTGCTTGGATACGTCAAAGCGCAGAATACAAGCTTCTGCGTGGCGGCTCCTGGTACGACAACGCTAGGGGTTGTCGTGCGGCGTCTCGCAATGGGCATTCGCTGGATCTTCGCTTCTACGTTTGCGGTTTTCGAGTCGCGCTCTCGTTCAGGACTTTGTAGCCCTTTATACTTTTACTCTTTTTCCCTCTACTCTTCTAATTCTTTTCCCTTACTCCCGCCGTTAGGCGGAAAATTTTTTTTCTTTCGGAGATAGAGGTTACAACATAAATATATCATACAAATTAGAAAAATAGCAAGAAAATCAGAATTAGAAAAAACTTGCTAAATATAAAATTTTCTGGTATGTTTATTTGTGGGGTAGGTAATTCCGACTTCTGCGTGGCGGCTCCTGGAACAACAACGCTAGGAATTGTCGTGCGGCGAATCGCAATAGGAATTCGCAGGATAATCGCAACAACAATTGCGGTTTTCGAGTCGCGCTCTCGTTCAGCACTCTTCAAAGTCAGAATTGATAAATGGGAATTTATCGAGCGTATGTGAAGAGTCCAAACCTAACCCAGTGATAAAAGTAATTTTATCCGAATATAAAACCGGGTCGGGTAGCTTGGTAGGTTAAAACCGAAAACTTGCTCGACTCTAAAAGTATTAAGCACAGAGTAAGCAAAATAGTTGGTATTTAATAAGTTTATCTATAAGATTTTTTTAGCTAATGGTTGATTTACCTATAATTCAAAAAACTTACGATTTAGTGAAATGGTATGTACCGATTATTAACCGTTTACCCAGAAATCATAAGTTTTTGCTAGGTAATAGAATTACAACAATCTTATATGATATTTTAGATGGATTGCTGATTGCTCGTTATAGTTCTGAAAAACTACCACAATTAGAATCTTTGAATATCAAACTAGAAATTTTGAGATACCAAACACGATTACTGCTTGAATTCCATCTAATTGCCATTGAACGTTATGAGTATATACAAAAATTAGTAAATGAAATTGGGATAGAATTAGGTAGTTGGATAAAACAGCAGAAAAATAAATATTCTAAGATGTAGATATATGAAAAGATATGGAAATCTTTGGCATGAAATTACAGATTTTGCTAATTTGCTCTTAGCAGCAAAACAAGCGCAAAAATGCAAACGATTTCAACCAAATATTCTTGAATTTAATTATAGTTTAGAAGCAGAATTATTTAACTTACAGACAGAACTAAAATCAAAAATCTATGCTCCTGGTAACTATACAACATTTGAGATTTTTGAACCAAAACCCCGATTAATTTCTGCTGCACCTTATCGCGATAGAGTTGTACATCATGCTCTTTGTCGCGTGATTGCTCCTATTTTTGAAAGCACATTTATCCATGACTCTTACGCGAATCGAGTTGGTTTTGGTTCACATCGAGCTTTGCGTCGCTTTACAAAATTTACTCGTTCTAGTAAATACGTTTTCCAAGCTGATATTCGTAAATACTTCCCCAGTATAGATCATGAAATATTAAAATCCTTAATTCGTCAGAAAATCAAATGTATTGATACACTTTGGTTAATTGATAAAATCATTGATAATAGCAATGAACAAGAACCAGTAATTGAACATTTTCCTGGAGATGATTTATTATTACCTTTACAAAGAAGACGAGGTTTACCAATTGGTAATTTAACAAGTCAATTTATGGCAAATATATATTTAAATAATTTTGACCATTTTATCAAAGAGAAACTTAAATGTAAAAAATATCTTCGTTATGTTGACGACTTTGCTTTATTTGCTGACGATAAAAATTTCCTAGAAAATGCTAGAGGATATATCGAAGAATATCTAGTTAATTTAAGATTAAAAATTCATCCCATCAAAAGCCAATTATTTGAAACTAAACATGGAGCCAATTTTGTGGGCTTTCGGGTCTTACCTCATCAAATTAGAGTCCGTACTAAAAGCTTACGTCTAGGAAAAATAAGAATCAAAAAAATTATGAGAGAATATCAACAAGGTAAACTAGAACATGAGAGCGTAAGACAATCTTTACAAAGTTGGTTTGCTCATTTAAAACACGGTGATACCTGGAAATTAAGGAAAAATATTTGTTTGATTCTTGGTGTTGACAATCTATTATAATCATAGCGTTTTTCAGCACCTTCTATTTATCTCTATCAACTATGCAATCTACCATAACCCTCACCATCACCCAAGGACAACTCTCAGGTAAACAATATATATTCGACACGCGCACTACTTGTATTATTGGTAGAAATGATGATTGTAACTTATCAATACCCGATGAAGTTGACAAACGTGTTTCCCGCTATCATTGCTTATTAGATATCAATCCACCAGAAATCCGAATCCGAGATTTAGGAAGTTTAAACGGTACATATATCAATAATCAAAAAATTGGACAAAGACCACCCGACCAAACCGCAGAAGCAGCATTGAAATTAAATTTTCCTGAATATGATTTGCAAGATGGTGATGAAATTACCTTGGGTAACACCATTTTGCAAATCACGATTAAAATCCCACAACCAATTAATCAAAATCTTCATATTAAAACCCCTCAAGTTATCCAACCAAAACCCCAAGCACGATTACAAATATTCGATATTATCAAAAATCTCATCAACTTAGCTACTGGGGGAAATAAAAATTTAAACGCATTACAAGGTTATCAAATTATTAAATCAATTGGTAAAGGTGGTTTTGGTGAAGTTTATTTAGCTCAACATTCCCAAACTGGTAAATATGTCGCTTTAAAAGTTATGTTACCTGCGGTTGCTGGAGAAGACAAATATGTACAAATGTTTCTCCGCGAAATCGAAAATATGAAGACTTTACAGCATCCCAATGTCGTGGAACTCTTTGATTATGGTTATGCGGAAAACTTGTTTTTCCTGACAATGGAATATTACGAAGGTGGGAATGTTTACGATTTAATGCAGCAGTTAGGTGGTAAATTACCTGTAGATTTAGCTGTAGGAATTATTTTACAAGTTTTAGACGGTTTAACATATACTCATAATGCCGAAATTCCCTACGTCAAACTAGCTGATGGTAAATTTGGTCAAGGAAAAGGGTTGGTTCATCGAGATTTAAAACCCAGTAATATTTTTCTATCTAATATTAATGGTAAATTAGTCGCAAAAATTGGAGATTATGGTTTATCCAAATCTTTTGATTTAGCTGGTTTAAGCGGACAAACATTCACAAAAACTATCGCTGGTACACCTGGTTTTATTCCTCGTCAACAAGTACTCAAATTTAAAGAAGCGAAACCTGATGTAGATGTATGGGCGGCAGCAGCTTGTCTATATAATATGTTAACAGGATATATTCCCCGCGATTTTCCTGAAAATGAAGACCCTTGGTTAGCAGTATTGCAAAATCACCCTGTTCCTATTCATCAACGCGATGCTAGTATTCCCGCGAAGTTAGCAGCAGCAATAGATTTAGCTTTAGTGGAAAAGCCAAACATCCATTTTCAAAGTGCAGTGGAGTTTAAAAATGCATTGCTCGCTAACTAACTCACACTATCTTGGAAAAAATATGTCAAATGGGAGATTAATTCCCATCTGGAAATTTGTTAGGATAAAATGGACGAGGAAGAACTATCGACACCTCCACATCTTCACCGACACTTGCAAGTCCTCTCCCAACCACTCATCAAACTGGGGATAGACTGGTAAACGTGGTACTAATTCCCACCCCCCAGATTGTAAAATTTCCCTCAATTCCTGTGCCTGCAAATGTGGATAATCCGGATTGACTTCATCTTTGGGTTCAATTCCCCCTAAATCTCTCGCACCAGCTTCTAAACAACTTAATAACCAATTCTCATCTTTCACTAAATTGGGTGGAATTTGAATTTTTACGTCTGTGGGTAAAATTTCTCTGGCTTTGGCAATTACCTCTGGAAGTTGATGCGGATTAAAAGCTGGTGCATCAAAATTTTGTTGATTTCCCGGACTGTGGGGTTGCAAAATCACTTCTTGAATATGATGATATTGTTGATGCAAATTGGCTATAGCTGTTAAAGTCTCCCACCAATCATCTACAGTTTCCCCTATCCCTAATAATAACCCTGTGGTAAACGGAATCTGCAACTCTCCTGCCCATTCTAATTGTTGCAATCTTACTTTGGGTAATTTACTCGGTGCATGACGATGTACGGTATTTAATAATGCTGATGTTAATTGTTCCAGCATTAAACCCATTGACACATTGACTCGCTTTAATTTTTCCATTTCTGCAAAATCCACAATTCCCACGTTGGTGTGTGGTAAAAATCCCATCGTCAGTGCTAAATCACATAAATCATAAATTAGCTCAAACCATGCTTTGCGTCTGGGTGAATGAGGATGTACTTCACCACTGAGGATGAGGATTTCACAGATGTTTTGTTTTTGTAATTGTTGCAAAATATTTTTTGCGGTTGCTAAATCCATCCAAGTACTATTACCTGGGTCAGTGCGAAAGTTACAATAGGTGCATCTGTTAAAGCATTCATACGTGGGAACTATTGTATACGCAGGACTATAAGTGACGATGCGTGATTTATGCTGCATAATATCCATTCAAGGGGGGAAATAGTATCAACTTCCCTCTCCTTAATAGAATAGACTAAAAACTATGCCACAATTTTGACTACTTACAGCATGGGGATATTAATCTGACCATCTACCAGATAGAATTTAATCTTGCTACACCGATAAACTTAATATGCAAGTTTATAGCTCACATAGCGATTTAAGCTAACTTTTTCCTCCGCTGCCTTCATAGCTAACATCCGATGAAGCTCTGGGGTAATACGAACTTGAAAATTACCACTGTAGTTTTTCTCTGCAATGGGTTCTGGAATTGTCTCTCCATTAGCTTCCATATCAGCTACTACATCTGCTACCAAGTTTGTAATACCTTTGAGTGCAGACGCACGTTCTTCATCGAGATAAGACAAGCTAGGAAATTCAACACACAGACCCACAAATTCTTGATCCTCTTTTTGACCAAGTAATTCTATATGTGTAGTGGTTGTAGTTAACCATTTTCTATTCCTTCCTTTAATTTTTTAATTGCCTCTAAAGCTTGCTTAACTTGATAAACCTTTGCTTTCCCATTTTTTTGTTGAATGTTGACTTGGCGCTAGTAAATAAATGATAGTACCAATAGTGATACTATGTCAAGCGTCAATCTCTTTATGTAAAGAAAATTTATTAATCAAGTATATGTGGGAGTTAAAATAGGTGTAATTGCCTGTAAGATGGCTGAGAAATCATCCTATATATAGCGGTTATCAGGTTCATAAAAATACTAAACCCCTTACTATCTAAGCATTTTAGCAAATTTTATGTATATATCTAAAGCAGACCTTCTCACTTACCCGTAACCATAGCGTTAACTGTGATAATTGGCCTTGTAGTTTGCGGTTATAGTCAGGTCATTACTAGCAATGTGTCCACTTGTAATTGTGTTACCTATTTCCATAGTATTTAGGTCTGTGGGTTGTAAAATATTACGGTCGTATTCTGTGGCGGACTGTGATTGAGCGTTATACTTTACCCGAAATGGGGAATCTTTGGAATGAAACTTATAAGCTAAAAACCTGGCTACAAGTGGAAATTGCTGTATGCGAGGCACAAGCTGAATTAGGTTATATTCCCTCTGAAGCTGTGGAAGAAATCAAGGCCAAAGCAAATTTTGACCCGCAACGGGTGCTAGAAATTGAAGCTGAAGTCCGCCACGATATCATCGCTTTCTTGACAAATGTCAATGAATATGTAGGTGATGCTGGGCGTTATATTCACCTGGGTTTAACTAGTTCTGATGTTTTGGATACGGCTTTAGCTTTACAGTTGGTTGCTAGTTTAGATTTGTTAGCGCAACGTTTGGCTGATTTAATTGAGGTCATTCGTCATAGAGCTACAGAGCATCGTCATACCATTATGATTGGGCGATCGCATGGTGTTCACGCTGAACCCATTACTTTTGGGTTTAAGTTAGCTGGATGGTTAGCAGAGGTTTTACGTCATCAACAACGATTACAAATTCTCCGCGCCACTATTGCGGTGGGTAAGATTTCTGGTGCAGTGGGAACCTATGCCAATATAGAACCCCGTGTGGAAGCGATCGCCTGTGCTAAATTGGGATTGCAACCGGATACTGCTTCTACACAAGTTATTTCCCGCGATCGCCATGCTGACTATGTACAACAATTAGCTTTAATCGCCGCAACGATTGAACGCTTTTCTGTAGAAATTCGCAATCTCCAAAAAACCGATGTTCTGGAGGTAGAAGAATTTTTTGCTAAGGGTCAAAAAGGCTCTAGTGCTATGCCTCACAAACGTAATCCCATCCGTTCCGAAAGACTGACAGGGATGGCTAGGTTAGTGAGAAGTCATGCGGGAGCAGCTTTAGAAAATGTGGCTCTATGGCATGAACGAGATATTTCTCATAGTTCTGTAGAAAGAGTAATTTTGCCAGATGCTTGTATTTTAACGCATTTTATGCTGGTGGAAACCATTGACTTGGTGAAAAACCTCTTGGTTTATCCGGAGAATATGCAACGAAATCTCAACTGTTATGGTGGTGTTGTTTTTAGTCAGAGAGTATTACTGGCTTTAATCGAAAAAGGTAGTAAGCGGGAAGAAGCTTATGCTATTGTCCAACAAAATGCTCACACGGCTTGGAACCAACCAGAAGGAAATTTCCACAATTTGATTAGCAACGACCCTCGTGTATTAGAAAAGTTGTCTTCGGCAGAAATTGAAGATTGTTTTAACCCTCAAAATCATTTGAAGCATTTAGAAACAGTTTATCAAAGGTTGGGCATTTAGGGAGTGGGAGAGGGGGTGATGGGGAGGTGGGGAGGTGGGGAGGTGGGGAGATAAAGGAAATTTCTGCTCCTCTGCTCCTCTGCCCCTCTGCTCCTCTGCTTATTTTTTCTGCTCACCCCCTACCCAAAAGTTAAAGCGGTGGAGTAGAACAGTATATATAAAATAAAAGTTACATGGCTTTTTGGTGATAAGGCTGTTAGTTAGTTTCATTTTCATCCGGAAACTATCACCAGCACTCCGAAAATATCAGCAGACAGCTATTTACTTATTGACTAGTGCCTGGAATTTGTAATGCTGGAAATCCTAGCTATATTATCTGCTTCTGCGGCTGCGGGAATAAGAATAGGTATACCCTTGCTGATTATTGGATTGTTGCAGGGGAGCAAACTTTGGTCTACGACTCCACTCCTATCTCATTTTTCGCCTCACATTTTACTATTTCTACTAATTAGCTGGTCATTATTTGAACTATTTGCCTCTAAAAAACGACAAGGACAAAGAATACTACAACTAGTCCATTTATTTCTGTCTCCTGTGGCTGGAGCGATTATGGGATTAGCAGTAGCTACAGCTACAGCTACTCCTGATTGGCTAATTGCTTTTATTGGTGGTTTATTAGCTTTAGTACTTCAACTAGTGCAAGTAGGTTGGTTCTACCGCTTACGTGGTTTACCCTTGTGGGCAGTCTTCCTTCAAGATACCTTGTGTGTAGCTTTGGTAATTTTTGCTGTTGATGCTCCTTGGCAAGGAGGATTAATTGCTTTAATCCTCCTTTGGTTTGCGGTTCGTAGTGCTAAGTATTGGTATGAATGGTATCACGAAGGTAAACGTCAAAAGGTGATTAGTGATTTATTGTAGAAGTCCAATCACATGCAGTAAACCTTTTCCAGTTACCAACTCAATAATTAAAGCAATAAAACCTAACATGGCAATCCGACCATTCCAGACTTCAGCACTAGTATTGAAACCCCATTCCCAACGTTCTTGAGGATACATTTTTACCCTTTTTTTCATTTGCGTCACTTGTGAAAGTTTCAGGCTAGGTTTTTGCAGTGATTCAATCACCAAGTCTGCTAGTGCTTTGATAAATATGGGATTGGGTTAGGTGCAGCGGCTCGGCGGAAGTTGTGTATTCCTGATTCCTCTGCTATTTCTCGATACTCAATATCAATCTCTTGCAGGGTTTCAATGTGTTCAGAAACAAAACTAATCGGTACAACCACTAAATCTTTCACTCCTTTTGCACCTAATGCTTTCAGCGCATCTTCAGTATAGGGTTGTAACCATTCCACTGGTCCGACCCGACTTTGATAGGCTAAGGTGTGAGGATTGGGGCGATTGAGGGTTTTCATAATTAAGTGGGTACATTCCTCAATTTCTTGTTGATAGGGATCACCTGCTTCTTCTACATAGCTTTTAGGCACTCCATGAGCGCTAAAGAAAATATGTGCTTGATCCGGATCAGAAAATTGTTCAAGTTCTTGAATAATCAATTCTGCCATTGCTTGCAGATAACCTGGTTGTTTATACCAAGAGGGAATGACGGTATATTCCAATGGTTGTAGTTTAGGGTTTTCTTGCCAGAGTTTATCTAACAATCGAAAGCTAGAGCCACTCGTACTGATGGAAAATTGGGGATATAGTGGTAGTATTACCAGTCTTTCGATGTTATCTTCGAGCCAGCAGTGCGATCGCTTCTTCTGTATATGGATGCCAATAACGCATTCCCACATAAATATTAGCTTCTTTACCTAAATCATTTAACTTGGCTTTCAGTGCCTCCCCTTGAGCTTCAGTGATTCGCCGCAAAGGTGAACCACCACCGATGTGCTTATAATTAGCCTGAGATGTTTTCGTCCGCCGTGTCGCAATCAACCAAGCCAGAGGCTTTTGCATCCAGCGAAAGGGTAGGCGAATAATTTCTGGATCAGAAAATAGGTTGATATAAAAAAGGCTCGACATCTTCTAATTTATCAGGACCACCGAGATTGAGTAATAATACGCCTACACGACCCATAGCAGTTACTTTCCCCCAACCCTTTCAGCTTTTTTACCAATATTAACAATATCTTTATTAAATATAAAGCTTTATATCCAGGAAAGATACAATGGCGACAATTTTAAGGGATTGGAGTTACCGTTATCAGTGGCTATACGATGGTATGTCGTGGTTAGCAGCCTTAGCGGTGGGTGGTGAAGCTACTTTTCGACAATTACCTTTGCAAGGCTTAACATTCAATTCAGATACTCAGATTCTAGATTTATGTTGTGGTAGCGGTCAAGCCACAGAGTTTTTGGTACAATGCTCCACAAAATGTGACTGGACTCGATGCTTCTCCATTATCTCTGACAACGCGCACAGAAAAATGTACCTAATGCTACTTATGTACAAGCATTTGCGGAGGAAATGCCATTTGCAGATAATTTATTTGATGTAGTCCATACCAGCGCAGCTTTACATGAGATGCAGCCTGAGCAATTGCGAAAAATTCATCTGTGAGGTTTATCGAGTGTTGAAGCCAGGAGGGGTATTTACATTAGTGGATTTTCATGCTCCTACAAATCCTCTATTTCTGGCCAGGGTTGTCAGTGTTTTTTTGGTTGTTTGAAACCGAAACCGCTTGGGAGTTATTGAAAACTGATTTACCTGGATTGTTAAGAGAGGTTGGGTTTCAAGTTGATGAGCCAATTTTGTATGCAGGTGGTAGTTTACAGGTAATCCGGGGATATAAAAGTTAAAAATTCAAAATTGAAGAGTTTTGTGCATTGAAATCAGGCGGGCAAGATGCCCGCTCCACTTAAAATGTGTCAAAATGTTAAGAGTTTAGTTTATTTGTTAGACCTCTTATGCCACAAGCAGTTTGGAATGGTGCTGTATTAGCTAAAAGTGACAATACGATAGTAGTGGAGAATAATCATTATTTCCCTGCTGACGCTATCAACAAGGAGTACTTTCAAGAAAGTAACACTCATTCAACCTGTCCTTGGAAGGGTGTTGCTAGTTACTACAGTATTACGGTAAATGGTCAAGTTAACCAAGATGCTGCTTGGTATTATCCTACTACCAAGGAAAAGGCTAAAAATATTGAAGGTTATGTGGCTTTTTGGAAAGGTGTAAAAATTGAAGCTTAGAATTTCTGTTTAGAAAGTAGGGGTGCATTTTAGACACCCCACTAATCCGTTAGGGCGAATTTAATGGGGTAGAAAAGACAAAATAAATTACTCCAGCACCAAGTATCATTACTGCTAAACTAAAAAGAATTATCCAGCGAGATGCTGGTTCATAGCTATCATCTTCGATATCACGACGGACTGAAAAATAATGTCCGGTAGAAAGTAATACTGTAACTAAACCCATCAGTGAGAAAACTAAACCTAATTTCCATCCATTCCCAGGAGTGGATGTCATCGCTGTTTGAAAAACTCGCAATCGCACAATCACAACTCCAAATCCTAAAAGTGCGATCGCAGTTCGCATCCAAGCTAAGTATGTCCGTTCGTTAGCTAAATGATCTCGAACCCGTGATGGCTGTTGTCGTGCTAGCTTTTTCGGCTCTGTTTCTGGTATGGATTTAGACGTTAACTGCATTAATACAACCTTTTTCAGACTTTACTTAAATATACCTGATATCTGTATTGATTTTAATCAATTACCATCTGACTGAAGGAGTTGAGTGGAGTGGTAAAGACAAAATAAACTACACCAGTACCAAGCATCATCACCGCTAAACTGAACAGAATCACCCAGCGATTTGTGGGTTCATAGGTATCTTCTTCAATATCACGACGCACGGAAAAATAGTGCGCTGTGGAAAACCAAACTGTAATTAATCCCACCAAGGAAAATACTAAACCCAACTTCCAACCGTTACCAGAGTTGGGAATTAAAGGTGATTGGAACAGACGTAAACGCACAATTACCACTCCAAATCCCAATAATGCGATCGCTGTCCGCATCCAAGCCAAATATGTCCGTTCGTTAGCCAAATGATCACGGACACGAGATGGATTTTGCCGTCCTAGTTTCTTTTGTTCTGGTTCTTCTCTAGGTTTAGATTTTAATTGCATTGATAATACCTTGACAATCAAAAACACTATTTTGATGATCATATTGATAAATTTGCGAATCTGCCTCTTGCTGATTCCCTGTCGTTTCCGGTGGTGGATTTGAATATTCATCATTGTTTCCCTGTTCCGTGTACTATGTTCCCTTTTTTTGTAAAAGAATATATTTATACTGTATAATTCTCAACCAATAGAAGCAAATGTATTTATTTGTCGAAACGATAAATAAAAATAATTAAAATGTCACCAATATGATGAGGGATAGGACAAAATGGCAGGAATGACGCTGGATCAGCTACGTATCTTTCTGGCTGTGGCGGAAAATCTACACTTTACCCGTGCAGCAGAGGAGCTTTATATTACGCAACCAGCAGTCAGTGCGGCCATCCATAGTTTAGAGCAGGAATACGGAGTCAAGTTGTTTCATCGGATTGGTCGTCATATTGAAATGACGGAAGCAGGTGTTTTACTACAACTGGAAGCACGGAAAATTCTTTATCAAGTCGCTTTGACCGAACGAGGAATGCGGGAATTAAATAATTTGCAACGAGGAGAACTGAAATTAGGTTCTAGTTTGACAATTGGCAATTATTGGTTACCAAGTAAAATCAGTCAATTCAAACGTCAATACCCAGGTATTGAAATTAATTGTAACCTGGCTAATACAGAAGAGATTTGTGTTGGTACAGCGACGGGACAATTTGATTTAGGTTTAGTGGAAGGAGAGGTAAAACCAGCTTTACAAAATACTCTAGAATATGAAATTGTCGGGAGCGATCGCTTACAAATTGTCGTCGGTAAAACTCATCCCTGGTTTGAAAGCCCAAAAATCTATTTAACCGAATTAGTGGAAACCCCTTGGGTGATGCGAGAATCTGGGTCAGGAACACAACAAAGATTTGAAGAAGCCTTAAAAAATTGGGGTGTGAATCTGAGTAAACTCAATGTCATCTTAGTCTTTAATAGTGGAGAGATGACAAAAGCCGCAGTGGAAAGCGGTGTGGGAGCAACAGGAATATCCGAGTTAATGGTAAAAAAAGAACTACAACTGGGAACCTTACAAACAGTGGAAGTGATTGATGACCGTCAAGATTTAGAAATCACCTCTGAGATAGTTAGACCTTTTTTCAAACTTAAGCATCGACAACGGTTTCAAACTGTTCTCACTAAAACCTTTGAAGAAATGTTAGTATCTTGTCTGTAGATTGATATTGCAGGACTCATCAACTCATTACAGCATATTTTAATAAATCACCTTATCGGTGGATACGAAAAAATTAAAAACTATCTACTGTTTAACATGAGTTAAAACCAGATTGTCTTTCAACCGCAACTATTGGTTATGAATGGTCATGAATCGCTGAGTAAGAGAAACAGTCTGGTAGTCAAGCACCGTTATGTCCCAATCTTAATATATAGGAATCCGCTTTGAATTTTGAACGAATTTGCGTAGAGAGGGAACAGGGAACAGGGAACGGGGAACAGGGAAAGAGTACGGAGTCTTGTTTAAAAATCAAGTAGGATTCCTATATTGTGATTGGTAATATTCGCAAACGTTGGCAATCTCCTCCTGATTCACCTGATTTATTAGCACCAAATCAGGATGGAAAAGTTCCTTCCAGTACCCATTTATAAATAATACTAGAATCAACACAACTAGATCAACTTATGCCAACTCTAACAGGAAAAGTAGCAATTGTCACAGGTGCATCACGGGGGATAGGCAGAGGCGATCGCCTTAAAATTAGCTGGTAAAGGTGCATCAGTTGTCATCAACTATGCTAATAATGCTAGCAAAGCCCAGGAGGTTGTCACCACAATTTCCCAATTAGGAAGACAAGCAGTTAGTATCCAAGCCGATGTCAGTCAGGTAGCTGACATCCAAAGGTTATTTGCAGAAACTATTGCCCATTTTGGCAAAGTTGATATTTTGGTCAATAATGCTGGAATAATTATTTATAAACCCATTATCGAAGTTACAGAAGCTGATTTTGATCAGATTATGGGGATTAACCTCAAAGGTACTTATTTTGCTTGTCAACAAGCGGCTTTGCATCTAGCTCCGGGGGGAAGGATTATCAACTTTTCATCTAGCACCACCGCGATGATGCTACCAACTTATAGTGCTTATATGGCAACGAAAGGTGGAGTAGAACAAATTACGCGAGGATTAGCTAAAGAATTAGGTGCAAAAGGTATTACCGTGAATGTGGTTTCTCCCAGGACGGATACAGAATTATTTAGAGAAGGAAAAAGCGAAGAACAAATTAATCGTTTAGCCCAGATGACAGCTTTTAATAAATTGGGAGAGGTACAAGAAATTGCTGATGTAGTAGCTTTTCTAGCTAGTGAAGAAGCCCGATGGATTACCGGACAAAACATCCGAGTTAATGGGGGGATAGCTTGATGAGTTCTTAGTAATTCAAGCAATTGCCAAAAATTCCGGAAAAGAAAATTGATAAATGACAAAATCATTTTCAGTTTTATAATTATGAAAGAACACTCAATATCACAAACCAGGTTTACTAACATTATGGATTTGTCCAACTTTACTACACTTCAAAACCTAGAATCCGCTTTCGGTGGTGAATCAATGGCAAATCGGAAATATCTGTTTTTTGCGGAAGTAGCACGTAAACTTGGATTTACAGACTTGGCAAAACTCTTTAAAGAGACAGCAGACCAAGAAACCGACAACATGCTTTTGCTCACTTTGAATTGCTACATCCAGAACTTGTAGTGGAAAAGGGAGCGACTTTAAGTGATGAGAAAAAACGGGAAATTATTTCTCGCTGTTTGTCTTTAGCTATCGAAGGTGAAACTTATGAATACACCACAATGTATCCTGAGTTTGCCGCAGCTGCTCAAAGTGATCGCGACAATCCTGCTGCGGAAGAATTTCTCAAGCAAGCACAAGAATCTAGCGAACATGCTACCACATTCCGAGAAGCAGCACACCGTTTTGGCTTGTTGAAATTTATTGAAAATTACCACGCTGACCGTTATGCTGAAGCCTTAGAAGTAATTAACGGTGGACAAGCAGCAACCAGAGTAGCAAGTGAAGACCCTGCGACTCGGAAATGGATTTGTAGACAGTGCAGCATGATTTATGATCCGATTGCTGGTGACCCCGATTCCGGAATTGCACCAGGGACACCTTTTGAAGCTATCCCCGATGATTGGTCTTGTCCCATTTGCGGTGCCAGCAAAAAGACTTTTAAACCACTTGAGGAAAAAGTTGCTGCTTAAGTTGATTTAAAAAAAGGTTGTATTCAAAGACCTCTCCCCTACAGTGTACACCGTAGGGGCGTATTGCATACGCCCTTACCCACTGTAAACACAAGCAGAGGTGTATTACAATATGCCCTTACCCAGTGTAAACACAAATAGGGGCGTATTGCATACGCCCTTACCCAACACATAAAACTTATTTACTATCTATTTCAAAATTAAGTTATGAAAAATTCAAGTTCTAATCATCCTCCTAAAACACGCTTTGTGTCTCATCTCCCAGATTTAATCACCGAACAAGATTATCTTGAGCATCCTGAGCAAAGAAAGCTTCGCATCCGCATTAACGTCAATGATGAAGGAGTTGATATACTAGGTGATAGTATGTATGCTTATCTTATAGAAGAATTAATGGCTCAATTAGAACCAGATGAAATTGAACGCATACTATGTGGTTAGTTGATTTGATTCACCTTAGTTCGACATATCAATGACGGAACACACCCAACATTTACTTGATTTGCGTAGCGATTTTCATTTAGGAATGACCATTGCCACAGATCCGGTCAATAACAGTACAATTCAGAAAGGTGGTCAAGGTGTTACCACACTAAATTCTGATTGGTTACACCAACGCTGTCCAGTTTGCTCTCATAGCTTCCGATTAGGTGATGAAGTGTATGTTCATGAAGATAGAACTGCTCAACACAATAGTGCTTTGTTACCTTGTTTCAACACCTCTGTAACTAAACTAGAATTTGCTGAAGAAGCATCAGCTTTTTTCATAGGATTAGATACTACTTGTCCTCCACCCCAAGATTTACCTGTGATTCGCTTGTCTATTGGTCATCCATTACTAGCTCCACCACTCGCGGGTTTTCAACGTCATACTTGTGTGGTATGTAATCATAGCTTACGACCAAATGATTGGGTAGTAATTTGTCCTTGTAGTCCCCATCAACCTTTGTGTAAGGTAGCTGTTCATCGAGATTTAATGCATGGTCTTAATTGTTTAGAAGCATGGAATCCAGGTTTGAATGGACAACTCTACTGTCCAGTTACATCTAGAAAGCTTTATGAATAGTCGCTATGCTCGACATGAGTTGATACCGGGTTGGAGTCAGCAAAAACTTACCGATGCAAAAGTAATTATTTTTGGGATGGGAGCTTTAGGAAATGAAGTTGCTAGAATTCTCGCTATGTCTGGGATTGGTCATTTGCTTTTGTGTGACCCAGACCGCATCGCAGCATCTAATTTGAGTCGAACCGTTTTATTTCGGGAGTCAGATATTGGTCGTTTTAAGGTGGAAGTCGCTGCGACAGCTTTAAGGGAATTTAATCCTGAACTTAACATAGAAATGCGATCGCATCCCCTCGTTCATGGTGTAGGACTAGCAGAAATCCGAGATGCTAATTTAGTGATTAGCTGTTTAGATAGTCGTTCTGCGCGTTTACAGTTAACAGGTCGTTGTCAGTTGGTGAAAACACCTTATATAGATGGTGGAACCCATGCTTGGGGAGGAGAGGTCAGACCTTATTTGGATACAGATGGTTCACTGTTATGGATGCAGTCTCACTCCAGAAGAACGTAGTATAGCTGATGTTCCCTGGAGTTGTCTTGATACTAGACCAGAAAATGCCGTGGGTGCAGCAGTACCATCTTCTGCTTTAGTGGGGACATGGATGGGAATGATTGCGATACGTTTTTTGATGAAGATGAATTATCCGACGGGGACTTTAAGAATTGATAGTTCTAGAGGAAGTACAGTGGTTATTCCCCAAACGCGAGATATGGAATGTCCTCTACATACATCTATTGATTTCGTCACCAAAATAAATGTTAGTTCTCAGGACACTATGCAAAAGTTGCGTCGTGTGCTTCCTCCATCAGCAGTACCTCTGGTTTGGGAACCAATCCAAAAACTGGTGGAATGTACTCATTGCGATTTTCAGGAAATACGATGGGGTCTTGCGGTTATGGATTTATGTCCCTATTGTGAAAATGTTTTAAGACCGAGAACCACGATTGAGTTAGATGAAGTACCGGATGATATTAAACTGGAAACTTTGGGAATTCCTCCTGGTGAAATTCTTGCCGTCAGGATTGATAATACTTGGCAATGGGTTGAGTTAAAGTTACGATAAATATAGAATTAGAACCATACCAATATCAAATGAGTTTAAGTAAAGAAGAGTATCAGCAGCTACAAGAAGCATTACTCAGTGCTTTTCCGAGCAAAGAAACGTTAAGACAAATGGTGAGGTTTGAATTAGGTGCAAGTCTGGATGCGATCGCTGGCGGATCAAACCAATCTGAAGTTATATTTAATTTGATAGGATGGGCTGAAACTTGTGGAAAATCACAAGCACTAATTGAGGGAGCTTATCATCATAACTCTACCAATCCTAAATTAAAAGCTTTTTATGAAAATTACCAAAAGTCATTTGCTCAACCTTCACCAGAAAATACTTTAACTATGACTTTAGACTTGCAAGCACTTATCAATAATAAGCTATTAGATGAAATTGCTAGTTGTTTCACAACTTCAGGAGAAGCAAATCTTTTGTTATTGGCAATTAGTTTTCCGAAAGCTCATTTTCCTCAGTTTTCCAATTTTTCTACTCCAATGGATTTTTGGCTTAATGTTTGTGAAAAAATTGATAAAGGTTTAGTTAAAAGTGATTTTATAGACCTATTAGCTGCTGCTCATTCTAGATTACCAGGAAATAAGGTATTTGCTAAATTTGCCAAATAGATTTTTGATATTAGATTCTCTAAGTCAAAATAACTATAAAATCATACAATTCTTTGATTGAGCTTTCACAACCCAACTAGATAGAAATAAGATAAGAAACCTTTCTTGATAAATTAAAGAGTCTCTATTAAAATGAATATCCAGGAATTGATTAAATCCAAACTTCTTGATGAACTAGCGGATAGATTTCAAACCGAGGCAAATGCAAGAGTTTTATTAGAGTCTATTAGTTATCCGCGTCGAGGTCGTCCTCAATTCCCTAATAATGGTGATAGTTTAGATTATTGGACGGAAATATGTACCCAAATTGAGGGAGGAATTATAGATTCGGGAACTGATTTACAGCCACTTATTGATGCTGCGTTTGAGAGATATCCAGGTAATAAACTCTTCCAGCAATATCGAACTTCTATTCCTGAGACTAAAACCGGAAAAGACAATAATTCACAAGCAATAAATAGTCAAGAGTTTGTTTCTCTTTTAATCCAAGGGAGTTATGATGTAGAACATCTTATTGACATAGCTAGAAAAATAGCTTCGGAACAGGAAAGATTGCCTGAAAGTATTATAATTAGATTTGTCAATATGGAAGGTGTTTTGATTGGCTTAAATAACTGGACTGTTGAAGATGCAGTTCCTTTTGTCAACAGACTTCAGGAAGTTCTTCAATCCGAGCATCAAGAAATTCTTACCAGTATTGCTACTAGTGAATTTTGCCCCTATCTTATTAGTCGTTTGTTTATAGAAGGACAAGATCAAGCCAGATTTGAAGTTTACGATGTCAGTTCTGATACTACGGTGGGAGTACTCGCTAAAGGGGTAATGTCACAAGCTTATGACTCTAGAATGTTCCAAGATAGTAGAGGAAAAGACAGACCAGTTACAGTTGACCGACTTAGAGAAGATGGTTCCACAGAACGTTTAAACCAAGACCAAACATTACACGAAGCTAATATTCAAGAAGATGATACTCTGAGTGTTGCCCCAGAAGCAACTGCTGGAGCGATTCATCCCCAACTCCGTCAGGAAGCTTTAGCTCGCGTTAAAAACCAAATTATGGCTTATGCTCAAGCTCATCCCGGTTTTCAAGTCTCGGCTAATAATCATCTAGTTCCCACTGATTATTTACTCAAGTTTAATGCACCAGGATTTGCACCACCTCTAACTCCAGATACAGAACCACAACTCATTGATGAACATGAGGTTTTTTTGGCTTTACCAGGAGCATTCCCTATGATAGCACCAGAAGTCTTTTGGCAAACTCCTATCTTCCATCCTAATATAGAACCTAACTCTGGTTTAGTTTGTCTGGGAGATTTAGGCGATCGCTATCGTCCTGGGTTAGACTTTAGTAAACTCTGTCAATTATTAATTGATATTGCTAGCTATCAAAATTATGCGATCGCTGAGGGTTATAATATAATAGCTCAACGATGGGCAATCTCTGAACAAGGTCAGATCGCAATTGAGAAACGAGGTGGACAGTCAACCCTACGAAAGTTATTCCAGAATGCCCAAAAGATTCCCCAACTCAATATTAAGCGTTTGAGCGAATGAAGCCAAGGAATGACTATAGGATTGAACTTTACCAAGGAACAGACCGCAATTTCTTTGGTGTCATTCCGTTTTTACCTATTGTCCAAGAATCTCTAGAGCATTTACTTGGATATTCTTTGCTGTTAAAAACCTTCCAAATTATTTTACTCCAAGTCCCGGAAGAACCTTTACCGATGAAATCCCCCATCATCGAAAATCTGATTCCTGATTTTGGTTATACTTATATTAAGATATATGAAGGAAAATTTTTAATTTACCAACATCCCCATCGTCTTTATGATGTTGTTACCCAAACCCTACAAACAAAATTGCGTCATCAGTACCCAGACATAAATTGGTGGGGGTTTCGGGTTGATGTACCGGGAATTCCCCCAATTTCCGCGTTGAGGTTAAAACCAATATCAACTGCTGTACCTCAAGATAAACCTCGGTTTCAAATTCGTCGTCTAGCAGAAGCAGAACCTGATATTAAAACCTTAGCTGATTTGGGAGTCAGTTCTGAATTTCCAGACCAAATTAGCACAGCACCAGTTAAGATTGTTTTGAGGCGATCGCTTTACCAAGATTTATGTCATCAGCGACCCCTTTCTCAAAAAGTGGAAGAAGGTGGCTTTTTGATTGGGAATGTTTATCGAGATGGGGATGACGAGAATGTTTATTTATTAGAGGTGAGCAATGCTTTAACTGCTCAACATACAGGTGCTTCTTTTCTGCACTTGACTTTTACAGGTGATTCCTTTGTCGAGGTAAAACGCACCTTAAATCAAAGTCATCCTGGAGAACGTCTTTTAGGTTGGTATCACACCCACTTGTTTCCAGCCACATCAACATTTGGTTTATCGTCGATTGACGTGGAATTGCATTTTAGCACATTTACCATATCTTGGCAACTAGCAGGATTAATAAATTTAGATGGTAATCAACGAACTTTGCGTTTTTATGTCCGTCAAGGAAATAAAATGGTTCTTTGTCCATATTGGATAACAGATGAGCGCCACTAATACTATATTACAATTTATTGAATGGGCAATGACTCACCAAGAATCTCCTGGAATCCCACCCCAAGGAGATTTGTCTAACTTGGAAAAGTTGGAACATCCTTCGGTTCAACTAATTCAAGCACTCCAACAACTTAGCATTGTTACCACATCTCACTTGCGATGGACAACACCTCCTTTAGGAGATAATCGTCCCATTGCAGTGGATAATCTAATTATCGCAGCTGCTTTGGGTACAGCTAATCCGCAGTTAAGTCGGACTTTGCTGAATGGTGTACCAACACCATCTTGTGTGGGAGATTGGGTAGTACGATATGGTTTGATTTCTCCTGCTTTACCATTTCTCTCCCCAGAACTTGCGGATGATTGTAGACAAAAATCACCCTTGACTACAGTTTTGCATCGACCAATCTCCGGAACAGGAATCTCAAGCTGTTCAGGTAGTATTACAATTATTAAAAAATCCCGCAGCTAAATTATCGCTGACTTTACATTTAGCTAAACCAAGCATACATATAAAAATCCGTGATTGGCAAACTGAGTTATTAGAACGTCTGCGAGTAGGAGAAAAATCAAAATACCAAGCTTTTGTTTTGGATGTTTATGAAGCTGCGATGATTTATCATCAACAAGAAGTTATTAATCAAGTTAAAACTGCTGATAATATTCTTAGGGATAGTCAAGCTGCAAATAATGAAGAAAATTTACGAGATGCTTTGTCGATTGCTAATTGGTGGAAACCTTTATGGTCGATTGAGCGCACAGATATTAATCAGTTGCGTCAGCGTCGTTATCTTGATTATGTTTATCGGGAGGGAATTAAATTATTTAATTTGTCTCAGAGGATGTTAGTGGTTAATAGTACAATACAGTTCAGTTAAGGGAAGAAGGTAGTATTGTCATCCTGACCGGAGGGAAGGATCTGCGAGATCCTTCCCTCCGGTCAGGATGACAGTATAGGGATTCTAGGCATTTTCCAGCTTAACTGAACTGTATTGGTTTATAGTACACACATGTAGGGGCGTATTGCCATACGCCCATAATATTCCCTATTATAAATTTATGAATAGACCTCGCATTAAACTTGTTCCGCTAGTAGACGCACAAAAATTTCAAGACTTCCTACTTAATCAAGATGATTCGGTAACATTAAATGAATTATTATCTCAATTTCCAGCGTTGAGTACTTCTCCCCTTGATTCCAGCATCATGGAGCGAAAACTAGGACAATTATCTATTACAGTTGCCCAAGCACCACCAGATTTTCCCTTGTATCGTCCCACTGGTTTGGTAATTACTCAAGAACTAACCACTAAACCGTCTTTACGGAATGATTCTGAATTAAAATCACCAGAAACTAAAGTTGAACCCATTTCCCCAAGTATTCCTACATCACAACCCGATAGTTTTCCTGACCATATTACAGAAAAAGATGCCGTTAGATTAGCTTACGCGGAACAAATTAATTCCGTTGCATCATTTCTCAGAACCGGACTTTCTGTATTGGTAGTATGTGAAAAATTAGTAGTCGAACACCTGTGGTCAGAAATGGCACAGCGAGCAAATCTTCATCCCATTGAGTTAACCGTTCCGGATGAAGAAGAAGGATTAGTCCCTCGTAGTCTCCGTCAACGTCAACTAGCAACACTCAAAAATTTGATTAATATCCTCAAACAAGGGGATATTTTAGTGATTCCCCATTTAGATTTACTCGCAGGAGGAACCGATGCTAATTTATCCACAGAATCCAGAGAACTGATTGAATTAGTTTATAAGCAGAGCGATCGCCTAATGTTAGCATTTGTAGATCGTTCCCAGGATCTACCAGAAGTATTAGCTGCGCGATTTGCAGTCCGGTTACTGATTAGCGGTGTATCTCGCACCATTACTTATCCGAATGGAGAAACACAAAGCATTGGTAAAGCTTTAGTGACCGCGAATGAAGTTGCTCATTTCCACGACTTTGACCCGGAAGGATTATATAAAAATATCGCGGGAATGAATCCGATTCGGTTACGTCATGCGATTAAATATGCAGTTCAGGAAGTTGCGGGAACCGAAAAAGTTCCAGTCACCCGTCTTTATCAAGCAATTAGAGCATTTAAAGCCCAAACCTCGATTAACTTTGAAGTTCCTAACGTCAGTTTTGCTGATATTGGCGGATATAATCAAGTTAAAGCCGAATTAAATCAAGCTTTACAGTTAATGACAGGTTCTTACAATCTCCCCAATGAACAATTACGTCGAGAACTAATTCCCAGAGGATTTATTTTCCACAGACCACCAGGAACAGGTAAAACCCTATTTGCTAAAGCCATTGCTAACCAACTCAATGCGACGATTCAAGTAGTATCCGGTTCAGAAGTCACAGATATGTACGTTGGTGAAAGTGAGCGAAAGGTGAGAGAATTATTTGCTGAAGCTCGACGCAACGCACCAGCAGTGTTGGTTTTTGACGAATTTGATTCCATTGCTACCAAACGTTCTGGAAGAGATGATGGTGGAAGTAGAGCCGGAAATGCTTTAGTTGCTCAAATTTTGACCGAAATGGATGGATTTCGTCCTGATGTTCCCATGTTAGTGATTGGGACAACCAACCGATTGGATATTATTGATGAAGCACTATTACGTCCCAGTCGATTTAAAGCCATTAGCATTAATCGTCCAGATACAGAAGCGAGGAGAGTAATTGCTCAAGTGCATGCAAAACATTTTGGGATTGAAGTTTCCACAGAATTAATCGAAATCATTGCGACAGAAACCGAGGGAATGAGCGGAGATGATATTCGTTCACTATTCCGGGATGCTTGCGTTGGTTTATATTGTCATGAACCACCTCATCCCACAGATGCTCGTCGCTTTGGTGAATTAGTGGGTTTATTGCGTAAAGCTGGGATAGAACGGAATGCTGCTACTGCTGAACGTCGAATATCTGCTGCTGATGGTTTTCGTCCTGGTCAACGAGTTACACCAAGAGGAGCAATGGTTTTCTTGACATCTCCTTCAGAAAATAAACCAGTAGAATCAGTAGAGGTAAAATCATGACTCAAACTTTATCCAAATTACTTTCCTTTAATGAATTTCTTGAATGGTATCCTAATGATGGTAAACGTTATGAATTGCATAAGGGAATAATTATAGAAATGCCACCCCCAACAGGAGAACATGAAAAAGTTATTGGATTTATAGCTCGGAAATTAACGGTTGAGTTTGACCGTCTTGATTTTCCGTTTACGATACCAAAAACCGTATTCATCAAAACTCCTAGTGCTGAATCTGCTTATTCACCTGATGTATTGTTATTGAATTTGAATAACCTCAGCAACGAAGCACTTTTTCAAAAGCAGTCAACGGTCAGTCAAGCTGCATCAGTTCCTTTAGTCGTTGAAGTTGTATCGACTAATTGGCGCGATGATTATTATGATAAACTGAGAAACTATGAGGAAATGGGTATTCCTGAATATTGGATTGTTGATTATGCTGGATTGGGTGGAAGAAAGTTCATTGGTAATCCTAAACAACCTACTATATTTATCTGCGAATTAGTTGATGGTGAATATCAGATGATTCCATTTCAAGGTAATACCGCGATTTTATCACCGACTTTTCCTCAATTAAGATTAACCACTCAGCAAATTTTTGATGCAGCTAATTAACTTCCCAAACTGAACAATATAGAAAATATTGAAGCTAGTGAACCCATCCCCAGAAGAAAATCTACAAATGCTAAAAAAAGCCGCTGAGTGTTACGTGAAAGCAGGGTGGTGGATGGATGCGTGTCGAGTTTGGGAAAAAATGGGAGAATATCAGCAAGCAGCATTAATCTATGAACAAGAAGGAAATTGGTTAAAAGCTGGGGAATGTTATCGAAAAATAGAGAATTGGAAAAAAGCTGCTGAATGTTATCAAAAAGGAGAAGAAGCAGAAGCAGCATTAGAATGTTGGTTGAAAGCGGGAGAAATCTTGCAAGTAGCATGGATATGGGTAGATACATTTCAACAGAGTCATCAAAGTCAAGCAGAAATTAAAAAAATTCTCCACCCCACAGAAAGTCAGAAACTCGAAATAGAGTTAATCACCGCAAGATGGGAAGCGAGTGGAAATAAAACCAGAGAAAGTGGAAAAAGACTCAGAGAATTATTGGAAGTATTAAGGAAAGAGCTAAGACCATCAAAAAGATATTTATATGAATGGGGATTAAAAATAGCGAAGGAAATAAAAAGACCAGATTTAACAGCATTGATATACGCGACAGCATACAGAGCGAAAATGCCGAATGTGTGTAAAGAATGGGAAATATGGGCAATAGAAACGTTAGGAGATGCAACCGGAATACCGCAGGAGGAAGCAGAGGGGAAATTGGAAAGTTATGAGTTTGAAGTGGTGAGAGTAAATCGGAAAGGAGAAATAATCGAAAGAGAATGGAAACAAGCAAGATATTTTGCTGAGGAATTGGGAAAAGGGATAGAGATAGAAATGGTGTACATACTAGGAGGGACGTTTATGATGGGTTCTCCAAAAGAGGAGAAAGATAGCTATGACGATGAAAAACCGCAACATCAAGTAACAGTAGAAGAATTTTATCTAGGGAAATACCAAGTTACCCAAGCACAATGGAAAGCTGTGGTAAATTTGCCGAAAATCGAGCGAGATTTAAAACCAGACCCTTCTGACTTTAAAGGAGAAAATCGACCAGTAGAGCAAGTAAGCTGGGAGGATGCGGTAGAATTCTGTGCGAGGTTATCAAAAGTAACAGGGAAGGAATACAGATTACCAAGTGAAGCGGAATGGGAATATGCTTGTCGAGCAGGAACGAGTACACCATTCCACTATGGAGAAACAATTACTAGTGAATTAGCTAATTATTATGGAAATACTATTTACGCAGAAGAACCAGCAGGGGAATATCGAAGAGAAACAACCCCAGTAGGGAGTTTTCCCCCCAATGGTTTTGGTTTGTACGATATGCATGGGAATGTATGTGAATGGTGTGCAGACCTTTGGCATAGTAGTTATGAGGGAGCACCAAATGATGGGAGAGTCTGGGTAAATGAGAATGATAATGATTCTCATTCGCTGCGGGGTGGTTCGTGGTTCAACAATTCTTGGTATTGTCGCTCTGCGTATCGCAACAACTATGATGCGCGTTACGACGTTAATGTTGGTTTTCGTGTTTGTTGCGTGGTGGGGAGGACTTAACCCTTTTATTCTCTTTCCTCTTTTTCCCCTTTTGTCCTTCTTAAAATTTTTTTTTTCGATTTTGGCTCTTTTGGTGTATAATGATAATTTCTACAAGGAAAATTAAAAACCTCTCAACATCGAAACATCTCCAGAAATGATGTAGGGGCGTATTGCCATACGCCCCCATCAAGCCATGCACCCCCATCAATGGTTTTAAAGAACGCATAATTAATTTTCCCAGATGTCTACAGCACAATAGTTTTGTAGGAAATTTTTAAGAAAATGCCAGAATTAAAAGAATTATCTGTGATTCAAAAAACTTACGACGTGATTAGATGGTATATACCAATAATTGAGCACTTACCGAAAATGCATAAATTTAGTTTAGGGGATAAAATTGTTAATGGTTTGTATGATTTATTAGAAAATTTAATCAAAGCAAAATACACCAGCAATAAATTGGACAAGTTAGAAACAATTAATGTTAAACTAGATATTTTACGTTATCAAACTCGGTTATTATTAGACCTGGAGTTAATTTCTCTGAAGCGTTACGAATACGCTAGTCAAATAACTAACGAAATTGGTGTTGAGATAGGAAACTGGATTAAAAAACAACGTCAAAAAGAGCAACTTTCATGAAACGTCACAATAATCTTTATCCTCAAATTATTGAATTTGAAAATTTGTTTTTAGCAGCACATAAAGCTCAAAAAGGTAAAAGGTTTCAGGATAATGTCTTAAAATTTAATTATATTTTAGAACAAGAATTAATCAACTTACAAAATGAACTCACCTCCAAAACTTATCAACCCGGTACATACACAACCTTTTATATTCATGAACCGAAACATCGAATGATTTCTGCTGCACCTTATCGAGATAGAGTAGTTCATCACGCTCTTTGTAATGTAATTACACCAATTTTTGAGTCTATATTTATTTATGATTCCTATGCTAATCGAATTCAATTCGGTACTCATCGAGCTTTAGAACGATTTACTGAATTTGCTCGTTCTAGTCGCTATGTATTGCAATGTGATATCAAAAGATATTTTCCCAGTATTGACCACGAAATATTAAAAAATCTATTACGTCGGAAAATTAAATGTCCCAATACTCTTTGGTTAATTGATAAAATTATTGATAATAGCAATGAACAGGAATCTCTCATTGAGTATTTTGATGGGGATAATTTATTAACACCAATAGAAAAGCATCGTGGTTTACCCATTGGGAATTTGACAAGTCAATTTTTTGCCAATATTTATCTGAATGGTTTTGATCATTTTGTGAAAGAACAATTAAAAGTTAAAAAATATTTACGTTATGTAGATGATTTTGCTCTTTTTGCTGATGACCGAAAATTTTTAGTTGATGCACGAATAGCAATAGAAAACTATTTAGGAACTAATTTAAGACTGAAAATTCATCCCATTAAAAGTCAGTTATTTGCTACAGAACATGGAGCAAACTTTCTGGGATTTAGAGTTTTTCCTGACAGAATCAAAATTCGTCAGCAAAATCTCCGTCGGGGAAGACGAAGAATAAAAAAATTGCAAGTTAGTTATAGCCAAGGTAAGATAGAATGGAAAAAAGTTTCTCAGTCGCTGCAAAGTTGGATAGCTCACCTCAATCATGGTGATACTTGGCAGTTACAGAACCGGATATTCAATTCTCTCATTTTTAAGAGGGATTGAAGAAGGGGTGAGGCCACACCGACTGCGGGGTGGTTCGTGGAACAACAATTCTAGGAATTGTCGCTCTGCGTATCGCAACAACTATAATGCGCGTAACAACAATAATGTTGGTTTTCGTGTTTGTTGCGTGGTGGGGAGTACTCTTCACTGTGAGAGTTGACAGATGGGAATCTGTTGAGAGTGCGAAGAAGAGTCCAGCTTTATTCCTGTGATGCTGGTAACAGTATCCGAAAATAAACTTGGGTTGGGGAGCTTTGTAGGTTTTACCGAACAGTTCCTTAACTCTACTCAATAAAGATGTTAAATATTTTTACAATAAATGCTTGATACAAAATTTTTGCCAAGCATCAAGCATTTGGTTCTACTATTGTAATAGTTTTGCCAATTTAAGAAGCATGCGCTAAAGCGCAACTACGAACATAAAGTGAATCCATTTCCAGAAGAAAAGATACAAATCCTCAAAAAAGCCGCTGAGTGTTACGTGAAAGCAGGGTGGTGGATGGATGCGTGTCGAGTCTGGGAAAAAATGGGAGAATATCAGCAAGCAGCTTTAATTTATGAACAAGAAGGAAATTGGTTAAAAGCTGGAGAATGTTATCGAAAAATAGAGAATTGGCAAAAAGCTGCGGAATGTTACCAGAAAGGAGAACAAGCAGAAGCAGCATTAGAATGTTGGTTAGCAGCAGGAGAAAACCTCCAAGCAGCATGGATATGGGTAGATACATTTCAACAGAGTCATCAAAGTCAAGCAGAAATCAGAAAAATTCTCCACCCCACAGAAAGTCAAGAATTAGAAATAGAATTAATCACCGCTAGATGGGAAGCGAGTACAAATAAAACGAGAGAAAGTGGAAAAAGACTCAGAGAACTATTGAAAAGATTAAGGAAAGAACTAAGACCATCAAAAAAATATTTATATGAATGGGGATTAAAAATAGCGAGGGAAATAAAAAGACCAGATTTAACAGCATTGATATACGCGACAGCATATAGAGCGAAAATGCCGAATGTGTGCAAAGAATGGGAAATATGGGCAATAGAAACGTTAGGAGATGCAACCGGAATACCGCAGGACGAAGTAAAGGGGGAATTAGCAAGTTATGAATTTGAAGTAGTGAGAGTGAATCGGAAAGGAGAAATAATCGAAAGGGAATGGAAACAAGCGAGATATTTTGGAGAGGAATTGGGAAAAGGGATAGAGATAGAAATGGTGTATATACCAGGAGGGACGTTTATGATGGGTTCTCCACAAGAGGAGAAAGATAGTCGTAGCAGTGAAAGACCGCAACATCAAGTAACAGTACAAGAATTTTATCTAGGGAAATATCAAGTTACTCAAGCACAATGGAAAGCAGTCACGAATTTACCGAAAATCGAGCGAGAATTAGAACTAGACCCTTCTAGATTTAAAGGAGAAAATCGACCAGTAGAGCGAGTATCCTGGGAGGATGCGGTGGAATTCTGTGCGAGGTTATCAAAAGCAACAGGGAAGGAATACAGATTACCAAGCGAAGCGGAATGGGAATATGCTTGTCGAGGGGGAACGAGTACACCATTTCACTATGGGGAAACAATTACGAGTGATTTGGCTAATTATGATGCACCATACAGCACCTATGCAGAAGAACCAACAGGGGAATATCGACAGGAAACAACCCCAGTAGGGAGTTTTCCCCCCAATAGCTTTGGTTTGTACGATATGCATGGGAATGTACTGGAATGGTGTGCAGACCTTTGGCATAGTAGTTATGAGGGAGCACCGAATGATGGGAAAGCCTGGATAAATGAGAATGATAATGATTCCCATTTACTGCGGGGTGGTTCGTGGTACGACGTTTCTAGGATTTGTCGCTCTGCGTTTCGCGTCAACTATGTTGCGCGTGGCTTCAATCTTGTTGGTTTTCGTGTTTGTTGCGTGGTGGGGAGGACTTAACCCTTTTATTCTTTTTCCTCTTTTTCCCCTTTTGCTCTTCTTAAAAATTTTTTTTTCGATTTTGCCTCTTGTAATGTAAAATTTTAAAGCATATAATGACAGGCAAGATGCTTGCTCCACGGATTAGTAATGTGGCTTGACGATATTTAGGCGATCGCATTAATTTACTAGACATCTGGAAAAATTAATTATGCGTTCGTTAAAACTCTTGGTAGGGACTTATTGCAATAAGCCCCTACGAACCTCACCCTGGTTTTACTTTATTAAGTCAGAATGATGACAAAGCTGAAGAGTGTGGGAGATGAAGGGGACGACGTTCATGTTGAGCTTGATGTGCTGGGAACATGGCCACAAAAAACTCAGACCAACCACCCATTCGTACTCTAATCAAATCGTATTTTTCTGGATTAGCGGTAGCACCTGCAAAAGTTTCCGGATTAGCACAAGTAATAGTCAAAATATTGGCACCATCTCCCTGAGCAAAAGCCTCCAGAACTTGTTTTAACTGTTCTGGTGGAAAATCTTCACGGATATTCAAGTCAGTAGGTGAACCACTGGAATAACTACTGCTACCTTTACCTGTAAAACCTTGTAAAACTTTCCGAAATTCTGCTTCTTGGTGATTAATCGGCATATTTGCTACACTTGGGGCTGGGCTAAGGTCTGATGCTAGAGATTCACCTGAACGTCTGCCATCAGCAGAAGCACCGACAGTAGCACCAAATTCAACATAGTTTTCAAAAGTACCTACTCCCGGTACAATTTGAAAACCACCAAATGGTTTCTCCGCAGTACCTAATTGTTTAGCTAAGTCTACCATTTTTTGGGCTGTGGGTAAAGCCGGGTCAGTAAACACTTCTACCGCAGTTTCAGCTACACGACGAATTAAATCATCTCCAAATTGATCAATTTCTGGATTACCTCGACCGTAACGCGGAAGTTTTAACGCAATTTCTCGCAATTTCTGAAAGCGATCAGCTATGGCAGCAATTCGAGCCGACTGCTAAGATGCTAATGAATGGTTCTTGCATGGAATAACCCCAATCACACATTAAAGCATCCACAAGTTCTGGTAATGAAGTCACCGCAGTGCTAGGTTCAAATACCATAGATTTGATGGCATACAGGGAATTAATACTATTAGCTAGAGCCGTAAAACAAGGTGCAACCATGTTGTAATGCGCTCCCCCACCATAAAAATCTAGTCCTTTATCCAGACAATCATCAATCACAACCGACAAAAGCGGTGAGGGACAAACTTGATTCATTTGTCCGAAAACTGCTAATAGTCCATCCGCTTGTTTAGCATACATCCAGCGAATGTGGGTGAGAAATAGCTCGACCAATTGCTCAAAGGATTTAATCTCTTTAGCGGGAACAGAAGTAAAAGATACCCTCTGTCCTCGGAAAAACATCGGTCACTGCGGTTAACCAAGATTTTCCTTGATTGAGTGCAGCTTCCAGTGCTTGTAGGGTGAGTACACCACCTAATGTAAACCAATTTTTACCAACAATTTGCGGTTCATAACAGCCATCACAAGCATAGTTACGCGCATCTTCTAGTGTAATCTCACTCTTCCACAGTCCGTCAGCTTTTTCTCGGACTGGAGTATAGTTGGTTGGGGTTTTTCCTTCTCCAATCTGATCACCACTTTGTTGTAATCCCGGAATAATTTTCTCGTCACTTAATAAGATGGGATGAGCACCACCACTTAAAATTGCGATCGCAGCTTCTTCCAAATATTCGGAGGGAATATCTTGTCTGACTCGTAAGGATAAACAGGGAGCATTTAAAGGTAAACGTCGAGCTGCTCGTAAACACAGCATCGTAATTTTATTGTAAGCAGGTAATCCTTCACCACCACTATTATCAGCGATTGTCCCTCCCACAGTGACTTGTTGAATCCATTGATTGTTAGCTGCTCCTTGAGGATAGTTACCACTTGACCCTCCCATTGCTAGGTTTCCGTAAGGTTGATGATCTTCTACCATAGTCCGGTTGAGTTGGACTTTTTCTCCTACTTTCAGCCAAAAACAATCAATAATTTCCTGTGCTCGGTCATCATCTAATCTACCTTCAGCTACATCCTTTTCATAGAATGGATATAGCATTTGGTCTAATCTACCAATCGCAGTTGGTTCTCCCACTAGATGCAAACAAGCATGATAGGTGAAAATTAACTGTGCAGCTTCCAACATTGTTTCTGGCTTGTTTTTAGCCAGTTTGTTCATTCTAGTCGCGATCGCTTGCAAATTTTCCCGTTCCGCTTCTTTCCCTAGAGGTAATGCAAGAGCCATTTCCTCTGCTAGATGAGCATAAGCAATACAATGATCATGAACTCCTTCTAAGGCTAAAATTGAAGCTCGGTAAAATTCTTGCTTTTTCGAGTCAGTAGCACAATTCAGGTATTCCTCAATCAGAAGTATTAATCCCTGAATCCCCAAATCAAGTACTTTTTGAAAATCAGGGACAACATGACCTACCCCAGAAGCATAGCTCAACCCTTGGAAAAAATTAGGAATTTCCTCATCTTCTCTGGCATAATCCATCACATAACGCCCCTGTCCTAATCCCAGATTAGGTAGAGCACCGACAATCAATTCCTGTGGTTGAATCCGATAAGTATCTGCACCATTGAGCCAATTATCATGGTCTTGCTTTTTCCGTCCTCGAAAACCATATTCATGACTAACTAATACATCACCCACAGTCATCTTAATCGCCCAACCCATCCGTTCGGCTACAGACAAAGACATCACTTCTGATGCTTTTTCTATTCCGTACTGGCGCTCTACATAGAATTTCAGGTGTTTCATTTCTGGTTGAGCGCGGTCAAAATACCAATTATCTTCCCAACGAGAAAAAATGTTTCCTAATAACCCTAAGACTCGATTAGAGGGGGGTAGATAACGTGTTTTGTCCTCTGCGCTCATCGTCGTCATCCGATACAGATAATCTTTGTGGTTATAATACATATAACCATTTTCTGAACGTAAGGTAAAATGACGATCTAATCGACTCCAATCCACCCCTGGAAAGCGAGTCCAGTCAGTTTCTTCGTGATTTCTCAACTCAATGGGATTCAAGCCTAAATCAACTTGGTTGGGAATATAGAATATCCCTCCTAAGTCAGCATTCACATTCGCAAGCAAGCGATCGCGAATAATTCCGCTCTCAAAACCAATTTGACTATCTAAAATTGACTCTAGAACTGTGACATCTTTAGCATAACCAGCGAAATAAATCCCCGCTTCATCTCGAAGACTTGCACCCTTTCGCTGTAAGTCCTGATTATAAATAGCAGAGGATTGTCCGAAAGGTAAACCTAAACGCAAAACACGAGTTGTATTACCTTCCTCATTTTGCACCCTAGAGCATTTAATATGACTATGAGTATCTCGTGTGGGAATCAAAATATCTTCTGTGGTACGTCCTACTAAATCTTCGATTTGATCAGGACTCATATTCAAAATATTAGTCCAATTGATGACAAATCGTTGAGATAAAGAATAAGAAGCACCAATATGAACAGGGTCTTCAAAACCAACAATAGTTTGTTCTTGAACTGTAATCGGATCAGATGGGTTATTCAGATTTTCAGAAAAACGACATCCTAGTACTTTACCACCGAGTTTATCATCAGTAATTGACTTAGTGCTAGCTGCTTGAGAAACAGTGCGATTAGGGTCAACACACTGTTCTATATTTTCCAAACGCTCTCGAATAAATTGGAGAACACCTTCACAATAATCATCATTATCTGACTTAATGTGAAACCATAAATCTCCTTGACTATCAGTTAAAGTCCCACAAGAGCGGGCAAATACAGGTAATGTGCCATTTGGATATTTTTCCAAAAATTGCTTTATTGCTAGAGGAACCGAGCTACCATCATCAACACACCATTGATTCCATAAAGTAAACTCCACACCCACAATTGCGGTTGTATTACTGCTACCATAACAATCATGAATCTTCGTGCGGATATCTTGCATTAAACTAGTTAATAAAGCTTTCGTTAACGGTCGTCCTGATTCCTCAGCAGAACGCCAAAAAGTCACAAACCTTGCATAAGGAGAAGGATAAACTAACCCTCGTTGTACATATTGCCAAATCATGTGGCTCAAATAATTACCTTGAGTCGTGGATAAATCTTCAGCACGACGTTCTACACCATGAAAAGGACAAATACTTGGGGTGGTAATTTCATTCTCTTGTGACATGCAAACTCTCCAATGCAATTGGGTTGATATAGGTGGAATTTTTCCAGTTTACCTGCTGTGAAGCAAGTAAAAATTTTTTGAACTAACACTGTAATTTTACTGTTAGATTCAAAATATTTTCAGTATTTTATAGTACTACACAATCGGACAGAATTAAACACGAGTTACCAGATTTAATTGTCAAGAATGATTAAGCTAAATTCCATCCAGATATTATTCGGGTTTTCGGTAGTTGTTATGCTAAATCATTAATTAATCAGGGAACAGGGAACAGGGAACAGGGAACAGGGAACAGGGAAAATAAATAAAATCATGAAGCGTATCGCAACAACTATGTTGCGCGTGGCATCTTCGATAATGTTGGTTTTCGTGTTTGTTGCGTGGTGGGGAGGACTTAACCCTTTTATTCTCTTTCCTCTTTTTCCCCTTTTGCTCTTCTTAAATTTTTTTTTTCGATTTTGGCTCTTTTAATGTATAATTTTCAAGGTTATAATGGCAGGCAAGATGCCTGCTCCACTCCTGATTTAGTACTGATGTGGGTTGACGATATTGAGGCGAATATTTAGGCGATCGCCAAAAGAACGGTTAGAATTATATTGTGTTAGTGTGGTGAATCCTCTATCCGTAAGAATTCATGCAGGTAGTAGGAAAATATGCTAACATCTAAAAAATACAAATAACTCAATAATTAACATAAGTCTCGCGGTTTATTTTTGAAAAAATCCATATATTTACTTTACTCCCTTTAACAAACTATGGCTTGGTCGCAGAGTGTCCATAACACCATCAAACGATTAAACAGCGTTAAACGCAATCTCAACAGTTTATTTATCGGTCGAGAACAAGCAGTTGACTTACTGGTATTAGCCACTGTTTGTAAAGAGCATTTATTACTGATTGTCTCCCGGAACTGCGAAAACAGCCATCATTAACTGCTATACCAACCTCATCGACGCTCAAGAGTTCACTTACTTACTAACTCGGTTTACAGAACCTTCAGAACTTTTCGTTCAATTGGATGTCGCTGCTTTTCAGCAAGGAACTTATCATATTTGTACTCAAGGAATGCTACCCGAAGCACAAATTGTCTTTTTGGACGAAGTATTCCAAGGTAGTAGCGCGATTCTGAATTCTCTGTTAACCATTCTGAATGAACGTAAGTTTTACAATGGTTTTCAACGTCAAGCTGTACCACTCATATCCTTAATCGGTGCATCTAATAACCTACCTGATGACCCTTCCCTACATGCTTTTGCTGACCGATTTGTATTACGATTGGAAGTGGACAAAGTGGAAGATAGTCAAATTGATGAACTTCTACAGCAAGGTTGGGAATTAGAACGAGAACGAATTGAACTGGATAAATTAACCACTGCAAATCAAGCTGCTAGCAAAATATTACCCAGTGTCAAGCTGGAAGATGTTCTTCATCTACATGGAAGATTAACAGAAGTAAATTTATCTCAGATTCAACCAGAATATGGTAAATTAGTGCGGGAAATGCGAGCGGAAGGAATTGACTTTTCTGACCGCAGAATAGTTAAGGGACTCAAATTAATCGCGGGAGCTACTTTATTACGGGGTGCAGAATCAGCAGATTTTGCTGGATTTATGCGCCTTTATTTCATCTCTGGGATAGACCAGAAGAAGCAGATGTAGCTAAAACTGTTTTGAATCCACGTTTACAAGAAGCGGGAGTCGATACCATCCAAAGATATCGACTGGTGGCAGAAATTATGTTAGATTTAGAAACTATTGCCGCACAGACACCTTATCTATCTTCAGAATCTGCTCTCGGTTCTTATTTAATGGCACTTAATAAACTTAGACAAGAACTCATTGCTAATTATCCCCAAGATGTGGATGCTCGGAAACGAGTGGAAGTGTTTATTCAGCAAGGATTAGAACTATTACAAGTTAGTAGATAAATATCATATTTGAAAAACTTATGTGTAATCCTAGACGCATTAGAGTCACAGCTACCAGACAATTAAATCAAGCTTGGGAAAGGGAAGTTTCCCGCACCATTGAGCTACAAGAACAGGTCACGGGTGAAGCAAGAGTCCGTCAACCTTTAGATACTACTTTGGGTACTCCCGCATTGCGATCGCTTGAATCTATATTAGGTGCTGAAGGTTCAGGTTGGAGAGAAGTGGAAACTGGATATCGTTATGATGTGGAAGGAGGTTATGTTATTTATCTAGTGGATGAGCAAGCATTAGAAATTGTGGCTACCCTAGAAGCAGAAATTCAAACATCTGTCCAAGAAACCAGAAAAGTAGATGGGTTAATCAATACAGAAGTTGCAGTGAAGCGGAAGGCAATTATTATGATGATGGATGGGGAGGACGTACCCAAGCCGTTGCTGAAAAAGAAGCGCAAATAGCTGCTCAAAAAAAATTAGATAGAATTGCTCGTACCCAAATTGAACAAGCTCAAATTCAAGCTGAAGCTGAAACTGGTGCAGATATTGAAACTTCATTGCGTCATCAAGCAGAAATTAAGTTGCAGCAACTAGCAGCAGAACGTCAAGCAACCCTCTCAATGCAAGCGAGGGAACATTTAAATACGGTAGGAGTGCGTTGTCGTCAAGCTTTTCATCGAGTTTTAGCCATAGCTTATCGAGATGTGATTCTGGCTTATGCTAGACGTAATCAAGCGGAGAATATTCAATATAGTGAAGATGGTAATATCATAGAAATAGAATTCAACCTGCGAACTTAACATTACTATACACAAATCAAAAAGTGAATTATTTTTATGGATGTCAAAGTCAAATTTCGCTTTAATCAGGTAACAGGAGAAGTAGAAGTATTCGAGGTAACGGATGCAGGAATCATGCAGTTACCAGAAGCTGAACATAATCGGGAACATGATCGCATTGCTGGGGAGTTGGGTAATATTGTAGAACGGAACCCCTTGGTTATGGAAATATTTAATCGGGAATTAACTTCCGAACCAGCAAATATTGATGAATTTTTGAATACTCCTGAAATCCAAGATGAGAAATTAAGACAAACAGAGTGAAATCAATTCAAAATACCCTACGGGAAGGTAAACCTACAAAATTCAAAAAGAAGAAAATATAATATAATTAAAGAAATCCTAATTTGGGAGAAAAGATACAATCATGCGAATCACTATCGAGATTCCTGAAGAAATTGGGAACCAACTACAACAAAATTGGCAGGATTTACCGCAAAAACTCTTAGAAACTTTAGCACTAGAAGCTTATCGAAGTCGGTATTATGACTTCTGGGAAAATTCAACAATTACTAAAATTTGATTCACTTTTAAAAACTGAACTTTTTTTAAATCAATCTTAATTTTATAGATTATCCAAGATAATTTATTACAAGATAAAGAACCAAAAAAATTAGTTGATGATATTAAAGAACTTCAGCAAATTTGTATTGAAGAAGATTATTTTTTAGAAATTCCCTCTCGTCAAGACCGTCCTAATTTATTTTTTTAATATTGGCAATGACTTTTTTATGTGATACTAATATCATTAGTGAATTAGTGCGACCTCAGCCTAATCTTTAAGAATTTTATAGTGAAGGATTTAGCTCGAAATAGAATGAAACCATCCCCAGAAGAAAATCTACAACTGCTAAAAAAAGCCGCTGAGTGTTATGTGAAAGCAGGGTGGTGGATGGATGCGTGTCGAGTTTGGGAAAAAATGGGAGAATATCAGCAAGCAGCATTAATCTATGAACAAGAAGGAAATTGGTTAAAAGCTGGGGAATGTTATCGAAAAATAGAGAATTGGAAAAAAGCTGCTGAATGTTATCAGAAAGGAGAAGAAGCAGAAGCATCATTAGAATGTTGGTTAGCAGCAGGAGAAATCCTCCAAGCAGCATGGATATGGGTAGATACATTTCAACAGAGTCATCAAAGTCAAGCAGAAATCAGAAAAATTCTGCACCCTACAGAAAGTCAAGAATTAGAAATAGAGTTAATCACAGCAAGATGGGAAGCGAGTGGAAATAAAACCAGAGAAAGCGGAAAAAGACTCAGAGAATTATTGGAAAGATTAAGGAAAGAGCTAAGACCATCAAAAAGATATTTATATGAATGGGGATTAAAAATAGCGAAAGAAATAAAAAGACCAGATTTAACAGCATTGATATACGCGACAGCATACAGAGCGAAAATGCCGAATGTGTGTAAGGAATGGGAAATATGGGCAATAGAAACGTTAGGAGATGCAACCGGAATACCGCAGGAGGAAGTAAAGGGGGAATTAGTAAGTTATGAATTTGAAGTGGTGAAAGTGAATCGGAAAGGAGAAATAATCGAAAGGGAATGGAAGCAAGCGAGATATTTTGCGGAAGAATTGGGAAAAGGGATAGAGATAGAAATGGTGTACATACCAGGAGGGACGTTTATGATGGGTTCTCCAAAAGAGGAGAAAGATAGTCATAGCGATGAAAGACCGCAACATCAAGTAAAAGTAGAAGAATTTTATCTAGGGAAATACCAAGTCACCCAAGCACAATGGGAAGTAGTCGCAAATTTACCGAAAATCGAGCGAGATTTAAAACCAGACCCTTCTAGGTTTAAAGGAGAAAATCGACCAGTAGAGCAAGTGTACTGGGAGGATGCGGTAGAATTTTGTGCGAGGTTATCAAAAGCCACAGGGAAGGAATACAGATTACCAAGCGAAGCGGAATGGGAATATGCAGATGTCGAGCGGGAACGAATACACAATTTCACTATGGGGAAACCATTACGAGTAATTTGGCTAATTATGATGCAAGCAATTATATTTACGCAGAAGAACCAGCAGGGGAATATCGACGAGAAACAACCCCAGTAGGGAGTTTTCCCCTAATGGCTTTGGTTTATACGATATGCACGGAAATGGTGTGCAGATGATTGGCATGGTAATTATGAGGGAGCACCAAATGATGGGAGAGCCTGGGTAAATGAGAATGATAATGATTACCATTTGCTGCGGGGTGGTTCGTGGTACCTCTATTCTTGGAATTGTCGCTCTGCGTATCGCGGCAACTATGATGCGCGTAGCTACAATGTTGTTGGTTTTCGTGTTTGTGGCGTGGTGGGGAGGACTTAACCCTTTTATTCTTTTTCCTCTTTTTCCCCTTTTGCTCTTCTTAAAAATTTTTTTTTCGATTTTCCAGCAATGGAATAACCTTACCCTAACCTTCTCTTTAGTAACGAGAGGGAACCAGATGTTTTCTCTGCTTCCCCAGAAAGCAAATATCATGATATCACTTTTCCTATCCTTACCAAGGAGATTGAAAGATTTTGCATCAGCAAAACCAGGGTGAGGTTTTTCCCAAAGAATACCAAAAATCAAAACTAGATCAAGTAATTCTGCGAGTAATATAGAAAAAAGTTTCATTTGCTATATTAAACATGGCAGATTCCCCCAAATTCACGATTCGACGGATAAATCCAGAAGAAAAGCCGCAATCAGAATCAACACCCCCAACCAAAAAGCCAGACACACCCCCCCAACCTGTAGCGGATACATCAACAGGGGGATTGTTTCCCAACGTCAACAGCGTTCTAGCTTTTATCAGTTCAGTTTTCGGAACTAGATTATCAGGAAACCGTAGTTGTTCGTCGCACTCCCCAGAAACATTGGTGGATAGAAGTCCCTATTGCTCATCAACGCATTTCCTCCCTCATCTGGACAGTAGGAGGTCATCCCTATGCGATTCATAATCAACAATGGATAGCTTTGTCCCCATCAGGAGATTTACCCTCCACCAATACCAATCCCAAAAAATTGGATGTTAATTCCTGGGATATTGTGGACTTAGCAGAATTACTCGCATCAGCTACCCTTCCCCCCAGTCGCTATCATGGAACAAATATTCTCCATGTCATCACCCCTGGTTCCCTTGGTCGCTGGATTTTACGACGTGCTACAGGTTTAGGATTAAGTGTAACCATCACCCCTGCCGTGCAACAACCTTTGCATAATCGGCAACAAAAACCCTCTGAAGTTTTACTAATACAACTGCGAGCTAAAGAAAAACGCACTATTCCCGCAGCTTTAGTCCATCGTTTAACCAGCTTACCTTATACAACCGTAGCAACTGACTCCACCGATTCAGACCAAGGGAGAATTCTGGTAGATGTGCGTCAACATTTATCATTAGCTCCTAGTTTAATTGAACCAATGATTCCCTCATCAGAGATTTGGGTACTGGGAACTGCTCATGTCGGTAATTGGCGACTAAGTATCACCGGAAATCAAATTGATGGTTCACTTCTATTAGAACTACCTCAACTTCCCCAAGCGGAATCTCCGACCTTTGCTAAAGCTAATCTACCAGCACCCATACCCATACAACTTGTCCCACGTCCGGGAACAGGTAAACAAGTTGATGCAGTTCTTCTGGATGAGACAGAATTATCTTGGTTGCGTCATCTACTCATGGGACGACCAATGGGAGAAATGGCATTTCTTTTACCAGGAGCAGGATATTACTTGTTAACCGCTCCAGGAGGTTTACCAGCACAAATTCCTTTGGGTATTCCTCTAGTATGCCAGGGATTGAGTGGACTGTATATAGAACTAGGGATGGATTTTTATCCCCCTTTATCTAATGCAGCTCGTCAGCAACGGTTTCAACTTAATTCCCAAACCATAGTTGCGGTAGCTCGAAATCAAACCTATCACTTTCATACCGAACAAATTATCCCCGCTTGGACGCTGTGGGTAGGAGAAATACCAAAAGTTAAATCAGGATTTTCTCTAGAAGCAAAGAACTTACTCAAAACTCTTTCTCCCAAGTTACAACAGCAGGAAGTGCAGAAGGGGATATTGAATATTTTTAAATCCAAGTCGGTAAAGCGGGTTGAGGAAATGGGAATATTAGAACAAGCTCAACAAGCAGAATTACAAGGAGATTTAGTTAAAGCTGCTGGGTTGTTAGATGAAGCGGGTTATCCAGGACAAGCAGGTAGATTGTATGAACGGGTGGTGAAAGATGGATAAATCTAACCTGAGTAAGGATTTGGAAGCTTACATTATTCGTCAAACTGCAACATTAGGTAAGCAAAGCGGTGAATCTAATTCATTACTTCCTAACGCTTTAGCTCAAATGCACAGACTCGATATCTATCCTCCATTATCCCTAGTCCAAGACTTGCTTAAACTCACAGGTGGTCAACCTGTAGATAATCTCCTCACTCAATTAGCACAAGATACTAAAATTTCTGAATTCATTGCGCTACGCTGGTCTACACCTGCTCGTATTGGATTAGTTGCACTACTATTACATAAAATTCCCTTTCCGGAATGGGAACCACCATCGGGTATCTCTCCCACAGAAATCAGCGACGCTCTCCAAGCTGGTTTACAAGGAGAAACTATTCCCCCCCAAGCTCCACCTCCTCCTATTTCTCAATTACAAGCAGCTGCTCAACTAATCAATGAACAACTTTTATCCTTACTCACAATTTTAGGTGAACAAGTTGTTGCATCCGAACCAGCTTTACCTCTCCGCTTACTTGCTCGTATTCCCAATTTACCTGCTTTAAGTTCTCTACAACGTCAATTGTTAGGGGTGCGAGTTTGCTTTAACAATCATACAGGACGTTCCCTTGGTAATGCTCCTGGTGTGGAACGAGGTCAAATCAGTGGTGTGGAAACATCTAGTCGTACAGATTGGAGTTCTTTACTTCCTACTCAATTAGCTTTACCTCCATCGGTTCTGAATTACCGTTATCAACGGGGAGAATTATTATTCCGCACTCGTGAACTAGCTGAACCTCCACGTCTACGTCCTACTGTGCTGCTCTTGGATGTAACACCTCCGGTTTTTGGTTGTGTTGAAACTATTACCCGCATAGCTGCATTTACTGTGGCTAATTTTTTACGAGAAGCAAGTATACCTGTGGTTCTCATTACTACTGGTGATGTGCAAGAACAAATCATCCCCTTGAACTATCCACAGGATTTGGTGGAAATTTGGATGCAACGAGCAATGTTACCAGCGAATGAAGTCAGAAGTTTAAAATTAGCTAATGCAATCCGAACCAATTTACAAGATGAAGGTGGTCTAGAACCAATTATTTTATTATTAACTCATCCTTGGTTTGGTGCTGCTCAGAAAATATCACGTATTCCCGGACTGCGGGGATTATTTGTACAATATCCTTCTTTACAAGTACCAGCGACTATTGCTCATTTATGTGAACGATATTCATATATAGATATTGAACATACAGGAAATTTAGGCGAAATTCTCGGATATTTAATGGCATAAACCAATCCCAGAAATTGATGTTCCACAAAATGGACAATTATGATTCTGCATCAAATTTTTGATTAATTCAAATCCATGACGTTGAATTAAAATCTTTCCACAATTATCACAAATAGTATCTTGATTTCCCTCTCCTAAAAAATTGCCAAAATACACATATTTTAATCCTTTGCTCCATCCAATTTCGCGAGATTGGTAGAGTGTTTCCAATGGTGTGGGTGGGACATTTTCCATTTTATAAGCTGGAAAAAATCGGGTAATGTGCCACGGTGTCTCAATTCCTAATTCTTGAGCAATAAATTCGGCCATATCTTCTAATTCCTGGATTCCATCATTAATTCCGGGAATAATAACTGTGGTAATTTCTAACCAAATACCCTGAGATTTCATCAATTTAAGAATATCCAAAACGGGTTGTAATCTACCCCCGAATTGTCGATAAGTTTGCTCTCGAAAACTTTTTAAATCTACATTAGCTGCATTTAAATAAGGTTGACACATTTTCAGTATTTCTGGACTCATGAAACCATTGGTTTTAAATATATTAAAAAGACCATGTTCATGAGCTAAACTAGCAATCTCATAAACATATTCAAAAAAAATAGTTGGTTCCACATAAGTATAAGCAATGCTTCGACAACCTGCGTCAAGTGCAGCAGTGACAATCTGCTCAGGATGCGCTTCCACACCAAAATCTGTAAACTGCTCTGCTGACATTTGCGATACTTGCCAATTAGTGCAGTACTGACAATGAAAATTACATCCAGCCGTAGCGAGAGAATATGTATTTGAACCAGGATAGAAGTGAAATAAAGGTTTTTTCTCAACTCCATCTATATTTTGAATGACAGTGCGACCAAAAACCAAGGAATATAGTAAACCATCTTGGTTTTCTCTTACCTGACAAATTCCTCTTTTACCTGTTTCTATTAAACAATAATGGGGGCAAAGTTGACACAATACACCTCCATTTTGGTGTTTTTGATACAGCATGGCTTCTTTCAGTTTTCTAGCAGGATTCATAATACTCAATATGCGAGAAATATAATTTTCTGAGGTCTTCGGTAGTTGTTATGCTAAATCATTAATTAATCAGGGAACAGGGAACAGGGAACAGGGAACAAGGGAAAGACATTAAAATTGTGTAAGTCTCGTTGGGTAAAGATTTCAATTCTTATTAAGAAACATCAACAATGGTTAAAAGTGGGAATAATAGTCTCTTTTCCCTTATTTCCTTATTCCTATCTTTACTGTTCCCCGTTCCCTGTTCCCTGTTCCCTCTTTCAAATTGACAATTTAGCATAACAGGTATAGCAAGTTAGGTAATTAAATTCAAGAAACTTTCCTTTTCAACTATAATCAGTTCAACCTCATGCTTCACTCCAGTTCTGACTGTAAAGGGATAATTTTGTTCATTAATCAATTCGGTATTACCAAAATATTCACCCATTTTAATTTGATATTGGGTTGTATTGCTACCATTATCTACAAAAACATCGACTTCTCCAGCTAATATCAAATAGAATTTATCAGCGAATGTACCTTGTTCAACAATAGTAGAGTTAGCTCCATATTTAATTATATTTGCTTGAGATGCAAAAGCGATAATTTTAGCTTGACTAACGTGAGGAAATGCTTGGGAAAGATAACTGGTAATCATGCGTTTATACAAATGCTGAACCACATCAATATTAGTTAATTTAGAGCCACTTAAAAACGACTGAAACATTTCTTCCTCAATAATCATCACCTTGGCTTCTGAATTTTTAGCAACTTTGACTGTAGCGGTACGTTTACCACCTCGGAGCAAACCCACTTCACCAAAATAATTACCACGTTTGAGTTGATTAATTAGCTGAGGTGGTTGATTAGAGATTTCTTGGAAAATATCAAGTTCACCTTCCAGCAAAATATAGAATTTATTAGCTGGATCACCTTGTTTAACAATAATTTCCTCTGATTGATAAGTTAAAAGAGTTGGTTTAGAAATATTTGTTTCTAAAGTGCTTTCGTTAAACCCAGGTAAAGCCAAGGAAAGCTCTTGATTAAATGCTAAACCCAATTTACCATCTTCAACATTAATAATCCGGTCTGCTAAATCCAGTATCCGATTATCATGGGTAACAATGAGAACCGCACTATTCTGTTCTTTCGCTAGACGGTGCATTAAAGCTACTACATTGCGTCCTGATATTTTATCTAGAGATGCTGTCGGTTCATCAGCTAGAACTAAATTGGGTTGAGCTACTAAAGCACTAGCAATAGCAATTCTTTGTCGCTGTCCCCCAGAAAGATTGTGAGGATAAGCATTAATTTTCTCAATTAATCCCACGGCTTCTAATATTGCTGCTATTTTAGTACGAGCTTTTTTAAGAGAGAAATCTGGTTGTAACTCCAATGACATTTGAATATTTTGCTGGACAGTCAAGAAATCAATTAAATTACTAGCTTGGGTAATATAGCCAAAATTGCGTCGCATTTGGACTAATTGTTCCTGATTAGCTCCATTGAGTTCCTGTCCCAGAATGTTTAAACTTCCATGTTGAATAGAACGTAAACAACCAATTAAACTGAGCAAGGTACTTTTTCCTGAACCTGAAGGTCCGGTCATAATCACAAATTCTTTAGCTTTAATTTCTAGATTAATATCAAATAAAATTTGTCTTTCGAGTTCACCTGCTCCAAAAAAGTAATTGAGATTTTTGATAGAAACAATTGTGGGAACTCTCCCCATCTCTCTTATCCCCCTGAATGTAAAAATTAATTTTATTAAGAGTAAATTAGAATAAATCTGCTGGATTAGCTTCCCTGAGCTTCTTCATACTAATGATACCCGATAGAGAACACATAACAACTGTTGCTAAAAGCACTGATAATGCTCTCGTTAATGTCATATACATAGGCAAAGAAGTTGCTTGTTTGACCACTTCATATAATATTAAAGAAATAATCAATCCAGGAATGTAACCTAAAATTGCCAAAATGAGTGCTTCTTGAAACAAAACTTTCAAAAAATAACGATGTTTATAACCTTTCGCTTTCAGGAGAGCATAATCTGGTAAATGACCTGAGACTTCAGTATAAAGAATTTGGTAAACAATAATCACACCAACAAAAAAACCTACACAAACTCCCGTAGTAAATACAAATCCAATGGGAGCATTTGTAGCCCAGTAATTTTTCTCACGCTCAATAAATTCTGCTAGGGTCATCAGATGGATATTAGCAGGAAGTTGATTCCTAATTTTTTGAATAGTTCTTTCACGGTCAACACCAGATTTAAGTTTTATTAATCCAATCGTGATATTATTGGTGAACTGATTTCGTAATAGATATGCAAAAGTTGAACTACTGGTAATCACATTACCATCGTCGGCAAAAGATGCTCCGGCAAAATCAATTAATTTGCTGATCAAAACCTGCCGCTTACCCATTTCTACTGTAATTGATTTTCCTAATGTTAATTCCTTTAACATATTACCATATTCTTTTAAGTTGGAATTGCGATCAACAAAAATAGTACCTCTAGCTCTTAAAAGATGAGCTAATGCCGGGAAATTAGGAATTTCAAAAGGACAATTATCTGGGTTAATACCGAGAATCACAATTCCTTTTCCTCCCCGGACGTTACCATACTTGAAAGATAATAATCCTTTATGAATGTAGTTGATAGAATCAACTTCCTTAAAGTTGAGTGTACGATATAAATATTGTCGAGGAAAATCTAAGTTATTAGCTAAGGTTTTCATTTCTGGATTAATTAAAATTAAATCCGCTTTTAGACGACGATGCAGTGCTGTTTGGCTATCATAAAGAGCATCGGAAAAAGCCAATTGCATAAAAATAAGAATTGCTGCAAAAGCAATCCCCATAAGTGCTACTACTAATCGCACTTTGTAATGAGTCAGTTGTAACCAAGCTAACAGGATTTTTCCAAAAGGATTCATAAAAATACTCAATATGTGAGAAACATAATTTTCTGAGCAACAGTCAGTCTTGAAAATATTACAAAGAAAGGGAACAGGGAACAGGGAACAGGGAACAGGGAAAGAATATGTTGTTTGTTCAAAAATAAAATCGGAGTCCTATCTCTATTCACTGTTAAGAGTTCCCTGTTCCCTTCTTCAGAAAAAAGATGTTTTTTTGAGATGCATAGCACGTTCGCGTAGCGTCTCCGAAGGAGAAGAGAAAAAAAACGGCGTCCTTATTTCAATCTCATGTTTTTAAATATGAGTTTTTCCTGTTCCCTGTTCCCCGTTCCCTGTTCCCTCTGAATAGAGTATTAATTTTGACCCTTACCAATCAAACTTCAATAGCAGGCAAGATGCCTGCTCCACGTCATGATAGATTACTTTCGTTTTATCACAATTTCTCTAGTTATTACTTCTCATCACTTCCCATTTCTGCTGAAAATTTATATACTTTTTGAATGACCGAATCTCAGCAGTTATTCTTACCCTTAGACATCACACCAAAAACTGGCACCCGTACCTCTGGTTCAGTCATGAATGCAGCTACATTGTCTCAATGGAAGCAGCGTATATTTGATTATCAACAGCAAATTAGGACTCAACCACCACCACAACAAACAACATTATTTAGTCTGACCCCATCTCATTGCGACCCAGATACCATTGACCCGTTTATACTACCTCTCCAATCAATGGCATTTTACCGAATGCCGGATGCGTTTGGACAAGCTGCTCTCTATTTTGTGATTGATTCTGTTGCTGAATTGATACTTTATATTGGGGAAACTTGTCGCAGTCACAAAAGATGGAAAAATACTCACGACTGCAAAGAGTATATTTCTACCTATCAGGATTTACATCACCGCTACCAGATGCAAACCGCAGTCAATATTGGTTTTTGGTGGGATGCTCCCCTAGAACGTAAACCTCGACAGCAACTTGAGCAACAACTGATTCAAAAATGGCACAGTCCTTTTAATCGAGAAATGTGGTTATTGTATGGTCAGCCATTTAAATCTTAATTTTCAGGTTTTTGGTTGAATTTTTGCTTAACTTCTTCGTAGATTTCCAGCGTAATTAGCAAAATATTATTCTCTTGAGCATATGTTTCAATCTTTTTACGAGCGAAAGGACGCACAAAAAACGGAATGTCCTTGAGTTTCGCTTCCGCTTCCGCAGTCCATTTAATTGGTGTACTCATTGCTTGCTTTTTAGATTTCGATCTTGTCCTTAACTATTTAATTTTAACTAATTTCCGCTAAGATGGTCTGGAAATCCCTACACTATATTAACATTTCCATTTTACCTGTTTGACAATGATTAAGCGATCGCTAGTTAACGGTGTTTTTCTACAAAAAATTGTAAAAAATGCTAGTTGGCTGTTAGGAGGACGGGTGATAACTGGACTTACCAGTTTAATCTACTTAAGTTTAGCCACTCATCATCTTGGGGCAACGGGATTTGGTACATTAGTACTAGTCCAAATCTATATTCAGATTATTACAGATTTAACTACTTTTAAATCCTCTCAAGCCGTAATTCGTTATGGTGCTATTTGTCTAGAGCAAAACAAACCATTAGCGCTACAACAACTATTACAATTTACCAGTATACTTGATGTATTAGGTGCAACAGTGGGTTTGGCGATTGCCATTATCTGTGCTCCTTATATTGGATTACATCTGGGATGGAGTCAAACAACGATGATGCAAGTCCAGTGGTGTAGCTTAATTATTCTATTTAGCAGTATAGCCACACCCAGAGGTTTGCTACAATTGTACAATCGCTTTGATTTACTGGCTTTAGAAGTAACTATTCCCACCTTTGTGCGGATGTTTGGTGCGATTGGAGCGACAATTTTCCATCTTCAACTATCAGGATATTTGCTAATCTGGGTGATTTCCGAGGGATTAGGAGCATTGCTATTGCTATTGGTTGCGGGGAGAGAAGCAAGTAAACGGGGAATTTTCAAAAATATGGATTGGTCTTTCGGGAACTTGAATCAACAACATCCAGGTTTATTGAAATTTTGCATTATCTCTAACTTTGATTCTTCCTTACCAACAGTGATGAGACAAATGGAGCCTTTAGTAGTAGGGATTTTTGCAACTCCCGCAGCAGTAGGGTTGTTTCAGGTAAGTTATGAGTTATCTACCCCACTCAAAGATTTAGCTCAGATATTAACCCAATCGGTTTATCCAGAACTAGCTCGGTTAGATAGTCAGAAAAAATGGCATTTATTCGTAGCGTTGTTATTGAAATCCACTGCACTTGCAATTGGGATAGGGTTAGTAATTTTGGTGTTTGTGGTTGGTCTGGGTCAAGTCATTTTAAAATATGCTTTTGGGGAAACATTTATTTCTGCCCATAATATACTAGTGCTGTTAGTGACAGCAGAAGTATTTACAATGGGAAATTGTGCCTTAGAACCAGCTTTTTATGCCATTGGTAGACCCAGTGTACCTTTGAGAGTAAATGCAATCGCCATTCTTGCGGTCTATTTACCATTGTTACTGATTTTAACACCAACGTTGGGAATTGTGGGTACAGGGGTAGCAACTTTGTCTTCTACGTCTTTGATTTTGATGCTCAATACTTTGGTAATTTGGCCTAAATTGGAACGTTTAAGTTAGCAAGTAGCAGATTAACTACTAACCAAATCACCACCAACGAATCTGTAAATATCCAGGTTGTTCGGTTTTTACCTCAACCTCACTTTCCCAATTGGTCAGTTTATAAGTTCCAAAAAATCTATCCCACCAGTCAACACCAATGCCAAAATTATGATGCCATTGACCATATTCATGATGGACATAGTGAACCGGCATCTTCATCCAAGCACAGAGATTAGGGTTCTCATGTTGGAGTTGATGAGCGTAAGCAGCAAATACTGCATAACCAGAAGACCCGATTACCCAACTTATTTTCATATACCAGTTAGCTCCAGCTAGTTGCAGCCCCAGAAATATCAATAATAAAATTGGTAAGCTCCCCAGTAGATAATCTCGAAATTCAGGAATTACACCTTGTCCAGTCCCATCTTTATGGTGGTCAACATGAAAACCGCAGATTTTGGGAAACAGATGCATCAAAAGATGAGCGCAGTACTCTACTAAACTGCTGATTAGCAATGCTGCAATTAATGTAAGTATTACTTGTGTAATATTTATTAACATAGGATTTAATTTTGGAAACTGTCTCTTTTAGATTATATGTTATGTGATGCTGAATCCAAGAGTTAGAGCGATCGCCACAACTCCCATATCAATAAAATGTAATCATTAATACTTGATTTTTACCTCTATCTATGAGAAGGTGTATCCAAGATTAAATACGGTAAGTCTATCGACTTTTAGTATATTATCTTAAATAAGTCAGTGAGATGTTCACGACAAAATCCATAATTTGTGTGAGGAGATTTTTTTATGAGCTTAGAACTACATCTGTCAGGCAAAACTGCAATTGTGACTGGTGGTAGTGCAGGAATTGGATTAGCTACAGCCAAAGCATTGTATAGTGAAGGGGTAAATGTGGCGATCGCATCTCGAAACCCGGAAAGATTAGAGCGAGCAGTCAATGATATTCAATCTCTACCCACTTCAGGTGCAAAAGTAATTTCCATTAGTGCTGACTTAACCAAAGCAGAAGATATTGAGAATGTTGTCTCCACCACTCTGGGAACATTCGGTAAAATTGATATCTTGATTAATAATGCTGGTTCAGCTCGTGCCGGGTCATTCTTAGAACTCAGTGACCAAGCATTTTTAGATGCATGGAATTTAAAATTATTAGGTTATATTCGCTTAGTGAGAGCGGTTGTTCCCCATTTAAAAAATCAAAATGATGGACGCATCATTAACATTATCGGTGGTGCGGGACGAACACCCAGACCGAATTTTCTTCCCGGAGGAACAACCAATGCGGCATTGCTCAACTTTACACGCGGTATTTCTAAAGAATTAGCTGAAAATAATATTCGGATTAACGCGATTTCTCCTGGTTTAACTGACACAGAAAGAGCAAAAACTTTAGCGGAACAAAATTCTCAAAATTTAGGCATTAGTATAGAGGAATATAGAGCGCAATCTTTAAAAAATATTCCTTTAGGAAAGATTGTGAAGCCGGAAGAAATTGCAGCTTTAGTATTATTTTTAGTTTCTGATTTAGCTTCTTCTATTACTGGATCAGAATTTCTTGTGGATGGTGGACAAACCCCTGGGGTGTGAACCAAGATTAAATCTTCCCCTCACTAGGGTACATAGACAAGGGATAAATTGAGCAATCGCACAGAAACTTACACTGTGATACCAATTCACTAAATACTTGATACATTTTAAGCTCTGGAACTCTTGCTCTGACTCAAATTACGTATATCATACTTTAAGTAAATTGGTATGGCTATAAGCCTTATTGAAGGCTAGTAGAAGGATAATATTGCCGTTTGATACGCTTATGTTTCCAGACACTGACAAATTTGGAGTCTGGTGACATTTCTAATTCTAAAACCGTCAATTAACCTTACTTTGTTAAGCACGATAATATAGTGCCTAACAGTAAGGGTTTGAGGATTATAATTTTGATAGGCTTTAATTTGATAGGCTTTAATTGGTACAGATTTTCCCCTAGAATCAATGATTCTATATGCTGTTATCCAATACTCTTAAATTGCTAGATGGTAGGGTATTCTACGTCAACATACTTAGTAATCTGTTGGATCATAAATTGTTCTGTCTATCAATTTTTTATTTCTAGGCATTGGAAACCCCTATGGTTATATTTACTTATAACAAGTATGTCCTATAGCTCAGAAATTTCCCAGAGATTGATTTATAAGTAATAATACGGTTTTCTCTAAATAAAATATAGAAATATATTTTGATTACGCCGATTCGATTTTTTTATTAATTACATTATTAATAAAAAAGTAATGGGTCGTGGTGAAAAAATATGCCCCGTATGCAATGGTGTTATTGGAGAGCGAGTAAAAAGCTGGATGGGCTTTTTTATGGTTATCACCGATATCCAACAAATCCGTGACTTAGATAAATGGATGAGAAAAGAAGTCAGTAAACATTTTTATAAAAGATATCAAATACGTCTACAAAAATCTAATTTTAAGGACGTAGGATTGGTAACTCTTGAAAAGGAATATTACAGACTCCATAAGCGAAAAACTTGTTCATGTGAACAATCAACTTCTCTTACTAATCCTATAATTGATAGTGAGTTTATTCAGGAAATGGAATCTGAAAAATCTTGATTATGTCAAGTTCTTAAAATATCTGACTTGCCATAATTTTCCCAGTTTTGCAGGATGATGACTAAATTATTTATCAATCCATTGCTCTAATAATGGGCTAACTTTTACAAGAAATGCTCTCAGATTTTTTTGAGGAACTATTTCCTCATGATGTAACCGCCCCAGAATAATACCTGGATGCCGGTTTTGTGTTTGTGCAAATTTTTCAATTGCATGGCGCGAAAAGTATTTTCTTGTTTTATTAACAAAGTTGTTTAATGCTTGAGGTTCTATTAACCAATTAGCTGCTTTTTGATTAGCTGCTTGCTCTTCTTCATTTTCTGCTAATGCTTCTAAATTATCTAAATAAGCGCCTTGATGTCCTAGAACAATATGTGCTAACTCATGCAGGAGTGTGAACCAAAATGAGTCAATTCTGTCATATCTTAATGTTAAAGCGACAACAGGATTATTGTTTAAATAGAAAGCTGCACCATCTATATAAGTTTTGCTTAGATGGGGGACAATTACAAAATGTACGCCTAAATCTGTGAGTAATTTAGGAATATGGATAATATCTTCTAGTTTTACCGCATTAGCAAGAATTGTTGGGATTTCTGCCTCTAGTTGGGAACGATTAAAAACAGAGATATTTTGCTTTTTGGCTAAACTTTCTACTCGTTTTACCCAAACTATTTGTGATGTTTCTTCTGGCTCTAGATGCTGTGAGCAACGAAAATTAACATCTAATGCAGGAGTATCATCTAAAGAAAATATGCCTAAAAAATTACAAACTTGCTGCTCTAATTCATCTAAGGAATTGGTTTTTTGAATCCAATTATTTTTAATAAGTTCTGGTATGGGAGCAAGTGTATATAAGCGGCTTTTGCGAGCTATATCTGGCTCAGTTTTTTGTTTACTAGCTAGATGAAGGCGATATTTAGCTTCTAAGTTTGTCCAAAATTCAGGTGATGTCCCAAAGGCTTGGGAAAGTTCCAGAGCTGTTTCTGGAGTAATTTGCTTATTACCGCGAATAATTTCGTTAATAGTTTGCACTGGACGACCCATGATTTCGGCTAGGTCTTTCTGTGTCCACCCCCGCGCTTCTAGTTCTCGGCTCAAAATTCTTCCGGGTGTTGGTACTCTTGCTGGTGCTAGTTTTTGGTTCATATTCCTATTTCCCCTGCTGTGTGTTGTTAGTGGTAGTCTTCGATATCAATAATTGTCAAGTAGTTTCCTTGTTCATCCTCAGCCAAGGTGACAATTAAACGCCACTGAGCATTTAAACGCAGAGAACGCTCTCTCTCCTTTCCACGTTTTCCTTGGAGTTTCTCAAATCTCAATCCTTTTTGAGCATACAAATCTCGTTCGTCTACAGCAGCGTCAATAATTGCTATGACTTCAAAGAAGTCGTCAACCACTCCTGGGTATTTGTGAGCATTTTTTTCTTCTGTGTAAAGTGCTTCAAGTTTTTTGTTTTGGAAATAAAAACGCAGCCCTACTCACCCCCTAAGTAAAATGCACTGAAATTAAGCATTATACAATGGGTAAATTCAGCTTTGGGATGAATCGCTGTAATCTTATTGTAAATCTTCTTCTAATTAGTGATTTGAGAGTTTAAAGAAATTTATCTAAAGTTCCTGTAATTTAGATATGATACTGCTTTCAGCAGGATTCGGTGTATGTCCTTAATGATTCTATAGTACAATAGTACTCCAGGAACTAATAAAAGTCAAGGAGGGTTCTAACCAGGAAAGCCGGATGCTCTTTTCCAGCGTTATTTAGTTATCAAATATCATGATATTGTCCTCTCCTTGACAAGGAAATGACAGGTTTTGCTCGACTCAAAACCAGGGTGAGGTTTTTCAACAGACTTATATGTAGAGTAAACTTGAACCGACGAATTGTATTACCCCATCAGGAAGGTATTATTCCTTTATCTACCTGATTTTTCTGCTGCTATCTACTTAGTATAAAACTCTTATTTAAATGTCATCTACCACATACAAATCCTTAATCGACCTATTGACCAATCGCACTCAAACCCAACCCCATACTCAAGCTTTCACATTTCTCAAAGATGGAGAAATTGAGTCGGGTAGTCTTACATATGAAAATTTAGAACAAAATGCTCAAGCTATAGCTGCTCATCTCCAGTCTATCACTTCTGTTGGGGACAGGGTTTTATTAGCCTATCCCTTCCATGCTGGTTTAGAGTTTGTTGCGGCTATATTCGGCTGTTTTTATGCTGGAGTGGTAGCTGTCCCCATCAAACCACCACAAAATACCGAGGAATGGTCAGACTTTAGTTTTCGGGTCAAAGAGTGTCAAGCTAGTTTCGCTTTAACTTCAGCAGCAACCATAGATAAATTAGAGCATTCATGGTTAGAGTTGGTAGTCCCATCGGTGGATTTTCCCCCAGATTGCAAAAATCTCTCTTGGATAGCTACAGATAAAATTTTGTTAGCTAATGCTGCAAATTGGCAAAAATTAAGCATTGAGCAAGATGCGATCGCCTATTTTCAATATACATCTGGTTCCACAGGTACTCCCAAAGCAGTGGTTGTCACCCACGGTAATGTCTTACAAAACTGTGCTAATTTTCGGGGAATGTTTCCCAATATGGACTTTCGGGGCGTGAATTGGCTACCTTTAACTCATGATTTGGGCTTGGTGGCTGGGATTATGGAAACAGTTTATGCTGGAGGTTGTACGGCGTTAATGTCTCCCATTGCTGTTTTCCAAAACCCTAATCGGTGGTTAAAAGCAGTTTCCAATTACAAAGCCACCATCACTAACGGACCGAATTTTGCTTATGATATTTGTGTGGATAGGATTAAACCAGAACAAATCACAGATATTGATTTAAGTCATTTACAAGTTGCTGGAAATGGAGCTGAACCTGTACGTTGGGAAACTTTGGAACGTTTTGCAAATACGTTTGCTCCTTATGGTTTTCGACGCGAAGCATTTTTTCCATCTTATGGTATGGCAGAAGCAACTTTGGTGATTTCTGGTGGTTCCATCAAAGAAGCATCAAGTATTCAGTTTATAGATGAACAGGCTTTAGAACAAAATCGGGTGGTGATAGTAGCACCAGAACAAGCTGGATCTAGAACGGTGGTAAGTTGTGGTCGTCCTTGGCCGGGAAATCGGGTGATTATCGTCAATCCCAATACTTTAACTCCTTGTTTAGCGGATGGTGTCGGAGAAATTTGGGCAGAAGGTGCGGGATTAAGTAGTAGTTATTGGTATCGACCGGAAGAAACTCAGCAAACTTTCCAGGGTTATTTAGCAGATAGTGGTGAAGGTCGATTTTTAAGGACTGGGGATTTAGGTTTTATTCATGATGACCAATTATTTATTACTGGTCGGATTAGAGATATGATGATTTTTTGGGGACGTAATTTTTATCCTCAACTTTTAGAGCAAACTTCCGAAAATAGTCATCCAGCTTTATCTACTAATAATGGTTGTGCTGCTTTTTCGGTGAATGTGGAAGGTGAGGAAAGATTAGTTATTACTCAGGAAATTGAGCGTCATGCTTTTCGTAAATTAGCACCTGAACAAGTTGTGGAAATAATTGGTGCAATTCGTCAGACTGTTGTGATGCAGCATTTGGTGGATACTTATGCGATCGCTCTGATTAAACCAGGAACTCTTCCCAAAACTCCCAGTGGTAAAGTCCAACGTCGTCGTTGTCGAGAGTTGTTTTTGGGAGGTGAATTAACATTAGTTGAACAATGGTTATGTGCTGATTCCGAACGATTAGATCCTACTGATTTAACGAATGTTCCTGGTGTTGAAGAAACTTAATTCCCCTACTCCCTTCCTAAATATGTCTGATGCAAAAATTAAAATTCTGATTGTCTATGAGCGGTCAGGAATGGGTCATGAAGTTATGGCTAATCTTCTGTCTGAGCAAATTTTACAAGCTGCTCATATTGAGACTATCAAATATACTATAACTGAATTACTGCAAGACCCATTGAGTGAATTTTTAACTAAAGCTTGGGTCAGCGCTTGGAATTTTTGTATGCGCTATAACTGGATTAAGTTAGCAGATGGATTGATTAATTATCTGATGCGCTTAATTTTGTTACCTATTGGTGAAGTTAGTTCGGTTGCAGCTATGCATCAAACTTTAGATAATATCGCACCAGATATTTTAATTTGCACTGCTGATACTGCGGCTAAATCTTTAGGAAGTTGGGCAAAATCAAAGCAAATTCCGTTTTTTCTAGTAATTACAGATTTGTCGGTTTTTATCGATTTGGTTTTTCCAGATGCTATCCACATTTGCTATTTTCCCGAAACTGTAAATGCTGTACAAAGCTTCCCATTTAAACTTGCTTATTGGTCTGAGGAATTAACTCGTTCTACTCCCATATCTCAACAGCTTGGTTTCATTGCTAAATACCTTTATGATTTTGTGATTTGCTATCCGCAAAATCGGATTTATCGAAATATTGATCAAGATTATCAACCTCAAAATCACGCTCGTTGTCATGTAGTAGGACCTTTGCGTGAAGCTAAACATTTTACAACTAGAGAGCAAAATACCCTTCGCGAGAAATTTCAATTATCTCCTACAGATTCTGTGATTCTCATCATTAGTGGTAGTTTTGGTGGGAACTTTTGCACAAAATACCTGAAATATTTACAAAATCTATCTTTGGATTCATTAGTTATTATAGTCGCTTGTGGTCGAGATGAAGATTTACGGGTTAAGATTGAGGAAATCGGTAAGTCAAATTCTCAAGTGCGATGGCTCGGTTATGTGGATAATTTACATGAATGGATGTCTGCTGTGGATGTGATTTTAGCCCGTCCCTCCGCAGGAGTTTTATTAGAATCTTTATTAGCTCGGACACCATTACTGCTACCTCGACAAGCAGCAGCTAATGACCGGGGAGCTATCAACTTTATCGAAAAATATCGTTTGGGTGAGTGTTTTAAAAATCAGCAGGATTTGGGATTAAAGCTGAAGCTTTTGTTGTTAGCAAAAGAAAATTACCAAAGTCGAATTGAGGAATTACTGAAAAAATATCCTTCTAGTTTTGAGGAACAACGTAAAATATTATGTAGGATTTTAGGAGTCTAGAGTGAACAGAGATTTATCTTCTCTACAAGTTAAAGATATTGGTGAACAAGGACTATTAGCAAAATTGCAGCGTTTTTGTCCTCCAGATATCATTGGTGATGATGCAGCAGTTTTAGTAACCGCACCAAATCAGTCTTTAGTCGTGACTACAGATATGCTCGTTGATGGGGTGCATTTTAGTAACGTCACCACTACCCCAGAAGATGCTGGTTGGCGTGCTGCTGCTGCTAACTTATCAGATTTAGCGGCAATGGGTGCTACTCCTTTGGGCATAACTGTGGGATTAGGACTTCCGGGAGAATTAGAAGTCAGTTGGGTAGAACGTTTGTACCAGGGAATGACAGAATGCCTCAAAAAATATCATACCTCGATAGTTGGGGGTGATATTGTGCGATCGCCTGTTACCACATTAGCAATTACAGCATTTGGTCAAGTCCAACCTAATTTAATTATCCGTCGGAGTGGGGCTATGGTGGGGAATGCAATTGTGGTAACAGGAGTTCACGGAGCTTCCCGTGGGGGCTTAGAACTACTGTTGCATCCCGAATTAGGACAAAACCTCAAGCTGGAGGAAAAAATGGCACTGATTAAAGCACATCAACGACCCAATCCCCGTTTAGATGTTTTACCAATGTTATGGGAAATGATGGGATGTGGAATCCCCATCGCGGGGATGGATAGCAGCGATGGTTTAGCAGATGCAGTGGTGCAAATTTGTCGTGCTAGTGGGGTGGGTGCGACTTTAGAAAGGAGTCAAATTCCCACCCCAGCAACTTTCAACCACTGGTTAACCACAGAGCAAAAGCTAGAATATGCACTATACGGTGGAGAAGATTTTGAATTAGTACTGTGCTTACCAAAAGAGATGGCAGATAATTTAGTCCCAGAACTAGGACTAGGAGCCGCAATAGTAGGTCAAATTATACCTGGCTCAACAGTAATCTTACAAGATAAAAGTCAAAAAATCCCTGACCAAATTCTGAATCTTAGTCAGGGATTTCAACATTTTGACAATTAGGTGGGATTTCTCCCACCCATACAATTTAAACCCATTTCGCAGCGACTATTTCTGCCAAATCGAGAACCCGTTGACTATAACCCCATTCATTGTCATACCAAGCCATAACTTTAACCATGTCATTACCCATCACCAAAGTTAAACTAGCGTCAACTATGGAAGAAGCATCACTACCTTGATAATCGGAAGATACTAATTCCAGTTCACTATAGTCCAAAATTCCTTTGAGTGAACCTTAGCAGCATCTTTGAGTGCTTGGTTAACTTCCTCTGTAATGGTGCGCTTCTCAACCTGAACCACAAAATCTACCATGGAAACGTTGGGAGTAGGTACACGTAAAGCCACACCATTCAGTTTACCCTTAAGGTCTGGGAAGACCAAAGCTACCGCTTTTGCGGCTCCAGTGGAAGTAGGTACAATGTTGATGGCAGCGGCTCTAGCTCGACGTAAGTCTCTGTGAGAAGCATCTAGCAAACGCTGGTCACCAGTGTAACTATGGGTGGTAGTCATCGTCCCTTTGATGATACCAAATTTGTCGTTGATCACCTTGGCAATAGGCGCTAAACAATTGGTAGTACAACTAGCATTACTGATAATGTTGTGTACGTTGTGGTCATAGTCCAGATGATTAACACCGACAACAAATGTACCATCTTCATTTTTGCCAGGAGCGGTGATCAGAACCTTCTTGGCTCCAGCATTAACGTGTCTTAGTGCTCCTTCTTTACTGGTAAAGACGCCTGTGGCTTCAATAACCAGGTCAATTCCCCATTCTTTCCAGGGTAAATTGTCGGGATTACGGTCAGAGACGCATTTAACGGTCTTACCGTTAATGATGATGGAGTTATCATCCGCATCAATTTCAGCATTTTTTAACTTACCTAACATTGAATCATATTTCAACAGGTGAGCGTTAGTTTTAGGATCTGAGGTGTCATTAATACCAACAAGGTCGATATTGCTATTTTCTCTACCTAACCAGCAGCGTGCAAAGTTACGCCCAATCCGCCCAAAACCGTTGATTGCCACTCTAATCACAGTGTCTTACCCTCTGTATTTATGCTTATAGGTTTATATCGTTGACCCCAATCATATCGCAAAGGGGGGGAGTACTTATAACCATAAAATATGAGATTCCAAAAAAAAAACAGAATTTATTCAGAATTGTGGGTGTAAAGCTGGTGGGTGCTGATGTATGAACTCACAACTTGGGGAACTAAATCACTAATTGACTGGTGTTGATGACAAAGTTGACGAATCAGGCTTGACGAAACCCCTACTAAAGGTATATGGAGAAATCGCCAGTTAATGGTGTTGCAATGCTGACTTAATTTTTTGGCCACTTGCTTGCAGATTAATTCACTTTGAGCTATAGTCTCACCACCTAGTAGTCGAGGTGCAATCAACCAATCACACATTTGTGCTAGTTCATGCCCACGATACCAAGAGGGTAAGGTTTGGAAAGCATCTAAACCAATTATCCAATACCAGTGAGTATCTGGGTATAAAGCCGATAAATCAATGAGGGTGTTAATGGCATAAGAAATTCCAGCCCGTTTGCTCTCAATTAATGAGACAGTAAAAGCTGGGTTATCAATTGTTGCTAATTGCAGCATACCTACCCGATGCTCATAGTCTGTAGTTTGTTTGTGAGGTGGATTGAGTGATGGCACCCAAATTACCTGATTCTAGGGATATTTGATGGTAAGCTGTCTTGGCGATCAGTAGGTGTCCCCAATGAATGGGGTCAAATGTGCCCCCAAAAATTGCTAGCTGCTGCATTTGATTAGGCTATAGCTATCAATAAAATTGAAAAATAGTTTCATTACCAATGTACTATTGTAGTCAATTCAGCCTAGCTGGATACAACTGAAAATCTGATTTACAACCATTGTATCGTTGTCATCTATCCCAGTAACTCCACTCGAAATATGTATTTGACATTACAAGAATTTATTTCCCGATGCTGCATAAATTTTCAGAATAAACATAACAACATTTCAGAAATAGAAAAACTCTTCCTCAAGGGCAAAATCTTCCTGAACAAGCAAAACCAGAACCAAAAATTAACCATTGATTCAGGTATGAATCATCGACAGGATTAGTAACATTAAAAATCAAATTCCTGTTATGATACGCGTGTTATTTGTGATGATGGTGTGGTGTGGTGTAAGAGGAGTAAACAATGAGTAATTCTATAGATTTTAGCGGTAGACCATTTCATTTCATTGGCATTGGCGGTATTGGAATGTCAGCCCTAGCTTATGTTCTGGCCAAGCGTCAATTACCAGTATCAGGTTCAGATTTGCGTCCCAACCAAATGACGCGCAAGTTGGAATCGATTGGAGCGCATATTTTTGGTAAACAAGAAGCTAGCAATTTAGAATTCTTTCGTTCCCAAATATTCGACTAATGGAGTATTATTAAACTCCCCGAAAAACTGGTGGCGATTGAATCAATTATCCCCCAAGTAATTTGTTCAACCGCAATTAACACAAATAATTTAGAGTATAAAGCTGCCTTAGAATTAGGGTATCCAATTCTCCATCGTTCAGATGTACTAGCTGCGTTAATTGCGGATTACCATAGTATTGCTGTCGCAGGAACTCATGGAAAAACTACAACCAGCAGCATGATTGGTTATATGCTATTGCAAGCAGGTCTTGACCCCACAATTTTGGTCGGTGGTGAAGTCAATGCTTGGGAAGGTAATGCTAGACTAGGCGCAAGTCGCTATCTGGTGGCAGAGGCTGATGAATCAGATGGTTCTCTGATCAAACACGCCCCAGAAATTGGCATTATTACCAATATTGAACTGGATCATCCTGATCACTATGAAACATTAGAGGAAGTAGTAGATACCTTCCAGCAATTTGCTCAAGGTTGCAAAATTTTGGTAGGTAGTATTGATTGTGAGACAGTTCGCGATCGCCTCAAACCCACCATCAGCTATAGTTTACATCCTGATACAGGCGCTCATTACACCGTTAGCAATATTGACTATCGATCTGACGGCACCACAGCTTTAGTGTGGGAAAAAGGAAAAGCCTTAGGCGTGTTAAATTTACGGTTACTGAGTCGGCATAACCTCAGTAACGCCCTTGCGGCAGTGGCAGTGGGTAGAATATTGGGGTTAGAATTTGGAGCAATTGCAAAAGGCATAGCTACCTTTGAAGGTGCTAGACGCCGCTTTGAATTTCGGGGAGAAGTCGATGGTATTACTTTTATTGATGACTATGCTCATCACCCCAGTGAGATTCGGGTTACTTTGGCAGCAGCAAGGCTTCAGGCTAGACCAGGCCAAAGAGTAATTGGTATTTTTCAGCCCCATCGTTATAGCCGCACACTTACCTTTTTAGAAGAATTTGCTGAATCCTTTAGTCATGCTGATTTGGTGGTGTTGACGGACATTTACAGTGCGGGTGAACCTGATTTAGGGCAGGTTAGTGGTGAAAGTTTGACCGCCGAAATTGCCAAACATCACCCTCATGTCGTTTATCAACCCACATTATCATCAGTGTGTGATTTCTTATTATCGAACCTAAAACCTGGAGACTTGGCACTTTTTCTCGGTGCTGGGAACTTAAATCAAGTGATTCCTGAAATCATGACCACACTAAAAGAATCGGCTATAGCTACATCCTAAAACTATGAGAATTGCTAGATTTATTGAGTAAAACATTCATCTAGCAATAATTACATTAGTTAATCTTATTGCCGTATTATTACGGTATTTTCGGTAAAAATTCATTAATTTAAGTAAAGATGACAACCTCCCAGGCAGTTGGAAACGTCTGCACGGTTTCTGCTTTAACCAACAATAAACAGGAAACGGCTACTTCGGTCGATAATCAAGTAATTTATTTACCCGGTACTGATTGTGTGATCAAGCCCCAGGCTTTTTTATCAGCATTTACCTCTTATAGGGTGGGTGGTGCAGCTGAATGGTACACTGCACCGCGTAACTTAGAAGCATTAGAAGTAAGTCTTAAGTACGCCCAGGAACATGATTTAAAGGTCACTATACTAGGAGCAGGTTCTAACTTATTGGTAAGTGATGGTGGGATATCGGGTTTAGTGATTGCTACTCGTCACCTCCGGAATCATCAATTTGACACCCAAACAGGTCAATTAACTGTAGCAGCGGGAGAATCTATTCCCAGTTTGACATGGGCAGCAGCAGAATTAGGATGGGAAGGATTAGAGTGGGCTGTTGGTATCCCTGGCACTGTGGGTGGTGCTGTAGTCATGAATGCAGGGGCGCATAATAGCTGTATTGCAGATATGTTAGTTAGCGCTCAAGTACTTTCACCTGATGGGACAATCGCAACTCTAACTCCAGAAGAGTTAGGATACCAGTATCGCACTTCTTTGCTACAGGGTGGGAATCGGATTGTCACTCAAGCTACTCTTCAGCTCCAACCAGGTGCTGATCCAGATCAAGTTACAGCTAGAACCAAGCATCATAAACAACATCGACTTTCTACTCAACCCTATAATTTCCCTAGTTGTGGTAGTGTATTTCGCAACCCCGCACCTTACAAGGCTGGTTGGTTAATTGAACAAACTGGTCTGAAAGGATATCAAATTGGGGGAGCGCAAGTAGCACAACTACATGCTAATTTTATTGTTAATCGTGGTGGAGCTAAGGCTAACGATATTTTTTGTCTGATTCGTTATATTCAACAACAGGTACAAGAACGCTGGTCAATTTGGTTAGAGCCAGAAGTAAAAATGCTGGGTGAGTTTCAAGCTATTTGTGGAAATTTTTCCTGAATGGTATAACTGCTCTCTTACTCTTGCTCAAGTCAGAAATAAATATCTAGACTTGTCTGGGATTTAAAAAAGCAGACTAATTACCTACCGCATCTATAATTGGATTTGATTTGTAGTTCAACGCGCATAGGGACAGCCAATAGTATGACAGGAAAAGGACAAGGATTTGGCTTTGGTTTAGGAAAAATGAAGGAATTGGCTGAAGCTTTCAAAAAAGCACAGCAGGTTCAAGAAGGTGCAAAGCGACTCCAGGACGAACTGGAGCAAATGGAAATTCTGGGAGAATCTGGTGGTGGACTGGTGAAGGTTATTGTCAGTGGTAATCAAGAACCTAAGCGAGTGGAAATTTCCTCCCAGGCTTTAGAAGAAGGTGCAGATGTTCTTTCCGACTTGGTGACAGCAGCAATGAAAGATGCTTATATCAAGTCCACAACCACAATGCGGGAACGGATGGAAGAACTCACCAGTGGACTGGAAATTCCTGGATTTTAAAATAGGGAACAGGGAACAGGGAACAGGGAACAGATAACTTAAAAATTCGATCTCATTTACCTGCAATCTATCGTAGTGAGTGGTTAGTACTGAGTGATTAGTAGTCCTAGAGCTACTAGTAACAGAAAACTGACCACTTTCTATAAGTGGGAAGAGGGAAGAGGGAACAGCGAACCGGGTCGAAAGTTTTTTGGTGTATGGATTGTTAGCTAAAATAAATGAAATAAGTATTTCTATGACTTATAAATTTAAATTGTTGTTTGTTTGCTTGGGGAATATCTGTCGTTCACCATCTGCGGAAAATATTATGAATCTGATGGTGAAAAAAGCTAACTTAGATGCCGAGATTCTCTGTGATTCTGCTGGGACATCTAGTTATCATATCGGTAGTTCCCCTGACCGTCGCATGAGTATTGCGGCAGCTAATAAGCTAGGAATTAAATTGCTTGGTCAAGCACGTCAGTTTCAAAAGTCAGATTTTCTCGAATTTGATTTAATTCTCGCGATGGATGAAGAGAACTATGAAAACATTCTCTTGGTTGATCGTTCTGGAGAATATCATCATAAAGTCCATTTAATATGTGATTTTTGTTCTCAGTATAGTATCCAGGAAGTTCCCGATCCTTATTATGGTGGTGTGGAAGGATTTGATCAGGTAATTGATATACTAGTTGATGCTTGTTCAGGATTACTAAAACACATCCAAAAATCCTAAACCACTCCCCATCTCCCCACCTCCCCACCTCCCCACCTCCCCACCTCCCCATCTCTATTCCACTAAACCATGCTGCATGGCAAAACGCACCAATTCGGCTCGGTTACTAGTGGAAGTTTTCCTTAATAAGCTACTGACATATTTTTCTACAGTGCGTGGACTTAAATGCAGCTGATGACCCATATCCGCATTAGATAGACCATGAGTTAAGAGTTCTAAAACTTCTTGTTCTCTAGAAGTCAAGGATGAGAATAATTGGGATTTGTGACTGGGAGTGAATAAAGAACTGTGTCTATCCACTGTTTTCATTCCCATCGCAGTACCCAAATTTTCTTTGTGAGACAAAAGGCACTCTGATTGTATGATTTGCGATCGCTCTAACAGATTCCGAATGGCCGCAGCTAACTCTTCTAGCTCAAAAGGCTTAGGCAAGTATAAATCACATCCTGATTGATAACCCAAAATTCTTTCCTGGGTTTTAGTTCGTGCTGTTAACAAAATTACTGGTAATAACCGAAATGATGGTTTTTGTCGCATTCTACGGACTAACTCATAACCATTCATTCTGGGCATAACAATATCAGTCACAATTAAATCAGGATGGTTTGCTTCTACCACCATTAAACCTTCTTGACCATCATTAGCAGTAATTACTAAATAACCGGACAGTTCCAGATAATCACTAATAGACAGACGAGTGCCCAAGTCGTCATCCACGACAAGGATTGTTACGGGCATGGATAGTACACCCCTAGCGTTTTTTGACTTATACAAGATTACTAACTAAATTACTGGCTTAAGGGGATATTTGTAAAGAAAATCTTAAATCTTTAGAGAGATTAGCATAATTACAGCTATCTATGTGAATCAGATCCAAATAGATTCGTAATTCTTAACAAATAATTTTTCAACTTTCACTAAAGGTTATAGTGATGCAATAACCTTATTCTAACCGCAGGGTAGGTGCAAAGAACTAAATAGGGCTTGTGGAAAGTACAAAATTCCACCAAAATAGTTGATGCTACTTTTAGATGTGGAGCGGGCAAGATGCCCGCTTGACCTCAATGGCTGGCAAGATGCCCGCTCCACGGATTTAGCATGAACTTAGTTTGATTTGTAAGTACCAGAAATAACATACTAGGGACTGACTGAGGATGAAACTATCATTTTCATAAATAAGCAATAAGATGAATATCAGAGGTGCATATTTTTGGTCATGACTTCCCTCAACTGAATATACTTAAATTCGACCAAAACTTGTGTCTGATATCCCTAACATAATGTCTGAGGGCAATTGCTTTACTAGTAAATGTATCGGGATAAATAAACTGATCTTCTACACTCAGAATATACTTTTGTAGACACAGAGGTTGACTATAACTTTGATGAATTGTCAAATGTACGACTGTTTGTTCAGTAAAATAACCAGGATCTCCTTGAAGATTTGATAAGCGTTCAATTGCAAAACTCCAGTCCAACTTTTGCTTTAACAAAATAAATCCAGCGTTGATTGGATTTATTTTTTCAGAATCCTCGTAAATAATTCTCATATCTAGTGAATTAGAGCAATCGGGTAGATATCGATTGTATATGCCGTCTAAATTAGCTAAATCAATTAAGTCAATGGCACCGGGGAAATATAAAATATCTGAATCTGTGTAAATAGTTGCACCATTTACAGGAATAGACATTAAAGCTGATAACTTTTTACCCATTGGATGCAGTTGAGCGTAATTAATAACACATTGAGGTATATCTGATCGCATAAATTTTTCTAAAGGTATTACCTCAACACAAGGATGTATCCGGGAAATTAAATCACAACTAGCATTAGTGTAACTACCATCAGAAATTACAGTCAATGTCTTGGGAATACCAACATGACGAATAAATGAACGAATACTTACTACTTGTTCAGGTAAATCACGCTCACATGATAAAGCGTAGACGTTGATGGGAACTTCTCTAGTTTGTTTGATAGGAGTATCAACCAAGTTTTTCAACACAGTTTGATAAAAATTACGAAGAATTTTTCCTTGGATTTTAGCAGTATGATAACCTATATTTACCATTTATCATCCTTCTGAAATTTGCTTTATTTCGCTCAAGATAGATGAATAAATCTTGAGATAATATTCTCTAAATTATTTGATTGGAGTTATCTCTGTCTATCTGTCTTAGGACAGATGCCAATACTATAAGAAATAGAAAAAATGGCGGTAATACCAATTCAAAATTCAAAATTTAAAAACAAGAAAATTATATGATGTCTGGCTTCAAGGTATTTACAGGAATTTTTATGTAAATAAATGACATTCTTTTAACGACGATAATTTATAGAAGCAATAGGTTTATATAGCAGTCTCAGTCAAATGAGGTACAAAATTTCCGACAAAAGCTATACACCAAGAGACTTTCACTCCTGACTCCTGACTCCTGACCCCTGACTTCTTGCTATATCGTTCAGAGGGTGTTTGAAAAGTTATTGGGATGTGTAATTTGTCATTCTGACCGTAACCTTAGGTTAGGTGTTGAATTAGGTAGAGAGTAAGTATTATTGCTGTCCACTCACCACTTAATCACCATTTTCAGGATTTGATATAATTTACTAAAGCATCCCCACAGATTTTTTTCAGTATATTTAACTTAACAATTCCTCAATGAGCGATAAAAACGACGGTTACAAAGTTATTACCGATAATCGACAAGCCCGTTATTTGTATGAAATCCTAGAAACCTATGAAGCTGGAATTCAGTTAACAGGGACTGAGGTGAAGTCAATCCGTGCGGGTAAAGTCAATCTTCAAGATGGTTATGCATTACTACGTGATGGTGAAATATGGTTAATCAATGTGCATATCTCCCCATATAATGCTAGTGGTCAATATTTTAATCATGAACCACGACGCACCCGCAAACTGCTGTTACATCGTCAGGAAATTCGTAAGTTAATTGGGAGAGTGGAACAGCAAGGTTTAACATTAATACCTGTGAAAATGTATTTGAAGCGGGGTTGGGTAAAAATCAGTATTGCTCTTGGTAAAGGTAAAAAACTCCACGATAAGCGAGAAAGCATCAAACGTCGTGATGATCAACGTGATATGCAACGGGCAATGAAAAGTTATTAAAAGTAAACAGATACTTCAAGCCCGGATAGTAAGCAGTACTAAAAGTTCTTCAAAACAGTTAACAGCCAGATTTCAGCCGTCAACTGTTTCTATTTAATTGGTCGCTAATTCTAAATTTTGTCTGGGTTCATTTCTAGAGGGTTGCCAGCAGCTAGCCACTAAAGCTACTATTAGCCACCATAAACTATTGATTTCTGGACGGAACCAGACCGTATCAACTGTACCGTGTGCTAGTAATCCTAATAAAGCTGCGATCGCCCCAATTAACCAAAACCCGGTGATATTTCTAGATTGTCGCCAGCGTGCTATTTGTTGCAATCCGATACTAAATGTCACAATTAGCAACCAGAGAAAACAAGCTAATCCCAGAAAACCAGTTTCGACTGTTACCTCCAAGAAAATCGAATAGGCACTTAAAGCTGTAAACCGAGGACGTTGGTAAAGAGGATATATCTTATTAAAAGCATTGTGACCAGTTGCCAATGCCAATAATTGGGCGATCGCGAATCATCTGAAACACCGCTTCCCAGACATTGCGCCGAAAATTGTTACTACTATCATGACGACCAGCAAAAATACTCACAACCCGGATGCGTACAGGTTCCACAAATATCACTGCTAATAATAAGACCCCAATTAATCCGCCCAAAATGATGGGAATTGACCAACTCCGCCAAAAACTAGGCATGGATATACCCCACCAATAAATTAGCATGGCGATCGCCGATAAAACCGCCACCACTAGACCAATCCAACCACCACGACTAAAAGTAAGAATTAGACAAGCAGTATTGACAATAAACATAGTGAAAGCCAGGGATTTTTGCACCCAACTTTGCCAAACAAAAATTGCCACTAAGCTAAAAACCACAGCGGGTAAAAGATAACCAGCTAATAAATTAGGATTACCCAAATAACTGTAAACCCTAGTAGTTTTGGACAAAGGAGATTCTGGGTCTACCCAAGTTGCTAAAGCTGTAGCCCCAAAAAACCATTGACGCAATCCATAGACGCTAACAATTAGGGATACGTGTAGATAAAGAGTAATCATCCAAGAGCGTAACCGGGGAAATCTGAGTACCCTAGCACAAAGGACAAATAATAGTAAATAAAGTGTCAAAGTGCCTAAATCACTCAACGCTGCTTTTTTGACTGGTGATAGTGCTGTAGCTAGTGCGGCAACTCCCCAATAAATTAATACCAGCAGGTGAATGGGGGTAACAGATGGGATATTTATGGGTGTCCCATCATCCGCTAAAGTTAATAATACCCAAAACCCGATACAAGCAGCTAGCAATAAACCTAATAAGGTACTAGAGGTAAAAGGTGCAAGAGCATATACCAAACTAAGTAAACCAACGGCAATCGCATCGCCAAATTGGATTAAGATACTAGTCTGTCGCCAAGAACGCAAAAGTCCTACCAAAGAACGATGTAGATAACTAGTTCCCAGGTAGTCCTTGAGTGGTAAAGACGATAAAGTAAATAGTTCCCATACTGAATTCATATTATACTATTTTGTGTGTCAGTAGCTATTTATTCATTAAAATCCTAGCATTAAAATAACTACACGAAACAAACCTTAGCCATTGTTTTGACATTATTCACATCTGGATAAGATGCTATAGTTAAACTCTCATATTTAGAAACAGTAGCATTCTCAATCATTTGTTGAATATCTGAAGGTTGGTAAAATGCGACATCAAAATTAACTTGTTTTTGTTTATCTAGAGCATTCACCTCATTCAGAAAATATATACTCACCGCAACTTTAGCTAATTTCACCATTAAAGCTATGGATTCATTCGCATAATATTTTGATTTTTCTCCATATTGATGAGGTTGATCAAAATTCACAGAAAGCACACCTAAAGAGATGACAATATCATACTTTTGTTGATGCCAATCCTGGGTGAGGAAGTTAGCATGAATGAACTTATTTCGGGAATCTAAACCGTATAGACTTTGAGCATTGATAATGAATTCAGAAACTAAATCAATCCCTACATATATTCCTGTGAAATTTTTATTTTCACGCAAATATTCAACTAAATTGCCATAACCACATCCCACATCCAATATACTAGTTATATTTTGCCAATCAATATTAGGAAAATTCGTTGCAACTTCAAATCCTAAATATTGATTATGCTGAGAAGTCCAACCAACATATTGAGCGATTCTATCATAGTAATTAGGTTCAGTTACACTTACTCTTCTATCTAAATAAAATTTTTTTGTATGTTCTTCAATATTATCCATTTTTTTCTTCTCTAAGTTGTTGGTAAATATGATGACAGGTACTAAAAATCACCCCTCTTGAAAATTATTGAGTTTTATTAACCTGATCAAGGAGTAATAATGTTATAATATAATTAAATTTTGCAATTTATCAATAGGTAATAACGATGATGGAAAAAATAGAACTTGAATTAGACCGACTTACCTTTGAAAGAGCAAAAACTCTGGCAATAGTCAATCAATCAAGCTTGCCAGAATTGATTAATCAAGTAATTATACGTTTAGCAGAGATTCAAGAAAAAAAAGACCTCTTAATGGGATTATATGCTGATATTCCAGAAATTGTTGATGAAATTGTAGCTGAGGCAATGGAAAAAAGAGGATATAGTTCATCATATTGAATAACGCGATCACCATAATCAATAGACATTTCCAGAAATGATGTAGGGGAGTATTCAGATAAGCCATTAAAAAGGGTTTTAACGAACGCATCATTAATTTTCGGAGATGTCTAATAGTTGAATATTGATAGAATATAAATGTGATGATGCTTTTAATTAATTTTTAACTTCTTTCCTTCTACAAAATAAGCTCCATTTTATCTCAAGTGCAGATTTACTAGGTTTTAATTTAGAAAATATCAACTTTTTACCCGCAAATTCTTGATAACTACTAGTGATAAGCTTCGGATGTAATTCAACTTCTAAAGAATCTGGATTAATACCCAATAAATCAATATCAAATAAAGTATGTAAATCAGCTCTTAGAAGTAATCCATTATCTGGGTGATTATCATCAGCACCGCGATAAGATGAAATATGAGCAGCTTCTAAAATATCAATTATTTGACAACCACTAATCATACATTGGTCATCATAACGTTGACGTAAAGAATTTCTAAATTTTGATTGTCCACGACGTTTTCTGATTTGCTGGAATATAATTTCGCGACTATCTTCTGGTGTAGGAATATATTCATAATTATAATCATCCTCATAAGAATCATCAGCTTTAAGATAGTTAATATTTTCTATATATTCAGAATCTTCGCTTAGATTCAGCAATTTAATATCTTCAACTCCATTTTTAAATAAAATTTTCCTAATTTTCTCTAAATCTATTAGCTGCATTGCAAATTGTTTGTTATATTTTGGGCATACTCGTCTTAATTCTTCAATTTTAACAATTTTCTCTACTGCTTCAAATGTATTACCAAAATCAGCAATGAATTTTTGGCAAGGCTCAGGTTTAACAATTGGTATATCAAACTCTTGATGACATTTAATGCAACGAAATAATGGTTTCTTCTTGCGTCGGGCATTAATTTTTGTACTTTGACATAAAGGACAACGTCGTAGTGGTTTTTCCCATTGTTCGTTAGTGATTTTGCAAATTCTCGCAATACCGATAAGTTGCTTTTTGTCACTTAATACAACCCAATCCCCTTCGGTAATTTGCTTATGATTAGGTACTAAACTATCATACTGATATTCTCTTGATACTTTATCAGCATAGCCATAATTACCCAAGTGTTTTCGCTGGTCACCAAAACTTAGCAGTAACCATGCTCTAGCTTTTTTATCATTTACAATAAATGTGTCCATTGAGTAACTCCTTTATTCAGCAGCATATATTATACCACTAGTAATAAGCTACGGTGTACACACAAGTATGATTGAAAGACCTCTCCCTGGTTTTACTGTGTAAAACTAGTCCCTCTCCGATGCCGCTACGGTCTACACACAAGTCATCCTGGCATAGGTTTCAGTCTTTTTTCAGCCAGGAATTTAAGTAGGGGCGTATGCAATACGCCCCTACCTATGTGTACACTGTAGCTCCTTAGTCAGGAGCGGGACAGGTCTTTTCCAATCTTGCTGCTGGTCTAATCAGAGATTGATTATGTATGGCGCAGGATAGCCGATCGCGCTAGAATCGGCTCAAACTTTCTTAGTAAAAACTCCCATTGTCAAATTTTCCAGTTAAAATAGTATATCTGTTCTACTCAAACTGACCATCCAACCATCCTTAAATTCTATATTTAGAGGCTAAACATGGCTACAAATACCAATAGCAACGTGGATACAGCTACATCAGCTGGTAAGCAAAAAGCTCTGACAATGGTACTCAACCAAATTGAGCGTACCTTTGGTAAAGGCGCAATTATGCGTCTGGGAGATGCTACCCGAATGCGGGTAGAAACTATTTCCAGTGGGGCGCTGACTTTAGATTTAGCCTTGGGTGGTGGTTTACCCAAAGGGAGAGTCATCGAAATCTATGGACCAGAAAGTTCTGGGAAAACCACAGTCGCACTCCATGCGATCGCGGAAGTCCAAAAATCTGGGGGAATAGCGGCGTTTGTTGACGCTGAACACGCACTAGACCCTACCTATGCTGGGGCTTTAGGAGTAGATATTGAAAACTTGTTGGTTTCTCAACCTGATACTGGTGAATCAGCTTTAGAAATTGTTGATCAGCTTGTCCGTTCCGCAGCTGTTGATATTGTCGTCATTGACTCCGTAGCGGCTCTAGTCCCTCGTGCGGAAATTGAAGGCGATATGGGTGATATCCATGTCGGTCTACAAGCTAGATTGATGAGCCAAGCTTTACGAAAAATTACAGGTAATATTGGTAAATCTGGATGTACAGTTATCTTTATCAATCAATTACGCCAAAAAATTGGTGTTACCTATGGTAGTCCAGAAACCACTACTGGTGGTAACGCCTTGAAATTTTATGCTTCAGTCCGCTTAGATATTCGCCGGATTCAAACTTTGAAAAAAGGTACAGATGAATTTGGCAATCGCGTTAAGGTAAAAGTAGCAAAAAATAAAGTCGCGCCACCTTTTAGAATTGCCGAATTTGACATCATATTTGGTAAAGGTGTATCTACCTTGGGTTGTATTGTTGACTTGGGAGAAGAAACTGGTGTCTTAGTTCGCAAAGGCGCTTGGTACAGTTTCAATGGTGATAATATTTCTCAGGGTAGAGACAATGCTATTAAGTATCTAGAAGAAAAACCAGAATTTGCTGAACAAATTAAGCAGTTAGTCCGAGAAAAGCTAGATAAAGGGGCTATAGTTTCGGCTAACTCTGTGACTAAAGTTGCTGGAGATGAAGAGGAAGAAGAGGAAGAAGTCGATTTGGATGCATAAAATTTAGATGGAGAGGGAAAAGGAATTTGAGCAAAAATGTGGAGATTTTTCCGCGTTTAGCTGGGATAATTCCCATTCCCTCTTTTCTTTGTTAGTCAATGCTATGGAATCTATCTCGGCTGAAAAAGCGGTCTAAAATCTCTGATTTATGTTCTGAATTAGATTGACTCATCCCATCATCTAGTTCAGCAATGAAATCAGATTCTGGGAGCAAGTCTGTCTTCTCTATGCAGGTAACTGGCTGTTTTGTTAAGTAATGAATAACTGGTTGTCTATTTTTTAAAGAACTATCTTTGTCCCTCACCATCTGCATCAATAACTCCATGGCTACGGTGGGTAAAATTCTATTAGTATAATTTAGGTAAAAATCAAACGTTGTTTTACCTATACACAATTGATCCCCATCTTGGAGTAGAACTGGCTGATATAAAGGCTTTCTATTGACTGTAGAGCCATTAGTACTTTTGAAGTCAAGTAAATAAAAACCTTTTTGGCTCATATATTGTATAGCTGCATGACGCCGTGATACATATTTATCCGCAATGGTAATACCATTGTTTTAATCCTGCCTATCGTCCAAATCTGCTGGGTTTGTTGTAGTTTTTGTGTATGATTTGTACCTAAATTGGTAATCAAGTAAGCACCTGTAGTATCTATTACTCCTTGTACATAATGTGCTTTGTGTCTGTGTGAGGATAAATAATCTAGGTTTTCTAGTTGCAAAATTTCATCAAGCAGTCCCGCATGGTGTTCATAGAGCTTGAGGAATACTTGGTATAAATTTAATCTTCTCTGTAATTCCTTCTCTGCTAAGTCAGCTATCATGTGCTGATTCCATTCATAAAATTTTGGGTTTATTTCAGCCTAGAATCAAGTATAATTGTGATCTTTTGGGTTTCTGCTGTATTTCCAACAAATTAACCCTCTGGGGAGAGTTAATTTTTGTAACTAATTTTATATTACTGTTGTCAGCCATAAAATTATCAGCAAGTTTTGATAATAAAATTTTGATTTTGGTTAGTCTTCTATTATAAATTCTTATATCTAATGATTCAGAGGGAACAGGGAACAGGGAACAGGGAACAGGAAAAACTCATGTTTAAAAACATGAGATTGAAATAAGGACGCCGTTTTTTTCTCTTTGAGACGCATTGCGCGTTCGTGCCACTCTCCTTAAAAAACATCTTTTTTCTTGACTGAAGCTCAAAACTCAGCAACTTTTGTTTTTAGGGAACTCCAGAACAGGACACTTTCTGTTCCCTGTTCCCTGTTCCCTGTTCCCTTTCTTGGTAAATTCCCAAAAAAATACGACCAACTCTCCAAAAGCAGCAAACGCTAGTTTGTCTGAGATTATTTTATGCATACCGCTTAAAAAAAATACTGATGGTCAATCCTCTTTCTCTGATGATTAATTACAGTACTTTCCTGTTTTAGAGTGTAGGATTAAAGACCGCCAAATTTTTAATCTTAAAATTCCTCTTGTTTCTTTAGACACTAAAAAGCGATTGAGTTTTTTGCTCGCTCAATCGCTTCCACGTATAACTTAATACCAACACTCCTAGTAAAATGCCCATTTTGCCAATCATAATTTTCCTATGGGGAGAAAAACCAGAAAAGCAAGTGATAGCAAACTTCTAGGCAGAAGGTATCACTCCTTGCACTAATCTAAGAATACATCTTTTGGCGTCAAAACGGAAATGTCATGAGTGACACTTTATTAACTGACACTAATTAGAAACGACTCACCCCTAGTAGTAGCCAATAAAACTGAGGTTAATCATAGATAGTTGATAATGCTGGTATAAAAAATGTTTTTTTTGATTGAAGATGGTGAAGTCATCATCTTCATCCTGGTAGCGTTAACTGTTTAGTTTTGACAATTAATCTGTCCGCAGGAATTATGGGATCAACACACTGAGGAATCACTTTCTTTGCTTATTAACCGCCCAAATCATCCTTATCCCTGTTGATGAATCAATGTATCTTTTTCTCTGGAAGTGACGGAAAATTTTTGGGCTGGGATACTTGTGCTGATTTGATGAGCATGTTACTCTGGTAAGCAGGTGATAGCTGCTACAATCAACACCCGGACAAGATTTAGATGTTGCTTATGTGCATAGAGAAATCATTTTTGATACAATAAAGATTCTTCTATGAATATCATCAACAAAACCCTATTCCTGCATGAGGTAGCAATGTGTCTGCAAATTCTATTACAGACATTGACTTAGAACTCGCGATCGCCCGTCATCCCCTGACCATAGCCCCAACCGCCTGGGTGGTGGAAGCGATTAATTTAATGAGTGCGGGGAGTACAAGCTGCTCCTTTACTTGCGAGATTAATACAGAATTAGAAGTAACACTCGCTCATCCTCACAGTAGTTGTGTTTTAGTCGTCTTAGACCATTGTCTAGTGGGAATTCTGACTGAGCGGGATTTGGTGAGATTAAGTGCGACAAGACCCAATTTACCAGAGATCCTGATTCAGGAAGTCATGGTGTCTCCAGTGATAACCCTACCAATTGCAGAATTTACAAATCTATTTGTACCACTAACCATATTTCAACAACATCATATTCGTCATCTGCCTTTAGTTGATGAGGATGGAGTCGTGGTGGGATTGCTCACACATGAAACTTTACGACAACTATTGCGTCCTATTGACCTGTTACATTTGCGTCTAGCATCAGAGGTGATGTCTACAGATGTGGTTCGAGCTACTCTTGATACCAGCATTTTTGCAATTGCTGAATTAATGATGTTACATCAGGTCAGTTCCGTAGTAATTGTGGAGGAATCAGAAACACACCAGATACCGAAAGGAATCATCACAGAACAGGATATCGTCCACTTTTTATCCTTAGAACTAGATTTTACGACCATACGGGCAGAGAAGGTGATGACTTCCCCTGTATTTTCTGTACCACCAGATATTTCGCTTTGGTCAATCCGAACGTTGATGCAAGAACACCAAATCAATCGGGTGGTGGTCACAGACGATCAGCATCGGTTATTGGGAATTGTCACCCAGACCAGTTTATTGAATGTTCTCAATCCCATGGAAATCTACCAGATGGTAGAAACCCTAGAACAAAAAATATCTCGCTTAGAGTCGGAGAAACTAGAATTACTAAAATACCAAAATAGTGAATTAGAGCGTCAGGTTCAAGAGCGTACTTCTAGCTTGGAAGTACAAGTTCAACGGGAACGATTAATAACTGAAATTTCTACTCAGATTCGGTCGTCTTTGAATTTACTAGAAATACTTAGTACTGCGGTGGACGGGGTGCGAGCATTTTTGCAGTGCGATCGCATTTTAGTATATCAATTTGAATCTGATGGGAGTGGTGTAGTTGTAGCTGAGTCTGTAGGCGAAAATTGGGTGACATCTATCAACAACCGCATTCAAGATTGTTGTTTTCAGTCAGCGGCAAAGGTAGTATATAGTACAGGTAGAACTATTGCCATCAATAATATTCATGAGGCTGGCTATACAGAATGTCACATCCAACTATTAGAGCAATATCAAGTCAAAGCTAATTTAGTGGTGCCAATTTTAGTCTCTGGACAGATGTGGGGATTATTAATTGGACATCACTGTGCTGAGTATCACACCTGGGACGGTAATGATTTAATGTTATTGAATCAAATTTCCATTCAGCTAGCGATCGCAATTCAACAAGCTACTGTTTACCAAGAAGTACAAACCGAATTAGCGGAACGACAAAAAGCCGAAGCAGCTTTGCAAGAGAAGAGACAGTTTTTAAGCAGTATCTATGATGGTATAGAGCAGGCGGTTTTTACGGTTGATGTTTTAGAAAATGGCCAGTTTCGGTTTTCAGCATTCAATCCAGCTTGTGAACGTTTAACAGGAATGTTGATTGCAGAAATGCGGGAAAAACCACCATTCCCAGAAATAGCTAAAAATTTTAGCACCTGTATTGAAGCTGGAGTTCCGATTTGCTATGAAGAATGTATTTCCTTTCAAGGAAAAATGACTTGGTGGATGACCACCCTAACTCCCATCCAAAATGCTCAGGCTCAAATTTATCGTCTGGTAGGTACTAGTATCCCGATTACTGAACGCAAGAAAATGGAACTTGCTCTCCGTGAAAGTGAATCCCGGTTAGCACAGTTAAACCAGGAACTAGAAATTAAGGTAGAAGAACGAACTCTACAACTTCGTCATCTATCGGATCGCTTAGAATTAGCGTTGAATGCGGCGGAAATTGGGATTTGGGAATGGGATATCGTCAATGATCGTCTAATTTGGGATGAGCGGATGTATGATCTTTATGGAATCCAACCTGACGACTTTCAGGGGAATTATCAAGCGTGGGAAAGCAGATTACATCCTGATGATTTACTGACAAATCGCACCGCTGTTCAACAAGCCATAGCTGGGGAAAAAGACTTTAAACCTGAATTCCGGATAATTCTGGCCGGATACAACCGTCAAAGTGATTAAAGCCTATGCTCTGGTACAGCATCACCCATCGGGTACACCCCAACGCATGATTGGAGTTAGCTTTGATATCAGCGATTTCTACAACGAGCTAAACTTGCGTAAGCAAGCTGAAGCGGAACTCCTAAAGATAAATACAGTTATGCAAAATGCTGTAGAAGGTGTATCTCGTTTAGATATAAACGGACATTATCTCTTTGTAAATCCAGCTTATGCTAATATGTGTGGTTATACACCTGATGAAATGGTGGGAATGATGTGGCAGCGAACGGTGAATCCACAAGATATTGCTATAGTGGAAACTGCATATCAGAAAATGCTAAAAACTGGCAAAGTGGAAGCAGAAGCTAGAGGTATTCGCAAAGATAGTACAGTTTTCTATAAACAATTGACAATGATTTCAACTTATGACGAACAAGGTGAATTCATTGGTCATCACTGCTTTATGAAGGATGTGAGTGAACGCAAACATCTAGAAGAACAACAACATCGACTGATTGCTATTTTAGAAGCTTCCACTGATTATATTGGTATGTCCGATGCCGCAGGTAATATACTCTGGAATAACCGCGAGTTCAGACGGCTCTGGGAGTTGGATGATCATGCAGTTTTTTGCCACAAATACATTCATGATTATCATCCTCAATGGGTAGCAGAATTGATTTTTAAACAGGGACTGCCCACCGCGATCGCTAATGGTACTTGGATGGGAGAAACTGCACTATTAAATGCCAAAGGAGAAGAAATTCCTACATCCCAGCTAATCATAGCCCATAAATCTCCTCAGGGAGAGGTAGAATTTTTCTCTACAATTTTGCGTGATATGCGGATTCGCAAGGAATACGAACAAAGGTTAGAACTTTCTAATGCTGAACTCACCCGTGCTACCCGTCTTAAAAGTGAATTTCTGGCGAATATGAGTCATGAACTTCGTACTCCCCTGAATGCTATTCTGGGTCTATCTGAGGGTTTACAGGAGGAGATATTTGGTGTTCTCAATGAACGTCAAAAACAGTTTATTTCCACCATTGAACGCAGTGGTAGACATTTACTAGAGTTAATTAATGATATTCTGGATGTCTCCAAGATTGAAGCTGGTAAACTAGAACTGGAGATGGATTCTGTTTCGGTAATCCCCTTATGTAAATCCAGTCTATCTTTTGTTAAACAACAAGCCACCCGCAAAAATATTCAACTCAAAACCTCTGTTCCTAACGACTTAGAAGAAATCATCGTGGATGAACGCCGGATGCGGCAAGTATTAATTAATTTACTCAGCAATGCGGTCAAATTTACTCCCTCTGGTGGTCAAGTAATATTAGATGTTCATTTAGAACCGCTATGCATCAGTGTGGATGATCCCAATTCTCCTTCATCTGACGCGCATCCTCACTATTCCCTGTGTTTTTCGGTAATAGATACAGGTATTGGTATTGCCCCTACAGATATAAATAAACTCTTCCAACCCTTTATTCAGATTGATAGCAGTCTGAATCGTAAGTATGCAGGTACAGGCTTAGGACTAACATTAGTCAAGCAAATAGTTGAGATGCATGGCGCTACTATCAGCGTTAGTAGTGAATTGAACCAGGGTAGTTGCTTTACTGTACGTTTACCTTACATCTGCAAACGGAATGTTCCTTCTAAACCACGAACTGATTTTAGCCCTGGTGTAGTGCAATTGGCACATACAGAGACAATAGCGGCATCCAAATCAGTCATTAAACCACCAGTGATTCTACTAGCAGAGGATAATCTAGTTAATGTTAATACCTTTTGTGCTTATCTTGAAGCTCGCGGTTATGAATTAATCGTAGCTAAAAATGGACAAGAAGCAATCAATCTGGCTATCACTCAAACTCCCAATTTGATCCTCATGGATATCCAAATGCCAGAAATAGATGGTTTAGAAGCAATACGTCAAATTCGTGCTCATCCTGAATTAGCCTCAATTCCCATTATTGCTGTTACCGCATTAGCTATGCTTGGTGATGAGAAAAAATGTCTCGAAGCAGGTGCTAATAAATATTTTAGTAAACCTGTCAAGCTCAAACAACTTGCAGAAACAATCCGAGAACTCTTACCTCCATTCATAAATTAAGGGCTTGTATATCAAGAATAGGATTTTACTAAAAAAGGATAATTAAGAATCAACTACACTAGCGGCTTTTCGTACAGATGATCTAATTCTCATCGTCTACCAGCTATTAATTTTAGAATTACGTGCTTTAAATTCCTATAGATTTTTTTAAAGCTTCTAGAGCAACTCCAACTCCAATTTTAGATGCAATATCTAAAGACCATGTTCCTGCGGATTTTAAATATTCTTTAACCTTAGAAACATCATCTGATTTTGCAGCTTCCTGAGCTTCAACAATCTTTCCAACAGCAGTATAATGTTCTGTTTTTGTACATTCTTTCTTCATTGCTTCTATTAAACGTGATAAATCATCAGCAAGTTTTGATAAATCAATAGATTCAAAATCTTTCAAATCATTAACATTGATTGTTACATTATTATGATGACCAACAGCACCTATTTGACCATTACCATTATTTGTTACATTAAAGGTGTCAGAATTTTGATTATTCATACAAACATCCTCATGCATAAATTTATCTAGATTAGTTAGAACCATGTTACACTATTACCATAACCAATAGCACCTATTTGACCATTATTAATAATATTAAATTCACTTTCCTTCAAAAACATTTGACCAATAGCTTCAGGAATAGAGACATCAAAATAGCCTAAATAACGCTTAACTATAGCTAAACGTTGTTCTCTATAATCAGATAATTCTTCTTTTTCCAGAAGTTTTTTAGCTTTAAGAAATTCTTGTTTAGCCCTTTGTATAGCTGTCAATTCAGCTAATTGACACAAAGCTATTCCTATAATAAAATGTAAGTGTGGGTCATCATCATCATTACGGATTGCAGTATCCAAAATACTTACAGCAGCACCGTATTGGTTTTTATTTAATTTCATCACTCCTAAATTGCCCAAAATCAAAGTTACCTCTTTCTGAGTAAAAGTTTTTCTAAAATAATCAAGGTATTCTTGTTCAAGAATTCCGTCTTCTCCGACTTGACATTCTATAGCAGTAACAAATTCTTCTAATTTTTCTTTAATATCTATATCTTCTGACATTTTACATTTATTCCTTAACTAAACATTGAGTTTTAATACATACAAACATAACACCTGATGGTAATGTTACTATTGTCCCATATCCTACTATGTTATATCCTTTTTGCGTTGATATTACTTTACGGATTTTTTTACTCTCAAAACTTGATAGAGGTCGTGGATTTTTTGATAAAGATCGATAAATTTCTTGTTTATTGTTAGGGTCTATTTTTTTAAAAAGACTACTCAATTCTCCCCCAAGGTTTATTACTGTTTTAATACGATTTTGAGATATAATAAATTGAGAATGTTTTTCGTTGGTATTTCTATATTTTTGATTTTGAAATAATAAATCACTTCTCACAAAAATTGAGCCTGAATTTACTGTTAAAGTTTCCAGTCCATCAATATTACTTAAAAAAATGGGCGTGTTTAACTTAGCCGAATCTGCTTTTAAACTTTTCGTTTCACTTGCAAAGGTAGTACCAATTAATGGTAAATTGCTTATAGAAAAAATTAACACACAAGAAATAGAATGCTTGATTTTGTTAATCATATTATTAGAGGCATCATTTGTTCTAAATACAAAAAATTCAATCTGATCATACTTTCTGAGACTATTGACTCGCGGTTTGCTCTTTTTTTTCAGTAATTAGAAAAAAAGGGTTCCCACGGGCAAAAAATTTATCTCTAAGTCGAGTATAAATAGTATAGTAGAGTCTCGGTAAAACAAAAATTTTACGCTGTAATAATTAAAGAACAGCCAACAAAGTCTAGATAAATGTAGAATACATTACAGCCAGAATTTCAAAAACACTTAATGTAATTAAGTATCAAGCAAATTTGATAATTTAATAATAACATCTTTTTTTTACAGTGACAAGTAATATTGTGGTAGTTTATGAAAAAACTAGGTATCATTACACTAAACTAACCGGAAAGGATATTTCCCCCTCGTCTCTTTAAGTATCACAACCTCCCTATCGACTGTATAAGCTACCTCTTATGGTATTGATTTAAACCAGTTTTTGCATCACTACTTAAGACATCCTTAGCCTTTTTTACTTCTTATCCCCCTCCAATCATTGATGGTTCTTCGGTATTTGTTATGCCAATATGAGTTTAATTACCCCACAACCATCTAAATCAAGGATTTTATCAAGTCCTATTTAATTAATTTTGAATTTTGAATTGGAGCAAAGCGACGGTCAATTTTTTTTATGCACCCGCAGCCAAATTTCTAAACTTACCAAAAGCCAAAGTTTAACCCCATAACGATGCCAAATGTCTCCTTGGAAATCTAGCCAATTACGGATTATTTCGGGGTTTATATATGTGGAAATTAAACTTTTTTTATTTAATAATAAATTTCGGGCTTCTCGCTGCCAATATTTCTTAAATCCTAATTGTACTGGTACCATCATCCCACTTTTGGGACGATGAATAATTCTCTCTGGTAAAATATCTTTGACTGCTTGTTTCAAGACAGCTTTTTCTTCCACTCCGGAAAGTTTATATTCGGGAGGAATTTCCATACTCCAGTCTACTATCCGTTGGTCAAAAAGTGGCGATCGCCCCTGTAATCCAGCTGCTTGAGTTAAATTATTGACTTTAGTGAGTATTTGGTCAGCTCCCTTAAATTTAATATTCAGTGCCATTAACCGATTTAAATAACTAGCATCAGAATTTAAATCTGTTGAAAATACTGATGGTTCGGTTTGCAGATGTTGCCAAATTTCCGGTTTTAAGAGTTGTGGTAAATCTAAAGCGCATTTTTGAAAGGAAATCAGATAAGCTGCCAGAGAATCCTGATTATTGATAGAATTATATAAACTATTAATTAACATAGGTTGATTTTTGGCTCACCAAAACAAGGGTCTCCACCTTCCCCATTTAAGATAACTTTGACATCTTGGGAAGCCATTCTTCCCACCAATAAATTGGGTACGGTCAAAGGATCACCAATGGGGTCATCTAAATATGCCATTGTTTCTGGTAGACGTTCCCACATATCCCGAAAAGTAATTTCTAGAATATGATGTTGAGTTTGACAATGTTCAGCCACTAAACTAGAAAATTCTAACTCATTGGCAGTTTCCGAACCAAAATGAATTGAGTAGGTATGGACTGGTGCATGATGAAATTGAGTTGCTAAAGCGGTGATGCTACTAGAATCTAACCCCCCAGACAGGAAAACCCCTACTGGTTCATTAGAGGGTAAATATTCTTGCACCACTTGATTAAGTAGAGAACGCAAGCGATCGCCATACCATTCTAAAGATTCCGGGACGACTTTGACCTGCTCAACTAATTGCCAATAACTATGGATTTTCTCGCTCGGTAATTGTAGACAAGTTCCGGGTCGAATTTCGCGGACTTGTTTCCAGAGGGTTCTTTCTCCCGGAACAAAAGCACAACAAAGATAATCTCGCAACGCGACTACATCTAACTCATCGCTACGATAGGAATTCAGCGATCGCAATTGGGGAGCGATGACCCGCAGGGAACCTGTGTTAGTGTAGTAGAGGGTACGGCTACCAGTGCGATCGCGACCTAACCATAATGTTTGTTCTTGACGATCCCAAACCACTAACACAAACATTCCCACCAACATACTCAAGCATTCAACTCCCCACTTTTCCCAGAGTTGTGCGACTAGTTGATGAGGAGTGACTGTAAATCTATTTGGGTCTAATCCTAATTTTTGCAGTAACTCTATTTGATTATTCAGCCATATATCTCCCACCACAATAAATCGTTCTGTAGGACTGAATGCATAAGGTGGTGAATGTAGGGTAGAGATTATAGCAAATTGCTGGTCATACCAGATTACGTCTGAGGAGAGAGAATCTAACTTTCCCCACAGAATATACCAATTAGGAATTACCTGAGTTGATGCTATCTTATATCGAGATGTGCTAAATAAATTAAATAGCATGGAAAATTTTTAATTATACTTAGCACCATTGTAACTGAAAACCAACTAAAATCTTTAATCAAGAAAAAAAGAAGCTAACATCAATTAGCTTCTATCCAAAGGTACGGTAAAATGATCTCAGGTTGCTTGTTAGCTAATTGCTCAACTATATTACTAATTATGCGGATTTTTTATCTGATTGTCTCATGACTAAAGTCATAAATTTATTTGTGACTTTAGTCATGTCAATTTTAGATTGATATTATTTGGGCATTTTATCTACGGATGTTTCTAAAACCGAGATTTTCATCTGCTCAAATATACGGGACATCAAAGGTACAGTCACAAGAATTCCTGCTAAAACTACTAAAAATAGAGAAAGTCCAAAAATTTGTCCTCGTGGAATTTCTAATACTCCCCGCAGAATTACCTCTCGTAAAGCCGAAACAATAGTAATTTCTACCGCTGCTTTTACAGATATTTGTTGTGCTTGTAAATAATCAATTAATAAACGAAACAACTCTACTAAAATTAAAATAAATAAAATATCAGATGTAATTTGTCTTACATCTAATGGACGTAAAAAAGATAAGAACATATCTCCTAATCTAATTAACATCACGCAGAATAAACCAATACAGAGAGAGATAACAATAAAATCTTGGAATCTTTCTAAATTTTTAACAATTCTATCTCGATTAAACCAACTATTTAATTCCATAATTATTTTTTTAAGCATCCTTGTATCCTATCATTAATATATTACTCTATCTTGATCATAGATAATATATTTTTGAAAAGATATAAAAAAAATCTGTAAGAGGGTGTTTGAAAAGTCATGAGGAGGTGTCATTTGTCATCCTGACGGTCGGGAAGGATCTCGCGAGATCCTTCCCTCTGGTCAGGATGACAGTATTACTTCCTCCATTACCTGAACTATATTGGAATACAGTCAATTTTTTACCTTTATTTTAACTTTTCAAACATCCTCTTAGACTCCTTTCTTGATTTTTTGAATACTAAAATATACTTGGTGGTAAAACCGATTTAGATAACATTCCATGTACCCCTTTATGTGGAGTATTTACAACTTGAGTAATATGGAAATTCACCGCTAAACTACATAATACATAAGCATCTTCACGGGACAAATTAGCAAACTTTTCTAAATAATCAATCATATTTTTTAAAGCATATTCTAAAGCATCATCTAAAGTTTCTGCAAATCCCATGGTGATAATATCTGTAGCTGTTTCTGCTATGGGTGTATTTAATTGTAAGTCTTTACGAATTTTTAATCTAATTCTTCCATTCATGGAAGTTTCAATAGCCGTAACATTAACTTCCCCATCTCCCTGTGCTGCATGTCCATCACCAATGGAAAACAAAGCCCCATCTACAAATATTGGTAAAAATAATCGTGAACCTGCTAGCAGTTGACGGTTGTCAATATTACCACCATAAGCCCCAGGAGGAATAGAATTACGTGGATTATCTGGAGTCGCTACTCCTAATATACCAAAAAAGGGTTTGAGGGGAATTTTAATCCCACTCCCGGTGGGAAATTCAGCAAAATTATTCAGCAAATCCAGGGGAATAAATCTTAAAGCTGCTTCGGGAAACATTGTTGGTAATGCTCCCCAACCTTCACGAATAGCATTAAAGCCAATGGGTAAACGCGGGGCGATCGCTTGTAATTCTACCTCTAAAACATCTCCGGGTTCTGCATCCTGGACATAAATAGGACCTGTCATCAGGTGCGGTCCGGGAGCAATTTTGCGTTCTGGGGGGAGATTCTCGCAGATATCAATAAATTCTTGAGTGAGAAACTCTTGCGGTGCTTGATCATAAACATGATAACCAGTGTATGTTTCTATATCAATGGTATCACCAGAATCTATAGTCAGTGCAGGTTCTAGCAGATGAGAGAACCCTCCCAGATGCACTGTTGATGAGGTAGCTTTTAAAATATGGTGAGTCATGGCGCTATTTTGCCCCAGTAATATTGCTTAGAATACCCAGTTTAATGCTCATTAACTCACTTTGAAGCAAAATTTCGGTAATTTCAACTAAAAATTAACTTTTATCTATTATCTATCTCCTGAAGTTAAGGTTTCTAGCACTGGACGAACTAACCAGTTAAAACCAACTTTTAATTGATGATCTAAAGTTGGTAATCTATATAGATATGCCAAACGCCTAGCGATATAAGCTAAATTTCCGTCTAATTTGATACCTAAACCTGTAAGAGTGGCATTATCTACGCCTAGTGATACCATTTCTCCTAACTGTTGATAATGGAAAGGAAGTAAAGGACGATGAGTTAAAGTAGCCCAAACATTCCAAGCCACATAATCAGCTTGTTGAAAAGCAACTTGAGCCGTAGCCGGAACTTGTTGACCTTCCACATCTCGACAGTCTGCTAAATCTCCTAAAGCAAAGATTTCTGGATGGTCAATCACTTGTAGGTGAGATGTAGTGGTAATTTGTCCCCGTTGATTTTGCTTTAAGGGTAGGGTTTTGATGACGGAGGATACTTTTGTTCCCACTGTCCAGATTACCAAGTCAACAGGTATGGTATCTACTTGATTTTTATATTCTAGAGAAATGCTATCTGGTGAGATTGATTCAACTTTGGTTTCTAAATCAATAAATATACCCTTCGACTCTAAAGCTTTTTGGGCAACTTGACGGTTAAATTCTGGAGAAGTCCGCAAGATTTGGTCGCTGATTTCAATCAGTCGGAACCGTCCTCTTTCACCAATTCTATCCGCTAACTTACAGGCTAATTCCACACCACTGTATCCAGCACCCACAATGGCGATGCGAATTTTTTCCGATTTGGACTCTTCCAAAACTCGTAACCGTTCTTCTAGGCGATAAGTATCTGTAATATTACGGAAAGGATAGGCATAATTACTTGCCCCAGGAATCAGGTCTAAAGGCGTTTCTCCACCTAAGGCTAAGACTAAACGATCATATGATATTTGCAGACCATTCTGTAACTCTACATTTTGCTGGTTGATATCTATTCCTGATACAACTGCTTGATGAAAGCGGACACCAGTACCTTGTAACAATTCTTCAAAGGGAGGGGCTATCTCCCAGGTTTGCAGTTCACCAGTGAGTAATTCATACAGTAAAGGTGAGAAGAGAAAGCGATCGCTTTGATCTACTAAAATAATTTCTGGTTTTTGTGTAGATTCCCAAGGTAGCTGGCTTAAACGTAAAGCAGTGTAGAGTCCACCAAACCCTCCACCCAAGATACAGATTTTCGTAGTTTGTTCAGTCATGGTTTCTAGAAAAAAATCAATTCCGGCAAGGCAACTTACTTTATTGTAACGATTCTTTGCAATCTATTGCCATCAACCAGCAGTCTTGATATTTTCCTTCATGCAGTTCATGAGATGTCAATAACTTTACTTTTGTGAAACCACATTTTTCATAGCAACGGATAGCGCGAAGATTTTTGACATCTGGATCAATGACAATTTTCACCGCTAACAGTTCCGTAAAAATATAATTGACAACTGCGGAAAGTACTTTTGTGCCAATTCCCTGATTCCAATACTTAGGTTCACCGATAAATAAATCAATTCCATAAACATGCTCTGTTTCATCTAGGTGATACATTTGGCGATGATTTTCTGATATCTCATTGAGAGAATAATATTGTAAATAACCCAAATTTATATTTTGGTAAGAAAAAATACAGGGAACTACTCCTTCTTGACCTTGGATTCTGGGTTGATAAGTTTCTATGACTTTTTCTAAAAAATAAGGATAATCTCGTCCCCCATAAAATCGCAATACTTTTTCATCAGTACGCCATTTTTCCATTAATTGGTAATCATATATATTGTCTTGCATCAACCGAATGGTAATTTCGTCTTGGATAATTAGCATTTAGGAATTCACTTTGATTTTTGAACATACGTAGAGAGATAGTAGCCAATAGTGTATACAGGTTTCTGGTTTTATCGCCGGAGTCAGTTCCTCCTGTTATATGTCGAATGACAGAAGACTTGAGCGCAAACATAAAGCTAATATTACTAAAATCAGATAGGCAGATTCTAACTATACCTAAAAAGCATAGCTAGACATTGATCATTATTCGTAATTAAAACTTGCTTACTCATTTCATCTGCCCGTAGAAATATCTAAACATCTACCACTCGGTTTTATTTTTTTGTCGGAGTCATAGATAGTTATTTGATGGTAGCAATAAGAACAATTATTTCCGCAGGAGAAAATCATGATTTTTTCAAGTTTGGTAATGACTTTTTCGTGGAACTATTTACATTTAGGATTAGTGCCAATCAAGGCAACTAGTAAAATTGTTACGCTAGTACCAACACCATTAATTTTTTCTAGTCCTAAATTTTTAGTGGCATTGATATGTGGTGTCCTCATGGCATTTGCTTTTCAATTATTGTTCACAAATCTCTCTGTAGCTGCGGGAATTTCAGCTATAGGAACTGGTGCATATTCTGATGATGATGATGCACAAACATTAGGTGCAAGCATTCGCAAAATTGAAGCCAAAATTGGGATTTGGGCAATTTTATCTTCCAGTATTGCCTTATTTATCGCTTGTTTTCTAGCCGTGAAACTGAGTTTAATTCAAAGTACATTTTTAGGAGCAATAATCGGTGTAGTTATTTGGTCAACCTACTTTACTGTGATGATATGGCTAGGTTCTAATGCTGTAGGTTCTTTAATTGGTTCTTTTGTTAGCACTGTAAGTTCTGGTATTCAAGGTTTGCTGGGTACAGCTACTTCCGCTATTGGTGGAAATATCGCTCAAAAACAAATGGTTTCTACGGCTGAAGAAATTAGTGCCGCAGTCCGTCGAGAATTAACTTCTGGTTTTGATGGTGAAAGTATTAAAAATACTTTGCAAACTTCTTTGAGTTCTTTAAAATTACCACAGCTAGATATCAAAGAGATTAGAAGTCAATTTGACCAATTGTTAAAAGATGTAGATTTGCAAGATATCGGTGATAGTTCATTTTTGGAAAATATTAATCGTCAAACTTTTGTGGATTTAATCAGTACTCAGACAGATTTTTCTCAGGGAGATATCAATAAAATTGCTGACCAACTGGAAGCTGCTTGGAAGCAAGTTTTAAATCGCCAAAATACGACAGGGAAAGTAATTAATTTACTCAAATCTGCGAGTCCAGAAGAATTAAAATCAGAAAACTTAGGTGAAAAACTGCAAGAACTGATAACTATTGGTGGTAATGGTAAGCAAAGTAATGGAGTTCTAAAACAAGCTTTTCAATATGGTTTGAGGTGCAGCAGGAACAGCAGTATTAGAGAGAACTAATATTTCGGATATTAATGTTCAAGAAATTACCGCTGAATTGAAAAAAATTGGTAGTAAAGTTCAAGATGTTGATGTCAATAAAATTATTGAGCAACTTAAACAAGTTGCTAATCAAACAGTTGAACAAGGGAGTAAAATAGGTGAAAGATTCTCTACACAACCTGATAATACTCTCAAGGCAGATGTAGAAGAATATATCCTTAATTCTTTTCCTTGGCATTTTAATCGCATCACAATTCAAGATGAATTTAGAGAAGTTATTTATGATCCTGATGCTAACCCCAGTGATGTCCGTCGTAATTTAGAAGCAATCAATCCAGGTTACTTTACTAATTTACTCAACCAAAGAAATGACCTGAACGAAGATAAAAGGCGAGAAATTGCGGAACAATTAGAAAATATTCGTCAAGAAATTTTACCAATTGTTCAACAAGCTGAACAACAAGAAAAATTACAACAACTTCGCAGTCAAATAGAAGATTATTTACGAAATGCCCAGAAAGAAGAACTTGATTCAGAAGGGGTTGAGCGCAATTTTAAACTTATCCTGGAAGACTCAGAATCTAGTTTTGAAGAGTTACAAGAACGGTTAAGTAAATTTAATCGAGATACATTTGTTCCATTACTTCAACAACGTCACGATATGAGAGAAGAGGAAACTAATAATATTATTGGTCAACTGGAAAGCACCCGCGATTATATCATTGATCAGGCGAGAGAATCACAAGAACAAGCCAGAAATAAAGCTAATGAATTGCGTCAAAGGGTAGAAGATTATCTGCGGAATACTCACAAGGAAGAACTGAATCCTGATGGGATTAAGCGGGATTTTCAAGTGCTGTTAGAAGACCCACAAGCCGGAATAAATCTTTTGCGTTCTCGCTTATCGCAATTTGATCGAGATACGCTGGTACAATTATTAAGTCAGCGTCAAGATTTAAGTGAAGCAAGAAATTAACCAAACTTTAGACGCTTTGGAAAGCAGTAAGAGATAATATTCTCCAAGCACCGCAGAAAGTTACCGAAACAAGCGCAAGAACAATATGAACAAACGACAACAACTATAGCTGAATATCTGCGGAATACTAACTTGGAAGAACTCAATCCTGAAGGAATTCAACGAGATTTGCAACAGTTATTGAATGACCCCAAACAAGGGGCTTTAGCATTACGCAATCGTCTTTCCCAATTTGACCGGGAAACATTAGTTAAATTGTTGGCTGAACGCGAAGATTTGAGTGAAGAACAAGTTAATCAAATTATAGATTCTGTACAACAAGCGATCGCTAATATTATTAAAGCACCGCAACGTTTAGCGCAACGCACAACTAAACAAGTGGCTAGATTTTGAAGCAAATCTGGAAAATTACCTGCGTAATACCAACAAAGAAGAATTAAATCCAGAAGGGATAAAACGCGATTTCCAATTGTTATTATCTTCACCCCGCGCAGGTTTGGGAACTTTACGCGATCGCATTTCCAAATTCGACCGTTCTACATTGGTAACTTTACTTTCTCAACGTGAGGATATTTCCGAAGCCGAAGCCAACAAAATTGTTGACCAAATTGAATCTGTGCGTGACTCCATAGTTCAACAATTCGAGCAAATTCAGCAAAAATTGCGATCGCTCGTTGACAATATTTTTGGCAAAGTGCGCGACTATCTCAACTCCTTAGACCGTCCCGAACTCAATTATGAAAGCATTCAACATGATTTTGCCAAAATATTTGACGACCCCCAAGCCGGATGGGAAGCATTACGAGATCGTCTTTCTCAATTCGACCGTGATACCCTAGTTGCTCTGCTCAGTTCTCGTCCCGATATATCCCCAGCACAAGCCAATCAGATTATCAATCGCGTAGAATCAGCGCGGGATAGAGTATTACACCAAGCTGAACGCATCCAGCAAGAAACCCAAAGAAGACTGCAAGTTATTAGAGAACAAGCCAAGCAACAAGCAATAGATAGTAAAAAAGCCCTTGCGGACGCTGCTTGGTGGCTATTTAACACCGCTGTCGTTTCTTTAGTGGCGTCAACAATAGGTGGAGTTTTAGCTGTAATCACTCCGAATCTATTTGTTTAATAACTCGCTGACATCCCCGGCTTGTAGAAGACCGGGGAATTACGCGAATTAGTTAATTACCACCAGATACAACTGCTTTATAATGTGTGGCTGGGTCTTCAGGTTTTCTCAGCCATTGACCATCATAACCAACTTCATATTCATTTTTGACGCTGTTCCAAGCAATTTCTACAGCACTCTCCTCATTCATCCCATTTTCTTCACCTGCATTGAAGCCAGCCACAAAAAGCTGCTGTGCGTGTACAGGTAATCTTTCTTGAATTTCTGGGGGTAACTCTTCAATCTGACTATAGGGCATAATTCTGCTCCGGGTTACTACTCCGGTTTATGCTACAAAGGCATTCATCGCTTTACCTCTTTCTTCTAGTAGAAAGTTAAATTATGACTTTGGAGCTTGACCAAGCCAAAATCTCTGTGATTATTCCCACTCTTAACGAAGCCGGAAATATTCAAAATGCGATCGCCAGTATTCAATCTGGTACAAATATAGAAGTAATCGTCGTTGATGGTGGTTCCCAAGACTATACTGTAGAACTATCTCAATCGTTAGGTGCAAAAGTGATATCATCACCTCCGGGTCGAGCTATGCAAATGAATGCAGGTGCTTTCATGGCTAGTGGTGATATCTTGCTATTCCTCCATGCTGATACTCGTATACCTATTAATTTTGATGTGATGATTCGCACTGCTCTACAACAACCAAGAATTGTCGCGGGTGCTTTTACTTTACAAATAGATGCACCACTTTGGGGTTTACGACTGGTAGAATTAGGGGTGAAATGGCGATTCGCATTTTTGGCAAATGCCTTATGGTGACCAAGCTATTTTTTTAACAAAAGAGATTTTTCAGCAAGTTGGTAATTTTCCCCCATTACCAATTATGGAAGATTTTGAGTTGATGCGGCGTCTGAAGAAGTTAGGAAAAATTACTATCCTCCCTATTTCTGTAATTACTTCCTCGCGGAGATGGTTACAAAAAGGTATTTTTTCCACAACGCTATTAAATCAAATAGTCATCATTGCTTATTTGCTGGGGGTATCCCCAGAGAGAATTCGCAATTGGTATCGCCGGAAAAAGATTTAAGAAAATTTATGTTGTTAATAACCATCGACAAAAACATGAAAAATTTATTTTCAACTCTCACCCAATCAATAATAAAATGAATTTTAAATACAAGCTATTACTCTTAATTTCTGTAGTTATTCTCCTCATCATTAGTAAATTTGTGAACTTTCAAGAACCTTTACAAATTTTAGCAACTTGGGTTAAAAGCTTAGGCATTTTTTACCAATTACTTTTATAATTATTTATAACTTAGCCACATTGCTATTTATTCCTGGTTCAATTCTCACTTTAGGTGCTGGATTTGTTTTTGGTCTGTTTTGGGGTTCAGTTTACGTATTTATTGGTGCAACGATTGGCGCTACCGTAGCCTTTTTAATCGGGCGCTATTTAGCTAGAGATTGGGTAGTTCAGAAAATCGCCGGTAATCAAAAATTTGCTGCTATTGACCAAGCTGTAGCCAAAGAGGGATTAAAAATTGTTTTATTAACACGACTTTCTCCCATATTTCCCTTTAACTTATTAAACTATGCTTTTGGGATTACAGGAGTCTCTCTCAAAGACTATTTTATTGGTTCTATCGGGATGATTCCCGGCACTATTCTGTATGTTTATATTGGTTCCCTAGCCGGGAACTTAGCCATGCTAGGAACGGAAAATCAACCTAGCAACCCTACTTTACAATGGGGAATGCGGATCTTGGGATTGATTGCTACCGTTGCTGTTACTGTTTACATTACCCGAATTGCTAAGAAAGCTTTAGCAATTGAAAATTGATTCAGGAAACCACAATTGAATTCAGGCGGGCTTTTCGGCCCGCTCCACACTCTAAAAAATTATAAATTGACTAACGGATTTTAGAATTATTAGTATTAACATTTTGATTTAATTTGCGAATCAAGCGAGATAATTCACGGATAATATTTATAGCTATTTCTGGAGTTTCTTCAATCGCATCATAAAGTTGTTCCTGAGTTAATTCCAAACATTCACAAGGTTCTAAAGTTGTCACTGTCGCCGAACGAGGTTCAGTATCAAATACTGCCATCTCCCCAAAGAATTTTCCCTGTTCCACTATCGCTAATTGGGTAGCACCAATGTGAACTTTCACACGACCTGAAACTACTATATAAAGCGATTGCCCTTCTTCACCCTGTTTAAAAATGCTGTAATTAGCTGGATATGACAACTCATTCATGACTGAAGCCAGCCGCACAATAAAATCATCCCGCAATTCCTTAAAAATTGGGACTCGCCGGACAAATAATAAGCGGTCAACACTGGTTAGCATAATTACAAGTTATAAATAAAACAATAACCAAAACTCCCACGGTATAATCACGTTAACAAGGGAAGAAACCAAATTACTACTTTTAGCAGTAGAGGTGTTTAACTCCTATCTGTTATCCTCCAGGCAAATAGTCTTCCCTGTTCCCTTGTAACAATTAGACATATTAGCTGATGTTGATCGCTAATCGCTAAAAATAAACCTAGAATTATTCGGGTCTAAAGTATCCTAGCTTACTATAAAGCGAATATAGTGAGAGAAAATTATTGACAATGACAAGCATATTCTGGAAATGGTGCTGGCAAATACTTGTAATCTTACTAGGTTTATGGCTATTCTCAAATTTGCTTTCCCACTTAGGAGCAGAAGTTTTCTGGTTCCAGGAAGTGGGCTACCTCCAAGTATTTTGGCTAAGATTAGTCACTCAAGGTCTTTTGTGGATAGTCGTCACTAGCATTACATCTGTGTATTTGTTGGGAAATCTGTGGCTATCGGCAAAACTTAAGTATCCCCCATCCCTGAGAACGGAATCCATCAGAGATGCTGATATTCAAATCTTATTAAGTCCTCATTATATACGTAGTGAAGATAGAAAGTTAAATCACCACAGCCAAAAATTAAAATGGCACTGGCTAATATCTATAGTTTTGATACTAAGCTTATTAGTAGGGTTAATGCTGTTGTATTATGGCAAAATTGGCTTTTTTTACGGGCATTCTTTAGATAATCAGCCCAATTTAGTCATTCGCACTGCATTTAGTACTGAGCTAATTTGGCAATTAGTCACACAAATTATTCAGCAACCTTGGTATTTTGGCTTAGGGCTGGGAATCATGATCGCCTTATTAATTTACCCTCAATTCTGTTTGTGGGCGATCGCCATAATTTTTAGTTTGGGATGCGGGTGGATAATATCTCAACATTGGACTCAGGTATTACCATTCTTTCACCCTACCGTTTTTAACAGTACAGAACCTTTATTTGGTCAGGATATTAGCTTTTATATATTTTCTCTCCCGGTCTGGGAACTGTTAGCCCTTTGGCTGATGGGATTATGTTTATATGCCTTGGTGGCGATTGCTCTTACCTATTTGCTCTCAGGTAATAGTCTGAGTCAGGGAGTTTTTCCTGGGTTTACACCACAGCAACAACGTCATTTATTCGGTTTGGGGGGTTGTTTGTTACTGGTGGTCTCTTTCGGTTATTGGCTGAATCGTTATGAATTAGTTTATTCTCCTCGTGGGGTCAGTTATGGCGCTAGCTATACTGATATTGTGGTACAGTTACCTGCCTACTCATTATTATTGATTTTGGGACTGGCGATCGCATTTTATCTCCTCTCACGCATGATTTTGGGTCTATCTTCATCTCAATCTTGGGTGATTTATAGCTTGGCTATTTATCTAGGTTTGGGGGTTGTCGTTGGTGTGGTTTTACCAGAGGTAGTGCAGCGAGTTGTCGTTGAGCCGAATGAATTGCAACGGGAGCAACCTTATATCCAACGTACCATCAGCTTAACTCGACAAGCATTTGATTTAGATGCGATTGATGCCAAAACTTTTAACCCTCAAGGAACATTAACAGAGGCGAATATCAAAGCCAATGCCTTGACAATTCGGAATATTCGGCTTTGGGACCAACAACCATTATTAGCTACTAATCGTCAATTACAACAAATTCGTCCCTATTATAAGTTTTCCAATGCTGATATTGACCGCTACAGTTTAGAAACCAATGTCGGTCAAGAAAAGCATCAAGTATTGATTGCTGCTAGGGAATTGGACTATAATTCTGTACCTAAACAAGCTCAGACCTGGGTAAATCGTAATTTAATTTATACTCATGGCTATGGTTTTACCATGAGTCCAGTTAATACAGTAGCTCCGGGCGGATTACCAGAATATTTTGTCAAAGATATTGTCGGGACTAATCACAGCGCTCTGTCTACTTCAGTTGCAGCTATTGATTAGAGTATTCCCATTGCCCAACCGCGAATTTATTACGGTGAAATTACTAATACCCATGTTATGACTGGTACGAAAGTCCCAGAACTAGATTATCCCAGTGGAAGTGATAATGTTTATAATACTTATGATGGATTAGGTGGGATTAAAATTGGTTCTCTCTGGCGAAGATGGCTATTTGCCATGTATTTAAAAGATTGGCAAATGTTACTTAAACGAGATTTTACTCCCGATACCAAAGTATTATTTAGGCGGAATATTAATCAACGCATCCGCAGCCATTGCCCCATTTCTACAATTTGATAGTGACCCTTATCTAGTTGTGGCTGATGCTAGTTCTGGAAATAATCAACAGTTTCCGGGAAGAACAAATTATCTTTATTGGTTCATTGATGCATATACCACGAGCGATCACTATCCTTATTCAGATATTGGTAAAAATAATATCAACTATATTCGCAATTCTGTTAAGGTGGTGATTGATGCATATCATGGCACAGTTAATTTATATATTACCAACACCAAAGATCCGATCATTGCCACTTGGTCAAAAATTTTTCCACAAATGTTTAAACCCCTCAGTGCAATGCCCGTTAATCTTCGTAGTCATATTCGCTATCCAGTAGATTTCTTCCAAATTCAATCTGAAAGGTTGATGATTTACCATATGACCGACCCTCAAGTATTTTACAATCGAGAAGACCAATGGCAGATTCCCAATGAAATCTATGGTAACGAACCCCGTCCAGTAGAACCATATTATTTAATTACTAGTCTACCCAATTTTTCTTTTCAAGAATTTATTTTACTCCTGCCTTATACCCCCAAAGAAAGAACTAACTTAATTGCTTGGTTAGCAGCGCGAGCAGACGGAGAAAATTATGGTAAATTGTCATTATATACTTTTCCTAAAGAACGATTGGTCTATGGACAGAACAAATTGAAGCGCGAATTAATCAAGACCCCATCATTTCTCAGCAAATCTCCCTTTGGAATCGTCAGGGTTCACGAGCCATACAGGGTAATCTTTTGGTAATTCCCCTTGACCAATCTTTATTATATGTGGAGCCAATTTATTTAGAAGCAACCCAGAACCGTTTACCAACTTTAGTCCGGGTAGTTGTCGCTTACGAAAATCGAATTGTGATGGCGCAAACTTTAGAACAAGCATTACAAGCAATTTTTCAACCAGAAAAAACACCAGCACCCCCGATTATTCGTCCTTTGCAGGAGGAAGTAAATTAGTACCGCAAAGCGGAATTCAAAATTCAAAATGAATACAGAGTCACGGGTCGCGGGCACGAAAAATTACTAGAATCCCGATACTGTCATCCTGACGGTCGGGAAGGATCTCGCGAGATCCTTCCCGACCGTCAGGATGACAATATTACCTCCCTCCCTTAACTGAACCGTATTGATCTATAAGAAGTACACAAATACACACGGGTGAATTCGAGTATCTAAATAGTTCCGAATCATATCTTTCCAAAGATTACAAAAAATTAATATTTTTCTAACTGGTGGCAGATATAGGATCTGATGTTAATTTCCTATTATTCTAATGATATAATCAGAATTTAGTCAGTTTTGAGTTATGACGAAAGAGTATGATGTAATTATTATTGGTGCAGGACATAACGGACTTGTCTGTGCTGCTTATTTACTTAAAGCAGGTTATAGTGTCCTGCTGCTAGAAAAACGTTCTGTTCCTGGTGGAGCCGCGACAACAGAAGAATGTATTCCTAAAGAAGCACCAGGATTTAAATTTAATTTATGTGCTATTGACCATGAATTTATTCACCTGGCTCGGTAGTAGAAGAATTAGAACTAACCAAATATGGTTTAGAATATTTAGACTGTGACCCAGTTGTATTTTGTCCTCATCCAGATGGTAAATATTTTTTAGCACATAAGTCCCTAGAAAAAACTTGTGCAGAAATCGCTCGTTATAATCAACGCGATGCTGAAAAATACGCGGAATTTATTGAATATTGGCAACGGGCTATCAATGCCATGATTCCTATGTTCAATGCTCCACCAAAATCTATTATAGATATTTTTGGAAACTACAACATTCAACAATTTAAAGATTTATTTTCAGTTCTAGGTTCCCCCTCTAAAAGTTTTGATTTTGTTCGGACTATGCTGAACAGTGCCGAAGATATTCTCAATGAATGGTTTGATGAGGAATTTTTAAAAGCGCCTTTATCAAGACTAGCATCAGAATTGGGTGCACCACCTTCACAGAAAAATCTCTCCATTGGCGTGATGATGATGGCTATGCGTCATCATCCTGGTATGTCTCGACCTCGTGGTGGGACAGGTGCTTTGGTGGATGCTTTGGTTAAGTTAGTTATGGCTAAAGGTGGTGTAATTCTTACCGATCAGCAAGTGGAAAAAGTCTTAATTGATGATGCTACAGCAGTGGGTGTGCGGGTCGCAGGTGGTAGAGAATATTTAGCTAAATATGGTGTAATATCCAATATTGATGCCCAACGTTTGTTTTTACAAATGACTGATAAAAGCGATATTGATGCCGTTGATGCTGATTTGTGGTCAAGATTGGAACGGCGGATTATCAATAATAATGAAACCATCTTGAAAATAGATTTAGCTTTAGATGAACCGCTCCATTTTCCTTACCATGACCATAAAGATGAATATCTGATTGGTTCCATTTTAATTGCCGATTCCATGTATCATGTAGAACAAGCTCACAGTAAATGCACTTTAGGCGAAATTCCTGATACAGACCCATCTATGTATTTGGTTATGCCTAGTGCCCTTGACCCAACATTAGCACCGACCGGAAAGCATACTGTGTGGATTGAATTTTTTGCTCCTTATCAGATTGCTGGTGCAGCAGGTACGGGTTTAAAAGGTACGGGTTGGACTGATGAATTAAAAAATCAAGTTGCTGATCGGGTGATTGATAAGTTAGCAACTTATACACCGAATGTTAAAAAAGCAACTATTGCTCGTCGTGTAGAAAGTCCCGCTGAATTAGGAGAACGATTAGGGGCGTATAAAGGAAATTATTATCATATTGATATGACAATGGATCAAATGATATTTTTCCGTCCTTTACCAGAATTAGCAAATTACAAAACACCCATTGATAATTTATTTTTAACTGGTGCGGGAACTCATCCCGGTGGTTCCATTTCGGGAATGCCAGGACGTAATTGTGCTAGAGTATTTTTACAAACTAAGCATCCCATTGCCCAGTCTTTAAAAGATGCGGGGAATTCGATTAAATCCACGGTTGGGTCGGTTTTTGGCATTTATTAGTCCCTAATTACGTCAATTTTACTCCCGTTACTTCTGGATAACGGGAAGTTCTTTCTTTTCCCAGATAAATGGGCTATAATTAGATTTAATCAATCATTAGTTGTTATACTAATAAGTTATTAAGCAACTATTGTTCTGAGTATTAAATCGACCTATGTCACAAAATAAGCCACCTAAGACCGAGCCAGCCGTTCTCGTGGCTGTTGCTGACTACTTTAAGGTTTTATCAGAAACTAGTAGGTTACAGATTTTGACTTGTCTCAAGTCAGGTTCGATGAATGTGATGGAAATTGCCGAAGCTACTGGTTTAGGACAAGCGAATCTATCTAAGCATCTGAAAGTGTTAACTCAAGCAGGTGTTTTATCTCGTCAGCCTAAAGGTACTAGTGCCTATTACGAGATTGTGGATATGATGATTTTTGAACTTTGTGAGTTAGCTTGCGATCGCATTAGTGAGCGTTTACAAGAGCAGACGGAAACCCTGAAAACTCTTCGCAACAAAACAGCAGTTTTTTGATGAAAATGCAGTCCCTTTCTATTGTAAATTGAGTTCAGTCATTTTTTTGAGAACTTGACGATATTCATTGGATTGATTTCTTTGCAGATAGATTTCAGCCGAACGAATTAAATTTTTACTTGCATCTTCTGAGCGATTCAATTTAGCAAACGATAATCCAGCATAGTAATAAGCTTCTGGTTGATCTGTGCCAAATTTTTAGAGTAGAAACAAAATCACTAAGTGCTGATTCATATTGACCTAAATTATAATAAGCAATCCCTCTAGTTAAATAAGGAGGAAAAAATGTTTTTTCTTGAGCAATCAATTGACTCATTTCATCAACTACTTGATTATATTGACCAAGTTTAATCCGTGCATTTGCCAAATTTAAACGATTAATTGGAGTTGATGCTAATTGGACTGATTTTTTGAGATCTTCTAGAGCTTTATCCAGCTTTCCATCTCGTTGATATGCTAAAGCTCTATTGTTATAAAGAGCAGGGGAAGGCTGTAATTTTTCTGCTTTATTAAAGCTTTCTATTGCTGCTGATGCTTGATTAAGTTCAATCAAAGCAATTCCTCGCACAATGAAAACTGGTGCTGGGGTATTATTTCCTTGGATTTGATTTATCTTATCTGTATCTTGTACAGCCAAATCATATTGCTTCAGCAAAATATAAGCTTGAGAACGATTAAATAAGGCTTCAATAACATTAGTACCATTTTTGATATCAAGACTCCATTGTTGAATAGCACGAGTGAGATTACCTTGCTGAAAATTTTGTTCAGCACTTAAAGAAGAATTAGAATTTACAGGTGATGGCTGATTATTTACAGGAATTTGTGCTTGAACACCTGTAAAACCAGCTGTCCAAAATATCCCGATTCCTAATAATAACTTGAGTGGATATAAATGCTTAAGCAATTGATGATATTTGCGGTAATGCTTCAGGCAAAACATATAAAAATCTGGTTTGATTATGGAAATTGAATCAGGAAAAATTGAACGTGGAGCGGGCATCTTGCCCGCTGGGACTCAATAACAGGTTAGCACCAACTTAGTTTGATTTCTAGGGCTGCTGAAATAACAGCTGAAATAACATACGAGGGTTTCAGTAAAAATCAAATAGAAATTATCGAGAATCTATGGATTATATTTAGTTGTAATAGAACAACGATTTAGTTCAGGTTTCATCATCAAATTAACTAAAACTGGACCAATTGAAGTTGAACCAACTTTTCCTGCTTGATTAGATATATTATTAATTTGAAAAAATACTTGAGGATTGTAGCGAGCTTTATAAGCTTCCAAAGCACATTTACAAAAACTTGTCTTAATCTTTAATTGCTGAGGATTTAGATTTTTTGAGTCTCCCACACATCCTAGCTTAAACTCATCTTGGGTTTTCATATGGCTTGACCAATCATTAGCTGTATTCGCATTGGTATTACCAGGTTGGGGAGGAGAATTTTGGGCTTGGCTAATTTGGGGTGTTAAAGTCAGAGATAAGAGTGATAAAAGCAAAAGCTGACTGGTGTTGAATTTCATATTCTTACAAAAAAAGAGCAGAATCAGAACATACAAAGCTATTAGCTGAGAAGGGAAACCCCATAAACAAAATTTATGGGGTTTATATATTAGATATACCCTTATGGTTTCGAGTATATCTCTGAATCACATTAAAGCTTAGAACTCAAAAAAGACACCTAAGCGACCCATAAAGTTAGAGGCGCTACTATAGACAGAAGAAGGAGCAGATGTGATTGCTGCACCAGCATTAAAAGTGACGCTGCGATTAATCCGAGCTACACAACCAAAAGCACCAGCCCAAGCACTACCATAAACCCCCGTACCAACACCACATCCACTATTAACACCAGATGGAAGAGTGTTAGGAATAGATGATAACGCCGCAGCTAGAGCACCAACAGATTTAATTTGTTGACCCAGGGTAGTTAGTCCTTTTTCTAGTCCACTGAAATCAGCGCTACCAGCACTAGTACCCAAGTTACCACTTGCGTCTACTGTGACAAAGCGTGTATCTCCACTCTGATTTTTAGTACCGACGAATGATCCGGAAGAAGCCAATCCTGGTAATGTGTAGTAGTTGGTGGCAGTACCAATAGTGATTTGATTATCGGCTGTGGCGATCGCACCTGTACCAATTGCGGTGGAATTGACACCATTAGCGACAGAATTAGCGCCAAGGGCGGTGGAATTTTGATTTGTAGCTTGGGCTTTAGTACCAATAGCCGTAGAGTAATTCCCACTAGCTTGAGAACTATAAGCAAAAGCCGCAGAATCTGTCCCTGAAGCCGTAGCTGAATCACCAACTGCTGTAGCTGGGTCAGCGATGGCTTGGGCATTACGACCAATGGCTATCGTACCAGCGAAAGTGGCTTTAGCATTGGGACCAATAGCGATGGCTGAATCAGCACTAGCAGTAGCTGCACCTACAGCAATAGCATTAGCGCCAGAGGCAGTCGAATTGTTACCAAGAGCTGATGCTGAAGTTGCTGTGGCTTGAGCATTGTTACCAAAAGCTGAGGTATAGTCTTTAGCAGCATTCGCAGCCGTACCATAAGCAGTAGCATTAGTACCAGAGGCTATAGAACTGTTACCAAAAGCTGATGCTGAAGCTCCTGTAGCTTGAGCGTTGTTACCGAAAGCTGATGCATTAGAACTACCTGCATTAGCAGTATTACCAAAAGATGTTGAGTTATCACCCTTTGCCTGTCCAGTAATACCAATAGTAATTGCATTTGTACCAGTGGCAACAGAATTAGCACCTATGGCGGTGGCATGGTCGCCAGTTGCCTGGGCACTAGCACCTGTAGCTGTAGCACCAGGTCCAGTTGCCACAGCATTAGCACCTGTAGCCGTGGAATTGACACCATTAGCAATAGCACCTGCACCTGTAGCAGTAGAATTTGTACTCTGTGCTTGAGCACCCTGTCCTGTGGCAATGGAATTGTCACCAATTGCTTGAGCACCTTTTCCTGAAGCAATGGCATTAGCGCCAGAAGCATTAGCACTATCACCTGTAGCCACAGAACTTGCACCTGATGCTGTAGAACCTTTACCAGTAGCCGTGGCATTAGCGCCAGAAGCATTAGCACTATCACCATAAGCGGAGGCGGAAGTGCCTGTGGCTTGTGCGGCATTACCAGTAGCAGTGGCATTTTGTTGATTTGCTACTGTATTTGCACCTGTGGCGATCGCATTAGCTCCACTAGCTTTAGCCGTATCACCCGTAGCCACAGAACTTGTACCTGTGGCTTGTGCGGCATTACCAGTAGCAGTGGCATTTTGTTGACTTGCTACTGTATTTGCACCTGTAGCCAGGGAATTAACACCGGAGGCGGTAGCATTTTTACCAGTAGCAGTGGCATTAGTTGCAGAAGCATTAGCATTATCACCATAAGCCGATGCTGATGTGCCTGTGGCTTTAGTTGAAAAACCCGTAGCAGTAGTATTTTGTTGATCCGCTAATGCACTTCTACCAGTGGCAGTGGCATTAAGTGCGCTAGCAGTAGCGGCATCACCAGTAGCTACAGAACTAGCACCGGAGGCAGTAGCACCTTTACCAGTAGCGGTGGCATTAGTTCCCGAAGCGGTAGTGCCATCACCATAAGCGGAGGCGGAAGTGCCTGTAGCTTGAGATGCATTACCAGTAGCAGTGGCATTTTGCTGATTTGCCACTGTATTAGCACCTGTGGCAATGCATTAGCTCCACTGGCATTAGCAGTATCACCCGTAGCAATAGAACTAATACCTGAAGCAGCAGCACTTTTACCCAATGCAGTGGCATTAGTCGCCGTAGCACTAGCACTGTCACCATAAGCCGATGCTGATGTACCAGTAGCTTTAGAGGCAAAACCTGTAGCAGTGGTATTTTGTTGATCTGCTAATGCACTTCTACCAGTAGCAGTAGCATTAAGTGCGCTAGCAGTAGCGGCATCACCAGTAGCTACAGAACTAGCACCGGAAGCAGTAGCACCTTTACCAGTAGCGGTGGCATTAGTTCCCGAAGCGGTAGTGCCATCACCATAAGCGGAGGCGGAAGTGCCTGTAGCTTGAGATGCATTACCAGTAGCCGTAGCATTTTGCTGATTTGCTACTGTATTAGCACCTGTGGCGATCGCATTAGCTCCACTGGCATTAGCAGTATCACCTGTGGCAATAGAACTAATACCTGAAGCAGCAGCACTTTTACCCAATGCAGTGGCATTAGTCGCTGTAGCACTAGCACTGTCACCATAAGCCGATGCTGATGTGCCTGTGGCTTTAGTAGCAAAACCAGTAGCAGTAGTATTTTGTTGATCTGCTAATGCACTTCTACCAGTGGCAGTGGCATTAAGTGCGCTAGCGGTAGCTGTATCACCAGTAGCCACAGAGCTAGCACCGGAAGCAGTAGCACCTTTACCTGTAGCGGTGGAGTTAGTTCCTGAAGCGGTTGTACTATCACCATAAGCGGATGCGGAAACACCTGTGGCTTGAGATGCATTACCGATAGCTGTGGCACTATTAGCGGTGCTACTAGCACTTGTACCTGTGGCAATAGCATTAGTGGCGTTCGCTGCTACCGTTGCACCTTTACCAATAGCTGTAGAACCTGTGGCGCCAGTATTTACGGTGGCTCCATTACCTGTGGCGATGGCATTATCAGCACTAGAAGTAGCATTTGTTCCACCTGCAATGGCATTAGCACCACTAGCTGTAGCCGTATCACCTGTGGCAATAGAACTAGCACCACTAGCTGTAGAACCTTTACCTGTAGCGGTGGAATTAGTTCCCGAAGCGGTTGTACTATCACCATAAGCGGATGCAGAAACACCTGTGGCTTGAGATGCATTACCGATAGCCGTGGCACTATTAGCAGTGCTATTAGCACTTGTACCTGTGGCAATGGCATTAGTGGCATTCGCTGCTACTGTTGCACCTTGACCAATAGCTGTAGAACCTGTGGCGCCAGTATTTACGGTGGCTCCATTACCTGTGGCGATGGCATTATCAGCACTAGAAGTAGCATTTGTTCCACCTGCAATGGCATTAGCACCACTAGCTGTAGCTGTATCACCTGTGGCAATAGAACTGGCACCGGAGGCGGTAGAACCTTTACCTGTAGCGGTGGAATTAGTTCCCGAAGCGGTTGTACTATCACCATAAGCGGATGCGGAAACACCTGTGGCTTGAGATGCATTACCGATAGCCGTAGCACTATTAGCGGTGCTACTAGCACTTGTACCTGTGGCAATAGCATTAGTGGCGTTCGCTGCTACCGTTGCACCTTTACCAATAGCTGTAGAACCTGTAGCGCCAGTATTTACGGTGGCTCCATTACCTGTGGCGATGGCATTATCAGCACTAGAAGTAGCATTTGTTCCACCCGCAATGGCATTAGCACCACTAGCTGTAGCCGTATCACCTGTAGCGACAGAACTTGCACCACTAGCTGTAGAACCTTTACCTGTAGCGGTGGAATTAGTTCCCGAAGCGGTTGTACTATCACCATAAGCGGATGCAGAAACACCTGTGGCTTGAGATGCATTACCGATAGCCGTAGCACTATTAGCGGTGCTACTAGCACTTGTACCTGTGGCAATAGCATTAGTGGCGTTCGCTGCTACCGTTGCACCTTGACCAATAGCTGTAGAACCTGTAGCGCCAGTATTTACGGTGGCTCCATTACCTGTGGCGATGGCATTATCAGCACTAGAAGTAGCATTTGTGCCACCCGCAATGGCATTAGCACCACTAGCTGTAGCCGTATCACCTGTAGCGACAGAACTTGCACCACTAGCTGTAGAACCTTTACCTGTAGCGGTGGAATTAGTTCCCGAAGCGGTTGTACTATCACCATAAGCGGATGCAGAAACACCTGTGGCTTGAGATGCATTACCGATAGCCGTAGCACTATTAGCGGTGCTATTAGCACTTGTACCTGTGGCAATAGCATTAGTGGCATTCGCTGCTACTGTTGCACCTTGACCAATAGCTGTAGAACCTGTAGCGCCAGTATTTACGGTGGCTCCATTACCTGTGGCGATCGCATTATCAGCACTAGATGTTGCCGTTGTACCACTAGCAATGGCATTAGCACCACTAGCTGTAGCTGTATCACCTGTGGCAATAGAACTAGCACCACTAGCTGTAGAACCTTTACCTGTAGCGGTGGAATTAGTTCCCGAAGCGGTTGTACTATCACCATAAGCGGATGCAGAAACACCTGTGGCTTGAGATGCATTACCGATAGCGGTGGCACTATTAGCATTTGCTTGTGCCGTAGTACCTGTAGCGATAGCATTAGTCGCACCAGCAGCAACTGTTGCACCTTGACCAATGGCAGTAGAACCTGTGGCGCCAGTGTTTACTTTAGCCCCATTACCTGTGGCGATGGCATTGTCCGCACTAGAGGTTGCGGTTGTGCCACTGGCAATGGCATTAGCACCAGTAGCTGTAGCCGTATCACCTGTGGCAATAGAACTAGCACCACTAGCTGTAGAACCTTTACCTGTGGCGGTGGAATTAGTTCCTGAAGCGTTAGTGCTATCACCATAAGCTGATGCGGAAACACCTGTGGCTTGAGATGCATTACCGATAGCGGTGGCACTATTAGCATTTGCTTGTGCCGTAGTACCTGTAGCGATAGCATTAGTCGCACCAGCAGCAACTGTTGCACCTTGACCAATGGCAGTAGAACCTGTGGCGCCAGTGTTTACTTTAGCCCCATTACCTGTGGCGATGGCATTGTCCGCACTAGAGGTTGCGGTTGTGCCACTGGCAATGGCATTAGCACCAGTAGCTGTAGCCGTATCACCTGTGGCAATAGAACTAGCACCACTAGCTGTAGCACCTTTACCTGTGGCGGTGGAATTAGTTCCTGAAGCGTTAGTGCTATCACCATAAGCTGATGCGGAAACACCTGTGGCTTGAGATGCATTACCGATAGCGGTGGCACTATTAGCATTTGCTTGTGCCGTAGTACCTGTAGCGATAGCATTAGTCGCACCAGCAGCAACTGTTGCACCTTGACCAATGGCAGTAGAACCTGTGGCGCCAGTGTTTACTTTAGCCCCATTACCTGTGGCGATGGCATTGTCCGCACTAGAGGTTGCGGTTGTGCCACTGGCAATGGCATTAGCACCAGTAGCTGTAGCCGTATCACCTGTGGCAATAGAACTGGCACCTGAGGCGGTAGCACCTTTACCTGTGGCGGTAGAATTAGCTCCCGAAGCCGTAGTGCTATCACCATAAGCTGATGCAGAAACCCCTGTGGCTTTAGCCGTATTACCTGTTGCTGTGGCATTTTGTCCGCTAGCTAAGGTTGATTTACCGGTGGCGGTGGAATTAGTTCCCGAAGCGTTGGCACTATCACCATAAGCGGCTGCGGAAACACCTATGGCTTTAGCCGCATTACCTATAGCAGTAGCATTTTGTTGATTTCCTGTGGAGTTCGTACCTATGGCGATCGCATTAGTACCACTCGCAGTAGCTGTGTCACCAGCAGCAATGGAACTGGCACCTAATGCAGTGGCAACTTGTTGAAATGTGCCAGTTCCAGAATTAAAAGTACCAACCCCCAAAGCTAGGGCATTTGTACCGGATGCAGTGGCACCAGCACCAAAAGCAGATGCACTGTTATTACTCGCTGTAGCTGTATCACCCACTGCCGTTGCCGAAATGCCCGAAGCGATGGAACCATTTCCATAAGCTGAAGCAGCAGACTTAGTAGCTTGGCTTCTCACACCAATGGCAGTAGATACATTGCCTGTAGCGCTAGATAGAAGACCTGTGGCAATGGAACTGTCACCACTAGATAGAGATCCAGCACCCGTGGCAATTGTTGCTACTCCAGTAGCAGTCGCCTGATAACCTGTGGCGATCGCATAATCATTTCCACTAGCGTTAGCCTGATAACCCGTAGCAATTGTATAGTTATTTCCAGCAATAGCACCTGTACCTGTGGCGATGGCATTGGTAGCATTAGCATTGATAGTTGCACCTTGTCCTATCGCCGTCGAATTAGTTGCAGTAGAATTAACTTTTGCTAATTGACCAATTGCCAAGGAATTAGTTGCATTTGCGGATACGTTAGCACCCTGACCGATGGCTGTACTACCTGTGGCTCCATTAGCAACACTAGCACCATTACCTGTAGCAATAGAATTGCTGGCGGCAACATTGGAAGATGTACCAATAGCGATTGAATTTTGTGAACTGGAGGCAATAGTTGCACTTTGACCGATAGCGGTACTACCTGTGGCGCCAGCATTAACTTTCGCACCATTACCTGTGGCAATGGAGCTAATCGCTCCACCCAGAGCATTACTACCAGTGGCAATGGCATCAGTGGCTCCCGTGCTGACAGTAGCAGTATTACCTGTAGCAATACCATTGCTAGCATTAACAGTAGCAGATGTACCTGTGGCGATGGCATTAGTGGCATTAAGACCTACAGTGGTGCCTTGACCAATAGCAGTAGAACCAATAGCGCCATTATTAACAGTTGCCCCATTACCTGTAGCAATTGTATTGTTGGCGTTGGCATTAGCATTATTACCAGTGGCGATTGCACCAGTTGCACCAACGGCAGTGGTAGCATTACTACCAACTGCCACCGCATTAGCACCCTGAGCTTTGGCTGTATCACCTAAGGCTGTAGATGAAGCACCTGATGCACTACTACTATTTCCCAGTGCTGTTGCTGCTGTATTAGTAGCTGTTGATGACTTCCCAACTGCGGTGCCATTTGATGAAGTTACAGAGCTGGATTGACCAATGGCTATGGCACCAGAAGATGAAACAGTAGGAGCAGGCACAGAAGCACCCGAACCAATCGCTATGGCACCAGTGGAAGAACCCGTGGAGATGACGGCATTAGTACCTACAGCGATAGAGTCCTGACTCTGCAGCACTTGCTCCTGAACCAATCGCAGTGGCATTAGTACCTTGGACAACAGAGCTAAATGTTCCACCAGTGGCATTTGGGGAGATTCTTACGTTTTGAGCTTGAGCGCGAGAAATTTCCGTGACTATTAATCCAGTCGGTAATAAAAAGCTGGTAAATAGTGCAAACAGTAATTTCCGATAACGTCTATTGATAGATTGTAGATTTATTGCACACCAGTAAATTAGATGAAGACGCATGAAGGAACCTTTCTTTTTGCAAAGTAATCTTTTGGATGAAAATGCTATAGCAGGGAACAGATAGAAGGGAAATCCCCCATTATTAAAATGAGGGGATTTGAATCAGAGACATTTTTTCTAGTGCTGTATGTCTTGAAAAAATATCTGTTTTTGATAAATAAATATTGCTGCTTAACCCTAGATATACAGGTTTGATGAGCAGTTCTAGATTCTGATCAAACCTGTATTCCGTATTTAACTGACGGGTTGACCTGTTAAAGACTGAGTATTGCCCAGTAATGATATATTTACTCCATCAAGAAAACGCTGATTAATTAAATTTGTAAAGGTTTCTATGTTTGATTGCCATTGGTCTAAATAGGTTTGCAAAGTAGTTAACCTATCTGTAAGCTCAACTTGTTGCAGAGCATAGTCAAAATTCCCGAAATATCGGACAGCAGGTATGCTAGCTGCTTCATTTTCTTGTGGTAGCTGTATCTCATTAATTTGCAAATTTAACATTCCTTTTTCTAGGGTATAAGAAATATTTAAATCTACTTTCGGAGGTTGAGTACCAAATTCTAGCCAATTTCCAGACAGTAATAATGCTTTAGATAGATAAGTTTGGGCTAATTGGGGTTGCTCTCGAAAGGTGACCAATCCTGTGAGATTTATCCCCACTGCTTCGTATTCTGCTTGAGATAATATCTGAGTGTAACGTTTAGCTACTTGAGCAGATACTATATCGTCAATTGATTTGCCAATCACACTTTCTAGGAAAATGGTTCGCGTGCTATCAGCAGCTAATCTCAATCCATTTTGGAAAATAATTTGAGAACCTTGTGGAGTTGAAACTGGAGAGCCAGATACTTCCCAATCTTGACCCACAATGCCGCTATATTTGAGAAAATCCAGATTTAATAAAGTGGGATTTTGATTTTTAACTAGCAAAACCACAGAAAACTCAGAGATAGATAAATCGTGAATGGAAAAAATGGAAGACATATTTTGTTTTGGTTTCCCTGAGAAACTAACTTTATCATCAGAACTAAGTGAATGCTGGGTTCACCACAGAAGCAATTAATACAGTTATCAGTAAAAATAACTGTATATTATAGTTGCTCTTGAGGTTCAACTAGAGAATTATACTGTAATATTAATTAATATACTATTGTATGAAACTTTAGTAAAGTTTTTGTCATCCTCAGTAGAGATACTAAGCAAAACAGGATTAACTTGTATAGTATTTTTACTTAAATGTCGTATTAAATAAACACAAGTTTTAGTGATGCTCCATTATTAATAATTTTAAATAACTTTGGTATACAAATAAACACGTAAATATGTATAAAGAGATATCAATAAAATATAAAGCTTTTGTTAAAAGTGTTCTGTATTGACAAAAAGTAGACAAAGTTAGAGGATAATTGAGTATAAATTTATGAAGAAGGGAAAAATAGACAAGAAAAACGGTGTAATTAAAAAAACGCCTTCTATGTAAAATTACGTAATTACATAAATACAGACCATAGAGAACCTCTGTTAATACACTGTAGCCTTCCTCAGCGCGAATGAGTATCTGCTCAACTTGCGAAGAAAAGGCTGGAACTGGCATGATTAAAACCAAAGCAATTTACTTGGTTACCAAATAGATAACTGGTAATTTTTTGATTTTCATAAATCTAGTATTGAAATTATACAAATAACAACGTCTCTCCACCTGAGCAAAAAATACAATGGACATTATTCAACTTACTCCTAATCAATTCAACACCACACTTCCATCTTCAGGAATTTTCTTATCTGGTCATCTAGATAATTCACTGCTTGGACAACAGAATATAACCACATCTGTGAGTGCTAATCCGACACAGATATCAAATATTCCTGTTGCTGCTTTTCAATCTTTAACTCCTCAGGGGAGCATTTTTTACTCAGGAGTAACTGGAAATCAAACACTACTATTCTCAGATTTTGCGTATAATGGAAGTAGTAATTTCAACTCAAATAACGCTAACTCGCTCACGGGACAACCTGATAACTATATTACTTTCTTAGGTACAAGCCAGGCAGATAGCCTATTCTTAAGGGCTGATGCTAACAATTCATTGGAATTTAGTATTAATGGCACTGATTTTTCCGAGAGTGGATTTAAACTTTCTAAAGATACAAATATTACCGTCAGATTAGGGTCGGGAAATGATACCCTGAATATTGATAGCTCCTTGGCAAATGCTTTAAAAAATACAGGAGCAAATTTTGTCTTTGATGGTGGAGAGGGAGATAATACACTATTTGGGCGTAACATTGATACAAAATGGAACATTACTGGTGAAAATTCAGGTAACGTTGCTGATGTTAAATTCCAAAATGTAGAAAATCTGAAAGCTGCTGCCAATAACTACGCTACTTTTGACTTTAGTGCTAATGGTAGTCTGAGCGGTATTGCCGATGGTGGTGATGGAAATTTAGGTACATTGATTTATGACGGACAATATAGTATTACTCAATCAACCGCATTTAGTCCCCATGCCGGAACTATAGATTTTTATAATCATCAATCTGTCCTCGAAAAAACAATTCAATATGCTGGATTAGCACCCATCTTCGATAATAGCGTTACAGCTAATCGAGTATTTACAGCCACTAGTGCCGATGATCAAATCCTCGTCACCAAATCTGCTACAGGACAAACATCCATTTTTAGTAACAATGGTACTTTTGAAAGTTTTACTTTCCTCAATCCCAGCAACTCATTAACTATTAAAGGGTTGGGAGGCAATGATACCATTACTCTGAATTCCCTAGATCCTAATTTTACTAAATCTTTAATCATTGATGGCAATGATGGTAACGACTCAGTTATTTTTGCGAATAATTTAACTCTTAATGGTAGTAATTTAACAGTAGATGCCGAAAATATTTCTGTTAATAATGGCATAACTATAGACACTACAGGATTGAGTGGTCTAGATGGAAACATCGCTTTCACCGCTGCGGATACTGAAAGCGGTTTAACTGCATCAGGACAAGTCCAAATTAATCTTTCTGGAGCAACCATCAAAGCAGGTAACATTAATATATCTGCCACTTCTACGGTATCTGGCTCTCTGACTTCACTACCTATAGCTTTTGTAAATTTAACTTCCACAGCAAATATTGCTGTGATTAACTCCCGGATTGAAAGTAGTGGTGATGTTACCCTATCCAGTAGCTCTATAGTTACAGGCACAGCACAAGCACAAGGACTTAGTTCCTACATTAATACTGCTGTAGATGCTGCCGCAGCAACATCCATTATTGATAGTTCTGCAATTACATATATTTCTGGAACTAGCTCTTTTAATGTTCAGAGAAATCTAGCTTTAATTGCCACCAATAATATTAATTCCACTACTAGTGGTGATGCTAGTCCGGCTCAAGGAGGAGCTGGTATTGCTATATCTAAAATTACCAATACTACACAAGCCTATATTGATGGCTCAAGTAGCCAATCGATTCTAGCCACAAGTCTGACTTTATCCGCAGACTCCAACAATACTATTTCCACCACTGCAAAGGCAAGTCCAGGTGGGTCAACACAAAATAGTAACAGTCCACAATCCTTGACGGAAAACAATTCTAAAACCAGTGACGGAGCCGTTAATATTGCTGGAGCCTTAGCATTTACTAAACTTAGTGACCAAACTAAAGCTTATATCTCCTCTGCTGATGCCAATCATCCCACTCAAGTCACTACTATCGGTAAATTAACTATTCATGCCGCATCCAATAATAGTTCCTCTGCAATCGCCGATGGTAGTACCGTAGCTAGTAATTCCGTAGGGGTGGGAGTTGCTGTGGCTATTAGTGTAATTGACATTAATAATAATGCTTTTATTGGTGGTAATACATCGACTAGTGCAGGTGCAATAGATATTGAAGCACTCACACCCACAGATGGTAGCTTTAAAACTCAAGCCACATCAGGTTCTGGAGACTCAAGTAAATTTGGTGTAGCAGGTGCATTAGCAGTAGACAAACTCAATACCAATAGTCAAGCGCAACTCAAGACCGATGCAGTAGTAGATGCCAATAGTGGGGCAGTAAATCTGACTGCAACCAACACAGGCAGTTCCACCGTCACAGCCGAAGCCGCTCAGGGAGGAAGTGGAAATGTTGGTGTTGGTGCATCAGTGGGGATAGAGATTGGCCAAAATCAAGCCGAAGCATCCCTACAAGATGAAGTTGTCTTGAACAACGCCGGAAATTTGCATCTCTCAGCAACTTCAGATCATAGTAGTAACAATAGTGTGAAAGCCGGAGCCGCTGGTGGGATTGCTGTAAGTCCAGCACTGGCGCTAACAACCGTTACTAATAACACATTCGCTCTCATTGGTACTGGCGATACACTCACAGTAAAATCCCTGGATGCTGAAGCAACGCACGCAGGAAGAAGCACCGCAGTAGTAGATGCTGCTGCCGCAGGCAGCAATGTGGGAATTGGGGGAGCATTAGCACTAAACTTTGTTGATGACACCACAATTGCCACCACAAAACGTAGTCTTACATCTACAACAGGTGGGATATCTTTCGGAGCGCATGCTTATGCATCAACCGAAGCAAATGCTAAAGCAGGTGCAGCAGGTGCAGATCCAGATGCATCCAAAGCTGAGGGTCAAAATAATGCCGAAGAACAAGCGAATGCACAAATAGAGGGGAATGATGATCCCAATGCCACCGCACATAAGGAACAACTAGCAGATAAAGCCAAGAGTAATGATGGCAAGGTTTCTGTCGCTGCTGGTTTTGCCCTGAATTTAGCCAATTCAACCGCTAAAACCTCCCTCGCTGATGGCATCGTCATTAATGCGGCGGGGGAATTTAAACTCTCCACCTCAAATGAGACAGATGCATCGGCTATTGCTGATGGTAGTACAGTCGGTGGTGCGCCCAAAGTTGGTGTGGGAGTGGCTATAGCTTTAAATATCATCAATATAACTAACGAAGCTACCATTGGAAAGAGTAGCGATGGTAATCCAAATGTGACTGCCGAAGGTATTACTCTAGAAGCAAAAATGAGTGATCCTAGTCTGGGTGGTGATGGAACTAGTGACTTAACTGCACAAGCAATCTCTGGTACAGGAGCTACCAATGTGGGAGTAGCTGGTTCCTTTGCCCTGAATGCGATTGGCACCAATTCTAGTCTTGCTACTCTCAATAGTGGCGCCATTGTTGATGCCAGTGATGGAGATGTCACTATCAGCAGTGAAAATAATACTAAATCAGTGACCAAAGCCAACGCCATCCAAACTGCTGGTGGTAGTGAACCCAAGGTGGGTGTAGGTGCATCTTTCGCTTTGGATCTTGAGAAAAATCGCTCGGAAGCATCCTTAAAAGACAATGTTTTACTAATTAATGCCGGTAAGCTGATTCTGAATGCTAAATCAGATAATAGTAGTGAAACCAGTGTTCAAACAGGTGCAGCAGGGGGTATAGCGATTAGTCCTGCCGTGTCAACAACAATTGTTAGGAATGACACTGTTGCTACTATTGGTGCAGCAGGAACCACCGGACTACTGACGGTAGCAGCAATAGATGCATCAGCAACCCACACAGGTAAGAGTGCTACCACCGCAGATGGGACAGCCGCAGGTAGTAAGGTCGGTCTGGGAGCAGCCCTGGCGTTGAATCTAGTTACAGATAATACAGTTGCAACCACATCCAGAAATGTGACAGCGACAGGTACAGATGGCGTCAGCTTTGTTGCCCAAGCTTATGCTGCATCCGATGCCACCGCTAAAGCCAGTTCTGCTGGGACAAAAGCTGCACAACCTGAAGACAAGCAACAAACTGCGGAAAGTCAGGTTACATCAGTGACGGAGAGTAATGCTGCTACCCAACTCCATATTGACCTAGATCAGAATACAATTATCTTCTCTCAAGGTCATAATTTATCCGATGGTCAAACGGTTCGCTACGATGCCAATGGCAATACTCCTATTGGTGGTTTAACAGATGGCGCACAATATGTTGTTAAAAAGATTGATGACCAGACCATTCAACTACTTAACTCCCAAACCAATGTGGTTGTTGACCTCACTAGTGAAAGTTCCGGTGAACACCATTTACTAACTGTTAGCTCATTTACTACATCCAGTAGTGTTAAACCTGCAACTGATACTATTGAATTCTCTCATCAACACTATCTACAAACAGGGGATAAACTTAGTTATTATAATCCTGCTAATTTAACATCAGGAGGAAAAGCTATAGGCGGTACATTTGATGCCTTAAGCCGTTCTTATGATGTTTACACATACTATGTGATTAAGGTTAATAGCACCACCATCAAACTTGCCAAAACTTTAAGTGATGCTTTGGCAAATAAGGAAATTTATCTGACTAGTACAGGTAGTGGAGATCAAGCCTTTACTCTCATAGAAAAATATAATGGCGATCGCTCAGGTCTTGATTTCCAACTACCTTCCACCATTCAATCTATCTCAGCAGATAATACTATTAGTTTGAGCTATGCTCATGGTTTGCAAACGGGTCAAGGGATAGTATTACAACTGCAACCTGACGCATCTTATCCTAAATCTCCGATTCTGGGTCTGAAGGCGGATACTTACGGTAATCAAACAGGTTATCAACCTACCGAAGCCAAGACTTACTACGTCAAAGTAATTTCCAGTACTAAAATCCAATTAGCGGAAACCTTAGACGATCTGAATAAAGGTATTTTTGTCAGTCTGGTTAAAAATACCGCTAGTAATACAACTCGCTATCGGTTTATGGAGACTTGGCAAGCAGGTAGTCAAGTCGGTAGTGTAGAAGAACCACTGGCGTTTACTCCTAAAAATGAGACTGTTAAAGAACCCGAACCGGCAGCTGATCCTGTCAAAGACAAAGCTAAAACCAAAGATGGGGCAGTATCTATAGCTGCGGGAGTGGCTCTCAATTTAGCTACTTCCACTGTCAAAACTTCACTAGCAGATGGATTAGAAATCAACACCGCGCAAGGAATACTGAAACTCAGTTCTACCAACGAAACTGATGCATCTGCCAATGCCGATGGTAGTGCGGTAGATGGTTCTAATAAATTTGGCATTGGTGCAGCAGTAGCACTGAATATTGTTACTCTCAATAACGAAGCCACCATTGGCACGAGTACCACAGGAAACCCGAATATCACGGCTAAAGGCATTATCTTAGAAGCTAAGATGAGTGATACAGCCCTCAAAGGTGATGGTACTAGCGATTTCACCGCCAAAGCTACATCTGGAGCGGGAGCGAATACAGTGGGAGTAGCTGGTTCTTTTGCCCTCAATTATCTTGGTTCTAATCCTAGTATTGCCACCATTAAGAGTGGTGCTATCATCAATGCAGGTGGTGGAGATGTCACCATCAGCGCAGAGAATAATACTAAATCAGAAACCACCGCCGAAGCAATACAAGGAGTAGGCGCAGACGGTTCTCCATCAGTAGGTGTAGGTGCTTCCTTTGCGTTGGATATTGAAACTAATACCGCCGAAGCTTCTCTACAAGATAATGTCACCCTACTCAATGCTGGGAAACTAACATTAACAGCCACTTCCGATAATAGCAGTACTACCAGTGTTAAAGCTGGTTCAGCAGGTAATATCTCCGTTAGTCCCGCTTTAGGATTGACGATAGTCGGTAACAACACCTTAGCGAAGATTGGTTCTGGTGGTCTATTAACCGTAGGTAGTTTGGAAGCAACCGCCACCCATTCAGGTAATAGCAGTACCACAGTAGACGCCAAATCAGCTGGGGCAAAAGTAGGAATTGGTGCCAGCATCGCCCTAAATATTATTGATGATATCACCACCGCCACTACAGCCAGAAGCATTACTGCTACCACGGGAGATATTAGCTTTGGTGCATATGCTTATGCATCCACCGGGGCTACAGCTACAGCAGGTTCAGCAGGCGCCAAACCCGCCGAATCAGGTGACAAAGAACAAACTTCCGAGGATCAAGCCAATAGCGAAATCGACAGTGCTGGTGCACCTAATTCACAACAACACAAAGATGATGTCAAAGGTAAAGCCAAAACCAGTGCTGGTGCAGTATCAATAGCAGCAGGATTAGCACTCAATTTAGTCAGGTCTACAGCTAAAGCCACTCTGGCTGATGGTTTAGTGATTAATACTCCAGGCAATTTCAAACTAGCCACATCCAACGAAACCGATGCTTCCGCAGTCGCGGATGGTAGCGCTGTCGATGGTTCCAATCAGTTTGGTATTGGTGTGGGAGTAGCACTGAATATTGTGACTCTGGATAACGAAGCCAGCATTGGTAAGAGCACCACAGGAAACCCGAATATCACTGCGAAAGGCATTATCTTAGCAGCTAAGATGAGTGATACAGCCCTTAAAGGTGATGGTGTTAGCGACTTTACCGCTAAAGCTACATCTGGAGCAGGAGCAACGAAAGTGGGCGTAGCTGGTTCTTTTGCTCTCAATTATCTTGGTTCTAATCCTAGTATTGCCACCATTAAGAGTGGTGCTATCGTCAATGCAGGTGGTGGAGATGTCACCATCACGGCTGAGAATAAGACAAAAACCGAAACCACCGCTGAAGCCATCCAAAAAGTAGGAGCAGACGGTTCTCCATCAGTAGGTGTAGGCGCTTCCATTGCGTTGGATATTGAAACTAATACCGCCGAAGCTTCTCTACAAGATAATGTCACCCTACTCAATGCTGGGAAACTAACATTAACAGCCACTTCCGATAATAGCAGTACTACCAGTGTTAAAGCTGGTTCAGCAGGTAATATCTCCGTTAGTCCCGCTTTAGGATTGACGATAGTTGGTAACAACACCTTAGCGAAGATTGGTTCTGGTGGTGTACTAACCGTAGATAGTTTGGAAGCAACCGCCACCCATTCAGGTAATAGCAGTACCACAGTAGACGCCAAATCAGCCGGGACAAAAGTAGGAATTGGTCTATCCCTAGCGCTAAACATAGTTGATGATATCACCACAGCCACTACAGCCAGAAGCATCACTGCTACCACAGGAGATATTAGTTTTGGTGCATATGCTTATGCATCCACCGAGGCTACAGCTACAGCAGGTTCAGCAGGTTCCAAACCCGCCGAATCAGGTGATAAAGAACAAACTTCCGAGGATCAGATCAATACTCAAATTGATAGTGCTGGTGCACCCAATTCGCAACAGCATAAAGATGATGTTAAAGACAAAGCCAAGAGTAATAGTAGTGGAGCCATATCCATTGCTGCTGGTATAGCTTTAAACCTTGCCCGTTCCACCACAGCTGCAACATTGCCAGATAACCTGGTAATTAATGCCGCAGGCAAATTCCAGCTAGCAACATCCAATGAAACCGATGCTTCCGCAGTCGCGGATGGTAGTGCTGTCAGCGACTCCAATAAAATTGGTGTTGGGGTTGCGGTCGGACTGAATATTATCAACGCATCTAATCAAGCCACGTTGGGTGGTGGTGCACAAGTCATCGCCGAGGGTGTAACCGTCACTTCTCAAATGAGTGATACCAGCCTCAAAGGGGATGGGGTCAGTAACTTTAATGTAAAATCTACATCTGGAGCAGGCGGAGATAAAGTTGGTGTAGCAGGCTCTTTTGCTCTGAATTACATTAATAACAGTAATCAAGCAGTGATCAAATCAGGTGCAAATGTTGAAGCTGGTTCTGGAGATATCACTCTCATCGCTGCAAATAATGAAGTTGATGATGTTACTGCTACCTCCGAAGCTACTAGCGGTAAAGTTGGTGTCGGTGCTTCTATTGGTTTGAACCTGCTGTTAAGTAATCCAGTTCGGGCTGAGGTGGAAGATGGGGTCACACTTTCCGGTGGTGGTGCGCTGACGATAGATGCACAATCTGACCGGACTGTAAATACAACTGTTGAAGCCGGTAGTGCTAGTGATAGTGTAGCTGTCAGCCCTGCGGTGGCTGTGGCAGTTGTCAATAATGACACTACTGCTCGCCTTGGCAGTGGTGCTGGTACGCTGAACTTGACTGGTGATGTCAAAATCAAAGCTGAACATACTGGCTCAGTTATCTCATCTGGTAATGCGACAGCAGCAGGTAACAAGGTGGCTGTGGGGGCAATTGTGGCAGTTAATGTCGCTAAGGATCATACAACTGCGACAGTAATGCGTAATCTAAGTACTACTGATGGCAGTGTCATGATCTCATCCAACTCTAGCCTCACTAGTAGTGCCAAGGTTTTAGCTAGCGCCTCAGGCAATAAGCAAGATGGTAAAAATGCTGATGATCAAGCCGCTTCTGAATCCGGTCAATCACTACCAAAAGCGCAAGATAGCGTCAATGATGCGAATACCCAAGCCAACGATAAGTCTGGTGTTCCTGGTACTTCTGGTGGTGGGACTCAAGGTGGTGGGACTCAAGGTGGTGGTGTTGGTGTTGCCGCCGCAGTTGGTGTGAACTGGCAAATAGGTACTAATACAGCCATAATTGGTGACAATATTCATGTGAGTACTAATGGCGGTGCTGTCACTGTTAGTGCTACTAGTCAAACTAATGCCACAGCTAGAGCCATAGGTACTAGTTTGAGCGACCAGGCCAAAGTCAATGTCAGCGCGGCTGTGGGATTAAATGTTGCGGATATTACGAATACAGCCAGTGTTGGTTCACAAGCAATCATCGATGCTGCAAGTATAGATGGGAAAATAGGTGATATTACCATTGAAGCTGTCACACCAAATCAACAAAGTAATGAATTTGTGGTTTGGGGTTTAGCGGCTGCTAGTAGCAGTAGTGAAAATAGCAAAGCTAGTATTGCTGCTTCCGTCGGCGTTAATGTTCTCAAATTCAATAATCAAGCCCTGATTGGAAATGGAGCGCATTTAACCACATCTGGTGGTCTGAGTTTGACTTCTAATAGCCCGATCATTTTACAAAACTTAGCCATTGCTGGGTCTTTTTCTGGAGGTAGTAGTGGTGGTGCGGTTGGTGCGGCGATCGCCGTTAATGTTGTCAATCAGAATACTAAATCTCTGGTTGGTACCAACGTCACCATAGATGCTTCCGGAAGTATAAACATCGGTGCAGCATCTTCTGTTAGTCCCCGCACCGTACCTGTGGATGACTTACTAGATGTAGTTGATGCTGTATCCGGCAGCATACCTTCGATCAGTCCAGATATTCCTGGTCTTGACCAACTCTTCCCACAATTAGAAAAACTCGCACAACCTATTGTCGATAAGTTGCGGACAGTCATCAGTGATAGTAAGCAAAAGCTTTCTGGTGCTGCCAGCGGACTGTCTACATACTATGACCAAATATCCAGTCAGCTTGATAGCTTAGTTAGTGAGTCTAATAACGGTACATTAACTGTAAAATCATTTGTGACCAAGTTAATTGATTTAGCCAAATCAATTGCTCCCAATATTCCTGGTCTTGACCAACTCTACTCACAGTTTGAAAGTGTAGCGCAGCCAATTGTAGATCAGCACGCCGCACGGCAATTAGTGATGGCAAAAAGAACCATCCTAATCTAGCGGGATTTTATGACAACGCATCGAGTCAACTGGATTCCTTGATGCAAAAGAATATCAGTGGTGCTATTGATTCTCAACAATACCTAACACAGTTAAATACTTTGGCTAAATCAGTCAATCCAGATTTCTTCCAAGATTTACTGTTGACTGAGATAGTAGACCCTCTGGTGGATAAACTCCACGGGATACTTAATACTGGTAAGAATCTGACTCCAGCCCTGAACCCATTGTATGACCTGTTATCAAGTCAACTCGACTCCTTGGTGAGCCAGATTAAAAAAGGAGACATAGATTATCAATCATTTGTTACTCAGTATATTGATTTAACCAAATCCTTAGCTAAAAATTTCTTCAAGGATTTAGCCACAAATATCCTCAACCTCTTACCATTCTCCTCTGTTGCCATCGGTGGTGCTGTTAGCGATGGTAAATTTGGTATTGGTGGTTCAGTCATAGTAGATATTTTCAATGTCAGTACAACAGCATATGTTGGTAATGGTACACAAATCAACCAAGGTGCAAATACCCAAGCCGGGATTAACCAGAGCTTCAGTTTAAAAGCTTCAGATCACACCCAAATTAAAAACATTGCGGGTGGATTGGGTATCACTACTGGTGCTGCGGGTATTGGTATTGGGGTCGATGTGGAAATTCTCAATCGAGATGTAACCGCTTACGTTGATTCTCTCACCACAAATTCCACTAAAATCACTGCGGCTCAGGGTGTTTCGATTCAATCATCTACATCTGAAGATATTTTTAATCTGACACTATCAGGTGGTCTAGCCGGTAAAGTAGGTGTTGGTGGTACGGTTGCAGTTAATATTATTACTAATAATTCTGTAGCAGGTGCGGCGGGAACAATAGCTACTGACGGTGATGTAAGTATTAGCGCCACTGATAACTCAACTATTCAAGCCCTAGCGGGTGGTTTTGCCGTAGCAGCTAAACTGACTGAAGGCTCTCAAGGCTTCTATTGGTGCGGCAGTCGCCATAAATACCATCACCAGTACCACCAAAGCTACTATTGATAGAGCCGATCTGACGGCATTGGGAGCCTTGAGTATCAATGCCAATTCCACTGCTGCGATTACATCAATATCTATTGCAGGTAGTGGTTCCCTTTCCAGAGGTGATAGTGCGATATCGTTTACTGCGGGAGCTTCTGTTGCCATTAACACCATCACAAGTTCCATCACCGCCGCAATTGCTAATGGTTCCACAATTAAAGTTGGTGGTAACAAAACTCTTAGCATCTCTGCTGTAGACAATTCCACCATTAAAGCCTTTGCTCTAGGTGGTGCAGTTTCAATTAGTCTGGGTGGTGGTAACACCGGAGCGGCAATCGCGGTGGGAGTAGCTGCGGCGAAGAATGAAATCAACAATGCAACAACAGCGTACATTGACAGTTCCACGGTTGGTTCCACTAATAATACTGATGTCAATCTCAATCTTCAAGCCTTATCCACAGATAACATCAGTGTCCAGTCAATAGCCGTAGTGATTTCTGTAGGACAAGGTAGCACGGGCGTATCTATTAGTGGTGGTGGTGCAGGCGCAGGGAACTATATTGTCACTAAGACAAACGCCTATGTGAACAACTCTAACCTTGTAGACCACATTGGTAATGTAGCGATTAATGCTAAAAATACTGCTAGTATCGAATGCCACAGTAGTAGCCGTATCCGGTTCTGTTTCCATTGGTAGTAGTACAGGTGTAGGGGCAGCAATTGGTGCTGCTGTTGCCAATAACTACATTGGCTATTACCAAGATAGTAGTCGCCATCCTTCGGAAGTACAGGCTTATATCCAGAATTCCAGTGTCAAAGCCAGTGGTGATTTAACTCTCAATGCACTAGCAGATGAAGATATTGTCGCCAGAGTCGGAGCAGGTTCCGTGGCTGTGGCTGCTTCAACTGGAGGTACAGGTTTGAGTGGTAGTGGGTCGGGAGTCTTTACCTTTAATAAGATTGCTACCTTAGTCAAAGCCTTTGTGAATGGAGATGGTGCCACAGGTATTGAAGCTAAATCAGCAACTTTCACCGCCACAGATACCTCGAAAATCAAAGCTGATGCAGGTGCGGCGTCCATTGCTATAGCAGCAGCTAGTACTACTGGTGGGTCGCTCTCTATCGGCGTCGCCCTGGCTAGCAATTTAATCTCCAATGAGGTAGAAGCGTTTGTTAATAATGCTGATAATTCCTTCAAGACAACCATAGGTGGAATCGGACTTTCTGCTACTAGCAATCCCACAATTGAGGCTTTATCAATTGCTGCTTCCCTTGCGGTTGGGGCTGCGGGTACTACAGGGGTAGGCATCAGTGGAGCAGGGGCGGCAGCTATCAATACGATTCTGACTAAGACCAATGCCTATATCAAAGATAGTGTAGTTACTAGTGCTGGTGCAGTCAGCTTGACGGCAACAAATACGGCGACGATATCGGCAAAAATTGCGGCGGTATCACTAGCAGTGGGCGCAGCTGGTACTACTGGTGTGGGAGTATCTATCGGTGCTGCTGTGGCTAATAACTATATTGGTTATGATGGGGATACCCGTCAACCAGTGGAAGTTCAAGCTTACATTCAAAATTCTAGTTTAATTACTAATGAAGACCTAACATTAACGGCCTTTTCTGGTGGTAGTATCACCGCTGGTGTTGGTGCAGGTTCAGCCGCAGTGGCTGGTGGTGGAACGACAGGAGTGGCAGCCAGTGGTTCTGGGGTGGTGACACTCAACAAGATTGCTACCTTTGTGAAAGCCTTTATTAATGGAGATGGGGCAACAGGTATTCAAGCTAAATCTGCAACCCTGAGTGCTAATGATGCTTCCAGTATTAAAGCTGATGCGGGAGCGGCTTCCCTGGCCATCGCTGGTGGTGGAACCACAGGAGTGGCAGTGTCGATAGGTGTATCTGTAGCTAGCAATTTTATCTCCAACGAAATAGAAGCATTTATTAATAATGCTGATAATTCACTCAATACAACCACAGGTTTACTTTCACTGACTGCTACTACTAACGCAACTATTAACGCTTTATCAGTTGCTGCTTCTCTGGCTGCTGGTGGTGGTGGAACTGCGGGTGTAAATATTAGTGGAGCAGGTGCAGCCGCAATCAATACGATTCTGACCAAAACTAATGCATATATTCAAAATAGTGTAGTCAGCAGTGCCGGATCAGTTAGTTTGACAGCCACGAATTCTGCCACCATTAGCGCCACAATTGCTGCTGTGTCAATTTCCGCCGGTGGTGGTGGTACTGCTGGTGTGGGAGTCTCCATTGGTGCTGCTGTTGCCAATAACTTGATCGGGTATGACGGTAGCACTCGTCAACCTGCTGAAGTCCAGGCTTATATCCGAAATTCTAGTTTAACTACTGCTGGTGATCTGACCTTAAATGCATTCTCTAACGGCAGTATCAATGCCGGGGTAGGTGCTGGTTCGGCAGCTATTTCTGGTGGTGGAACTGCGGGAGTTGCTGCTAGTGGTTCTGGGGTCAGTACCGAAAACCGGATTGCCACTTATGTCAAGGCATTTATTGATGGAGATCGGGCAACGGGGATTCAAGCCAAATCTGCGACTCTGACCGCTAATGACTCTTCCTATATTAAAGCTGATGCTGGCGCCGCTTCTATCGCTGCATCCTTTGGGGGAACTGCCGGAGTTTCTGTATCTATCGGTGTATCTCTGGCGAGTAATTTAATCTCCAATGAAGTCGCCGCATTTATTAATGGTGCGGATAATCACTTAAATACAACCACAGGTAATATTTCCCTGACGGCAATTACTAATGCCAGTATTCAAGCTTTATCAATTGCTGCTTCTATCGCCGCCGGTTTTGGTGGTACCGCAGGTGTGGCCATCAGTGGGGCTGGTGCTGAAGCTGATAATACAATCTTAACTAAGACTAATGCTTATATCGCCGGTAGTGTGGTCAACAGTGCGGGTGCAGTGAGTTTAACCGCCACAAATTCAGCCAGCATATCAGCAACGATAGCTGCGGTATCGGTTTCCGCTAGCGGTGGTGGTACTGCTGGTGTAGGCGTTTCTATTGGTGCGGCTGTCGCCACTAACTTGATTGGATATGACCAAAACGGTAATCGTACACCAGCCGAAGTCCAAGCTTATATTCAAAATTCTAGCGTTAATGCGACGGGAGATTTAACCTTAAGTGCCGTCAACTCTGGCACAATCAATGCGGGAGTGGGTGCTGGTTCGGCGGCGATTTCTGGGGGTGGAACTGCGGGAGTTGCTGGTAGTGGTTCTGGGGTCAGTACCGTAAATAAAATTGCTACCCTAATTAAAGCCTTTGTGGATGGAGATGGGGCAACGGGAATTCAAGCCAAAACCGCAACCCTGAGTGCTAATGATGCTTCCAGTATTAAAGCTGATGCTGGCGCCGCTTCTATCGCTGCATCCTTTGGGGGAACTGCCGGAGTTTCTGTATCTATCGGTGTATCTCTGGCGAGTAATTTAATCTCCAATGAAGTCGCCGCATTTATTAATGGTGCGGATAATCACTTAAACACAACCACAGGTAATGTTTCCCTGACGGCCGTTACTAATGCCAGTATTCAAGCTTTATCAATTGCTGCTTCTATCGCCGCCGGTTTTGGTGGTACCGCAGGTGTGTCCATCAGTGGAGCAGGTGCTGAAGCCGATAATACGATACTAACTAAGACCAATGCCTATATTAAAGGTAGTGTGGTCAACAGTGCGGGTGCAGTGAGTTTAACCGCCACAAATTCAGCCAGTATATCAGCAACGATAGCTGCGGTATCGGTTTCCGCTAGTGGTGGTGGTACTGCTGGGGTAGGCGTTTCTATTGGTGCGGCTGTCGCCACTAACTTGATTGGATATGACCAAAATGGTAATCGTATACCAGCCGAAGTTCAAGCTTATATTCAAAATTCCAGCGTTAATGCGACGGGAGATTTAACCTTAAGTGCCGTCAACTCTGGCACAATCAATGCGGGAGTGGGTGCTGGTTCAGCGGCGATTTCTGGTGGTGGAACTGCGGGAGTCGCTGGTAGTGGTTCCGGTGTCAGTACTGTAAATAAAATTGCTACCCTAATTCAAGCCTTTGTGGATGGAGATGGTGCTACAGGTATTCAAGCCAAAACTGCGACTTTCACAGCTAATGATGCTTCCAGTATTAAAGCTGATGCTGGCGCCGCTTCTATCGCCGCATCATTTGGGGGAACCGCCGGAGTTTCTGTCTCCATAGGCGTATCTCTAGCTAGTAATTTAATCTCCAATGAAGTAGCTGCATTTATTAACGGTGCGGATAATACTCTCCGCACTACGACAGGTAATGTTTCCCTGACGGCAAGTACTAATGCCAGTATTCAAGCTTTATCAATTGCTGCTTCTATCGCCGCATCATTTGGTGGCACAGCAGGTGTGTCTATCAGCGGTGCTGGTGCTGAAGCTAATAACACGATTTTAACTAAGACTAATGCTTATATTGCCGGTAGTGTGGTCAACAGTGCTGGTGCGGTAAGTTTAACAGCCATCAATTCAGCCAATATATCGGCAACTATTGCTGCTGTATCAGCTTCAGTTAGTGGTGGTGGTACAGCAGGAGTGGGAGTCTCCATTGGTGCGGCTGTCGCTAGTAATTTAATTGGATATGACCAGAGTGGTAACAGTCTACCTGCTCAAGTGCAGGCTTATATTCTCAACTCTAGTGTTAATGCCATTGGGGACTTATCCCTGACTGCGATTGCTAGTGAAAATATTAATGCCGGAGTAGGTGCTGGTTCGGCTGCGGTTTCTGCTGGTGGGACGGCGGGAGTGAGTGGTAGTGGTTCTGGAGTTAGTACCACCAACAAGATTGGTAGTCTCATCTATGCCTTTATCAATGGAGATGGCCCCACAGGTATTCAGGCCAAATCTGTTAGTCTCACCGCTAATGATGCTTCTACTATTATTGCTAATGCCGGAGCCGCATCCATCGCCGCATCATTCTCCGGCACTGCGTCGGTTTCTATCTCTATTGGTGTGGCTCTAGCACATAATGTAGTCACCAATCAAGTCAAAGCATATATCCAGAATGCCAGTCATTCTGTGGGTGCAACGGCTGGGGATGTATCCTTGTCGGCAACTACGAATGCAACTATTAGTGCTGTAGCTGTTGCTGCTTCTCTCGCGGCGGGAATTTCTGGGACTGCGGGTATCGGCGTCAGTGGTGCAGGTGCAGAATCTACTAATAATATCTCCACTAAAACCAATGCCTATACTCAGGATAGTGTGATTAATAGTTCTGGTGCAGTTAACATCAACGCTCAGAATACGGCGGGAATTAGTGCCACCATTGCCGCTGCATCTGTAGCCGTGGGAGTTAGCGGTACAGCAGGAGTTGCCGCTTCCATTGGGGTGGCGATCGCCCGGAATGAAATTGGTTGGGGAATAGACCCAAATAATACCAGCCACACTTATACAACTGGCAGTGGAGAGAAGTCGCTGAATGCAGGAGATAGAGTACTCATCGCCCAAGAGCAGGCGATATTTATGAATACATTGGCAAAGCGGCATCGATTAAATTACAAAGTGCTGACTATGGCGACGTATCGAATTGGAAACAGGTAAATCTCAGCCAAATTCCCTCGGAAGTCCTAGCTTACGTCAGTCGCTCTAGCATTAATGCCAATGGCGCACTGACTTTAAAATCAGTTTCCAGTTCAACAATCAACGCGACAGTTGATTCAGTTTCTGTAGCTATTTCTGGGGGAATTGGTGGTGCATCTCTGAGTGGTGCTGGAGTTGGCACAAATAACAAGATTGCTACAAATGTGCAGGCATACATTGATGGAGATGGTAGTAGTGGTATTAGTGCTAACAGCGTTAGTTTAACAGCCATTGACTCGTCATCTATCACCGCTAATGCTACGGCTGTTTCCCTGGCGGCGACATTTGCCATCGGTGCGGCTATATCAATCGGAGTATCTGTAGCCACTAACGAGATTAATAATCATGTCAGTTCATATATTCAGAATGTTAGCAATGGTTTGACCACAACAGCTGGAGGTGTTCAGTTAGCAGCCACAGAAACAGCCTCGATTACAGCTATATCTGTAGCCGCATCAGCAGCAATTGGTCTAGTGGGAGTTGCCGGAGCGGGTGCAGCAGCGATTAACACCATTGGCAATACCGTGAACACTCATATATCTAATGCTGTGAACCTACAATCCGCTGGAGATGTAAGTTTAACATCATTTGACAGTGCCAATATTCAATCCCTAGCTGGTCAATTCGCAGGTGGAACAACCGCAGCCATTGGGGTTTCTGTAGCTACCAACAACATCAGCAACCAAATTATCGCTGAAATCGCGAATTCCCAAGTTACCTCTACCAACGGGGGAATTGCCCTAAATGCTACATCAACTAGCATAATTAAGACGGCTGGTATAGGCGGCTCCGTGAGTGGTACTGTTTCAGTAGCAGGTGCTGTTACCTTGAACAACATCACTAATACCATCAGTGCTAATACTACTGGAGTATCTACCCTACAAGCGGCGGGTGCAGTCACTCTCGCCGCCGCTGATAACTCCAATATCCAATCTTTAGCAGGTCAATTGAGTGTTAGTGGCGTCGCGGGAGTGGGTGCCTGGGTGGCAAAGAATAATATTGCCAACAGAATTATTGCCGCACTCGGAGGTACTACAGTTACAGCTGGTTCTGTAGCTCTTAGTGCTACATCTAATAGCTCTATTAGTTCCATTGCGGTGGGTGGTACTGGTGGTGGTGCCTTCGCTCTTGGTGGTGCTGTGACGCTGAATTCAGTGGCCAATGTGATTCAGGCAGACATTAACAGTAATTCCGCCATTACCACCACAGGTAATGTTTCCTTAAATGCCTCGGATAATGCCACGATTAATTCCTTCGCTGGACAAATATCTGTGAGTGGAGCGGCTTCTATTGGTGCATCAGTTGCCACTAATAACATCAGCAGTCAGGTGATTGCTGAAATTAATGCTTCTAATGTCACCAGTACATCTGGTGGTGTAAATCTCAGTGCAACTTCCATCGGGGCAATTAATTCCATTGCTGCGGGTGGTGCGGGTGCGGGTGCCTTTGCCGCAGGTGGGGCAGTCACTGTCAATAATATTAGCAATGTAGTTCGTACTGATATTGCTAATCAATCAAATGTTAATGCCTTAGGTGATATAACTCTAGGTGCAAACAATAGCGCCACCACGCAATCTATCGCGGGACAAATTAGTGGTGCAGGTGGTGCGGCCATTGGTGCATCTGTGGCGGTGAACAACTCGGCTGGTACAACACAGGTATACATCAGTGATAGTAACGCTACTTCGAGTACAGGAAATGTCACCGCTATTGCTCAAAACACAGGAACCATTGGTAGCTTATCAGCTGGAGCTTCTGTCGCTGGAGGTGTGGCTCTGACGGGTTCTGTCTCGGTCAATAATATTACGAATACCATTGATGCTCATGCTAACAATGTCAATATCTCTGCTGGTAACAACTTCCAAATTTCTGCTATAGATACATCCACGATTCAGTCTTTAGCAGGACAAATTAGTGTTGGCATTGGGGCAGCGGGAGTAGGAGCAGCGGTGGCTTACAACAATATTGGCAATATTGTTACCGCTTATGTGAGTGCGGACAATGGCAACTATACAAATGTCAATGCCGGGGGGAATGCCATCGTCAGTGCCACTGAAACAGGGACAATTAATACCATTGCGGCTGGTGGTTCAGCTGGTCTATTTGTGGGTGCTGGAGCTTCAGTAGCAGTGAATCAGATGAGCAATGGCGTTTCTGCTTTTGTCCAAAACAATAGCAATATCAATGCTCAGGGTAGTGTGGGAATCTTAGCTAATTCCCTGAATACGATGACTACTAAAGGTGGTACGTTTAGTGCAGGTTTTGTGGGCTTAGGTGGGACAATCGCGGTGAACAACCTGGCAAATACCACTAGTGCTTATGTAAGTAATGCCAGTATTCAAGGTGTGGGTGGTCAAAGCATTAACGTACCTAAAACTGATGGCACTGGTGGAACAGAAGCTTTATTCGGTGTGGCGGTGATGGCGACGAGTGAAGATGATCTTGGCGTCACCATTGGCACAGCTGGTGGTGGTGCATTTGCTTTCCTTGCCAGTGTCGCGGTCAATAACTTCCAAGATACAACTCAAGCATATGTAAAAAATAACTCGGCAATTAATGGACTGACCGAATCTTCGGTGCCTGGACAAAGTGTTTATATCAAGGCTTTCAATAATAGTAGTGTTAATGTCAGTGCAGGAACAGCCGGTGGTGGTATAGCAGCAGCTGGTATTGGTGTTGATATCACTACGGTCAAAAATGCAACGACTGCATACATTGATTCTAATGATTTAACTATTTCTCCCGGTTCAGTGGTCAATGCCAATAAAGATATAATTGTCGAAGCGAGAACCCAAAAATCGTTGGGTTCTAATGTGGTAGCCTTGGGAGGAGGCGGTCTGAGTGTTCAGGGTGCGGTTTCCATTCTGAATGTCAGCAGTGGGATGTCGAGTGATGGTGCGGATGCGCTGAAAGATAAAGATGGTAAATCTGATTTACAAGATAAGTTAGATGAGCAGCTGCAAGATTTAAACGGTATGGGTAAAGATAGTACTGGCAAGCAGAATATTAATACCGTTAACAATCTGAGTGCTATATTTAGTAATTCTGCACCAGTGATTGGCACCACAGCATTTCTGACGGGAACCGCTAGTGCTGGAGGCAACATCATCGTTAACGCCTATGAGACTACCAAACTTAATACTTTAGTTGGTTCACAATCTGGTGGTCTGATTAGTGTCGGTGGTGCAGTAGGAGTTGCTAATATTACGCAGAATGCGTCGGCTTATGTCGGAGACCAATCTAACTTATCGGGTGGTAACATTACGATTCAGTCCACTGGCTTTGTCAACTCTACAAGTATACTTGCTGTGGCTGGTTCCGGAGGACTGGTGGGATTGGGTGCAGCGGTGGCTATTCTCAATTCTACTAATAACTCCAATGCGGATATTGGCAATAATGTCACCATTAGTAGAGCCATTAACCTGAATGTAATTTCTAACTCCTCTTCTAATCTAACGGCACTAGGATTAGGGGCATCTTATGGGCTAGCTGCGGTGGGGATTGTGATTTCCAAGGCTCAGGAAAATGGCACCACTAATGCATATATCGGTAGTGGAAATAGTATTCAGAATACTGATAATGTGAATGTGACTGCTAATGCTAACGAAACAGTGACATCTGCTGTCCAAGCTTCTTCTGGTGGTATTATTTCTGGTAATGGTGGTGATAGCTCCACTACTATCAGCCCTTCAGTCACTGCCTATATTGGTGGCAATAATACTATCAATGTAAATAAAGATGTGAATGTACTGTCTCTGGTGTCTGTGGATGGAGATGCAGCAAGTAAGGGCGGTAGTTATGGCGGAGTAGCAGTGGGGCTAGCATTCTCTACTGTTAATTCCAACTCTAATATCAATGCTTTCATCGGCAGTAATACCACAATTGTCGCTGGTGGTAATGTTAAGGTTTCCAGTAGTTTAGGTAAATCTCCTGTTATTGCTAATACAGCGTTTGATCCGAAGATTGCGGTGAATAACACCACTGATACGATTACTTTTACTAGCGATAGCGGACTCCAAACGGGAGATACAGTTGTTTACTCCACTGGTGGTGGTAATAGTATTGGTGGTCTGGTAGATAAAGGCAGCTACTCAGTGATTGTGGTTGATCCGAAGACTATGAAGTTAGGTAATGTGTTCGATGCCTCTACCATTGACACCACTACTAACACCATTAAGTTTACGAATGGATATAATTTTACTGATGGACAACAAGTTATTTATGAAGCACCGGCTGGCGCAACTACCATTGGTGGTCTGGTTTCTGGTCAAAAATATTATGTCAAAGTAGTTGATGGTAACAGTATTCAACTAGCGCTACAACCCAATGCACCAGTCATTACTGAGGCAGCTAAGTTGAGTGGTATCACCACCTCGGCAGGTGCTAGCACTATTCAAGTTAGTCAAACCAATAACAATGGTACTAGTGCTAGTGGTAACTTATTCCAGAATGGTGATACTGTCACTTACCAAAACCATTATGCTTTGTTTACTGTTGATACCAGCGAAAATATTCCTGATACTGGTGGTAAACCCAGTATCTTCAACTCTACCACTGGTAGTATAGTATCGGATGGCAGTATTAATTCTGCTAGTCATGGGTTTGAGACAGGCGATCAGGTGGTTTATACCGCTAGTGGAGCGGCTTTAGGCGGTTTAGTTAGTGGTCAGACATACTATGTGATTAAAAGAGATACTGATCACTTTAAACTTTCTGCTACCAATGGAGGATCGGTAATTGTCTTTAGTAGTGTTACCGCAGCCACAAGTCATAAAATTACTGCGGTGGGACTGCAAGCAACTCTGACACAGAGTTTCACTTCTACAGCCTCTAACACCATTACTCTAACCAATCATGGCTTTACCGCCGGGCAAGCAGTTACATACAAAGGGACTGGAATTGGTTTAACTAATAACGGCACTTACTATGTCAAGGTGATTGATGCTGATCATTTCCAACTATCCTCTACTGCTGGTGGTGGACCGATTACTTTAACCGCAAGTGCTGGACAACAGTTACTTTTGGCTAGTGGTAATTTACAAGAAGGTGCTACTTATTATGTTCAAAATTCGACATCAACCAGTTTCCAAATTTCACAAGCACTGAATGGGGCGGCAATCGCTATTGATAAGACGGGATTAACCGGTACAGGTGCAAATTATTTCTTCATCAAACAGTCCATCGTTGATTTAACTAGCGTGGGTGGGGGAAATCAAAATCTACACCTTGTCATCAACAATGCCACAGCAACGGGAAGCAATCATACCTTGTCCTCTGGGGCTACTGTATCTTTACCAAATCAAGGTGATCAGGTATTCTCTGCCTACTCTCAAGCATCTTCGGGTGGAGCTTTGGCTGGTAGTGGCGCCAAAGCCACCATGAATATTTCTTCTAATATGCAGACATATGTCGATAGTGGCACATTGATTACAGCCACAGGTGATGTCACAGTACAGGGGTTATCAAATGTTCGCGCCACTGGAGCCGCAAGTACTAACACAGGTGGCATTGTGGGAGTGGGAATAGGTCGTCTGGATAGCACAATTAATAATATCAACTCTACATATGTCAATACTGGAGTAATAATTAACGCGGCTGGTAATGTCACAATTGATGGTCAATCAAGTAATGGTTTTAGTATCTACACTGACAGTAGTGCTGGTGGTTTGATTCCAGTCGCCAAGGCTGATGCAACTGTCAATCTTAACCACAACACCACTACAAATATTGGTGATCAGACAAGTATTACGTCACAAAGAACTCTGTTGGTTCATTCTGCTAGTGATACTAATGGCAACGTCACCGCATCTGCTAGTGGTGGTGGATTAGTACCTTTTGCTTATGGAACTGCAACTATCAATGTCAATGGACTTAACAGAGCAAATGTTAATGCGGCAACATTGGTAGCCAGAACCTTAACAGTTAAGTCAGCAGTTGATAATTTGAATATCAATGCTTTGGGTCTAGGAAAAGCTGGTGGCTTGATTGGAATTATTAATGCTACATCAAATATCAATAATGGTACGTTTGTTAGCACTAACATCGGTTCTGGAGCTTCACTAAAAGCTGACACCATGAATCTGGAGGCTATTTTTACAAATGTAAATACTAATTCCACTGCTCTAGCTCATTGCGATGGACTAGGTGGTAAAACAGATTCATTCGCCAACACTAATATCAATCAAATCGCATCTTTGAATACAGACCCGAACTCTACCTTAACGGTTAACTCACTGAATGTGAAGTCTGGTTTTGATAACGTGAGTAAAACAACTTATGCACATAGCAAACTAGCTTGGGAACTTGACTTGGGCTTATTTAAGATTACTTTAGACTTTGGTTCACCACATACTAGTGAAAATGTCAATAATCAATCTTTGACTAATTTTAATGCCCACGTAATTCGGGAAGCACGGCAAGTCAACCCAGTGCTGATCATTGATGCGAATGGAAACGTTTCGTTCCAGAGTGCTAACGTTAACGTTACTAATAATGGTACATCTATAAATGTTGGTGATATTACCGCTACTGGTACTGGTAAGGTAGTATTTAGCTCTGGGGCGGTATCTACAGGTGGATCATTTGTTGATAATGGTAAGTATTCTACAATTGATCCGGCATTTGATACCGTGGAAATTCAGAACTATTCCCATGAAAATTTAATTATTAATAACATTAGCACTGTATCCAGTAATACTGGACTTACTGGTGCTGACTACAGCCAAGTTAATGTTCCCAAAACCATCAACGCGACTACTTCATCTGGACAGCTATCTGTTAATCCCACAGTGGTGACAATTAATAACTGGGGTGCTTCTGACTTGATTCTGGCTGGTGTGATTGATAATCCGCACGATCGCACGATTCTATATAGTGGTGGTAACATTTTCAGTCAAGGAAGCAACCAAAAGATTATTACCCGTGATTTGAAAATGACAGCAGTAAATGGTAGCATCGGTGCGAATGGACAACGTGTTACCGCTCAACTGAATCAAGGTTACACTCCAGTTACCCCAGATGTGCCTTCTAGCAATATTTTCCTCAGTGTTGAAGCTAGTTACTCTGACTACTTAGCTTTAAGTGCTAAGAGTTTCGACACTAATCCAGTGACAGTAGAAGTGAAAAAGATGACTGCTTCCACAGGAGATGTCAATCTCACTATTGGTCAAACTACAGATCAAAACAATGCTGCCATCACGGCTCTTTATAAATTCACTGACCCTGTGGACAATAACCAAAACATTACCACAGGCACAAATATTTTCATTGATGCTGGACAAAGCACCACGAATATTGACACCAAGAATATCTTCTTGTCCGGGCCTGGCTTGATTAATATGGTGTCAGGTGGCTTTATTAATGTACTCAACACGTCTGGTACAGTGAATATACAACAAGCGGTCAGCTATCAAAATTCAGTCACAATTACAGGACAGGATTTGATTGTTGCTAATGGTGCTTTAGTGAAAGGCACTGATGTGAATTTGACAGCCCCTAATCTGAATATATTAGATAATGCCCAGGTGCAAGCCTCAAATAATGTGAATTTATTGGTAGGAAATAACTTGCAACTCAACTCAACTGCAACCGTCACCGCTACTAATAATGTGGCAATTCAAGCTGATTACAACAACTCAGATGTTAATGGTAGTTTGGTGACAATTGACGGTTGGATTAATGCTAATTCACTCTTAATCTCTGGTGACAGTAGACCAGATACTTTTAATATTCGACGATTAGCCGCTACCACCACTCTGAACACAGGTGGAGGAGATGATATTGTCAATATTGGCAATAGCAATCTCAATCTAGGACTCAGTGAAATTCAATCCAGTCTGAATATTTATGGAGGATTACAAACTGATAATACTACTCTGAATATAGATGACTCACAAAATACATTGAACCGTTCAGGAGTATTGACTGATACAAGTTTGACTGGATTGGGAATGGGTCAAGGCATTTCCTACAGTGGCTTTAAATTCTTTAATCTCAAGCTAGGTCAAGGGACAAATAACCTCACACTCTTAAATACAAGTGCAACGACAAATATTGATGGTAGTGGTAGCGCTAATAATAACTTCCGTATCGGTTCTAATTTAAATACCGATGGAAATGTATTAGATGAGACAGTTAATGGTACATTAATCCCAGGAATCAATATTTTAGGAACCAATAATCCTACTACTATCATCACCGGAAACGGCAATAACAATTTCCAAATTAACCGCAATGCAGGTACACTGAACGTTCAAGGTCAAGGTGGTAATAATACTTTTGTGGTCAGCACACCAATTAATTATTCTGTTTTATTACCTAATGCTGTGGTTGACCTTTCTCAAGCTTATGGCAACAGTACGCTTACTATCAATCGCTCTGTTCTCCAAGAAAATGTTGTGAATAATGTCTCATCCATTGATGTAGTGAATAGTCGTTTGATACTTCTACCTCCCAACAATCTCAACCTAGTGATTAATGCTGGAACTGGTGGTACTACTGGTGGTGGTACTAACCCTGCAAATTTATCAACTCTTGGTGGTAGAACTACAACTGGTTCAGGAACTGGTGGTGGTACTTCTTCTCTGTCTAGTCTTGGTGGTAGAACTACAACTAGTTCAGGAACTGGTGGTGGTGGTTCTTCTCCACTAAGTATTGGTTCTCGTTAACCAAAATCTCTTGATTCCAGAAGGGAACAGGAATCGTCTTTTGATGATTTGTTCCTATTCCCCTCTCCGTTTTATGATCTGATTTCTAAATCATATAATTGACACAGGGTAAGGATTTTTTGCTTGAGGCGATTGCGCAGATTTTCTGGAGCGATAACTACGCAATCTGGTGTGTATTGCATCACTTCGCGAATAAACCAAAATGTATTAGATATACGTCTAATAACTTGTTTGACACGATGTTGAGTTGGTAGCCATACTACGGTTTTATCTTCTGGTTTGGGTGAGTAAGCAAAAGCGAGATTATTTAAAAAATGTATTTCCACTTCGATTTCATCTAACTGAGAACGCCACTTACCAGAAATTTCACTCAGGGTTGCTTCTGTAATTCTGTCTAAACGTAAACTGCGGTTGTGACATAGTTCTGGGATATCAAAATTTCCTTCTGTTTCTTCACACCAGCAATCAAGATATTGACGCTTTTCATGAGGTGTGATTTTAGCATGATATACGGTAAAATTAAATACTCGCTCTGCCTTATCTTGGTAAGAAAGCTGAAAAGGCTGTTGACGGAGGATATAACGGTCTATTTGTAAACGCCAAGATGAGGGGGAATTTGCTAAAAAATTTTCCACCTCGCTGCGTAGTGGTGAAGATAATTCGCTCCGCTCTCGCAATAAGTTAGCAATAATTTGAGCTTGTTCGATTTGGCCAATATCAGTTAACGCCCCAATACAGCGATGTAAAGCTCGAATCCGGCTCTCTGTCCAATTATGATTGTTACCGATAATTAACTTGCGTTTAGCGATCGCCTCGATTAATTTAGAGATATTGGGCGATCGCCCCACATCATCCCAAATTCTAGCGCGATCGCTTCTAGTTCGGCTTTGTCGGTTTCTGATACTGATAAGGTGATGGATTGACCTTTGCGACTCATAATAAATATACGGACATTTCTCTACAGATAATTCTTGTCAATCTTTATTTTGCATGGCAAGATGGGGAATAACAATGAGTTACGGACAATTTTTTGAGGTATGTCGGAGAATGACAATATTAGTCTCAACCTGGTTATTTTCTAAAAAGAAACTATACAATGAAAGTGGATTGAGCATCTTGCATACGCTTAAAAACTGATGGGCGTTACCATAGCAGCACATTGTCCGACATCTATACATCTATACCATAAGAATTAATTAGGGATTCTTGATTGGAGAGTCCATGAAAGAAACTAAGGAAAATATGGAGAAATATCTATGAACAAAGATAACTTACTTTCGCGAATTTCCATTGACCCAAATATTTGTTTTGGAAAACCTTGCATACGCGGACATCGAATTTGGGTATCTTTAATTTTAGGCTATTTAGCTGGAGGTACAACGATTGAGGAAGTTCTTGAAGCTTATCCCAGTATAGAAAAAGAAGACGTACTAGCTTGTATTGCTTATGGTGCTGAAATGACAACTGATGGTTGTGTAGAACTTCCTTTGAATAGAGAAAAAAGAGCAATTGTATGAAGTTAAAGTTAGATGAAAATATTGACCTGCGAATTTTAAGTTTATTGCAATTCGCAGGTCATGATTTAGCAACGATACCAGAGGAAGGTTTAAATTCTGCACCTGACCCAGAAATTATTGATGTTTGTTTCCGTGAGAGTAGATGCTTAGTTACTTGCGATCGCGGATTTGGAAATCGTCTCCGATACAATCCTGATAATTACTCAGGAATTGTAATTATTCGCTTACCATCTCACTACACATTTGCTGATTGGAGTGAGGCTGTAGGAACGCTAATTGTCGGTTTAGAATCAGCCAATGTCATAGGTAAATTGTGGATTATCCAAAAAGAAAAAATTTGGGTATATCAAGGAATTGAACAAAATGAGCATGATTAAGCTTTGATTAATTAAGGAATATTCGGATGTTTCTATTTTAACTTTGTCCCCTTCTGATACTGTAGGGTTATCAAAACTTACATTTACAAGTTCTCATAAATATACGGACGCTTTTGCGCGGATAAGCCTTGCCAATCTTAATTTGGCATGGCAATATAGGAAATAACCACGAGTTACGGACAATTTTTATGTATATGTCCGAGAATTACAATATTACTCTCAAACCTGTTTATTCTCAAACTGTCCCCACACCTGATGGGGTGAAGTTACCTAATGATTGGTCACTTTCTTGGCATCAATCTGCTACTTGGTTGGCTTTGCGTGATCCAAGTATTGATGTTGTATTCAATACAGCAATGACTGGTGATGGAAAAAGTTTGGCTGCTTATTTAGAAGTCCTACAGGGTGAATTTTCTGCGATTGGACTTTACCCTACATGATTTTGAAAAATTTCCTGATGTTCCCGAAAATTACCGCAAGTTACCATTAGATGAGCATCGAAAAATTATTGCCCAAAAAGTTCAGCAATTAGGACTTGATAAATTTATCAATCCCGATAATCCAGAATTTTATCACGACTATATTGATGATTTATTGTGCATGGCTTATAATGCACAACGTCGTTGGGATACTAATTGGAATTTTTCTGAATTTGGGTTGAATCCCATGCTTAAAGACCGCACTCTTCGCAGTTTATCGGATTTAACTTGTTTAGCTGATTCGCTGGCTTCCATTGTCAAACATCCCCAAGATGCAGAACATCTGAGATTAAAATAAATTATTCATAATCTGAGTGATGGACAATTAGAATTTACCTATCATCGTATTTCTGAAAATAGAGGTGTTTTAACTAATGTTGTCAACAATGCTTTAATTCAGGCTCATACTAGTCTGAACACTGATGAGCATACCTACTATGAGCCTTTACTGTATCTGCCTATGGGGGTAATTTATCTAGCTGCACGTAATGCTCCTGCTATTTCACCGCTAGATTTACCAGAACGGGTGGTGGATAATATTAAATTTTTGTGTCGTGGTCAATTGAAACTCAGACAAACTGGATTTGGTCGAGATGGTAAAGGAATGAAATATGCCGAATATTACAATTTATTTTTTAATGATTTAGATTTGATGCAAGTAGCGTTGGATGCGACTTTACGGATTCTCAGTTCCCATAAACCTTCTGTTGCTAAAAGTCGTAGTGATAATTTGATTAAGTTTCAACAACAAAATGTTTTACCTGCTAACTATGATTTTAAATTTGATGATGATATCCGCATTGACCAATTGGCAGAATTTGGGGATTTGATTAGTCGTAAGATTTGGGAGGAAACAGTTAATAAAATTGAATCGGCTCGGAAAAAAGATAAAAAGCTGTCAGCAATACCTCATTTTGATTTAACTCACAAAATCGCGGAATTCTGGAAATTCTTCTACAGCAGAAGGACGCTGGAAAATGAAAAAACGTGAGGAAGAAAGACAGGCTGTTTTAGAATTTGCTCAATATTTTGTCAAGGAGGTGTTTGAAAAATCATTCGCAGGCAATTGCGCTCGTTTCAAGTAATTAGCTATGATGTCGTGAATATGCCTCCTGTTAGCTTGATTCAAAATGTGCAAATGCGAGGTCAATACTATTCTTTTGAAGATAGTAAAAACCTGAAAATTCCCGTACAAATGGAATACCGTTTTCGTAGTTAAGAACTTGAATTTTGGATTATTTATGCCACATAGTCTTGTGCTAAATCTACTTCCCCAATCATCTATTCCCGTACAATATCTGACTGGTAGACATTTGCATGCTTTATTCTTAACTTTAGTCAGTTCTGTAGATATTTCCTTAGGCGATCGCTTACATGATTCTACCGCAGATAAAGCTTTTACACTTTCCCCTCTGCAAATGACTAAAATTAATGCTCCCATCCCCAAGGGAATCACCGTCAATTCTAAATTACAATACTTTCATTCACAACCTATCGCTGCGGGAACACCTTGTTGGTGGCGTATTTCTTTATTAGATGATACCCTTTTTCACAAGTTAACTGAACTATGGCTAAATCTTAATCCTCAACACCCTTGGCACTTAGGTTCAGCCGATTTATTTATTACTAGCATTCAAGGTACACCCCAATCCACTCAACCTTGGGCGAATGCTACTTCTTATACTGATTTGTACGAGCAAGCTAGTGAAAATGAACGGATAATTAATTTTAATTTTTTCACTCCTACGGCTTTTCGTCAAGGACTTTTCGATAATACATTACCCACTAGAGAATGTGTTTTTAATTCTCTCTTTTCTCGCTGGAATAAATATAGTGGGATTGAATTTAGTCAGATAGCAATTGAGTCAATTTTTCCTTCTTTTATCAGGATAAATACAGAAATAATTGCTGACTCTCGGAGCAAGTTTATTGGCGTTCTGGGAGAAATGACTTATCGAATATTAGGTGATGTTGAACCAATTCACATTAAGCAAATTAATGCTTTATCTGATTTTGCTCTCTATTCAGGAGTGGGAAGAAAAACTCCAATGGGTATGGGTATGTTAAGACGTTTGAAAAATTAAAATTCAACCATCCAGTATTTATCTATGAACGAAATTGATTACATTCCTATTGCATCTTTAAATCAATATTGCTATTGTCCACATCGTTGTTGGCGAATGTTTTGTGCAGGGGAATTTATGGAAAATCAATACACCATTGAAGGTACAGGATTGCATGAAAGAGTTCATACAATGTCAGCACAAAATCAAGGAGAAACTTGGCAAGTTAGAGCCATATATCTAAAATCAGAACAATATAAGCTCATTGGTAAATCTGATTTAATTGAAGTAGAATCTGGTGAAATTTATCCAGTGGAATATAAGCGAGGAAATAAAGGACAATGGGATAATGATGAATTACAAGTTTGTGCCCAAGCATTATGTTTAGAAGAGATGACCGGGAAAAATATAACTACTGGATATGTATATTATGCTCAATCACATCAACGTCAATTAGTCGAGATTTCTTTAGAGTTACGACAACAAACAATTTCGACCATTGCCGCAGTTACAAACCTTCTAGAAACTGGCATGATGCCGAAACCAGTTTACAGCAAACGTTGTTTAGGATGTAGTCTTAAAACTCAATGTTTACCAAAAGCAATTGAAAAAATCCAACATTATCAAGAAGCTAATTAAGGAGAAAAGATGGGTACGGTTTATATTACTCAAACAGATGCTTTTATTGGTAAAGTCGATGAACGTCTAACGGTGAAATCTGAAAAGAAAACTATTTTGGATGTACCGTTAATTAAAGTTGATGGAGTTGTAGTTTTAGGTAGAGCTACAGTTTCCCCAGCAATTATTGATGAATTGTTAGGAAGACATATTTCTTTAACTTTTCTCACCGAAAATGGACGTTATTTAGGAAGGATAGAACCGGAAGTGACCAAAAATATCTTCATTCGTAAAGCGCAATGGCAAGCCTCTGGAGAAACACCTCAAGCTATACATATAGTTAAAGGTTTTGTGAGAGGAAAATTGAAGAACTATCGGCAATCTTTACTTCGCGCTCAACGGGAATATTCTCTAGATATGAATTCACAAATTACAAAATTAGAGCATGGCATCGCTCCATCGATAAAACTGACAAAATTGCTTCTCTGAGAGGTTTAGAAGGAGCAGGAAGTGCAGCTTACTTTGGTTGTTTTCAGCACCTAATAAAAACCACAGAATTTAAATTCTCCACTAGAAATCGTCGTCCACCCACCGACCCAGTTAATTCACTATTAAGCTTTGGATATTCCTTGCTCAGACATGATGTGCAAAGTGCAGTTAATATCGTTGGCTTTGACCCTTATTTAGGGTATCTACACGTAGAACGTTACGGTAGACCTTCCCTAGCTTTAGATATGATGGAAGAATTCCGTCCTTTGGTAGTTGATGCAATGGTGCTATCACTTATTAATAAACGATCTCTTACCCCCGATGATTTTATTAGTGAACCATTAAGCGGTGCTGTGGAGTTAACCAAAGAAGGACGACGTATCTTTCTGACGGCTTACCAACAGAAGAAATTAAGTAGTTTTAAACATCCAGTGATGGGACAAACATGTACTTATCAAGAAGCTTTTGAAATTCAAGCCCGACTTTTGGGTAAATATTTGATGGGTGAAATTGATAAATATCCACCGTTGGTTCTGAAAAAGTAACATCTTGTCCAATACGATTCAGTTAAGGGAAGACGGTAATATTGTCATCCTGACGGTCGGGAAGGATCTCGCGAGATCCTTCCTGACCGTCAGGATGACAGTATAGGGACTCTGCTTCATTTTTCAGCTTAACTGAACTGCTTGATTCAAAGTTCCCCTTCCCAAATCTGTGGAGGGGGTGTTTTCATGTTCAAAATTTTAGGTTGATTGTTTCTTATGTTTATGGTTGTGAGTTACGATATTTCAGAAGATAAGCGTCGCACGAAAATTCATTCCGTGCTTAAGTCTTATGGACAGTGGGTGCAATATTCTGTGTTTGAGTGCGATGTTACTCCCACACAATATGCTAAACTGCGATCGCGCTTGGCTAAATTAATTAAACCAGATAGTGACAGCATTCGCTTTTTCTTTCTTTGTGCGTGCTGTCAGGGTAAAATTGAGCGCATTGGTGGGGAATTACCAAGAGACAACAGTATCTTTTTCGCAGAATCCCCGTCTAGCTAGGGTTTCAGGCGCTGTTTGCGGGGATGGGTAGGTGTTAAAATATGGAAGACGAAAAAAATGCTTGTATCGTAATTCCAGTCAGGGTTTTCAGCTATTTTGACCAAATAACGATTCCCGCAAACCTGGAAATCTTTGATAGTAAAGGTTTTCAGCCATTTTTATTTTTTCCCATCTTGCTAAATAATTTCTGGAATGCTATATTTATGATCGACTCCCCCAATCGAACCTTGAAAATCAAATATAGCAAGGGTTTCAGGCTGCCGCTCCGGAAATCAATTAAAATCCCTAATAGGGATTGAAACAACATACTTCCTACTTTCCTGATCGCCTTCAGCTACCGGAAATCAATTAAAATCCCTAATAGGGATTGAAACTAGGAGAAATGAGGATAACGTGCATATAAGGATTCGGAAATCAATTAAAATCCCTAATAGGGATTGAAACGTTATATCCCTTTTGATTTACATCCACATACCCGGTATCCGGAAATCAATTAAAATCCCTAATAGGGATTGAAACTGTATATAGTTTCAGCTATTTCAGCCATTTTTTCCCGGAAATCGATTAAAATCCCTAATAGGGATTGAAACTGGACGTACCACCACAGTTGATATTTTCTGATAACCGGAAATCGATTAAAATCCCTAATAGGGATTGAAACATTGACCAAGTACTAGAAATTCAAGGGCATAACCGGAAATCGATTAAAATCCCTAATAGGGATTGAAACAAAATAAACGGCCACTCTCCCTTGTTCCCTGCTATCCGGAAATCGATTAAAATCCCTAATAGGGATTGAAACTATGTGGGGCTACCTGCATATAATTAAGGAGAAAACCCGGAAATCGATTAAAATCCCTAATAGGGATTGAAACCATTAACATTAGACACGCGATAACGGGATGCTGTACCGGAAATCGATTAAAATCCCTAATAGGGATTGAAACTTACTGCACTCAATTCTATGAGGATATATCTCAAGACCGGAAATTGATTAAAATCCCTAATAGGGATTGAAACCATTAGGCGAACTTCTGACTTCATCTCTTAAAAATCCGGAAATCAATTAAAATCCCTAATAGGGATTGAAACTGACATGATTTTGACTCCTAAAAAAATGATACGGCGGAAATCGATTAAAATCCCTAATAGGGATTGAAACGAGAAGTTCTACACAGCGAATACATAGAATCTGCACCGGAAATCAATTAAAATCCCTAATAGGGATTGAAACAGGGGATGAAGGTATAGGAGTTGAGAGCAGCTATGACCGGAAATCAATTAAAATCCCTAATAGGGATTGAAACCTTTCCTACAGTAGGGGCTACCGCTTCCTGTAAACCGGAAATCAATTAAAATCCCTAATAGGGATTGAAACCAGACTAATACTCAACACTAATACTCTAGAGTAATACCGGAAATCGATTAAAATCCCTAATAGGGATTGAAACTAGTATCTAATAGCCTATTCCCATAGTTTTGATGCTCCCGGAAATTCAATTAAAATCCCTAATAGGGATTGAAACAATAGTTTAGTTAAAGAAATAAAAACACCCTGGAAACCGGAAATCAATTAAAATCCCTAATAGGGATTGAAACTTGGCGCCGTATTTTTTTCAACAGCTGCCCACCCCCGGAAATCGATTAAAATCCCTAATAGGGATTGAAACACGGATATAGATAGCATTGGAGAAGATATTACTTCCGGAAATCAATTAAAATCCCTAATAGGGATTGAAACATCTACAAATATCCTGATGCGATTAGCATCACAGCCGGAAATCGATTAAAATCCCTAATAGGGATTGAAACTTCTCTATCCCTATCCCAAACCAATAGGGGGCAACCGGAAATCGATTAAAATCCCTAATAGGGATTGAAACAACGGCAAATTGGATACAATCGCTTATGCTACGCTCCAAACCGGAAATCAATTAAAATCCCTAATAGGGATTGAAACAAACGAAACAAGATTGTTGGTAAAAACGCCTGCCGGAAATCGATTAAAATCCCTAATAGGGATTGAAACTAAAAATGCCAAAGCGGTAGATTATTCCGGCGTTCCGGAAATCAATTAAAATCCCTAATAGGGATTGAAACTAGAAAGTGCAAGTAAAGTATTGGGTTATTCTCCCGGAAATCGATTAAAATCCCTAATAGGGATTGAAACAAATTCCCTTCCCATCCGGCTTCTACTGGAGTCACCCGGAAATTGATTAAAATCCCTAATAGGGATTGAAACTCCACCAGGGGTAGCAACTGATTTGCTATCCTTCCCGGAAATCGATTAAAATCCCTAATAGGGATTGAAACAATTGGTTCCATTGACAAGAAAATTTTGCTCTAACCCGGAAATCGATTAAAATCCCTAATAGGGATTGAAACATTTATCTCATAATCCATGTGCTCATAGTTTATTCCGGAAATCGATTAAAATCCCTAATAGGGATTGAAACAAAACAATAACAGAAAAATTAAGCGATTGGGAACACCGGAAATCGATTAAAATCCCTAATAGGGATTGAAACATGTGAGAGTAAAACCACTATTACTTACACCGCAGCCGGAAATCAATTAAAATCCCTAATAGGGATTGAAACCTGAATTAAAACTCATATTTCTTTAACGATGCGTTCCGGAAATCAATTAAAATCCCTAATAGGGATTGAAACTGTGCGATCGCATCTGGACACATCCCCAATTCTTCCGGAAATCAATTAAAATCCCTAATAGGGATTGAAACTATTTGATGGTTTGGGTTTGCTTTATTCCATAAACCGGAAATCGATTAAAATCCCTAATAGGGATTGAAACAATCTAAACCCGTACACTCCCATCGGTGTAAGGTTCGGAAATCGATTAAAATCCCTAATAGGGATTGAAACGCTTGTAGTTGTAGTTCCATAAATCTCCTTTTTTACCGGAAATCGATTAAAATCCCTAATAGGGATTGAAACAAACGTCTAGTGATCTCCATACATTCAGTGAAAAACCGGAAATCGATTAAAATCCCTAATAGGGATTGAAACCTTTTTTATCTAGAATTTTCTCAAACAAGCTTATCCGGAAATCAATTAAAATCCCTAATAGGGATTGAAACTAACTATTAATGGTAAAAGGAGGGAATATTAATGCCGGAAATTGATTAAAATCCCTAATAGGGATTGAAACCAAGCGAGCATAGGGGTAATTGACCCAGCCTTGGTTTAACCGGAAATCAATTAAAATCCCTAATAGGGATTGAAACATTGCTACCTACGAAACATACTATTGCATCTAATCCCGGAAATTGATTAAAATCCCTAATAGGGATTGAAACAATATTTTTAGCTTGAGAGAATATCAAAATCTCTGACCGGAAATCGATTAAAATCCCTAATAGGGATTGAAACAGGTATGTAAATTGGGCAATTGCGGAAGGATTAGAGAAAGCCGGAAATCAATTAAAATCCCTAATAGGGATTGAAACTCAATAATCTGTCCTCTTAATATGCTTTCAGGAGCTTCCGGAAATCAATTAAAATCCCTAATAGGGATTGAAACCAGACTACCGTACACTTCACTGATTTTCGTAGTAGCCCGGAAATCGATTAAAATCCCTAATAGGGATTGAAACTCAAAAATGTGGAAACCAGATATTGTTCCACGATATCAAGACCGGAAATCGATTAAAATCCCTAATATTGATTATTGCGTTGTACCAAAGACGGAATTACGGCAGTTTTCATGTATTTAGACCACAATTAATTTTTGCGGACTTCTTCTTTTTGCGAACTTCTTCTTTTTGCGAACTTCTTCTTTTTGCGTCTTTGCGCCTTTGCGTGAGACAAAAAAATGTGGTTCATTTACATGAAAATCGCTGTAATAAAGAGGTGGAAGCATGAGATGGCAGTAAGTAGAAAAATGGAACCATAGAAATGGCAGTAATTATAAGCACCATAGTTACAGCAAATTTACTAAGATTAAAGTACACGAGGGCAGGCAAGATGCCTGCGACCCAAGAGTTTTGCTATAAAGGATTATATATATCTTCAGAACCAGGATTGAGATAGGGATGCAACACATCAATTGAGTGTTCCTCAAAATGTTGATCAATTATCCTCATCTTTTCCTCAATGGCATTTTTACCCTTTTCCCAAGATTCCAGTAGGGCATTGGCAACAATTTGACATCGGTTCATGCCAAAACTTTCCTGGGGGGCAAATTTTTGACTTGGTTCCTCCGCTAAACCCAATCCAGGTGCTAAAAATTTGGTGAATAAGGGAATTTCTGGTTGAAAATGACTTTGATGCTCTAAATAAATAGTCTGAAGAATTTTGTGGATAACTCGATAATCATGACTCTCAAAGTAGAGAATACCCGCATCATAGCGCTGATACACCAACGGATTGTAAAGAACTTGGAAGCTAAAGGGAATTCCCATCGCATTTAGTTGCTTTGTTAAACTATCCATGACTGCGATCGCCCCATCTGGATTAAAATTAAAGTAGATGCGACCTACCCCTAAACCATTATCTGGATTACTTTGTCGTTCTTGACCAATATTACTAACCGCTAAATAACAACCATTATGAAGTCGATTTTTAGGCATCCAAATCGCAATCAATTCACCTGGTTTCAGGGCTTTTTTCGAGGATTTGAGATGACAATCTGGTTCTACATATAAAGTTAAACCACCTTTGGTAACAGCCATACTGCCATCAGGTTCTAAACGTAACACCTGCCAACTAGGGTCATAGTAGCCTATACCATGATTATGTTGATGTAATTGCTGATAAAAATCCCAGTCGATGCCTACACTAGAATCATTTTCTAAATTTTTATGTAGCGGAGATTGAGCAATATTACCATTTACGGCTAAAACCTTTTGGAGAGAACCATTGTAATAAATACCATAGAGAAAATTTCTGAGCAAGAGAGTTAAATACTTGTGTTGTAAAACTGCTGAAGTTTGCCCAAATCTATCTGCAACTTTATTTGGTAGTGCAAAAGGTTGGTAATGAGCATGATGAATACAAAAATTTGACTCAATTTGAACATTACTAGCTATATCAACTAAAGAAGTTATAATTTGATTCATAGATAAATTTATTATTAGTTTTCAAAGGTTTATTTATTGGTTAATTGGCAATTGTCCTAACAACCACGCAGACGAGTTTTTTCGGGAAAAATGGGAATTAATTGCGGTTCATTTTTCCAGGGTTCAGATTTATTTGCGGTAGCGATTGGTTGCAGAATTTCTGACAGAGAAACTCCTAAAATACTCAGTACAGCTGACTCTGGTCGAGTTAGTAAATTTTTCGCTACTTGCAATAAACAAAGGTCAGTATTATCAAATAATTTTTGACTTTTCATCATATCTTGAACCTGATGAATTAATACTAGTCCCGTAAATTGAAGTACTCGCACCATAAAATCTGGACGGTAGTCTAAAATCACAGGGAAATTCTGAAGATAAGACCGAATTAATCCCAACATGGAAGGTCGAATCACCTCTAAGGGTATGATTGCCAAATGTAATGATTCTTCTAATTCAATGGTAGAATCCACCACGAGACTGGATAGCCAAATTCCTAAGTAGCTAGCCAATATATTTCCCAATTCAAATGCTGGATCTCCCCAAGCACAAGATTTCCAGTTGGTTAGATGCACTAAGCAATTATCGAGTTGCTGCCACCGAGAATGTACCAGAATATTATTTAAATTCAGGTGATTGTGAGTTAAGCAGCAAGGATGCCATACCGAAGCTAAATCCGCGATCGCTGATTCTAAACTATCATAATTTTGATATAGCACATAAAATTGTAATGCATTGGTGGGAACCATGCCAAAAATCTCTGGACTAATTGATTCTACTCCTTGGGCTGGGTTATAAAAGTTATAGCGGAATAAGCCGGCTGGAGTAGTATCCATAAAATCACGATACTCTCGTTTTTGGAAAGTAGCGCGATGCAATGCGGCTAATGTATTACCAATGACATCGGCAATTTCTTGAGGAAAAATATCCTGACTCTCATAGAATTTCCCTAGTGCTAAATATTCGGGAAAATAACGGTAGACCAGGATCGAATTATCTTGATCAAAATGTAGTAATGATGAGGCGATCGCGGCAATATTGCCCAGTACGGGAAACTGCTGCAACAATTGTTCAAACAACCACGCATTAAAAAAATCATGGCTAGGTTGCTGATAATTAGAATGATGTTCCTGTTGGACTAATATCTGACAATTATCTGCCAGATTTACCAATAAACTAATTTCTCCATGACTGTTTGTAGGCAACTCAGATTCATAAGCTGCGCCATCTTCTGAGCTACACAGCCCTGCATCATACAGATACTGGATAACATTATGAGAAGACAGTGATAACAACATGTATTATTTCCTAGTTTCCGAAACTACTGAGAGAATTACTAAGCTTTAGCCAGGGAATAGGAAGTAGAATTAATATACCTAACTTCCTCAAAAATAAAATATTAGTCTTATCTACTAATAACGTATTTATCCTAGAAAGTCCTGCCAAAGTGGCAAAATACTTTTTATTATTTCCAAAAGAAATTTGACATTATCTATGTAGGAGAGAGGAATGAGTAGGGGAAATATACTGAATTTGTATCCGCCATCAAATCTGATTTCTCTACAATTCATAAAAGTAATTTACTGTAGAACTATCTGTAAGAATTCAGGTTAACTGTTAACGGTTAACTGTTGACGGTTTTCACATAAAAGTCAACTTTTCAATTTTCAGATGGGTCGCGGGTATCCTAACTCATCTGAATTCAATAGCCAGCCAAAAGCCCGTGACCCATGAGGAGAGAACTTTTAATAGAAAAACTATTGCCGATTGCCTACTCCATACTTCATACTATTTATACTAATTCCCTCAAAAAATACAACTTTCTTCTCCTAATTTTCAGAATTTTAAATTTTGAATTGGGATTGCTCCCTACTTCCCTACCTTAATGCTGACCGGAAATAATTCGTTTTACACCAAAATTCAATACCTCCAACGCCAAGCTGCATCCCTTTTACTGTATCAATCTGTTCTCGAAAGTAAAGTGGGTAGAGCCTTCCTTGACCTGTTGCAAGCCATACGTTACACTGACACCGACGCCAGAGGCTGTCTTCAAGCTTATGGAGATTATTTTCTGGCTTTAGCGGAAAATAATCAAAATTGGGAGGATTACTTAATCAAACAAATACTAGTATCTGATAATCCCTTTACCAAGCTAGCTCAACAGCGAGCATGGCCAGAGTTCCCTTTCGCTTTAGTCGCAGCAGTAAAACACGATTTACAAGTATTACAGAGTCTGTATGAATGTAGCACTGCTTGCTTAAGCGAATGGGTTCAAGTTGTCGCCCAATTGCCTATTTCTCCGGTAGTATGGTATCAGGAATCATTAGATTTAGGAGTCAAGCACAATTTAGCTACGGATTTACAAAAGCTAGAAAATTGGGCAGATGCGGTCGAAGATTTAGCCAATTATTATCGACAATTTGGTACAGGTTTATTTGCAGAGTATTATGCTTTACGATGGCAGTCAGGGCAGTTCATTGGCATCAAATATCCTGATGTCGTTAAATTAGATACATTAGTAGGCTATGAATCGCAGCAAGAAGCTTTATTAAAAAATACCGAATTTTTGTTATCTGGAGAGATGGCACTGCATGTATTACTTTATGGCAGTCGCGGTTCTGGAAAATCTTCTTTAGTCAAAGCGTTGTTACACAAGTATTGTGAGCAGAATTTGCGCTTGATTGAGGTGGAAAAATCAGAATTACAAAATTTACCCAAAATTGTGGACTATTTAAGAGGTGTACCCCAAAAATTTATTATCTTTGTGGATGATCTAGCGTTTGAAGCCGATGATGATGCTTTTAAAGCCCTAAAAGTCGTTTTAGAAGGTAATTTAACCGCCCGACCCCCCAACGTAGTTGTATATGCTACTTCTAATCGCCGTCACTTAGTGCGGGAGTTTTTTGCTGACCGACCCGCACCCCATGATGGAGAAGTTCATGCCTGGGATACAATGCAACAGAAACTCTCCTTTAGCGATCGCTTTGGTTTAACCTTAACCTTTGAGCCAGCTGATCAGAAAACTTATCTAAAAATTGTCCAACATCTAGCAGAGGGGGCTAAAATAAATATTACTCCAGCCGAATTAGAATATCAAGCCTTACAATGGGCAACATCTCATAATGGTCGCTCTGGGAGGACAGCACGACAATTTATAGATTTCTTGAAGGCTGATTTAAAATTGTTCGGGACAAATGAAAATTTCCGGGAAATCTAAAAATGACAATTAAAATTTTTGATGACTGACTACCGTATATTTAACAGAAATCATGTGAGGTTTAATGACATTAAAAACTAATTATGCCGATAATTTCACTAGATTGAAAACTAGTAATATGCAAACGATCATTGTCAACAATCGAGTTTTTCTGGGAATAGTTGCTTTTAGCGTCAGTTTTGGCTTGAGTCTAGTACCCAACTGGGATTTTAGCAAAGCTTTTTTGACAGGTACTATTACTGTAATCGCTACCTATATAGCAGCTTTTTCGGTAGACCAGCGCCGGAAAAATTTTGATATGCTGATTTTAAGCTCTCTCCGGAAACGAATTAAAGATTCGGAGGGCTTAAAATCTCGCATTGTCAGAGAAATCGAGCAAATAGAACAGCATCGAAATTTGCTATTTACAGAATTAAATCAACTCCAAAATCAAATTACAGAAAGTCGCAATCAAAGAGATAATATTCACCGTGACTTGAGTAATTTTATTGGGCAAAAAAAACAGTTAGAATCTGATATTTTTAGCATAAAGTCTGAAATTATCGGACTGGAAAAAAGTAAAGTAGAATTAAATAACTCCCTAACTATTCTTGCTAATGAGAAACGTCGTCTTGAATCAAGTTGTAATGTTTTGAGGTTGGAAACAACTCAGTTACAAACTAAAATTGATGAACTTCAACAAGATAAACAAGAAATTGAAAGTAATTTAACTTTGCTGGGTAGACTCAAACCTCAATTAGAAGAAAAGCTTTATGAATTACGAATTCACATTCAGGAATTAGAGACAGAAATAAATAAACAAAATCAATTACTTGCTACGGCAAAAAAACACCAAGAAAATATTAAAAATGATTTAAATTCCTTAGATAGCCAGAATATTGCTCAAAAAAATGAACTTCAGCAAATGCAAGAGCAAGTCGCATTATTGCAAGATGAACGTGACTTGCTGCAAAATCAAGTCTGGGAATTACTTCAACAAGCAGAAAACTTGAACCAAGAACTATTACCGAATTTAATCCATGAAGAAAATGAAGAAAATCTGGAAGCATTTCCTTTTGCTGAATTTATTGAATCGTTAAAAGTAACCAAGTCCCAAGATTCTATATATCAAGATTTACCCCCAGAATGGACTAATTTTCTCAAACATCTACCAGTCCATGAAATTCAGGTGTTAAAAGCTATAGTTGAGCAAGATAATTCTCAAGCTGTAATTAAACAGATTGCTGAAGAAAACATTACCATGCCAAATTTACTAATTGATTCTATAAATGAGCTAGCAAATAATACTATTGGTGAATTAATAATTGAGACAAAAACTGATACATTAGAAGTCTATCAAGAACATATCACCCATGTCAAAAAAATCCTTAGTATATTTAATACTGTCAGTCCCAATTCCACCGCGTTTCCCTAAGGTCTACGCCTATGTATGATAAATCAAACCAGGTAAACTAAATGACAAGACCAAAAATATCTAAAAAAGTATCTACAGGGATAATTAACTCTCTGGGTGCAGGAGTAGTACCAAAACTAGGAGTGGAACATATTGCGGTCGGTCGAGAACAAGAACTTCAAAGTCTATTAAAAAATCTGGATGATATTGCCGAAGATGTAGCCGTATTTCGGTTTATCATTGGTAATTATGGCTGTGGTAAAAGCTTCATGCTGCAAATGCTCCGCAATAGAGCAATGGAGCAAGGTTTTGCAGTTGCTGATGCTGATTTATCCTCAGAACGTCGATTAGCAGGAACTAATCATGAAGGTTTAGCCACCTATCGAGAATTAATGAGTCGTCTTGCGACCAAAACTCGTCCTGATGGTGGTGCATTAGTTTCTATTTTAGAAGGATGGATTAATAAAATTCAGCAAGAAGTTGTGAAAGAAACGCAGTTGCGTCCTCATGACCAAGGTTTTGATGACCTAGTAGAAATAAAAATTAGAGAAGTAGTTCAATATATTGAAGACTTAGTGCATGGTTTTGATTTTGGGACGATTATTGTTGCTTATTGGCGTGGTTATCGTTTAGATGACGATGAATTAAAATATGCAGCTTTGCGGTGGTTACGGGGAGAATTTAATACTAAAACTGAAGCAAAAGCTGCTTTGGGTGTGCGGATTATTATTGATGATGATACTTGGTATGATTACATTAAACTTTGGGCTAAATTTGTGGGTGAAATTGGCTATAAAGGATTTTTAGTTTTACTTGATGAAGCTGTAAATTTATATCAAATATCTACGACAGTAACTCGTGAAAAAAACTATAATAGACTCTTAGCAATGTTTAATGATACAATGCAGTGTAAAGCTGAGAATTTGGGGATTTTTGTTGGGGGAACCACGAAATTTCTAGAAGATCCAAATCGGGGACTTTTTGCTGATCAGGCTTGGCGTAGACGGACACAAGAAAGTCGTTATGCTACTCAAGTGAATCTCCAGGAATTTATGGGTCCAGTGATGCGGCTCAAGCCATTAACTGAGTCAGAAATTCTCCTGCTTTTACAAAGATTAACAGAAATTCATGCCCTCAATTTTAGCTATGAAAAAACTCTGGAAAATCATCAATTACAAAACTTTGTTCAGGAAATTGTGAATCGTCTGGGTGCAGAAGCTTTACTAACTCCAGGGGAAATTGTGCGGGATTTTATCAGTGTGTTGAATATCCTCTATCAAAATCCAGGAATTAATTTTAGTGAGTTAATTCATGGCTCTAATTTTAAACCAACAACTTTTGGTAAATCTAGCAATATAGGTGAGGATAATGTCGCGGAATTTGATTTATAGGTAACGATTTTTTGTCCAATCAGATTATTACGTAAAGCTAGTAACATTCTGATCAGATAAATATTTATGACTTTTCAAATATCCTTTAAGCTAGATCGAAAAGAAAGATAACTGACCACTAATTAAAATATGAGTCGGATTCGCTTTGACCAACTAGCAAAACAATATTTGGAAGGATTTCTCCAACCATTGGGAGAAGTCAAACGAAATATGGAAATACCTGGAGAACCAAAATCTGTAGATATTTGGTTTAATCCCACCACCCCCACCACAGAAATATCCAGTGATTTGGGACTGTTGAGCCGGATGGCAAAAACTCCTTGTTTGATTGAGCCATTTCGGAATTCTCCTAGTCGTCAAGAAATAAGAACCTGTTTGCTCAAATTACTGTGGGTACAGGAACAACATCGGCGTGAATTAGAACAAAATGGAGAAAAGGTTTTAGAAGAAAACTTACCTCAGTTATGGATTTTAGCAGCAAATACCACCAAACCAGTAATTATGGAATCAGGTGGGCAATTAGAAAGTGATGAACTAACAGGAGTATACTTTACACCCATATTGTATAAAACAGCAATTGTCGCTATTAAGGAGTTACCTATAACTCAGGAGACTTTATGGGTGAGAATTCTGGGTAGAGATGCCGTGCAAGAGCAGGCAATTAAAGAGTTGTTAAATTTGCCGAAGGAAGACCCATATCGTTGGACAGTGCTACGATTATTAGTAAACTGGAAAATTACACTAGAGATAACTGGTTTAGAAGAAGAAGCAGAAGAGGAAAATCTAATGGTAGCTTTATCACAAGCGTATCTAGAATGGGAACAGAAGACACAACAAGAAGCACGACAAGAGGGACGGCAAGAGGGACGACAAGAGGGACGACAAGAAGGAGAAAGCAAAATCATTCTCCGACTTTTGACCCGTCGAGTTGGTGAAATACCTACACAGATCGATATCCCAAATTGAAGCATTATCACTAGAGCAACTAGAATCTTTGGGAGAAGTATTGCTGGATTTTCAGGATATTACCAATTTAACAACTTGGTTACAGGTTAATACATAAATATCAATCCTCTCTCCTCACTATCGCCCAAAGTATCAGGGATGGTGAGCGAGAGGTGATTTTATCACTTGTGTTTACCATTGCCCAATCTTGGGGTATTCTGGAAGAGTCTAGACTTGCAGCATTGCTAATTCATAGCGGGCTACTCTTTCTAGATTTAGTTTCCTGTTTGATGGATGAGCTTGAGGTCTATCGACCAATGATTTGGAAGCTATAAATTTGGCTATTCATTAGTCTAGCTTATCGAATCATAGCTTATCTATAAGCATCTGAGGGAGTAAGACGATTGCTGAAACACTGATTTTTTCGTAGACTCCCTCAGATAGTCTATGGGGTAAGGGTTTGAAAGGGTTTAGCTATTCAGGTTTTCTGTCTAAATTCTGTCCTGGGAGGAACAAAAAATTGACTCCCTCAGATTGATAGGTGTACAATGCTTACTATATAAGGCTTCTACAAGTGTAGCCTTTGGCTTCTATGAAGTCGATTAAAAATGGAAACTAAGGGAAGACTCGCAATGTTGTTTCCAACAAAAACCTTTGGCTTCTATGAAGTCGATTAAAAATGGAAACTAAAATAGTACTACAAAGAGCCAGAATACTGAACCCTTTGGCTTCTATGAAGTCGATTAAAAATGGAAACTAAACATGACAAGTCTTCATGTTTAATGCTGCACATCTTTGGCTTCTATGAAGTCGATTAAAAATTAACTGATATCACCATAAATAAAAAAGTCGGAAAAAGTAACTTTCCGGCTTTTTTTATACATTTCTACTTTTAAGAAAATCCCTGATTATATCAATCAGCGATTCATAGATAATTTCCGGCATAATTTGTACTACAAATGCATTTGATATACTAGAATTATATTGACGCCAAATATTAGCAAATCCTTTTTTTAAGCTGCACATAACGACCATTATTTTCAGTCACAGATATGCGATCGCCATTAGCATTCAAAGTGTAGTGATAGCTAAAAATCAATGACAATCCTCTCATTGGTTTTGAATTACAAAAAAATGGATCAAATTGGCTATAAACAGACTTAGTTTCAGTTAAATTGAAATCAAGAATAACTGACCACTGATTTAGATATGAGTCGGATTCGCTTTGACCAACTAGCAAAACAATATTTGGAAGGATTTCTGCAACCATTGGGAGAAGTCAAACGAAATATGGAAATACCTGGAGAACCAAAATCTGTAGATATTTGGTTCAATCCCACCACCCCTACCACAGAAATATCCAGTCTAGACTTGCAGCATTGCTAATTCATAGCAGTCGATCGCTCTGTCTCGATTTGCAGCTTTGTCTTTAATAACCTGCGATCGCTATTGCCAAATTTACCTACACAAGACTGTAAGGATTTATAATTTTTACTGATGTCAGTTTAAAATCATCAACATTGCGGGTAACTAAAGTCAATTTATGATGATGCGCTGTTGCAGCAATCAGACTATCCATTACAGCTAATTTTCTACCTTTTAATTCGGCATTTGCAGAAAATTTCGCCCAATTATCTAAAATATCATCATTTATTGGTAAAATATGAGAAGAAAATTCAATTTTTACTTTTTGTAGCCATATTTTAAGTTTTTGATATCGTTCAGGTTGTGAGTCTTGAATTTTATAAATTCCTTTTTTTATTTCAGCGATGGTAATAATACTTAAAAATAGTTGTTCAATCGGTTGCTGATTAAACCATTGACTAATTTGGGGATTGGGAGCTTTTTTAACAAACTCAGACATTACACAGGTATCAATTAGATAAGTCATAGTTCAACATTCCTACCTGTGTCTCTATCACGTTCAAACAACGATGCAATATCATCTTCGGCAGCTTCGTCGTCTATAAAACGTAGTCGCTCAAATAAAGGCAGTTCTTTTTTTGTTGCTGCAAGTAATTAGATAATATTTTAATGACTGCTTCCTGTGGATTTTGATAGTGACTAACTGCGATAATTTCATTAATTAGTTCATCGTCTATTGTGATAATGGTCATCGCTTTCTCCTCGGTTATGTTAAATATTAATAATTTTGTGAAGCGGATTGCCGTAGGTAGTTAGACTCCTAAGTTATTGCCATATGTGCTGAAATCGAGTAATACTTCAGTCATGATAACAAGCATCCATACACTTTAAGACAATTGATTAAACAAACTTATCTATCCGCTCCCTAACCTGGTCTAATAAATCAGGATTATCCATATCAAAACATTCAATTTGGGGATATGCTCTAAACCAAGTCCGTTGACGTTTCGCAAATTGTCTTGTATGTAAAACAATTAATTCTTTGGCTTCATCTAAAGAAATTTCACCAGCTAAATATTGCTTAATTTCTTGATATCCCAAAGTATTCAATAAAGATAAATCAGCACCATATTTTTGACAAAGATATTCCACTTCATTGACTAAACCATCTTGCTATCATTTGTTCAGTGCGTCTGACGAATTCTGATTCTAAACTGTTCCGCATCACAATCTAAACAAATTTGCAAAATCGGATAAGTTGGGTGGATTTTCTCCTTGTTGTTCAGAGATAGGAATATCCAGTCACATAATATACTTCTAATGCTCTTAAAGTCCTCACAAAATCATTAGCGTGAATTTTTTGGGTAGCAATAGGGTCAACTTGTTGTAACATCGGGTAAAGTTGGGTTTGTCCAAGAGATTCCAATTGCGATCGCAATTCTGGTTGTGGTGCAACTCTAGGAATCTTCATCCCTTGGACAATAGAACGTATATATAAACCAGTACCACCAACCAAAAAAAGTGGGGAAACCTGAGATTAGCAATTAAGTTTTGTGCTTGTTCTTGATAATCTGCTAGTGTCATTATCTGAAGTTGGAGTACATATATCAATCAGATAATGTGGAACTAATTTTTGTTCAGCTATAGACGGTTTGGCTGTACCAATATCAAACTCACGGTATACTTGACGAGAATCGGCACTTAAAATTATTGAACCAAGTTCCATCGCTAACTTTAAAGCTAAACCAGATTTACCTGTTGCTGTTGCTCCACAAATCACAATTAATTTAGTCATCGGTTAATTTAACAAGGGAATAGGTCATAGGGCATAGGGGACAGGGAAATCCCCACCACTAAACCCTTCTAAATTTTGAATTTTTAATTGTTCCCGGCTTTAATCGTTGTATAAACTTCTCATTAAATCCTTCTCCTGACGCCAACAAGGCTTTTGTGTTACAATTTTGGGGTGATTTAACTTTTTTTAGCCTTTAGGCAAGTTTAACCCCACACATCAGGAGAATTTTCATGACGAGCAGTTACAGTGCCGATCAGATTCAAGTTCTGGAAGGTCTGGAAGCCGTCCGTAAGCGACCAGGGATGTACATTGGTACCACAGCACCTAGAGGACTCCACCATTTAGTTTATGAGGTGGTGGACAACTCTGTAGATGAAGCTTTAGCGGGTTATTGTACTCATGTCGAGGTGGATATGAACGCTGATGGTTCTTGTAAAGTACAAGATGACGGTCGCGGGATTCCCAGCAGATCTTCACCCGAAAACGGGGAAATCAGCTTTAGAAACGGTAATGACCGTGCTTCACGCTGGTGGTAAGTTTGGCGGTGGTGGCTACAAGGTTTCTGGAGGATTACACGGGGTAGGAATTTCCGTGGTTAATGCTTTATCAGAATTTGTAGAAGTTACCGTTTGGCGAGATGAAAAAGTTCATATCCAGCGTTATGAACGGGGAAACCCGGTGACGGATTTATTAGTTCAGGATGACCCCAACCCCAGAACCGGTACTGCTGTTACTTTTAAGCCAGATACTCAAATTTTTAGTACCAGGTATAGAATTTGATTATATTACTTTAGCAGGGCGTCTGCGTGAGTTGGCTTATCTAAATGCAGGTGTGAGAATTACTTTTACCGACAGTCGTCTGGAAGTATTGAAAAGTGATACACCCAAGATAGAAACCTACGAATACAGAGGCGGTATTAAAGAGTATATCGCGTACATGAATCGCGAAAAGCAGCCTCTGCACGAAGAAATTATTTATGTCCAGGGAGAACGTAATAATGTTCAGGTGGAAGTTTCTTTACAATGGTGTACAGATTCTTATACTGATAATGTTTTGGGTTTTGCTAATAATATTCGTACCGTTGATGGTGGTACACACCTGGAAGGTTTAAAAGCAGTTTTAACACGCACTCTAAATGCGATCGCTCGCAAGCGAAATAAAATCAAAGAAAATGAATCTAACCTGAGTGGTGAACATGTTCGGGAAGGTTTAACGGCGGTAATTTCGGTCAAAGTTCCTGACCCAGAATTTGAAGGACAAACTAAAACCAAACTGGGTAACACAGAAGTGCGAGGAATTGTTGACTCTCTGGTAGGAGAGGTTTTGACGGAGTACCTCGAATTTCATCCCAATATTGCTGATGCTATTTTAGATAAAGCTATTCAAGCCTTCAAAGCCGCCGAAGCAGCCAGACATGCACGAGAGTTAGTCAGACGTAAATCAGTTTTGGAGTCTTCCCCTTTACCTGGTAAGCTGGCAGACTGTAGTACCCGTGACCCTAGCGAATCAGAAATATTTATTGTGGAAGGTGATTCTGCGGGTGGAAGTGCCAAACAAGGACGCGATCGCCGTACTCAAGCTATTCTGCCCCTGCGAGGAAAAATTCTCAACATCGAAAAAACCGATGATGCCAAAATTTACAAAAATAATGAAGTTCAATCTCTGATTGCGGCTCTTGGTTTAGGAGTCAAAGGGGATGATTTTGATTCTACTCAGTTACGTTATCATCGCATCGTGATTATGACTGACGCTGACGTAGATGGTGCCCATATCCGCACCTTGTTGTTAACCTTCTTCTATCGCTATCAACGCGCATTAATCGAACAAGGATTCATTTATATTGCTTGTCCTCCACTGTATAAAGTAGAACGGGGACGTAATCATGAATATTGTTATAGTGAGCGTGAACTTCAACAGTATATTGCTACCTTCCCTAGCAATGCTAACTATACAATCCAGCGTTTCAAAGGTTTGGGAGAAATGATGCCCGCACAACTCTGGACTACTACCATGAATCCTGAAACTCGCAAAATGAAGCAAGTGGAAATTGAGGATGCTGCTGAAGCTGATCGGATTTTTACCATTCTCATGGGCGATCGCGTCGCTCCTCGGCGAGAATTCATTGAAACATATGGTTCTAAACTGAATCTGACTGATTTGGATATCTAAGAGAAAGGGGGGATGGGGGGCAGAGGGGCAGAGGGGCAGAGGGGCAGAGGGGCAGAGGGGCAGAGGGGAATGGTGACTTAAAATCACTCCTCTGTCGGAAGAATAGTATAAAAAATTACTGAAATTTTTCGTTCGCTGTTCTTAGTTTCCGGTTCCCTCTTAAATTTCCAATAATTTATCGACTAATTAAAATATCTTTGTATACAATAAAAACAGTTTGTCAAGTTTCATAGGGTAGAAATCTCAACAGTGCGCTAATGTGTGAATAAGGCTGAAATTAGTTAAATCTAAATTCATCTATCGCAGGTCTGATTTTGCCAATACCTTAACTCCTTAGCTAAGGTGAGCAGATTGTATCGGATGAATTGCAAAAAAGCAAGCATCCTACTGTTCTTAGTACAACTGTATTTACTCAAGGGGAAACCCACTTTTGCACTTTGAATTGAGTAATTTATGAAGAAATGCAAAAATGAGTGCATTAATATTTCCGAAAGGAAGTTAATGTTGAAGAGGGAGTTTTAGGTAATTAATGTTTAATATAGTACCTTGAACTGCTGAAAACCAAATGCACCCACCTTTTAATCTAAAGAGAATGCCACTGGAGAACCAAAAAGTTTTAGATAAGATTTCAGGGTATGACTACCGTTTTTAATGTCTTTCTGATAAAAGTGGCTTCACCTTGATGAATGGATTCATGATTAACCACAAAAAGAGTGCAATTTCTGTGAAACAGGCTACAATCGGAACAGTCTTTCGGAAAAAATCTGCCAGCAGTCATTTTCATTGACCTGGAGTGGTGAATTTCTTGATGAAGACGAGTCTTTTTGAACCATTAGTTAGCAGTTTTCTGCGAAATTAACACTGATGAATTTTACTCAAGCCAGAAGTACCAAAACCTACTCCAAAACCCTACGGTTAAAACGAAGGGCTTTTACAATACTAGGATTTTGATAACTCTACTAGAGTAAAAAACTCTGCCTCCTAGAGGCGTTTTCACAGCCAAAAATATCTTAGGCATATCAGCCATAAACATATTTTTGGGTTTTCAGTTAGCAATTGGCTCTATTACAAAGAGCATTTAAACCATCCTGAGTAATTGATTCTGCAAGGAGCATGAGGAACGCGGCATGAACCAGGCTAACAACGTACTCGAAAGCATTTATCAGCCTGACCTAGAAATAATGAATCAGCCTGAGATCGAGTTAGAAGTACTCTTGATCGAGGATGAAGAGGATCTGCTGATTAGCGATGAAGGCGAAATTGATGAGTTTTTAGAGCCTCAGTCTGATGAGGACGACGCAAAGTCTGGAAAAGCCGCTAAATCGCGTCGTCGGACACAAAGCAAGAAAAAGCACTATACCGAAGATTCGATTCGCCTTTACCTGCAAGAGATTGGTCGAATTCGTCTGTTAAGAGCAGATGAAGAAATTGAATTAGCCCGGAAAATAGCTGATTTGCTCGAATTAGAAAGGGTGCGCGAAAGACTTTTAGAGCGGTTAGAACGCGATCCTTATGACAGTGAATGGGCAGCAGAAGTACAACTCCCATTACCAGCCTTTCGTTATCGTCTCCATATTGGCCGGAGAGCGAAAGACAAAATGGTACAGTCTAACCTGCGACTAGTGGTTTCTATTGCTAAGAAATACATGAATCGTGGCTTATCCTTCCAAGATTTAATCCAGGAAGGTAGTCTGGGCTTGATTCGTGCGGCTGAAAAGTTTGACCACGAAAAAGGGTATAAGTTTTCCACCTACGCTACATGGTGGATACGTCAGGCAATTACTAGAGCGATCGCTGATCAATCTCGTACTATTCGTTTACCAGTTCATCTCTACGAAACTATCTCACGGATTAAGAAAACTACCAAACTGCTCTCTCAAGAAATGGGTCGGAAACCCACCGAAGAAGAAATTGCGACTCGGATGGAAATGACAATTGAGAAACTACGGTTTATTGCTAAATCTGCTCAGTTACCCATTTCACTAGAAACGCCCATTGGGAAAGAGGAAGATTCCCGATTGGGCGATTTTATTGAATCCGATGGCGAAACACCAGAAGACCAAGTTTCCAAAAATCTCCTGCGCGAAGACTTAGAAAAAGTTCTTGACAGTCTTAGTCCTCGTGAACGAGATGTTTTGAGACTACGTTACGGTCTAGATGATGGTCGGATGAAAACCCTGGAGGAAATCGGACAAATTTTCAACGTCACCCGCGAAAGAATTCGTCAGATTGAGGCTAAAGCCCTCCGCAAATTACGTCACCCCAATCGTAACAGCGTTCTCAAGGAATATATTCGGTAGTCACAGTTCCAAAATAACTGATCACTAAATATATACTAAATAACCTGGTAGCTAATGATATGCTACCAGGTTTTTACAATTATTAACATTTTGTGTGTTTAGATTTAGCTGGAACGGTCATCTATCCGATGCTATCTAGTTCACAAAATGCCCCAAAAATGTAAGAAGCCTTGATTAGAAATCACTTCCACCAAAATAGCTCCCACAAAGCCAATCATTGCCAAACGACCATTCCAAATTTCTGCTTGTGGGGTAAAGCCCCAGCGCCAAGCATTTCGATCCCCAATTTCGGGTGTTAGAGTTTTGGTAGCGTTAGTCATGGTTTGAACTCCAAATTAGATTTAATAAAGTTTCTTAGCTTATGTAAATTAATATAACAAATATTTTGATGAATGCAATATTTCTTCACAATCAGATCATCTGATGAAGATGCAACGGGAAAAACTCATGTTGAAAAAACATGAGTTTGAAATCAGGATGCCTTAGTAAAAAAAATTATTGAATTTGTGAGGGACACCATTGTGTCCCTTTGTCAATTAAACGCGCACTTCGACAACGGTGATGATTCTTTCATCACGATTAAGTTTAACCACATTTTCACCTGTTGCATCTTTATTGAGTACAGGTATCGTATCTATGGTTACTCGCACAAGCCTATCTTTATTTGTCATTAAAGCTACTTCTGTTCCTGGTATGGCTCTTACCACACTGGCTAAATAATCAGTCTTATTGATGAATTTCAGAGATTGTATGCCTAAATCACCTCGATTAGATGCTTTTAACTGATTTGCGGGTATCCGTTTGGCATATCCTTCTTGGGTAATTAGTAATAATTGGTCATTTGCACCTACAGTTACACAACCCACCATTTCCTGACTTTTCGAGAGTCTAAAGGCTTGTAAACCCATTGCAGTTCGACCTAATATAGGTAGTTGTTCATCATTAACCGTAAACCGTAATAGTCTGCCACCAGAACTGGCTAAAACTAGATTTGCTCCAGCAGCCGTAAATTGACTGAACAACAATTCATCATCATCTTTCAGCTTTAAGATCGTGATACCTCGACGGGTTAGATTCGTAAACTCCCCTAAAGAAACACGTTTAATCCTGCCTTGTTTTGTCAAGAACAGCATTTGCGTATGGGGAGAATTTTCTGGGACAACAAAACGGTTAATGACACCTTCTTGTGTGCCTTGAGCAGTATTACTAAGCATTGTGATCAGCGGTGTTCCCCGTGGAGAACGTCCAGTAGTGGCGGGAATATCCCCCACTTTCAATGGATAGACTTTACCCCCACTGGTGAGGATTAGTAATTCTTTTTCTGTATCGGTTAACTCAGACTGAATGATGAAATCATGATCATTTACTCCATTTTCTGTCTTGGGCTTTTTAGCTGTTGGGGAAACACGACGAACATAACCCCGTTGAGTAAATTCTAAAACTGCTGGTTCAGCAGGCTGTCAGTAGGGGTTGAATTATCCTCATTCTCTTCTGTTTTCTTAGCTTTGCTACTTTTATCCTCTCTAGTTGGGACTTCACTTTGGTGGGATAATAATTTGGTGCGACGAGCATCACTGTATTTACGCTTGAGAGTTCGTAAATCTTTTTTCAAGGTTTTGAGTAATTCTCTTCGATCATCTAATAATTTTTGTAACGAGCTAATTTGTTCACCAAGTTGATCAAATTCCTGTTGTAAATTCTGCTGTTCTAAATTGGTAAGACGACGCAATGGCATGGCTAGTATGGCATCTGCCTGTACTTCGCTTAAATTTAATTGTTGACAAAGGTTAATTTTAGCTGTACTTCCATCAGCCGCTTGACGTAAAATTTCAATAACTTGATCTAGGTTAGATAAGGCTTGCCGTAAACCTGCGACTATTTCCAGTCTGTTCTGGGCTTTACTTAATTCGTAATTGTAACGTTTATTTAATGTTTCCTCTCGGAACTTCAAAAATTCTTGTAATAATTGCCGCAAGCTTAACTGCCGGGGTTGTCCGTCCACCAATCCTAAGAGAATCGCCCCAAACGTAGTTTGTAGCGCAGTTTGATGATATAAATTTTGGAGTAATTCTTGAGGGTTAGTATCGCGTTTTAGTTCAATTACTACCCGCATACCTTCGCGATCGCTCTCATCCCGCAAATCAGAAATACCTTGTAGACGAGTTTGATTCACCAAATCAGCGACTTTTTCAATCCAAGCGGCCTTATTTACCTGATAAGGTAACTCAGTCACAATAATAGCTGTGCGTTTTTTACTGCCTCTGGTGGCGGGAATTTCCTCTAAAGTCGCCACTCCTCGCAGCACGATGCCACCTTTACCTGTGGTGTATGCTTCACGAATGCCGACATCACTGATAATTTCTCCTCCCGTGGGGAAGTCATGAACCGGGAATTAGGGCAAATAATTTTTCATCTGTTAATTCTGGGTTGTCGATTAAGGCAATCAAGCCGTCGATAATTTCCCCCAAATTATGGGGTGGAATATTAGTGGCCATTCCCACCGCAATTCCTGAACAACCATTGAGTAACAAGAAGGGTAATTGGGCGGGTAGTACTGTTGGTTCTTGCTGAGAATTATCAAAGTTGCCAATAAATTCGACAGTTTCTGCCCCAATTTCTGCTAGCATTCCCTCATGACTAATGGGAGAAAGCCGCGTTTCTGTATAACGCATGGCTGCTGGTGGGTCATTATCTACACTGCCAAAGTTACCGTGTCCGGCTAATAAGGGATAACGACTAGAAAAATCTTGTACCAATCTGACCAAAGCATCATAAACTGCTTGGTCGCCATGAGGATGGTATTTACCCAGTACATCCCCTACTACACGAGCGCATTTACGATAAGGTCTATCAGGTACTAAACCCAGTTCATGCATGGCGTATAAAATACGCCGATGTACTGGCTTTAAGCCATCACGCACGTCTGGCAACGCTCGCCCGACAATCACACTCATGGCATATTCTAGATAAGACCGTTGCATCTCAGTGTGCAGGGCTGTTGTGATGACCTGTCCCGTGGAGAGAAGGTTTAACTGTTTTGCCATGAAGCTCTTTTCCCTGAATTTTAACTACACAAAAGTTGCTGGAACTTAAGACTCTGTGCCACCACACCATAACTGATGAAATCATATAACTAACTAAATTTTGATACTTATATGATAAAAAGCAGTAGTATTATCCTTGACAACGGGGAAGTACATTGATTATTCAAAAAGAGACAGACAACTGTTCTATTCAGTCATAATCCTCTCATCCTTATAAGTCAAATTCCCATGAAAACTGTTTTAATTGTCGAAGATGATCTGATTAATGCGCGAGTTTTTTCCAAAATTTTAACTAAACGTGGTGGTTTGGATGTAAAACATACTGAGAATGTAGAAGAAGTGATGCAAATCGCCATCAAGCAGGACAAGCAGACTTAATCTTAATGGATGTTTCTTTGGCTAGAAGTGTTTATCAAGGTAAGTCAGTGGATGGTATCAAAATTACACAAATGTTGAAATCTGACCCCCAAACAGCTAACTTACCGATAATTCTGGTGACTGCTCATGCTATGGAAGGCGATCGCGAGAACTTTCTTAAATTAAGTGGTGCTGATGGCTACATTTCTAAACCAGTTGTTGACCATCAACAGTTTGTTGATCAGATTATGGCACTTCTGCCGAAAGACCACCCTTGACAATTTACTCATCCAAACTGGAATACTCACCTAAAAAATATTTTAGGTTAATTACTCCTGTTTAGTATATAAGTACTATAGCAGGTGGATTTCCACAACAGGGAAAAGAGGACAAGGGGCAGGGGGCAGGGGGCAGGGGGAAAGAGAATTTAAAATATATTCTCCCCATCTCCCCACCTCCCCACCTCCTATCTTCCTCTCCCCCCTGCTCCCTGCCCCCTGCACCCCTGCCTCTTCTCCCCCCTGCTCCCTGCCCCCTGCACCCCTGCCTCTTCTCCCCCCTGCTCCCTGCCCCCTGCACCCCTGCCTCTTCTCCCCCCTGCTCCCTGCCCCCTGTCCCCCTGCCTCTTCCATCTCCCCATCTCTAAAATTCATTGGCTTGAGGGTGAAGTATTTTCCTGTTGCAGTAGGGCATTCTGTATTTGGGGTAATTCTAGGAATTTTTTGGTATCAGCTAGAAGGCGATCGCCCCAAAGATTTTCTTTGAGGAAATTTAAATCGGCATAGCGCGGATCAATCTGGATGGCCGATTTTCCATTAGCTAAACCTTGCTGACGATCTCCTTTTGTATATAAAGCTACTGCTAAAGCTAATAGGGGTTCTGCGGCTCGCTGATTAAGTGTAACTGCTGTTTGCCATTGTTTAATTGCATCAGTAGTATTACCTAGCTCATAGTTAATTAACCCAATATTATTAATGGCTGGCCAGAATTTTTTATCTTGGGATACCGCTTTAGAAAACTGAGTGATCGCCTCTGATAAACGACCAGAGACAAAATAGGCATTCCCTAAATCGAATAAACCATCTGGGTTATTCGGTTTTAATCTTAGACCTGCTTGGTAATGAGCAATAGCTACTGAGTATTTTTTCTGTTGAAAATTAGCTGAACCCAAAGCAAAGAGAGCATCAGGATTTTTGGGGTTGAGTTGTTGAGCTTTGGATAGAGCTGCAATAGCCGAATCGAATTCTTTATTTTGTAAATACAAACCTCCTAACAAAAACCAGACTTTATCATTCTTGGGAATTAATTGAGAAGCTAGTCGCGCTCTTGGTAGAGCTAATTCAATCTGTTGTCCCTGCGCTAACAGAACTGCTTCCTGCGCTAAAACCAAACCCTGTTTTTCCAACTTAGCAGTGTCAAGTTGAAGGGTATAGGGTAATAATGCTTGTGCATGAGCTGCTGGGGGCTGGCTCCACAAACTACAGATGATCAGAAGAGAAATCAAACCAACTTTTTTAGGCACACTATCGCCTCTTAGCCACAAATCAAGGAATCTTTCAGATAGCTTAAACGATCTCCGCTCTAGAGGAAAGGCGAATTCTATCTGAATCTGTAGTCCATTCTGTAAAACCTACCGAAAATTACTAGATTCCAGATAAAATAAAACATTAGAGTTACAAGTGACTTAAAGCATAGTCTAATTTTTTCTGGATCAACCAATAAGTGTACTGAGAGTATTAAATCAGCAACAGAACTGATAGTAGAATGCAATCAGTCAATCATTTGCATGGTTAGTATGCAGATGATTGCATGGTTGAAAGTTTGTTACTATATAACTTTGTAGGTGAATTTTGGATCTCATTCAATTGAAAACCGCTATATTGTAAATTAAAATTGTCAAAATTATGGATATTGATCAAATTATTCAACGCTATGCTGCTGGGGAGAGAAACTTTCAGCGAGTAAATTTACAAGAAGCAGACCTAACAAATGCTAACTTTGAAGGAGCAGATTTTAGCCATGCCGATTTACGTCAAACACGGCTTGGTAAAACCAACTTTCACCAAGCATATCTACGACAAGCAAATCTGAGTGAAGCAATTCTGTGGGGAATAGATTTAAGTGAAGCCGACTTATATCGTGCCATTCTCCGGGAGGCTGATTTAACAGGTGCAAAATTAATTTATACTCGCTTGGATGAAGCAAATTTAGTCAAAGCTAGTTTTTGTGGTGCTAATTTAAATAATGTTAAGCTTTCCGGTTCTCTATTAATTCAGGCAGATTTTCGTCCTAGTTCCAATCAGCGTACAGATTTGGGGTATGCAGTTTTAAGTAGAGCCGACTTAAGTTATTCAGACCTCAGAGCCGCCTTACTACATCATGCCAACTTAGATGGAGCCAAGTTGTGTCGTGCCAATTTGAGTCATATGACACAGTGGGGAATTTTGCCCACAGACCTCAGTCAAGCTAGTTTACAAGGAGCAGATCTGAGTTATGCAGATATGACTGGTGCTATTCTCCAAAATGCTAATCTACAAGGAGCCGATTTAACAGGCGCAATTCTCACTGATGCTGATTTTCAAGGGGCAATTATGCCCTAATTTCAATTATGGGGATTTCCAGGTGAGAATTTTTTCAGCTACTGATGCCGATACAGGCATCACTGATAACCGATTTCCGGTTCTGACTAAGAGTAGTTCTTCAGTGCTAAACTTCTCTTTGAGAGTAGCTAATAAAATAGGTTCAGGAAAAATCTCTAAGAATTCTACTACAACTGTTTGCCATCGAGGAGATTCCACACTTGATTTAGGGTCATAATATTTATTTTCTGGTTCAAACTGACTTGGATCATCTATACCTGTTTTTAGCACGCGCATTAACCCCACAATACCAGGGGGATTGGTATTAGAATGATAGAAAAAAGCTAAATCTCCTGGTTGCATTTCCCGCAAAAAGTTGCGAGCTTGATAATTACGAACACCATCCCATATTGTCTGTCCCTGTTTTTCCAGGTCAGCAATGCTATAAACTTCCGGCTCCGATTTCATCAGCCAATATTTTACTGAGTGCATATTTTTATCAAGTATTAACTGATCCGCATACTCAAATCTAACCACTTCGACTGAGTAATGGGTGCGCTACTAGAAATATAATCTACACCAGTTTCCGCTACAGCACGAATACTCTCCAAGGTCACATTTCCCGAAGCTTCTATTTTTACTCGATGATCTTGCTCACGAATTAACTTTACTGCCTGACGCATCATTTCCGTAGGCATATTATCTAACATAATAATATCAACCTTGTTTTGTAACGCCTCCTGCACCTGTTCTAAATTTTCCGTTTCTATCTCAATTGTCAAAGGGTAAGGAATCTGTTTCCGAATGGAAGTAACCGCTTGGCTAATTCCTCCACCTGCGACAATATGATTATCCTTAATCATTACCGCATCATCTAATCCCATCCGGTGATTAACAGCACCTCCTACAGCAGTGGCGTATTTTTCCAATAATCTCAAGCCGGGTGTGGTTTTGCGCGTATCCACTAACTGAGCAGGTAAATCAGAAATTTTCTCTATATATAGATGAGTGAGAGTCGCAATCCCACTCAATCGCATTACCAAGTTGAGTGCTACCCTTTCTCCCATCAATAGTGCAGCCAAAGCACCCTGCATTTGGGCCACTACTTGTCCTGGTTCGCATTTTTCTCCTTCTGAAATCAAAGCTGTAAAGCTCATTTTTTCATCTAAAAGCTTAAATACTCTCGCCGCCACAGGTAAACCAGCAATTATTCCTGGTGCTTTCGCTATCCACTTTGCTTCTCCTGCGGTTCCATCTAGAGATAAAAGACCTTGGGTGGTGCGATCTCCTCTACCAATATCCTCTAATAACCAGCCTTGCAAAAATTGGTCTAGCACTATAAATGGGGGTAGCACAGCAGTTAAGCTCCTTATTGATGATCACTGGTTAACGGCATTTATCAGCCTAACCGATTGTGTAAACCATTTGGCGATGGAAAAAATTTGAGGAGTTACCTACCAGGAGAATATTTAAAGTAGATAGAGTGCGATCGCCAAAAGCGGATGTTGAGGGAAGAGGGGTGGGGAATAAAGACAGAGAAACCTACAATCCTTACGCTGCAAGGATTTCATCCGGTGCGAAAATAATCCCAAAAAAAGATTGGGAAAAGGGTTGACAAACAGAATTAAGGTTCGCTATATTTAACAAGTGCCGGAGAGAGAGCGCGAAAGAGCGAACTCAAAGGTGCACCGAACCTAGAAAATATTATAGTTTGAAAGCCAGTATAAAGCAATAGCCTGCGTCAAGTAAATTAAGACACCAGGCTGAGGTGTAAAAAGGGCAGCCAAAAAGAGCTACAAAGTCTTCAAAACGGAGAGTTTGATCCTGGCTCAGGATGAACGCTGGCGGTATGCTTAACACATGCAAGTCGAACGGTCTCTTCGGAGATAGTGGCGGACGGGTGAGTAACGCGTGAGAATCTAGCTTCTGGTCGGGGACAACCATTGGAAACGATGGCTAATACCGGATATGCCGAAAGGTGAAAGGCTTGCTGCCAGAAGATGAGCTCGCGTCTGATTAGCTAGTTGGTGGGGTAAAGGCCTACCAAGGCGACGATCAGTAGCTGGTCTGAGAGGATGATCAGCCACACTGGGACTGAGACACGGCCCAGACTCCTACGGGAGGCAGCAGTGGGGAATTTTCCGCAATGGGCGAAAGCCTGACGGAGCAATACCGCGTGAGGGAGGAAGGCTCTTGGGTTGTAAACCTCTTTTCTCAGGGAAGAAAAAAATGACGGTACCTGAGGAATAAGCATCGGCTAACTCCGTGCCAGCAGCCGCGGTAATACGGAGGATGCAAGCGTTATCCGGAATGATTGGGCGTAAAGCGTCCGCAGGTGGCTATGTAAGTCTGCTGTTAAAGAGTCTAGCTCAACTAGATAAAGGCGGTAGAAACTACAAGGCTAGAGTACGTTCGGGGCAGAGGGAATTCCTGGTGTAGCGGTGAAATGCGTAGATATCAGGAAGAACACCAGTGGCGAAGGCGCTCTGCTAGGCCGTAACTGACACTGAGGGACGAAAGCTAGGGGAGCGAATGGGATTAGATACCCCAGTAGTCCTAGCCGTAAACGATGGATACTAGGCGTGGCTTGTATCGACCCGAGCCGTGCCGTAGCTAACGCGTTAAGTATCCCGCCTGGGGAGTACGCACGCAAGTGTGAAACTCAAAGGAATTGACGGGGGCCCGCACAAGCGGTGGAGTATGTGGTTTAATTCGATGCAACGCGAAGAACCTTACCAAGGCTTGACATGTCGCGAATCCTGCTGAAAGGTGGGAGTGCCTTCGGGAGCGCGAACACAGGTGGTGCATGGCTGTCGTCAGCTCGTGTCGTGAGATGTTGGGTTAAGTCCCGCAACGAGCGCAACCCTCGTTTTTAGTTGCCAGCATTAAGTTGGGCACTCTAGAGAGACTGCCGGTGACAAACCGGAGGAAGGTGGGGATGACGTCAAGTCAGCATGCCCCTTACGTCTTGGGCTACACACGTACTACAATGCTACGGACAGAGGGTCGCAAGCTAGCGATAGCAAGCAAATCCCGTAAACCGTAGCTCAGTTCAGATTGAAGGCTGCAACTCGCCTTCATGAAGGAGGAATCGCTAGTAATTGCAGGTCAGCATACTGCAGTGAATTCGTTCCCGGGCCTTGTACACACCGCCCGTCACACCATGGAAGCTGGTCACGCCCGAAGTCATTACCCCAACCGAAAGGAGGGGGATGCCTAAGGCAGGTCTGGTGACTGGGGTGAAGTCGTAACAAGGTAGCCGTACCGGAAGGTGTGGCTGGATCACCTCCTTTTAGGGAGACCTTCCCACTTAGATATCGAAACAAATTTGATAGAGATACTAAGTTGGTCATCCTAAGGTCGGTCGCAGGAAAAATTGTGGGCTTTCAAACTATGGTGAGGTTCGTAAGGGCTATTAGCTCAGGTGGTTAGAGCGCACCCCTGATAAGGGTGAGGCCCTGGTTCGAGTCCAGGATGGCCCACCTGAAAGAATTTGGAATTTGTGGAAACACAGATGAGAAATTCAATTAGGGGGTTTAGCTCAGTTGGTAGAGCGCCTGCTTTGCAAGCAGGATGTCAGCGGTTCGAGTCCGCTAACCTCCACCTTCCCAACCGACGAATATGACAGTTAAGAAAGTGTAATTAACATAATTTACGATGAGTAGAAAATTGTTAAGATAGTTTTCGTAACCGTCAAAGGGATATGATAGAATAAAAGATTGGTGAAAATTCAGCAACATGATGTTTGGCATCAGACTGCTGGAAAAAACCAGCCAGAACCTTGAAAACTGCATAGTAACGCGAAACAAAGCAGGTAGACACAGACTATCTTTTGGATAGATTGTGAATACAAGTGGAGGAACACCAAGTTTGAAGTGGTCAAGCTAATAAGGGCTAATGGTGGATACCTAGGCACACAGAGGCGAAGAAGGACGTGGTTACCGACGAAATACTCCGGGGAGTTGGAAGCAAACATTGAGCCGGAGATGTCCGAATGGGGCAACCCTATATACAGCCTGTTGAATATATAGACAGGTATGAGCCAACCCAGCGAATTGAAACATCTTAGTAGCTGGAGGAAGAGAAATCAAATCAGAGATTCCCTAAGTAGTGGTGAGCGAAAGGGGAAGAGCCTAAACCAAAGAGTTTACTTTTTGGGGTTGTGGGACAGCGATATCGAATCTAGAGATTAGACGAAGCAGCTAAATACTGCACCAGAGGAGGTGAAAGTCCTGTAGTCGAAAATCAAAGGATAGTAGCTGAATCCCGAGTAGGATGGGGCACGAGGAATCCCATTTGAATCAGCGAGGGACTATCTCGTAAGGCTAAATACTACTGTGTGACCGATAGTGAACCAGTACCGCGAGGGAAAGGTGAAAAGAACCCCGGAAGGGGAGTGAAATAGAACATGAAACCATTAGCTTACAAGCAGTGGGAGTCCGATTCAACGGATGACCGCGTGCCTGTTGAAGAATGAGCCGGCGACTTATAGGCACTGGTAGGTTAAAGCGAGAATGCTGGAGCCAAAGCGAAAGCGAGTCTGAAGAGGGCGATAATCAGTGTTTATAGACCCGAACCCTGGTGATCTAACCATGGCCAGGATGAAGCTTGGGTAACACCAAGTGGAAGTCCGAACCGACTGATGTTGAAAAATCAGCGGATGAGTTGTGGTTAGGGGTGAAATGCCAATCGAACCAGGAGCTAGCTGGTTCTCCCCGAAATGTGTTGAGGCGCAGCGGTTATGATTAAAACTGGGGGGTAAAGCACTGTTTCGGTGCGGGCTGGGAAACCGGTACCAAATCGAGACAAACTCAGAATACCCAGTGAACACATAGCCAGTGAGACGGTGGGGGATAAGCTTCATCGTCAAGAGGGAAACAGCCCAGACCACCAGCTAAGGTCCCCAAATCATCGCTAAGTGATAAAGGAGGTGAGAGTGCATAGACAACTAGGAGGTTTGCCTAGAAGCAGCCACCCTTGAAAGAGTGCGTAATAGCTCACTAGTCAAGCGCTCTCGCGCCGAAAATGAACGGGGCTAAGCGATGTACCGAAGCTGTGGGATTAATTAATTAATCGGTAGGGGAGCGTTCCGTCGTAGGTAGAAGCAGTAGCGGCAAGCAGCTGTGGACGAAACGGAAGTGAGAATGTCGGCTTGAGTAGCGCAAACATTGGTGAGAATCCAATGCCCCGAAACCCTAAGGGTTCCAGAGCCAGGTTCGTCCGCTCTGGGTTAGTCGAGACCTAAGGCGAGGGCCGAAAGGCGTAGTCGATGGACACAGGGTCAACAATCCCTGACTATGATGTGGGAGCATAAGGAAGGACGCATGAAAGATAACCACACCCTAATTGGTTTGGGAGGAGTTTACGAACTCCGCGTGGGGAAGGATAGTGCCTAGAAAAGCTTCTTATGTGATGAAGACATCGTACCCGTACCCGAAACCGACACAGGTAGGGAGGTTGAGTATACCAAGGGGCGCGAGATAACTCTCTCTAAGGAACTCGGCAAAATGGCCCCGTAACTTCGGAAGAAGGGGTGCCCACCTCAGCAGTGGGTCGCAGTGAAGAGATCCAGGCGACTGTTTACCAAAAACACAGGTCTCCGCAAACTCGTAAGAGGAAGTATGGGGGCTGACGCCTGCCCAGTGCCGGAAGGTTAAGGAAGTTGGTCAGCGAAAGTAAAGCTAGCGACCGAAGCCCCGGTGAACGGCGGCCGTAACTATAACGGTCCTAAGGTAGCGAAATTCCTTGTCGGGTAAGTTCCGACCCGCACGAAAGGCGTAACGATCTGGATGGTGTCTCAGAGAGAGACTCGGCGAAATAGGATTGTCTGTGAAGATACGGACTACCTGCACCTGGACAGAAAGACCCTATGAAGCTTTACTGTAGCCTGGAATTGTGTTCGGGCTTCGCTTGCGCAGGATAGGTGGGAAGCGATGAAGTATTCCTTTTGGGGAATATGGAGCTAACGGTGAGATACCACTCTGGCGAAGCTAGAATTCTAACCCATAACCGTGATCCGGTTAGGGAACAGTTTCAGGTGGGCAGTTTGACTGGGGCGGTCGCCTCCTAAAAGGTAACGGAGGCGCTCAAAGGTTCCCTCAGCACGCTTGGAAACCGTGCGACGAGTGTAAAGGCATAAGGGAGCTTAACTGCAAGACCGACAAGTCGAGCAGATACGAAAGTAGGACTTAGTGATCCGACGGCGCAGCATGGAATGGCCGTCGCTCAACGGATAAAAGTTACTCTAGGGATAACAGGCTGATCTCCCCCAAGAGTCCACATCGACGGGGAGGTTTGGCACCTCGATGTCGGCTCATCGCAACCTGGGGCGGAAGTACGTCCCAAGGGTTGGGCTGTTCGCCCATTAAAGCGGTACGTGAGCTGGGTTCAGAACGTCGTGAGACAGTTCGGTTCATATCCGGTGCAGGCGCAAGAGCATTGAGAGGAGCCTTCCTTAGTACGAGATGGACCGGGAAGGACGCACCGCTGGTGTACCAGTTATCGTACCAACGGTAAACGCTGGGTAGCCAAGTGCGGAGCGGATAACCGCTGAAAGCATCTAAGTGGGAAGCCCACCTCAAGATGAGTGCTCTCACTACGAGAGTAGGTAAGGTCACGGGCAGAACACCCGTTAATAGGCGGTAGGTGGAAGTACAGTAATGTATGCAGCCGAGCCGTACTAACAGACCGAGGGCTTGACCTCTCATTCAAGATTTGGTGTAATTCGCGTTACTTGCAGCCTTCAGGGTTTTGTACCCAACCAGTTTTCCTGGTGTCTATTGCGCGGTGGAACCACTCTGATCCCTTCCCGAACTCAGTTGTGAAACGCTGCTGCGGCGACGATAGTACGGGGGTTGCCCCATGCCAAAATAGCTCGATGCCAGGTTTCTATTCTACAAAAGCCGTCCTCATCTCTTCGAGGTCGGCTTTTGTTTTTATACAAAATTTGTTGTTTACAGCAAATCTACATCCACCGGAAACGGGCTAATCACACACAAGAAAAACTGTAAATTTGATATCATTATTATTTATTTCAAATATATTTATTTCAAAATATAACAAAATTATCTGCCTACTAACCCGACCCTGATTCCAGATGAAGCTAAACAGTCAAGAATATAAAGATTTGCAAACAGCATTGCTCAGTGCATTTCCTAATAAAACAACCCTCAGGCAGATGGTTAGGTTCCAATTAGATGAGAATCTAGATGCCATTGTAGGAGGAGAAACACTAGAAGCAGTTATTTTCAATTTGATTGAAGTGGCTCAATCTAAGGGAAAATTATCACAACTAATTACAGGAGCATATCAGGAGAATCCTGACAACCCAGAATTGAAAGCCTTTTATCAAAAACAATTTTCCCGAACTGTAAACCCAATTCAACCATCATCTCTGGAAATTTTAACAGATAACCGAAATACTGAAAAATTAATTAATATTCTCCACCTCTCTGACCTACATTTCAACAATTTTCAACAAGCTCAAATTTGGTCTAACCAATTAGCAGAAGATTTACGCAACGACCTAAATATCCCCCATCTTGATGCTCTCATTCTTTCCGGTGATATCGCTAATTATTCCACTCCTGAAGAATATCAAGCTGCGGAAAAGTTTTTTGCCAATTTACTTCAAGATTTCCCACTAAAACCGGAACAGATTATTATTGTTCCCGGAAATCATGACCTGAATTGGAAAATTTCGGAGGAAGATGGTTACACACCAATGCTTCGTAAGAAATATTCGGGTTTAATGGATGAAACTTTGATTATTGATGATGGGGGTAATTACATCGCAGTTATCGACCCAAGAGGATATCAACAGCGTTTTATCAATTTCAGTAAGTTTTATGAAGCAATCAAAAATCAACCCTATCCTCTAGAATATTCGCAGCAATACACCTTAGACTATCTTTCATCTCAAAACATTCTTATATTAGGACTAAACTCAGCTTGGCAATTAGATCATCATTATAAATTTCGTGCCAGCATTAATATGGATGCTTTGAGTAATGCTCTGACCGCAATTCGCCGTCATCCTGAATATAAGAATTGCATCAAAATTGCGGTTTGGCATCATCCTTTGGATAGTGTTGGGAATGACCGGATTAAAGATACAGGTTTTATGGAACAATTAGCTGTAGCGGGATTTCGTTTTTTCCTTCATGGTCATGTTCACAAAGCAGAAACTAGCCTTTATCGCTATGATATGAGTAAAGATGGTAGGAAATTAGACCGCATTTGTGCGGGCACTTTTGGTGCTGCTACTAAAGAACTGATTCCTGCTTATCCTTGGCAATATAACCTACTACAATTTACTAATGATAAACTAACAGTCCGCACCCGTCGGCGTGAAGAAGAAAATGGTGCTTGGAAACCTGATGCTCGTTGGGGTCAGGGTGCTGGAAAGTCTTCGCTGGATTTTTATGACCTAGATTTATAAAATTTAAAACAGGATAGTTCTTCCTCGTCAAGCTCATCATAAAAAATTTCCAAGTGGAAATTAATCCCCCATTTGACATAATTTTTTTCAGACTATGATATAAAGAAAAACTTCCACACAAAGATAATTATTGGAAAATGGGTGATTGGAGCGCATATCTAGACTCAATTAGTCAAAAATATCATGCTTAACAAATTGATTTTCAATGTTGACCTCCTACTTACAAAGATTGAATTTCTACAGGTAATTCAAGTTCTGTTTCAATTTGAGCTTCTACAACAGATGTATATAAAGGAATATCAGCTCGTATGGCTTCAAAACTCACAACTAAAGAATATGGAACTTCCGCAAAAGGATCATTATTCCATCCTTCATGTCCAACAACAGCAATACAGAAGGCTTCTCTGAGTTCAAATGAATTCACAATAGTCCAATCTTTCTGAAGAGTTCCTGCACTTCTAGAAACACCATCGATTTTTCCATGATTTTTTGATCTTTTTCCGAGAGTCCATTGAAAACTATCTTCACCCTTTTCAACATCTTCTGGAATGTGATAATCCTTCAAAATCCTATTCAGGAAACTTTCTGGATCTTCTCCTTTTTTACTACATTCCCAATCCAACCATGTTGAAAGATATTTGCGACGATTTCTGCGGGTTCGACGTGGTTGTGCTTTATAAGATAAAGTTACCTCTACAAGAATCTGAAATTTTTCTCCAGGAGAACGTAATTTTTCTGGAAGTTTTACTTGGTAAACATGAGCTTTTTTAGCAGAAATACGGCGTTCTCCTGTTGTCATCAATGTGATACGATTGGGAGAATTACCCAAAGCACAATCAACATTAGGAAGGCCATAACCAATTTGACGCACAATATGCAATTTATTCACATCATTTTTCATTGTCCATTCTGGCCATCTTGCTGATTGCACTATTAATGCACGATAAAGAAGACAACTTTCGTTAGGTAAATTAGCAGCTAAACGTGCAGCAATATGACTTACTTTTGGTGCTGCAAATGATGTACCAAATTTATCATATCCAATTGCTGGACCACCATTTAAAGTTGATCGTACTAATTCAGGAGATACATTTTTGTGGAGAATAATATCAGGTGCTGTACTTTCATTCTTTACTAAATCACCCCCATATTCAACTACTTCTGGTTTAATACTATCCCAAATTCCCAAACCAGAGCATGAGAAAGATGAGGGTTCATCCTTCTGTGCAATGGAAAAATATGGTGGTGAATTATAAGAGATGCAAACAATTGACCCCACTGTTAAAGCTTGAAAACTTTGTGCAGGGTTAGCAATTCTGCATGAATCCTCTAAGAGATAATACGGGTACAATCGATTTGCTTCAATATGTTCTCTTATAGATAATCTTGTAAATCCAATTCTACTATCCAGTGGTAAATTACCTGCTGCAACAATGAAGAGAATATCCATTTCCCATGTTAGATTATCAATAGTTGATGCCCAAGCACTCATATATCTATTTCTGCAAGGAACAGAACCAGTAATAGAATGATTGAAAATTCTAGTTCCTGTTTTTTGATAATAAATTTCTACAATTTCACTGATCAATTTAGGTGGAAATAGTGTTTCAGGTAATTGACGATCAGCTTGAAGAACCCTAGCATTTTGAATCCAGCAAATAGCTTTTTCACTACCATTACGAGGTATAGTTTTTGGATAAAGAACTGCACCAGCAACACTTGTTCCATGTCCACCGTCGCTAACAACATAATCAGCAGTTTGATTAGTTTCTCCAGGAATCCAAGATGTTGAACTCTGGGAATGAATTGCTGATTTTAACAGAGAATGTCTTTCCTGAATACCACTATCTATAACACATACTTTAGGCGCATTTTGTTCTGGAGGTTCTAGTTTAAAATTTGGAGAATACGTATCGCATCCTTCGACCTGCTGAATAATTTCAGTGAATTCATCTATTTCATTAATATCAAAAATTTAGGGAAAATTTTCGATTAAATCTTTCAGTCCTTTACCAGAAATTCTAATTCGGCATGAAAAACTGTCAGGTAAACGAACTGTTCCAATTTCACCTCCTTCATCTCGAAAGCCTTTAATAATATTACCTTTATAAAATTCAATAATCTCTTCAAATTGCTCTTGTCTTTCCCATGAAAAAATTTCCCATTCCTGTTCTATTAGCTCGCGTTTTGGAATCCAAGTATTAACCCTTTTTGTAAATTTCTCGTCAGTATCATTTGGTTTTCGTTTTGGATAATCTGGTAGCTTGGTTTTAGTTCCTATACAAGCAACACCTACATCAACAGTATAAATCTGTTCTTCTTTAATGGGAAGCCAATTTTCATATAATTCAGTAAATATAGGAATCCTATAGGAATCCTATTTGATTTTTAAATAAAAAACCGAGATAATACGGAGAGCAGTAAAAGTCTTATAAACCACAATATTAAGCCAGCGATTACCAACCAACCACAGAGAGGGATTTGCTGACTCCTACGATTACTGAACTGAATAATTACAGCTATTCTACAAAATATTGACTGTAAAAGAAGAAAATTTCTAGCAATAAATTCAATTGATATTATCATGTTAACTGAAAATATCTAAATCATAATAATTATATATAAAAATTTGCTTCAATTATTGCTATGACTGGGTTTAAGCTATTTTATAAAATGTAGTATACTACCCTTTGTTTCAATATTTATAAAAGTAAAAATGCATGATATTATGGAAATTAATGATAATTAATTTCCCTTGATAAATATGATTATTTCAAATAAATAGATTCGATACTTTCTGGCAATAAATATAGAGATTCTAGGTATTTTTAGCAAAAAATCCGTACATTTTAAGCCTGAAAAAATCAAAAGTTGTATTTCGTATAAACCATTCAAATACCCACTTTAGATGCGAGAAGGAAGGAATTAATGCACAAAAACGTCGCACCCATGTTTTAGCTTGTAACCAGATATCCTCTATTGGGTTTTGCTCTGGACAATTAGGTGCAAAACGAATACAATGTATTTTCCATTGGTCACTTGCTAAATCTTGATTTATTTCTGATAAGAAATCTTTGATTGCTTGAGAACGATGGTAAGTAGCACCATCCCAAAAAATCAGTAATCTTTGATTAGGAGACTCGGATATTAAATAGTGAAGATAATCAATTGTATTTTTCGAGTTACCTTTATCATAAGGTTTAAGCAATATTTTTTTTTCAACATAGTCCACTGCTCCATAATATGTCTGTTTTTCTCGTTGATTCACACAACTGGCACTGCTATTTCTTCATCGGTTTTTCCCCAAACATATCCATTTAAATCTCCCCACATTAAATGACATTCGTCAATAAAAAAAGCTCTCATTTCTCCTGATTCAATTAACTCTCTATTTTCTTCTAAAATTGTTTCAATCTCTTTTTTTTTACAGCTACAGCCTCTGGATCAGCTTTAGGGTTTAAAGAAGTTGTTTTTTTCCAACTTATTCCTGCTGCCTCAAATAAGTTATAGTAACTTTGTTTTGATTCATAAATTACATCATATTCAAATGCCAGTTTATATTCCAGTTCTCCTATCTCCCAACAATTTTTTGAGCTTAACCAATTTAAAACTTCCTGACGCTGTTCATCACTTAAATAACTCTTTCTACCTTTATGGTTTAACCGCAAACCATCAATCCCATTCTTTTCATAAGCTTGCTTCCAAGCTGTTATCGACCCTTTTGAAATATCTAAAATTATTTCTATTTCATGATATGAGTAGCCTTGATAAACCAGCTTGACTGCTAACGCTTTTCTTGCTTCGCGAGAATCTGGATACAGAGCCATAAAATTTTGTAGTTCAGCGATCGCTATTTCTCGTTCTTCCAAAGATAAGTTTATTGCCCTTCGTCGATCCAGTATCGTTATGTTGACTATATTCTCTACTTGACCATCTAATAGTACCATCTTTGGCTGCTTTGAAGCTTCTAAATGATGATTTATCATTGTTTCTTATTAGACTTGTAAGTTACTCACGTATTATCTCGGTTTTTTGTTCAAAAATCAAATAGGATTCCTATATTTGGGTATTCATAGTTGGATTAGAAAAGATTGCTAAATCTGAGAATAGTCGTCAGCTTCGTAATCAACTATACACTGCTATGACTCGCACTTTAGGCTGGCTATGGATAAGTGGTTTAGAATCTCCTCCTGAATCTTCTGAATATAGCCTTTATACAGAAATCGAGCAAGTGCTGGATAACAATGGGAAAATTGATTTTTGTGTCAATTGGGATAAAAATGCACCAGAGGAAGATGAGGAATAGTATTAAATATAACGTTTGATGAACTTTTATTGAAGTAGATATTTCCTGATCAATTCTACCAACTCTACAGACTCCCCATCAGTGAGAGCATATTTTCTCTGAGTAAAGTATACAACGGCAGGCAAGATGCCTGCTTCACAATAGTTTTACTATATTTATATGTACCTTATTTATCTGCAATATGCTGTATATAATGGCTAATCACCTAAGAATCTAAATCTGGATTTTTAACTTCATTATCAGTATTTAATTGAGTTGTTGTTGGTGAATTTTTAGCAAGGTGATATAATCTCTTTGTTAAATTTTCTAGCTCACCACCAGAAAGTTGTAGAAGATATAATTTGTCATCCTTCGTTCCGCTTCGCTGCAATCAGAATCGAGGTTTTGAGTGATTGATAAACTTTGCTGTTGATGATTATTCATATAGTCGCAAAGTTTATCAATCATCTTCCATTGAAAAGAATGTTTTTGACATTCTTTTATTTTTTGATTATTACATTCCACAAACTTGTCAAATAATTCATTTGCTGCTTGAAAATTCAAAATATTTATATTCATTCTGAATTATGGCTTCTGAAGAATTTACAATATTCTCATAAATTTCCTGGAAAAAATCAAAAAATAGAGTGTAACATTCTTCAACAATACTCTGAGCTAACTTATATTCTTCCAGGGTTAGGTTTTGGCTCAGGAAAATATCTTCGTCATCACCTTCTAGATGTAGTGTTCCTGGTTCATACCGTAAATGAGTTGAACCAAAATATTTGCTTTCATGTTCACCTATTTTACATTTATGTGAAATTGAGAAGAATGTATTACCTAATTCTTCTATGGTGCGAATTAGACAATATCTCAATCGAGGATCTAAAGCAATTTGTGTTAGCTTTGCAATTCCAAATCCAATCAGACGACTGTTTTTAAGATTGTCTTTCCACAAAAAAATTAAAGAATCATTGAAGCTAAAGTTATGGAATCTATTTTCAAACAAGAGCATATCATCATTAAACAAAGTATTATGAGATTCATCTTCTCTGGTGTGATTATTAAGTTTTTGTTTCAGTCCTAGTTCATCAATTTCTAATTCAGTGTCTTTGTAAGGTAATATATATTTATTCAAATCAGAAAATGAATTAACAAAATAAGCAAAATCAGGAGCGAATTTTAGCTTGTCTGTAGCGGAAATTTTTTCGTCTTCAATATATTGAATCAGTTTAGTTTGTCCGAATTCTTTTTTTAATGAAAAGATGAAAGGGATGATATCAGCAACTTTGTACAAGTCTTTTTGCGTTGTCATTAGTTTATTTCTCCTTCAAACCTACTTGTGATTTTCCAACTTACATTAAATGAAATTCCACCAAACATACGAACCGTTATACAGTAATTATTAAATGTACTGTAAAGTAAACTCCTCCTTATTTGTAAAAGTAAAATTTGTAGTGCTGCTTACATTTAAATACAATGTTGGGAAATTTATTTCCTGGCAAATGCTTTAGAAAAAAATTCCTTAATTTGAATAATAAGTTATTACTCTCTTTATAGTAAGTAGTTGTATTACTGAAGTTTTTTGTATAATAACTACATTGCTAATAGTATAATCTATGAATATCTACCCCAAGCTATTAGCAGGCAAATAGTTCACTATACTCAGTAATTACTGAAATCAATATAACTTAATTAAGCAAATAAATATGACTGAAACCTTTGAAATGACTTGATTTTTATTTAAATAGTATGGAAAAACACTTGATAAATTATTAATGGAATTATACAAGTATAAACACTAAAATTATTACAATATAAAGGACAAAAACTCAATCCAGATTCATGAAGATGTTATGAGTTGATACGGAAGATTTATCAGTAAGTAAGGGAAAACCACAACAATATATATCAGTGTCACTGATAACTAAACCGTATTTACTTGTAACTACGAGCCAATTTTTTTGTTATCTAGCGCTTCTTGTTTAAATGAGGTACAAAATTTCCGACAAGAAGCTATATAATAAGCAGCTTTTACTCCTGACTCCTGAATCCTGGCTATAACTATTTATTTTGGTACAGCAACTTGCTTAAGAAGATGCATCGGACTTATTTCTTTAAGTAACTGCATTTGCTCTTGATTTCTCACTAGCAATGTTCCTGCAAATCCTAAAGAATTCACACCAATAGAAGCAAATTCTTCTTGAGAACGCAAAACTATTAACATCCATTCTCTTGTTGCTAGAAAATTGTAATCTCCAATTGATTTCAAACCCACTGCATTTAATAATCTGTGATAATAATCTAATATTGATTCAGGATTCATCAGCAAATTTAATTTAGTAAAAGCGTGAACAAAAGGAAATTGTGGAATAGTAGTGATAGTATCCATATTCGTAAATTCAGCTTTAGCTAGTAATGGTGCAATGGGTATCTCAACTCCTGATGGTGTAATTGGGAGAGGAACGATTTGCAAATGCTTATGAGGTTGACTTGCTCCAGCAATTTTACTACTATTATAAAATGCTAAACCATCAACTTCTGCAAGACATTCTCGCAGAGCAGTAAAATCTGCTAAAGTGAGTAAGCTTTCTTGTTTTTCAAAAACACGAGTGATGATTAATAGATGATAATCAACTACATTAAATTTATTTAAAATACATACATGAGTATCGGAAATATCTGCAACAAATAAATCTTCTTCATAAGGTAAAAAAGGATTAAATTCTTGACCAGAAGGACTAACTTGTTTTTTCTTTGCTTCCTTTTTGCGGTCAATATTAGCTAAAATTCGGACTAAGAAATTAACTCCATCTTGTTCGACAAATTCAAATTCTGTGGGGATGGATAGTAATGCTCCACATTCTAGAGCATGTTTAGTCTGCTTTTGAATATTTGTCCATAAAGTGCCAGGTTCTAGCAAGATTTTTCCTAATGTCATTGATGTTTTACCACGCTTGCTGGATACATACCCGCTTATTTGCTCACAATTCGCCGAAATTCTGATTACATTTTAGACCTTTATCGGCAAAAATTACCAATTAGGTTTTTGTTTAATTCTAGATGACATATTAGTACTAATGAACTATATTCTTGAGAGAAGTTGCTTTTCTAAAACTGTCGTTAGTCAATTAACCTTTTTTGGTAACAATTATGACAAGCTATGATTCCTTGCTTTCCCGCTATCAAGAACTAGTTAAAAATAATACCATACATCAAAAGTACTGTAACTTAGTTTGATTGGTATTGAAAAATATTATTTCTATTTAACTTTTCATTAACCCCTTCTTTTGAATAATAGTTTTTATCATTCCTGAATACTCTGCTGTTTTATGCTGCATTTCTTCAATTTGCTTGAAAAGCAGACGCTTGAGCAATGAGTTTGATTCCGATTGATATCTTTCTATTAAGTGATTTAGCTCTCCTATTTTTTCTATTTTTCTGAAAATAAGTTTAGAGCGTTTATTTGAATCCAAATCTAATATTCTTACAGTTATCTCTGCTCTTTTGTTACCAGATATCCAACAGACAATAGGCAACATGATGTTCCAATAATACTTCAACATCATCTTCGTATGGGTCTAGAAATTCAATTCCTTCTTCATAATAATCATTTTTTCGTCTATTACATTCTGTACAAGCTATGGTCAGGTTATTCCAATCAAAATGAAGGTTTATATTTTTGCTTGATGGTATCTTGTGTTCTACATCTCCTGGTGTATTGTGTCCTATCTTACTTTCGCAATAAACACATTTGTCTGCTGTTTCTTGTTTTAATTGATTTTTTATATCTGTTTCTCTGTATCTGTATCTTCTATTAGAACTACTTTTATCTTCAATATATTCAGATAGCCATTTTGCAGAATTTGAAGCTAAAATTTCTGGAATTTGTAATTTTTGTATTTTTCTCATTCTCATTTTTCATCCCTATGCTCAAAATATTCTCCTATGGATTCGCTTAATCCTAATTGTTTTAGTTCTTCAAAAATTGAATCTGCTCGATATTCTTCATTTTCTATTTTTCCATATTTTTCAAAAATACTTTTTATGCGCTGCTCTACCCACAATGGTAATGTGGTAGGTACATCCAATATTTCTCTCAATATTTTATTTGGAGATCCAGACAAATCTACTTGTGAAAGTTTATGGGAAATGATCCGTTTATTCTGATTGTAAACTAATCCATATACTGTAGCATCTGGATCAGAAGTAATTATAAAAGGGCTATGAGTAGAAATAATAAACTTATAATTAGGAAATGCTTCTTTTAATCCCGGCAAAAATTCCCTTTGCATACTAGGATGTAAATGATTTTCTGGTTCATCAATAATAACTGTACATTTATCTTTGTCAGCACCAAAAATATGAATTTGCCAAGCCATACCAAAAACTGCACTGACTCCACCTGACATAGAATCAAGAGGAAAATCACCTGACTCGGTTATCAAAATAATTTCCGGCATTCGTACTTCTAATCTTAAAAATCCTAAAGATTTTGGTAATATATTTCTTAAGATTTCTTGAAATCTTTCAAACAAATCTCTATACTCTTCATCCGCTTGAACAGCATTATTACCATAACCAAATATTGCTAAAGCTACTAAATTTTGTTTTAAAATTAATCCGGGATTTCTTGAGCTTGCTGCATTATAAGTTTGAAATAACAATTGCTGAAATTCTTGAAACTGTTGTTGATTAGTTTTTGGACTAGTGGGAATTGTATCTAGCTTAAAATAGCTAACCACAGGTCGATGTGATGGAATATGTAAACCAATTACTTTTTTTTGATTATGATATTCAAGGCTATACTGTGCATTATTATTCGGGGGTGACATCAATTTACAGATTTCATTACTGGAGTAAACAATATCTCCAATATGTGTTGATTTATCGCTTATTTGAAAATCTTTTTCTCTACTTTCCCATACATCAGTCCAAATCTTCATGGATTTCCTTGTAGATTCTATACCTCTAAGATATGGTGTTGCTACAAAATCTATATTCCAACCAAAATGACGACCTAGCACATTAAGAACTGTAGTTTTTCCAGATCCATTTTGGTCCGGTTAACACAGATATATCAGCATCAAATTCAATATCAATATTTTCAAACTGTCGCCATTTATTTAACTGAATCTTTTTAAAATATTCCATAAATTTCAATTCTATCTCCTTAAAGTTTTTTGAGATACATCTTTTAATACTTCAAGAGTAGGTTCGTCAGCCTGATCAAGATAACACAATTATATCACAATAAGGTTCAGTTAAAAGAGGAAGTAATATTGTCATCCTGACCGTATAGGGACTTTCTTCTTTTCGAGACAGACTCAGGTTTGAGAGGAGTTCTCAAAAACCAACGTTTTCGGTCTGCTTCTGAAAATAATTCTCTAGTGTTAAGATTGATTAAAGAAAAAATATTGTCAAATATTGCGTGATGGGTAAGATTCGCATCGCCATCAAGCAAATGAGATATTGAAAATCTTAACTCACAATTTTAAGGTAATGGCTAAAAAACAGAAATTTCCCTATCTAGTCGGTTCTAAATGGACTGCACAACAAAAAGTAGACGGTTGGCGGCATTTTCAAGTTGTTAATCGCAAAAATCAAGGAAATTGGGTATATGCAGAAATTGTTGCTGCTTGTGACCCCAATGTGCGCTTGTGGATTAATGCTAAATTATTACAAGATGGTTCTCAGTGGCAAGCTGGTTGGCAAACGTTACAGGAAATTAACAATATCAAGAGCTAAAAGTCAAATTTAGTCCAAGATTTGCAAATTTAACATTTATTTACAAGATTCTGAGGTTTGAGGGAACGATGATGGAAATACACGTATAGACACTAAAATTATGAATTTACTAAAAATTCTCCATATATCTTCAGACATTCCCTAGAATAGCGATTCCGTATTCGGGAAGAACCTTACCCTAACCAGGTTGAGTAGGGTCGTATTGCAATATGCCCCTACTACTTGTCTGTACACCGTAGCTGGCTAAGGGGAGCAAACCGGATGTTATTTATATATTTATTAGACATTAAATATCATCATATCTTCCTTTCCTTACTCAGGATAGGGACGGGTTTCGCTGACGCAAAACCAGGGTGAGGTTTTTCAACAGGTTTTCAACCTGTACATATTAGGGGTCAACATTTTTCTGGTTTTCTATTCAAACTCCCTACCCTCTTGACCTGAGTCTTATCTATGGAAACCATTGTAAAAAGGCAATCATAGCTATTTGTATTTTGTAACTAATTTTAGTAAATTTAAGAATACAAATAAATTTAAAATGATTTTTTGAGCTTAAATAAGCTTTTAAAATGAAAAAAATCTAAATTAATCCGAATAAGTCTCTAAAACTCTCATTTAAACCCCTAAACAGATTAATCGCCTCTTTCCTTTCCGGTGGACTTGCTGAATAATGGCAATCACAGACCTAACGCATCACCCCATCAGGCTATCAGGCTAGGTGAACGGCTATTGTTTAAGCCACCAGGTTGATAAAACACTATAGAGAGGCAAATCAAAGTGAAACTAGCAGTTTATGGAAAAGGTGGAATCGGCAAATCTACAACTAGCTGCAATATCTCCGTGGCCTTAGCTAAACGCGGTAAAAAGGTGCTGCAAATCGGTTGTGACCCCAAACATGACAGTACCTTCACTCTCACCGGATTTCTGATTCCCACCATTATTGACACTTTGCAAGAAAAAGATTACCACTACGAAGATGTCTGGCCAGAAGATGTCATCTACAAAGGTTATGGTGGTGTTGACTGTGTGGAAGCAGGTGGTCCACCAGCAGGTGCGGGATGCGGTGGTTATGTGGTTGGTGAAACTGTGAAACTACTCAAAGAACTTAATGCTTTTGATGAGTACGACGTTATTTTGTTTGATGTATTGGGTGACGTTGTTTGTGGTGGATTTGCAGCACCCCTTAATTATGCTGATTATTGCTTGATTGTAACTGATAATGGTTTTGATGCTTTATTTGCTGCGAATCGGATTGCAGCTTCAGTACGCGAAAAAGCACGGACTCATCCTTTGCGTCTAGCTGGTTTAATCGGTAATCGCACTACCAAACGAGACTTAATTGAAAAATATATTGAAGCTGTGCCTATGCCAGTATTAGAAGTATTACCGTTGATAGAAGATATCCGTGTTTCTCGCGTCAAAGGCAAAACTTTGTTTGAAATGGCAGAGTCAGATCCTTCCCTCAACTATGTTTGTGACTATTATCTCAGCATTGCTGACCAAATTCTCTCTCGTCCTGAAGGTGTAGTTCCTAACGATGCTCCTGACCGTGAGTTGTTTTCCTTGTTGTCTGATTTTTATCTAAATCCGGGTAAACACCAGGTTACTAATGCCAAAGAGGAATTAGACTTGATGATTGTATAAATCATTTAAGTTCTCAGGATGGGGGACAAAATAAGATGGCTTTCTTTAACAGCTTTACGGATTCTTTGAAGCAGAAGTGGTTGCAATTTTTCCAGGCTAACCGCGAATGGATTAGTCTACATATGTCAGTTGAATCAGTTTATACCCCTGATGGCGGGAAGCGACCACCTTCTTACCTCATCCTGGGAGTAGTTAATGCTCTAGACCCCAAACTAGCGCAGTTAATGTATCCTTTTGCTAAACTCAATCCTGATGCAGACACCTTAATTGAGGTGCTTGATTTACATTTTGACCCAGATATTGCTCTTGGTAATCATGTTATTCCCCCAGCGGAAGTAGAGGAACATCAGTCAGAGGTGATTGCAAATGATACCCCAGAAGATGACACCATCAGCCACAATCCTGTCATTGATGAGTTGAGAGATACTCACTCCCACTCCACTGAGGAAACTGCTCCGGTAGAGACATCTACTAATGGCTTTAGTGATGTTTCCTTTGGAAATGGTAATAACTCAAATGAGGAATTTCCTGAAACTCTGAGTTTAGATGCCGCAAATGAGTTTGATCAAATTTGCTTTTGATAGCACTGCTGTGCTTGAAGAATCCTCTAGCTGAAGAAACACTAGAAGAACTAAATACAACTGATACTAATGCATTTAGCGATGTATTATCTGATGTTTGGGGTGATGAAACATCGCTACACAAGACTGAGGAAAGTAACGACTTTTTGGGTGAAGAATTACCTTCCGGCGTTTTTGATGACTCAGAAATTGCCCGTCTTTTCCCCAATAGTTAATTTTAGATTTTAGATTTTGGATTTTGGATGAGGATTCAAGGTCAGAACATATTATCCTGACTCCTAATACCAATTCATCAAACAAACAATGAATTCCTTTTTCGGGAAGTTTGAATTTTGAATTGGTATGATTCCTCAATCTAAAATCGCAGAATCTAACTTTAACAAATCCTGAATTTTCCGGTTCACTCTCCTTAGTCTTTACTTCGTCTGCAATGAAAAAATTTAAATTTTATCAAGGGGAGTAAAACTAAAATGACTGTTGCTCAACAACCAGAAGCTTTAAATTTTGAATGTGAAACTGGTAATTATCACACTTTTTGTCCGATTAGCTGTGTGGCTTGGTTATACCAAAAAATTGAAGATAGTTTCTTTTTGGTAATTGGTACAAAAACTTGTGGCTATTTCTTGCAAAATGCAATGGGGGTGATGATTTTTGCTGAACCCCGCTATGCGATGGCTGAATTGGAAGAAGGCGATATTTCCGCTCAGTTGAATGATTATGAAGAGTTAAAGCGGTTGTGTGTGCAAATTAAGCGCGATCGCAATCCTAGTGTAATTGTCTGGATTGGTACTTGCACCACCGAAATTATTAAAATGGATTTGGAAGGTTTAGCACCTAAGTTAGAAGCCGAAATTGGCATTCCCATCGTGGTCGCTCGCGCTAACGGTCTGGATTATGCTTTTACCCAAGGAGAGGATACTGTTTTAGCCGCAATGGCTAATCGTTGTCCTGAAAAGTCTCCGCTATCGGAAACCGAAAAAAGCGAACGTAATGCCATTCAAAAATTGCTGAATTTTGGCAAGAAAAAAGAGGAAGTTGCCCAAGATGAATCTGAATATGTAGATCATCCGCCCTTGGTTCTTTTCGGTTCTTTTCCTGACCCAGTAGTCACTCAATTAACTTTAGAACTGAAAAAACAAGGAATCAAAGTTTCCGGCTGGCTACCTGCAAAACGCTTCACAGAATTACCCGTGATCGAAGAAGGGTATTATGTTGCTGGTGTTAATCCCTTCCTCAGCCGTACTGCTACAACTTTAATGCGTCGTCGCAAATGTAAACTAATTGGCGCACCATTCCCCATTGGACCTGATGGAACCCGCGCTTGGATTGAAAAAATTTGCTCTGTGTTTGGATATTACTCCCCAAGGTTTAGATGAACGGGAAGCACAAATTTGGGCAGGTTTAGAAGATTATGTGCAATTAATTCGCGGTAAATCAGTTTTCTTCATGGGTGATAATTTGCTAGAAATTTCTTTAGCACGTTTCTTGGTTCGTTGTGGCATGACTGTTCCAGAAATCGGTATTCCTTACATGGATAAACGCTATCAAGCTGCGGAATTGGCTTTGTTAGAGAAAACTTGTCATGAAATGGGTGTCCCTCTCCCCACGATTGTGGAAAAACCAGATAATTATCAATCAAATTCAGCGGATTTATGAGTTGAAACCTGATTTAGTAATTACTGGTATGGCTCATGCTAATCCCTTGGAAGCGCGGGGCATTAATACTAAGTGGTCTGTGGAGTTTACTTTTGCTCAAATTCACGGTTTTGCCAATGCGCGGGATATTTTGGAGTTGGTAACTCGTCCTTTGCGTCGGAATAATAATTTGAAGGATTTGGGTTGGGATAAATTGGTGAGAGAAGAGGCAAAGATTTAAAAATGGGGAGATGGGGAGATGGGGAGATGGGGAGATATATATTTTAATTCTGTTTCCCCCCCTGCGTCCCCGGCTCTACCCCTTAACTGTTTACTTCAGCTTTTTTTCATTAGTAATTTTAATTTCAAAAAATTGGTAGGGTCAAATTGCCCCAGATTCTAGTATGCTCCTAATGATTAATCATATTGCTGAGTTTTATGTTGAATCTGTCGGGAAAAAACGCTTTAGTTACAGGCATTGCCAATAATCGCTCCATCGCTTGGGGAATAGCCCAACAACTGCATCAAGCAGGTGCTAATTTGGGTATTACCTACTTGCCAGATGAGCGGGGTAAGATGGAAAAAAAAGTCGCTGATTTGGTTGAACCTCTAAACCCAAGTTTATTTCTTCCCTGCAATGTCCAGAATGACGAGCAGATTCAATCTACCTTTGAGACTATCCGCACCGAATGGGGTAAGCTAGACGTCCTCATTCATTGTCTAGCTTTTGCCAATAAAGAAGATTTAACTGGAGATTTTAGCCAAACCTCTCGTCCGGGTTTCAACCTCGCTTTAGAAGTCAGTACCTATTCACTAGTACAGTTAAGTGGTGCAGCTAAATCTCTGATGACTGAGGGTGGTAGTATTATCACTCTTACCTATTTGGGTGGTGTCAGAGCGATTCCTAACTATAATGTCATGGGTGTAGCCAAAGCCGGGTTAGAAGCAAGTGTACGTTACTTGGCTGCTGAATTAGGTTCCCACAATATTCGCGTTAATGCTATTTCCGCAGTGACCAATCCGCACCTTGGCGTCTTCTGCCGTAGGTGGGATTTTAGATATGATTCATCATGTCGAAAAAGTAGCCCCACTGAGAAGAACTGTAACTCAGCAAGAAGTGGGTAATACTGCGGCTTTCTTGTCTAGTGATTTAGCTTCTGGCATTACTGGACAAGTTTTGTATGTGGATGCAGGATATGAAATTATGGGAATGTAATCAAAATTGAATTTGGGGAGCAGGTATTGGGTAAAATGATCTCTTTCTCCCCTCATCTTTATGCAAATGACCAATCTCCAAAATCCCCGCATTGCAACTGTTCACCGGACTACAGGTGAAACGAACGTTAAAGTTACCATTAATCTCGATGGTACAGGTATCTGTCAGGTGTCAACTGGGATTCCATTCTTGAACCATATGCTACATCAAATCGCCTCCCACGGTTTATTTGATTTGGATATTCAAGCTCAGGGAGACTGGGATATTGATGACCATCACACTAATGAAGATGTGGGTATTACTTTGGGACAAGCTTTAAGTCAAGCGTTGGGTTCCAAAAAAGGTATTGTCCGCTTTGGTCATTTTCTCGCTCCCCTGGATGAAGCTTTAATTCAGGTAGCTTTGGATTTTTCTGGACGACCCCATTTTAGTTATGGTTTACAAATTCCTACTCAGAGGGTGGGAACTTATGATACTCAATTAGTGCGGGAGTTTTTTGTGGCGTTGGTTAATCATAGCCAAATGACACTCCACATCCGTCAATTGGATGGTATTAATTCCCATCACATCATTGAAGCTACTTTTAAAGCTTTTGCTAGGTCAATGCGGATGGCTGTAGAAATAGATCCTCGTCGGGTTGGGGTAATACCTAGCTCAAAAGGTGTTTTGTGATACTAAAAAAAATGGTGGTGATCAATTGTCAAAAACCTGGTTTGATTGACTACTATAGGACTAATATTTAATTTTTCTACAAACTTCGTACACTTCTTATTCCCTATTCCTTAAGTTTATGAAGTCTGTTCCAGACACTACTCATCTACCACTGCATTCTATCTCTAATCCACCAGTCGTTTTGACTTCTGAATTGCGGAAAGTCTATCGAGCCGGGTTTTGGCTGAATCAAAAAGTTGTCTCTCTGAAAGGCTGTTCTTTACAGGTTTATCAGGGAGAAACCTTTGGCTTATTAGCGACCTAATGGTGCTGGTAAGACTACTCTGTTAAAATTACTGTTGGGAATTATTCGTCCTACTGCTGGTAGGGGGTTATTATTGGGTAAGCCTCTGGGCGATCTCACGGTCAAGCAACGGATTGGCTATCTCCCGGAAAATCCCTACTTGTATGACTATCTGACTGGGTGGGAATTTTTGCAGTTAATTGGGGGAATTTTTCAAATTCCTGGGAGTGTACAAAAAAAAAGAATTCCAGAACTATTGGAATTAGTCGGTTTATCCCAAACCGAGGCTCGGAAAAAACTTCTCCGTAAATATTCTAAAGGGATGTTACAGCGGATTGGGATGGCTCAAGCATTAATTAATGAGCCAGATTTGGTATTTTTGGATGAACCAATGTCTGGACTTGACCCGGTAGGACGCTACCAAATGCGGGAAATTATTCTTTCCCTCAAAGCTGCTGGTAAGACCATCTTTTTTAATAGTCATGTTCTCAGTGAAGTTGAGCAAATTTGCGATCGCATTGCGATTTTATCCCAAGGGGAATTAATTTGCTCAGGTGTGCTGAGTGAACTTTTAAAAAGTGAAAACGCATATCATATTCGAGGAGAAGGTGGTGATGGAGAAGTTCTGAAAAAATGGATATCTAATCTAGAATTTAAACCTGATGGTTCTTGGCAAGGTTTAATCCAACAAGATTATTATGATTTTTTAGCTAGTCTGAGACTGATGGGAGGAAAAATTCTGAGTATGCAGGTATCCCGTCAATCTCTAGAAGAGTTTTTCATCCAAGAAATCAGAAAACAAAATCAGGTTTAAAAGGGAACAGGGAACAGGGAACAGGGAACAGGGAAAATATCCTTGGTATCCTGAATGTATAAGCTTTAAAATAGCTTTACTGAAAATTTAAACCGCATCCATCATTTGCACCCGGAAAATCGAGTATTTGTTAGAAAATAAGAGTGTCAGGGAACTAGAATATTTAAGTATAGTCAACATTAAAAAGAGTCCGTAGTCAGGAGCGAAAATAAATTAGTGGTACTTTAACCTGTTTATTAAGCCACCATTAGCACATAATTCTATTCTGACTCCTGAATCCTGACTCCTGAATTCTTGATTGATAGTACTTTGCCGGTCGTAGTCTCAATGTCTCAGGTAAATATGCTTAATATAGGTTTGCGGAAACTCCTCACTCATTCAGTTGCAGGTTTGGCTTTGTTCACAACTGTCAATGTCACTTTGCCATCTGCTAGCCTAGCTCAGAGACAACCAATATCATCCACTACAAAAGTATTTCCCTTAGAACAATCAGCACCACAAGCCAGATTAGCCACAGATTATGCCTTAGGTGGTGGCGATTCTAATTCGAGTAAATGTATTTGAAGTACCGGAATATACTGGAGATTATCAAATACCTCCAGGTGGTGCGATTAATTTACCTTTAATTAATAGTGTAGATGTTTCTGGATTAACAACTGAACAAGCAGCTAACGAAATTGCCAGAAGATACTCCCGGTTTCTGAAACGTCCACTCATCTCTGTTAACCTGTTATCACCCCGTCCCATCAATATTTTTGTAGCCGGAGAAGTAACCCGTCCAGGGTCTTACACTCTCAGCTTACAAGGAGGAGCCGGAAATAATCCCGGTGTACAATACCCAACTGTATTAGCTGGATTAACCATTGCTCAGGGAGTAACACTAGCAGCGGATGTGACTCAAGTTCAACTCCGACGGAAAATCGGACGTAATTCTGAACAAACTGTCATCCTGAATTTGAAAGAATTGGTGCAAACAGGTAGAATCTCACAGGAGATTACCTTACGAGATGGAGACACGATTACTGTACCAACTGCGACCACTTTCAACGTAGCTGAAGCACGTAATTTATTTGCTGCTAACTTTGCTGCTAACCAAACAACACCTCGTAGTATAGCCATCATTGGTGAAGTTAACCGTCCTGGGTCTTATCTAGTTGCTTCCGGCTCTACAGAAGGACAAGGAAGTGGTTTACCAACTATTACCAGAGCCATTCAACTAGCTGGAGGAGTAACATCACAAGCTGATGTTCGGAATCTTAAATTACGCCGACTCACCAGAACTGGTACAGAACAAAGTATAGATGTTAATCTCTGGCAATTATTACAGAGTGGTGATATCAATCAAGATATACTTGTGCAAGATGGAGATACGATTGTTATCCCTACAGCAACAGAGGTAAATACAGCAGAAGCCACTCAATTAGCACTAACGACTTTATCACCAGTAAAAATTCAAGTTGGTGTGATTGGAGAAGTTAAAAAACCAGGGGCTACAGATTTACAGCCCAATAGTTCTTTAAATCAGGCTTTGTTAGCTGCGGGTGGATTTAATGATTCTAGAGCTAGTCGAGCCACTGTAGATTTAATTCGTCTCAACCCCAATGGTTCTGTTACTAAACGCGAAGTGAAAGTAGATTTTTCCCAAGGGATTAATGAGCAAACTAATCCCATCCTGCGGAATAATGATGTTGTGGTAGTTAATCGTTCTGGTTTAGCTAAGTCTACTGATAGTCTTAATACTATAGCTGGTCCTTTAGGTACTGTATTGGGCATTTTGCGGTTTTTTGGGATTGGCTTCTAAAATACCAATTCAGTTAGCAAAAACTACGATGAAAAAACCTGTTTTTTGGTAAAGCACATCAGAACCTTCCCGGTTATGCTACAAGTTTATAGCAGGGAAGGTTCATTAATTTGTTGGTATAATTTTAGAATACTAACACCAGTGATAGTAATAACAGCACCTTTTGAGAATAAAAATGCTCAAAATTAGTGTAAAGTTGATAACTATAACACTCCTTGCCAGAGAGATATCTAGATGCTTTAATAACGATCGCATTCTATCGAGATGTTCCGTTGCCAAAACCAGCATCTGATCAGAGCAGATAAAATCACCAAGTCGAAATAATACACTTATAAAGTAAAACCATCTGTAACAACTCCCATACCGTCCATCCTAAATAGGAGCATATATGTTTGAGCCAATCATTTTTATAGTCTTAGTACTTATAGGTTATGCCTTAGGGTCTGCAAAATTAATTAGTCAAGGAAATGAAGCGATAGTAGAACGATTAGGGCAGTATCATCGGAAACTTGGACCAGGACTGAACTTTATTGTGCCCTTTGTGGATCAAATTGTCATGGAGGATACTACCAAAGAGCAGCTTTTGGACATCAAACCCCAAGATGTGATTACGAAAGATAATATTGATATGAAGGTGGATGCTGTTGTTTATTGGCGCATCCAAGATATCAAAAAAAGCTTTTATCAAATCGATGATTTAGAGCAAGCATTAACACAGCAAGCAACTACCACGCTCCGGCAAATCATCGCCGAAAAAACGGTAGAAGAAACCAATCGCTCCCAAGTTGATATGGATAAATCTATCTTAGATCAGTTGAATCCGATCACGGAAACTTGGGGTGTGGAGATTCTGAGACTCGATATTCAGAGTATTACATTACCTGAAAGTGTACGGAAGTCAATGGAAGAACAGCGTGCGGCTGAAATCAGAAAACGTGCAGTTATTACGGCAGCAGAAGGGGAGCATAAAGCTGCAATTATCAGAGCAGAATCAACTGGAATTTCAGTGCAAATAATTGCGGATGCTTTACGTGGCCTCATCCTGAAACTAAGGATATTCTCCGTTATCTTGTGGCTCAAGATTATGTCGATGCTAGTCATAAACTTGGTGCTAGTAATAATGCCAAAATCGTTTTTGTAGACCCAGCTAACTCCTCGGAAATGTTTCAGGAATTAATTGCTAATCCAGATGAACATGGAACAGGGAAGAAGGAGTGAGGGGCAGAGGGGCAGAGGGGCAGAGGGGCAGAGGGGCAGAGGGGCAGAGGGGCAGAGGGGCAGGGGAGCGGAGGGGCAGAGGGGCAGAGGGGCAGGGGAGCGGAGGAGAATAAGAGTTTTTTTGTAATACTTGGTAGGGAAAATTGATACATTCTCTAAAAATCAGGAAAATGTATCCTATCTTTAATTTTCTCCTCTGCTCCTCCACCCTTACTTATCCTTTTCTAGCTTTTAGCATTAGCCAAGGAGAAGGATTAGCAATCATCTTCACTAATTTACTTAAAATCACATCATAAGTGTGATAAAGCTGTCTTCCTGTTTCAAGCTCTAAATATTTACATTTAGCAGCAAATTCTATCCATATTTGTGTTTCTGCGGCTTCAGCTTCACAGTCATTAAGTTTAGCCACAAAAGAAGCTTCATAACGCCGTTTTCTCCAAGCTTCTCCCAAATTAGCACAAACAGAACGCGAAGAACGACGAATTTGATCGGTTAATGAATATCGCTCCTCAATAGGAAATTTTTTGGAAAGTTCAAAAATTTCCATAGCAGCACCAAATGCTGTTTGGTAAACTTCCAAATCTCGATGACTTTGAACTGGTTTCTGATTTTCCATGCCCCTCTGCCCCTCTGCTCCCCTGCCCCTCTGCCCCTCTGCTCCCCTGCCCCTCTGCCCCTCTGCCCCTCTGCCCCTCTGCTCCCCTGCCCCTCTGCCCCTCTGCTCCCCTGCCCCTCTGCCCCTCTGCTCCCCTGCCCCCTGCCCCCTGCCCCCTGCCCCCTGCCCCCTGCCCTCTTCTCCCCCCACCTCCTACTCCGCAGGTACAGTCCACCAAGCTAAAGCATATGGTTGAGTGGGAAGGTTGACCTGATGAGGGAATTTCACCAGAATTTTGTAATTACCTGTGGTTGTGACCGGACAAAAAATATGTTGTACACTATCAACTGAGCTAATTGATGAGCAAACAGTACTAGTATCTGTACCTTTGGCATCTGCTTTGACTAAAAATAGTTCCAGTTGATTTAAACCGCGATCGCGAAAACTATCCTTTAAATCATATTGCTGATTTTGATTTTTATCTCTTAATTCTACCAACCTATCCCAAGTCAAAGTTAAACTCACAAAACTCTTTGCTTTTAATGGTTGTGCTAATACATATTCTACTGATTTACCAACATCTACGGTGCTGTAATCCCAACCGATAGCTGGGATAGGAGTTGATGAAGGCCATTCACCAGAACTAAATTGCTGATAAGCTCTAAAGGCGTTTAAATGACCTGCTCCCATTTGAGCATCTAAGGGAATGCGGGGATTTTCATAAGCTTCAGTTGCTAACCAATTTTGATTTTGCTTATCAATTAATGTCTTAGTCATTCCCAAAAGTAAACCATCACCACTATCTTTGATTTTATCAGCTGAATTTAGTAATACAGCTTTCATAAGTTCATGACGACGAGAATGAATACTCCAATGAGGTTGTTTCGTGCGTAATTGGCTATCGCCAAATTCTTGTAATAAAGCGACAGTAGCTGTAACATGAGGCGCAGCAAAACTTGTCCCTGTAGATTTATTTCTCTTCCCATCTGGATTCAGGACAAGAATATTACTTCCGGGAGCAACTAAACCAATAGCACCACGTCCACCCAGATTAAATTCTTTACCATCCAGAAGACCATCAACACCTTGATTCTTACTAGCTAAATTAGAAACATCAACTTTATTAAAAATCCCTTCTTTTCGGGATGAAAAAGCGACATTGATGCCGTTAAAATTATCTGTAGGAATAGGAATCCCACCCTTACCTTGATTACCAGCAATCACATACAAAACATTATTGAATACGACTTGACCAGTCAATACATAATGTGAGTAAAGCATTACCATCCAAAATAGCTTGCTTTCGTGGGTCGCGGTTCAGGGATTCACCAAAGCTAAAATTAATAGCTCGCATATCACCACCATTCTGTAAAGCTAAATGCTGTGTAGATAAACACTCTTGTTCTTGATTCATGCTTTTGGTCAAACCCACAGCAGATGAATATAATCTAGCGAGCGGAGCTATTCCTGGCACAGCTTTATCTTTACTCACCATAATTCCTGCCACATTATAAGCATGCAAATCAACATCAATATTTGATTTAGCTTTTTGATTGCGTAAAAATACTCTAGTCAAGGAGACAGATCGATTTTTCGACACAGCTTTATCCCAACCAAACATTCCTGGACGCCCAATTTCCAACTGACCAATGGCTATCTTGCGACCAGTTAAATTATACGGAGGTTGCTGTAATCTGAGTGCGTCAATGCCGTTAATGTTTAAAGAACTACTGAAAGTTGCCGCCAATACTGGCAAACTTAAGCAAGAAACAGTAAATCCTCCAATTATCCAAGTTAGCGGTTTAGTCATTGGTTTTTTTAGGGAACAGGGAACAGGGAACAGGGAACAGGGAACAGGGGGAGGTGGGGAGGTGGGGAGGTGGGGAGTTGGGGATGAAGAAGTTTATACAAGTCTTTTCCCCTCTGCTCCTCTGCTCCTCTGCTCCTCTGCTCCTCTACCTCGAATTAAAGTTTTGCAGAATAATTGCTCCATATTTTGTTACGATACTTACAGACGAAGAAGCAGAAAAACCCACTAGCCATGACCCAAAATTTATCGAAAAAGCCCATTGTCATTGCTCCATCCATTCTCTCAGCAGATTTTAGCCGTCTAGGTGACGATATTCGTGCTGTAGACGCTGCGGGAGCAGATTGGATTCATGTTGATGTAATGGATGGTCGTTTTGTACCTAATATTACTATAGGCCCTCTGGTTGTGGAGGCGGTTCGTCGAGTTACAACCAAACCACTGGATGTCCACTTAATGATTGTGGAACCAGAAAAATATGTAGAGGGTTTTGCTAAAGCTGGTGCGGATATTATTTCTGTACATGCTGAACATAATGCTTCACCCCACTTACACCGTACTCTCGGACAAATTAAAGAACTGGGTAAAAAAGCCGGAGTGGTTCTCAATCCTTCTACGCCCTTAGAATTTATTGAGTATGTGTTGGAACTTTGCGATTTAGTTTTGATTATGAGCGTTAACCCCGGTTTCGGTGGTCAAAGCTTTATTCCCACTGTAATTCCTAAAATTCGTCAACTACGTCAAATGTGCGATGAACGTGGTCTTGACCCTTGGATTGAAGTAGATGGTGGATTGAAGGCTAATAATACCTGGCAAGTTTTGGAAGCTGGAGCTAATGCCATTGTTGCTGGTTCAGCGGTGTTTAATGCTAAGGATTATGCTGAAGCAATTACGAGTATTCGTAATAGCAAGCGTCCTACACCAGAATTAGCAGCAGTTTAGGATAAATCGGGGCAGAGGAATTCTTCATGCCCCCATTTTTATGGTTTGCAGTTATTATCTACACAGTAAGCAGATTTATAAGTATCTGTACGTTTACCAAAAAGAGTGTAGCGATTATCCCGGATTTGTTCATAAATGCGATCGCCGACCCATTTTATTCCTGGTATGGTACGATAAGTATCTACAAATATATTCCCCATTGGCAATAATTTTCCTATCTCTTCAGCCGCAGCGCTACCTTGCCAACGTTTTTCTACAGCATTAGCATCAATTAAAATCATGCCTTGTTCACAATCTTCTGGTGTAATTTCCCATTGAGATAATGTTTCTTGATCTTGCATAGACACATAATTAAACATTTTACCTTGGTCTAAGCTTTCTAGTAACTTCACTAAATTGACACAGAGATGGCAATTTCCGTCAAATACAACGTAATAACTCATAAAAAACTCTCTTTTTACGCTAATATTTTAACTGATTTACATCTGGAAATAACTTTTCAGTACACTCACGGTAAAAATTTATAAAATAGTATCCAGTCTGAGTAACATCCCCAACTAACAACTCAAAACTTCAGTTATCTGATAATTAAGATTATGCGATACAAACTCTTAGGCAAAAGTGGATTGAGAGTTTCTGAACTCTGTTTAGGAGCAATGACCTTTGGTGAAGATTGGGGTTGGGGAGCATCTCAGCAGAGGAAAGTCAGAAAATTTTTGATGCCTTTGTGGAAGCAGGAGGAAATTTTATTGATACTGCCAATCTCTATACTAATGGTAGTAGTGAAAAAATCCTGGGTGAATTAATTGCCAAAAACCGAGAAAGTTTTGTGATTGCGACAAAATATTCCTTTCCTGGAAATTTAAATGAGTTTACAGGTGATCCGAATGCTAGTGGTAATCATCGCAAGAATTTAATTCAGTCTTTAGAGGGTAGTCTCAAACGGCTGAAGACTGATTATATAGACTTATTTTGGTTACATGCTTGGGATTTTACCACACCTGTAGAAGAAGTGATGCGATCGCTTGATGATGTAGTTCGTCAAGGTAAAGTCCTTTACATTGGTATTTCTGATACTCCGGCTTGGATTATCGCTCAGGCGAATACTATAGCTAGATATCAAGGGTGGACGCAATTTGTAGCTCTACAAATTGAGTATAGTTTGATTCAGAGAACACCAGAACGGGATTTGTTACCCCTAGCCAAAGCTTTTGATTTAGCCATTACACCTTGGTCACCTCTAGGAGGAGGAATCCTGACGGGGAAATATAATCAACCCACTGTCGGGGATGAACCAGGGAGATTGACAAATTCAGCGGTGGGAACTATCTCTGAACAAAGTTTAGCGATCGCCACAGAGGTAAGTCAAGTTGCGACGGAAATTGGTAAAACACCTGCTCAAGTAGCATTAGCTTGGTTACGCGCTCAAAGTGGTGTGATTATCCCCATTGTCGGAGTCAGGAAACTGCATCAGTTTCAAGATAACTTAGGTTATTTAGATGTGACTCTTTCACCAGAGCATTTACAGCGATTGGAGCAAGTTAGTCAAATTGAACTGGGTTTTCCCCATGATTTCTTTAAGAAAACAACCACTCGCGATCGCCTATTCGGTGGTACATTTGGTAGCATAGATAACCATCGAGTCTAATTGGATATCATGTAAATAGTATCTTTTTAGTAAGTACGCCACTTTTTAGTGCGTACTTTTCCTTTTAGATGAAGATATATTACTATGTAAATAGTTCAAAACTAGGTCTAAAGAAATTTAGCAAGCTGAAAATCAATCAAGAATTGTTTTCAAATTTGATATTAAAAACTTAGCAAAAATGAGGTGAAATTATGTCATCAAGTACAATTAACTATCTAGTTCATGATCGAAACTTACGCGGTCATGCTCAACATGGTTGGCTCGATAGTTATCATACCTTTTCTTTTAGCAGTTTTTATGATCCAAATCGGATGGGATTTCGCACTTTAAGAGTGATTAATGAAGACCGCATTGCACCTGGTGCAGGATTTCCAACCCACGGACATAAAGACATGGAAATCCTAACTTATGTTCTCTCTGGTGCAGTAGAACATAAAGATAGCTTGGGTACAGGGTCAGTAATTCGTCCAGGGGATGCACAGGTAATGAGTGCGGGGACTGGGATTATGCACAGCGAATTTAATCCTTCTGAAACAGAAGAACTGCATTTGCTACAAATTTGGATTCTTCCTGATGAAGAAGGATTAACACCAAGATATGAACAAAAGAATTTTTCTTTAGCAGAAAAGCAGGGAAAATTACGCTTGATTGCAGCTAAAGATGGTAGAGATGGTGCTGTCACAATTCACCAAAATATGGATTTGTATGTCTCTGTTTTAGAAGATGGTGATGTAGTGAATTATCATCTTCAATCACATCGCTATGCTTGGTTACAAATTGCTCAAGGTATAGTCAATTTAAATGGTGAAGAATTGAGAGCCGGAGATGGGGTACAAATTACAGGAGAAGAGAAGTTAGAAATTAGTACTAATGTTGGTGGAGAGATATTACTTTTTGATATGGGGTAGTTTCTGATTATTCACAGAATGAAAGCGATTGCTTATTTTTATGATAGGCGATCGCTTTTTAAATTTTCTCAAAAATCTGAAAAACTTATGCTCCATCCCCATCTCCCAGAAGTATCCTAAAAATATCCACCTTTTGCAACAACTGTCAGTAACCCAGCCCTAAAGGGACTGAGCTTCCCGCATACTGAGTATTTATATGACTATAACTACACACAAACCCCTCAGCTTTGAACAATTTATCGAAAAACTCCCAGATGAAGAAGGTCGCTATGAATTAGTTAATGGAGAAATCATGAGGTTTTTAGCAACTAGAAAGCATGATAATGTAGCCGAGTTCATTGCTGATTCCTGTAAAGCCGAAGTTAGACGCTTAAATCTTGACTATAGGGTATCTGGTCGAATTATGCTCAAAACGCTGACTCCAGAAGGTCAAGCACAAGGTCGTCAACCTGATGTGAGTATAGTCAATAAAACTATTTGGGACTCTAACCCTTACGCTTATAGTGCGTTTACTGAACCATTACAATTAGCTGTAGAAGTAGTATCTACAAATTGGGAAGATGACTATATAGATAAATTGGATGAATATCAACGTTTAGGTATACTTGAATATTGGATAGTCGATTACTTAGCTATTGCTAGTCGCAATTACTTAGGTAATCCTAAAGTACCAACTGTTTTTGTTTACCTTCTCAATGAACAAGGTATTTATCAAGTTACAGCTTATCAAGGTAATCAAAGGATTATATCTCGAACTTTTCCAGAATTAGCTTTGACCGTTGAACAGATATTAGATGCTTAATTAGGGTCAATCTCCAATGTTGGTGGAGGGGTAATTTCTGATTATTCACAGATTGAAAGCGATAGCTTATTTTGATGATAGGCGATCGCTTCCAGGACAGATCACGATAAAATACTAGTCACAATTTAGATAAGCAGTATTTACCCAACCCTTTAATCCAGTCACATTATCATTAGGTCCCACTGGTGACCAAGACATAAGCCCAATAAACACCACGAACTTTTTGTTGCTTAATTACACTGACAGTATTACCATTATCTAGACCCGCTCTGGATTTTCCACCAGGAGTGAATCTTAAAGCCAGTTGTCCTGACTGAATATTTACGACAGAGCAACTAAGTGAATTTGCGATATGTTGATTTTGCTGAGGGTTAGGGACTTTAGCATAAGTAGTCTGTGGTGCTACTAATGTCAAACTTAGCCCTAATGTAGATACAAAAACTGCTAATTTAGAAGTATATTTTTTATGCATTTGATTTGCTTCACTCTCACACTGCATTTTAAATTATTACATAATTCCAAGCATTAAAAATAGCTATACAAAATAGCAAACATATTGTTACTTTGACTGAATTGGTACGGTCATATGTAAAATAAAAGTAACCCACTTGTCAAGAGCAGTTTCCGGTGATTACTTTAAATCCAAAATCGGTCACAAAGGAAGGTTGGAAATCCCTTAGTATTGGGCTAGGACTGTCTATAATCCTGATATTAGTTAACCCTCTGACGGTGATGTTTCACGGTTTTGGGTTATTGGTGCATGAATTAGGACATACTATAACTCATTGGTTATTTGGTCGTCCCGCTATTCCTACCATCAATTTTATGTTTGGTGGGGGATTGACATTGGTTTTTGACCATTCTCCCTTTGTGATTAGTTTAGTTTATTTGGCGATCGCTTTTCTATTCTATCTATGTCGCTTCTATCCTCGCTTACAAGGGATACTGGTGTTATTCGTGGGGGTTTATACTTGGTGTTTGCTGACTCCCACTAATGTGATGTTATCTACATGGATGGGACATGGGATGGAAGCGATATCCATTGTAGTTTGTTTGTACTTGTCAGGGAGTGGATATTTTTGTAGAATGATAGGCGATCGCACCATCTATGCCATGTTGGGATTTTTCACTCTGTTTAGTAATATCCAGTTTGCGTGGAAACTAATCTATGATGTGGAATTTCGGGATTGGTATGAAGATGGTAAAGGTGGGATGCTAGATAATGATTTGACCATTCTTGCTAATGACTATTTTCATATAAACTTATCTGTTATTGCCGGATTCTTTCTAATTTGTTGTCTCTTAGCTCCAGTGTTTGCCTTTCTATTGTTTCGTTTTGAAGAATTATGGTGTAGCTGGATAGAAACCCTACTTTACTCAAAGTAAGTAGAAATTTAACTTCATTTAAGTATTATTGAATACATAAAATAATTTATTTGCAGTTAGATTATGGAATAGGAGCGATATGGGATAATATAAACATATAATAACTTATATAGTAGCTATGTCTCAGGAATTATTAACTGCATTTCAACAAGCATACAGCAATCTTGAAGTCTTCCCTCTATGGGAAGAGAAGGAAACGAAAAAATTTAGAGTTGACTATGGTGATTATTTAATAGCTGATTTAGAGCAGTTAGTAGAAGATAGTCCTAATCAGGATAGCAAAATTGTTTTTACAGGCCATCGTGGTTGTGGTAAGTCAACCTTATTAGCTGAATTTAGCCATCAAATTGAACATAAATATTTTGTAATTTTATTTTCCATCGCTGACGCAATTGAAATGTCAGCAGTAAATCATATTAATATATTATTTTCCATTGCTGTGAATTTAATGTATGAAGCAGAAGCAAGAAAAGTAGAAATTCCTCAATCGACTAAAGACACTCTATATAAATGGTTTGCTAGTCGAACTCGCACAGAAGAAATAAATTTACAAGCAGGTGGAGAAGTTGGGTTTAATTTATTGAATTTGATTAAAACTAAATTAAAAGCTGATGCCAAAATTCGAGATGAAATAAAACAAGAGTTTGAACGAAAAATATCAGATTTAGTGGCTAGAATTAATGAAATAGCAGCTATTATTCAACTTAAAACTAAACAAGAAGTTTTAGTAATTATTGATGATTTAGATAAACTAGACTTAGGAAGAGTTAACGACATCTACCGAGATAATATTAAAGCTCTTTGTCAACCTAATTTTCGGATTATTTACACTATCCCTATTGCTGTATTACGGGAAACATTTGTTAGTACGATTATTGCCGCAGAGACTAATGATCAGGTTGTTGTCATGCCTGTATTGAAAATTTTTGAAAAAGGCAAAAAACGCTTATCTAATTCTCATCTTCGTCCTGAGACAAAACAAATTCTATCTGAAATTTTACAAAAAAGAATTCCCTCAGAATTAATAGAAGATTCCAGTGTAGAAAAAATAGTTATATATAGTGGTGGAGTATTGCGAGAATTGATTCGCATTGCGAATGAATGTTGTCGCATTTGTTTGCGATTGATTCGACGTAATCCAGGAAATAAAATTACGATTAATGACGAAATTTTAGAACAAGCCATTAGTAAAATTCGCAATGACTTTTCTATTCGTTTAGGGAAAATTGATTTTGAGATTTTGCAAAAAACTTATAATAATTTTATGCCAGATGACCCTAAGCAAATGGAATTTTTAGACTTACTGCATGGATTATCTATTTTAGAATATCGTAATGATGAAACTTGGTATGATGTTCACCCCATTATTATCGACACATTGAAGAAAAAGGGGTTAATCAATGACTAATGAGGAATTGTTAAATGATGAGCAGAAAAATGAAGATGCTTATGATGATTTAATTGTTTCCATTGAAGCTAAAGAAAGGGGATTGAGTTTACTGATTGCGGTTTGTGATGATGTTTCATTTAGCAATGAAATTATTGCTAAATATGAAGCAGAGTTACAATCTAATTTTCGTCCCTATCGAGTGACATTAGCGCGAGGTGAACCCAGTCTAAGAGCAGCTATTTCTCAACTAGTAGAAAAAGAAGAATATCTACGTCAGGGAGGAAAAGCCGTGATAACTGTAACTGGTATTGAACAGTTATCTTTTTTGAAGATAGGTGAGGAGCGTTCAGAGCAGGAGATTTTTTTTGGTTACTTGCAGTGGACGAGGGAAGGTATGCGAGAGTTTCCTTATCCGATTATTCTGTGGGTGACTAATCAAATTTTAGCTAAATTGAATAAAAAAGCGCCAGATTTTTGGAGTTGGCGTAATGGTGTATTTCGTTTTTTTTCTAAGAAGAGAAATACTGTTTCTAGGCAAGAAATAAAACCAATACTATTTGCATTTGATGGTATTGAATTATCAGATGTTGAAGATGACAATCCTTACTTTTTGCCGATACAAGATTTGCAAAGATTTATCCAAGAAGCTGAAAAGACAGGAATAAAAAATGCAAATTTAGCGACATTGTATTTTAGTCTGGGTGATATTTATAGAAAAAGACTAAAAGGAGCGGAGTTTCTGGATTATCTTCAGGAACAAGAATTGGCTATTGAGTATTTAAGCAAAGCTGTTAGAATTCAAGAAGAATTAGGTTTAGAAACTGATTTAACTAATAGCTTAAATAATCTGGCATTACTCTACTATTCCCAAGGGAGGTACACAGAAGCGGAACCTTTGTTCATCCAAGCTTTGGATTTGAGAAAACGTCTGCTGGGAGAATCTCACCCAGATGTTGCAACTAGCTTAAATAATCTGGCATTACTCTACTATTCCCAAGGGAGGTACACAGAAGCGGAACCTTTGTTCATCCAAGCTTTGGATTTGAGTAAACGTCTGCTGGGAGAATCTCACCCAGATGTTGCAAATAGCTTAAATAATCTGGCATCACTCTACGAATCCCAAGGGAGGTACACAGAAGCGGAACCTTTGTACATCCAAGCTTTGGATTTGAGAAAACATCTGCTGGGAGAATCTCACCCAGATGTTGCAACTAGCTTAAATAATCTGGCATCACTCTACCAATCCCAAGGGAGGTACACAGAAGCGGAACCTTTGTTCATCCAAGCTTTGGATTTACATAAACGTCTGCTGGGAGAATCTCACCCACTCGTCGCAACTAGCTTAAATAATCTGGGTGGACTCTACAAATCCCAAGAGAGATACACAGAAGCGGAACCTTTGTACATCCAAGCTTTGGATTTACATAAACGTCTGCTGGGAGAATCTCACCCAGATGTTGCAACTAGCTTAAATAATCTGGCATTACTCTACGAATCCCAAGGGAGGTACACAGAAGCGGAACCTTTGTACATCCAAGCTTTGGATTTACATAAACGTCTGCTGGGAGAATCTCACCCAGATGTTGCAACTAGCTTAAATAATCTGGCATCACTCTACAAATCCCAAGGGAGGTACACAGAAGCGGAACCTTTGTACATCCAAGCTTTGGATTTGAGAAAACGTCTGCTGGGAGAATCTCACCCTGATGTCGCAGCTAGTCTGAATAATCTGGCATCACTCTACTATTCCCAAGAGAGATACACAGAAGCGGAACCTTTGTTAATCCAAGCTTTGGAAATTAGCGAAAAATGTTTAGGGGTAAATCATCCCCAGAGAGTTACTTTTTATAAAAATTTGCAAAATTTTCAACAGAAAATTAGTAACTAATTATGCAAGAATTAGCTGATTATCATCAAGAATTAACTAATCGTATATCCCCAATTGTAGATAATCTAATTCATGGCAATAGTTTATACCTAGTTAAACTAAAGCAACAGGAAATGATTGAAATCTTGGTAGAACTATTTGCACAGTTTTCACCAGAAGAAATGAAGGAAATTAAAGATTATGAATTAATAATAAGAATTGATAAAATTCTTGTATTAGAAGCGGTTTCAGGTACATTAAATGATTTAACTCCTGAGCAAATAGCAATTTTTGATGCAGCAGTAGAAGGAAGATAAATGAAGTGACTTATTTAATAGATACAAATTTCCTAAACATGAATGTCCTTGATGGAGAGACTGTAGAGTTGGTATAAATAATACGGAAATATCCCATAAAATAGAATTATAGCAATTTTCATCTATTTACACCACAGTGTATTAACTTCTTTTTTCACGTATTTAGACCACAGTTAATTTTTGCGTTCTTGCTTTTGCGTCTACCCTTCGGGAACGCTTTCAGCGAATGCGCCTTTGCGTGAGATAAAAAAATGCGGTTCATCTACATGAAAATCGCTGTAATATCCTGTTAGCTGGTAAAGTTAATGAGCAAATCTTACAAAAACGTTCCATCATCATCTACCAATACATAACGATATTGACGTGGTGCTATTCCTAAAAACTTCTCTAGTAGTTTTTTATTATAGTTATGTGGTAAATTAATCTCAAAGTATCCATGCTCTGGAACCCAAGCAATCCACCAACCGTTTTTCTCCTGACTATAACCAATTGTCTTCCAAAATAAAAGTCGGATTTTTTTCTCTTTTCTTGCAGTAATGGGAAACCGGATTTTTCTAGCTGTTATACCAGAAGATGGCAAAATATTGCGCGATTCTTCCTCAATATTTAATCGTTTGTTAGAGAAATCATTCAGATAGGCACTATATCTTTCTTTTTCTGTCAGAGGTGTGAATGACGTACAACCATCATATACATAAGATACAATCCGTCCATCACTTGCATAAACTGAATGCGGTGGAATACCAATATAAACACCTGCATTTCTTTCTTCCTCTGTGAGGTTATATAATAAAACTTCTGAGATTACTTGTTTTTTTTGAATTCCAGTTAATTGATCGAAGGCTGAAGTTAAGATAATATTATTTCCAGATATTTTATCATAAGGGCGTATTTTTCCCCAAGGATAAATTTGTTGTTTTTGTAATTCCTCAAAGCGTCGTTTTACTGCATTCCTGATTACTTCTGAAGTAGCTATTTGTTCAGAACAATTTGCTTTTGCTGGTAAAATTGCTACTATTAAATTTAAAGTCGCAATACTCAAAAGTAAACATAAAATCCTCATCATGATTTTTCCACCGAGATTTCATTTAATTAATATTATGCAAAGAATCAAAGTTTTGTTTCTGAATACAATTAATGATGATACCAATGATTTTTCCCACATTTCCTAGAAAATATTCATTTAAATCAATCGTTATAATTTTCTCTTCTAATTCCATAAATTTCCAAAGACTTCCTGTTGTCACTATTCCATAAATTCTTTTAATTTCATTACCTCTTTGCTGATTAAATAACTGAGCAGCAATCATTTCAGCCATACATTGACCTAATCCAAGTTCTATATTATCATTTTTTGCTTCTACTAAAGTAATAATCGGTGCTTCTATAATTAGTTGCTCTGAAGATTTGCTAATGAGAAAATCACAAAACCCGCTTAAACCTCTTTCTGGAGCTACAGTAAAATCTTTCCCAGAAAATAAACTGATTTGATTATCTAATTGTTTTCTAATCTCGATTAATATCGGTGTAACAATCATTTCCGAACGAGATTTTTCTGAGTTAATTGCCAATGCTAGAGCAATATTATACTCTAAAGTCTCTGATAAAAGGTTGCTATATTGACGCTCTGGAATTTGAGCATAATATCCCACTTTCTCTTGGAAAATTATCCCAAATTCTGATTTAAGTTGCTCCAGTGTAAATTGACTGTATGACATTTGAGCAAATCTTTAGTTAAAATACTAATTATAACTCCCCTTGTGAGGAAGTTCTATGACCTTAACTCCGATACCATTAAAAATCGAAACCACATTACCTGACCATACCCAACTACCAGATTCTGACGGGAAATTTGTGAAAAATCTGCAAGAACACCCTCAAAGTATATTGCTGACTGATTCTATTAAACCAATTTTACAAAAAATACACCCTGATGGACAATATTGTATTGGTCAAGACAGTGGTATTTACTGGCGTATGACTGAACCGCTAGAACGGGGTGCAGAAGCACCAGATTGGTTTTATGTGCCTAATGTACCATCAACTTTAAATGGTGTCCCTCGTCGTTCTTATGTATTATGGCAAGAATACATTGCACCGTTGATTGTCTTGGAATTTGTGTCTGGGGATGGTACTGAAGAACGAGATCAAACTCCTATTAAAGGCAAGTTTTGGGTTTATGAGCAAGCTATTAGGGTTCCATTCTATGGTATTTATGAAGTAACTAAAGCTAGTGTGGAAATGTATCAATTAGTGCAGGGTAAATATCAGTTATTATCTGCTAATGAACGTGGACATTATCCTATCGAACCCTTGGGGGTGGAATTGGGTATTTGGTCTGGTCTGTATCAAAATCTGGATTTGCCTTGGTTACGTTGGTGGGATAATCAAGGTGGTTTGTTGTTGACAGGTTGGGAACATACTCAATTATTAGAAGCAAGATCAGAACGCTTGTCAGCTAAGTTAAGGGAATTGGGTATTAATCCTGATGAGATAGTTTGATATTCCTCAGTCTCAACTCGTTTATATGTAGGGGCGTATTGCCATACGCCCCTACCATACTAATACGCCCCCACTATTACTAAAGGGAGGGGACAAGATGAACCAGAAAATAATTTTGCTAATTTCCGAAAAACCTCCCCAAATTGTTGAAGCATATCTATCATAGAAGTACAACCTTGTAAAACCTACGGTAACGGCATATGTAGTCCCTCATCTCAATCAAATTTCAGTGCAATGGCGAATTTTAGTAGTCCTCAATGGCAAAGTTTCGGGATGCTAATTCGTTTCACTTCTCTGTGTCAATTTATTTGATTGCGATCGCATAGCCAAAAGTAGGATAGTCATGGAACAAATATATAAATATCCGCGCACCCATCACATTCAGGGTTCGCGTCTGCAACCTGGGGATGAAGACCTGGATAGCATTCCTTTTGCTGCTATTCAACAGCAGTATGTGGTGGTGGAAGAAAAAGTTGATGGTGCTAATGCTGCGATTAGCTTTGGTGTTGATGGTCAAATCCGTTTACAGAGTCGAGGTCATTATTTAACTGGTGGTGCTAGAGAAAAGCACTTTAATTTGTTTAAACAATGGTCTCATACTCATGCATCTGCATTTTGGCAAGTTTTGGGAAGTCGTTTTATTCTCTTTGGTGAGTGGTTATATGCTAAACATACGGTATTTTATGATGCCTTACCTCACTATTTCCTAGAGTATGATGTATTAGATTTAGAGAATCAGGTATTTCTCAGTACGGTGAAACGTCAGCAATTGCTTTCCGGTTTACCTCTGGTTTCTGTACCTATTCTTTTTGCTGGGAAATTGCAAACTCATAAACAACTTCTATCACTTTTGCAAGAATCTCATTATCAAACTCCTGCACATTTACAGCAGTTTCAAGCACTTTGTCTCGCACAAGGTTTGGATATAGAACGTTCCCTCCAGCAAACTGACCAAAGTTCTTTGATGGAAGGTTTATATATCAAGGTGGAAAGCGAGGATACGGTGATTTCTCGTTACAAATATGTGCGTTCCAGTTTTTTAACCACTATTCAACAATCAGATGGACATTGGTTGAATCGTCCCATTATTACGAATCTGTTGCGTAGTGATGTGGATTTATTTGGTTTGTAATTTTCCATGAGGATTATAAATATGATTACTTTAGATAAATCATCTTGGATTTTTCCCGATTGTCCTATTTCACCTAATTGGTTGATAGATTGGTCTACTTTGGAAACCAAATTTGATTGGTTATCATCCCTTGCTGATTGTCCCCAAGACCCACGTTATCATGCTGAGGGTAATGTTCTCATTCATACTAAGTTGGTTTGTGAAGCATTAGTGGCTTTACCCCATTGGCAAATATTATCAGCAAAAGAGCGATCGCTTTTATTTGTTGCAGCTTTATTGCATGATGTTGCAAAACCTAATTCCACCCAAATAGAAACAGATGGTGCTATTTCCTCCAAAGGTCATGTCCTTCAAGGAGCAAAAATGGCACAGCAAATTCTTTGGGATTTGCAAGTACCTTTACCAGAAAGAGAAACCATCGTCGCTTTAGTTAAATATGGTAGTTTACCTTTATGGTTTTGGGACAAATCCCACCCAGAACGAGCAGTAATTAAAACCAGTCAAATTGTGCGCTGCGATATGTTGGGTTTGTTAGCTGAAGCAGATGTAAGGGGACGTTGGTGTAATGACCAAGCTCAATTAATAGAACGAATTGAATTTTTTCGAGAATTTTGTCAGGAGCATCAATGTTTTCACCAATCACGTCAATTCCCTTCTGCTTATAGTCGGTTTATTTATTTCCAAAAAGAAGATGGGAATCCAGATTATGCAGCTTATGATGATACTCGTTTTCAGGTAGTGATGATGTCCGGTTTACCAGGTTCAGGAAAAGATACTTGGATACAAAATCATCTTCCTGATTGGGAAGTTATTTCCTTAGATGAGATCAGAAAAACACTGGGTATTGACCCAGCAGATGATCAAGGTGCTGTGGTAAATGCAGCTAAAGTCATGGCTAAAGCATATCTAAGAAATCAACAATCTTTTGTTTGGAATGCAACTAATTTGACTCGACAATTACGAGGAATGTTAATTCGTTTGTTTGCTGGTTATCAAGCGAATATTCGGATTGTTTATTTAGAAGCACCTTGGGAAGAATTGCAACGGAGAAATCATTCTCGCAGCGCACAAGTTCCAGAAAAAGTTCTTTTGAAAATGAAAGGACGTTTGGAAGTGCCGAATATTACTGAAGCTCAGATAGTTGATTGGGTAGTTTGATCGGAATCAAAACTTATGTCAAAATTAGAAAAGAAGAAAATGGCTACCAGTCGTCAGGTATATGACCGCATTATTTGGGATATCCGTTTGGACAGCAGTGTGTTTGTGATTGGTTTTCAAGAACGGATGTCATCTACTGGTGTGCGGGAAAAACCTTTGACACAATGGGAAGGAGATGGAGATATCCCTTGGCATCGTATCCGTTATATTCGTTGTGGAGATGTGGTAGTTTGGAATCGGGAACAACATTTAGATTTGATTTCTGGTGGAGAGTTACCTCAAATAGCTTGGAAAAAAAATATCTCAGCGGAAAATAATATGAGTCTACCAGAAAACAATCAGGTCATATTTCCCCAGCGTCATGTTTATAGATATCATCTCCAAAATTGGGAAGTTGATACTCAACCCCTCAGTTCTGTAAATTCACAATCATTGACAATTGTGAGTTTTAATGTACTTTGTAATTTATATGAAGCTGAAAAAATCCAAACTGAAAAACGACTTCCCGTAATTGTTGAGCATCTACGAAAATGCAATGCGGATATTATTGCTATTCAAGAAGCAACCCCACCTTTAGTTCAATTACTTTTATCACAAGATTGGGTCAAGGATTATTATATCTCGGAATCAAGTGCAGCTACAACAGTAAAAACCTATGGTAATTTATTGCTATCGCGTTTACCATTTACTTTAGTTGAACATCGATTTGCGGAAAATAAACGAGTATTGGTAGGAACTTGGCAAATCAATGAGGAATTTTTTCATGTTGCGGTGGTGCATTTAACTAGCGATTATGCTAAAAATGCTTTAGACAAAAGAAAGCATCAACTTTCGACCATCATCAAATATCTTCAGCAATATTCGGGAAGTTGTTTGATAGTTGGTGATTTTAATATTAAAGGTGATGAACAAACGGAAGTTTTAACTGAAGCTGGTTTTGTGGATGTTTGGAGAGAAGTGAATCCTGATGACCCAGGTTATACTTTTGACCCCGAACGTAATTCCTTAGCAGCGTTGATGAGTTTATATGGAATACCTGCTCGACTTGACCGGATTTTACTAAAAAGTCAAAACCAGAATTGGATATCACAATCAATGAATTTGTTTGCTTGTGAACCTCTGGAAAATCTAGAAGCAACTATTTTTCCCTCTGACCATTTTGGTATTCGTGCAGTTTTGGGATTTTCCGCATCTTCCTCTGCTTCTTCATTAAGTGAAGTGCGTCCAGTTTATCAAAGTGCAGTGGTGATTATTCCCCCAGATGATGTTTTACCACCTATTCAAAACATCCGTCAGCTTTATGATGCTCGATTTGAACGTTGGATGCCACACATCAATCTAATATATGGTTTTCTGCCCGAATCCTATTTTGCTGATGCAGTGGAAATCATGACTCCAGCACTTGCTCAACTTTCACCTTTTTTGGTGACATTAGCGGATTTTCAGACATTTACACATCGGAAAAATTCTACAGCTTGGTTGCGTCCTGTCACCCAACCAGAAACAGCTTTACAGCATTTACAAGCTATATTGCAAACTCTATTTCCTCAATGCGATGAACAAAGTAGTAAATCCCCAAATGGTTTTACACCACACCTGAGCGTGGGACAGTTTCCTACTCCAGAAGCAGTTATTGCTAATTTACCGCAATGGTTTCCAGTTAGTTTTCGGGTGGAGTCTATCGCTTTAATTAGTCGTCGAGATGATGAACCTTTTGCGGTCAGACAGATTGTGCATTTGGGAAAACCAGAAATTTATGCTTCTTCTCCCGAATTAATCCAAATTATCAATCAATTAGAACCGGAATTAAGTTCAGCGCAACAACTACAGCGAGATACAGTTTTAGAAGTAGTCACACAAGCTTGTACAGAATGTTTGGGTTTTCCCGCATCAATCCATTTATTGGGTTCCGCACGTCTGGGGGTACAAAGTCCAGACAGTGATTTAGATGCGGTTTGTTTAATTCCTCAATATTTATCTGGAGAAGTGTTTTTAGCCAATGTTGAACAACGTTTACAAGGATTGTGCGATCGCTCTAAAGTAGTGTTAGATGCGAAAATACCTGTATTGCGGCTAAAATTAGCAGGTATTTCCCTTGATTTACTATATGCACGCACTGAAAATTGGGAACAGGGTTTAAAAAACCTACAACTCAAAGACGAAATCAGCTTAAAAAGCATAATCGGTTGTTGGGAAGCAGATTTAATTATGGAAAAAATACAGCCAAATGTATCATTAACATTATATCGCTGGCTATTGCGTGCAGTGCGAGCTTGGGCAAAATCCAGGTGTATATATGGTAATGCTTGGGGTTTTCTAGGTGGTTTCTCCTGGGCATTATTAGCTGCTTGGAGTTGTTTGATTTATAAGAATGCTGATATGAGTCTAGATGCACTCTTCCATAATTTTTTCCAACTTCTGAACCAACACGATTGGGGTCAACCAATTTCTCTAACTGATGCAGGAAAAAGATATCCAGTGCAATTACCACGGGATTATTTACCTGTAGTCACATCTATAGAACCTTGTCAAAATACGGCGCGTAATGTTACTCAATCTACCGTACAGATTCTCCAGCAAGAATTTACTAGAGGTGCAGTCACAATTGAGCAAATATTGGTTGGTAAGTTAAAATGGGATTCATTGTTTGTATCCACTGATTTACATAATCATTCTTTATCTTGCTTGATATCCACTGGTGATGATAAAAATCAAGATCCGGTTATATAACTCTAAACAGGGATAAACTATATGTTAGACGACTTATTTAGTAATACCTACCTAACGCTAAAAAATCGTTATGAAATCCTCGCTAAATTGGCAGAAAATCGAGGTAGATATACACTATTAGCGAAGGATTTGCAGACAGAGAAATCAGTAGTTATGAAAATTCTCACATTTAGTGATGAATTTCGCTGGGAAGACTTAAAATTATTTGCCAGAGAAGCAGAAACTCTTAAACATTATTGCAAATATTCTCAATAAACCAATGAAAAATTAGTTATTTCAGCTCTTGACAAAAGGCTTATATTTTTTTATGATTATGATCTGTTAGGGCTATATTAGTTTTTCTAGCTAAAACCATTTTATATATACACATAATAGCCATTTATTAACCTGACTCATATAAAATGAGGTTAACGAAAGAAGAGTATCAAGAATTGGAGTTCGCATTACTCAGTGCGTTTCCTCAAAAAGACAACCTAAAACAAATGGTTCGGCATCAATTAGATCAACGTCTGGAAACCATTGTCGGAGGCGAAAATCAATCGATAGTTATTTTTAATTTAATTGAATGGGCAGAAACTCAAGGAAAATTACCAGAACTAATTACAGGAGCGCATCAGGAAAACCCTGGAAATCCTGAATTACAAGAATTCTATCAAAAATGGGTAAAATCAAATCCCCAAATTGGAATCCCACAAAATCTTCCTCGTAGTGGAATAATTAAATTAGTTGGACGGGAAAAAATACTCGAAACTCTACACCAGCAATTACAGCAAACCGAAAGAGTGGCAATAACTGCCGTTGCTGGAATGGGAGGAGTGGGAAAAACAGAATTAGCACTACAATATGCGTTGCATCACTGGGAGGAAAGAACATATCCTGGTGGTATTTGCTGGTTACAGGTACGGGATGCTGATTTAGGAATTCAGATTTTGCAATTTGCTATAAATCAATTAGGTTTAAAAATCCCAGAAGATGGAGATTTAGAAACTAAAATTAATTATTGTTGGCAAAAATGGACAGAAGGTAACGTGCTGATAATTCTAGATGATGTAGTAGATTATCAGCAAATTGAATCTTATTTACCACCCAGTTTACCGAAATTTAAATTTAGAATTCTCATCACTACAAGAATACAGTGGTTAGCGGAATCATTTCATCGGTTAACGTTAGACTTATTAGAGGAAACTACAGCTTTAGAATTACTTGTATTATATGTTGGGAAAGAGAGAATTGATAGAGAAATAGATGAAGCAAAACAGCTTTGTGCGGAATTAGGATTTTTACCTTTGGGTTTAGAATTGGTAGCAAGATATTTACAAAGAAAACAAGATTTGTCTTTAGCTGAAATGCGGGGAAGATTGAATTTAGAACATCGTTCACTGCAAAACCCATCAAAGGAGATGACAGCAAAAAGAGGAGTGCAAAAAGCTTTTGAGTTAAGTTGGAAGGAATTGAATATAAATGATAAAGCCCAAAAATTAGCGTGTTTGTTGAGTACATTTGCTTTAGCTCCGATTCCTTGGGATTTAGTAGAACAGTATTTTGCTGATGAAAATGTAGAAGATTTAGAAGATATAAGAGATGATTTTTTAGTAAATTTGAGTTTACTTGAACGTAGAGAAAAAGGTATTTACCAATTACATCAACTGATTCGGAAATTTTTACAGAATCAAATTACAAGAGTTAAGTGATTTTGTGGAAATGAAGCGTAGATTTTGTCAAATTATAGTGAAAGTAGCAAAAGAAATTCCTGAAATACCTAATCAGGAAGCAATCGCTTCATTGACTCTGAGTATTCCTCATCTTGGTGAAGTTGCAACTGTGCTGAAAGATTGCCTAAGTGATGAAGATTTAATTTGGCCTTTTATTGGCTTAGGTCGATTTTACCAAGATCAAGGATTATATCAAGAAGCTTTACCTTGGTTTAAACAATGTTTAGCAGCTACGAAAAAACGCTTGGGGGAATCGCATTTATATGTAGCAACTAGCCTGAATAATCTGGCTATACTCTACCGTAATCAAGGGAAGTACGCAGAAGCGGAACCCCTCTCTATCCAAGCTTTAGATTTATCTAAACACCTGTTGGGGGAATCGCATTTATATGTAGCAACTACCCTGAATAATCTGGCATTACTCTACCAATCCCAAGGTAGGTATACAGAAGCGGAACCTTTGTTAATCCAAGCTTTAGATTTATCTAAACACCTGTTGGGGGAATCGCATTTAGATGTAGCAACTAGTCTAAATAATCTGGCTGTACTCTATCTTAATCAAGGGAGGTACTCAGAAGCGGAATATCTTTATATCCAAGCTTTAGATTTGATAAAACGCCTCCTGGTAGAATCACATCCATTGGTTGCAGCTGCTCTGAGTAATCTAGCATTACTCTACAAATTTCAAGGAAAGTACACCGAAGCGGAACATCTCTCTATTCAAGCGTTGGATTTGAATAAACGTCTGTTAGGAGAATCACATCCAGATGTGGCAATTAGCCTGAATAATCTAGCATTACTCTACGAATCCCAAGGAAGGTACACAGAAGCAGAACCTCTCTACAACCAAGCATTAGATTTAAAAAAACGTCTGTTAGGAGAATCGCATCCAGATGTAGCAATTAGCCTGAGTAATCTAGCATTACTCTACGAATCCCAAGGAAGGTACACAGAAGCAGAACCTTTTTACAACCAAGCATTAGATTTAAAAAAACGTCTGTTAGGAGAATCGCATCCAGATGTAGCAATTATCCTGAGTAATCTGGCCTTCTTGTACTTTAAACAACGGAAGTACACAAAAGCTGAAACTTTGTTAATCCAAGCTTTGGAAATTGCAGAACAACAACTAGGAATAAACCATTCTTATACTATAAACATCCGTAAAGGTTTACAATATTTTCAGGGTTAGCGACATTAGCAATTCCCAATCTTCACTATATTTATGTTAATTCTCTTTTCTTCTTGTCTCGCTAAACTAATCCGATACTGGGCTTCACGATTAAGCCAGAATGCTGCTGTACTCCCTAAAACTTGTTCTAGCTTCAAAGCTATTTCTTCATTGATAGGTGTTTTACCATTGATAAGCGAGCTAATATGTTGAGTGGTGTAGCCTAAACACTCTGCTAAATATTCTTGTGTCAAATTACGTTCTTCTAATATATCAGTAATAGTATCACCAGGAGGAGATACCCAATTTGGAGTAAAAGAACAGATTTTCTCAATCATGATAATCTCCTATGAAAACAATACAAATAGTAGTAACTTTTGACCAGTCAATGCTTCCATCTTGATTAAGACGAATGGGGTCGTTATTGGGTCTAAATACAAGTCGTTTACCACCTTCTAGGTCTACTGCAAATTCACCTAACCGAGATCCTTTTAAGGGATGGGGACGACCAACAACTAATTCCGTCAGACAACCAACAGCCGTAAGATCCGCCAATCGAGTTGTCAATTTTCTAGCACACTTTACACCCAATTTTCTTTGCGCTAGGTCTTCTTGCTCACATAGCTTTTTTAGCTTCCTATCAGCAAATGTAATTTCCATACCATACAGCAGTTTTCATGTATTTAAACCACAGTTAATTTTTGTGTACTTCTTGCTTTTGCGTCTACCCTGCGGGAACGTCTTCGACGAATGCGTGAGACAAACAAATGTGGTTCGTCTACATAAAAATCGCTGTAATAGACTAATACAAGTTTACCATTTTAGTCAAGAAATTTGTAATATTTCCAGAGGTTAAAAATGCAATTAGCTCCGCTATTCCCCATCATATATCGCATTCTCCAACCCAGTTTCCCCAACTGTCTATGGAACGGGAACAATCAACAAAAAACCATCGCCTTAACTTTTGATGATGAGATTCATCCTCAATACACCCCTCAAGTATTATCAATCTTAGACCATTATCAAATTCCATCCAGCTTTTTTTGGTTGGGTATATGTGTCAACCGTTCACCAGATATAGCTAAAGCCGTAAGTAATCGTGGACATTGGATTGGTTTACATGGTTATGAGCATCATTCTTTCCCCTTGCTTTCCCCCCATGACCTCAAACAAAGTCTAGAAAAAACCCAAATCGCTATTTATAACGCTTGTCAATTACCACCGAAACAGGTGCGGGATGTTCGTCCACCGAATGGGTTATTTACACCCCAGACATTGAAATTGTTTCAGCAGTGGAATTATCGTCCGGTGATGTGGAGCGTTGTCCCAGAAGATTGGGTGTTACCCGGAATTACCAATGTAGTGCAGAGAGTTCTACAACAAGTGAAAAACGGCTCTTTAATTGTTTTACATGATGGTATCTGCGGTGGACGGGATGTTGCTGCTATTATCGAAATTCTCATTCCCCAACTTCTAGAACAAGGCTACCAGTTTGTGACTATTGATACTCTCTGGCAACAATTTCAACCTGGTTAGTTCTTGGGTGCGGGAAGGATTTGTGAGTGGAGAGCAAGTTCTTCATTTCCCAATATATCGTTTCTGTCACTGATTGAATTGGGGAGAGTCACTGTTTCTATTGGTGGAAAATCCTCAATATCTTCAATCAGCTCTTCTACTTGACAATTTAGAGCCTTACAAAATTTAATGATTCTTTCAATATGATCTGTTCCAGTTCTACCACTTTCCCAGTTCTGAATAGTGCTTTCCGTAACTCCGACAATCCTTGATAGTTCAAGTTGCGTCAACCCTGCTCTTTCTCGTAGCAAAGCAATCCTTGGTTTTGGCTTTTGTTTCACAGCTATAGCACTTATAAATTAATCTATAGTTTTATATATTATCACCAATACCAATACAAATACCAATTAAAAATTAAAAATGTCAAACAATTTTGGATTGTTCATACTCCTAACTCCTGGGTTTAAGTAATAGATAAAATAATTGTCCATTGCTAACTGTCACACCAGCCCAATCGCCTGCTATTTTCCCAGTACCTAAAAAGTAATCTACTCTACCAGCACCTTTAATGGCACCACCTGTATCTTGGTCTAATACATAACGACTGACAATCCGAAAATCCATCTGATTATTCTGATTCACAAAAGGAATTGCGGTACGAATTAATCCTAAAGCTCCAGGAGGCATTAAAGATTTATCTGTAGCAATAGAACGTTCTGCTGTCAGTGGTTGACCAAGAGAACCTTGTGCTGGTGCACCATGAGTTTCGGTAAAAAAGACAAAGCTGGGGTCACGCGGAATATAAACACTCAATTCTGGTGGGTGTTTATGGAAATAGTTGAGAATCATGGGCATATTTACCCCAACAGACGGTAGTTTACCATCTTGTACTAATTCTCTACCAATGCTTTTATAGCGATAAGCCGTATTACCAGCATAACCGATAGTGGTTTGAGTTCCATCCGTTAACACAAGTCTTGCCGAACCTTCAATTTGTGCTAAATATGGTTCTAGGCGATCGCGCAACCAAAATAATTCAGACCCCTTCAGTTTCCCTTTTGCAGCTTGGAAACCATCTGCACCCTCTAACTCCAAGCGGGTGGGATGAGGTAGACCCCAAGAGTTAAAATCAGCAGGTAAGCGATAAACAGGATAACGATATTCAGGGGTAGGAATCCGACTAGCGGTATATACTGGTTCATAATAAGCAGTAAATAAAACTTTACCTTGATTATCGTTACCGACGGATTGATATAAAATAAATTCTTTTTCTATCGCTGCTTGTAGCTCCCCAGCAGAATGAGTGGTGAGCAGGAGAGTGCGGAATCTTTGTAAACTCAGCAAAATGCGATCGCTGAGTAATTCCCTCAACTGGGTATTTTTGATAAGCAGCAACAGCTCTACTAGTTTGTAAATATTCTAAACTGCGATCGATAGCCTTCACCAATGCCTGTTGATCAGGAATTTGGTCATGCTCCACCCGAAAAAGTTTTTCATCTAGACAAGAAGCATCATTTTCACAGCAAGTAATTGCTGGTCTGGGAACCAGAACTGGTGTGACTTTAGAAGCGAATGGGGAAAAAGTAGTGGATAAATCCCACTTTTTGATTTGACATTCTGGGAGACTAAGTTCCCGGTATCCCATTGATGGCATCCGCACCAGAAAAATTAAACTACCTATGGGTATACCCAGTGCGATCGCAATTAGCAGCTTTTTCATAAAAAACATCATTAAAATTTTAGGTATAAGAATCAAATTTAATGAAAAAACCTCCTTACCCCCCAATCTCCCCATCTCCCCATCTCCCCATCTCCCCATCACTCATTCATATTATGATAGGTAGCGACAGCGGAAGGAGAGATACGATTGAGGTAACGAAAAATCCAATACTTAAATATTGTATCTAAAATCACAGGAAATGTAGCAATAAATAAGAAGATAAAATCGCGATTAGCGGGTAAACCCCAATGACGTGATAATCCTTCCAAAATTACTTCCCAACCATGAGGTGAATGGAAACCGACAAAGATATCAGTACCTAAAATGATAATAAATGCTTTAGCACTATCACTTAAACCATAGACAATATTATCAATGAAATCTTTGAGGACACTAATAGAAGATTTACTAATCAATAAAATCCAGATGAAAGTTAAAACCGCAAAAATATCGGCAAAAACATTTTTGATAGCATTAGCACTTTCATGACGAAAATTCTCAGTCACTTCCTGAGCTTTTTCTCGCATCTTTTCGGCTAATTTTTCAGGAGACAAGGGAGGAGCATTACTAATTATATTTTCAAACCGGACTTTTTCGGCAAATCTTTCCATTTCTGCCAAAGCTTCTGCTTCCATCTCAAAATTCAGAAATATTTGTCCTGTATCCGAACTTTTAAATTTTTCTACTAAGGGACTAATCACCAAAGTCCTGGATAATTGATGTACTAACAGAGGAACGATAATTAGAATTAAAATAAATCTGATTGATATAATAGTTCTTTTTTGGTCTGACGGAATTTTTGAACTACACTTTGTTCAGAATTTGGGTCTAACTCTACTTGTAACCGAGTGATAGTGTTGAAAATTGAACGAGGTAAAATACCTGTCGCATCGACTTTCCGTTGCGGTTTTTTACAGGACTATCTACCGATGATTTTGAGACATTAGGTAGAGCAACGGTTAACTCTAATGGTGATTTAGGAGTTGAAGTGACTAAATCGGAAGGATGAGATTCTCCCTCAAAATCGTCCGATAAATTGTTATATTTAGAAATAACTTGATCAATCAAATTTAGTTTCTCTAAAATTAATGTCATATGAGGGTAATCTATACCCACTTTATCCGCAGCTTTTTGATTTGACTCATTAGAAAACCAACGACTGGATTTAAATTCTGTCAGTCGCATTCGGGCATTTTTTAAAAGTTTTTTGAGATCCCATTCAAAATAATCCATGACAGTACTACTGTACAGGGCTAGATTACGATCTATTTTATTACCGTTAAAATGTTGGTCTTCAATATCCTTAATTTTCAATGCTGCTTGATAAGCTGCATCTAAAGAGCGTTCTGGTGTCTGTAAATACCATCGGTAAGCTGCTAGTAAAAAGAGGTAAATTTTGTGGCTAAACTCAGAATTTTTCATTTCCAATCATCATCCAGTCTGGTTTGGTGATTCTTAAACTTAAATTAACGCATTAACTAGGGAGAAAATTCGTGGTTTCTCATTCCATTTGGATTTTAGGTACTAGTCGGAGTGGTAAAACCACTCGCTTGGTAGAGCAGTTTTATCGTTGGGTAGAAAGTGACCATCAAGAATCTGAATCATCTTATACTAAAAACCAAAACCAACAAAAAACTCTGATTACCTCCAATCCATTCCATCTTCGACAAGCAGCGCCGGGAGTTTTAGTTCTAGCTGCTAATGATGATAATCGTCGAGAATTAGCAGATAAAATTGCTACCATCACTCAAGGTAAGTATCCCATTCGCGCTCAGACGGTTTTGGGATTTTTTCAGGAGGAGGTGATTTTATTTTGGCCATTACTAGTGGAATCATTGCAGCTAAAAGCACAATTTCCCCTGAGATTACGTCCAGAAACCGAGCAGGAATTAGCAACTAAACTTTGGCATTCTCACTTAGATCCAGAAATCTTACTACGAGCGGGAGTAAATGAGTACCGTTTAGTGCGTCGTATCTTAGATTTATGGCAATTAGGGGCTTACAGTGGCACAAAATGCGATGATATTGGGCAAATATTGCAAAGGGGCTTACAGGAGAATACTCTAAATTTAGAGCCAGAATTTCTAGCATCTTTGCTATTAGATTGGCGTAACTGGTGTTTAAATCGGGGATTATTAACTTATGCAATGATCACGGAGCTTTACCACCAACACTTATTAACTAACAAAAATTATCAACAACGTCTAGTCCAACGCTATCAAGCAGTATTGGCTGATGATGTTGATGATTATCCTGCTATAGCTTATCACTTGTTTGAGTTACTTTTGGATCAAGGGGTGATGGGAGCTTTTAGCTACAATCCCAATGGTGCAGTGCGACTAGGATTAGGCGCAGACCCTGATTATTTGCAGGGGTTGAGTCATCGGTGTCATTGTGAAACTTTAACTAGTTTAGGTATAGAAAGTCTTGCGGCTTCCTTAGTGGAACCAATGGTGGAATTAGTGATGGAACCAATGCTGATGTTGGATTTACCCGCATCTGTCCAGTTAGTGACAACGATTTCCCGCGCTCAACTTTTACGTCAAACCGCAGAAATTATCATTAATGGGATTAAATCAGGACAGGTAGCACCAGAAGAAGTCGCAATTATTGCTCCTGGTCTGGATGCGATCGCCCGTTATACTTTTATGGAAATTCTCACCAAGCAAAATATCCCCATTGAACCCCTCAACGACCAACGTCCTTTAATTAGTGTACCTGTAGTCAGAGGATTGTTGACTTTAGTTTGCTTAGTTTATCCTGGTTTGGGACGCTTAATCGACCGGGATGCGATGGCAGAAATGCTGGTAGTTTTGAGCAAGAATCATAATTCTCGTCTAGAGATAGACCAAGGAGAAAACACCGAATATTCTTACCCATCATCTCAACACCTAAAAATTGATCCAGTCAGAGCGGGATTAATCGCGGATTATTGCTTTGCTCCCCATCCTGAATCACCAAAGTTATTACCAGTAGAAACTTTTGAACGTTGGGATAGAATTGGTTATCATGCTAGCATTGCATATGAAGAGATATTGGATTGGTTGGAAAAACAGCGTTCGCGACTAGAGCAAAGACTAATTCCCAACCCGACGACGTTATTATATTTAGCTATACAGGATTTTCTGTGTCAAGAAGGTAATCCACCCTACGAACAACTAGCAGCACTACGTGAATTACTGGAAACTGCTCAACATTATTGGGAAATTGATACTAGATTACGACAAACCAATGCTCAACTACCCACACCCAAAAACACCCTAGCTGAATTTATTCAACTACTGCGACGGGGGACTATCACAGCCAATCCCTACCCCGTGCGTCCCATTGGTGGTAGCAGAAAAGCCGTCACCTTAGCTACCATCTTCCAATATCGCTCTAATCGAAAATTTCATCGTTGGCATTTTTGGCTAGATGCAGGTTCACCATTATGGGCTAAAGGTGGAGCAGCGACCTTATTTGGAGCTACATATTTTCTGCGTTCTCGCTTAGGTGAACCGTGGACAGCAGAAGATGAAAAATCAGCAGAAGAACAGCGATTAAAACGGATTTTAGCCGATTTGCTCGCCCGGACATCCGAGAAAATTTACTTATGTCATAGTGAATTAGCCGTAAATGGACAAGAGCAACTTGGTCATTTTTTACCTTTGATTAATGCCAGTGAGATAAATGTATCAATTAATTCTGCTATTGAACCAGAGGTAGAGTTTTAGAAACGGGTTTTCAAGTTATTTCTTATAATGGATGTGTGAACAAAAAATCTATATCAAAAACCAGAGTTAACATCAATGGCGCTATTTGGATTTGGTAAAAAGTTGGTAATGCCTACACCTGAGCAAGCTTTACCAGGAAGAGTGGAGCCTCTGAAGGTACCTGCTCATCACTATGTCAATGGTAATCCTTTAAAACCTCCCTTTCCTGATGGTTTAGAAACCGCTGTATTTGGTTTAGGGTGTTTTTGGGGTGCAGAGCGTAAATTCTGGCAACTAGAAGGGGTTTATACCACGGCTGCTGGTTATGCTGCGGGCTTCACACCTAATCCCACTTACGAAGAGGTATGTAGTGGATTAACAGGTCACAACGAAGTAGTATTGGTAGTATTCGACCCAAAAGTGATTAGCTATTCCCAACTATTGAAAGTTTTTTGGGAAAGTCATAACCCCACCCAAGGAATGCGTCAAGGTAATGATAGTGGTACTCAGTATCGCTCCGGTATTTATGTATATTCTCCTGAGCAAAAAGAACAAGCTGAAGCATCGCGAGAAGTATATCAAGTAGCACTGAGTAATGCAGGACATGGGAAAATTAGTACTGAAATTATTGATGCATCAGAGTTCTATTATGCAGAAGCTTACCATCAACAATATTTAGCCAAAAACCCGAATGGGTATTGTGGTTTAGGGGGAACAAATGTTGCTTGTCCCATTGGTGTGATTGAATCTCCAGTTCTGAGCTAGGTGTTACAGCAATTTTCATGTAGATAAGCCACATTTTTTTGTCTCACGCAAAGGCGCAAAGGCGCAAAAGCGCAAAAGCAAGAAGTACGCAAAAGTTAACTGTGGGCTAAATATATGAAAACTGACGGTCAGGAAGAACCTCGCGGGATTTTTCCTAACTGTCAGGACACAGCATAGGAACTCTACCCCATGTTTTAATTCATAAATTCCATTTTACAAAATTCCATTGCTTCCTTCTTGTTCTAATTTATTTATCCTTTGTGTAAGCTGTTGTATTTCCTGTTTTTGTTGAGCAATGGTGGAGAGGTTATCTTGAACAGCTTTTGTCAAAACAGCTAATATATTAATAGTATAAATGGATTTTTTATCGACTGAACTGAGGATATCTGGTATTCCTTCAATATTAAAACCGGAATGAGTTTTACTGGGGTCTGATTTATACTTAAATGTTACTGGTTTTAAAGAATTAATAATTTCAGAAGTTTTTTCAATGGAAAGTTCGGAAATATTTTCTTGAGTTTCTCTGGATAATAAATTTTCCGTCCAACCCTTGATTGTTCCTGTAGCTAATATATTACCCTGGATGTAGAGAGTTCCATTTGTGATACATAATATCTTTCCTATGGTTAATTTTTGTCCAATGAATTCTTGAGCAGTGACTTTTTCATTCGCACTCAGATTTTGGATAGTTCCATCTCCATTGATGGTTAATTTTTGTCCAATGAATTCTTGAGCAGTGACTTTTTCATTCGCACTCAGATTTTGGATGGTTCCATCTCCATTGATGGTTAAACTTTGAGCAGTAACATTTTCATTCGCAGTCAGATTTTGGATGGTTCCATCTCCATTGATAGTTAATTTTTGTCCAATGAATTCTTGAGCAGTAACATTTTCATTCGCACTCAGATTTTGGATGGTTCCATCTCCATTAATGGTTAAAGTTTGTCCAATGAATTCTTGAGCAGTAACATTTTCATTCGCAGTCAAATTTTGGATTCTTCCATCTCTATTGATAGTTAAACTTTGAGCAGTAACATTTTCATTCGCAGTCAGATTTTGGATTGTCCCATCTCCATTGATGGTTAAACTTTGAGCAGTAACATTTTCATTCGCAGTCAGATTTTGGATTCTTCCATCTCCATTGATAGTTAAAGTTTGTCCAATGAATTCTTGAGCAGTAACATTTTCATTCGCAGTCAGATTTTGGATGGTTCCATCTCCATTAATGGTTAAAGTTTGTCCAATGAATTCTTGAGCAGTAACATTTTCATTCGCAGTCAGATTTTGGATTGTCCCATCTCCATTGATGGTTAAACTTTGAGCAGTAACATTTTCATTCGCAGTCAGATTTTGGATTCTTCCATCTCCATTGATGGTTAATTTTTGTCCAATGAATTCTTGAGCAGTGACTTTTTCATTCGCAGTCAGATTTTGGATTCTTCCATCTCCATTGATGGTTAAACTTTGAGCAGTAACATTTTCATTCGCAGTCAGATTTTGGATTCTTCCATCTCCATTGATGGTTAATTTTTGTCCAATGAATTCTTGAGCAGTGACTTTTTCATTCGCAGTCAGATTTTGGATTCTTCCATCTCCATTGATGGTTAAACTTTGAGCAGTAACATTTTCATTCGCAGTCAGATTTTGGATTCTTCCATCTCCATTGATGGTTAAAGTTTGTCCAATGAATTCTTGAGCAGTGACTTTTTCATTCGCAGTCAGATTTTGGATTCTTCCATCTCCATTGATGGTTAAAGTTTGTCCAATGAATTCTTGAGCAGTGACTTTTTCATTCGCAGTCAGATTTTGGATTCTTCCATCTCCATTGATGGTTAAAGTTTGAGCTTTAACATTTTTGCTCGCAATCAGATTTTGGATGGTTCCATCTCCATTGACGATTAATGCTAATCTTTGTGAAGAGGATGTGGTGAGGATAGGGTCGATAGTCAATGCAGCGTCATTGTATCACCCCGTTTATCCAAACAAAAAGTTAAGGGAATAAATTTAGGACGATAATCATCAATTTTATCGTCAAATTTACCATTTTCAAATTTTAGTAGTGCTAGTAGAGAATAATGATGGTCAATTCCTTGCGGTGGTAGTGATTCAGGTTGATTTTCTTTGATTGGCCATTCAATATCATTGGTAACTTCACGCGATGGAATTAACCAATAATCCCCAACATGGTATTTTAAAGAGTTAGAGCTATCAAATTGAATTTGAATACCTTCATTTCCTAACTCTAACCAATTCGCACCAGTATTTTTCGGTACTTGTTCCCAACGTCGAACTTTCAAATTAACTTGATTTTGATAAACTTGTAAATTTCCTTTAGCTGTGGTAGGGTCAAATACTAATTTTGTCCCCATGGTTTTCTCGGTTAATCTCAGAAATACCCCAGGTTCTCCTTTTAATTCATTAGCTTCACTCGTAAGTTCTATCCAATTTTCAGTTTTATCTTTCTGATAGAATGTCTGGGAGTCATCTTTCCCTAAATCTAAAATTGTAATTGTATCCCCAGAAATTTTTTGAACTCTACTAACTATAATCCCATTATTATTTGACCATTTAAATGTAGCTGTTTCTAGAGTTCCAGATTCATGGATTTCTACCCGATAAAGTCGATTTTCTAATTGTCTACTCCCTTGAGTAGAATCACTATTTGCTGGGAGGATTTTAGCTGACATTTTTCCAGGTTGTCCAATTGCTGATTCCCACCAGTTTTTCCAGCGATTTGCTAAGTCTGATTGTATTTGACTATATTCAGATATTTCTCCAATTTTCTCTAACTTAACTTGTTGAATTGTTTTGGTTCTGGTGGTTGTATCTGGGACACTGGTCAGAGCAACTTCCCGAATTTCTATGTCATCTAAAGCCGTAATATGACGTTCCCAAACATCTAAATAAGCTACATATACACCATCTTTATCAGGTTTATCAGGTAAAACAGCTTCTGGATAATCAGATTGCTGAGTAAATAATGTAGAAGTTTCTAATTCACATAAAATACCATCAACATAGATATTCCCAGCACTAATTTCTAAATTTTGTTTTTGGGAATCATTTGTTCCTGAATTATTTGGGGTGATATGAATCTCAAATCCATTCCCATCTGTACTCTCTGGTTTGGGAACACCAGCAACACCAATGATATTTCGTGCTTGTTGTTGTTGAAGATAAGTTTGAATATCAACTTGCTCATTCCAGTCAGCATCTAATTGCAACCGACCTTGTTGCATTCGCACGGTAGTATAATGTTTTTTAGGCTGAAATGTCAATCGAGTAAAATCACCTTTCATAATTTTAGATTCCTCTTAAGTTTAATTAGTAAAATTAATTTACAAAAAATATACCTGCTTCTAATCCAAAACGAAGATATTCCTGGAGACTATTTTGTAAGTTCGCTTGTTTTTGCGGTTGTTTAAGATAGCTGAAAACTCCCATTTCTGAACCGTCTTCTGCTCCTGTATTAATTTCTTCAGGACAAGCTGAACTAAGTTGAGCGTAACCTGGTTGTCCATATTGGATTGAGGTAAAACTAGGTTGAAGACGACTATAAATATTAATCGCATTCTGTAAATTATTGAAATCTTGATTCATTGATTTCCAGACTTTATCTACATCAGGTGTTTCCACATAAACACAAATATCTCCAATTGCTGTCCCTATCCAAACTTGTTTTGGTTGATTGCTTTCCTCTTGAATTACTAATGATGTAATGTTTTTGCTAAATTCGCTGGTTTCCATCTCTGTCCAACTATTACCATTATCTATCGAGCAGAAAATACCTCCTCCTAAAGTTCCCGCAAATACTACTTGGCTATATCCTCCCAATACCGTAATATGATTGTGAGTTAAACCTGTATTCATCGCACACCAAAACATTCCGTCCCGATTCCAGCGATAAATTCCTCCTTTGGTCGTTCCTGCAAAAACTTCTTGGTCTACTGTTGTCAGTGCGCTGACATCTAGACAAGATAAACCTACATTTACAGGATACCAACTTTGACCATTTTCTGGTGAGGTAAATATTCCATTTCCTACCGTCCCAGCAAAAATTTGTCCTTGGGATGTAGTTGCTAAACTAGTAATATCAAGTTGTGTTAATCCATTGCTCAGAAATTCCCAACTCTCACCCTGATTTTGAGAACGAAAAATACCAGACCCCGCAGTGGCAGCAAATAAGCTATGATATTCGTGAGTATGGACTATCAATAATGCTGTAATTGCTGAATTATTGATGCCGATGTTGACACTAAATGTAGTATTGCTAGTTAAATCTGGTTGAAATGGAGCATTGATAACTAGTTGGGTGTCAGAGTCAATATCAATCACGGTACGACTTTGATTTGCGACGGTGATTCTATCTCCTAATTGCAGTTCTGTTTTCCATAATGTATTTTGACCTTGAACAATTATTCCTGTGCTGGTCAGAGTTCCCGTAGTTTGTTTACCAGCTACCAGACCAATGGGAGAATTATTCTCTGACCCAATTCTTCTCCAGTTCTTACCATTATCCTCAGAAACAAACACCATTCCTTTGCTCGTACCTGCAAATATTTTGGTTCCGTCTGTGGTTAAAGCGGTGATATTCAGATTTGACAATCCCCCAGGAATCCAAGATTTTGCTTCTGCTGTGGTGTCCCAACGGAAAATTCCTTGCCCAGCAGTTCCAGCAAATATGAGGTTATTTCCACGAGGAATTGCTAAAGCGGTAATTGCTGGGGGTAGTTGGGGGACAGATGGAGTTAAAACCCGGTCGGGTTGACATAGATAACGACGTGGTGTATTCGACCCAGGAAAAATATAGGAGAAGCGAACACAACCTATTTGTTGACGCAAGGTGAAAACTAAATCTGAGAAAATACTATTGCTCGCTTCTAAACTCCGGACTTTTGTACTACCTAAAATAGTACTAGTATGAATATCTGCATTCGTATTAGCAGCAGAAATTGCATCAGGAGGTCGTTTGAGTAAACCATCTTTGGTAAAGATAATCTGATTTTTTCCTCCTTGGTCAATAATGCTATCCACAATTTCCAAATTAGGAACTGTGTCTGCTAGATTGATAGAACCTGTAATAGTGCGATAGATGCTGACTGTTAAATTAGAGTTGTCGAGACAGGAAGTAGTTATTTCTATTTCTTCTTCTACTTCTTTCTCTACTTCTTCCCTAGTTTCTATTCCCTGATGACATAATGAATAAAGATGCTGGATAATTTGCCAAGTTAATTGCTTGATTTGATATAAATTTTGAGCAGGAGAAAACAAAGTAGTATCAGTTCCCAAACGGATGAGTTTGCGAATGAAGCTTAACCAATACATAACTATAGCAATGAAAGTTAAACTCTGACTCAGTTCCACTGGTGGAGAGACTGCTGCGGGTTGTGGTTCTACTACAATCTGTCCTTGATGTGGTACTATAGTGCAATGATTCACGGATAAATGTTTCAAGTTACCAGGATTGACTTTGATTTCACCTTCGATGAGTAAACCATCAATAGTTAATTCTCCAGGATTACTTTGATGAGATGCCATCCCAGTTATGGTAATATTACCCCAAAAATGGGGACGATTTTCATTCGCTGCAATTAAATATAGATGTTTGTCTGCGGGAATGAGCAGATGAATATTTTCATGATAAGTTAAATTAGACTTGATGACAATTGCACCAATATTGGTTTCGGGAACAACATCAACTTGCTTCCAATCTTGACTAGCTTGAGGAGCGATGAAAATATTGAGAGTTTTTCCTGAATCAAGACTCAAGTCAAAAGACTGAGGATTTTCTAAAATAATTTTTTCACCTTGACTATTAACCGCAGCACCATGACTAACCGCTAATTGAGTCACACTAGTGCGAGTTACTTTTAGTCCCTCAATCACACCGGGTTGGAATTGAGGAGAAATGTTGGTTTGTGCTTCGAGAATTTGACCAGAAAAGTTAACGATTAAATGAGCAATTCTGATCTGCTCTCTATCTGTACTATCAACATCAGCATCAGCAACTACTTGAATTTGACATTGTTCCCAGTTATTTACATTCGTGGAAACGAGGACTAACCACAAATTCTGATTTTCGATATTTCCTAATTTTGCAGGAGGAAGATGAACTGGATAATTAATTTTTAATTCTAGTTTTCTTCCTTGACCATCAATAGCAATACCTGATGTGACGGTCACTTCTGTAGATGTAGTTTTTGCAATGACTTTTAATCCAGAAATAATTCCCGGTTGAAAGCGGTTTACTTTTGGAGGATGAGACTGGAAATTCAGAAAATTTTCTGTACTCACAGTCAAAGTTTGGAGAATAATGAAAATCTCTTGTTGACAATATTCCCAAATTTTAACTGTGGTGTTCCATTTATGAACTGCTTGACTACAGGTACTAAAAATATTTGGATGCTGGGTTTGGGTCTTTGCTCTTGCTGGGTCTACTGTCCATAATATCTGATTTACGGTTGAAGAAATTGCGGTGGTTATGGATTGAGTTCGATTATAATGAACTCCTCCCACATCACCACTAAAACCATAAGCATAATTAACTATGACTTGAGCAGGGGTTGAGGTCAGAAATAATAATCTTCCTAATTTTGGGTCAACCGCAACTAAATAATTTGTGTCATCATTAAATGTGAGAGGTTGATTTGCAGAAATTTGCCAATCTTCTTTTTCTGCATCTTTTCCCAAATTAGTAATTAAAATTTGTTGAGCAGGTATGGGTACTAACTGAGATTGTTTTTGAATAAAGATTTGGAAAACAGGATTAGTCCCAAAATAACTTTGATCTGATATGGGTTTTTGATAAAAGCGGTCTTTCAGTTCTGGACGTAAAGCTGTAGGTAATTCAATTTCTTCCGTTAAACGAATGATATCTGTATCGGTGCGACTCAAATTAAATAAAGGAATATCTTCACCCAGAGGACTAAAAGTATAATGACGTTGACTCGGTTTTATTTCTGGTAAGTTGACTAATCTCGCTCGACTATATTGGAGAGGATAACTTTGTAATCTCCAAATAAATAAACCAATATTGCTAATATTATAGCGACCTCGGTTATTTTGACTATTAATATTCCGAATTTCTGCTGTATAAGCTGCTTGAGTTTCAAAAGGTGTTCCTAATTGATTCGGTTTTTTATTTCCTTGAAGACTAACAGTAGTATTATTGGGTCGTTCATGATTCAGGTTTTGGGTTGTAGCGAGGAGTTGAAAAAATTCTACTGCTCGTCCTCTCCAACCTGTGATATCTTGCACCAATTGCTCTAATATAGGTAAAGTACCTTTGCGACGACGATAATTTAAGGTATTCGCTACATACGCTCGTTGTTCTTGTTGTCCATAATCACTATTATGTTGAACCGATATTTCCTTGACGTTGAGCAAATCCCCAATATAAGGAACAACCCATTGAGCACAAGTTTCAATAAACCAATTCTCATATAAACCGTCCATATCTGATTCTAAAAACTGGATTTCTCGTTCTACAATTTCCAGTAATGCTTCTAGAGTTTGTCCCTGTGCGATATCTCGCACCTGATAAATCGCTGGTAGCAGACTGTAAAGCCTTTTTGCACTTTGATTGGAAAACTGAGTCATAGAATTTAGATTTTAGATTGAGTTCATAAAATTGGAACGGTTTTGAGTTGAATACCTGTAGGATTTAAAAGCAAAAGTTGAGCAGGTTGAATTTCTGTGGTTAGACGATTCCAGTTAGCTGTCTTCCCAGTGAGGACGGAATTATTCGCTCTGCTACTACCAAAATTATAGAGAGCATCTAAGTCCACCGCAATAACTCCATCTATCGCTTGAATGGTCGCAATTACTTCCGAGTCAGTTACAGATTGACCAAAATCTCTTTCCTCAAAAGCAAAGGTAGTTTTTAAAGATTCCCGAATAGATATCAAGACTAAATCAGGTTGATAGCGGGAATCTACTAACACTTTTGCTTCTAAGTTAAATAAACTGGGTTGATAACTATCTACCTGTACCACTTGGATGGGGTCACGATTAGCATCAATAGCTGCTACTAGTTGTTGGTAAAGATTGGAATCGGTCATAATCAGTTTACCACCAATACCTGCAATGGTAATATGAACGATTTGGACACCATTATTTCTCAAAGCGACAGCTTGCGCTTTTCCAATCCCCACAAAAACTTGAGTAAAATCCTCAAAGTCCGTTAAGGAGACAATTCTATCTAAATGACGTACACTCGCAGGAGCTTTAATTCGCGCATCTGCTAATTTTTCCTTTTCTGCTGCTCCCGTTGCTGGTAAAGGATTTGTGACTGCGACTACTCCCAAGGGACGGGTATTTAGTAAAGTCAAACTACCTGTTTTCACTTCTCCCGCAATCCCCATCCCTGTCCGATAGGTAGCTTGAATATTTTCTTCTCCGGTGGGTAGTCGTGTTCCTACTGTTCCATCTCCAAAAATTACTTTTGTGGTTCCGTCGTCTTCCATTCGCACTACATAATTTCGGTCTTGGGGTTTTAAGTTATGTAAAGAAGCAACTTGTTCCCACAGAACTTGATTGACTCTAATTTCTAAAGTGCTTTTACTTCCAGTTGCTGTATTTGCTGCTATATAGGTAAGTGGTAATTTTGGTAATGTAAAAGTTTGATTAGCTATCGTTCCACTCCCACTTCCTAAAATTTCTATGGTGGTTTCTCCATGTGTGGATAGAGCTACGTTAGCAGATATGGTGACAGTTGCAGGGTCATAACTATATTTTAACGGTTGTTTTAAGGTTAATACCGGAAATTGTTGATTAATTGGGGGTGTATCTACATAACCAACTTCACTCACCGCGATATCATGATTATTAGCTGGTAGTAATAGCAAATCGCTAGGATTGGTAATTACTAACTCACCCGCAAACCCATTCCGATCTAATAACTGCCAATTAGTTGTATGATTGGTGGGTGGTTGGACAACCTGAAGTATATCCCCACAATGTAAAGGTGCTACATCTCCATTATCACCAGCAATGAGTATCCCAGACCCAGACGCGAATAATTTTTCTCCCACACACATAATAGTTTGCACGTCAGTATTATTCAATCCTGAATTTTGGGGTTTCCAAATTTGATTATTATTTGCTAGCTGAAAGATTCCTCCTTTACTTGTACCCGCAAAGATATTTCCGTCAGCATCAATAGCAAGGGAGTGAATTTCTAAATCTAGGATTCCGGTATTTATTTGTTGCCATCTTTTTCGGTCATCGCTAAAATAGAAGATGCCACTACCAGAAGTACCAGCAAATATTTCTGTGGGAGATTTGCATAATAAAGCGGTAATGTTGAGATTAGTTAATCCAGTGCCAATACTAAATGGGGTTTCTGGTAAAATATCTGGTTGAAATGGTAAATCGACAGTTAGTTGATATGGTTCCCAACTAACTATAGTCCGCACTTGTCCACTCGCTTTGATTTGATCTCCTGGTTGAAAACCAAACAAAAAAGTATCCCCATTGGTTTTGGTGATTTTTGTCCCTTGACTTTGAATGCTACCTTCACTATTAGACCATTCATTTATTTGAGTCCAACTATTTCCCCCATTTGTAGAATAAAAAATTCCCTTAGCAAAAGTTCCTGCGACTATTTTATTATCATTGGGACTGATAGCTAAAGCTTGAACGTTAACATTCGTTAAACCTGTAGCTATCCAATTATTACCTTTATCAGTTGAGCGATAGACACCCGAACTAGCAGTTCCAGCAAAAATGGTATCTTGATTATCTTTAATCAGGACTTTTACATTAGTATCAGCACTATTGAAACCTTGATTTACCAAAGTCCATTTTTGTTCCTTAGATAATAATCGGAAGATACCATCAGGGGTTCCCGCAAATATATCACCACTAGAATTAATGGTTAAAGTTTGGATATTTTTATTGGTTAAAGTGCTGGGATAGAGGGGAGTCCAAGTCTGATTTGACCAAGTTCTCTCAAACACACCATCACCTGTACCAGCATATAACTTGAGTTTATCATGGCTCTGATGACTAATTAGCGATCGCACATCTGTATTGGTTAATCCTTGATTTTGATGTGACCAAGTTGATTCATGACAATAAAACACTCCTGCGACATTGACGACTTGAGCGAGAATCGGTTTTCCGGTAATCATCAATCTTTGGTCTGGTTTCAATCCGGGGATAAATTGACTGAGAAAAATTTGTTTTTCCGAGATGGGGTCTAAGAAAATTTGTGCTTGTTGAGTGGAAACATTCAATGGTTCTGCTGCTAATGGTAACTGCTCACTTTTCCCGAAAACAATAGTACTCCTTAAACCGAAATCTCGATGTTCAATATCCGTTGTTGTTGCGACTCTAGTAACTTTGGTATCTATGCTAAAATCCTGTCGAGAAATAGTAGTGGTCTGTTTTACTTCCACCAAAGCTAATCCTTGATTTTGGGAATTGAACAATATCATCCAACTACCCGCTAAAATTTGCGGATAAAGAGTATCTAAATCAATTTGGTTTTTTTCAGAAATTTGATAACCTGGCCAATCCTTACATCCAAAACCTTGGAATCGACTACCTGCGAAAACTTTTTTTTCTTGCTGCTGTGATGCAATAGACGTAAAACTAATTGCGGGAATTTCTTGATTAACTGATTTCCAATCAGGACTTTCAATTTCTTTCAGAGTTGCAAATGTAAAAATACCCTGATTTGTAGCCCCAGAAATATAAATTTTCTCATCATCTTCATAAATTGCTAGGGAATAAACATGGATTTTTGAATGAGTCTCATTTGAAATAGTTTCCCAATTATCTCCTTTATTTCTAGAGTAATAGATACCTCCGTCAGTCCCAGCAAATAAATAACTCTCTTCCTCATCTTTTAGATAAACAGCTAGTGAATATATTTTCGCAGATGCTACATAATGGTTAGTAATTTTCTCCCAGGTTTCTCCATTGTTCGATGAATGATAAATTCCCTGTTCAGTTCCAGCAAAAAGACAATTAGTGTTTTTAGCGGAAATAATTGCTAGAGAATAAATAACTCTATCTGGTAATCCCTGCAAACTAGGATGATTATCTTTAGTCGTATACCAATTTTTCCCCTGGTCATCAGAACGATAAATATTATCATCTGTACCAGCAAAAATATAATTTATATTGCCAAATTCATAAGCGATTAAAGACCGAATAACGGTATTAGGTAAAGCCGTATTAATAGATTCCCAATTATTTGGACTTTGACTTTCGACTCGCACAGTACCCAAATTAATCGCTACCCAGTTTTCCCCATCATCTCTGGAACGGAAAACTCCTCCATTGGTAGTTCCTGCTAACAAAAAACCTCTGGTTTGGTCTACAAACAATGTTTGAACATTGAGATTTGTTAAACCTGTATTGACAGACTGCCAATTTTGAGTATTGGCTTGCAAACGCAGTACACCATTACCAGCAGTCCCGACAAATACAGTCCCTTCCGAATTAATCCCCACACAGAGAATATCCTGGTTTGGTAAACCTTGACTAACTGATGACCACTGGTTATTCTCAGATAATTGAAAAACACCACCATTAATTAAAAGCGGTTCCCGATATTTTTCTATTGCTGCTCGTTGGATTATATTCGAGATGGTTTCCCAACGAGGTGCATTATAACCAAATAAATTTGCAAGTTGACGAAAAGCAAAAACTTGGGGATTTTGGAAAATCACAGTTGTTTCCGATTCCATCTGGGATGTTTCCCCAATAATGCGAGTATATCCAGCTGAGATATTTGTCTCCACACTCGTTAAGCGCAACAACAACCAATGAGCAGTATTTTCTGCATCTATTAGCAATACTCGCTCCCCTACTTGCAGTCTAGTATTAATCCCAGATAAATATAACTGTCTTGTATTGGTGGTAATGGTTTGTGGTCGAGTCGAACGTGGACGAATCGCATTCCCATCTGCTCTCGCAATGATTTCTTCAATAGTTTCAAAAGTTTGTGGTAATTCCCCTGCTCCGGGAACACTGTTGAACTGAGTTCCTTTCGGGATAATTACCTCGTTAGAAATACTCGCTATTTCATCCACGGTAAAAGTGACATAAGTACTCGCAGCGACTCCTGGATTCAGTTCATAACCAATGCTACGAGCTAATTGTAAAACCGAGAATCTTTCGGTCGCAGTTAATAGATAACCCTCATTCGCAATTCGTTCTTGGTAAAAAGTTAGCACATCTCCTACTATAGCAAAAGCATCTAACAAAGCGATCGCCCAATCTTGTTGCTCACGACTAGTCAGCTGAGAAAGCAATGGTGTTGATAAAGCTGCTAATAAACGTTCTCTAAATTGATGATAGTCACTAATGCGATAGACAATCGCTGGAAGTCCAGCTCGATTATAGGGAGCAGATGGTGAATTCTGTAATTGACTCATAACCCACCTTCCAAATCAAAAATAATTCTCCCAGAGCTAGGAAAATTTGGGTCATTTTTAAGTTGAGCAATCTCTAACCTAGCTAAAGTAATTTGTCCTCTATCTAATTCATTATTTGCTGGTTGTCCCTGACGTTGGAATCTGGTTAACTTAGCAGAACGGACACCAGGAACTTTGACTGCGTTAGCAATGACTTGACTTAAATACACAGGTTGACCAAAAGTAAAGTTATCTGGATAGAAAAATCCTAACTCACCATCGCTATTAACGCGATCGCTAAATACAGTCAACAGAGCCGCTTTAACTTGATTCGGGAAATATCCAGGAGTGACTTGAATCCTTAAAGCTAGATCCAGAGGGACAAATCGAGGACTTTCAATTTTTAAATCATGTCCAGCCAAACGAAATGGCTCTAAAAATTCTAGTAGATTTTGTGCAAAGTTAGCATCTACCTCTAGACCAGTTTCGCGAGCCACAGTAATAAATATAGTGTACCAACTTCCCGTCCAGCGCAAAGTTGCTAAAGCGCGTTTGACTCCTGAATATTGTTGAGCAAAATTAGCGTAATCTTGTGCAGTCACAGCTCGTTTCGGTTCCCGAAAAGCTTGCGGAGCATAGAGTCGAACCTGTTCTAGAGATTCAGCAGCGACTCCTCCCTGTGCGGGAAGGGGATTAAAAATTTTGGTAATCACGCTGGTTTGTTGATCTAAAATATGGGGAAAATAAATATGAGCGATCGCATCAGCACCCACATTCCCAACTAAACCATTACCAATCCGATAGACTGCTTGTAATTGAGTATCAGAGCTAGGACGTTTACCCAAATTATTATCCCCAAAGCGTAAATAAGCACGACCATCATCTTCCGTTTCCACCACAAAATTTCGCGCAAAAGGGGAACTATTCAGCAAATCCACCACCGGATACCAATGCTGACCACCCAAATTATATTGATTTTCTTCCGTCAACACTATACTAGGCAAAACATTCCGCAATTGCCAACTAAACACAGTCTTAGCTGCGGACTGGGAATTAAACGTTACCCAATTGCGATTGACCGGATGTAATATCCTACCCTGTTGAGTCAACGGTCCATATTTCAATCGAGGTCGATTTAAACCTATAGTGGGAATCGCGGGTAAATCTTCAACTATAGTCCGACCATGATCTACCAAAACCACATTCCCATAAACAACACTCAGATTGTGCACAGGTTCATCATCAATCACCTTCGCAATATCCAACTGAAATGGTAAAGCATCCTCCAAGTCCCATTCAATCAACACTAAACGTTGAGATTGTGTAGTATTCGGTTCTGTGAAAAGTGGATCAACTTGAGGAATAATTGTCCTCAGACGCACAGCATGACGGTGATGGAGTTGAAAATTGCTTGCTTGACCAGTAATCGGACTTTTAATTTCCGCAAAAATCAAAACTCTGCCCTCCGTCAGATACTCGGCGAGAAATCCTCCCGTATCCTCTAAATATGCTTGAGTCGCACCCACAGGCAAATAACATTCGTCATTACCCCAAACATAAAACTGAATTTTATTCAAAGATGAATATAAATCTAGCTGTTCATCAAGCAGTTCAAATACTTGCGCTCCAGCATTAATAGCCGTTTCCCATTGCTCATCGTCCAGAATAGTAGGTAAATAATCAACTCGCGTCAATAACTGATTTCTGGGTTGGGAGGGATTTTCACTCCGACCCTTTAAAACTTGAGTCGTCCCTTCCTGAATTTGTAATGCTACCCACCCACGAGCATTACAACCATCATGCATATAATAATCAAGTAATCGAGCATGACGACGAACCGAAACCCGTTTACGAGCAGTTCCCAAATAAGCTTCGGTCGCTACCGCATCTTGATAATAACTGAGGTGATCAGATGCATAAGCGAGAAGTTCTACCAACATAATTCCCAAATCAGCGGGACTACGTTCTTGCCAATCTGGGATAGTCACCGCTAATTGATTTAACATTAGCTGTCGAAAACTATCATAATCCTTAGCTAAATAATTAATATTCGGTGGTGGTGGGGATTTTGCGGGAGAAGACAAAGAAGGTTGACAGTCAAATTCACTGATATTAGTCAATCCAAACTTAAAATTGACTTGAGAAAGTTGTGAATCAAAACCATCAGGGGGTTGCTCCTCTGTGGGTGACTTAATTAAACGTAAAGTATAAGGAGCCGAATTTCCCCGACTATTTAATTGGATAACTAGAAAATTATTTACATCTGTAACAGATGCAATCAATGTTTCTTCCTCACCGGCGGAATTAATAATCTGTAAATTATCTGGATGTAAACGAGAATCTTCTAGAGCATGAATAAAATAAACATATAAAGTCTGCTGGTCAGCAGATACCTCCAAATAATCAATCCCATTTAAGAGCGGACGACCATCAGACTGTTTGGTTTCCCGAATTTTAATTCGTCGTTGTTGATTTTCCCCAAAATACTGAGTAGTCACCATCTTAAGCAATCTCACGAGTAAAAGTTGTCTGCTGAACTTGTTGTTGATGTCTGATTAGATACTCAACCGTGACCTGAAGTTGAGCATCAGCATTAGTGATATTCACCGCTCGCACCTGAATTAAATCACCCAACCATTGCTCCAAAGCTCCCCGCACTAAAAACTCCGTTGCGGTTGCTAACTCCGGACTATTAGCAGCAAAAATTAATTGTTGAATATTACAACCAAAATCAGGACGATTCACCCGTTCCCCCGGAGCAGTAAACAGAACTTGCTCAATTAATTGAGCAATATGCTGTTCAAAACCAGCAGTAGCGACTTGTCCGCGACCATTAATATCAAACGGATAATTAATATTTGACATGGTTACTGTCTCACATGGCTTTGACACGGGGTTGAGCGAAAACAACGGTTAAAGGTGTACCTGTGGGAACACATAAAGATTGACTATCTAGTAATAATACAGGTAAACCCATCACTTTGACTCGTAAAGCTGCGGTCATCCAATTACCCATCACACAAGAACCAACATTAGCTGGAGGGGGAGGATTCGCACAACCAGCAATGACATATGGTGAACTACTTGAGTAACTACTGGTTGACCCATGACTTTGACTCTGGGATTAGGAACTGTTGGTTTCGCTTGTCCCCCATGAGCACAGATAACGACAGAACTAACATTCAGCAAAAATCCAGGCATTTAAATCACCTCCAATGCACCATTATTAATATTCACGCTCAGGGGAGAAAGCTTAATATTTGCTGCACCATTGCTTAATTCAATTTCCGATGGTGCAATTTTCACTGTTGCTGGACTATTGGTAGATTCAATTCCGGTTGGGGCAATTTTTACTGTAGCGCTACCATTAGCCATTTCAATTGCAGAAGTCGTCAGTTTAGCAGTGGAAGGACTATTAATTAATTCAATACTACTCCCTGTTAACTTGATTTCCACACTATTTTCTTGAATTTGAATACTATCAGCAGCGATAGTCACCGTTGAATTCTGACCATTTTTTAATTCTATCGTATCTGCTGTCCATTTACCCGTAGTTTGGTTATTATTGTTGATTTCTATCCCATCATCATTCAACAAAACTTTCAAGGGTTGCTTCACCACCGGACTGGAAACTTCTATGCTTAACCCTTTATTATTGCCAAAATTACTAAGGGTGATAGTAATACCATCAGTTTTAAAGACTTGAACCTGGTCTGAATTCAGAACTTTAGCATTTTGGGGTAACTCATCTTTACCCCAAAAACAACCACTCCAAATGGGATAATCTGGATTACCCCCTTCAAACTCTACCCAAATATTAGAACCGATGGGGGGTACTGTAAATAAACCAATATCTTTTCCAGCATAAGGAACACAAGGCATAGCCCAACTGTGACGACCTTCACCTAAAACTACCGGGACACTAACTTGAATCCGTCCTAGTTGCATTGGGTCTTGAGTACTGGTAACTTTACCACGATACTTGCCAAAAAACTGTTTCATGTTCTCACTATTGGTAGTATAGCCCCTAATCCTTCGCGGATGAGTGTAAAACTTTGTCGATACTCACCGCTTTCAATATAATGAGTAACTTGCTGCACATAATAAAGACCATCATAACTGTTACCTACACCTCTCACACCCACCAATGCACGAGCTTGGAGTAAATGTTCATATCTGGTCACATCGAGTTCTCCTGTGACCGTGATGACCTGTTCTGTGGAAGTATCTGTCATGGATTGCGCGATCGCAGCTGCTTGAGCTTTAGTCAGTCCTTCAATGTGCTGTGGTATCACCTGACGAAGATAAGATTGAGACTTAATCGCTGGTTGTTTAACTAAAGGTATTCGTCTACTATTGGTAACTTTGACAACACTTGATTGGTTAGTTTTACTATCTTGAATTTGTCCCGCGACTAAAGTAGGAGCTAAAGCATTGTAACTAAATTTCGCCGATTCCACATTACTATTATTCCCCATATTGATAGAGAGCGCTGGTTGTGGTACACCCCAACGTTTAGGATAACCAATAAGCTGTATTTGTCCCCGGAACAAAACCAGGAGTGACATAAAAAACGTACCCATAACGCTGGGCCATTGTTTGCAAATGTTGTAAATCAGTCCCATGCTGAACAGGAATCCGTTCGGTCGGTAATGGTGGTAAATCAGTGAGAGGGGGAATAACTTGAGGGAGTAGACCATATCGAGAATATTTAGCAATAATTATATTCGCGATCGCCATTGCTGGTTGTGCAGGATGCTCGACGATTTTTTCTTCCAAATCCATCATCACACTCACATCTTCACCCGTAATCACCAATTCAGATTTTCCCGGAATCTCGCTGGGTAAAAGTTGTTGATGAGTAATCATCCCATCCATAATCACTTGGGGAGTAGTATTCAGTGTGGAAATTAAAATCACCCGACTGAAAGGTTTGAGTAAATCACTATCAACCAGTGCATAATCTCTCAACGCACTAGCACTTGTCCAACCCAAAGCAAAAGTCAACTGAAAACCAGAACGTCCCTGATCACTATGAGTAACTTCTGCTTTCAAAAAAGCTTCAGTTATCTTTACTGGAGGGGGTTTTGGGATAGTCTTACCTAAGAGTATTGTAAATTTGATACCTGATAAAGACATTGTGGTGGGGTGAGGTGATGGGGTGGTGGGGTGATGGGGAGATGGGGAGGAATTTCTTTTTGATTCTGTTTAAATTTGTGGAATGGGGACAAGAATGGTTTGTCCTAATTCTGCGGTCAAGTCAGATGGTTTCATCGTATTATTAGCATCACATATCCGCCAAAATTCTTTAGACTCTCCTAAAGTGCGGTCAGTAATTAAATCCAAGCGATCGCCTTGGGTATAATTTACTTGTGTCAATATAGACATAGTTTTTCCTTGAGGGAGAAAACGGCGTTTTTTATAAATTATTTCCCGACCATCAGGGCTATGATACTGAGCATTTTCGATTCGGTAGTAGCGACTATTGGGTTCTAACATCAGCTATTTTCCTTATAAATGTCTATAAACCAGGGATGCGACCAACATTGTTAACACTGTTCAAACTACCCACAACTGCGAGTAATTCCTTTTGAACATTATGCGCTAAGAACAAAGAACTACCCAAACTCCCAAATTTTAAATCAGAGTAACTTAAGACCTTTAAGCTAAGAGACACTTGAGCCAGAATCGGATTGAGATTCACATCAAAAGCTTGTTCTTCAATGCTCATGCTTTCTAACCGGACTGGTAAAACCCGACTGATTCCCCACACAAATAAAGCTAAAGGAGCTTCGGTGGGAATAATTTCTAGAGTACCCGCTCTAGTTAACAGAGCATTTGCTAGCACAGTGGTGAGTTTGGGATAAAGTAGCATTTCCAAAGATGCTAATTGGGGATGAATACCCAATGTCACCGCAATGGGATTTGCTTGTTCTAATTGGTCGGTCGCATTGATTTCGATTTTTAAACTGATAGTTTCTTGCGGTTCTGCCAGTTAACCGCATAGTTTCGGAGCGTTTCGGGGATTTTTTGAATTCATCATCTGTGATTGCGGAACGGGGGGTGAGCGAACGGGACATATTTTCCGGGTTGTATTGGAATATAATCACGCTAGCTAAGGGATTCCCCGCATCTAACCCGACGATAGCCCCCTTTAATAACCGAGGTGAACCAGGAAAAGAGGACATAGCCAAATGTAATAAATTGTTCTAGAATACAGTATCGCTTTCAACTTCGTTCCCACTAAATTTGTGTATATCTTGTGGTAATTATTTATAATTGTTCATTATTCGCCGAAGTATAGACTTAAACTAGGGAGACTCCTGAACATGAATCCAATTCAATATCAAGTGGCACAACTATGGCAGAATCTATCTGAGCCAGATACAGGAAATATCTATCAACAGGCGATCGCCAAAACTGGAGAACTGATTCAACAATTTGCTAGACTGCTGTTTCTGTGTGTTTTAGTGGTAGTAGCTTTAGTCATCTCGATTTGGAGTTTAGGTTTTCAGAGTGGGAGAGGACTAAGAATGTGGATGGAATCGGAAAACGTTGCACCACTGGAGTTAACTGCTGTTATTGCTCAGGGTATTTGGACACCAATAGGTAGTATTGCCAATTGGGCGCAGTTGCAAATTAAACAGTTGTTGGGAATTGATGTCACAGTTTTTTTACCATCAGATACTAATACTCCCGCAGCATTACCAGCAGCAGATACTAGTAAAAATGCTTAATAATAGATAGTTATTTTTACTCTTTACTTCTGACTAAGAGTTCGTTTTTGATTTGGAGTAGCTTAAAAAGCCAAGGGCAAAAGCCACAATAAACGGGATAATAATCACCCAAGTAATGATGTTCAGCATTTGAGTCAGTTCGTAATGATAAAATTCCAGTTTAGGTTAGTAATGATTGTATAATTTAGAGCTTATTCCATTCTTCAAGGCTATAAGCCTCAGGTCCTGTGATTTTTATACTAGACACAATTTGTTTAACATAATCACTCGGACTAATCTCAATTCCATCGCGCTTAAGCCAGTAAGCTATTTGTGTATGATATGCTTCCATAGTTTTAATAAAAGCCGCGTGAGGATCTTTTAAAAATTCTTTAGCGTCGAGAACCATCCCTTGACCTACCGGATCTGTAATATCCGGTTGTTGTCCAGACTTAACTAGATGCTGTGTATACAATGCATCACGCCACCATGCAGTAAATTCAGTCAGGATCAAGTCTTCGGTAGTGTTAATCTCCTGAAATGAAGCATGAGCCGCATGAGCTACTTCGTGTGCTTGTGTAACCTGATTTACGAAACTTGAATGTCGTTTATTCAGTTCTATGGAATTATTTTGTGGATTAAACGATCCAAATTGACCTTTATCCATATTGACTTTTATCGGCTGAGGAGCAATCCATGGCTTACCAGATGAACCTGGTAATATTCCATAGGAATTGTCGATACCGTTGGCTATGAACGTTCTATTTCGATCAGAGATATTCAAAGAAGGGCTACTGTGACTTCTTCTTAAAAAAGGGCTACTGTGACTTTTTGTTGCTCTGATGTTTGATAATAGACGACCAAAACGCCACATACCTTGAACAATTGGTTTAGTAATAGATTTATTTGACACATTCAAAAAAGAATCATGGTTCGATGGAGCAATTTTGGATGCTTTCAACGCCCAATCATCTGCTTCCTTTTCCAACCCATTATCATTATTTATCGCTACTCCCTTAGTCTGCAAAGTCGGTTTCACTCTCCCTTCTTTCTGCTGCACTACATGCCAGGCTTCATGTGCCAGATGCTTTTCTTGCCCTGATGCCAGATGAATATCTGTTCCCTGAGTATAGGCTAATGCTTGCAAGTGAGCTGGTTTAGAGGAATTATAATGCACCTTCACATCATCCATCGTCATCCCAGAAAGGTTTTCAATCCCCGCTTTCAAAGTATCTGGTAATCCGGTGTTGTTTGACTTCTGTTCCTGCTGATTCAACCTCTGAGTTTGATTTACAGATTCTCTTTTGGTCTGTACAGGTATGCGGGTAAAGTCTTGATGAAAGTTTGTTTCTGGACAATCTGTGGTTTGCACTTGCTGTTCGGGAATTGAACGCACCGCAGCTCGCTGCAAAATTCCACTTCTTAAAGGAGTATTGCTCTGTTTCTGTTGCTGATTTTGAGTAACATATTGGCGCTTCATGGTTTCAATTCTCCGTACATAGCTTCGGCAATTTCCTCTCCCATCCGCATGGACTGGAATTATTTATTACATTTATGTGAACGCATAAATTTCCCAGTCCCTCTCCGCGTTAGAGATGGGTTTGGGGAGAGGTCTTTCACTTATCTCTACACCGTATTCTACCCCATTAAAATCACATTATCAATAACGTGAATAACACCATTATCAGCCACAATATCTGCGGCTAAAACCGTAGCATTTTTAACCTCAAACCCATCCACACAATTAATGGGAATTGGTGAACCCTCTACAGATATGACCGTACCCAATTTGGCCAAATCAGCTTGCAACAACGTTCCCGGAACCACATGATATGTTAGAATTCTGGCTAACTGAGGAATATTTTGCAATAAAGTTGTAATCGTCCCAGGGGGTAATTTTGCAAAAGCATCATCTGTGGGTGCAAACACAGTAAATGGTCCAGGACTTTTCAGCGTTTCCACTAAACCCGCAGCTTGAACCGCAGCTACCAAGGTTTTAAAGGAATCAGCACCAACTGCAATATCGACAATATCCGCCATGATTTTCTCCTCATTGCTTCTGTTCTCTCCCCAGAAGTTTAAATCATATTGAACAATTTTAAGTTTTATTAACCTGAATAGTCATGTAATATCTTCTTATCTTATTTTTCAGCAAAAAATTCTTTTGTAGGTAAAATGTCTGCTCACACATACGCAATTCTGGGAACTGGTGCTTTAGGTGGTTTTTATGGGGCAAAATTACAATATGCTGGTTTGTCAGTTCACTTCTTACTCAAAAGTGATTATCTTCAAGTTAAACAATCTGGTTTAGTGGTTGAGTCTAAAGATGGTGATTTTACTCTTCCTCATGTTCATGCCTATGACGATGTAAATAATATGCCTAAGTGTGATGTTGTGGTAGTTGCTCTGAAAACTACCCAAAATCACTTATTACCAAAGCTATTACCCCCAGTGGTTAAAGATGATGGGGTGGTTTTAGTCTTACAAAATGGATTGGGAATAGAAGCTCAAGTTTCCGAGATTGTTCCTGGTGTCAAGGTAATTGGAGGATTATGCTTTTTATGTTCCAATAAGGTTGCACCTGGACATATTCATCATTTAGATTATGGACAAATTACTTTGGGGGAATTCTCTTCTGATGATCATCCCACCGGAATTACTCATAAGATGCAGCAAATTGCTGATGATTTCCGTCAGGCTGGAATTAGAATGGAGTTAGTGGATGATTTATTGCTAGGTCGTTGGCAAAAATTGGTGTGGAATATTCCTTATAATGGGTTGTCGGTGATTCTCAATGCAACTACCGACGAACTAATGGCAGATGTCCACACTCGTCAATTGGTGGAAGATTTAATGTATGAAGTGGTAGCGGTAGCTCAAAGTTGCGATCGCCTTCTCCCATCTAGTTTTATTGAAACCATGTTAGATTACACGCTGAAAATGAAGCCCTACCGCACCAGCATGAAGATTGACTATGATGAAGGTCGTCCTTTGGAGGTAGAAGCGATTTTTGGGAATCCCTTACGGAAAGCAAAATCTCTGGGGGTAAATTTACCACTGATTAATTGTGTCTACCAGCAGTTAAAGTTTTTGGATTGCAAAAATACTATGCTCCCATCTTAATCTTGAGCAAAATACTGGTCAAGAAAATTTAAAGCGTGATTACGAAGCTCAAAATATTCTTTTGAGTTTCGCATTGCGGTGCGATCTCGTGGATGAGGAAAAGGTACTTCTAATATTTCACCAATTTTAGCTGCTGGTTCAATTGGTCATTAAAACAATCCGGTCTGACATATAAATTGCTTCATCAACATCATGAGTAATCATCATTACTGCTTGTCGATGATTTTCCCAAATATCTAATACTTGCCGTTGTAATTTGCCTCTAGTTAATGCATCCAATGCTCCAAAAGGTTCATCCATTAATAGCATTTTGGGACGAATAGCTAAAGCTCTAGCAATTCCCACTCTTTGTTTCATCCCCCCAGAAATTTCATCTGGATATTTATCTGCGGCTGCGGTTAAATTTACCATTGCTAAATGTTCATTCACAATACTAATTTTTTCAGCCCGATTAGCATCTTGCAAAACTTCATCTACAGCTAAACGAATATTTTCCCGCACAGTTAACCAAGGTAATAATGAGTAATTTTGAAATACCATCATCCTTTCTGAACCTGGTTGACGAATTTCTTTACCATCTAATTTAACTGAACCGGAAGTGGCTTTTTCTAACCCAGCTAATAATTTTTAATAATGTAGATTTTCCGCAACCAGAATGACCAATCACTGAAATATATTCATCTGCACCAATGGTGAGATTAACATGATCTAAAACGATAAAATTGCTTTTATCCGATTTGGGATAAGACTTAACTAAATTGACAATTTCCAAAAAACTATTATGGTTGGTCATAACTTGATTATTTTTATGATTAATTAAGACATAAAAAAACGAGTAGGAGCATTAGCTCTAATTTCAAAACTATTCAGATATCCCACCGGATTACTAGGGTCAAAAGCTTTTTTATCTATAAATACCTCTGCCGGTTCTACTTTATAATCAGCTTCCGGACATTCAATACCCATATCCCCAGCAATATCTCGATAAAGGTCAGTTCTCCACCCGTTTTCGGCTACTTTTTCGGCATTTTGGGGAAATTTCTTAATTTGTCCCCAACGAGCAGCTTGGGTCATTAACCAAATACTTCTTGACCTCCACATAAAAGTTGAATGTTCTTTTGGTTCTTTGGGGAGGTGATCAGGTATATCAAAAAAAATTGTCGTATCCGTAGCTGTAATGGTGCGGTCTTTACCATCAAAACCACCATAATTATAATTCCCCAGAATTCCGGGTCCTGTAAACTTGGTAATGGGAACTCCTTTCTGTTTTGGTTTTGCACCTGTAAAGGAGCGGTCTGTAATTAATTCGGCTACTTCTTGACGATTTTCTGGTTTACTACAATATTGACAAGCTTCAATCATCGCTTTGACTAAGGAACGATAAGTTTTCGGATAATTGACGATGAAAGATTCCATTACCCCTAAAAGACGGTCTGGATGTCCTAACCAAACTTCCTTTCCTTGAGCAAAGGTAAACCCAATCCCTTCGTTACCTGTAATTGCTCTCGTATTCCAAGGTTCTGCTACCATGTAAGCTTGCATGGCTCCAATCCGCACATTAGTCACCATTTGCGGAGGTGGGACAATAATGATTCTAAACTCTTTAAGTGGGTCAACCCCTGTCGCTGCACAAACATAACGGACAAAGTATTCGTAAATAGCCGAACTGAGGACTACAGCCCAAACTTTCCGTTCTGGTGGTTGTTGGTCAAAATAGTTCCGAAAATCACGACCAAATGCATCCAATGCACCAGCACCATATCTTTCTTGATATTCATACCAAGGACGCAATCCAAAATCCCACATCGCTTTGTTCATGGTCATTGCATTACCATGACGATGAATGGTCATTGCTGCACATAAAGGTGCATGACGTGCACCTTCTGCCCCAATTCTGGCGTTGGTAACAGCACCAGATACCACTGGGGAAGCATCCAAACGACCAAAAATCAATCCATCGCGGGAGTTAGCCCAACTAGCTTCCCGGTTCAATCGGACGTTCAAACCATATTTACGGAATAAGCCTTTTTTCCAGGCGATCGCAAATGGTGCACAATCATTAACAGGAACATATCCGACAGTAATATCAGGTTTTTCCAAATCTTGACTTCTCACCACTGGTCTTACCGCTAAAGCTTCTGCACTTAATCCCTGGGCACCAGTATTAGCAGTAATATTACATCCAGATAAGGCTATCCCAGTGGTGGTGGCTCCGATACCCTGAATAAATTCTCTTCTAGTCCAATGATGCATAAGGAAAATATAAAATTTTAATGAGAAGTTTTGGGACGATGAGTGACTAGTTCTTGAATTTTACCCACAGCATAATCAAGAACTAACCCAGTTAAACCAATTAAGATTACAGCCAGGAAAACAGAACTGAGATTTAAACGACTCCATTCATCCCAGACAAAAAAGCCAATTCCAATCCCACCTGTCAACATTTCCACCGCAACAATTACTAACCAAGCAATTCCTAAACTAATTCGCAAACCAGTGAAAATATAAGGTAGACTAGCAGGCCAAATAATTTTGGTAATTCGTCGCCAACGTGGCATTTCTAAGACTCTAGCTACATCTAAATAGTCTTGAGGAACACTAGAAACTCCCAAAGCTGTGTTAATAATTGTCGGCCATAGGGAAGTGATGAAAATTACAAATATTGCTGAAGGGTCGGCTAAGTTGAAAATAGCCAGAGAAATGGGTAACCACGCCAGGGGTGATACGGGTTTAAAAATCTGAATAATCGGATTCAGTGCTAGCATTGCCGGTCTAGACATACCAATCAAAAAACCCACCGGAACTGCTACTACTGCACCTAAGAGAAAACCTAATAATACCCGTCTTAAACTCGCTAGTAATAACCAACCAATCCCTAAGTTACCTGGACCGCGTTCATAGAAGGGATGTAAAATATAGTCCAAATTAGCAATTAGAGCTTCTGGTGGCGTGGGAATTAAGTCATGATTACTTAGTGCAATTACCCACCATATTAAGATAATTCCCAAAAATCCCAAGGTTGGGAGCAGGACGACATCTCTAATTACTAAGGGTTTTAGCTGTTTCCAAGCCGATTTGCCAGATATCGCCATGATTGCTGCTAAATTTAATTGCAATACCATTTTCTACCTCAACAGAACTTAGTGCAGGTACACAAAAACTGAGCAGTACGTAGTATAATAGCTTGGATTAAGCTGACTTACTCAAATAATCAATAGTAGTTGCTACTTTAGCACCTTTGTCCTGTAAAAGGGGAGTTTTTCCCAAAAATCGCCGCATTTGCGTTGCGGACAACAGCAATTCGCTCCCAAAAATGCTTAGGTCTACCAAGCCATAAATCAGATGAATTACACATCTATCCTGAGTTAGATTCAAAATACAAACTTGATCTTGTTTCAGAGGGAACAGGGAACGGGGAACAGGGAACAGGAAAAACTCATGTTTTTAAACATGAGATTGAAATAAGGACGCCGTTTTTTTGAGATGTGTAGCACGAAAAAAAACATCTTTTTTCTGAAGAAGGGAACTCTTAACAGGGAACGGGGAACAGTGAATAGAGATAGGACTCCGATTTGATTTTTGAACAAACAACATATTCTTTCCCTGTTAAGAGTTCCCTTTACTCAGCAACTTTTGTTTTTAGGGAACACAGAACAGGACACTTTCTGTTCCCTGTTCCCTGTTCCCTGTTCCCTGTTCCCTTTCTGTGTAAATTTTTTTAAAATTGTTCAAATAATGATGACTATTTATTTTACAGTATTTACACTGACAAAAACGGGGATCAATAAAGTTTAAACTTATTATAGGGTTAATTAAGCCCGATGGAAAACTGACAATCTTTTTTAGCAACAATGTCTTTTATTCCTAGTCCAAACTTGCAGTTAAACGGTTATGAACAAAGTCTACTTTACCGGATTACAAACCAAATCCGTCGCACATTAGATTTAGCTGAAATTATTACAGTTACAGTCGATGAAATCCGCGCATTACTGGGAACTGACCGGGTAATGATCTATAAATTTCATCCTAATGGCAGTGGTCAAGTAGTGGCTGAGTCAATTTATGAAAATTGCTTACCATCTCTATTGGGTTTGAACTTCCCCGCAGATGATATTCCCCCAGATGCTCGTCAACTATTTATCCAGTCCCGAATCCGTTCTATTGTCAATCTTGACACTTTGCAAATTGGACAAATTCCTATCGGTGACTGGGATGGTGGAGAAATTATCTCACAGCATCAATATTATCGCTCTATTGAACCTTGCCATGTCGAATATCTCAAAGCCATGGGGGTTAAGTTTTCTCTGGTACTACCCATCTTACACCAAGAAGAACTCTGGGGATTATTAGTATCTCATCATTCTCAAGCTCGTTTAGTGGGAGAACATGAACTGGCCATATTACAGATGATAGTGGATCAACTATCCATGGCGATCGCCCAAAGTATTCTCCTCACTCAAGCCAAACAAAAAGCAGCTAATGAGGCAATTATCAACCGTATTTCTACGCTGCTACATTCATTACCATCAATTGAATTAGGATCAGCTTTAGAGGAAACTGTGACCGCTTTTTCTGGTTCTGGTGGTAGACTGTGCATCAGCGTGCCATTTTTAAATACTGATGATAACAACATCAGCTTAAAAGAGTGTCTACAAGCTGGAAATAATTATATTAAAATTTATAGAGATGGAGAACAACCTGTAGTACCAGAGTTAGGTAAATATTCATTGATGGAGCAATATAGCCTGTGGGAAAAACACTATCAAGCGGGTGATTATGATGTTTGGGCAATTACTGATATCTATCAACATTCTGAATTCAGAAGTTTACAGGCACTGTTTCTACCCACTAAAATTCGTTCTTTGTTGATGATACCACTCCAGTATCGCCAAAATCTCCTGGGTTACTTAAGTATTTTTAGAGATGAAATAGATACAGAAACTTTATGGGCAGGTCAATTTGACTCTGATCAAAGACAGATTTATCCACGTTTATCTTTTCAAGCTTGGAAAGAATCTAAACAAGCACAAGCTGTCCCCTGGACAAAAGTAGAAATAGAACTGGCTCAAAAAATAGGTCAGCAATTTGCTTTAGCAATTCAACAGCATCAGCTATATCAACAAGTTAATATCTTGAATGCTAACTTAGAGCTTCAAGTCCAAGAACGGACAAGTAACTTACAACAAGCTCTAGAAGATTTAAAAAAAGTTCAAACCCAATTAATTCAAACCGAAAAAATGTCTTCTTTGGGTCAACTTGTAGCTGGTATTGCTCATGAAATTAATAACCCTGTAAATTTTATTTATGGTAATATTAGTCATATCAATCAATATGCCAAAGAATTGTTGGAAATGCTGGAACTTTATCAGCAACAACAGACGGAGATAAATGCAGAAATTCAACAACGGGCTAAAGAAATTGATTTAGAATTTCTGGTTGAAGATTTGCCCAAAATTTTATCTTCTATGGAAATAGGAATTGATCGTATCCAGCAGATTGTCTCAGGATTACGGACTTTCTCTCGCTTAGATGAAGCAGAAATCAAAGCCGTGAATATTCATGAGGGCATTGATAGTACGCTGCTAATTTTACAATATCGGTTGAAGACGAAATCAGAATTGAACCAAATTAAGTTAGTTAAAGAATATGGAGATTTACCTTTAGTAGAGTGTTACGCTGGACAATTAAATCAAGTATTTATGAATGTTTTGATTAATGCGATTGACGCATTAGAAAATTATCGAGAATCTCAATCAGAATTTTATCCCCGTCAAATCACTATCTCTACTGCTATGAGTGAAATGAATCATCAAAAAAGTGTAGTGATTCGCATAGAAGATAATGGTCCGGGTATTCCAGAAAATATGATTCAACAAATATTTGACCCATTTTTTACAACTAAGCCAGTCGGAAAAGGCACTGGCTTGGGGTTGTCAATTAGTTACCAAATTGTCGTAGACAAACATCGGGGTATCTTGAAATGTAATTCTCAACCTGGTAATGGTACTAAATTCTGGATTGAAATTCCTATCAACAGGGAACAGGGAACAGGGAACAGGGAACAGGGAACAGGGAATAGGGAATAGGGAATAGGGAATAGGATTTGTGTTGGTCGTTTTGTGAAAAACGGAATTGATTATGAAAATCAGTCCAGATAAGAGTTTTACTCCTGACTCCTGACTTTCAATTCTTCAATTGTACAGGCATAGCTAAATAGGTCATTTTTACCCCACCCAATGGGGTAAAAATAACTGGTGTTAAACTTTGATTTAAGTGCATTTGGATTTCTGAGGATGGTAATTCTTTCAAGCCTTCCATTAAATATTTAACATTAAAAGCAATGTCTATATTTTCACCAGATATTTGAGCAGGCATTGATTCTCGTACCATTACCTACATCTTGAGCTTCACAAGATAATGTTATTTCCTGCGCGGGATGATCAATACTAACTTTGACTACATTATTTTTCTGATCAGCTAATACAGAAATTCGTTCCAAAGTGCTGATGAGTTGACGTCGGTCAATTGTGACTTGACGCTCAAATTGACGTGGGATTAATTGTCTATATGCAGGATATTGTCCTTCTAAAGTCCGACTAGTTAAACGTTGATTTTGCCAAGCAAATACTACTTGTCCTTGGTCAAAATATAAGGCTACAGGTTCTTCTGATGAAGCGTGATGAGCCAACATCCGTTGTAGTTCTCGTAATGCTCTAGCTGGTACGGTCACTTCTAACTGATTAGTTCCTCCTAAAGGACGCTCGTTTGCAGTTTCGATAACAGCAAGCCGGTGTCCATCAGTAGCAGCAAATTCTAGGGTATCTTGCTTAACGTTTAGATGTACTCCCGTCAGCACTTGTTTGGTTTCATCGGAACTGGTCGCAAATAATGACCCTTTCAATCCTTCAATTAAAGCCGCAGTAGTCAGATAAAGTGCTGGAGCATCTTCAATTACAGGTAATTCCGGAAATTCTTCTGCTCCCATTGCTCGCATCTGATAACGACCACTTTTAGGGGTGAGAGTAACGATTAAACCTTCACCATGATTAGCATCACTATCTGCTGATTCAACTTCTAAGGTAATTTCCCCTTCGGGTAGTCGTGAGGCTATGTCTAAAAGTAACTTCGCTGGGATGGCAATTGCCCCACCCAGCCATACTTGGGCTTCAAAACTAGTTCGGATACCCAAACTTAAATCAAAAGCCGTAAGACTGACTAGATTAGTAGCCGCGTCTGCTTGGAGTAAAACATTAGCTAATACAGGATGAGTGGGACGTGAGGGTACAGCACGACTAACTAGTGAAAGATTGGTACTGAGATCACTTTGGGAGCAAACTAATTTCATAAAAACAGAGTAAGACAGAGTAATAGTCAATCAGGATCGAATCTTTATTATCACCCATGATTTTGACTCCTGCATCAAACCGCTACATCGACAATTTGCTGTGGAAACTGTGGAAAACTCATCACCGATTCCATCCACCTGGGTTGTGGAAAACCTGTGGAAAAACTCGGCTGCTTTTCCACAAAGTAATTATACTTATCGGTATTTATGGGGAGAATTTGCAGTTTTCCACAATTTTTTCCACAGATGTAGGGAATTTTTCCCCAATTACACTAGATTTTAATTGATTATTATACTTTACTTAATCTTCATGCTGTTCTGATCAGATGTCAAGGGGAAAAATTCGGTGATTGGTTGTGGAAAACTTTTGTTTAGGATGATCGTTTTTGGGAACGACTAGCCATGTTAATGCGATCGCACAGTTGACGTAGAGTTTGAGTTAAGGAACCTTGACCATCATGATGTTGTAAAGACTCATTTTCTCGAAGTTGAGCAATTTTATCACAACTATACATAACAGTGGTATGGTCTTTACCCCCAAATTCCTCGCCGATTCTGGGTAGACTTAAATCCGTCATTTGTCGCATTAAATACATACCTATCTGTCTAGCCCAACTAATTTCTCGCCGTCGGGAGTTACTTTTAAGTTCTTCAATGGGAATATTAAAATTATCAGCAATTACACCCAAAATCACTTCTGGAGTAGTTTCCACCTTATCATTTTGAGCGGATAAAACGGGAGTAATACTTTCTACCGTCATGGGTAAACCCCAAATAGAAATATAAGCCAAAGCCCGAATTAAAGCTCCTTCTAACTCCCGAATATTATTCGTATAGTTAGAAGCGATATATTCGATAACATCACAGGAAAGTCGAATATTTTCATATTCAGCTTTTTTTTGCAAAATTGCCATTCTAGTTTCTAAATCTGGAGCTTGAATATCGGCAATCAAACCCATAGAAAAGCGGGAACAAAGACGTTCTTGTAGACTGGGAATTTGATTAGGAGGACGATCAGAAGCAATCACAACTTGCTTTCCAGACTCATGTAGAGTATTAAAAGTATGAAAAAATTCTTCTTGAGTATACTCTTTACCCTCCAGAAATTGAATATCATCCACTAATAAGACATCAGCGGCACGATAATGTTCCCGAAAACTTTGCATACTATCCTTACGAATAGCTGTAATTAAATCATTAGTAAACTGTTCTGTAGAAACATAAAATATTTTAGAATCAGGACAAATTTCCCAACGATAATGACCAATAGCCTGCATTAAATGAGTTTTACCTAACCCCACCCCACCACATAAAAATAGAGGATTAAATTCTTTTCCCGGAGATTCTGCCACAGCCAGAGAAGCCGCATGAGCCATGCGATTGTTAGCACCGACGACAAATCGAGAAAATACATATTTGGCATTTAACTCAGTAGTTTTCTGGGTATGCTGACTAGTACATAGGCAGCACAGTACTAGTAGCTGGCAATTCCCAAGTTGCTTCTCCCGCACTGGTGGGAGAAACTTCATCACCTGTAGCAACAATAAGATAAATTTCTACAGGATAACCCAGAATATCTTGCACTACATTAGCAATAGTATTAATATAATACTTTTGTAGCCAATTACGAGCAAAGGGGTTAGGTGTACGGATGATGAGACAATTATTTTCTAATCGCTCTGCACTAGCAGTTTTAATCCAAGTTTCAAAGGTAGGACGGGATAACTCTAGCTGTAATCGCTCTAGCACCTGATTCCACAAACTTTCCATAGGAATGAGCATTACCTGTCATCTTTACCACTAGTCGTCAAAAATAGAAATATGAGCAAAGACCAATTTAGCATTGACATGACCAAAATATGGAACTAGCAATTAACGTGTAATCATTGTCAAACAGACTGAGTAGGCAAAATTCTATCATCCACAGATTAAGATCAAGGAGTGAAAATTATGAAAACGATTAACCATAATTTAGGGGTTAGAGGTATTAATATCCAATTTCTACGCTCAAACAAGAGAGCCAGCCGTATTCTCTGGGTGCTACTGACTGGGTTGACGATGGTATCAGTGGGAAGCTGTTCTCTACGCTCTCAGAATCCGGAGACAACGATGGCTCAAATCCAGAAAACCACTGAACCGAAGAATTCAATTCTTCCTCCACCAATACTTTCCAGTGGAGATCCTAATTTTGTGGTGGGGGTAGTCCAAAAAGTAGGTAGTGCAGTAGTTCGGATTGATTCTTCCCGAATCGTCACCACTCAAGTACCGGGGCAATATGCTGATCCTTTTTACCGACGATTTTTTGGGGATAGAGCGCCATCAGCACCGCAACAAAGGGTAGAAAGGGGTAGTGGCTCTGGATTTATTATTAATTGTTCTGGGCAAATTTTGACCAATTCTCATGTAGTAGATGGTACTGATACAGTTACTGTCACCTTGAAAGATGGTAGGACTTTTAAAGGTAAAGTATTAGGTGAAGACCCAGTTACAGATGTAGCAGTAATTAAAATTGATGCTAATAACTTGCCGACTATATCTTTAGGTAACTCAGATATTTTGCAACCAGGAGAAGCTGTCATTGCGATTGGTAATCCCTTGGGTTTAAACAATACCGTTACTTCTGGAATTCTCAGTGCCATAGATCGTTCTAGGAGTGATATTGGTGCTAGTGATAAGCGTGTAGACTATTTGCAAACTGATGCCGCAATTAACCCCGGTAACTCTGGTGGACCATTAATGAACTCTCGTGGTGAGGTGATTGGGATGAACACAGCCATTATCCGAGGCGCTCAAGGTTTGGGATTTGCTATTCCCATTAATACTGCCCAAAAAATTGCCCAAGAATTAATTACTAAAGGCAAAGTAGAACATCCCTACTTAGGTGTGCAAATGATAACTTTGACCCCGGAAGTTAGAGAAAAAATTAATCAGCAATTTAATGGCAGTGTCAATATAGCGGCAAAACAAGGAGTTTTGTTAGTACGTATCGTGCGTGATTCCCCCGCCGCCACCGCCGGACTAAGACCAGGTGATGTGATTAAAAGCATTAATAATCAACCTGTGGCTAAAATTGAAGAAGTCCAAAAATTAGTGGAAAATAGTAAAATCGGCAGTCCTTTACAAGTTCAAGTTGAACGTAATGGTCAAGACACACAAGTAAAAATCATACCAGTACCTTTACCAGTGCGCTCTCAAGGTTAACTCAAAATTGAAGATGGTTGTAGGTAGGGGAATACATCCCCTCTACCACTCAACTACGGATAGAAACCAAGGAATCAAAGGAGTGATGAAGATGGTTGAATTAGCACCAATTATTCAATTAGGTAATCCTATATTACGCCAAAAAGCTACTTGGGTAGAGAATATTCAAAATCAACCAATCCAACAACTCATAGATAACTTAATTGACACTGTTATTCAAGCTAATGGTGTGGGTATTGCTGCACCACAATTAGCCATATCTTATCGTTTATTAATTGTCGCTTCTCGTCCCAATTCTCGATATCCCCATGCCCCAGAAATGGAACCAACTGCGATGATTAATCCTACTATCATTGCTCATACTACGGAAATGGTCAAAGGTTGGGAAGGTTGTTTAAGTGTTCCTGGGATTAGAGGTTTTGTGCCTCGATATCAGATGATTGAGGTGGAATATCATGACCGCAAGGGTAAATTACATTCTCAAGTATTAACTGATTTTGTGGCTCGGATTTTTCAACATGAATATGATCATTTGGATGGCATTGTATTTGTAGACCGTCTAGAGAATACATTAGACATGATTACTGAGCAAGAATATCAAAAACGAATTGCCATCTAACCATATATGCAAAAAAAGTGGTTCTGCACCAAACAGAACCACTAAAATCTATCCACAAAATTTTGATTAATTAACGAGCTGCGCCTTGAGCAACAACTGCGTCAATAGGTTTCATTAGGTACAATTTCAAGAAATGTCCACCATTAGCTATGTAAAGTGGTAACTTCTGGAAGAATTGGATGAATTTAGGAGTTTTAGAATTGGCGATCGCGGTCAGTTTTTCGTTATTCTGAATACAATCATCCAAGCGTTGATAAAACTCTGGATTTTCCACATCCAACATCACAGGGAAAACTCTACCTGCGGTTTCATTGGTCTTCTTAATTACATAGATATCGTATTCACGAGCATCTAAACCCAGACACGCATAAAAGTCTTTGCGTTGGATGTCATTGAGATACATCGTTACAAACACTGATAATAAGAAGAACCGACTCCACAATTTAGCTTGCCAATCATTCAGCATTTGTGGTTGAGCTCTCATAATCGCGTCAAAGAAATCCCCATGACGGTTTTCATCTTGACACCAGTTTTCAAAGAACCGGAAAATGGGATAAACCCGGTCTTCGGGATGTTGCTCTAAATGACGATAAATGGTGATATAACGCCAATAACCAATTTTTTCTGAAAGATAAGTCGCGTAAAAGATGAATTTGGGCTTAAAGAAGGTATAACTGCGGCTCTTAGTCAAAAACCCTAAATCTAGGGACATATTAAAATCTGACATAGCCTTGTTCAAAAAGCCAGCATGACGAGCTTCATCCCTGGACATCAGGTTAAAGCATTCTGCTAATACAGGGCTTTTATCTTTTAAGCGGCGTCCCAATTCCTTATACAACAAAAAGCCAGAAAACTCGGCGGTACAGGAACGTTCCAGAAATTCCACGAACAATCGGCGAGTATCCCCATCAATGTGATCCCAGGATTGGTCAAATTCGGCATCCCGGACAAAGTGATGGCGATTGTAGTCAACCCGAAATTCTTCTAGAATGGCTCTTAACTCATCTTCGTTAACGGAGATGTCCATCCGTGCCATCTCATCAAAGTCAGTTGTATAAAACCGAGGTGTTAAGAGGGTTTCTTTAGCTGGGACTTTAATCCCAGGCCGCAATTCTTCAAAGCCTGGTTTTTTGAGGGAATCTACCATGTTTTGATTGCAATGAGTATTTTTTTACTATGTAGTACACCCTAAAACCAAAAGATATAGTGTTTTGGGCGAGGGTGCTAATTAACCACAATATTTCGTATTGTATAGTGTTTAGTCTACCAAAGGGTGGCTCAAAACCGAAGATATCTCACATTAAGAGTTGCAACAATACTTCTGTGCTTGGATCTGGTCAACAGATGAATAGCTAGCTAGAATGGAAGAAAATAAGATAAATGTACTGTTTCAGGCCAAACGGTAAATGAATATAAATAATAATCAAAAACATTCAGAACGTTTGACAGTCTCTTACATCCTTGCTGCGGCTGGAATATTTGGTATTTGCGGATTACAGCGTTTATATAATGGCAAAGTAGGAACAGGTTTATTGTGGTTTTTCACCTTTGGCTGTTTTTACATCGGACAGTTTGTGGATGTATTCCTGATTCCGGGTATGGTAGACGAATATGAGCAGAACCTCAGACTCAAAGCAGGTTTATCACCCTTGGGTGTACCTGTAAATCAACCCATCAACGTTTCGCAAGTACATCCACCCACTAAAGAACAGCTAATGATGGAATTATTAACAGCCGCAGAAGCTAATGGTGGCTGTTTGACTGTTACTAAAGGTGTAAAAGCCACAGGAGCCAGCTTTGCTAAAGTCGAAGCTGTCCTGAAGGAAATGTTAAAATCAGGTTATGTGACAATAAATAACGACTCCGTGACTGGAGCCGTTACCTATCATTTCCATGAATTGTAATCGCCGCTGCCTAATTTCTCCCTAACCACTTTTGACCATTCAATCGCTGTACTAAGCCAAATACCAATAAATCCAAGGTAATTTTGCGCTCATCGATCAGGAATGATTCTAGGGTGCTAGGTTTTTTACCTTCATTACAAGAAAATCCCTTTTTCCCCTGAATATCTTCATCAGGGAAATAGACATTAAATTGACGGGCACCATTTTGCCATTGACCAACGATTTGCCAGCATTCCTCGGCAGAATCAAAGCCGATGAGGGGAATTTTCTGCTTGGCAAAAGATAACTGTAAATCTTCTACCCCTTCCTTAGTAATAGCCGTTTGCAAAGCTGGTAAGTATTCTTGCTGAATAAACTCCACAAATGGCTTATCTTCTACAGTTGGGGCCTTTTCCTTTTTCGCCGCCGCAGGTTTTTCCTTAGCAGGTGCGTCATTCTGATTAGTTGCTTCTGGCATTGCTCAGGTCTATCCTTTATCTTCACTGAAGCTGTCGGTTATTTTTATTTTGACATAAATATCCACAAAAAATTCTGTTGGCTTTTCGTTGTCTTTTCGTTGGTTTAACTATATAATTCAATCTATAGGAAGAAACTTATCATCTCTAGATAGGTGATGTATAATTATGACATTACTTACCAACAAAGCGCAAAAAGCATTTAACTTACAACCTGGAGCAACTTGGTTGTCCTTTGAGAAATTTCGCCAAGAAGGAGCTAAAGCTCTAGAATTAGTCAAAAATGGCATTGTTGCCACTCTTCACACCAAAAGTGGACAATATCGGATTGTAGAGGAATCTGATTTTCAAAAAATGTATGGGCTTGCTCGTGATGTAGATCGTTTGCGGGGAGGATTACGAGTAGTGATTAGTGCTGCTCGTGCCGTACAAAAACACCAAGATGAAGACACAATAAATGTTTTATTACACAGTTTAACTTTACTAGGTAGTCTCCCAGAACTCCCAACACGTCAAGTATTAGAACCTTTAATACCTGAGTTTGATGCGGTAGATGAAGAAGATGAGGTGATTTCAGATCCTAAAGAACTAGAACGTCTAATTAAGTCCCAGTTTTCTGCTAAAGCGAATCTACAGGAATAGCAACAAGTATATATTTAGACAATATGGTGTGGGAAAAATTAGCAAAACTTGAAGCTGAACTTAGAAAACACTCTCATGATCCAATAGCCATTCAGATCATTCGAGACTTTGCAGAAAAACTTGGTAAAACACGGGAGAGACAAATAGTTTTCGGCTGTGATGGCGCTATTTTATGTAGTCCAATTCTTTATCAGGATGTCCTCGATAAGGGTCTTATTGATGAGCAAGAAGACCCTTTTAATTTACTTCAAGGTGACATAATTAGTACTGATGCTGCTTATTTTTTAGGCGATTGCCTTGAAGGAATGAAATTTGCTATAGCAAGTTCTACCTGTGATCTTATTCCTGAACGGAGGAAATATGCAACGCTATTACCTATAGAACCAATCACAAAAGCAAAATATCCTACCAATCACAAAGACATCATAAATAGCTTGTTAAAATTTACATCAACAAAACAGATGTATCTCCCACGTCTAAGTTCTGATTCAGACGACATACTTGCTAATGTTATAGTATTTGATGGAATTGTGCAAATTCACCTTGCTGACTTACAAATGGCAACACGCCATGCTAGTCTTAGTTTAATCGGATGGCGAATTTTCGGATCTCAACTGCGAACAATTATGGTTCGAGCAGAGGAGAGTGAAATTAAAATGAGAACAGCATTATGGATTCCTGATCAAGCTCCTATTGAAGATGAAAGTGGTGATGCTACAATAGACGGTTACACAACAACTGAAAATCTGAAATAATTGACACTCTCAGAAATAACTAAGGATGTGAGAGTGTTAACAATCTTCCCCTAACCACAATTCATCAGGTAGAGGCTCGTTGAAATCATCACTCATGCAAATTTCCCCTTTATGTAAGCCCGGAATTCGTGGTAAATTAGATGAGTTAGCCACTAAAGTAGTATCATCTTTCGCGGACTGAATCAAGTTAAAAACCTGTAATAGCAATTCTTCTGGTGCTGATGACAATTCGCGGATAATGGTTTCTAAGATAGTCATTTTTTTAATCCCTAAAATCTACGCTCCTATTTAGCATCATTAAATCGATTATCCATTGAGGATAATATCTGAATCAGGATTCTACATCAAACCAGCTTGAAAAATTTGGGTTGTGGTGAGATTCAAGTCGGGAAAAGTTGGGGAAGTAATGCGATCTCCATCTCGAAATTGACTGATCTGATATTCCCCATCAACCAAGTTACAGATGGAGATTGTCGGTTGTTTGGGATTACCAATAAAATTACGTGCACCCAAGGCTGCATAATCGACAATCCAATATTCTGGGATACCCATCTCTTCTCTTCGAGACGCTACGCGAACATAATCAGCGTATTTTAAGTGATAATCATCCCGCCAATTAGTTGATACCACTTCAATTACCAACTTTTTCACTAATCATACACTGCTTCAATGATACAAGGTGAGGTTGACTATACTACATAACCTGAACTCTTTTCCCGTTATTTCTCTCATAATTAAGACACTAGTATGACCCCCATTTGATTAAATAAAATAGGGGGTTTGAAGACCACTGATTTTTCTATCAATTATCATGCAAATCTAGCTAATAACTCCTCACGAGATAATTGCAGAAGCAACGGAGTGAATTCTTCTCTAGTCATAGCAATCAAAAAATCTATAATGGTTGCTAATTCTGAATCAACTTGTCCAAAACGTACTTGTAGGATACTTTCAATCATAGCACGTCGCTCTCTTTCTACACCTTCCTGAAGTCCTTCCTGAAGTCCTTCTTGAAGTCCTTCCTGAATTCCTTGTTTTTTGAGTTCTTCTAATTGTTGCTGATACATTTCTGATAATTTCATAATTAACTCCTGGTCATCTTTATCAATATCTTGCTCTTGACGTTGACGAGCTGATAAAACAGCAATCAGGTCATGTACTAATTCTATAACATGGAAAAGGAATGGAGAGTTTTTAGGTAGTGCTTCTAATTCTTCAACTGCTCGTCTTTGAACTTTTCCTTTCCCTAAGATTCTCAGAAATAGAGTTTCTGGTGTTCTGGGGAGTTGATGAATAGCAACAATTACAGTTTTTAATCCTTCTCCCAAAAAATAAATCCCCTTACTCCAGTTCTCTTCGTCCGTAGTAGTATTGAAACTTGCTAGTAGTCCCACTGATGCCGTGGGTGAAAAAATCCACAGACTGATCGACTAAATAATTAATTCGCTGGATACTGCCGGATTTAGTGTTATAATAGATGAGTAGTTGAAATTAGCGCCATGTCAGATAAATATGTTTCCCCCAGCGAGACAGTTAGAACTTTGGAAGTTAACGAAGGAACCCTGTGACATTGGGAAGAAGAGGGTAAAATCAAAGGGTTCCGTACTTCAAGAGGTAAAAGACGTTACGATATCACCACCAAAACAACTAAATCTGTTTGATGCACCATCATCTGAGCTAGGGTATCGAGTCCCAAACAACGAGAAGACTTGCAGCATCAATCTGATGATCTCCAATCTCAATACCCTACAGCAGAAATTATCTGAGAAATTGGTGGAGGTCTTAACTACAAACGGAAACAATTTCTCGCCCTATTGGAGCGAGTTATGCCAGGAGATATCGAGCGTATTGTTATCGCGTATAAATACAGACTCGCTAGATTTGGTTTCGATTTCTTGGCGGGCTGCTGTGCCATTAACTCTGGCAAAATCGTGGTTCTCAATCAAGTTGAATTATCTCCCGAACGCGAAATGGTTGAAGACATCCTTCTTATCCTCCACAACTTTAGCGCCAGATGGTACGGACTCAGAAAATATAAATCTGAAATCGCTAAAGATCAGGATTTACCCAGAAGCGCAACTCCATCAAATTTGGAAAAAATGGTTAGCAGCAACTAAGTATTGTTATAACCAAGCAATTGCTTATCTTCGTAAACATGGTCGAGTGTCGAAATATGAGCTAAGAAAGTTAATACTCAACAATGCTCCTGATTGGGTAAAAGAATGTCCTTACAACCCAAAAGGTGAAGCGGTTATTGATGCTTACAAAGCTTTCATGGCCAGTCGGAAAGAAGGAACTAAACAAAGTGAGGCGGGAAGATTTAGAAGTTGGCGTGATGCCAAACGAGCAATTAAATTTCAGCCAGAGAACTATGCCAATGGTACGTGGTATTCTGACGAGGTAAAAGGTTTAAGATTTGAAGCATCAGAACCATTGCCATCAAAGGATGTAGAATATCAGACTAAACAGAAAGATAAGTCATTTAAACCACGGCTAAGGAAACAAACTTGGTCGCAATCAACACAGCTTGTTTATGACAAAAAGCGATGGTTTGCAGTGTTTCCAGTAGAGTTTATCCCTCAAGTTTCCGACCAACAGACAATGATTGCTCTTGACCCTGGAGTGCGTTCTTTTCTGACAGGATTTGATGGAGAGAAGTTCATAGACATAGGTAATAACGACATAGCTAAAATCTATAGATTATGTCGCTATATTGATGGATTAATCTCTCAAAAGTCAAAGCTAAAAGGTCAAATAAACAAGCGCACCAGACAAAGAACCCAGGCTAAAATAGATGGGTTATTCATTCGGGTTCGTAACCTGATTGATGAATGCCACAAAAAAGTAGCTAAATGGTTAACTACAGAATACAGATTAATTTTTCTTCCTACTTTTGAGACTTCCCAAATGGTAGCCAAAACAGGAAATAAAAAGAGAAAAATTAATTCTAAAACTGTGCGAAAAATGCTGAATTGGGCGCATTTTAGATTTAAACAAACATTAAAGTTCCAAGCACTTAAGCGTGGTAGTACCGTCATAGATGTAAGCGAGGAATATACTTCCAAAACTTGCACATCTTGTGGTCATGTTCATGCCAAGCTAGGTGGTTCTAAGCAGTTTAAATGCCCAAAATGTGGACATAAACTCCCTAGAGATTGGAACGGCGCTTTGGGGATTTTCCTCAAAGCATTGCAAGATATTGCCGGAGTAGAACCTAGTTCTATTACGCTATGTCCGGATCACTCCTAAAGTATCCGGGCTTGAAGTATCTGGGTAATTCTGCTTCATCTATGATCTGATCATTACGGTTAAATTCCCGCTCTATATCATCATGGATATCAAACAATTTACCCATGCATTTACGAATTTCACTTTTGGTGACAGCATTGCGGAATGGTTCAAATATAGTATAATTTTTCGCCATTCTTCCTAGTAGTCCTAGTAATTCTATCCCTTCTTTATTGGGTGAAGGAATAAATAAAACGTCAACTTCTCTGACTTCTGATGTGATATCTTTACTGATTTCTACCTGACCATAAGGTGTTAATAGTTCAGTTAGATATTGTTTAGCAAATTGATCATGTATAAAACGAGTCATTGGATGTAATAAAATTTCTGGAACACCGACAGGAAGCGGACAGTTTGACCTCAATAATTGGTCTAGAGCGAATGGTGGAAGCTGGGAATATTGGTTCGCCACAGGTGGTTACTCTGGTTTCACACAAAAACTAATCTAGGCTTTAATTCGCAATAAATTACGTGCTTAACAACAATTAGAATTCATAGAAATACTCCTGGCTCTAGTTACCTTCCCTAGATAAATCTTGAATTTTCACCTTAACTGAACCATATTCATCTATAATATACCCATAAATTTAAGTAGAGGGAATAGAAAAATGATATCTCTCAAGCAAATAGATGAAGATATCCTCTACCCTAGTAGTGATGGCAAACCAATGGCAGATAATACTGAGCAATATAAATGGATTGTCCTCATTAAAGAAAATTTGGAAATTTTGTTTCCGAATCTAGAAGATGTGTTCATTGCTGGAGATTTGTTATGGTATCCAGTCAAATCAAAGATAATTACACCAACAGCGCCAGATGTAATGGTAGTGTTTGGTAGACCAAAAGGAAAGCGCAAATCTTATCGACAATGGCGGGAAGAGAATATTCCTCCACAAGTGGTGTTTGAAATCCTCTCACCCAGTAATACTACGGAAGAAATGGAGCGAAAACTAGAATTCTATCAGCAGTATGGGGTGCAGGAATATTATGAATATGATCCAGAATCTTATGAAATTGATGGGTGGATTAGACATGAAAACCAATTGGTGCAATTGGAACAGGTAAATGGCTGGGTTAGTCCGCTTTTAGGGATTAAATTTGATACTAGACATGGAGAATTGGTGATTTATCATCCCAGTGGAGCAAGATTTTTGACTCAAGTAGAGTTACACACACAGTTAATCAGGCAGCAGCAAGAAGCTCAATTTGAACGGGAACGGGCTGAAAGAGAACAGCAACGCGCTGAAAAATTAGCAGAGTATCTACGTTCTCAAGGAATAGACCCAGATAATTTGCCGAACTGAGAGTGTAAAAGATATCCAAATTAACCCTTGACATGAGATGCTAATAGGTTGGAATCGCCACCATTTTGAAAGATTGAATTGATTTAAATGTCTATTGTTTCTATTGTTACTGTTAAAGTTCCCGCTACTACTGCGAATTTAGGACCTGGTTTTGACTGTATTGGTGCAGCTTTAGGACTATACAACGAATTTAAGTTTACCCGTCTGGATGCACCGGGGTTAATTATTCAAGTCTCTGGTGCTGAAGCTGAACGGGTACAGACTGATGAGAGTAATATGCTCTATCAGGCGTTTCTGAAATTATATCAATATATAGATCAGACACCCCCACCAGTCAAAATTGAAATTCAAATGGGTGTACCCCTAGCACGCGGTTTAGGTAGTTCAGCTACAGCCATTGTTGGTGGGTTAGTTGCTGCTAATCAATTATCTGGTTCACTTCTCTCTCATTCCCAAGTCATGGAATTAGCGATCGCCATCGAAGGACATCCAGATAATGTTGTCCCGGCTTTGATTGGTGGATGTCGTTTAGCGGCTACTAATCATACTGATTGGGAAATTTGTGAAATTCCCTGGCATCCTGACATCATCCCTGTAGTTGCAATTCCCGATTTTGAGCTTTCTACTGCCGAAGCCAGGCGGGTTTTACCCACACAGGTGAGCCGTGCAGATGCAATTTTCAACACCGCCCATTTGGGGTTATTGTTACGGGGTTTAGAAACGGGTCATGGAGAATGGTTAAAAACAGGTTTACAAGATAGGTTACATCAACCTTATCGTCAAGCCTTAATTCCTGGTTATGATGCAGTGCAGACAGGCTGCTTTAGCTGCTGGTGCTGATGGAATGGTAATTAGTGGTGCCGTTCGACATTGTTGGCTTTAACCAATGTCACCACCGCTAAAGCTGTGGAGATAGCGATGTCACAAGCTTGGCAACAACAAGGAATTAATTCCATTGTGCGATCGCTGCCACTAGATACCCAAGGCGCTCAAATTTTTTAACCTTAACCTGGCATTAATGGCATTAAATATATGGATTTTAAACGACTGGAGCAAGAAGAACAGTTAGAAGAGGCAAAAAATCAGGCTAAGGTACACGCTGAAAGGATTAATCAACTAGCGGAAGAACTAGCTGCTGAAGTTCGGCTGCTGAAAGCTACGGCTGATTATCTGAGTCCTATCTATTGGCGAGTGTATTATAAACCATTTATTAATGGATTCAAAACTATATCAGTTCCCTACGTTCGTGCCGATGGTGAAGTGTGGACAATTGTCAATCGGATAGTTTGATGCCAGCTTAACATTTGGAAAAGTAAGCACTCATTCGCAAACCTATATATCATCAACGATTCAACGGTGGCCAGCGCCACCGTTTTCTATTGACGTTGCAAAACTTTACAATTACAATGGACGGCTGAGTGATTTTGATAAGTATTTATTCCTAATTAATCCCCAAAAAGAGATTTCTTAAGAAAATAATCTTTACAAAACTAAAAACTCCTTAATATAATGTAACTAAAAGCGAAACCGAAAATAGATTATCAAAAGTGATGAATGCTATGGAACTACCCTGGCTTACAGCCATAATTCTCTTCCCCTTAGTCGCCGCCTCAGCCATTCCCTTCATACCCGATAAAGAAGGTAGAACTGTTCGCTGGTATGGATTAGGAGTTGCCTTTGTAGACTTTGCGTTGATGATTTATGCCTTTTGGCATAGCTATAACTTCCAAAGCTCAACGCTCCAACTAGTAGAAAAATATGCTTGGATACCACAAATAGGTTTAAATTGGGCAGTTGGAATTGATGGTTTATCCATGCCCCTAGTGCTATTAACAGGATTAATCAATACTCTGGCAGTATTCGCGGCTTGGAAAGTAACCAATAAGCCGCGATTGTTTTATGGATTGATGCTGGTGATGTACAGCGCTCAGTTAGGCGTATTTCTGGCGCAAGATTTACTGTTATTCTTCCTGTTCTGGGAAATTGAATTAGTCCCAGTTTACTTATTAATTTCCATTTGGGGGGGACAAAACCGCCAATACGCAGCTACCAAATTCATTATTTATACTGCTGCTGCATCTGTATTTATTTTAATAGCTGGTTTTGCAATGGCATTCTTTGGAGATAGCGTCACCTTTGATATGACGGCTCTAGGAATGAAAGAATATCCGCAAGCATTGGAACTGTTAGTTTATGCAGGATTTTTAATCGCCTTTGGTGTCAAACTACCAATTTTCCCTTTACATACTTGGTTACCCGATGCTCATGGTGAAGCCTCCGCACCTGGTTCCATGATTTTAGCAGGTGTACTCTTAAAAATGGGTGGTTATGCCCTGATTCGCTTCAATGTGGAAATGTTACCCAACGCCCATGTTGCATTTGCCCCAGTCTTAGTAATTTTGGGTGTAGTCAATATTGTTTACGGTGCTTGCTGCGCCTTTGCTCAAACCAACCTCAAACGCCGTTTGGCTTACTCTTCCATTGCCCATATGGGGTTTGTATTGATTGGTATCGCCTCTTATACGGAAATTGGTATCAGTGGTGCAGTTCTACAAATGGTTTCCCACGGTTTAATTGCGGCGAGTTTATTCTTCCTCTCTGGTGTGACTTATGAACGTACCCACACCTTGTTGATGGATAAAATGGGTGGTATGGCCAAGGTAATGCCAAGAACATTTGCTCTATTTACTATCGGTTCAATGGCTTCTCTGGCTTTACCAGGAATGAGTGGCTTTGTCGGAGAATTAATGGTATTCCTGGGTATTGCTACCAGCGATGTTTATAGTTCCAGCTTCAAGATGGTTGTGGTTGTACTCTCAGCAGTTGGGGTGATTTTAACTCCCATCTATCTTTTATCAATGCTACGCCAAGTATTCTACGGTCAGCAAAGTGAAGAATTACATTTAGATGCTGTCATATTAGATATCAAACCTCGTGAGTTATTCATTACGGCTTGTCTGTTACTTCCCATCATTGGGATTGGCTTCTATCCTAAATTAGTCACTCAGAGTTATGATGTAAAAACAGTAGAATTAGCCGCCAATGCACGTCAAGTTCTACCTGTAATTGCTCACCAGCAACCAACAAGTATTTACTCACAAGTATTCACAGCACCAACATTAGCTTCTGCTCAATTTGAAAGTTCCGTTAATAATTCTAAGTAAATAAATGACCCACTTAGGGTGTTGAAGTAAATTCTAATATTGAGGGAAATATAGGGGTGGTTTAATAACCATCCCTAAAATTATTTTTTCAGTGCTATAGGAATCCTACTTGATTTTTAAACAAGACTCCGTACTCTTTCCCTGTTCCCCGTTCCCTGTTCCCCGTTCCCTGTTCCCTGTTCCCTCTCTACACAAATTCGTTCAAAACTCAAAGCGGATTCCTATATATTACCGAACATCTACATAATAAAATTCCGCAATTTTCGTGGTTTCATCCATAGTATTTAAATAGGCTTTAATTGCATATTTGATATTTTCCAAAGCCTCTTCTTCAGTTGCTCCTAAAGACCAGCAACCAGGTAAAGCCGGACACCAAATAGTATAGCCTTTATCTGTCTTATTTAAATTCACTTTATATCGCATATCTCAATCACCACTTTTGTCTCAAATTTTATCTGATACCATCAGACAAAAAGGGATTGCTTGATACTGCATAAACTTACACCCTTGCTAGCTATAGGAAAAATCAACTTGATGAGGATTAATCAGGTCTGAATTTCAGAAGCTGAAGTTGATTATTTTCCCATTTATAGTAGTAGCGCCCAATTCCTTTTTGTCCATCACTACCCCCAGCTCGACCGACAATGATTAATAACTTACTATTAGCTTGGTAGTGCAACCCACCATCAGGTCTTGAGGGGGTATATCCAGCACCGCGTTGATCGTGATAACCGTGAAGTTGTTTAGGTAGATAAACTTTACCTGTTTTGAGATCAACTATTACTGCTGTGCTAACTCCACCCATAGCACGATTTAATCCGTCAGCGATAGCGTAATGTCCAGCAAAATTTGTACCTTTTCTCACTATTGCTTTCAATTCACTTTCGTAATCTTTTATTTCTTGGTTTTTCAGCATTAGTCTAGCTGGTTGACCGTGAAAGATTGGAATAGCAGGATAATTTCCAAAATTTGCTTGACTGGTCTTGGTGGCTTGTACTTGGTTGGTTGTGAATATAGGAACTGGTATACTACTTATACTTAAGCTAACCAGAGTAGTTGAAACTACAATATTTAATTTTTGTAGTAATATTTTATGCATACTCAATCAATCACAGTTTTAAATTCCCAGCACAATCATAATTGATTACAATAAAATAGTCGCTTACTTAACTTCTGGAGTTCTCACAGTGGGTTTATTTGATGATTTGAATCGGTTTCTAGAGAACCGTTTAGAAGAATTCTTGCGTAATAATCCACATTTGGAATTAGAAGCGCTGTTAGAACAGCTGCGGGAGCAAGAGGAAGATACATTAAAATTAGTTGCCGATTTACGATTACAAGAGAAGCGATCGCAAGACCGATATTCTGTCCACCGCACAAGAAATTCAACGTTGGCACATCCGAGTCCAAAAAGCCAAAGCAGCGGGGAGAGAAGATTTAGTCGGTCCAGCTAGTGCTAGAGAAGCAGCTTTATTGAGGGAAGGGAATCAACGCTGGGGACAAATGCAAGGACTCAAAGAACGGATTACCCAATCAGAAGACTTATTAAGAAAAATTCAGCAACGACGCCAGGAGGTAAAAAATAAAACTGTAGAAGTACAAACAGCCCGTGCTAAATCTCAAAGCCAACAGAGGATAGAAACTAACGGTTGGCAAAATCCTACCAGTACCTATTCTACTAGCAGTGTTGATGATTTAGAAACAAAATTTAAACGCTGGGAAACGGAAGATGAATTAGAGCAGATGAAGCGGAATTTAGGTAAATAAGCAGCAGTCAGATATTCAATACTTATGGCATACAGTGATTTCACAGTTGGTAAGGTGAAACGGGCATTTGGAATTCAGACCATTGAAGGAACCTCATTCTTTCCCACCCTCTCACCCGTCGCACCAACTTCCACTTTATTGGAGGTGCTAGAAGAAAATTTACCCCTAGCGGTGGCATTACCGAGTGAGAAAGCAAAATCTGAATTACTTATTAGTCCAATTTTAGTGGAAGTCCGGAAGCTTCTCAAGCATCAAGTGAGTTTATTCTCAGGACAGGACTTTACTGTGAATGCGGAAGTTGGACTTTCGGGGATTTGTGATTTTATGATTAGTCGCTCACCTGAACAATTAGAAATTGAATCTCCCATTATTGTCTTAGTAGAAGCAAAAAAAGCAGATATTAACAGTGGAATAGGACAGTGTATGGCAGAAATGGTTGCTGCACAGCAATTTAATCAGCAAGCTGGAGAAGAAGCAACACCTGTTTATGGGTGTGTTAGTAGTGGGTTGCTATGGCGATTTCTCCAGCTGCAAGAGAAGCAAATAACCGTGGATATGAAAGACTATTCTTTGGAGCCAATCTCAGAACTACTGGGAAAACTGGTTTGGATTTGTGGGACTCCAACGCTATCAGCAACTCTGCCATAATTATAATTGTACCTGCAATCAGGTTTTTGAAATTATAGAAATTTGCTAGCATAGATTACAGTAATTTCATGTTTTCTGTTACCTTTTGAATTCAGCTATTTTCTTGATTATCGTAAAATACAGTTTAGTTAAGGGAAGAAGGTAGTATTGTCATCCTGACCGGAGGGAAGGATGACAGTATAAGGATTCTAGGCATTTTTCGGCTTAACTGAACTGTATTGGATTATCGTATTATTTTTGACAAATTACTCTAACTATAAGTGTTATATCTATTTCTATAGAAGCACAGCAATAATGTGTCTTTATTTGCAGAGATTCAAGACATGGAACGCAATATATTTTTAGATATTTTATTTAGCCTACAACACCTGTTTGTAGGTTACATTCCCTCGGCAATTTTAGGTTGTTTAATTGGATATTATATCGGCATTAATAACCAAATATATCAGATATTTAGACGAGTATTTCAAATACCACATAGCATTCCTCCTATAGTTTTGCTACCTATTGCTTTGATAACTTTGAAAGAAACTGAATCGGCATTTGTAATGGTTATTTTTATTGGCACTCTCTGGACAGTAATCATTAATATGTCTATAGGGATGCAACATTTTCGTCGGCAAAATAATAACTTTCGTGTGGCTATATTTCATATATTTCATGCTCTCAAAGTTGGAGTTTGGGTAGCATGGTTTACAGTTATTGCTACGGAAATGTTAATCAGTTCCAAAGGGTTAGGATTTTTGGTGTGGGATAATTATAAAAATGGCAACATCAACTATATTATTGAAACTATTGTTTACATTGGTATCATTGGTTTTTGGTTAGACCAATTGCTGGATATTACCGGAAATCTTTTAGTGCAGATGGTTACTGACGGACGGAAATCTTCTTAGTCAGTAAATACTCGGTATGGTAGCTAGGGCAAATACTGAGATACTACATTTAGATAGATTTATTTTAGGTTTATTTAACCTAACTTTTACCTATCGGCTGCTGTAGAATGTCGCCCAATTCATCCAGGTAAATTCGTTTGATTTGGTCATTGTACAAAAGAGCTACTGTGGATTCTAGTATCAGAAGGCTCCATATTGCGAGAGCCATAAATTAAAACTCCGCCCCAATCATCATAACTACCCTTGTTACGATACAAATACATAGATAATTCACTGAAGAAGCGATGATGTAAATCTTCGTCTTGCTGAAATTGGATTTCAGCAAAGTAAACTATTCTAGGTTTAGCATCAGCCGGAGGTAAGAAAACACCATCAATACGAAATGCAGTTTCTTTAACTTCTATAGAATCAAATCTGTAGTTTTTTGCCCCAGTCGGTTGTTCTATTATCAGTTCAAATAGTAAACTAGGATTCCGTTTAAATATTTTGTAAAAAATGTGGTCGCGTTTCATTAATTTATCATTACTGGTTAATATTCATCCCTAATTTTAACAAATAATCTGTTAATTATAGGAGCTTTATACAACAGAAAATTTCACAGTATGAAGACGAATTACGCCAATCTTCTGGCGTGTCCATTATGATTAAACTGTCAAAACAATACTGTTACAGCATCAGAAAATTGTTACACAGAGGTAGCCAATCACCAGCTAATAAAGTATAATTTGTTTGTGAATTTTTCATTGAATGCTTTAAAAATCCCAAGTAACTGTATACTTGAATTCTAATATAACAATGAATCTAAACGGAGATGAAGTTAAAGAGTTACAGCAAGCATTACTCAAGGCAATCATTGATAGTCAAAGTACAAAAAGTGCCACAATGGTACATCAATCTGTTGGTTATGGCGCGGGTAAACAAATTAAAGGTCGCAAGCGATTTCTCACCGTTGATACCTTGGGATTGATATTACGAGTCTTCGTGACAGCTGCAAGTGTTGGTGAGCGAGAAGGAGATAAACAAATTCTCAACCGAGTTCATCATATGGGTAAAAAAGTTTCTCGCTTGACTACTATCTGGGTTGATGCTGGCTTTAATGGCGCACCTTTAATGTGTTGGGTTATGGATTTGTATCACTGGATTGTCTAAGTAGTTTTGCGTCCCAAAGAACACAAAGGCTTTGTTGTCCTGACCAAACGATGGGTAGTAGAACGCACATTTGGTTGACTGATGGGTTGTCAGCGATTGGTTAGAGACTATAAGTTACTACCAGAAACTTCTGAGACTTTTATTTACCTTGCCATAATTCGTATCATGCTCCGGCGATTAGCATAACATTTTACCTTTTCCCCAGGTTTATTGGCAGATCCTTTTAATGCCTCAATCAGGTGATAAGTGTAAACACTCATGGCGTTGTCAGGACGAACCCAAGAACTTTGTTCACCACGACAAGATGTAAACACTACCCGTCCTTCACCCTGCTTTAGGTCTTCAATTAAACCTTTTGGTTCCGCAGTTGCTACTACGCCAGGAGGCAGTATTAGTCCCTGTTCTCCATCCTTGGTAGTTGCCATGCCTGCGGCGTGACAACTATCGATTACTACCAGCAGTCGTTTTGCGGGAATCTCATGTAGGAAATTGTTAAAATCGTCCGCTGCTAACGCCGAACCCTGCCAGTCAAAGGCGCTAACATCATGCTGCAACAGGTAGTAACGGTTACTTTTGGTGTCCAGCCAACCGTGACCGGAATAGTACACCACTACTGTCGCTTCTGCGTCAGCTGTTGCGTGTTGTTTTAACCAAGCTAAACTATCTAAGATTGCCTGTCTAGTTGCACTCTGGTCGTGTAGTAGGCGGATATGATGGTCATTGTCTGGATAAGCACACAGATTGGGATTTACCAGTATCTGCCGCAGTGCTTGCATATCCTTCACCGTTACGGGAAGGGACAAGCGAGGTTCTGCTGACTGTCCCACTCCAATGAGGAGAGCATAACCATGTACAAATGTAGGGTGCATAACTGTAATTAGAAAAATCAGAAATAATTAATACAGCAGATTACTATTATAACTGATAAGTAATCAAGCAGAATAAATTACACAACTTCTTTCCCTGTTCCCTTCCTCGACGTAGGAATTTAATTTTGCGCGACTACTTAATAGCCAAAACCGCATTTAACTGCTTGTAACGCAACATTGCGCGTGTTTATAAACTTAGTTTTCTCCAAATTTAATGATATTTTATCCGGTAATAAGTTTTCAGAGAAAGTTGATTGTCGCTACCAGTTACGTTCTTCAAATTCTTCTCTTTCCAAATGATATTCTAAGTCTTGCTGTAGTAATTGTTTCATTTTCTTTGCAAAGCGCCGAACGCGGAAATTTTCATCTTCTAACCAAGAAGATATCTCTTCTTGGCGTTGTCTAACATGATTTGAATGTTCACCCCAAATCGCTCCTGGTGTTGAGCTAATAGAACTACGAATATAATTTAGTATATTTTCATCATTTGTAGTATTATTGCAAATAATCTCTCGACTCAAAGAGTAGAAAAGTTGACCACTATTAAAAGTCCGCAAAAATTTAGCTACTGCATATAGTTTCTGAAATTCACCAGATTTTACCCATTCCATTAAAACACTGTATAAAGGCTCTGACAAACTACCAGCAATTTCCTTTAAAACCTTGGAAGTATTATAGTTCCAAATATCATCTCGCAGCATCCAGTCACGCACTCGACGCAGTACATTAGAGTATTCAGCACTAGACTGTATGCTTTTTGCAACAAGAGAATAAGGTAAATGGATTGCCTCATAATACTCACTTATCTCATGTTGTTTAGCTTTAATTATGATTCGGCGTTCTATAAAATCTATAACTTTCATGGGGTCAATTTTACCCAAAATAGCCAAACACTCTTCAGCCGTATATTCCAGGTATGAAAGGCGCTCAAAGTTTTGGACAATGTTTAAAAAATCCTCAGATGTTATGAATTTTTTACCCCATTCATTTTGAGAATCTTTAAAAGACCAAGATAGAACTTGTGCTACACGCAGTAGAACATTTTCATCACCACGAGCAGCTATTATCTTTAGGAATTCAACTGAACGCAGGGGATTATATAGTGCAAACGTCGATATAAGCTCAAGAATTTTCAAATCAACTTGTGAAGATTGCTTGGTTATAAGGCAGTATAAAACTTCCCACTCTTTATCCTGAAATAAACTCCAATCTAGAAAATAGTAACTACCTGCTACAGCTAACCACAGAACTAAATCATCACTATCAACCCATGACTTTATGTAAGACCAAGCTACCTCTAGATTACTTCGATATAATCCTCCAATTACGCGACTAAGTTGCTGTTTGATGGTTAGATTCTCAGATAGCGCCTTCTCTACCATTTGCTGTGCAAGTTCGGGATGTTTTTCTCCGACCTTGTAAAACAAATTTTCAAACCAAGATGTACTACTTTCACCAGCAATTGTACACTGGTATAACATCATTTCTAATTCACGGATTGCCTTTTCTATTGTTGTAGGAGAAAAACGTTGAAGATAATGCTCAGTTGCCTGCTGATGACGTTCTTCAAATGCTTTTACATCGAGGTAATCATCTTCTGAATCATCCCATAAACGATTTCTAAATAAGACTCGATATAGTTGATACAGGTTGTGATTTTTCAATTGCAACTTCAACTGTTCAAATTCATCTAATTGATATCCACTGAATTGTTGTGCATATAGCGTTTCCCTATCATGTGAGGTGCATCTTAAAAAGCGAAAGTCTTGATGTACCTCATTAGCTTGGGAAAGCCTATACCGTAACCACTCTGCTATAGCATCCAATATAGGCAATTCAGCGTTGTTAATCACCTCATTTAAGAAAAATTGTGCGGTGTTTAAGCAGTCGGGTTTTAGCCAATTCCAAGTTTCTGCTGGAACTTCTCTAGCATCGGTTGAAAGAGGTAATAATATAGCTAATTTTAGAGATTTAATAATTTTTAGCCGATCTGGTAAGTTGGATGCTTGACTATATGCTTGGTAAAGTATCCCTAAAGCTTGTTCACGAATTTTGCGTAAGGATTCAGATGGTTGTAAACATCCACTTTGCATAACTATTTGCATATACTTAGTGGGGTCTTGTTTCGTACTATCAACCACCATATTGAACATGGGTTTAATCAATGAAAGGCTCAGGTCTAAGTTGTTTGTAAAATCTTCCTTTAGCCAAAGTTCTATATTCTTAAGAAGGGTTAGTTGTACATCGTATGGCTTATTTAATTTAATCTCAGCAATTTCAATTAGTGCTTTGCTTGCTTTTTCACGAACCTGAGCATATTCTGTTGCTAATGGTCGATATCTAGCAAGTTTATGTAGGTAAACTATAGAATCTGACGGACTACCTATGTAGGTATAATGCAAAATTTCTACAGCTTTGCTCAATACCCACTCATGTTTAATTTCCCAATTACCCATTAAACTATCCTGATAAAACTCAGGAACCTCTTCTGGTTCATCCACAATATCTGCCACAAGCGATAGCACATCTTCCGAACGCAGATAAGCTAAATTTTGTAGCCATTTCAATACGGACAGTCGAGCAATGTTGCCTTCCTGATTTATAATTTTATGCAATTCATCTAATTTATGATCTAGTAACAGACCTGGCTGAGTCTCTCCTTTTACTTCTGCTTCCGCTAAAATTGTCAAAATTTCTTTTGGTTTTAATTCAAAAAATGGCTCAATAATTTTCTTTTGGTAGTCTGCTTGTTTAGTCTGGAAGAAGTGGTGAAGCAAAATATGGTCAGCCAGAACTTCAGAGGTAATCTTTATAGTCTTCCAGTAACGTTCCACTATACCAGCACTTACTAATCGAGAAATTACTCGGTCTTCATCAGATTGCGAGATATTCACAACTTTTTGAACTTTCTCTCGTAACTCCTGATTATTTAGATCAATTGTCCCTAAACCTGCCAGAATCTCCAGGTAGTTAATATAGTGATCGTCATACCCAGCTTCAGCTAACTGGTGGATGATTTCATTCAAATAGCGGGTAAGTACTTGCTCATGGTTGAGATTTATCACTGATTCACCGCGCTGAACTAAACGAGCTGCGACACCAGCAATCAGTGGATCTCCCTTGGCAATACGAACTAAAATATGGCGTGTATCATCGTGTATAATTTCGTAGGGTGGGGTTTGTAGAAGTTGATCTATATCAATGTTTTCTAAAGGTTTAACCTCAATTTCACTGACTTGATCTCCAGCCAAATAGCCTAATTTTTCGGTGACTGAATCTTTGAAAACGCTACGCGTAACTAGGACAAGTGTGACTTTACTAGCTAGTTTGGAAGTTACTAATATGTCACCCAATTGGTGTAAAAGTCCAAAGCGGTGAGCATCATCTACAACGATTACATGACGGCTGTTACCATCCAATGAAGCTAGGTCATTCTCTATAGACTCGGCTCGAATCCGAACGTACCGCAGAGAAGTTTCACTGGGAATAATTTTAGGAAGATCTAACAAAAAACGGGTTTTGCCAATTCCCCCAGATCCATGCAGTACAATCACATCTGGAGACTCAGCAAGGAGAGATTTAATTTGAGCAAGTAATCCGTCCCGTCCTACTAAAACTTCCCAATAGCCACCTAGCTTTTTCGCTGTTATTACCGCTGATTCGGAGAATTCGCTGTGTGTGAGTAAGGCAGAAACCTTAAATGATTTCAAAACATCTTGAACGATTTGGTAAACGGCTTCAGCATTGGGGCCTTTATAGACCACGTTGTTATCACCAGTGATAATGACAGCATCACTTATACTGCCGCCCACAGCTACAGATCCTTTACCAGGAGCAAGGATAATCTGTTTACTGCCAAGGATTTGGCATAGCCTATCAAAATCATTATCATTACAAGTGTTTACTGCCAATCGGTTGAGGATTCCCCTCAGATCATTAATATCTGTCACAGAGTCTGCCTTTTGGTTCAAGCCTTACAGATGGTTCTTACGTTGTCATGATCACCATGATTTGGAATTATTTGGCGATCACTAAAATTTTCTCCCGTCATATCATACACTTGCCGTAAGCTTCCACCCAGTTCTTCCTCAAATGAGTTCCAGTTAACATCATTGTTTAGATAACGTAATAGTGCTTGTAGTCTGTCATCCGTACAATCCAATTCACGTAGCTCATCTCCAACAAATGTTTTCAGTGTTTCTAACCCTTTAGATATCCAAGCTTGAACATGATTCAAACAGTGGTCTGCTTGAGATAATATATACGTCAGCCATATTACCGCTATTGAATCCAAGCTTTTTCCTTCCCAATTTCCGTGTGTGGGAAAATGCTTATCAATTAGTTTTTCTACACCCATTTTTTCTATTTGTGCCAGCAGTACCGGTATATCATCGACTCGTTCGTTGACAATTATGAGTTGATTATCTATCATCCCGAACCTACCCTTACTTACTTATTTATGGCAATCCTCCTTTCAGTATAGTTCTTTTTCGTAACTCCCCAAAAAATGGGCGAACCGGGAGTTTTACAAGGAAAACCGGGAAGTTTGAAAGCGCCTGAGAAACAGGAACGAAGTTCCGTCTTTCGTGCTACCCTTCGGGAACGCCAAGGGCGAACAGACAGGGGATGAAAAACGACACGGGCGGTTTTAACCGCCTTGAGTATTTCATCCCTAATCATCTTGACAATCTTATCCTGCCAGAAGTAGTATAAGACTGGAGGTGAAAACGATGCTAGTTTTTGAGTTTAAGGTTTATGGGAAATCAGTTCAGCTAACAGCAATAGATGATGCTATTCGTGCTGCACAATTCGTTCGCAATAGCTGTATTCGGTTATGGATGGATGTTAAAGGTGTAGGTAAAAACGACTTGCAGAAATATTGTGCTGTTTTAGCGGCTAATTTCCCATTTGCGAATGAACTCAATTCAATGGCTAGACAAGCTAGTGCAGAAAGAGCATGGGCTTCCATAACTCGGTTTTATGATAACTGTAAGCAGAATATTCCTGGGTTAAAGGGATATCCTCAATTTCAGAAAGATTGCCGTTCTGTTGAATACAAAACATCAGGATGGAAACTGGCAGATAACCGTAAATCCATCACTTTTACCGATAAAAAAGGTATTGGTAGATTAAAAATCAAAGGGACTCGTGACCTCCATTTCTACCAAATCAACCAAATTAAACGGGTAAGATTGGTAAAACGGGCTGACGGTTATTATTGTCAGTTTTGCATTGATGTTAATCGTCAAGAAAATATAATTCCATCAGGAAACACGATTGGTTTGGATGTAGGTTTGAAAGAATACTACACCGATTCTAATGGCGTAATGATAGAGAATCCTAAATTTCTTCGGGAAGGAGAAAAAGTTCTCAAACGTTCACAACGTCGTGTTTCTAGAAAAGTCAAAGGTTCAAAAAATCGGGGCAAAGCTAGACAGATTTTAGGAAAACGCCACCTCAAAATAAGTAGGAAACGTAAAGACCATGCTGTGAAATTAGCACGGTGCGTAGTTCAGTCTAACGACTTGATATCCTATGAAAATTTGAGAATTAAAAATTTGGTGAAAAATCATTGTTTAGCTAAGTCTATTAACGACGCATCTTGGTATCAGTTTCGTGTCTGGCTCGAATATTTTGGCAAAGTATTCCAGAAAGTCACAGTTGCGGTTAACCCGCAATATACTACCCAAGAATGCTCTAGTTGCGGTGAAGTTGTGAAGAAGACCCTATCCACTAGAACCCACGTTTGTAAATGTGGTTGTGTCATGGATAGAGACGAAAATGCAGCTAGAAACATCCTGAGTCGAGGATTGAGTACCGTAGGGCATACGGGAACTTTTGCGCTAGACGCAAGCAACGCTTTAGGAGATAAGACCTCTATTCAGGCTGGAGAAATCCAGTCTGAGCAAGTCATGTCTTTGATTAAAGAATCCCCGTCTCTGAAGTTATGTCGTTTATAAAACTCATAACCTTTATCAGTTAAGAGTTTTACGTTGTTGACATTTTCTACAGCGTTTCAAGTGGATACTGGATTAACATTTCTGAAAAAGCTATCCACTCTCCATTACCAGTATAAATTAAGATGCCATTTTCGGTAATTTGACTAGCCTGAATTATTTTTTTCTGTTTGGCTTTTGGATACCATTTGTTAAATACCTCTAACTCGGATTTAACGTGAATTTTCCCATTTGGTTTCCAACCTTGTTCAATAGCGGTTTTTAACCAACTTCCAGGTTTATCAACATCACCATCAGCAAGAATTCCCTTTAACACTGCAATCGCATCGAAAACAATTGCTTCAGAGACAGACTTAATTGTTTTAGTTAAAGTTGAATTAAGTGGAATGTCTAATGACTTAAGTTGTTGCTTAACTTGCTCACTAATACTTGAACGTCCGGCTTTACTCTTTTCTAACGAGATGACTTTGGGATGGTCTACTGGTAATGTTGTGGTCTGTTGAACTGGATGGAGAAATTGATTTAATTGTAATTTCATCTCCTCATTCTCAATTTTAAGTCTTTCGACTAACTCCGAAATACCTTGAACTTGATAAAGCTTACCAGTTAAACTTTCATTAATTCGGCGTAGACTATCTATTTCGGCTTTTAATCGCTTGTTTTCCTCCCTTAACGTCGAAATAATTACTAATTTAGAATTATCTGATGAGAGTGGAGGTTGTTTAGATTTAGGTCGTTGTTTCTGTTGGTCACGTAGGGTTTCAATCCGGTTTCTAAAAGTTTCCTGTTTGTACAGATAAGCAGTAGATACATTGGCGGCTTGAGCGATAGATTTAAAACTAATTATTCCACCATCTTTGATGATTCTGGCAATAGCTTTATCTACACGTTCTGCTGATTCCTTAGCTTTCTGTGCTGCGGCTTCTTGTAATGCTTCAATTTTTCTATTAGTCATTTTCTGACTCCAAATTTTTAATGACTTTTTCTAAATTTTCTTGAATCGGTGTATTCTTCTGAACTTGTAATTCCCAACCATAATTTTTGGCTTTCTTTAAAACGTTATTAGTACGGTCTAAAGTGGATTTTAAAATCGGCAGAAAATTTTTATTTGTTCTCCAATGTGAGCAATTGTAGCAACCATCAAATCCAGAAATATCACAATTACCTAATACTTTGGGTCTAGCACAGTAACCATGTTCTAATGCTCTAGCTTGTACACTCTTCTTAAACCATTCCAGGTCATCATTGCTTCCTAGTATTGTTTCAGCTAATGCAGCAGATTCTCCTTGAAAGTTAACTACTTTTATTTCGTGATATTTCTCAATTTCTTTCCGAAGAGTTTCATCATGAATATGAGCATAAACCATAGTCATCTGTGGTGATTCATGTCCTAAATATCGCTGAATTATGTGGAGCGGTACACCAAGATTTACCATTCTTGTACCAACAGTGTGACGAAACTGATGAGTCTGAAAATTCCAACGTTTACCGGAACTATCTTGAATATCAAATTCTTCAGCAAGTTGTTTTAAAAATTTTATAAAAGTCCTACTATCCATAACTTTAGGCTTGGGATGAAAAGAATTATTATCACGATACTTACCTGTTTGTCTAGCCGAAAACAAGTATTCAAAATTGGCTCCTAGATGTTGTCTAATGTACTGCTGCTGGTCTTGAATAACTTTCACTAGTTCGGGAGAAATTGGCTTAGTATCTTCCTTGCTCATTTTCCAATTCATATATTGAATGTATGAATCTCCTTTCATATCAAATTTTAAGCAATTAATTGACAAATGTAAAAGCTCACCAATTCTCAGTCCCGTTTCTTGAAGTACCAACACCATTCGCATTATTGTTTCTGGAAGTGTCTCTAAATATTGGTTTAACTGCTGCATTACGAATTCTGGTATATATCTAGGTAGAGATTTGCTTGGTTTCCCGTAATCTTCAGGTCTAATTAAATAAGGTGGCACATTAAACCATAAATTAATATTGCCAGTTTCAAAAAATGTATTTAGAGTACTTAGATAATAATTTTTTGTTCGGCTACTGAGTTTTTTCTGATTTAAAAAATCTATCAAGTCAATTATAACTTTCCTTGTAAATTTTTGAAAAGTAATTGAAGGATAATATATTTCCAGAAATTCAGAAAATTTAGTCAAGATAGAAATATATTTTTGTAATTGGCTAAAAGATATATTGGTGGCTTTATATCTAATGAATTTTTTAGCCAGGTCTTTGAGCCAATTCTGCTGAAAATACAAAAAACTAATTTAGTTTCCTGTTTATATTCCCTGGTTTTTATCCCCAAATCATTAGCATTCCAAACATCATCCCCTAATTCTAAATAACTAGGCTTATAGTTAGCATAGTCAACATTTTCAATAAAATGACGTTGACAAGTTAAACAAAAATAACGTTGTTTACCTGCTTTTGTCATTCCCCGCTTACGATAATTACTAATTCCACATCAATAACAGACTATCTCTGCATTATTTTGGATTATATCTAAACTAATCTGTTGATTGAATTCAGCTTTCATTGACATTTATTTTCCCTCTTCTCTACGTTGTAAATATTCCTGATATGCTGATTTTAAATCTTCATCTAAAAGATGAACATAAGTATTGACTGTTGTTTGAATATCTGCATGACCTAATCGCTTTTGTACATAGGTCATTTCCCAGCCTGCTCTGATTAATTCTGTTGCATGAGTATGTCTTAAAAGGTGTGGATTAACTTGAATACCTGTTTTTTTTGACAATCTTCTAAACAAACTATCAACCGTTTTATAAGTTAATGGTTTGCCAATTTCACCTTTACCTGGAGCTTTGATGACCACAAAAACGAAATCACAATCAATATCTTCTGGATATTCATCAATTAGGTAAGCTGAGTACCATTTTATTAATTCTTTACTAACATGAACTGTCCGTTCTGACCCAGATTTAATTCTCACGTAGTTAACGTTATTTAATCTTGGGACAATGCGAATTTCATTGGTTTTACCAGTCACTATATCTTCATGTCTTAGTCCTAATACTTCACCTATTCGTAGTCCTGTTTCATATAGTAATCTAGTTAAAAACTTGTCACGTAATGTGTTACAACTTTCCACTAAAGTATTAACTTGGTCAGGTGTTAAACATCCAGGAAATGTCTTTGGTTCTTTAATTTTTAGTAGTCGTGTTTTAACTTCTTTCCCCTTGCTAATATGGTGTAAAAAAGATTTGTATTTACGTCCTGGTTGCAGTTGATACCGATAAGCATCAACTCCACTAGTAGCTCCTATCCGCTCTTGAAATTCATAGAAACCACAAACAGTTGTTAAGCAATTATTAATGGTCTTCTCGCAACGTTTGGAAACCTGTGGCTGAATCGATAAGACACCAGAATTAGCGTTTCTTAGCCAGTGAATAAAGTTTGATAGCTCCTCTAAACTAATTTCTAGCCAATCTAACTTTGAATCCCTGACAAACTCCCAGAATAATTTGAGGTTATGGGCATAGGTCGCAATCGTGTTTGGAGAACGTCCTACGCTGTCCAGATAATACAAGTATTTTTGAATTGGCTCAATTGGCAAATAGTCATCATCCAGCACCATCCAAACTGGATGGTTTGTGTCTGAAATAATACCTTTTTGAACTTTCACCCTCACTTATCCTCAATATCGATGTTTACATTATAGACTTAGATTACTATTGTATGTAGATAAGACAACAGCGTAGTGATAAAAGTTAATATCAGCTACGCTGTTGTTGTTGTTGTGATTTATAATTAATCAGACATAACTTCAGAGCGGGGAGTGTCAACGGATTTAAGTTATATTAAGTGGAGTTAACACTCAATATATATGTTAGTATTCACATTATATCTTTAGAAAATATCGAATTACTGAAGAAAAAAGCTAACGTTATCCCCGCAAATCAATGCTCGATTTCCAGACTTTAAGTGAGTTTTCTCGTGCCAACTGTGTAAGTATTTGTGCATTTCTTGTCCCTGCTAATTTACTTGCCACTGTAACAACAATAACTTTGGCTCTATTACGTCGTCCTATCTATCAAATCTGGACATCTGTAGGAATTGCCAGCTTTTTTGCACTAGTGATGGTCATGCATGTCTATACTTGGTTTATAATTGGTGTGGTTATGCTCCCCACTTATATTTTGTTATTACTAGCTATGACCTGTTTACTGGCTAATTTAGGAGTATTATTATTGCGGAAAGTTTATTTGCAGAAATACCCAGTAAACTTATCCTTGGAAGTAGATTAGCTGAATATCTAAATGAGCGGAAAGGGCTTGATCAAGTAAATAGTAATCTTGTTACTTGCTCTAAAACTTTCAACCCTTTCAGAGAACCACGAATCAAGCGTATAGCAGCTAATGGTTGTTGAAGCAATCCCCATCCTAAAGCTAGGGTTTGTAGAGAACCTTCCGGACTAATAGCTGATGACAAATCGGGTATATCATAGTGTGAATCATCACTAACTACTCGCAATATTCCTACTTTTATTTGATGACGTTGAGAAAACTCTAAAGCTGCAAACCCTTCCATGTCAACGACATCGGCTCCTGACTTTTCACCTAAATCACGCTTTTCTGACGCCGACCAAATTAGGCGATCGCTACTTAAGCCAGTAACTAGTGATACATCATTCCCCAATCGGGATTGCATATATTTGGTCAAGGTATTTTCACACTCTTGAGAATTATCGTGATAAAAGCAATCTTCATATAGCACAATATCACCGATAGTATATAGCGCATTTAAACTTCCACATAAACCCATCAACAGTATACTTGAGGGTAGCTCATGATTCCATTGTGCCAAATATTGCCGTAGAGGCTGCATACCCATAGGAATTGAGACTACATTAGGCTTGGAACCAGTAATTTGACTTAAACCACGACACACAGCTTGATGCTCTGCCCCTTTAGGTACGAGAATGGTATGGATAAATGGGAAATTTGGCATTTCTTGATCAGATAATTTTGTGTTGGTTTATAAGTTAATCTATTGAAAATTAATCCTTTATAAACTAACAACTTTATCTTAGCAATGCTAAATCGCCGTCAGTTTCTGATTAGTTCAGCTGCAACCACATCTATTATCGGTGTAGCGTCAGCATCAAATACTAGTGTAGCCACACAGCCTAAGTATATCAAACCAAAAAGACTGCAACCAGGTGCTGGTGTTGGGTTAATTAGTCCTGCTAGTGCCACATTTCTACAAGAAGAATTGGATGTCGTGATAGAGGTAGTTCGCGGTTTAGGACTGGTGCCTTATTTAGCTCCACATTTACGCGATCGCTATGGATATTTAGGAGGGAAAGACAAAGACCGGGCTGCTGATATCAACAGTTTTTTTGCTGACCCGAAAATTTCGGCTTTGATGCCAATTCGGGGAGGGTGGGGATGTAGTCGAATATTACCCTATCTAGACTATCAAACTATTCGCCAAAATCCCAAAATTATAGTGGGCTTTAGTGATATTAGCACATTAATTTGGGGAATTCATGCCAAAACTGGTTTGATCACCTTTCACGAACGGCAGGGTTTAACCTCTTGGAATCCTGAACAAACAGACTATTTCCGACGGGTTTTATTTACTGGTGAAATGGTAACTTTTGCCAATAAAAAATCTAGCGATGATGCCAATCAATTAATGCAAGTTAAAAATCGAATTCAAACCATTAATCCTGGGAAAGCTAGAGGCAAATTAATTGGTGGTAATCTTTCGGTAATTTCTGGTATTCTTGGCTCTCCTTATGTACCAAATCTTCAAGGTGCGATTCTTTTTCTTGAAGATACTCATGAAAACATTTACCGTGTTGATCGTCTGATCACTCATCTCAAATTAGCTGGTGTATTTCAGCGACTAGGAGGGTTTATTTTTGGACAGTGTTCTAATTGCTTACCAGATGCTGACTATGGTTCACTGACTTTGGAAGAAGTAGTCTGGGACGATATTAAACCTTTAGGAATTCCCGCTTGGTACGGTGCCGAAATTGGTCATATAGAAAAAATTTACACTCTGCCAATTGGGGCAGAGGTGGAAATTGATGCTAAATTAGGGACAATTCAAATGCTAGAATCTGCTGTTATTTAAAGAGATTGATGAGAATTAACATCATCTTTTTTCTGTTCAATTTCTGGAGTGTGTTCCCAGGAATAGTTACAGATTTTTGTACGCAACAATGCACCTGCTGTTTTATTAATGGCTAAAGCAAAAAAGTCTACAAAAATTAAGTCTAAAATTCGACTAATCATAAGTCCGTTATCAGGTTTTTTCTGGTTTTTATTAACCTGTGATATCTACTACAGAAGACAAAATAGCTTTTCCAGAAACTGATTATAATTTTCTGGATATCATGCTAATACTTGATGATAGCTTTAAAGGTTGATACAATAATCAACAGATGCAATACTTAGATGTTAATTTATGACAATTTGGCAAGCTGACTTTTATAAGCGTCCATCACCGGATAGAAGCGAACAAGTATGGGAATTATCAATTTGTGACGCAAATCGTAGTTTTGAGTATGCAGCTAACTGTCCCCAGTCCCAAGCTAATTCTACTTGGATAGCTACTCAACTTCAGTTGGTAGATCGTCCATTACCAGATACAATCCAAGTGTTTCGTCCGCAGTCCTTAAGTTTAATCACTGCGGCCGGACGTAGTTTAGGTGTTGATGTGGAACCTACTCGTCGGACTACAGCTTTAAAAGAATGGTTACAGGAAAAGCAATTTCCCACTTCATTGGAAAAATCACCACCAGTACCATTACCAGAAAATCTCTGGGGAAATGAATGGCGTTTTGCTACACTCCAGGCAGGAGAGCTTACAGATATATTTACCCAACGCCCTATTCCCATTTTATATTTACCGGAATATCTTAAACCGATTAATTTAGGTGTTGCTTCCACTGTCCCTATTCCTGGTGTGGTCATCTATGGTGGTAAACAATCAATGCGATTGGCTCGGTGGTTACAGCAATCTGTACCTATAGCCTTAAATTATATTTCTGGTGCACCTGATGGTTTGGTCTTAGAAGCTGGTTTAGTCGATAGATGGGTTATGGTAACATTTGATGATGTGGAAGTATCTACCGCAGCTAAAGTTTATGATTCACGAAAACAACTTAGTCGAGGACTACATTTTTTGTTGGTGCAACCTGATGATTCGGGAATGACTTACACTGGTTTCTGGTTATTACAAACCGACAATCAACCTTAAAAAACTCCCCACCTCCCTACCTCCCCACCTCCCCATCCCCTCGTATTATGTTGTTATCTCGTCAAAGCATCATTAGCTTTTTTGCGTTTTGTCTGAGTATTTTGGGAATTGGTTTCATACAATTTACCGAAATGCAAAAAATTCTACATACTAAAAAAAATGTTTCTTTAGCAAGTCTAGAGCAAAATATCAAATTAGAAGCTTTGCGTCTTAAATCTCTCCAAGAAATACCTAGCTTTAGTTATGATAATTTAATTGCTGATTGGATTTATATTGATTTTCTACAATATTATGGTGATGATGAAATTAGAGATATTACAGGTTATGCTCTCAGTCCAGAATATTTTGAAGTTATATTAAAACGTGATCCTCGATTTTTAGAAGCTTATCTTAGTCTTTCTACGAGTACTTCTTTGTATGCAGCTATGCCAGAAAGGTCTATTGCGTTGATGAATCAGGGTTTAAAATCATTAACTCCTGCGATTCCCGAAAAGTCTTATTATGTATGGCGTTATAAAGGAAGTGATGAATTATTATTTTTAGGTGATGCTAAATCTGCTCAGAAATCCTTTGCTCAAGCCGCAAATTGGGCTAGTACATTGCCAGATGAAGAGAGTAAGAATTTAGCTTTATTCTCTCAGAAAACATCTGAATTTCTGGGACGTAATCCCAATAGTAAATATGCTCGAATTTCTACTTGGGCTTTAATTTTAAATTATAAAGTTGATGATAAAACTCGGCAAAGAGCAATTAAGGAAATTGAAGCTTTGGGAGGAACAGTAGTTAAAACTTCTCAAGGTATGTCCATTAAATTTCCTGACAAAGATTGATAATGTATTGGTATAACGGCAAATTAATTAACTCCCAAATCCTGGAATTAGATGTTAACGAACCAGGGTTACTATATGGAGCCACTATTTTTACTACATTAAGAGTATATGGTAACTCCTTAGACCATAAATTAACTCATTGGCGATCGCACTGTGAGCGGCTAAAATCTAGTTTACAAGCATTCAACTGGCAATCCCCCAACTGGGATCTTGTTGCTGAAGGTACTCAACTAATGAAGACAGAGTTCCCCATTCTCAGAATTACCCTCTTTCCCAATGGACGAGAATGGATTACCGGTAGATTATTACCAACAGATTTGCTTCAAAAACAGAAATATGGTATAATATGCGCCGTTTCTGCTCCAGAATTAAATCGGGTTCTCCCGCATCATAAAACTGGCAATTATCTGAGTGCTTGGTTAGCGAAAACTAGCTCGGATGGCCAAGAAACAATTTTAGTTGATCAAAATCACAATTGGTTAGAAACCACTACAGGTAACCTGTGGGGATGGGGAGATAATTGCTGGTGGACACCACCCCTAAATGCAGGCATTTTACCAGGAATAGTCAGAGCCAAATTGATCAAATGGCTGCTGCAAGAGCAACAGGTAGTACAGGAACGACCCTGGACAGCCGAGTTAGTCCAGAACTTAGAAGCGATCGCCTACACTAATAGTGTGGTGGAAATTATCCCGATTCATACCGTGAAGGAAGCAGCCAGGTCGCTAGAATATAATCCCTACCATCCTAGTTTTCAGCAACTTAGACGGTTTTTTCTACCATGACAGGAACGGCAAATTGGTATATCTTAAGATAAGTTAACATAATTCTTAATAATGCCCTCTTCTAGCCACCAGACGCTACGTAAAATTAAAAGATACAGGAGGATGAACCAAGCGTGAATAAAAGATGGAGAAATGCGGGGCTGTACGCCCTACTGTTTATAGTTGTCATTGCTTTAGGTACAGCATTCTTTGACAAACCCCAAAGTAGTCGGGAAACATGGCGCTATAGCCAATTTATACAAGAAGTAGAAAAAGGCCGAGTCGAGAAAGTCAGCTTGAGTGCAGATCGTTCTACAGCATTGGTTACATCCAAGTATGACGCCAATAAAAAGTTTGTGACATTAGTTAATGATCCTGACTTAATCAACACCTTGACCCAAAAAGGCGTTGATATTTCCGTACTACCTCAAACTGATGAAGGATTCTGGTTTAAAGCCCTCAGCAGCTTATTTTTCCCAGTATTACTTTTGGTCGGCTTATTTTTCTTGCTGCGTCGGGCTCAAAATGGTCCGGGTAGTCAAGCCATGAACTTTGGTAAATCCAGAGCCAGAGTGCAAATGGAACCACAAACTCAAGTTACCTTTGGGGATGTAGCGGGGATTGACCAAGCCAAACTGGAATTAAATGAAGTTGTGGACTTTTTGAAAAACGCTGACCGCTTTACCGCAGTGGGTGCAAAAATTCCTAAAGGTGTATTACTAGTTGGAACCTCCTGGTACTGGTAAAACCCTCTTAGCTAGGGCTGTGGCTGGGGAAGCAGGTGTACCATTCTTCTCTATCTCTGGTTCAGAATTTGTAGAAATGTTTGTGGGTGTAGGTGCATCCCGTGTCCGTGATTTATTTGAGCAAGCAAAATCTAACGCTCCTTGTATTGTCTTTATTGATGAAATTGACGCCGTAGGTCGTCAAAGAGGTGCTGGCTTAGGTGGTGGTAACGATGAGCGGGAACAAACCCTCAACCAGTTGCTGACAGAAATGGATGGCTTTGAAGGTAACACAGGTATTATTATTATTGCTGCTACCAACCGTCCTGATGTATTAGATGCGGCTTTATTACGTCCCGGTCGTTTTGACCGTCAAGTAGTGGTAGACCGTCCAGATTATGCAGGACGGAGTGAAATTCTCAAAGTTCATGCCCGTGGTAAGACATTAGCTAAAGATGTAGACTTAGATAAAATTGCTCGTCGTACACCTGGTTTTACTGGTGCAGATTTATCTAATTTACTCAATGAAGCCGCAATTTTGGCAGCACGCCGGAACTTGACCGAAATTGCCATGGACGAAATTAATGACGCCATTGACCGGGTGTTAGCAGGTTCAGAAAAGAAAGACCGGGTGATGAGCGAAAAGCGCAAAACGCTAGTAGCATATCATGAAGCAGGTCACGCTTTAGTTGGGGCCTTGATGCCAGATTATGACCCAGTGCAAAAAATTAGTATTATTCCTCGTGGTCGCGCAGGTGGTTTAACTTGGTTTACCCCCAGCGAAGACCGGATGGACACTGGTTTATATAGTCGCGCTTATCTAGAAAACCAAATGGCTGTAGCTTTAGGTGGTCGAATTGCCGAAGAATTAATCTTTGGTGAAGAAGAAGTTACCACTGGGGCTTCTAATGACCTACAACAGGTAGCCAGAGTAGCTAGACAAATGATAACTCGTTTTGGCATGAGCGATCGCTTAGTTCAGTAGCCCTGGGTCGTCAGCAAGGGAATATGTTCCTGGGTCGGGATATTATGTCAGAGCGTGATTTTTCCGAAGAAACGGCAGCGGCTATTGATGAAGAAGTTCGCCAATTAGTAGATGTGGCTTATACTCGGGCAAAAGAAGTATTAGTCCATAACCGCCAAACTCTCGATCAAATTGCCCAAATGTTGGTGGATAAAGAAACTGTAGATGCAGAGGAATTACAAGAAATCCTCGCTAATAACGATGTCAAAACCGCTGCTTTTGCATAGGTCTTGACCCCCCAAAAAATCCCGATTTCTCTCAGAAGTCGGGATTTTTTTTGTAACAGTTCCCATCAACAGTACTTAGAAACTGTCTGACTGACAACTAATTTCAATACAAAGCTAAAATAAAAATATGGAAAAAGGTCGCTAGCTCTCTTCAACTGTTAACCTAAGATGTGAAGTAACTTTATTCGCAGTATGGGCATCTGCTGTACAGCGAATACAAATAAACCAAAGTATCAGCTGATATTAAGTTTATTTGCGTTTAGGGTCTTGACACAATTCCCTGTTACGGTTACAAATTAGCACACATGAATTTAATTTAAAGTTTTTTTTCGACTTTAACATTCAGAGGTATCAATGAGTATTACTAATCTTAGCATAAGAAATGAATATAAGGAACTGAGGGAAAAACCCCACTGGCAAGGGCCATCCTTAGCTAACCCTAACGGCAAAAATCGAGAACCTAAGTACCCAGAATCAGCCAATGACAGCATAATTTTAGATGGTTTGAATCGGGGTAGAGTAGCAATTTTTATTGATGGTATAAATTTATTTAATACCGCTCTGCAACTGGGGATGGAAATTGATTATGTCAAGTTGCTATGCCGTTTAACTAATGGTTCCCGACTATTGCGTGCTTTTTTCTACACTGGGGTAGATTCTCATAATGAAAAACAACAAGGTTTTTTATTGTGGATGCGCCGCAATGGTTATCGTGTGGTCACCAAAGATATCTTACCAGTAGCGGAAAACTTTAAAAAACCAAATTTGAATGTAGAAATAGCTGTAGATATGATTACATTAGCTCCCTACTATGATACTGCGGTGTTAGTGAGTGGGGATGGAGATTTAGCTTATGCGGTCAATGCGGTTAGTCGTTTGGGGTCACGGGTAGAAGTGGTAAGTCTGCGGACAATGACTAGTGATAGCCTGATTGATGTTGCTGATTACTTTATTGATTTTGACAGTATCAAACAACACATTCAGAAAGATTCTCATCTTGGGTATACTTATCGCACCACCTCCAATTCGAGCTTATAAAATGGTAGTCGAGGTCAATCTAAAATCGGTAATTCCATGATCCAAAATTGATTGACTCTAATCAAATGGATATTTTAATAGTTGAAGATGAACTAGAAATTGCTCATTTAATCCAACTTTCCTTAGAAAAAGAAGGATTTTCCTGTCGGATTAGCGCTGACGGTATAAATGCCTTGCGGATGTTTGGACAACAACCACCGGATTTAATCATTCTAGATTTAATGCTTCCTGGATTAGATGGACTAGAAGTTTGTGCCAGAATTCGCCAAAAATCAGGTGTCAAAGATCCATATATTTTAATGCTGACAGCTAAAGGAGAAGAAATTGATCGTGTGATTGGGTTATCTACTGGTGCAGATGATTACATGGTCAAACCCTTTAGTCCCAGGGAGTTAGTGGCTAGGGTACGCGCCCTATTGCGGCGTAGTCTTCGTCAAGGAGGTCAAAATCAAGTTAATCACACCCAACATTTCACAGTAGATATAGAGCAGCGCAGTGCGAGTCGTCAACTCAATTCTCAATCACCAGAAATTTTAGATTTAACTACTTTAGAATTTAACTTGTTAAGTAACTTTGTGAGTAATCCTGGACGAGTTTGGAATCGGACTCAGTTAATTGACAAACTTTGGGGAGATAATTTTTTTGGGGATGAGCGGGTAGTGGATACTCATATAGCCAGGTTGCGTAAAAAGATAGAACCTGATCCTGCTAACCCAACATTTATTAAAACTGTGGTTGGTGTTGGCTATAAATTTGAAGATTCGTCTGTGGTATAAATTATGAAAATGGGCTTACATACACGCCTATTTTTCTCCCATTTAGTAGTCATGATGGTGGGAGTAATCAGTTTTGTGATTATCAGCAAAATTTCTTCTCCGCGCCTATTTATTTTACATTTAGAACGTCTGGAAAGTGAGGGTTTAAATTTAATTAATGTGCGGACTGATTTAGTCCAAGGATTTGAAATTACTTGGCAACGTAGTACTATATGGTCAGTTTTTGTGGGTACTACCGCAGCGGGAGGATTAAGTTATTGGGTGTCTAGACGAATTATGCAGCAGTTAATTGAGATGGAACAAATCACCCAAAAGTTTGCATCTGGTCAAATGAATGCACGTTTACCAATATCTGATATTCCTGAACTTAATCGCTTAGGTGGTAGTTTTAATCGGATGGCGACCAGTTTAGAAGGAGTGGAAACCAGACGACGTGAGTTAATTGGAGATATGACCCATGAATTGCGAACACCACTCACAATTGTGCAGGGTTATTTGGAGGAACTTGCTGATGGTTCAATTCCTCCATCTCCTCAACTTTATCAGCGATTAGCTAAAGAAACCAAGCGATTAGAACGGTTGGTGAATGATTTGCAAGAACTTTCTAAGGCAGAAGCAGGTTATTTACCCATTAATATTCGAGCAGTTAACTTGCGTCCTTTATTAGAATCATTGGTGGAAAAATTTGCTGACCAACTTTTAGAAGAAGGTTCAATTTTACGTTTGGAATCTCCATTAATTTTACCTTTGGTTTTGGCAGATATAGATCGCACCGAACAGGTGTTAGTCAATTTGCTTGGTAATGCTATATATTATACTCCAAAAGGTACGATTACTGTCCGTGTTTGGCTAGAAGCATCTCATCTATGGATTGCAGTAATTGATACAGGTATTGGCATTGCCGCAGAAGATTTACCACATATATTTGAGCGTTTTTGGCGAGCTGACCAATCACGAGCAAGGTATTCTGGCGGGACTGGGATTGGGTTAACGATATCTCATCGTTTAATTGAATTACAAGGTGGTGAAATTTTGGTAGAAAGTTTATTGGGATCTGGTACCACATTTCGCTTTTGTCTGCCTTTAGCTTAATAGACCTCTCCAGAAATGATGTAGGGGCGTATTGCATACGCCCCTAATAGTGTGTTAATTCTGTATAAAATCCCGGCACCATAGTTCATGCTATTTTCAGCCGTGGAGCGGGCATCTTTGCCCGTCTGGCTTCAATGGCGGGCAAGATGCCTGCTCCACGACACGCATAATTAATTTTCCCAGATGTCTAATCCAATCATCTAGAATTAGAGATATAAATTTGAAAAGCTGACTATGGCTCATTTAAATCAGCGTCGTTCCCAAAACATCGAAGGTGATTTTTACGTTGATAGCACCTGCATTGATTGTGATACCTGTCGTTGGATGACTCCCCAGGTATTTCAACGTCGGGATGAACAATCAGCAGTTTATCACCAACCTACCAACGAAACCGAAAGATTAGCAGCACTCCAAGCATTGTTAGCTTGTCCTACTAGTTCTATTGGTACTGTAGAGAAACCAAAAGATATCAAAGCCGTTCAACAGAGTTTCCCCATTTTGGTAGATGAAAATATTTACCATTGTGGTTATCACTCCGAAAGCTCATATGGTGCAGCTAGTTATTTAATTCAACTTCCAGAAGGTAATATTTTAGTAGATTCTCCCCGCTTTACTCCACCGTTAGTCAAGCGTCTGGAAGAAATGGGGACAATTCGCTATATGTATTTAACTCACAAAGATGATGTTGCTGACCATCAAAAATTTGCCGAGCATTTCCATTGTCAACGTATCCTGCATCGGGATGATATTTCCACAGATACGCAGAATGTGGAAATACAATTAACCGACTCGGAACCTTTTCAGTTAACTCCAGATTTACTAATCATCCCAGTTCCCGGTCATACCAAGGGACATACAGTTTTACTCTATCAAAATAAGTTTCTCTTTTCCGGTGACCATCTAGCTTGGTCTGATGATAGACATCAATTAAATGCGTTTCGTCATGTTTGCTGGTATTCTTGGCCAGAACAGATTAAATCAATGTCCAAACTGGCTAATTATTCCTTTGAATGGGTGCTACCAGGTCATGGCAGACGCTTTCATGCATCTACTAACATCATGCAGGAACAGATGCACAAGTGTATTGAGTTAATGGAAAGCCTCTAACTAATAACAGACGATGAATCAAAGAGTTAAAATAAAAGGCATCGTCAAACAATAAGATATCAAATGTTTTGGGCTGATAAAATCGCTGCTGATGCACAAGGCTACCAGGTAGTTAATGATTCCAAGACTCCTTCAGGTAGGGTACACGTAGGCTCGTTGCGGGGTGTGGTTATCCATGACGTTATTTACCGGGCCTTGAAACACGCAGGTAAGCCCGTAAAATTCATGTACGGTGTTGATGACTATGACGCCCTAGATACTGTTCCTAAATATCTAGATCAAGCCAAGTTTTCTCCTTATCTGGGTTTTCCTCTCTGTAACGTACCTTCCCCAGAAGATACTGCTAGTGATTATGCTAAGTTTTTCATTAGTGAATTTCTGGAAGTTTTTGATTATTTGGGAGTTAAACCAGAAGTTTATCATCTCCGAGATTTATATCGGACTGGTAAACTAAACTCTCACATTGATACATTTCTTAAAAATGCTCACTTGGTTAGAGAAGCTTATAAAGAGATAAGTAAAGCTGACCGTCCTAATAACTGGTATCCTTTTCAGATTATTTGTGAGAAGTGCGGCAAAATTGCTACTACTGAAGTCACAAAATACAATGGTTCACAAGTTTTCTACACTTGTAAACCAGATGTAGCCAACTATGTCAAAGGTTGTGGACATTCGGGTTGGGTTTCTCCTTTTGATGGTAATGGTAAATTACCTTGGAAAGTTGAATGGGTAGCGAAGTGGGATGTTGTGGGTGTTACGATTGAAATGGCTGGTAAGGATCACTCACAAAAAGGTGGTTCTAGAGATGTGGCAAATTCTATCTGTCGCAAGGTTTTAAAAAAGGAACCGCCTTTTCATGCTCCTTATGAATTTATTTTAGTTAATGGGACTAAGATGAGTTCTTCTAAGGGTGTAGGTTCTAGCGCTCAGGAAATTGCGGCTTTACTTCCTCCCGAATTGTTGCGTTTTCTCATGTTAAGAACCCAACCAAAAACAGTCATTAATTTTGCACCCAATTATGAAACTGTGAGTCGTCTTTTTCGAGATTATGATACTTTAATTAACAAGTATGTAGCTAATTCAGAATTAACTGAAGAGTTAATGTCTTTATTTTATGCTCAGACAGGAGATGAAGTTAAAACTTTCCATCCTTTTGATTTTAGTACTCTAATTTCGCTATTACAAGTTCCACGTTTAAATATTCAAGAAGAAGTTGTGCAAAGGAGTACACAACCTTTAAATGAATATGATCAGGAGATTATCAACCAAAGAATTACTACTGCTAAAAGATGGTTGCAAGACTATGCAGATGAGGAAGAAAAGTTAGTTTTATATCTGGAAAATATGCCAGAGAAAGCTAATGATTTGATTGGTGAACAGGTTGTTTATTTGCAGAAATTGCTAGAGAATTTAGAAAATATTCCTAATTGGAATAGTGAAGATTTACAAACTCTCATATTTTCTACATCTAAGCAAGTGGAAATTCCTCAAGCTAATGCTTTCAAAGCCTTGTATTTATCTTTCTTGAATAAGGAAAGGGTCCAAAAGCTGGTGGTTTATTATCTTATTTGGAGAAGTCTTTTGTAATTTCTCGACTCCAAGATGTCGTGGCTTTGAATTTAGAAAAAGTGTAAGTATCTCTGGAAACAAAATCCCTAACTTCTTTGAGAAGTTGGGGATTTTTAAATTGAACTACTTAGTTCTATAAATCAATACAGTTGGTGTTAAGCTGAAAAATGAGGCAGAGTCCCTATACTGTCATCCTGACGGTCGGGAAGGATCTCGCGAATCCTTCCCGACCGTCAGGATGACAATACTACCTTCTTCCCTTAACACCAAGCGTATTGTCCTATAAATTTATGATAAATTTATTATGAATTTTTGTATATATATAAACATAGTACCAGACAATACGTGGTATAGTTTTATAGTTAATCAAGTGACAGCAAAAACTCTATGATCTGCTGCCTTAATCCTGATTGCTCAAATGCTGAAAATCCTGATGAATCCAAATTCTGTCTGAGTTGTGGGACAGAATTGGTAGCTCTATTGCGATCGCGTTATCGCGTCATCAAGCCACTAGGAGGTGGGGGTTTTGGTCGCACCTATTTGACGGAAGATATAGATAAACTGAATGAATTATGTGTTGTTAAACAGCTAGCACCACAAATGCAAGGTAGTTGGTCACTTAAAAAAGCAACTGAATTATTTGAACAAGAAGCAAAACATCTACAGGATTTAGGTGAGCATCCCCAAATTCCTACATTATATGCTTATTTCAAAGAAAATAATTATTTTTATTTAGTACAACAGTTTGTCAATGGACAAAATCTTCTTCAAGAATTACAAGAATACGGTATCTTTGATGAGGGGAAAATCAGAGTACTTTTACGTGATTTACTATCTGTCCTGAGAATAGTACATCAAATGCAGGTGATTCACCGCGATATTAAACCAGATAATATTCTACGTCGTCAAAGTGATAGTAAATTAGTACTGATTGATTTTGGAGTATCCAAGGAAAAAACCGGAACAATCAGTCCTAAACAAGGCACTAATATTGGTTCTTTTGGTTATGCAGCATTGGAACAAATGCAAGGAGGTCAAGCGTATTATGCTAGTGACCTTTATAGCTTAGGAGTAACTTGCTTTCATTTAATGACTAATGTTTCTCCTTGGGATTTGTGGATGCAACAGGGCTATGGTTGGACGTTAAATTGGCAATCTCATTTAACACAACCGATCAGTAATAACTTAGTCTTGATTATGAATAAATTACTAGAGCAGAACTATAAAGAACGTTATCAGTCTATTGATGAAGTTTTGCAAGATTTAAACAAAGACCAATTTTTACCAACACCAGGTCCCCAACAATCACCTTCAACTTTACCACAACTCTCTGCTCAAGAATTATTAATTTGGTCAGCAGTTACAGGAGCAAGTGGTTCTTTCATAGCTATTGCTCTAGTAAGTTTCGCGGTGACTATTTGGATGAGTTCTGGATTATGGCTGTTATTGTTAGGAGGATTAATATTTACTCAACACCGCGCTCTCTTTGATAAGACTTATTTGTTTATTATTGCGGTAATCACATCTATATTAACTATACTATTACTACAAATTCTCCCCATAAAGAATCCTATGCAAGCAGGGGTAAATGGATTATTAGTGATAGTCTTACTAGTAATATTTGCCGGATTACTAGCATTTAGCCTCATGGCTATATCTCAGTTAATGAATAAATTTATCTCCCAATCGAAATTTCTGAATTTCTTTAAATAACTTTGATGAAATAGAGGTAAGTATGACAAACAAACCAGAAAATATCGGTCTTTTAATTTCTTTGGGGATAGCTGGAGCAGCAATGCTAGCGATTGTACCCTTGGTAGTCAACATCTCTCAAAACGCAGTGAAATCGCCAATAATAGCAGCTAGCTCTAGTCCAGATTCGAGTCAGACACCTACACCTGTATCTACATCTACACCTATATCCCAACAAACCCCAATTGCATCTGCTAACCTACCCAATAATCCTGCTCAGACAAGAACCAGTTTAGGGGATAAGATTTTAGTAACAGCAGATAAAACTACCGATAAAGAAGCGGGAATTAAAGCTTTTGCGGAAAGAAATTTTCCCAATGCTGTGACTAGATTCCAACTATCTCTACAAAGCAATCGGAATGATCCGGAGACATTAATTTATTTAAATAATGCCAAAATCGGGAATGGGAATGCTTTAAAAGTAGCAATAACCGCACCCATTGGTGTGAATGTAAATGATGCAAAAGAAGTTTTACGCGGGGTAGCTCAAGCCCAAGATGAAATTAATAGCAGTGGTGGCATTAATGGTATACCATTACAACTTCAAATTAGTAGTATTGATAATTTTGCCAATGCTTCAGAGCTAGATAATGCCCTCGTTAAAGATGCAAGTATCTTAGCAGTAGTTGGGGGAGGTTTCAACGAAAAAATTTATAATGAACAAGGTTTAGTGAAGATTTCCTCCATCGCTAGAAGACCGGAACAAAATCAAACACAATCATCACCACAGTCAAGATATGCTTTTTATGTTAGCCCCCAAGCAACAATTTTTTCTGAAGCTCTAGCACGTCATATAGTAGAAAAGGAAAAACGGACTAAAATTGCTATTTGTAGAGATTCAAGTTCACCAATAAGTAAAGCAGTTGTACAAGAATACACTGGTTTGATTGTCAAATCTGGTGGTAAAGTCAGTGATATTGATTGTGATTTAAGAGCGTCGAATTTTAAAGCTACTGATTTCATGACTAAAGCCATCAGTGATGGTGTAGATGGTTTACTCTTAATTCCCAGTCGAGAAAAATTTAGTCAAGTTATAGAAATAGGAAAAGCCAATAAAGGTAAATTAGCGTTATTTAGTACTCAACAGATGTATAGTGTCGAAACACTAAAATTTGGACAAGATAATTTTCGAGGAATGATATTAACTGCACCTTGGCATCGTGATGTGAATCGGAATGCTATTGATAATAATTCCTTTGCAGATAAAGCGGCTAAACTTTGGGGTGGAGCAGTTAGTCCCAGAACTGCTACAGCTTATGATTCACTTCAAGTAATTATTGCTGGGTTGAAAGAGGGACGCACGCGCAAGGATTTACAAAAAGCATTATCAAATCCCAGCTTTTCTGTAACTGGAGCGACGGGAAAAATTCAATTTTTACCATCAGGTGAGCGTCAAGGTGGAGTCTTTTTACTCAAAGTTGATGCTTGTGAGTCTGGTAAACCTTGTTATTCCAGCACTGGTTATGATTTCGTGCTGGTGCAATAAAGCAGATGATAGCAATTTTGATTGTGAATGGTTAAAATAAAAGTAAGCATTTAAATGACTTAATATTGAATGCTTACTCAAAAGCTTGTTATTTGCTGATTATGTTGAGAGTATGGAATTTGAATGGCATACAGAAAAAGCATATGCTAATATTCAAAAACATCGTGTATCCTTTGCTGAAGCTAGTACGGTATTTAGTGATTCTTTATCCATAACATTTCCTGATCCAGATCACTCAATATTAGAAAGCCGATATATCACAATCGGTTTATCGAGTAGTAGAAAACTGCTTATCCTCTCACATACAGACAGAAGTAACCGTGTAAGAATTATTAGCGCAAGAGAAGCAACACGTAGAGAGCGGAGATTTTATGAAGAAGGATACTAATTTAGAATTTAATGACGAACTACGCCCAGAATATGATTTTACTCAATTAGAAGGAGGTGTTCGGGGTAAATACGTGGAAAATTACAGAGAAGGTACTAATTTAGTTTTATTGGACCCTGATGTGAAAAGGGCTTTTCCTACTGCTGAAGCAGTCAATGAAGCTTTAAGATTGCTCATGAAAGTTGCTAAATCTCAAGTAGAAAATATTGATGAATAAATACATTAAAACCGTTGTTCTTCGGCTACAACTTGAGTCATAATCTCTCCTAAATCAACACTAAATTATCCCGGTGTACTACAGTATCCACACCCTCATAACCCAAAATAGCGGGAATTTCCCGTGATTGACATCCCCGAATCTTTTGTAATTCTTCACTGCTGTAATTTACTAATCCCCTCGCTATCTCTTCACCATTACCATCGCATAATTGCACTGCTTCTTGAGGGTCAAATTCCCCCTCCACTCGCTGAATTCCCGCAGCTAATAAGGATTTTCCTCCTTCAGCGATCGCCGATATCGCCCCTTGATCCAAATATAATTTACCAGCAGGTAATAACCCATAAGCTATCCAGCGTTTTCTGGCTGAAGTTGGTTCTGGTTGTGGTTGAAAATGCGTTCCGATGGTTTCACCTTGGATAATTTTCTCAATATTTTGGGGAAAACGTCCTTGAGTAATTACAGTTCTGACTCCAGCAGCGATCGCAATTCTAGCCGCAGAAATTTTAGTTACCATTCCTCCAGTTCCCCACCCAGAACCTTGTCCACCTGTTTGTACTTCTGTTAATTCTTTGATGCTACTTACCAAAGTGATGGGACGAGCATCGGGAACCGAACGAGGATCAGCTGAATATAATTTATCAACATCAGTCAACAAAAATAACCAATCTGCTTCCACTAAACTAGCCACTAAAGCCGAAAGAGTATCATTATCCCCAAATTTTAATTCTTCCACCGCTACCGTATCGTTTTCGTTAACGATGGGTATCACCCCTAGCCCCAATAACTCTTGAAAGGTGTTATAGATATTAAGGTAGCGGCTACGTTGCACTAAATCAAAGCGAGTTAATAAGACTTGAGCAATAGGTTGTTGTAGGGTCGTAAATAAATCATCATAAATACGCATTAATCTACCTTGTCCCACTGCGGCTACAGCTTGTTTTAAGGCGATAGTTTTGGGACGTATATTTAAACCCAATCTAGCACAACCCACTCCTACAGCCCCGGAGGAAACTAATATCACTTGATGTCCCTGGCGTCTTAAAGAACACAAGGTTTCTGTTAAAGTGGCGATCGTCGATAAAGCTAATTGCCCAGTTTCTGGTTGAGTGAGGCTGGATGTACCGATTTTAACAACTATCTTAAGAGGCATCTTTCTATTGAAGTTTTCTGTAACCAAAAATTATACAGCGCCAGTTCTTCTATGGTGAAGGCTGGCGCTGTAAGGTTATATATTGACTTGTTATCAGCTAGGGTCTTTATTGGCTTGACCCCATTTTATTGATTTTTATAATCTCAGATTTTTGACTCACCTGAAGATTTCTTAAGCATTTCTTTAGATTTACTTTTCTGATGATTTATTAATCTTTATGAATTTTTGTGTGCTTAGGTTTAATAGTCGCCCCCAGAATCTCTGATACCCAAACTTCCATGTTCCGGATGGGATGGGATCTAAAGATGGCACCAGGATGGACAATAGGTTGCACTAAAATAGTAAACATTCCCAACCGATTCCCAGCGATGATATCGGTAAATAAGCGATCGCCGACCATTCCCACTTGATGACTTGGTAAATTCATCCCTTGGAGTGCAGCTCTAATTTTGCGACGTGAAGGTTTAGCCGCTCCCAAGTAATAAGGTAAATTGAGAGCATGAGCAATCCGATTAATCCGGGGTTCATTGAGATTATTGCTGACCAACCACAGAGCAGTAGAAATACGAATTTGTGCTACCCACTGTTCCAGTTCAGGGGAAACCGACCCTACAGTAATAGGTACTAGAGTTTCATCTACATCCAATACCAAGCCTTTGAGTCCATATTGTTGAATAATTTCTGGTGTGAGGGTCAATACTGAACCGTCTAAAATCAAATCAGGTTGTAAAAGATGGCTGTAATTCATAATTTAAATTGTGATTAAATCAACAAAACCTGGCGGTTTTCCTCCAGGTAGCAAGAATCAGAGCTAAGACTCATCCTGTATAAGTCATAACTCATGCCCATGAAAAATTAAAAATTTACAACTAAAAATTTTTGTTTTTAATACCGAGACTTTAATTTTGATAAAAAAAAGCACAGGCAACCCTGAAGAAGGAGAGAGGGGTGAGAGGGGTGAAAGGGGGGTGAAAGGGGGGGTGAAAGGGGGAGGAGGTAAATAATTAATACTTATTTTCTCAAGGTAAATACAGTTATTTTTTAGGAATAATCTTTACCAATTCAAAAAAAGAGCGACTAATAAACAGCAGTTTTCTTTCCTCCCCATCCCCCCATCTCCCCATCTCCCCATCTCCCCATCTCCCCATCTCCCCATCTCCCCAGGAAAGATTCCCTCCTCCCCTACCCAAATCAAATGATTATGGATAGGGACTGCGCTCAAGATTTTATTCAACTTGATCAAACAGGTGTTCTTCTAAAAGTGGCTGTACTTTGCGAAACTCTTCAGGAGAGAGTAATTCTGGTTTACCAGTGTGAGTAATCCGGGCAAAAAACAACAGGGGATCTAAGGGTGTGTAAATTGCATACTCTTGATCATCGTGATAGAAGCTAGCAAGTAACTGTAGTTGCTCTGGTTCTAAATCTTCCTCTTCATCTTCAATTTCTAAAGTGAAAAGTTCTGATTCTTCAACTGGGGGTAACTCACCGGCTACTGTCAATGCATAGGCAGTGTTTTTAACTGTCAAGTTTTGTTCAGCCAGGACAGCTTGAGCGGTTTCAAAAATTGTGTCAATCTTATCGTCATCTTCCACCAAAATAGCTTCTTCATCTTCGCCATCGCCAAGCCAAGAAAAAATTTCTACAGGTGAGTCAACGGGAAGAAGTAGCACATAATCTTGCCCATCTACGGAGAGGGAATGCTCAATATAACATTCAAGCGATCGCCCTTTGTCATCAGTCAAAGTGATCGAAACCGCTTGAGCATGGTCATTTTCTTCAGAAAATTCAGAGGAGAACATAGCCGACTTATCGCACTCTCATATAGCAGCAGTCAGGAGTCACCGCGTCAGGAGTCAGGAGTAAAATCCGTTTTGTGGAAGGAATTTCATCATTAATTGATGTCCTAACCACTTTAGCGGTTGCTATAAAAGCCAACAACTGAGTCAATCGCGTTACTATTCAATCACAGATTATGTCAACTTTAAAAACTGTAAACGTAAATCCAGTTGCATAATAATAGAATAGCCTTCAGAATATCATGGTAAAGTATCTCAATCAAAAAGGTGTCAGGAGTGTCGGTAAAAATGGCGGATAAATATTCCTCCTGACTACTGACTCGGTGACTCCTGACTAATTCGAGAACTACGCTTGTGATCCAACCATTGTTGAAGAATTAAAGCCGCAGCCTTGCGGTCAATCAGACCTTTATGACGTGATGGTGAACGATTTTCCGCTATCAGCAATTGCTCTGCTTGATATGAAGTTAATCGCTCATCTACATATTCCACAGGTAGTTGTAATGCCTGAGCCAGTTTGTGAGCGAACTTTTGAACACGACGGGCTTGAGAACCATAAGCACCATCCATTGTATAAGGTAGACCCACCACCAGCACTTGCACTTGGCGTTCTTGCACTAGATATTTAATTGACTCCACTACTTGCGGGAAGGATTTACCCTCAATCGTTGTGATTCCGGTGGCAATTAACCCAGTGCGATCGCAACCTGCCACACCAATCCGCTTACTACCCACATCAAGCCCCAGAGCCGATACCCAGGATTTTGATGATTCTAAAGATACCACGCTAATTTGTCTCCTGCGGTGTATCAGTGGGTTCTAGATTTGGCGATACATCTATATTAAAATTCTGACTAGGAAAAACAGCAGGTTCTGATTTTATGGATGCTGGTCGGTCTAAATTATGCTGATGGCTGCGTTCTAACCATGACATTCCACCGGGTACAGGTTTCCGGGCTGGTTGTAGTCCTTGGAGGACATCAGTCCACTGAATTCCTTCCAAAGAAACAAATTTAGATTCCCGTAACTTATGCCAAACCGAGCGGGACATAATCAGAGTATGTTGTTGACGATGAGCACCAATTTGCTCTAAATACTCTTCCCGTTCTGGTTGATAGTCAGAAGAAGCCAACTGTAATCCTTGCTGAGGAAAATCTTGGGTGATGCGAGCCAGTTGGGATAATAATTCTGGATACAACCATGTATAAGCTGGGTGAACAGTTAATGTTGCGACATGGGGTGTTTCACCTTTACGGTCAAGTTGCACCTGAAAATAACCAATAGCGGCTTTGCGCTGAGGTTCAAACACATAACCACTGACAACTTCGGTTTTAGTCATCCACTGTCTCACCGCATCAGTTAAAACTCCAAACAAACTAGTTTTGAAGTCGCGAGTATTGCGGTCAAAAACCTGACGCACTAAAGGAGGCATGGATGCAGTATCCAGTTGATATAATAATTGGGCATCAGCATTACTGACTGGGAGGAGATTTGGTAAATCTGGTTCGGCTTTGGCCAAATCCGCTAATAACTCCGAGCTAATTTCCCAGTAAGTAATTTCTGCTAGTCGCTGAAATCCATTTTGGCGATATAGTGCCAGAGCATCCTTATCATTAATATTAACTTCCAACAACCAAGTCCGAGCTTCCAGAATGGATTCAAAACAATGGCGCAAAAGCTGCGAGCCAATTCCTTGCTTATCAGCACTATGGTGTAACAATACCTGGTCAACTCGCCAAGTACTACGGGTTCGATTAAACGGTGATACTTGAATCATTCCCAACAGGACTCGACCAAGTTCGGCGACATAAGCGCAGAAGCGATACTTTAAGGGGTTGGGAAACCAACTCAAACACTTGAGTAGACCATACCAGCGCCGTAGCCATTGCATCTGGTGGACACCAGAAATATTATTGCCCTTAGGAGAAAGGGCTGCTGTGAATGACTCTTGTGATAGCTGTTCTAGTCCGTCCAGATCCCGATATTGGACTGGTCGAATTACCACGCTGAGATTTCTGGGAATTAATGAAGTCATTTTTCAAGCTGCCATTTAGCCTTTATTAATTGCTCTTGGTAAGGTAGTGCTGCAATAATCTTAACGGCTTTCCGCTCTGGGCTATTGCTCCAAAAGAGTGATTTTCTTAACTCTATACTTAAAAAAGCAGAAGCCTGGGTCGGAAAGCCAATGGCCTTGACACAACAAGTTCTGCTTTTATTTTAGGAGATTTTTGCCAAAAATTTTGTATCTGTTATATCGCTTATAGTGCTTGTCGAGAAATTAATTTCTCGAAATTAGCTTGGGTTTGATGCAGTAATTGCTGACGACTATCTACCACTGTCTGTTTGAGGGTTGGAACCAAATTCCGAGCTTGCAGCGTCATATGCAGTTGTAGGTGGGCAACATATTCACTAAAATCCTGTTGTTCTACGTCTGTGCCCGTTAATAATTGTGATTCCATTGCCACTTGATTCTCCTGGATGAGTTTTGTACTGCTTGGCTAAACCACATTAATATTTATCATGTTGTTTTGCTTGGTTTATCAATTTGCAATGAAGTGTAACGTTATTTGTTGGTTGACAAATAACAAAGTATTTATACTTACTACTTTCGATAGATAAGGAAATTAATTCTTACATTTGTGGAGCAGGCATCTTGCCTCCCATTGCAGCTAAGGCAGGCAAGATGCCTGCTCCACGTCTAAAAATAGCACTTTCTTGTTTTTGAATTTGGAATTTGGAATTTGGAATTTGGAATTGATATTACCATTTTTCCACCCAATAGATAATTTCTGAAGCTGAACTATCAATAGCGACACCATAACTATCCCCATGATTCCATTTAAAACCAGGAGTGCCTTTGTTTTCGGCGTTTAATACCAATATTTTATAAGTAGATGGAAAGGATTCAGCTTGGGAATTGCTAGTATAGAAAAATGTGGTTGGCACTCCATTGGGTTGATTAGCATGGTCATTTGTATCACCACCTATATATTCATGCTGAGAAATACTTTTATATTGAGAAAGTAGCTTCTGAATCTTTTCTGATGGCTCTTTTAGACGGATTTGGAAAAAACTACTTCCTTGCATTAAACCAGGAGAGTAAGCCATATTTACACTTTGAGCATCAGCAGGAATATCAACAGGAAAATGTTTGATTTGATTGCTATTAGCCCATAGTTTAGTGCGAATTTCTTGATAATGTGATGTATCAGTAATCATTTGGGACTGACCAGAATTACCCAAGGTTTTTTTCAATAAAAAACTACCGACAACTATGCTCACACTTCCCAGAACCAATAAAATTATTGTAGCGACTTTGAAAAGATCGGATTGCTTCATTAAGTTGGGTATTCCTGATTTTTTCGGTATATACCCAACTACTAAGCTGTTATGATTTTTCGGAAAACTTTACCAAGTATTTAAGAACAGGGAGAATTTATAAAATTTTAGTGAATAAATTCTAAATCAACATTTTCAGAAATTAAATAATTCTTCCTGTATATGTTTTTACCTGTTTATATATATCATGAGAAAACAGTGATTTAGTAATAGTAATGATTGTGTTATTAGGAAGCTATGTTCATTTATTTTTCTTTTGTTTTAATGCTTTAGATTTAGCGATATTTTCCAGTCTTTTAATATGTTTATCTAGTGCTTGTATTAATACAAAACAGAACGGTTCCAATTTACCTTGCTGCTGAGATTTTAGCTTTTTAAGTCTATTCCGTGCATCTTGAATTAGTGGGTTTAGTCATTATCGGAAGTGATTGGTGGGTTGAAAAATAAACAGCTAATGGTTGTCGTGGGGAGGTTTTCAGATTCTTTGGAATATCTTTTCCATCAACTTCTAGCTTCTTTGTTTGAACTAGATTGTAAGTTTGTTCGGAACGTGATTGTAACCAAAGTCTGGATTATCAAAAACCTTACTGGTTTCACTTTCTACAAATTCACCATACTCTCGCACCACTGTGGCAATATCTTCCTCACTCATATAACGCCGTTTGCCACCTAAACTACGGTGCATACGCTGCCAGCGATTACGTGCGTCTATTAATTGAATTTTTCCTTGACGGTTTTGCTGCTTACGATTAGTAACAATCCATACATATGTGCCAATACCAGTATTGTAGAAAATATGCTCTGGCAGAGCTATAATTGCTTCCAGCCAATCCTTTTCAATTATCCACTTGCGGATTTCACTTTCACCACTACCCGCACCACCAGTAAACAGGGGTGAACCATTGAATACGATTGCCAAGCGTGAACCATTTTTACCCAATTCAGGTTGATATGGCTCAAATTTACTAATCATATGTTGTAAAAATAAGAACGAGCCATCATTAACCCTGGGCAAACCAGCACCAAACCTACCAGCAAAACCACACTTCTTGTATTCTCGCTGCACCTCTTTTTGTTGTCTCTTCCAGTCCACACTAAACGGAGGATGAGCAAGAAAATAATCAAAATGATCGTCAGAATATTGATCATTAATCAGCGAATCACCGTAACGGACATCACTTTTTTCATCATTTTTCAGCAATAGATATGAGGCACCAATAGCATAAGCACGAGGATTAAAATCCTGTCCAAATACATTTAATGTTGCAGTTGAATGGTGTTGAAGTTCGCGTTTACGTAAATTAGTTTGTGCTTCTGCCAGCATTCCACCAGTACCACAGGTAGGGTCAAATAATTTACGAATAATTCCTGGTTGAATTAAAATATCATTATCGGGGTAGAATAAAATATATACCATGAGGCGGATTACTTCTCGTGGGGTAAAGTAATCACCCACTATTTTATTAGCTGCTTCATTAAATCGGCGGATTAAATCCTCAAATAGTAACCCCATACCAATATTATCTAAGTTATCAGGATGCAAGTTAACATCGCAAAACTTAGAAATAACGAGATAAAGAATATTTGCCTCACGCATCCGCTCAATTTCGGCAGTAAATTTAAATCGCTCAAAAATTTCGTAAACGTTTTTTGAGAAACCCTGAATGTAGCTAATAAGATGTTGATCTATATTGTTGGGATAACTCTTAATCTGCTCAAAACTAAGTTCATAGCGATTATGAAAACGCTGTCCTGCTATCCCGTTTAGTCTCTTATCTAGTTCTTCATCCTTGAATGTATTTTTAAGTTTGTGATATTCGGCTATTACCTGGGGCTTAGTTGACGCTAGTAGACAATCAAAACGACGCAGCACCGTCATTGGTAACATTACAAGCTCGTACTGCGGTGGGCGGTAAGGCCCCCGTAACAAGTCAGCAATTTGCCAAATAAAGTTGGAGAGTTGGTGATGGTCTGCCATTTTTTTCTATATCCATCCCTTTATTATATTAAAATTTTTCATGAGCACAAGGACAATTTCACAAACTACCAATAATCATCCCTGCTAGTAACATAAAACCAATCCATACATTTTGTCGGAACATTTGCCCAAAAACGGGATTAGGTATTCGTGGTTGATTTAACCGCCAATACTGCCAAAACCACGCAAGACTAGATAAAATTAAACTAATCCAAAAGCCTAAATGTAACTTCAGTAAAATACCTTCCCAAGCTAGTAAAATAATCGTACCAACAAAGAAAATACCTATGGCTAATGGGGCATATTTACCAAAAAATAAAGCACTAGAATTTACCCCAATCCGTCGATCATCTTCTCGATCGCTCATCGCATAAATAGTATCAAATGCTAATGTCCAACAGATAGTTGCACCCCAAAGTAACCACGTAGATACAGAAAGGTTTTTTGTGACTGCACTCCAACTAATTAAAACTGCAAAACCCCAAGCCATAGAAAGCACTAGTTGAGGAATCGGAAACACCCGTTTGGCACCTGGATAAAGTAGAATAATCGGTACTGCTGCTGCTGACAACCAGAAACTTAAAGTGTTAAGATAAAGGGCAAGTATTGCCGCACAAATTAGCCCCACCATCATTACGACAATTCCGACTCTAATCGATAGGGCACGACTGGCTAAGGGGCGATCGCGTGTTCTTTCTACTTGCGGGTCTATATCTCGATCCCATAAATCATTGACTACACAACCCGCTGCACTAGTGGCTAACGTCCCTAAGACAATCACTCCCACTAATGCTAATGGTGGTTTACCCGCCGCAGCTAAAAACACAGCCCACAAAGCTGGAATCATTAAAATTAATCTTCCTTCTGGTTTATGCCACCGTAAAAGTCGGATAATTAGTAGCCATACAGGTTCTTGTCTATGATCAGGTTTATTTAACATAGAAGTTCAGGATAAGTTTTTGGGTTTTTTGTTCACACAAATTCACATTTCCAGAATATTCAAAAGGGAATTGGCAATAGACAATAAGGAACAGGGAATTCCTATACTTAAAATTAAAGGATGTATTTTTTCTAACAATATGCATCTGGAAAAAATAAACATACATAGATACTCCCTACTTTCTGTTCCCTGTTCCCTTTTACTATCGTGATTAAATCAAGAGAAAATCAAATGCTGAATTTAATTTCAGCTAACTGGGAGAGTGAATCTACTCCACCAGTTAAGCAACACCGAATTATTGCGGCTATTGACATCGGAACCAACTCTGTACACATGGTAGTGGTGCGAATTGAACCAACTTTACCATCTTTTACCATGATCGCCAGAGAAAAGGAAACCGTGAGATTGGGCGATCGCGATTTAGCAACTGGGGAACTGAAACCAGAAATCATCAAAAAGGCGATCGCGGCTTTACGGCGTTTTCAAGAAGTTGCCAAAATGCTGAATGCGGAAACCATCGTCGCTGTGGCCACTAGCGCAGTGCGAGAAGCTCCGAATGGGAAGGATTTTTTAGTTCAAGTCGAAACTGATTTAGGTTTAAGTATCGATTTGATTTCTGGTCAAGAAGAAGCACGGCGTATTTACTTAGGTGTGCTATCCGGGATGGAATTTAACAACCAGCCCCATATAATTATCGACATTGGTGGTGGTTCCACAGAATTAATTTTGGGGGACTCTCACGAACCACGCACTCTCACTAGTACGAAAGTGGGTGCAGTGCGTCTGACCGGAGAGTTAATTACCACTGACCCCATTAGTAATATTGAATTTCAGTACTTACAAGCCTATGCGAGAGGGATGTTAGAACGTTCGGTGGAGGAGATTTTAGCTAATGTTCAATTTGGTGAATCTCCTCGCATGGTGGGAACTTCTGGCACAATTGAAACTTTGGCTACGATTCATGCACGGGAAAAATTAGGTTTTGTTCCTAGCACTCTCAACGGTTATCAATTCTCTCTACTGGATTTGCAAGAATTTGTCCATCGCTTCCAGAAAATGACTAATGTGGAAAGGTCTGTTATTCCCGGAATGCCAGAGAAGCGTTCAGAGGTGATTTTAGCAGGTGCGGTCATTTTACTAGAAGCAATGCTGCTTTTAGGTAGCAACTCAGTGACAGTGTGTGAGCGCTCCTTACGGGAAGGTGTAATCGTAGACTGGATGCTGACACATGGGTTAATTGAAGACCGACTCCGTTATCAATGTTCTGTCCGTCAACGGAGTGTCTTGAAACTAGCCAGCAAATATCATATTAATTTAGAATATAGCGATCGCGTGGCTGGATTTGCTTTGAGTTTATTTGATCAAACTCAAGGTAGATTACACCACTGGGGGTCAGAAGAAAGACAATTATTGTGGGTGAGTGCGGTATTACATAATTGTGGTCATTATATCAGTCATTCATCCCACCATAAGCATTCTTATTATTTGATTCGCAATGGTGAGTTACTTGGTTATACGGAAACCGAAATTGAAATCATTGCCAATTTAGCCCGTTATCATCGCAAATCACCACCTAAGAAAAAGCATGAAAATTTCCGGAATCTGCTCACTAAAGAACAGCGATTAGTGGTTAGTCAATTGAGTGCGATTTTAAGATTAGCCGTAGCTTTAGACCGAAGACATATTGGGGCAATCGCTAGAATTCAATGCGAGTATTTTCCGGCAAAAAAGGAATTTAAAATGCTAATTTTCCCTACTCGGATAGATGACGATTGTAGTTTAGAAATGTGGGGATTAGACTATAAAAAAGATGTATTTGAGCAAGAGTTCGGCGTCAAATTAGTCACAATTTTAGATAGTTATACCCCAGCTAAGTTTTGCTGAAAAATAGGGAAGTGGGGGGAGAAGAGGCAGGGGGCAGGGGGCAGGGGGCAGGGGGAGAAGAGGACAAGGGGCAGGGGGCAGGGGGCAGGGGGAAAGAGAATTAAAATATCCCATCTCTCCATCTCCCCATCCATCTCCGTTTCTCCCCCCTGCACCCTGCTCCCTGCCCCCCTGCCTCTTCCCTGCCCCCTTGCCTCTTCCTCTCCCCCCTGCACCCCGCACCCTGCCCCCCTCCCTGCCTCTTACCTCTCCCCTGCTCCCTGCCCCCGTGCCTCTTCTCTCCCCATCTGCCTACATCCCTGCTATAAAATAAAATATATAGTTAAAAAATCGGTCTGTATCATATGGTAACTAAAAAACAATTCAACAGTTTTGAAGAAATGCTATCTGGTTCTGATGTACCAGTTTTGGTAGATTTTTATGCTGACTGGTGTGTTCGTGTCAAATGATGACGCCAATTTTAGAACAAGTCAATCTTCAATTAAAAGACAGTTTGCGAATTGTGAAAATTGATACGGAGAAATATCAACAGTTGGCGACTCAGTACAAAATCGAAGCGTTACCTACTCTAATATTATTTAAGCAAGGTCATCCTGTAGAGCGGATTGAAGGTGTCAGACAAGCTTCTGATTTGGTACAACATTTACAGAAGTTTATCTAATTCACCCGCAGTGAACTTACCGTATATTGAAAGACCTCTTCCTGGTTTAGAAAACCGCAAAACCTGCCCCTCTCCACGTCCCAGAGAGGTTTGGGGAGAGGTCTTTCACTTGTGTATACACGGTAGCAAGCATCAGGGGAGGGAAGTAGAAACTCTTAATAAGGGTCGGAATTAAAACGTCCTTTAATCACACTTCTCAGATAATACCCCTTTTTTTGCCTGTCATTTAAATCAAAAGTATCACCACTACGTAACTTCCAAATTTTGTAATCATTAAAACTTAAAGGCGTTTGAGGTTGACATACTTCTGGTTTATGATCTCCCAGCACAAAATATGCGGCTCCTCTACCCATAATTTTAGCTACACCATATTTATCAATAACTACTGATGTTTCTTCACTAATCGCTATCCCTAATACACTTTTAGCAGCACCATCCTGAATTTGACGAGCGATAAAAGTCATCATCCGACCCATTCTTTTCCGTCTATCAAAGTGGGTGTCAATGATAGTTGCTCTTAAACTGTTCCAGGGAAAGAAATTATAGGTAAAAGTAATATTTCTGTAGGGGTCTTCCAGAGCTTCTTTGGTTTCTGGACTATCTTCACAAGCACAAGCATCAAAAATATAGTCACTTTGAATCATTGCACCTGCGCTAGTACCACCAATTCCCCCCCCTCTCGCATAAACTGATTTCACTGCTAATTCTAAATTAGTGTTTTTCCAGTTGCGGATATATTGACATTGATCTCCACCAGCAAAGAAGATAACATCAGCATTTTTGACTTTCTCAAAAACATCCTCTCTATTTGCTTCCTGTTTACTACTAATAATCAACGTTTCTACATATTTCACCCCTCGCATATTATAAATTAATCGATTGTAGTCATCACTACCATTAGCCCGAATAACTGCAACATTAATTTTAGTAGCACAGTCTGGACCGCCTCTAACTTGATGAATCATCCATTGAATCGCATCTTCAACATCAGGACCACCACCACCTAAATTATGTACGGGGCCTGCTAAGGAGGGTAATTTTAAAGTAGGAACAGTTTTGGGAGAATACATATCGCTGTTGACTTTCCGAAAGTAGCGCGTTACATTTCCTTTGATATCGGCAATGAAAAGAGTTATGGTTCTTAACAATTTATTTCTGGTATTTTTTAAGAATTTTACTATATTACGGGATGCCTTTTTCATAATTACTTTCTCTAGCAAATTGCAATTATTATTAACTTTCTCATTATTCTCACTTAATTTTCCAGCGTATAGAGCTGGTAATTTTTTGTAAGCCAAAATAACGCATCTAAATCTTGATTTTTATGCACTAATGTGAGATGATTTAGGGTTAATTAATCTAGGGGCGTATTAGACATCTGGGAAAATTAATGATGCGTTCGTTAAAACCATTGGTAGGGGCGTATGCAATACGCCCCTACATCATTTTTGGAGATGTCTAATTACCAAGCAACTTGCGATCGCTCTACGACTACACGCTGATATACTTGTTCTGTTTGCTGTGCAAGTTTTGTCCAGCTAAATCTCCGTTCTAAATCTTCATAAGCATTATCTACTAACCATTGACCATAACCTGGATTTTTTAACACCTCTAATATTCCCCAAGCTAAAGAATCAACATTATTCACCGCAGTGACAATCCCAGTTTTCGTGTGTTGTACAACCTCTGGAAATCCACCCGTGCTAGAAACTACTACTGGTACACGAGAAGCAAAACTTTCTAAAGCGACAATGCCAAAGGGTTCATAAAGACTAGGAAATACAGCACAGTCAGCAATAGTTTGGAATTTATCTAAATATTCTTCGGAAATAAATCCAGTAAAATAACATTTATGCCAGATGCCTAAATCCCAAGCTAGACGTTTGAGATGGTCTGTGTTCCCTCCCCCAATAATCACAAATTTAACATTACCTTCCATTTGAGCCAATATCTTCGGGGCGGCATTTAGCAAGATGGATACACCTTTTTCATATGTCATCCGACCCAGGTAATAAACAATTTTTTCATAATCAGCAGCAAATTGTCGGCGGAAATCTTGACTAGAAAAGCTCTGGTGATTTTGTTTTTTTTCTGGACGAATACCGTTATAAATCACATTGATTTTATCTTCAGGACTGTGTAGTGCTCTCTTGACTTCTTCTCGCATATAATCACTACAGACAATCAGCCGCCAAGCATTATAAGCAAGTAAGTTCTCTTTGCCACTAACATAACGATGTGTATCTGTATGAATACCGTTGTGACGCCCGTACTCAGTAGCGTGAATGGTGGCAATTAGGGGAATTTTAAAGTTATGCTTGAGAGCGATCGCAGCATCTCCAACTAACCAATCATGAGCATGAATGAGATCATAAGCATCTTGCGATTCCGACCGCAATAACTTAGCACCATGTTCTCCCATACTGATGTTTAAGTTGGCTATCCATTGAAAAAAGTTGTTACTAGCCTCAACAGGCACTCGATGTATATGTATTCCTTCCACTACCTCATACAGCGATGCTTGGCCAAATTCAATGGTAATCAGATGAATTTCATGGCCTAACTTGACCAATTCTGGATATAACTCTGCTACATGACGTGCAATTCCACCGACAATCCTGGGGGGAAATTCCCAACTGAGTACAAGTATTTTCATGATTTTAAATCCCCGATGATTTATAAAATATCTAAATTTTTGATATTTTTGAATGTTTTTTTGATGAATCTTACCAAAGGCATTTCCACAACTTATTACATTTCCTGGAATATTGGTTCGACTGTTCTTCTCAAGCTGATTAAAATCATCAGGTTGAAAACGTTACTAAGCAGGGTTGATTCAGTACAATCTATTTAATCAGGAAGTAGAATTGGGATCTGTGATTGGTTCGCAGGTGCAATATCTGAGAAAGGACAGATGTTGCGGGAGGAACCCCAAATTATATCACGGTAATTACTGCAATGGTATCCTCTACTATGTCTAGATGTGACTATTGGATCTGTTGGAAACATATCAGCAGAAACTACTATGATGGCATTTATTATTACTGATGTGAGTTACCAAAATCTGGCAGGTATTTAGAATTTCTGGTGCTGACCAGGATTTAATTTCGGAAATTATCTTTGTCGAGAGGTAACAGGGAACAGTAGAGAGTTCTATTCAAAAATCAAATATGATTCCTATAGTCTGTTTAGAGAGAGGGTTGACTCTCATTAATATTACGTAAAGTTAATTAAGACTGATTGTATTGAATATAATATAGCGCTTCTCAGTTAAATCAGGTACAAAATTTACGGAAGCAACTATATAGAAAGCCGCGTTTACTCCCAACTCCTGACTCCTGCTATAGTATTAAAAAGGTTTTTGGCCTACAGATTTTTATTTATGATCACAACTTTAACTTCTCTCAGAAAACCCAGAGCCGAAGATAGTTTTGGCATTACCTTAGCGCCATTATCTATTCAGGAAATCTATACAGCAGCCGATGATCCAGCCAATGGTGCTGTGGTACTGATGAGTGGGATGGTTCGGAATCAAACTGATGGTCAGGCTGTGATGGCTCTAGAATATCAAGCTTATCAACCAATGGCTTTACAGATATTTTACCAAATTGCTGAGGATATTCGTGAGCGTTGGACTGATGTGAATAGAGTAGCTATCTATCATCGGATTGGACGGTTGCAAATTGGGGAAATCAGTGTTTTAGTAGCTGTAGGTTGTCCTCATCGTAGTGAAGCATTTGCTGCTTGTAATTATGCCATTGATGCACTCAAACATAATGCTCCAGTATGGAAAAAAGAATATTGGAAAGATGGTTCTAGTAATTGGGTGAATATTGGCGCTTGCGAAAATTTACATCCATAGGGAATAGGGAATACTCCTATATGTATTCACTTCACTGTTCCCTGTTGCCCGTTACCTGTTCCCTGTTCCCTCTATCTAATCTTCTATCTAATCTTCTATTAATGGAGTCATAATTTTGCCTTGGAATTTCCGAGGAATCTCAATCCAGAATTCTGTACCTTGACCTGGTTGAGAAATACACTCCATTAACCCACCATGTCTTTCGACCACAATTTGATAGCTAATTGCTAGTCCTAAGCCTGTCCCCTTTCCGACAGGCTTAGTCGTAAAAAATGGGTCAAAAATTCGTTTTTTCACATCTTCCGTCATCCCTGGCCCATTGTCTGTAATGCTAATGAGTATATGTGTATTATCAGCAGAAACTCTAGTCGAAATAATAATAGTTGGTGGAGCCTGGCGGGGATATTTGTCGGCGATGTTCTCTTTTTTATCTGTCAGGACATCAATGGCATTATTAATAATATTCATAAATACCTGATTCATTTGTCCAGCATAGCATTCTACCTTGGGTAAATTACCATAGTCTTTGATAATCTCGATACTTGTACGATCAGGCAATGCTTTTAACCGATGTTGCAAAATCAATAATGTGTTATTTATACCTTCGTGCAAGTCAACAGGCTTGTTTTCTGCTTCATCTAAACGGGAAAAATTTCGTAAAGACAGGACGATGGAGCGAATCCGATCTGCACCCACTTTCATGGATGACATGATTTTTGGTAAGTCTTCTACCATAAAATCAAAATCTATGGCTTCAATAGTCGATTTAATGATGCTATCAGATTTAGGATAGTGTGATTGGTAGAGTTGTACTAGTTCTAGTAATTGCTCCATGTAATCACTGGCATGACAAAGATTACCATAGATAAAGTTAACCGGATTGTTGATTTCGTGGGCTATACCTGCTACTAACTGTCCTAAACTGGACATTTTTTCCGTCTGAATTAATTTACTTTGGGTTTCTTGCAGTTGATATAAGGTACGCTCTAATTCCCGTGCTTTCGACTTAGCTTGAATTTCTGCTTCACAACTTTGTTGATAGAGTTGTGCTTGCTGAATCGCGATTGCCGCTTGATCTGCTAATTGTTGTAGTAACTCAATTTCTGTATCTTGCCAATTTCTCGGTCATCACATTGGTGAGCAATCAGTAAACCCCACAATTGTGTACCCATATTAATGGGTACAATTAAGTTAGCCCGAACTTGCAAACTCTCCAAAAACTCTTGATGACAAGGACTTAAACTCTCTGCTGACACATTATTAATAGCCCTGACTCTACCCTGAAAATAAAGACGCGCTGCTTCATCGGGAAAACATTCCGCTGCGGTTCTCATTCCCAATACTGAGCGCCAATTACCATTAATCTCTTCGACAACTACCTTACTTTCGGCTTCATTCCGGATTTGGTAAATTACAACTCGGTCTGAATTGATCAGAGGACGCACTTCTCGCACAATTGTTTGCAGAATTGTATTTAAGTCCAAGGTACTCCGGATTTGGTCTGTAACTTGCTTCATCGCTCTAGTTAATAAGAGAGATTTTTCAAGTTCCGCAGTTTGCTCTTGTACCCGCACTTCTAGGTTACTGTTAAGTATATGTAATTGTTGATAGGCTTCTTGCTCCTGAATGGCACTAGAGAATTCCGAAGATAAAGCTTGAGCTAAGGAAATTTCTCGGCTTTTCCACTCAGGTGCTTGTCCTTTTCTTTGCTCTCGCCAAATTTCAAAAGATAGACGCGGCAAATTTTGTCGCGAACTTTGGTCACACCGTCCAGCCCAGAGAATCTCCGCATCAAATGCGGGACGAAATAAACTCAAGACACCAATAAAACTTTCTCGATAATAGAGCGGAATTACCATCATCCCCCGAATCGGAGTAGTCTGAAATGCTGGTATTAAAGCTTGCAATTCTGGTTGTTGGTAGATGTCAGAAATTGCCCAAACCTTTCCCGACTTATATTCAGCCATCCAATTTTGCCACACCGGATGCTGTTCCATCAATCTCTTCGGGAATTCATCCGTTAGTTTTGGTTGTTCTCCCCAAGTGTAAATTTCCCCACTCGGCTCAATATACAGTCTACCACCAATCGCACTGAAAGCGGTTATTGTAGTTTCTAGCGCTTCCTGAAATTGAATGTGGGGTAATTTATTGAGTAGAGTACTCACCCGATTCACGATCACTTCTTGTTGTTGCTGAGTCCGGGCTTCAGTTAATAAGTTACTTTGAGAAATGGCGATCGCTACTTGGTCAGCAATTTGCTGTACCACCTTTAATTCCCGCTTTAACACGGTGCGCGGTTGACTGTTGTGAGATACTAACAGTCCCCATAATTGAGGTTGACTCGATTGTTTGAGGTCATAGTGCAAAATCGGCACGACAATAGAAGACTGTACACCCATTGCCTGTAAATATTGGATATGACATGGGTCTACGGCACGATAATAGATATTTTCTGTTGGTAGTGTTTCCCCGGTTTTAGCTGATTTAAGTGGTGATAAACCAATTCTCCCCCTACTGACATCGACAATTGAGCGTTGTCTGAGTGACAAAAACATCTCTCTGGCATCAGGGGGAATATCATGAACTGGGAAATGTAACCCTAATAAGGATGGTAATTTTTCCTGATTGATTGATTCCGCAATGACCTCACCACTGCCATCAGCGTCAAACCGATATATTTTCACCCGATCAGTTCCCAAGAAAGACCGCACTTCTGTGGCTGTGGTGGTTAATATTTCTTGGAGATCCAGCGATCGCCTAATCTGTTTGATCATTCGATGTAACAAGCTTGCTCGATCTAAGCTCTGTTGTAAAACGTTTAGTTTTGTGGTAAATGTCATTGCTTGTCTTCACTTAAACACAAGTATAATTTTTTTTATCAATGTTCTTGATCGAAAATTGATCCTGCCACTGTTAAGAGATTAACTCTTTTGATTTAAAAAATTTAACCAATCTACACAGATAATTAATTTTATCCTCCTAAAGTTTCAACTTTTGCAGTAAAAATACTTAAAATCATCTACCTAATCATAAGATATATATGAAAAAAAAGTTTTATTTATTACTTTTTATATCAATTGAGTCAGGAAAATTAATATATCCAAAGACACCTGTGGCGAATTTAACCCTATTATAGCATATTTTAGTATAACATTTAGCTTTCTAATCATTGTTCACGGATAAAGACAACATAACGCGAATTTCCATACGCACATGCATGAGAATTTTGCCAAGATGATTGTGGCCAGTTTTTTTAGTTCCACAACCCCAAAAGTAATCGGTGGGAGAGTTCTCGACTAAAATATCATTGCCAGTACTTAGCAATACTTGCCTGATATCAGCATGAGTGATAAATTTTTTGCGAACGGCTGTTTCCATGACTTGAATTTTCACCAATTCCCAATCGGGACGAAGTTTACGGGTACAACACCGTCCTAAAGCCGCAGCATCTTCAGGCGTGGGTGCGGCATAAATTAAGGGTATAATTACCGCATCCACACTACCCACAAATTTTTGTGCTTGGTAATAATGCTCAACTGTTGACCAGTAAGTGCCTTGAATTTCAATCCCGTGAGGTGAAAAATTAGAAAAACAGCCATAAGGCTGCCAAACTTTATAAAAGTGAATAGTCATTTGTGGACGAAAGGGAACGGGGAACAGGATTCATGTAGCTCGTTTTGTGCAAAAATCAAATAGGAGTTCTCATATCATGTCTATAGAAGCTTTTGAGAAAACTAACTGGGGTTGGCAGTTAATGATGTTTCAAAAACAAGTGGGAGAATGGGTAGAATACCAATTCTCCCGCCTCCAGGGAAAATTGCCCGGATTACCTACTGGATGGTCAATTAGTCCCTGGGTGGTTGAGTTATTGAAAATCCTCTTTTGGGTGGTACTATGTTTATGCCTAGCTGGCATAGGTTGGCGGTTATGGCAACAATATAGTCCTTATTTATATTCTTGGTGGCAAGGGTTGAGCAAAAGTGATCCAACTGCAAAACCTAGTGTTGATCAGTTATCTATTTCGCTGTTATTAAACCAGGCTCAAGACTATTCCCGACGCCGGAATTATCGTGAGGCTTGTCGTTGTTTATATTTAGCCATGTTGCAGCAATTACATGAGCAAGCGATCGCCCTTCAACAACCCAGTCGCACAGGTCGGGAATATCTGCAATTGCTGAGTTTATCAACAAATGCGATTCAACCTTACGAAACCCTGATTACTACTCACGAGCAATTATGTTTTAGTGATATTGAGATATTATCAGAAAATTATCAGCAATGTCATCAAGCCTATCGGGAGATTTTTCCAGGATGAAACGCTCAACCCGTTTGGCTTGGCTGGGGGTAATCGTGCTAGTGATGATCATTCTCTTGACCTTGATCGTAGCTCCGAGCAGCAAAATCAATAGTGGTTCCACTTTTAGTCGTAGTCCAGATGGTTATGGAGCCTGGTATGCTTTTATGCAGCAGCAAGGCATCCCGATTAAACGTTGGCAAAAATCTGTGGATCAAATTCCCTCAACCATGCAACCCGCTACGCTTTTGCAAATAAATGGTCAACTTAGTCCAGCATCTATGAATGGAGAAGCAGTGAAATGGTTAGATCAGGGTAATACTTTAGTGATATTGGGTGTGAGGGAGCAGGTCACAGCAGCCAACTTTCGCACTAAACCAGAATCTAATTTTGGGGAAGTTATTATTGATACTACTAGAAGACATCAAGTAGCAGCCAAAGAAAAAGTAGTTTTAGGCGATCGCTTTGGGGCAATGGTTTGGGAAACTAAATACTCTCAGGGTCAACTCATTTATGCTACTACTCCCCATCTAGCCGCGAATGCCTACCAAGACAATTTAAGTAATTTCCAGTTTTTGGCTGATCTAGTCCAGGAAAATCAGCATCCGATTTTGGTGGATGAGTATATACATGGCTATAAAGACGCTGACATTAAAAAGAAAGAAGGACAAGAGAACTTACTCAGCTATTTAGCGAAAACACCTCTATTACCCATATCAATACAGCTAATTATCCTGTTATTAATCTTAATTTGGGCGCAAAACCGCCGGTTTGGTAAACCAGAGACTTTAGAGATACCAGTGATAGACAATAGTGAGGCTTATATCCAAGCCTTAGCCGGAGTGCTACAAAAAGCCGAATCCAGAGATTTTGTCCTGGAAATGGTGGGGAAACAAGAACAATTACAACTGCAAACAGCTTTAGGATTAGGACCTGTACCTTTAGAGGAAGAGGATTTAGTCAATCTTTGGATAGAAAAAACCGGAGCTAGTGCAGTAGATATACACGCAGTATTAAAAATACAATCACAAAAACAATCCATCAGTGAGCGTGATCTGGTAAACTGGTTAAGGAAATGGCAAAGTTTAAGAGAACAGGGAACAGGCAAATTCCCATAAATTTAAATTATGGGATGGGGATGATGACGTATTTTTTATTTTCATAAATTTAGTTTTTTACTCCCTAGTTAAGCAGATAATTTCCATCATGAAATACTATACTATTTTGATATGAATGAAACGCATCCTATTTTAATCCGGCTGGGTCAAGGACTAAATCAAATAGTGGTCGGACAATCCCAGCTAATTAAGCAACTACTAGTAGCATTAATTTCTGGTGGACATATAATTTTAGAAGGAGTACCAGGAACAGGTAAAACCCTTTTAGTTAAAGTATTAGCACAGTTAATCCAAGCAGAGTTTCATCGAGTGCAGCTGACTCCGGATGTATTACCATCAGATATTACTGGCACAAATATTTATGATTTAAATAGCCGCAATTTTATTTTAAAAAAAGGTCCTGTATTTACCGAAGTTCTGTTAGCAGATGAAATTAACCGGACTCCACCCAAAACTCAAGCAGCACTGCTAGAATCAATGGAGGAAATGCAGGTAACACTAGATGGTGAAAGTTTACCTTTACCAGATTTATTTTGGGTGATTGCTACTCAAAACCCTTTAGAATTTGAAGGGACTTATCCTTTACCAGAAGCGCAATTAGATCGGTTTTTATTTAAGTTAGTAGTAGATTACCCCGATGCAGCCGCAGAAAAGCAAATGTTGCTGAATCGTCAAGAAGGATTTGCAGCTAGACGTCGGGATATAAACCGTCTGAAACCAATTGCGACCGTGGCGGATATTTTAGCAGCACGACAAGCAGCAAAACAAGTAAATGTATCTGATGCCATCATTGATTATCTTTTAGCATTAGTCAGAAAATCTAGACAATATCCTGATTTAGCTTTAGGTGCATCACCGCGAGCTGCGGGTGCTTGGTTACAAACTTCTCAAGCTGCGGCCTGGTTAGCTGGGAGAGATTTTGTCACTCCAGATGATATTAAATCCATTGCATCACCTTTGTTACGTCATCGTTTGATTTTAAAACCAGAATCAATGCTAGATGGGTTACAAATTGACGCAGTAATCGCTGGAGTTATTAATCAAGTTCCTGTCCCAAGATAAAGCACATTAGCAAATTTTGCTATATTTAAAGAGAACAGGGAACAGTTAATCGAGAATCGAGACTGAAAAAAGGATAATTACCGAAATTTCCGCTCTTTTCTCATACTTGTCAAAACCCGTGGGTCTGAGTTCCCCATCTACAGGTGATGAGTGTTAATGCAGTCTTAAAAAACACCATTATGCATTTCCTGTTCCCTGCGTCCCTTTACTTTCTTTACCAAATAATGTAAGAGTTACAGATAATGCAAGTTCTAAAAAGAGCCATCAAACCAGAAACCTGTATATCTTTCCTTCATATCTACTCAACTACTTGGGGGACTGCTGGTGATATCTGTTTAATCCGTGAATCTGTGGTTGAGTCTAGTCTATCAAAGTTTGTCGGTCACAAAGTAAACATGGTACTACCAAAAGGGATAGAGCGAGATAAAATAGCGGGTTGTCCAATCATAAAAGTTGCAGGTCATGTTGGTGATGGACATCCCAAAGACCCCCAATCGGAATGGGAAGCTTATGAAGGTGTCGATAGAGAAATAGTACTCGCAGCTTTGAAACCTTGGAAGTTTAAATTAATAGAATTCACTTGATTTGGGTGAGTTTTATTGATTTTAAATAACTTCTCATAGTTAGCTTTATTTTCGTGTGTCTACTTATCTGAGAATCAAAAATATTGGTTCAGTAATCACTTAGAGGTTGTTGTCAAAATTTTACAAAGTGGAGCGGGCATCTTGCCCGCCTGATTTCAACTGAAAGTAAAATATAGCACATTTGTGTACTAAAAATTCAGGTTAAGAATTGTTGAGAACTAGCAATATTTACTCATGTGGTTGGTATTATGCCGTATAGTTACGCAACCTAAGCTAGGTTAAAAAAATCAATTATGACAACAGTAATATTTGTGCATGGAATCTCAGTTAGAGAACCTGTATTTTCAGCAACATTTAAACAAATTAAACAAGAACTTTTAAAAGAACTACCACATTTAACAGTAGTTCCTTGTGCATGGGGAGATTCTCTAGGAGCGAAATTAAATGCTGATGGTGTTTCTATTCCTCTCTATGATTCAACTCGAAATGATCATCAAGCAACGCAACCGAATGAAAATATTATCCGTTGGCTGCAATTATATCAAGATCCTTTGTATGAATTACGGTTATTATCGCTAAAAACACCAGCAGCACAGGATTTTATTCCTGGTCAAGAGGAACCAAGTGAGATACTAGACCAGAGAGTAAAACAGTTTCAACCTTCAGACGAGTTACAAATCAAATTGCAAGAATGCGGAATAGGAGATGTTTTTCTAGGAGCTAGTCAAAATGTTGTGAAATCACTAGCATATCAAGAAGCACTAGCAACTATTTCTGATACTTTAACAGAATATCGGGATGCGATTGCTAGAGCAATTATTGCGGAATCAATTGCTATTTGTGAACAACAAGGAAAATTTGCACCTATTTTGCAAGATTCGACTTTAAGAGATGATGTAGTAACATCTCTGAGTAATGAAATTTATTATGCTGAAGCGGGGATTGGAGATTGGTTAAAAGAGCAAATTTTAAAATTAGTTCAACCACTAGCAACAAATCATCTCAAACGCAAAAGAGGAGTTATTTCCGATATAACCTATCCAGCAGTTGGTGATATATTACTTTATCAAGGACGTGGTGAAAAAATCAGGGATTTGATTTATAAATATATTCAAGATGCTGAACCTCCAGTGGTTTTACTTGCTCATAGTTTAGGGGGAATTGCTTGTGTTGATTTATTAGTTCAGCAAGTATTGAATGAAGAAGAAGTAATAAAAAAAGTTGAATTATTAATAACCGTTGGTTCACAAGCGCCTTATTTTTATGAACTTAATGCGCTGCAAAGTTTAGAATTCAATAGTGATATTAATCAACGATTACCTGAAGGTTTTCCTGATTGGATAAATATTTATGATTTGCAAGATTTCCTGAGTTATATGGGGGGAACTATTTTTCCTAACGTCCAAGATATACTAGTAGATAATAAACAACCTTTTCCCCAATCGCATGGTGCTTATTGGAGTAATAAGGCTACATGGAAAGCAATTTTACCAAGAATTAAAGGATTAAAAAAGTAAGATGAGTAGTCCTAATCCTCAAAAAACTTATGCAGTAGTTGTTGGCATAGAAAAATATGATAAATCTGGAAAATTATCTGGTGCTGCATCAAGTAGTCTAAATTTTGCCAAATGGTTAAATGATCAAGGTGTTCCTGTTGATAATATTTTGCTGTTTATTTCTGAGTTAGATGAGAATAAAACATTATTTGAAGATTGTAAGTTTAATAAAAATAAAGCTACAAGCAATAATATTTTTAAAGGATTTTTTGAGCAAATAAATCAAAAAAATGGTGATTTACTATATATATTTTGGGCAGGACATGGTTTTATTGTAGATGAAAACAGCCGGAGATTATCTTATAGTGATGATACCAAAAATTTTAATCTGTCTGATTTATTAAAAACCCTAAAAACTCAGACGTTCCCAAATTTTAATAAGCAAATAATTTTCATTGATGCTTGTGGTACATATGCTAAAAAATCAGGTAGTGTCCACTTTTATGGAGAAGAATTATATAAAGAAGAATATAATTCTGGAGGATTGAAAAAAAATAATGAACAAGTTGTTTTACTAGCAACTAAAGCCGGATATACAGCTAAATATGATTCAAAAGAAAATATAGGATTATTTTCCAAAGTGTTGCTAGAAGAGTTACAAAAAAAGCAAAAATTACTTCTTCCTGAAGAAATGCAAGAAATTAAAGACAATGTAGTAAATATATTTAAAAATGAATATGGTAATGTACAAAATCCGATTTCTTTATACTTTATAGATACAGATGGTAATGAAATAGGATTAAATCAATCTGCAAAAGATAATATTTTGCTTGAGAAGAATTGGACAAAATTAAAAGAAATCTTATCTAGTATTGATGGATGTATATTATATTTAGCTTGTCGCTTACTTTTGTCGCAATTAGCTCAAGATATAGATGGGAATTATCCTAAAATAAATACTTTAAAATCAAAACATACTGAAGTTGAAGAAATACCTGATATTTTATGGGAATTTTTGTTTATAGACATAAATCAAGATCCAGAAGAAAAAACAATATTTATTCTTTTAAAATTTGTTGTATATTTACTGCAAATTACAACATCTATCGAAATAGGAGAATGGTATAGAGAATTCAAAAACCAACTTCACAGACAAAATATTAATTTAGAAGATGTCAGAACAAACATAGAGTGTCATATTAGAGACTTACGAGCAGAATATCAAAGTTATCAGCCTTACTTGATGATAACTTGTGAACCAAATATATCTGATAAAAACAAAGTTTGTTTAACTGCTGAGTTGATTTTCCAGACAAATAATCATGAAACTAGCTCAATAATTCCCATTGCTGAAAAAATGGAATGTTTGGAAAAATTAGTACATATTAAAGACGAACTTGACCATTTTATTGATTTCACTATTAAAACAATTAAATTATATGGTTTAAAAAATGAACAATTAATAATTGAAATCTTTCTTCCTAACCATCAATTAATAAAACCTTCTGAAGAATCCTATGAAAAAATACCAATAAAAATTGATATTGATGGTAATCAAAAATGGATTAGTAGCCACTACAAGTTTTCATTACGTTCTTGGAGTCGCTTAGAAAACATTCGTGAAGGTTATATTAATCTCGACTGCATCACCAAAAAATGGAATGAAATTAATAATAAACCACAACTTGAATGGGTTGATTATCAAAATTTTACATCTAATATTAAGAATAGCTATGCTAATATTGTTGGGATTAGCTTGCTTGATAACGATAAAATATTTCAACACAAAAATATCATCAATAAATTCTTACAAACACAGGTTATTAACGAGGGAGTACCACTTTTAGTTTGGATGATTTCTGATGAACCAGAACAATTAAAAGCAGAAATTACTAATACAGTATTGACCGAAAATAATTTAACTAATTTAGATGATTTATTAGCAATTATTAAAAATAGACGCTCTTATAGTTATAATCATCAGGAACAACAAAAATGCTGGGGATATTATCTAGGTTTTTTATGTGATAATCCTTATCGTTTACCATCTCAATATAGTACGATTGGTAATGATATCTTAAGTTTCGGTTTTTAACTAGCACTTAATAAGTATACACAAGGAGGACAATTATGACAGAATGGTATTTATTTCATGGTAAAGGTGAACGCAAGGAAGAATTAACCGCAGAGGAAATTACAGAATTGCGAGAAAAAATTAAAAATATTAAATCTCCTCCTTGGAGACAGTTTGGTAAAGAAGAAGATTTTGTCACTAATAATTCAGAACCATCATCAGAAAACCAGACTCCTGAGATGGTAGATAAAACCCGCTTTGATAAATTAGTTGAATTAGCGAAGCAGAAAGAAAGAGACATCAAAAAAGGGCAAAATTTTAGACTTTCTGATTCTCAGCAAGCAATTAATGTCAGGGAAGCAGTTAATGCAGCGATTTATTTAAGACGACCTTTATTAGTCACCGGAAATCCCGGTTCAGGAAAAACATCTTTAGCTTATGCGATCGCCTATGAATTAAACTTAGGTTCAGTACTATCTTGGTCAATTACAGCCAGATCCACCATTCAAGACGGATTATATCGCTATGATGCGATCGCACGTCTTCAAGATAGTAATAATAAAGTCAGTGAAGAACAACCCATTGGACAATATATTAAATTGGGAGCATTAGGAACAGCTTTTTTACCATCATACCTACCCAGAGTATTATTAATCGACGAAATTGATAAAAGTGATATTAACCTACCCAACGACTTATTAAATTTACTCGAAGAAGGACAATTTGAAATTCCTGAATTAGTTAGACGTTCTAAGGAGAAAAATAAAGATAATATATTTGAAGTCCAAACTCAAGATGAAGATATTGACGTCACTATTAAAAGTGGGAGAGTAAAATGCTATGCTTTTCCTATTATTGTCATGACCAGTAATGGAGAAAGAGACTTTCCTCAAGCCTTTAAAAGACGATGTTTACGAGTGAGAATGCCTGATCCTAATATAGATGAATTAGCAATAATCGTTAAAGCCCATTTTGGAGAAGAATTATTTAATCAAAAAACTGAAGAAATCAATCAATTAATTAAGCACTTTGTTCCCCCAGCAGGAGAAGCAATGGATAAAGCCACAGATCAGTTATTAAATGCAATCTACGTTCTGACTCATGAAGATAGTCCTCAAAATCAAAATGTAATTCAAAATTTATTAATGAAACCACTGACTGAAATTGAGTGATACTTAGAAGATGTTTGAAAATTCAAATAAAAAAACGTTACTATATTGCAATACGGTTCAGTTAAGGGAAGAAGGTAGTATTGTCATCCTGACCGGAGGGAAGGATCTCGCGGGATTCTTCCTGACCGTCAGAATGACAAATTAAACTTCCTCGTAATTTTTCAAATACCATCTTACAAGTAAGAATAAATGATATTAAATTTTAAAAAATCTCAAAATTAAACAATGGCTGAACCAATCTTAGATAACAACAAATTCAAACAATTAATTTCCCGTTTAAATGTCAATTGTGACCTAACGGGAGAAGATATTGCCGATGTTTTTTGGTTAGCTTTAAAACAACAAGAATATTCATCTAAAGCACCAGAAAAACAACCTATACAAAATATTAATGTAATTGAAAAACCTCCAAAAGAGGAGGAAAGAAAACCAGATGATGTTCAACAAAATAAAACAAGTGTTAAGCAAGTTCAAAGTCAAAGACTAGATGAACCAAGAGTTGAATTGTACCCTCCATCACCTAAAGAGAATTCTAATTATAAACCTCAAGAAAATCCTGATGATTATAAAACTCAACAAGAGAATCCTGATTATAAACCTAAAGAAAATCTTGATTATAAGATTAAAGGAAAAACTCTACCCATTAGACATACTGACCCTCGTTCATTGAGAGAACCCTTAGAATTTGTGAAAGCATTACGTCCTTTAATCCGTCGGGTAGATTCAGGAAGACAAACAATACTCGATGAGATAGAAACAGTCAAACTTATAGCTGAACAAAGTACAGATGAACAAAGGATTTATACTCCTGTTCTCAAAAGTGAACCTGAACCTTGGTTAGATTTAGCTTTAATTATAGATGATAATTCATCAATGATAATTTGGCGTAAGTTAGTTGAAGAATTCAAAGAACTATTAGAACATTATGGAATTTTTCGAGAAGTTAGGACATGGGGATTAACCAACGATAATGGAAAGATTATTCTTAAGGCTAAAGTTGGTAAACAAAAAGTTAAAAATATCCAAGTTAAAAATTTTCAAGAATTAAGTGACCCCACCGGACGCTGTTTAATATTAATTGTGAGTGATTGTGTTGCACCAATGTGGTTTGATGGAACTATTCTTTCTCCTTTACAACATTGGACAAAACATCAACCCCTAGCAATTTTACAGATGTTACCTGACACCCTTTGGTTAAGAAGTGGATTAAGAATAGGTGCTGCGGTTAGGTTAGCTAATTCAAATCCAGTTTTAATATCAGGAGTTGCTAATAGTAGTTTACATATTCATGAGATTCTAATTTGGAAAGATTTTGCTTTAGAAAATAGGTCAAAAATTCCGGTTTTAACACTAGAGTCAAAAGTTGCTAGTAATTGGGCAGAGTTCTTAATCGGAAAATATAATAAAATCAATGGTGGTTTTATTTTCCCTCACAATTCAGATTTTACTCCACCACCTCATTTACCTCAAACTCAAATTAGTAACTTAAATGCAGAAGAAAGGATTAAACGTTTTCGCGATATTTCATCCCCTTTAGGACGGAAACTAGCAGGATTATTAATGGCTACACCCGTAATTACTTTACCTGTAATTCGCTTGGTTCAAGAAACTTTATTACGTGAATCTAGCTCTGTGCATATCGCTGAAGTTTTATTAGGAGGAATACTTAAACCTTTAACTGAGATTACTACAGATATCAATCCTGATGGAGTAATATTTGATGAAGCAGTAGCAGGAATTAGAAAGATTTTATTAGCCGATGCACCATTGAGTGATTCTCGATTTATTTTTGATACTATATCAGATTATATAGAAAAGCAAATAGGCAAGTCTTTAAAAGAATGTGTTGCTTTATTAAAAAAACCAGTATCAGAGGAAGATGGAGAGCAAGAAAATTTAGAAAAAGCTTATGCTACAATTTCTTTAAAAATTCTGGAGGAATTAGGGAGAGAATATGCTGAGTTTGCGCGGCAATTACGTGGAGAATCACCAGACGAATTCCTTCTCAAAGACTTGAAATACCGAGTCGATACTATCACTATTCTGCAACCTTTTAAATTTGAATTAGCCATCATTGAATTGAAAAAAGGCTTATTTGGGCAGGAAAGAACAGAAATACAAGTTAATCGCAGTAATAAACAAGCTAAGTATTTTATTGAAAACTTAGGGAATGGAATACATATAGAAATGGTACAGATTCCTGGTGGCAATTTTATGATGGGTGCTTCTAGAAATGAAAAAGATAGTCGTAATAATGAATATCCGCAACACCAAGTAAGTATTAGTCCTTTTTGTATGGGTAAGTATCCAGTAACTCAGACACAATGGCAAGCAGTAGCAGCACTACCACAATTTAATAGAGAGTTAGACCCTAACCCCTCCCATTTTAAGGGTGCGAATCGACCAGTTGAAAGAGTGTCTTGGTACGATGCAGCGGAGTTTTGCGATCGCCTTTCCCAGCATACAGGAAAAAGTTACCGTCTTCCCAGTGAAGCGGAATGGGAATATGCGTGTCGAGCCGGAACCACAACACCATTCCATTTTGGGGAAGCAATCACATCACAACTAGTAAACTATAATGCCGAATATATTTATGGTGCTGGTGTGAGAGGATATTTCCCAAGGGAAACAACAGAAGTAGGAAGTTTTGGATTAGCTAACTCTTTTGGACTATACGACATGCATGGGAATGTTTGGGAATGGTGTCTTGACGATTGGCATAATAATTATGAAGGAGCGCCGACAGATGGTAGTGCTTGGTTAGATGAGAATGACAATCGTTCTCAACGGCAGCAAAAATACGCCTGTCTGCGGGGTGGTTGCTGGAGCCTCAATCCTGGTTGCTGCCGTTCCGCGTCCCGTTACGTCAATAATAGGGCTGACCGTGACTACTATGATGTTGGGTTTCGTGTTACTTGTGGGGTTGGGAGAATTATTCGGTAGTCCTTTATGCTCTTGTCTTTTTGCGCTTTGCGCTTGTTCTTTTTTTACTTTTTTCAGCGTAACGAAGTAGAGCGGTGAAAAATTTTTTTTCAAATCTAAGGTTGGGAAATCTTCTAATAACCAAGTAACTTTAAGTAAAATTAATGACAGAAATAATTATAAACCACAGAGAGAAGACAACAAAATATTATGTACAAGATTTGGGCAATGGAATTGAGTTAGAAATGGTGCTAATTCCTGAAGGTAATTTTATAATGGGTTCACCAGAAGATGAGCTTGAACATCGTGATTCAGAAAGCCCTCAGCATTCAGTAAACATTAAGCAATTTTTTATAGGTAGGTATCCAGTTACTCAAGCACAGTGGAGAGCAGTAGTAGCACTACCACAAATTGATAGAGAGTTAAAGCCTGAACCATCATATTTCAAAGGGGATAAACGACCAGTAGAAAGTGTTTCCTGGTATGATGCGGTGGAATTTTGCTCCCGTCTTGCCGCGCAGACAAAAAGACCTTACAGCCTACCCAGTGAAGCGCAATGGGAATATGCCTGTAGAGCCGGAACCAGAACACCATTTCATTTTGGGGAAACAATTACAACTGATTTAGCCAATTATCGAGGTACGGATCATGAAGAATGGTCAGGTTCATATGGAAAGGGACTGAAAGGAATTTATCGAGAGGAAACCACAGAAGTAGGAAGTTTTGGTGGAGCTAATCGGTTTGGGTTATCTGATATGCATGGGAATGTTTGGGAATGGTGTCTTGATGATTGGCATGATAATTATAAAGGATTGCCAACAGATGGTAGTCCTTGGGTAGATGAGAATAATAATCTTTCTCAAAGTCAGCAAAAAACCGCTTGTCTGCGGGGTGGTTCCTGGGTCAACAATCCTGACTACTGCCGTTCCGCGTCCCGTAACCACCTTGTTAGGGCTGACCGTCTCTACGATATTATTGGTTTTCGTGTTGCCTGTGGGGTTGGGAGAATTTTTCGGTAGTCCTTTATACTTTATTCTTTTTGCGCTTTGCGCTTGTTCTTTTTTACTTTTTTGTCGCGTTTGGCGACTCGATTTTTTTGTTTAGACTGGTAGTTGGGCATTACCACTGAGAATCGTTTCTTACGGCAATTTCCATGTACTTACACCACAGTATATTACTTCCTTTGCGCCTTTGCGTCTACCCTGCGGGAACGTCTTCGACGAATGCGCGAAACATAAAAATGTGGCTTATCTACATGAAAATTCCTTTAAGCATCAGGTCTTTGATTGTAATATTGATCTACCGGCTTTAATATACTTAATAGCTATACCTAAATGTAAGCAGTTAGTTAAGATTTATGCAAATAACATCCATGAAGCCAGTTAATCTGATAAAACACCCTGAAGGAGGAAAATACCAAGAGGTATTTCGATCAAACACGTCTGTAAGTACTGCCGATTCAACTTTAAGGTGCGCTCTTACCCATATCTACTTCTCCCTCAATCCAGAGGAAAAAAGTCATTTCCATCGGGTTAAAAGCGACGAGGTTTGGAATTTGTATAAAGGCACAGGTTTCTACCTCTATCTTTGGGATGGTACTCAGTCACCTCCACAACGTATTACATTATCACCAGAAGAAAACCAGTTCTGCTATGTTGTCCCTTCCGGTATATGGCAAGCAGCAGTGCCTATTCAAAGTAGTATTTTAGTGGGTTGTTCCGTTGCCCCTGGCTTTGAATTCGTAGATTTTGATCTGCTGGATAGCACTTCTAAAGAAGCACAACTTCTCCGTTCTCTTGCACCAGACCTGCACCAACTAATTCTCTCTTAACCAATAATCAAACGGAGATTCACTATTTGCCACAAGTTAAGATAAGTAGATAAACGAAAATAATTATAACTATATTAAGTTATGTAAATTCTATGAAACTCGCTTACGTTTAAGGTTGAGGGCGCTGAAGCGCAACTACGAACCAATATTTATTTTTGTTCACTTACTTATCGGGAATTACAGCGTATTTCAGACAAATTAGGATACAATATTATACTAATTAATTATACATAAAAGCAGCAATAATTCTCTCTGCGGCTATATATATTTCGAGTTTAATTCTTCTGCTTTTAGCCCACTCCATAATCACTCATTTCACGCATAAAAGGAGGATAAAAACCTAACACAATATCTTGTTTTGGTACGCCCAAATCTACTAAATCTGCGGCAATATCATGCTCCGTTGAATTGTTAAAAATCCAGATTTTTTCAATCCGAATATCAAGATGTATTATACAATGATGTTTTAGATGGGTCACAGGCAAGATGCCTGCTCCACGAGATAAAGTCATTTTTCACAAAATTACTGGAAATTGTGTTACAGTTATTATTGATTATAAAGTAATTAAATCATGAAGTAGTTAAAAATATATGGACAATAACAATAAACAAATTTACAATTACACAGTTATTTTGGAAAAAGAATCAGATGGAGGTTATCATGCTTTTTGTCCAATTCTAAAAGGCTGTCATTCCCAAGGGGATTCTTTTGAAGAAGCCATTGAGAATATTACAGAAGCCATTGAATTATATATTGAAAGTTTACGGGCTGATAATCAGTCAATTCCTAGAGAAGACTTAATTGTTAAGCCATTAAGCATTTTGGTATGAGTAGTTTTCCTAGTGTCAAAGCTAAAGAATTTATCAAAGTCATCGAAAATTTAGGTTTTTATTTTGACCGTCAAAAAGGGAGTCATGCTATTTACATGAAAAAACCCCACCCTAACCCTCATTGCTAAGGGGAGGGAACCGGATAGACGGTAAATATCACCATATCTTTCTCCTTCCTAAGGCTATGGTGTAGACAGTAGGGGCGTATTGCAATACGCCCCTATTATTACTTTACCTTTCATATTTATGATTCATCAAACCTATACAACAGATGTTTTAATTGTCGGTGGAGGAACAGGAGGAACTGTTGCCGCAATTCAAGCCGCACGTCGAGGTGCTAAAACTATTTTAGTAAGTGAATTCTCCTGGTTAGGGGGAATGTTAACCTCTGCGGGAGTATCTGCACCGGATGGTAATGAATTAGCTGCTTTTGAAACGGGTTTATGGGGTGCTTTTTTACAAGAATTGCGCTCTAGACAACCAGAGGGTTTAAATCATAGCTGGGTGAGTTTTTTTAGTTATGACCCTCGAATTGGTGCTCAAATTTTTGCGGATTGGGTACAAGAATTACCTAATTTAGATTGGATTTCTGGTCATGTACCCATAGAGGTTTTACGTCAAGGCAATTTAATTACTGGTGTGTGTTTTAGTGATTTTACTGTCACAGCTAAAATAATTCTGGATGGGACTGAATTAGGTGATTTATTAGCTTTAGCAGAAATACCTTACCGTTGGGGTTGGGAGTTGCACTCAGAATGGGGGGAACCTAGTGCACCGATTGAATTTAATTCTCTTACCCAAAGATATCCTGTCCAAGCACCCACTTGGGTTGTCGTCATCCAAGATTTTGGCTCGGAATTAGCTCCAGAGATTCCGGTAGCTCCTAATTATGATCCATCTTTGTTTGAGGGAGCTTGGGATAATTATGGTACTAAGAAATTCTTAAATTATGGCCGCTTACCAGGGAATCAATTCATGATTAACTGGCCTATCTGTGGCAATGACTACGGTCAAGGTCTAGAACGTTTGCTAGAGTCAGAGTTATCACGACAGGAATTTCAACAAGAATGTCGTTGGCACAGTCAAAACTTTGCCCATTTCATTCAAAGTCAATTTGGTCGTCGCTACGGTTTGGCTGAGGGTGTTTTTCCCTCTTCATCTCCGGCTTTCGCTCTACATCCGTATTACAGAGAAAGTCGGCGTTTGGTGGGATTAACTACTGTCTGTGAGCAAGATATTTTACCGTTGTTAGGGGGTAAGGTCGCATCCCTGTTTGAGGATGCTATCGCTTTTGGTAATTATGCCAATGATCATCATTATCCAGGTGTAAAGTTTCTACTTCAACCTAAATCTATTCGCTGGGGGGGACGGTGGACAGGAACAACTTTGACTATTCCTTACCGTTGCTTAATTCCTGCGACTATAGATGGGTTATTGGTTTGTGAAAAAAACATTTCTGTTTCCCATATTGCTAATGGAGCCACCAGATTACAACCTGTGGTCATGGGTATTGGTCAAGCAGCAGGTATGGCAGCTGCTTTGTGTGTGGAGTTAAATTGTCAACCCAGAGATTTATCGGTGAGGATGTTGCAAGAGGCTTTACTGCAAGACCAACGCTCGCCCGCAGCAGTTATCCCCTTATTTAACTTATCACCCCATCATCCCGATTGGTTAAACTGGCAATTTCATTATTTAAACCACCCAGCAGATTATCCTCCTAGCGGTGATTGTCCAGTTTCGACGATGGATGAGTCTAATTACTTTGGTTTGCCCACAGAAATATTAGGGGAATTTAACCGGGTTACAGGTGTTTTTCATCGTTTAGATGGACAAATTTACAAATTTATTGTCACTTCACCCATTCAGCTTCTTGACCAACATTGGCAGTTAGTAACTAGGCAATCGCACATCGAGCGATTACTACAAGCCATTCCCAATCCCCACACCCTGTCCCTGTGGGGATACTTGAATCCATCTGGTGGTTGGTTATTAGTAGAACATCTCGACGATGTATCAAAGTGATTTTTGTTCAGTAAACTACAATACTTTTTTGCAAATTTTCCGGATGAATAGGCTAAAATTAAGTATCAGTGAATTGGAGAGTTCTAAAATAGACATCTACTATGCGTGCTGTAATTTCACTTTTATTATTGAGCATGGTTATGGGTTCCTTAGCTCTTAACTGCAAAGGGATAATCAATCCCCTCTCTCGTCTGTTGCTAGCCCTATCTAGTGGAGATGAGTTAGTTTTAGCCACACTTGAACCTAATCAAACCGAAAATCCCCTACCACATCGGGGTAGTGGACGGAAAGAATTAAGGTCAAATCGAGGTAACGTCTATCTTGCTGTTTAACTGTAATCAAGTTTATTATCTGGTAGTACGGGAATCATAATTACCAGAGAATTAAGTGTTTGACATCTTTGACACCGATTCTCTCACAGAGATACAGATAGTTAACGCACCACACCATATTGCATTGATTGGTGAAACAGTTATAGACAGTTAAGGCACGAAAGAATTCAGTAAGGGTTGAGTATTTCATTAGAAAGCTCTGTATAGGTAGTTAGCGTAAATCCTGGTGAAGCCTCTGTTAATGGCTTAACCTCATCGCAACACCTACTGATTACTTATATACACTGCAACTACTACTCCTCATAAGTACACAACTCTCAGACTAACAGTTGTCGAAAAAGTTTAGATTCAGACCTAAACTTTTATCTGTGAAACTGACATCAATTCAGCTATCAGTCTTCTACACCTAGCTTTTTGCCTCTTAAAGCTGAATCTTAAGGATAAATATCTAGCGATGAGAGGCTAGAGCATGACCTATCTGCAAAATATCAATCATCCAATTTCCCAAGGAAGTGGCTTTTAACCTGACACTAATGCTGACAGGTTTTTTCCGTCACTTCCCAAAATCATGAATTGGATATTTGTTACTTAAAAGTATGATTGACCAGAACCAGAAGCGAAATTTCGCCTCTGGTTTTTTTGGTTAACCTGAGTGAAAATAGGTCAATCTATAATAATTAAAGTGGCTTATAGGCAATAAAATACTTACTGGCAAAATGGATTTTTGGAGTCAATGGTATACTATATCTACATAACTCTCAATAATAATAATCAGTATTTACTGAGACTTAGAGGAATATTTTATGCCTATCAACCCCACTTATCCTGGTGTTTACATTGAGGAAATTCCCAGTGGTGTCCGGACAATTACTGGAGTTGCTACCTCAATTACAGCTTTTGTTGGTCGGACTTTGCGTCTCTGTTCAATACCCCTTTTATAATCAATAACTTTGGTGACTTTGAGCGTATATTTGGTGGATTGTGGATTAAGAGTCCTCTCAGTTATGCGGTGCGGGACTTCTATCTGAATGGTGGTGCTCAAGCAGTGATTCTCCGTCTTTACAAAGCTCCTGCTGGTGAGAGTGGGATAGCCCACATTGTTAACCCCTTACCTCTCCAAGCTGCTGGACCGGGTTTGTGGGGTAATAAACTCAAGGTAAAAATAGATTATGACGGAATTACATCAGAAATAGCAGACCGCTATGGATTAAATCAAAATGAACTCTTTAATCTGACTGTTCAAGATACTTCGCCTAATGGCAGTATAGAAAAAATTCGTAATCTTTCAGTAGTCGAAAGTCAAAGGCGTCTAGATCGTGTCTTAGCAGAACAATCACTCTTAATTCGTGCTGTTAATCCCTTACCTTCAGCCATTCCATCGGTGGGAGATTTTATCTCTTTTACTAATGGTGCAGATAGTCAACCATTAGAAGCTGTTGATTACATCGGTCGGGAAGATAACAAAACTGGTATTTATGCTTTAGAAAAAACGGACTTGTTTAATTTACTGAGTATTCCACCCGATATGCGTGATGGAAATACAGATGCTACAGTTTATCAAGCGGCGATGGAATATTGCTATCGTCGTCGGGCTATATTATTAGTTGATTCTCCTAGTAATTGGAGTAGCAATAAAGATACTGCTACAGCCACAGCTATAACAGGACTAAGTGATTTAGGTCTATCTGGTGAATCAGCTCGGAATGCGGCTCTTTACTTTCCTCGTGTGATTGAATCTGACCCATTACGTGAAGGACAGTTAGATACATTTGTACCCAGTGGTTTGATTGCGGGAATTATTGCTCGCACTGATGCAGCTAGAGGAGTTTGGAAAGCACCAGCAGGATTAGATGCTTCTATTAATGGTATTCAAGGATTAGAAGTGAATTTGACGGATGCAGAAAATGGACAGTTAAACCCTTTAGGAATCAATTGTTTACGCTCTTTTCCGGTCACAGGTAAGGTAGTTTGGGGTACTAGGACGCTACGAGGTGCAGATCAATTAGCGGATGAATACAAGTATTTACCTGTACGTCGGTTATTGCTGTACTTAGAAGAAAGTCTTTACCGGGGAACTCAATGGGTGGTATTTGAACCCAATGATGAACCACTTTGGGCACAAATTCGGCTGAATGTTGGTGCATTTTTAAATAACTTGTTCCGTCAAGGAGCTTTTCAAGGTAAGTCACCAAAAGAAGCTTATTTTGTCAAGTGTGATAGTCAAACAACTACTCAGAATGATATCAACTTGGGTATTGTCAATATTATTGTCGGTTTCGCACCCCTGAAACCCGCAGAGTTTGTAATTTTGAAATTCCAGCAAATCGCTGGGGAAATTGCAGCTTAAGTCCAGGTTAGTTAGAGTTCTCAACTTGGTAGATAAATTATTGACATTTAGAGGTAATCATGGCTCAATTTAGTGTTAATGCCCAGCGTTTTGACCCCTATAAGAATTTCAAGTTTCGGGTAAAATGGGATGGTAGATATGTGGCGGGAATTAGTAAAGTCGGGGCGCTGAAACGGACTACAGAAGTAGTTACCCATCGGGAAGGAGGTGATCCAAGTAGTGCTCGTCATTCACCCGGACAAAGCAAATATGAAGCCATTACTCTCGAACGAGGTGTGACTCATGATAAAGATTTTGAACAATGGGCTAATAAGGTTTGGAATTATGGGTCTGGTTTGGGTGCAGAAGTTTCTCTCAAAGATTTCCGCAAAGATTTGATTATTGAAGTTTATAATGAAGCAGGACAATTAGCGATCGCCTATAAAGTTTTTCGTTGTTGGGTATCGGAATTCCAAGCTCTACCTGAACTTGATGCTAATGGTAATGCGGTCGCAATTCAAAGTATTCAACTCCAAAACGAAGGTTGGGAGCGTGACTATGATGTATCTGAACCATCAGAACCTAGTTTCACGGAACCAAGTTAAATAATTTAAAATACCCTCCGGGAAGGTAAACCTACAAATTTTAAAATTTAATCAGGATGGGGGTGAGAATATAAATTCTCATTCCCTACTCCTTACTCCTTCATTTCCATCGGAATTATGCGTGCATTATCCGCCCAAAACATGATTCAAATTTGGGAAGTTAGTCAATTTCAACATCCCATTGATAGAGCATTTACCTTACTTACCTTTGGTTGTCCCGAAAAATCACCCCAAGAACTAATCACCCTGAGTATTGGACAACGAGATGCTGATTTGTTAACCCTCAGAGAACTTACTCTTGGTGCTAAAATGGAAAGTTATGCTGAATGTCCGCAATGTAATGAACGTCTGGAATTTACTATTAATACATCAGATATACGCCTAAGTAAACCAATGGGGACAGAAAATCAGGAATATATACTCACATCAGCAGAGTTACAATTACGATTTCGCTTACCCAATAGTCAGGATTTAGCGGCTGTGGTAGGTTATCAAGATATTACCAAAGCACGTCGCTTAATTGGACAACGTTGTGTACTAGAAGTGACAAGTAATGGCATCATTATTCCTGAGTATGAATTATCTCCCCATCTTCTCACCCAATTAGCCCAGCAAATAGCTCAATATGACCCCCAAGCCGAAGTGCTATTAAATCTTAATTGTCCAGCTTGTAACCATGAATGGCAAATTTTATTTGATATTGTGGCATTTTTTTGGCAAGAAATTAGCGTTCAAGCAAAGCGTTTATTGCGGGAGGTACACATATTAGCAAAATCTTATAGTTGGCGAGAAGCTGATATTCTAGATATGAGTAATCTTAGACGGCAGTTTTATTTGGATTTGTTAACTAATTGATATTTCACACAATACCCATTTTTAGGATTTAGGATTGATCAAAATGGTTGACTTTCTTAGCACACTCGCAACCCGGACTCTAGGTTTAATGCCAGTTGTGCAACCAATGATTGGTTCGATATTTTCTTTTCCTAGTTTTATAGATAATAATTATGAAAGTTTGGAGATGGAAGGACAAATAGTGGTTAATTCCTTACCAAATGTAGTCACTCCATTATCCTATGAATCAGACAGTTCTAATTCGTTATTACCAATAACAATATTATCTTCATCAGAATTGCCAGAAGAATTTGAGTCTAATATTGAAGTTACAAATTATCAAAATAACTATTTAAATAAAGTTGCTGAACCTACTTCAACAATATTAGGAGTAGATGAACTATCTATACCACAGCAAAAATTTGGACATCTTCAATTTGAGTCAGTTCCAGAAATAGTAAATCCCGAACATACTACTTTAGTAAATTCTGGCAAAAGTTATCAAGAAGAAGATTTAGTAATTGCAGATGATCACAAAAGTTTGACTACACAAGTAGCACCACTTGTAAATCAAATCTTTCCAGTCAGTCCAGTGGAAAATGTTCAGTCACAAGTAACCAACTTATCAGAGTTATCCGTCAATTTTCCCCTAGAGCCAACCTACGGTGTGCAAACAAGTCTCACAAATTCCATTAATCCTGAAATAACCCCCCTTAGTTCCCCCTTAGCAAGCTACGGTGTACGCACAAATCTTGCATTACCCCATACTCGAATCACCCCCCTTAGTCTCCCCTTACCAAGGGGGAAAATAGAATCTGAGCAAACCAGCAAAATACCATCACTTGTAAATCAGGTAGTTCCGGTTGGTCAAGGGAAAAATATTTCGCAATCAGTGACAAATTTATCAAAATTATCTGTTAATTCTTTCCCAGAACCAAATATCAAAACATTACCACTTGTCACTCAAGTATTTTCAGTCAGTCCCGTGGAAAATATTCAGCCACAACTAACTAATCTACCAGAATCATCCGTCAAGTTTCTCTTAGGGAAAAACCTCAAAACACTACCACTTTTCAATCAAGTACTTCCGGTCAACCAAATAGAAAATATTCCACAATCAAGAAATAATCTATTAGAACCATCTGTCAATTCTTCCCCACAGCAAAACATCAAAACACCATTACTTGCAAATCAAGTATTTCCGATGAGTGAATTAGAAAATATTCAGCCACAAATCCTGACTCAATCTAATTTAGAAAGTGATTCTCCAATTCCACAATCAAGAAATAATCTATTAGAACCATCTGTCAATTCTTCCCCACAGCAAAACATCAAAACACCATTACTTGCAAATCAAGTATTTCCGATGAGTGAATTAGAAAATATTCAGCCACAAATCCTGACTCAATCTAATTTAGAAAGTGATTCTCCAATTCCACAATCAAGAAATAATCTATTAGAACCATCTGTCAATTATCCTCCACAGCAAAACATCAAAACACCATTACTTTCAAATCAAGTATTTCCGATGAGTGAAGTGGAAAATATTCAACCACAAATCCTGACTCAATCTAATTTAGAAAGTAATTTTCCACAACAATTACAAGACCATTCACCAACCAGATCCATTACATTAATACCACCAGTAAATCCACATCAGCAAAACCGTCATTATGCAAACGATATGCAAATAATTCTTGCTAAACCTTTAGTTAATCAACACCTAGTCAAGAGTATTAGTAAAATTGATTTAGATCAAGCTGAAAATTCTTTAACTTCAGCTAGTTTTTACCAACAAACTGCATTAACAGTGAAACCAATTGTCAAACCTAAGCAATTATCAATTTATCCACAAATTACAGAGAAATTAAATGATAAAAAATCCAACCGGAGTCAAAGTGAAATTATCGCAGATCCATCATCAACACCCACGATTCAAGTAACTATTGGCCGGATTGAAATCCGAATGAATGATAAACCTCTGACTCCCAAGACACCGACAAAGCCCACTGCTAAAGAATCTGGACTTTCTTTGCAAAATTATTTAAAGCAACGTCAAGGAGTGAAAAATGACTAATTCATTGGCGATCGCCGCCATTACTACGACTTTAAGAAACATCATCACACGAGGAATTAGAGAAGAATTAGGTAGTGGGATTGTCACCACTCGTCCTCCTGATAAAGCTCGTGATGGAGATAACAGCAATCAAGTCAATATTTTTCTCTATCAAACGCTACCAAATGCATCCTGGCGAAATACTGACATACCTAGTCGAGTTAGACCCGGAGAAACAGGACATTTCCCTCTCGCATTAAATCTATATTATCTGATTACAGCTTACAGTAAAGATAATGAAGATATAATTGGACATAAGATATTAGGTGAAACCATGCGTATTCTCCATGACTTCGCCATTATCAATCCCATTGACATTCGTAATGCTTTACCAGAAAGCGAGTTACACAATCAAATAGAAAGGGTAAAGATTACACCCCAACATCTGAATATAGAAGAACTGTCTAAATTATGGGCGACTTTTCAAACCCAATATCGAATTTCCGTCGCTTATGAAGTATCGGTGATTTTAATCGAAAGTAGTCTTCCGGTCAAGACTCCTCTACCTGTGTTAACCAGAGGAACTAATGATCGCGGAATTTTAGGACAAGCTAGTTTAATCCCCCCATTCCCTACCCTAGAAGTAGTCCAACCACCAAATCAACAACCTAGCGTCAGATTAGGTGAGCAATTAATTCTCAAAGGACATAATCTTGATAGCGAGGGAGAAATTATTGTCCAATTTACACACCCCCTTTTAGAACAACCTCTGGATATCACTCCAGAATTAGGAAGCAATAATACAGAAATCAAACTACAAATACCAATGCAACCTGCTGAATATCCAGTGGGGTTTTATACAGTATCTGTGCAAGTTCAGCAACAAGGACAAATCCGAGTTTCCAATACTTTATCTTCTACACTCGCACCAAAAATACCAGGATTTCAAATTGCTCAACCCAGTAATGGTAATCGCTTATTAACAATTACCTGTCAACCACAGATATGGCCAGGACAAAGGGTAGTATTGTTAATCGGCGATTGCACAATTTCACCACAAATTGATGAAGTAGCTAATTCCCGACAAAAAACAGATACCTTAATTTTTAATATCCAAAATATTCCTGGTGGTGAATATTTTCTCCGATTACGGGTAGATGGAGTAGATAGCATCTTGATAAATCGAGCCGTACAACCTCCCATATTCGATACCAGTCAACGATTAATAATATCACCTGAAAATTAAATCCAAGCGCTGCTGGGCAGAATTCATGGCCGTGGTAGGAGAACTTTTCCCTAATAATACCGATTCAATAGCTCGACCTAAATTATCGGAAATACGATTGTAACCTGGAAAAATAGGACGCGATCGCCCAAATTTTGCCTGGTCTAAAAATACTTTTATTTGCGGTTGTTTTTGTAAAAATTCCTGATATTTAGCACTTTTGCGAGACTTAAGATTAATTGGTAAATAACCTGTTCCTAACGATAATTCGGTCTGAAACTCTTCACTTAAAGCATATTCCATAAATTTAAAAGCTGCGGCTTCTCTTCTGGGTGTAGTTTTAAATAAAAACAAATTTTCCCCACCGACTACAGTAGCATTTTGTTGATTAACAGGAATGGGAAAAACATCAAAATCAACCCCACTTTGTTTCAACTCTCCCAAACTCCAAGGCTCAGTGATTTGCATAGCTACGTTACCATGTAAAAATGCATCCATTTCATAACCTCGTTCGGGGGTAGATAACAGAGCCGAACCATCAGTGATTAAATTGTGCCAAAATTGTAAAGCGACTATGGCACCAGGATTGTCTTTTAAATCTACTGCTGCGGCATTCTGAGCATTCCCATTGATTAGCTCACCACCTGCACTCCACATAAATGGCAACCAAGTAAATACAGTAAATTCACCTTTACCTAACGGTAGAATTATACCATGCTGCTCAATTTTGCCATCTTTATTCACATCACGAGTTAGTTTTTTAGCAACTTGCTGCAAATCTAGCCAAGTTTGGGGTAATTTAGTAATTCCTCCCACAGCGAACAAACTGGGACGGTAAAAGACACCAACATTATTAGTGGCAAAGGGTACTGACCAAATCTGCCCTTTATAGATCATTGATGTATACAAAGTAGAATCTAATTCAGCTTTGACACTTGATTTGGCTAATTTAGCATCTAAAGGTAAAATAGCACCTAGTTCTACTAATTGACCGCTAATAGTTGGGTTATACCATAATAAATCAGGAGGTGCATTTCCCACCACTGCGGCTAATATCTTTGGCATTTGTTGGTCTTGTTGTCCCACATACAGAGACTCTAAATGAATATCTGAATGGGTATGATTAAATTTGTCTACCAACTTTTGTAATACATCTCGATTTGATGGTGGATTTACTCCATGCCACAAAGTTAAATTTACTACTTTACTTGTTTCTGTAGATGTAAAAAGCTGACATCCACTTAATATGAGAGTGCATAAAAGTAGTAGGATTAGCCATTTGTTAAAATAGTGGTACACTTTTTTTGCAGAAGAGAGTAGAGAATAACTGGTTTAATTTTGAATTTTGTTGAATTCATCAGAGCCGTTCACGCTAGGATTTGACTATAAACGTTTTGTATCTCAGTAAAAGTTACATATATCTTATCTTGAAGAAAGTTTTAAGCGATGGCAAATTATGTCAGGACATAGTAAGTGGGCTAATATTAAGCGCCAAAAGGCAGTAGTAGACTCCAAAAGAGGTAATATTTTTACTCAGTTATCACGGGCAATTATCGTGGCTGCTAGAAGCGGTGTCCCAGACCCGGCGGGTAATTTTCAACTGCGGACAGCGATTGACAAAGCCAAAGCCGCAGGGATACCTAATGATAATATTGAACGTGCGATCGCCAAAGGAGCAGGTACTTTTGGTGGAGATAATTCTAGTTTAGAAGCAATTCGTTATGAAGGTTACGGTGCTGGAGGTGTAGCTATTTTAATAGAAGCCTTAACTGATAACCGGAATCGTACCGCAGCTGATTTGCGGGTGGCTTTTAGTAAAAATGGTGGTAATTTGGGTGAAATGGGTTGTGTTAGCTGGATGTTTACCCAAAAAGGTGTTTGTACTGTTGAGCAAGTAGTGGATGAAGAACGGCTTTTAGAAGCTTCTTTAGAAGGTGATGCTGAGTCTTATGAAATGACGGAAGCAGACACCGCTGATGTTTTTACTGAAGTAGCAAATTTAGAGAAACTCAGTCAGACATTGAAAAATCAGGGTTTTAAGGTGAGTGATGTAGAATTGCGTTGGATTCCTGGAAATCAAGTTGAAGTTACTGATATTGCTACTGCGCGATCGCTTTTTAAATTAATTGATGCTTTAGAAAGTTTAGATGATGTACAAAATGTTACGTCTAACTTTGAAATGGCAGATCATTTAATGGCATTAACTAGTGTTTAACCTCCTTGCTTTTATCCCGGCGATCGCGTCAGAATAATAATTAAGCTGTAATTTATCTTCACAATGGTAACCACCCAGTTTTCACAAACTCTCCCTCTTCCCCACACACCAACACACCAATGGGGACATGATTATGATTTGGTAATTGTTGGTGGTGGAATTATTGGTTTAACTCTAGCTTCAGCTTTAAAAGATTCGGGCTTCCAGGTGCTACTCATCGAAGCAAAAGTAGCATCCGCAGCAGTAGCGAAAGGACAAGCTTATGCAGTACATATGCTTTCGGCTAAAATTTACCAAGGTATTGGTATTTGGTCGAAAATGCTGCCTCAAATTGCTAAGTATAACCGTGTCCGTCTTTCCGATGCTGAATATCCTGATACAGTGGAATTTACTACGGCAGATTTAGACACACCCGAATTAGGTTATGTTGCCGAACATCAAGCACTATTACAACCATTACAGGAATTTGTCCAAAGTTGTGCCAATGTCACTTATTTATGTCCTGCTGAAGTGCTAAAAATTGAATACCAGCAAGATGTAGCTGTAATTGAGGTGCAAATTAATCAGCAAATACAGACGATCCGGAGTAAATTAGTAGTAGCAGACTGATGGAGCGCGATCGCCAATTCGGGAAGCCGCTGGGATGAAAACCTTGGGTTGGAAATATTGGCAATCTTGCATTGTGGCATTTGTGAAACCAGAAAAACCCCACAATGGTACTGCTTATGAAAAATTTTGGTCAAGTGAGACCTTTTGCCATATTACCTTTACCAGGAAATCGCTGTCGGATAGTTTGGACAGCACCCCATGCAGAAGCAAAAGCTCTCTGTGCAATGGAAGATGAGCAATTTTTAGCAGAACTCACCCGTCGCTATGGTCAGCAGATGGGAAAATTGGAGTTACTGGGCGATCGCTTTATATTTCCGGTACAGTTAATGCAGAGCGATCGTTATGTCCTGCCCCGATTAGCATTAATTGGAGATGCAGCACATAATTGTCATCCCGTTGGAGGACAAGGTTTAAATTTGGGTATTCGTGACGCAGCTGCTCTAGCAGAAATATTACAAGCAGCAAACAAAGCTAACAAAGATATCGGCAACATTCATATTCTCAAACGTTATGAACGCTGGCGTCAATGGGAAAACCTGACAATTTTAGGCTTTACCGATTTATTAGACCGGATGTTTTCCAATAACTTCCTACCATTGGTGTTAGTACGTCGTTTAGGTTTGGGAATTTTGCAACGAGTCCCAATAATCAAGGTATTTGCCCTCAAATTAATGATTGGGTTAAAAGGGAAAACACCAGAACTAGGGAAAGGAGCGTGACCTAGAACAATCATTCTCCAGACATATGACAACACCAGTATACACACAAGCAGTAGGGGCGTATTGCATACGCCCCTAGTATTACCCGTATTGCATACGCCCCTAGTATTACCCGTATTGCATACGCCCCTAGTATTACCCGTATTGCATACGCCCCTAGTATTACCCGTATTGCAATACACCCCTACTATTACTCAATCAGGTTTTACTGCTGATGCAGTAGGTTGTTATAGATTAATCTTGACAACCTTGTGCTTCTCTTCCTCAACCTTAGGTAGAATCAAATTCAAAATCCCATCTTTATAATCTGCTTTGACTTGAGTATTTTGAACTTGTGCAGGTAAAGGAATCAAACGTTGAAACTTACCATAATGAAACTCAGTTTTAGTGACACCTTTTAACTCAGATTTAGTTTCAGATTTGCGCTCACCACTTACATAAACTGCTTTTTCAGTAACTTGTACATCCAGGTCTTTAGTATCAATTCCTGGTAATTCTAGTTTGAGATGAATTTCTGTTTCTGTTTCATGTAGTTCAGCAGCAGGAACTATCACAGATTCTTTTTCTAATAACCCAGACTCTAATTTTGTATCTTGGAATAAACGGTCGATTTGACGTTGCAGAGTGTTAAAATCAGCCCAGGGATTGTAACGAACTAACATACTGCTCTCTTCCTTTCTTTAGTAGATTTGTGTCTAACCAACTAGAGGATGTAAATCCTTGATTTGTTCTTATCTTATTGATTCTTTTAGAAGTTGTAAATTCGGTTTTTAGCACCTGGGAAATGATGATTACCGAACTGAAATAAGCCTTGTGTCTTATGGGTGTAAACCGTAATATCTTAGTTCGGCAAACCATTCAGTAGTGTGCATTGGCGTAATGTATACTACTAACTTCTGTGTATTTATTTCTTTTGCCCCTAACAGCAAATCCATCAGCCAGAAAAATATGGTTCATGAAGATGAAAATTGCTATAAACTATTGACATAGATATTCATTCTGTAATACTGTATATTACAGGTGAAAACATAAATATCTCAAGTTATGGCAATTTAAGGTGAGTTGATATATAAATTGATGTAATACATCTAGAACTGAGTCAAAATATTCTGAAGTACTGGGCTGTTCACAAACAAATCTTAACAATTTTACTTTTTAACTCCTGACTTCTATCTCTTGACTCCTGCTCTTGGTAAAATTTTTGGCTTACGATCCGGCTTCAGAACAGAATTACTCAACTAGTGATAAAGAATAGAAAATATGGAATTTGATAATTTTAGAAACAACGAAAGCACTTCCATGAATAACAACCGACAAAACTTGCTTTCTTGTGGTTGGCGTCCCTTTCACCGTGATTTTGATTGGGAATTTTTCTGGGAAATTGTCTCTCATGATCGTCATGAGTTAACCCAAAAAACCATTAATTTAGCCAGTTACTATGCCGATGCAGCCAGTAGAAAAGATTACTCTTGGTGGGCAAATATCCTAAATATTGCTTCAGACTATACTCGTGGTGAATTCCAAAAATACTGGAATTATATTACACCAGAACCGCTGATGCCAGATCAGCGCTATAAAGATACATTAAGTACAGAAACACCGATTTTGCAATTTGTCAGTCGGAATAGCATTCCTATCGATTATGTGTTAAATCGACTGCAAGAAATTACCGTTTTACGCATCTTAAAATTATTGGGGCGACCCAGCATTATTACCCAATACTATTCAGAAAGAGACTTCTATTTTCCCGTAGAAAAGTTTATTAACTGGGAACGGATAGATGTGATTAATACTGTTTACGCTTATTGGGTTGAACAGGACATTTGGCTACAAATTGACCCTTATGATCGTGGTCGCAGACAATATACGTTATCATCCAAAAATCTGGCGCCATTAATTAACAAATCAACTTATGATTTAGCAGTAATGCTAAGTGGATATCAAAGTCGTGTGGGTAAGGTTCATAGTCAATTTGCAATTCGTAGTTTTAGCGAAAATATTCAAGATTTTACTGATGAAGTCCAACATGCCATTCTTAACCAAAATCAATTAGCAGTTGTTGTACATGGAGTCCCAGGAACTGGAAAAACAGCTTGGACACAAGCAGTTGCTAAAGAAATTCTGGTTTCTTTAGGGTATGTGATTTTTATTTTAGATCATGATGCTATTGCTAATTTTGTCCCCCCAAGTTATTTAGAGCGAATTTGTATCATTATTAATGAAGCCGATAATTTAGCTCAAGACCGATCTTCAGAAGTAGCTCAGTATAATAATAAAACTGAACACATTCTGGCTTTACTAGATGGGACTTTATATCAAAGCGTCATTGATGAGTCTGGAATTCAAATTACCCAGCGTTTAGTAATTCTGATGACTTGTAATACTACGGAAAGATTAGATCCGGCTATGTTGCGTAAAGGTAGAGTGGATTTAATGTGTGAGTTTACACAGCGATTTGTCTAGATTTTGAAGATAATTTACATAGATAAGCAATAAGCTAATGAAGGAATTGTCACTCTTGCAACCACTAATCATCCAGAACGTCTAGATACAGCAATTTGTAATCGTCCCTACATTGAATTGTGGAATCATAAACTCAAAACCGAGATGTGCTTGTCTGATGAAGGGATAAATCAAATAGCTGCACTCACAGAGGGATTTTCTTTTGCTTATTTGAAAGAATTGTTTGTATCATCCATCATGATTTCCTGGATTGAAAACCATTAAACCATCAAAAACTCTTTAACATTTTTCACAAAAGCTAACGTATTTTCAAAATGAATATTATGACCAACATCATCAATAACTTTTAGCTGCATCATTTCACATTTATCAACCATTTTCTGATTAACAGCAATAAATTTTTCATCATATTCACCAACCAGTAAAAGCAAAGGAATTTTTATCTTTCCTATTTCTTCCCATAAAGAAGATTGAGAACCAGTACCCATAAAATGCAAAGACTTAACTAACTCTAACGGGTCATTTTGCAAGCGATTTTCCAGCATAGATTTATATTGAGGATGATTTTTAATATTTCCAAATATTGATTGCTTGTACCAATTATCAAGAAAAGTAGCAAAATCTTTTTTATCAACACTTCTGCTTAATTTATTAGCTATTTGTGAATCATTTTTAATTCTCACTACTCTTTCTGTATCAGTTGCTAAACCTGGGGAAGCTGATTCTAAAATCACTTTTATAAATCGTTCGGGAAAATATCGAGTCAGATATAAAGCTAATCTACCTCCCATTGAATAACCAACTAAAAAACATTGAGATATTTTTAATTTATCTAATAAAGCAATTAAAGCTTCAGCAGTATTTGCCATAGTATAGTATTCATCATGATCCAAAACTTGAGTTTTACCATGTCCGGGGAGGTCAAGTGTAAGATAGGAAAATTCATTAGATAACAATTTTATAGCTTCGTCAAATTCATCAATATTTCCCATGAAACCATGTAGAAAAAGAATGAGAGGTTGATTGGGGTTTGTGGTTAGAGAATAGTGAAATTGATATTTTTTTAAAATCATGATAATATGTACATTTACAACATCAAAGGAAGCAGTAATTACTTAAACTCTTCATACCAGGAATTATAAAAAAGTTCTTGGGGGTCGTACTGTTTTTTCCGGGAAAAAAGTACAGATAGCTGAGGATACATCCGATAAAGTTGTGCTTTTGTATAATATCCTTTATATGCAAGATAAAAAGTCCCCTTCATTTGATGGAGAATATCCATTATTTTTTGGGTAAATTCAGAAATGTTAGCACTCTCGGAAGAGTTGCGAGCAATTTTATAATAAGATACAAATCCATACATATTTGACGTAGCATAGGAAACTAAAGCACTATTGTCCTGATTAACTTTCCTGACAGTGACGTTAATTAAGGACATATTATGCTCCTGTAATAGCTGTACATATTGATCCAAAAAATTATTAGCTTGCTCAACTGGAAGAAAATATTCTTGTAAAATATCTGTAGTATCCGGTTGATTCAATTCCAATGTCCGGAATGGAGCGGCCATACTTGAATTTCGAGTTAATTGTTCAGGGTCAAGATGAGGAGCAATATTTTTTTGCATCAACCAACGAAATTGTTTCCCCCAGTCACTATTACGTGAAGTCCGATAAACAAGTTTCCTCAACCAAATACTATTTTCACCAGTTATATCGTCTTTAAGAGCAGGATTAAGTTTCGCTTGGTCAAAGTAGTAAATTTGAGATTCACTCAGAAAATTTGAGCTATCAATAGACATTTGTGCTTCAATCATTTCCAAGCTAGAACGGTTGATTTGCTTTTCCATAAATGAAATCATTTCACTACGAGGTTTATGAATAATCGTGTAGTTATAAGTAGTATTTTCCGTAGTTTTAAGATTAACTTCAGTAATGACCCCAAAAAGTCCCATCCCACCAATTACAGTCCGAAATAACTCTGGATTTTCTGTGCGACTGCATTTAATTTCTAAACCATCCGCAGTGATAAGTTTAAAATAATTTACACTTTCAATTAATGAACCATAGCGAGGGTCTTTACCGTGAGCATTTACAGACATTGAACCACCGACAGAAAAAATATTGGAATCCTGCATTACCCGCACTGCTCGACCATGTTTCCCTAATTCTATTTGCACTTGTTTCCAAGTAGCTCCGCTTTGAACTGTGATTGTTTGGTCAGCATTATACTGAATTTTATCAAACTTTAACATATCCAAGTGGAAAGAGTTAGGATAAATAATCTGTCCTCCCATACTATGTCTAGACCCGGAAAGAGATATTTTTTTATTTTCGATTTTTGCGGATTGGATGATAGATATAATTTCTTTGACAGCAGTGGGTTGAAAAACTTTCCATATTTTTGTGTTGTTAAGTTTGCTAGCGTCATCTATTTCTATTTGACCTGTAGCAGCTGATGCTATTGGTGGAGCAATTGTCAATTTTTCCGTAATTTTTGGTACATAATAAATATCAGTTATCAACCAACGATTATCTCTAGAATCCCAAATGAAAATCTTAATTGCTAAAACAGTTGATGCGAAAATCAACAGAATAAATGGACGTTTGAAGAAGCGTTTTTTAATCTTCATCTCATTTGCTAATTTCAGATAGTACAATCCATCATTTTATACATAATCAATACATGAACCCCAATATCGTGTTGCTTTAGCAAGGACACAAGAGAGAAACCGTTTAAAGTTCGTTGTAAAAAATGAATTCCGCGTAGCGGTATTACGAATTACGAATTACCAACACATCCCTACCTTCCAACTTGGCTGTGTAAGTTTGTAATGGTTTTGTTGCTGGTTCATGCCAACACTTTACCATCTGGTGCAAATTTCGAGTCGTGACAGGGACAAACAAAAGATTTCTGGTCTGGTTCCCAATTCACCGCACAGCCTGCATGAGTACAGGTAGAATTAACAGCAATCAGATTATTTTTATCCGTGGGAGTACGTATGATAATGACATCCTGATTGAGAATATGACCTTTTTGGTCTAACTCTGCTACAGTCCCTATAGCTTTAAAGCCATCAGGACGTGGTGGAGCATTAGTTAACGCAGAAGGTGTAGATTGAGAAGAACAGGCTGCGATCGCCACAGGTAAGGAAGTAGCGATCGCGCTCAAACCCATCCAGCCGAAAAATTCACGTCGATTCATAACCCAGTAGTCGATCAAGAACTAATTGACAAATAAATTTTCTGTAGAGACAGGGATTGATCGCGTCTCTCTAACCGTCAAAATGAATTTGACGGACGACTAGTACCACAAGGCTGAATTCAAAATTAAAAATTCAAAATGAATACAAAGTAAGCATTTCATAGCTTTGAACTTTCTTCAGTTATTTACGCCAAGCTGTACTAGTTAACCTTCTCAAAAGGCTTTAAACAATTTTTACTATTCGCATCAAGTGTTGTATAACCAGAGACAGGGCAGACAAATAAAGGACGATTTGCCTGTTGCCAAGAAGCGAGGTTATTCTTAGCTGTGGTGTAAAGTTTAGCGTGTCCCGTTTCTGCTTCTAAAGCGTAGTCAAAAGTTTGTACCGCAGCTTTATTACCAACCTGTTTTGCCTCTTTAATAAAGCCAGGATACATAGTATCGCGTTCGTAGGACTCACCTTTAATAGCCTGTGTCAGATTCTCTGCTGTAGATTTGACTACAGGTGTAGCAATATTGTTTTTCGGTGTGCCGCCCATTTCCTGAATCACCTTAGCATGATTATCGCGGTGAATCGCTTCTGCTCGTGCGGCGGCGCGGAAGAGACTACCAACCGCCTTGTAACCTTCCCCATCAGCTTTTTGTGCAAAAGCCAGATACATCACATTGGCGTTAGATTCGCCATTGTAAGCAGAGATGAGATTTTTAACTGTGGTAGACTCAGGCTTAGTATTAACTTGGGTAGCCACCGCAGGCACAGATGGTTCAACGCTCGCAACTGGAGTTTTTGAACTGCAACCATTTAAACCTAGAATACCTAGCGCAGTTGCTCCAAATATAGCAAGATTCAAAAATGGCACTTTCTCTGTAAAACCCATGACGAAACTCTCCTCTAAATATGAAGGTTAGTTATGCTGAGTAACCGAGTAATCAAGGAACATCAATTTACCTCTACACAACTCATAGAGTAAAACAAAGAAAGTAAGGAAGTAGTAAAGAAACTAGTACCGCGAAGCGGAATTAAAAATTAAATATTTTCATACCTCGGTTTCTTGAAAACTAGGTATTGTTCTAATCGGTTCTCTGGTAATTTCCGGTAGTTCAAAATCACCGAAATCAGCAAAGCGTTTTCCTATAGCTGCGGCAAGATTGTTATCTGATAGTTCTGGGGCTAATACGCTTTGAAGTATAGCTTTGATTTCAGCTTCGATAGTATGTCCGTGCTGGGTAGCTCGTTGTTCTAGGAGTTTAGCTATATCTGGCTCTAGCTGATGAATCGTGATATTAGACATAGCATTTAGTGGATAAGACTTAACTTAATTATAACTATATTTCTGAAGTCACGATGTAAATCAATTTGGAAATGCCTGTAATTTTACATTACAAACGTATTGCTGAGGCAGAATCTAAGTTTTATGCAATTCACGATACAATCAGGGGAAATACAGTAGTTGAAAATGCTAAAATTACCGTAATTAAGACTGACCCAGATATACCAATTGATCCTTTAACGCAATCATGGGATGAATTGCTATAAAAATAAGCACATCTATCTAAAATTTATGCAAATAACCCTTGATTTACCTGATGCTGTTGTAGCACAGTTGCACTCTCTGGAAGATAAAATACCTCAAATTCTAGAATTGGGATTGCGAGAACTAAACGCTATGACCCAAGTTGGATTTTCAGGGTTAGCTGAAGTGATAGAATTTTTAGCAAGTCTTCCCACTCCTGAAGCTATTATTGCTCTACGTCCTTCGGAAACCTTGCAGAATCAGATATCTACACTGTTAGAGAAAAACCGAACGGTGGGTTTGACTTCTACAGAAGAACAGCTATTGGAAGGGTATGAATACTTAGAGCATATTGTCAGAATAGCTAAAGCGAAAGCGTTCTTGAAACTTAAGGAATCACCCTGATAATAAACTTAACTCATGCATCAATAACTTTACGAAGATTAATTGATAAACATATACTGACTTAGTAAGGCAAAAATGATGCAAAATTATCTTTTATCTTGTGGAGCAGGCATCTTGCCTGCTCATTGAGAATAAGCAAAATGCCCATTCCACAAGATTTTTCTAATGCACTACTTTGGGTTAATTGCAGCTTTAATTGCTTCAACAACAGGGCTAATCCACCATAAATCCGAAGCTTTCTTAATAGCTTCAAATGTAAATGCTTTTCCTGCTGCATTCAAACGCTTCATTAACATAGAATTCTGTTTCACTTCACTGACTGTTTTATCTACAACAATTTGTTTTTCAGCTTCTGTTGTGGTCGAGTAATTTTCAGTGATGCGATTGATGATTTGCTGAATTTCATCAAAAGCTTCTATGAGATTTTTATCTGGAGAATAATTGTTTTGTTCTACAATTTGATCTCCATTAACTGTGCTATTTGAGTTAATTACTCCGACTTGTCCATTAATGTTAATAGTCATCCCTTTTGATAGAATAGATTTATCCCGATAGTTTATTTTACTACTTAAAAGCTGAATAATTTCTTCAGGTGAATATGGTTTCCAAGTTTGACGACGAACCAAAGCTTCAGCGTCTAATAATCTCCATTGCAATTTATCTTTTAATTCAGGAAGTTCGCGAATTATTTTGTTAAGTGCTGCACAGGCTTCACGAGTACCTCTTCGCTGTAGACGTTCTGGAATATAATCTTTCCAAGTTTTAACGCTATCTTTCGGTGTTATATTCCAAGCTTTTGACCCTGTGATTTCTTCGTCTTGAGAATCATTTTGTTGTTTTTCCTCAACATCAGGATATTCTTTGACAAGAAAAATATACAAATCTGCTATACACTCATCTTTTAGTTTTTGTTCAACAGTCCCTTTATAGCTAGTTGAATATGATACAGATTCCATAACTTCGCGCCCAAATTCACGATCTTGTTGAATCGCACTCCATATAATTGACCAACTAGCATCTTTTGTGTAGAGCATAAGCATTTTAGCCGCAGTAATTGCTTTAGCTCTTTCTTTAGCAAGTTTAGGAGGGGGTAGAGAAATTAAAGATTCAGCAAAAATTTGAGCTTCATTTACCTGATTGATGAGCAAATATTTAAGTAAAGATTCTATACTTTCATGAGTTAATTTATCATCTTTTAACTTTTCCAGTATTATATTTCCTAGATGTTCATCCCAGCAGCATCTTATTTGATCCACTATATGACGTATTTGACTATATTGTTCATTTTCTTTATCAATTAAAATCATTACAATCCTAATAAATTCATCAGGAGCATTTTTATAAGCTTTACTGATTAAATATTGCCGATAATCCTTATATTGATCAGCATTAGGATAATCAATAATTATGGGAGTCCATTTTTTCCAAATATCAGGAGAAATAGTAGAAATAAAATTATTATCTTTTGCTGAAACTAAGCATAGTGCTTTATAGCCATATAATGCAGAGTCATAAAAAGAATTTGTACCTACCCATGAATTATTCTCAGGTTCTCCTTGAAGAATATATAATTTAGCTGCTGAAATAATTCGGATTTTTGTAATATCTTCTGCTTCTTCCCATCCTGGAAGATTAGTTAAATCTGGATTATATGATTCATTAAAGTGTTTACTTGTTGGCTTTAATATCATTGCTTGGCATAAACGACACCATAAATTTATTTGCACCAATTCGATTTGGTTTAATATTATAATAATTCTTTTTTTTGGTGGTGGTTGCAATAAAGGTTTTTCTTCATGGCTCAGGATTTTCATATCTTCTAAGTATTCTGATTCCGCTTTTTTCGCTCTATCTGAGCCTAGTACGATAGGTTCTAGTAGTGATGGAAATTCTGCTTTGAAAAACAACGGATTTTTTTCATCAGCAGTAAGAAAAGCATTCACTTGTTGTGCATTATTTATATCAAACCTCAACTTTATTAATTTTGCATAGATTTTCTGTTTATGTTCTGGTTGTGATACTGCACAACATTCAAGTATCCATTGAAAATCTTGATTCAAAATTATTGGTGTTCTGTCAAAACTAATACTATTAACTAGCCAGTAAAGTTCTTGTACATTTTCTGGAATAATGGAAATTATTGCCTCTATAAGTGAACGACGTTTATTATCATTTCTTATCAGATTGTCTTTAAAAGCAGGATGGTAATAATGGTCTACAATTTCCTCATATTTTTGGAGTCTTATTAAACTTATTCTGGCAAAACCTTCAAGAATATTTTTATCTTCAAGATGTTCCCATGCTTTTATCATGATTTCATCTGAAAGTTGAGTGAATGGATAGCTAAGTTCACATCGTCTAGTCTGCTGTCTTGTAAGCAATTTTTCCAGCCAATTTAGTGCTAATGGTAAATCCGTTAATGTAAGATGCTGTCCTATCTCTTTAGCTATAAATTCCTGATATCTCCCACCAATAGTATGCTGAATTTTAGGTTGAGTTAGGACATTAAGCACTTCTTCTACTGTTATATAATTCGGATATAATGCTTTTAATACTTGTGCTTTTAATTCATCTTCTGGATCATTTTCATTTTCTCCAAATGCTAGAGGTTTTAATCGTGTTTTGCTATTTTTATCACCGATACTTCCCACTGCTTGCACTGCTCTTGTTTTAACCCAATAATCATTTTCTGAATCAAGAGCAACGTCTACAAGATTTTCCTGTAAAGATTTCACATCACATTCTTCTGCAATCTCAATCGCTACATATCGTGAATGTATACTTTTGTTGTATTCACAAATATAAGGTTTTAGCTGTTTTGATAATTCTGAATGGTTAAGCTTTTCATAAGAAGACGATAATCTATAGTGATAAACTAATTTATCTTCATCATATAATTTGAGTAAAGATTCAACTAAAGCTGCCTTATCTACTTCACTTGTAGTTCCTATATCACTTTGAAGTAGAATATCAGGATCTGTCTTCATGACTTCCTGAAATACTTCAGGTATCATACTAGCTAACCAAGCTACGGTTTCATACAATTGTGGAACTATCCTCTTATCTGGATCTTCAGGATGAATAATTAAATTCATGATTTCAGATAAACTTAGTTTATGTTCCTTTAAACACCAAGCCGCCATAAATTCAGCATAAGTTTGGTGTACCCATCCCAAGCACTTATTCTCTCCACGACCTGAGAATAATCCAGTATCAAGAGTTTCTCTAACAGCAGATTCTGTAACTGGAAATTCCCGTTCTTTAGCAATTGCATCACCCTGACAAAGTATTCTTAATGGTACATCCTCATCAGAAATCTTTCCCTGTCCAGATTCAATCCAAATAGCAGAACGATTAGCAAAAATGGTTACAGCAGCAATCTTGGCTGCAACAATCAAGCGTTGGTCACTGTCAAGATTAATTAATTCTTTAGAAGCTCGAAAATCGTTCTCTGGTGGCTCCTCACAAAGCTCTCTACAACCATCAAGATATAAATCAGATAATTTCTGTTCTGGTGGAAATCTATAATTATTTCGTCGGTAAGTATTAATCAGAAATTTTAATGTAATTGGCTTAATTGCGAATGCACTAACACCTTTACGTTGTACTTCTTCTAAAAAAATATTAGAGTCTAAACCATTGGTTTGTAACGTTTCTATTACATCTATTCGTCGCAGTGGAGCTAATTCATATATTCCCAAAGATTCTTTTCCAAAAATTTTTGCTAATGCTCCTTCTAGAAACTTGGGAAAAATAGCAGTTCTACAAGTAATACGCAAATAAAGCCGATTTATGTAATCAGGATAATCGTCAAAAAACTCTTCAAATCCATCAACTAATAAAGTTGCGAGTATATCAATATTCAATAATCCTTCATCAAGGCTATCAAGAAAAATGTGTAGATTATATGTTCCGCTTATCCAATCACTAAAAGTTTTATGCTTGAATAATTTATCTATATTTGTACATGAGCGTAACCTTAATTTTAGTATGTCATAACCTTTCTTATGACCCTTATCAATTAGTTTACTTTCTTCTGTCTCGATGGCATGAGTTTTACCAATACCGGGTTCACCTAGTAGAATTAAACATCGTAAATGAGAAATTTTATCAAAGTCTACAAGGTCAGGATTATAGTGATGACCCCACTCTGAATCAGGATCAATCAAATATCCGCCATCCCCGAAATTAATCTCACCTGAACGTGGACTCCAAAATCGTTTCCACTTGTAAACTGGATCTACCATGCTTACTGATTATGGATATTACTAAGTTATTACTAAATATAGTATAGCACAAGGTAGAATGACTACAATAAATCACACTTAATTCTATCTAGGCATATAGTAACCAGCCAATTTGGACTTACTTTAGATTATGTTTGAAAACTTACCAGGAGGTGCAATTTGTCTAAGTTAAGTTATGTAAAATTAATGATACTCGCTTTCGTTTAAGAATGAGGGCGCTAAAGCGCAACTACGAACAAATAGTTATTGAGTCTTCAATTCCCCTAACTTTGGACTCCACCAACCCCCCTGCTGCGTCCCAAAATAAGCCACATCTTTGTGTTTCTTATCATTACGCGCATCAGGACTAGAACACCGCAACATCACTTTACTCTGTCCTTCCTTCATATAACTATATTCCTCCAAAGGTTTCTTACACACAGGACAGGGATACTCAGTCTTCTTCACCGATGGCTTTTGAGGACTTTCCCCATCTACAGCTTTTGTTTTCGGTGCTTCCCAACTCTTACTAAAATCGCTCCAAAACAAAACCACATTTTCACACCCACTAGTACATTTCAGAAAATATTTCTTCTTCACCTTACTGCTGGGAATTTTAGATAAGCAATTCTTGCACTCCGGACACCGGGTTCTGGAAGTTTCAAATTTACGCTCATTTATCTTTGTCTTCCCTTCCGATACCACTACCACTGTTTTCGCTTTTGCTAAAGCTGGGGTAAAATAACTTTGATTCCAATTGGTTAAATATTGTTGCCATCCTTGTTTACCATTAGCGATCGCATCTAACGCATCTTCCATTTTCGCAGTAAACTCAGCTTCCAACAAATCGGGTAAAGCTTTCTGTAAAAAAGCATCCACTTCTAATCCCAAAGCTGTTGGTTGTAACGAACTCTTTGTCAACTGCACATACTCCCGCTTTTTCAACGTCGCAATGGTGGGAGCATAAGTACTAGGACGACCAATACCTTTCCGCTCCATGAGTCTGTACCAGTAATGGTTCACTATAACGTGGTGGTGGTTGAGTTTGCTTTTTTTCTGAATCTGCTTTTTGGAGATTTAGTAATTGTCCTTCCCGCACTAATGGTAAAACTACATCTTTACTCAAATTATTCCAGTAGCGAGCATATCCCCAAAATTCTACTACTTGTCCTCTGGCTTGCCAAAGTAAATCACCGGATTGAGTAATAATCAGGGTTTTCCGAACTTGAGCCGATTTACACTGGGATGCGATCGCCCGTTTCCAAATTAGCACATATAAATTAAATTCATCATCTGACAATTCTATTCTTAACTGCGTGGAAGGACGAAATACATCTGTGGGACGGATAGCTTCATGTGCTTCCTGTGCAGTTTTGGAACTGCGATGTTTTGCTAACTGCTGAGGTACATTATCGGGGTCATTCTGCTCTAACCACTGACGAGCGCTAGCACAAAACTCAGGACTGAGCATGACTGAATCAGTTCGCATATAAGTAATCAACCCAGCTTCATATAGCTTTTGAGCCACAAGCATGGTTTTATCGGGAGTGAAGCGCAATTTGGAACCCACCGCTTGCTGAAGAGTAGAAGTAGTGAATGCTGGAGGTGGTTGACGACTGACAATTTTCCCTTCCACCTTAATTACATAATGAGGATGACGTTGCGCTGCTTCAACCAAACGTTTAGCTTCAGCTTCCGACAGCACCCGTTTAGATTCTGCTTCTTTCTTCAACGTCCCCGCATCATCATTAACTTCCGATTCTGCTTCTGGAGCTTCCCCTTGAGAATTAACTGTACCTTTATAGAACGCTCGAAAACCTTCTAGATAGTCAACCCACACATTCCAATAATCCTGGGGAACAAAAGATAAAATTTCCCTTTCTCGCTGACAAATCAAATGCAAAGTCGCGCTTTGTACCCGTCCCACGCTCTTGGCACCGTTATTCATTGCCCAAACTAGGGGACTACCTTTATATCCTACTAGTTTATCTAAACAATCACGACATAATCCGGCACCAATCAAATTTTGGTCAAGTTTTCGGGGACGTGCGATCGCATCTCTGACTGCGGATGCAGTAATTTCAGTATATATCACCCGTTTTGGGTCTTTTAATCCCAAAGTCTCTTGCAGATGCCAAGCTATAGTTTCCCCTTCTCTATCCGGGTCAGTGGCTAAAACCACCTCACTAACTAACTTAGTTGCGGCTTTGAGTTGTTGAATAGTCTCCTTCGCACGTTGATCACGAGGAACGTAATGACATTTTACCCGATTGTCATCCATCACAAAACCTAAAGAATCCTCACCCTCATTGCTAAGTTCTCGAATATGACCGCAACTAGCGCGAACAATCCACTCGGAACCCAGAATTTGACTGAGTTTTTTAACTTTACCAGGAGATTCCACAATTAAAAGCCGCTTGGACATGAGCTTTGAAACAGAAGTATCCTACTCTACGCTATCGCAAATTGCGGTGGGGTTTCTATATCCACCTGACCCAATTTACAAAATTTCTCGTGTTATGGAGATGCTTGACAAATGTTACTAAATATGAAAATTATCTCTCACCTTTAGTAATTGTCCTTCCTGCACTAACGGTAAAGTTCCCTAGTTAACCAAACAGAATTGATTCGGATAGCAGTATATTTACGGCGTAGCGTCAAAATACGGTTGAGATTTTAAAAAACAAGTAATTTAAAGATTGAAGAAATTATGTGTAAATACTATCCCGATATCATTAAAGTATAAATTAATTTTTGTGAATTTTTACGTAATATTTTCCAACCCTGATTAGCTAATACATATTCGACAATTGAGTTTCACCAACATTGCAGTGTAAATTTTCGTAAGTACCGCTCTCCGCTTTAACGGAAATCAATAAGAAAGATACGTATTTACTTGGTAGCTATTTAGGCAAGATAAAAACATACTCAAAATACAGCTGTAGTAAATATAAAAACAATTTTCGGAGTTGATTTAAGTATGTTTGACTCTAGTACTGAGAATCAGTTTGATGTTTCCTTGCAAACCTTGAGTAATCCCTCAAATTTTTTAGGTAATAACTCAATCAACCCTCTACAATCAGACTTGACACAATTTAGTTCACCACAACAACTGTTGACATTAGTAGGTTTAGACACAGGGGAAAACCAAGCTAATGCAACTCAAGCTTTAGTTAATACGCCCACTACTGCGCTGGTTGACAATGCAGGTAATACTCTAGCTACAGCCCGCAACATTGGCGCATTAAGTAGTGCTGTTAGTTTTAGTGACTGGGTAGGAGCAGCAGATACTAATGATTACTATCGCTTTTCTGTGGGAACTCAAAGCAACTTCAGTTTGAGTTTGACGGGTTTAAGTGCAGACGCAGATGTGCAGTTACTCGATAGTAATGGTAGTTACCTAAGCGCTTCTACTTTTGGTGGAAGTACTTCTGAGTCTATTACTAGTGTTTTAAATGCTGGCACTTATTATGTGCGAGTGTATCCTTATGGCACTGCTGAAACTAACTACAATCTGTTTTTGAATGCTACATATGTTGAAAATGCAGGTAATACTCTAGCTACAGCCCGGAACCTTGGGACATTAAATAGCGCTGTTAGTTTTAGCGACTGGGTAGGAGCAGCAGACACGAATGACTACTATCGCTTCTCTGTGGGAACTCAAAGCAACTTCAATTTAAGTTTGACAGGTTTAAGTGCAGATGCAGATGTGCAGTTACTCGATAGTAATGGTAGTTATCTAAGCGCTTCTAGTTTTGGTGGAAGTACTTCTGAGTCTATTAATAGTGTTTTAAATGCTGGCACTTATTATGTGCGAGTGTATCCTTATAGCACTGCTGAAACTAACTACAATCTGTTTTTGAATACTACAACTGTTGACAATGCAGGTAATACTCTAGCTACAGCCCGGAACATTGGGACATTAAATGGCGCTGTTAGTTTTAGCGACTGGGTAGGAGCAGCAGACACGAATGACTACTATCGCTTCTCTGTGGGAACTCAAAGCAATTTCAATTTAAGTTTGACGGGTTTAAGTGCAGATGCAGATGTGCAGTTACTCGATAGTAATGGTACTTATTTAAGCGCTTCTAGTTTTGGTGGAAGCACTTCTGAGTCTATTACTAGTGTTTTAAATGCTGGCACTTATTATGTGCGGGTGTATCCTTATAGCACTGCTGAAACTAACTACAATCTGTTTTTGAATACTACTGCTACCAGTGATTGGTACAGTCAAAATCTACAAGATGCTGGAATTATCAGTCTAACTCGTTCTTTGGCTGGTGATGGTAGCTTGAATCGTAACGATATGATTAGCATCTTCCGTAATGCTGAAGATAATAATGCTATTGACTCTACTGAATTAACTGATTTGCGGACTATTGTTAACAATTATAGTCGCTTCAACATGGCAGATTATGTTCATGTTCTGTCCAATAAAATAGTCAACGGTGATGTAGCTAATCAATATTATAAGAGTGGCATCCTTGGTAACTTATATGCGGGTAGCAGTCTCACTCAGATGGAAAATCTGATTGATAAGTGGTTTTTGGGAGGCGATCGCCCCACTGCTCCCTCTGGATTTAGCCTGACTTACCAGCAAGCCAACGGTAGTTTATTTGGTAGTGATGGTACATTTAACTATCAAGATATTAGTCAAGGATATTTAGGAGATTGTTACTTCTTATCTTCTTTAGGAGCAACAGCATTTCAGCGTCCATCAGCTATTCAGAATATGTTTATTGACAACGGTGATAATACATTTACAGTCAGGTTATTTGGAGAAAATAATGGTACTGTAACCACCACTGATTATTTAACCGTTGATCGCTTCTTACCCACTAATGTTTCTGGTAATGGCTACACTGGACAAAGATTTGCTCTCTACGACAATGCCAATATTGGTATATGGGTAGCTCTAGCAGAAAAAGCTTATGCTCAGTTTTCTGAATCAGGGTCATCTCAACGTAGTTCTACGCTCAACAGTTACGGAACTATTGAGGGTGGCTGGGGCTACCGTGCTATGCCATCAATTTCTGGTGTTAGTGGGGGCTACTATAGTAATACAAATTGGAGTAACTTAGTCTCTCGCTTAGGAGTTCTTCCTACTTTAGCGGGTATAGCTAGTCTCTTGAGTAGTGGAAAAGCAGTGACAGCAGATACAATTAGTAGTCCTGGTCTAGGCATTGTGGGTGGACATGAGTATATAGTGACTAGTGCTAATACCTCTACCGGAATGTTGACACTCTATAATCCTTGGGGTGTGACTCGACAAGGTGAAACTAATGGTATCAGAACTATTTCTTACAATGATTTCGCGCTATATTATTATGGTATTAACGTAGTTTAATACCTTTAGTTGTAAGTTACATTAGCTGCATCTTAATACTTAAAATGCAGCTAATATACATTTATCAGGGAAATTATGTTCACTCATGACTTACTCATTGGTGCAATAATTTTTATTAGCACCTTATCACTTTTGGATGGGATTCAAATAGGTTTCTGGGAATTTGAGCAATCGTCTATTCCTAAATTTGCACAAATAAAATCTAGAAATCCCAATTTTAAAAAACCAAAAACCCCCATGAATAAAGTAATAATTAATCAACCCTTGACACTGGAAGCTTGGCAAGAAGATCCTAATCTTCCTCCTGTAGGTATTCCCATAAATAAAGATCGTCCTATTGGTTATGCTTTATTAAGAGTGACATTTGAAAATAAAACAATGCACACTATTACCCTGCATCTCCAGAAAATAGAAGTGGTTGCAGCCGGAAATCAAAATAAACTAATATCTTTACCACCTGTTGATTTAACCCTTCATCCTCTAGAAATTTCTCCTCAGCAATATAGACTGACTAAAAAAGAAGGCTACGGTAATATTAAGCAGATAAAGGGGATTCTAGTTTATAAATTAGATGGTCAAAATCATACATTAAGCTCCCAGGCTGTTAATATTAATTAGGATGGTCATTTAACCTCAGTTCTACTCCACCAAACAATATGCTGCTTATTTCAATTTAAATTCATCAAACTTGATCACCTCTGAATCAGGTTCACGAGTATCAAAGCGATAACTACTCACTATTCCGGTTTCAGTATCAAAAATACTAAAAGCTGTAATCTCATTACTAGCAATAAATGGTATCGGTTGACCATCTTCCCCTAACAATGGTGCAATTGTTGGTACAACAGGTTCTAATTTATTAGGATTATCTAATTCTGGAGCATTTGCTGTATACCCTATGGGGATTTCTCGTTTTTTATCCCCCCAAGCAGCACCATAAGAATTACCAACATTCGATGTTTCTAGAAAATGCATTCCACTAGGACTAAGAAAACGATTCCATAAATGAGAATGTCCATAAAATACAAATTGTACTTTTGCATTTTCTAATAAAGGAATCACATCGCGAATAATATAATCATTCTCTTTTGGATATTCATAACGGACTGATTTAATTTGACCACTATCATCCCGTTTAATCATCGGGACTGGATTAGTGTAAGCTGGTACAATGTTAGCACCTAAAGAATGGGGAGGATGATGAAACATCACAACTTTGTATTTTGCTTGTTTAAATTCTGAACTATTCAATTCAGTTTCCAGCCAATTATATTGTTGACTACCTTGATTAATTGGTTCATAAATATGTTGTCCATAACCCCAATTTTCTGGAGAACTTAAATCTTGGTCTGCTTCCCGATATTTACCTCTCATTTTTGGTTCTAAACTAGGAGTTCTCCACATATTTGTAATATACAAAACTACTAAACGTACATCGCCAAAAGTAACGGCGTAATAGGTTTTTCCTCCCGTTTTACTGGCGGGTAATGTGAAGATTTCTTCATAAGTATCTGTATTGAAAGAATTATTTTTTAAGGATTTATCACCATAAAATTTCCGAGCAAATGCGCGGGTAATTGTATCATTAAATTCATCATTTAGACTGGCTGTTCTGCCAAATCTGCCCATGACTTCATGATTACCAATACAACTAAACATAGGTGCATATTGAATAATTTTTCCGCCAGTATACGTGGTTTTAATCCCATTATGTTCAATTTCATAGTGAGCACGACCTTGCAAACCAGGAAAAAAAGCACCACCGAGATGATCATCAAACCATTCCGAAGCGCGATCGCTGACATTAACTAAATCACCTGCAAACCATACTCCATCAACTTGTCCTACTGTCTCCACCACTTTTTGTAAATTAGCTGCGGTCATAGGTTTGAGTTGATGATCTGAAGTCAACAGAATTTTCATCGGTGTACCTGGTTTTGGTGTTGATGCGAGGGTAAAAATATCACTACTCACACTTTTACCATCCTCTCGGACACTAGTAACACAATAGGGGACTCGGACACCAGGAGTTAATTCTCTTACCAGTGCTTCATGTCGCCAAATATCACGTTTGACAGGTTGTGAATAAGTTTGGTTTGGGAGTCGTGATTGTTGGTCTTCCCTAGTCCGACTGAGTTTAGAAGTATTTGCATCAGCAACCTGAGTTAGTTCTTCACCATAGTTGACTGTGTGTTTATTTCCAGAAAATTCCGTAAACCAGACCACCCGCACTGAAGTTTCAGTTGGTAACTGTAGAAAGGGGTCGGTCAGCAATTGAGGTATAGATGTCATATTTGTTAGCCCAAATGAACGAATACTTACTAGGGTAAAGCATAAAATCAGCAAAACCACAGATGGAAGGAGTCGAATTTTCAGCATTTTATTTTTGATTCCGAGGGAATAGGGAACAGGAAAATGGTGCTTTTGCTTGTGCTGAGGGGACAATATCTCTGAATTATTAGATAGGTAAAGATAAACTTATGACTATTCTCAAACATAATCATCGATTTTTGTGGAACTACTACCGCTATTTACTCACCAGAAATTCCTCTCAAGGTTTTACTGGGTGGGGTTTATTGCTGGTCATTGCCGTAATGGGGATTTTAGCAGCGATCGCACTCCCTAGTTTATTGAGTTGTGGAAATGCACCTGTAAGATTAGAACCGAAAAACTATATTGGGACGATGAATCGTGGACAACAAGCATATTTTTTAGAAAAGCAAAAATTTGCTAGTTCAATTCCCGAATTGCAGCTAGGGATAAAAACCCAGACGAAATTATATAACTACTCTATGCGTCCTGTTAATAATACAGCAGTGTTTCACTATGGTATTGCTCGACAAGAATATGTTTCGAGAGGATTATTTGATAAACAACCAACCAAAAGTTATGTGGGAGTTGTTTTTACTGCACCAGCACCCAAAAATTCGGAATCTAAAGATGAAATTGTGACATTAGCTATTGCTTGTGAAACCAATGCACCCACAACTAAACAACCACCTGATCCGATTTATAAAAATGGTACTTTTACTTGTGCTAAAGGGACAATATCTCTTACTTATTAGATACAGGTAAAAATATGATTTGCAAACACAATCATCCATTTTTGTGCAACTACTACACAAGGATTCTACCCATTTTTCAGCTTAAGCTTAACGGAACCATATTGTAATTTACTTTAGGAGGATAAACCAATTAAAATTTTGAGTATTTCTTCAACTTTCACCATTATTTCATGTGTAACTACCCCTAACTTATTAATCAACCTTTCTACAGAAATTGAGCGCACATCTTCACACTTAATAAAACTGCGTACATCTAAACCCCCATTAGGTGGATTAATTTCTACATGAAAGGGGATATTTTTATTTTTAGAAGTAATAAGTAAAACTATAATTAATCCTGATGCACCCTGATTAAACAAATCTACTGATATAATTAAACAAGGTCTTTTTCGTTATTGTTCACGTCCCCGAACTGGGTTAAGGTCTACGAACCAAACTTCACTTCTAAGAATTTTACTCAAATTTCCTCCAACCCATCACTTAAGGTTTGTTCCCACAATCCTCTTTCTGCTAATTCTTCACCCCATAATTCCGGATTATTTCTTAATTCTATATAGGCTTTATCTGCTGATAAAAAAAACTGTTCATGTTTGTTTTCTTGATTATCACATTTGATATCTGTTGTATTATCCTCTATTACAATAATCACCTCTACTCGCTGTCCTGGTGGAAATGGTAAATCAGATAAAATTATCTGTTTGGTATCATCAATAGTAATATAAGTTTTGTAAGTGTTCATAATTTGTCCTCCAAAAAACACTCATCAAGTAGAGAATAAACTCTCTCCTTGATAACTATTAATATAAAGGGTATTCCGAAAAATCGGAGCGGCGGGATTCGAACCCACGACCTCCACTACCCCAAAGTGGCGCGCTACCAAGCTGCGCTACGCCCCGTTAACTCGACTTCAGATTTTCCTGAATCTCAGAAATTTCTTTATTTATCGAGCCACTTTGCCTAGTATATCATCAGGTTCAAAAAATGGCAACTTTTTTTTCAAAAAACCTTCAGCGTATTACTAGCCTGCAATAAACCTTCGATAGCTGATGGATGCCACCTACCTTCTACCCCTCTTCCAGTATTGAGGATTAAGCGCAGACTGTAGCTGTGAGGATAACCTTCCACCTCCATCCATAATAAATCGCTTTCGGCTTCACAGGCAATTTTCTCTTCATCCATCAATTCTGTCCCTATTTGCTTCATGGTATCCGCTAACTGAGTTAAAAGACGACAAAATTCATTTAACTCAGCTTCACTTAACTCAATAGCCCAATCATCTGTACCCACTAAACCCTTAAATTCTAAGGCGTTCGGATTCCAACCAATCCGCCAACCAGCTCCACTTTTAATTACACGTTCCATTTAACTATAAGTCTTGTCTACAGCTCCTACACGCAAAGCGATGCGTTTATGTTTGCTGGGGTCGTAGGGAATACCTGTGTGCATCACTTGCGAGTTGTCCCAAAAAACAATATCACCCTGTTCCCAAAAATGAGCGTAAATTGGTGTGTTCTCCAGTACAGTTTCAAATAATGAGAGCCAAAACTGTTTTCCTAATTCTGGTTGCTCTTTCATCTCCACGGGAATTGATGTGTCTGAGCCAAGATACAATCCTTTTTGTCCAGTAACTTTGTGAGTTGACACCACGGGATGTGCTTTAAAAGGAAGTGCAGCGCCTGGTTGAGCAGCAACTGGCGAAAAATGATACATAGACATTTGCTCTAATTCCCGTTGATGAGCAGGAGCAAGGAGATTGTAAGCTTCCACCATGTCCAGGAATTCAGTCGTGTGGGGTTCTCCATCGCTTCCTTGTTCAGGTATTTCTACCCCATACAGCATCACCACATACAGAGAATTCATCGCCAATCCTTCGGCTTTGGGAAGATGATCTTTATCATGATGCCATTGCCAAGCTATTTTACCCACAACTTCTTGAGTATGTCCCTTGGGATTTCCTAAAATAGCCACACCAGGACTTTGTAAGTTTGGGTCAATTTCTGGGTCTAGGGGTTTATCTCTTGACCCCACGGTTAAATCCTGAAAAGTTTGTTTAGCAAATTCTTTTAACTGTAATGCACTCAGATGCTGCTGTTTAACGACAATCACACCATGTTGCCAAAGAGCTTGTTTCAATTCTAATACCTGTTGATGGGATAGTTCCATCAAATTGCAACCAGGTAGTACGTTCTTTCCTAGTCTCGGATGTTGTTGTACTTTTTTAGACTCCATATCCCATAAATACTTACATCAGTTTATAAAAATCCTATCTTATTTAGTGACGCAAATACTCAAACAAGCCTATCATTTGAGTAGTTCTGCACCTCCTCTGGGGGTCGGATTTGGGGAAGTGGAAGTAGGAGTGGGAGTGGGATTATTAAGTAGTGTAGATTCGGTTGGGGTTGTAAAAATATTAACTAAAACTTGGACTAAATCATGGCGCTGATTACGATTAAGATTAGCAATAGCTTGGCGATTGCCATCAATAGGATTTACACGCAATAGATCAAATCCGGGATAGTTACCATCATACATAGTTTCATTTAGATTCAGGTAATCAGCCAAAGTCAGCTTCCAATCTAAGCGATAAATGGGGGAGCGTCCTTTAACATAGATGTGATAGCGGATTAACCGATTTGCTAATGTGTCATCCTGATCGACTTTTCCAGTATCTCTACTAATATACTGATTCTCTTTCGGGAAGTCAGGTAATTTCTCATACACTTTCTGCCAAACATCACTAGAAGTGATTATTTGAGCAACAGCAGGTTCAAAACCTAGTAAAGTAGTGGGAATTAATTTACCTATCCCTGAACCAATAATTATCATAGCCACAAAAATTGATAAAATTATCAATCTTTGGATTTTAAATTTCCCAAATCTCAATGGCAAATTTAACCAAGAAGCCAGTTTTTTTAGTTCCATAAATTATTTTATAAACAGAATAGTAAATTTTAAAACCACTTTTTTAGTAGTAGGGAAAGACCTGTCCCTCTCCGCTTCGGCTACGAGCCGGGAATTTTTGTAGGGGCGTATGCAATACGCCCCTACTTGTGTGTACACTGTGGGACTAAAGAGAGTTCATTTCAATCTCTGATTTTATACTTCACCAATAATTTCCGGCTGTGTCATTTCATCAGACATTTCGATAATTGCTCTCAGGACAGGTTTCATAATCGCATCTTCGTTATTTTCAAAGTCCTCATAGCGACGACGTTTAGCGCGATTTGCTACTTGTACTGTAATCCGGTAGCGATTTGATGCAGCGCTAATGAGTTCCTCAGCACGTTGCATGATTTGAGACTGTGTGGCTTCAAACTTAGAACGCTTAAGCATAGTTATTTGTTCTTAGGGTTATTCCCCAGTGTAACAGTACTAAATTAGTAGTTTACAATATTTATGTCAAAGCTAGGTCTAACTGGATTGAGATGTTTACTGGTGCTTTCTTTACAGGGTTATTTGCTGACTAATCTCAGCAAGTAATTCCAGTGGTTGCGGAATTGAAGGAACATGGATAGCAGATTATCGTCGGATACGTGTGATTGCAATTAAACTTTAATTTTTTTAGGATTAGCTTATGTGGAAAAATCAATTTTTTGGTAAAAAAATATCTCATTTACTATTATTAAATATTAATCTCACCATAATTTCTTTATTACCAATTTCCCCCTTATTAGCTCAGATAACTCCTAAAGCTTCCGATGCACCACTAGAACTAAATTTATTAACTGATCCTAATGATTCTGTAATTACGGCTAATACCATTAATCCAGAAAAATTAACTGTTCCTAGTTTATGGTGGGCTAAAGAAAACTCAGAAAGTAAACTTTTAGATAACTGGATAGCTTATCCAACTTCTGCTCGTGTAGATTTGATAGTAAATCAGCAAATTTGGAGTTTGCTAGATTATGTAGAGCGGTACAATTTTGTCAATCGGTTGGGAACTCATGCTAGAAGTTTCGGTTACAATATTCGGGTTTTCAATTATCAAAAAGAAGCCTTAGCAACCTACACTTGTAATTTTAATCCTGGTCCGATTTCATGCAGTATTAAAATGAATAATCAAATCAGGTTAGGAGTCAAGCGAACTTTATAGCAATTCACATTACTACTCCGAAAATGGATTCAAATTAACCATTTCCCAAGTAGTGAAAGTACCAATGGGACTCCACAGTAAATAAGGAAGTAATAATAATGCCGCCCAAGGCGAAATAGGTAAAACTGCTATGATAATAAAAACACAAATTATGAAACCTGTAGCTCCAATGATTGTACCTACTTTCAAACTACGAAGCCGAAACATGACTGGGGTGTAAGCAATAGTGAATATTTCTAAGAGTAGAAATATACCCATCATTATCCAAGTACTGTTGCTACCTGGATCACTTTCCCAAACCATATAAGCTGACCAAGCACCACAAATAAAAATAACTGTCCAGATTAAGGGAATCAAGCCTTCAAATACCAACCATCTCGGTCTTTGTAAGCGCTTGAACCATTGGCAATTGCTTGGTGTCACCCAGTTAGCTGCTAAAGCAACTAAAAAAACCACAGCTCCAATTATCATCCAAGATTGAATCATGCTGCACTGCACCAACAATATTTTTTTGCTTTCATCTCCGTCATTCTAGGCTTATTTTGCCCTTTGTATCCCTGATCAATCATCCCCCTAGAGTTTTATTGAGGATGAGAATCTTGTTGATGTCCACAATGGTGACAATACGGTAATGCTTTGTAAGTTAAAGTATGACAATTCGAGCAATCTGTATATTGATAATAACCACAATGAGGACAGTAAGCATCTTGCTGCCGAATTTTTTTAGCACAGTGGATACACTGGGATTTTTGTACTCTGCTCACGGCTTGGGCTTTAGGATTAAAAACCACTTTCTGGAAAAACTGGATGATGCCAAAACCAATCAAGGGAATCAGTAATATATAAATATAACTGACCAAGAAAAGCAAATTACCAACTAACTCGACAATAATATCGAATATAAATTTAGATATCGCCCCAAATTGCAGAAATTCAAATAATTTAAAAACTAGGGGTATGAAAAATATAACCAACAAATGCCAGCTAATTAGCGATATTAATCCATATCCTCGACGTTGAGAAAAATTATTAACTAATACTGCTATCAATATCAGTGGTAGCAGGAAGATGGATTCCAGAATCAGTTGAATACTAGGATACCAGAATGATGCTCCTTTATAGCCTTGTTCTAATTCTTTAAATTGAGTCTCATTTTTCAAAAAAGCAATCAGACTGATATTTTCTGGTTGCGCGAGGAGTTTACTTTTGATAGTTGAGATTTCACTCTTGATGGTGGCAATTTTACTACTATTTTGTTCTATTTCCTGTTTAGCTTGATCAGCACTAACTCCGTTAATGGATTGCTGACGAGGTTGACCAGCAATTTTTTCTAAGAGGGTTGAATCATATTTTTCCTTAATATTGCGATTGGTGGTTTCTAAATTAGCAATCTTGTCTTGTTTTTTGGCAATAATATTAATTCCTTCCTGATTTTCAGGATTTTTGATTTTATCTTTAGCCTCAGCATAGTTCAAACAAATGCTAGAAACTTTACCTAAATGTCCTTGTTCAATTTGTTGATAAGTCTGTCGGACACTGACTTGATTATTTGGTTGATATGCTAATGTCTGCTGGATGCTTTGAAAGTCTTTATCCTTAGCTTTGCTGGAACGGTAATTTACCCACTGGGAATAACATGGATAAGCTTGTTCGGGGGTTATATGCCATGTACTAATATTATATAATCCGTTAAAAACGTTGATTAAGATAAAAATATCCACGAGAATAACCACAATCAAACTAACCTTATTTAAGGGTTCGTTGTTGATTGTCCTAGTTCTAGTAAAAAATTGACGCCAAAGACTACGGATGCTGTTCAACATGAGTTCAAAAATATTTTATACCTGAGTGCCACAATTTAGCAGTTAGGTAAAATCAGGTCTGAGTCCAGGTTATGGATTTTAAATTCGGAAAACTGATTACTAAAACCGAATATTGATGGCTAAACGCTATACTAATCCAGAACGGAGAGCAAGTACAGCTGCTTGCACACGATCATCCACTGCAAGTTTATTCATAATCCCCCGGACATGGGTTTTCACGGTATTGGGGCTAAGATACAGTTTCTGGGCAATTTCTGGATTACTCAACCCCAATACCATCAGTTTGAGAACTTCTAATTCTCTGGCTGATAAGTTAGCATGATTATTAGTCGGTGTCGGTGGTTTGAGATGATCTATGACTCGTCGTGCAATCAGAGGGTCAAGATAAGTTGCACCATCCACCGCCGCCGCGATCGCACTCAACAATCTTTCTATACTCGCGCCTTTGATACAATATGCATCTGCACCACTAGATAGGGCGGCGATTATTTCTGTTTCCGTTTGATGGGATGTGAGCATAACTACATGAGTATCAGGTAATGCGGCTTTAATTTGTTGTGTAGCCGCAATTCCGTCTAATCGAGGTAAACCAATATCCATCACTACCAAATTAGGTTTTAGTTGTAATGCTAATTGCACAGCTAAATAACCATCTTCTGTCTGTCCAACAATCTCTAATTGAGGATGAGCCATTAAGGATTGTTCTAATCCCAATTGCATCATCGGATCATCTTCCACAATTAGTACCCGCAACGGTACAGTCGCATCTGGTAAGTTGAGATCAATCATTTTATCTGGAGTAAGGAGTAGTTAATCTTCGATTCGATAGCCCAATTCTGCTAGACTGATTCTTGATTGACGCCATTTGGGTTGGACTTTGACAAACAGTTCTAAATAAACCTTACCAGCAATTAATTTTTGGATTTGCTCACGCGCCTCACTGCCAATAGCTTTGAGCATAGTTCCACCTTTACCAATTAATATCCCTTTTTGAGAATCTCGCTCCACATTAATAGTGGCTAGAACACGGGTAATTGCTGGTGTTTCTTCCACTTTATCAATGGCGATTGCGACGGAATGGGGTACTTCCTCACGAGTCAGAAACAAAATCTGTTCCCGAATCAATTCTCCCATAATAAAGCGCTCTGGCTGGTCTGTGACTAAATCGGGGGGATAATATAGATGACTGGGGCTAAATTTTCAATTAGTAAATGTTGTAGTTCTAATAATCCTGTACTCGTTTTCGCCGAAAATTTCACCACTTGCCATTGATGAGCATCTGCTAACTGAGTATAACTATCATCGATGAGTTGGGAAACTGTGGGTTGTTGGTCGGTTTTATTTAATCCCAGTATTACTGGTGTTTGACTGCGACCGAGTAATTCGGCAATATAGCGATCGCCAGCACCGCAAGCTACTGTACCATCCACCACAAACAACACTACATCTACTGACTCAATGGCAATTTTGGCATTTTGGACGAGGACTTCACCCAATTGATGATGGGGTTTATGAATTCCCGGTGTATCCACAAAAATGAGTTGGGCTTCTGCCGTAGTTAAAATACCCCGCAACCTATTACGTGTAGTTTGAGCTACTGGTGAAGTAATCGCAATTTTTTGTCCCACCAATTGATTCATTAAAGTAGATTTACCGACATTTGGGCGACCAATAATGCCAATAAAACCGGATTTAAATCCAGGAGGAGCTTGGGGAATGCTGACTTCTTCTGAGAAAGAGAAGTTGTAATTATCAATACTAGTCACCTTTGGCTCCACCCTCATATTTTACAGTTGGAATAAATTGTTTTTTTCGCAAACACAAAACAAACATAAAGTTACCCCGCCATTTCTAGGGATTACCTTTACTTTCAGTTTAATCTACTGACAGATATAACCTGGGGCAAATATCAAAGAAATCACAGAAAATAGGAAACTATCCCCATTTTTCTGGGCGAGGATTTTTTAATTCCGTCTATTATTATACTATATTTTTGGAAAATTTTTCAAGAACCTGGTAAAGCCCGTAACTCTTGATCCAAATGATTACGGTCAGCTAAAGTTTGTAATAATGGCCCATGATTCGTAAATTCTATCACACTTAATGAGCCAACGGGACATCCCCAACGATAACGGAATCGCCCCACATCAATGCCTAGTAAACTACAGAGAATAATTCTAATTGTCGCTTTATGAGTAACAATTAAAACATTGCCACTGCTGTAGAGGTGTCTAATTTCTTCAATTACTTGCATAGCACGAGAAGCAATTGTGACTGCTTTTTCCCCGCCAGTGGGAGCATACCAAGCCGGGTCAGTCTGACCAACGGAGATAATCATCATGAAATTCACTACTGATGGTTTCTGGAGTTTTACCTTCCCATTCACCATAGTTAATTTCCTTGAGTCCATCTCGTAATTGTATTGGCATTCCTATGGCTACAGATAAAGGTTTAGCTGTATCCATAGTTCGTTGCATTGGACTACAGAAAATTGCCTGCCAAGGTGTAGAACTATATGCAGACGCAAAAGCCGCAGCCATTTTCAAACCTTCGTCTGTCAGCGCTGAGTCAATTGCACCACAAAAAGCATGATTGCGGCTGCATTCTGTTTGTCCATGACGGAGAAGATGAAGAGTTAGACTCATCTGGTTAAAGAAACTGTTTTCTGAAGACGATTTTCTAAGTCTATCATGAGATTTTCGCCACTGCGTCGAGCTTCCCAAGCACCAGACTGATTTTTACCAATCTGCCATTGTCCCTGAATATAGTCTTCGGTTTCGGAAATAACTCCTCTGTATTGGATTGGTGCCGGGGAAGTAATTAGATACCGCTTAGTGAAGCTAACAGCACGCCCAATAACCTCACCATTGAGTTGCGCTTCTCCTAAATAGTTATCGTCCAAAATTGAACCGCTCAAAACGTTGCCATTTTGAACGAAGACAGCTTCAAAACGACTAGGAGTTCCTTGTTGCCAGTAAGTTCCCAGCCAAGTACCAGTTAGGTCTGCCATGAGATTTTTTCAGGACTTATATTAATAAAAGGGAGACTCATAAAACGTAGTAAAACGACGTAAAACGGTGTAATTTATGGTGGTCTGAGTGAGGATTGGTATGATGGTAATAGGCGTCTACCTCCCAATCATCTGTCTAGACGTTGGTTAGCTCCCACTAACCAGTTTCTCGAAAGTAGGATTTTTGGTATGCTTAATATCCAGCCATTCGGCTGCCACCGCATCCCTTAAATTCTTACCTATCCCTAACAAGAAACGCGCTGTACGACGCAGAAGAGGCAGGGGGCAGGGAGCAGGGAGCAGGGGAGAGGGAAGAGGCAGGTACAAATATTCTCCCCCTTGCCCTCCCGCCCCTTGTCCTCTTTTCCCCCTGCCCCCTGCCCCCTGCCCCCTGCCTCTTCTGTCCCCATGACGAGTTCCCAATAGAGTTCCCGTCATCGAGTCAACTTGCGATGTATACGCAGCTGCAACCTCTGAAACTGTTGAATTAGTCCAACTAGCCCATTTTTTCACACTGTCTCGAATATAGCCTTTCACCCAGCTATTTAACTTTCGAGACATAGCTTTAGACTGACATTTATTTTTGATGGGTTGGGTCAAGTCTTCCGCAAAAACTTTTAATAATCCTTCAGTAAATAAAGATTTAGCGGCTTTACCAATCAATGACATAATTTCTGCTTGGTCTTGCCGATAACGTTTATTTTCAGTTTTACGAGTTAAATTATTTTCGAGAATTCTGGCCGCTTTAGCTGGGTCAAATTCTTTTAGCTGGCGATAAAATCCAAAAATTTTACCACGATTCCTATTCTTTTTAGTCAGAGGGAACAGGGAACGGGGAACAGGGAACAGGGAAAACTCATGTTTAGAAACATGAGATTGAAATAAGGATGCCGTTTTTTTTGTGACACTCTCCTTAAAAAACATCTTTTTTCTTGACTGAAGCTCAAAACTCAGAACTAAAGTTTTTAGAACAGGGAACAGGATACTTTCTGTTCCCTGTTCCCTGTTCCCTGTTCCCTTTCTTTGTAATTTACCTAATCCTACGCCATGCTGTTGACCACGAGAATCAAAGAAAGCTTCAGTATATCCTTTGTCGATTCCTATCGATGTTCTTAATTCATCGGGTTGCTGTAGATACTCCCCAAAATTCACCAGAAAGTGAACTTCAAAACGTTCTAAATCTTGATGATAAATAACTCGGATTTGTCCATTTATTTGGCGATTACTTTTCACAGTAAGTTTGATACGTTTACCTGAGACTAACCCAGCTAACTCCAATTGGTAAGTATAGCCAGATAAGCGTTTACAAGTATAACCATTTGATTGATAAACAATTTGATTATCCACATAAGTATGACCCCGTTGAAATTCTTTCCTGACAATTCTATGTAGGAAAGAATCACACAAGAATTCCGTACTTTTTAATTTTTTATAAGCAGCTTTTCGGTTTTCTTCATTTTCTTGTCCAGGGTATCTATTCCAAATAGTTGAACTCAGATTGGCAATGGTGGCAGCTTGTTGAGCCAGTATTGCTTTGGCGACATCACTGACAGTCCATTCCATTAATTTAGAAGGTAGTCCTAGTGATTCTGGTGTTCTGAAAGCACGGACTTCAGGATATGCATTGTGCCAATCCATACCCCAATGATTGACACTTCCTAACTTATGATAGGATTCAGCACGAACAATTCCCAAACGCTCCATTATCTCTAATAATTCTGCTTCATCATTACTCTCAATATTGATGATTTCTACAACTTGTGTTGCTAATTTTTGGACTAGATTTTTGGGTTTACGTTTAGCCATTATCTTTTGCCTCCTGATCGTTATTATAGCAGGGGGTATGCTCTCTATCCATAGCGTTTTTGTGCTTCTATCGGACTTATGTACATAAAAATAAAATCGATTTTGTCTATTTTACTCCATTTTAAGTTATTCTATTACTAAATTTGTTTCTCTAGTTAAATGGCTCAATTAAACTTTACTTACTCAGGTCAAAGGCGATCGCCTGCCAAAGTTGCAGATAAGTCTTGAAATTGAGTTTGCCACGCTGTTGACCTGGAAACAAGGGATTAAATTTTCTATATACGTCCTCTTTAAACTCTGCAAAGGTTTTATATTTCCCCAACTCTCCTCTTTGAGCCAATAATTGCCAATGCTCATAATCTCGTTGACTATAAGTTCCCAGTTTCCGTCTAGCTTCTGTACTGAGATTAGCCTGTTCTATTTTGTTTAATAAATCTTCTGCTATTCCAGCCCATTCGTTTCTTAATCCTGCATCTTCTGGTTTTGCAGAGATATTACGTCCTTTTAAATCTGGTTTTTTCGTATAAAAAGTCTCATCTACTAAGCCAATAAAAAAGTTTTGGGGAATTTCTAGCTGTTGACGACGCTGGAGAATTTTTTGGAGGTCGTGATTGGTTTGTTTGTCTCCATCTGATTTAGTGAGCGGGTTTTTGGGTAATGTTGGTAATGTGGGTAAAGAAATTGATGGTACCTTCACGGATGATACAGCACCAAAAATAGATTTAACCACAGCGTAAGCACCTGCAAAGGTGGAAATAGCAATAGTAGAGGCAATTAAAGTGACAATAAAAGGACGTAACCAAATTGGCACAGGTAGATTTTGTACAGCCAATTGGGTTTTGCTGTTTAATTTACTGACCAGTTGAGAACTACGTCGTCCTGGAGCAGCAATCATCGTCTTTAAATTGGTCAAGTAAGGATTAGGGCTTTGGATAGTGAGTTGAGAGGATAAATCTTTTAAAACTTGATCTGCTTGTTGATAACGATCATTGGGATTATATGCCAACATCTTTTTTAAGATAGTTTCTAATTTAGGACTAACTTTGATTGCCTTTCCCCATAACCAATCTCCTTGATAGCTATCGTAAAGTGCCTGTGGTTCCTTAGCCGTCAGTAAAACTAACACCGTTACAGCTAATGAGTATAAATCACTACTCTTAAAAGCTCGTCCCTGTCTTAATTGTTCTTCAGGTGCATAACCCACTTTACCTAACAAAGTTCCATTCGACCCTAAGCGAGTAGACCAAAAACCTTGAGAAGCTGGTAATTGCTTCACTCCACCAAAATCAATCAGGACGGGTAAATGATCAGAACGCCGACAAATTAAATTATCGGGAGACAGATCACGATGAATTACATCTAGTGAGTGGATATAGGATAAAATAGGTAAGACATTTTTTAATAAATCAAGTATTTCCACTTCCGTAAAAGCTTGCCCTTGATACTGACGTTGTTCTAGTAATTGATGATAATTTTCACCATCTATATAATCTTGGACTAAAAAGAAAAAATCTTTATTGGTAAACTTGATTTGGAGAGAAGAGTGAAACTTGGGAATCTGGGAATGCTGGAGTTTTTTGAGAACCTTAGCTTCCCGTTCAAATAATTCCTTAGCCTTTTGCAAATCTTGGGGATTTTCCACCTGAGGAGCAAATTCCTTCAGCACACACTCTTGACGAGCATTTTTAGTATCAACAGCTAAATAAGTGCGTCCAAAACCCCCCTGTCCCAATAACCGAATAATTTCATAACGTTGATCCACAATTTGACCCTCAGGTAGAGGTAATGCCTCACCACAAAGGGTACAAAAACGACTACTCACACTATTTTTGTGTTGTTTATGGCAATAAACTTGCATGATGCTGAAGAAGAAGATAGGGTTTTGTCAATGGCTACAACAAAATCAAGGTGATTTACGAAAATTTTCTGAAAACATGATTGTAACAGAGCCAAGAAGTTCAGTGGCGATGACTGTATTAATTATGTACAAAATCCCAGCTAAATAGTTCATGCTATTCTTATCCGTGGAGCGGGCATCTTACCCGCGTGACTTGAATGGCAGGCAAGATGCCTGCTCCACAAATTTAACTATATTCCTCACTTCCTCTTGATGTCTATGCATAATCAACCACAAAAACAAAGAGCAATTACAGCATTTACAGATTTTTTATCTACTCCTGTCGAAAAATTGTTAGACCGTCATCTTCATCTCGACTCCACATCAACAGTTTTGTCCTTATTCCAGGATATCGCCGTTAATGTTCCCGCTTACCAAGCTTTTTTAGCAGCAAGAGCCATTAATCCTGCGACTATTCAAACCTTAGCAGACTTCCAAAAATTACCTCCTATTTGCAAAGAAAATTATATTTCTCATTATCCTTTAGCAGACTTATGCCGCTATGGTAGATTAGATACTTGTGATATGATAGCGGCATCCTCTGGTTCCACAGGTAAACCTACATTTTGGCCGCGTTTTTTCACGGATGAACTGCAAATAGCCACCCGGTTTGAACAAATTTTCCACGATCATTTTTATGCAGATACAAAAAGTACTCTAGCGGTAATTTGTTTTACCTTAGGAACCTGGGTAGGAGGAATGTTTACCACCAATTGCTGTCGTTATCTTGCGAGTAAGGGTTATCTAATCACAGTCATTACTCCGGGTAATCAAAAAGAAGAAATTTTGCGAGTAGTAGAGGAATTAGCTGGAAATTTTGAACAGGTGGTTTTACTGGGATATCCACCCTTTCTTAAAGATGTAATTGATACGGGAATTTCCCGTGGTGTGAAATGGGAACAATATCAGATGAAAATGGTCATGGCGGGAGAGGTTTTTAGTGAAGAATGGCGAACTTTAGTGAGTGAAAGAGTTGGTTCTCAACCATCTAATTATGATCTAGTATCAATTTATGGGACTGCGGACGCTGGAGTTTTAGCCAATGAAACCCCGTTAAGTATTTCTATTCGTCGGTTCTTAGCCAAAAATCCGGATGCAGCAAAAGCTTTATTTGGAGAATCTCGTTTACCCACATTATTACAGTATGACCCTATCCAACGTTTTTTTGAAGTTGAGGATGGTGCATTACTATTTTCTGGGGATAATGGCATTCCATTAATTCGTTATAATATTTTAGATAATGGGGGATTAATTAGTTATGATGATATGCTCAAATTTCTGTCTGAATGGGGATTTAATCCCCTGCTAGATGGGGTAGAAAGAGGTATTCATCAGTTACCATTTGTTTATGTATTCGGTCGTTCCAATTTTACAGTTTCTTACTTTGGCGCGAATATTTACCCGGAAAACGTGACGGTCGGGTTAGAACAACCAATTATTCAAGAATGGGTAACAGGTAAATTTGTCTTACAGGTGAAGGAAGATGCAGATAAAAATAGATTTTTATCAGTGGTGGTGGAGTTAGCACCGAACATAGAAAATAGTGAAGATAAGAGAGAAGAGATTACATCTTCTATTCTTTCGCAATTAATGCGTTTAAATAGTGAATTTGCAAATTATGTTCCTCTAGAGTATCAAACGCCACAGGTAACATTAGTAGCAACAGGAGATCCAGAGTATTTCCTTATTGGGGTCAAGCATCGTTATACCAGAAAATCTTAATTTGTGAATGACTGAACTTTAGCTACTTCTTCTAAAATCTGGATTAACTCTTCCAAAGTGAGGATATTTGGAGATAATAAATCGTATTGATGTAATTCTTCAGCGATTGTAGAAGCTTGTGTTGATTCGTTAGTCCAGATACAGGTAGTAAGATTCATCGGATTTCTCTTTTCTTAACTTAAATTAATCTTAGGTGATTCAAGCTAATCAATGGGTGATAGTACGAGTTGTAAATGTGTGAGTTGAAAGAATATTTTTAGTGACTAAGATTTGTTAATTCTTGTGATCCTAATCACTCGATACAAGAAAGACTAGGGATAATTGGCTCGTAGTTGCGCTTTAGCGCCGGCTTCATTTAATTAATAAACTTAGTTTACAGTATAAATATTGCTACTCAGGAAGATATAAGTTGGTGTATCATAATCCAAGTATTCATCTTGACTGCTAGCTTTAGACTAACTACTCCTCTAACTCAGGTAAATCATGACAGATACCTTAATCCACACCCCTGGCTCTATAGTCAGTTGCCGCAGTCGGCAATGGGTAGTGCTACCAGAAGAAAATCAAAACCTGATCCGTTTTCGTCCCCTGAATGGCAATGAAGAAGAAATAGTTGGTATTTATCAGCAGTTAAATTTAGAACCCTTAGAAGCAGCAACGTTTCCTCATCCCAATTCTACCAGTATCAAAGACCACGCCGCAGCCTTGTTACTTATGGATGCAGCACGTCATTTACTGCGGAGTGGTGCAGGTCCTTTCCGTTGTTTGGGTAGGTTATCATTGCGTCCTCGTCCTTATCAGTTAGTTCCTTTATTGATGGCGCTACGATTGGAGATAGTGCGATTACTCATCGCTGATATTGATTCGCTATGTGATGTCCTCTCCTGCTACTGCTGTTGCTACATTAACTCGTCAAGCCAATAAGTCTACAACAGATAGTGTATTAACTGATTTAGACGAGGACTTGATGAGTGCTTATGTGTATGATCCTACAGACCAAGAACAAGCTGTTGATGCTTCTCCTACTGTAGTCCTAGAACAGGGACAAGCAACCTACAGTGATACAGATAAACGCAAATTCCGCACTTTTATCCAAGCTGCTGGCAAGTTACGGGGTGAAAAAGACCAAAAATTACAAGCTTGTATTGTCTATGCAGAAGAATGTGCTGTAGTTGGGTTTACAGGTTCTCCTACAAATCCAATTTGGTTAACACCGGAGCAAGCAAAAGCATTATTGGAGGAAGCTAATCCAGTAAGTGATGTACCTTTTGGGATTAAAAAGCAGGAAATTGAAGAGTTACTCCATCGGATGGATGAGTTGACCACAGATTTGGAAAAATTCGCTTTAGAGCCATCGCACCAACTTTCCCAATCCCATCGTCGTGTACGAGCAATTACGCAGGAAGGAGCCATTAGAGTTACGCCACAACTACCAATGGACTTATTAGGCATATATATTTTGCAACCCGGAAAACCTAAAAATAGTTCGTTCGTAGTTGCGCTTTAGCGCATGTTCTTCTAAAGAAAACCATAGGAGTATAGAATTAAATGGGTGTATCTAGTAGTACGTTAGCGGGTGTGCAATTTGAAGGAAATCTACTAGCAGCAGATATCACAGCTGAACTGTTAGCAGGTAGTATTAAAGGACAAGGATCAGAAGATTTTGGGCTAGCCAAATCTGATAAATTAGAAGATGAAATTGCGATCGCCTGGGGAGATGCGAAAGCTTATTGGGCATCTTTTCAACGTCAATTAAACAGACTAGATGCTGAGGATACAGCCACCAGTATTACCCGTGAAATGGTAGTGCTGCTGTTAAAAAGCCTTGGATATACCCCCATATATACTGCTAAAGCGGAAGTGGTAGAAGGACAAACCTACGCAATTTCCCATCGTGCTGAATCGGGAGAAAATAAACCCCCTATTCATATTATTGGTTGTCGCTTGGATATAGATAAACGTCCTCCCAGTGGTACACCCCGTTTATCAGCACACTCTTTAGTACAGGAGTATCTGAACAAAACAGAACATTTGTGGGCGATCGCTACCAATGGATTTCGCTGGAGGTTATTGCGCGACTCTTCCATAATGACACGCCTTACCTATATCGAATTTGACTTAGAGCAGATACTTAACGGCGAGAACTTTGCTGAATTTGGCTTATTTTATCGGTTATTCCATCGTTCCCGCCTCCCCCAAGGGATAGATGATGCGGATAAATGTTTATTGGAATATTATCACCAAGAGAGTGTTCAACAAGGGGGAAGAGTACGCGATAGACTCCGCGACGGAGTAGAAAATGCCTTAAAACAATTGGGTAATGGTTTTATTCAACATTCTGAAAATGAACATTTACGTCAAAAGGTTCGTAGTTGCGCTTGGGCGCCGGCTTTATCAGAACATGCGCTAAAGCGCAACTACGAGCTAGAATATTATCGTCAGTTGTTGCGGTTAATTTATCGTTTATTATTTTTAATGGTAGCAGAATCGCGCAATTTATTATTAATAGGTGAAGACCCAGAAAAAGCGAGAATTTATTTAGAATATTACAGTATTGAACGACTGAGGGAATTAGCAGAACGTCCACGATGGAGAAGGGAAGGATTTCAAGATATTTGGCAAGGTTTGCGAGTAACATTTAAATTATTTGATGAAAACTGGCGAGGTAATATATTAGGATTATCACCTTTAAATGGAGATTTATTCGGTTCTAACACCTTGACAGATTTAGATGATTGTGGAATTGATAATTATGATTTACTTGTGGCCATTAGTTATTTATCTTTATATCAAGATAAAGGACAAATACGACGGGTAAATTATGCAGCATTGGATGTAGAAGAATTGGGAAGTGTGTATGAAAGCTTATTAGATTTTCATCCTCAAGTGAAAGCGAATCAGGGAATATATGAATTTAATTTAGTATTTGGTAGTGATAGAAAAACCACAGGTTCTTATTATACTCCTCCCCAACTTGTAAAACAATTAATTAAAACAGCATTAGAACCAGTTATCGAAGAAAAGGTTCGTAGTTGCGCTTTAGCGCCGGCTTTATCAGAACATGCGCTGAAGCGCAACTACGAACAAGCATTACTAAGTTTAAAAATAGTAGACCCTGCTTGTGGTTCAGGACATTTTCTTTTAGCCGCAGCTAGACGCATAGGAAAGGAATTAGCTAAAATTAGAACTGGGGAAGCACAACCAGCAGCTGAACCGTTACGTCAAGCGATACGGGATGTAATTCAAAACTGCATTTATGGAGTAGATTTAAATCCTTTAGCAGTAGATTTGTGTAAGGTGGCTTTATGGATTGAAGGTTTTTGTAGTGGAAAGCCTCTGAATTTTTTAGACCAGAGAATTAAATGTGGTAATTCTCTGGTGGGGGTTTTGGATTTAGATTGTTTATATGAGGGAATACCTGATGAAGCTTTTAAAGCATTGACAGGAGATGACAAGAAATTATCGACTGATTTAAAAAAGCGGAATAAAAAAGAACGGGGGACAGATTTACAAGGACAGTTATCAATTTCTACTAGTAATTTAAATTCTAATCGCACAGAATATTTAGAAAATTCGCGGAAGTTAGGAGAAATTCCAGAAACGACACCTAAAGAAGTGAGGGAAAAAGAGGAGAAATATAAACAAACTCGTAAAAATGAAGGTTGGTGGAAGGATTATTCAGCGTGTAATTTATGGACGACGGCGTTTTTTATATCTTTAAAGAAAGAGAATTTAGAGTTATTACCAAGTACAAAGGCTTTAGCTGAAGTGTTGCGGGGGGATTTGACAAATAAAAAGTTAATAGATGCAGCAAATAAGTTGGCTGAGGAGAAGTATTTTTTTCATTGGTGTTTGGAATTTCCAGAAGTATTTGAAGCAGGTGGATTTGATTGTGTGTTGGGAAATCCACCTTGGGAAAGGATTAAGTTACAGGAAAAAGAGTTTTTTGCTGCTCGAAGTGTTGATATTGCAAATGCTCAGAATAAATCAGTACGAGAAAAGTTAATTAAGGAGTTACCAAAGCAAAATCCAGCGTTAGCACAAGCTTTTGAAGATGCAAAACATGATGCAGAAGCACAGAGTAAGTTTATTCGCGAAGGAGTGAGATTTCCTTTAACTGCGGTAGGAGATATTAATACTTATGCTGTGTTTGCGGAAACTACCAGAAGTTTGATTTCTGTTGATGGAAGAGTTGGGATAATTGTTCCTACAGGAATTGCAAGAGCATGATAAAAAGCTGGTAGATAACAATTAATAATATTGCTAAGATACTGGTTTAGCAATAGCACAACATGCGCTAAAGCGCAACTACAAACTAGGAAAATTTCCTTTGAAGATTTGGAGGGATGCTTGATATGACTAGACTATATTCAGATATTTGTAATGAATCTGTTCAGCAACTGCTCAAAACATTAACTGATAAAAATACTACATCAGGCATATATCGAGATACGATGACCAAGATAGGGACAAAGCTTGGTGATTATCTGCTATCTCAAATTAATGATAGAAATTCTGACATATATCTAGCTTGTACTGTGGAAGATGCAGATTTTTTAGCTAGGGGTATACTTTCAAAATTAGAAAATTATCTGCATAATATTGGCTTTGCTTGTTTTTGGAATCAGAGTTTTTCTCCTTTTGAAGTGGAAGATTTGAAAGTAGCTCCTATCTTGAAAAAATATCAGGAACCTACTAAGAGTAAAATTAAATATTTAATTGTGATTGAATCTATTATTTCCGGCACTTGTATAGTTAGAACTAATCTTGTTAACCTCATTCAAAAAATAGAAGCGGAAAAAATATTTATAGTTGCTCCTGTAGTTTATGAAAATACAGAAGCAAAACTTAGAGATGAATTTGAAGAAAGTATTTACAATAAATTCCAATTTTTCTATTTTGCTAAAGATGATGAACGTACTCAAGATGGTGAAGTCATCCCAGGAATAGGAGGAAATGTCTATTTAAGATTGGGATTTAAAGGACAAGATAACAAAAATGAATATATTCCCGAAATTGTGAAAGCAAGACGTTCTAAATTTATTAAAAAAAAAGAGATGATTCAGTCATGAAAATACCTGTCAAACTGCAACAATTAATTCAACAACCAGAAGCAGCTATTTTATCTATTAGCTCTCTCATGGGACAAAAATTAGCATTAGTCGATTGTACAGATGTTGATTCTCTACCTATTGAACAATTAAATCTAATTTTCACACATATTCCCCAAGAATGGGATTACATACAACTAACAGAAATTTTTGATGCTGATACTTTAACAAAAACCTTTGCTAATCAACTTATTCAATATATTACTCCTGCCCAAGAAACAGCTATAAATTCTCAATTATCAATTCCTAATTCCCTGGATATATTTAACTTCCGTAATGAAGTTATCGGTGATTATCGTCGTTATATAGAAAGTTTCTTGAAAATTCGCGATAATAAAGTGAGAGAATTTGTAAATGAGGAACTAGAAAAAGATTAACTCCCAAGAAGAAGAATTAAAGAAATTTCTCAATAACGTTCCTAATACCCATATTCGGGTTGCTAAATACACTGGACAAGAAAGTTTAACTAAAAAGACCGAAATTCAAAACCACCCACCTCATATATTATTAACTAACTATGTAATGCTGGAATTGATGCTTTCCCGCACCCACGAAGAAAAACTTGTCGCTTCTCCAGAATTAAAATTTTTAGTGTTAGATGAACTTCATACTTATCGCGGTAGACAAGGTGCAGATGTTGCAATTTTAATTAGAAAACTCCGTCAACGTTGTGGACAAAATCTATTATGTATTGGGACAAGTGCTACTATGTCCACAGAATGAACACGCACAGAACGCCGTCAAGTGGTTGCAAATGTTGCTAGTAAATTATTTGGTGTAGAAATTAAACCCAACAATGTCATAGATGAAACCTTAGAACGTTCTATTAAACGAGCTGAACCGACTATACAAGAATTGCGAGAAAGTATTGAAAAGGGTTTACCATCAGAGACAGAACAAACTTTAGATAATTTCCAAAATCATCCCCTGAGTTCTTGGATAGAAATGACTTTTGGGTTAGAGGATGCACTTTTAGGCGCACTGCAAACTAAGGGACAACTCACTCACAGTGAATTAGTCAGTGCAGTTATCAAACAAATGGGACTAAAACAAGAAGTTTACGCGAAAGAAGTAGCGGAGTTTGGTAGGGGAAAACAACGTAATGAAGAGGCTTTTCAGAAACTGATTGAATACCGTCTTTATGAAGACTTGCGACGGGGATGGCGTATTGTTCAACCTAATTTGGAACAGTGTGGACTGCTCATTATTGAATATGATGGTCTACAAGATATCTGTAAGGAGACAGCTATATGGCAAAAACACCGTCACTCAGTCCTTTTACAAGCTACCCCCCAAGAACGGTTTATTGCTGCCCAAGCTTTATTAAATCATCTGCGTCGAGAATTAGCAGTGGATGCCAAATTAATCCAATTTGAAGAAAAAGACTCCTTACTCAGAGATGTTTTTCAAGCCATTAAAGAACCTTGGGTATTTGATGAAAATGAACAGTTGCATTTTGCCGAATGGGCAATTATAGACAGTAGTACCAATAAAAAAGCTAAAGTCAAATTCACAACTAGAAGTAAAGTTGGTAGCTTTTTACGTTCTCCTAAAGCTTGGTCATTACGGAGTGAACTGTTAACCGAGGTGGAGTATAGTCATTTAATTGTGGCTTTAGTTAATGCTTTATCAGATGCTGGATATCTATCCCAGCCTAAATCCGGAATTCAATTGCGGATTGATTCCTTGGTGTGGAAAGCTACGAAATTAAGCGAAATTCCCCCAGACCCCCTTACCTCTAAACGTTTACAGGGTCAACAAGACATAAAAAGAACTGTTAACGATTTTTTCCAAGAATTCTATCAAAGCAATGCCCTTCAATTTCAAACAATGGAAGGACGAGAACATACGGGACAAGTACGCACTCAAACCCGTCAGGAACGGGAAGATAGATTTCGCAAGGGTGAATTAGCTAGTTTATTCTGTTCCCCAACAATGGAATTAGGGATAGATATTTCTGACCTTAGCGTTGTTCATTTGCGGAATGTTCCTCCCTCACATCTTGCACCAAGCAAAAAGAATCCGTATTAACCGAAAATAAGAGAATAAAAATAACATCCAAAAAATAAACTTCTGATTTAGATACTGAGATAATAAATTACATTCTTTATCAGAATATTTACAAATGACATATCCTAAAAGAGGAATAATTTAATCTACACAGAGATATTTTTATATATTCGTAAAATATGAGAGAAAAGGGCGTAGAAAACATAAACAATAGCAAGAAATAATATGGAAATCATTCTTGCCCACGCCCATAATCTAATGTACACTATTCTGGCATTGATGCCTAGTCGTTATCAAAGAGATAACTTAGAAGCAATGCTAGGATTATTTCTAGCCGCAGACGGAAAACCTTTACCACATTACAGTCAAACCAAATCTGAAAGCGCATTAAGTCGATTTTTAAATACCCGTAGTTGGTCTACCCGTAAACTCATTTATCATGTCCGTCAGCAGGCACTTGAGCAAATTAACAGTCATTTCCCATTAGGAAGAAAAGCATTTTTACAAGTGATAATTGACCTGACTACATTAGAGAAATGTGGTAAATTCAAAGGGTTAAATAAGTTAATAAGTGTCTATAATGGTAAGAAAGGCTTACATATAGTCATCTTATATTTGGTAGTTGGAAAATGGCGTATCCCCTGGAATTTTCGTGTCTGGAGAGGTAAAGGTACAGCCAGTCCTGCCCAGATGGCACTACGAATGGTACGTAACTTACCAAAAAAATTAACCAAAAAATTCGAGGTGAAAATTCTAGCTGACACAGCTTTTGGTACTAAAGATTTTATCAACGGTATTCGTAAACTTAAATATCATGCTGTCCTTGGTATTGGTTGTAATCGTAAATTAATTAATGGCACTCCTGTTAAACTTTTACATCGTCGAGGAAGACAAGTTCAACTCGTTGGATTAGATTTTCCTGTTACCCTTTCTTGGTATTATTTTAAACGCGAGAATGGTCAGTTTGTGAAAAGATATGTTATCTCTACAAAACCCATTAAAGCTAGCACTATTTCTTGGTGGGGTAAACGTCGTTGGCAAATTGAAGGTTGGTTCAAAACCGCTAAACATCGCTTTGGTTTAGACAAATTTGGGCAAGGCACTCTTTTAGGGGTTTATCGTTGGTTAATCTTGTCTATGACTGCCTATTTATTAGCATATTGGGCATATCTTTCATCTTGTTTATCTGATTCTTTGGACTGGGGTAAAGCTGCTTTTCTTGCACTCTCTACTTTTCTTCCTCATTTAGTCCTGTCTTTGTTATTACTTGACATTGAACGACTTCGACCTTTAGCACTTAGTCATGGAATTGACATCACTATTTCAAGGTGCAAGATATGAGCTCCCAGTCCTGCTAACTATGCTCAACGCAGTGGTCGTGCTGGACGTAGTGGACAAGAAGCGTTGGTTATTACTTATGCGGCTATTGGTAGCGGACATGACCAATATTTCTTCCAACGTCAACAACAAATGGTAGCTGGGGCTGTTGCACCACCCAAGCTGGAATTAGCTAACCAAGATTTAGTTGCATCTCATGTATATTCTATTTGGTTAGCACATACTGGAGTTTACTTGGATGACTCCATGAACAAGATTTTAGATTTGGATGTTGATGGTTATCCCCTCAAAGACAGTATTCGTCAACAATTAATACTTAGTCCAGCTAAGTTAGCGGAATGTCTACAAGCCACTCAGTCAATACTTGCAGATACTTTCTGTCAAGCTGATTTACAAAAAGCTTCTTGGTATTCTGTGAATTGGCTACAGTTTACACTGGAAAATGCACTGAATATTTTGCACGAACGGTGTGATCGCTGGCGTGAGTTATACTCTGAGGCAATTATCCAATTAAGCAAAGCCCGTGATATCATTGACCGTCATGCAAGAGGTTATGGTACGGCAGAAGAAAATGATATTGCCAAAGCCCAGGAAAGAGAAGCATTACGTCAAAGAAGTTTGTTAGTGGGACACAACCAAAGTAAGAGTAATAGTGAATTTGAATTTTATCCCTATCGCTACTTTGCTGCTGAGGGATTTTTACCAGGATTTAACTTCCCTCGCTTACCTGTAAGGGCATATATTCCCACCCATGACGGTGGTGAATTTATCTCCCGTCCCCGTGCTGTGGCTTTGCGTGAATTTGCTCCTAGTAATATTATTTACTATGAAGGTAGTAAATTCATGGTGTCAAAAACGAAAGTTCCTGTGAGTGGCATTGATAGTCAATATAAACGGGTAACAGTTTGTTTTAATTGCGGTTATTTTCATGAAGGAAATTTTCGTGATACTTGTGAAAACTGTGGTGTACAAATTAAAGGGGATACCTATCAAAATATCCCTAAACTTAATCGCATCCTGTTAATGGATACAGCCCTTACCCGTAGACGAGAACGTATTACCTGCGACGAAGAAGAACGACTCAAATATGGTTATAATATCACTACTCATTTTCGCTATGCTTCTCAAAAACAAGAACCAGCTACAGTCCTCGCTGCGAATAATACACCACTCTTTAAATTAACCTATGGAGCTACGGCTAATGTTTGGCGCATTAATCGGGGATTGAAGAAAAACTCTGAAGAACGGGGATTTAAGTTAGATATTAAAACCGGAATTTGGGGAGATTTAAAAAGCAATTTACCTAGCGATAGCTTGCACACAGAAGTTAATTTAATGGTGAATAATACCTGTAATATTCTTATCATTGAGCCTTTGATTGTTCCTCAAGATAATAAGGAATCTTTTATCGCGACTCTCCAATATGCTATAGAAACAGCAATTCAAGCAGTTTATAAATTAGAACCAGATGAACTGGATTCAGAACGATTAGGAGAAGGAAAATATTTGCTATTTTGGGAAGCATCAGAAGGAGGTGCGGGGGTTTTATCTCAGCTACTACACCAACCCAATTCTTTTCAAAAAATTGCTAATGCAGCATTGGATATTTGCCATTTTTTACAACCTAAAGATAGTTGTGTCCAAGCTTGTTACGAGTGCTTACTTTCCTACAGAAATCAATTTGACCATGCTGTAATTAATCGTCATCTAATTAAAGATTTACTTGATGAAATGCAAGGAAGTATGGTAGAGATAATAGGTATATCCCGAAGTGAACAATATAAAAAGTTGCTCTCTCAGATAGACCCTAACTCTGATTTTGAACGAGTAGTTTTGCAAGAAATTTACCAACGAGGATATAAATTACCTGATGCAGCACAAGAGTTAATCTCAGAAGTAAATTGTAAACCAGATTTTGTTTATCATGATGAGGCGATCGCCATTTTCTGTGACGGTTCAGCTCATGATACTCCTGAAAAACGCCAACAAGACCAAATTGAAAGAGATAATCTGAGATATAATACAAACTACAGTGCTTTAACCTTGCGTTATGATCAAGATTGGCTGGTAAGGTTAGAGATTCTGGGAAGTTTCTATACTTGAAAATGACGAAAAGGGGTGAAATTGTGACTAACCAAAACCGTTCTCAATGGGATTTATGTCGATTCCTCAAAACCCTCAGCTACTTTGAGGTAATTCCTGTCTGGAACTGGTTACAGTCGTTAATCTCTGGTGCTGGAGATAGTCAAAATCTACCCAAGGGAGGAAGAAATATGGGTGTAGTGCTGGTGGCAGGTGCAACAGGTGGTGTCGGTAAACGAGTGGTCAAACGTGCGATAGCCCAAGGATATCAAGTCAGATGTTTGGTGAGAGATATTGACAGAGCGCGGACAATCTTAGGTAATGATGTAGACCTAGTGGTTGCAGACATCACGAAACCAGAAACATTAACTTCCTTAGTTTTAAGTAATATTCAAGCTGTTATCTGTTGTACAGCCGTGCGGGTACAACCAGTAGAAGGAGATACAGGTGATCGAGCCAAATATTATCAAGGCATTAAATTTTACCAGCCTGAAATTGTGGGGGACACACCAGAAAATGTAGAATATCAAGGTGTGAAAAATTTAGTTACAGCATCTGCACAATATCTATCTCCCGCAGGGGAAAAATTCATTTTTGATTTTCGTCATCCATCCGCAGAATTAAAAAATATCTGGGGTGCTTTAGATGATGTGGTAATGGGTGGAGTCAGTGCGAGTAATTTCCAGTTATTAGCAAATAGTGCTTTATTTGCTGGGAATGTTTCCACTGCTAATTCGGGAGGATTTGCTTCCGTCAGAACTAAGAATTTTGCTCCGGCTTTGAATTTATCTAGTTATCAAGGTGTAGAATTGCGGGTTAAAGGTGACGGACAACGTTATAAAGTCTTCTTACGGACGGAAACATCTTGGGATGGTGTTGGTTATAGTTACTCATTTGATACTGTAGCAAATACCTGGATTAATATTCGCATCTCATGGAGTCAATTAACTCCTGTATTTAGAGCCAAAGTTGTCAACGATGCTCCCCCGATTGACATTAGCAAAGTTTGTTCATTTCAATTAATGTTGAGCAAATTTGAATATGATGGGGCATTAAATCCCAAATTTACTCCCGGTAACTTTAGTTTAGAAGTGGAATCAATCAAAGTTTATAGTGGAGAAACTCTACCACAATTTGTGCTGGTCAGTTCTGCTGGAGTCACACGTCCGGGAAGACCAGGAATTAATTTAGATGAAGAACCACCAGCAGTCCGATTAAATGACCAATTAGGAGGAATTCTGACTTGGAAACTCAGAGGTGAAGATAGTGTCAGAACTAGCGGAATTCCCTATACTATTGTTAGACCTTGTGCATTAACTGAAGAAAGTGGCGGGAAAGAATTAATATTTGAACAAGGTGATAATATTCGCGGTAAAGTTACTCGTGAGGATATAGCTGAACTTTGTGTACAAGCGTTACAACAACCAACAGCATGTAATCGGACTTTAGAAGTAAAGCAGAGAGAAAATAACGTTAATTCTCAAAATTGGCAACATTTATTTTCTCAATTACAACCTGATAGATAATTCGGATTTAATTTTTGAGAAAAATACCCTAGTATGAAGTTAACTAGATTATTGTTGGTGGGAATTTTGATAGTATTTATTTGGGGTGTAATTTTAGCAAAAACAGCTTCACCCCAGTTAGTAGAATCTCGAATTAATAACTTAGAATCTGATTTACGTCGGATGGAATTACGGTTAAACCAGATTGAATATCAAGGGATAAGAAACCGTCAGTCTAATTCTGCTAGAACTACTATTACTTCACCGTCAGGTAATTCCCGAAGATTATCATCACCAGAAAAAGATAAAATGCTGGATAGACTAGCAACTTTAGTGGTTGAATTAAAACAGCAAATTAATAAATTAGAATCACGAGTTTCTAAATTAGAATCACGTTGAATTTTCTTCACTACGATAAACTTTAGGTGAATTTAAATGACAAAAAACACTCATAAATCAGTCACTTACCAAGGTGGATGTCATTGTGGTGCAGTCCGTTTTCAGGTAGTAGTTAACAAATATAAAGTAGATGACTGTAATTGTTCAATTTGTCGCAAAAAGGGATTTTTGCATTTGATCGTACCACAAGAGCAGTTTACTTTACTGCAAGGTGAAGACAAGTTAACAACGTATAAATTCAATACCGGAGTTGCTCAACATAAATTTTGTCATATTTGTGGCATTCATTCTTTTTATACTCCTCGTAGTCATCCTGATCAAGTGGATGTGAATGTGCGGTGTTTAGATGGAGATGTAATTACGGATTTTGAAATTGTGCCTTTTGATGGACAAAATTGGGAGGAAAATATTCATAAACTTAGTTAATTTTAGTTTAAGTAGTTAAGTTAATGGCTCTAAGAATTTATGGGTTACTACTTTAATTAGATTTTGTTTATGTTCTTTTATATTGGGGAATAATAAGAGCAGGGACACAGTTAATCACTACAAATCTCTCAGAGTAATTCGTCATGTCTTCTTCGTCCAAAAACACCATCCCTCGTAGCTTGATTCCCCGTTTACCATTACGATCACTTTTAATTGTTCCGTTTGTTTTGCAAATCTTTGCTGCGGTTGGATTAACGGGATATATATCCTTGAGAAATGGTCAGAAGGCAGTTAATGATGTTTCTAGTAAATTACGTCAAGAGATGAGCGATCACCTTAACTTACAAGTATTAAACTATTTAGAAAAACCTTATATTACTGGACAAGTGGTGGTCGCAGCTGCTCAACAAGGACAGCTAGATTTAACCGATGTTACTAAATTGGAAAAGACTTTTTCGCAGTTAGTTACCCAAAATATAGTTGAATTTATACAAGTTGCGATGGAAGATGGTACGAGCATACAAGTAGAAGATTCAGGAAGTAAAGGTTTTGTGGCTTTAGTTGCACCTAAACAATATCTACCTCAGCGTCAAATCTACCAACTTGATGATAGAGGTGAACGAAATAAGTTAATCGAAACTCAACCCAACTTTGACCCACGCACTAGACCTTGGTATAAAAATGCTATAAAAATTGGAAAACCAACCTGGACAAAACCTTTTTTAGGTAACGCACAGAAAATTCCTTCCATTGCTTTAACCCAACCGATATACAAAAGTAATGGTGTATTGTTGGGAATTCAAAATAGTATTTTTCGGATTAGCAAAATTCATGATTTTCTCAATACACTGAAAGTAGGTCAGACAGGACAAACATTTATCGTGGATCATTCAGGCAATTTAATTGCTAGTTCCATACTTGAAAACCCCTATATGATCAACCTGAAGGAGAAGACTTTGCAGCAAATTCCGGCGATCAAGTCGGAAAGCCTGATTATTCGAGCGACGGCACAAGCTATCCTGAATCAATTTGGTAGCTTCAATGCTATTCAACAGAGTCAACAAATTGATTTCCATATGCCCATGGGGCGACAATTTGTACAGGTTTCGGCCATTTGAGATCCACGGGGGATTGACTGGTTAAGTGTAGTTGTGGTGCCTGAATCAGACTTTATGTCCCAAATTAATGCCAGTACTCGCAATACCATTTTACTCTGCTTAAGTGCATTGGTTTTAGCTATTATCATAGGTATCTATACCTCACGCTGGATTACCGATCCTATTCTCAAATTACAGCAAGCAAGTGAAGGATTGCCACAGGAGACTTAGATCGCACCGTAGAAATCAAAGGTATCAATGAACTAGAAGGATTAGCGCAATCCTTTAATCAAATGGCTACCCAACTCAAAACCTCCTTCACTGAACTGGAAGATCGGGTTGCAGAACGCACGATTGAACTTAAGCATGCCAAAGAAATAGCTGACAATGCCAACTATGCTAAAAGTGAATTCCTAGCTAACATGAGTCATGAGCTGCGTACACCCCTGAACGGAATTCTCGGCTTTGCTCAAATTCTCAATCGTTCTCCATCTCTATCCGATCAAGAACGTCATGGGGTGAATATTATTCATCAGTGCGGTTCTCATCTTCTCACCCTGATTAATGACATTTTAGACTTGTCTAAAATTGAAGCGCGTAAACTGGAACTAACGCCTAAACCTCTCCATTTTCCCGCATTTCTGCAAGGAATCGTGGAAATTTGCCGGGTTAGGGCTGACGAAAAAGGCATTGATTTTATTTATCAACCCAATGAGAATTTTCCTGAAGGGGTGGAAACTGATGAAAAACGTCTGCGTCAAGTGTTACTCAACCTTTTAGGTAATGCCATTAAATTTACTGACCAGGGTGGTGTTACTCTCAAACTTGAGATCCTGGAGACAAATGCAAATGTTTCTATCCCCCAGATTAAATTTCAAATTTTAGATACTGGAGTTGGGATTGCAGTTAATCAGATAGAACAAGTATTTCAACCTTTTGAACAAGTGGGAGATTCCCAACGTCAGTCAGAAGGCACTGGTTTAGGGTTAGCAATTAGTCAAAACATCGTCCAACTCATGGGTGGACAAATTCAGGTAAAAAGCCAATTGGGGATAGGAAGTGAGTTTTTCTTTGAACTAGCATTACCAATCACCACTGATTGGGTACAACACAGTACTTATGTTTCTGGACAGAAAATCATTGGCTATGAAGGAAAAAAACGCAGCATTTTAGTCATCAATGATCGGTGGGAAAATCGGTCGGTGATTGTAAATCTACTAGAACCCTTGGGCTTCAACTTGCTGGAAGCAGAAAATGGTCAAGAGGGTTTAGCAGAAGTTCAACAGCATCATCCTGATTTAATTATCACTGATATCTCTATGCCCGTAATGGATGGCTTAGAGATGCTGAAATATCTCCGTACATCAGCAGATTTACAGCATCACAAAGTAATTGTTTCTTCCGCCTCTGTCGCCAAAATTGATCAGCAAATGAGCATTAATGCAGGTGGGAATGATTTCTTAGCCAAACCTATCCATGCTGATGAGTTATTCGCGGCTTTAGAAAAGTTTTTAGACCTAGTTTGGCACTATGAAACTATAATCAATCCCATCGCTGTAGAGAGCAAGGCTGATTCGACAACGTTAACCCCCGATTCTATTCCACCAAAAGAAGACCTACAAAAATTGCTCAAACTATTACAACAAGGACGGTTGAAAAAACTAATCGAAATGGCAGAGCAGCTAGAGCAAAGAGATATCATCTACCAACTCTTTACACAAAATATTATTAAATTAGCTCAACAATTCCAACCAAAGCAGATTAACCAGATCATTCAAGCCTATTTAGAGGTAGGAACCAGCTCATGAGTAATGGTTTAATTTTAATTGTGGATGATACACCTACCAATTTGGAAATTATTTCTACCAGCCTAGAAAATGCAGGCTTTGAAGTGGCAATGGCTTTTGGATGGATACAGTGCGATTGAACAAGCACAGCTTAATGATGACCTGGATTTAATCTTGTTAGATGTAATGATGCCGGGGATTGACGGCTTTGAAACCTGTCAACGTCTTAAAAGTAACTCTGTCACCAGCCAAATCCCGATTATTTTTATGACTGCACTTTCGGATACCCCGAACAAAATCCGCGCTCTAGAATTGGGAGCTGTGGACTATATCACCAAACCTTTTTCCGAGCAAGAAGTCCTGGCTAGAGTCAAAACGCAAACTCGGCTATATCAATTGAGCCGTAACTTAGAACAGCAAGTAGTTGAACGCACAGAACAACTTTCTGAGGCATTACGAGAACTCAAAACCTCACAAATTCAACTCGTCCAACGTGAAAAACTATCCGCTCTAGGCAATTTAGTCGCCGGAGTAGCTCATGAAATTAATAATCCCCTGGGGTTCCTGAGTGGCAATGTGGAGTGGCTTTAGGATATATTAACGATATCTTTGGATTAGTTGACCTCTATCAACAGGAATATCCACAACCTAGTGCGGTGATTCAAACGGAAATTGAAACCATTGACTTCAATTACATCCGCGAAGATTTTCCTCTCCTAGTTGGTTCCATGCGTGAAGGAGTCAGACGAATTAAAGATATTAGCACTAGTCTGAGAACCTTTTCTCGTGCTGACACTGATGTTCCCGTTGCGTGTAATATTCATGATGGTATTGACAGCACAATTTTGATTCTCAAACACCGTCTGAAAGGGAATGAACTGCGACCAGAGATTCAAGTGATTACGGACTACGGTGAGTTACCACTGGTGAAATGTTATGCAGGACAATTGAATCAGGTGTTTATGAACATTTTAGCTAATGCCATTGATGTCTTTGATGAAATGGCACAAGCAAAACCCCTGGACAAACTCAAGGACAATCCTCCGCAAATAATTATCCAGACAGAGGTTTTGGAAGAACAGATATTAATCCAGATTCAGGATAATGGCACAGGGATACCTGAATCTATCAAAGCTAGAATTTTTGATCATTTATTCACGACAAAAGAAGTTGGTAAAGGTACTGGATTGGGACTAGCGATCGCTAATCAAATTGTAGTGGAGAAGCATGGTGGTAATCTAGATGTCCAATCTGAATTAGGTCAAGGGAGCAAATTCTGCATCTACCTGCCGATGTATGTTGGCTAAATACAATCAAATAGGTAAACTAATTATAAACACACTTCCTTCACCCAAACGCGATCGCACACTCACATTTCCTCCCATCCCTTCCACCAAAGTTTTGACGATGGATAAACCCAAACCACAACCTCCGGTGGAAGAACTCCGGGCTTCATCCACACGATAAAAACGCTCGAAAATTCGGGCTTGATGTTGAAGGGGAATCCCATAACCTTGGTCACAAACCTGAATAATGACTTCTTCCTTCTCCTGACTTAATTTTACCGTTATCGGTGTACTAGCTTCCGAATACTTCACCGCATTATCAATCAAATTGATTAACACTTGCTTTAGACGATTATAATCAACTTTCGCCTCAACTAGCTGATGGTTAAACTCAATGGAAATAGTGCGATTGCTATAATTTTCAGCCATACTCACAACTTCCCCCACCAAATCATTAAGTAAACATGGTTGAAGGCGAAAACGTAAATAACCATTGTCTGCTCTGGCTAAATCCAGTAAATCTTGTAAAAGACGGATAGTACGTTCCGCTTCACCAGCAGCAGTTTCTAAAGCTTCTTGTTGGGTGGGAGTTAAATTATGTTGTCGTCGCAACACACTTTGTAAATAACCATGTACCACTGTTAAAGGTGTTCGTAATTCATGAGAAACATTACTTACAAACTGTCGCTCCTGCTCCCAAGATTGAGCTAATCGCGATAATAACATATTCACAGTTTGAGCTAATTCTTTAACTTCACTAGGTGCATTATTCAGATATAATTGTGCTTCTCCTAAGTCAGCAATGGAAATCACCGCAGTCATTTGACTTAATTGACGCAGTGGTTGGAGAGAATAACGAATATAAAAAGCGATGGCTACCGAAATTATGATAATTACTAAAATACTAGCAATAGATACACTTCTCACCATAGCGATTAAAATTATTTTGGCGTTAGTGACATCTTGGACTACAAATACTTTTCCTAAAATCTTACCTTTGATGGGTAATGCACCACCACATAAAATAAAATAGTGTTCACCTACTTTTTGGACTTGGGGTTTAACTGACATTTCGGTGAGAGACATTAACTCACCAGATGTTTTCGGAGATAATGAATCCCAATTTTTAGATTTTGCTTGAATTTGATTGTGAGGATTTTTTACCCAAATAAACGTATCTGTAGCTGCTAAATTATCAACCGACTTTTGGATGCTAGTTTCTAGCGACATCATTTCACTATATATTTGGACATCACGAGGTAGACGGTCAGTAATTTGTTGCAAATTATATTTATGATTACTAATCAAAATTTGCTGCATTTCCCAACTTGTCCAGATAGCTAAACTACCTAATCCCAAAGTTGAAACTAAAGCAATACCAACTGTCAGACGAACTCGTAAGGAAAAGAAATCAATTTTTTGCCAAATCTTGCTGATTTTTTTCACTAGATAAAATTATCATTGAGCAGGTAAAGAAGCATAGCCAAAAGTAGCATTAAACTTGCGACACCATATCGCTACCGAACGAAAATCTGATAACTTCACTTGCTCAGGAAGCTCATAGCGTTGAGTTCCTTTCAGATTTTTTAACTTAGCAATACTCTGATAATCCTTTTCCTTAATCCCCGATATTGGTGGTTTATCACCGCGATAGAGGATGACATATAAATCTGGTTCTTCATTCGTTTTAAAACTCTGATCAAACTCTAAATAGCGTTTACCTTTATCTGTGACAATACTAACTTTTCCCTGCGTGGGTTGTTCCGACTTCTGAAAGTTTCCTGATTTGACTGATGCCGTAGTTGCAGTTTTAGTTGCAGTTTTAGTCGCTGGAGTTTCGTTAGTTGTAGGAGTTGAGGTTATTTCCTGGTTACAGCCGCTAATTAAAATAGCGATCGCCAGAATAGCTAAATATGGTAATTTCATAGAAAATGGCTGATTTCAAATACATCTATCACTATAATTTAGTTCTTTATAGAAGTAGTTAGCTTAATTTAAGCTGAGAATTCGCTAAGTTTTTGCATTGATGTAGAAAATGCTCAAAATCTAATAGGAATCCGCTTTGAGTTTTGAACATATTTGCGTAGAGAGGGAATCGGAGATAGGGAAAGAGTAGTTCGTCTTGTTTAAAAATCAAGTAGGGTCGATATTAGTACAGCTTCGGGTAAATAACTAATCCATTTCTAATCCATGAAACCCTTACTCTGTATTCATTTTGAACTTTGAATTCCACTTTGCATTACTAGGATGTTTAAACACGTAAAATTTTATTTATATCCACAATTTTACTATAACATAAATTAAGACTGACTGCAACTAACGTTGCACGAGTCGCTTCACTCTGGTTCCTTAAAGGAATGAGTTTACCGCATACTGAGTATTTTTATGAGAAAACAAGTTAGTCTGACGGCCTGTTTCACTGCTATGTTTGGGCTGGTTGCACCTGAAATATCCATTGCTGGGTCTATTCGTAACGCAGGTAAGCTGGAAAAAATCAATCACTTTGTGGTGATTTATGAAGAGAATCACAGCTTTGATAACCTCTATGGAAGCTGGGAGGGGGTAAACGGTCTGAGCAACGCAACTCCTGCACATAAACTTCAGGTTAATCAGCAAGGTTCACCGTTCCGTTGCTTATTACAGAATGATGTCAACCTGACTTCACCACCGCTTCCTGGTTCATGTACTGACACGATACCAGTTAGCAAGAACACATTCAGTAGTGCATTCATAAATCAGCCATTCGTGATCGACGATTATATTGCCGCAAGTGACACGACCTGTCCTCAGGGAGCGCAGATTGTACTTAACCATAACGGTGTCCTCAAGGGTAGTGGGTTACCAGGTGGTTGTACTCAAGATATCGTACACCGCTTTTATCAGGAGCAGTACCAGCTCAATGGTGGAAAGCAGAACCGCTATGTTACCGGTAGTGATGCTGTTGGTTTAACTGTAGGTCATTACCACACTCAGAATCTCCCCATTTACCGCTACTTGCACCAACCCAATCATCCCAAATATGCGATCGCCGATAATTTCTTCCAAGCAGCTTTTGGTGGCTCATTCCTCAACCATCAGTGGCTGATCACAGCGAGAACCCCAACATTCACTAACGCCGTGACCGATGGTTCAGCAAATGACCTGCACTCGATAGTTGATCAGAACGGGATGCCGAATCAATACCCACTCTACACCCCCACTGGAGTAGTCAAGGACAATCCGTTGACAGTTGTTTGTCCATCAGCAATTGCAGGTCTTGCTTGCGGTGACTATGCTGTGAACACGATGCAGCCTACCTATCAGCCATACTCACCAGGAACAGCAGATCCACGGAAACTTCCGCCACAGACAACACCAACAATCGGTGACCGACTCTCAGCAGCCAAAGTTTCTTGGGCGTGGTACTCAGGGGGCTGGTCAAATGCAAATGGCGACGTTGGTAGCCCTGGTTGGACAAACGGTGAGAATGGAAGAACCTGTACTGACTCAAATGTATTTCCAAAAGCAACCTATCCCAACTGTCCAGATAAATTGTTCCAGTTCCATCACCAACCATTCAACTATTACGCGAACTATGCACCTGGAACCGCAGCACGTAAAGAACATCTTCGTGATGAACAAGAGTTTATCAAAGAAACAAAGTCCTCAACCAAAGAGTGCAAGCTGAAAACAGTCAGCTTCGTTAAGCCGATTGGTGAAGAAAACGAACACCCTGGTTATGCCAGTCAGCACAATGGCGACAACCATCTCGTTGAACTGATTGACTCAATTGAAAAAAGTGCTTGTGCAAAAGACACAGTAATTATTGTCACCTACGACGAGTTCGGCGGTCAATGGGATCACGTTTCGCCACCTGGACAAGGTAATAATAATGGACCTCACGATCAATGGGAGCCAGGAACCCGTATCCCAGCACTCATCATCTCCCCATTACTGAAGAGTAACTTCGTCGTGGATCATCAGTCATACGACACAACATCTATCGTCGCTACTCTTGAGCATCGTTTTGGATTACAGCCACTCAACGAGCGCGATGCTAAAGTTAATGATCTCTCCCATGTCTTCAGCGTGAAATAGTTGTAGGGGCGTATTGCATACGCCCTTGTACCACCGCATAATTTCAGAATTAGGGAGTTAAAACCAGGTCAATACTATTCGTTTAAGCGGAGGAACTCTATAATTGTCATTTTTCCCTCTGGTCAGAATGACAATTTAACAAATATTCATTTTTAAATTTAACCGAGTAGTATTGATACC
>CAVXZH010000007.1:0-123173 GCA_963766435.1 uncultured cyanobacterium
CCACATTCCGCACCCGTATCTGTCACAACTAGTAATTACTTAAAAATTTCCCTCAAAGTAGTTAAAATTAATACATTATTGCTTGCGAGTAAGGTGTTAATATCCGATAATCAATTCTTAATCGATTCTCAATAAGAAGCAATAAAGAATCAAAGCAATTCATGACTCAATTGATAATAGAAATCTATAATTTTTCAGTTTAAAATAAATGTAGTTTATTAAAATCAATAAAATAACAGATAAATAAGTATAAAAAAACATGGCAATTTAGGACTAAAAATAAAATTAAATAGTCCAATTATAAAAAATAAAATATGAGGATAAAAAAACTAAGTTATAAATTGGTAATAGCGACGACAATTTTCAGGAAGTAATGTAAGAATAAAAATTCTATCTGGAGTTAAATTAGAAACCTCTATCTTATGATGATAAGTAACTAGATGAATCGATTGAAAACATTGAAATATCCAACGGAGAGTGGGATTTTTAATTGATTTACCCAGTTGATTTTTTACAGTTAAGTTTGAAGCAGATAAAGCTGCTCTAATTTGTCGTTGAGCCAGTGTGTAAACTAGTAAACACAACCCCATAATCATTGCCAGAGCTTCTATTCTTTCTGGTCTTTTCAGGAAAATACTATCTGCAAAAAAGAGTGGATCTTTCAAAAAACCAAATCCTCTTTCACATGATTGCTGTGCTTTATATTTGGAAATCATTTCATCGTTACTAAGACTGCTTAATTCTAAAATATTTGTGGCAATAACGAAGCGTCCAGCACTTCTGGTTTCGATATCAATTGCATCTTCATTTCTTGAGACAGTTGTAAAAATTTGATAATATTTATCTTGGTTCTCATCTTTTTTGTCTGGCTCTTTTTCGGTTATTTCAATATTCTCTACCTGATGATATTTAAATTGTTTCGATATTTTTGATAATTCCTTCATTGCATCAGATGAACATGCGAACCTCTCTTGAGATAAGATTTTTAATTTCGTCTCAACACTTTTGAGGGATTTCTCAATATTTCGTGATAATTTACGTAAATCTGATTTTCTTCTCAGAAAACTTTGTACTACCAACCATCTTTGCTCTATTCCTCCATAAGTGACTCTTTTTTCCACATATGAATATCCATCTATTTTACTTTGAACAAAATCTAGTTGCGATAAATTTGTTACTAATTGTTTTGCTTCTTTTATAGTTAACGGCACACGAGATAACCACTTCAGATTAGACATTAACTTGATATTTTCTTCTGTATATAATGCAGAATCTGCGACTATTAAACTATCCATTTGAATTTTTTCACGATACTCTAATGCAATTTTTGCAAAACATTTTGAATCAACTTGATTTCCAGATTCTGTTTTCAAAAAAATTGGTATATCACCGTCACCTGAACATATTAATTCTATGATAAATTGTTTTAAATCTGGTCTATGGTCACGAGAATAGCCATGTGTAATATTTATTGTTTCCCGTGATTTTATTTCTGGTGCTTCTAAAGATTCAGAATTACTCGGTTTATCAAATATTACTGATGGTAAATTACAATTGTATTCTCCATGTACATGCAATGAAGATGAGTCTAAATGTGAAGTTTTCAAAGATACATCAAACTGTTTGACAGCACCTAAGCTAATAGCTAAATATATTGTATCTAACCCTTTTACAAACAATTTATCCATGACTCTACCCAGTTTATCATCATTTAGGTATTCAGCTTTTACACCAGAGCCAATTAAATGTTCACAAGCAATATTTTCAAAAAATCTAGGAAACATATACAAGGGTTGAGAAACCATTCCCAATCCATTTAAAATCATCGCTTTAACCACCTGTCCTGCACTAACTTTTTCTCCCTCTTCCTGCCCTATTAAATCATTAATTATCTCTACTAATCCTATTTCATCTATTATTCCGGCTACTATACCTAAATGATCTATATTCTTAATCTCAATATCTTTGATATTAATCATTTTCTTCAAATTACCTACAACGATATTAATTTAAATTTTCACATTTTTCGTTCCTATTTGTGCCAGAAATTTTATATTTAGTTGAATTACAAAAAGGGAAAAGCTACTACTGGTAACTTTTCCCTTCCCCCACATAAAAATGATTATTATTTTTATGTGCCATATATTAACTGTATATCCACCTTAATAAAAATAATTCCTATTTAGTTTTAGTAAACTCTCCCTATGAATAGTTCTTATGTACTAAATATATGAGTTTTATTGAGGTGTGACAGTTGGGGTGCGGAATGTGGGTTAGAAAAGTAATAGTTACCAATCAAACCAAAAAGTACTAGTGTATCCTCCTAGTCACGACAATTGCAACTTGCTCCTCTCTACAGCAGTAGACCCTTTTTATCGATAAGTTTTTCCAGCCATTCCAGGAAGCTATCGCAATACCATTCGCATTCTCCACCTTCAATGGAACGGTAAACACCCCAACGCCGAGTTCCGGTAGCATCGAGCGTGTAGCCTAAACCTATAGGTTCGTTTTCCATATCTTGACCTTCTCCAACTCGAACCACCGAACTACAGAAAGCATAAAATCCTTCATCATCAATCACATCGCCCCCATCTTTAATCAGATGAAAGCTGATTTCTTCTAAAAAGCCAAATATGTCTATGACTAATTCTCCCTTGGGCCAGTCAACCATTGCTCCAGAATAGCATTCCAGAAAATCAATATATCCCGGATCTTTTCGCAAAAAATGATATTGATCGAGGAAACTATCAATTTCTTTTTGTAATTCCGGACGAGGTGATTCAGGATGTTTTGGGCCTCTTCCGACTGCCGCATAACCTAGTCCGGTAAATTTTCGTATCAAAGAATGGATATCCATTACTCAATTCTCCTCCTTTTGGCAGTAGAAGTTTCTCCTGAGTTAACCTTCTTAGTTAATTTAAAAATGTAAGTTGTAGTCGGTGTTTCAGGAGTAAAGGCTGGTTGGTCACTACCAGTTTGTCTATGATCATACCCTGAATAAGCCTCGGTAAATTCTTGATACGGAATTGGGTGGGTTTCAACAGTAGAAAATCCGTGAGCGGCAGCTTGTTCTTCGATGTGCCAGCCTTTATAATGAGATGTGCCTTTAAGGGTGACATAAACTTTCCCGGCTTCTTTGAGTACTCCTTTGGCACTTCCAAAGAAATCATTTAATAGTTTTTGATGGAATCTCATTGAAATTTTTCTGTCAACTTTGGCGTGAGGGAAATTCCAAGCAATTGTGTCAAAACCTCCTTTATCCTTGAAAGTTTCATGAATTTTTGTGGCATCAATGCCTCCCTGCACGGTTGCTCCCATGTTTTCCAATGCTTTTATGTTAGATTGGGCGGTGGCATATACCAATTCGTCTAAAGGCTCTAAGGTCGTAGCAGTGATCTTACCCCTGTCACCCTCTGGCGTTTGTTTGGTGAGACTCTCTGACAAACTAAAGTCACCCTCGCCTAAGAGAAGGGTTTGATCTTCGACCTTAATTTTAACAGCCCGAATCCGCTTCAGTTTTTCCTCAAATTTGACTGATTCTGCAAGTTTTTCCTTTGGATCAACTATTTGCTCAATTTTTTGGAGTTGCTCTTCCAGCTTGGGGTTCTGAGCTAGTTCTTCTGCGTAATCGTTTCTTATTGTTGCACAGTCTGAACAACGGACAATTCTGCCATCTCGTAAAATCTTGATTTGATGATCCCCATCAGCCGTTGGCTCTTTAGCAACCACACCTGGCTCGACTTCCGGTTCATCTAAATGAGTGCTGCGTTTATTGGGTGTAGGTTCTTCAACTACTGGTTTATTGGGTGTAGGTTCTTCAACTACTGGTTTATTGGGTGTAGGTTCTTCAACTACTGGTTTATTGGGTGTAGGTTCTTCAACTACTGGTTTATTGGGTGTAGGTTCTTCAACTACTGGTTTATTGGGTGTAGGTTCTTCAACTACTGGTTTATTGGGTGTAGGTTCTTCAACTACTGGTTTATTGAGTGTAGGTTCTTCAACTACTGGTTTATTGAGTGTAGGTTCTTCAACTACTGGTTTATTGAGTGTAGGTTCTTCAACTACTGGTTTATTGGGTGCGCTAACATCCACAGAAACATTACTTGGATTCCCAAGGGTTGTGTCTATACTACTCTTAACCCTATTGCCAATCTGACTACCTCTAGCGTCATTCCCCTCAATAATACTCTTGCCAGTTTTAGAACTAGTTATACCAGCCGTCAAAACTGCTAACAAGAGAGATGGCCCAATGTTATCCCACTGGAATTGTCCTGTAAAAAGTTCCGTGACAACGCCGCCCACAACATTCTTCCCTGTATCCAAGGCCATCTTGCCAGCAAATCCCTGAATAGCTTGAGCACCCAGATTACTGGCAATTTTATCTATACCAAAGCCAACACCACCACCAACAGCACCCATCAAGCCTCCTATTGCTGTGGCTTTAGCTACACCCTTCCAGTCAATCTTACTAAAATCGCCATTGTTATCAATCAAGTCACTTCCTATCTTGATAGCAGCCGCAGAAACAGCACCAACAACAGCACCTGTTATTACAGCAGTGGCCAAACCACCTAATGCAAACGGTGCTAAGAAACCTGCAACAAATGGCCCCAAAACTAATGCGGCAACAACAACTACAACTACAATCAACACCAGCTTAAACAATTCCTTCGTGGGATCTACCTTAGCTGCTGCATCCTCTGCCTCATGTTCAATATCACCAGGCAGCTTATCTAGCGCTCCACGCAGCCCTGTTTCTATTTGCTTGGTAGACTTTTGGAATTGGTCTTTGAGGCTATTGCTTGTTTCTTGGAAGGTTTTTTTAATCCCATCAGTTTGTTTTTTAAAGCCATCAAGAGCAGTAGTCGCAGTTTGTGTCGTTTTCTTAGTATGGGAATCTTTAATCTGAGTGAAGGAGTCTGTGGCGCTTTGAGCTAAACCCGTCATCGTCGTGGTTAAGCCTTGGGAGAGTGTCGTTATAGTTGCAATTGCACCCTGACCAATGGCAGCAAAAGAGGCTATAGACTGCTGACTACTCTGGGTGATACTCTGCACAGAGGCAGTGATTCCTTGTTCAACTTGTGCTTGAATTCTGGCAATCTCACCATCAATTTGTCCCTCGGCTTGCCCCGCAGCAGCACTTAAAGCATCTGGGTTTGGTGCTTTTGCAGTTTTAGCAACAGCTTGGAAATTTTGTAGTGAACCTTGTAAACCAGAAGCGGATTGATTAATTGCATTTTGCAGAGACGAGATAGTTTGTTGAGCATTTCCCTCAATCGCTGCTATCTGCTGTTGACCCTGAGTAGTCAACATTTGCAGTTGCGTAGTTGCTTGTTGGTCTAAAGACGCTAATGTGGCCGTTAGACTTTGGTTAGCTGTCTCTGTGAGGCTGAGTTTGCATTTGTTGTGCTTGCTGCTGAGATTGTTGTTCAGCAGCAATTAGACCTTGAAAAGCAGTCTGGTGCTGGGTTTGCAGCGCCTCACGAGACTTAGTAGCTGAAGCGCGGACAATTTCAATATCTTTCTGTTTACCTTGTTGTGCTTGGTCGGCATACTCATTAGCTGTAGAAATGAGATTTTTTTGGTAAGCTTGACCTACTGATTCAGCAGCTTGCGCTCTAGCTTTATTTTTTAGGGTATCTGTGCCAAATGCCACATCTGACACAGCACCCAAGCCAAAAAAGCTAGCTACCTGAGCAGCCCCGCTATCCCTAGATTTGTAATCGCTTGCTTTTTTGTTAGCAATTTTGACAGCATCTCCGCCAACTTGTTTACCAGCATTACGGAATTCATCGGCGGCCTGTTTATAGATTCCTTCAATCTCAGTAATCTGACTCTTTTCACTTGCATCTACTGCTTGCACAGATATCGTATATTCTGATTCAACCTGCTGACGCGCTTTGGCTGTTTCTTGGGGAATGGCAGCTATAGCAGCTTGATACTGTGCTTGAATTTTGGCAATGGTTGCTTGGGCTTCACTTGTAGCTTTAGCACGTTGTTGGGCAATATGGGCAGTTACAGCCGTCTTTTGTTGCTCAACTGCTGTGGTGATAGTAGCTTTAGCGTTCTCTGCTGCTGCTTGGATACGTACTGGAATCCCTATTCCTAGTCCTGTTATAGTCTGTACCTTTCCAGAAGCATTAGCTAGGAAGCTGCTAGCAATACCACTAGCTTTAATGCTTCGTTCTTTCAGAACTGCCGAACCACTATTTGAGTTTTCGGCTTTCATAGAAATTACTGTCTCTTCACCCTGACCGTCTGCTTCTGCTTCTGATGGGGCAAAGTTGATCCCCGCTGATGCTAACTGTTGAGCCTGAGCATTGGTGGCTGCTAACTGTGCTTTTCCTTGTTCAGTTACATCTTTTGCTTCTTGCTTCTCTGACGCTGCTTGGAGATTTGCTACATTACTATCCTCTGACTGAGGAGTAGCTACTTCGTTTTTGGCAGTAGCTTCTTTAAGTGCTTGTACGAATGGTACTTTGGGGTCTTGTCCGTCTCCCTCATTTGCCTTGCCAGCACTAGCTTTGCTATTAGTCTGTTCTCCTTTAGCTAGTGCCGTTACCTCTTTTGGTAACTGAACCTGCTCTTGCGGTTTTACAGCTTTTATTGCCTCGGTTGCGGGGCTGTTTGAGCCATCAGCTTTTGCTTCTGAGGTAGGTAAAGTAGCAGACGGAGATTCTTCATGCTGCGTAACTATCTCAACTGACTGCTTAACCTTGGGCTTATCTGATTTACCAACTTCTCCTGTGCTTGCTTGCTCTTTAGTGGTAGATGTTGCCGCTGTTGTCTTTTCGTCTGAATGAGGTGGTTCGGAAGTAATTACTTGCTCCGAGTAATCAGTCTTAAGACCCTGTGGCAATTGCTCATTCTCAACAGATTCAGCAGCAGTTGGCGTTTTTGACTCCTGTGGCATCCCAGGTTCATTGATCTTCAAGTCAGGTGCAACTTCAGAAGTCTGCTCTGGAAGTTTTTTAGCCTGAAGTGGGTTTTTTGTTTCTTCCCACTGTTGTGGTTTGAAAGAGCCTTTATTTAAGGGAATTATGGACGTTTGCCCAGGAAGGTTTTTCGCCTGAAGCATTCCTCCTTCTTTGTCCTCTTCTACGTGTTGCTGTTCTGACTCACATTTTGAGCAAGCTCGCTGGATACCAATATCTTGAGTTTGCCCGGAAACTGTTGCACTCTCGGTAGTAGGCTCAGACTGCTGCTCAACGTTGTATTTTGGCTGAACTGCCCCTGTTTGCTGCACCACATGAGTCAATTCATGCGCCGTTAACTCATTATTTCCCGGTGACTTCCCTGCACCAAAATAAACATCACTCCCATGAGTAAAAGCCTGTGCGCCTAACTCCTGATTCATCTGTACTGCTGATTCACCCGTATGCACCCGCACCTGACTAAAATCTGTGCCAAATCGGGGTTCCATGTAGGCTCTTACTTGCTCTGATAATGGATTTCCCGTTCCTTGACTACTATTCAATTGACTCTCAATATTGCCACCAGGCTGAAAACTTCTATTGCTAGCACGTTGTATCAACTGAGCCTGGACTTTTTTCTGAATACTTCCTCCCAAGGGTGTCAGCTTTTGTACTTGATTACTGGCTCTGGGTATTGAGTTTTGGATCATTCGTTGTGCTAACCCCAACTCTGATGTTTGTATCTGTTTTCCTGATGATGTTTGCCTTTGTAAAGCACTATCGGGCATAGACATCACCGATCTCGCCATGCTATCTGCTTCTTGTTCGTATTTATCCCCAGGTTCACCAACAGTTAACTTGGTTTGAATTGAAGATCCTCTTGCTCTGGGTGATGAGTTTTGGATCATTCGCTGTACTAAACCCAACTCTGGTACTTCCCTTTGGGGTGCTGTTTCTGCCTGTGTATTTGCGTTAGCAGCTACCTGTGCGGCTAACTTTGCGGTTATTATATCAACCTTCTCTGAACTGTATTTTTGTATTTCCGGGGGGGCTTGAGAATTATCTATGATTGGCGGTGGCACTTTAAAACTACCAGTTGCGTGTTGATTGTCATTAGTTTTTGGTTCAGTGACAGGTATTCTTGACTGGCTAGGTTGTTTGGGTGCGTACATATAGTTATAAACTTTACTGATTTATATTTAAACTTTTGTATATAATAGTCTACTATAAGCTTAGTGATGGATTATAGTCTATGTAACATCTCTTAAAATATTTTGTTTACTTCCATACACGCTGATGAGATACACACATCCGTCCAAAACAGAAAATATAAAGTGCTTATATACTGAATTAACTCGTGTTCGAGAATTATTAGCTCAATATATTGAAGGTAGTTCCACTAGTGAAAATTCTAACCAATACATTTCTGAATCGCTTACTTCTTCTACCCTCAACCAACTTTGTCAAATTTTCCAACTTTCCGCTTTTGAACGAGATATTTTATTATTATGTTTGGGCATGGAAATAGACCCAGATTTTGAAAGACTTTATGCTGAAGCCCAAAGAAATCCTCAACGTAATTATCCTACCTTCACTTTAGCTTTTGTAATTTTTTCCGAATGTGATTTTAGTGTTTTATCTTCCGTTAATCCTTTACTAGCTTGGCAGTTAATTGAAGTCAGTGAAGGTACTAATCTAACTCAATCTCCTTTAAAGTTAAATCGTCGGATTCTTTGCTACTTACTGGGAGAGCCAGATATTCATCCTCAACTTTCTAGTTTAATGAATTCGGTTTCTCCTCCTGACTATTCGCTGAGTCCATCTCATCAAAATCTGGTTGACCAAATCGTGACAATTTGGAACTCAAGAACCGATTCTTCTGCTCCTGTTATACAACTTTGCGGTGCAGATATTGCTACTAAACAAGCTATAGCCTTTGCTGCTGCTCAAAAAGTAGGAGTTGAGTTAAAGCGGATGTCTGGGGAACTGTTACCAATTAATCCTCATGAATGTTATCGTCTATTGAAACTTTGGCATCAGGAAGCATCTTTAACTAACAGTATTCTATTTTTAGAATGTGATACAGTCAACTTGATAGAATCTAGTCGTTCAGCGAGTCTGACTCAATTTATTGAAGGAATTAAAAGTATATTAATTATTAGCTCTCAATCCAGATTAAGCCAACAGCAACGCTCCATGATTACTTATGATATACCAAGTTTATCTTATGAAGAACAATTAAATATTTGGCATTCTCATTTGGGTGATACCGCAACCACACTAAATGGACAGTTAGAAAGCATTGTCTCACAATTTAACCTACCCTCTGCTACTATTCAATCTGCTTGTTCACAGGTTCATAATCAACCAAAAGAAAATTTAGCTAATCAGCTTTGGTATTTCTGTCGCACTCAAGCACGTCCCCATTTAGATGATTTGGCTCAACGCATTGAATCTAATGCTACTTGGGAAGATTTGATATTACCTCAACGAGAAAAAATGACTCTTCAGGATATTGCTATTCATTTGGGCTATCGTACTCAAGTATATCAAGAATGGGGTTTTGCTAAAAAAGGACAAAGAGGCTTAGGTATTACTGCGTTATTTCACGGTCAAAGTGGGACTGGAAAAACTCTGGCAGCAGAAGTATTAGCAAGAGAATTTCATCTAGATTTATACCGCATTGATTTGAGTGCAACCGTCAGTAAATATATTGGAGAAACCGAGAAAAACTTACGTCGCATTTTTGATGCTGCTGAAACTGGGGGGGCAGTATTATTATTTGATGAAGCTGATGCAATTTTTGGTAAACGGACGGAAGTAAAAGATAGTCATGACCGACATGCTAATGTCGAAGTTGCTTATTTATTACAACGAATGGAAGCTTATCAAGGTCTAGCAATTCTGACTACTAACCTGAAAGATTCCCTCGACCAAGCTTTTACTCGTCGGATTCGGTTTATGGTGCAGTTTCCTTTTCCTGATCCTAAATCTAGGTCAGAAATTTGGCAACGGGCTTTTCCTGCTCAAACCCCAACTAAGAATTTAAACTTTGATTTACTGGGTAAACTCAATGTTTCTGGGGGTAATATCCGCAGTATAGCTTTAAATGCTGCTTTTCTCGCTGCCAAGAGTCGGGAACCTGTAAGTATGAGTCATATAGCTCAGGCTTCCCAGCGAGAATATTTGAAATTGGGACGTTCTTTGACTGATAGTGAAATTAAAGGTTGGGTCTAATGTACGGACAACTTTAAAAGTTATGGTAATCCGTCAGGAGTCAGGGGAAAGAAATGGCTGACTGAATAATACCGAATATTTTTTGTAAATCCACAAGTGAAAATCTAAATTTTTCAGACTTATTTCCCGATGTCTGGTGTTCACTATTGTCGAATGTCTAATGGTGTTCACTGTTGTCGGATGTCTGGTGTTCACCGTTGTCGGATGTCTGGTGTTCATCGTTGCATATAATCCGTCAGGATTCAGGGGAAAGAAATGGCTGACTGAATAATACTGAATATTTTTTGTAAATTCACAAGTGAAAATCTAAATTTTTCAGACTTATTTCCCGATGTCTGGTGGTGTTCACCGTTGTCGGATATCTGGTGTTCATCGTTGTCGGATGTCTGGTGTTCATCGTTGTCGGATGTCTGGTGTTCATCGTTGTCGGATATCTGGTGTTCACCGTTGTCGGATATCTGGTGTTCACTATTGCATATAATCTGTCAGATTCAGGAGAAAGAAAAAAATGGCTGATTGAAGAGTATATTCCTGGAAAAAAATCTAGTTAGCCAAAAAATGGCTGACTGGAGGACATATTTCAGCCGAAAAATGGCTGACTGGAGGGTATATTCCTATAAAAACATCTAGTTAGCCAAAAAATGGCTGACTGGAGGGCATATTTCAGCCGAAAAATGGCTGACTGGAGAGTATATTCCTATAAAAACATCCAGTCAACTTGAATTGAAATTAAATAAATGGGTAAGGATTCAGGAGTCAGGTCAGGAGGCAGTCCTGCTGGAGGGAATACGACTCCTAACTTATATTCTTCACAATTGAAAATTGATCAGAACGCCTTCCATGCTAAAATATAAAGCCAGCCCAAAAATGGCTACTTAAGGGTATATTCCTCTTAAAAGTATAAAGCCAGCCCAAAAATGGCTGTTGTCATTGTTAGCTTCGCTGTTATTTGTCTCGTAGATTTTCAGGTAATTAATAGATAAGTAAGGAGGCAGTCGGCAGCTATGCTGAAGAAACCCACGTTTTTCAACATGGGATTGAAGCAAGGACGCCTTGTATCTCCTGTACTTTCCGCTACAATTCTTTTTTTTAACTGTGGCTCTAAACCCAGAACTTAACAGGTACGAAAGAACCTTCTTTATTTCTCGTGACTCCTTACATAGATAGCAAGAAGTTCATCTGTTTTTTTAAATGATTACTAGTTTATCAAATCCCAAAAGTTGGCATTCTCAAATTAACTATGCTGCTAATTTACAGCAGACTAGTTTAATTGGTGGTAAAGATCCAGGTGCAGGCTATGGAAAAGGTATTTATGGTGATATGACCATAGTTTTGCCTTCGGCTTATTCTCAGCTTAGAAACCCCAATGTTCGACATTATCAAACCATCAGTGAAGATGGGGCATGGGTGCATTATATCAACGGTTCACGGGAAGATTTAATTAATACCCAATGGTTTTGGGGAACTGCGGCAATGGCGCAATTGAACTATATACCATTATATGAAGATAAAGCTAAGAAAGCCATTTTTAGTTTAGAGTCCATACTTGTAGCGACCTGGAATTATAATCGGCTCGACCTGAAATCATCACTGTTTCCAACCAGAATTAGTTGCAACTATAAATTGACTTGAACCAGAATTAGTTGAAACTGAACCAGAATTAACTGGAACTGAACCTGGAATCATCGGTTTCAACCAGAATTAACTGGAACTAACCGAAAGCCTTACCAAACAGCAGTTTGGCGGGTTAGTCAAAAAATCTGCCCACACCGAAACAAAAATATTGGAATTCAAACCAGAATTAACTGGAACTGAGAGTAAAGGAAACGACCGTTTTCTTTACCAGTGCAACTAAAACTCAACTACCCCTGAATCGGGCTAAAGTTTAGTAACGAAACTCGGTAATTAAATCTAAGTCAAGATACCCTAAGAAGTAACGAGTTAATTGACTCGCTAACTGAGGTTTTTTGAATGTTGATAGGCTATGCCCGAATTTCAACAGACGACCAAAATTTGAACCTGCAAATAGATGCCTTGCAGAAAGCTGGTTGTGAAAAGATTTACTCAGACCGTATAAGTGGAGCAAAAGCCACCAGACCTGGACTTGACCTAGCATTAGAGGTAGCACGGACTGGTGATGTACTTATAGTATGGCGACTGGATCGTTTGGGGCGATCCCTTAAAGACTTGATTGAAATCATGTCCAGATTAGATGAAAGAGAAATTGGACTTTCTAGCTTGCAAGAATCCATCACCACCACAAATAAGAGTGGCAGATTGATTTTCCATCTGTTTGGTGCATTAGCAGAATTTGAACGTAACCTCATCCGTGAACGTACAAATGCTGGACTTGTAGCAGCAGAATCGCGTGGTCATAGAGGAGGTAGCGCCAAAAGCCCTTGACCCAGCTAAACGTCAATTAGCAGTCAAGCTTTACAGCGAAGGACAACATACCATTGTCGAAATCTGTAGACTCATGGGTATTTCTAAACCAACTCTCTATAACTACATAGCGGAGATAAAGACGTAACATGGCATACAAGCAAATTCCAGTAGAGGCACTCATCAATTTACGCCAACGCCTCGAGGGGTTGCCCAGTCGTTGCCAAGAACGTCGAATTTTGGTTGAAGAGACAGCAGCTTCATACAATGTTTCAAGAAATACTCTGTATCGAGCTTTACGTAATTTATCACGTCCCAAATCTATTAATCGCGCAGATAGTGGGAAAACCAGAAAAATCCCACTCTCAGAAATGGAGCGTTATTGTGAAATCATTGCTGCCATAAAAATTCGCACCACTAATAAAAAAGGACGACATATCTCCACAGTCAGAGCCATTGAACTGTTGGAGAAATCTGGTATGGATACACCTGATGGCTTTGTCAAATTACCACCTGGTTTGCTAACCAGAAGTAGTGTGAATCACTATTTAAAAGCCTTGGGGTATGACAATGAACGGATGACCAGGCAACCACCTGCGGTACGTTTTCAAGCCCAACACAGCAATGAGTGTTGGCATTTTGACCTAAGTACGTCTGATTTAAAACACGTAAAACAACCTTTATGGGTAAAAACAGGCCGAGGGAATCCATTACTGATGCTTTATAGCGTTGTTGATGACCGTAGTGGAGTATGTTACCAAGAATATCACTGTGTTTATGGGGAAGATGTAGAAGCGGCATTGCGGTTTTTGTTTAATGCCATGACCGCGAAAACACCTGACGGATTTCCCTTCCGGGGAATTCCAGAAATGATTTACACAGATAATGGGCCAATTGCCAAAAGCCATGTATTTCAAAATGTGATGGATTCTTTGAAAATCAAACTGGTCACACATCTGCCTGCGGGTAAAGATGGTCGGCGGGTAACAGCCCGTTCTAAAGGCAAAGTAGAAAGACCTTTTCGGACAGTCAAAGAAGCTTATGAGACTTTGTATCACTTTCACGAACCAGAAAACGAAGTTGAGGCTAATCTTTGGCTGCGACAGTATTTGTTACTTTATAACGAAAAATCACATCGAGAGTTACCACATTCACGAACGGAAGATTGGTTACGAAATTTACCCAAATCAGGAGTACGCTCAATGTGTAGTTGGGAGCTATTCTGTAATTTTGCTCGTGAACCACAACAAAGAAAAGTTGGTGGTGATGCCAGAGTATCAATTGAGGGCGTAGCTTATGAAGTAGACCCTGACTTGGCAGGAGAAACTGTGGTCTTGTGGTGGGGTTTATTTGATAACGAGTTATACGTTGAATTTAACTCACAACGTTACGGGCCATTCTGTCCAGTTGATTGAACCTATCCCCTTACATCGTTACCGTAAGCACAAGAAAACTAAAACTGAAGAACGAGCAGACCGGGTGGCAGACTTAGCTAAAAAACTGAACCTACCACGTGAAGCATTGGATCAAAACGTAGATATAGAATTTCTGGTGGATAAGTACAAGACTCTGGAGCCAACTGTTACACCTTTTCATAACCCAGACCCATACCAAGAATTTACATATCCCAGCATATTATTGGCGAAACTAGCGATTTCGGATTATCTGGCGCTGCCATTGGCTAAATTATCTGCTGAACAAATGGCATTTATTGATGCACTGTTAATTGAAACTCTCAACAAAAAAGCGATTATTGACCGGGTAAGACAGTATTTCCAAAACCGAAAAGGAGGAGAACAAAATGCTCACTGAAGTTATGGAACACTTTCGTTTGGTTAAAGAATTTAACAAAGCTGGATACTATGAGACTGACCACCAAAAGCAAATGTTTAAGGACATTAAATTTGCTATCCATTCAGGAAAGCTGGTGGCAATCACTGGAATTATTGGGTGTGGTAAAACAACTACTTTACGACGTTTGTTCGATGTTTTGGAGAAGGAAGGCAAGATGATAGTCTCCAAATCACTTTGTATTGAGAAGAAACGGACTACTCTGCCTACACTCATTGCTGCTTTATTTTACGATTTATCCACAGATAAGGAAATAAAAATCCCCAAAGATGGCGAAAAACGAGAACGGGAACTACGCAACCTGATTAAAAAAGGTAAAAAGCCAGTGGCACTGTTTGTGGATGAGGCTCATGACTTACACTATAGTACGCTGACTGGACTCAAGCGTTTAATTGAGGTAGTTGAAGATAGTGGTGGTATACTCTCAGTAGTTTTAGCTGGTCATCCAAAGCTGAAAAATGATTTGCGCCGTCCCATGATGGAAGAAATTGGGTATCGAACAACTGTCTTCTCTTTGGAAGGTATTGTTGGCAATCAACGAGAATATATTAATTGGCTGGTATCAGAATGTACTATGGACGACACTGTTAACAGTGACATACTAGATGCTGAAGCTATTGAATTACTTGCCACACGCCTAAGAACTCCACTGCAAATTGAACAACATTTAACACTAGCTTTTGAAGCGGCATATCGAGTTGCCGTAAAACCTGTAACTACTGTGATCATTGAGTCTGTCTTATCTAAGCAAATTGATGATTTGGAACCCACTCTCACCAGACATGGTTATGACGTGAGCGGATTAGCTGAACAGTTCAATGCCAAACCTGCTGAAATTAAGTTACTGTTTCGTGGACAACTTGATCCACCACGAGCGCGTGAGTTACAAGAGCAAATGCTGGCGGCGGGATTACCGCTTTGACGGGAATAAAAATACAAGTGAAATTATAGTTCCAGTTAATTCTGGTTGAAACCGATGATTCCAGGTTCAGTTCCAGTTAATTCTGGTTCAGTTCCAGTTAATTCTGGTTCAAGTCAATTTATAGTTGCAACTAATTCTGGTTGGAAACAGCGATGATTTCAGGTCGAGCCGATTATAATTCCAGGTCGCTACACATACTGGCCGATTTAGCCATTGCACATTTTCCTGATGGTTGTAGCTTGCATTTAGCCATTAGTTCTCATAATCCCGAAAAGTGGGAATCAGAGATTAAACAACGTGTGGAAGGCACTCACACTTTCGGGCATCTTCACGGTATTACTAAAGAAACTGTCATTAAAACAGTTGATATTACTGTATCTGCTGTGTATCCAGAAGGTTTTGGCAGTATTGCCTATTGTTTATTTGGTGAATCTTCCTTGGTATTGAAGCCATCCGAGTTAGCAATTGCCCTGGATATTGGCAGCAGTACTTGGATTACCACTGTCTTTAATGGCAATGGGTCAGTGATTGACCGCTATTTAATTGATGGTGGTTGTGGAGAACTTCATCGTGCCATTGCTCATCAACTAGATAACAGGGTGGAAAAAGCCAAACTACTTTCAAAAGATGTCAAACATAGACCAAACTTAGTCAATGAGGGAATTCTCAATGGTTCTCTCATTTATGGTACTAACTCAATCACAAAAAAAAGTTTTGAGGAAGAGTATCGCTATTGCTTAGATGATTGGTGGTTGCCTAAAATTGAAAAGTTCGTTAACTCATATCTTGCACCTTGAAATAGTGATGTCAATTCCATGACTAAGTGCTAAAGGTCGAAGTCGTTCAATGTCAAGTAATAACAAAGACAGGACTAAATGAGGAAGAAAAGTAGAGAGTGCAAGAAAAGCAGCTTTACCCCAGTCCAAAGAATCAGATAAACAAGATGAAAGATATGCCCAATATGCTAATAAATAGGCAGTCATAGACAAGATTAACCAACGATAAACCCCTAAAAGAGTGCCTTGCCCAAATTTGTCTAAACCAAAGCGATGTTTAGCGGTTTTGAACCAACCTTCAATTTGCCAACGACGTTTACCCCACCAAGAAATAGTGCTAGCTTTAATGGGTTTTGTAGAGATAACATATCTTTTCACAAACTGACCATTCTCGCGTTTAAAATAATACCAAGAAAGGGTAACAGGAAAATCTAATCCAACGAGTTGAACTTGTCTTCCTCGACGATGTAAAAGTTTAACAGGAGTGCCATTAATTAATTTACGATTACAACCAATACCAAGGACAGCATGATATTTAAGTTTACGAATACCGTTGATAAAATCTTTAGTACCAAAAGCTGTGTCAGCTAGAATTTTCACCTCGAATTTTTTGGTTAATTTTTTTGGTAAGTTACGTACCATTCGTAGTGCCATCTGGGCAGGACTGGCTGTACCTTTACCTCTCCAGACACGAAAATTCCAGGGGATACGCCATTTTCCAACTACCAAATATAAGATGACTATATGTAAGCCTTTCTTACCATTATAGACACTTATTAACTTATTTAACCCTTTGAATTTACCACATTTCTCTAATGTAGTCAGGTCAATTATCACTTGTAAAAATGCTTTTCTTCCTAATGGGAAATGACTGTTAATTTGCTCAAGTGCCTGCTGACGGACATGATAAATGAGTTTACGGGTAGACCAACTACGGGTATTTAAAAATCGACTTAATGCGCTTTCAGATTTGGTTTGACTGTAATGTGGTAAAGGTTTTCCGTCTGCGGCTAGAAATAATCCTAGCATTGCTTCTAAGTTATCTCTTTGATAACGACTAGGCATCAATGCCAGAATAGTGTACATTAGATTATGGGCGTGGGCAAGAATGATTTCCATATTATTTCTTGCTATTGTTTATGTTTTCTACGCCCTTTTCTCTCATATTTTACGAATATATAAAAATATCTCTGTGTAGATTAAATTATTCCTCTTTTAGGATATGTCATTTGTAAATATTCTGATAAAGAATGTAATTTATTATCTCAGTATCTAAATCAGAAGTTTATTTTTTGGATGTTATTTTTATTCTCTTATTTTCGGTTAATACGGATTCTTTTTGCTTGGTGCAAGATGTGAGTTAACTTTATTACTTCTGGACAATATCTATAGCAATCCTAAATCATTCATGAGAAAACACCATATTCATGGAGTTTAGGGAAGTCAAATATTTGACCATTAATGGAAATATCAAACAAAGCCTTGACAACAGAGAAAGAACGACAGAAAAAATGAAATTCTCGAATGAATCTTTTAGCTTGTAACCAAATATCTTCTACCGGATTTTGTTGTGGTGCATTTGGAGCAAATCGCTCACAAGTTATCAACCAATCTTGTTTTTCTAATCCATTATTCAAAGAATTTAAATAATCTTTAATTTGCCCTGAACGATGATAACCTGCACCATCCCAGATAATTAACAGTTTTGCTTCCGGACGTTGTGAGCGGAGATATTCTAAGAAATTAATTGTGTTTTCTGAGTCCCCTTTACTAGCAGAATAAGTTAAAAATTCCTTGGTTTTGTAGTCCAATGCACCAAAATAAGTTTGCCTAGAACGGATATTTTCCACTGGAATAGATACTCGTTCTTGAGTTTTACCCCAAATATACCCACATACATCTCCCCAAACTAAATGACATTCGTCAATCATGAATACAACTAGTTCTCCAGATTCAATTTCTTGACGTTGCGTTTCCAGGAGGACACAAATTTCTTTTTTTTTTGATTCTACTAATTCTGGATCATATTTTGGATTATTTGTTTGTGCTTTTTTCCAACTAATACCCGCTTCATTAAACAAATTATAATAGCTCTGTTTAGATTCAAATGTCACTTCATATTTATCAGCAATGTAGTACTCTAACTCGTCTAAAGTCCAACTATTCTTGCTTTGTAGCCATTGAATCACTTCTAAATGCTGTTCTGAACTTAGTAGTCCTTGACTTCCTTTATATTTGACTTTTAAACCTTCAATTCCATCCTGAAAAAATGCTTTCTTATACTTACTCAGAAATCCACTAGAAACTCCCAATATTGGCATTATTTCCTTATGTGTATATCCTGACAATAACATTTTCACTGCTGTTGCTCGCTGGATTTCAAGCTTGTTTTTAGTATTGTCGATAAATTCTGTTAGCGATCGCATCCACATAGTTATTTTTATACTTTTTTGTTGTAATTATTGCCTATCGCCATTATAAGTATTTTCTCACGAATAGTCAAGGATTGCTATAGATACAGCTAAATATTTAGTAGCTTGGGGTGGAGGTGTATATTTACCTATTGTCACTGACAATTTAGCTAATCTGGGATTTACGGTTTTAAAGCAACCACAATTTATCAATAGTTTAGGTTTAAAACTTCTAGCTGAAATATCATGGAGTCACACCAATGAACTATGAATCTAAAAGAATTCATATAAATTTTTTAGCGGTACAGGAAATATGTAAGTATTTTGGATTTCCATCAGATGCACCACCAAAAGCTTTAGGGTCAGCCGTTGAAAAATTAATCTTTCAGAGATTGTCAGCAACATCATCTCCACCGACAACTAATTTACAGCAGCAGTCATTACCGACAATTCAACCAAATAAAACCGCACTTGTGGCAATGCTTAAAAAATGATGATAGCTAATCCTTTACCTTGGCTAATGCAAAAACCCAGAAAAGATTGAAGAAGGCAGTCTTGCTGGGGGCAGAGGAGCGGAGGGGCAGAGGGGCAGGGTGCAGGGGGAGGAAATAGAATTAAAATATCCTTTCTCCCCATCTCCCCATCTCCCCATCTCCCCACCTCCTCTCTCCCTCTTTTGGTCATCTAGAATTAGTAGGAACGATGCTTTTAGTCGAATTGACAATTCTAACTAGATGCTGATTTAGGTAACTTTGAGCGGAAATATACAAACTTTCCCAAATATCTTGATTACGGCAGATTTTTGCACCTACTGCATTTCCACTTATTTTTTCTGAAACTAAAAACTTCCGAAAATAGTTATTCCATAGATGTTGAATAAAATCTTCAGCAAATTCATCAAATGGTAGAATCCAATTATATTCTTTATCAAGGAATACCCTGTAAGATGCAATTATTGGTAAAGCCAGGTCAGCAGGCGCACCAAAGCCAAAAGAGTATTTACTATCAGGGAGGAGAGTATTTTTTCTCATATCAATTGAAGCTAAATCATTAACACCCTTTCTTCTGGGGTGGGTGATATGTTCTTGGATAATTTCATATAACCTTTGCTCTATCCACAAAGCATTAACCAGTAAAGGCAGTAGTTTGACTAATCTTTCCCTTTCTGAATCAGTGATATGACTAGGAGTGTTTGCACTGGTGGGGTGTTTGCTTCTAGTATTACCATCAGGATTATATCTGTTTCGGTCGAGACAGTTCATTAACTTGAACAGATGAGTAACATTACAGTGGGTATTTCTAGGCACACCACTTTGGTTTTGGTAATAAGATATTCTAAATTTTCGACTCTGTTTAATTTCTAACCGAGCTAAATACTGTTTGATAAAATCGTAATCTCCCTTTGCATTAACTTTTGAGCGAGAATCAACTGGGGATGTAGTATTTGATGCCAAAGCGATATCTTTAGCTTCTTCTTCTTTTAAACCAATATGAATTGTGATTTTGACTCGTGCATTGCTTAAGTTATATTTATAGTTTTTCGCACTTTCAAATGCTAAAACTGTGTGACCTCCATTGATAATACCATCACTACCCCCTTCACATGCCTCTAAAATCTCTAGCTCCAGTTCTTTTGGATTATGGCTTGGTTTAACCCTGTTTACACAGATAATGATTCCACTGTGGCGCTCAAAGAATTTCTGTGGTTCAGTGGTTAGAGAATCAAATATTTGCTTATAGGTTGTGCTTTTACGGTTAGGTTCTCTGATATTTGGTTCTAGAGGTAGGCTTGTAGGGAAGGTGTCAACATGAGCAGTAGCAATGATACAATTAGGGTTGGCATGGAAGTAGTTGTCTACTTTAATCATCCAGTTTTTAGGCATAGTTTGTTTGTAAGGAGTCAGGATACAGGAGGCAGGAGGCAGGAGGCAGGAGGCAGGAGGCAGAGGGCAGGAGGAAGTCACGTTTAAAACATGAGATTGAAACAAGTACACCTTGTATCTTGTGTATTTCAGGAGGTAGAAGGCAGGAAGAAGTCATGTTTAAAAACATGAGATTGAAGTAAGGACACTTTGTATCTCGTGCATTCTTCAATACAATTCTTTTTTTAACTGTTGCTCTAAACCCACAACTAAAGTTGTTATTTATTCTTTTCTTCCTTCTGCCTCCTGCCTCCTGCCCTCTGCCTTTTCTTGTAAAAAATCACTCTCTCATCTTACTACTCATCTTGGTATCAAGAATGAAATTTTTGATTTCTTCGACAGTACATTTATTGTTAACCATTTGCATTAGGGTTGGTACAATTTTTACTGGAACAGAGATTGATCTATTTTTCCATATTCCATCAACTTTTATCTCGTAGTAATATCCCCATCTCCAGTGAAGAAGGTTATTTCTATCACGTTCACCATCAACTCTGGGGTAACTAACTACGAACCCATCCTTAAGTTTTTTGTTTTCAATAAATGGCGCAATGCTACCGGATGCTGATTTTTTCTTTTTCTTAAGGGAAATATGGTTCTCGTTAGTTTCCCCTAAGAATTGTTCATCACTTCCATTCTTAAGGGAAATATGGTTGCCATTAGTTTCCCCTAAGAATTGCTCATCACTTCCATTCTTAAGGGAAATATGCCTCTCACTAGTTTCCCCTAAGAATTGCTCATCACTTCCATTCTTAAGGGAAAAGTGGTTGCCATTAGTTTCCCCTAAGAATTGCTCATCACTTCCATTCTTAAGGGAAATATGCCTCTCACTAGTTTCCCCTAAGAATTGCTCATCACTTCCATTCTTAAGGGAAAAATAGTTCTCATTAGTTTCCCCTAAGAATGACTCATCACCTCCATTCTTAAGGGAAAAATAGTTCTCATTAGTTTCCCCTAAGAATAACTCATCATCTCCATTCTTAAGGGAAAAATAGTTCTCATTAGTTTCCCTTAAGAATGACTCCAACTTCAATGCAGTGGCGGCGTTTGTTGATGTGATAACTGGTTCCAGCATTAGCTCTAGCTGAACCCAAATGCACTCCACTACATCATTGCTAGTTCTAGCAACTGATGCTATGTTATTCGATATCATTTGATTGCTCCTATGGTTTTAACTTTGTGTAGGAGCTTTACCCTCGGCTGTTGTTCTCAGCACGGGGGTTTCATTTTCTGTTATCATCTCCAAAAACGATGAGCAATCTAAAGCTTTTGATGTGTTGGCTTTACTTGCTGCAATATGCCATTTTGGCAAGACGTGGAAACAATATAATAAATTAAATTGGCAAAACATCTGCTTCAACTAAATAACTAAACTGGTGTGCAAATTTGTAGTGAATAATGCACTAAAAGGTGTATAATATAGAATATTTTAAAATACTGGAATTAATTGTATATGTAATATTCTGTAATATTTTTTAAGCTAAAATGCCTCTAGTTTTTAAAGTAACTCCATTTCAGCCAAAATGGCTTTAGCAGGACTATCAATGTTGGACATTTGCGAATTCTGGAGAGGGAGTTATCAAATGATTATAAAAAAAAGGAATAGGCAAGAATCATTTCTTCCCTATTTCCTGGGATGTTAAAATTATGATTTTCATGAACCAAGTGTAACTTATGCAAGCAAAAAGTGAAGTAACAATTAAATTTAGTGGTGGACTACCTGAAAGCAAACCAGCTGAGAATAAAAAAGTAGAAGTCTCGCTGACTGACCAGAATGGCGTAGTCTTTACTGCGCTCATAAATACAAAAAGTTGGCGCAAGGCTGAAACTAATATATCTGAGTATGCAGACTGGGCTGGAGCTATATCAGGTAAGCTTGGTCAACGAACAGAAAAAGGGTTTGAAATCGTTGATGCAGGGGTACAAATCTTTGAAAAGAAAGCCAAGGAAGTCAAACTAGATGTAGAGGTGGCTGTAGTTGAAGCTCGTGCAGCTTCATAAAAGGAATAGGGAGGGAAGAAATTATTCTTCCCTATTTTCTGGGGTGTCAGGATTAGGATTGTAACCAAGTCTCTAGGTCGGCAATTGCTTTAAAATCAAGTAAAGCCTCACCCAGTTCTTCTAGCTGTTCAACAGATAATCCTTGAACTTGCTGTATTAGTACTGGATTAATTTCACCAAATCGACGATTAAGTTGACGTATAATTAGCCTCTTTTCACCTTTTTGTTCACCTTCCTGTTTAGCTTCCTCACGAGTTTTTTGTTCCCATTCTACATAAGCTGTGGATAAATTCATTACATCCTCCTGGTCTTCATCACTCAAGTTTGTTTGTTTAATGATAACAATGCGTAAATTAGCCAACAATCTCAACGTATTTTCTTTGTAGGGATTGGTATCTGGAAGTGCTAGGAATTCATCAACCGCTTGTTTCTGAACCTTACCCTTCCCTAAAACCCTTAACCACAGAGTTTCATCTGTAACTGGTAGTTGATTAACGGCAATGATTGAACCTTTCCAGCCCTGATCAAATGAATAGAAGCCATTGCAGTTAACTTCTAAATCTAGTGTAGCCCCAAAACTATCAAGTAAAGCTTGAGAAGCAGTGGTAGAAATAATCCATAATTTACCTAAGTCATTTTCCTCAAAACTTGTTTTCTGACTTTTTGCTATCCGATGTAATTCAGAAAAGTAGATATACAACTTTTTGAAGCAATTTCGTAATTGATGCCAGTTGGGCTGATTACGGAATACTTCAATGGCAGATATCTGAAATGCCAATCTACCAAGTAAGCCTATAGACTCACCAGAAGAAATGGCAGAAGCTTTAGGAGTAAACAAGATATCAATTTCATTCGGTTCATCAAAGATTTCACGACTTGTATTTACTTCGCCTAAAGGAGAAAGTAATTCTTTCAAATAATCTTTGGCGAATCTATCATGAGGTGTACTTATCATAGAGTAAACGGTGAATTCAAGTAGACAACATCAAGCTGTAGAATAATACTGTTAGGTAAAAACAATTTAAAACTTGCTCCTTTAATTTATTTATTCTTATCTATAATTCTAACTCAAAATATTTAATTTTTACTAAAAATATTGGAAGTTTATTAAACTAAATTATAGTAGAAATTGAGTTTATTTAGTCATAATAATAACCTGGGAAACCTCTGATTCTTACCAATAAGAATTGTAATCATAAAGCAGTTTAATCTATGCTTTGACTATACTTAAAGTTTACTATAAATTATGGTAATACCACTGTTTTATCGTTTCTATTTCTTCATAATCCTGCCCAATCAAACTCACCACTTACTAATTAAAACTGTTAATAACACGATGGAAATTTTGGTACTGTTACAAGACGAAGAAACTCTTACACAAAGGTAGTCAATCACCTGCTAATAAAGTATAATTTGTTTGTATATTTCATTGAATGCTTTAAAAATACCAAGTAACTGTATATTTACATTCTAGTATACTAATGAAGCTAAACGGAGATGAAGTTAAACAGTTACAGCGAGCATTAATCAGTGCATTTCCTAGTGAAAGTGCATTAGAGCAAATGGTTCGGTTTACATTTAGTGAGAATTTGAAGGCAGTTGCTGGAGGTGAAAACTATTCCGACACTATTTTTAACCTGATTATAAAGATTGAATCTCAGGGAAGATTAGAAGAATTAGTTAGAGGGGCATTGCAAGAAAACCCCACAAACCCTGAATTAAAAGCATTTTCTGAAAAATGGGGTTGTCAACCTCTAAAACATTGTCCCCACAATATCCCCTCTAGTAACACAGATAAGTTTGTTGGTAGAGAGAATGAGTTAAAAAGCATCAGTCAAAAGTTAGAAAATAATCATGAGGTAGTCATAGCTCATATAGAAGGAATGGGGGGAGTAGGTAAAACAGAGCTAGCAATTCAATACTCACAGTCGCAGTTGGAAAATTATTCTGGGGGAATATGTTGGGTAGATGCGGGAGAACAAGATATTAGTGTACAAATAGTAGAATTTGTCAGAGAATATTTACAATTGAGATTACCAGAAGGTTTTGAGTTACCAGAATTAGTGAGATGGTGTTGGCGAAATTGGCGTGAAGGTAAAACACTAATAGTTTTGGATGATGTCAGAGATTATCAACAAATTAAACCATATTTACCACCAAGAGCATCACAGTTTAAAGTCATAATTACCACTAGATTAAAGTTAGATTTAGAGAGTTCAATATATTTAGAAGTATTAGATGAAACAGAAGCAATAGAGTTATTAACAGGGTTGGTAGGGTCAGAAAAGATAAGCCAGGAGTTAGAGAAAGGTAAGGAATTGTGTCATAGGTTAGGTTATTTACCTCTAGCATTACAGTTAGTTGGTAGGTATATTAAAAAACGTCAGATATCTTACAAAGAAATGCTGATAAGGTTGGAGGAAAAAGGAATACTGCATAGGGCGTTGGATGTTGAAGAGAGCGATAAAACTAGGACTGATAGTATTAAGCGTGGAGTAAAAGCCGCTTTTGAGTTGAGTTGGGAAGAATTGACTCAGGAGGCTCAAGAATTAGGTTGTTTACTTAGTTTATTTGCCTTATCTCCTATTCCTTGGATATTAGTGGAAGGTGTATTACCTGAGAGAGATTCAGAAGATATAGAAGATGCGAGAATTGAATTAGAGAATTTGCATTTGCTACAGAGAAAGGATGATGATTATCAGCTACATCAATTGATTCAGGAATTTTTTAGACTCAAGCAAAGCGGGTTAAATGTTGCGGATGAGCAAAAGTATAAATTCTGCAAGATGATTGTGCTAGAAGCTAAGAAGATTTCTTATGAACTGACACAGAGCGAAATAATTGCATCAACTCCTGTAATTCCACATCTAGCTGAAGCTACTACTCTGTATCAGAATTGGTTAAGTGATGACGATTTAATTCGTCCATTTATTGGCTTAGGTAGATATTATGCAGGACAAGGAACTTATATACAAGCGTTACCTTGGTATGAGCAATGTTTAAAAGTAGCGAAAGAGCGATTTGGAGAAGACCATCCCTCAGTCGCTTCCAGTTACAACAGCTTGGCAGGACTCTACAGTGACCAAGGAAGGTACAATGAAGCCGAACCCTTGTACCAACAAGCTTTAGCACTGTTGCAAAAGCTGCTGGGAGAAGACCATCCTGATGTCGCTTCCAGTATCAACAACTTGGCTCTACTCTACAAATCCCAAGGAAGGTACGAGAAAGCCGAACCCTTGTTGCTACAAGCTCTAGCACTCAGGCAAAAGCTGCTGGGAGAAGACCATCCCTCAGTCGCTTCCAGTTACAACAGCTTGGCAGGACTCTACAGTGACCAAGGAAGGTACAATGAAGCCGAACCCTTGTACCAACAAGCTTTAGCACTGTTGCAAAAGCTGCTGGGAGAAGACCATCCTCGTGTCGCTTCCAGTTACAACAACTTGGCAGCACTCTACAGTGACCAAGGAAGGTACGAGAAAGCCGAACCCTTGTTGCTACAAGCTCTAGCACTCAGGCAAAAGCTGCTGGGAGAAGACCATCCTCATGTCGCTTCCAGTTACCACAACTTGGCAGGACTCTACTATTCCCAAGGAAGGTACGAAAAAGCCGAACCCTTGTACCAACAAGCTTTAGCACTGTGGCAAAAGCTGCTGGGAGAAGACCATCCTGATGTCGCTTCCAGTATCAACAACTTGGCTCTACTCTACAAATCCCAAGGAAGGTACGAGAAAGCCGAACCCTTGTACCAACAAGCTCTAGCACTCAGGCAAAAACTGCTGGGAGAAGACCATCCTGATGTCGCTTCCAGTTACAACAACTTGGCAACACTCTACTATACCCAAGGAAGGTACGAGAAAGCCGAACCCTTGTTTCAGCAAGCACTAGCACTCAGGCAAAAGCTGCTGGGAGAAGACCATCCTGATGTCGCTCAAAGTTACAACAACTTGGCTGAACTTTATCGTTCCCAAGGAAGGTACACCGAAGGGGAACCACTCTACCAACAAGCATTAGCACTGTCGCAAAAGCTGCTGGGAGAAGACCATCCCTCTGTCGCTACCAGTTACAACAACTTGGCTCTATTCTACTCATCCCAAGGAAGGTACACCGAAGCGGAACCACTCTTGCAACAAGCATTAGAACTGAGGCAAAAGCTGCTGGGAGAAGACCATCCCTCTGTCGCTACCAGTTACAACAACTTGGCTCTACTCTACTATTACCAAGGAAGGTACAGCGAAGCGGAACCATTATTTCAGCAAGCACTAGAATTAAGAAGAAGGTTATTAGGAGAGGAACACTACTTGTTTGGTCAAACACTCTACAGTCTAGCGTCTATTTACTCTTTTCAAGGTTACAATAAAGAAACTGAATCTATGTACGTAAAAGCTTTAACTATTTATGAGAAACAATTAGGTGTAGCTCACCCAGAAACAATGGAGATTAGACAATCTTATGCAAATTTTTTAGCTAATAAATTCAGTCCTAATCCTTAAGTATCACTACACTTTAGCCACAACTAAAGCCTGCTCCTGAACATGCCCCACCCACCACTTAATCGCCTCCACCTGTTCATACCCTTGATTAATCAACCCAACCACATGCTTATTAAAACTATTAACCGCATGATTAAACTGCATGCCCCTATCAGAAGCCCACTGCACAGCAATCCACTGCATCAACTCATTCATCTGCGCCCCAGACAATTCAGCCGGTGAATCAACAAACTTCTCAAACTTCAACCACTGCCTCACTGCTTCAACATTAAACCTCAAAAAGCTACAAAGCTGGTTAATTCTCTGATTATTCAAATTGCTGTTACTGGTCAGACTTGATAAATTAGTTCTCAAGTAATTCATCCATTCCTTGATAGCATCCAATTCTGTCAACCCCTGACCGATATAATAAGGAACGTGCTTGCTAAAAATATCAGCAACCACTTCAGCCTTAACCCCCATCTTCATACCATAAACCACAGCCATTGACAAAATAAAACTATTCACCTGCTCTGCTGTCAAATTAGCTGTAGTATCAGTATTCATCTGCTTTTTCAACAACTCAAGGGCTGAATCTTTATCAATCCCCAACACTTGACGAATTTCCAATATTCTATCACCATTTTTATTAGATGGTTTGGTAACTGGCTGAGGTTTTGACTGTGGTTGAGATACTGGTTGTGACTGAGGTTTTGACTGAGGCTGAGATACTGGTTGCTTGTCAGATGCTGGCAGCGCATCGTTATCTTCATCAGCAGCAATATCTAACAATTCACAAATATTATAGCGTCTACCATAAGTGATGGCACTACCTAAAGTTTGAGGGTTTTCAGTTTTAGGTAAGGGGAATTTGTTACAAATAACTTCACCAGAAACATGAAACAAATGAGTTATTAACCATAAGGAACCCTCTACTAATTCCTTAGTGTGAACTATCACCAACCCATTACCAGATAAAGCTGGTACTATAGCATCAAGTATTTCATCTAATGAAGCATAACTATAAGTGCAAGTACCACCTTTTGTAGTTGAGAAACTAGCAACTTTTGTTTTAAAAAATTTCTTGAATTCTAACTTAGCTTTGGCTAATGCGGGGATTAAGTTCAACATATAAAAAAAGGGAACAGGGAAGAGGGAACAGGGAACAGTGAAGAGAAATATGGAAATAGTGAAGATAGGGAATAGTGAAGAGGGAAGTGGTATAACAACCTGCAATGTAGGCAAAGTAATTAAACCCACAAGTTGTTACACCAGTAGGAGAGAAAAGGGGGAATTCCAAAATTGTTCTTATTTTCTTCCCCCTGTTCCCCGTTCCCTGTTCCCTTTTCTTCTAAAAGCTGTTACTATACTGTTGTTAGTTGTCGAGAATCATCAAGCAGTTCTTGAAGGGTGGAACGCATAAAATTTTCCACAGCTATTTGATGCTTACATTTCACACCCTTGTAATGACAATCCCTACAATCGCAACGCCTGCGGGGATGTGGAGCATTGAGGCATACTATATAATAATGATTGTTTTCGCAATTCCGAACCAAGTACTTATCTTCTCGCTGCTCCAGTACTCTAATGGTTTTAGCCCGTTCTTCACGAGTAGAAACATTCCGAGTAACATTATTTGTTATCTGTTCTTGAGTAGCAACTTCTGTTATTACTTCATGACTATTGTTATCCTGAGCTATTTGCATTGGTAAAGTGCCTTGGCAATAATGCCAAGTGATGTAGTGATAGCATTTAGCCCAAGTGTTATCACGAAAGATTTCTTGATTATTGATTGTGACTAGCCAAGGTTGGGTTTGAAAGTCACTATCATCGTGGTTAATGGTCGCTATCAGTCTGTCACCAGCATAAACTTCATGATCATAGAAGGATAGTTCTATGGTGGTAATTTGCTCTGGTGCTATTTTTGCCGCTTGTTGCTCAATAAATTGGTTGAGTTCCCGTTGGGCAATGGCTTGATTATCTGTCATAATGGACTCCATATTGATTTTTTCAAGAGGCGATCGCCCACGAGCCAAGTTTGCGATCCCCTTTTGTTATTTCTATAATACATACCAATAGTAGGCTATTCAATAGATAGACGTATATCAATTAGTTATCTATTGGGAAGCTGACAATAAGTAATATTAATAGATAGACTACTCAGAGTATGTTATTGTGTGAGAATGAATTCAACTCATGACCGTGGAAATAAGACTTAAGGAAGTTCGCAACGCTAGAGGTATTTCACAAAATGAACTGGCTAGACGACTGGAAATGTCTTTGGCTAATGTTCAAAAAATTGAATATGGCAAAGCTAAGTCAATCCCTCTGGATACCTTAGATAAGTTATGCCAAATTCTAGAGTGTGAAGTTGGTCAGTTATTAGTTCGAGTACCTGATAAAAATGGTGGAGGTTCACAAATATCAACAAGTATCATCAGTCCAGACAGCAACGTATCTATAGAAATCTCTAATCCTAATTCTGATCACACCAGTAAAAAATCTGCGGGAATAGTACTGCCATTGGAAAGAAAATTGGCATAAATCGTTGGAAGAAGGGGAACAGGGAAGATGATCCGCAAATAAGGCAGGTGAGCGCAGATAAAACTTATATAAACTACCCTCCTGCCACCTGCCCTCTGCCACCTGCCACCTGCCTTCTCATATAAGAAAAGTGACTTGATTTGAAAAATCTGGTACTGTTGTCTACAATCCCAATAAATTTACGCCAAATTGGCTAGACTACGGATTTCACATTGTTGCTATGATCAAAAAACATTATCAGGGAACTTCAATGCCAAAACCTATGAAATTACCACGCTTATCGGATCTAGTCAAAAATGTGATACATCCCCACCCAACGCAAAACTCCCTAGCAGGATGAACGCTCAGGGAGTTTTACCGATTGATAAAAACTAACCCAGACCCCCACCTTCAAAGATTGGAACCAGCGAAGTAAGGGACTGGATATTAAGAACAGGAACGCCATGATTGATAAACCATCGAGGCGGTCTACAAATCATCTTAGCCTAATTCTGAGATTTGTAGATCAGGCTTTTGAATTTTTTTCTTGCGACAATAATCAAGTACGTGATAATACTGATGCAAATCTTAGCCTAGTAGAAGGCAGAGGGCAGAAGGCAGAAGGCAGAAGGGAAGAAAGAATAAAGAAGGCAGGAGGCAGAGGGCAGAGGGCAGAAGGAATAATTGGATCGGTGCAGCACTTATCCAATTGTAAGCGCCTGGGTTTTATACCCTTATTCCCTTCAGTCAGAGGTCAGAGTCAAAATTCCCTCCTGCCTCCTGCCTCCTGCCATCTGCCTTTTTCAATAAAAAACTGTACTTCTGTGTTTGCAGCATTAGTAAAAAGAAGAATTGTCTCCGCGAGTGCAGGAGATACAAAACGTCATAGCTTCAATCTGACGTTTTTAGAGGTGGGTTTCTCCTGCCTCTTAGCATCGTTTGGTCTTGGAAAATTAAATTTAGTTGTAGAAGGAGTTTAGGTCAATGGTTGCATCAGTAGTATTTGCCCAACAAACCGAAGCTCCACAACAAAAATTTTCTAGCTTCCAAGAATTCCAGGACTTTATCAAAGATTCATTCATCAACGGTAGTGGCATTGATGAGGAAATATTTAACGCCTGTGTCGAATTTCACGAAGATTTGGAATTGAACTGATGGGATGGACGCACAAACCCCCATCCATGAAGAATTGGGATGGTACTTCACCAGATTTGGACGCCAGTGTAGAGAACCTATTTATGCTGCATTTTTCCGCAATGAGGACGGGTCACTCTGGCAAGCGATAGTCAGCCGATGGGATGAAGAAAAACAAAGACCATATCGCTACTTAGCCCCCACAGGAAACGGTGACAGAGCATTCTTTCCTCCTATTCCCCCATCAATTAGAGAGAAGATATCCCAACAATATGGAATAGAAGTTCCATTAGAGGGTAGTTTCTGGGATTGGGCAAAGGGAATGATTGATATTCCCAGAATCCTGTCCGAGGGCGGCAAAAAATCATTAAGTGCCTTCAGTCAAGGTTATATTGCCATTAGTTTGTACGGGTGTAGCTGTGGTCGGCAATGGATGTTTGATGATCAGACTCAAAAAGATGAATCAATTCTGATCAACGACTTACAACCCTTGGCAGCACCGGGAACTAAGTGGTTATTTGCACTAGACCGCGACATCAAACCCAAAGCTAAAAAGGCTGTAGCATCTGCCAAAAATCGTCTAACATCGTTATTACGGAAGTATAGATGCTACTCAATTGATATGAAATGGGATGAAGAAGATGGTAAAGGTTTAGATGACTTGATTGTGAATGCTGGTAGTACGGCTTTTGATGCCAGTTACCAGGATGCCGTCGCTCGACTAAACAAGCTCATCGGCAAGGGTGAGACTAAGGAAACCAAGAAAATTCCCCCAGCTGATGTCATCGCCAAAAAAATCGCTGAAGAATACCGAGATAGACTTTGCTTTAACAATCAAATCGGTCAATGGATGCGATATGAGGCTGATTCCCCTGGTGTCTGGTCTATCGAGACTCAGGAGTTTATAGAATCTTGTGTGTATAAAATTCTCGACTCCAAAAACATCGAAGGTTACAACTCCAACAGTTATATCGCTAATATTGTCAAAATCTTAAGACACCAGCTGATCGAACGTCGTTGGATTGAACTATCGCCAAAAGACTTTCTCCCCTTCCAAAATGGAGTGCTGGAGATTGCCACAGGAAACTTACTCCCCCATTCCCCCGGTTATCGTTTGACATGGCAACTACCAAGAGAACATAACCCCCTTGCTAATAACTGGAATTCAATTAGTAACTTCTTAGACCATCTATCTAGTGGCAATGAACAGATTAAGAATTTATTGCTCTGTTATTGCAATGCAGTTCTGAAAGGACGTGCTGACCTTCAAAAATTCGTACACCTAATTGGGTTGGGTGGCACTGGTAAAGGTACTTTTACTCGTTTAGTGGTGTCACTCATCGGTGATATTAACGTACACACCACCACCTTAATTGATTGGTGTGGAAACAGTTTTGAGGGTGCGAATGCTTACCTGAAGCGATTAGTTCTATTTCCAGATGAAGATAAAGCCACTGGTAAACTTGGTAAATTCCTCTCCCTGACAGGAGAAGATTCTGTCCGAGCTGAAGAGAAGGGACGTAAAGCATTTACGTTTAGATATGATGGCATGGTTTTAGTTTGCTCTAACTTGCCCGTATTTGGTGGGGAAAATGCGAGTAGAGTGAAGCGTCGTGTTATCACCATTCCATGTAATAACTCAGTTCCCCTTCATCAACGTAAAAATCTGGAAAGAATATTTGCTCCAGAGTTAGCAGCATTCACCAACTACATTCTCAGCATTTCCGACGACAAAGTTACCGAAGTTTTGAGTGGGATAACAGATGTACCTGAATGCTCCTTAGAATTCTGAACCAATAGAATTAGGGTTGATAGTTTAGCTGACTGGCTCAACGACAAACTAATTTATGATCCTACTGCTTTAACTCCGGTGGGATGCGATCGCAATGAGGGTAATGATGGGTCAGAAATTAGAACTTTATTTGGTAGCTACTCTAAGCATTGTAAGGATTCTGGGAATGTCGCTAAATCTAATAAAACATTTTCTCCTGACCTAGTAGAACTTTGTAACTCAGTCCTGGGGTGGGATGTTAAGCACAAATCCACCAACACAGGTAAATACATCTGTGGTGTCAGGTTGAGAGTTTTGGGAGTTGATGACCATATCCCTACTCAGGAAATATTTTTGATTGAAAAAATCAAAAGTGACGGGTTAGGTGATGGGTTAGGTGACGGGTCAGAACTCTTGCTGTGTAAGGAAAATGGCGGAAGTGACGGGTTGATTCAAAGTTTAATAGAAAATCAGAAAGAAAATAATCAATTAGATTTCTGGAGGCAGGAGGCAGGAGGCAGAGGGCAGGAGGAGAAAGAAGAGTGCAATGCAGGGGTAAAAGATTTCCTCTCTTCCCCCCTGCCTCCTGCCTTCTGCCCTCTGCCTTCTGATTTAACTCAGGTTTGCTCAAACATAAATGATATTTCTGTTAATGAATCCAACCTTAATCCGTCACTTATTCCACAAAGCTTACCAGGTAAAGGTTTCGACCCGTCACTCAACTCGTCACTCAACTCGTCACTCAATGAAAATCTAGATGAAGCAGGAAAAGATGTGGCTCAGACCACTACTATTTCTGGTGTAGGGTTTGGTGGAAGTATTGATAATGGATCAGAGGATGTTCTTGTACCACCACCAATTAATTTTCAGGTGGGCGATCGCATTGAATTTCAGCACGAACTAAAACCAGATTGGCTCAAAGGGGAGATTATTGATATTAAAACTGAAAAGGGTTTCTTTGTGGGAATGACTGTAAGATATCAGGAATACAACTACAAAACCAAGCAACGTGAGAATAGGGAATATGTCATCTGCCGAGAAGATTGGGTCAGACGACGTTAAAACTTATTCAGGAGTTGAGTCGGTGTGCGCGACCAAAACCCTAGAGTGCTGATATTGGTGCTTTAGGGTTGGTGGAAATGTCGTCTGGTTTGATTTTTTCGGTAATGCGATCGCTTTCCTTAAAATGGCACTTTCGTGTAGCCGAGATTAGAAATTGCTGGGTATTTCCACAAATATTGCCTTACTCACATCTTGCACCAAGCAAAAAGAATCCGTATTAACCGAAAATAAGAGAATAAAAATAACATCCAAAAAATAAACTTCTGATTTAGATACTGAGATAATAAATTACATTCTTTATCAGAATATTTACAAATGACATATCCTAAAAGAGGAATAATTTAATCTACACAGAGATATTTTTATATATTCGTAAAATATGAGAGAAAAGGGCGTAGAAAACATAAACAATAGCAAGAAATAATATGGAAATCATTCTTGCCCACGCCCATAATCTAATGTACACTATTCTGGCATTGATGCCTAGTCGTTATCAAAGAGATAACTTAGAAGCAATGCTAGGATTATTTCTAGCCGCAGACGGAAAACCTTTACCACATTACAGTCAAACCAAATCTGAAAGCGCATTAAGTCGATTTTTAAATACCCGTAGTTGGTCTACCCGTAAACTCATTTATCATGTCCGTCAGCAGGCACTTGAGCAAATTAACAGTCATTTCCCATTAGGAAGAAAAGCATTTTTACAAGTGATAATTGACCTGACTACATTAGAGAAATGTGGTAAATTCAAAGGGTTAAATAAGTTAATAAGTGTCTATAATGGTAAGAAAGGCTTACATATAGTCATCTTATATTTGGTAGTTGGAAAATGGCGTATCCCCTGGAATTTTCGTGTCTGGAGAGGTAAAGGTACAGCCAGTCCTGCCCAGATGGCACTACGAATGGTACGTAACTTACCAAAAAAATTAACCAAAAAATTCGAGGTGAAAATTCTAGCTGACACAGCTTTTGGTACTAAAGATTTTATCAACGGTATTCGTAAACTTAAATATCATGCTGTCCTTGGTATTGGTTGTAATCGTAAATTAATTAATGGCACTCCTGTTAAACTTTTACATCGTCGAGGAAGACAAGTTCAACTCGTTGGATTAGATTTTCCTGTTACCCTTTCTTGGTATTATTTTAAACGCGAGAATGGTCAGTTTGTGAAAAGATATGTTATCTCTACAAAACCCATTAAAGCTAGCACTATTTCTTGGTGGGGTAAACGTCGTTGGCAAATTGAAGGTTGGTTCAAAACCGCTAAACATCGCTTTGGTTTAGACAAATTTGGGCAAGGCACTCTTTTAGGGGTTTATCGTTGGTTAATCTTGTCTATGACTGCCTATTTATTAGCATATTGGGCATATCTTTCATCTTGTTTATCTGATTCTTTGGACTGGGGTAAAGCTGCTTTTCTTGCACTCTCTACTTTTCTTCCTCATTTAGTCCTGTCTTTGTTATTACTTGACATTGAACGACTTCGACCTTTAGCACTTAGTCATGGAATTGACATCACTATTTCAAGGTGCAAGATATGAGCTTAGAACCCAAAAAAATGACTCTCACCATGTCAAAGATTTATCTTTCTGGTATAAAATTATTCGAGAAGAGTCTCAAGTTTAGTGAACATTTATCAGTTGTTTAGTAGACACTATTACAGTAACTTGCTGAGGAGAATTGTATGGCAATGCGTGGTGATCAATGGGAGAAACTGTCAGACGCTTTACGTGATGCGTTTAGAAGACCAAACAGGTTTGAAGAATTTGTCACATATCGGTTTAGTAAAAATCTTTATGACATAACAATTGCCGATGATTTAAAAGAATTGGCCTACGATTTAATTAGTGAAGCAGACCGACAAGGATGGCTTAAAACTCTGATTTTAGGTGCGCTTCAGTCAAATCCTGGAAACAAAAAATTAATAGCATTTTCCCAGGAGTTCTTTGCTGATAATTGGGATTTTCTTGATACTTCTCTGCCAACTGAACTATCAGAAAGGGGTTCACGGGAAAGAATTATTAGAGAAACGAATTCATTCCTTGATGTGGATAAATGGCTAGTAAACTTGAGTCGAATTCAGGCGCAAGTATGCCGGATCGAATTTCCCAAAGCTACAGCACAAGGTACAGGATTTTTAATTGCGCCAAATGTAGTTATTACTAATTATCATGTAATGGAAGCAGTAATTAACCAAAACGTTAATTACAACAATGTTGTCCTGCGTTTTGATTATAAAAAGCTAGAAGGTGGCAACTTCAGTAACAGCACAGAATACCACTTAACAAAGGACTGGCTGGTAGATCAAAGTCCATATACTGATAATCCATTGCCAACCATTGATCAACTAGACTACACATTACTAAAGGTAGATGGGAATCCAGGAAACAGCATCCTTGGAGAAAGAGGTTCTTCAGAGCGGGGATGGATTGAATTACCTACTAAAAAATATGAATTTTCACCTAAAACTCCACTATCTATTCTTCAACATCCAAACGGTCAGCCATTAAAGTTAGCATTTGATACAGATGCGATTATTGGTGTTAACGAGAATCACACAATTGTTAAATATAAAACTAATACTGAGCCAGGTTCATCTGGTTCTCCTTGTTTTAATATTGATTGGGAGTTAGTAGCGTTGCATCACAAGGGAATAGAGCGACAATATAATGGTGGAACGCCTTTCAGTACCATCTGTTCGAGGTTAGAAAGACAAGGTTTATTGGCAGGTTTACGAATTGGTAAAGAAATATGATACAGTGTTTATTACTTCTTCCTAATATCAAAATTGTTCAATGAAAATTGAAATACTAAATTTGAAGATTGGGAATGATTTACTTGGAAAACCAAGAATAGTAACGTGTAGATAATTAAATGATATCAACAATATTGAAAAGTTATGACAACATCTGATGAAATAATACATCAAATAGATGAAGCACTAAATGATGCTTTTCGTCAAACAGAAAAACTACAAAGGGAGTTGTCAAGTAAACTTGACAAAAATATAAGGAATAATATTTATGGGTACATTGAATTGAATAAGATATTATCTAATGTATCGTGTTTAATAGAGGAATTTGACAGAAAAGGTTTTTTGGATGAATTGGTTATTGCTGCAATTAGAGCCAATCCTAACAATCCTCAATTAGTCGATTTAAGGGCTAGAATGAATGATATTAATCCAGCATTAAGAAATCATAAATTATCAGAAAACTTCCTTCAATTATGGTCAATTATTGTCCGTATAAAAAGAACAGATATTATAAGCGAGTGCTTGAAGATTTTTAATGTTTTGGAATCAGCACCCGATGAGAAGTCGGATTTAGAAAATAAATTTAATGATGTAAAAGATATAGACGAAATATTTCATTATGTTCTAAAAAAGTTTTTACTTGTTGAACGTGAAAATTTAAAGGATGGAACAAAAACAGTTTTATCTTTCGCTCAATATTTAGCTAATAATCAAGACGTGGAAAATTCAGTAAGGCAAGAATTAAATAATTGGATTTGTCAGACAAAAAAAGAATATAATTTACATATAAACAGCGTCTCTCATGATGCAAAACCTTATCTACTTATTATTATTAGTCCTGAATATAATAGTTTTCGTGTTTATGCCTATCTTCTGCTTGATCATCAGAACCCGCAAGATATTAATATTATTGAATATAAAAGCGACGGAATCGCTTTGGAGGCAGGAATAAAATTTGATTCCTTTCACGAGATTAAAAATGAAGTAATAAATAATTTTATAGAAAAAAGCGAAGATAGGCTTTATGGGTTAAAAATAAATAAACAATTAATAGGGGTAAATCTAGCGAAGCTGTCACCAGGGGCAAGATAGGCTGAAAGTATTACTGTGAATAGCTTCCAGCCCACGATTTTTTTGGGGAATTACCAAGTTGTTACTCCAAGAGTAGGCAAAGATGGGGTTACATTTGTGTGGGGTAGTTTTACTTTTACTAAGACCGGGAAACTGGGGAATCAGGTGGGATGGTTGGTTAGTAAAAATAGTTTGAGTTCTGATTCAGAGATTAATATCAAAATATAATTGAGTATAGCTCTAAGCATTGCGGTGAGGGTGTTTCACCTCGATGTCATCAAATTCCCTTTGCTTGGCTTACAGTCTGATTTGCTTGATTTTATCAATTAAGATTTCTGTATTCTCGTTAGCAAAAAACATAATTTACATACTTAGTGGTATATATCAGTAGAGTTATGTTACATCTTGACACGCTGAATAAAGCTTATCAAACTCCATACTTAAATAAAGGTACTTAGAAAATGTATATTAGAGAACATAGACTAGCCAAAAAAACTCCAAATCAAGCGCAAACACCTGTAAATAATCAGTTACTTCCAAATCAGTTACTTCCAAATCCGTTAATTCACCATCCCAAAGCTGAGGTAGTAACAACACAACACGATTCTACAGCAGATATACAGGCTAAAATTAACGATGATGCGTGGTTTAATTCTGGTCGTATAGATGGGATCGGCGATGAAGCAATTACCGTTGAAATACCTCCTGGATTAGGACAAATAATATTTCCAGATGGTAAGATAGTGGCTGCAACTCATGCAGTAGTTGTGCCTATACCAGGTAAAGGATATAGAACTGCTTACCCCGTTATACCTTAGGGAAAACATATGTTTCTTATGCGTTTAGAAATTAACAGATTAGGATGGCAGCCAGATCCTGTGATTGAAGATCAGTTGGAAGCTGACGATGAAGATGATTATGATGAGTTTGACAGTGAATATGAAGTAAAACTTGATGAAGTAGAGGATGTGAGAGAAATATTTTCCTTGCTTTGTGAAGAGTTACAAAATTCTAATCTAGTTAGATTTCGAGTCGAAGGTTTTGGAGGATTACCATGGCCTGTTGATGTTTCAATAGATTTTTTGACTGTGGTTGAGCAATTATCTGACGTATTGAAATTCCTTGACACCTCTGAAGCAAGCACTGGTTATTTAGACTTTTATGAACAGGGAACTCAAAGACGACTAATCTTTAATAAGATTGACAACCTAATTAAGATAAATTGTCAGGGAATTTTGATAAATAACCATGCCGATAACTCTCATATTTCTTGGGGTCAAGATATTGAAGAAGAGCCAATAGAACAAAAATATTTAAAAAACATGATTTGCGAACTGGTTAAAACCTTTGTTTCAATTTCCAATGAAGTATCTCCAAATTTAACAAGAAATATATTCTTTCAAGAATGGTGCAATGGTATATAGCAATCCTTGACTATTCGTGAGAAAATACTTATAATGGCGATAGGCAATAATTACAACAAAAAAGTATAAAAATAACTATGTGGATGCGATCGCTAACAGAATTTATCGACAATACTAAAAACAAGCTTGAAATCCAGCGAGCAACAGCAGTGAAAATGTTATTGTCAGGATATACACATAAGGAAATAATGCCAATATTGGGAGTTTCTAGTGGATTTCTGAGTAAGTATAAGAAAGCATTTTTTCAGGATGGAATTGAAGGTTTAAAAGTCAAATATAAAGGAAGTCAAGGACTACTAAGTTCAGAACAGCATTTAGAAGTGATTCAATGGCTACAAAGCAAGAATAGTTGGACTTTAGACGAGTTAGAGTACTACATTGCTGATAAATATGAAGTGACATTTGAATCTAAACAGAGCTATTATAATTTGTTTAATGAAGCGGGTATTAGTTGGAAAAAAGCACAAACAAATAATCCAAAATATGATCCAGAATTAGTAGAATCAAAAAAAAAAGAAATTTGTGTCCTCCTGGAAACGCAACGTCAAGAAATTGAATCTGGAGAACTAGTTGTATTCATGATTGACGAATGTCATTTAGTTTGGGGAGATGTATGTGGGTATATTTGGGGTAAAACTCAAGAACGAGTATCTATTCCAGTGGAAAATATCCGTTCTAGGCAAACTTATTTTGGTGCATTGGACTACAAAACCAAGGAATTTTTAACTTATTCTGCTAGTAAAGGGGACTCAGAAAACACAATTAATTTCTTAGAATATCTCCGCTCACAACGTCCGGAAGCAAAACTGTTAATTATCTGGGATGGTGCAGGTTATCATCGTTCAGGGCAAATTAAAGATTATTTAAATTCTTTGAATAATGGATTAGAAAAACAAGATTGGTTGATAACTTGTGAGCGATTTGCTCCAAATGCACCACAACAAAATCCGGTAGAAGATATTTGGTTACAAGCTAAAAGATTCATTCGAGAATTTCATTTTTTCTGTCGTTCTTTCTCTGTTGTCAAGGCTTTGTTTGATATTTCCATTAATGGTCAAATATTTGACTTCCCTAAACTCCATGAATATGGTGTTTTCTCATGAATGATTTAGGATTGCTATATACATAGCCAAGTGTTTATTAGAATAAATTGGGGTAGATATAGCGAAGCTGTCACCAGGGAAAAGATAGTCTGAAAGTCTTACCAGTAAAGGATTTTAATTAAATCAATCAATAAACGGTTTTAGCGTTTTTGAAGTGGTGTTTTATAAGTCCAACCACAAATTGGACAAAAACGATGTCGTAATGACAACACTATTTCACCGCAATTAACGCAAGCAGCTATTAACTGAGTACCACAGAGATAGCAAAATTTTGCTCCTACTTGACCCCAAATAGGGTCAGCTGGCGCACCGGGATTCCAACATTGTGGACAAAACCTAACCCCTTGAACTTGGGATACTTCCGTACCATGAGTTACAGCATCAAGATACTCAGTTGAGATTCCTAAAGCGTGAGCCAGTCCTTGAAGAGTTCGACGATTAATTTTAAGTGTAAGTCCGCGCTCAATTTTCCCCAAACTACGAGAGTGAATTCCAGCAGCATCAGCTAAATCAAACTGAGTCATCCCTAAATGGCTGCGGATGCGCTTGATATAGTCAGCAAGGGATTCTTGAGGTCGGGGAGTTTTAAAAGTATCCATAATTTGCTGTCAACTAGCTTTTCAAAAGATATAGCAATCGCCACTCCAGTTAGGACAAGCTGTATAATAGAAGGGTGTAGCAATACTACGGTCTATTTAAGCGGATACAAGAGGAGGAATTCATGCCCAAACCCTATAGCTACGACCTACGTCAGAAAGTAATTAACGCAATTGAATTAGATGGGATGACCAAGACTGAAGCCGCTCAAGTTTTTCAAATTAGTCGAAATACAATTAACCTATGGCTGCAAAGGAAATCTGAAACTGGAGACTACCAAGCATTACCCAATGAACCACCAGGATTTGGTCATAAAATTACTGATTGGGAAGAATTTCAGAAGTTCGTAGAGGCTAATGGAGATAAAACTCAAGTAGAAATGGCTGAATTATGGCCGGGAGAAATTAGCGATCGCACAATATCAAGAGCTTTAAATAAAATTGGGTTTACTCGTAAAAAAAAACTTATGGTTATCAAGAAAGAGATGAAGTTAAACGAGAAGAATTTAGAAAAGAGATAGAGCTATACAAACCAGAGGAAATAGTCTATATAGATGAAGCTGGAATGGATAATAGAGAAGATTATGCCTACGGCTGGAATCTTGAAGGAGAGAGATTTTATGCCCTCAAGAGTGGAAAAAGACAAGGTCGAGTTAATATGATTGCTGCATATTGTAATGGTAATTTATTTGCTCCATTTACTATTGAAGGAGCTTGTAACAGAATGGTATTTGAAACTTGGCTAGAAACTTGCTTAATACCAACACTTAAACCTGGACAAATAGTAATTGCAGATAATGCTACATTTCATCGTGGTGGACGTATTAAAGAATTAATTGAAGCGGCAGGTTGTCAATTAAAATATTTGCCATCTTATTCACCTGATCTTAATAAAATTGAGCAATGTTGGTCATGGTTGAAAAGTCGAATTCGTAAAAAGCTTACTCAATTTGATTGTCTTCGGAATGCGATGGAAGATGTGCTTCGTACCGCGTCCTAACCGGAATGGCGGTTGCTATAACATATCTTTTCACAAACTGACCATTCTCGCGTTTAAAATAATACCAAGAAAGGGTAACAGGAAAATCTAATCCAACGAGTTGAACTTGTCTTCCTCGACGATGTAAAAGTTTAACAGGAGTGCCATTAATTAATTTACGATTACAACCAATACCAAGGACAGCATGATATTTAAGTTTACGAATACCGTTGATAAAATCTTTAGTACCAAAAGCTGTGTCAGCTAGAATTTTCACCTCGAATTTTTTGGTTAATTTTTTTGGTAAGTTACGTACCATTCGTAGTGCCATCTGGGCAGGACTGGCTGTACCTTTACCTCTCCAGACACGAAAATTCCAGGGGATACGCCATTTTCCAACTACCAAATATAAGATGACTATATGTAAGCCTTTCTTACCATTATAGACACTTATTAACTTATTTAACCCTTTGAATTTACCACATTTCTCTAATGTAGTCAGGTCAATTATCACTTGTAAAAATGCTTTTCTTCCTAATGGGAAATGACTGTTAATTTGCTCAAGTGCCTGCTGACGGACATGATAAATGAGTTTACGGGTAGACCAACTACGGGTATTTAAAAATCGACTTAATGCGCTTTCAGATTTGGTTTGACTGTAATGTGGTAAAGGTTTTCCGTCTGCGGCTAGAAATAATCCTAGCATTGCTTCTAAGTTATCTCTTTGATAACGACTAGGCATCAATGCCAGAATAGTGTACATTAGATTATGGGCGTGGGCAAGAATGATTTCCATATTATTTCTTGCTATTGTTTATGTTTTCTACGCCCTTTTCTCTCATATTTTACGAATATATAAAAATATCTCTGTGTAGATTAAATTATTCCTCTTTTAGGATATGTCATTTGTAAATATTCTGATAAAGAATGTAATTTATTATCTCAGTATCTAAATCAGAGGTTTATTTTTTGGATGTTATTTTTATTCTCTTATTTTCGGTTAATACGGATTCTTTTTGCTTGGTGCAAGATGTGAGTTATCTTTTATCCGACAAAATCTCCGAATATCATCTCAAACCTAACTATAGCAATCCTAAATCATTCATGAGAAAACACCATATTCATGGAGTTTAGGGAAGTCAAATATTTGACCATTAATGGAAATATCAAACAAAGCCTTGACAACAGAGAAAGAACGACAGAAAAAATGAAATTCTCGAATGAATCTTTTAGCTTGTAACCAAATATCTTCTACCGGATTTTGTTGTGGTGCATTTGGAGCAAATCGCTCACAAGTTATCAACCAATCTTGTTTTTCTAATCCATTATTCAAAGAATTTAAATAATCTTTAATTTGCCCTGAACGATGATAACCTGCACCATCCCAGATAATTAACAGTTTTGCTTCCGGACGTTGTGAGCGGAGATATTCTAAGAAATTAATTGTGTTTTCTGAGTCCCCTTTACTAGCAGAATAAGTTAAAAATTCCTTGGTTTTGTAGTCCAATGCACCAAAATAAGTTTGCCTAGAACGGATATTTTCCACTGGAATAGATACTCGTTCTTGAGTTTTACCCCAAATATACCCACATACATCTCCCCAAACTAAATGACATTCGTCAATCATGAATACAACTAGTTCTCCAGATTCAATTTCTTGACGTTGTGTTTCCAGGAGGACACAAATTTCTTTTTTTTTTGATTCTACTAATTCTGGATCATATTTTGGATTATTTGTTTGTGCTTTTTTCCAACTAATACCCGCTTCATTAAACAAATTATAATAGCTCTGTTTAGATTCAAATGTCACTTCATATTTATCAGCAATGTAGTACTCTAACTCGTCTAAAGTCCAACTATTCTTGCTTTGTAGCCATTGAATCACTTCTAAATGCTGTTCTGAACTTAGTAGTCCTTGACTTCCTTTATATTTGACTTTTAAACCTTCAATTCCATCCTGAAAAAATGCTTTTTTATACTTACTCAGAAATCCACTAGAAACTCCCAATATTGGCATTATTTCCTTATGTGTATATCCTGATAATAACATTTTCACTGCTGTTGCTCGCTGGATTTCAAGCTTGTTTTTAGTATTGTCGATAAATTCTGTTAGCGATCGCATCCACATAGTTATTTTTATACTTTTTTGTTGTAATTATTGCCTATCGCCATTATAAGTATTTTCTCACGAATAGTCAAGGATTGCTATAATTGTTGAACTTTATTTTTCTCACATCTATCTTCGGAACGAATTTTCAATGCTTTCAGGCTCTGAAATTGTTCAACTTTATTATTCATCTACATCTATAGCGAAACGAGATACAAGTAAAATCCGGCAAGATGCTCTGGAAACGGCTGCTATATATAGGTTTCAGCCTATCTTGCCCCTGGTGACAGCTACGCTAGTGGAGTTATTGACAGCGATGGCGTACCCCCCCTGGAAGCGATTCGCTATTAAAGTAGAAAGAATGCAATAAATGAGTACTTGACTTTTTGCGTACTCAAAAACTTGAATATTTAAATCTTTAAATTTTTAACTCTGCCCCTCCCCTGTTGCTAAAGTAGAAAGAACACAATCAATCTAAAAGCCAAATTTTTACTAGAGTGTGATGTGATGATGCCAATTCTTAAATAAAATTATCCTCCACTTAAACCTGATTATGGTTATCCCAGAACTCGAAAAACAACTCCTTCAGCTTTCAACTAACGACAAACTGTATATTATCCAACTCCTAACACAAAGCCTGACTACAGCTGAAACCGAACCAGAGCAACCAAGCAAACTCTCGGAATTCTTCCGTCAATCCCCCCTAGTAGGAATCGCTGAAGAACTCGACTTTAGTAGAGATTGTAGCTTACCCCGCGATATCTTATTAAAATAGAAAAACGCAATCAATGAGTACTTGAATTTTTGCGTACTCAAAATGTTGGATATTTAAATCTTTAAATTTTTAACTCTACCCTAACCCATCGCTGCTAAAGTAGAAAGAGCGCAATAATTGCGTACTCAAAAGTTTAAATACCCAACAGTTCAAGTATTTAAATACTTGTTACCTAAAATGCCATGATTATCACAGTTGCATCGTTCAAAGGAGGAGTTGGTAAAACTACCACGGCTATTCATCTGGCTGCTTACTTGCAAACTAAGGGAGAGACACTATTAATTGATGGCGACCCCAACCGTTCTGCTAGTGGTTGGTCAAAGCGGGGTGCTTTACCTTTCAAGGTAATTGATGAGAGACAAGCCGCTAAATTTGCCAAAAATTATGAGCATATAGTCATTGATACTCAAGCACGACCAGAGCAGGAAGATTTAGAAGCACTAGCAGAGGGTTGTGATTTGCTGGTTCTTCCGACTACCCCTGATGCATTATCACTTGATGCTCTCATGCAAACTGTAAATGTTCTGCAATCACTGGGGGCTGAAAAGTATCGTGTTCTCATCACTCGTGTACCATCGAAGCCCCGAAAAGATGGGGATGACGCTAGGGAAATGCTAACTGATGCTAAATTACCTCTATTTAAAGGAAGTATTCGGGAAGCTGTAGCCTTTCAAAAAGCTGCTTTAGCTGGTGTGCTGGTCAGTAATGTCTCTGACTCACGCGCCAAGATGGCTTGGAGAGATTACCAACAAATAGGGAATGAGGTGGTAATCAAGTGAGTAAATTCAAAGAAATTTTGGATGCAGCAAGAGAACGTGAACCAGAACCTGACAATAACATTCAGCCAGAAATAGATATGCAAGCCATTGAAACAAAGTCAGTTGAGCCAGCACCTAAACAAAAACTGGGACGACCAAAAGGTAAGCGGTCTGACCCTGACTATGAGCAGGTGACTGCTTATGTCAAGAAGGAAACATATACAGCAACCAAAATTGCACTTCTTTCTGAAGGTAACAAACAGGAGTTTAGTCAGTTAGTTCAGGAACTGCTAGAGCAATGGTTAAAGTCTCGTAGCTATTAAAGTAGAAAAAATTCAATAAATAAGTACTTGAACTTTTGCGTACTCAAAATGTTGAATATTTAAATATTTAACTCTTCTAGATGGGATGGACTAACTGACCAGCGTAAATGTACACTAAAAAATAATAATTTACTGAACTTATTCGGTTAAGTTCAGGTGTCTCAATCTTTTTTGGCAATATATTTAAGAATATTTTCTAATTCGCTTTCGGTATTAGATGGCGACAAAATACGTGAGGAAACTTGAAAATATTTATAGGTAAGTTCCATTTCTTTCCCTATAGCAATTCTATAATTTGGGTCTAAGTCCCTGCCTTTATTATTTTCGATGGAAATACTTTGGTCAATCTTAGTGGTTAAAATCATATCATAAGTTGGCAACCAGGTTTTAATAGTTGATTCAAGAGTTTGAAAAGCTGGATATGTTTTGAAAGATGTCCTTCTTTTTAGAACTGCCATTAAATACGCCCAAGCATCAATAACTGGTCTATCAACTAACACAATTGAGAACCGGTGTGCGGCTGCAATTTCTTCTGCAATTTGTGTTGTAACAATCCACAAGGCACTTTCAGGTGTATGATTATGCAGAATTGGAAGTGGACATCGAATAGCTAAGTCTGTAACTATTATTGAATTTGATCCTAATGTTGTAAGTTGTTCCGATAATTGGTTTAGAAAAGTTGTTTTTCCTGTACTATGAGCGCCACTTACTGCGATTTTAAATGATTTTAATAGCTTATTATCATTCATTATGTTATACCTCCCATTATGTGTTAAATTAATCAAAGAGGGTTAGCTGTTTAGGAGTTGTGTCTTCTTTTTTTGATTTGTCTTTTTTTAGGCGTAATGCACAAAGGTTAATCAAGTCATTAACAGTAAATATTTTTTCTTTCTGCTCACTTAATATTCTGAGAAACACAATTGCTGTGGCATAAGCATCAAATAACGCAGTATGGCGTGATAAATTAGGTAATAATTCTCTTAGTTTTCCTTCTAGGGGTAAATTTAGCGAAGCTGTCACCAGGGGCAAGATAGGCTGAAAGTATTGCTGTAAATAGCTTCCAGCCCACAATTATTTTGGGAATTACCAAGTGAGTATATTTAGGAACATTTATGCCATTTCAATTGGCAACCTTTCATTCAAATCCAAGCGAAAAATTCCATAAGGATTGACGTGTCCCCAAATTAAAGGTGAAAGTGCCCGCAATTCCTCCTCCTTCATCAATTTCATCCATTGTGGCTGTGATAAAACTTGTTGAATCATTAGAGTATTTATATATACCAAGGATATCTGTAATAAATGCAGCGATAACACAGCTAATTCCTGGTCTTCCAAACGATTGCTAGCAATCTCCCCACTCTTGCCGTAAAAAATAAAACTATTAGCACTATTCCAATTCTCGACCACGTTCAATCCAGCATTAATCTCTTGTCGTAGCTCAACTGAATGTAGATATTTGCACAAAAATATAGTTTTTATCACCTTGCCTAATTCTGCCAATGCTTGATAAGTAGGATGTAACAAATTATTTCTGGTAAAACGTCTTAAAATAGCTTCAGTTTCCGCCATACCTAAACGTAAAGCAGTAGCATACTTGATCATTTGGTCATATTGTTGGCGAATTAAATCCCAATTAATTGCCCTGGTTAAAATCGGTTGTAAGTTTGGATATGCATCGTTATTTCCAGTAGAAGGACGATATAATTTCTGAACATTTATACGTTTAAGACGTGGCATTAACTGAAAACCGAGTAAATGACAGAAGGCAAAAGCTACTTCATTTTGTCCATGACTGTCTACATAATTACTCTCAACTTTCATTTCTGTACAATGACGTAATAATCCTTCAATCATTGCTGCTACTTCAGAAGAAGAACAGGTTTTTAACTGTGAATAAATACAAACAGAATTCTTTTCAACATGCCAATAAATCATCACACCCCTTCCACCATAACGAATGTGCCATTCAGTCATTAAATTTTGATCCCAAGCACCGAACTTTTTTGAGTCAGACGCACAAGCTGTTGTACCTTCTCCCCAAATAGCTGGAATTCTGGTATTGAAAATTGCATTGGCAACACCAGCAATAGCATTGCGTAACTGGTCTTTATGAATAAAACGTCGTCTGACATGAAGTAAATCTTGATAACTATCACCTTTAACTTCATCGCTTAAACGTTTTAATCCTGTGTTTGTTCCTAAACCATATAAACAAAGTAACAAACGTTTTTGTAGTGTACAAGTATCTAAGCTTTCTCGTGTTGATACACTCTTAAAATGCTCACTAAAATTAACTCGCAAGTCAGTTTCTTTAAGAATATCTAAAAGACTAGTCATCCGCCAACGTTGGGTAATTTCAGCTTTTAATCGTGTCAAGTTAACAGGTTCATTTTGAGGCTTGAGAGGAGAAACACAAATTCGACTGTTCCCCTTGGTTTTTATATTAACTAAATTATTTTTGGGTAGTCCTTTATCCAACATACTTAGTGCCTCATGCATTTGCTGTTGCAAATCAGCAATAAAAACTTCTACATCTGATGGTTGTTTCAAAGCTTGGAAATATTCAGACCTTTGTGCCTCGAAATCACCTGGTAAATCTTCTTCAGGATTTCGATAACGATTAGCTCCTACAACCCAAATTTCTTTACATCTGAGTTTTTCTCTCAATGCCTGAAGTACACTCAATTCATAATTAATCCGATTGACTTTAATTTCGTCATCTTCATTTTTTTCTAAGATAATTTCTTGCCAAGCACTGCGTAATACTCCTTCAATAGGTATCTCTTCTCCCGCATCATAATAACGCTGTTTACTATCAGCATATTTTTTAAGTAATTCTAAAGCTTGAATAACTGGACGATGTACTTCATTATTTGAACGAAATTCTAATTGATTTAAAATTAAAGGTAAAATTCTCCGATAATATCTACCATAAGAAGAACGCATTACCGTATAAACTTTCTCTCGATAGGCATTTCCTGTAGATTTATATTCTTTGACTAAATTCTTGAGAGTTACTTCATTCACCACCGGATAAATTACATCCTTGACTGTACCATCAGGTGTATTTAGAGAAGCTTCTGCTATTTGATATAATAAATTATTCTTCCCATAAACCCGTTTAAAATCCTTCAACAATTCTTTATCAATACGGCTTTCTGCATTGGCTTCTATACGATGTACAATTTGGATGAGTAAATCTACTAAATTATCTATAACCTCTTGGCTTCTCAGCCAACAGAAAGCAGCAAATAGTGTATATCGAATCGGTTCTGGATGACGACGTAAATCGCGAGGATATTCTACAGCTACTCGATTTTTATATGTTTGAAGAACTTTAGTTGGGATTTTTTTAAATAAATCTTCTGGTAATTCAAATTGTCGAAAAATCTCTAATTTAGCTACTTCTTTCTGAAAACTTTCTACACCAATTCTTCCTGGATCTGTTTTTAATTCACCCCATGATAATTCCGAAACTTCTGGCAGACTTTCTAAACTATCTGTATCATTCATTTGTGGAATATTATTTATATTTTCTGGGGATGGTACTTGTTGAGCGGTATCTAATTGTTGGCTTAAAAATTCATCTATCTGTTTTTTAGAATCGCTAGATAACTGTTCACTTATATTTCTAAAAAAGGTTGATTCAAAATTATGAAGTGCCGAGCGAATAATACGTTCTAATCTTAAATTTGTTGGTGGTTCAAGCTTTAAATCTCGCAGTCTTGATTCAGCAGCGAGTTTTAGTTGTTCAAATTTTAATTCATAAATTAATGCTTGTTCCGCTAACCAACTGCTTAATTCTTCAGCATCACTTACTTTAGTTTCTCGGAATCCAAAAAAATCCCTAATTTGAGCGCGATGATATTTAATGGAACGTCCTTCCCAGTCATAATCTGAGTATTTATTCGGTAAAATACCTAAAAACTTGGCAACATAATTAACAACTGCAACAGATATTTCTTGGGCATTTTCAGGGAATCTAGCATAAATCTGAAAAAATTTCAGTAATATAGCAAAACCTAAGCGATTTTCTTCATTTTTCTGATTCAGTAGTACCAACTCATCTGGAAGTATCGTCCAATACTCTACTAATTCCTCTGGCAACCAAGTTTTTTTCATGACAACTCACTCTTCAACCAAAGAGTATTCTACATTCTTTGTGTTACACAAACAATTTAAAATGAAAATGCTGTTTTACTTTAATTCAGCATCTATTGATTTTTTACTGAATAGTACAGTGAGTTTCCAGCTTAAACATCAGTTTTTATTAAGGATGAAAATGCTTGACGTGCGGCTTCTTCACATCCTCGCGATGTTACTTTAGCATACCTCAGAGTAGTTTGTATACTTTCATGTCCCATCAAAGCTCTGATTGATTCCATGCTCAGTATCCCTACGCGCTCAGTTGCAAAAGTATGTCTTAAATCATGAATGCGAATGCCTTGAATTTCTGGGTGTGTATTAGTTATTTCCTGCCAATAATCATGTAGTGTCCGGTAGCTAATTCTACTCACACGCTTTGTTACTGGATGTTGTGCTGTAAATAGTGCGTCAATGTTTTGATGTCTAAAATATTGAAGATATTTGGAGAGTGCTAACGCTGCATCTTCACTGTAAAAACACCAACGCTGTTTGTTTCCTTTTCCTAACACTTGAAATTTATGATTACTTAAATCAATATCATCTAAATTTAATGCTAGAAGCTCTCCTATTCTACATCCTGTCCGATGTAACAGATACACAATAGCATTTAAACGATAGTCATTAGCTACAGATTTATATAATATACTTAATTGTGATGAGGAGAGAAATCTGATTGGTTCATCGGTTTTATGTTCACCCTTTTCTCGTTCTGGTGAGCGTTGTTTCAGTCCACGAATTGGGTTAGATGTTATATATCCTTCCTCAACTGCAAAATTCAATAAACTTTGCAGTATTGCTTGATGTTTTTGATGAGTTGTGTATTTTAAATGACCTAAACTTGAGAGATATTCAATTAATGTTTGACGACTGATGATTTCTATTGACCAACTTCCATACTCTGACAGCAGGTTTACTAGGGTGATTTCATAGGTTTCTCTGGTACTTGGTGCTAGTCCAGGACGTTCTAAAAATTTGGTAGCTACAGTGGCTAATGTTACAGCCATTTTTTTGCCAATTTGTGTGATTTTTGCGCTGGTTTTTTATAGCTAAATTATATATCTTTTGAAAAGCTAGTTGACAGCAAATTATGGATACTTTTAAAACTCCCCGACCTCAAGAATCCCTTGCTGACTATATCAAGCGCATCCGCAGCCATTTAGGGATGACTCAGTTTGATTTAGCTGATGCTGCTGGAATTCACTCTCGTAGTTTGGGGAAAATTGAGCGCGGACTTACACTTAAAATTAATCGTCGAACTCTTCAAGGACTGGCTCACGCTTTAGGAATCTCAACTGAGTATCTTGATGCTGTAACTCATGGTACGGAAGTATCCCAAGTTCAAGGGGTTAGGTTTTGTCCACAATGTTGGAATCCCGGTGCGCCAGCTGACCCTATTTGGGGTCAAGTAGGAGCTCACATCTTGCACCAAGCAAAAAGAATCCGTATTAACCGAAAATAAGAGAATAAAAATAACATCCAAAAAATAAACTTCTGATTTAGATACTGAGATAATAAATTACATTCTTTATCAGAATATTTACAAATGACATATCCTAAAAGAGGAATAATTTAATCTACACAGAGATATTTTTATATATTCGTAAAATATGAGAGAAAAGGGCGTAGAAAACATAAACAATAGCAAGAAATAATATGGAAATCATTCTTGCCCACGCCCATAATCTAATGTACACTATTCTGGCATTGATGCCTAGTCGTTATCAAAGAGATAACTTAGAAGCAATGCTAGGATTATTTCTAGCCGCAGACGGAAAACCTTTACCACATTACAGTCAAACCAAATCTGAAAGCGCATTAAGTCGATTTTTAAATACCCGTAGTTGGTCTACCCGTAAACTCATTTATCATGTCCGTCAGCAGGCACTTGAGCAAATTAACAGTCATTTCCCATTAGGAAGAAAAGCATTTTTACAAGTGATAATTGACCTGACTACATTAGAGAAATGTGGTAAATTCAAAGGGTTAAATAAGTTAATAAGTGTCTATAATGGTAAGAAAGGCTTACATATAGTCATCTTATATTTGGTAGTTGGAAAATGGCGTATCCCCTGGAATTTTCGTGTCTGGAGAGGTAAAGGTACAGCCAGTCCTGCCCAGATGGCACTACGAATGGTACGTAACTTACCAAAAAAATTAACCAAAAAATTCGAGGTGAAAATTCTAGCTGACACAGCTTTTGGTACTAAAGATTTTATCAACGGTATTCGTAAACTTAAATATCATGCTGTCCTTGGTATTGGTTGTAATCGTAAATTAATTAATGGCACTCCTGTTAAACTTTTACATCGTCGAGGAAGACAAGTTCAACTCGTTGGATTAGATTTTCCTGTTACCCTTTCTTGGTATTATTTTAAACGCGAGAATGGTCAGTTTGTGAAAAGATATGTTATCTCTACAAAACCCATTAAAGCTAGCACTATTTCTTGGTGGGGTAAACGTCGTTGGCAAATTGAAGGTTGGTTCAAAACCGCTAAACATCGCTTTGGTTTAGACAAATTTGGGCAAGGTACTCTTTTAGGGGTTTATCGTTGGTTAATCTTGTCTATGACTGCCTATTTATTAGCATATTGGGCATATCTTTCATCTTGTTTATCTGATTCTTTGGACTGGGGTAAAGCTGCTTTTCTTGCACTCTCTACTTTTCTTCCTCATTTAGTCCTGTCTTTGTTATTACTTGACATTGAACGACTTCGACCTTTAGCACTTAGTCATGGAATTGACATCACTATTTCAAGGTGCAAGATATGAGTTAATCTTGTCTATGACTGCCTATTTATTAGCATATTGGGCATATCTTTCATCTTGTTTATCTGATTCTTTGGACTGGGGTAAAGCTGCTTTTCTTGCACTCTCTACTTTTCTTCCTCATTTAGTCCTGTCTTTGTTATTACTTGACATTGAACGACTTCGACCTTTAGCACTTAGTCATGGAATTGACATCACTATTTCAAGGTGCAAGATATGAGTTTCTCAAAATGCTAGTGCTGCTGAATTTAAATCTGGTCATGATCAATTAAACCACAATACTGTAGCTTTTAATCACGATAGAGCCGAACACGAACGTCAAGCCCGTGAACGTCAAGCCCATGAACGTCAAGCCCGTGAACGTCAGGCTCGTGAACGCCAAGCTCGCGAACGTCAAGCCCGTGAACGTCAGGCTCGCGAACGTCAGGCTCGTGAACGTCAAGCTCATCAACGCCACGCTTACGGCAATCACTAAGCTTAAAAATTCAACTTTCAGCAGTTGGTTAGTTGAGTGCTTTTAGTTGCCAAATAGCCAGAATTCGTTGATTATCCGAGCATCGCAACAAACAGCATCATTACCATCAAATGCCTTTATTTTATAAGTCTTACCACAAAATTGGACTTGTTGACCTATTTTCAACCCTGATGGATGGGTAGTTTCTACTTCAGATTGCGGAGCAAGTAGCTGCACATAGAATTCTTGAACTTGTGGAGGTAAAGCATTCCAAACTTCTGGAAAATTAGGGAGTGCTTGAGCTTCACTATAAATTGCTTTTGCTGATTCTGCTTCCGAACTATAAGCAGCAATCAACCGTTCCTTTCGCTCAATATCCAGTGAATTTAGTTCTGATGAGATGGTTTTTTTCTTTGGAGCAGGTGCAAAACCAAGCCCAGATTGAGTTACCAAAGCATCCTCACTAATTGGAGATGGTTCTAATCCTTGCTCTGCTAGGGTTTCCGGGATTATTTCACTCTCAGTTACCAAAACGTCCTCACTAAATGGTAACGGCTGTAATGCCTGTTCCTGTAAGAGTTCCGGGCTTATTTCCCCCTCAGTTACCAATTCAGGATCAGAGCAATTAGAAAAATTTTCTGATTCGAGATTTATTTCACTCTTATCTGAGAAATCAGCATTCTCACCACAGAAATTATTATTATTACTATTTTCTGAAAAAATGGTAACTGGAGGAATAGAATCGCCTGAAACTCTTTCAAAGCTTACGTTATAGCCGTTACCATTTTTTGGTAACTCTGTGGTAACGACTGGTAACGGCTGGTAACTGGGCTGAGAATCCCAGGAAGCAAGAAAATCACTGAATAGCTTACCCGGTACTAACAAGCACCTACGACTTACTAGGTCAGGCGGTGGCATCACAATCTCATTCCCATCAGAATCTGTTCGAGGTCTCACTCAAAAGCATCCGTCGATAAGTTTTAGATTCATCCTCCGAACGATGGAACTTGGCAACAGAGCGAATAATTCCCCCTTCCTTGGCCAACAGTGCCTCAATGATTTTTCTGGAATAGATTGGTTTAAAGTTTTTCTCTAATTTCGCCCAAACTGAAGGCATTGATATAGCTATACATTGACCAAGTTCAGAATTTTCGACAACTCTTATATCCCACTCCCCAATTTGAGATTGTGCGTGTAGTGCGTTTAGCTTGTCGAAAAAATCAGTTAGTGAATCACTTGCTGAATCCGCATCATTCGCCAACTTACAAAGTGTAGTGATTACGTAGTTTTTGATGCGCTGCGGGTCGAATTTTCCTAACTCTGCCACGGCCATTGAGTAGTAGGTAATCAACCCCAACGAATCAGCAACTCGACCATGAGCATGAGGAAGATGCGATCGCAATTCATTAGCCAATTCCTTAATTTTTTCAGCAGGATACCCTAACTTAATCAGCTGCGGTAATGCTCCTGATGCGTGTTTCATCGCTAATTGCATCTCACTCCATGCCTGTCCATTGCCTGCATCACCTTTAAAAAAGGGAATTTGAATCAATCTACTTAAGGTAGCAGGTTGATTATCCCCACAGGCATGATTACTACACACACCTAAAGATGAATGAGGTTCTTGAAAGTTGCCTCTTACTCTTCGGGGAGAACCATTATATAGTCCTTTCAGTAGTTCATCTAAATCATCACACTTGATTGGGTCATCTAACCACAGGGTTAAGCCACCAAGATGCTTAAGGGTTTCGTATATTGAGGAAATGCTAATTCTATGCAACATTCCTAAACTGTGTAACCCCACTAACGACAAGGCATTTTGAGCAGCTACAGTTTTGGCGCTTCCTGGGTCCCCATAGCATTAACCAAAGGAAATCTGCTTTCTTGCTTCATTATTTCCTGGTAATGTAGACCCATAGTTTGCGCTCCGAGCATCATAATTGCTGGTAAGATGCCTTTTTCACCATGAAATTTTCTCATGGAGGAAATGAGGTTTGGTAATGCTTCTTGATTTGCGGGAACAATTTGGGGTGTAGGAATTCTATCTTCTCCCCCAAGGTTGGGGTTGTTTACGTTAAAGCTTGTTTCTTCGTTGGTGCAATCGCCTTCACGAGTCAGCTGAAATTCTTCATTGAAAACCCACTCTCCATTCTCTTGCTGTCCTCTTCTATCTGCTAGGGTAAAAATCTGCCCACCTCTATCTCGGTAAGCAGCAAGTTTTGTGTGGATTAAAGCACCTATTTCTTCTAGCCTTAAATTGCAGATAATTCCTGCACCATAAGCTTTTTTGAGGGAGTTGACAAATTCTTTTACTGAGGAGTATTCGACACTTCTGAGAATTATGCGGCTTTGTTCTTGGTCAATCAATCGCTTAAATTGCAGCACTAAACCACCACCCTCGGAGTCCCTTAACTCCCGCTCAATCTCAAAGTCAAAGTTAGCTCGTGGGATAAAATTTCTAGTCCCTTTTTCATCATCCTCAACCCACCAACCTAACTCACCATTCCATGATTGGGGCGATTTCCATTTGTTTCTTTGTCTCGCTTGTTGGTAGTCTGTAATTATTTTGTCTTCACCAAATTCCATACGTTCCCCAATAGCTGCTAGGATTTGCTCTTTAGTCGCTCCATCTCTAATCCAGTCAGCAATATCTAACCCTTTAGATGGTGGTAGATTCATCCAGAAAAAATTATTTGGTGGAGCATACAGCCATTTGGCTTGGGGAAGATGTTTAGCAATTTCTTCCGTATGCTTCAAACCTGGTTTATCCCGGTCAGGAGCCAGAACTAAGGCATTCTCTAGTCCATCAAAGTGATTGCCGTAAGCTTTATATTTACCTGCGCCACCTATACAGGAAGTGGCAGCAATCCCTAGTTTCCAGAGTACATCGGCTTTTCCTTCACCCTCGCACATAATTACTGGTTCACCACGTTGGGCTGCTTCTAGGCATTGTTGGTATTTATAGATGGCGATCGCCTTCTGATATTCCTCCTTTTTATCCTTGGGCAGGTTCGACTAGCTGGAATCCATTTAAACCCATCCCAGTATTCTTGGAAAACATCTTTGTCTCTATTTTTGCTTCCAGGACGAATGACTACAACCTTGATCAGGTTATTGCCTTCAATATCGGTGTAGATAAATTCTTCTCGTCCAGATTCTCTGGGGGCTTTTCGTGGTGTTGCTGGAGCATAGAAGGTATGGCCACTGTGGTCTGTTTTTGTTGTGGCTTGCCATCCTGGGGCTGGTTCTGCATCTCGGTTACAAACTGATAAATTGTCTAAGGAGTAGCACCAGTCAGGTTTTCCGCAGTGGGGGCATGGTTCTAATTTGGAAACTTCTACTAATTTTTTTGAAGCTGAAGTGTGATTTTCATGGTGTATGTTGGTATTACCTGTTTTTAATGATGGTAATACATCACTTAATGAAACTTGGGCGGGGCGATCGTATGTCATTTTCCGTTACTGGGTAGGGTTTTCAACCCTCAGCAAACAATTGCTTTGCGCGATGCCTCATTCCACATTACAATGGATGTAATTGAAAATATTATTTCAACGAATACAAAATGTGGCCGAGGTTGAACTGTTGCAGAGCGTCTACTAAACGCTCATCAAAGCAAGGTGATACTGAGGCTTTTTTTTATCTGCCTTTTTTGGCTGATGTCTCTGATTATAATGCATCTGTTCCACCTAAACTTTTTTAAGATTTATTTAGCTTGATAAAAACATCGTGTTTTGGCTGAGTGAATTTTTTTCACTAGGAATAATGATGGGGTGGAGTTTGAGTTAACTCATATCTTGCACCTTGAAATAGTGATGTCAATTCCATGACTAAGTGCTAAAGGTCGAAGTCGTTCAATGTCAAGTAATAACAAAGACAGGACTAAATGAGGAAGAAAAGTAGAGAGTGCAAGAAAAGCAGCTTTACCCCAGTCCAAAGAATCAGATAAACAAGATGAAAGATATGCCCAATATGCTAATAAATAGGCAGTCATAGACAAGATTAACCAACGATAAACTCATATCTTGCACCTTGAAATAGTGATGTCAATTCCATGACTAAGTGCTAAAGGTCGAAGTCGTTCAATGTCAAGTAATAACAAAGACAGGACTAAATGAGGAAGAAAAGTAGAGAGTGCAAGAAAAGCAGCTTTACCCCAGTCCAAAGAATCAGATAAACAAGATGAAAGATATGCCCAATATGCTAATAAATAGGCAGTCATAGACAAGATTAACCAACGATAAACCCCTAAAAGAGTGCCTTGCCCAAATTTGTCTAAACCAAAGCGATGTTTAGCGGTTTTGAACCAACCTTCAATTTGCCAACGACGTTTACCCCACCAAGAAATAGTGCTAGCTTTAATGGGTTTTGTAGAGATAACATATCTTTTCACAAACTGACCATTCTCGCGTTTAAAATAATACCAAGAAAGGGTAACAGGAAAATCTAATCCAACGAGTTGAACTTGTCTTCCTCGACGATGTAAAAGTTTAACAGGAGTGCCATTAATTAATTTACGATTACAACCAATACCAAAGACAGCATGATATTTAAGTTTACGAATACCGTTGATAAAATCTTTAGTACCAAAAGCTGTGTCAGCTAGAATTTTCACCTCGAATTTTTTGGTTAATTTTTTTTGGTAAGTTACGTACCATTCGTAGTGCCATCTGGGCAGGACTGGCTGTACCTTTACCTCTCCAGACACGAAAATTCCAGGGGATACGCCATTTTCCAACTACCAAATATAAGATGACTATATGTAAGCCTTTCTTACCATTATAGACACTTATTAACTTATTTAACCCTTTGAATTTACCACATTTCTCTAATGTAGTCAGGTCAATTATCACTTGTAAAAATGCTTTTCTTCCTAATGGGAAATGACTGTTAATTTGCTCAAGTGCCTGCTGACGGACATGATAAATGAGTTTACGGGTAGACCAACTACGGGTATTTAAAAATCGACTTAATGCGCTTTCAGATTTGGTTTGACTGTAATGTGGTAAAGGTTTTCCGTCTGCGGCTAGAAATAATCCTAGCATTGCTTCTAAGTTATCTCTTTGATAACGACTAGGCATCAATGCCAGAATAGTGTACATTAGATTATGGGCGTGGGCAAGAATGATTTCCATATTATTTCTTGCTATTGTTTATGTTTTCTACGCCCTTTTCTCTCATATTTTACGAATATATAAAAATATCTCTGTGTAGATTAAATTATTCCTCTTTTAGGATATGTCATTTGTAAATATTCTGATAAAGAATGTAATTTATTATCTCAGTATCTAAATCAGAGGTTTATTTTTTGGATGTTATTTTTATTCTCTTATTTTCGGTTAATACGGATTCTTTTTGCTTGGTGCAAGATGTGAGTCTATGATTCTCTTGGCATCGTCGGTCAAGTCTGATGTGAGGATATTTAGTGCGAATGGGTCTTGATTTTCAATGGTTTGGGCTATTTCTTGGGATTTATCCCAGCCCCCTACTTTATGCTGATGTGCTGCTAGTTGGGCGGCAACGGCTGAGTTTTCAGGTGTGTATTTCATTGCTAAAATTGGCTGAAGTATATATTTTTGGTGCGATGGCTTTGATTCGTACTCAGGGTCATCGCTCTTATTTCTGTGTAACTTTCCAAGCTTGGGTAACTATTGCTTGTTCTTCTGGTGTTCTACCTAAGTCGGGTTTGGTAGAATCATCACGGCTGATGATTGCTGCTACTTGTGTGGCTAGGTTTTCAGGTACGCCCACACTCATCAGTGCTGCTGTGTAATTGGGGTTAGTCATTGTTGATTCCTCAAAATAATGACATTTGCAGGTGTCCACCATCTAACAAACTAGAAGGTGCGTTTAAACCCTCTACTTCAAAAACTCTAATCAATAGTTTGCTGCGATTGAGTTTTACATCTGCTGTTTTGCACTGGCGTCCCAAGGGTCTAAAAATGAACTGGGGATGATTGATAGAATCAGTTTTATAGATGAAGTGGTACAGTATGCCGTCAATTTGATACAGCTTGTTTTGAGTAAGTAGGGTGATGTCATATACCTTATTTAGCTGCACTTTCCTTTTCAATTCTGGTAGTATTTTCATGGTTTTAGTGATAGGAATAGTTGGCAAAGTGTCCACCCAGTATGGTGTTTACAGTTTTAGCCATTAAATTGTTGAATCCATCAAATGCTTTTAAAATTCCCATTGGTTTATCCTCGAAATAGTTTTGCAATTGTTTCTAAGCAGTGGTTAAGCAGGTCAAACGGTAGTAATAGGGGGTTTACTTTGGGTGACTTCCTAGAAGCTTTGGCCTTAGCTAGTTGGTATCGTTGAGCTTCTAGGATGCTAATTTTTTTCCCAGTGCTGACATGGCTTGGTTAATCTCTGTATCCAAGTCGGTGGTGTCTGGGGTGTAAGGTACGATGTCCCTTGCTAGTTCCACTAACCCGTTTAGAGTGCCTAAATACCCGGCTTTAGCCCCCATCCAGTTCTGGTTCAAGGTTTCTACTAGTTCACTGTTCCGTGCTGCAACTGTATGTACTACTAGCTGGTTTCTGACTTGGGCGATGGCATCCACCAACTGCACTTCTTCACCGACTTGCAGGCTCAAAAGTTCTGTAATGTGGGGGGCTGTTCCCACTGTTCCAGGTGTTCCGGTAAGTGTCTGGGTTTGGCTGGTGGCAAGTGTTCCGGTCTGTTCCGTTAGTTGTTCCGGTTCGGTTCCGTGTTCCGGTTTGGTTCCGGTTGGTTCCGGTGCTGCTTTGAGTGATTGGGGCAGATTTTGTGCGATCCGGGGTATGTCTATTTGCGGTACAGATTTGATGGTGTCGAAGTTGGGGTAAAGGTCGGCGATCGCTAATCTTAATATTTCTTCACTAACTGCAAACTGTTGGCACAGTTCAGCAATGGTAATGTTCTCTGCTGTTTCAACTTGGGTCTGTCTGGGTCTTGCCATTGGGGTTATGCTCCTTTACTAAGTTGTCTTACGGCATTGCTATAAGCGTATTTGGAAAAATAAGTGGGATTTTGAACTATGGCATCCTTGACCAACTCGGTGCGGGTAAGGTGTGACATTAGCCGCCCACATCTGGCTATACACCAGGACTGATAGGAACTAAGAGGGGCTTCTCTAAAAGTCGTGCCGTCTTGGTGCTTGGGATATGCTTCCCTAAAAGCTGTAAGCCTCCAAAAAATAAGGTTCTCCCACACGCACAAGGTTGACCGTGCTACGCCTAATTCACTCGCCAAAGCTGTTTTAGTCAGAGGAAAATCTGTAAAGAAGTCTAAATCTGTTGCTCCTTTACGTCGTCTTGGTTTCATAGGACGGAAATCGGTTAAGTATTGTCAGGTATCGGGCTAAGTATCGGTCTAGATGTCCTATCCAATCGCTAAAACCCAGATGGTATATGCTTTTGGGTACTCGTAGGACGGGAATCAGTGACCATTTATTGCTCGATTTACATTCTTGATGCTAATATAGCATAAAGTGACAGTAATGCAAGTTATGTTAGCGAGACTTTTCTTGACAGAAGTGCAAGAATAGAAGTCAATAGCACAATAACCACTACTGTTACTAATGTCTGATGACAAGACTATATCTCTAAGAATTTTTATGCCTGAAACACTCAGAAATACCTTTAAGGCCGTCTGTGCTAAACAGGGTAAGAATATGAGCGAGGTTGTAACCGAGTTTGTAGAAGGATACGTTGAGCAACATGATCCTGATTACAAGAAAACCCCAAGGGCAAGTTAGCGATCCAACGCCAAAAACAGAAAGAGGCATCGTGATCGATGGACAATGATATCAAACGTTCCAAAGGAAAGTTTGACCCTATAAATGAGTCAAGGTACTGGCTACCAGCCGCATCCGAGGAACGGTGTAAAAAGATAGGAAAAAAAAGGGGACTCCGATTAATCGAAGTAATTGATACTGAGGAAGAACCTTTACCAATAATTTGTATTTTTGAGGGATACCCAGATGAGTGAAGCAACACTTTCCATATCTATCACTGAATTAATCCCAATGCTGACCGCTATAGCCGAGCGTAACTGGGAGAAATTTAAGGAAATTGAGAAAGAATTTGTCTCACGTCACGGTATTGAGGCATGGGAGGATTTTTTTGCTTTCCGCCTCAAACCAGCACTAGACAAGGATTCCGACCGATGGTTATTGGTTCAATGGTGCAGCAAAGGCATTAAATCAGTAAGAAATGTAGCTTGATTTTTAAAATCTGGTAATGTAACCTAAATTACCAGATTTTAGAGATAAATACCTTAATTAAGAATTATAAAACTGTAAGAAATTCTCTTGAAAATTCGGGTTAACGCGATATTCCCCCCAGGGAGATATTTGTTGAAGATTTGGAATTTCTATTGGTAATTTTTCAAGTTTTAAATTGCTTGATCACTAAAACTATTGTAAGATTTCACCCCTATCAAAAATCGACAAGGGGTATTTGTAGTGCGGGATTCAAAAAAATATTAAATTTACAGACGCGATAATTTTTTTGAATTTGATAGAGATCGCTTTTGCACATTCTTGTTATGATTAGAAGACGTTATCAGGGGAAATCAATATGTCAGAACCGATGAAATTAGCCCGAACAAGATTGAGTCTAGTTGATCAAACAAAACTCAGAAGATTAGCCGGAACAGAAAATACAAGCTTATACGGGCTTGTTAGTAATGTACATACCCACCTAATGCAAAACTCCCTAGCAGCATAGACGCTCTGGGAGTTTTACCAAATTCCGATTAAAGCTAACCCAGCCCCCCACCCTTTCTAAGTTTGGCGACCGATGAAAGTAAGGGACTGGATATCAAAAATAGGAACGCGATGATTGATCAAAAATCAAAGCCATCTACATACTATCTTAGTCCATTTCTAAGATTTGTAGATCAGGCTTTTGAATATTTTTCTTGTGACAATAATAAGATACGCAATAATACGGATGTAAATTCTAGCCAAAGAGAATTTGCAGGGTTTGGCGCTGAAAAATTTAATTTAGTTGTAGAGGGGGTTTAGTTCAATGGTTGCATCATTCGTTCCCAACAACTTCCCCACCCCACCACCTCAACAAAAATTCTCTAGCCTCCAAGAATTCCAGGACTTTATCAAAGATTCCTTCCTCAACGGTAGTGGCATTGACGAGGAAATATTTAACGCTTGTGTCGAATTTCACCAAGATGTGGAATGGACAGATGGGATGGACGCACGAACCCCCATCCATGAAGAATTGGGATGGTACTTCACCAGATTTGGACGCCAGTGTAGAGAACCTATCTATGCCGCATTTTTCCGGAATGAGGATGGAACCCTCTGGCAAGCCATAGTTAGCATCTGGGATGAAGAAAAACAAAGACCATATTGCTACTTAGCCCCCAAGGGTAATGGTGACAGAGCATTCTTCCCACCCATCCCCCCATCAATTAGACAGAAAATATCCCAACGCTATCGGGTTAAAGTCCCTCTCCAGGGTAGTTTCTGGCTTTGGCTCCAGCAAAACACTCATATCGCCCGACTACTAACTGAGGGTGGAAAAAAAGCATTAAGTGCCTTAAGTCAAGGCTATGTCGCCATTAGTTTGTACGGGTGTAACTGTGGTAGAGAGTGGGAAGTAGGGGATATTTTGGTTACTCCTGACCTTGAACCATTTGCACAAGAATATAGTAAATGGTTGTTAGCTCTTGACCGTGATACCAAGCCCACAGCTAAACAATCTGTTGCTAGTGCTAAAGGGAAATTAGCTAAAGCCTTAAAAGGTTATGGGTGTGACGTAGCCGACTTAACTTGGAATCCCCAACAGGGTAAAGGATTGGATGATTTTCTCGTCAACCAGGGTGTTAATAGTTTTGACCATATCTACCATGCGGCACTAACCAAGCTTGACTCACCACATCGAAATAATGTCATCCCTCACCCATCAGTCAAAAATCAAGAAATTGATTTAAACGTCATCAAGTCCGAATATATCAAGTTGCTGAATGCTGATGCCAGTAAATCTGAAATTCAATCATTCAAAATTCAAACCCGCCAAAAATACCCCCTACTCCAACCATCAGAACTCAACAAGCTCCTGGAAACTGTAGAACATGAATTCTATCAGGCTGAGAATTTAGTCAACGACGGTGAGGAATTACACAAGTTACTAGAGGTAAGCGCACAAACAATTAGCCTATCTGACTACTTACCCATGTCCCTAGCCACTCCTTTAACCCAGTATTGTGAATGGCAAAATATTCGACACGGTGTAGTCTTAACCTCGCTCCTGACATCTATATCATCCCTGCACAAGGTTGGGACTGAGTTGATCTTGCATAAAAATCTTGATTTTAGCGTACCTCCTACCTTATATAGTGCGATTGTCGCTGAATCTGGCTCTAAAAAATCGCCAATTTTCAGAGCTACAGCCAAGTCACCCCTAAACCGATTGAGGGAGCAATGGCATCAGGAACACCAGGAGAGGTTACAGGAATATATACAAGAATTACTGGCATGGGAACAAGAAAACAACCACCTGAAAAAGGGACAAAAACCTGATACCCCCAAACCCACAGAACCAACCCCACCACCACCTTTTTACGTTACCGATGCTACAGGTGAAGGACTTAAAACCCAAGCCCAAAAAGCACCTGATAAGGCATTATTCTTACTGGTTGATGAGTTGGCAGGTTATCTAGGCTCACAAGATAAATACTTTGGTGGTAGAGGTAGTGACAAACAGGATTTACTTAGTTACTACGACGGCACGGGGGCAACTGTACTCAGGGCTGGAGGCATAAAAGTTGATGTCCCACAAATTTATCTGTCAATCCTGGGAACCATCCAACCAGACGTGATCAAAAAAATCATGGGTAACACTAAAGATGTTGATGGGACTTGGGCGCGGTGGTTATTTGTACACCAACCCAATATTCCCACCACTTTACCCGATGATGTACCTTGTGGTGTTGATTGCACAGAGGTTGTAACCAGCTATTTCGAGAAAGTATTTGATTTACCTACCACTATATATAGATTGAGTCGGGAAGCCTTCAAGTTATATCAACCGTTCTACAATCGTTTAGAACAGTTGCGGGTGTCTCACAGTACACCAGGACTGAGGGCTGTATACGCCAAGGCTGAGGGTTTAGTCGGTAGGTTGGCGTTGAACTTGCACGTTTTACACGAGTTGGCAGAAGGACACCCACCATCAGAGGTGATTCCATTGGCGCGAATGGAACAGGCGATCGCGCTAATGAAGTTTTACATCGGTCAAACGAAGATGCTCCATGCTTCTGTTGATGATGGTGAAAGTTTTGCCCCCCATATCCAAAAAGTAATTGAGTTATCCAAGCGTAAGCAGTTGGCGGGTGAATCGGGTTGGATCAAAGCTTCTGATGTGCAGAAAAACACTACAGCTAATAAGCGCCCGTCGACTGTGGAAGCTAGGGCGTGGATGGTTCAGGCAGCTACGTTAGGTTATGGTGTACTGAAGGGTGAGGGTAATAAGGTGGAATTTATGGCTACACCTGTTAATCAACCTCCTACTTCACCAATAGACAATAATAGACGACCAATAGACGATAATAGACAAACTATAGACGATATATCTATTGCTGAAAACCTTGATATACAAGCAATCTTCAAAACAATAGACGCAAAAATAGACGGAATAGACAAAATAGACGATTCAAAAAATAGATATTCTCCAACACCAGATAATTACCCCACCCATAGTTTAGGTGTAGAGATCGGAGGAAGTATTGACGATGGAGCGTCTATTCGTCTATTGCAAAATGAAAATTCTTACACTGCAAGCAATCCAGCAATAGACGAATTATCTATTCAGCCGTCTATTGATTTGTCTATAGACGAATCTATTGTTTCTTTACAAGATGTACAACCCCACCACCAACCGGGTGTAGGTTTTGGACAGAGTATTGACGATGGGGTGTCTATTCGTCTATTGCAAAATGAAAATTCTTACACTGCAAGCAATCCAGTAATAGACGAATTATCTATTCAGCCGTCTATTGATTTGTCTATAGTTGGTCTACAAGTAGATGAACACCCACACCACCAATCTGGTGTCGGGTTTGGGGGAAGTATTGACGATGGATTAGAGAATACCCCCGTACCACCACCAATAAAATTTAAGGTTGGCGATGGGCGAAGCCCCACCGTAGGTGATCGCGTTGAGTTTCAGCATGAACTAAAGGAGGGCTGGTTTAAGGGGGAAATTGTAGACATCAAAACTGAAAAGGGCTACTTCGTGAATTTGACTGTGAGTTATCGAGAATTCAACTACAAAACTAAGAAATGGCAAATCAAGCAATATGATATTGGTAACGAAAAATGGGTACGGCTAGCAATATAGTACCCGGAGCAATTGCTCCGGGCGTGGAAATCTGGCTTTTGCTTAGGGTAGAAATGCAGTGGGGAGTCTTGAATATCTCCTCCTGTAGAGGGGGATACCACTCGGCAAAATGTTGATAGTCTATCAAGATAGTATCAACCACCATCAGCAAAAGAACACTAATTTTAACAACTTCGCAATTACAGAAAAACAGATGATTACACTCCTCCGTTAGCACTTGCTATCCTCGACCAGTACTAACTCGGATGAAATGAGCAACCACGCAGAAACTTACGATAAGGACTAAATGACCTATTGATAGCACACTGTTGGTTTTGTACCAATTGATCTATCTGAAATTTAAGAGCCTCAAACCTTTGCTGTGCCGTTCAAGCTTAGTGTACCAAGTAGAAGTATAGGCAATTGGTACATTAAGGATTCCCAAAAATATTGATAGGCAAAATGTTTATCCAGCAAGCTTTACAGCCTTAGCGTAACTTTCTGTTTGATTACTCATTTACCCCCCATATTTCTATTCGATGTGCAACTTGACTATTTAACTATATTTTACGCTGATGTTCAACTTGAACATTTAGCATATTTCTATTCGATGTCCAACTTGACTATTTAACCATATTTTACGCTGATGTTCAACTTGAACATTTAGCATATTTCTAGTCGATGTCCAACTTGACTATTTAACCATATTTTACGCTGATGCTCAACTTGAACATCAGACAACGCTTTGGGCGATTACTCTGATTTCTTAGCTTACAAAACTCCCAATTGGCCAGAGCCTAGCGCAGCAAAGGCATCAAATCAGTAAGCAATGTCGCTTGATTTTGAAGGTATAACCCGTACTTACCTAAATCAAAAACACGAACATTTGTTCGGGTTTGATAAACAGCAACTATCTGCTTTTTACCTTCGGTAAAATTTTACAGAAGCAAAATGAGCGACTAGTTCCGCCAATTTTGACGGAAAGTAGAAAAGTTGAAAAAACAACATTTGATTTTTTTGTGAGATCACCTTTATGTACTTGTGCTTTTGGGATTAATTCAATAAACAGAAAGTCAGTTGCTCCTGATTTTTTGTTTGGCAACCAGTCAACTTGACATTTTAAGCAAACGGTCAACTTGACATTTTAATTCAATATATAAATACTGAATTAAAAAAATAGGAAAAATGGCTAAAATCCTTACAGCAAGATCGCTGAGGCCTTTTTTTACTAATTTTTAAAATAAAAATTAGTTTTTCAAATTCTTTAGAAGTTGGTTATAGTGGAAATAAGCTAGAATGACCGCAACACATAATATGTCGCCAATCAAAATAACGCAAACGTCCAAAACTCAACTTCCATCTGACAATGACAACAAACCGAGAAGACTTACTAATAAACAAGGTATAAGTTCTTATCAACTGATAAGAAACCTAATTCATGCCTATCTAAACGAAAACTCCCAAGCCGCATAAAGCAGTCTGGGAGTTTTCGCTATTTCAAAAAGCCAATCCCAGCCCCTCGCTTCGCAGTCGGCAAACTTTTAGCAAAGGGCTGGATATTAAATATACAGAAAGCAATGATTTTCAAATCAAGGCTATTTTCTGATTTTAGGTCACTAATTCCATTAGTGCATCCCCGATTTGGCAGATTTTTAAAACATTTTTGTTGCTGTCTCAACATTGTAACATACGAGATGACAATTGGAATGCTGTCTGGCAAAGAGATGCAGGTGTCTTGTGCTGAAAAATTTAATTTAGTTGTAGAGGGGGTTTAGCAAAATGGTTACATCAGTATTTACTCCCCAAATTCAACCACCTCAACAGAAATTCTCTAGCTTCCAAGAGTTCCAGGACTTTATCAAAGATGCCTTCGTCAATGGTAGTGGCATTGATGAGAAATTATTTAAGGCTTGTCTCAAATTTCACGAAGATTTGGAATGGACAGATGGGATGGACGCACAAACCCCCATCCATGAAGAATTGGGATGGTATCTCACCAGATTTGGACGCCAGTGTAGAGAACCTATCTATGCCGCATTTTTACTGAATGAGGACGGAACACTCTGGCAAGCTATAGTTAGCCTCTGGGATGAGAAAAAACAAAGACCATATCGCTACTTAGCCCCAAAGGGGAACGGTGATAGAGCATTCTTCCCCCCCATCCCCCCCTCAATTAGAGAGAAGATATCCCATCGATATGGGCTGCAAGTTCCTCTCGATGGTAGTTTCTGGGATTGGGTCAAGCAAATGATTGATCTTCCCAGAATCCCGACCGAGGGTGGTAAAAAATCATTAAGTGCCTTGAGTCAAGGTTATGTTGCCATCAGTTTATATGGGTGTAACTGTGGTCGGCAATGGATGTTTGATGAGCAGACTCAGAAAGATGAATCAATTCTCATCAACGACTTACAACCCTTGGCAGCCGAGGAGACTAAGTGTAGCGACCTGGAATTATAATCGGCTCGACCTGAAATCATCGCTGTTTCCAACCAGAATTAGTTGCAACTATAAATTGACTTGAACCAGAATTAACTGGAACTGAACCAGAATTAACTGGAACTGAACCTGGAATCATCGGTTTCAACCAGAATTAACTGGAACTATAATTTCACTTGTATTTTTATTCCCGTCAAAGCGGTAATCCCGCCGCCAGCATTTGCTCTTGTAACTCACGCGCTCGTGGTGGATCAAGTTGTCCACGAAACAGTAACTTAATTTCAGCAGGTTTGGCATTGAACTGTTCAGCTAATCCGCTCACGTCATAACCATGTCTGGTGAGAGTGGGTTCCAAATCATCAATTTGCTTAGATAAGACAGACTCAATGATCACAGTAGTTACAGGTTTTACGGCAACTCGATATGCCGCTTCAAAAGCTAGTGTTAAATGTTGTTCAATTTGCAGTGGAGTTCTTAGGCGTGTGGCAAGTAATTCAATAGCTTCAGCATCTAGTATGTCACTGTTAACAGTGTCGTCCATAGTACATTCTGATACCAGCCAATTAATATATTCTCGTTGATTGCCAACAATACCTTCCAAAGAGAAGACAGTTGTTCGATACCCAATTTCTTCCATCATGGGACGGCGCAAATCATTTTTCAGCTTTGGATGACCAGCTAAAACTACTGAGAGTATACCACCACTATCTTCAACTACCTCAATTAAACGCTTGAGTCCAGTCAGCGTACTATAGTGTAAGTCATGAGCCTCATCCACAAACAGTGCCACTGGCTTTTTACCTTTTTTAATCAGGTTGCGTAGTTCCCGTTCTCGTTTTTCGCCATCTTTGGGGATTTTTATTTCCTTATCTGTGGATAAATCGTAAAATAAAGCAGCAATGAGTGTAGGCAGAGTAGTCCGTTTCTTCTCAATACAAAGTGATTTGGAGACTATCATCTTGCCTTCCTTCTCCAAAACATCGAACAAACGTCGTAAAGTAGTTGTTTTACCACACCCAATAATTCCAGTGATTGCCACCAGCTTTCCTGAATGGATAGCAAATTTAATGTCCTTAAACATTTGCTTTTGGTGGTCAGTCTCATAGTATCCAGCTTTGTTAAATTCTTTAACCAAACGAAAGTGTTCCATAACTTCAGTGAGCATTTTGTTCTCCTCCTTTTCGGTTTTGGAAATACTGTCTTACCCGGTCAATAATCGCTTTTTTGTTGAGAGTTTCAATTAACAGTGCATCAATAAATGCCATTTGTTCAGCAGATAATTTAGCCAATGGCAGCGCCAGATAATCCGAAATCGCTAGTTTCGCCAATAATATGCTGGGATATGTAAATTCTTGGTATGGGTCTGGGTTATGAAAAGGTGTAACAGTTGGCTCCAGAGTCTTGTACTTATCCACCAGAAATTCTATATCTACGTTTTGATCCAATGCTTCACGTGGTAGGTTCAGTTTTTTAGCTAAGTCTGCCACCCGGTCTGCTCGTTCTTCAGTTTTAGTTTTCTTGTGCTTACGGTAACGATGTAAGGGGATAGGCTCGATCAACTGGACAGAATGGCCCGTAACGTTGTGAGTTAAATTCAACGTATAACTCGTTATCAAATAAACCCCACCACAAGACCACAGTTTCTCCTGCCAAGTCAGGGTCTACTTCATAAGCTACGCCCTCAATTGATACTCTGGCATCACCACCAACTTTTCTTTGTTGTGGTTCACGAGCAAAATTACAGAATAGCTCCCAACTACACATTGAGCGTACTCCTGATTTGGGTAAATTTCGTAACCAATCTTCCGTTCGTGAATGTGGTAACTCTCGATGTGATTTTTCGTTATAAAGTAACAAATACTGTCGCAGCCAAAGATTAGCCTCAACTTCGTTTTCTGGTTCGTGAAAGTGATACAAAGTCTCATAAGCTTCTTTGACTGTCCGAAAAGGTCTTTCTACTTTGCCTTTAGAACGGGCTGTTACCCGCCGACCATCTTTACCCGCAGGCAGATGTGTGACCAGTTTGATTTTCAAAGAATCCATCACATTTTGAAATACATGGCTTTTGGCAATTGGCCCATTATCTGTGTAAATCATTTCTGGAATTCCCCGGAAGGGAAATCCGTCAGGTGTTTTCGCGGTCATGGCATTAAACAAAAACCGCAATGCCGCTTCTACATCTTCCCCATAAACACAGTGATATTCTTGGTAACATACTCCACTACGGTCATCAACAACGCTATAAAGCATCAGTAATGGATTCCCTCGGCCTGTTTTTACCCATAAAGGTTGTTTTACGTGTTTTAAATCAGACGTACTTAGGTCAAAATGCCAACACTCATTGCTGTGTTGGGCTTGAAAACGTACCGCAGGTGGTTGCCTGGTCATCCGTTCATTGTCATACCCCAAGGCTTTTAAATAGTGATTCACACTACTTCTGGTTAGCAAACCAGGTGGTAATTTGACAAAGCCATCAGGTGTATCCATACCAGATTTCTCCAACAGTTCAATGGCTCTGACTGTGGAGATATGTCGTCCTTTTTTATTAGTGGTGCGAATTTTTATGGCAGCAATGATTTCACAATAACGCTCCATTTCTGAGAGTGGGATTTTTCTGGTTTTCCCACTATCTGCGCGATTAATAGATTTGGGACGTGATAAATTACGTAAAGCTCGATACAGAGTATTTCTTGAAACATTGTATGAAGCTGCTGTCTCTTCAACCAAAATTCGACGTTCTTGGCAACGACTGGGCAACCCCTCGAGGCGTTGGCGTAAATTGATGAGTGCCTCTACTGGAATTTGCTTGTATGCCATGTTACGTCTTTATCTCCGCTATGTAGTTATAGAGAGTTGGTTTAGAAATACCCATGAGTCTACAGATTTCGACAATGGTATGTTGTCCTTCGCTGTAAAGCTTGACTGCTAATTGACGTTTAGCTGGGTCAAGGGCTTTTGGCCTACCTCCTCTATGACCACGCGATCTTGCTGCTACAAGTCCAGCATTTGTACGTTCACGGATGAGGTTACGTTCAAATTCTGCTAATGCACCAAACAGATGGAAAATCAATCTGCCACTCTTATTTGTGGTGGTGATGGATTCTTGCAAGCTAGAAAGTCCAATTTCTCTTTCATCTAATCTGGACATGATTTCAATCAAGTCTTTAAGGGATCGCCCCAAACGATCCAGTCGCCATACTATAAGTACATCACCAGTCCGTGCTACCTCTAATGCTAGGTCAAGTCCAGGTCTGGTGGCTTTTGCTCCACTTATACGGTCTGAGTAAATCTTTTCACAACCAGCTTTCTGCAAGGCATCTATTTGCAGGTTCAAATTTTGGTCGTCTGTTGAAATTCGGGCATAGCCTATCAACATTCAAAAAACCTCAGTTAGCGAGTCAATTAACTCGTTACTTCTTAGGGTATCTTGACTTAGATTTAATTACCGAGTTTCGTTACTAAACTTTAGCCCGATTCAGGGGTAGTTGAGTTTTAGTTGCACTGGTAAAGAAAACGGTCGTTTCCTTTACTCTCAGTTCCAGTTAATTCTGGTTTGAATTCCAATATTTTTGTTTCGGTGTGGGCAGATTTTTTGACTAACCCGCCAAACTGCTGTTTGGTAAGGCTTTCGGTTAGTTCCAGTTAATTCTGGTTGAAACCGATGATTCCAGGTTCAGTTCCAGTTAATTCTGGTTCAGTTTCAACTAATTCTGGTTCAAGTCAATTTATAGTTGCAACTAATTCTGGTTGGAAACAGTGATGATTTCAGGTCGAGCCGATTATAATTCCAGGTCGCTACAACTAAGTGGTTATTTGCACTAGACCGCGACATCAAAACCAAAACTAAAAAGGCTGTAGCATCTGCCAAAAACCGTCTAATCTCTTTATTAGAGAAGTGTAAATGCTACTCAATCAATATGAAATGGAATGAAGAAGATGGTAAAGGTTTAGATGACTTGATTGTGAATGCTGGTAGTGCTGCTTTTGATGCCAGTTACCAGAATGCCATCGCTCGACTAAACAAGCTCATCAGTAAGGGTGAGAAAAAGGAAACCAAGAAAATTCCCCCGGCTGATTTAGTAGCCAAAAATATCGCTGAAGAATACCGAGATAGACTTTGCTTTAACAATCAAATTGGTCAATGGATGCGATACGAAGCTGATTTACCTGGTGTATGGTCTATCGAGACTCAGGAGTTTATAGAATCGTGCGTGTATAAAATTCTCGACTCCAAAAACATCGAAGGTTACAACTCCAACAGCTATATCGCCAATATTGTCAAAATCTTAAGACACCAGCTGATCGAACGTCACTGGATCGAGCTATCCCCGAAAGACTTTCTCCCCTTCCAAAATGGAGTGCTGGAGATTGCCACAGGTAATTTACTCCCTCATTCCCCCGGTTATCGTTTGACATGGCAATTACCGAGAGAACATAACCCCATTGCTAATAACTGGACTTCAATTAGTGACTTTTTAGATCATCTATCTAATGGCAATGAACAGATTAAGAATTTATTACTGTGCTACTGCAACGCAGTTCTGAAGGGACGTGCTGACCTTCAAAAATTCGTACACCTGATTGGTTTGGGTGGCACTGGTAAAGGTACTTTTGCTCGTTTGGTGGTGTCACTGATCGGTGAGATTAACGTACACACCACCACCTTAATTGATTGGTGTGGAAACAATTTTGAGGGTGCGAATGCCTACCATAAGCGATTAGTTTTATTCCCGGATGAAGACAAAGCCACTGGTAAACTCGGTAAATTTCTCTCCCTGACTGGAGAAGATTCTATCCGAGCTGAAGAGAAGGGACGCAAGGCATTTAGTTTTAGATATGACGGCATGGTTTTAGTTTGCTCTAACTTACCCGTATTTGGTGGGGAAAGTGCGAGTAGAGTGAAGCGCCGTGTCATCACCATTCCATGTAACAACTCAGTTTCCCCTCGCCAGCGCAAAAATCTGGAAAAACTGTTTGCTCCAAAGTTAGCCGCATTCACCAACTACGTCCTCAGCATTTCCGACGACAAAGTTACTGAAGTTTTGAGTGGGATAACAGATGTACCCGAATGCTCCTTAGAGTTCTGGACTAATAGAATCAGGGTTGACAGTTTAGCTGACTGGCTGAACGACAAACTAATTTATGACCCCACCTCATATCTTGCACCTTGAAATAGTGATGTCAATTCCATGACTAAGTGCTAAAGGTCGAAGTCGTTCAATGTCAAGTAATAACAAAGACAGGACTAAATGAGGAAGAAAAGTAGAGAGTGCAAGAAAAGCAGCTTTACCCCAGTCCAAAGAATCAGATAAACAAGATGAAAGATATGCCCAATATGCTAATAAATAGGCAGTCATAGACAAGATTAACCAACGATAAACCCCTAAAAGAGTGCCTTGCCCAAATTTGTCTAAACCAAAGCGATGTTTAGCGGTTTTGAACCAACCTTCAATTTGCCAACGACGTTTACCCCACCAAGAAATAGTGCTAGCTTTAATGGGTTTTGTAGAGATAACATATCTTTTCACAAACTGACCATTCTCGCGTTTAAAATAATACCAAGAAAGGGTAACAGGAAAATCTAATCCAACGAGTTGAACTTGTCTTCCTCGACGATGTAAAAGTTTAACAGGAGTGCCATTAATTAATTTACGATTACAACCAATACCAAGGACAGCATGATATTTAAGTTTACGAATACCGTTGATAAAATCTTTAGTACCAAAAGCTGTGTCAGCTAGAATTTTCACCTCGAATTTTTTGGTTAATTTTTTTGGTAAGTTACGTACCATTCGTAGTGCCATCTGGGCAGGACTGGCTGTACCTTTACCTCTCCAGACACGAAAATTCCAGGGGATACGCCATTTTCCAACTACCAAATATAAGATGACTATAGCAATCCTAAATCATTCATGAGAAAACACCATATTCATGGAGTTTAGGGAAGTCAAATATTTGACCATTAATGGAAATATCAAACAAAGCCTTGACAACAGAGAAAGAACGACAGAAAAAATGAAATTCTCGAATGAATCTTTTAGCTTGTAACCAAATATCTTCTACCGGATTTTGTTGTGGTGCATTTGGAGCAAATCGCTCACAAGTTATCAACCAATCTTGTTTTTCTAATCCATTATTCAAAGAATTTAAATAATCTTTAATTTGCCCTGAACGATGATAACCTGCACCATCCCAGATAATTAACAGTTTTGCTTCCGGACGTTGTGAGCGGAGATATTCTAAGAAATTAATTGTGTTTTCTGAGTCCCCTTTACTAGCAGAATAAGTTAAAAATTCCTTGGTTTTGTAGTCCAATGCACCAAAATAAGTTTGCCTAGAACGGATATTTTCCACTGGAATAGATACTCGTTCTTGAGTTTTACCCCAAATATACCCACATACATCTCCCCAAACTAAATGACATTCGTCAATCATGAATACAACTAGTTCTCCAGATTCAATTTCTTGACGTTGCGTTTCCAGGAGGACACAAATTTCTTTTTTTTTTGATTCTACTAATTCTGGATCATATTTTGGATTATTTGTTTGTGCTTTTTTCCAACTAATACCCGCTTCATTAAACAAATTATAATAGCTCTGTTTAGATTCAAATGTCACTTCATATTTATCAGCAATGTAGTACTCTAACTCGTCTAAAGTCCAACTATTCTTGCTTTGTAGCCATTGAATCACTTCTAAATGCTGTTCTGAACTTAGTAGTCCTTGACTTCCTTTATATTTGACTTTTAAACCTTCAATTCCATCCTGAAAAAATGCTTTCTTATACTTACTCAGAAATCCACTAGAAACTCCCAATATTGGCATTATTTCCTTATGTGTATATCCTGACAATAACATTTTCACTGCTGTTGCTCGCTGGATTTCAAGCTTGTTTTTAGTATTGTCGATAAATTCTGTTAGTGATCGCATCCACATAGTTATTTTTATACTTTTTTGTTGTAATTATTGCCTATCGCCATTATAAGTATTTTCTCACGAATAGTCAAGGATTGCTATATATGTAAGCCTTTCTTACCATTATAGACACTTATTAACTTATTTAACCCTTTGAATTTACCACATTTCTCTAATGTAGTCAGGTCAATTATCACTTGTAAAAATGCTTTTCTTCCTAATGGGAAATGACTGTTAATTTGCTCAAGTGCCTGCTGACGGACATGATAAATGAGTTTACGGGTAGACCAACTACGGGTATTTAAAAATCGACTTAATGCGCTTTCAGATTTGGTTTGACTGTAATGTGGTAAAGGTTTTCCGTCTGCGGCTAGAAATAATCCTAGCATTGCTTCTAAGTTATCTCTTTGATAACGACTAGGCATCAATGCCAGAATAGTGTACATTAGATTATGGGCGTGGGCAAGAATGATTTCCATATTATTTCTTGCTATTGTTTATGTTTTCTACGCCCTTTTCTCTCATATTTTACGAATATATAAAAATATCTCTGTGTAGATTAAATTATTCCTCTTTTAGGATATGTCATTTGTAAATATTCTGATAAAGAATGTAATTTATTATCTCAGTATCTAAATCAGAGGTTTATTTTTTGGATGTTATTTTTATTCTCTTATTTTCGGTTAATACGGATTCTTTTTGCTTGGTGCAAGATGTGAGTCACACAAGCTATTTTCACAAATATCAGGGTAATACCATATTCATATAACTGATCTAGTACTCTTCCTAAGCGACTTTCATTTAGGTGTTCAGCTTTTACTCCATCACCAATTAGATGTTCTGTTGCTTTCCCTACAAAAAATTGGCTAAACAAATACAATGGAGCTGTTAGAAACCCCATGCAGTTAATAATTATCGCTTTAACTACAAGTCCTGCACTAACTTTCTCTTGTGCATGAGTCCCTAACGCTTGATCTATTATCTCCACAATCCCTATTTCGTCTATAATTCCAGCGATTATGCCTAAATGATCAATGTCTTTAACGTCTATTTGTAGTTCTGTTTTCACTTGCGCTACCTTGAATCCGCTTAGACTAAAATACCTTTTTTCTGGTTTTACCTGCTGAATGTGGGTTTTATTCTCTTATTTTCGGTTAATACGGATTCTTTTTGCTTGGTGCAAGATGTGAGTCTATGGGGCTGCTGAAAGCAATACGTCAACGACATCGACGTATTGCTTCTACCTCACTTGACACTTGGGCTGATTGCTTAACTTGACACTAATGGCATTGCCCACCAAAATCAGATACTACGACTGTATGTTGGTTAACCCCTGTCCCCTACTCACCGACGTGTAATTTGTACAGCATTGGGCTGACTTCGATAGCATCCGACTGTATAAGGATACTCCCATGTGGCATGATAATGGTACAGCTTCTGTTTCTTGCCATCCCAGGTAATTTCGTGGGTGTGACCGTGGCACGAATCCAGATCAGCATTAGTTAGTATTTTGCCATTCTCACCACAATGACCATAAATGCCGAATCCATCTAAGGCGTAACCAACTAAAGCAGAATGTGCTTTACACTGAGCTTCCAAGCAGGACGTAAGACTATGGTAGTGGTATGCGCCACCCTTCTCTGGATGTCCTTGGCAGCTATCTTGAATTTCGTGGGCGACAGCATCTTCTCCACGCTCATCAAGGGCATTAAAAAAGTATCCGCCATTGAGTAAAACACCGATAACACCCATTGGTAAACAGGATGACTCTTGGGCGACTTCAGGCATTGCTGGCAGCGTAATTTGGTATGCTTGAGCCGTAATGGAATTGGGATTGCGATCATAAGCGTAAGCATCATCTTTAGATGAGATAGGAAACTTACCTGTGACACTTTTGGGCAGCCTGTTACTGGTAATGGTGCGAATATTATTTTGCTGCGTAATTTTGAACTGACTAGGCCAACGAACTGCACCATCAACAGTTGGTTTAGCTGTTAAGTTATAAGTGCCGTTTGCTTGAATCCAATCTCCACTGGCGTGCGCTCCTGCTGTGCTTCTGAAGCGTGTTCTGCATGACCAAACATAACCCGTTTTGGGTTGCACCGAAACTCGCCCATCACCAATGGGTAAGTGCGTGAGGTCAAGATTTGTTGTCTTGGCTACATTGTTTGTCAAGATTGCCGTCGCCGGCTGTGAGTAAAGTTTAGATGTGATTGCTTGAATAGCGTAAGACAATACAAAAAACAAAGTCACAAAAACAACAAAAATTCTGATAAAGCGAAGTTTCATAGTATACTCTTAACGCATAGGGGGACTGGGGGCTAAAGATTGGCACTCCGCACTTTTTTAACTATAGCTATCTTGGTGTAGAAGATGGATCGCCTGGAGGATGGGGGGGGATCCCTAGCGCTTCAATTAATTTGCTTTCAGTTACGCCTAATTTGGTGGCTGCGCCTTTGATATCAGGACGTGGTGGAGGGGCAGATAAAGGCTGTATCGGTGGTTTCTCAGGTACTCCTAAAGCAGACTTTAATTGCGTTTCCGTGACTCCTAATTTTTGGGCAGCAGAGGCAAAATCAATGCGTGGAGGCGGTTGTATTCCTCCTATGCCATTGGGTGGTGTGAACATACTACAAGCTCCAATTGTTAATGAAAAAATAACTAGGATGAACAATTGATTAATCCGCATAAAAATTAACTTCCTATTTATTTACTAATCTGTCTGCAAATAGCTAAATCCCCAAAATGTTTACATAATTAAACCGTCTTGGACTCGAATCACTCGTTTTGTTTGAGCCGCAACTTCTGGTGAGTGAGTCACAATGATGATTGTGATGCGTTGCTGATTAAGTTCGGTGAGTAGATCCATCACTTCCTGCGATGTTTCGGTGTCTAATGCACCCGTGGGCTCATCTGCTAACACCAGCGCAGGTCTGTTAACTAACGCACGAGCGATCGCTACTCGTTGCTGTTGTCCCCCAGATAATTGGCTGGGGCGATGAAACAAGTGTTCGCCTAATCCTACCCGCTTCAGGGCTTGAATTGCTTGCTGGCGGCGTTTTTGTTTAGGTATATTGGCGTAAATCATCGGTAGCATCACATTTTCCAGTGCCGTGGATCGCGGTAACAAATTAAACTGTTGAAAGACAAAGCCAATGCGTTGATTACGGATATGTGCCAGCTTGTCGTTGTCCAGGGTAGTTAAATTTCTGCCTTCCAAGATATAACTTCCACCTGTGGGGCGGTCTAAGCAACCTATCAGATTCATCAGTGTAGATTTACCTGAACCAGATGGCCCCATAATGGCAACATACTCTCCTTCCTCAATTGCTAAATCAATACCCTTGAGTACAGGTACAGTTACTTCACCCAGTCGATACATTTTCGCGATCGCCTGCATCCAAATCATGGTGGCCATCTCAGTCACTCCGTAATGAAACAATTGGGTCTAACTTAGCCGCATTACGAGCCGGAATCACCCCAGCCAGTAAGCCAACGATAAAAGATAATCCAAACCCACACACAACCGACCAAACAGAGATGACAAAAGGAAAACTGAACATCATCGCCGAGACAAAAGCAATCAAAATCCCAATTCCCACGCCAATACCGCCGCCTACAGAAGAAATCACCACAGATTCGGCTAAAAACTGCTGCAAAATGGCGGAATTAGTAGCGCCCACTGCTTTACGAATACCGATTTCTCTTGTGCGCTCCACCACCGAAACCAACATAATATTAGCGATGCCAATACCACCTACTAATAGAGAAATACTGGCGATCGCAACTACCATGACTGTAAACAAACCCACCACGGTCGAGAAAGTATTCACAATATCTGTGCGATTTCTAATAGTGAAATCATCAGATTGCGATGGACTAAGATTGTGGCGCAAGCGCAGCAGATTGACGACCTGAAATTCAGCCGTTTTTGACTGGTCTTGATCCGCTACCTTGACATAAATTCCATTGACAGCAAACCCATTTAAAGAATTATTACCCACGACCCGACTTGACATATTGCTTAGGGGAATAAACACCTGATCATCTCGATCCATCGAGCCTTCCGAACCCTTCTTTTCAAATACACCAATCACTTCGTAAACATTTTTCTGAATCCGAATTTTCTCGCCTATAGCATTGCCATTATTGCCAAATAGTTGATCTCGAACTGTCGGGCATAAAATAGCCACCGATTTGGCAACATCCATTTCTTGGGCGGTAAAAAACCTGCCTTGAGTCAGGTTAGTATTTCTCGCTTGCTGATAGTTTAAATCGATCCCCACAATGTTAGTAGAGTGATTTAAATTACCGTAAACAACCTGCCCTGGGCGTTGCAAGTAAGCGGAAACAACTTGCACCGCCGGAGCCTGCTGTTGAATGGCTTTGGCATCCTGCCAAGTAAGAGTAGAGCTAGAACCGATCCCTTGACTAATACCACCAGTTCTAGCTGAACCAGGAAAAATTTGTAAAACATCAGTGCCTAAAGCCTGAATTTGCTGTTCGGTAGCTTTTTGTACACCTTGCCCAACGGAAGTAATCGCAATCACCGAAGTAATGCCAATAATTACGCCCAACATCGTCAAAGCAGTGCGGAGCTTGTTGTTCCATAATGCGTCAACTGACATTGCCAGAATTTCGATGATTGGCACAGTAGCGGTATGCCTATTCAGGGGCATACTTTCAGGTAAGCGTAAAGAAATCCTCATAGTTTTGACCTGGAATTAACGAGGGGGAACGACCTGGTGGTCAGCCGATAGGCGGCCGATCCTTAGAGCCTCCCAGGAGATTGGGGAAGGAAAAACCAGGTTTGTCCTTTGGTGAAGGTGGAGGACTAATCAATATCTGCTCAGTTCCGTCCAGCCCTGTCTTCACTTCGGTACGATTATTTACCGTTGCACCAGTTGTAATCGGCGTGAATTTGGGCAGTTCACCTCTCCGCGCCACAAAAACACCAGCGACATTTTGCTGACGACTAATTGCAACTGTAGGTACAGTTAGCACATTCTGCACCTGACCAACTTGGAACTCCATAGAGACATTCATCCCAGAACGTAACAACTTCTGAGCATCTTCAACCAGACTAGCTTTGACTTCAAAGCTAGTCACATTTTGCTGCACTGTTGCCTGCGCCGCAATTTGCGATACTTTGCCGGAGAAAGTTCTTGAGGGATAAGCATCTGCCTTGACAATCACCTGTTGACCGATGCGAATTTGAGCAATGTCGCCCTCCGAAACGTTGGCTACAACTTCGTTCGTGTCAGCCAAGGCCAAAATTGATGATGAGGTTGCAGAAGAAACCGAACTACCAGCCGTTGTAGGGGTGACAAAAGCACCGGGATCAGCATACTTGCGAATAATAATCCCGTCAAAAGGTGCGCGAATGAGTGTATCATTAATCTGCGTTTGTACATTTTGCAACGCACCACGCGCAGCCATCACCTCAGCACGGGCTTGGTCAATATCTTCTTGACGACTACCCGCTTTCAGGAGCTTGAGATGTTGCTGTTGCTGCTTTACACTTGCACGGGCTTGTGCAATATCTTCTTGACGGCTGCCTACTTGTTGTAAAGATAACGCTTGTTGCGCTTCCACTACTTGGGACTGGGATCTGTCACGGTCTGCAAGATGTGAGTTTAAGCTTTGCAGAGAAATTGCCCCAGAATTATACAGTTGTTGAGTGCGGCGATACTCATCTTCGGCTTTACGTAGACTAACTTGGGCTGAATTTAAGCGGGCTTGGGCTTGAGTAATATCCTGGGGACGATTACCTATGATGAGTTTGCTGAGGTTAGCTTGTAATTCCTCCAGTTTGGCCTCGGCTTGAGCAATATCTTCTGGGCGATTGCCTGCGATAAGTTTGCGGAGATTGGCCTGTGCTTGTGCCAGTTGTCCCCTTTGTTGGATCAATTGTCCCTGCCAATTGGAGTCATCCATCTGAGCTAAGATTTGTCCTTTGGTGACATAATCACCCTCCTTTACTAACAGGCTTTTAATAATACCGGCAGTTTTTGGACTGAGGTTGATCACCTGCTCAGGCTCAACAGTACCATTGGCAGAAATAGTAATCGCAAAATTGCCCCTTTCTAAAGGTACTATCGGTGGGCGATGATCTGCTAGCGGTTGTTGTTTAATCAGTAGATTATAGGCAAAATAACTACCCCCCACAAGCAAAATTACAGAGAGTAATCTGAGTAACCATTTTTTAATGACCAGTTTCTTGAACGCTGCTAGGGAAGTTGTGGAGTCAAGCTCAGGCAGATTTGGGTAATTGACAGGATCGAGAGGATTTAAGGCCATGTTCGCTCCTAGTAGGGAGTGCTGAGTAGAGAGATGAGGGAGTAGGGGAGCAGAGGAGCAGAGGAGCAGAAGGAGATAATGATTATTAACTTCTGCCTCCTGCCCCCTGTCTCCTGCCTCCTGTTCCCTACTAGATTTCGCTGAATTTGTTGGTAATTTCATGGCTAAATGCGTCATCAGCTTTACCAAGTTCGTGTCGGTTTGGCTTGAGGTGTCCATTTTTCTGAACATAGCCGGGTTCAATTTTGCCGTAATCAAGCTTGATGATTTGATCAGCCAGATGAAAGTAACGGTCATCATGGGTAATGACGACAACTGCTTTACCGCGTTCTTTGAGTTTGGCTAGGCTTTGTCTGTAAAATAGGTCTCTGAAGTGTGGCTCTTGGTCAGATGCCCACTCATCGAATAAATAAATGGGGCGATCTTCTAGATAAGCTGTTAGCAAAGCTAGGCGTTTTCTTTGTCCTTGGGACAAGTTAATTGTTGATAAAACACCATTTTTCACTTGCACCTTGTGGTCTAATTGCAATTGTTTAAGATAACTTTCAACTTCTCGATCCAAATCAGCATGATTGAAACCTAAATAACTGTCGAACAGATAGAAGTCAGAGAATATGGCCGAGAATTGCTGACGATACCATTCTTGATTGTGTTCTGTAACGAGTATTCCATCGAAATAGATTGAGCCAGTTCTGGGTGGATACAACCCTGTAATCAATTTGGCTAGGGTTGACTTGCCACTGCCATTGCCACCGATAATAAAGGTTATTTGTCCTGGTTTGAAGGTTAAACTAATTGGGCCGAGAAAAAACCCTTTGTCTTCTGGGGGAGGCGGTGGAAGTCTATCTCCTGGCTGATGTTTTTGTTTTGGTTTGTGCTGATGTCTTGGCGGCAATGATCCAGAGTGTGGCTCTAGGTGCAACCCCGGCTCATGGTTATCACCATGATATAAATATGTTACTTGGTCAAGTTCTAGTTTCAGTTCCAGTTGGGTTGGTGAGTTGATGGTGTAGTCGTGGATTTGATGATCGATTTCCGATTCTTGTGTTAGTGACAGCTTCATCATTTCAATTTTTTGCAGTGCCACGTTGCCTTGCAACAAATCTGGTAATCTACGCAAAAGATTTTGCAATGGCAAGGACAAGTAGGTCATGGTGAGGACGTAAGTTGCTAGCAGTGGCAGTGGAATTAAAACTAACGAGGGTAAGATAAACAGCACCAATGCTAAACTAGAAAGTTGCAAAAATTGTCCTAATCCATTAGCGATTGCAAAACTCTGCATTGCTGTTGAATTCTTTTGCCGTAGCTTTGTGGCGCTACCTTGCAAGTGCTGAGAGTAAAAATCCTGTCTTCTGGATTTGTGCAGTTTTAGTTCTTTAATGCCTCTAGTCAAACCTTGAAAATGCTTATATAAGTTGTCTTCCTCTTCTCTTGCTAAGGAGAACAAACCTTGGGCTTTGCCGATTCTCATCTGTACACACCACATCCCAATCACAGATGTAGCCAGGGTTAAGGCAAATATAATATTGGAAACCAAAGCTAAGTAGAAAAAGCAGCCGATGACAGTAGCTAAATCAATACAAATGTTCGGTATTGCAGATACAGCGTGGGAAAGTACTCGGACATCATCTGTCAATGAGGCGAGTAGACGGCTTTCTCCCAATTTTTCTAGATGCTGCAAAGGTGAAGACAATATATTGTGGCTCAACTTTAATCGCAATTGGTAAATGGCATTTTGCGATAGATGTATGAGCATGAATTGGGTTATGGTGCTGGTGCAAAGAGCAATTAGGCCGAATCCAGCAAAATATAACAGTGCATTGGGAAATGAAGCTTGGCTGACAGCTCGATTGATCAGTGAAATGATTATGGCATTGATCACACCACTAATTAAGCCTGTAATGGTTGCAATCAAGATAGTCCGCCATGAGACTTCTAACAAAAAGCGAATAAATCTCATACTTGTGTTTTTCCTAGATGAGGATATTTGTCTGAGCCAAATAACAAATGGTTACGATTTTTTGTAGTCATAATGTCCAATTGGATTTTGCTGTTAAGCTAAGTAAATTTTATCTAAACCTTCTGAAACAAAATCCCTTCTAATCCAACTCCTGGTGCAAATGAAAAAGCAAGCCCCGTTAAGGATTTGTTTGTTGCATCTGCATTTTTTCTATGATGATTTAGACCGTTTGTAACTTCAGCATCCTGACATCTGAGCAGCATCCTTTCCATCACAAATAATACTGATGGACTCAACATATTGCCATACTCTTGCAGTATTTCCCAACTAACGGCAACTTGATGATCACTCAGTCCTAAAGAATGTTGTGCGTTCTCAATAATCTTTGTACCACCTGGATGGATAGCCCACAAATCTATACTGTCTTTAGTCAGTGAATGGCTGGCTAGAAAACTTTCGATAATTGGGTTCACACCATTTCTAATATATTCGGGTAACTGACGTGAAAGCTTACAAGTAATCCCATTATCGCGAATGCCGAGAACTATACCATCTTCAGTGTTTTTTACAAGATAACTGAAATGATCTTGAATCACTACTTTCCTTTGGGCGATCGCTTGTTCTTGTTCACAAGCTCCAATGACTACAGCCGCACACCCATCACTAAAGATACTATGAATGATCACATCGCTAATTTCATCTGCAAAGACTGCATTGACTGAACTCAGTTCTAAGCAGACTAAAAGAACTTTATCGGTGGGATAAGCTCTTACATGATCACAAGCAACCCGCAATCCATTCATTGCAGCTGCACAGCCCATAAAATTGACTGTGACTCTGGCTGTGTCTGCTCTGAGTCCCAGGTTCTTAATTAATTCAGTGTCTACACCAGGGGCAATGAAGCCTGTACTGGAAACAAAAACAATTAGGCGAATAGAATCTTCAATGTTCAACCTTGAATGCAAAGAATTGTGATTATCTACAGTATGAGCCGCAGATTCTAATGCTTTTCTAGAAACTTGTTCGGCTAGGGGAACAGCATATTCCTTAAACAGTTGCATTCGGGACTGAATTAAATTGTCGCTTGCTGTCACAGCCATTCCCTCTTGTGACAATAAATCGATAACTAGGTGTCTGGTTTGAATACGAGTATTATTGTAAATTTTGCCGATTCGTGATCGATTTTCAGCCAATTTAGGCAGTTGAGCCACAAAATTAGCTGCATCAGATTGACGAATGACTTTGTTAGGTGTACCAGTAGCGATGCTGTCAATAGTGGGTAAAAGCGGGCGTAATTGGAAAAAGCTAGGTTGTTCCAGACTCTGCTTTTCTGGAATCGGAATTGGCTGAGTCAAAGAATAGTCACTTGTTTGGTTACGTTTTTTTGTTGTAGTCTTAGTATTCATTGAATCTTTGTCCTGATTTAGGCTTGTACATGACCAAAATTGCCAACAAATCTTAGAAAACCACTTATAAAGTGAGAAAAATTTCAGTGATCGCTGTTCCTAAATAACGCACCAACACTTGAATTATTTCTGACATTAGGGCTTGATAAGTGTGTTGCGCTTGCGATACTGTCAATCTGCTTTGAGTATGTTATGTGTTGTTTGCTCAGATTGAACCAATACCAATAAAACCTTTGAGGATGTATTGCACTGATGTTAATAATTCTTGTGGGTGAAGATGCTCCTTTAATATGCCTAGTTTATTCTGCTTTGCTATTCTTGAGGGGCTGAATAAATAATGTCTTAACAAAATAGGCAAGCGGTCAACAAAAAAGTTTTTTGGTTTCAACCAATCGACGTTATATTTTTCTGCCTCTTCGCGAACAATATTTTCACTGATGATATTGGCAAAACCACTTTTTTGATAAGGAAGTACATGATGTACTCGATGTGGGCTTAAACCTGCTGACAGAAAGCAGTCGATATATTTGTTGCCAATCATAGTCAAATCATAAGAGTTTTGGATTTGAAAAACTGCCCAATCGTCTGTCTGTTTAATAGAGTTGTCTTTATCTACTTCTTCAAAGTCATGGCTAGCCACGATCATGAATGTACTTATCCATAAAGTCAGTACAAATTGAACAAGCCAAGCTCCGATATCGCTATGCAGCCAGAACAGAATTAATTCACCAAACAGAAGTATACGCATAACAAACAGACCTACATAATGGAGCAGGCTTCTTTGCCAAGAGCCGTATAAGTCTTTCACGCCAAATTTGAACCCCAACAAACATATCTCAAAAGACCGCACAAACATACCAGTCAGAACGTGTGCCAACTTATGTATGCTGTGGACGGGAATCCGATAGAAGCGAGGTAGTTCTAGCATTGCAGTGAAAACATTCCTCTTAATATCGACTTCGCTCTGAGTACATGGATGGTGCATCAAGCTGTGTCCATCAGTAACTACGAAAGCCATAGGAACATAGTTAATATCAAAAATCTGTTCTATTGCTTTGTTGAGTCCGACTTGTGGACGATGTATGAAGTAGTGACCAGCACCAGCTAATGAAATTCTCAGCGCCACCATCAAAGGAACAAACAGATAAAGTGGCATATACTGCATAAAACCTAACCGCAGCACTTGCACAAGAATATAGATAATACCCAAAGTGATTGTGACCGCATCAAATAAAGAGTCCATTTGCGCGATTTTCTTTTTCATATCTGGCGCATTTAGTCTTGTCTTAATCTGATCAAGAAGTCTTTTTTGACTGTCAAAATCAAACTTAGGCGTATCTCTCCAGCTATCAAAGCCTTCACGAAATAAGAACTCTGGAGCAGCATCTTTGGGATGAATATCTTCTGGTACACCTGGTCTATTCAAGGCATATTTCTGGAGTGTTTTTTTTACCTTCTGAGGATGAGGATGAAAAATATTCACGAGGATTGTGATGTCTCTATTTTTCATTCTGCCAATAAAGAACTCACCACCTGGATGTTTCTTGATGAAGTCAGATAAATCATATGCTTGCCCATCATATATCCAGGCGTTGGGTAGAGTGGGAGGTGGCTCATCGTTAGGCTCTTTGCGACCTTCATCAAGAGGTCGTTCGGGATTTTCTGGATTGAAGGTTTGAGGAAGAACCAGTGGTGCTTCTTTGACTACTTCATTGGCAGTTTCTCCTGGCTTTGTCAGACTGTGGTTAATATGTTCAACGATAGCTGTGTTTTGAATGACAACAACTTTGGCAGACTCTTGCTCATTCTCCTTACGTCTAAAGATGGGGTTGTGCTTGAAAGCATTTACTATTGCATTCATAAAACCTTTCGTTCCTTGATATTGTTGCGGTTTGATAGCTGATAACAAAGTTAATAGCTCTCTTTTGTCGTTCTCGGAAAACAATAATCGAAGCAAGATTCTGAAACTTTGATTTAGTCGAGCCTTGAGCTTTTATTTCCTAACATTAACTAAAGTTTGTAGCTAAAAACTGAAAATTGAAGCTCCGAAGGGCTTACAGCAATTGGCTTCCCCCAAAGTTACAAAAGCGTCCAAGGAAAGCGATCGCATTCCCAATGGATGTAAAGAAACATTTCTGTTTCTTAGAAGAGGGATAGTGGATGGTGAATTGATATTTATCAGTCATCCAGGTAATAGAACTATTGAATAGCACTCAATAATTACCTTTTCTATCCTCTAGAAACAGGATTTACACACTAACTTTATTGGTTCAGACTGGGTGAATGGTACTCAAGATGTAGAGGAGCTAGTTGCGTGCTGTACTCCTTTAAGAAAGAAAGCAAGCCAAAAGCACTCAATACTGCCTGATATCTTAGCGAGATAATCGCTACAAACCGCGTAAACATGATTTAGCCTTATATTAGCGGTATCGTTAGATTGATGTACCGTAGCTCAAGATTAAAAAATATAAACGCTTTAACTAAATATCTTTAGTGAGCTTACCTCCCTTTAATACTAGTCATTTGAACTAGAGTTGCTCACGCATTCATGCTTTTAGAAACAGAAATATATGTTTACAAACTACATTCCTGACTTGAGAAATTTGCACAAAAACCAACTACTGTTAAGTGCGGTTGTTTTTTAGGTAAGTCCTCCTATAACTACCTTGTCTTCAAACTCCTTAAGGCTGCTTGATCTTTCAGCGAGATAATCGCTAAAAACCGCATAAATATAACTTAAAGCATATTAGCAATGTATTATATATATGTACAGCAGATCAAGATTAAAAAAATATAAATAAGTAGGTAGGCACAATTAAACCTGTAACCAGACCCAAAAGTTGTCAGGGTCTGGAAGCATAAGTTAGAAATTTAAGTGCTGAAAGCCTGATTATTAGGTGAGGTGATTGTCAAAGATTCCTGACACTAGAATAATAATTTGTCCGTACATTAAAAATGGAAGCATGAACCTTCTGTAAGTTCCAACTCTTAGCGATAGTATACACGTTGCTACTTTTATACATTAATTCTCAGCGTTTTTACTTATTTACTACTACAAGTATTTTCTCACGAATAGTCAAGGATTGCTATATTATTAAAACTACTTGATTAGTTTAAGTAGCTATGCAATATTTGAAATTGAAGATATTCAAATTAAGGTATGTTATGAACGAAAAAAATAAGTCTTTACCTGTAGATTTAGACGATACAGAAAAAGAGAAATTACGTCAACTTGCCATTAAGTGGGGAGTCAGTCTATCTGGTGCAATCAAAAAGTTAATTAAAGAAGCTCCTTTGTAAGTGCTAAAAGAAAAAGTCATTATTAACTCAGAACTTACGCAACTGGTAACTGTTCACACTCCCCCCATGTTGAGGGTAAGTATAGACAGAGAGATTTAGGTGAGTGAGTATGGTAATATAGCAATCCTTGACTATTCGTGAGAAAATACTTGTAGTAGCAAATAAGTAAAAACGCTGAGAATTAATGTATAAAAACAACCATGTGGATGCAATCGCTAACAGAATTTATCGACAACACTAAAAACCAGCTTGAAATCCAGCGAGCAACAGCAGTGAAAATGTTATTGTCAGGATATACACATAAGGAAATAATGCCAATATTGGGAGTTTCTAGTGGATTTCTGAGTAAGTATAAAAAAGCATTTTTTCAGGATGGAACTGAAGGTTTAAAAGTCAAATATAAAGGAAGTCAAGGACTACTAAGTTCAGAACAGCATTTAGAGGGTGTTGGAAAAGTTTTGACGAGGCAAAATTTATGCCAATCGTCTGACCATGATACGGATCATAGCCTGCTACCATAATGAAGTATGGGGGTTTACTCATATCTTGCACCTTGAAATAGTGATGTCAATTCCATGACTAAGTGCTAAAGGTCGAAGTCGTTCAATGTCAAGTAATAACAAAGACAGGACTAAATGAGGAAGAAAAGTAGAGAGTGCAAGAAAAGCAGCTTTACCCCAGTCCAAAGAATCAGATAAACAAGATGAAAGATATGCCCAATATGCTAATAAATAGGCAGTCATAGACAAGATTAACCAACGATAAACCCCTAAAAGAGTGCCTTGCCCAAATTTGTCTAAACCAAAGCGATGTTTAGCGGTTTTGAACCAACCTTCAATTTGCCAACGACGTTTACCCCACCAAGAAATAGTGCTAGCTTTAATGGGTTTTGTAGAGATAACATATCTTTTCACAAACTGACCATTCTCGCGTTTAAAATAATACCAAGAAAGGGTAACAGGAAAATCTAACCCACATTCCGCACCCGTATCTGTCACAACTAGTAATTACTTAAAAATTTCCCTCAAAGTAGTTAAAATTAATACATTATTGCTTGCGAGTAAGGTGTTAATATCCGATAATCAATTCTTAATCGATTCTCAATAAGAAGCAATAAAGAATCAAAGCAATTCATGACTCAATTGATAATAGAAATCTATAATTTTTCAGTTTAAAATAAATGTAGTTTATTAAAATCAATAAAATAACAGATAAATAAGTATAAAAAAACATGGCAATTTAGGACTAAAAATAAAATTAAATAGTCCAATTATAAAAAATAAAATATGAGGATAAAAAAACTAAGTTATAAATTGGTAATAGCGACGACAATTTTCAGGAAGTAATGTAAGAATAAAAATTCTATCTGGAGTTAAATTAGAAACCTCTATCTTATGATGATAAGTAACTAGATGAATCGATTGAAAACATTGAAATATCCAACGGAGAGTGGGATTTTTAATTGATTTACCCAGTTGATTTTTTACAGTTAAGTTTGAAGCAGATAAAGCTGCTCTAATTTGTCGTTGAGCCAGTGTGTAAACTAGTAAACACAACCCCATAATCATTGCCAGAGCTTCTATTCTTTCTGGTCTTTTCAGGAAAATACTATCTGCAAAAAAGAGTGGATCTTTCAAAAAACCAAATCCTCTTTCACATGATTGCTGTGCTTTATATTTGGAAATCATTTCATCGTTACTAAGACTGCTTAATTCTAAAATATTTGTGGCAATAACGAAGCGTCCAGCACTTCTGGTTTCGATATCAATTGCATCTTCATTTCTTGAGACAGTTGTAAAAATTTGATAATATTTATCTTGGTTCTCATCTTTTTTGTCTGGCTCTTTTTCGGTTATTTCAATATTCTCTACCTGATGATATTTAAATTGTTTCGATATTTTTGATAATTCCTTCATTGCATCAGATGAACATGCGAACCTCTCTTGAGATAAGATTTTTAATTTCGTCTCAACACTTTTGAGGGATTTCTCAATATTTCGTGATAATTTACGTAAATCTGATTTTCTTCTCAGAAAACTTTGTACTACCAACCATCTTTGCTCTATTCCTCCATAAGTGACTCTTTTTTCCACATATGAATATCCATCTATTTTACTTTGAACAAAATCTAGTTGCGATAAATTTGTTACTAATTGTTTTGCTTCTTTTATAGTTAACGGCACACGAGATAACCACTTCAGATTAGACATTAACTTGATATTTTCTTCTGTATATAATGCAGAATCTGCGACTATTAAACTATCCATTTGAATTTTTTCACGATACTCTAATGCAATTTTTGCAAAACATTTTGAATCAACTTGATTTCCAGATTCTGTTTTCAAAAAAATTGGTATATCACCGTCACCTGAACATATTAATTCTATGATAAATTGTTTTAAATCTGGTCTATGGTCACGAGAATAGCCATGTGTAATATTTATTGTTTCCCGTGATTTTATTTCTGGTGCTTCTAAAGATTCAGAATTACTCGGTTTATCAAATATTACTGATGGTAAATTACAATTGTATTCTCCATGTACATGCAATGAAGATGAGTCTAAATGTGAAGTTTTCAAAGATACATCAAACTGTTTGACAGCACCTAAGCTAATAGCTAAATATATTGTATCTAACCCTTTTACAAACAATTTATCCATGACTCTACCCAGTTTATCATCATTTAGGTATTCAGCTTTTACACCAGAGCCAATTAAATGTTCACAAGCAATATTTTCAAAAAATCTAGGAAACATATACAAGGGTTGAGAAACCATTCCCAATCCATTTAAAATCATCGCTTTAACCACCTGTCCTGCACTAACTTTTTCTCCCTCTTCCTGCCCTATTAAATCATTAATTATCTCTACTAATCCTATTTCATCTATTATTCCGGCTACTATACCTAAATGATCTATATTCTTAATCTCAATATCTTTGATATTAATCATTTTCTTCAAATTACCTACAACGATATTAATTTAAATTTTCACATTTTTCGTTCCTATTTGTGCCAGAAATTTTATATTTAGTTGAATTACAAAAAGGGAAAAGCTACTACTGGTAACTTTTCCCTTCCCCCACATAAAAATGATTATTATTTTTATGTGCCATATATTAACTGTATATCCACCTTAATAAAAATAATTCCTATTTAGTTTTAGTAAACTCTCCCTATGAATAGTTCTTATGTACTAAATATATGAGTTTTATTGAGGTGTGACAGTTGGGGTGCGGAATGTGGGATCTAATCCAACGAGTTGAACTTGTCTTCCTCGACGATGTAAAAGTTTAACAGGAGTGCCATTAATTAATTTACGATTACAACCAATACCAAGGACAGCATGATATTTAAGTTTACGAATACCGTTGATAAAATCTTTAGTACCAAAAGCTGTGTCAGCTAGAATTTTCACCTCGAATTTTTTGGTTAATTTTTTTTGGTAAGTTACGTACCATTCGTAGTGCCATCTGGGCAGGACTGGCTGTACCTTTACCTCTCCAGACACGAAAATTCCAGGGGATACGCCATTTTCCAACTACCAAATATAAGATGACTATATGTAAGCCTTTCTTACCATTATAGACACTTATTAACTTATTTAACCCTTTGAATTTACCACATTTCTCTAATGTAGTCAGGTCAATTATCACTTGTAAAAATGCTTTTCTTCCTAATGGGAAATGACTGTTAATTTGCTCAAGTGCCTGCTGACGGACATGATAAATGAGTTTACGGGTAGACCAACTACGGGTATTTAAAAATCGACTTAATGCGCTTTCAGATTTGGTTTGACTGTAATGTGGTAAAGGTTTTCCGTCTGCGGCTAGAAATAATCCTAGCATTGCTTCTAAGTTATCTCTTTGATAACGACTAGGCATCAATGCCAGAATAGTGTACATTAGATTATGGGCGTGGGCAAGAATGATTTCCATATTATTTCTTGCTATTGTTTATGTTTTCTACGCCCTTTTCTCTCATATTTTACGAATATATAAAAATATCTCTGTGTAGATTAAATTATTCCTCTTTTAGGATATGTCATTTGTAAATATTCTGATAAAGAATGTAATTTATTATCTCAGTATCTAAATCAGAGGTTTATTTTTTGAATGTTATTTTTATTCTCTTATTTTCGGTTAATACGGATTCTTTTTGCTTGGTGCAAGATGTGAGGTATCTCTCATTTGCCCCTACTCCTTTATTCCTCTGCTCCTCTGCTCCCCTGCTCCCCTGCCCCTTTCCCCCACCCTCTGATTTTTTCGATAAACTATAGGAAAGTATAGGATAATTATTCACCATGACAGAATTACTCGAACAAGCGATTATCAAACTCAAAAGCTTACCAGTCAGTCAACAAAATGCTATGGCTATGATGATTTTAGAAGAACTCGAAGATGAACAGCGATGGGATGAAGCTTTTGAAAGTTCTCCAGATGGACTAGCTCTCTTAGCAGCACAAGCGATGGCTGAATATCGCGCAGGTAAAACTCAACAATTAGATGCAGATACATTGTGAATTCTCAAATCACTTCTCAGTTTCGCCAAGCTTTTGGTAATTTACCTGAAAATGTACGAGAGCAAATCCGCGAAGCATACCGCCAATTTAAACAAGACCCAAATCATCCCAGTTTACGTTTCAAAAAAGTGCATTCAGAATTACCCATTTATTCTGCTAGAGTCAGTAAAAACTATCGAGCCGTTGGACAGTTAGAGGGAGATACAGTTATTTGGTTTTGGGTAGGTTCGCATACAGAATACGAAAGGTTATTATCCCAGTTATATAGCAATCCTAAATCATTCATGAGAAAACACCATATTCATGGAGTTTAGGGAAGTCAAATATTTGATCATTAATGGAAATATCAAACAAAGCCTTGACAACAGAGAAAGAACGACAGAAAAAATGAAATTCTCGAATGAATCTTTTAGCTTGTAACCAAATATCTTCTACCGGATTTTGTTGTGGTGCATTTGGAGCAAATCGCTCACAAGTTATCAACCAATCTTGTTTTTCTAATCCATTATTCAAAGAATTTAAATAATCTTTAATTTGCCCTGAACGATGATAAACTGCACCATCCCAGATAATTAACAGTTTTGCTTCCGGACGTTGTGAGCGGAGATATTCTAAGAAATTAATTGTGTTTTCTGAGTCCCCTTTACTAGCAGAATAAGTTAAAAATTCCTTGGTTTTGTAGTCCAATGCACCAAAATAAGTTTGCCTAGAACGGATATTTTCCACTGGAATAGATACTCGTTCTTGAGTTTTACCCCAAATATACCCACATACATCTCCCCAAACTAAATGACATTCGTCAATCATGAATACAACTAGTTCTCCAGATTCAATTTCTTGACGTTGTGTTTCCAGGAGGACACAAATTTCTTTTTTTTTTGATTCTACTAATTCTGGATCATATTTTGGATTATTTGTTTGTGCTTTTTTCCAACTAATACCCGCTTCATTAAACAAATTATAATAGCTCTGTTTAGATTCAAATGTCACTTCATATTTATCAGCAATGTAGTACTCTAACTCGTCTAAAGTCCAACTATTCTTGCTTTGTAGCCATTGAATCACTTCTAAATGCTGTTCTGAACTTAGTAGTCCTTGACTTCCTTTATATTTGACTTTTAAACCTTCAATTCCATCCTGAAAAAATGCTTTCTTATACTTACTCAGAAATCCACTAGAAACTCCCAATATTGGCATTATTTCCTTATGTGTATATCCTGACAATAACATTTTCACTGCTGTTGCTCGCTGGATTTCAAGCTTGTTTTTAGTATTGTCGATAAATTCTGTTAGCGATCGCATCCACATAGTTATTTTTATACTTTTTTGTTGTAATTATTGCCTATCGCCATTATAAGTATTTTCTCACGAATAGTCAAGGATTGCTATATATTAAAAAGCCTATAGCAAAGTTTCCTGTTTATGAAGTTAAAACATATGGGTTTAGTGGTAAAAAAGGGCATATTTTTGTTAGCGAATTTAATGGAGAATCCGGTGAATTCTATGGCTTTTTAATTCCTGCTAAATCTAATTTAACGCTAAAACATTTACCAATAGAAATCTGGATAAACGACATATTTGAATTAAAAAAATTAGAGCTTGAAGCGGTAATTGCTAATCATCTAATGATTAATAATGAACCATCTGACGCTTGGGTTAAAACAAATCCAATGAGTTATGCTCAGATAGAAGCAAATTTTAACCCAACTGCTATAATAGGCTTAAGATCAATGCCAAACCTTGATCAAGCCTCTGTATCAATAGTTGAAAAAGAACGCTTTACTGTCTTAGTACCTTTGCATGGTGACTAGTGCAGGACAGTTGAAGTTCTTTCTCGGTATGTGAGCAAAACTAGATGCGTTAATAAGTAATATAATAGATGTATCTTCGCTTATGCGGAACAAGTAAGAATAAACTGTCAGTTAATAATGTATAGTAGAGAACATAGAACGACCAAAAAAAGTTCAAATCAAGCGCAAACACCTGTAAATAATCAGTTATTCCCAAATCCGTTAATTCACCAACCGAAAGCTGAGGAAGCAAAACCACCGCAATATTCAGCAGCAGAGATACAGGCTAAAATTAACGACGATGCATGGCTTAATTCCGGTCGCATTGATGGGGCGGTTTTTTCTCGACAAGTAGAAAGACCAAAACCACGCGGTATTCAATTGAAGCTTACCATTGGTCAACCTGGAGACAAGTATGAGCAACAGGTGGATCAGGTAGAAAAAGATGTAGTGCAAAAGATGAATGCACATGAGACTACTGAAGTTGTACAGAAAAAATGCAGTAAGTGTGATGAAAAAGAAAAATCTACGGAGACTGATAACCTCCAAAATACACCAACAACATTAGCAATGAATCCGAATGGTGTATGTATTGATGAATATAAAGACCTACCGAAATGGCGGAAGAGAGCGGCTGAAGCCCTAGCAGAAGGTGGTGCTGCTCTGATTCAATTCTGTATGGATCTTGGTCAATTAATTGAAGACTGTCATGGAGACTTAAATAGACGCCTCTTAGATTTGCTTAATGATCGCGACCATCTTTACGAAACACGCTATTCTAGAAATTTGGGAGAAAATACTTACCAAGGACATCAGGATAAATACGAAAGTACTGCAAGAGTGATCGAAGAATTAGTGGACTTCTTAGATAGGCACTGTTTACGTGACTATAATGTAGCCATCCGTTATGCTGAAGCAGCTCAGAAAGCTGATATAGCTAGGAGGACACCAGCTCCACAACAACCCGAAAGAGTAAACTCAAATAAGTTTCTTGAAATACTTAGACAAATCATGTGGAAGCTTGCAATCCCGACTGTGCTTTCGACTGATATTACTAAGGCTTTAAGGTCTAATAATCCTGCCCAACAATTAAGAATCATTGGATTAACTGAAAAGCAAATTAGAGCACTGCTAGAATTGGTATTGCCTTAGAAGCTAAGAGAAAAAATTAATCAAGCTATGCCACCCCCACTATCCTGGGATGATTCAGCAACTCGCTACTGGCTGTTAGCATTATCTCTGCCCATACTTCCTTGGGCAAAGCCTTTTTTACCTCTTGTGGAATTACCAGATTTCTTATTCACTCATCCAGAAGCTTGGGAGCCAATTTATCATCAAGCAGTTACTGAATATGAAATTCTAAATACTACGCATGATTTCCCACCAGGTAGACGGGGTGAACCAGTCAAACAAGTAGTGACTAAAGCTTTGCAACAACTCGCAGCAAAAGCGGGACGAGATGTAGCATTAGATTTAGAACATTGGGTAATTAGACATTTTTACTGTCGTGAATTAATAAATGCTCTAAGTAGTTGGCGTAAATATTTATTACTTGCCAGTCCATCAACTTTCCACATCTATAAAATTCCACCTCCTGATGTACTTCTACCAATTTTGCCTGAGATTGATGATATTACAAGCCCTATGAGAGATATGAATCTGATTGTTCAGATACATCAAGTTGCCCCTCCTCCTCCCTATAAACAATCTGATTACGAAAGATTAGCATCATGTTTTGAAGCAACAATGCTTAATCAAGCAGCTAACCAAGGATTGATCATAAAAGCGTTGCGAGTAATTGCATCAAAACTAAATAAAGATCAAAGTTTTGAAGTAGTGAAATGGGCACAACTTCAAGCTTTGGCATTGAAACCTCCAAGAGATCCAGAAGAAATATGTGGCGATAAATACTTACAAATTGAACTACCTTGTTCAGATTTCCCTTCAGTGCTTGATTTTCCAAGCCCATCTATAACCTGATTCAGAGATTGATATCACTGTTCTCCCCCTCCACATCCCCTACCTTTCCTTTCCTGAATCGACAAGTTATGGGGTGATAGCTGCTACCATAATTAAGTATGGGGGGTAGACAGCAATGTGAAAATCGAGCGACACGGCAAAGCCAAAGTTCTGACACAAGAAGAAATCCAGCGATTATTCACAGAAGGATTAACCACTGTACGTGACCGCACCATTTGTGCTGTCATGCTATACACAGGTTGCCGTGTCAACGAAGCAGTCACCTTAAAAATAACCGATGTTTACGACAAAAAAGGCAGAATTCGACCAGAATTAATCCTTCGCAAAGGTAACACCAAAGGGAAACTAGCTACTCGCACCATTCCCGTACTAGATGACTTAAGGCATTTTCTAGAACAATACCAACCGCCTACTAGCAGTGAGGGATTTCTGTTTCCTGGTCGTTGGGGAAGGGGACACCTGCACTCAGACTCAGCCAGTATTATCTTCCGAGAAGGGTGTAAACAAGTAGATATTGAAGGAGCAAGTACTCATAGTTTCCGGAGAACAGCCCTAACATTGATGAGCAACGCGGGCATTCCCCTGCGAGTGATTCAAGAAATAAGTGGACATAGAAACCTGGAGCAGCTGCAAAACTACCTGGAAGTAGAAACATCACAGGTTCGGGGTGCCATTGCCTCTCTGTCGATGATCACTCCTGTTACCTACAGGAATACGCCCGAAGAGATAAGTAGCACTATTGGCAAGGTAAGCACTGACGTATAGATCGGGAAATATGTGTTTATCGATCTATATCTTAATCCACACAGGTCAACTCACATCTTGCACCAAGCAAAAAGAATCCGTATTAACCGAAAATAAGAGAATAAAAATAACATCCAAAAAATAAACTTCTGATTTAGATACTGAGATAATAAATTACATTCTTTATCAGAATATTTACAAATGACATATCCTAAAAGAGGAATAATTTAATCTACACAGAGATATTTTTATATATTCGTAAAATATGAGAGAAAAGGGCGTAGAAAACATAAACAATAGCAAGAAATAATATGGAAATCATTCTTGCCCACGCCCATAATCTAATGTACACTATTCTGGCATTGATGCCTAGTCGTTATCAAAGAGATAACTTAGAAGCAATGCTAGGATTATTTCTAGCCGCAGACGGAAAACCTTTACCACATTACAGTCAAACCAAATCTGAAAGCGCATTAAGTCGATTTTTAAATACCCGTAGTTGGTCTACCCGTAAACTCATTTATCATGTCCGTCAGCAGGCACTTGAGCAAATTAACAGTCATTTCCCATTAGGAAGAAAAGCATTTTTACAAGTGATAATTGACCTGACTACATTAGAGAAATGTGGTAAATTCAAAGGGTTAAATAAGTTAATAAGTGTCTATAATGGTAAGAAAGGCTTACATATAGTCATCTTATATTTGGTAGTTGGAAAATGGCGTATCCCCTGGAATTTTCGTGTCTGGAGAGGTAAAGGTACAGCCAGTCCTGCCCAGATGGCACTACGAATGGTACGTAACTTACCAAAAAAATTAACCAAAAAATTCGAGGTGAAAATTCTAGCTGACACAGCTTTTGGTACTAAAGATTTTATCAACGGTATTCGTAAACTTAAATATCATGCTGTCCTTGGTATTGGTTGTAATCGTAAATTAATTAATGGCACTCCTGTTAAACTTTTACATCGTCGAGGAAGACAAGTTCAACTCGTTGGATTAGATTTTCCTGTTACCCTTTCTTGGTATTATTTTAAACGCGAGAATGGTCAGTTTGTGAAAAGATATGTTATCTCTACAAAACCCATTAAAGCTAGCACTATTTCTTGGTGGGGTAAACGTCGTTGGCAAATTGAAGGTTGGTTCAAAACCGCTAAACATCGCTTTGGTTTAGACAAATTTGGGCAAGGCACTCTTTTAGGGGTTTATCGTTGGTTAATCTTGTCTATGACTGCCTATTTATTAGCATATTGGGCATATCTTTCATCTTGTTTATCTGATTCTTTGGACTGGGGTAAAGCTGCTTTTCTTGCACTCTCTACTTTTCTTCCTCATTTAGTCCTGTCTTTGTTATTACTTGACATTGAACGACTTCGACCTTTAGCACTTAGTCATGGAATTGACATCACTATTTCAAGGTGCAAGATATGAGTTAACGTCGTCTGACCCAATCTTCTCGACAAATGACATACTCCCTATTCTCACGTTGCTTGGTTTTGTAGTTGTACTCCTGATACCTCATAGTCATTCCCGTGAAAAAACCCTTTTCAGTTTGGATGTCTACAATTTCCCCCTTTAACCAGCCCTCCTTTAGTTCGTGCTGAAACTCAACGCCATTGCCCACCTGAAAATTAATTGGTGGTGGTACAAGAACATCCTCTGATCCATTATCAATACTTCCACCAAACCCTACACCAGAAATAGTAGTGGTCTGAGCCACATCTTTTCCTGCTTCATCTAGATTTTCATTGAGTGACGAGTTGAGTGACGAGTTGAGTGACGGGTCGAAACCTTTACCTGGTAAGCTTTGTGGAATAAGTGACGGATTAAGGTTGGATTCATTAACAGAAATATCATTTATGTTTGAGCAAACCTGAGTTAAATCAGAAGGCAGAGGGCAGAAGGCAGGAGGCAGGGGGGAAGAGAGGAAATCTTTTACCCCTGCATTGCACTCTTCTTTCTCCTCCTGCCCTCTGCCTCCTGCCTCCTGCCTCCAGAAATCTAATTGATTATTTTCTTTCTGATTTTCTATTAAACTTTGAATCAACCCGTCACTTCCGCCATTTTCCTTACACAGCAAGAGTTCTGACCCGTCACCTAACCCATCACCTAACCCGTCACTTTTGATTTTTTCAATCAAAAATATTTCCTGAGTAGGGATATGGTCATCAACTCCCAAAACTCTCAACCTGACACCACAGATGTATTTACCTGTGTTGGTGGATTTGTGCTTAACATCCCACCCCAGGACTGAGTTACAAAGTTCTACTAGGTCAGGAGAAAATGTTTTATTAGATTTAGCGACATTCCCAGAATCCTTACAATGCTTAGAGTAGCTACCAAATAAAGTTCTAATTTCTGACCCATCATTACCCTCATTGCGATCGCATCCCACCGGAGTTAAAGCAGTAGGATCATAAATTAGTTTGTCGTTGAGCCAGTCAGCTAAACTATCAACCCTAATTCTATTGGTTGCAGAATTCTAAGGAGCATTCAGGTACATCTGTTATCCCACTCAAAACTTCGGTAACTTTGTCGTCGGAAATGCTGAGAATGTAGTTGGTGAATGCTGCTAACTCTGGAGCAAATATTCTTTCCAGATTTTTACGTTGATGAAGGGGAACTGAGTTATTACATGGAATGGTGATAACACGACGCTTCACTCTACTCGCATTTTCCCCACCAAATACGGGCAAGTTAGAGCAAACTAAAACCATGCCATCATATCTAAACGTAAATGCTTTACGTCCCTTCTCTTCAGCCTCGGACAGAATCTTCTCCTGTCAGGGAGAGGAATTTACCAAGTTTACCAGTGGCTTTATCTTCATCTGGAAATAGAACTAATCGCTTCAGGTAAGCATTCGCACCCTCAAAACTGTTTCCACACCAATCAATTAAGGTGGTGGTGTGTACGTTAATATCACCGATGAGTGACACCACTAAACGAGTAAAAGTACCTTTACCAGTGCCACCCAACCCAATTAGGTGTACGAATTTTTGAAGGTCAGCACGTCCTTTCAGAACTGCATTGCAATAACAGAGCAATAAATTCTTAATCTGTTCATTGCCACTAGATAGATGGTCTAAGAAGTTACTAATTGAATTCCAGTTATTAGCAAGGGGGTTATGTTCTCTTGGTAGTTGCCATGTCAAACGATAACCGGGGGAATGGGGGAGTAAGTTTCCTGTGGCAATCTCCAGCACTCCATTTTGGAAGGGGAGAAAGTCTTTTGGCGATAGTTCAATCCAACGACGTTCGATCAGCTGGTGTCTTAAGATTTTGACAATATTGGCGATATAACTGTTGGAGTTGTAACCTTCGATGTTTTTGGAGTCGAGAATTTTATACACACAAGATTCTATAAACTCCTGAGTCTCGATAGACCAGACACCAGGGGAATCAGCCTCATATCGCATCCATTGACCGATTTGATTGTTAAAGCAAAGTCTATCTCGGTATTCTTCAGCGATTTTTTTGGCGATGACATCAGCTGGGGGAATTTTCTTGGTTTCCTTAGTCTCACCCTTGCCGATGAGCTTGTTTAGTCGAGCGACGGCATCCTGGTAACTGGCATCAAAAGCCGTACTACCAGCATTCACAATCAAGTCATCTAAACCTTTACCATCTTCTTCATCCCATTTCATATCAATTGAGTAGCATCTATACTTCCGTAATAACGATGTTAGACGATTTTTGGCAGATGCTACAGCCTTTTTAGCTTTGGGTTTGATGTCGCGGTCTAGTGCAAATAACCACTTAGTTCCCGGTGCTGCCAAGGGTTGTAAGTCGTTGATCAGAATTGATTCATCTTTTTGAGTCTGATCATCAAACATCCATTGCCGACCACAGCTACACCCGTACAAACTAATGGCAATATAACCTTGACTGAAGGCACTTAATGATTTTTTGCCGCCCTCGGACAGGATTCTGGGAATATCAATCATTCCCTTTGCCCAATCCCAGAAACTACCCTCTAATGGAACTTCTACTCCATATTGTTGGGATATCTTCTCTCTAATTGATGGGGGGATGGGAGGAAAGAATGCTCTGTCACCATTACCCTTGGGGGCTAAGTAGCGATATGGTCTTTGTTTTTCTTCATCCCAAAGACTGACTATACCTTGCCAGAGTGACCCGTCCTCATTGCGGAAAAATGCGGCATAAATAGGTTCTCTACACTGGCGTCCAAATCTGGTGAAGTACCATCCCAATTCTTCATGGATGGGGGTTCGTGCGTCCATCCCATCGTTCATTCCAAATCTTCGTGAAATTCGACACAAGCGTTAAATATTTCCTCATCAATCCCACTACCGTTGATGAAGGCATCTTTGATAAACTCCTGGAACTCTTGGAAGCTAGAAAATTTTTGTTGTGGAGCTTCGGTTTGTTGGGCAAATATTACTGATGCAACCATTGACCTAAACTCCTTCTACAACTAAATTTAATTTTCCAAGACCAAACGATGCTAAGAGGCAGGAGAAACCCACCTCTAAAAACGTCAGATTGAAGCTATGACGTTTTGTATCTCCTGCACTCGCGGAGACAATTCTTCTTTTTACTAATGCTGCAAACACAGAAGTACAGTTTTTTATTCTTTCTTCCCTTCTGCCTTCTGCCTTCTGCCCTCTGCCTTCTAGTAGGCTAAGATTTACACTGGTATTATCACGTACTTTTTTATTGTCGCAAGAAAAAAATTCAAAAGCCTGATCTACAAATCTCAGAATTAGGCTAAGATGATTTGTAGACCGCCTCGATGGTTTATCAATCATGGCGTTCCTGTTCTTAATATCCAGTCCCTTACTTCGCCGTCGCCAAACTTTGAAGGTGGGGGTCTGGGTTAGTTTTTATCAACCAGTAAAACTCCCTGAGCGTTCATCCTGCTAGGGAGTTTTGCTTTGGGTGGGGATGTATCACATTTTTGACTAGATCCGATAAGCGTGGTAATTTCATAGGTTTTGGCATTGAAGTTCCCTGATAATGTTTTTTGATCATAGCTTGAATATGAAATCCGTAGTCTAGCCAATTTGGCGTAAATTTATTGGGATTGTAGACAACAGTACCAGATTTTTCAAATCAAGTCACTTTTCTTATAAGAAAAGGCAGGAGGCAGAAGGGAATGCTGACTCTGACGAGAAGAGGCAGCGCCGCAGGGAGCGGGGAGCAAGGGAGAGGGAAGAGGTATAGGTATAAGTATTTTCCCTTTTCCCCCTGCCCTCTGCCTCATTCAGCCTTAAGTGCTACTTTCATCATTGCTACTGAAGATTAAATCCTCTAGTGAGCAATCTAATGCTAAACACAGACTTAAAGTTTGCTGTGGGGTTAGCCTTGGTACTCGCAAACCATTTTCCCAATTTGATATGGTCTGCACTGTTAATTCCATCTTGTCAGCCAGTTGCTTTTGGGTTAAGCCGGCTTTATGGCGAAGTTTGCTAATCACTTTCCCATAATCTTTAACTTCTTCGTTCATCTTACTATAACATAAATTATATAACAAGTGCTGACATTTATATAAAGCTTGTTATAGTATGGTCATACAAAGAAGGCGATCGCTAGCCGTGGAAAGTCGGCGATCGCCTTCTAAACAAATCATACTGGAGATTATTATGACAGATAATCAAGCCATTGCCCAACGGGAACTCAACCAATTTATTGAGCAACAAGCGGCAAAAATAGCACCAGAGCAAATTACCACCATAGAATTATCCTTCTATGATCATGAAATTTATGCTGGTGACAGACTGATAGCGACCATTAACCATGATGATAGTGACTTTCAGACTCAACGATGGGTGGTCAATATCAATAATGAAGAGGTTTTTCGCTCTGACACTTGGGCTAAATCTTACCGCTTCATTAATTGGCATTATCGCCAAGGCACTTTACCAATGCAAATAGCTCAGGATAACAATACTGATGAAGTAATAACAGAAGTTGCTACTCAGGAACGGATAACAAATAATGTTACTCGGAATGTTTCTACTCGTGAAGAACGGGCGAAAACCATTAAAGTACTGGAGCAGCGAGAAGATAAGTACTTGGTTCGGAATTGTGAAAACAATCATTATTATATAGTATGTCTCAATGCTCCGCACCCCCGGAGGCGTTGCGATTGTAGAGACTGCCATTACAAGGGTGTGAAATGTAAGCATCAGATAGCTGTGGAAAATTTTATGCGTTCAACTCTTCAAGAACTGCTTGATGATACTAGGCGGTTGATAGCAGTCTAATTAATTTTTTACCAACTTTCAATGACCTTTACCTGTGTTGGAGTGCTAATAACATTCCAGCACAAAATCCCTACATTGTTAAAAGTATAAATATATGTTGAATTTAATCCCCGCATTAGCCAAAGCTAAACTAGAATTCAAGAAATTTTTCAAAACAAAAGTTGCTAGTTTCTCAACTACAAAAGGCGGTACTTGCACCTATAGTTATGCTTCATTAGATGAAATACTTGATGCTATAGTACCAGCTTTATCTGGTAATGGTTTGGTGATAGTTCACACTAAAGAATTAGTAGAGGGTTCCTTATGGTTAATAACTCATTTGTTTCATGTTTCTGGTGAAGTTATTTGTAATAAATTCCCCTTACCTAAAACTGAAAATCCTCAAACTTTAGGTAGTGCCATCACTTATGGTAGACGCTATAATATTTGTGAATTGCTAGATATCGCTGCTGACGAAGATACTGATGCGCTGCCAGCTACAGATAGACAACTCATATCTTGCACCTTGAAATAGTGATGTCAATTCCATGACTAAGTGCTAAAGGTCGAAGTCGTTCAATGTCAAGTAATAACAAAGACAGGACTAAATGAGGAAGAAAAGTAGAGAGTGCAAGAAAAGCAGCTTTACCCCAGTCCAAAGAATCAGATAAACAAGATGAAAGATATGCCCAATATGCTAATAAATAGGCAGTCATAGACAAGATTAACCAACGATAAACCCCTAAAAGAGTGCCTTGCCCAAATTTGTCTAAACCAAAGCGATGTTTAGCGGTTTTGAACCAACCTTCAATTTGCCAACGACGTTTACCCCACCAAGAAATAGTGCTAGCTTTAATGGGTTTTGTAGAGATAACATATCTTTTCACAAACTGACCATTCTCGCGTTTAAAATAATACCAAGAAAGGGTAACTCACATCTTGCACCAAGCAAAAAGAATCCGTATTAACCGAAAATAAGAGAATAAAAATAACATCCAAAAAATAAACTTCTGATTTAGATACTGAGATAATAAATTACATTCTTTATCAGAATATTTACAAATGACATATCCTAAAAGAGGAATAATTTAATCTACACAGAGATATTTTTATATATTCGTAAAATATGAGAGAAAAGGGCGTAGAAAACATAAACAATAGCAAGAAATAATATGGAAATCATTCTTGCCCACGCCCATAATCTAATGTACACTATTCTGGCATTGATGCCTAGTCGTTATCAAAGAGATAACTTAGAAGCAATGCTAGGATTATTTCTAGCCGCAGACGGAAAACCTTTACCACATTACAGTCAAACCAAATCTGAAAGCGCATTAAGTCGATTTTTAAATACCCGTAGTTGGTCTACCCGTAAACTCATTTATCATGTCCGTCAGCAGGCACTTGAGCAAATTAACAGTCATTTCCCATTAGGAAGAAAAGCATTTTTACAAGTGATAATTGACCTGACTACATTAGAGAAATGTGGTAAATTCAAAGGGTTAAATAAGTTAATAAGTGTCTATAATGGTAAGAAAGGCTTACATATAGTCATCTTATATTTGGTAGTTGGAAAATGGCGTATCCCCTGGAATTTTCGTGTCTGGAGAGGTAAAGGTACAGCCAGTCCTGCCCAGATGGCACTACGAATGGTACGTAACTTACCAAAAAAATTAACCAAAAAATTCGAGGTGAAAATTCTAGCTGACACAGCTTTTGGTACTAAAGATTTTATCAACGGTATTCGTAAACTTAAATATCATGCTGTCCTTGGTATTGGTTGTAATCGTAAATTAATTAATGGCACTCCTGTTAAACTTTTACATCGTCGAGGAAGACAAGTTCAACTCGTTGGATTAGATTTTCCTGTTACCCTTTCTTGGTATTATTTTAAACGCGAGAATGGTCAGTTTGTGAAAAGATATGTTATCTCTACAAAACCCATTAAAGCTAGCACTATTTCTTGGTGGGGTAAACGTCGTTGGCAAATTGAAGGTTGGTTCAAAACCGCTAAACATCGCTTTGGTTTAGACAAATTTGGGCAAGGCACTCTTTTAGGGGTTTATCGTTGGTTAATCTTGTCTATGACTGCCTATTTATTAGCATATTGGGCATATCTTTCATCTTGTTTATCTGATTCTTTGGACTGGGGTAAAGCTGCTTTTCTTGCACTCTCTACTTTTCTTCCTCATTTAGTCCTGTCTTTGTTATTACTTGACATTGAACGACTTCGACCTTTAGCACTTAGTCATGGAATTGACATCACTATTTCAAGGTGCAAGATATGAGGTAACAGGAAAATCTAATCCAACGAGTTGAACTTGTCTTCCTCGACGATGTAAAAGTTTAACAGGAGTGCCATTAATTAATTTACGATTACAACCAATACCAAGGACAGCATGATATTTAAGTTTACGAATACCGTTGATAAAATCTTTAGTACCAAAAGCTGTGTCAGCTAGAATTTTCACCTCGAATTTTTTGGTTAATTTTTTTGGTAAGTTACGTACCATTCGTAGTGCCATCTGGGCAGGACTGGCTGTACCTTTACCTCTCCAGACACGAAAATTCCAGGGGATACGCCATTTTCCAACTACCAAATATAAGATGACTATATGTAAGCCTTTCTTACCATTATAGACACTTATTAACTTATTTAACCCTTTGAATTTACCACATTTCTCTAATGTAGTCAGGTCAATTATCACTTGTAAAAATGCTTTTCTTCCTAATGGGAAATGACTGTTAATTTGCTCAAGTGCCTGCTGACGGACATGATAAATGAGTTTACGGGTAGACCAACTACGGGTATTTAAAAATCGACTTAATGCGCTTTCAGATTTGGTTTGACTGTAATGTGGTAAAGGTTTTCCGTCTGCGGCTAGAAATAATCCTAGCATTGCTTCTAAGTTATCTCTTTGATAACGACTAGGCATCAATGCCAGAATAGTGTACATTAGATTATGGGCGTGGGCAAGAATGATTTCCATATTATTTCTTGCTATTGTTTATGTTTTCTACGCCCTTTTCTCTCATATTTTACGAATATATAAAAATATCTCTGTGTAGATTAAATTATTCCTCTTTTAGGATATGTCATTTGTAAATATTCTGATAAAGAATGTAATTTATTATCTCAGTATCTAAATCAGAGGTTTATTTTTTGGATGTTATTTTTATTCTCTTATTTTCGGTTAATACGGATTCTTTTTGCTTGGTGCAAGATGTGAGGTTCCCAACGAATAGCGTGGTAGATATTTTTAAAATCTATATTTTTGGCTTTAGAGAGGTCAGCCCGATTGAGGTCAGCCCCATCGAGGTTAGCCCGATTGAGGTCAGCCCCAGTGAGGTTAGCCCTAGTGAGGTCAGCCCTAGTGAGGTCAGCCCTAGTGAGGTCAGCCCTAGTGAGGTCAGCCCCATTGAGGTCAGTGTGATTTTAGGAATAAAGTTGCCTAATTTGTGAGGCATAAAACGGCCTGATAGTACGGAAAAATCGGACTTTCAGCCGATAGAAAAGATGATGTTTTAGGTAAAATTATGGCCACAAGTTTCAATTGTGAGTCATAATTTCACCAAGAGTTTTTTAAATTTAATGCAATGGTTCCACCAGAAAATATTTTTTGCTCCACCACTAATTTGGAACTTTGGTCATTAGATATGCCTCAAACAGGCCAAGATATGCCTCAAAAATCTTGCTTGAGTCAATATTAAGTGCCATTGAGCGAAAATTACAGACTTAGGTGAATTTCAGGCTGATGTTAACTAAGTATGGTCTTATGAACTTGTGAAAATGATAATCAAATTAAAGTTGGAGGCGAATAATGTTTATTTACTTGCCTTTAGCACTATCAATGATTATTATTCTCATGAAAATCTTTATGTACCAAAATAGAGGTATAAACTGGCCTCCCTTATTTTGAGGTATATCTTGTCCACAAAGGCCAATTTTCACCTAAAAGCACAGTCAGCTACGCTATATCTACCCCTATTCCTAACTATTTGAGTGTTCCACGCTTCAATGCTGGATTGACTGTTTGGTTTAACAATTCTTTACAATCAAACTTGCCTATTCTCTCATAACTGCATTTTTATATAGAGTGATTTAAACTACTAATATTGGATAAATCTCATCAGCATAATTGCAGTATTAATCTGAGAATGTTGTAATTGTATCGAGTCGTTTGCTCGTATTTATTCTTGAATTTTGACTAAAAATTATTTTTTTTATTTTAAACGTATGTATATTAACTTAAATAAATTATCTTTTAAGTATAAATATTTATGTTACTTGTATAAGTAAATCTTTTGTTATCTGCCCAAATTTTAAGAAAAATCTGATAAATTGAGGCTTGATAAGTAATCAACATTTGATCAATACTACTTATTACATGATTAATCACTTGCTAGCAAAGCAATGGTAGTAAAGAAGGCTCAGGTAATTGAACCTAATTTATATCTTTGGAAATAGTCATCTATGACCTCACTGTATCAAACTATGAAAATATTCCAGTGAAGATAATATAGAGTAAGATTTTCAAAAAATGCTTTCTACTATCAAATTTGTAAAATAATCATGTTTATGCTGCTAGTTTTTATCTGCTTTGATCGAAAGATTGTCAATGTCTTATCCTACAAGTTAATTTATTGCAAGTAAATATGTCTAAGATAAGCAGTGTAAATTTACACCCAGCCTACTGGATATTATAGATTATCGTAAATCGGGTCTAAGTCTAAATCACATTGTAGGTTGTCCTCTCAACTGCGCTTACTGTGTTCGCCATTTTTTTGATAACTTTGACCTTAAAAAACCTACAATTCTGTCTACTGATGAAGAAGCAGTTGAGGTACTTGTCAATCATCACTTTTTTATACCAAATATTACTCCATTACAACTTCTTAACAGAGCTACAGACCCTTTTTTACCTGAAGTTCGTCTGCATACACATAAAGTTCTTCAACTATTAGATAAACAAGGTTTGACCAATCTAATACTTATAATTACTAGGTATAAAGTCACGCCAGAAGATATGAAGCTTTTGGAATCACTCCGTTACCTTCGTGTCACCGTGTTAGTTACTTATTCTGGGCTTCCAGATGGTGAGATTGAACCTTTGTCACACAGCATTACTCTTAAATCAATTGAAACTATTGCCCAGCATAAATGCCGAACAAAACTTATTTTGTATTGGCGACCTATTGTTCCTGGATGGAACGATGACGAAGAAACTATTCATCATGTATTAAGCATTGCCAAACAGGTAGATGCTATTGGATATACGGGTTTGTTCTATCGTCCAGAACAGCAGAAGTATTTTGATCAAGAAGGGATCAAAATACCATATGAGCTAACACATCGGAGGAAGATTCTTCCAGCAGCAACTGAAGCACGAATACTAAGGCTATATAATGAAATTGGGTGCAGTACACCATTATTTCGCAAGACATCTTGTGCTGTGACATTTGCCCACAATTTGCCTGATTATAATGGTCACTATGGTATTACTGAACTATGTAATATTTGTCCTCAAAATCAGGTTCAAAGATGTGCTGCTGCATACAAAAAACCATCTACAGCAGAAATTAATACACTCCTAAATTTGTATGGCTATGAAACAGATTTTGAAATAGACGAACATCAAATTTTAACAGCAGGCTTAGACGAACAAAAGCGTTATCATCTACAGCATACTCTTAGTTTCCAGATATGGAATAGAGATTTACCTCATCTTAAAGGGCAACATGGACGAGCACCTATAGGCTATCCGTAAGGATTAATATGATATGAATGCTATAGCGGTATATGCTTGACTGAGATATAAATAAAGCCTTTTATAAACTAGATTACAGCTAGTGAATGTATCCCATAAGACTAAACACCGCTATGTAATTATTTTATGATAAGCAGGTTTTGAAACTTGTGAATAGTGTTCAACTACATGAATCAATGTTATCCTGAGTTTTTTACCAAGCTTACTATCTAACAAATCAAGGTTCAATATGTTTTTATCAGAAGAAATAAGACAACAGTCTTGGATGACTATAGAATATGTAGTGTTGGATTTGGAAGGTACAGGAGCGCAACATAAAGAAAAAGAAGGAATTGTAGATATTGCGGGAGTTTTAGTAAAATCTGGTGAAATTGGGATTACAAAGTTTCAAAAGCGTTTGAATCCGGAAATAGAAATTCCACCTTTTATTTCTAAAATTCATGGTATTTGGAATAAAGATGTTGAAACAGAACCTATTTTTAATGAAATAAAAGAAGAACTATTAAAATTTTTAAATGGTCAAATACTTATTGCTCACAATGCTTCTGTAGAGTGGAGAGTTCTTAATTTTAAGCTACCAGAATATCAACCACCAGTGATTTTAGATACACTCCGCCTTTCACGTAAGTTATATCCAAATTTATCTCAGCATAACCTTGATGCCCTAATTAAGAATTTTCAGCTAGAAGGGGTAGATCTAGCGAAGCTGTCACCAGGGGCAAGATAGGCTGAAAGTATTACTGTGAATAGCTTCCAGCCCACGATTTTTTTGGGGAATTACCAAGTTGTTACTCCAAGAGTAGGCAAAGATGGGGTTACATTTGTGTGGGGTAGTTTTACTTTTACTAAGACCGGGAAACTGGGGAATCAGGTGGGATGGTTGGTTAGTAAAAATAGTTTGAGTTCTGATTCAGAGATTAATATCAAAATATAATTGAGTATAGCTCTAAGCATTGCGGTGAGGGTGTTTCACCTCGATGTCATCAAATTCCCTTTGCTTGGCTTACAGTCTGATTTGCTTGATTTTATCAATTAAGATTTCTGTATTCTCGTTAGCAAAAAACATAATTTACATACTTAGTGGTATATATCAGTAGAGTTATGTTACATCTTGACACGCTGAATAAAGCTTATCAAACTCCATACTTAAATAAAGGTACTTAGAAAATGTATATTAGAGAACATAGACTAGCCAAAAAAACTCCAAATCAAGCGCAAACACCTGTAAATAATCAGTTACTTCCAAATCAGTTACTTCCAAATCCGTTAATTCACCATCCCAAAGCTGAGGTAGTAACAACACAACACGATTCTACAGCAGATATACAGGCTAAAATTAACGATGATGCGTGGTTTAATTCTGGTCGTATAGATGGGATCGGCGATGAAGCAATTACCGTTGAAATACCTCCTGGATTAGGACAAATAATATTTCCAGATGGTAAGATAGTGGCTGCAACTCATGCAGTAGTTGTGCCTATACCAGGTAAAGGATATAGAACTGCTTACCCCGTTATACCTTAGGGAAAACATATGTTTCTTATGCGTTTAGAAATTAACAGATTAGGATGGCAGCCAGATCCTGTGATTGAAGATCAGTTGGAAGCTGACGATGAAGATGATTATGATGAGTTTGACAGTGAATATGAAGTAAAACTTGATGAAGTAGAGGATGTGAGAGAAATATTTTCCTTGCTTTGTGAAGAGTTACAAAATTCTAATCTAGTTAGATTTCGAGTCGAAGGTTTTGGAGGATTACCATGGCCTGTTGATGTTTCAATAGATTTTTTGACTGTGGTTGAGCAATTATCTGACGTATTGAAATTCCTTGACACCTCTGAAGCAAGCACTGGTTATTTAGACTTTTATGAACAGGGAACTCAAAGACGACTAATCTTTAATAAGATTGACAACCTAATTAAGATAAATTGTCAGGGAATTTTGATAAATAACCATGCCGATAACTCTCATATTTCTTGGGGTCAAGATATTGAAGAAGAGCCAATAGAACAAAAATATTTAAAAAACATGATTTGCGAACTGGTTAAAACCTTTGTTTCAATTTCCAATGAAGTATCTCCAAATTTAACAAGAAATATATTCTTTCAAGAATGGTGCAATGGTATATACATAGCCAAGTGTTTATTAGAATAAATTGGGGTAGATATAGCGAAGCTGTCACCAGGGAAAAGATAGTCTGAAAGTCTTACCAGTAAAGGATTTTAATTAAATCAATCAATAAACGGTTTTAGCGTTTTTGAAGTGGTGTTTTATAAGTCCAACCACAAATTGGACAAAAACGATGTCGTAATGACAACACTATTTCACCGCAATTAACGCAAGCAGCTATTAACTGAGTACCACAGAGATAGCAAAATTTTGCTCCTACTTGACCCCAAATAGGGTCAGCTGGCGCACCGGGATTCCAACATTGTGGACAAAACCTAACCCCTTGAACTTGGGATACTTCCGTACCATGAGTTACAGCATCAAGATACTCAGTTGAGATTCCTAAAGCGTGAGCCAGTCCTTGAAGAGTTCGACGATTAATTTTAAGTGTAAGTCCGCGCTCAATTTTCCCCAAACTACGAGAGTGAATTCCAGCAGCATCAGCTAAATCAAACTGAGTCATCCCTAAATGGCTGCGGATGCGCTTGATATAGTCAGCAAGGGATTCTTGAGGTCGGGGAGTTTTAAAAGTATCCATAATTTGCTGTCAACTAGCTTTTCAAAAGATATATAATTTAGCTATAAAAAACCAGCGCAAAAATCACACAAATTGGCAAAAAAATGGCTGTAACATTAGCCACTGTAGCTACCAAATTTTTAGAACGTCCTGGACTAGCACCAAGTACCAGAGAAACCTATGAAATCACCCTAGTAAACCTGCTGTCAGAGTATGGAAGTTGGTCAATAGAAATCATCAGTCGTCAAACATTAATTGAATATCTCTCAAGTTTAGGTCATTTAAAATACACAACTCATCAAAAACATCAAGCAATACTGCAAAGTTTATTGAATTTTGCAGTTGAGGAAGGATATATAACATCTAACCCAATTCGTGGACTGAAACAACGCTCACCAGAACGAGAAAAGGGTGAACATAAAACCGATGAACCAATCAGATTTCTCTCCTCATCACAATTAAGTATATTATATAAATCTGTAGCTAATGACTATCGTTTAAATGCTATTGTGTATCTGTTACATCGGACAGGATGTAGAATAGGAGAGCTTCTAGCATTAAATTTAGATGATATTGATTTAAGTAATCATAAATTTCAAGTGTTAGGAAAAGGAAACAAACAGCGTTGGTGTTTTTACAGTGAAGATGCAGCGTTAGCACTCTCCAAATATCTTCAATATTTTAGACATCAAAACATTGACGCACTATTTACAGCACAACATCCAGTAACAAAGCGTGTGAGTAGAATTAGCTACCGGACACTACATGATTATTGGCAGGAAATAACTAATACACACCCAGAAATTCAAGGCATTCGCATTCATGATTTAAGACATACTTTTGCAACTGAGCGCGTAGGGATACTGAGCATGGAATCAATCAGAGCTTTGATGGGACATGAAAGTATACAAACTACTCTGAGGTATGCTAAAGTAACATCGCGAGGATGTGAAGAAGCCGCACGTCAAGCATTTTCATCCTTAATAAAAACTGATGTTTAAGCTGGAAACTCACTGTACTATTCAGTAAAAAATCAATAGATGCTGAATTAAAGTAAAACAGCATTTTCATTTTAAATTGTTTGTGTAACACAAAGAATGTAGAATACTCTTTGGTTGAAGAGTGAGTTGTCATGAAAAAAACTTGGTTGCCAGAGGAATTAGTAGAGTATTGGACGATACTTCCAGATGAGTTGGTACTACTGAATCAGAAAAATGAAGAAAATCGCTTAGGTTTTGCTATATTACTGAAATTTTTTCAGATTTATGCTAGATTCCCTGAAAATGCCCAAGAAATATCTGTTGCAGTTGTTAATTATGTTGCCAAGTTTTTAGGTATTTTACCGAATAAATACTCAGATTATGACTGGGAAGGACGTTCCATTAAATATCATCGCGCTCAAATTAGGGATTTTTTTGGATTCCGAGAAACTAAAGTAAGTGATGCTGAAGAATTAAGCAGTTGGTTAGCGGAACAAGCATTAATTTATGAATTAAAATTTGAACAACTAAAACTCGCTGCTGAATCAAGACTGCGAGATTTAAAGCTTGAACCACCAACAAATTTAAGATTAGAACGTATTATTCGCTCGGCACTTCATAATTTTGAATCAACCTTTTTTAGAAATATAAGTGAACAGTTATCTAGCGATTCTAAAAAACAGATAGATGAATTTTTAAGCCAACAATTAGATACCGCTCAACAAGTACCATCCCCAGAAAATATAAATAATATTCCACAAATGAATGATACAGATAGTTTAGAAAGTCTGCCAGAAGTTTCGGAATTATCATGGGGTGAATTAAAAACAGATCCAGGAAGAATTGGTGTAGAAAGTTTTCAGAAAGAAGTAGCTAAATTAGAGATTTTTCGACAATTTGAATTACCAGAAGATTTATTTAAAAAAATCCCAACTAAAGTTCTTCAAACATATAAAAATCGAGTAGCTGTAGAATATCCTCGCGATTTACGTCGTCATCCAGAACCGATTCGATATACACTATTTGCTGCTTTCTGTTGGCTGAGAAGCCAAGAGGTTATAGATAATTTAGTAGATTTACTCATCCAAATTGTACATCGTATAGAAGCCAATGCAGAAAGCCGTATTGATAAAGAATTGTTGAAGGATTTTAAACGGGTTTATGGGAAGAATAATTTATTATATCAAATAGCAGAAGCTTCTCTAAATACACCTGATGGTACAGTCAAGGATGTAATTTATCCGGTGGTGAATGAAGTAACTCTCAAGAATTTAGTCAAAGAATATAAATCTACAGGAAATGCCTATCGAGAGAAAGTTTATACGGTAATGCGTTCTTCTTATGGTAGATATTATCGGAGAATTTTACCTTTAATTTTAAATCAATTAGAATTTCGTTCAAATAATGAAGTACATCGTCCAGTTATTCAAGCTTTAGAATTACTTAAAAAATATGCTGATAGTAAACAGCGTTATTATGATGCGGGAGAAGAGATACCTATTGAAGGAGTATTACGCAGTGCTTGGCAAGAAATTATCTTAGAAAAAAATGAAGATGACGAAATTAAAGTCAATCGGATTAATTATGAATTGAGTGTACTTCAGGCATTGAGAGAAAAACTCAGATGTAAAGAAATTTGGGTTGTAGGAGCTAATCGTTATCGAAATCCTGAAGAAGATTTACCAGGTGATTTCGAGGCACAAAGGTCTGAATATTTCCAAGCTTTGAAACAACCATCAGATGTAGAAGTTTTTATTGCTGATTTGCAACAGCAAATGCATGAGGCACTAAGTATGTTGGATAAAGGACTACCCAAAAATAATTTAGTTAATATAAAAACCAAGGGGAACAGTCGAATTTGTGTTTCTCCTCTCAAGCCTCAAAATGAACCTGTTAACTTGACACGATTAAAAGCTGAAATTACCCAACGTTGGCGGATGACTAGTCTTTTAGATATTCTTAAAGAAACTGACTTGCGAGTTAATTTTAGTGAGCATTTTAAGAGTGTATCAACACGAGAAAGCTTAGATACTTGTACACTACAAAAACGTTTGTTACTTTGTTTATATGGTTTAGGAACAAACACAGGATTAAAACGTTTAAGCGATGAAGTTAAAGGTGATAGTTATCAAGATTTACTTCATGTCAGACGACGTTTTATTCATAAAGACCAGTTACGCAATGCTATTGCTGGTGTTGCCAATGCAATTTTCAATACCAGAATTCCAGCTATTTGGGGAGAAGGTACAACAGCTTGTGCGTCTGACTCAAAAAAGTTCGGTGCTTGGGATCAAAATTTAATGACTGAATGGCACATTCGTTATGGTGGAAGGGGTGTGATGATTTATTGGCATGTTGAAAAGAATTCTGTTTGTATTTATTCACAGTTAAAAACCTGTTCTTCTTCTGAAGTAGCAGCAATGATTGAAGGATTATTACGTCATTGTACAGAAATGAAAGTTGAGAGTAATTATGTAGACAGTCATGGACAAAATGAAGTAGCTTTTGCCTTCTGTCATTTACTCGGTTTTCAGTTAATGCCACGTCTTAAACGTATAAATGTTCAGAAATTATATCGTCCTTCTACTGGAAATAACGATGCATATCCAAACTTACAACCGATTTTAACCAGGGCAATTAATTGGGATTTAATTCGCCAACAATATGACCAAATGATCAAGTATGCTACTGCTTTACGTTTAGGTATGGCGGAAACTGAAGCTATTTTAAGACGTTTTACCAGAAATAATTTGTTACATCCTACTTATCAAGCATTGGCAGAATTAGGCAAGGTGATAAAAACTATATTTTTGTGCAAATATCTACATTCAGTTGAGCTACGACAAGAGATTAATGCTGGATTGAACGTGGTCGAGAATTGGAATAGTGCTAATAGTTTTATTTTTTACGGCAAGAGTGGGGAGATTGCTAGCAATCGTTTGGAAGACCAGGAATTAGCTGTGTTATCGCTGCATTTATTACAGATATCCTTGGTATATATAAATACTCTAATGATTCAACAAGTTTTATCACAGCCACAATGGATGAAATTGATGAAGGAGGAGGAATTGCGGGCACTTTCACCTTTAATTTGGGGACACGTCAATCCTTATGGAATTTTTCGCTTGGATTTGAATGAAAGGTTGCCAATTGAAATGGCATAAATGTTCCTAAATATACTCACTTGGTAATTCCCAAAATAATTGTGGGCTGGAAGCTATTTACAGCAATACTTTCAGCCTATCTTGCCCCTGGTGACAGCTTCGCTAGATTTACCCCTTCCAGCGGGCGGGTACGCCATCGCCACCACCAAAAACCCACCAAAATCTTTCACCCCCACAGAACCAAAATCTGTGAGTTCGATGGTGACAAAAGTAATGCTTAAAGAGTGACGTTTGCTACAGGCACTTCCCTGGTTATTCCAAATATATTTTCAGGAGGCAGGAGGCAGAGGGCAGGAGGAAGAAGTGAATAGGAATTCAAATCTTATCCAATTGTAAGCGCCGTGTAGACAGCATGGTTTTATACCCTTTTTCCCTTCAGTCACAGGCATAGCTCAGAGTTAGTATTCCCTTCTGCCTCCTGCCTCCTGCCCTCTGCCTTTTTTCATGAACCGCTTTAAATCAATTATTCTAGGAACCTTATTAGCAGCTGCTTCAGTTGCTGCTCTTTCTCAAAATGCTAGTGCTGCTGAATTTAAATCTGGTCATGATCAATTAAACCACAATACTGTAGCTTTTAATCACGATAGAGCCGAACACGAACGTCAAGCCCGTGAACGTCAAGCTCGCGAACGTCAAGCCCGTGAACGTCAGGCTCGCGAACGTCAAGCCCGTGAACGTCAAGCTCATCAACGCCACGCTTACGGCAATCACTAAGCTTAAAAATTAAACTTTCAGCAGTTGGTTAGTTGAGTGCTTTTAGTTGCCAAATAGCCAGAATTCGTTGATTATTCCGAGCATCGCAACAAACAGCATCACTACCATCAAATGCCTTTATTTTATAAGTTTTACCACAAAATTGTACTTGTTGACCGATTCTCAACCCTGATGGATGGGTAGTTTCTACTTCGGATTGTGGAGCAACTAGCTGCACATAGAATTCTTGTACTTGTTGAGGTAACGCATTCCAGACTTCTGCAAAATTAGGGAGTGCTTGAACCTCAATATAAATCCCCTTTGCTGATTCTGCTTCTGAATTGTAAGCAGCAATCAACTGTTCCTTTCGCTCAATATCCAGTGAATTTAGTTCTGATGAGATGGTTTTTTTCTTTGGAGCAGGTGCAAAACCAAGCCCAGCTTGAGTTACCAAAGCATCTTCACTAATCGGAGATGGTTCTAATCCTTGCTCTGCTAGGGTTTCCGGGATTCTTTCATCCTCAGTTACCAAAACGTCCTCACTAATTGGTAACGGCTGTAATGCTTGTTCCTGTAAGGTTTCCAGGCTTATTTCCCTGTCAGTTACCAATTCAAAACAGGAGCAATCAGAAAAATTTTCTGGTTTCAGATTTATTTCACTCTTATCTGAGAAATCAGCATTCTCACCACAGAAATTATTATTATTACTATTTTCTGAAAAAATGGTAACTGGAGGAATAGAATCGGCTGAAACTCCTTCAGAGCTTACATTGTAGCCGTTACCATTTTTTGGTAACTCTGTGGTAACGACTGGTAACGGAGGGTAACTGGGCTGAGAATCCCAGGAAGCAATAAAATCACTGAATAGCTTACCCGGTACTAACAAGCACCTACGACTTACTAGGTCGGGCGGGGGCATGACAATCTCATTCCCATCAGAATCTGTTCGAGGTCCACTCAAAAGCATCCGTCGATAAGTTTTAGATTCATCCTCCGAACGATGGAACTTGGCAACAGAGCGAATAATTCCCCCTTCCTTGGCCAACAGTGCCTCAATTATTTTTCTGGAATAGATTGGTTTAAAGTTTTTCTCTAATTTCGCCCAAACTGAAGGCATTGATATAGCTATACATTGGCCAAGTTCAGAATTTTCGACAACTCTTATATCCCATTCCCCAATTTGAGATTGTGCGTGTAGTGCGTTCAGCTTGTCGAAAAAATCCGTGAGCGAATCACTAGCCGAATCAGCATCATTCGCTAACTTACAAAGTGTAGTGATGACGTAGTTTTTGATGCGCTGCGGGTCGAATCTTCCTAACTCTGCCACTGCCATTGAGTAGTAAGTGATAAGACCCAATGAATCAGCAACTCGACCATGAGCATGGGGTAAATGCGATCGCAGTTCATTAGCCAAATCCTTAATTTTTTCAGCAGGATACCCTAACTTAATCAGCTGCGGTAATGCTCCTGATGCGTGTTTCATCGCTTGCTGCATCTCACTCCAGGACTGTCCATTGCCTGCATCACCTTTAAAAAATGGAATTTGAATCAATCTACTTAAGGTAGCTGGTTGATTATCGCCACAGGCATGATTGCTACATACTCCTAAAGATGAATGAGGCTCTTGAAAATTGCCTCTTACTCTTCGGGGAGAGCCATTATATAAACCTTTCAGTAGTTCATCTAAATCATCACACTTGATTGGGTCATCTAACCACAGGGTCAAGCCACCCAAATGCTTAAGGGTTTCATATATTGAGGAAATGCTAATTCTATGCAACATTCCTAAACTGTGTAATCCCACTAACGACAAGGCATTTTGAGCAGCTACGGTTTTGGCGCTTCCTGGGTCACCCATAGCATTAACCAAAGGAAATCTGCTTTCTTGCTTCATTATTTCCTGATAATGCAGACCCATTGTTTGCGCCCCAAGCATCATAATTGCTGGTAATATACCTTTTTCACCATGAAATTTTCTCATGGAGGAAATGAGGTTTGGTAATGCTTCCTGATTTGCGGGAACGATTTGGGGTGTAGGAATTCTATCTTCTCCCCCAAGGTTGGGGTTATTTACGTTAAAGCTTGTTTCTTCGTTGGTGCGATTCCCATCAACAGTTAATTGAAATTCTTCATTAAAAACCCACGCCCCATTTTCCTGCTGTCCTCTTCTATCTGCTAGGGTAAAAATCTGCCCACCTCTATCTCGGTAAGCAGCAAGTTTGGTGTGGATTAAAGCACCTATTTCTTCTAGTCTGAAATTACAGACAATTCCTGCACCATAAGCTTTTTTGAGGGAATTGACAAATTCTTTTACTGAGGAGTATTCGACACTTCTGAGAATTATGCGGCTTTGTTCTTGGTCAATTGATCGCTTAAATTGCAGTACTAAACCACCACCCTCGGAGTCCCTTAACTCCCGCTCAATCTCAAAGTCAAAGTTAGCTCGTGGGATAAAATTTCTAGTACATTTTTCCTCATCTTCAACCCACCAGCCCAACTCACCATTCCATGATTGGGGCGATTTCCATTTGTTTCTTGTCCTTGGTTGTTGGTAGTCTGTAATTATTTTATCTTCACCAAATTCCATACGTTCCCCAATAGCTGCTAGGATTTGCTCTTTAGTCGCTCCATCCCTAATCCAATCAGCAATATCTAATCCTTTAGATGGTGGTAGATTCATCCAGAAAAAACTATTTGGTGGAGCATACAGCCATTTGGCTTGGGGAAGATGTTTAGCAATTTCCTCCGCATGCTTCAAACCTGGTTTATCCCGGTCAGGAGCCAGAACCAAGGCATTCTCTAATCCATCAAAGTGATTGCCGTAAGCTTTATATTTACCAGCACCACCTATACAGGAAGTGGCAGCAATCCCTAGTTTCCAGAGCAAATCAGCTTTTCCTTCACCCTCGCACATAATTACTGGTTCACCACGTTGGGCTGCTTCTAGGCATTGTTGGTATTTATAGATGGCGATCGCCTTCTGATATTCCTCCTTTTTATCCTTGGGCAGGTCATTAGCTGGAATCCATTTAAAACCGTCCCAGTATTCTTGGAAAACATCTTTGTCTCTATTTTTGCTTCCAGGACGAATGACTACAACCTTGATCAGGTTATTTCCTTCAATATCGGTGTAGATAAATTCTTCTCGTCCAGATTCTCTGGGGGCTTTCTTTGGTGTTGCGGGGGCGTAGAAGGTATGCCCACTGTGGTCTGTTTTTGTAGTGGCTTGCCATCCTGGGGCTGGTTCTGCATCTCGGTTACAAACTGATAAATTGTCTAAAGAGTAGCACCAGTCAGGTTTTTGGCAGTGGGGGCATGGGTCTAATTTGGAAACTTCTACTAATTTTTTTGAAGCTGAAGTGTGATTTTCATGGTGGATGTTGGTATTACCTGGTTTTAAGGATGGTAATACATCACTCAATGAAACTTGGGCGGCGCTATTGTATGACATTTTTCTTTACTGGGTAGGGTTTTCGACCCTCAGCAAACAATTACTTTGCGCGATGCCTCATTCCACATTACAATAGATGTAATTAAAATTTTTAAATATCAATTTTGTGTGGCCGAGGTTGATCTGTTGCGGAGCGTCTAGTAAACGCTCATCAAAGCAAGGTGATACTGAGGCTTTTTTTTATCTGCCTTTTTTGGCTGATGCCTCTGATTATAATGCATCTGTTCCACCTAAACTTTTTTAAGATTTATTTAGCTTGATAAAAACATCGTGTTTTGGGTGAGTGAATTTTTTCCACTAAGAATACTGCATTTCTTGCTGTGTCAGTTTTAGGCGTTTTTTGGTATTAATTTATCAAACGAAGTCTAGGAGAGTCGGTATAAAATGCTTATTGAGTAGAAGCCAAGTCCATATCTGGATTTTCTTTTATCTTTCGGATAAGGTTCTCATAAATGCCTAACTCACATCTTGCACCAAGCAAAAAGAATCCGTATTAACCGAAAATAAGAGAATAAAAATAACATCCAAAAAATAAACCTCTGATTTAGATACTGAGATAATAAATTACATTCTTTATCAGAATATTTACAAATGACATATCCTAAAAGAGGAATAATTTAATCTACACAGAGATATTTTTATATATTCGTAAAATATGAGAGAAAAGGGCGTAGAAAACATAAACAATAGCAAGAAATAATATGGAAATCATTCTTGCCCACGCCCATAATCTAATGTACACTATTCTGGCATTGATGCCTAGTCGTTATCAAAGAGATAACTTAGAAGCAATGCTAGGATTATTTCTAGCCGCAGACGGAAAACCTTTACCACATTACAGTCAAACCAAATCTGAAAGCGCATTAAGTCGATTTTTAAATACCCGTAGTTGGTCTACCCGTAAACTCATTTATCATGTCCGTCAGCAGGCACTTGAGCAAATTAACAGTCATTTCCCATTAGGAAGAAAAGCATTTTTACAAGTGATAATTGACCTGACTACATTAGAGAAATGTGGTAAATTCAAAGGGTTAAATAAGTTAATAAGTGTCTATAATGGTAAGAAAGGCTTACATATAGTCATCTTATATTTGGTAGTTGGAAAATGGCGTATCCCCTGGAATTTTCGTGTCTGGAGAGGTAAAGGTACAGCCAGTCCTGCCCAGATGGCACTACGAATGGTACGTAACTTACCAAAAAAATTAACCAAAAAATTCGAGGTGAAAATTCTAGCTGACACAGCTTTTGGTACTAAAGATTTTATCAACGGTATTCGTAAACTTAAATATCATGCTGTCCTTGGTATTGGTTGTAATCGTAAATTAATTAATGGCACTCCTGTTAAACTTTTACATCGTCGAGGAAGACAAGTTCAACTCGTTGGATTAGATTTTCCTGTTACCCTTTCTTGGTATTATTTTAAACGCGAGAATGGTCAGTTTGTGAAAAGATATGTTATCTCTACAAAACCCATTAAAGCTAGCACTATTTCTTGGTGGGGTAAACGTCGTTGGCAAATTGAAGGTTGGTTCAAAACCGCTAAACATCGCTTTGGTTTAGACAAATTTGGGCAAGGCACTCTTTTAGGGGTTTATCGTTGGTTAATCTTGTCTATGACTGCCTATTTATTAGCATATTGGGCATATCTTTCATCTTGTTTATCTGATTCTTTGGACTGGGGTAAAGCTGCTTTTCTTGCACTCTCTACTTTTCTTCCTCATTTAGTCCTGTCTTTGTTATTACTTGACATTGAACGACTTCGACCTTTAGCACTTAGTCATGGAATTGACATCACTATTTCAAGGTGCAAGATATGAGCTAACTTCTCTCTTAATTCTTCAATCTCGATTAATAAGTTTACTTCTTGTTGACCCTCGTATTTATTTGCTGGTAGTTCCTGTAGACGTTTATCAATACGCCAAAATAGTTGGTCTAACTCTACTAGGGCTATTCTGCCTTGTGAATTTGCTGGTAGTTCCCCATGCTGCTCACTCCAATCGTTAAGACTTTGCAACAGTAATCTTGTCCGTCCCGCTAGTCTTGAATAACGCTGGATTAACTTGAAGTTTTTAGCCTCTAATTTTACCTCTAGAAAAAAAGTAGACGCTCTTGTAAATGTTTCCTCTCCTAATTCCCCAATTCTAGTAATAATTAAACTTTTAAGTTTCTCTGTTATCTCTTGGACTTTTTTACGTTGATAGGGTGCTACCATCTGCGACACTTGATAGAACTGAGCAATTTCTTCAGGTGTTAATAATGACAGTATATGAGATTCTTTTTGAGGTGTTGTTTCCTGTAGTTGGATATCTGTTTGAGAAGATGTGTTAACCGTAAATTCTCCTTCTTGGCTAGTGTCTAGCTGCAAATCATCACCTGCAAATGAGGGAATACCCAACGATCTGAAAGATTCGGCGATCGCATCCTGAGCTAATTTATTATGTTTTTGTTTTCGTTCTTCTAAAGAGCGCTTTTCTTGGTCATCAATGAATAAATCTTTGCTTAAACTCTGAACAGCTTCATCAATTTTGAGTCCTATAACTTCAGGAGACTGATTTATTTCATTAGTAAAATCCCGTAATTTGACAACTATTTCTTGAACATACTGCTCAATATTTCTGGATGAAAAAACCTCTCTTATCTTGTCGGGTAATTCCTCCAATCCCTCACTGACGTTGATTCCTTGCGCTTGCAGCATTTCTCGAAGAGAGCGTACACGTTCACGAGCAGTATCAACTTGAGCAGGACTTTGGGACGTTGATTCACCCAATAATTCTTTCAGTTCTGTGTAAACCTTAATAAAGGCTGTTTGAGCAGATTCTGGATTGTTTTGAAGTTCTTCTAGAGTAACACCAAGAAGTGCAAATATAATGTTTTGATATGATGAAGTTTGATCGAATGATGAGGTAGGATTTGATGGAGCTTCTTGTGTTGCCTCTGCTGAAAATGACATGAAGCTGGCAAAGGCATTCTTAGCTTCCTCCATAGCTTGATTCATTTCAGCCTGAAGATATGCTTTGGCTTCTGAGTCTGTAATTTCAAAAGAGTTTAATGCTATATAATCAACTTTCTTTTCATGCCCTTTGAGTGTACAAAGGATAAAGTCTCCATCGGGTAGCTCTTGGTCGTCGGGAATTAGAAAGTAACGCGAGCGGTTGGAGTTAGTCCAGAGTGAGACTTTATCGTTACTTCTCATTGTAATCTCCCAATATTTTGTCTATCACTTACCTGTCCCCAGTAGCCATTGATTGTTTTTTATTATTTGCTCACCCATAAAATTAATTGTGATAAAATCAAACTAAATTATACTTGTTGGCTCATCTAGTTAGAGCAAATCATATGAAATTTAAAGATAATATTTTCCTAGCTGAAAAAAATTTTCACCCGATTCCGGGGTTGCAGTATACTCCATCCTATATTACTGAAAGTGAACATGATGGACTAATTCAAATAATTGACGAGCAAACCTGGCTAACGGAATTAAAAAGAAGAGTCCAACAATATGGATACAGATATGATTATAAAAAAAAGGCGGCAAATTCTTCAAGTTATTTAGGAAATTTACCAAATTGGGTACTAAGTGTTGCCCAAAGACTTCATCAAGATAAGTTAATGGAAGTCTTGCCAAATCAAGTCATTATTAATGAATATCAGCCAGGGCAAGGCATAGCTAGTCATATAGATTGCATCCACTGTTTTGGCAATACAATTGTTTCCTTAAGCCTTGGCTCTGCCTGTGTTATGGAGTTTACTCATATTAAAAATCTAGAGAAAATAGCTATCAGGCTAGAACCCCGGAGCTTAGTTGTATTAAAACGAGAAGCTAGATACCTTTGGCAACACGGCATTACGGCTCGAAAAAAAGATCAATATAAAGAAATTGAAATTGTGCGGGATAGACGGATATCAATGACCTTTAGAACC
>CAVXZH010000008.1:0-15925 GCA_963766435.1 uncultured cyanobacterium
TTACTGCTATACGTTTTATATACAGTGTTATTCCCATTAACATTAATATTCCTGCTACTGGTAGTTTTCCCTGCTCGTATTTTTTACAATCAATATTTATTATACCTATATGACACCTATATACTGATTCTGGAAAATAGGAACTATCTATTTCTGGTTTTTGTGGTGCGTATGAACTAATCCCTATTATTACTGATGTTATTATTAACAATCTTATCATAAACATTTCTTTGTCAATTTTCATTTTTTTACTTTATATTTAGCGATCGCATTCTCACTAGTACAAATCTACCATTTTTCTCACTACCAAGATACAGCCCGCAGTCGGGCGGTAAAATTCCCCTTTGGTAAGCTCCGTTCTTTGTAAACCGTAGGTTTGCGTAGGCGTACCGCCGCATGCAACGCTGCGCCTTTAGCGCCGTTGCCCTTGGCCTCTAAACTATCTACTTTTGGGTTAAGCATTACCAATTTTCTATTACTTTATTTTAATTAGTACAATTGAACTAATTAAAATTTGGTTTTACTCATTCACTCCTTTAGGGGTTCAATATAGATACTAAGGGTTGAACTACTATTGCTATATCTAAATTCTAAACATGTCCTCCATCACTGTTGAAATTTTCATCATTTTGCTGCTCATCATTGCCAATGCAGTATTTTCCATGTCTGAGATGGCAATAGTCTCATCCCGCAAGGCTAGACTACAACAGCTAGTTAATCAAGGAGATACTAATGCACAGGCAGCATTAAAATTAGCTGATTCTCCCAATCACTTTTTGTCTATAGTCCAGGTGGGAATCACACTGATTAATATTCTCAATGGTGTGTTTGGTGGTGCTACTATTGCCACAAAATTAGCTAAATATGTAGAGCTAGTCCCGATTTTGAAGGCTTATAGTCAACCGATAGCTTTTAGTGTAGTAGTATTATTGATTACATATTTTTCCTTGATTATCGGGGAACTGGTTCCTAAACGGTTAGCTTTAAATAATCCCGAAAGAATTGCCGCGATTATTGCTACTCCTATGGTAACATTAGTGACTTTGGCTTCTCCAATTGTGTATCTCTTGGGTGGTTCTACAGAGATGGTATTGCGAGTATTAGGGATTAGACCTTCTCTAGAACCACAAGTGACAGAGGAAGAAATTAAAATTCTCATCGAACAAGGTACAGAAGCCGGAACTTTTGAAGAAGCGGAACAGGATATGGTGGAACGGGTATTTCGTTTAGGCGATCGCCCGGTCAACTCATTTATGACACCCCGCCCCGACATTGTTTGGCTGGACTTGGAAGATTCACCAGAAGAAAATCGTCACAAAATGATGGAAAGTGCCTACTCTCGATATCCTGTTTGTCAAGAAGGACTGGATAATGTGTTGGGGATTATCCCAGTGACTGATTTATTAGCGAGAAGTTTTCAAGGCGAAAATCTGGATTTAACGGTGGGATTACGTCAACCTGTATTTGTGCCGGAAAGTACTCGTGGGTTAAAAGTTTTGGAGCTATTTAAGCAAGCTACCACACATATGGCCTTGGTCGTTGATGAATATGGTGTGATTCAAGGATTAGTTACCCTGAATGATATTATGAGTGAAATTGTCGGTGATGTCCCCGCAGACCTAGGAGATGAACCACAAGCAGTCCAAAGAGAAGATGGTTCTTGGCTCTTAGATGGGATGTTATCTGTAGAAGATTTTGGGGAAATGTTTAATATTGCCAAATGGGAGCTGGAAGAACGAGGTAGCTATCAAACTTTAGGTGGTTTTGTCATCACCCATTTGGGAAGAATTCCTGCCGCTGCTGACTATTTTGAATGGCAAGGAATGCGGTTTGAGGTGATGGATATGGATGGTAATCGGGTTGATAAGGTATTAGTTGTGCCCAGGGGGTGAGGGGGAGCAGAGGGGCAGAGGGGCAGAGGGGCAGAGGGGCAGAGGGGCAGAGGGGCAGAGGGGCAGAGGGGCAGAGGGGCAGAGGGGCAGAGGGGCAGAGGGGGCAGAGGGGCAGAGGGGCAGAGGGGCAGAGGGGCAGAGGGGCAGAGGGGGCAGAGGGGCAGAGGGGGGCAGAGGGGCAGAGGGGCAGAGGGGGCAGAGGGGGCAGAGGGGCAGAGGGGCAGAGGGGCAGAGGGGAGCAGGGGGGGTGGTGGTAATTTCTGGCTATGGGATATTATATATTTTGTCAATGCGCGATAAAATCCTGATAGCTTCAAAACCATTTCTATGCAAAGTTCTGACTTAGATCGATCTCTATGTTTCCGAATCACCAGCTCGAACAAGCGCTAAAATATCATTTCGGTTATGACCAATTTCGCCCTGGACAACGGCAAATTATTGAAGAAGCGCTGCAAAACCGAGATTTATTGGTGGTTATGCCTACAGGTGGTGGTAAATCTCTCTGTTTTCAACTACCAGCATTACTCAAACCAGGTTTAACTGTGGTGGTGTCACCGTTAATTGCTTTGATGCAAGACCAAGTGGAAGCACTCCGCACTAATAATATTTCGGCTACTTTTCTCAATAGTAGTCTAAGTGGTTATCAAGTGCAACGACGTGAAGAAGCGATTATGATGGGTAAAGTGAAATTACTCTATGTTGCTCCCGAACGTCTTCTGAGTGAACGATTTCTCCCCCTCCTGGATTTTGTCAAAGAAAAAATCGGTCTTGCAGGTTTTGCAATTGATGAAGCTCACTGTGTTTCTGAGTGGGGACACGATTTTCGTCCCGAATATCGGCAAATGCGAAGTCTCCGTCAACGTTATCCTGATATCCCTACTATAGCACTTACCGCTACCGCTACTGACCGCGTCCGGGCTGATATTATTCAACAACTAGGGCTTAAAACAACCAAGTATCCACATTGCTAGTTTTAACCGTCAAAATCTTTATTATGAAGTTCGTTCTAAAACTAAACGCGCTTATGCTGAATTATTAGAAATAATTAAGAGAAAATGAAGGTTCAGGAATTATTTATTGTTTAACTCGAAAAAAAGTTGATGAACTGACTTTTAAATTGCAAAAGGAGAAATTTTCGGCTTTACCTTATCATGCTGGGATAAAGGATGACGAACGCAGTCAAAATCAAACTCGATTTATTCGGGATGATGTGCGAGTAATGGTAGCAACTATTGCTTTTGGGATGGGAATTAATAAACCAGATGTGCGGTTTGTGGTTCATTCTGATTTACCTCGGAATTTAGAAGGTTATTATCAAGAATCAGGTAGAGCCGGAAGAGATAATGAACCTTCTCGCTGTATTTTATTTTTTAATTATGGTGATATTAAAACTATTGAATGGAGTATTAATCAAAAAACAGACCCTCAAGAACAATTAATTGCTAAACAGCAACTTAGACAAGTAATTGATTATGCGGAAGGAACTGATTGTAGACGCACAATTCAATTAGGTTATTTTGGGGAGCGATTTCCAGGAAATTGCGGTAATTGCGATAATTGTCGTTATCCCAAACCCGTGCAAGATTGGACAATTGAAGCGATGAAGTTTTTATCTTGTGTGGCTCGTTGTAAAGAAAGATTTGGGATGCTATATATTATTGATGTTTTGCGGGGTGCCAAAAATCAGAAGATTACTTTTAATAAACATGATCAGCTTTCTACCTATGGAATTGGGAAAGATAGAAGTCTGGATGAATGGCGAATGTTAGGGCGATCGCTTTTACATCAAGGTTTATTAGAGCAGACTGCTGATGGTTATTCAGTCTTAAAGCTCAACTCTCTTTCCTGGGAAGTGATGCGAAAACAGCGTTCAGTTTTGCTAGCTGTTACCGTCATCCAAAAAGTGGATTTGGAAACCGAAAGCCACAACGCTGGAGAAGTGGAAGCTTTGGTGCAAAGATTGCGATCGCTGCGTAAGCAATTAGCGGATGAACAGTCTGTCCCACCTTACATTATCTTTCAAGATTCTACCCTAAAATTAATGGCTCAGGTACAACCAAAAACTTTAGCAGAATTTGGTAAACTCTCTGGAGTTGGTAGTCATAAACTCAATCACTACGGTGATAAGTTCTTGGCTGTCATCAGAGATTATTTACAAGAGCAAGGTGTGCAGGTTCCCCAGACTAATTCTAATTATAAACGTTCTCAAAACTCACCTTCTGACACGGAATTATCGACATTGGAATTATATCAACAAGGGTTGAGTATTGAAGAAATTGCCAAACAACGGAATGTCCGTCCCACTACAATTATCGGTCATTTAGCAGATTTAATTGAAAAAAATCAGCCGATAGATTTAAGTAAGTTAGTTCCTTTAGAAAGACAACAAAAAATTTGGCAAGTTTTAGAAGTTTTGGGTGATATTGCTCTGACTCCCCTCCGGGACAATTTAGGTGCAAATTACACCTTTGAAGAAATTCGTTTAGTCAGAGGAAAATGGCGCAAAGAAACTCGTAAATGATGATGGGTACCAGAAAATCTCAAAACCTAGTTCTGAAGGTAGGAAGGTGCAAAGATGTTGGCAGAAAAAGCATTGCAAATTTTAATGGCGTCGATAGGAAACACAACTAGTTGGTGTTTCCCATAAGCGAATTTCCACAACATCAAATCCACAATCAACCGCATACTCAAAAATGTGTTTGGCAATATTTTCAGCCGTGGGATTCTCATCCATCAAATACATCGGCTCATTCATATCTTTCAGCATGGAAACAATTGGATCTCTCCTGCATAGAATCATGCGATGATCAAGATTCTCATCCACCCAACCCTTGATTAATTCCTTGATTTTTCCAAAATCAACAACCATGCCTAAATCATCAAGTTCAGAAGATTTGATATCGATTTCAATTCTACCATTGTGTCCATGTAAATGTTGACATTTTCCTATATAAGCAAGTAACCTATGCCCATAACAGAAATCAATTACTTTTGTAACTCTATACTCTACACTCATCAGCTATAATATCCTTATTGGGTATTGTATATTAAACAAAAAAAAGTTTATGCGCTTACCAGAAGAACCAGATGTACCCATCCAAATCAATGTTACCCCATTGATTGATGTAGTATTTGCCATCTTGACATTTTTTGTAATTTCATCGCTATATCTATCTCGGACTCAGGGACTACCAGTAAATTTACCTAAAGCTATCTCTGGTCAAGCAGACAGTCCATCTCAGGTGACTGTGACCATTTATGCGAATGGAAATATATTTCTGAATCAAGATGCCATTAGTTTAGACCAACTAGAAGCAGGAGTTAGACAGAAGATTCAACCTCAACAACAATTTATTGTGGTGGTAAATGCTGATGAAGGCGTTAATCATGGTAAAGTGGTCGCGGTCATGGATCGGGTACGACGCATAGAAGGAGCTAGATTAGCGATCGCCACTCAACATTAAAAATTTGAACTTTTTTCTATCCATCCAGTCTAATAGTTATAGCTAAGAAACGGATGGAGGAAAACGCCTCAGGTGTTATTTGTGCCAGCCAAAGTTTTAGAAGACGGTCAATTTTCGGGTAAATCTGATAACCAATCAGATCATGATCTAGTTCAACAATGCCTACAAGGTAATACCGATAGCTATGGTCAACTTTATCGACGCCATCAGCAACGGGTCAGGTCGATTCTTTATAAGCTCTGTGAGCCTTCTTGTCTGGATGACTTAGTACAGGAGGCATTTTTACGGGCTTGGAAAGGATTACCTAAGTTCCGACAAACGGCAAAATTTTCGACTTGGCTCTACCGCATTGCGTGGAATTTAGCATCTGACCAACGTCAAGCAGAAGCGCAAAGACGGACTAACATTGAACATTTGATTCAAAAGTCTCCTATCCACGCCGAAGCTCCTGATTTAATGGATTTACATTATCAAGATTTAGTGCAAAGAGGACTAGAAAGCCTTAGTTTTGACCACCGGACAATTATGGTACTCCATGACTTAGAAGAAATGCCGTTAAAAGAAGTAGCACAAATCTTAGATATCCCTCTAGGAACAGTTAAATCTCGCTTATTCCACGCTCGTGGAGCTATGCGTCGATTTTTAGAACAACAAGGTGTGCAACTATGACTCAGATGAGTAAAGATGATCAAAATTTGGTTGATTTTCTCCGTCAACATCAACCACAAGTTCCTCCGGCTTCTGGTGATTTGGAGCAGCAAATTCTCCAAAATGTATTGACGGTGAGAGCTTTACCTCAACCCACCAAATATCGTTTTCCCAAACTAGTGTTTTTTCCCAGTGTTATCGCGGCTGGATTATTAACTATCATCGTTGGTTATCCTGCTTTTGTTCCTAAAAAACCGACAGAAGCTGAACTTACCAAGTTAGAGAGTTTTATTGAAAGTAATTGGCAAAGTACAGTCAGCGATAATTCAGAACATGATATTTGGTATTCCCCAGAATTAAATAGTGATTAATTAATATCTTATATCAAGGAGCTAAATTCAATGTTACTACGTCACATTTCTCTAACTGTGGCTGTATTTCTAGCTTTAAATGGTACAGTAGCTATCATCCAACCGAATCTATTCTCAACTCCAGTTAATGCTCAAACCCCGATAAATCGCAACAATGATAAAGCTAATAAAGCTGGAGGATGGCTCAAAGAGTTGAATTTAACCACCCAACAATTTCAGCAAATCAAGCAAATTCGGGAAAAGTTTCAACCACCAATACAGCAAAAAAGACAATCAATTCGTCAGATACAGCAGGAATTACGTACTCTCTTAGCAGGTGAAGCTAATCAACGAGAAGTACTAGCAAAATACAAGGAATTGAAAATATTAAAAGAACAATTATCTGATCTGGAATTTGGTAGTAATCTTGCTATTCGTCAAATATTAAATGTCCAACAACGGCAAAAGTTAGCTGATAATATGTACCAACAACGGTAAAAAATTCAAAATTCAAAATTTAAAGCCCGTGAAACTTAAATATTGGCCATTGTTACAGTGATTCTTACTGAGTAATATTGGTTCTAGTTATGTGCAATTACCGCTCGTCATCACCAGTTAAATCACATTTTACCCAATTATTTACCCACACAAAAATTAGAATTTATTTAATATACCGACAAATACGGAACTAAGTAGATGAACTAGACACCTAATTTGATATTCTAGTACAGGAAAATTGTATCGATTTAGTTATGACAACTTCTCCTATTCTGTGGCAGGCTCAAAAAACTAACGAAGACCCGCTAGTTCGTGCATCTGTATTATACAAGTCATTAACCTGGTATGGGATGATGAACTGTCCGGGGGTGTTTGTGAGTTGTTTTGAGTCTGACCATGAAGTACAATATAATCCAGTCGCCATGTTGACTAGATTTGATTCAGGTGGCTTTATACCACAACATACTCATCCTGGTGGAGAGGAAATTTTAGTACTGGAAGGCAGCTTTTATCGACCAAACTGGTGTGCATCCACCAGGAACTTATCAGCTTAATCCGGAAGGCTTTATTCATCACCCCTACAGCGAGGAAGGATGTCTAAGCTTTGTGAGACTGCGACAACATGGTGGAGAAACTCGTGAACCAGTGAGAACGAATATTTTCGATTTGCCATGGGAACCAGGAATTATCCCCACAATTGAGGTTAAAATTGTTTATGAGCAAATCGGTTACCCAGAAAAAGTCTGGATTGAACGGTGGCTACCTGGTACCAGGTTATCAGATCTAGTCGAGACTGAGGTCAAAGAAATCTTTGTGATTAAAGGAAGTTTGAGTGATGAATTAGGGGATTATCGCAACTTACAGTTGGGTTAGGTATTCACCTAATTCTCCTTATAGTCCTACATCAAAAGACGGTTGTCTTCTTTTGGTGAAAACCTATCCCGCTGATTATCAGACGAGATTTTATGTTGGGGAAGATTTCCAGTAGTTTCATGAAATAGATACATAGAAAATATATTTCATCTTTTTTTCTTAAGTATCAGATTTCATATCTCTGAATATAGTTTAGGGGAGTAAGCTCTCCCCTCTCCTAATTAGAACCGGACGAACTCGTTTTTGCGTATTCACCTCCCCATCTCCCCATCTCCCCCTATGAACACTGTTCTCAAATCGGATCAAAAGGAAAACACTCAGTTTTTTTCACATCTAGAATTTGATGGTAATCAGACTCAACCATCAACCAGGTAGTGTATTGGGAAGTATCGCACTAGTAGCGGGAACTACAGTGGGAGCAGGAATTCTAGCCCTACCTGCATTTACTCTCCCATCTGGGATTGTCCCATCTACAGCCCTGCTAATTGGGGTTTGGCTTTATACTTTAATTACTGGTTTGTTAATTGCTGAAATCACTTTAAATGCAATGCGTCTAGAAGGACGTTCCAGTATAGGTTTTCTGGCAATTGTCGATAAAACCCTGGGGAAGATGGGAGGGAGAATTGCTGGGGGTGCATACCTATTTAATCACTATGCCTTACTAGTCGCATATATTACTGAGGGCGGTAATATTTTAACCTCTGGACTAAGTAAAATTTGGAGTTTAGAAGCGGTTTTACCTAATTGGGTGGGAACAACGACATTTACCCTCTTATTTGGAGGGATGATGTATTTAGGACGAGAAAGATTTATTCAAAAAGTCAATAGCGCTTTTATGGCGATCGTGATTATTTCCTTCTTAGGATTATTATGCTTAGGAGTAGGACAAGTTAGGAGTACACAGATTTTATTTCAAGACTGGGGTGCTGTAGGTACTGCCGTTTCTGCCACATTGGTAGCCCTATTTTACCATAATATTGTTCCCGTGGTAGTGACACAACTAGAAGGAGATGTGAAAAAAATTCGTCAATCCATCATCATTGGTTCGGGAATTCCGCTCATCATGTTCTTAGCTTGGAATGCCGTGATTTTGGGAAGTGTCAGTCCAGAGATGCTCCAGAATACAGATAGTTTTGACCCTCTGCAAATCTTGAGAAACGGTGATGCTGGACAATGGTTAGGAGTGATAGTTTCTATTTTTTCCGAATTTGCAATCGTCACCTCATTTATTGGCTTCGTTTATGGGTTGCTGGATGTTTTCAAAGATATGCCATTTATTGCTAATGGTAAAGCTTCTCGTCTACCCCTCTATTCCTTAATCCTGTTCCCTCCATTCAGCTTTGGTACCCTTAACCCCGGCATTTTTCTAAGTGCCATAGAGTACACTGGAACCTTTAGTGTTTCTCTTTTAGCTATAGTTATTCCAGCATTGACCAGTTGGAAACAACGTCAACAGCAAGAGCTAGCCAATATTATCAATCAACCGCTAGTTCCGGGAGGTAAAGTGACGTTAAGTATCCTACTTGCGATCGCATTTGCTTTAATCGCGAAGCACATTATTTCACTTTGCGGGTGGTAGTTATTTCTGAATTTTTAATTTTTTATGAGTAATCCACGTCTAGTTAAAATTAGTAAATACCTGAGTAAATATCTCCGACATACACCAGAGGAAATCGGAATTCAACTAACTGTAGGTGGTTGGGTAGATGTAGAGGAACTAATTAGAGCTTGTGCTAAAAACAAATTTCCTATTACTCGTCTAGAATTAAAAGCAGTAGTTGCAAATAGTGATAAAAAAAGATTTTCATTTGATGCTACAGGTACTTTGATTCGAGCTAATCAAGGACATAGTACAGAAGTAGATTTACAACTAGAACCTGTGGTACCTCCAGATGTACTTTATCATGGAACAGGAAGCAAATCTGTAAATGCAATTATGGAAACAGGATTGAGTAAAATGTCCCGACATCATGTGCATTTATCCATTGATATTGCGACAGCAAAAACCGTAGGTGCAAGACATGGGAAACCTGTGGTTTTTGAGGTTAATACTAAATTGATGCATCAACAGGGTTATATTTTCTATTGTTCTGATAATGGAGTTTGGTTAGTCGAGCATATTCCAGCAGAGTATTTAAAAAAATTGGTAATTGTTTAGTGAAATTAAACATCTATTCTTATCCGTGGAGCAGGCATCTTGCCTGCCTTGTTAATCAGACAGTAGCTGTGCTAAACTAGCTTATGAGTGTAATCGACAATAGATTCTCATACTAAAAAAAGTATGTGCCTCTCCTCCTACTCTAGTTTTGGAGTTATTATTGTCTTATGAACAGGCAAATTTCTGAGATTATTGGTCATTTTGAATCAGATATTGAGGGAATTACTCAGGTTCTAGCAAAGATAACAACTCTTAATCCTGAGCAAATTAAGCCACATCTGGATACTTTGCTTGAACAGTTAGTGAAACTACAAGTGGAGCGTCCTGTAGATGGAACTCTACTTGATTTAGATAGTACTACTCCTTTATATGAAACAATAGCTGATAATCGGGATACTAATAAAGTAGTAGTTAAACCACAAACAGAACGTCCTTTGTACGAAACTGCTACTCCTTCTCAATTGTCAAAAGCTTTTCGAGAGTGGGCTGATAGCCATGATGGCGAGACACCGCTTTTATCAGATTATGCTGTTAGTCGGGAAAGTATGTATTCAGATGAGGAATAAAGCGTGGGTTTTCTTGTAGATACGAACCTACTTCTACGTAGCGTCGAAGCATCCCACCCAATGTATATGGATGCAACTAATGCGATTTCCTCTCTGCTAAAGCAGGGCGAACACTTATACATTGTACCACAAAATTTAATTGAGTTTTGGAATGTTTACACTCGACCTGTAGAGAGAAACGGCTTGGGACATAACTTAGCTGAAGCGGAGGCAGAAATTAATCGCTTAAAGGCTTTTTTCCCTCTATTGCTGGATATGGAAGCAATTTACGAAGAATGGGAAAAGCTAGTGGTTAAATATGCTATCAGAGGAGTAAACGTTCATGATGCACGGCTGGTTGCAGCAATGCTTGTGCATGGGTTAACTCATATACTGACATTTAACGTCGGCGATTTTATGCGTTATACTGAAATTACTACTATTCATCCCAAAGCGATAATATTTTGAATTTATTTAAACAATATTCCAGCAGAGTATTTAAAAAATTGGCAATTGTTTAGCGAAATTAGACATCTATTGTTATCCGTGGAGCAGGCATCTTGCCTGCCATGTTAATCAGACAGTAGCTGTGCTAAACTAGAGCCGGAGTATAATCGACACATTTTTATGTCTCACGCATTCGTCGAAGACGTTCCCGCAGGGTAGACGCAAAAGAAAGAAGTACGCAAAAATTAGGCTGTGGTCTAAATACATGAAAACTGCTGTAACGCAAAACCTCATATTATTCTGAGCGAAGCGAAGAATGACAATATTACTTACTTCCTTAACTGAACCGTATTGTCCTATAAATAATACATAATATTGCTGATATTATGGAAAATTACCAGTAATTTAGGCTAAAATATCAGATACATCTATTACCTACGGACACTATGAGCCTGTGTATCAATCCTAACTGCCAAAATCCCGAAAATTATGAAAATCTCATGCGCTGTCAAAGCTGCGGTTCTGAACTGCTTCTAGAAGGAAGTTATCGAGTAACCCGTTTACTGAGCGATAAAGGCGGTTTTGGGAATACTTATGAAGTCCAAGATTGCAATGATAATAATAGCCACAAAGTTCTTAAAGTCTTGAAAGAGAATAAACCTAAAGCTGTAGAACAATTTAAACGAGAAGCTAAAGTTTTAAATCGACTGAATCATCCAGGTATTCCACAAGCAAAGGATGAGTTCTCATTTTTTCCTAAAAACAGTCAAATACCTGTGTATTGTCTGGTCATGGAAAAAATTGAGGGAGAAAATTTATCTGAATGGATGGAAAAAAGAAATAACATACCAATTCGTGAACAGCGGGCTATTAATTGGTTAACTCAATTAGCAAATATATTGCATGAACTACATCAACAGGAACCACCGCTTATTCATCGAGATATTAAACCATCTAATATTATGCTCAAGCCAGATGGAAATCTGGTGTTGATTGATTTTGGCATAGCAAGAGAAATTACTGAAACATATAACCAACAACTTGCTGAAAACGCGGTTACAAACACTTATAGTTATGGCTATTCTCCATTAGAACAAATTATTGGTCAAGCAGTTCCCCAATCAGATTTTTTTGCATTAGGTCGTACTTTTGTCTATCTACTTACAGGAAAACATTCTCACGAAATTTGCGCTAACTATCGTGATCCCAATACGGATGATGATTGGAACTGGCATGAAGAATCCGTAAAGATTTCAGCTTTGCTAGCAAATTTCATTGATGGTTTGATGGCAAAATCAATTAATAAACGTCCAGCTAATACACAGGAAATTTTATCAAAATTAGCAGAAATAAAGGAAACTTTATATCTAACTAAAGAACCTACAACAAAAGCAACAAGTTTACACACGATAAATAATACAAAAAAGATTACAGATTATAGCTAGTGGTAGTGAGGACAATAGTATCAAACTTTGGAGCCTCAACACGGGACAAGAAATTGCTTCTGAAAGCAAGCATTTAGATGCTATTACCTGTTTAGTATTTAGTCCAGATGGACAAACTCTGATTAGTAGTAGTCGTCAAGGTGCTATTAATATGTGGGAAATAAACTAGACGAATGCGCGAAACAAAACACCTTTGGTTCCTAAAGTGCAATATCCAGCTATAATACTCAAACTCCAGTCTTTCTACATCCCATCATGACCAACATTCCCCAACCCGGACAACCAGCACCTGATTTCTCCACGACCGATGAAAATAATCACCCCATCACCCTCAACGACTTCACTGGAAAATGGGTGATACTCTACTTCTACCCCAAAGATGACACCCCCGGTTGCACCACTGAAGCTAAAGACTTTACCGATTTATCTTCAGATTTCCATCAATTGGGAGCAAAAATATTAGGTGTCAGTCCAGATTCAGGTAAAACCCATTGCAAATTTATTAATAAACATAACTTATCTATTACACTTTTAAGTGACCCTGAACATATTCTCACAGAAGCTTATGGTGCTTGGCGTTTAAAAAAGTTTATGGGTAAAGAATATATGGGTGTAGCTCGGTCAACCTTTCTGATTTCACCTGCTCAAACTATCTCCTATACTTGGCCTAATGTCAAAGCTAAGGGTCATGCTCAAGCAGTGTTAAAAAAACTCCAAGAATTAACAACTAATAATATAATATAATACTGTTCAGTTAAGCCGAAAAATGGCTATAATCCCTATATTGTCATCCTGACGGTATGACTTCCTCCCTTAACACCAACCGTATTATAATATAATATAGGCTTCAATAGCAGGCAAGATGCCTGCTCCACGTCTAAAAGTCTAAAAGTTTAAAATAGCATGAACTATTTTATGGGGAAGTTTTATTGAATGGGAATTTCTATGATAAATTCTGCTCCTTGTCCTGGTTCAGAAATACAATATATTTTTCCTTGATGTTTATCGACAATAATATTATAACTGATAGATAAGCCTAAACCTGTCCCTGTACCTATTGGTTTTGTGGTAAAGAAGGGGTCGAATAATTTAGCTAAGACTTCTTTTGTCATTCCTGAACCATTATCCTTAATACTAATTTTCACCCATTCTTGATGTTCCAATTGTGTAGTTATAATAATACAACTAGGATTTTGTTGAATTTCGGCTAATGTCTTTTGTTGCTCTTGTTCATGCAAAGCATAAATTGCATTTTTCAGAATATTTATAAATACCTGATTTAGTTGAGAAACATAACAGTTAACTAATGGTAATTTCCCATATCTTTTAATAATATTAATTTTTGAATATTCGGTATTTTCTTTTAACTCAGATTGTAAGAGCATTAATGAATTATCAATACCTTCGTGAATATCTATCTGCTTTATTTCAGCTTCACCAATCCGTGAAAAATTCCGTAAATTTAGCACAATGTCGCGAATACGGTCAGCACCTATTTTGATTGAATTTAAGATTTTATATAGGTCATTTACAACAAAATTTATTTCCATTTCTTCTAAAGTTTTTTGAATCAAAAATGTAGGATGAGGATATTCCTGTTCATAGAGTTTAATTAGGGAAGTTAAAGATTCAATATGATTTTTGATAGGTTCAATATTCGCATATATAAAATTCACAGGATTATTAATTTCGTGAGCAACACCTGCAACCATAATTCCTAAACTAGACATTTTTTCTGCTTGGATTAATTCCATTTGAATTTGTTGTAAATTCTGGAGTGTACCTTCTAGCTTTTTAGCTTGTAAACTAGTTTCTTTAGTAAGATTTTCTTGAATTTGCAATGCCTTTTTTAGACGTAATTGTTGCTGATTCAATTCATTTATTAATTCCTGTGCATCTTCTAAAATATGATTTCTTCCTTGAAGAAGCAAAATTAAATCAAGGGTTTGATCATGAATAGCAAATCTCAAATTCATACCATAAGCAGCAATAGCATTTCTACTCGTATTTATATCGTTAACTAAGAGAGAACCCAGAAAAAATATAATATCCTGCTCCTGTTCATACATCATTTGTCCTTTAAATTGGAGATTGTTGTGTAGACATTGCAGCACAAATAAAGAATTAATCCGGTTGATAATTGCGCTGAATTCCATCTGAACATTAGGATGAATAATCTGAAAATTCTCATCTAGAGAACCACCTATTAAAATATTTATGTGAATATTCTGCAATGATTTTCCAACTTGCAAAATTTGTCGCTGACGATTAAATACAATATGAAACGGAAATGCTTCGATAAATAACTCTGGAGAAAGATTATAGGGAAAACAGTTCATGATTTTTTTGATGGCGTTGGTAAGAGCTAATTAATTAAATTAATACTTAATTAATGCTCTTCGTATTGTATTAAAAAAACATGGTGATCAGACCCATGCTGTTTATCTTCCATATGGGTAATATTAACTTCCGTATTAAATTTTGTTCCTAAACCTTTGAGCAAACCAATCACCATTGGAGTTAACCCTTGACGACGAGAATAATAGTGTAATTCTAAAGATTGTTCTTCATGTTCATGGGATTCAAAATAAGGGGGAGTATATTGGGGAAAATTTACACCCATCCGAGTATGAAGATGATCTAAGTTCTTTAAAAATTCTGGCAGTGTATCACCATACATATCCATGATTGACTCATATCCCACTTTAGCGGTATATTCTATCCAATATTCACCAAAAGCTTGCATCACTTGGGTTCCTGATAAACCTATCACTTCACTGATGGTTTTTACCAATTTGTGAGTTACATCATCAGGATAATTTTCCATCCTCAAGAAATAATCAACTTCTAATTCAGATTTTTGTTTAATTATTTCCCAAGTTTCCTCCCCAAAAGCAATCGCATATCATATCTTGAATTGCTCTATTAATAATCCCGTACATTATTTATCCATCCCGTATCAATGCATTATAGTCTTTCAGTATAAATCATTTACTGTTAGTTATTCAACATTCTGAAAAAGCTTAACTCAAAATTTGTAATTCTCGCCTTTTTTCTCAATAAGGTTGATTAAATTCTCAATAATATTGAGAATAATAGCAATAAATCAACGAATTAACAACCTTTCAGCCATTTTTACCCCCCCTTGACTTTTGTGTGATATGATGATGTTATAGTGGGATAATATTGTATTTTTTTTAGAAAAAATTAATTTTTAACCAAACGGCGTGGAAACCTCCGCACACAGTTAAAATTATCGTCTATATTTATATATGAGAACGGGTATAAAAAGAGGCTGTGTCATGAAAAGGCTTTCTAGTTCTTTGGGTTTACTGAATGGAATGCTAACTGTTTTGCTGCTGCCATTCAGATTAATCTTCCTGGGAAATGATTTTGCCAATAGTCAGGTGACTTCAGATCACAGCCTCAATACTAGTGTCTCTCAAAATGGAAATCACTTCACCATCACGAATGGTAGTGCCGCAGGTACGAATCTATTTCATAGCTTCAACCAATTTTCAGTTCCTCAGAGTGGTTCCGCGACATTCGATTTAATTAACACCCCAAATATCTCCACTATTTTCAGTCGAGTTACTGGTGGAAGT